>NZ_JBVJOL010000001.1:0-2016997 GCF_055583185.1 Streptomyces sp. NPDC104814 | reverse complement strand
GAGGTCGACCAGGCCCACAAGGACGGCGACACGCTCGGCGGTGTGGTGGAGGTGCTGGCCTACGGGGTGCCGGTGGGCCTGGGCTCGCACGTGCACTGGGACCGCCGGCTGGACGCCCGGCTGGCCGGCGCGCTCATGGGCATCCAGGCGATCAAGGGTGTGGAGGTCGGTGACGGCTTCGAGCTGGCCCGGGTGCCGGGTTCGAAGGCGCACGACGAGATCGTGAACACGCCCGAGGGCATCCGCCGGGTCTCCGGCCGCGCCGGCGGCACCGAGGGCGGTCTGACCACGGGTGAGCTGCTGCGGGTGCGGGCCGCGATGAAGCCGATCGCGACGGTGCCGCGCGCCCTGCAGACGGTGGACGTCACCACCGGCGAGGCCACGCAGGCCCACCACCAGCGCTCCGACGTCTCCGCGGTTCCGGCCGCCGGGATCGTCGCCGAGGCGATGGTGGCGCTCGTCCTCGCGGACGCGGTGGCGGAGAAGTTCGGCGGCGACAGCGTGGCCGAGACCCGCCGCAACGTCCGCTCGTACCTACGGCATCTCGTGATCCGCTGAGCGCCGCATCGGCTGTCGGTCCGGTCGGTGCCGGCATGTCCACGTGGTCGGCCGCCGGCCCGTTGCTGCGGTGTGGGCCGTCCGCCGGGGAGGCCCGAGGCCCGCACGGCGAGCCGTGGGCGCCGGCGCCGGGATATGTGGCACCGCCCGTCCGAGGGGCGAAGGGGCGGCGGTGCGGCCGTGTTCACCGGGGCCGCACCGCCGTCGGCTCATCGACGCGGCAGCAGCAGGGCAGCGCCGAGCGCGTTGGCCGCCAGCAGGGCGGCGGCCAGCAGCAGACTCTCCCGCATGCCGGGCATGAAGTCCCCGGCGAGGAGCGCACCGAAGACGGCGATGCTGAGCGCTCCGCCCGTCTGGCGGCTGGTGTTGAGCAGCGCCGCCGCCGTGCCGGCCCGTTCGGCGGCGACGCTGTCGAGCATCAGGGAGGTCAGCGCCGGCATGGCGAGAGAGCCCCCGATGCCCAGCGGCACCATGGGCAGGGCGATCAGCCACCACGGTGTGCCCGCGCCGATGGCGGCCAGGCCGCAGCAGCCGGCCATGCCGACCAGCAGCCCCGCGACGATCACCGCGCGCGGGCCGTAGCGGTCGACGGCGCGTGGGGAGAAGTAGTTGAAATGGGCGGTGATCACGGCCATCGGGACGAACATCAGCCCGGCCGAGAACGCCGACTGCCCCCGCTGCTCCTGGAAGAACAGGCTCAGCACGAACACTCCACCGTAGAAGGCGGCGTTGCAGGCGAAGCCCGCGACGACCGGCACGCTGACGCCGCGCTGCCGGAACAGCTCCAGCGGCAGCATGGGGGTGCGCCGCCGTGCCTCCACGGCGACGAAGCCCGCTGCGGCCAGCACGGCGGTTCCGGCCGCGGCAAGGACGGTGCCGGTGAGCCCGTCGTGACCGCCCTCGATCACGGCGAAGGTCAGCGCGGCCAGCGTCACCACCGCCGTCAGCTGCCCCGGCGGGTCGAACACGGCCGGGTGCCGGGGGGAGGGCGCGGCCCGCAGCAGGATCAGGAACCCGGCGATCCCGGCGGGCACATTCAGGAAGAACACCGCACGCCAGCTCCACTCGGTGGTGAGCAGTCCGCCCAGGAGGGGCCCCGCGGCGATGGCGATCGCGCCGCCCACCGTCCACAGGGCGATGCCGCGCGCCCGCGCCTGCGGGTCGGGGAACGCCTGGCGGATCAGGGCGAGCGACGTGGGCACCATGACGGCGGCCGCGCTCCCCTGCACCACGCGCGCCGCCGTCAGCGCCCCGAGCGTCGGCGCCACACCGCAGGCCAGCGAGGCGAGGGTGAAGACGGCGAGCCCCCAGCCGTACGCGCGGCGCGCGCCCACCGCGTCCGACAGCGCGCCCGCGGAGAGCATCAGCGCCGCGAACATCAGGGTGTAGCTGTCGGCGACCCACTGCAGGCCCGACAGGGACCCACCGAGGTCGTCTCCCACGGCGGGGAGCGCCACATTGACGCCGGAGACGTCGAGTGTGATCACGAAGAAGCCGAGGACGGCGGCCACGAGAGCCGCGGTGGTGGAACCGGTCGCATCCGGGCCGCTCGGGACCCGCTCACCGCTGGCCGGTCCGGCGCCTTCCCCGGATCGCGTCAAGCTCATCGTGCACTGCTCCTCACTGCGCCGCCCTGCGGGAGCAGGAGTCGGCGCCGTACGGCTGAAGGACGGAAACAAACAGGTGAACCACAGCTTTCCCGGCCCGTGCGGCCCCCGGCAGACCGCGCTGTGCGGGGGAACGGTGTTCCTGGCTGTGACACGGCCCCCCTCGCGGCGGGACCGTTTGGGACAATGGGGGGATGAGTGAAGGCACGGAGTTAGGACGCTTTCTGCGCGCCCGGCGGGGCCAGGTCCGGCCGGAGGACGTGGGACTGCCGGCGGGTACCGGCATCCGCCGTACTCCGGGACTGCGCCGCGAGGAGCTGGCGACGCTGGCCGGGGTCAGCGTCGACTACTACACGCGACTGGAGCGTGGCCGTGAGACACGGCCGTCGCCCGCCGTCGTCACCGCGCTCGGCGAGGCGCTGCGGCTGTCCGGTGACGCGTTGCAACGGCTGCACGAGCTGGTGGCGCTCGCGGCGGGGCAGGCTCCGGCGCCGTCCCCCGACCCGGTGCACACCGTGCGGGAGTCGGTCCGCGTTCTGCTGGAGACGCTGCGCCCGGCACCGGCGTACGTCGTGAGCCGCGTCAACGGTCTGCTGGCCGCCAACCGGCCGGGGCTGCGCCTCTTCCCCGGCATCACCGACTGGCCGCCGGAGCGCCGCAACATCACCCGTTACATGTTCCTGCACCCCATGGGGCGCAAGCTGTACCGCGACTGGGAGCGGATGGCGGCGCACAGTGCCGCCCATCTGCGGGCGATGGCGGGTGCCGACCCGGACATGCCGGAGCTGGCCCAGCTGGTGGGCGAACTGGTCGTCAAGAGCCCGGAGTTCGCGCGCCTGTGGGAGCGCTACGACGTCCAGGCGCGAAGCGGCGGCGAGAAGCACTTCCAGCATCCGGAGGTCGGGGCGATGTGCCTGCACTTCGAGGTGATGGCGATCTTCCGTACAAACGGCCAGCGTCTCGTCACCTACCAGGCGATGCCCGGCACCCCGGACCACGACGCCATGCTGCTGCTGGACATGGCCAGCCCCAGGGAAGCGGCGTACTCCGAGCGGCCCGGGCGGTGACGCCGGCGGCGCCGCGATGACGCTCACCTGTCCAGCACGATGTGGTAGGTCTCGTGCGGGGTCTGGATGTCGTTGCAGGTCAGTTCGCCGGTGGCACCGCGGTAGGCGCCGGTGCCGCCGGTGACGGCCATCCGTACCGTGTCGCTGCCCTTGGTCCACAGGGACTGGGCGGTGAGCTGTCCGTCCGGCAGCCGCACGGACAGGACGCAGTTGGTGGTGATCTTCGCGCCGTCCAGCTTGGTCACCTGGCAGGAACTGCCGTCCTCGCCGACCTGCTTGCCGTCGCGGAACAGCTTGTCGGCGTAGACGAACTCGTCTCCGACGCTCAGTCCGCGGGTGCCCACGTCGGTCTGCACGACGCCGTCGTTGCCTATGGCCAGGTCGATGGTCCTGCCGGACGTGGCCCGCGCGGGAACGGTGAGCACACAGGACGCCCCGAGGGCCAGTACGGCGGTGCCGACGGCACCGAGGAGGGCGAACCTACGCTTGGTCATGTGAAATCTCCTGGGTCAGGCACCGCCCGGCGCGGTGCTGCGGTCGTCTCGGAGAGGGTCGTCGTCGGCGAACCCCGCGGCGCGCCGCAGGGCCCCCGTCTCGATCAGGCGGCTCACCGCCGCGATGTCCCCGTCCAGCCGGCGGTCGTGGGAGACGAAGGCGCTGTGCTCCCTGATCAGCGTGTGCACCGCCCGGACGGCCGGTGACGCCCGGTCGACGCCGCGCAGTTCGACCGCCTGGGCCAGGGCGAGCAGGTGGATGGCCGCCACTTCGCGGACCAGGCCGTTGACGGTGCGCGCGTCACGCGCCGAAATCGTGCCCATGCTGACGATGTCCTGGTTGTGCGACTCGGTCGAGCGCGAGAACACCGACACCGGCCCGGTCTGTTTGAGAGCCTCTGCGGTGACGGCCGAGGCCGCTATCTGCATGCCCTTGAACCCATGGTGCAGGCCCGCCTCGGGGTCGTCGGCACGGCGCGCCACCACGAGGTTGGGCGGCAGCCCCTCGTTGAACTTCTCGTCCACCACGAGGGCCAGCTGACGGTCGAGCAGGTTGGCGAGATTGGCCACGGCGGTCTTCAGACTGTCCATGGCCTGCCCGACGTGGCCGGCGTAGAAGTTGCCGCCGAGGTGGAGGCCCGAGTCCTCGACGTCGAAGAGAGGGTTGTCACTGGCGGAGTTGATCTCGGTGCCGAGCCAGTCGTCCGCCCAGTCGAGCGTGTCGTGGACGATTCCGATGATCTGGGGGGCGCAGCGCACCGAGTACTTGTCCTGGATGCGCTCGTTGAGCTGGAGGTAGCTGCGGCCGTCCAGTCTGCGGCGGCGCATGAGGATGTCGTCGAAGGACGTGGCCAGCCGCGATCCGGTCAGCAGGGTGCGGACGGTTTCGGCGGCCCGGACCTGGCCGGGGTGGGGTTTGTTGTCGTGGATGAAGGGGTGCAGTGCGGACGCGTTTCCGTGCAGCGCTTCCAGCGTCATGGCCGTCGCGAGTTCGGCGGTGAAGGCCAGCTCCCGGGCGTCCGCGGCGGCCAGGACGGCGTAGGCGGTGGCGAAGGCGGTCCCGTTGACCAGCGCGATGCCCTCCTTGGGCGCGAGCCGCAACGGTTCCACGCCTTCGTCGCGCAGGGCGTCGAGCGCCGGTCGTACGGTGCCGCGGTGCAGGACCTGTCCCTCGCCGATCAGTGTCGCGGCCAGGTAGCACAGGGGGACGAGGTCGCCGCTGGCGCCGACCGAGCCGCGTTCGGGGATCAGGGGCAGGATGTCCCGTTCCAGGCACTCCAGGAGCGTCGACACCGCCTCCGGCCGGATCGCCGAGACTCCCCTGGCCAGCGCGTTGGCCCTGATGAGCATCGCCGCCCGGGCGACGGCCGGCACGGCGGCCGGACCTACGCCGTTGAGGTGGTACCGCACCAGGTTGCGCTGGAGTTCGTGGGCCTTGTCCGGCGAGATCTGCCGGACACAGCTGTCCCCGAACCCCGTGGTCACGGCGTAGATGGGGATCTCCTGTGCGAGCAGTGTCTCCTTGAGGCCGACGGAGGCGTGCATCCGTTTGAGGGCCGCTTCGCTCAGCACCACCCGTGTCCCGCGGTCGTCACGGCGCGCGACCGCAGCGACGGCGCGGGGCGACAGGCCCGTTCCGTCGATCTCGAGGTGAGGGACCGTGGGCGTGTGCGCCATCGGTTCTGTTCCTCTCCGCAGTCGGGAGGCGTCCCTAGTAGACGCCCTCGATCATCTTCTGGCCGTCCACCTCGGCGACGGGATGGATGTTCCGCAGGGCGTCCCCGGCGCCCGTGGGGCTGGGGACCCGTGTGGCCAGGTCCCGCTCCAGACTGTTGGGCACCAGGCCGTACTCGGTGAGGTAGTTCATCACCACGGCTCCTTCCGACCCGTACGGGACCGGCGTGCCGGTGGCCGGGTCCACCACCCGGTACAGGACGTAGGGGGCGTACGAGTCGAACACCGTCTCCCCCGTGCCCTCCGGGTCGGGCCGCTGGACCGTGCCGCTGAGCACGGACGTGCTGCCGTACGACCCCCGGAACCGCACCTTGGGAAAGAACTCCGTGGACAGGTAGTCCAGGGTGTCGGGATCCATGTGCGCGCCGGTCCAGAGCACCAGGCGCACCTTCTCCTGGATCAGCGCGCGGACCGCGGGCCGTTCGGCCATACGGGCGAGCAGCGGGGGTGTGGTGACCAGGAAGGCGATGTCCTGGGACCTCAGGACCAGTTCGGCCTGGTCGACGAGGTGTTCGACGTAGGCGGCGGCGCCGGCGGTGTCACCGGCGGCCATGAGGCGTTTCACCCAGCGCGGGTCCAGGTCGATGGAGAACCGGACACCGCCCCTGGCCTGCGCGATCCGCCGGGAGTACTCGCCGAGCATGTGGGGACCGCTGGGCGCCACGGCCAGGGTGTGCCCCGTCCCGTCGTCCGGGTAGTGGGAGTTCTCCCACTGCATGTACCGGTCGAACCAGCCCTCGAACATCACGAAGCGTTTGGGCGCTCCCGTGGTGCCGCCGCTCTCGTACACGGCGAACACCTTCTCGGTGGCGTCCAGGCCGCGCGGGATCAGGTCCTCGATGGGGACGTCGCGGAGGTCGTCCACGAGGTTGGGGAACTTCAGCAGGTCGTCGACGCACCGCACCTCCTCGACGGGGTCGAAACCCAGTTGGTCGCGGCGCTGCAGCCAGTACCGGGAGCCCGTCTCCGGGTCGAAGTGCCAGCGCATCATGGCGCGGACGTGCGCGTCGGCCTGTTCGCGCGCGTTCATGGTGGTCACCGTGCTTTCTCGGTCGTGGTCGGGTGTCGGGGGGGGCGGTGCCAGGGACGTCGCGAGGCGTCAGACGCCGTGCTGTGCACCGCCGTTGATCTGGACGATCTGCGAGGTGATGTAGCCGCCGGGCCGCCCACACAGGTAGAAGCCGAGCTCCGCGATGTCCGCGGGATCGCCCGCACGGCCCAGAGCGGTCTGGCGGACCAGCATCGCCTCCCGGGCCGCGGGAAGGCCGTCGCCGAAGAGGTCGGTGCCGGCCACGTAACCCGGTGCGATGGCGTTGACGTTGATGTCCCGTGGTCCCAGGCGCGTCGCGAGGAGATGGACGTACGAGTGGAGGGCGGCCTTCGCTGCGCCGTAGCCGCCCGTCCCGCCCGATCCCCGGTAGGCGGCGACGGAGCTGTAGAGGACGATGCCGCCGCCGTCGGCCATCAGGGGAATCAGTGATTCCACGGCGACGACGGCCGTCAGGACGTTCGAGCGGTACGCGTCGCGCCACTCCGTGAGGACCGGCTCCACGTCGCCGGCGTCCGTGTCCGGCGACGGCGGTACCGCGCCCGCGCAGCACAGCAGTCCCCCCACGGGCATTCCCGTCGACGTGACGTGGTCGCGCAGGACGTCCGCCGAGGCGGGGTCGGCCATGTCGAGCGCGAGTGGCTCGACGTCGGCTCCAGGCACGCTCGCCTGGATCTCTTCCACCGTCCGGGTGAGCCGCTTCTCCTGCCGGGCGATCAGGAGCACCTTGTCGTCGTTCTCGGCGAACCGCTTCGCCGTCGCCTTGCCGATGCCGGCGCTCGCGCCGGTCACCACGATCAACCTGGACAGAGTGAATCCTCCGATGACATGTGGTCAGAAGCTGAACTGGGGTCATTGCGGGGATGCGGACCGGGACCGGAGCGTCGCGAGCAGAGCGGCCCGGTCCGGTTTTCCGCTGGCCGTCCTCGGTACGGCCGCCAGGTCCACGAGCCGGGACGGACTGGGGAAGTCCCGCAGCGCGGCGCGGATGTCCGCCTCGTCCACTCCGCTGCGCCGGGCGGCCCAGAAGACGACGTAGCCCTCCCCGGCGAGCGGGTCGCCGGTCAGTGGCAGCGCGACGCAGTCCGCGTGCGGCAGACGGATCCTCAACTGTTCTTCCAGGCGCGTCAGATGGACCTTGATGCCGTTCACCTTGATCAAGGAGCTGCTGCGTCCGACGAGCCGGAAGGCCCGCTCACCGGTGAACTCGACGAGGTCGCCGGTGGCCCACCGGGCGGGAGGGCGGCTCCCGCCCTCGGGACGGGCCAGCCGGGGGCTGCGGACGACCAGTTCGTGCGGGTGCCCCTGCGGTGTGCGGGGGTCCCGCAGCAGGGTCACGTCGGGCAGTGCCTGCCAGGGAGCCTCGCCGCTTCCCTCGGGGGTGACCGGCCGGTGGGCGATGCCTCCGGTCTCCGTCGACCCGAGGAGTTCCCAGGCCCGCAGCAGGGGGGCGGCCCGGCCGACGAGCCGGTGGGCCGCCGGCGGTGGTGCCGCCGAGCTGTGCAGGGCGACGACCGAGCGGGCACCCTCCAGCGCCGGCCAAGCGCGGTGCAGCAGGTTCCAGGCCATCGGGACGCAGACGACGAGGACCCGTGCGCCGGAGCGGACCGGCAGAGGCGCGAACGGGTCGGTCCACGCCTGGTGGACGGGGATGCCTGCCGTGCGCGGCAGCCACTGGCCGAACAGAGCGCCGAAGACGTGCTGCGGAGGGGCGTAGGTGATGACCTGGTCCACCGGCCCGACGAGGTGAGTGCCGATCAGCTCCACCTCGCGCTCCATCTGCCGGGGCGACCGGTACCAGCGGCGCGCGGCTCCTGTGCTGCCGGACGTGTCGAAGGGCACGTCGCCGGCCCCGGCCCGCCGTCCCCCGGCACGGGTCGCCGTTCCTGTCATGCTGCCTGGTCCTCGGCGCACTCGCGGACGTATGCGGCGGTCCGGTCCAGGGTGCTGAACCAGTAGCGGACGTCGTCGCCCACGAAGTCGACCTCGATGCCGAACTCGCCTTCCACGGCGGTGACGTACTCGAGGGCCGCCAGGCTGTCGAAGCCCGGCAGCGCGCCGGACAGGTCCGCGTCCGCGGGCAGCGTGCGGGCGGCGTCGCCGAAGCGCTTCTCGAGGAGGGTGCGGACGCGGGCCTGGATGTCGGTCTGCTCAGGGGCGGGCATGCTGGAGTCCTTTCTGCTGGTCGCGTCCGGCCGGTACCGGGCCGGCGCTGGTCAGGGAACCGTCGTGCAGGTAGAACACGTGGTCGGGCCGCGTGGGCCGGAAGTGGACCGTCAGGTGGGCGGCGTCCGGGTCGACGCCGAGCGCCTGCGCGATCTCGTCGGCGAGCCGGGCACGGTAGTCGTGGTCGCGGTCGGGGTGGATGTGGCACACGACGGACGCCCAGCGGGCCGTCCGCTCGGGGCCGGTGCCGTCCTCGTAGGTCGTCAGCGGCATGCCGCCGGCGAAGTACGCCATGGGTTCGGCGGTGCGGAAGCTGACCACGACGTGTGCGGGGTCCGAACCGTGTGCCGCCATGAACCGGGTGAGGCGCAGCGCGGCCCTGAGGCGTGTGGAGGGGGTCAGTGGATTGCTGGTCACTTCGACGGTCGGCAAGGCCGTGTGCCTTTCACGAGAGGGCCAGCGGCGGCAGCGGGTGCCGTTCGGGGGCCAGGCGCAGTTCGAGTCGCCGTCCCAGGCAGTCGGCGAGCGGGCCGCCGCTCGCCGGCATCAGCGGGGTCCAGGCAAACCCGGCGTCCGCCGTGCGCACGCTGTCCAGGAAGCGGGTCAGGTGACCGGCGTCCCAGTCGATGCCGAACGTGTCCGCGGTCAGCACGGCTTCGTAGGTGCTCAGCAGGTCCGGGACCCGGCTGCCCGTGTCCGCGTAACCGCCGCCGCGCACCCGGTGCCGGTCCAGGGCCGCACGGACGTGGTCGGCGTCGGCGCCGGCCGCCCGCCGCAGCGCCCGCAGGGCCTGCAAGGTGGCCCGCAGGGTGGGCCGTCCGCCGGGCACGTTGGCGTAGCTGCCGGGAGCGGTCTCGCACGTGGCCACGTACGCGGCGATGCCGCGCAGGGAGCCGGCGACACCGGTCCCTCCGTTGTGGTGGAGGATCTCGGCGGCCGAGCTGGTCGACACCATGTCGGAGGCGCGGCCCTCCCAGTAGCCGAAGCCACCGTCGGGGTTCTGGATGGCGCCGGTGAGCCAGCGCGCGATCCTGGTGCGGGCCGGGGCGTCGTCCGCGAAGGCTCCGGCCGACAGGGCCCACAGGGTGCACCGCACCTCACTCCCCCGTCCGGGCATGTACATGATGCCGTCTTCGTTGGGCAGCATGCAGCTCTCGGTCCAGTCCAGGGCCTGGCGTGCCGCAGTGCCCGTGAGACGCCCGGCCAGCAGGTGCGCGGAGGTGGTGAGGACGTCCGAGGCGAGTTCGGGGGTGCGGTACGTGAAGCCGCCCTGCGCCGTGCGGAAGGCCAGGAGCGTGCCGACCACCCCGTCGGCGACGTCGTCGAGTGCGGCACCGAGTTCCCGCAGGGCCCCGACCGCGCAGAACGCGGCCCACACGTCCGTCACGGGATAGCCGGGCCACCGGGTGA
Source organism: Streptomyces sp. NPDC104814 (assembly GCF_055583185.1). NCBI lineage: Bacteria > Bacillati > Actinomycetota > Actinomycetes > Kitasatosporales > Streptomycetaceae > Streptomyces > Streptomyces sp. NPDC104814. The sequence goes on along the minus strand of NZ_JBVJOL010000001.1, from coordinate 2,006,913 downwards.
AGGACCCGCCGGGGTGCAGCCGGGCCCGGATCCAGGCGACGCATGCCTCGCGGTCCCGCGGAGCCTCACCGAGGCGGCTCAGGGCGCTGACGGCCCGGAACGTCGCCCACAGGCAGTCGGTCCCGTCGCCCGCCTGGAAGGTGAACCCGCCGGCCGGGCTCTGCCGGTCCTTGAGCCAGTTCACGAGCCGCTCGCGGTCCCACGGCAGCTGACCGTGTCCGCCGGTGGCCGTGCTCCAGGCGGTGACGGCGTAGTAGCAGGCTCGCGCGTCGGAGGTGCCGTCCTTGGCGTGGGCAGGGCTCCAGGCCAGTCCGCCGTCCGCGGCCTGCAGCGCAGCCAGCCAGCCGGTCAGGCCCTCGGGCGGGCGCTCGCGGTAGATCTCCACCAGGGTGCGCACCGCGTAGTAGGTGGCCCACACGTCCGACGCCTGGCCGGGTGTCATGGCGAACCCGCCGTCCGGGTGCGCGGTGCTGCGCACCCAGTCGGAACTCGACGCGCGGTGCGTGCCGCGGCTGCCCTCGGGCAGGTCGGCCAGGGCCTGGGTGCAGTAGTACGTCGCCCAGGCGTCGGAGCTCATCCCCGCCGACCACGCGAATCCGCCGTCGGCGTTCTGCCGGGATGCCAGGAACGAGGCGACGGTCCCGGGTGAGGGCAGGTCGCCGGTGCGGCCGAGCCAGGCGAGGGTGCGCACGGCCGCATAGGTGCACCACAGGTCGGACTCACCGGAGACGGTGCCGGACGACTGCCGCAACGTCTCGTACGTCATACCGGCACCCCCTCGGTGACGACCCGGAAGTTGGAGCGCTTCCAGCTCTTCTGCGAACCACCGCTCTTCGTCGTCGCGGGCAGCCGGTTGACGAACCGGACCTCGTCCCAGCGGAAGCCGAGGCGTTCGCCCGTATGCCGCTGGATGAGTTCGTTCTTCGCGGGCTCGGCGTCCCGGTCGGTGCCCGGGTCCCGCTCCAGAAGCAGCCTGGCCCACGTCCCGTCCTCGGCGATCTCGATCAGGTAGCCCATGACGTCGCGGTTCGCGTAGACGACGCTCTCCAGGTCACGGGTGCGCACCCGGCTGCCCTTGATGTCCGTACCGTCGGTGCCGCGGCCGTGCACGGTCACCACCGGCGCGTCGTCACCGCAGGGGCAGCCGCCCGACAGGGACACCTCGTCGCCCATGTCGAGGCGCAGCAGGGGGCGGGCGTCGTTGTTGAGCGGGGTGACGACGAGCCGGCCCTCGCGGCCCGCCTCGGCGGGCACGATGCCGTTCTCGTCGGCGACCTCGAAGTAGTTGGCGCCGCGCAGCAGGTGCAGCCGGTCCTGTGCGCAGCAGGCGGCCAGCGTGCCGCTCTCGGTGCTGCCGTAACTCGCGTCGTAGGCGCGCGCGTTCCACCACTGGCCGGCCATCGCGCGCAGCTCGGGGGTGCTGACCTCACCGAGCAGCATGAGGAGTTCGACGGACTCGCGCATCCGGGACAGCAGACCGCGCCGCTTGAGGACCTGCGAGAACTCCAGCAGCACGCCGGGCGCCACGAACAGCACCGTCGGCCGGAGCACCTCCCACAGTCCGATGATGCGGTCCCAATCGGAGATCCCCGTGGTGTACGGGTAGGCCTTGGCGTGGGGCACGCCGAGGAACTCGCAGACGCCGACCATGAGGTCGGCCACCGGCACGATGTCAGAGGGCAGCAGGATCAGCGCGCGGTGACCGCCGTCCGCCAGCATCGTGCGCCAGGCCTCGGCGACCGAGACGGTGTTGGCGATCATGTCCCGGGCCGTGCGGGGGGTGGGCGTGGGCACGCCGGTCGTGCCCGTGGTCTGGTAGTACTTCAGACCCGCGTCGACCGGTACCCGCAGGTAGTCCAGGGGCCGGGCCTTGAGGTCGTCCTTGGAGGTGGCCGGCAGGTCCCTGAACGCCCGCATCGAGAACGCGCCGAGCGAGGCGTACGCGGAGGTGTGCCGGGCTCGGTCCCAGACCGCGTCCAGCTTGGACGTGTACCAGGCCTCGTCGGAGCGGGAGGCGCGGCGGCGCGCGGTCACCTCCTGCTGTATGCGTTCCATGAAGTCGAGGCCGCTCCTGGAATTGATCTTCACGTGTCACTCCTCTTCTCGTCGGCGTGGGCCAGGCCCCTGGCGCGCATCAGGAACTCCCCGAGGAAGCCGTCGTGCGGTACGTCGGGGTGCAGCCAGGAAGTCGGCCTGCCGGCGTACACGTTGGAGACGGAGGGCAGTTCCAGTGCCCGGGCGTGCAGGTCCCGGTCCCGGGTGTGCAGTGCCAGCACGAGGGAGTCTTCGAGGACGTCGAGGGTGCCGCGCTCGAAGGGCGCGACCCACACGCAGGGGAAGGGCACTTCGTACGACAGCAACGGGTCCTTCGCGGACGCCAGTTCCACGACGGCGGGCGTCACTGCCGACAACGAGCCCTCCCCGCCGAGCCGTTCCACTCTCGGGGCCAGGTGCACGACCGCGTCCTTCGCACGGTCCAGCACCGCCGCCACCATCAGTTCCGCGTCCGCCTGCGGCATGCACGGCAGGCGGGCCGCGTCGTCCGTGGGCGGCGCCGGTGCCACCGTCGCCAGGGCGGCGGCGAGCTCCGCGGCGAACCCCGCCGCGTCGTGTTCGACCAGTACGCCCGTGGTCGCGGTGCACGCGGTCCCCGCGTGGTAGAGCGCACCCGTGCGGGCGAGCCCGAGGCCGGTGTCCCGGTCCGCGTCGGCGGTGACGACCAGTTTCGAGCGGCCCGGGCCCTGCGGTTTCACGTCACCGCGGTTTCGGTAGGTGTCGACGACCGCCTGCCCGCCGTAGACCACGGCCCGGTCGGCGCGGTCGACGATCAGTTGCGCCGTCGCGTGGTCGCAGGGTGCCAGCACGAGCTGCCCGGCCGGCAGTCCTGCCTGCCGCAGCGCGGCGACCAGGCGGAGGGGGGTCAGCGGGTCCCGGTTGGAGGGGCGGACGACGACCCGGTAGCCGAGCGCGAGCGCTTCGGGCCACATGGCGTGCACGCCCGGGCTGTTACCGGCCGCGTGCACGGCGAAGACGTCACCGACGCGGCACCAGGCGGCGCCCGCCGCCGGTGCGTCGGTCAGGGCGGAGCCGGCCGGCAGACAGCCCGACGGCCGCGCCGAGGACGTCGTACGCGCCGCGTCACGCAGGGCCGACGTGATGAGCCGGTCGCACTCGCGCACGACCGCGACGGGCGTACCCGTCAGTACGGCGACACGTCGCTCGTGGGCCGCCAGGTCGTCGCCGAGGATCTCCTGGTCCTCGAAGACGTCGGCCGCTTCGCCGAGCACGGCCGCGGCCCGGGCCACGGGCAGGGGCGCGGTCGCGCGCAGCTGGTCGATCCAGTGGGAGACGACCAGCCCGGGAACCGATGCCAGTTCGAGCGCGGGAACGCCCGAGGCGTCCTCCACGGTGGTGCGTTTCCGCGTCCGGTAGGGGCCGGCCGGTCCCAGCGCGGGAATGTCCAGCACGCTCACTCTCCTGTTCCTTGCAGCCGGCACGAGGTGTGTGACGAGCGCATCAGCGTGCGGCGGCCGTCACGGCGCGGCGCCTGCGGGCCGCCGCCGCGAGATCGCGCAGCACGTCGACCGTGGTGTCCCACCCCATGCAGGCGTCGGTGATGCTCTGGCCGAAGACGAGCCCGCCGAGGCCGGGTTCCTGACGTCCGGGGACCAGGAAGCCCTCCAGCATGACGCCGCGGATGTCCACGTCGCCGGCCGCCACCTGCGCTGCTATCTCGCGGGCGACCACGGCCTGCCGCTCGTGGTCCTTGTCGCTGTTGCCGTGACTGGCGTCGATCATCAGGCCGGTGGGCAGCCCGGCCGCCCTCAGCATTTCCACCGTTCCGCGTACGTCTTCGGCACGGTAGTTGGGCCGGCCCGAACCACCCCGGAGGATGACGTGGCAGTCGGAGTTGCCGCTCGTGCGCAGGGTCACCGGCCTGCCGTCCTGCCCCAAGCCGAGGTAGGCGTGGGGGGCCGCCGCGGAACGGACGGCGTCCACGGCGACGCGCACCGAACCGGTGCTGCCGTTCTTCATGCCCACGGGCATGGGCAGACCACTGGCCAGCTGCCGGTGGACCTGGCTCTCCACGGTCCGTGCGCCGATGGCTCCCCAGGCGACCAGGTCGGCAAGGTAGGCCGGCGCCGCCGGGCTCAGCCACTCCGTGGAGACGGGCAGCCCCATCTCGGTGATCTCCAGCATGAGCGCCCGGGCGGTGCGCAGTCCCCGGTCGATGTCGAGACTGCCGTCCAGCGCCGGGTCGGCGAGCAGCCCGGTCCAGCCGACGGTGGTGCGCGGTTTCTCGACGTACACCCGCATCACGACCGCCAGGTCGTCGGCGAGGCGGGCGGCCAGTTCGCTCAGCGACCTGGCGTACGCCAGGCCGGCGTCCACGTCGTGGATCGAGCACGGCCCGACGACGACGAGCAGACGGTCGTCGTCGCCCTTCAGCACGCTACGGGTCATCAGGCGTCCGGCATTAACCGAACGCGCCGCGGCGGCCGTCAACGGCACCGTGCGCAACACCTCGTGGGGAGTGCTGGCCGCATGGGCGCGGTGTCGCCCGCCCACGCCGTTCGGCGGTAACCGCTGCGCCACGGAGCCGGTTCGTTCCCTGGCCGGCAGGTGCAGACTCTGCATCGTTCCTCGATTCATCCTGTTTCGGTACACACATGTACGTCGGCAACGAATGATGCGGGCGGGACGTCGTCGGCTCCCCCGGTGCGCTCCTCGGGAAGGCTGACCGCGTCGGTGACGGTCGCCCCGCCGTGTGGGCGATCGCCCAGGGAGCACACGCATCACCGTGCCCGATACGCGAGAGAGCTCGCCACCTGTGCCGTGTGCAGCAAGTTGTTGTGCACCTAGCTGCACGCAGGTGCACCGTGCGCCGGGCGCGGAGTCGGAGGCCGACCTTTCGCTCAGGCCGCATCGTTGTGCCGCCCCGCGGGCGGTGAGCCGGCTCTCGGCCCGGCGGGCGTTTGTGCCGGCTCTCGGCCCGGCGGGCGGTGCGGATCCGGCCGGTCGAGGCGCTCGGCTAGGCGGCGCTGCTCAGCGACGTCCGGTTCTCATCTGCACATCGCCGCTGGTGACGAGGAGTTCGCCCTTGTCGACCTTCGGCGCGAGCTTGCCGGTGGACGCGGACGGGCCGACGTTGTTGGCCTGGAAAGCCGGCACAGGTAGGCCAGGGCGGCCTGCTTGCCGCCGAAGTCGTGCATGGCCTTGATCAGGACGGCGGTGCCGTCCCCGGTGACGCCCGGGGTGGAGTACGGGAGCTTGTCCTTGTACGTGGGGTCCAGCAGGTCCTGCCAGGTCTTCGGGGCCTTGGGAAGCAGGTTGGTGTTGTAGACGAACCCGAAGTAGTTCTTCGCGACGGCCCCAGCTCAGCGGCCGTGCTGCGCTGGACGGACGGCGGGGCCCGCTGCCGTCAGCGGCCCCGCCGTGGTGCGGCGTCGTCGGTCTCGGTCAGACGGGTGCCGGCCGGGATCGGTCGCCCGCGGGTTCGAGGCGGACGACGATGCCCTTCGACGTGGGCTGGTTGCTCACGTCGGCGACGCTGTCGAGCGGCACCAGGACGTTCGTCTCCGGGTAGTAGGCGGCGGCCGAACCCTTGGCCGCCGGGTAGGACACGACCTCGAAGTTCTCGGCCCGGCGCTCGGTGCCGTCCTTCCAGACGCTCACCAGGTCGACGCGATCGCCTTGGGCGAGGCCGAGTTCGGACAGGTCGGCCGGGTTGACGAGGACGACGTGGCGGCTGCCGTGGATACCGCGGTAGCGGTCGTTGTTGGTGTACGGGACGGTGTTCCACTGGTCGTGCGAGCGCAGGGTCTGCAGCAGCAGGTGGCCCTCGGGGGCCCGCGGGACGACCCGCTCGTTGCAGGTGAACCGGGCCTTGCCCGTCTCGGTCCTGAACACGCCCTCGTTGACCGGATTGGGCAGCTGGAAGCCTCCCGGACGGGTCACCCGGGCGTTGAAGTCGTGGAAGCCCGGCACGATCCGGGAGATGCTGTCACGGATGGTGTTGTAGTCGCCCTCGAACTTGGCCCAGGGGATGTCCCCCTTGCCGTCGAGGCTCAGCCGGGCGAGCCGGCACAGGATGGCGACCTCGCTCAGCAGCATGCCCGAGGCCGGTTCGAGCCGCCCCCGGGAGGTGTGCACCTCGCTCATGGAGTTCTCGACGGTGACGAACTGCTCGCCGTCGGCCTGGACATCACGCTCGGTGCGCCCCAGCGTCGGCAGGATCAGCGCGGTGTCGCCGCAGACGGTGTGCGAGCGGTTGAGCTTGGTGGAGATGTGGGCGGTCAGCCGGCATGAACGCATCGCCTTCTCGGTGACCTCGCTGTCGGGCGCCGCGCGCACGAAGTTCCCGGCCAGGGCGAGGAAGACCTTGACGCGGCCCTCCAGCATCGCCTTGATCGAGTTCACCGAGTCCAGGCCGTGCGGCCGCGGCGGATCGAAGCCGAACTCCTTCTGCAGGGCGTCCAGGAAGGTGTCCGGCATCTGCTCCCAGATGCCCATGGTGCGGTCGCCCTGGACGTTGCTGTGGCCGCGCACCGGGCAGGCGCCCGTGCCCGCCCGTCCGAGATTGCCGCGCAGCATCAGGAAGTTGACGATCTCACGGATGGTGGGCACGCCGTGCTTGTGCTGGGTGATGCCCATCGCCCAGCACACGATGACGCGTTCGCTGCGCAGGACCTCGTCGCGGACCTTCTCGATCTCCTCGCGGGTCAGTCCCGTCGCTGCGCGTACGTCGTCCCAGTCGACGGTACGGGCGTGCCGGGCGAATTCCTCGAAACCGGAGGTGTGGGCGTTGATGAAGTCGTGGTCCAGGACCGTGCCGGGACGCGCGTCCTCCGCCTCCAGCAGCAGCCGGTTCAGTGCCTGGAACAGGGCGAGGTCGCCGCCCGGCTTGATGTGCAGGAAGCGGTCGGCGATCTGGGTGCCCCGCCCCACGACCCCGCGCGGCTTCTGAGGGTTCTTGAAGCGTCGCAGTCCCGCCTCCGGCAACGGGTTCACCGCCACGATGCGGCCGCCGTTGCGCTTGGCCTCTTCAAGTGCCGAAAGCTGCCGGGGGTGATTGCTGCCCGGGTTCTGCCCCACCAGGAAGATCAGGTCCGCGTGGTGGAGATCGTCGAGACTCACGGTGCCCTTGCCGACGCCGAGCGTCTCGTTCAGGGCGGAGCCGCTGGACTCGTGACACATGTTGCTGCAGTCGGGCAGGTTGTTGGTGCCGAAGGCGCGGGCGAAGAGCTGGAAGACGAAGGCTGCTTCGTTGCTGGCCCGGCCCGAGGTGTAGAAGACCGCCTCGCCGGGCGAGTCCAGCCCCCTCAGTTCCTGCGCGAGGACGCCCAAGGCGTCGTTCCAGCCGATGGGTTCGTAGTGGTCCGATCCGGGCCGTTTGATCATCGGCTCGGTGAGCCGGCCCTGCTGGTTGAGCCACATGTCGGAACGGGCGGCCAGATCGGACACGCTGTGCTCGCGGAAGAAGTCGGCGGTGATCCGGCGCGTCGTGGCCTCGTCGTTGATGTGCTTGGCGCCGTTCTCGCAGTACTCGTTGCGATGGCGCCGGCCCGGAGCGGGGTCCGCCCACGCGCAGCCGGGGCAGTCGATCCCGCCCACCTGGTTCATGGTGAGCAGGTCCACCCCCGTCCTGCGCGGGGAGGTCTGCTCCAAGGAGTACTCCAGCGCGTGCACGACGGCGGGGACCCCGGCCGCCCACTTCTTCGGCGGTGTCACGGAGAGGGAGGTCTCCGGCTCCTCACCGGACGGGTTCTGCATCGCTTGGCCTTTCTCTTGCCGTGTGCGGTGGGCGGGTCAGCCGACGGGCCACTGGGCGACACGGCTCCTGGGCGGTTCCGGGGTGTCGTGCTGAACACGGCCGTTGCGGATGGTGCCGCGCCAGGCACCGCCCTCCTGGCCGAGCCCTTCGATGAAGTGCTTGAAGTTCACCAGTTCCCCCCGCACCAGCCGGGCGGTCAGCCCCGTGACCCTGGACGAGCGGGTGAGGACCTTCGCGGCCCCATGCGGTTGGAGGTGCATCCGGACCGTGATCACGGTGCCACCGGACTCCGTCGGCCTGAACTCGACCTCGCCCTGATGGGTGGGGTGCTGCTCCAGGCCACGCCAGGCCAGGTAGGCGTCGGGGTCCTGTTCCACGATCTCGACCGAGAAGCGGTGGCGCAGGGGGCCGTAGCCGATGGTCCACGCGGTCACGGTGGGCCTGACCTGCACGACGTCGCGTACCACGGTCGAGAAGCGCGGGAACGTCTTGAACTGCGTCCACTGGTTGTAGGCCGTGCGGACCGGCACCGCGACCTCGACCGTCTCCTCGACGTGCCGCTCGCGCAGCGGACGGCGGCGCGTGACACCGTCGCCGTCGGTGCGCCCCGGGGTGTTCGGCACGGCCTGCCCGCCGTCGTCTTCGTGCGCCATCATGGTCCTTCTTCCGGTGCGGGAGCCGGGCCACCGGCCGCCCCCGTGGGTCAGGGCATCTTCTCCGGTTCCCCAATCCGGGGTTTCGAGTCGCCCGACCGCGTCGGCGTCCCGGGCAGGCCCGATCACGAGACGGCGCCGGGCCCGGGACGCGGGTGGGGCGCCGGTCACGGGCTTCTCCCGGTGCCCGGCGGTCGCCTCCAGCTTCACCCCGGGCACGGCCACCCGCCACTCACCGTGCCCCGGCGGTGGCCGGCGGCCGCGCCGCCCCGGTTGCCGCTTCGCCGTCGCCGCGGTGCCTCGGCTGGTCTGTTCTCGGCGGGTCCGGCTCGATCGGCGGCGGCCTCGGGGCGCCAAGCCCTCACGGTCGGCCCGGCCTCCGGCTCTGGGACGGCTCAGTCGAGCGTGCGCACGACGCCCATGTGGAAGGGGCTGAGCTCCTCGACCCGGCCGCTGAGCACCTTGGTCAGCCAGTCGGGATCCCCCAGGAGGGCCCGGCCGACCGCCACGAGGTCGAACTCGTCCTGTTCCAGACGCGTGAGCAGGCCGTCGATGTCGGTGACGCCCGCCTGTTCGCCCTGGAACACCTCGAGGAACTCGTTGCTGAGGCCTACCGATCCCACGGTGATGGACGGTTTGCCCGAGAGTTTCTTCGCCCAGCCCGCGAGGTTGAGGTCCGAGCCGTCGAAGGCCGGCAGGTGGAACCGGCGCGTGGAGCAGTGGAATGCGTCGGTGCCCGCCTCGGCGAGCAGGCCGAGAATGGTCTCCAGTTCCTGCGGCGTCTCGGCGATCTTCGCCTGGAAGCTGTTCATCTTCCACTGGGAGAGCCGGAAGAGGATCGGGAAGTCCTCGGACACGGACTCCCGGCAGGCCTGCACGATCTCTGCAGCAAAGCGGGCACGGGAGGCGACATCCCCACCGTATGCGTCGCTGCGCTTGTTGGTACCGGCCCAGAAGAACTGGTCGATGAGGTATCCGTGCCCGCCGTGGATCTCGATGCCGTCGAAACCGAGCGCCTCGGCTGCGGCTGCCGCTGTTGCGTAGGCCTCGATCACGTGGTCGATGTCCGTCTGAGTCATCTCCTCCCCCGCCACCGAGCCGTCCAGTGCGATGCCGGACGGACCGATCCGCGGGGCGTCGGGCACCGGTGGGGCGCCGGCGGCGCGTTCCATGCCGACATGCCAGAGCTGTGGCATGATCCGGCCGCCCGCGGCGTGCACCGCGTCCGCCACCCCGGACCAGCCGGCGAGAGCGTCCTCGCCGTGGAAGCGCGGGACCCGGGCGCTGCTGCCCGCCGAGTCGTGGCCGACGTACGTGCCCTCGGTGATGATCAGGCCGACGCCGCCGGCTGCCCGACGGGCGTAGTACTGCGCCACATCCGTGCCCGGGATGCCGTCGGGGGAGAACTCGCGGGTCATCGGCGCCATGACGACACGGTTGGGAAGAGTGAGCCTTCCCAGGGAGAAGGGGCGGAGGAGTATGTCCTTGGCTCGTGCGGCCGAGTTGATGGGCATCATCGATTCTCTTTCCGTAAGGGCCCCATTGCCCGTCTGCGGTTGCGTGGTGAAGGGCATGCGAACCATGCCGTTGGTACCTGGCCGGGGTGGTGTGGCCTGAACGGTCGGGGCCTGGGCTCGGCCACGTCAGGGCGGACGGGTGAACGGGGCTCAATCCGCCGTAGGTGTCTTGAGAGGCGCCTGCGCGGCACCGGCGTCCGGTCGGTCCACGGGTCCGGGGGGTGTCCTGTCCGTGGCGGGCGCCACCCGTACGAACCACGCCGTGGCGAACGCGATCGCCGACAGCAATGCGGCACCCGCGACCACGCCGTGCAGACCGCTGCTGACGGCCTCTTCGACGGCCTCCCGTGCACCGGTCGGCATGTCCCTCAGCCGGGCCGGGGTGAGCCCACCGCCGGCCGTCAGCCTTTCCTCGGTTTCGTGACCCAGCCGCTCGGCCAGGACATCACCCATGCGACTGCTGTGCACGGCCCCCAGAACGGCGACGCCCAGGGAGCCGCCGAGGGTGCGCACAAGGGTGGCCGTGCCCGTGGCGGCGCCCATGTCACGCGGAGCCGCGTGGTTCATGGTGGTGAGCAGGGTGCACTGCATCAGGGTGCCGACGCCGATCCCGATGGCCAGAGTGAGCAGGGGCGCCACGGCCACAGGAGTGTCCGCGCCCAGGAGGAGCAGCAGCAGCGCACCGCCGGTCATGACGGCCGCGCCGCCGAGCGGCAGGACGCGCTCCAGGCCGTCGCGGTCCAGCATCCGCCCGGTGGTCAGCTGGGCTGTGAGCGAGCCGAGCATGAGAGGCAGGATGAGCATGCCACTGACTGTGGACGAGGCACCCTGCACCAACTGCAGGTACTGAGGCAGGTAGTTGATCACGCTGACGAGGACGGCACCGACCAGGAAGCTGAGGACCTGGGCGAGGGTGAACGCGCGGCTGCGGAACAAGCCCGGGGGTGTGATCGGGTCCGTCGCGCGCAGCTCGACGCGGGCGTAGCACGCCAGGCTCGCTGCGGCCAGGGCGCCGAGCCCGGCGATCTGGGGAGAGGACCAGGCGTAGCTGGTGCCCGCCCAACTGGCCAGCAGGCTGAGGGCGAGGATGCCGGTGGTGAGGAGAACCGCACCGAGGTAGTCGACCCGGATCATTACGCGTTCGGTGTGCAGCCGTACGCCTCTGGAGACTGCCAGCAGCGCGGCGACGCCGACCGGTACGTTCACGTAGAACGTCCAGCGCCAGTCCATGGAGTCGGTGATGAACCCGCCGAGCAGTGGTCCGCCGACGAAGGCGACGGGCAGCATCATGCCGACCATCGACTGGACACGGCCCCGCTCCTGCGGTGGCACCAGCACCCCGATGACCGAGAGCGCCCCGACCATCAACCCGCCGGCACCAAGCCCCTGGAAGGCCCGGAAGGCGATGAGCTGGCTCATGTCCTGTGCCAGGCCGCACAGCATCGATCCGATCAGGAAGACGACCACCGCCGACACAAAGGCGCCCTTGCGGCCGTGCAGGTCACCGAGTTTGCCCCAGAGCGGGGTGGAGGCGGCTGTCGTGAGCAGGTACGACGTCACCGACCATGAGAAGCTGTCGAGGCCTCCGAGGTCACCCACGATCGTGGGAAGTGCGGTACTGACGATCTGACCGTCCAGGGTGGCCAGGAAGATGCCGAGCATCAGTCCGAAGACACCGAGGCGGGGAAGGCCTGGCCGGACGCTTGCGGAGGCGCCGGCTGTGCGGTCGATCATGGGTTCCCCCATCCGTGTGTGGCGTGGTGTGTCAGGCGACGTACGGGCGGGAGCGTGGCGTCAGGCGACGTACGGGCGGGAGCGCTTGGCCTCACGCAGGGCGTGCCCCCACCAGTTGAGCTGGTCGAGCATGGCCTTGACGGCCACATCGCTCCCTGGGTCCGACGGCTTGCCGTCGGCGCCGAAGACCGTGCCGTAGTTGTGGAAGCTGACGGTGTTGCGAATGGTCACCGCGTGCAGCTCCGCCAGTACGACGCGGAGCTGTTCGACGGCGCGCAGCCCCCCGGCGAGACCGCCGTAGGAGACGAATCCGACCGGCTTGGCGTGCCACTGCTCGTTGTGCCAGTCGATGGCGTTCTTCAACGGCGCCGGGAAGCTGTGGTTGTACTCCGGCGTGACGATGACGAAGGCATCGGCCGCTGCCAGCCGCGGTGACACAGCGCCGAGCAGCCGCACGACTTCTTCGCGCGGTGTCTGCCCGAAAGCCGGGAACACCGTCGGCAGGGGCGTCTCGACGAGGTCGACGACGTCCGCCGTCATGTCCTCCTGCTGCTGGATGTGGTCCTGCAGCCAGTTGGCCACGACGGGACCGAACCGTCCGTCCCGGGTGCTGCCGATGATCACAGCGGTGCGCAGAGGGCTGTCACTGTCATTGCGGTCGCCCATGGGAACCCCTCCGATGTGTACGTCGTATTCGATGCGTACAACGTACACAGGCGCGCGTACGGCGTCCACTCTTGATACGATGTACACGAGTTACTTGACAGAGGGAGTCCCGATCGATGCCGGCCCAGAAGCGACACGTACAAGGCGAGGACGGAGACCAGGTCTCCCTGTGGGAACGCCTCGACCGCCCGGCACCCGCGCCTCGCACGGCCCTCACCGCACGGCGGATCGCCGAGGCCGCGGTCGGAATCGCCGACGCGGAGGGACTCGACGCCGTCACCATGCGGCGCCTGGCCACCGAACTCGGCGCAGCACCCATGGCCGCGTATCGCTACGTCTCCGGCAAGGACGAACTCCTGGAGCTGATGGTCGACTTCGTCTACGGTGAGCTGGAACTCCCCGAGGAGACGATGGACTGGCGTGAGGCCATGCGGACCCTCGCCCTGCGCATCCGTGCCGTCCTCCTCAAGCACGCGTGGGTGACCCGCGCGACCTGGTGCCCACCGACCCCGAACCAGTTGGCGGTGCCGGAGAGGGCTTTGGCCGCGCTCTCCGCTCTCGACCTCGACGCCGACACGGCGATGGCGGTCTTCAGCACCGTCACCGCATATGTACATGGAGCCGTCGACTCCGAAATCGGCCTGACACAGATGCTGAGGGGCCGCGGCTGGTCGAGCCGCGAGGAAGCGCGCTCCGGACTGGCCTCACACATGACGTGGCTCATGAACACCGGCCGCTACCCGAAGTACGAGCACTACCTCGGCAACGCCACACGCAAGGACGACCTGCAATGGCAGTTCGAGACCGGCCTCGACTGTGTCCTCGACGGAATCGCGGCACGCCTCGGCACCTGAAGCGCCCGCGCCCGTCACGCGTCCCCCCGCGCCTCCTCCGCGCCGCAGACCGCCCGCTGCGCCGGTATGACGGCCGCGGACCAACGTCGCGGACGACGCCCTTCGTAGCGGCGAGGGCGGGGCAGGAATCCGTCCAGGTCCCTTGCGATGACGCGCCACCCCTGAAGCAGCCGCTCCGCGATGACCTGACGGGCATCGAAGTCGGCGTCGCAGTCACCCTGAGGGATCTGGGCCGGCGTATGCCTGCCTGACGCAGGGACAGCCGGACCTGAATGCAGCCTTCGCCGCTGGCCTCCCCAGGTCGATCAGAGCCCAACAGTCTGCGGCGTGACTGTCCGGAGTGCATCGGCCACTCTCAGCTGTCCTCACCCGCGCCGTCATCCGCATGCTGCGATAAGCTGAGGCAAAACTGTGTGTGCCCGCGGTCCCGTCGCGATTCGGCCGCCCGACAGTGCGGCACTGTGGTACCTGCTCGGTCAGCGGGAAATCCACGCCAACAGCCCCGGGGACGATTGCCTTCCCCTGGATGCGTTCTCCCGTAGGTCGGTTTTCATGGACCTCAACACCATCACCGACGTAGTCCGGCAGCCGTCCGAGCAGCCAGGCATGGACTGGCACGAGGGCGACGCCTGGCTCGCAGGCGGAACATGGCTCTACTCCACGGAGCAGCCGGACCTGCGACGGCTGATCGACCTGACGGCGTTGCATTGGGAGCCCCTTGTTCCGACGGACGAGGGTCTGGAGATCAGCGCCACCTGCACCATTCGCGACCTGTACGCCTTTCCATGGCCGCAGACCTGGACCGCCGGAATTCTCTTCCGCAAGAGCTGCGAGGCATTCCTGTCCTCGTTCAAGGTCTGGAACGCGGCCACCGTCGGCGGAAACATCTGCATGTCCTTGCCCGCCGGCCCGATGATCACGTTGACGGTCGCGCTCGAGGCGCGGTACGAACTGTGGGCGCCCGACGGCTCCGTACGCTTCGTCGACGCCCTCGATTTCGTCACGGGCGCCCACCGCAACATTCTCGCCCCCGGAGAGATCCTTCGGCGCATCACGATTCCGGAGTACGCGCTGCGCAAACGCACCGCGCACCGTCGCTTCACACTGACCCGGCTCGGCCGCTCGACGGTGTTCCTCGTCGGCACGCAACGTCCGGGAGCGAATGACCTGCTGCTCACCGTCACCGCCGGCACCACACGGCCGGTCCGCATCGCCTTCGTCTCCCTGCCCGATGCCCGGACCCTGCGGCAGAGCATCGACGCCGTGCCTGCCGACGTCTGGTTCGCCGATCCCAACGGGGCCCCGGACCACCGTCTGCACCTGTCACGGCACTTCGCCGAAGAGATCCGCCGCGAACTCACGGCTGGGGACCTGCCATGACCTACATCGTGAACGGCCGCAGATTCGACCGGGAACCGGCTCCGGGCCAGTGTCTGCGCACGTTCCTGCGCGCACTCGGCCACTTCGGCGTCAAGAAGGGGTGCGACGCGGGCGACTGCGGCGCCTGCACGGTGTGGCTGGACGGCGTGCCGGTACACAGCTGCATCACCCCCGCCTTCCGCGCGAACGGCCGTGAGGTGACCACGATCGAGGGCCTTGGGCGGCCAGGCGCCCTGCATCCCATGCAGCGGCAGTTCGAGGACGCCCCGGGATTCCAGTGCGGTTTCTGCACCGCAGGCATGATCATGACGTCGGCGACCTTCACCGAGGACCAGAAGGCGGATCTGCCACGGGCGTTGAAGGGTAACCTCTGCCGCTGTACCGGATACCGGGCGATCGAGGACGCCGTGAAGGGCGTCAGTGCGGTGGAGACGGCAGCACCGGGCAAGGCCGTCGGGACGAGCGTCGGCGCGCCCGCGGGCCATGACGTGGTGACCGGTCACGCCGAGTTCACCATGGACACGCGGATCGACGGCATGCTGCACCTCAAGGTGCTGCACTCGCCCCACGCCCACGCCAGGATCCTCTCGATCGACAAGAGCGCCGCCCTCGCGGTGCCCGGCGTGCATCGGGTCTACACCTGGGAAGACGTACCCCGCAGACGCTTCACCACGGCGATCCACACCGACCACCTGGTCGACCCGGACGACACCTACATCCTCGACGACACGGTCCGCTTCGTCGGCCAGCGCGTCGCCGCGGTCCTGGCCGACACGGTCGGGGCGGCGGAGCAGGGCTGCCGGCGTCTCGCGGTCGAGTACGAGGTGCTACCCGCGGTGTTCGAACCCGAGGCGGCGATGGCCGACGGCGCACCCCAGCTGCACGGCTCCGACGATCCGTTCGTCCGCGACCCCGGCCACAACGTCCTGCTCGAACTCCACTCGCACATCGGTGACGTCGACGTGGGCTTCGCCGCGGCCGACGTGATCCACGAAGGCACGTACTTCTCACCGCGGGTGCAGCACGCGCATCTCGAGACCCACGGCTCGATCGCCTGGATGGAGGACGGCCGGCTGAACGTCCGCACCAGTTCGCAGTCTCCGTCGATCGCGAAGGTCAAACTGGAGTACCTGTTCGCGCTGCGCCCGGACCAGGTGAGGGTGTTCTGCAAGCGCGTCGGCGGCGGATTCGGCGGCAAGCAGGAGGTGATCGCCGAGGACCTGGTCGCGCTCGCCACCCTGGACACCGGACGGCCCACCTGTCTCGAGTACACCCGCGAGGAGGAGTTCACCACGGCCTCGCCGCGCCACCCGATGACCCTGACGGTCAAACTCGGCGCGAAGGCCGACGGAACGCTCACCGCCTTCCAGGTCCGCAACGTGTCGAACACGGGCGCCTACGGCAACCACGGCGGCGAAACGGTGTACGCGGGCGGAGCCGCCGTCATGATCTACCGCTGCCCCAACAAGAAGTACGACGCGTACTCCGTCTACACCAACTCCGTGCCGAGCGGGGCCCTGCGCGGCTACGGCATGACGCAGCCGGCGTTCGCCGTGGAGTCGGCGATGGACGAACTGGCCCGCGCCCTGCACATCGACCCGCTCGAACTGCGCCGGCGCAACATCGTGCGGCCGGGTGAGCCCCTGCTCGCCATGCACGAGGGCCCCGACGACGTGATCTTCACCGAGGACGGACTCGCCAAGTGCATCGACCTGGTGGGCGACGCCCTGGCCCGTACGGCCGACCGGCCGCCGCCCGGCCCCGAGTGGCTCGTCGGAGCCGGCGTGGCGAGTTCCCTGCATGAGACGGCGCCCCCGACGGAACACATCTCCGAGGCCTGGGTCACGCTGGGCGACGACCTGATCTACGAAGTGGCCGTCGGCACCGCCGAGTTCGGGGAAGGGACCTCCACGGCCCATGTCCAGATCGCAGCCGGCCAGCTGGGTACGACGCCCTCGCGGATCCGACTGGTGCAGTCCGACACCGACCGCACGGGATTCGACACGGGTGCCTTCGCCAGCGCGGGCCTCTTCGTGGCGGGCAACGCGGTCCTGCGGGCGGCCAATGCCGTGCGCGACCGCATCCTGCACTTCGCCGCGGCGCACACGGGCGTCCATGTCGTGATGTGCACGATGGACGACGACGGTGTCGTTTGCGGGGACCGCCGGGTGTCGCTGGCCGAACTCGTCGCGCTGGCCCGGATCCGTGGAATCCGTTTCACCGCCGCCCGCAAGGCATACGGCTCACCCCGTAGCGTCACCTCCAACACGCAGGGGTTCCGGGTCGCCGTGCACCGCGTGACAGGTGAGATACGGATCCTCTACAGCGTGCACGCGGCCGACGCCGGGGTGATCATCAACCCGGCGCAGGTCCGGGGACAGGTGGAGGGCGGTGTCGCCCAGGGAATCGGCTTCGCGCTGACCGAGAACCATCAGGTCGACGGCAACGGCGTCATGGCCAACCCGAACCTCCGAAACTACCGCATCCCCACGTACGCCGACATCCCCCGTACCGAGGTCCTCCTGGTGGGCTCGGCGGATTCGGTCGGGCCCCTGCGGGCGAAGGGGATGGCGGAGTGCTGCATCAACCCAGTGGCCCCCGCGCTCGCGAACGCGGTGCATGACGCCACGGGTGTCCGCTACCGTGCGCTGCCGCTGACTCCGGAACGCATTTACGGCCGACTCCCCTCGGAGCAGTCGGTGCCGACAGGTTGAGCCACCATGAACACCGAAAAGAACGTAGCCGCCGCGGCGACGGCGATCATCGGCCAGAAGGTCCTGCCCGGGACGGAGCGGGAGTTCCGGTCATGGCAGGAGGATCTCAACGCCGCGGCCGCCTACTACCCCGGTTTCCTCGGCGCCGAGATCTCCCCGCCGACGGCGCTGCAGTCCGACTGGGTCGTCGTGTACCGGTTCGACTCGGTGGCGCATCTGCAGGCGTGGATCAACAGCGCGACGAGGCAGACGTATCTCGACGTCGGCGCCAAGTACTTCGACGGTCCAGCGACCCAGCAGGTGGTCAGCAGCGGCACCCAGTCACTGGATCCGCTGGTCACCGTGGTGGTCACTCACCGCGTTTCCCCAAACCAGGTCGACGACTTCCTCGCCTGGCAGCACCACATGGTCCAGGAGGAGAGCAAGTTCGAGGGGTTTCGCGGGACCGAGCTCTTCCGCCCCATCGAGGGGCTTCAGGAGGAATGGACCACGCTGTACCGCTACGACAGCGCGGAACACCTCGACGCGTGGCTGACGTCGCCCCAACGGCAGCGGATCCTGGCCGAGGGCGAGAAGTTCAGCGACTTCCAACTGCGTACGATCGACAACTCGTTCGGCAGTTGGTTCGCCTTCGAGGGCAACGGCAAGGAGGCACCGCCGCCACCCTCCGAGACCAGGACCTCCCTCGCAGTCTGGGTCGGCCTGTACCCGACTGTCGTGCTGCTGACGCTTGCTCTGTCCCCGCTGCACATGCCGCTCTGGATCGGCCTGCTCGTGGGCAACCTGCTGTCGAGTTTCCTCATGAGCTTCCTGACCATGCCCTACTACGTGAACCCGATACTCGGGCGATGGCTGCGGCCGGCACCGAACGAACCGGCCAGGGCCAACGTCCGTGGTCTAGGCATCGTCGCGGTGTCGATGGCCCTCTGGGCCGTCGTCTTCTACCTCGTCACGGTCAGGTTCTGGACGCTGCCCTGACCGGCGGCATCGATAGCTGCCGCCCTGAAGCCGAGCGGCTTCTGCACGACGCAGTGCTGGTCGTCCCCTCGCCCGCGGGGATGGCCCCGTCGTTGTCGCGCCATCGACGACGACTACCACCTGATCCACTCAGACTGGGACGCCAGCATTCGCCGGTAAGGGGACGCCCTCGACGCACCTATCGGTCAGGATCACACGTCCGCCGTCACAGCCCAGGTAAGACGGTCTGGTTCGTGCTGCCGAAAGGCGGCTGCCCCGACGACGCAGCGGCCGGGGCCGGGCCCTCCTGCAGCTTCGCGGACAGCCGTGGGGCTGCATGACCGGCCAGATGCCGCGAACGAGAGGGGGCTGGGAGGATCTCGTCGTCGGGCATACGGCATCTTCACTTGCGGACAGTCGCGGCTCACGCGTTGGTCTGATCGGCTGCGGCTCCGAATGCTTCCGCGGTGCCCTCGGCATGCTCGGAAGCGTCGTCGACGAAGCTGTACGGCGGCAGGGGGCCGTTGACGCGGAGCTCGAGGTGGGGGTGGCGCCGGCGCAGTTCGTCGACCGCGGTGAAGAACCCCTGGGCCGAGCCGGCGTCGACCAGGAAGGAAAGATTGGCCAGCCAGCCGGTACTTCGCGGTCCGACGCTGACCGCCGAGGCCGTCGGGCCCAGTTCCCGCTGGAGCAGCTCGGCATCTGCTGCTTCCCGTGCCGTGAGCGCGGCGGCGATCATCTCTCCGAGACGGACCTTGTCCTCGTGCGAGCCTCCGCCGGCCTGTCGGTTCGCTTCCGCCAGGGAGCGGATCTCGTCGTTGTCCTCCACCACCAGCCGCAGCACGGCGTCTTCGTCGTGATGGGCCTTGAGGTTGTACTCCGTCTTGCCGTCCAGCGCCCGCAGCCGCCCCCACAGGTGATCCGCGCGTTCGGCCAGCACCGTGGCAACCGTCGCGTCGTCCGGTGAGACGCTTGCGAACCGTATCGGCAGGACGACGCCGCCTTCCCCGGCCGCGTCCAGCACGCGCTGGTGGGCGAGCAGGTCACGCCGCTTGGGTCGCAGCTCGTCGGGGGCGTCACTGACGAGGGCGGCCAGCTCGTCCTGGCGCACGACGCGTACTGGCCGCGGCGGATCGCCGACGCCGTCCACGTCCACGGGAAGCGAGGGGTTCGAGGCGTGGGTGATCCCGTAGACGTAGGTACTCATCGCCCTTCCTCCCGCTGGCGCGCGGACCGCGTTCCCTGCCTCTGGCGCCCCTCGTCACGGGCTTGCTGGAAGGCCTCGGAGATCGTCTCGGCGGCCCCGGACAACGCTCCCTTGGTCTTGCCGCGAGCGCCGGACTCGGTGAGCTTTCCCGTGAGCTCGGTCAGCCCGGCCGGCTTGCGCGGCCCCGCCTCCAGGTCGAGGCGGTTGCACGCCTCGGCAAACCGCAGATACGTGTCGACGCTGGCCACCACGACCCGTATATCGATCTTGAGTATCTCGATGCCGACCAGGGAGACCCGCACGAACGCGTCGATCACCAGCCCCCGGTCGAGAATGAGCTCCAGCACGTCGTAGAGACCGCTGGAACCTCCACCACCGCCGCCCTGCTGCGTTGCCACCGTCATCACAACCAGCCCCTCGCCATGTTTTCGACGTCCGCCCGCGTGAGCCTCGCCCCGCCACACCCGAGCTCCCGATACGGGAGTGCCGTGCGCATTCCCACAGGGCACCAGGAGCTTCAGCCGCGGGCGAGGTTCTGATTGCGAGTAGCCCCCCGCCCAGGGTGGCAAACATATGTACGAGGCAAGCCGCCGAAACTCGTCCGCAGCCACGCCCTGCCGCTGCTGCCCGCAGGCGCGCACGGGGCTTGCGCTTTCCGTTGCGGCAACTTCTACGGTCATGTGTGTGGCCGGAGAGACCGGCCCGGCGAGGGAGGCACCGGCATGGCCTGGTCGATCGCGGAGGTGGCGCGGATGTCCAAGGTGACATCGCGGACGCTGCGGCACTACGACGAGATCGGTCTGCTGCCGCCCGCATGGATCGGGAGCAACGGGCATCGCTACTACGAGGAGGCCGATCTGCTGCGGTTGCAGCAGATCCTGCTGATGCGGGAGCTGGGCCTGGGGCTGCGCGAGATCCAGGCGGTCCTGAACAGTCAACTCGACCAGGTGGCCGTGCTCCGTGAGCACCACCAACGGCTGCTCGCGGAACGGGACCGGCTGGAGACGCTGGCCCGTACGGTCGGCCGCACCATCGCCGAACTGGAAGAAGGCAGGGATCACGGGAAGATGGCGAAGATCAACAAGCCGGAGAACCTGTTCGAGGGTTTCCAGGCCTCCTCCGAGGCCGAGGCCGAGGTACGGGAGCGGTGGCCGCAGGCGTGGGAGCAGTCCCGGCAGGCAGTCGAGGCGATGAACTCCGAGGACACCGAGCGCTGGCAACGTGAGGTGACGGCGCAGATGATCCGTATGGCGGAGTTCATGGTGGCCGGCACGCCGGTCTCCGACCCCGCGGTACAGGCCGAGGTGGACGTAAACTACCAGCAGATCTGCCGGTTCTGGACCCCGAACGCGGCCGCGTACAAGGGAGTGGGCCAGGCCTATGTCGATGATCCGCAGATGCGGGCCAACTTCGACAAGATCGCCGAAGGTCTCGCCGTCTACCAGCGCGATGCGATGACCGTGTACGCCGACGCCCGGCTGAGCTGACCGATCGGGACTGGCGGCGATCCGTGCGTGGTCGACGCGCCGGGTGGCGGTGTCGGCGGGCCTGTGACGGATGCCGGAGCGGCCTTGCCGGTCCAGGACCGTGGCGGTGGCGTCGTCCGGTAGTGACCCGGCCGTCGCATGGCCGGGGACCGCGCCGGTCATAGTGCGGACCGCACCACCGGGCGTGCGTCGGGGCCTGCGTGGCCGGAGAGCCGCAGGTCAGGGCTGAGCCTGGAGCGCCCCTGCCTCTGGCGTGCCGAGGTCTTCATGCAGCTGCCGGCGCTGGCTGGGGCTGAGGGTGGTGGTGACCGCGGACAGGAGGCCGGCCTCCTGTCCCGCCGCCGCCTCGACGACGCTCCGCACGATGTCCGACCGCACTGCCGGCGGGAGTGCGGGCAGCATCCGCTGAAGGTCGGTGAGAGCTTCCTCGGATGTGCGGGAGGCGCGGAAGGCGGCAAGGACGGCGCCCAGTTCTGTGTCGCTCGCGTACTGCCGCAGGGCCGGCATCGCGACCGTCTCCTCCAGGTGAAGGTGTGCGAGGTAGGCGCTGATGACCTCGTTCAAGGCGAGGTAGAGCGCGTGCTGGGCCTCCGGCAGGGTCTCGGCGGGGGTGCCGGGCAACGAGCGCGCCTGCTCGTCGAGTGTGGCGAAGGCGGCGTCGAGACGTATGTGCTCGGCGTCGAGTGCGTCGGCTGCCTCGGGGGCGCGCTCGCGCAGGAGCTGGTGGATGAAGGCGTCCTCGTGGTCGGCGTGCTCGCGCAGTTCCGCGGTCATGGCCAGGCAGCGCTGGGCCTGCTCGGCGGCGGCTCCGCTGCGGGTGATGTCCGCGGCGCCGAGTTCGGTGGCGAGGGTGAACAGGCGTGCACGCTGTCCCATGTGGACGTTCCGGTAGAGGTCGATCTTCGGCATGGTCTGTCCTTCCGTAGGGCCCGATCCGGTACGATGACAACACATTGTCGCTCTAGCAATATGTTGTCAAGTGAAGGAGTGTGGGATGACGGACGAGGCAGCCCTGCTGATCGCCGACGTCTTCGAGGCAGCCGGGGCCCTGCGCCGGCTCGGCGAGCAGACCGCCGCCACGGAGGGACTCACCCAGGCCCGGTGGCAGGTCCTCAGCGTCGCCTCCGAGGACCCGCTCACGGTGCCCCAGGCCGCGCGTCGCCTCGGCGTCAGCCGTCAGAACGTCCAGCGCGTCGCCAACGACCTCGTCGCCCAGCGCCTCGCCGCCTACGAGTCCAACCCGGACCACCGCGGATCTCCCCTGCTGGTACTGACCCCTCAGGGCAGGGAAACACTCACTCGCGTCACCGCAAGGGCCGAAGAACTGCACCGCACCCTCTTCGCGGCCATTCCCGAAACGGAGATCCGCGCCACCAGAGCATCACTACGCCGTCTGCTGACCGAACTCGACCGCCACGAAGGCAAAGCAGGCGAGCGTTAGCGAAGCCGCGTACCGGAGGAAGCGTTCGGTGACGTGCGTCGGCTCGGGCATGAGCGGCACGTCAAGTGATGTCGCCGAGGCGGGCCGCGCGGGCCCGGAGGTAGCGCTGTTCGGGCAGGCTCAGGGTCTTGGCGGCGGCCGACTCGTAGGCGGCCCGGGCGGCCTCGGGGTCGCCGGCGCGTTCCAGGAGGTGGGCGCGGACCGAGTCCAGGCGGTGACCCGTGGTCAGCTCCGGTGCGAGCAAGTCCAGTTCGGCCAGTCCGGCCGTCGGTCCGTGGACCATGGCTACGGCCACGGCACGGTTGAGGCGTTCGACAGGGCTGGGGACGAGGTGGATGAGGATGTCGTAGAGGCCGAGGATCTCGGGCCAGTCGGTGCTGTCGGGCGAGTCCGCCTCGTCGTGGACGGCGGCGATCGCGGCCCTCAACTGGTAGGGACCCGGACGGCGTTGGGACAGAGCCCAGGTCACCAGGGCCACGCCCTCCTCGATCGCGGCCTTGTCCCAGAGCCCGCGGTCCTGCTCGTCGAGGGGGATCAGTTCGCCGCCCGCCCCGGTCCGCGCGGCGCGCCGGGCGTCGGTGAGGAGCATCAGGGCGAGGAGGCCGGTGACCTCACAGTCGCCAGGCAGCAGACGATGCACCGCACGGGCCAGCCGGATGGCCTCGCCCGCGAGTTCGGCCCGCTGGAGGGAGGCTCCGGAGGTGGCCGTGTAGCCCTCGTTGAAGATCAGGTAGAGCGTGTGGAGGACGGCGGGCAGCCGCTCCCCCCAGTGATCGGGGCGGCCGAAACGCGTGCCCTTCACCCGCTGCTTGGCCCGGCTGATCCGCTGGGCCATCGTGGCCTCCGGCACCAGATACGCGCGGGCGATCTCGGCCGTCGTCAGACCGCCGACGGCCCGCAGCGTCAGCGCGATCTGGGCGGACGGGGGCAGATCCGGGTGGCAGCACAGGAAGAGCAGGGTCAGCGTGTCGTCCTCGGAGGGCGCACGATCGGGGCCGGGCGGCGGCGCGGTGAAGGCGTCGCGCGGGGTGAGCGCCACCGCCTTCTCCTCACGCAGCCGCCGCGCCTGATCGCTGCGCAGCGCGTCCGTGAGCCGCCGCGAGGCGACCCTGATCAGCCAGCCCCGCGGATTGTCCGGAACCCCCGACTCGGGCCACTGGCCGGCCGCTGCCAGCAGCGCCTCCTGTACGGCGTCCTCGGCGGCGTCGAAGTGCCCGTACCGGCGTACGAGCGCACCGAGGACCTGCGGCGCGTGCAGGCGCAGCAGGTCCTCGACCTCGTTGGTACGTCTCAAACCTCTCCCCTGCTCACACTTCGCCGAGCGGCCGGATGACGACGGGGTACGTCTTCGCGCCCTCGGGAACGGGGCACTGGGTGACCCGCGCCGCGATCTCCGTGACCCGCTCCAGGCTCTCGCACTCCAGGAGCCAGTAGCCGGCGATCACTTCCTTGGTCTCGCCGTACGGCCCGTCGGTGATCACCGGCTTGCCGTCCGTGCCGGCGCTGACGAGGCGGGTCCTGGCGGGCTCGGCCAGCCCCTGGGCATCGATGAACTCGCCCGTCTCGGCGAGGTCGTCGTTGATCGCCCCCATGTGCTGGAACATCGCCTGAATGTCCTTCTCGCTCCAGACCGGGAGACCGGCGGCGGGCTTGCCCGCCTGGGCCTCGTAGTCCGCCTGCGTGCCCTGCACCATCACCAGGTACTTCATGAGTCCGCTCCTTCGACTCGGACCGCCCGTCGTGGGCGGCTCTCACAGGGGACGTCGGAGCCGGCCCGCGCTTCTCTACACGATCGCGGAAGTTTTTTCTGGCTCATGGGAAGAGCGCCAGGAGGCCCGCTGCTCGGCCCTGTCGACCGCCGGTCCGCCCTCCGTGGTGGACGAGCTCCGACTCGGTCTCTTCCGCCTCGTTCGCCTGGCACTCAGGGTTCTTGTCCTCCGAGAATATGACCCAGGTCAGGTTCCCGCCTGGAGGCGCAGGCCTGCCAGGGTCAGGTCCAGAGCGGCGAGGAACTGGTCCCGGTCGTCGTGCCCCGCGAACTCGTCGACGATCTGGTGCACGAACGGGAACTCCGCGGCGTCGAGTGAGCGCCACATCGTGGCGAAGCGCCCGAGGAACGCGTCGCGGTCCACCTCACCGTCGAGCAGCTCCTGCGGGATCTCCATTCCGAGGTCGGCGGCCGTACCGACGACGACGCCCGTGATCGCCGAAACGGCGTGGAACCGCTGGCGAGGCGTGAGGTCGAGGCGCAGTGTCTGCTCGCCGAGCTTCTCGTACAGCCTCAAGGTATTGATCTGGACGTCGGTGTTGCGCATGAAGTAGGCCGACAGCCATGGCCGGTCCACGATCGCGTCGAACAGCGTGACGGCCATCGCGCGCAGGTCGGCGATCGGGTCGTCGCTGCTGGGCTGCTCTTCGACGGCGGCCAGGATCTCCCCCACCGCGTGGTCGGTGGCGCGGTCGAGCAGCTCGTCCTTGTTCGCGACGTACCAGTAGATGGTGCCGACTCCGGTGCCGAGCCGGGCGGCCAGAGCGCGGAAGGTCAGCGCCGATCCGCCGGCCTCGTCGAGGAGGGCGACGGTTGCGGCGAGGACGGCCTCCAGGGAGTGCGCAGCGCGCTTGCGCCCACGAGCGGGGGCTGCGGCGGCGGGGCGGGTTCGCGGGGGTGCCATGTCACTCATCCAATCACGACTTGCATGACATCGAACGTCGTTCTACTCTCGAACCACGTTCCATCATCGAACAACGTTCGTTCATCGAATGTTGTTCCACAGAGAGCGTCGTTCGATGTCAGGCGACGTTCGGAGAGGAGGCCGGCCATGACCACGACCACCGAGCCCGCCATATCCCGCACCTACGCGTCGCTGAGCGCGGCGTGGATTCCCCTGGCCGCGCTCTGCCTGGCCTTCTTCGTCGAGATGGTCGACAACACGCTGCTCTCGATCGCGCTGCCCACGATCGGCCGCGATCTCGGCAGCGGCACGACGGCCCTGCAGTGGGTCACCGGCGCCTACTCGCTGACGTTCGGCGGTCTCCTGCTCACGGCCGGCTCCATCGCCGACCGCTTCGGACGCCGCCGCGTGCTGCTGATCGGCCTCGCCATGTTCGGCCTGCTGAGCCTGTGCGTCATCGCCGTCGACTCCACCGGACAGCTCATCGTCCTGAGGGCCGGGCTCGGCGTCGCCGCCGCGGCCATGGCCCCCATCACCAACTCGCTGGTCTTCCGGCTCTTCGACGACCAGGCGCTGCGTATGCGCGCCATGACCCTGATGATCGTCGTCGGCATGTCCGGTTTCATCCTCGGCCCGCTGCTGGGCGGCACCGCGCTCGCCCACGTCAGCTGGCAGTGGCTCCTGCTGATCAACGCGCCGATCGCGTTGATCGCAGCCATCGGCGTGCGGCTCGGCGTCGCGGCGGACGACCCCAAGGGCCTGACCCACGACCGGCTCGACCTGCCCGGCGCAGCCCTGAGCGTGCTGACCATCGGCCTGGCCTGTTACGCGCTGACCAGCGGCGTCGAGCACGGCTGGCTCTCCGCCCTCGCCCTCTCCTCGATCCTCGGCGCCGTGGCCTCGGGCATCGCGTTCTTGTGGCACGAGCGCCGCAGCAAGGCGCCCATGCTGGACCTCAGGATCTTCACCGGCGGTACCGTCCGCGGCGCGGCCATCGCCCAGGTCGGAACGTCCATCGCGATGGCCGGTGCGATGTTCGGGCTCATCCTCCATTTCCAGTACGCCTACGGGTGGAGCCCCGTGCGGGCCGGCCTGGCGAACCTGCCGCTCATCGCGACCATGATCGTCGCGACTCCGCTGTCGGAATGGCTCGCGAAGACGTTCGGCCACCGCATCGCCTGCCTGGTCGGGGCGGCCTGCCTGGCCGGCGCGCTGGCCGGCCTCGCCTGGGGCGTCGGCCACGGGTACGCCGCCATCGCCGTCTGCATGGTCGTGATGACCATCGGGCTGCGCACCGTCATGACGATCTGCGCCATCGCCCTGGTCGAGGCGATGCCGGAAAACCGCACCTCGATCGGCACGGCGCTCAACGACACCGCCCAGGAGGTCGGAACCAGCGTCGGCACCGCCGTGGTCGGCACCATGATCGCCGCCCTGGTCACCACCCGGCTGCCCGCGGGTGTCTGGAGCAGCGACCTCGTGCAGTCGTTCTTCCACGGCGAACGCATCACCTACGCCGTACTGGCGGTGATCGTCGGCCTGATCGCGGGAGGCGGCGCCCTCACCCTCACCGACTCGCACTCCGTCGAAGAGCCCGCCTGAACGACACCCTCTACGGGGCGTATGGCCTCCACCGCCCGCTGGCACGTCACCCGAGATCGTCAACGGCCGGTGGGCCGGTCGCGCAGCGCTCGGCGTGGGTACGGAGCGTTTCGGACCAGGGTGGCAAGTGGTAGGGGGCGTGAGTGCAGTGTCATCGACGGGCTGGCGGCAGGCGCGGCTGCGGATCTAGGTTGAGGTGTGATGTCAGCTCGGTACTGGCGCGGCACCAGGGAGCGGCGGCCGGCGGCCCCCGAGGGGCGGGCCAGGCCGCCTGCCCCGGGCGGTGGGTTGCTGGTGCGGTCGCCCGCGGGGCGGTGGGTGCTGGCGGCGACGGTGCTGGGCTCGGGGATGGCGCAGCTGGACGCCACGGTGGTGAACGTGGCGTTGCCGTCGATCGGACGGAGCCTGCACGCCGGGGTGGGTCCGCTGCAGTTGGTGGTGACCGGGTATTCGGTGACGCTGGCCGCGCTGATCCTGCTGGCCGGCACGCTGGGTGACCGCCTGGGGCGGCGGCGGGTGTTCGTGGCCGGGGTGGTGTGGTTCGCTGTGGCGTCGCTGCTGTGCGCGCTGGCCCCGACGGTGGGTGTGCTGGTCGGGGCGCGGGCGCTGCAGGGCATCGGGGGCGCGTTGCTCACGCCGGGCAGTCTGGCGATCATCGAGGCGAGCTTCGAACCCGCGGAACGCGGCCGGGCGATCGGGGCCTGGTCCGCCCTGGGAGGTGTGGCCGCGGCGGTCGGGCCGCTGATCGGCGGATACCTGGTGCAGACGGTCTCCTGGCGGGCGATCTTCTTGCTCAACCTGCCGCTCGGCGCGGTGGTGTGGTGGCTGGCGGTGCGGCACGTGCCGGAGAGCCGCGACGAGACGGTCACGGGCCGGCTCGACTACCCCGGCGCGGTCCTGATCACCGCTGGGCTTGCCGGGGCGACGTATGCGATGGTCTACGGGCCCGCCCGCGGACTGGGCTCGGCGCCTGTGGCGGTCGCGGCGCTGGTCGGCATCGTGGGGCTGGGCGGATTCGTGCTGGTCGAGCGTCGCAGCGCCCACCCGATGCTGCCGCTGGACATCTTCGCCGCGAGGCAGTTCACCGCTGCCAACCTGGTCACCTTCATCGTCTACGCCGCGCTGGGCGGGGTGTTCTTCCTGCTCGTGGTGGTGTTGCAGGGCGCACTGGGCTACTCGCCGGTCCAGGCCGGCGCCGCGTCGCTTCCGGTGACCGCGCTGATGCTGGGGCTGTCCTCGCGCGCCGGCGCGCTCGCACAGCGGATCGGGCCGCGGATCCCGCTCACCGTCGGGCCGCTGCTGATCGCGGCCGGGATGCTACTGATGACTCGGATCGGGCCCGGTGCGGGCTACGTGTCGGCCGTGCTGCCCGCGGTGGTGGTGTTCGGCCTCGGCCTGGCGGCCACCGTCGCCCCGGTGACCGCCACGGTTCTCGCCGCCGCCGGCCCACGGCACGCCGGGACCGCCTCCGGGGTGAACAACGCGGTGGCCCGTACCGCCGGGCTGCTCGCCGTCGCCCTGCTCCCGCCGATCGCCGGGCTCACCGGTGACACGTTCACCCAGCCCGAAGCGCTGGCCACCGGCTTCCACACGGCCATGCTGGTCACCGCCGCCCTCGCCGCCGCAGGGGGTGTGCTCGCCTGGTTCACCATCTCCAACGAGGTGCTCACCGGCACACCGCCCCGCGATCATCCCCGGTCCTGCCCCCTGGCCGGCCCGCCGGCATACCCGCGGCGACCGTCGAGCTGATTCGGACAGTGGGGGGCCTGGGGACACCTGCGCCCGGCTCACCCACGACGAGGTACGCGACTACAAGCAGCCTGCGGCTGGGGGAAAGGCCGGCGACCTCCGTCGGCCAGGGTGCGTCAGTCGATACGAGCTCGACCCCAGCCGGCCGGTGCAGCGGGAGACGGAGGCGCTCGACCCGACCGAGCCTCAGCGCCGGGCCTCGCCGCCACGGACACGCCGTACATGGACCGCACCCTCCTCACGGAGCGGATCGCGGACGAAGAACGGCAGGTGACCCTAGCCGACGCGCGGGCCGCGCGAGTTGACCCTCCCCTTACGTCAGGCTTGAGGCTGTGTGCCGACGAAAGGGCAGGTGGATGAGCTACTCCGTAGGACAGGTCTCGGCCTTCGCCGGGGTGACGGTGCGGACACTGCATCACTACGACAAGGCGGGACTGCTCTCGCCCAGTGACCGCAGCCACGCCGGATACCGGCTCTACAGTGAGGCTGATCTGGTCCGTCTCCAGCAGATCCTCTTCTACCGCGAGCTCGGCTTCCCCCTCGACGAGATCGCCTCGATCTTCAAGGATCCGCAGGTGAACCCGTTGGAACGGCTCCGGGCACGGCAGCGGCAGCTGAGTGAGGAGATCACCAGGCTGCAGCGGCTGGCCGAGGTGGCGGAACGGGCGATAGAGGTGCAGAAGACCGGGCTGTCGCTTACTCCTCAAGAGCGTTTCGAGGTCTTCGGTGAGGTCACGTTCGACTTGAGTTACGCCACCGAGGCCGAGCTGAAGTGGGCGCACTCACAGGGACAGCGTGAGGCAATGGCGCGCGCGGCCGCCCACACCAAGGAGGACTGGCGCCGGCTCATGGGCGAAGCCGCCGCTTGGCGTGCCGAGCTGCTCGCGGTCTTCGACGAGGGGGAGCCGAGCGACGGCGAGCGGGCCATGGACCTCGCCGAGGAGCATCGGTTGCACATCGCGCGCTGGTTCACCGCCTGCCCGCCCGACATGCATCGGCGCATCGCGGACGACTTCGTCGCCGATCCGCGCGCGTTCGCTCTCGTCGTACCGCCCTCGCAGCAACGCCCGGGCCTGGCCGCCTATACGTGCAGAGCGGTCCACGCCAACGCAGCCCGCCACGCAGGTGGCGGCCCCGAACACGAGGAGAACCGTTGAGGATCCTGATCGCCGCGGCCGGATCGCGCGGCGACGTCGCGCCCTACACGGGCCTGGGTGCCGAACTGCGCCGGGCCGGGTACGACGTTGCCATCGCCGCCACAGATACATTCGCACCCCTCGTACGTGACGCAGGACTGGAATTCCGCAGCCTGCCCGCAGACACACGGGTACGTGGCGGCGGCACAGGCAAACGTGACCTGATGCGTACCGCTGCGGCGTTCATCACCGAACTGGGCCAGGGATTCGCAGACGCGATGGACGACGGCGCGGACCTGCTCCTGCTGTCGACCACCACGGCCCCACTCGGCTGGCACCTCACCGAGGCCACGGGCACACCGAGCCTCGGCGTGTACCTCCAGCCCACCACACCGACCGGCGACTTCCCGCCCGTGGTGACGGGCTCCCGCTCACTGGGCCGTCTCCTCAACCGAGCAACGGGACACTTCGCACTGCGGATGGCCGACCGCGTCTACGAACCGGCGGTCGCAACGCTGCGCCACCGCCTCGGACTACCGCCGACCACCCCTTCCGAGATGCGCCGACGACAGGAACAGGCGCATTGGCCCGTCCTCCACGGCTTCAGCACGATCCTCGTGCCTCGCCCCTGCGACTGGCGCTCCGGCCTGGAGGTCGTAGGCAACTGGTGGCCCCATCACGATCCGATCGAACAGCTGCCTCCTGATCTTGAGGACTTTCTGCGCGCTGGGCCGCGGCCCGTTCTCATCGGCTTCGGAAGCATGGCGTCCGGCGACGGACAACGTCTGAGCGAGATCGCCGTACAGGCCCTGCGCCGCGCCGGGCTGCGCGGCATCCTCCAAGCCGGCAGCGCAGCCCTCGCCGCCGACGGGGACGACGTGCTCACCATCGGGGACGTACCGCACGCCCTGCTGTTTCCACGGCTGGCTGCGGTGGTCCACCATGGCGGGGCCGGCACCTCGGCCGCCACGTTGCGCGCCGCAGTGCCCTCGGTGGTCGTGCCGGTGACCGCAGACCAGCCGTTCTGGGCGCGGCGACTCGCCGCCCTCGGCGCCGCCGCCGCCGCGATACCTTTCCGCGCCCTCACCGCCGAACGGCTCGCCGACGCGCTCGACCAAGCGGTGAAGCAGCCGGCACACAACCAAGCCGCCGCGAAAGCCGCGCACCACCTGGCAGCCGAGAACGGAGCGGCTCAGGTAGTCAAGGCCCTCCAGCAACTGACCGATGCATGACGCCCAAGCCGGTACTCGTCGTCATCGGCTGTTCATCACCCTCGTCGCCCAGAGCGTCCTCACCCCTGCTGGTCCAGCGCTGCGAGCAGCTGGCTCG
Organism: Streptomyces sp. NPDC104814; assembly: GCF_055583185.1. Taxonomy (NCBI): domain Bacteria; kingdom Bacillati; phylum Actinomycetota; class Actinomycetes; order Kitasatosporales; family Streptomycetaceae; genus Streptomyces; species Streptomyces sp. NPDC104814. The sequence continues at coordinate 1,976,041 of NZ_JBVJOL010000001.1, read as the reverse complement.
CGCGTCCGTCCGCCGCGGCGAAGGCGAGATGATCGTGGTAGTCACGGGTCTCGACGATCAGCCCGTCCCTGACGCGTAGGACCTGGATGTTGGCGGTGCGGAAGGTGCGGCCAGTGGCGGGGTACAGGCCCTCGTAGTCGAACTCGGCGATCACCACTTCGGGGTCGTCGGTCTCGTGGAGGCGGATGTTCTCGGTACGCAGGCGGATGGCGTTGGAGGCCTCCAGGGCGTCGAAGCGCTTACGGAGCTCCGCCCGGCCGTGGACGCGGCGTGGGGGAACCGGCGAGAAGACGATCTCCACCTCGGCGTCCTCCGCGTAGAGCTCGCAGAGTTCGCTCCACTTGCCCGCCGAGATGAGACCCGTCAACTGCCCGAAGATCTCGCGGGGCGTAGCTGGTGCAGACATGGCTGACCTCCGCAATCCGCCGCCTATAATCGGATAGGCGACTCCGGTTCCGACGATACGGATACGCGACTCCGTTTGTCCAGGCATGATGAGGATCACTTGACGACAGACCAGACTCCCCCCGCCCCGGGCGCTAAGCCCTTGCGCGCCGACGCACGGCGCAACCGCGCGCGGCTGCTGGAGGTCGCCGAGGCGGTCTTCACCGAGCGGGGCACCGGCGCGTCGACGGAGGAGATCGCCCGGGAGGCGAAGGTCGGCATCGCCACCGTGTTCAGGCATTTCCCCACCAAGGAAGCACTGCTCGAAGCGGTGCTCGTCCGGCGGTTGGAACGGCTGGCCGAGGAGGGGCGACGCCTGATGGCCGAGACCGGGCCTGCGTACGCTCTCTTCGCGTTCTTCGACCTGGTACTGGATCAGTCTCCGGTCAAGAATGCCTTCGCCGCGGCGCTCGCGGACGCGGGAGTCGATGTACGGGCCGCCACCTCTGAGGCCGGGCGTGCCCTGCGCGAGGTGCTCACCACGCTCCTCGACGATGCCCAGCAGGCTGGTGTGGTGCGACGGGACCTGGAGGTACCGGAGCTGACGGCGATCCTCGTAGGCACCTGCCGCATGCTGGAGCACCTGGAAGGACACCCGGAGTCCGCGAAACGTGCCCGAGCGGTGGTCCGCGACGGGCTGAAGACATGCACCGGCAGCCCGGAAGAGTCTTCGCCACAAGGACATGCCCACTCCTGACGGAGGACCGGGCCGGCAGATCGTCGCACGTCGGAGTCTGCTTGCCGTTCTGCAGGCGCGACACCTTGGACATCTGTCAGCCGAGCCCGCCCGCAACGTCCCTGCCTTCCAGGGCGCAACTGCCAGGCCTGCCCGGGTGAGGTGGCCGGTGGCCTCCCCCGCCGCGGCATTGCCGGGCGCGCCGGCGAGCGGGAACCGACGCCCGATGCGGCGGGCCGGTCGCACGGGTGGGTTACGGCCGCTGCGCGAGGCGGAGTGGCGGGGGTACGTCCCCGGACGCGAACGGGGGTGGCCTCCGTGTCGGCCGGCGGCGTCCACTGAGATGGCGGGGTGGGTCGCGTCCGGCTGAGGGGCGATCAGCGGGCCCGTCGACGACCACTGGAAGGTGCTGCTGAGCCGCCGTCGGCCGTCGCGGCGGGCGCCGTATCGAGCACGGCGACCAGGGCGGCCACCGCCGCCGCGACACTGGACCGGCGGGTGCGGATACGAATCTCAGTCCTTCTGCGCGGCCGCGGCGAGGGCGTCGTGAATCGCGTCGTACGCCGGCTTGTGCCGCAGGTTCTCGTCCCACGGCAGGGCGGCGCCCTCGCCCGGGAAGACCGACGGGATCCACGAGTGCCGGTCGGTGTAGCCCCACACCGTGATGCCGACGCAGCGCCGCACAGCCAGGCAGGCGTCGGTCACCTTCCCGTACCAGTCGGCCTGCTCGGCCAGCTTGGCCGGGTCGGACGGCAGGATCATGCGGATGTCGAGCTCGGTGATGGCGACATCGACACCGAGGTCGGCGAACCGCTGGATGTTCTGCTGGAGCCGGTCGGGAAATCCGTACTGCAGCGCGAGGTGGGCCTGCATGCCGAAGCCGTCGATCGGGACGCCGTCGGCCTTGAGCCGCTTGATGAGCGTGTAATAGGCGTCCGACTTGGGTCCGATGGCCTCGACGTTGTAGTCGTTCAGGTAGAGCTTGACGCGCGGGTCGGCGGCGCGGGCCCAGCGCAGGGCGTCGGCGATGTAGGACGGGCCGATGGTGTTGTAGAAGATGTTCTGGCGGTACGTGCCGTCCTCGTTCATGATCTCGTTGGCGACGTCCCAGGCGAAGACCTTGCCGCGGTAGTGCTTGACGACGTTCGTGATGTGGTTCTTGAGGATCGAACGCAGTTCGTCCTTGGTCCAGGTGCCGGAGGTGAGCCAGCTCGGCAGCTGGTTGTGCCACAACAGGGTGTGGCCGCGCACCTTGAGGTGCTCGGCCTTCGCGTAGTTCACGATCTCGTCACCCGCGGTGTAGTCGAAGACGCCGCGCTGCGGTTCGGTGGCGTACCACTTCATGCCGTTCCCGGGCGTCGTCTGGCCGAACTCCTTGCCGAGCAGATCGGCGAACTCGGTGTCGGCGAGCTCCGGGTTGTCGACGGCGGAGCCGAAGTAGCGCCCGGTCTCACGGGCGAGCTCGTGCAGCGTCCTCGTCTTCTTCGCGCCGTCGGTGCCGGCCTGGGCGGCCGGGGCGACGGCGAGGCCGAGCAGCAGGGCCGCCGAGGCAGCGAGCGCGGCGGATCCGATGCGCAGACGGCGTGCGGGTGTGCTCATTGTTGCTCTCCTCAACTGTCATGACAGGTAGGTCGGTTGCCTTGCGCGGGGCTGGTCCGTGGGGTCACTTGACGCGGAGCTCGCAGCGCATCCTGCGGTCGTGGCCGACCTCGCGCACCGGACCCGTGAGGGTGAGCGGCACGGTGTGGTGGACGTGTTCGCTGGATGCGGCGACGCGCAGCTCGAGGGCGCCGGGTTCGACGACGCGGCGGCCGTCGGCGCCGGTGTACGCGGCGAGGTCGGCCGGGAAGGTGGCGTGCACCTCGGCCGACGCTCCGGCGTCGAGCGTGACGCGGGCATAGCCGACCAGCCGGACTTCGGGCCGGGCGACGGTGCCGACGGGGTCGTGGAGGTAGAGCTGGACGACGTCGGTGCCGGGCCGATTGCCGGTGTTGCGGACGGTGAGGCGCAGGGTGGTCTCGCCGTCGGTGGGCAGCTCGGGGGTGTCGCACCGGGGCGCGTCCCAGGCGAACGTCGTGTAGGACAGGCCGTGGCCGAACGGGTACAGGGGGGTCGGGTCCACGGTGCTGGGGAAGCCGTGCCGGCCGAGCGGCGGGGCCAGGTACGGGGCGGGCTGGCCGCCGGGCGTGCGGGGCACCCCGATGGGCAGGCGCCCGGACGGGTCGACGCGCCCCGACAGAACGCCCGCGACTGCGGCGCCACCCGCCTGCCCGGGGAAGAACGCCTGGACGACCGCTGCCGCCCGGTCGGCCCAGCGGCCGAGCGCATAGGGTCTGCCGCTGAGCACGACGATGACGACCGGCACGCCGGAGGCCATCGCCTCGTCCAGCAACTCGCCCTGAGCATAAGGCAGTTCCAGGTCCTCGGCGTCGCATCCCTCACCCGACGAGCCGCGTCCGAACAGACCCGAGCGGTCACCGACGACAACGACGCAGACATCGGCGGCAGCCGGGTCCTCGCCGAGGACGGTGCCCGGCAGTTCGGCGCGGAGCGCCTCGGCGAGCGTGGGCACCTCGACGCCGGTCGGCAGGCCGGGGTGGTGGACGCCCACATGCCGCGGGAAGGTGTAGCAGCCGAGCATGGCCGCCTGCTCGTCGGCGAGCGGACCGAGGAGCGCGATGCGCAGCCCGTCGCTCAGCGGCAGCACCCCGGAGCCGTTGGCGAGCAGGACGACCGACTCCTCGGCCACCTTCTGCGCCAGCTCCCGCATGTGCGGGGGGTTCAGGTCGACGGGCGTGTCGCCGGTGACCGGTTCCCAGTCGGCGTCGAGCAGTCCCAGCTCGCACTTCTGGGTGAGGACGCGCAGCACCGCCCGGTCGAGCAGCTCCTCGGGCAGCGGGTCCGCCGGGCTGAAGCAGCGGGCCGCCGGCAGTTCCACGTCGACACCGGCCGCCAGCGCAAGGCGCGCCGCCGCGCCCTCGCCGTCGGCGATGCGGTGGGCCTCGTCGAGCAGCGAGACGCCGTAGTAGTCCGAGACCACGGTCCCCGCGAACCCCCACTGATCGCGCAGGAGTTGGGTGAGCAGTCCGGCGTGGGCGTGGGCGGGCAGGCCGTCGATGTCGTTGTAGGCGGGCATCACGGAGCGGGCACCGCCCTCGCGCACTGCCATCTCGAACGGCGGCAGGATCACGTCGGCGAGCTCACGTGGGCCGATCGAGGCGGGGGCGTGGTTGCGCGCGGCGCGCGAGGCCGAGTATGCGGCGAAGTGCTTCAGCGTGGCGACGACGCCCGCGGCCTCAAGTCCCCGTACGTACGCGGTGCCGATGGTGCCGACCAGGTACGGGTCCTCACCGATGGACTCCTCGGTGCGGCCCCAGCGGGCGTCCCGCACGACGTCGAGGACCGGGGCGAGTCCCTGGTGGATGCCGACCGCGCGCATCGACGTGCCGATGGCCTGGGCCATTTCCATGATCAGCGCCGGGTCGAAGGTGGCGCCCCAGGCGAGCGGCGTCGGGAAGACGGTGGCCTGCCAGGCGGTGAAGCCGGTCAGGCACTCCTCGTGGGCGATGGCAGGCAGGGCGAACCGGTTGCCCGCGCGGATGGTGCGCTGCAGTTCCGCGAGGCGGGCCGCACCCTCGGCCGGTTCGACGGGCACGGTGCCGAACGGCCGGGTGAGGTGGCCGAGCCCGAACGGGAGCAGCGCGTCGAGGGCGGCGCTGCGGGAGGCGTAGGTGTGCTGGCCGGGGGCGACGTCGGCGCCTTCGGTGTCGGCGCCGATCCATACGCTGGACAGCTGGGCGGTCTTCTCCTCGGTGGTCATACGGGCGAGCAGGTCCGCCGCCCGGGTGTGCGCGGGCAGGGTGGTGTCCTGCCATGGCTCGACCATGGAACTCCTCAAGCTCACTGGAAGGTAGGGGGTGTTGACGGATAGGCGGTGCTGTCAGCCCTTGGTCGCGCCCATCGTGATCCCGCCGATCAACTGCCGTTCGGCCACCGCGTAGAAGCCGAGCGCGGGCACCATGGCGAGGACGAGGTACGCGAAGACGCGGGCGATGTCGGCGGCGTACTGGCCTTGGAACTGCTGGACGCCGACGGGGATCGTCCACCAGGTGGGTTCGCTGAAGACGAGCAGCGGGAGCAGGAAGTTGTTCCAGCTGCCGACGATGGCGAGGACGGAGACGGTGCCGAGCGCGGGCCGCGCCATCGGCAGCAGGATCCGCCAGAAGAAGCCGAACGGGGAGCAGCCGTCGAGCGTGGCGGCCTCCTCCAGCTCGCCGGGGATCTCCCGGAAGAAGCCGCGCAGGATGACGATGGTCATGGGCAGACCGAACGCTGCCTGCGGCAGGATCACACCCCACGGGTTGTCGAGCAGCCCGAAGGTGCGCAGCAGGATGAACAGCGGCAGGATCGCCACGGCGAAGGGGAACATCAGCCCGATGGTGAAGAGAGTGAACATCAACTCCCTCCCCTTGAAGGCGAATCGGGCGAGCGCGAACGCCGCGAGCGCGGCGGCGCCGACGGTGAGGACCGTGGTGCCGACGGCGACCAGCGTGGACGAGCCGAGCATCCGCCAGAACGAGCTGTCGGCCAGGATGTCCGTGTAGTTGGACACGACCCAGGGCGAGGGCAGCCCGAAGGCGTTCTGTGAGAGCTGGGCGGTGGACTTGAAGCCGGACACCAGCGCGTACAGGAGCGGGGTGACCATGACCACGCCGACCAGCCACACGATGACGTACAGCGGTGTGGAGCGCAGCCGCCGGCGGGCTGCGGGTGTCAGGCCGCTCATCGGTTGCCTCGCATGGTGGTGAGGGCTCCTTCGGTGTCACGGCGCAGCACGAACCGCTGGTAGGCGAGGGCGAAGACGAGGCTGATGAGGAACATGGCGATGCTGATCGCGCTGGCGTAGCCGATCTGGTAGCGCTTGAAGCCGAACTGGAAGAGGGTGACGGCCATCGTCTCGGAGTTGTGGTCGGGGCCGCCCTGGGTGGTGACCCACACCAGGTCGAAGAGCTGGATGGCGCCGATCACGGACAGGAAGACGCTGATCCGGATGGTCGGTCCGAGCAGCGGCAGGGTGATGGTGCGAAAGCGCTGCCAGGGGCCCGCGCCGTCGATCCGGGCGGCCTCGTGCAGCTCGGCGGGAATGCCCTGCAGGCCGGCCAGGTAGAGCATCATGTGGAAGCCGAAGTACTTCCACATCATGACGAGGAACAGAGTGGGCAGGACCCAGTCCTGGTCGGCGAACCAGAGACCGCCGAGGCCGTCGAGGCCGATCGAGCCGAGCACCTTGTCGGCGAGTCCGTCGTCCGGCGCGAAGATCATGGAGAACAGGACGCCGGTGATGACCTCGGACAGGACGTACGGGGCGAAGAACAGCATCCGGTAGACCGCACGGCCACGCAGCTTCTGGTTGAGCAGGACGGCCATGGCGAGCGCGAACGGAAGCTGCAGGCCGACGGAGAACACGACCAGGAGCAGGCCGCGCCACAGGTCGCCGAGGAAGACCGGGTCGTCGAACAGGCGGGTGTAGTTGTCGGTGCCGGTGAAGTCCGAAGGGGCCCCGAAGCCGCCCCAGTTGAAGAAGCTGACGTAGAGCGCGTAGAGGATGGGCGTGAGGACGAACAGGGCGAACAGAACGAGGGCCGGCACCGTGAACGAGAAGGCGGTCAGCCAGTCCCGGGCCCTCAGCACCAGCGGGCGCCGGTTCTGCGCCGGGGCCGCCGGTTCCTTGGCGAGAGCGGGCGGCGCGTCGTTGATCTGGGTCGAGGTCATCGTGGGCTACTGGCTCTTGGCGACCTGCGTGATGGAACGCGCGACCTGCTCGGGAGACTTGGCGCCGGCGATGAGGGCGGCGACCGAGTCGTTGATCTCCTGGCCGACGGCGGGCGGGTACGCCTGGTCGAGGTAGAGCTGGAATCCGGTCGCCTTGTCCAGGGCGGCGGACACGAGTTTGAGGTTGGGGTCGGTGAGGGAGCCGGTGGCGTCCTTCACGACGGGCATCATCGAACCCTTGGACACGAGGATCTTGTCGGACTCGGCCGACAGGAAGAACTTCAGGAAGTCGACGGCCGCCTTGGGCGCGCCCTTGCGCACGGCGTAGCCGCCGCCTCCGCCGAAGATGTCGGTGGCGGCGCCCTTGCCTCCCGCCACGGTCGGGAAGGTGAAGAACCCGAGGTCCTTGCCGATGCCCTTGCCCGCGTCGGCCTGCACGACCGGCGCCCACTGGCCCATCAGCTCCATCGCGGCCTTGCCGTTGCCCATGGCCGCGGCCTCGCCGTTGGGCGTGGAGTACGCGGCGCCGAGGAAGCCCTTCTGGAACGGCTGCAGGGCGATGAGCTCCTTGAGGCGTTCACCGGCCTTGACGAAGTCGTCGCCGGTGAAGTCCTTGGCGTCGGCGGCCTTCTGCATGCCGTCGACACCGGCGATGCGCATCGCCAGGTAGGCCCAGAAGTACATGCCGGGCCACTTCTCCTTGCCCGCCAGGGCGATGGGCGTGATTCCGGCGCTCTTCAGCTTCTTCACGGCATCCAGGTAGTCGTCCCAGGTGGCGGGCGGGGAGGTGATGCCGGCCTGCTGGAAGAGCGCCTTGTTGTACCAGAAGCCGACGCCGCCGATGTCGAAGGGCATCGCGTACGACTTGCCGTCGAACTCGTAGGCCTTTGCGGAGACCCCGACGAGGGTGCCGGCCATGGGCTTGACGGTGTCGGTGAGGTCCTCGACGAGGCCCGCGTCGATCTGCTGCTTGAGAACGCCGCCACCCCACGTGTGGTAGATGTCCGGAAGCTTTCCGGAACTGGTCAGTGCCGTCATCTTCGATTTGTAGGCATCGTTCTCCAGCGTGACGAGCTTGATGTGCACGTCGGGGTGCTCGGCCTCGAACGCCTTGGCCCGCTCGGGCCAGACGCTCTTGGAGGGCTCGGTGGTCTGGATGTTCCACCACTCCACGACAGTACGGCCCTTGCTGTCGGTGGTGCCGGAGTCGGAGTCGGAGCAGGCGGACAGACCGGCCGCGCCCAGGCCCACCGCTGTCGCGGCGCCCAGGAACCGGCGACGGGAGAAGGCAGATGACGCGGCGCTGGAGGCGATCGCAGCGACTCTGTCGAAGGTTGACATGGCGCACCTTCCGGAAGTGGATCCGAAACTGTCGGGACAGGCCACGAAAGTTACGGGCACGCGTCGGGGGTGTCAACGGCCTTAACAAAAAGGGCCGTCGACACCCCCGGGAGTGTCTCCTTCCGCTACGCCCGGCGCGGCGGCGCGGTACTCGCGCGGACCACCAGCTCGGTGGCGACCTCCACGCGTGGTGACGCGGGTACGACGGACCGGGCCAGGTCCAGTACGACCCGTGCCGCCAGCTTGCCCATGTCGGACAGCGGCTGGCGGACCGTCGTCAGTGGCGGCGACGACCAGCGCATCTCCGGCAGATCGTCGAAACCGACGACGCTCATGTCCTCGGGCACACGCAGCCCTCGGCGGCGCAGTGCCTCCATCGCGCCGAGCGCCATCTGGTCACTGGCCGCGAACACGGCGGTCGGCGGGTCGTCCAGGTCGAGCAGCTGGTTGCAGCCGGTGAACCCGGACTCGTGGTAGAAGTCGCCGGGCACGATCAGTTCGCCGTCGACCGGTACTCCGGCGACGTCGAGTGCGGCCCGGTAGCCGTCGAGCCTGGCCCGTGAGCACATCAGGCGGGACGGCCCCTCGATGAAGCCGATCCTGCGGTGTCCGAGGCCGAGCAGGTGTTCGGTCGCGGCCATGCCGCCCGCCCAGTTGGTGGCGCCGATGGTCGGCTCCTCGGACGCGGGCGAGCCGGCCGGGTCGATCACCACCAGCGGCACACCCAGGCGCCGCAGTTCGTCGTGGAGTTTCGGTTCCAGGACGGAGGTCACCAGGATCACTCCGTCGGACGCGCGGGCCCGTAGATTTGTCATCCACTGACGGGCCGCTCCGGTCCGGTTGTGGATCGCGGAGACCACCGTCCCCACGCCCGACTCGTGTGCGACCTCTTCGACACCGCGGATGATCTCCACGGCCCAGGGGCTGTCGAGGTCGTTGAAGACCAGGTCGAGCAGGACCGCTCGGGCGCCGGGCGCGGGCGGGCGGCGCCGGTAGCCGTGCCGGTGCAGCAGGTCCTCGACCCTCGCCCGGGTGGCCGGCGCCACGTCGGAGCGTCCGTTGACGACCCGCGAGACGGTCGGCACGGAGACCCCGGCCTCCCGGGCGATCTCGGTGATGGTCACCTTGGCCGGCCCGTCCGGGCTCCGCGTGGCTGTCTTGTGCTGGGCGCCGTTCCGGGCCACCATCCCCCACCTCCGTAGCTCTGCGCCCGGAAAGCTTCCGCGCATCTTCCGGAAAGCGTAGAACACGCCACCGACTCGCTCACCGTCGCGACGGCGTCCGTCCGGCCCGTCGGATGTGCGGACTCACATCTACGCCTGCTCGCCGTCCAGCACCGCGTGCAGCCAGGTGAGTTGCCGCCGGGTATGCACGGCGTCTCCGTGCTCGTGCCCGTTGAACGGATACGCGTGGATCTCCCGCGGGGGATCCTGCCCGGTCAGCTCGCCATAGCGGTGGTAGGCGGCGTACGCGCCGCTGGGCGGACAGACCGTGTCGCGCAGGCCGACCCCGAAGTGGGCGGGAGCGTACGCCCGGCGCGCGAAGGAGATCCCCTCGACGTACGCCAGCGTCCGGTACGCGGCCTTCTCGGCGCCCCGGTGCACGGCCAGATAGGCGGCGACCTCTCCGTAGGGCCCGTCGTCGGTGAGGTCCAGGGCGCGCCGGATGCCACACAGCAGCGGCGCGCTGACCAGCACGGCCGCCAGGTCCGGGACGAGTCCGGCGACGGCGAGGGCCACTCCCCCGCCCTGACTGTTGCCGACGGCGGCGACCCGGTCCGCGGCGACGCCGGGCAGCGCGCGCAGCGCGGCGACGGCGCACACCGCGTCGGTGATCAGCCGCCGGTAGTGATGGTCGTGCGGGTCGAGGATGCCGCGCACGATGGCGCCGGGGCCACCGGGCGCGCTCGCGTGCGGGTCGGGGGTGGCGCCGCCGTTGCCGTACTGGTCGCCCTGGCCGCGGTTGTCCATGAGCAGGTGCGCGTATCCGGCGTTCGCCCAGGTGAGCCGCTCGTGGGGGAGGCCGCGTCCGCGCCCGTACCCGGCGAACTCCACGACGGCGGGCAAGAGTCGGCCGTCGGTGCCGGCAGGCCGGGTGTACCAGGCGCTGACCGGGTCGCCGGCGAATCCGCGGAACGTCACGTCCCATGTCTCGACGAGCCGCAGCCCGCTGTCGATCCGTTCGGCGCTGACGACCGGCCGCGGATGTTCGGCGCCTTTCAGGGTGGTCTGCCAGAAGGCGTCGAAGTCGGCGGGTTCGTCGAGGGATGGGCGGTGGCGCTCGAGCTGGTCGAGGGGGAGATCGACGGCGGGCACGGACACCTCACACGGGTCTGGGGAGCCAACTCCCTCATGGACGTCACACTGCGTTGGCCGAAACTTCAGTAGATGCGTCTGCCGTGCGCGTCCGGCACCCCGGACTTGCGCAGGAAGTAGCTGTTGATCTGGTCCCGCCACTCGCGGGCGCAGCGCAGCTGCTCCTCGTACAGCTCGGTCACCCGGGTGTGCCGGGCGGGCGTGACCAGATCGGCGAGCTCGGCCCAGGCCGCGCGGGCGGCCTCGACCTCCTCGACTCCCTCGAAATGGGTGTCGTAGATGTGCTGCACGACGGTCTTGCCGCTGTGCAGCACGTGTGTGTAGGGCACATGGTGGAAGAAGAGCAGCAGTTCGTCGGGGCAGCTGTCCACCCGTTCGTACGTGTCCGCCCACGGCTTCGCGTACTGCGCCGCGTATCCGGTGCCGGTGGCCCGGCTGCGGTCGACGCCGACGCCGTCGCGGTCGGCGAAGTGGTACGTCCCCCAGGGGCTGTACTCGTAGCCGTCGACGCTCGGCCCGTAGTGGTGCCCGGGCTGCACCATGAAGCCGACGCCGAGGGGCGCGGTGTACTTCTCGTACGTGGCCCAGGAACCGTGCAGCACCGCCCGCAGCCCCGCGCGAAGCCGTTCGGGGTCGCCAGTGAGATCCGGCGTGAACGTCGACTCCGCCCATTCTTCCAGGAGTTGATGTGGCTCCGCGATGGGATCCCAGGCGAGGCGGCCATACGTGTAGAGGTTGGCCTGGGCGAGGGGATGGCCCGTCCAGAAGGGATCGTCACCGACGTTCGCCACCGCCACCAGCCCTCCACCGGCAGCCAATTGGCCGACGGTCCGGCCGCCCTCCCCCTCCGGCCGGAAGGCGAGTACCTGGGACCACATCGGCGCGAGTGCGCACACGTGCCGCTGCTGGCCCGTGTACTCCTGGGTGATCTGCAACTCGACGGCGACGCGGGTGCGGGGCAGGGCGCCGATCACGGGCGAGACGGGCTCGCGAACCTGGAAGTCCATCGGCCCGTGCTTGACCTGGAGGATGACGTTGTCCGCGAACTGGCCGTCCAGCGGGGCGAAATGCTCGTACGCGGCGCGAGCCCGGTCCGTCGAGCGGTCGCGCCAGTCCTGCCGGTGGTCGTAGACGAAGGCCCGCCAGTGGACGGTGCCTCCGTGCGGGGCGAGCGCGTCGGCCAGGAGGTTCGCGCCGTCTGCGTGGCTGCGGCCGTAGGCGAACGGGCCCGGCTGCCCCTCCGAATCGGCCTTGACGACGAAGCCGCCGAAGTCCGGCACCAGCGCGTAGACCCGGTCGGCCGCCTGTCTCCACCACGCACGCACACCCTCGTCGAGCGGATCGGCGGAGTCGAGATCGCCGAGCTGGAGAGGTGCGGCGAAGTTCACGGAAAGGTGGGTTCGGATGCCGTACGGCCGCAACACCTCGGCAAGGGCGGCCACTTCCTCGAACCGTTCGGTGAGCAGGCGGGTCTCGCTCGCGTGGACGTTGACGTTGTTGACCGCGAGCGCGTTGATGCCGCAGGAGGCGAGCAGCCTTGCGTATGCGCGGATCCTGGAGAGGTCACCTCGCGCCCGTCCGTCCCGCCAGAACAGCGAGCCGCCCGCATAGCCCCGCTCGACCTGCCCCATCACGGGGTGCACGTCGACGTTGTCCCAGTGGTCCAGCATGCGCAGGGTGAGGGCGGGGCGGTGGATCTCGTCGGGGCCTTCCGTGAAAGCGGCCTCGCCGATCCGTACGACATGGAAGAAGCCGTAGAGGAGCCCGGCCGGGGCTGCGGCGGTGACGGTGGTGTTCCGCGCGGTCCGTGTCAGCGTGAACCCCTCGGGACCTTGGTCACCGCCGGCGGCCACCTTCAGCAGCAGGTCGCACGTCCCCTCGTCCGCGTCGTCAGTGCCGCCGAACTCCACGCACGCACGACCGACTTCGGCCCGTACGGTGTCGACGAGTAGCCCTTCACCGCGCACGCACACCCTCCGTGTGCCCACGCCGCGCAGTGCCTCGTCGGGCAACCAGGCGGGGTCGATTCCGTCGGTGGTCATGACGCCGCCACCTGAAGGGCCGCGATGCCGAGGGCGCCCTCGACGGCTCCGGGCTTGCTGCTGGTCATGTCGGGGCGGATCCTTCCGGTACGTAGGACGTCGAAGGACGGTGCCGTACCGCCGGTTCGGCGGCGCGGGGTGCAGCAGTCGGGCCGGCCCGCGACGCCCTCCTGTTGCTTCAGCCCGGGACGAGCCCGTGTCAGCCCCGGGACCGGCCCTGATTGAGGACCACGGTGACGACCGAGCGGGCCGGGAGCTTCGCCGTCAGATGTCCGCGTGTGACCTGTGCGATGCCCTCCACCGCCGTCGTCTCGTGATCGCCGTCGGTGAGGTGTCCGATCACCCTCCGCTCCTTCGTGCCCTTCAGAGCCATGTCCGTCGTCGTGGCGTGGGTACCGGTGTTGATGAGGACGGCCACGTCGGTCCCGTCCGTGTTCCGGTACGCCGACGCGAGCACCGCCTCGTCACCGGTGGAGGCCTCCACACGGACTGCACCGGGGCGGATGAACCGGCTGAACGCGGTCATCGCCCGCAGCCGTGTGGAGACCAGGTAGCTGTCGCCGTCCATGCGGATGAGCGCGCCGGTGTCGCCGATCGAGGCGCCGAGCCAGAAGAGGTAGGCGGAGGCGTCAGCCCGGGCAAGGGCGTTGTGGATGTTCTCGGCCACGTACAGTCCGGCCGCGTTCGTGCCGTCGTCCCACTTGCTCGGCCAGACGCCGCTGCCGGCCCATTCCGACATCCACGTCGGCTTGTCACTGGCGATCAGCGGGCTGGTGGCGGCGGAGGCGTAGCCGTGTGCGCTGTACGCGGCCACCTCCTTCTCGGCGGCCGGGTCGGCCGCGATGGCAGCCGCGTACGCCTTACCCTCGTTCCAGCCGAAGCTGTCGCAGCAGTACAGCTTGGTGCCGGGGGCCTCGGCGCGCAGCACCGGGCCGATCGCCTTCACCGCGTCGGCGGCCTGTGCGGGGGTGAAGAGCATGGAGGCGTACGACGCCTTCCAGTCGGGCTCGTTGGTGAAGTTCAGGTCGGTGATGCGGATGCCCTCCTGCTTGTAGAACTTCACGTACTGGGCGAGGTACTTGCCGTAGGCGGTGCGCCAGTCACCGGTAGCGCAGTCGGTGCCGACGACTCCGCACAGGGTGCCGCCGTTCGAATCGGAGTTGTTGTCCTTCATGTACGCGGGGGCGCTCCACGCATCCGCGATGAACCGCTTCACCCCGTACTTCCGGGCCTCCTTGGCGAGCCAGACCTGACCGCCGTCGTTTCCGTCCCAGGTGTACGTCAGCGGATCGCCGGGGCTCACGGGCGCGTTCGGGGCGATGGTCCGCATGTGGTCGTACACCTCGTCCGTGGACGAGCCGACGCCGAGGCGCAGCATGCTCAGGCCCGCGCCGTCCTTCGTTGAGAAGAGGAGCTTGACGATCTCGTCGCCCTTCTCGGCGGACAGGCCCTTCAGGCCGTGGATGACGGCGGCGCGCTGGAAGGCCTGCGAGACGCCGAAGCCGTCGATGCGCTGGTGGCGTGCCGAGAAGTCGATGCTGCCGGGCGCGGTGCGGGCGCTTGCCGGGGGTCCGGCCAAGGTGAGCGCGGCCGAGGCCAGCGTCAAGGCGGAGGCGAGCAGGGTGAGGCGGCGGGGTGTGAGCGTCGACGGCATCCATGTGCTCCCGTAGTCCGGTGAACCTGTGATCGAAAGGTGCATGCGGTGCGGTGGCCGGTACACGTGCGTCGTGCTCCAGGTACGGTCGCCAGCGGCGACCAATCTGTCAAGGCACTTAACAAATTCAGCCCGAGGTCGGGAGCGGCCCTTGCCCGACGGACATCCCGGCGGACAGGATGTGCGCGCTCACGCACAAGAGGGCCGCGATGGGCCAGGAGGGGCAAGCGGCAGGGCGTCGACCGTGGAACCCGACCTCGACTCCCCCGACCCCCTGGCCGTGTCCGCACACACACCTTTCCCATCGCCGCCCGGCAACAACGGCCCGCACCATCGCACCGTCGCTCCTCCGGCCTTCGCCCCGGCCGTGCTCACCGTCGGCCGGCGCCGTGGACCGCGACGCCACGGGCGGGACGGACGGGGAGTGGGCGCCGACGCCGCAGCCCTGCCCCAGCCGCAGGCCGCCCTCACCGCGCTTCCTTCCCGAGTGTGCGGGCTCCTTCTGGAAGCGCCGGGAATCCGTCGCAGCCGGCGGCCACGGACGGCGCCGACAGCACCCAGCTACCCGAACCGATCACCTCATCGAAGCGGCGGGCCACGCCGCGGCGGTCACGGCCACGGAATCTCCTTGGACGCCAGGTACGTCAGGCCTCGCTCTTCCCAGATCCGTGCATGGTGGGCCAGACGGCCCCGGTGGTCCGTCCACTGCGGCGCGCGGCCGGTCCACGCGGTCTGCGCCACGGACACGAGGCGCGGCAGCAGCAGTGTCGTCACGTCGTCGAACCCTGCGACCGACTCGCCGAAGAGTGTCGCCTCGATCCCCGCGATCCGCGCGTCGGGGATCGCGTGGGAGGCCGGGTCCCATGCGGCGGCATGACGGACCCCGCGCGGCCGGTACATGGGGAATCCCAGGCGGGCGGAAGCAGCCTGTTCAGGAGGCGTCACGTCCGCGGCGTAAGGACGGTCCAGGTAAAGGTGGGACTGGGGGGACAGCAGGCCGCTTTCTCCGTGCTCGGCATCCTGCCGGACGGCGGGCGGATCGGTGCCGGAAGCATCACGGTCAAGGGACAGGAAGTCGTCGGCCTGCCCGAGCGCGCCCATCGCGCCCTGCGAGGGGCCACCATGGCCTACGTCCCCCAGGAACCGATGAGCAACCTCGACCCCGCCTTCACCATCGGCAGCCAGCTCATGGAACCCATGCGCCACGTCCTCGGCGTCTCCCGCCGGGAAGCGGCCCGCCGAGCCGCCGACCTGCTGCGTTTGGTGGAAATTCCCCACCCCGAGCGCACGCTGCGTCTTTACCCCCACGAGATCTCCGGAGGCATGGCCCAACGCGTCCTCATCGCCGGCGCGATGTCCTGCGACCCCGAACTCCTCATCGCCGACGAGCCGACCACCGCGCTCGACGTGCGCGTCCAAGCGGAGGTGCTCGACCTGCTGCGCCGTCTGCAGAAGGACCGCGGCCTGGGCGTACTCCTTGTCACCCACGACCTCGGCGTCGTGGCGGATCTGTGCGATCGCGTCGCCGTGATGAACGCCGGCCGGATCGTGGAGACCGGCACCACCGAACAGGTCCTCCACGCTCCCCGTGATCCCTACACCCGGACCCTGCTGGGAGCCGTCCTCGACGACGCACCGCCGAGGGCGCCCTGGCAAGCCAGAGAGACGAGGAGCGCCACCGCATGACCGCGATCGAAGCCACCACCGGGGACGCTCTGCTCCAAGTGCGGGACCTGCGGGTTTCCTTCCCCGGCAAGGGCTGGCGTGCTCCGCGCAACGAGGTCCTCAAGGGCGTGTCGTTCGACATCCGACCGGGGGAAACCCTCGGGCTGGTCGGCGAATCCGGCTCGGGCAAAACCACCATCGGCCGTGCGGTCCTCGGGCTGGTCCCGGTCCGGTCGGGCACCATCACCTTCGCCGGGGAGCGCATCGACCAGGCCCGTCCAGCCGTCCGCCGCCGGCTGAGCCGTGACCTGCAGGTCGTCTTCCAGGACCCGTACACCTCGCTGAACCCCTCCCTCACCATCGGGGACACGCTCGCCGAACCCCTGCTCGGGCACGGCATGAGCGCCAAGGAGGCGCGGGACCGGGTCGGCGACCTGCTCGCTCGCGTCCGCCTCCCCGCCGACGCTGCGGCCCGCCTGCCCCGCGAGTTCTCCGGCGGGCAGCGTCAACGCGTCGCCATCGCCCGGGCGCTGGCTCTGCGGCCCCGACTCGTCATCTGTGACGAGCCGGTGTCCGCCCTCGATCTCACCACCCAGCGAACCGTTCTCGACCTGCTCCTGGAAATCCAGGAGGAGACCGGGATCGCCTACCTCTTCGTCACGCACGACCTGTCGGTGGTGCGCTTCATGAGCCACCGGGTCGCGGTGATCCACCACGGGAACATCGTGGAGGCCGGCGAAGCCCTCACCGTCACCACCGCACCGCTGCACGACTACACCCGGGCCCTGATGCTCTCCGCCCCGGTGGCGAACGTCGCCGAGCAGCGCCGGCGCAGGGAGTCCTCCCGCGGATCGTGCAATCCCTGAGGGAGGGGGCTGCCGAGGACGCCGGGGCGCCGGCCGATGGGGCTCCGGTGGCGGTGGCCGCCTGCCAAGAGCAGGCCTCGCGGCCGACAGAACCACGCGCCTGGGCTGCCAGGTTCCCTATTGCTACTCGACTGCCCGGGCGATGACAGCCAAGCGGTGGGTGGGGGCCTGCTGAGGAGTGCGGTGAGGCCCACTCCGCGTCCTGCCGTCCGGCGAGGCCGGGCGGCGGCCACGGGTCGCCCGAGGCCAGCTGAACGGGGGAAGTACCTCGCCGATCGGGTGTGGCGGCTGCGGGAGGGATCACCGGTTCGTCATCCTCCAGACATGTCGCCCGAGGCCTAAGGAGTGAACGGATGCCGAAGGTGTCCAAGCAGTCAGCAACGACGGTTCAGGAGTTCGGCCCGGTGACCGACCGCCGGGAGGAGATGAACGGCTACACGGTGGAGTTCGTTTCTTTCGGCGCCGACTCCGACCTCGACGGACCACTTCAGGCGCTCCCCGGCGGAATGTGTCATTGCCCGCACTGGGGTTACGTCATCGCTGGACGCATGCGCTTCGCCTTCGAGGACCACGAGGAGGTGTACGAAGCCGGTGACGCCTTTTACCAACCGCCGGGCCACCGGCCGTACGTCGACGCCGGCACCGAACTGCTCCAGTTCAGCCCCACCGACCAACTGGCGAGGACCGAGCAGGCGATCGTCGACTGGATGAGTCGGCAAAACGGTACGCCATAGCCACCACTCGCTGGAACATCACGCCGTAGCCGCCACCCGCTGGGCAGCCGCGGCAGCACCCACAATCCGGGACACAGGACCGGTGTCAGGCAGCGCAGCTGCACCGCTCGGCTCGCCAGGAGTGCCCCGCCGCGCGGGCCCGGTCGTCCGGGCTCGCGCGTTCCTACGTCCTGGGCGCGCCGCGCGGGCGTCCCCGGCCGGAGGGCGGTGGTGAAGGCTGTGCGCGTCGGGGACGGACTCGGAAGCCGGTGGGGGTGTCGCCCGTGCGGTGGCGGAAGAATCTGGCGAAGGCCGTCGCGCTGGGAAAGCCCAGGCGTTCGGCGATGGAGGCCGCGGGGAGATCCGTGTGCAGCAGCATGCGGCGCGCCTCCAGCAGGACCCGGTCGTCGACGAAGCGTTTGGCGCCGAGTCCGACGGCCGCCTGGGTGACGCGACTGAGGTTGCGCACGCTGTAGCCGAGCCGGGCCGCGTAGTCCTCCACGCGGTGGGTGTGGGTGAAGTGGTCCTCGACGGCCTGGTGGAAGCGGTGGAAGGCTTCGCTGCCCGCCGCCGGCGCCCGCGGTGTGGCCGGCAGATGGGTCAGCCGCAGCAGGAGGACCGCGAGCAGATGGCGGACCACCTGGGCATGCGCTTCCAGGGGCAGCAGTCCGAGCTGACGGTACTCGTCGGTGAGCATGGCCAGGGTCTGGCGTACCGAGGTGTCGGCGTCGGCCGCCAGAGTGACCGGCAGACGCCACGCCCGCTGGTCGAGTCCGATGGCCGTGACCGCGTCCGCTCCCAGCGCGTGGGCCATGAACAGCACCGCCGTCCCCTGGGTCTCCAGGCTGCCCGCGCCGAGCTGGAGCACCTGCCCGGGGCGCACCCACAGCCAACTGCCGCTGGTCACCAGGCATTCGGTGTCGTCGACGGCGCACACCAGGTGCCCGGTGTGCACGGTGAACAGCAGATGGAAGGCGGGCCGCATCGGATCGAACCGGCCGTCCGCGGGGCGGGCCGCACGCTCCAGGAGCTCCGGCAGGTCGACCACCTGCACACCGGGGAGGCTTCCCGGCCGGTGGGGGAAGGCCAGCTGCGGAATCCCTGTCATAGGTGACTGCACGTCTCCTTTTGCACATCACGTGGCGACTTTTCTGCCCGGATCGACCGGGTCCGATGCCTAGAGTCTAAGAAGTCCCAGGTCAGGAGCCAATCGGGCATGCGGTCCGCTCTCATGGACGCATGGCCGAACTTGTCCTGCCCGCGACCTGGGCCGCAGGAAACGAGTGAGAGACGAGGTGGTCCGATGCGGCTGATCGTGGGGATGACCGGCGCGACCGGCGCTGTTCTGGGGGTCCGGCTGCTGGAGGTGCTGCGGGGCCTGACGGAGGTGGAGACGCATCTGGTGCTCAGCCGCTGGGCCCGTACCACCATCGAGCTGGAGACCGGCCGCTCGGTCCGCGAGGTGTCGGATCTCGCCGACGTGGTCCACAATCCCTCCGATCAGGGGGCGGCGATCTCCTCGGGTTCCTTCCGCACCGACGGCATGGTCATCGTGCCGTGCAGCATGAAGACCCTCGCGGGCGTGCGCGCCGGCTATGCCGAGGGCCTCGTGGGCCGGGCGGCCGACGTGGTGCTCAAGGAACGCAGGCCCCTGGTGCTCGTGCCGCGTGAGACCCCGCTCAGCGAGATCCATCTGGAGAACATGCTCGCCCTGGCCAGGATGGGCGTGCGCATCGTGCCGCCGATGCCCGCCTTCTACAACCACCCGGCCTCCGTCGACGACATCGTCGACCACCTCGTCTGCCGCGTCCTCGACCAGTTCGACCTGACCGTTCCGCAGGCCCGTCGCTGGGACGGCATGCGCGAGGCCCGCCGCCGGGCCCCGGCGGCCTGACCGCGCCGGCGGAGCGCTTGAGTCACCGATCCCGTACGTCCGTCATCACCAGGAGAGATCTCATGCCCCAGCACGGCCCGGCACTGAATTTCCGGGACTTCGTCGATGAACTGCTGCGCCGCGAGGACGCCGTACGGATCGACAGGACCGTGGATCCGCATCTGGAGGTCGGTGCGGTGACCCGCCGGGTCTACGAGACGCACGCCCCCGCGCCGCTGTTCACCTCGCTGTCCTCGGGCTCCGCCGGGATGCGGATCCTCGGCGCTCCGGCGGGCCTGAGCAGCGCCCAGGGCGGCGCCCACGGCAGGCTCGCCGCGCACTTCGGCCTGCCCGGCCACAGCACGCCGCGGGACATTGTGGAGAAGCTGGTGGCAGCGATGCACGCCGACCCGGTGCCGCCACGGATCGTGCCGACCGGGCCGTGCAAGCAGAACATCCTGCTCGGTGAGGACGTCGACCTTGAGGTGCTGCCCGTGCCGCTGCTGCACCAGGAGGACGGGGGCCGTTACCTGGGCACGTACGGCTTCCATGTGGTGCAGAGCCCCGACGGCACGTGGACGAGCTGGTCCGTGGCCCGCACCATGCTGCACGACCGCAGGACGCTGGTCGGACCGGCCATGGCCCAGCAGCACGTCGGCATGATCCGCGACATGTGGCGCGCGCAGGGCGAGCCCACGCCGTGGGCCATGGTCCTGGGCGCGCCTCCGGCGGCGCTGGCGGCCGCGGGCATGCCGCTACCGGCCCGGGTGAACGAGGACGGCTACGTGGGCGCACTCACCGGCACCGGCGTCGAGGTCGTACGGACGGAGACGAACGGCCTGTACGTGCCGGCCAACGCGGAGATCGTGCTGGAGGGGTACATCAGCGCCGACGAGACCCTGCCCGAGGGGCCGATGGGCGAGTATCACGGCTACGCGTTCTCCGACAGCAAGCCCCAGCCGGTGTTCCATGTGGAAGCGATGACCTTCCGCGACCAGGCCGTCCTGCCGGTGTGCGTGGCGGGTCTGCCGCCGGAGGAGAACCACACGATCTGGGGCACGATGATCGCCGCGGAGGCCACGGACGTGCTGCGCTCGGCCGGACTGCCGGTCGACCTGGCGTGGTGCTCGTACGAGGCGGCGACCTGCTGGATGGTGGTCTCCGTCGACCGGCGCCGGCTGGCAGCCCGCGACACCACGGAGGCGGAGCTGGTCCAGGACGTGGCGAAGGTGCTGTTCGACTCGCATGCCGGCTGGCTGGTGCCCAAGGTGATCCTGGTCGGCTCCGACATCGACATCACCGACATCGGCCAGGTCGCCTGGGCTCTGGCGACTCGCTACCGGCCCGGCACCGAGTACACCTTCCCCGACGCCCCCGGGATCCCCATGGTCCCCTACCTCACCGCGGAACAGGTCCGCACGGGCCGGGGCGGCAAGTCGGTGCTCAGCTGCCTGCGACCGGAGGAGTTCGGCGGAAAACTTCGTGGTACGACCGCCTCGTTCGCGACCTCCTATCCGCGGGAGCTGCAGCAGAGGGTGCGCGACAACTGGGTTGCCTACGGATACCGCTGACGACGCCGGCCGACGACCTCGGCGGGTGGATCGTCACCGGCGGCGGTGAGGCTCACACCCGGAGCTGGTGGCACCGGCCCGTCTCATCCCCAGTGCCGGCACGCCGCCATGTGCGGAAGTGCGCCCCGCCGGCTGCGAGAGCAGGCGAGGCGCGGCGGCACCGCGGTCAGAAGCAGGTGCTCGGGGACTCCACCCAGGACGATGTGTACGTACCGTTGGTGAACCATATGCGGGTGTAGTAGCAGTTCCCCGCAGCGCCCAGGTGCGTCGGATCCTTGAAGTCCTGGGGCACATAGTCGTAGGTGGTCGGGGAGACGACACCGCCGGTGACCGGCGCGTCGAAGTAGATCGGTTCCCCGGACAGGTACCACGGCTTCCAGCCGACTTGCAGCCAGATGCGAACGTCGGTCTGAGGGCTCTTCGCGTGGCCGAAGATGTCGCTGTAAACGCCCCCGGTCACCCCGTTGCACGGCTGCAGCTGGACGCCGTAGGGGTAGAAGCCCTCTGGCGTCATGGCGCGGCACGGGTTGGCCACGGAGGCACTGGACGGTGCTGCGGTGCCGATTGTGAGGCCGGCGACGGCTGCGGCGATGGCGGCGATCGTGGTCATGGCGTGACGTGCTCGTTCGATCAGCATGATCTCCCCCTGTGGGTGACTGAAGCACGACCGCGAGGGACTATTCCACCAATAACCGGACGTGTACATGCTCAATTCCTGACAACGAGTAACCAGCGCCTGATCACCGGAGCCGGACTGGTCATCCAGGCCGGAGCCTGGCAGGTCACCACGGCGGCGGACAGCGTTGGCCACACCTGGCCTGACTGAATGGCTCTGCTGACCCCACGTCAGCGGCGTTCCGCCTCAGCGCGAGCCACCTCGGCGTCGTACTGGCTCGCGTCGAAATGGAGTTCCGGCGGAGGGTGGGGCGCAGGGGTGTGCGTCGCCCACGGAACTTCCCAGTCGGACCACTGAACGATGTCCCCGAACCGCTGGACAACCTTGTTCTTCACGCGGCCATGCCGCCGGCCACCGCCGACAGCGCCGCGCGGCGCCTGAGTCGTACGTCCGGAACCGAGGGGAACCCCGGCCGCCCGAACGGCTGGGGTTCCCGCAAACATGAGTGTCGGTCAGCAGGTGGAAGGGGTCCGGGGAGGTCAGCGGCGCAGGGTGAGGACACCCGGCCGCCATGGCAGCTGGTCGTAGGGGCCGCCCGCGGTGGGGGACTTGCCCTGGTAGAGGAGCTGCAGGTTGCAGGGGTCGATGGTCATGGTCTGGTCGGGGTTGTTGCGGACCAGGTCACCGTGGCTGATGTCGTCGGTCCAGGTGGCACCGCTGTTGGCCTTGCCCGCGAAGGGGTTGCTCTCGCTCGCGGCCTGCGGGGTCCACGAGCCGCTCAGGCTGGAGGCCGTGAAGGAGCGGAAGTAGCGCTGCTCATTCGCACCCCGAGCCTCGACGATCATGAGGTACTGGTTCTGGCCCTGAACCTTGTAGACCTGCGGAGCCTCGAACAGGTTCTTCACCGTGTCGCTCATGACCGTCGTGTACGACGAGCCGAAGTTGCCCGGGAAGTTCCCGATCGGCATGCTCGCCCGGTAGATCTTGCCGTTGTCACCGGCAAAGAACAGGTACATGTTCTGGCCGTCACCGATCAGGGTCTGGTCGATCGGGCCGGTGCCGGAGTCGGGAAGGCTCCCGGTGAACAGGGGCTGCGGAGCCGACCAGCCGTTGGGGTTGGTGGGGTCGCTCGACGTGCGGTAGACGAAGGGAGACGCACCCCACTGGTAGGCCAGCACCCAGATGTTCTTGGGCGCGAAGTAGAACAGCGTGGGTGCCACCGCGGCCTGGCTCATCCCGGTCTGGCCGGCCGACGCCATGTCCGACCAGTTCGTGAAGGGACTGAACGCCATCGAGCCGTAGGACGATCCCGACACGTTGGACGCGTAGACCAGGTGCTTGCCGTTGTAGACGACGTCGGTGAAGTCCTTCAGCGCCGCCCACCCGTTCGCCGGCTGTGCCAGGACACCCGTCGACGTCCACCGGTACGTCGACGGAAGGGAACACGTGCCCGGCGTGGTCCCGGTCAGGCCGGTCCACTTCTGGCCGTTGCCGCCGTTGCACGTCCCGATCTGCACCGTCGTACCGTTGGCCGTACCGGAACCCGCGGCCTCGAGACACAGCCCGGACTCCATGCCGACGACCGTGCCGTCGGAGTTCACCTGCCACTGCTGGTTCGCACCACCCGAGCAGGACCAGATCTGCACGCGGGTACCCGGCAGGGTGGCGTGACCGGGAACGTCCAGGCACTTGTTGCCGTACACGGTCAGCTGATGGGCATCCGTCAGCGTCCACTGCTGATTCGTCCCACCCCAGCAGTCGTAGAGCTGCAGGTACGTGCCGTTGTCCTGGGCGGCGCCCGGCACGTCGAGACACCGGTTCGAACCGACACCGCGCAAGGCGCCGCTGGTGGCCGCCTGAGCCGGGGTGACGGCAAGCATCGCCGCCACCGCGGCCAGGACCGCGATCACGGCGGCGAGCACCGCAGACGTGTGCCTGCGGCTGAGCATTCCTGTGTGCATGGGGGCTTCCTCAACCTAGAGGGGCGATTCCGGCACGCTGTTTGGCAAGGTCATGACATGCACCTGCATGCGACACGACCCCTGCGGCTTTGCGTTCGAGGCGGTGCTGTCGGAGCTGCCACACAGAGGACGACGCATTGGGTGTTCGATATAACGAACGCAAGTCGAGGTGTCGAGCATCTGAATGATAGGCAACCCGTGAAGGGCGTCAACCGCTCACGCATGATTCGCCGTCAACTCCGAAATGAGTGAGGTTACCTGCGCGCGAGACGACACCCATCGACAGTCACCTTGCCGGCGTGCGGGACCACCCGATCAGACCCCGCTCCGGTTCCACGACTGACAGCACAAAGACCGTCAGGAGGCACACCTCACCGTTTGCCGATCCCGAATGTTTCGACATAGCGGTTGAAACTTTATTGGCGATGAGTATTGACGATGCGTCACCGTCACCTCAATCATTTCTGCCGGAGCAACCGGCCACAGGTCGGCATCCCGAACCCGCACGGGCCTTGGGCAGCCCGTGCCGCACGGCAGACCCCCGCACAACCGCACCATCCGCACACCAGCACACCGAGGTGTCCGGTCATCCCGTGCTGCCCGGACTCCGGCCTGCCGCGTCCGTTCCCCTGCCGCACGGCAGCGCAGGACGCAGCACCCCTGCGCTTCAGTCCTTCCGTGATTCCCCCTTGGAGGCACAGTGATGGGCTCGTACGCCCTTCCCCGGTCCGTTGTCCGCCGCCGGACCCGCGGCCCGTTATTGACGCTGGTCATCGGCGTCCTCGTCGCGGCCGCCGCACTGGTCGCGCCGCCGGCGGCACAGGCCGCCGAGAGCACGCTCGGCGCCGCGGCGGCGCAGAACGGCCGCTACTTCGGCACCGCCATCGCCTCGGGCAGGCTGGGTGACTCGACATACACGTCGATCGCGGCCCGTGAGTTCAACATGGTGACGGCCGAGAACGAGATGAAGATCGACGCCACCGAACCGCAGCGCGGCCAGTTCAACTTCACCGCCGCCGACCGCGTCTACAACTGGGCGGTGCAGAACGGCAAGCAGGTGCGGGGCCACACCCTGGCCTGGCACTCCCAGCAGCCCGGCTGGATGCAGAGCCTCAGCGGTAGCCAGCTGCGCCAGGCGATGATCGACCACATCAATGGCGTGATGGGCCACTACAAGGGCAAGATCGCGCAGTGGGACGTCGTGAACGAGGCCTTCGCCGACGGCAGTTCGGGAGGCCGCCGCGACTCCAACCTGCAACGCACCGGCAACGACTGGATCGAGGTCGCCTTCCGCACCGCGCGCGCCGCCGACCCGTCGGCCAAGCTCTGTTACAACGACTACAACATCGAGGACTGGACCTGGGCCAAGACCCAGGGCGTGTACGCCATGGTCCGGGACTTCAAGCAGCGCGGTGTGCCGATCGACTGCGTCGGCTTCCAGTCGCACTTCAACAGCGGCAGCCCCTACAACAGCAACTTCCGCACCACCCTGCAGAACTTCGCCGCGCTCGGCGTCGACGTGGCCATCACCGAACTCGACATCCAGGGCGCCCCGTCCTCGACCTACGCCGCCGTCACCAACGACTGCCTGGCCGTCGCGCGCTGCCTCGGCATCACCGTCTGGGGGGTACGCGACACCGACTCCTGGCGCTCGGGTGACACGCCGCTGCTGTTCAACGGCGACGGCAGCAAGAAGCCGGCCTACACCGCCGTACTCAACGCGCTCAACGGCGGCTCCACCACGCCCCCTGCGGGTTCCGGGCAGATCAAGGGTGTCGGTTCGGGTCGTTGCCTGGACGTGCCGAGCGCCAGTACCACCGACGGCACCCAGCTTCAGCTGTGGGACTGCCACAACGGCACCAACCAGCAGTGGACGTACAGCGGCGCCGGCGAGCTGAGGGTCTACGGCGACAAGTGCCTGGACGCCGCGGGCACCGGCAACGGCGCGAAAGTGCAGATCTACAGCTGCTGGGGTGGCGACAACCAGAAGTGGCGCCTCAACTCCGACGGTTCCATCGTCGGCGTCCAGTCCGGCCTCTGCCTCGACGCCGTCGCAGGCGGAACCGCCAACGGCACCCTGATCCAGCTCTATTCCTGCTCGAACGGCAGCAATCAACACTGGACCCGTACCTGACGGCACCTCCCACGAACGACGGCTCGCATCGATGACGACCCACGGTGCGCTCTCTCCCGCGCCGCCAGGGAGACGTCGCTGACGGATTCCGGGCCGCCGCCGTCCTGGCGGCGGCCCACGCCACCGGCATGCCCACGGCGGCACATCCGGCACCATGCGGAACCGGAGGTGAGGAGCCGGGATCAGCCCCTCGGCGCGCAGCCCATCTCGGCCGCCTGCGCCCAGCCCGCGGACCTCGTATGGTTCACGTGGGAGGGGAACTGACTTTGGCACGCAGGACGAGGTCCGCCGGCAGTGCCGTGGCGGCCGTCCTGGGCGGGCTCCTCGCGGGCTGCGCCTCGGGCGGCGGACATGGCTATCAGGCCGATTACAGCGATCACCAGCCGCTGCATGTCGTCGGCTACCCGTCCGCGGGAAGCCTGGAGGCCGTGCAGAAGGCCGTGTGGCGGCTCGCGGACGGGGACACCGAGGGACTGGCCGCACTGGGCATCGACGACAAGGACGCCGACGCGACGGCCCGCAACTGGGTCAGGTCGTTCGGCACGGCGGCCAAAGGCGAGGTGACGGCGGATTTCTACGACGAGGGATCGGTACGGCAAGTGGTCGTGCTGTACTTCGCCAGAACCGGCCAGATGAAGGAGATCGAGACCCGCGTCGGCGAGGGCGACGCCTGGGGACTGACCCTCGCCGAACCCGACCCCGACCAGGCATCCGCCAGGCCGAAGTGGGCCCCGGCGAAGCCGGGCGCCACCGGCTCCCGCACGCCGGGCACGCGGCCGAACAACTGACGCTCACGACGTACAGGGCCGGCTGCGGCGACCGCGTAAACGGCGGCGGGTGGAAGCCGCCGAAACCCGCCCTGCCTGGCCGCAGCAGCCGCTATCCCCAGCGGCTGCACTTCTGCGGGTCGTACCAGTTTTCCTTCCCGAGGCAGACCCGCACCAGCACGCGATTCTTCTTCCGGTACGTGAAGCTCACCGGCTTCGCGGTCCCCTTGGGGCAAGCCCTCGCGCCGGCGCTGTACACGGTGCCGTCCACCCAGACCTGGGCCTTGGCGCAATATCCGTCGGCCTTGGTGTCCTCCACATACCCGGACACCTTGCCGCTGTAAGGCCCGCGGCCCGTCCATGAGATGTCCATGTTGCCGAACGCGCCGCTGGTGGACACCTTGGCGTTGCGAACTGCTTGAGCGCTCGCGGTGTCCGCGCTCGCCGACGGTGCGATGGCTGCCGTAGCCGTGATCAGCGCCAGGGTGCTCCCTGCCACCAGTGCCTTCCGCAGATCCATGTTTCCTCCCCGATATGTGGTGAAGCACGAAGCTACGGCCGTAGCCGGGAAAGGGCATTCACCGCAGGGTTGGTGTCCACCTACCGCGTACGGTGGAGCGGCGCCACGTGTACATCCAGTGCGGTAGGTGGGTGGGTGCGGCTCAGCCGACGTCCGCATCGGCCGGCCGGGAAGCGCCCGACGCTCCGGTGGGCAACCACCGCGTCCCTGCTGCAGCCGTCGAGCCGTGGATGTGCTAACGGTGTTCGGGGTTCTCGTAGTCGTGGCGGCAGCCGGCGTCCCAGGCGGTGCGCTGGTTGCCGTAGGCGGGGATGCCCCCAAGGTCCTTCAGCGCCCGGGCCAGGTGCAGGAGGTTCCATGTCATGAAGGTGGTGTTGCGGTTGGTGAAGTCATTCTCCGGGCCGCCCGAGCCGGGGTCGAGGTAGGAGGGGCCGGGCCCGGCCTCGCCGATCCATCCGGCATCCGCCTGGGGCGGGATGGTGTACCCCAGGTGCTGCAGGCTGTAGAGGACGTTCATGGCGCAGTGCTTGACGCCGTCCTCGTTGCCCGTGACCAGGCAGCCACCGACACGGCCGTAGTAGGCATACTGACCCGCTTCGTTGAGCAGGCTGGAGCAGGCGTAGAGGCGCTCGATGACCCGCTTGGTCACGGAACTGTTGTCACCCAGCCAGATCGGGCCCGCGAGGACCAGGATGTCGGCGGCCATCACCTGCCGGTACAGGTCGGGCCAGGCGTCCCTCTCCCAGCCGTGCTCCGTCATGTCGGGCCACACACCGGTGGCGATGTCGTGGTCCACCGCGCGTACGACATCGACGTGCACTCCCTGGGCGTCCATGATCGCGGTGCTCCGGTCGATCAGGCCCTGAGTGTTGCTGGTCTCCGGGGAACGCTTGAGGGTGCAGTTGATCACCAGGGCCCGCAGATCGTCGTAGCGGGCCGGCGGCGTGTCGGTGGCGGGCGACGAAACGGTCACACGGTCCTCCCAGACCCTCTGCGCGGCACAACGTTCGCCGGCGCGCGTCCACATCCGGCCTCAGCTTGCAGGCAGCCCGCCGCGGTCGCCATCGCAGTGCCTCCGAACGGTTCCGGCATCCGGCGTCGGACGCCGCACGGGAACCTGCCTTGACTCACAGTCGCGGGCCGGGCTCGGGGTGGTGCTGGGGACTTCGGACATCGGTGACGGTCCCGGTCTCGGCGATGCGTGTCGCTCCAGGTCACCGTGGGCGCACAAGCCCCGCTGTAGCGCAGTCGTCAGTGAGCGGGACGCCCGCGATGCTTCCGATCATCTGGCTTTCGGCCAGGCGCATTCCGTGGGCCTGGCCATGACGTGCCAGTGTGGGCGTCAGGCGAGCAGCCGTCGCTTCTGTTCCTCGAACTCGGCCTCCGTGAGGATGCCTTGTGCCTTGAGCTCACCGAGTTGCTTGAGCTGGTCGATCTTGCCGGTCATGTCGTCGGCTGGGGGCGCCGCCGGTTCGGGCGGAGGCGCCGGATAGGCTTGCTGGTAACCCTGGGGCTCCTGGTAGACGGGCTGTTGGGCTGTCTGGGCGGCCCAGCGGCCCTGCTGCCGGCGGGACACCCGGTTGGAGACCGCGGTCGCCGTGCCCGCGACCACGGCAGTGCGGGCAATTCCGCGAAGAAGTCCGGGCATGGTGATCGCCTCTCACCCGGTCGATGGAAGACTCCGTGTCCATTGGACCATTGCCCTGTCCGGAGGGCATCTCGATGGCGCCCGCGCGTCAGCGGCCTGCTTCTATGAGCTGCTCACGTGCGGTACGACGAGATCAGGACACGGGGCCGGCGGTACGGTGCCGTGTTCCCGCGCCTGTACATCACGTCACGACGCGGCCTCGGCCGCTTCGAGGGAAGCGAGGATGGCCTGAACGGGCAGGCGTCCCGAGGCGACCAACTGTGCGCCGCCGCGGCGCAGAGCGGTGGCGAAAGGTGCCGCCCACAGGTTCTCGTAGATCAGCAGGCCGGCTGAGCTGCCCGGCTCGATCGCCGAGGCGGCCTCCTCCACGTCGTCCTGACCCAACAGGCCAGAGCGCGCGCCTTCGAAGACGGCGAGGTCGTGCGGTCCGCCACCGGTGATGTCGGAGATCTCCAAAGCGATCACCGAGCCGTCCTCGTTCTTCTTGACGAACAGCAGGTCCAGGATTCGGATGATGCCCCTCTCCACCAGGTCGACCAGCAGTGGGAAACCCTCACCCGTCCGGTGATCGTTCGGAAACTCCACCACCACGTAGTCGATGGGTCCCATTTCGTCCAGTTGCTCGCTCATGGCGATCACCTCTGTACGTGTGAGCCCTCTGTACATTGCAGCACCGGCGATGTACAGGCGCACCCCGTGTCACTCCGCCGGTGCGGTCGTCGTCCGCGCATCCTGGGCCGTCGTCTGGGCCCACCCGTACCAGCCTCCCCTGCCCTCCGGCGGTTCCTCGGCGGACGGGCCCGCGCCCGGCACTCCGTCGCTGCGGTTGCGCTCTTCCTTCGGGTGACCGATGGGGAGGGCAGACCGGACCGGGCAAGCGGCACCACGTCTCCGAGTTACATGACGGAGAGGGTGTCGGATCAGGACAGCCTCGCGCAGCTCTGCCTCCGCGGCCCGCTCGTCATGCCCCCGGCATCCCTTGGCCACTCGTCCGGTCGGCCCCGCGTTCGCCGAACGCCGGAATGCGGGGGCCCTGCGGCAGCCGCTGGCTGAGGACGAAGGACGCAACCGCGGCAAGCACCACCAGCGCCACTGTTTCCACGTTGCCCAGCAACAGCACGACCAGGACGACACCGCTGACGGGCAGCCGCAGGGCAGCGGTCACGGAGGCTGCCATCCCGATCGCCATGGCCGGCACCAGCCCGAGACCCGGCAGCGGTGCCAGCAGGACTCCGGCAGCACCTCCCAGGAACAGCGCGGGGAACACCGGACCACCGCGAAGGCTGCCCAGACACAGCGTGTAGGCAAGGCCCTTGAAGACCAGTACCGCGACGAGGGCGCCCACCGGCCAGGCGTGCGGATCATGCGCCAGGCCGGACAGCGCCGACTCCCCCGACAGAGCGGCCTCCGCCGGTGAACGGCCGGTGACGAGCGCGTAGAGCGTGACACAGCCCGCCGCGCCCAGCGCGCACACCACGGTGTTCCGTACGATGCGGCTCGCCACGAAACGCGCGGCGAATCGCCCGCAGACGAAGACCCAGTGGACGACAAAGGCAATCGCGGGCGCCAGCACCAGCACCCAGAGCACGTCCGCCCCGTCGAGGGGTGGTGGCTTGGGCAGGCCGATGTTCAAGCTCCCGGTCTCGAAGCCGGTCCAGTGAACGAACCCGGTGAAGATCAGGTCTCCCACACCGCTGGCCAGCAGAGCCGGCAGCATCACCGCGAACAGTTGTGGGCCGCCCACCCCCGCCACTTCCATCAGGAGTACGGCGCCCACCACGGGATTGCCGAAAAGCGCCGAGATGGCTGCCGCCGACCCGGCGGCACCGAGCAGAGCCGTGCTCGCTTCGGTCCGCGGCACCCGGACGAGACTCGCGAAGAGCAACGCCAGTCCACCGCCCAGCGCGATCAGCGGAGCCTCGGGGCCCAGGACGGCACCGAGCGGCAGACCGACCAGCGCGGCGATCACGACGCCCGGCAGCGCCCCTTTCGTGACCCCGCCCGCATGCAGCCCGCCCGCCGGAATGTGTCCGCCCCGGCCGGGAAGGCGTGCGACCACCAGGGCGACCACAAACCCGGCCGGCGTCAGCAGGGGAAGCCCCCACCACCAGGGAGCCTGCCGCCATCCCATGTCCTTGGGCCAGTCCGTCCAGATCAGCTGTTCCAGCTGGTGCACCGCCACGAGGAACCAGAAAGCGGCCAGCGCCACTGGAACACCGATCAGTCCACAGAACACCAGCGCCCTGCGGTACTCGGGTCGGCCGAGCATGGTCCGCAGCAGGTCGGCTTCCGGAGGCTGACTTCCCGAGACGATCCCGGAGCCGCTCTCCGACGTCGTTCCGGCGATGGGTCCTCCTGAGTCCTGTGCGACGCATGTGGCCGCGTCACTGTGAACACCTGATGCGCCATGGCCACATATCGGGTTGAACATACCTACAGCGGGAGCTGCATGCTCGTCGTCCTGCTTCTGGCGAGGCGGCTCGGCCCCGCCTGGCCGCCTGGTCCGCAGGGCGGTGAGCGGCAGTGACGACGGACGGCACGACGCCGTGCCACGGGCATGGCGGATGAGCCTGTCCGATCGCGTGGAAGCCGACCGTGTGTGCTCCCCCGCCAGGCGGGTGAGGTGCAAGGCGGCCCTTGCGGCTGTGGTGGCAGCCGCGGCCCGGGCCGACTGCGCAGCGCCCGTGTGACCAGGTCCTGAGGGCGCGGGCTGTGGGTGAAGGTCGGGGCCCCGCGTTGCGGGCAGGGTGTCAGCCGGTCAGGGCGGCGAGGGTGTCGTCCAGGTCGGTGGCCTTGGGCTGGTTGTGGGGGAGCTTGGCCAGGATTTCGGCCATGCCGCAGGTGTTGGTGAGGGCAGAGAAGACCAGGCCGCCGGCGACGCCCGCGGCAAGCCAGCGGCCGGCACGGCAGCGTTCTCCGGTGATCAGGCCGGTCAGGACCAGTGATCCGGCGGCGAGGCGGACCTGGCGGTCCATGGCCCAGGGAGTGCGGGTGCCGGCCGGGCGGTGGGTGTCGTGGCCGAGTTGCGTCCAGGCCGTGGTACCGCCGGTGAGAGTGGCGGCGGTGATGCCCTGGTCGGCGAGGCGCCGGCATGCCTGGGCGGAGCGGGCGCCGGAGGCGCACACGAGGAGGAGGTCGCCGCGCTCTGCGGCGGCCTTCAGCGCGGCCAGGGCGGCATCGAGGCGGTCGAGGGGGATGTTGTGGGCGCCGGGCAGGTGGCCGGAGGCGTATTCGCCGGGGGTGCGCACGTCGATGACGGTCAGCTCGTGCAGGCGGGCGTGGGCCTGTTCGGCAGTGAGGGCGGTGAGCGCGGTGAGGGGTGCCACAGGGATTTTTCCTTGCTCGGTTCGGGTTACCCCTTCGATAGGATACCCAAGGGGGTATCTCGAAGGAGTGTGGACTGTGGAACTGGCGATGGCGGCCGAGGAACTGAAGACGGTGGTCAACCGACTGCGCCGAGCGCAGGGCCAGATCGCCGGTGTGATCAAGATGATCGAGGAGGGGCGGGACTGCGAGGACGTCGTCACCCAGCTCGCCGCGGCGTCCCGGGCCCTGGACAAGGCCGGTTTCGCGATCATCGCCACCGGTCTGCAGCACTGCCTGACCGACGCGGACATGGCCGCCTCCGGCGACCGGGAGCAGATGCGCACCCGGTTGGAGAAACTGTTCCTGTCTCTGGCCTGAGCCATGGTGTGCCGCGACGCCCGATCATCCGTCTGATGCTCGTGATTCTCAGGTGAGGGCGTCGACGAGCATGAAGGCGGCCACGGCCAGCAGCACGACGGCGAAGGTGCGCTGCAGCAGGGTGCCGGTGACCTTGGCCGCCAGACGTTTGCCGTCCCAGGCGCCCAGGATCGCGGCCCCGGTGAAGGGGCCGATCACCGCCCAGTTGACGCCGGCAGTGGTGGCTCCGCGGGTGACCAGGGAAGCCAGCGAGTTCGCCGAGATGACCAGCAGGCTGGTGCCGACGGCAGCCTGCATCTCGAACGCCAGCACGGTGACCAGGGCCGGGACGGCGAGGAAGCCTCCCCCGACCCCGAGCAGACCGGTCAGTGCGCCCAGCCCGGCGCCGGTTCCGGCGGCCCGGGCGGACCGCGCCGCGCCGGCCGCCTCTTTGGAGGCGGTGCGGCTGGGGCGCAGCATCCTGACGGCGGCGAGTGCGGCGATGGCAGCGAACGCGGCGGTCAGTACCGGCTGGGGCAGGCGCGATGCCATGGCTCCTGCCACGGCCGCGGGCAGAAGTCCGGCCGCGGCGAACAGGAAGCCGGCTTTCCAGCGGACGTTGCCGGTGCGGGCGTGGACGTACAGGGCGGTGAGCGAGGTGGCCGTGACGATGAGCAGGCTCGCGGTGGTCGCGGCGGCCGGTGTGAAGCCGAGCAGGTAGATCAGCGCCGGGACGGCCAGGACGCTGCCGCCCCCGCCGAGCGCGCCGAGCGCGAGCCCGACCGCGGCCCCCGCGATCAGGGCCAGGATCAGAGCACTCACGCTATGACGCCGTTGCTGCCGCTCGGACCGATGACCGGCAGGCCCGCACGCGCCCAGGCGGTCATGCCGCCAGTGACGTCCGTAGCCCGCACGCCGCGTCCGGCCAGCACCTTGGCAGCCTGCCGGGAGCGGTGTCCGGAGCGGCAGATCGTGACCACTGGCCTGCCCTGAGCGGCTGCCGGGAGCGACGCCCCGGCCACCAGACGGGAAAGGGGCAGGTGCAGTGCGTCGGGCGCGTGCCCGGCGTTCCACTCCGGCGTTTCGCGTACGTCCAGCAGGACGGCGGTGCGGTCACTGGTCTGCTGGTGGGCCGGCTGAGGGGTGAGGCGGCCAGGGCCGCGGCGGAGAAGCGAGAACATCGTGTGATCGCTTTCGTGCAGGGGAGCGGAAGGACGTGTCAGTCGGTGCCGTGGGGGCGGGTGAGGGTCACTCCCGCCTTGGTTGCGGCGTCGAAGGCGTCGTCGATTGCGATCACGTCGCGGCCGGCGGCGTCGAGCAGGGAGGCGGCGATCGCCGCGCGCATCCCGCCCGCGCAGTGCACCCACACCGTCCCGTCCGGCACCTCGCCGATGCGGCCGTGCAGCTCGGGGACGGGAATGTGGACGGAGCCGTCGATGTAGCCGCCCGCACGCTCCGCGTCCCGGCGTACGTCCAGAACGACCACGTCGTCGCCGTGCTCACGGACCTCGGCGAGCTGAGCGAACCGCGCGCGGGGGAAGGAGGCGAGCTGCTCGCCCTCGCGGATCCAGCCGGCCGGCTCGCCGGTGGCGGCGGCGGCCGGGCGGTCGATGCCCAGCCGCGCCAGCTCCCGCTGCGCGGCGGCGATCTGCTCGGGTGTGTCGGCGAGCAGAGTGACGGGCTTGCCCCACGGGATCAGCCAGGCCAGGTAGGTGGCGAGCTTGCCCTCGCCCTCGAAGTTGAACGACCCGGCCACATGCCCCGCGGCGAAGGCCATGCGGCTGCGCAGGTCCACCACCCACTCCCCCGCGGCCAGCCGGGAGGCGATCTCCTCGGCGTCCGCCCGCCTCGGCGGGGTGAGGTCGACCGGCGCGGGACCTGCGGCGTTGGCCGGGCCCATGTGGGCGTAGTACGCGGGCACGTCGTCCAGCCCGGCGAGGATGCGGGCGACGAAGGTGTCCACGTCCAAGGTCAGCGCGTCGTTGGTCTTGCGCTCCGTGCCGATCGTGGTCGCGTCCCCCTCGGCCTGGGACGAGGAGCAGAAGCTGCCGAAGCCGTGGGTGGGCAGCACCTGCACCTCGTCGTCCAACTCGTCGGCCAGTCGGCGCGCGGAGGCGTGCTGGGCTCGGGCCAGCTGCTCGGTCAGCCGCGGCTCGACCAGGTCGGGGCGGCCCACGGTGCCGATGAGCAGCGATCCGCCGGTGAAGGCCGCGACACCGCGCCCGTCCTCGGTGAGGACGTAGGAGGTGTGGTGCGGGGTGTGTCCGGGAGTGGCGATCGCGCGCAGCACCAGCCCGTCGTCGACCGTCACGGTCTCGCCGTCGGCGACCGGGGTACGGGGGAACGACACATGCGCCCCGGCCGGCACCAGGTACTGGGCACCGGTGACTCGCGCCAGCTCCGGACCGCCGGTGACGTAGTCGTTGTGCACATGAGTCTCGGCCACCCAGGCGATGCGCACCCCGCGTCGGGCCGCTGCCGCAATGACCTGGTCGATGTCCCGCGGCGGATCCACGACCACCGCGGCACCGGCTCCGCCGGCCAGGTAACTGCGATTGCCCAGGCCCTCGAACTCCAGGGTGTCGACGAAGAACACGACTCATGACTCCTCTCGGACGCTGTACCCCGGGGGGTATCTGACACCCACAGTAACAGCTATACCCAGGGGGGTATTCCGGAGGCAAGAAGTCGGGCCCGGGTTTCTGGCGAGGGGTTCCTGGCGGCCGAGCCGAGCTGGGGCCGTGCGTCGGTCGCGGGCCGGGCAAGGGGCGACCTGATGCGTTGCGGCTGTGCGGCAGTGTGGGTGGTCGGAGACGTCCTTGGAGGCGTGTGAGACCGGTGGGGGAAGCTGACGAATCCCTCAGGGGGACGTCAGTGACCCCGTGGGGGCGGACGGTAGCCCGTCCGCCCCCAGGCCCCCCGGTGCGGCGGTCTTCGGTGGGCTAGCGGTGGCGGATGCGCGGCGGCTTGCTCAGGCAGCCCGCCACAGGGCCGGCACGGCCGGCGGCTCCCAGCCCGGCTGCGCGGTGTGCGGCTGGAGGCAGACGTAGGCGCGGCCGGCGTACGTGACCCGGTCACCCGCCCGGTAGGCGGTGCCCACCGCCCAGGTCCCCGCCGGCGGTGGGGTGGGGCCGGGCCCGGGTTCCTGCGCGACGTCCAGGACGAAGTCGAACGCCGCCTCCCGGCCGCCGCCCCCGTCCCGTACGGTCATCAGCAGCCGCGGGTCGAAGATCGTGTCGGTGTTGTTGCGTGGCTCGTTCGGGAAGTAGAGCTGCGTGGTCAGGACCGGACGGCCGGGCGCCTGCAACTTGACGTGCAGATGGCGCGTACGGCCGGGATACAGGCCCGGCACGATGGTGGTCAGCGCGAAGGAGCCGCGGGAGTCGGTGAACTGGTGCCCGCGCAGCCTGAAGCCCGAGTTGTCGTAGGCGCCGTTCGCGTCGGCCTGCCAGAAGTCCAGCAGGACGCCGGCCAGCGGAAGGCAGGCGCGGCCGAAGACGTAGCCGCTCACCGTGAGCGGGGTGCCGGGCATGCCGGGCTCCAGCAGACTGGTGCGCTGCGGCGAGTTCGGTTTGAAGTAGGGGCCCTCTATCTGCTCCGGGGTCGGGTGGTCGCCGTCGTCGCAGGACGGCGTGAGGGCCGGAGCCGTACCGCTCGCCGCCGCGGTGCGGGCGAGAGCCGGGCCGCCGACCAGGGCAACGGGGATCGCGGCGGTGGCGGCGAGCGCCGCGCGCAGCACCGTCTTGCGGCGCACGAGCCGGGGGGATCCGGCCTCGCTGTCGGCTCCGGGGTCGTCCTGGCCCGCGCCGTGCCTGCCTGCTCCGTCCATGTCTCCTCCTCGTGGGGGACGGTGGGCAACGAAACTAGGCGGGCCCGGACGGAGCTTCGAGGGACTGATGGTGGCGGTCGTGGTGTTTTCGGAAGGCTCCCGGACTGCTTCCCGTCTCGCGCCGGAAGAACCGGCCGAAGTAGGCGGGGTCGCTGAACCCGGTGCGCGCGGCGACCTGCCTGACCGACAACCGGCTGTGGGCCAGCAGCTGTTGTGCCTGGTACACCCGCGCCTCGATCAGCAGCCTGCCGGGCGGGCGGCCGGTGGCGGCCCGCACCGCCTGAGTGAGGTACCCGGGCGTGACCCCCAGCCGGCCGGCGCACTGCTGCACGCTCCACCCCGCCGCCTCGGAACGGGCGATGAGTTCCGTGAATGCCTCCGCCACGGCGGCCGCACGGCCTTGCGCACGCGGCCCGGCGCCGTGTCCGGCCGGGCCGGGGAGCCGGGCGGCGCGCAGGACGAGTACGTGCAGCAGGGACCGCAGCACGCTTTCGAATCCCGCCGCGCGCTGACGGTGTTCCGCGACCAGTTCGGCGAACAGGCGCCCGATCGCCCGGTCGTGCTCCGGACGCAACGCGAACAAGCACCGGGTCCCGAGCTCCCGCAGCACCTCGCGGTCGCCGGGGTGGTCCACCAGGAAGTCGTCGGTGAACAGCGCAAGCGACCCCTCCGGGCCCCGGCCGCCCTCCCAGTGGTGCACCTGACCGGGCAGGATCACGGCCAGCTGCGGAGGGCGTACCTGCCAGCGGGCGAGATCGACGACATGGGTACCCGAACCGGCGGTGATGTGCACTATCTCGTAGAAGGTGTGCCGGTGCGGCCGGTCCCACCGGGAGAGCGGACCCACCTCCTCGAAGGAGCCCACGGCGAACGGCGGGGCGCCCGGTGTGGCCACCTCCAGCCGGTGCAGCGCCACGTCCCCCGCGCCGGGGGGCAGGCTCGGAACTCCTGGTAAGACCGTGGTGCTGCGCATCGGGCGCACTCCTTCCTGGGGCACCGGCCGGATCGGGCACATCCGTTCCCCCTCTGGTCTGAACCAACCCCTTGCCCCTCGCCGCTGTGCGTCGCAAGCTCCCTGCATGGAGCTGGAGTTGCGGCATCTCAAAACCATCCGGGCCATCGCCGACGCGGGCAGCCTGACCAGGGCGGCCACGGCGCTCGGCCTCGCCCAGCCCGCCCTCAGCGCGCAGCTGAGACGCATCGAACGGGCTCTGGGCGGGGCCCTGTTCGAACGCGGCCGGCACGGCGTCCGCACCACGCCCCTCGGTGAGCTGGTCCTGGAACGCACCCGGATCGTGCTGCCCGCGGTGAGCGAACTCCAGCAGGAGGCCGCTCGGTTCGCCCGGACCCGGCGGGTCGGACAGCGACTGCGTCTCGGCGCCACCCACGGACCGCTGCTGGGGGCGCTGGTGGACCGGCTGGCCGACGCCGCACCCGGCACCACCGTGACCACCTGCGCCTCCTGGTCGGAGCGACAACTGGCGGAACTGCTGGCCGAGGGACGCCTGGACTTCGCACTCACCGGCACTTGCGGTACCGCCCCGCCGCCGGACCCGCCGCACCTCGTCTGGGAGGACATAGCCGTCGACCCCGTCTTCGTCATGCTCGCCGACGGTCATGGGCTGGCCCACGAGCGGGAGATCGACCTGGCCGCGCTGGCCGGCGAGGAATGGGCCTGCGTCCCTGGCGACGGCTGTTTCGCGGACTGCTTCACCGCGGCCTGCGCCCGCGCCGGCTTCACCCCGCGACGCATGTACGAGACGGACACCGCATCGTGCGTGCACCTGGTGCAGGTGGGCCGGGCGGTGGGGCTGTGCCGGGCCACGTTCCCGCCGACACCCGGTCTCGCGATCCGTCCGCTCGTCGGGGCGCCCCTGATGTGGCGTCACCTGCTCGGTCGTGACCCCGCCGGACAGCGGCAGGAGATCGCGGACACCGTGCTGACCCAGGCCCGCGAGGCGCACGCGGGCGCGGCGGCCCGCAGCGACAGCTATGCGCACTGGCTCGCGCAGCGCCGTCCCGCACCGGACGCCGTGCCCCGGCCGACACCGGACCCCACGTCCTGCCCCGTACCGGCGACGGCGCCCACGACGGCGCCCCCACCGGCACCGGCGACGGCGTCCCGAGCGGCTTCCATAACGCGCGGGCAGGGGGTCGGCTGACGTCTTACGGAGCGAGGCGGAGCCTTCCTACGGTGTCGCCACCCCACCGAACCCGAGGAGACCTCCCCATGCTCCAACGACAGCTCAGAGCCGCGTGCGCCGCAGCCGCGGCGGCGGGTGCCCTGCTCGTGGCCGGGCTCAGCGGCTCCGCGAGCGCCCTGCCGTCCCCTTCTCCCGCCGCACCTACGGCGGCCGAGACCCTGCGCACCGACGCGGCCACGCCCGGCCTCCTCGCCGCGCTCCAGCGGGACCTCCACCTGAACCGGCAGCAGGCGGACCGCCGGCTGGTCAACGAGGCCGAGGCGGGCGCCACCAACGGCCGGCTGCGTACCGTCGTGGGCGCGCACTACGCGGGCGCCTGGGTGAGCGGCACGCTGTCGGACACCCTGACGGTGGCCACGACCGATCCGGCCGACGTGCGCGCCATCCGGGCCCAGGGCGCCGACGCTGTGGTCGTGGACCACTCGCTGGCCGCGCTGGACGCCGCCAAGGCCCGCGTCGACCGGGCCGCCGAACACCACGGCACCACCGACGCGCCGGTCTGGTACGTGGACGTACACACCAACACGCTGACGGTGGAGGCGGTACGACCGCAGGCCGCCCGCTCCCTGCTCGACGCGGCGGGCGTCGACACCTCCCTCGCCCGGATCGTACGGTCCACCGAGCAGCCGCGCCCGCTCTACGACCTGCGCGGTGGCGACGCCTACTACATCGACAACAGCAGCCGCTGCTCGATCGGCTTCCCGGTGACCCGCGGCGCCCAGCAGGGGTTCGCCACGGCCGGCCACTGCGGACGCGCCGGCAGCAGCACCATCGGCTCCAACCGGGTCGCGCAGGGTACGTTCCAGGCGTCGGTCTTCCCCGGAAACGACATGGCGTGGGTGGCCACGAACGCCAACTGGACGGCGACACCGTACGTCAACGGCTCCAACGCGCAGGTCACGGGGTCCACACAGGCCGCGGTCGGCTCCTCCGTGTGCCGCTCCGGCTCCACGACCGGCTGGCATTGCGGCACGGTGCAGCAGCTCAACTCCAGCGTGACGTACCAGGAGGGCACCGTCGCGGGGGTCACCCGCACCTCGGTGTGCGCCGAACCGGGCGACTCGGGCGGCTCGTTCATCTCCGGCAGCCAGGCGCAGGGCGTCACCTCGGGCGGCTCGGGCAACTGCACGAGCGGCGGCACGACCTACTTCCAGCCGATCAACCCCATCCTCCAGAACTACGGCCTCACCCTGAAGACCACCGCCTCCGGCCCCGGGGACCCGGGCGACCCCGGCGACCCGGGCGGCACCTGGGCGGTCGGCACGGTCTACCAGGCGGGCGCGACTGTGACGTACGGCGGCGCCACCTACCGCTGCCTGCAGACCCATCAGGCCCAGCCCGGCTGGGAGCCCCCGAACACGCCGGCCCTGTGGCAGCGGGCGTGAGCGGCTGACCCGCCAGGCGAAAGGCGGCCCCGGCCCCTGAGACCGGGGCCGCCCCGCGCGTCCCGGCGCCGTCGAGCCAATAATCCCGGCAGAACGGAGGCTGTGCCCGAACTCCCAGTCTCCACACCCTCGCTTCCCCGTCTGGTGCCCACTCACGGGCGGATCGCGACGTTTCGCGCACTTACCGTTGTTTGGTCAGCATCCGCGCCGCTTGTGAGAAGCAGATCAACGCAAAGCCGAGGCCGACGGCCAAGTCTGCATCGCTCCTGCCCGTGTGGTCTCCCAGCAGAAGCCAACAACCTCCTGCAACGAGGAGAAGGGCTCCCGTTGCCAGCAAGCCGATCGTCAGTCTGCGGTCGTTCATCACGGGCCCCGCTCCTCGTCATTGTCGCGTCCCAACAGCCGGCCAGGAAAGTCAAACTCGCCAGTTGAACAAGCGTAGTAGTCAGGCACCCTTTCCGGTCGATGTCGCCCCTTGTTTCACCGGCGAAGTTCGGCGAGGCGACCGATGACCTTCTCCACGTCGGTCACGATGCCGGTGACGATCTCCTCGCAGGTGCGGACGGAGTCGATGAGGCCCTCGGCCTGGCCGGCCCACCACAGACCGTCGTCCATGTGCCCCTGCTCCAGCACCCGGGTGCGGCCCCGGACTCCGGAGGCCAACCCTCGCGGTGTTGTCGAACTCTCGGAAGACCAGCTGGGTGGCGTGTTCGTCGTTGGCGACGATCTACTCCTTGAGGTTGCGGTGCACCGGCGCCTCCTCGCTGGCGACGAAGCGGGTGCCCATGTTGATGGCGCTCGCCCCGAGCACGAGGGCGGCGGCCAGGCCGTCGCCGGTCGCGAAGCCGCCGCTGGCGATGACCGGGATGTCCAGCTTCCGCACGGCGGCAGGGATCAGGATCAGACCGGGGATGTCCTCGTTGCCCGAGTGCCCGGCGCACTCGAAGCCATCGATGCTGACGGCGTCCACGCCGAGACTCTGCGCCTTGAGGGCGTGCCGTACGGCCACCGCCCGGCGCTTCGGCCGCGGCGTTCATTCTGCTCGCCCTCGACGGGGCAGGTCGGCGGGCCGGCGCGTTCGCGCCCGAGGACTGGGCCGATCCCGATGCCTTCTACGAAGCCCTCGAACGGGTCGGTGTCCCGCGGGCGGAGATCGTGGAGAGGACCGGACCACAGCCGAGCAGGCCCGGGTGATCCAGCGAAGGGTGGGGCTGGGCGCCGATCCAAGATCGTGTGGCGTGTGAGTGCCACTGCCTGCTCGGCTTAGTCAGCCGGCGTGCCGGGCGGTCGCCATGCCTGTGGCGGCCGGCGCCACTGCCGGTCAGCGGAATCCGGGATCGCGCACTAGAGGCGGCTGCGCCCGAAGACGGCGCCGCCTGGGTCGTCGGTCAGGGCGATGCGCACGGTGATGCGTTTGCCGACCGGCTGGCGCTGGACTTCGAAGCCCTGGGCGACTGCCATCACGATCTCCAGGCCGTGCTGCCCGACCCGGCCCGCGTCCCCGGCCCGGGCCACCGGCAGGACCGGGTCCGAGTCCCACACGACAATCTCCACCAAGTCCCCGAGGATGCGCAGATCCAGCAGCACCGGGCCGGGGGCGTATTTGCGGGCATTGGTGACCAGCTCGCTGACCACCAGCTGCGTCAGTTCCATGGCGCGCTGGGAGACGGGCAACCCGTGTTCGGCCTGGACACGCGTGAGGAAACCGGCGGCCATGTGGCGCGCCTGTGCGATGACCGCACCATCGCCGTCCAGGGCCACCGTGGTGTGCGGAACCTGCTCGTCGGGCATCGTGCCGTCCTCGCCCACGGGCGTTGAATACATTCCGACCGCTTTCCTTACCCCGTTCACGACACGCGTTTACCCTCGCCCACGTGATCGACGCCTGTCGGCGCTCGAACAGCTGCGTCACATTTGCATCACGCCCGGGATCAGCCGGTGGCTGCGGGGGCAGCGATCCACAGCAAGGGCATGATGTGCCAGGATCACCGACATGGGTGAGGAAGAAGTGCCAGGTAGCGATCACGCGGTGCAGCCGGGTCAGCTGTCCGTAACGGCCTCCGCCGCAGACGGCATCACCGTGCTGAGCCTGGCCGGGGAGATCGACCACCACACCGCTGACACGCTCCGCCAGGCCCTCGACCCGGCCGACGGCGCCCGTCCCCGCGTCGTGGTGGACATGCGGCAGGTGACCTTCATGGACTCCAGCGGAATCAACATCCTCATCGCCTCCCACCACGCTCTGGCACAGGGCGGCGGCTGGCTGCGCCTGGCAGGCGTCGGCCATTCCGTGATGCGCACCCTGCAGCTCGTCGGCATCGACGCCCTGATCGACATCCGCGAAACCCTCGATCAGGCGCTCACTGACTGAAGGGTATGGCCCCGCCGTACACACGGTCCTCGTCGTCGGCGGCCGGCGCTGCTCTTCCTGCCGCAGGCAGTGCGGGCTCAGGTGTTGGAACCGCCGTCGGTGTGGCGCTGTCCGGTGAGACTGCCGTGCCAGTCGAGGACCATCGTGGTGGCATCGTCGGGCAGAGATCCCCGGCA
The DNA here is from genome assembly GCF_055583185.1 of Streptomyces sp. NPDC104814. Taxonomy (NCBI): domain Bacteria; kingdom Bacillati; phylum Actinomycetota; class Actinomycetes; order Kitasatosporales; family Streptomycetaceae; genus Streptomyces; species Streptomyces sp. NPDC104814. The sequence continues at coordinate 1,933,835 of NZ_JBVJOL010000001.1, read as the reverse complement.
GGCCTTGTGGACCGCTGAGGTCAGGGTCCGGACCACTTCGCGGGGGTGTTCGTCGCGGGTGGCGTGGAGGAGGGCGGGGAGGTCGACGGTGGCGGCCGCGCGTTCCCGCATGCCGTCGGTGATCAGGACCAGTCGGTCGCCGCGCCGCAGGTCGAGCCGCTGCACCTGGTAGGCGACCGGGGCCGGCACTCCGAACGGCATGTTCACCTTGATGGTCAGCTCCTCCACGCTGTCGCCGCGCAGGCGCAGTGGCCAGGGGTGGCCGGCGTTGACCAGTTCGCAGGTGCCGGTCTCCAGCTGGATGCGCAGCAGCTGGCCGGTGGTCATGCCGCGGCCGTGGCTGGTGATCGCCCGGTGGGCGGCGTAGGCCTGGTCGAGGAGGCTCTGGCCGGCGCGTCGGGCGCCGCGCAGGGCGTTCACCGTCAGGGTGGCGAGCAGTGCGGATGCGGTGTCGTGCCCCATGGCATCCGTGATCGACAGGTAGAGCGCGTCTTGGTCGAGGGCGTAGTCGTAGGTGTCGCCGCCGATCTCATCGGCCGGGACCAGACCTCCGACCAGGGTGAACTGTGCGGCCTCACAGCAGGACGCCGAGGGCAGCAGCTGGTGCTGGATCTCCGCGGCCAGGCTCATCGTGGTCGTGCGCCGGCCCCAGTGGTAGAGGTCGGTGAAGCGACGGTCGGTGACCACGATGTACGCCAGGGCATGCGCGGCGTGCCCCACCGCCTCCCGCACCGCGTCGTCCGCTTCGGGTACGACCAGGTCCAGAACGCCGATGCAGTCACCGCGGTTCGTCACCGGGGCCACCAACCGGCAGCCGCCCTCGCCGTCCGGCTCCTGGTGCAGGCGCTGGGAGCGCAGCACCCGGTCGTAGACGCTGCCTGCCAGCCCGCGTCTCTGCGTCTCGCCGCGCATCTGCGCGGCCGTGCCGGCCCTGGGCAGCCGGACGGCTTCCTGCCCGATCATGTCCACGAGCCAGAAGGACACCTCGCTCGCCGAGAACCGCTTCTCCAGGTTCCGGGCCACCACGTCGACCGACTCCACGGGCGCGGCATCCTCCGCGGCGCGCAGCACCTCATCCAGGCCCAAGCCCTCACCGTCCAGCACAGGCACCACCTCCCTCTCCTCCACCCCGCATTCCCGGGACGGCCGTCCTGCAAGCCGACGTCGCTGGACGATCATCGCGCTGAGGGCGGTCGTGGGCGAAGTCAGCGCCACGTGGACCCTCGCCAGCAAGGTCATCACGGGGGCGCCGGCCGCTCTGCCGGCCCTGGCTGCCAGTCCGGCGACCCGCGCGGCGGGGCGCGGGTAAGCCCGAGCAGATATGCCGACGCCTTACACATAGCGCTGCTGAGCCTTCAGAGGCGGGCGAGGACCGTTGTCCCGTCCATGCCGGCCGCAGTCGTCCGCCTTCGGGGTCCGCGCGTCACCCGGCGTTTGCTGGGGACCCGGACCGCAGCACGCACCACCACGAGGAGGTCCCGAGCATGCCGAATCCGCAGCAGCCCGAAGTACGGCGCGACGACAAGGGTGCCGCCACCCCCGAGGACAGCCGCCAGTTGAAGGCCGGCCAGGCGGGCGGCAGCGCAAGCGGCCACCCGCATGGCACGGACAAGGGAGCGAAGGGCGGAGGAGAGGGCGGCGGAGTGCCTCCGGCACAGCAGCCCGATCACCCCTGAGCCACATCGCAATACCCGGCACGCAGTGAACGGCCCCCGATGGGGCCGTTCACTGCGTGCCGGACCCATCAGACCTATGCCTGCGTGAAGGTCCTTACGACTCAGTCGGCCACCGGCGTCGCCTAGCTCGCCGCGGCGGAGGTTCCAGTCGCCGCCACTCTGCACCTCTCCCCGCATCTGCAAGCTACACAGCCGACTTTCTGGGTAGATGCTAGGCCAAGTCGTTGCTATAGTCCGCACTTGCTGCTCTCAAAAGGGCGGCGAGATGGCCGGCCCGACACCCCCGTCTGCCCCTGAGCGGCGTACATCCGCGAGGCAGTCGGCCGTTGTGATGCCGTGGCGCTTCCGCATCCGTGACGCCCGTGCCTCTCTTGCGGACACCGTTCGTACCAACCCGAGCCGCGCCACGCCCCTTTCGAGGCCCTCGCCCGCTCAGCGCTTCTTGCTCATCGCCCGACAGACGGGGAGATCCACATGAACACAGGACTTCTGCACCGCTTCGCCCCAGGCAGGACGGTGCTGCTGGGTGCCGTCCTGGCCCTGGCCGTGCCGGGTACGGCGTACGCCAACACCGTGAGCGTGACCGTGAGAACTCCCGGGGCCACCAGCGGCCCCGCCACGTCCAACTCCGAGATATCGGCCCACGGGGACTGCTCCAGTGGGCTCGTTTCCGGCGGTGGCATCAACCAGGCCATCGGCACCGGCACGGGGGTGAACGGCAACCACGTCAACGGCACCTCGCCCAGCGCCGACGGCACCACCGAATACACCGGCTCCACCGGTGTCGTCGGCACCGATGCGACCCACTGGCTCGGCATCGGCGGAAGCGGAGGCCAGGTCAACGCCTCCTTCTCCACCACTCCTTACGCCATGTGCCTCACCAGCAACCTGATCATCCACACCCAGGTCGTCATGAACAAGGCCAACGCGCCCACCGCCGGAGCGACAGCGGGCGCCGTCACGGCGACCTGCCCGGCCAACACCCGCCTGCTGGGCGGCGGAGCCCGGACCACTCCGGGCACCACAGGCACCCTCAAGACGATCGCCGGCTTCCCCACCTTCAACAACTCCGCCCACAGTTTCGGCTTGAAGGCCGCAGCGGACGGAGAGTCCAACCCCGACTCCTGGACGGCCGTCGGCTGGGATTCGGGCCCCAACAGCTCCAACACCACCTACGTCTACGCGATCTGCAGCGGGACCGGCATCGACGTCAGCGGGGCAACGGTGAAGGTCCGCTATACGGAGGTGAGCGGACCGACTTCCGGGAGCGCCGGGCAGACGGCGACCGTGGGCTGCGCCGTGGGTGACGGAAAACTGGTCAGCGGGGGCGCCGCCATCAGCGGAGGCAGCGTGACCTCCACCAACTTCACCGGCCCGGCTTCGGGCGGCGACCACCTCAATGGAAGCTTCCCCAGCACCTCCGGCGGCGCGGCGGTCGGCGACGGGGCCACGACGGCGGCGTACTGGACGGCCTCCGGCCACACCGGAGGACAGTCGTCCCCCGGTACCTACACCGATGCCTGGGCGCTGTGCGCCAACGACGGCGTCTGAGGCAGCCGTTGCGGACAACCGACCCTGCACGAGGAAACAAGAGAGAGAATCCGATGAGAACGACACTTCGGCGGGGCTCCGCCGCGGGCAAGGCCCTGATCCTGGCCGCCCTGCTGGCCGTGGCGGTACCGGCGACCGCGTACGCCAAGACCGCGGACGTCACCATCAGCACCCCAGGCGCCACCCTGGGCCCCGCGACCCCCTTCACCGGGGTCTCCTCGCACGCGGACTGCGCCGAGGGCCTCGTCTCCGGCGGCGGTGCCGACCAGACCATAGGGAACGACGGAAGTTCCAACGGCAACCACGTGATGGGCATGGCGCCCAGCGCCGACGGCACCACGGAGTACACCGAGAGCCCCGGGATCGTCGGCACCGACGCCACACACTGGATGGCCTTCGGGGGAAGCGGGAGCCACAGCAGCCCCGACTTCTCCACCACTCCGTATGCGATGTGCCTGCACAGCAACCTGATCAGGCACACCCAGGTGGTCATGAACAAAGCCCCCGGGCCCTCCGTCGGGCTGTCGTCCCTCATCGTGACGGCGACCTGCCCGGCCAACACCGTCCTGCTCGGCGGCGGCGCCCGCACCACTCCCGCGAGCGTCGGCAGCCTGAAGCCGATCGCCGGCTTCCCCACCTTCGACGACGCCGAGCATCACTTCGGCGCCATCGCCGCGGGCGACGGGGAGACGGACCCCGACTCCTGGACTGCCGTCGGCGGGATCGGCGGCGGACGCGACCAGAACAACATGACCTACGTCTACGCGATCTGCAGCGGGAACGACATCGACCTCAAGCACGTAGCGACGACGGTCCGCTTCACTGAGATGAGCGGACCGAACACGGGCTCCACGGGACAGACCGCGACGATCGGCTGCTCCCGCGAGGACGGGCAGTTGGTCAGCGGGGGCGCCGCCATCAGCGGGGGCAACGTGACCACGACGGACTTCACCAAGGCGACCTCGGGCGGCCCCCACCTCAACGGCAGCTTCCCCAGCGACGCCGCCGGCAACCCGTACGGCGACGGCAGCTCCAACCCGTCGTACTGGACGGCAGCCACCCACAGCGGGGGGTCGCCCTCCCCCGGCAGCTACTCCGACGTCTGGGCCCTGTGCTTGGACGTGCGGCACGGGCACAAGCGGTAACTGCCCGGGGCAGCTTCGCCTGTACGGCGGTCGACCCAGGCACTGTCCTCAGACAGGCGGGGCCGCGCTGCCCGGATCTGCCAGGCCTCGACCGGCACACACCACAACGACCGAGCCGCGCAGAAAGAGCGATCCGGCCTGCGGGCGTGGCAGGCATTTCACCTACTCGTCATCTGCAGGCTGCCATTGATGCCATGTTGCGCTTCCCCCGGATCCAGTTCACTGGGGCGCCCCCCTCAACTGGATCTGAAAAAGGGACGCATGTTTAGACGCACGCTGAAGCGCGGACTTGTCACGCTCGTCGCCGTCGGTCTTGCCTCTTCTGTGGGGCCGGCGGCCACGGCGTCGCCGGCCGACGGTCCACTGACGCTCGCCGTCTTCGGCGACTCGCCGTACGGCAGGTCGGCGTACGCGCCTGCGGGCCAGACGGCCGACACCTCGCAGTTCCAGAAGACCCCGGCGTTCATCGGCACCATCAACGGTGACCCGGCCGTCAGCGATGTCATCCACGTGGGCGACATCCACTCGGGCAAGGAGTTCTGCACAGAGGACTACGACGCCTCGATCGCGTCCGAGTGGCAGACCTTCACCAAGCCGCTCGTCTACACGCCGGGCGACAACGAGTGGGCCGACTGCCACAAGGCATCAAGCCTCACCTCCCCAGGTCAGGGCGGTGGCTTCTACGACTCGGCCACCGGTGACGTCAACTACATCGGTACAAGCGGCCTGTCGACCAACCCGCAGGACTGCGTCAGCTACCACTGCGGCAACCCGCTCGACAACCTCGCCGAAGTCCGGAAGGACTTCTTCGCGCAGCCCGGTCGCACCCTCGGCAGCGGCACACTGAACGTGGTGTCCCAGGCCACCGCCTACGACCCGAGCCATCCCGGCGACGCGCAGTACGTCGAGAACGTGATGTGGGAACAGAACGACATCGTCTTCGTGACCATCAACGTGCCGGGCGGCTCGAACAACGACAGCGACCCCTGGTACAAGGCGCCGACCGCGACTCAGGCGCAGACCGACGAGCGGACCAACCGGACCGGGGCCGACGTCCGCTGGCTCGATGCTGCCTTCGCCGACGCGCGGGCCCAGCACGCCAAGGCGGTGGTGATCACGTCACAGGCCGACATGTGGGACCTCGACGGCAAGACCAAGGACCACCTGACGAACTTCGAGCCGATCATCAGCAAGGTCGCGGCGAAGACGACCGAGTTCGGCCGGCCGGTGCTGATGCTGAACGGTGACTCGCACCTGTACCGCTCGGACAACCCGCTGTCGCCGACGTCGACCTGCACCGGCGAGACGGACCCGGCCACCGGCGCCAGCGTGTGCGCCCACGACCCGGGCAACAACGCGTGGAACGAGCACCCGTACTACGACGTCTCGAACTTCCATCGGATCGTCGTGCACGGCAGCACCACCCCGCTTGAGTGGCTGAAACTGACCGCAGACCCCAACGCCAACCACGCCGCCACGGGCACAACCTACGGACCCTTCACCTGGCAACGGATGCCGCAGCCCCAGCTGTAACCGACTGAGCGCACACGACCTCCCAGGGGACCTCGGCGCCCGCTGGGAGGTCGACCTGCTGCCGGGGGGGGGCCGCCACGTGCAGCCCCTGTCACGAAGCCACACCCTCGCGCACCGTTGCTGCCGCGGGCTGGGGGTCAGCCTCGCCGGTATCGAACAATCGCCATGCCCGCACCGACTGCGAGGATCACAGGAAGGGAATAGAGCCAGGCCTCCTTCGGCGCTGATCCGCTGACACTCCCGATCACGCCGAACAGTACGTACACGGCCAGGGCCACGCCCGCAATCATCAGCAGGCCGCGTGTGCGATGGGCAGCTCTCTCGCCACCATCTCGGTTCATCATCACCATCCCTTGTCGGCACAGAGGATCGTCATGGAGTCCAACGTGCCCGCCGGTTCGCGGATGAATCCGGTGTTTCCTGGTGACCCGGCAGCGGCGTGAGGAACGGCTGCCCTGGCTGAGCCCGGGTGCCCGCACCGAATCATCGCTGGGACCTGTCCGGGTCCGGACGGTTCTTTCACTTACTCTGTCGCGGCGCCGGCTGGGGCTTGCAGGTCCACTCCTCACACCACCTGGAGGCGAATACTCCGACGGGTCGACGCACCAAGTCCAGCCCGGGCGCCGGCGGAGCGGTCAGTGAAGGGCTCCGAACAGCACGGCGAATCCGGCGAACAGCCCGACAACCACCACCATGACAAGACTCGCGTACACCGCGCACGCCCACCCCGTCACGATCGAGGCGAGCGCCAGCCATCGGCCGGGCAGTTTCTGGCGCTTGGCCCGACGGCGCGCCACATGACCAGAGACGATTGCGGTCAGCGCGGACAACTCCACCAACAAGAACCAGCCGACCGTCGCCGGCATGTAGAAGCTCGCCGCCGACGCCCACATACTGCCGCTCGCCACGATGGCCGCCGTGAGGGCGGCGCCAACGCTGATCGAAGCGGCGCGGTTCTCCGGTTGGGTCTGTACCTCTTCCCCCGTCACGACCATGGCTGGAGCTTAGCAATCGCCCGCGCCCTCATCCGCCGCACCTACCCAGGCACTCACGGCGCGCAGGGATCCTTCGTATCCAAGCCTCCGGGCTGCACTTCACCCCTTCTTCTTGCCTTCCATGGGCAAACGGCCCGTCAATTCCGAGGACGGATGGTCTCAGGGCAGTGAAGAGATGATCACGGATCGCCCTGACGTGCGGGTAACCCCGTCCCGGGCTTCTACTGTGTGCCCTTCCGTCCCTCTGTCCGTCCCCCACCCCATCGGCGGATCGACCTCCGCCGCGACGGACGTGTTCCCACTCCTGCCATCCAGGACATCCGCTGCGCCCTGCCCTCCCACCCGAGGATGCACGCCGGCCCGCAGCGGCCCTCCTCTCTCATTCACCTACCGCTCAAAGGCAAGGCAGAGATGGCACATCCGACCCCGGCTCCCGACACGGCCCGGCGCCGGCACCCCCACCCCGTCGACGAGATACTCCCGCTCCCCCGGCTGTCCCTGTACGGCTTCCAGCACGTGCTCGCGTTCTACGCCGGTGCGGTGATCGTCCCCGTCATCCTCGGCGGCAGCCTTGGGCTGAGCGACGAGGACCTCGTCCACCTGATCAACGCGGACCTCTTCACCTGCGGCATCGCCTCGATCATCCAGGCCCTCGGGTTCTGGCGGATCGGCGCCCGGCTGCCCCTGGTCCAGGGCGCCACGTTCACAGCGGTCTCCCCCATGATCGCCATCGGCCAGGGGGCCGGCGGCGGCACGGCCGGCCTGCTGCTGATCTACGGCTCGGTGATCACGGCCGGAATCGCCACGTTCCTCGCGGCACCGTTCTTCGGAAGGCTCGTGAAGTACTTCCCGCCCGTGGTCACCGGGACGATCCTGACCATCATCGGCTTCACGCTGATCCCCGTGGCCCTCCAGGACATCGGGGGCGGCGCCGCCCTGAAGGACTCCCCCGCGTTCGGCGACCCGGTGCATTTGGCGTACGGCGGCGGCACGCTGCTGTTCATCCTGGTCGTGTCGCGGTTCGGCGGGGCCTTCGTCAGCAGCATCGCTGTCCTGCTGGGTCTCGTCGGCGGCACCGGCGTCGCGTATCTGCGGGGCGACGCCGGCACCTACGCCGTCTCCCAGGCGGACTGGTTCGGGCTCACCACGCCGTTCCACTTCGGCTTCCCCACCTTCGAGCCATTGCCGATCCTCGCGATGGTGGTCGTCATGCTGATCACCATGATCGAGACGACCGGCGACGTGTACGCCGTCGGCGAGGTCACGGGCAAGCGCGTCGACGGCGAGACCGTGGCCCGGGCGCTGCGCGCCGACGGCCTCTCCACGGTGCTGGGCGGGGTGTTCAACTCCTTCCCCTACGTGGCGTTCGCCGAGAACATCGGTCTGGTTCGCATCACCCGGGTCCGTAGCAGGTACGTGGTGGTCGCGGCCGGCGTCATCATGATCGTCCTGGGTCTGCTGCCGAAGGTGGCGGCTGTCGTCGCCTCGGTGCCGCAGCCGGTGCTGGGCGGCGCGGCGGTCGCGATGTTCGGCATGGTGGCGACCGTGGGCATCCAGATCCTGGCCAAGGTCGACCTGCGGGACGAGCGCAATGCGCTGATCCTCGCCGTCAGCCTGGGGGCGGCCCTGCTGCCGACCGCGTTGGAGGCGGTTTTCGACCGGCTGCCGGGCGGGCTCCAGGCGGTGCTCGACAGCGGAATCACCCTCGGCAGCCTCACCGCCATCCTCCTCAACCTCTTCTTCCACGCCTTCAACCGCAGTGCGCCGGCGAAGATCGGCTGGGACGAGCTGGCGGCTCCGGAGGCGGACACCGGGCTGGTGCCCGGGGTCTCGTCGCCGTGGGGCAACGGGCCCACAGGGGACCGTTACTGAGGTGAAGGCCGCCGTATCCGGCTGAAGGCTCCGCGGGGTGTGACGCACCGTCCGTTCCGCACCCCGCGGGCCCGATGCCGGACCGCGATGAGATCGTGGTCAGCTTCGCGGGAACCCGGCGCCGTCGGCGAGAAGCTCGCGGAAGCGGTAGGGCAGGGCCCTCAGCCAGGCGGCCCGTTCCCGTGCCGTCTCCCTCAGCCGGGCATCGCCGTTGCGAGCGACGAGATGCCCCATGTACCGCTCCTCGAAGGCGGCGTACTCCTCGCACAGCGTGCGCAGGGCGTCGGCCACCAGCGACTCGGCTGCACCGGTGGCCCGCGACAGTGATCTGACGTGCGGCTTCCACCGGCCCGCGACCGCCGTCCGCAGCCGCTCGACCAGCTCGGTGTCCTGGCCGATCACCGCGATCAGGTACGGCAGCGGCACGCCGAGGACCTCGGACAGCTCCCTGGTCTGGACGGAGTCCCCGGTCCAGAACTCCTCGTACTCCGCGCGGCCGTACTCCCCGGGGTCCATGCCTATGCGGGCCGCCACCTGGTCGGCGTTCAGCTGCCGCGCCAGGCGGAACTCGCGCAGCGTACGCGGCTGCACGCCCATGAGGTCGGTCACCGCGCACCACAGAACCGATGCCAGCGCGAACAGGTAGGACTCGCCCGGCCGGTGTACTCCCTCCTCCGCGGCGACGACGGTCCGCGGCAGGGTCGGTACGCCGATCCGCGTCATCGCCTCGGCGACCTGATCGGGGGTCATACCCATGCGGAGCCGGGCGGCTTTGGCCCCGGCGGGAAAGAAGGGAACTTCGGACATGTCGTCGGCACCTCGCTGGAGCCCGCCACGAGCCGGACAGGGCTGGGGACAGGACGGGGGGGGAAGGGGTTCCAGGAGGCCGTGACCTTAGCAATCGGACCCTGCGAGGCGCTGTCCGAGCGACTCCGTATCCGTCGCGACCGTTGACGCCGTCGGAGCGCCTTGGCGGAACGTCCTAGTGCGCCGCGCTGACCTGGGCTGATCCGCCACACGTCGGACCGGCGACGCGAGGGGAGGCTGGTCCGACGGGCGACACCCGAGGCCACTCGCCATGTCGCCACAACGGATCGAGTAGATATTCCGCCGAAATTCGACGGAAAGACGCCTATCGGAGGGGCTAATTCTACGAATTCCGTGGCCACCTTACCGTGGGTATTCAAGTCGTCGCTACCCGCTCCCGGCGGAGGCGGCCCTGCCCGCGTGCCGCCTGTCACCGCTCCGCGGTGCGAATGCCCGCCACGGGGGCGCTGGACATGCCCCGGTAGTGCCGAGTGCACAGGGCAGCGCAAACCCAGGTGCAGTGTGCCGTACCCAAGGACGATCCGGATCGCGACAGTGGAGCACCCCCGATCGACCGACAAGGACAATGAGATGCCGGAGTTGTCGACCGCTCGGCGACGAGCGCGCGGAGCTGCCGCCGTAGGTGTAGGCGCAGTCGCCACAGTCATGATCCGACGCAGCGCCCGGAAGCGCGGCGAGTCGTTCGGTCGTCACGCGCCCCTCACCAGCGCGAACGAGAACGCACGCGTCGCCGCGATGACGGCTGCGCCGCACGTCGAGCAGCAGGCGAAGAGCCGGTGGTCGGTCTTCCTCGCCTACGGACTCCTGGCGGCCGCGACCCAGGCGCTCTTCGTCAACTACGCGCCCGTTACGCAGGACGCCGCGCGGCACTTCGGCGTTTCCATCGGCGCGATCGGCCTGCTGTCCCAGGTCTTCCCGCTGATCTACGTCCTCCTGGCCATCCCTGCGGGCATCGCGCTCGACAGGTTTCTTCGTCCATCCCTCGTGGTCGGCGCGATGCTCACTGCGTCAGGGGCGTTCTTGAGACTGGTTGCCGACGACTTCACGTGGGCGTTCATCGGACAGGTCGTCGCCGCTGTGGGACAGCCCTTCATCCTGAACGCCATACCGGGCCTTGCCGTGGGCTACCTCGCCGAAAGGCACCGCGCCACCGGCATCGCCGCCGCCTCCTCCGCCACGTTCGCCGGCATGGTCCTGGGCTACCTGCTCGGCGCGTTTCTGCCGGGCGAGAGCCACATCCGTACCCTCACCCTCATCACCGCCCTGATCGCCCTCGACGCCGGGCTGTGTCTCGTCGGGGCACTTCGCTTCCCACCGCGGGCGAGCCGCGAGTCCGCCTCCGTGACCAGCGGGCTGCGGGCATTTCGCGCGGCGATCGGCAATCGCCACGTACGCCGTTTGTGCGCGGTCGTCGCCATCCCGATGGGCACGTTCATCGCGCTCGCGACGTTCGTGCAACCACTGTTGGCGCCGGCGGGAGTTTCGGAGTCCACTGCCGGCCTCATCCTCGCCCTGACCATGATCGCCGGTGTGATCGGCTGCGCTGTCCTGCCCATCTGGGCGGATCGGCGCGGCCGCGAGGTTCAGGTCATGGGCGCCGCGATCGCTTTCACCGCCGGGGCCTGCCTCCATCTCGCCCTGGTCCCGAGCGCGCCCATGGCCTTCCTCACGCTCCTCGGGACAGGCTTCGTGCTGCTCCCGGCTCTTCCCATCGTGCTCTCCCTGAGCGAGCGGCACGCACCCGAGGCCGAGAGCACGGCGGCTGGGCTCATCTGGATGGCGGGCAATCTGGGAGGAGTACTGCTGACCACAGCAGTCGGACTCTTCGTCACCCGCCCCGAGATCGCGTTCGGAGTCCTGTCCGCCGCCACCCTGCTCGCTCTCCCGGCACTTCACTGGTTCAGGAAGCTCGAGCACCACGACCCTGTGACGTGAGCTCAGCTCGGTCCGGTCGCCACGAGGTCAGGCGCGATGTCCAGCACCAGGAGCGCCGCCGCCACATGGGTCGGGTTGTCCTCCACCTTGACGGCCGAGAGCTCGTTGGCGCGCGAGACCCGCCGCTCGACCGTGTTTCGGTGCGCGTAGAGGTTGGCGGCCGCTCGGGTGGTGTTGAACCCGCACTGCACGTAGGTGAGCAGTGCCTGCCGTAGTGCTGTGTCTGCTTCGGCCAACGGCCCGAGAGTGTTGATGACGAACCGACGGGCGCCGGCCCGGTCCTTTGTGAGCGCGTCGATCAGCTCGACGTCGGCGTAGGCGGTGAATCGCCGGTCGGACCCGAGGCGGATGATCAGGGCCTGCGCCGCGAGGGCGTCCTGGTGGCTGGACCTGAACCCTTCAAGTCCGCGTCCGGGCCGACCCACGGCAGCGCGCACCTCGTCAGCCATTGCCAGGACCTTCTCCACATGGTGAAGGTCCGGGACACCCGGCCCCGAGAGCCAGATCCACCGCGATGTCGCACTGGCACGCGCCACCAGGGCGCTTCGGCCTGCGGCTGTGGAACGCGCGGCCGGGATCGCCTCGTCCAGTGCATCGACGTGCTCAGGATCATCGACCCACAACACGAGACCCACGTGCCACCGTGCCAGCCGGTACCGCAGGCGCCCTTCGGCGAGGTCCTCCGCCATCGGCGCCCCGCTGGCGATCAGCTGAATCAGTGCGATCGCATCGGCACCCGCATTTCCCATCGCAGCGGCGAGGCCGGCCTCGCGCAGGGCAGCGACCGAATCGAGGGCGTACTGCACCAGCGACTTCCCCGACACGTCCAGGACCCCCACGAGCAGGTCGGGGTCGGCGCAGTGCGCCACGCATTCCTCCAGCCATCGCCGCCAGCCGATCCCCAGTGCCACACGCCAGGCACCAGCGAAGTCGGGTGCGATGCCACGGGAGACGAGATCGTTGATGTACGCCGTGGTCCGCGGGCCGACGTAGGGCTCCACCCGCCGCCCCGGTTGCTGGATGTTCGCGGTCAGCCATTGGACGAGATCCGAACGGTTGAGCTCCCGATCCTCCTCGACCAGCGAGGCGTCGGCGAGGAGGGCGGGATCGTTCTGGGCCACGAGAGAGGGCCTTGCGAAGGCGTCGACCAGGGCGTCCGTCTCCGTCAGCAAGCGCTGGCACAGTGACCTCATCGCATCAGCGACCTCGCGGGAGGGCGGGGGCCACAGATCTTCCATTTCTCAAGTCTCCCTCTGATCCTTTGAAGCCGACGCTCCCGACGTGCCGTGTCACAGACAGAGGAAGGGCCGGCCGGCGGCATGGCCGCCGGCGAGGTCGGGTGCCATGCCACCGGCCGACGACAGCGAGAGGCGCCGTACCGCCACACCAGCGGCGGCTTCCGGCCCCGCAGGTGGTCTCCAGCAGCGTGGTGTTTAGTATGAGTAAACGGCGGAAGGTTTATCACGCCGTCAGGGGTGCTGCAAGGGGTTCGGCGACGTCGTCGCCCCTTCTCCCGAAGGGCCACATGATGTCGACCTCAGGACGGGCGGTGAGCACACCATGGCCATCGATGACAGTGGACGAGCAGGCGGAGCAGCCAAGGGCTCCCCTGCCCTCGAAGCGTCCACAGGCGCGCAACTGAGGGAGATCAGGCTCAGCCGCGGGTTGTCGTTGACGGAGGTTGCGCAGCAGGCAGACGTCACCAAGGGCTTCCTGAGTCAGTTGGAACGTGGTCTCACCAACGTCTCCGTCGCGACGTTGCTGCGGGTCTGCGATGTGCTGAAGATCGGGGTCGGCGAGCTGTTCGCCTACCCCGAGGAGCAGGTCGTGGAGGGCGGAAGCCGGATCGACATGGGCGGTGAAGGAGTGACCGAGTACCTGCTCACGCCCGCCGGCACCACGGCGTTCCAAGTCTTCCGCTCAGTGATCGAACCAGGCGGGGGAACAGGCGGCCCCTATCGGCTCGACACCACCACGATCTTCGCGCTGGGACTGAGCGGCTCGACCCGTCTGATCGTCGGGGGCGAGACCCGGATGCTGTCAGCCGGTGTGTCCACCTCGTTCTCCGGTCGGACGCTGCACCAGTTCGACAATCCGGGTACGACGGTCAGCGAGGTCCTGTGGGTCCTGTCGCCTCCGCTCCTTCCTGTCGCCCGCGAACCCTCCTAGAGCCGCCCGCATCGAGTCGCTCGTAGACAGCCGGACGGCACGCCCTCAGGACGAGCGCCTGCACCAAGCCGGCCACGGCCGAGAGGGCGACGAACCCTCCGATCACCCAGGCGCCCTCGGTGGTGCCGACGAGGAGCGGGAAGTTGGCGACCACCAGGTAGACCACACAGGTCAGGCCGAAGAAGGCCAAGGCCGGGGCCACGGCCGTGCGCCACACCGACCGCTGCCCATCCTGCTCATCGACGTGCCGGAAAAACCCGATCACCGCAAGGCTGGTGGCCGCCATGAGCAGGACGATGCCGAGGGTGGCGGCGCCGGAGAACCAGGCGTAGACGTTCGTGATCGGGTCCAGGCCGAGCTCGACGACGACGATCGTGGTGACGCACGCGACCGCCGAGACGACGCCCGACGACGCTGACGGCGCCCGGTGCCGGGGATGAACGACGCTCAGCCGCGCCGGAAGGGCGCCGGCCCGGGACAGCGCGAACTGGTAGCGCGTCACGACGTTGTGAAAGGCGAGCGCGCACGCGAACTGACTGGTGATCAGGAGCAGCTGCATCACGTCGAACCAGACGGGTCCGACGTAGTTCCGCGCCAGTGTCAGGACCAGGCCCTCGGGGTCCGCCTTCGCCGCGCCGGTCACCGCGTCGACGCCGGCGCCCACCACGACCGCCCACACGGTGAACGAGTAGAAGATCCCGACCACCAGGATCGCGACATACGTCGCTCGCGGAACCGTGACGTCGGGATCCTTGGCCTCGTCGCGGAACACGGCCGTCGCCTCGAAGCCGATGAACCCGAAGAAGGCGAACATCATGCCGAGGCCCGGGGAGCCATTCCCCAGGATCGAAGGCAACAGCGGCTTCACTGTCAGGCCATGGGTGCCACCGTGGCCCACGATGCCGAGGTCCATGACGAGGAGCAGGAGGGATTCCAGCACCAGGACGACACCAAGCACCTTGGCACTCAGCTCGATGTCCCGATAGCCGAGGAAAGCGATGATCCCCAGCGAGACGAACGCCCACACCCACCACGGGGAGCTGAAGTCGGCATACCGCTTGATGACATTGCTCGTCGCGACGCCGACGTAGGCGTTCACCCCGACGAGAATCAGCGTGTAGGAGAAGAGCGCCAGAGTCGCGGCCGAGAGACCGGGTATCCGGCCCAGCCCAGCCTGGACATAGGCGTAGAAGGCGCCCGCGTTGCGCACCCGTGCAGCCATCAGCGTGAAGCCGACCGCGAAGATCAGCAGCATCACGGTGGTCAGCGCGAAGAACAGCGGCATCCCCGGGCTGCCGCTCACGGCGAAGGCGATCGGCACCCCGCCGGCCACCAGCCCGAGCGGCGCCGCCGCGGCGACGACCATGAACACGATCTGCGGTACACCGAGCCCGCGGTGCAGCGGGTTGCCCGGGCCCGCTTCCCTGCCGGGTGCTTCGAAGTGCCCTGTCTCGGAGAGGTCGGCCATGTCGACCACCTTTCAGCTCACGGGCCGGTGACGGCTCGTCATGAGTAAGGAGTTGGGTGCGGGCACGTGCGCGGGGTGCATCAGGGCGTGCCTCGCTCGAGGGCTCGAAGCGGGCTCAGTCCTGAGAGGTCGTGACCGAGAGCGGCATCCCGGACCGCCAGTCGTCCCCTTGGGCCACGGCCGCACGTCCCGGGAAATCTCCATCGACGCGACCGCGCAGGTGTTTAGTACTGGTAAACGCCGCAAAGCTCTATCACGCCAGTGAAGTCACCGCAAGAGACGCGGCGAGGCCGGCCACGTCGGAGAGATCCGCGGATTCCCGGCTTCTTCGAGAGCCGGCCAGACCTCGGCCAAGGCCGTGTTCGGGTGTCGACAAGCGCCAGCGGACGGCGCTGCCGGACCGGCTTGTGCATCGTGCACCGAGCCCCGGGCCCAGCCGGTGCACGCTGTCGTTCCGCCCGTGGCCGTGGCTGGCGACAGTGAGATCACCACCCCGGGAACAGCGAGGAAACACCATGACAACTGAGGTGCTTGACGCCGTCGAGGAGTTCGACGTGGTCATCATCGGAGCGGGGATCTCCGGAATCGGCGCGGCCAGCTATTTCAGCCGGGAACTCCCCGGCAAGTCCCTGCTCGTGCTCGAGGGACGGGACAACATCGGTGGCACGTGGGATCTCTTCCGCTACCCGGGCATCCGCTCGGACTCGGACCTCCACACGTTCGGCTACGAGTTCAAGCCGTGGCGTCACGAAGCCGCGATCGCGGACGCGCCGCTGATCCGGGACTACCTTCGGGAGACGGTCGAGGAGAACCACCTGGAGCCCCTCATCAGGCTGCGCCACCGGGTCGTCGGGGCCGAATGGTCCTCGCACGAGGCGCGGTGGACCCTCACCGTCGAGGCAGCCGACCCCGCCGGCGGAGGCACGGTAACCAAGACGATCCGTGCCGGATGGGTGTTCGCCGCCACCGGCTACTACCGGTACGACGAGGGGTTCTCCCCCCAGTTCCCGGGACGCGACGACTTCGAAGGCACGATCGTCCATCCGCAGCACTGGCCCGAGACGCTCGACTACAGCGGCAAGAAGGTCGTCGTCATCGGCAGCGGCGCGACCGCGATCACGCTGGTGCCGGCCATGACCAGCGGGACGGGCGCGGCCCGGCACGTGACGATGCTGCAGCGGACGCCCACGTACGTGCTGGCGCTGCCTCGCGTCGACAAAGTCGCCCTGGCGCTCACGAAGGTGCTCGGGGAAGAGCGCGGGTACGCCGTGACGCGGTTCAAGAACATCTGGCTCGACCGCGCCGTCGTCAAGGGACTGCGGACGTTCCCGAAGGCCGGGCGGCAGTTGATCCGGCGCGAGAACGTGAAGCGGCTGCCCAAGGGGTTCGACGTCGACAAGCACTTCAATCCGCCGTACGACCCGTGGGACCAGCGGCTGTGTCTGGCGCCGGACGGCGACTTCTTCGACGCGATCAAGAAGGGTTCCGCGACCGTCGTCACCGACACGATCGCGCGGTTCAGCAAGCGCGGCATCGTGCTGAGCTCGGGTGAGGAACTGGAAGCCGACGTCATCGTCACCGCGACGGGGCTGAACCTGCAGCTCTTCGGCGGCATGCCCATCGTGGTCGACGGGCGTCAGGTCGACGTCGCGGACGCGCTCTGTTACCGCGGAATGCTGCTGAGCGGGATTCCGAACTGGGCGATGGCGATCGGCTACACCACCTCGTCCTGGACGCTCAAGGTGAGCCTGATGTGTCGCTACTTCATCGACCTGGTCAGGCACATGGACGCCCGCGGATACGACACGGTGGTTCCGGTCGCGCCGGCGGGGACGGAGCGCAGGCCCGTCATGGACCTTCAGGCCGGGTACGCCAAGCGCGCCGAGAAGCGCATGCCCAAGCAGGGCCTCGAAAAGCCCTGGCGGATGGCGATGTCCTACCCCGAGGACGCCAAGGCCCTTCGCGGCCCGGTGGCCGACGAGCACCTCCAGTTCGGCTCCCGTGTGGCGGCCGCGCAGTCGCCCGGTGGGAGGCGAGCCACCCATGTCTGAGGCGAGCAGCGCGGAGAGCAGCGACCTGTACGCGGCCCTCCCGTCCGGGATGAGGATCTGCTTCCGGGACTTCGGCGACAAGGCCGACCCCGCCATCCTCCTCATCGCCGGAATGGGCGAGGACCTCACCTTCTGGACCGACGCGTTCTTCGGCTCGCTCGTCGCCCGCGGCTTCCGGGTCGTCGCCATCGACAACCGTGACGTCGGCCAGTCGACGTTCGTCGCCGCACCCCCACCGGCGCTCTGGCGTCAGATCGCCGCGCGCCCGCGCAGCGACGCGTATGCGCTGGCCGACATGGCCCAGGACGCCGTCGGCGTACTCGACTGCCTCGGGATCTCGCGGGTGCACCTGGTGGGGCGGTCGATGGGCGGGATGATCGCGCAGACGATCGCGGCCACGGCCCCCGAGCGCGTTCTGTCGCTGACCTCCATCTACTCGACCACCGGGGCGAAGAAAGTGGGCCAGCCGGCGCTGTCGACGATCCGGCTCCTGGCCGCCCCACCGGCGAGGACCAGAACCGCGGCGGTCCGGGCCCACCTGCGGCTCACCAGGCATATCGCGGGAACGGGCTATCCCATCGACGACGCGGCCGAGGCGGCCATCGCAGCCCACGGCTGGGATCGCAGCGCGGGTGACCCGGCGGCCGGCGTGGCGCGCCAGGTCCAGGCGATCCAGCGCTCCGGAGACCGGACGGCCCAGTTGAGCAGCATCACGGCACCGACGCTGGTCATCAACGGCGACCGGGACCTGCTGGTCCACCCGAGCGGCGGTGAAGCGACGGTGAAGGCGATCCGCTCGGCTCAGCACGTGGTCATTCCCGGCATGGGCCACCACATTCCCCAGGCCCTCGTCGGCCCCGTCACCCAGTACATCTCGCAGCACGCGGACCGCGTGGGCGAAGGAGGCAACCATGTCCGGATCTCGTAATCCCGGCTCCGGGGACACCGCGGTCGACGTCGTGGTCGTCGGTGCCGGCTTCGCCGGCCTGAGCGCTGCCGAGCGACTGGCGAGCATGGGGCAGTCCGTCCTGGTCGTCGAAGGCCGCGACCGGGTCGGAGGCCGATCGCTCTCCGGCGAGGTGGCAGGCGTGAAGGTCGACCTCGGAGCAACGTGGGTGGCACGGCGCCACACTGCCATCCGGGACCTTGCGAGCCGGGTGGGGTGTACCACGACCGACCAGTTCAACCAGGGTCGCAACGTGCTGTGGATGGCAGGCCGGCGCCGCACCTACAGCGGCACCATTCCCAAGGTCTCCCCCGCAGCCCTGGTGGACATGGCCCGCATGCAGATGGCGGTGAACAAGCTGGTCTCCACCATCGACGTGGACGCCCCGTGGGAGTCGCCCGAGGCCGGCCGGCTCGACGCCATCTCGTTCGGCGAGTGGCTCGACCGGAAGAACGCGCTGCCCGGCACCCGTGCGCTCATGACCGTCATCAGCAAGGTGCAGTGGGGCTGTACCCCGTCGGACGTCTCCCTGCTGCACGCACTGCGCTACATCCGTGCAGCGGGCGGCATCGACCACATGCTGGACGTCGAGGGCGGCCAGCAGCAGGACCGGCTCGTCGAGACCACCCAGGAGATCGCCAAGCGGGTGGCGGAGAAGCTCGGCGACCGCGTGCGCCTGGGGACACCGGTGCGCCGTATCGCGCAGCACGACAACGGCGTCACCGTCCACACCGACTCCGGGGAGATCCACGCCACGTACGGGATCGTCACGGCCGCGCCGGCGCACCGCGCCGCCATCGAGTTCTCGCCCGCTCTGCCCGAGCAGGCCGAAGGGCTCACGCGAACGTGGCGCATGGGCGTGCTGAGCAAGGCTTTCGCGGCCTACGACGTGCCGTTCTGGCGGGCCGGCGGACTCTCCGGTGAGGCAGTGACCGACACCGGAACCGTGTTCATCACCTTTGATGTGTCACCCGCCCACAGCGGACCGGGCGTGCTGATGGCCTTCTGCGATCCGCGCGTCTTCGACGGATTCAGCCCCGAGACCCGACGCGGCCGGGTCATCCAGCAGCTCGTCGACCTCTACGGTCCGCAGGCCCGCAACCCCATCGACTACGTGGACCACTGCTGGGGAGCGGAACCGTTCGCCCCGGGTGGCCCCAATCCTGCCGTCGCCCCCTACGCGACCACCAGCTACGGCAAGGCGCTGACCGAGCCCCACGGGCGCATCCACTGGGCCGGTACCGAAACCGCCGGCGAATGGGCCGGCACCATGAACGGCGCGGTCCTGACGGGCCAGCGTGCCGCCGAGCGCGTCGCCGCCCTCCTGTCCCGCGACGTGCGAGAGGGGGCGCTGCGATGAAGGAAACGGTCTTCCTGCTGGCCGACCTGTGGATGATCTTCGCCGGCTACTTCTACGGATGGCGGTTCATCCGCCGGTACGGCAATTACCTCCTCGGTCTCGAGTGGATGGTCGTCGCGACGTCCGGCAGCAACTTCCTGCTCTGGTCGCTGCTCGGAGCCAACAGTGGCAGCGTCCTGTACGACGTGGCCTACTTCTTCGACGCGTTCTCCAGGTCGGTCGGCATCACGCTCATCCTGATCATGGGCTTGATGCAGGTCACCCATCGCTACAAGCCGAGCCTCGGCGTCGATGTGGCCGTGTTCGCGGTCGCAGTGGTGGCCGGCCTGTTCCTCCGGCACTTCCACGGCGCGGATCTCCACACCGACCGCGCCGCGTTCTCGGTCGCCGTGTTCTACCTCGTCGTCAACCTCCTCACGGCCGTCTTCCTGGGCTACTTCGTCAAGCGGCTCTGGAACGCGGGCGCGAGGCGGCCGGCGATCTGGACGGGACTGGTCACGGCCGCAGGAACCGCCATCGCGATCACCTACGACCTGTTCCCCATGCCGTTCGACGACGCGAACCGCACGATCTTCTACACCGCCGCGCTGGCGACCTGGGGCACCCAGGGATTCGTCTACTTCCGCGCCTACCGCGCGCTGGACCAGCACAACGCGGCCGTGGACGCGAACCCGGCCCGCGCGACCGGGGCCCTCGCATGAACCCCGAACACGAAGAAGGAGTCAGTATGGCGAGCAGGCGTGTGTACGCGGTGGTGGACCCTGCCAGCGGCAAGTTGGTCAAGGAGTACCCCATCGCGACGGACGAGGCCGTCGACAGGGCGCTCGACTCGGCGGCGAAGGCCTACGCGCACTGGTCGAGGCAGACCTCCGTGGATCGGCGCGCCCAGTTGCTGAACACCGTCGCCGCCCTGCACGTCGAGCGCAGCGGACAGCTTGCCGAGATCATCCACCGGGAGATGGGCAAGCCGGTGGACCAGGCCGTCGCGGAGGTCGAGTTCAGCGCCTCCATCTACCGGTACTACGCCGAGAACGCGCAGAAGTTCCTCACCGACGAACCGATCGAGCTTCTCGAGGGAGAGGGCACCGCTTTCATCCGTCGCCAGCCGATCGGCGTGCTGCTGGGGATCATGCCCTGGAACTACCCGTACTACCAGGTGGCTCGATTCGCCGCGCCCAATCTCGCGCTGGGCAACACCATTCTGCTGAAGCACGCATCGCAGTGTCCGGAGTCGTCCGCGGCTCTCCAGCAGTTGTTCACGGACGCGGGCTGTCCCGAGGGCAGCTATGTCAACGTCTACGCCACGAGCGAGCAGATCGCTCGCGCCATCGCGGACCCCAGGGTGCAAGGCGTCTCCTTCACCGGTTCGGAGCGGGCCGGCGCGGAGGTCGCCGAGAAGGCCGGGCGCAGCCTCAAGAAGGTGGTGCTCGAACTGGGTGGCTCGGACCCCTTCATCGTGCTGTCGACCCACGACCTCGACGCCACGGTCCAGGCGGCGGTCGAGGCCCGGTTCGAGAACACCGGGCAGGCGTGCAACGCCGGGAAGCGATTCATCGTCGCCGAGGACATCTATGACGCCTTCCTCGACGCGTTCACGCAGAAAGTGCTCGCCCTGACCCACGGCCTGGCGCCGCTCTCCTCGGTTGCCGCCGCTGAGTACATCGAAGAACAAGTCCAGCGAGCCGTCGACGACGGGGCGACTTTCGTCTCCGCAGGACAGCGCGACGGGGCGTACTTCCCGCCCGGGGTGCTGACGGGCCTCTCGCCGACGTCGCCGATGGCCGCCGAGGAGCTCTTCGGCCCCGTCGCGACTGTCTATCGGGTGGGGTCCGAGGACGAAGCCGTCGATCTGGCGAACGGAACACCGTACGGGCTGGGCTCCTACGTGTTCACGACGGACGCCGAGCAGGCGATGCGCGTCGCCGACCGGATCGAGGCGGGCATGGTCTTCGTCAACGGCGTCGGACTCGAAGGTGCGGAACTGCCTTTCGGTGGGGTGAAGCTTTCCGGTTTCGGGCGCGAACTGGGCCGGGGCGGAATCGACGAGTTCGCCAACAAGAAGCTCATCCGCACCGCTCGGACGTGATCCCCACAGCGCGGACAGAAGGAAACCTGCCATGACCATCGAATTCGACGCCGCTGTCTTCAGGGCACCGAACGAACCACTGACCATCGAGAAAGTGACTCTCCCTTCGACGCCTCCGCCCGGTGAGGTGCTTGTGCGGCTCAAAGCAAGCGGGGTGTGTCACAGCGACCTTCACGTCGTCGTAGGCGAATGGGACGTGCCTTCGCCGATGATTCTCGGCCATGAAGGGTCCGGGATCGTCGAGAGTGTCGGCGACGGCGTCACGACGCTCAAGAAGGGCGATCACGTCGTGCTGTCCTGGACGCCGTCCTGTCGCCGCTGCCGCTATTGCATCAGTGGCAGACCGGTCCTTTGTGACATGGTCAGCCAGCACTCGGCGAATCACCTGTCGTTCGACGGCCGGTCTCGGATCACGTCAGTGGGCGAGGGCGACGTCTACAGCTTCGCGGGCCTCGGAACGTTCGGCCAGTACGCTCTCGTGCCCGAATCGGGCGCGATCGTCGTCCGGGACGACGCCCCGTTCGAACAGTCGGCTCTGGTCGGATGCGCCGTCACGACAGGCGTCGGCGCGGCCGTCAACACGGCCAAGGTGCGTCCGAGCGACACCGTGCTGGTCCTCGGCTGCGGCGGCGTCGGCCTGAACGCGATTCAGGGTGCTCGGCTCGCCGGCGCGCGGAGGATCATCGCCGCGGACATCTCCGAGGAGAAGCTCGAGCAGGCACGCGTCTTCGGTGCGACAGATCTGATCAACAACGGCCGCGAAAATTTCGCCGAGAGAGTGCACGAGCTCACCGACGGACGCGGTGTGGAGATCGCCATCGAGGCCATCGGGCTACCACGCACCATCGAGTCGGCCTACGAGGTCCTGGCCCGAGGCGGCACGGCGGTGGTCGCCGGGCAGGTGGCGGACGGCATGAGGATCTCCATCGACCCGTTCGTCATGTCCGATCAGGAGCTGTCGCTCATCGGCTCCAACTACGGCTCCAGCAAGCCGGATGTCGACTTCCCCATGCTGATCGACCACTACATGAACAACCGCATCGATCTCGACTCCCTTGTGACGCGTGTGATCGATCTGAAGGACATCAACGAGGCGTTCGACGAGATGCAGCGCGGCATCGGCATCCGCTCGGTGATCAGGTACTGAAAGGCAGGGGCAATCGCATGGCCCTGGAATCATCACGCTTGGCGTTCGAGCGAGCTCGACGCAGCGTCGGCGGGGGTGTGGGGTCGGGCCTGCGCGCCGCGATGCCTCCCCATCCGCTCTTCGTGCAAGAGGCGCAGGGCGCGTACGTCTGGGACCTGGACGGCGACCGGTACATCGACTACGTGATGGCCTGGGGCCCGCTCGTCCTCGGTCACGGTGACCCGCGCGTGCTGTCCGCGGTGTCCGAGGTCGCGAGGAAGATGCAGGTCGTCGGCACCGGCCACCCGCTCGAGTATCGCGCGGCGGAAGCGGTCCTCGAAGCCGTGCCGCACGGCGAGCGACTGCTGTGGAGCAACACGGGGACCGAAGCGGTGCAGGTCGCGCTGCGCCTCGCGCGAGCCGCCACCGGGCGACGCCGCGTCCTCAAGTTCGCCAAGAGCTACCACGGCTGGCATGACACCGTGTATGCCGGGATGTCCGAGGACGACTGCGATCGCCCCGCAGCCCCCGGTGGGCCGGGGCAGTCGGCCAGCGTGCTGGACGACCTGGTCGTGGCGCGCTTCAACGACGTACAGCTGGCGGAGCGCCTGCTGGGCGAGTCGGTCGAGCGCGACATCGCGGCCGTGCTCGTCGACCCGGTGATGAGCAACGCCGGCGTCGAAGCACCCTCACCGCACTTCCTGTCGACGCTGCGAACCCTCTGTGACCGGCACGGCGTCGTGCTCATCTTCGACGAGGTGATCGCCGGGTTCCGGATAGCCCGGGGCGGGGCGGCCGAGAAGTACGGCGTGCTGCCCGACCTGTCCGTCTTCGGGAAGGCGATGGCCGGCGGTTTCACCCAAAGCGCCGTCGTCGGCCGAGCGGAGCTGGTGGATCAGGTGACGTCCGGCGTCGTTCATGCCGGAACCTTCAACGCCAATCCGGTCGCACTGGCAGCCGTCGAGGCGACGATGCGCGTCCTGGCCGATCCTGCGGTCTACGAGTCGCTCGAACGGACCTCGTCCCAGTTCGAGGCCCTCGTCGGTGGTGTCCTCGGTTCATCTCCCGAGTTCGGCCGCTTCAACCGGGTCGGATCGCTCCTCCAGTACGTCCCCGCCGGTGGGGCCACCGGGCTCCACGGAACCAGCGGGCTCTGGACCGCGATCCTCGAAGGGATGCTGCGTCAGGGCTTCCTCTTCATGCCGTCCGGCAAGGTCTTCATCAGCACGGCACATACCACTGCCGACATCGAGGCGACGGCTGACGCCCTCGACCAGCTTCTGCGGAAGTTGTGACGTCCGCATCAAGCCACGTGTGCACCCCACCCGCTCAGGGCCAGGCCGTGTGTCCCATTCCCCGCGGCCTGGCCCGGTCCAATTTCCCGGAAGACACCATGCTGAACCTCTCGGTCCTGCTCGAGGACTCCGCCCGCGCGTACCCGAACCGGGACGCAGTCGTCCTCGGCCCGACGCGTCTCACCTACGCCCAGGTCGACGCCGCCGCCAACCGGATCGCCAACCTCCTGGTCGACCGCGGCATCTGGCCCGGTGACAAGGTCGCGCTCAGTTGCCCGAACGTGCCCTACTTCCCGATCGTCTACTACGGGATCCTCAAGGCCGGCGCCGTCGTCGTCCCGCTCAACATCCTGCTCAAGGGCCGCGAGATCGCCTACCACCTGGCCGACTCGGAGGCGAAGGCGTACTTCTGCTTCGAGGGAGACGCGGGTCTGCCGATGGGTGCGGAGGGACACGCCGGGTTCACCGACACCGCGGGCTGCGAGCACTTCTTCCTCATCACCGCCGACCCCGAGGCGGAAAGCCCGATCGAGGGCGCCGAGACCCTGGGCGCCGCGCTGCAGGGCACGCCGACGACGTTCGACAGCATCGGGACCACCGGGGACGACCCGGCGGTGCTGCTCTACACGAGTGGTACGACAGGACAGGCGAAGGGCGCCGAACTCACCCACGCCAACCTCGTTCTCAACGCCCTCGCCTGCAACCGGCTGTTGGACAACCAACCGGCCTCCGACACCCACCTGCTCGCGCTGCCGCTGTTCCACTCCTTCGGCGCGACCGTGCAGATGAACGCCGGCTTCTCGACGGCGAGCACGCTGGTGCTGCTGCCACGCTTCGACGCCCGGCAGGCCGTGTCCCTGATGCAGCAGGAGGACATCACCTTCTTCGCGGGCGTCCCCACCATGTGGTGGGGCCTGCTGCAGGCGCTCACCGACAACGTGGACGTCGAGAGGATCGCAAGGAACTTGCGCGTCGGCGTCTCCGGCGGTGCCTCGCTCCCTGCCGAGATCATCAAGCAGGTCCGGGAGCGGCTGGGCGTCCAGGTCCTGGAGGGCTACGGCCTCTCCGAGACCTCGCCGGTGGTGACCTTCAGCGATCCGGCGCGAGAGCCGCGGCCCGGCTCCATCGGCGTGCCGGTCTGGGGCGTGGAGCTCAAGCTCGTCAACTCCGACTGGTCCGAGGTCGAGGACGACGGCACCGGCAGCGCCATCGGGGAGATCGCGGTCAAGGGCCACAACGTGATGAAGGGATACCACGGCCGCCCCGAGGCCACAGCCGAAGCGATCAGGGACGGCTGGTTCCGCACCGGTGACCTGGCCCGCAGGGACAAGGACGGCTTCTACTACATCGTCGACCGGGCGAAGGACCTGATCATCCGTGGCGGCTTCAACGTGTACCCGCGCGAGATCGAGGAGGTCCTGATGACGCACCCGGCGGTCAGCCTGGCCGCGGTCGTCGGCGTGCCGCACGAGAGCCACGGCGAGGAGATCAAGGCGTTCGTCATCCTCGACCGCGGCGCCGAGGCCAGTCCCGATGAGCTGATCGCGTGGGGCAAGGAGCAGATGGCCGGCTACAAGTACCCGCGCGTCATGGAGATCGTCGAGACCCTGCCGATGACGTCCACCGGAAAGATCCTCAAGCGTGAACTCGCATGACCGGCACGGCAAGCGCAGGGACATGGGTGGGAAGGACGGCAGATGACAGTGCATGAGGGCCGGCAGAGGGACACGTTCCCCGACGGGCTCGGGGCGGGGACGGATGCGGTTCCCGACTCGCTCGTGGCCGCCTGGAAGGCACGCGTGGCGAAGAACCCGGAGGGCACAGCGCTCCGCTTCTTCGACGGCGCTCTGTCCGCGCGGGAGGTGGACGCGGCGTCGGACGCCCTGGCTGCCGCGTTCGAGGCCCGCGGAACCGGCCGGGGTGACCACGTCGGCGTGTACCTGCAGAACATCCCGCAGTACCCGCTGGTGCTGCTGGCCCTGTGGAAGCTGGGGGCCACGGCACTGGGGCTCAACCCGATGTACCGGCGCCAGGAGCTCCGCCGGATCATCGACGACTCCGGGGCGGTCGGGGTCGTCTGTGCGGACGCGGACGTCCACGAGACGCTCGGCACGCTGGCGGGGAGCACGGTCCGCTGGCTGGTCAGCACGTCGGCACTGGACTACCAGTCCCGCAACGATCCGCGGGTCTTCGCCACGACGCAACGCCACGCCCCGGCTCCGGACGGCGACTTGGTGGGTCTGATCCGCGAGTTCACGGGCCGCAGCCCTTCACCCGTACAACTCACCTGCGACGACGTCGCGTTCCTGACCTACACCTCCGGCACGACGGGACCGCCGAAGGGTGCCATGAACACCCACGGCAACGTGCTGAGCGTGGTGTCGACCTACGCGTCCTGGACCGGTCTGAGCGACGGGGACGTCGTGTTCGCCATCGCCCCGCTGTTCCACATCACCGGCGCGGTGGTCAACGCGACGATCTCCCTGCTCACCGACACCACGCTCGTCCTCACGGGCCGGTTCCACCCCGAGGTCGTACTGGAGGCCTTCGCCGAGCACGGGGTGACCTGCACGATCGGCTCCATCACGGCGTACAACGCGATCTACGAGCTGCCGCAGGCCGGACCGGAGCACTTCGCGTCGGTGAAGGCCCTGTACTCCGGGGGCGCTCCGATCCCGCCGGCGACCGTCGAGCGGTTTCAGGAGCGGTTCGGCGTCTACCTCCACAACGGTTACGGGATGACGGAGACGACGTCCGCCGTCATCGCCGTGCCTCCGGGGGACAGGGCGCCCGTGCATCCGCCGAGCGGGACGCTGTCCATCGGCAGGCCCCTGCCGCACGTCACCGCGCGCGTCGTGGATCTGCACGGCAACCGGCTGCCGAGCGGGGAGCAGGGCGAACTGGAGTTGAGCGGGCCGCAGGTGGTGCCCGGGTACTGGGGCAAGCCCGAGGCCACCCGCCGGACGATGCCGGAGGGCCGGCTGCGTACCGGTGACGTCGCCGTCATCGACGAGCAGGGCTGGGTCTACCTGGTGGACCGGCTCAAGGACCAGATCAACGTGTCCGGTTACAAGGTCTGGCCCCGCGAGGTCGAGGACGCGCTGTACGAGCACCCGTCCGTATTGGAAGCAGCGGTCGTCGGGCAACCCGACGCGTACCGCGGCGAGACCGTCGTCGCCTACGTCTCGCTCAAGGCGGGTCTGACCGCCACGGCGCAGGAGCTGATCGCCTTCGTGCGTGAGCGGCTGGCCGCCTACAAGTGCCCCCGCGAGATCCATTTCCTCGCCGACCTGCCCAAGACGCAGAGCGGCAAGATCCGGCGTGCCGAGCTCCGCGGCGTGGGCGGCACCGGGCCGGTATCACCCTCGAAGGACTGATCGTTGAGCGAGAACCAAACCGACCAGGGCCGTTTTTCGGGCCGCACCGCCGTCGTGACCGGAGCGAGCCGGGGTATCGGCCTCGCCGTCGCCGAGCGCCTCGTCGCCGAAGGGGCGCGCGTGCGCATCACCGCGCGCGAGGCCGGACCGCTCGAGGTCACCGCGTCCTGCACCCAGGCGAGGGTGGCGAGGACGTCGACCTCCAGCACCTCACGGGCGACATCGAGGTCGTCGACGGCGGCCTCAGGGTCGCCGGCGGCGGCCTCAGGGTCGCCGGCGGCACCGCGTAACGACCGCGCCCATCAGACGAAGGACTTCCATGACTTTCCCTCACCTTCCGCCGGACATAGCGGAGTTGCGTGAGCGCACGCGCCGGTTCATCCGCGAGGTCGTCATCGACTCGGAGCCCGCTCCGGGCGGACGTCTCGACCAGCCCACCCGTGACCGGCTGCAGGCCGCGGCGAAGGACGCCGGTGTCTTCGCGCCGCTCGTGCCGACGGAGTACAGCGGCCAAGGCCTGCCCATCGAGCACTGGTCACCGATTCTGCAAGAGGCCGGCTACTCGCCGATCGGTCCCGCTGCCCTCAACTGCATGGCACCCGACGAGGGGAACATGCACATGCTCAACCTCATAGCCACCGAGGAGCAGAAGAAGCGCTATCTCGCGCCTCTGGCGGCGGGGGACGTCCGGTCCTGCTTCGGCATGACCGAGCCCCACCCCGGAGCGGGATCCGACCCGGCGGCGCTGCGGACCACGGCCGTGCGCGCCGACGGCGGCTGGATCATCGACGGCCACAAGCGGTTCACCAGCGGCGCTGTCGGTGCCGGATTCTGCATCGTGATGGCGCGGACCCCGGCCGTCGGCGGCTCCCCCGAGGGGGCCACCATGTTCCTCGTCGACATGACGAACCCGGGGATCCGCCTCGGCGAGGCGATCCACACCGTCGACCGCTCCATCGACGGCGGTCACCCGCACGTGTACCTCGAGGACTGCTTCGTCGCCGACGACGCGGTGCTCGGCGAGGTGGGGCTCGGATTCCGGTACGCGCAGGTACGACTGGGCCCCGCGCGTCTCACACACTGTATGCGGTGGCTGGGGCTGGCACGGCGGGCGCACGACATCGCGCTGGACCGGGCCGGCAAGAGAGAGCTGTTCGGCGGTCCGATCGACTCGCTGGGCCTGGCGCAGCACCTGATCTCCGAGTCCGTGATCGACATCGAGACGTCCGACGCGATCATCACCAAAACCGCGGCACTGCTGCAAAGCGACCCGAAGGCGGGGTCGGCGATGTCCTCGGTCGCGAAGGTGCACTGCTCGGAGGCGATCTTCCGGGTCATCGACCGCGCCATCCAGATCTGTGGCGGGGACGGCGTCTCCGACGGGCTGCCGCTGGCGCAGTACCTGAGCGAGGTCCGTCCGTTCCGCATCTACGACGGCTCCAACGAAACCCACAGGTGGGCCATCGCCCGGCGCGCCTCGGCCGGCCGCCACGCCGCCGTCCGGGACGGAGAGCGGTACCGGGGCGATGCCGTCGTCGGCCGGGAGGGAGACGCGTGATGCACACCGTCCCCGACGGCGTGGAAGTCGTCGCGAGCTGGGAGAGGGCCCGTCACCTCGACAGCCCTCCTCTCCTGGTCCTCGACGCGGTCACCGGCTTCCTCGACGCACACGGCATCGGCAGCGGCCCGCTCGCGTGGCAGCGCATCGGAGACGGCCACTCCAACATCACCTATCTGATCCAGCGCGGTGGCGACTGCGTCGTACTACGCCGTGGACCGCGCCCGCCCCTGCCCAGGTCGACGCACGACATGGTGCGCGAGGCCCGCATCCAGAAGATCCTCGGCGAGCACGGGGTACCGGTACCGCAGATCGTCGCCGTCTGCGAGGACGAGTCGCTGCTGGGCGTGCCGTTCTACCTCATGTCCCGGCTCGACGGGATCGTCATCACCGACACGATCCCGCCCCACCTCTCCTCCGCCGAACAGCGCCGGGCCACCAGCGAGGCGGTCGTCGACACCCTCGTCGCCCTGCACGGCATCGACGTGACGGGAGGGGAACTCGCCTCCCTGGGCTACCCCGAGGGGTATCTCCGGCGCCAGGTCGACAGGTTCCGCGGGTTGTGGGAGGTCAACACCACACGCAGCCTCCCTGCGGTGGAGCGCATCGGGGACTGGCTCGGCCGCAACCTGCCGATGAGCCAGGCGGCCTCGGTGGTGCACGGTGACTACCGCATGGGCAACCTCATGTTCGCTCCCCAGGCGCCGGCCAGGGTCCTCGCGATCCTGGACTGGGAGATGGCCACGCTGGGTGACCCGCTCGCGGACCTGGGATACCTCACCGCCACCTACTCCGAGGCCGGCAGCCCGGCCACCCCGCTCGAGCTCACCCGGGTGACCCGGTCACCCGGCTACCTCCCCCAGCGCCGGCTGGCAGAGCGCTATCAGTCCCGCACGGGTCTCGATCTGACCCCGCTGCCCTGGTACCAGACCCTCGCCCTGTGGAAGGCAGCGATCTTCTGCGAGGCCATCTACACCCGCTGGCAGCGTGGGGAGCGTCCCCACGACACGACCTTCGGGCCGTCGCTCGAAACGGGTGTCCCCCGACTGCTGGAACGGGCCGGGCGATACGCCGGCCTGACGGCGACCACTCGCCGCTGACACCCCGACGCGTCCCGGCACGGGGGCTGTTCACCCACCTCGGCCCCGCGCCCCCTCGCGCCGTGTCCGTCCTTCTTTTCTTCCTCAGAGAGAGGTCCCGTGCCCTCCGCTTCCTCCCGGCACTCTCCCCGTGACACACGGGTGCTGGTCATGGTCAACGCCCTGCCGCTCGCCATCGGTGTCCTGCTCTCCTGCTCCAGGGCCCTCGGAGAGATCTCCGTGTACGGACGTCTCACCCTCGGCATGGCGTGGGCGCTCACGCAGCTCGTCGTCCTCGTCGGCGGGACGTGGTGGTACGAGCACCGGGCCACGTCCGCCGGCGAACCGGCGTCGGCGACGACCGCTGTCTCTCGTCCGGCCGGGGGCGAGTGGTGACGGTTTCCGTCCTGAGCTTCAGCTCGCCCGACCTCATCGGCTCCGCCGCGAGGAGCGCGGTCGTCATCGCCTTCCTCGTCTTCATCGGCCTGTGCCTCCTGTGGGTCTTCACCCTCGCCAGTCAGGACGACGACCCGGAGCGCCTCTACGTCGCCGACCGCTCCTTCCGGCCCGTCTTCAACGGCGTCGCGATGGCGGGAGAACAGATCACCGTCGTCATTCTGGTCTCGCTGCCGGGAGCGATCGCCCTCTTCGGCTACGACGGAGTCTCGACCGCCGTCGACAGTGCCCTCGCACTCGGTGTCTTCCTCCTCCTCGCCTCCAGGATTCGCGCGACCCGCCGCTACACACTCGGCGACCTGTTCTCGCTGCGTGCTGAGGGACCGGGAACGCGGATCGCCGGTGCGGTGGTGACGTTGTGCATCGCCGTACCCCTGCTCATGGTTCAGCTGCGCGCCGGCGGCATCACCGCCGCCCTTCTGATCGGCGTGCCGACCGAGACGGCCCGGGTGGTGTGCACGGTGCTGATGGGATTCCTCATCACCTGCTTCGCGGCGGTGGCCGATCTGCGCGGCACGAGTTTCGTACAGGTCGCCAAGGTGCCCGTAGCCCTGGCGACGCTCGCCGCCGTCACCCTGCTGGCGCTCCGCCTGTTCGACTGGAGCCCTGAATCCTTGCTGTCGGCCGCCATGGACAAGAGCATGTCGCCGGACGACTACCTCAGCCCCGGGCTGTGGGCGCACACCGCCGGCTTCGGGCCGCTCGGCACGATCAGCGACCACATCGTCGTCATCCTCGGCACCGCGATGATGCCCCATCTGCTCCTGCGCGTCAGCGCCAGCCGGGACGTGCCCGCCGCTCGGCGATCACTGAGCGTCGCCGTGGGCCTGACCGGCCTTTTCTACCTGCTCCTGATCACGACCGGCTTCGCCGCGGCCGCGGTGGTGGGCAGCGGACAGATCGGGGCGGTCGATGCGAAGGGACAGGGATCCCCGATCCTCCTGGCGTCGGAGGTCCTCCCCCGCCACTCCACCGGCCGAGTCGTGCTCATCACCCTCGTGGCCTGTGTCGCCTTCCTCGCCGTCCTCACGGCCGTGGCGAGCGTGACCTTCGCCGCCGCCGTCTCCGTGACCCGCGACCTGCTCGGGCGAAAGGGCCGTGTCAGGAACTCCATCGGAGAGCCGGCCGTCATGCGACTGTCCGTTGTCGCGCTCTGCGCGGTGAGCCTTCTCCTCACCACCGCCCTGCACCGCTACCCCATCGAATTCCTCCTCGCCTTCTCACTGAGCCTCGCGGCCTCCTGCGTGTTCCCCGCGCTCGTCTACTCCTTCCTCTGGGCCGGCTTCAACCGCCGAGGGCTGCTGTGGCTCGTCTACGGAGGGCTGTCCCTCTGCATACTCCTGACCCTGGCCTCCCCCGTCGTGTCCGGGACGGCTTACGCGCTGATGCCGGATCAGGACTTCGACCTGTTCCCGCTCCACACCCCCGGGCTGGTCTCGGTCCCCGCGGCCTTCCTCCTCGGATGGCTCGGCAGCGCGCGACCGTGGGAGCGGACGACGTGACCGGAGTACGAGAGCGGGGGTGCGACCGACCGGTGCATCCTGCACCAAGCCCACGCAAGCCAGGTGCCCGCTGTCGTTCTCGACAGCGGGCGTGGCTGGCGAGAGTGACTGGCACCAGCTACAGGAACGGCCAGGAAGCAACGCGCGAGGGAGAGCATTCACATGACAGCACAGAAGCAGCCCCAGACCCTGTCGTCGGTGGCGTCTGACACGCCGACGGGCGAGATACTCAAGCTCCTGACCCGCGACGGAGGGCTCATCGTCAAGAACTTCCTGACGACGGAGCAGATGAACCGCTTCAACGCCGAGATCGAGCCCCCGTTGCAGGCACTTCGCCCGGGCTCGACCCACGAGAACGACTTGGTGGCCGCGTTCCACGGCAGCAACACCAAGCGACTCACGAACCTGGTCACGCACAGCCCCACGTTCCGCAACGAGATCCTCGAACACTCACTGGTCCACGAGATCTGTGACCAGATCTTCCTCCCGGAGTCGGGCACGTACTGGATGACCACCGCGCAGGTGATCGAGATCGGCCCCCACAGCCAGGCGCAGATGCTGCACCGGGACCTGGAGAACTGGTTCCCGTTCATCGGGATGGGGCCCGACGGCCCGGAAGTCACCCTCAACTTCCTCATCGCCCTCACCGACTTCACGGAGGAGAACGGCGCCACCCGTGTCATCCCGGGAAGCAACCACTGGAGCGACTTCGAGGATCGCGGGACTCCTGAGCAGACGGTTCCCGCGCTCATGAACGCCGGAGACGCCCTTCTGTTCAGCGGCAAGACCGCGCACGGTGGTGGCGCGAACCAGACCGGCGACGAGTACCGGCGGGCTGTGGCCTTCGCCCTCAATCCGGGCTTCCTCACCGGCGAGGAGGCGTATCCCTTCCTGGTCGACATGGAGGTCGCCAGGACGCTCTCGCCGCGTGTCCAGCGCCTGCTCGGGTTCCGCTCCCAGTACCCGACGGGCTCCCCTGGCCTGTGGCAGGTCGACTACGCCGACCTGGGTGACTACCTCGATCTCTGAGAGCCGACTCGATCAGCCCCGCGCCGGGGCGATCCGTTGGCCGTGCCCGCTACCGGGTGCCGTAGGGCAGGAGCGCCATGTCCCGTGCGTTCTTGACGGCCTGTCCTACCTGGCGCTGCTGCTGACGGGTCACGTGGGTCACCCTGCGGCTGCGGATCTTCCCGCGGTCGGAGATGAACTTCCGCAGCAGGTCGGTGTCCTTGTAGTCGACATAGGTGATGCCGGCGGCGTCCAGCGGGTTGGCCCGCTGCCGCTTGGCGGTCTGCCGCCCGTTGCTCGTACGTCGGGGCATGGTGGTCGGTCCTCTCGGTCAGGTTACCGGGTCGAGCAGGTCGTCGAAGACGTGCGGGAGCTGTTGCCAGCCTTCTCTGCCCGCCCGGTACTCGTCGTCGGTGAGGAGGCACGCGTCGAGCAGGGAGAGCAGTCCGTCGCGGTCCAGGCCGGGCGAGGTGAAGGTGAGGTACTGGCAGCGGTCACCGTGCTCGGGGTGCCAGTCCAGGGAAGCGGCGAGCCGCCGTTCGGCAGGCACCATCTCCCACGCGGCGTCGGGCAGAGCGGCCAGCCAGGGACCCGCCGACTCCACACACAGGGCGCCTCCCGCCGCGTCCCAGGACAGCAGGGTGTCGGGGCGGTCGGCCAGCCAGAAACGACCACGGCTGCGCGCGGCGGCACAGGTCAGGTCCTCCAGAGCGGCGTACAGACGCTGCGGATGGAAGGGCCGGGTGCGCCGCCAGACGAGGGTGGTCACGCCGTGTTCGTCGCACTCCTGCGGCAGCAGCGCGCAGGCTGGGTGCAGGCGGGCGGCGGCCGCCGCCACGTCGAAGCCTGCCAGCAGAGCGGGCCCCAGGGAGCCACCGTCCAGGCGAAGCTTTCGCGCACCCGGTGTGAGCTGGGCGAGCAGAGCATGGTCGGTGTCGTCGGCGCTCTCCGCTGACGCGCCGTTGTCGACGACGGCGATCACCGTCGGGTGTTCCAACTGCCGGGCGAAGGTGTCGGCGACGGTGCGCTGGTCGGTCGGCGCTGCGGCGGGGCCCACATCGGCCAGGTCGTCACCGTTGCAGAGGTACGGCAGGACGAGGGCCGGGTCGACCGCGGTGGCGACGCCGGTCAGAGACAGCGGGACGCCCGCGGCCGCGATCACCGCGGCCATCGCCTGAGGCTCGACCGAGTCCCACAGTTCCACGACCGCCAGCCGGTACCTGCCCTCGTGCGCGAGCCGCAGCAGTTCGGGAACCAGGTCCTCACGCAGGGCGCAGCACGCGCAGTCGTTCACCAGGGACGCGTCGCCGCTGCTCACCAGACCTTCGGCGTCGCGGACCGTGCGGTGCACCGCACGGTCGGCGGCGGACGTCAGGTCGTGGTGCAGCGCGATGGAGCCGGGGACGGTGCGCAGGATCTCCTCGACGGCGGCGCTACGGGCGTCGGCGTGCAGCCCGCCGACGATCGCGACGGGCAGCCCGTTCATCGTTCACCTCGTCCGCGGCCGTAGCGCCGGTCGAAGCGCTCGACCCGTCCCGCGGTGTCCAGGACGCGCTGGGTGCCGGTGTAGAAGGGGTGGCTCGCCGAGGAGATCTCGACGTCGATGACCGGGTACGTGTTGCCGTCCTCCCACTCGACGGTCCTGTCACTGGTGGCCGTCGAGCGGGTGAGGAAGGCGAAGTCGGCGGCCCGGTCACGGAAGACGACCGGGCGGTACTCGGGGTGGATTCCGGGCTTCACGGCTCTCAGCGCTCCTCACGGAAGTCGACGTGGCGGCCGGCGATCGGGTCGTACTTGCGCAGCGTCAGCCGGTCGGGGTCGTTACGGCGGTTCTTGCGGGTCACGTAGGTGTAGCCGGTGCCGGCGGTGGACCTCAGCTTGATGATCGGGCGGACTTCGTTTCGGGCCATGCACAGCACCATACATGATTCTGGTTTTCGTTTTCATTTAGCTGCTAGTGTGCTGGCGTCATCGACCCACCGAGGAGGAACCCATGTCCGCCCACTGCCAACTCACCGGCCGGCAGCCCGGCTTCGGCCACCACATCTCCCACTCACACCGGCGCAGCAAGCGCCGCTTCGACCCGAACATCCAGCGCAAGCGCTACTGGCTGCCGAGCGAAGGCCGGCACGTCCGGCTCACCCTGTCCGCCAAGGGCGTCAAGACCGTCGACGCGATCGGCATCGAGGCCGCGGTGGCCCGCATCCGCGCCCAGGGAGGGAAGGTCTGATGGCGAAGAAGAGCAAGATCGCGAAGAACGCGCAGCGGCGGCTCGTCGTAGCACGCTATGCCGCGCGTCGAGCCGCACTGAAGGCGATCATCTCCTCACCTCGCAGCTCCGAGGACGAACGGGGCGCTGCCCAGCGGGAGTTGCGTCGGCAGCCCCGTGACGCCAGCGCCACCCGCGTCCGCAATCGCGACGCCGTGGACGGACGCCCCCGCGGCCACCTGCGCACCTTCGGCCTGTCCCGCATCCGGATGCGCGAGATGGCCCACGCCGGTGAACTGCCTGGCGTGACGAAGAGCAGTTAGTGAGCAAGGACGCGCGGACCGCCGCGGAATGCGCTCTCTGAGGGAAGGGGGAACGTCCAGAACGGCCGCGCGTGTTCGGCCTTTTACTGGTTCCAGCTCTCGTCGTACGGATCGCGCGGTGTCGGTACCGGCACCGCCTCCGTGACCCGCACATACGGGATCGGGCGGTTGTTGACCGGGTCCCTGGTCTGCTTCGGGGTGTACGTGCCCCTCACCCGCAGCCAGGTGTCCGGTTGCAGGACCGGCGGGACGTTGCCCGTCAGGGCGAGCTTCACGGGCTGTGCGTCCGCGGCGCAGCAGTTCAGGGACATGCGGACCAGGAACGGTGTGCCCTCGGCGTCCAGGGCGACGAATCCCGTGATCTGCACGGTTCGTCTGCCCAGTGACCGGCCGTGGTCGTACACCGCGCGGCCCGCGTAGTCGACCAGGCTGATCGGCACGGGATCCGAGTCCGGAAGTTTCGAGTAGCCGTACGGCTGCTGCAGCGCCGTACCGGCACGCATCGCGCTGAAGGAGCCGAGTGCCGGCGGCGCCACCAGGATCAGGGCCAGGAGAGGGATCAGGAGGAGCCACGAGACGCGTGGTTCTCGGTGTCCGTGATGGTCGTCCATACGGTGGTCATGTTCATCACCGACGTCTGAGCCTTGCTCATGAGTCCGGTGGGACTGCGCGTCTTCGAGTCCGTGCTGCTGGATGCGTCTCCGCCGGCTCTTGACGTCGTACCACACCACTGCCAGGGCGCCCGCCATGAGCACGGCCCCCGCCGCCAGCAGCAGCGGCCGAAACCCTGCCTTCACGTATCGCAGATACAGGTCCGTGATCCCGGCATGCAGGGTTACCGCGCCGACCAGGAACATGACCACCGCCTGGGCCTGCCGGTTCACCAGAGCACCGCCCCTGTCAGCACCGCCACCACGACCGCCAGCAGGAATGTGGCCGGGGCGAAGCGGAACGCGAAACCGCGGCCGAAGGTACCCGCCTGCATGGCGAACAGCTTCAGGTCGATCATCGGGCCGACCACCAGGAACACGAGCTTCGCCGTCAGCGAGAACTGCGTGAGGGACGCCGCCACGAACGCGTCCGCTTCCGAGCAGATCGACAGCAGCACGGCCAGAACCGCCAACGCGGTCACGGCAGCAAGAGGGTTGCCCGCCGCTGTGCGCAGCCAGCCGTCCGGGGCCGCCGCCTTGAGCGTCGCGGCCGCCATCGCCCCCAGGACCAGGAAGCCGCCCGCGTGCATCACATCGTGCCGGACCGAGTCCCAGAACGCCTCCCCCTTGCTCTGCCCTTCGTGGCTCGCACGGGCCGGCGGACGCAGCCACTCCGTGCGGCCGAGCCGCTGCCACAGCCAGCCCATGGCGCACGCGACGAGCAGGCTGGCCGCGAAACGCCCCAGCACCATGTCCGGATGGCGCGGGAAAGCCACCGCCGTCGCCGTCAGCACAACCGGGTTGATCGCCGGGGCGGACAAGAGGAACGCGATGGCCGCGCCGGGCGTCACCCCACGACGCACCAGCGCACCCGCCACCGGGACCGACGCACACTCGCAGCCCGGCAGCACCGCGCCCGCCAAGCCCGCGACCGGCACGGCCAGCCCCGGGCGGCCGGGCAGTGCCCGGGCGAAGAACGAGGGAGGGACGAAGACGGCGAGCGCCGCGGACAGCAGGACCCCCAACACCAGGAAGGGCAGGGCCTGGAGGACCACCGCCACGAACACCGTCATCCAGCTCTGCATCACCGGAGCGGCCAGGGCCCTGCGCATCGGGCCCTGCACCATCACGATCAGGAGCAGGACCGTGACCAGCGCGACGGAGGAGTTCAGGTGCCGACCGTCACCGGCCGCGCGTTCCACCCGTTCCGCACCGGCACGCCCGTTTGCGGTCTCCGCCGGCCGACCCCGGTCATCTGGAGCCCGTGGCATCGCGTGCTGATCGTCCATCCCGGTGGTGGTGGCTGGTCTCGTGGCGGCCACGGGTACGGCACCTCCGGCGGGCAGTGTTTGCGGGAATGGCTCCTCCTGACTACGGCGGCCGTGGCCCAGGCGTTCAGCGCGCGCTCGAACCGTGGGCACCGAGTGCTCGCCGAGGCCGCACCGGCACACCACTGAACCCTGGTTGCAGCACCGTCCGCGGTTCCGTCAAGTCACGGTCGGGCCGAATTTCGGCCACGACTCCCCCAGCAACGGCACATGAACACTTCAGGAAAGGCAAAGGAACGTTCCGGTTTCAATGACTGTCTTGTTGTCGTGGCCCCGACATCCATACGGTCTGCGCGGCCCCGGCGCACACCCCGCGTCGAGGTCGCATCGCGCACCCCCCACAGCCCTTCCCGGTTCACCCACCATGCGGAGGACGTACGTTGCGCAGAACCGTTTCCCTCACTGCCGTGGCCGCGCTGGCCACGACCGCTCTTGCCCTGGCCGCCCCCGTCGGCCAGGCAGCCCAGAACACCGCCTCACCGTCCCACGGCGTCACCGTCGCCCACGCCTGCGCCGCCCCGACGAAGAAGGGCGAGATGGCCTGCAACGCCCTGCAGGTCACCGCGGGCACCCCGCAATCGGCACACGCCGAGAGCGCACTGACGGCGGCAGCCGCTCCCTCGGGGTACGGCCCCGCCTCGTTGCAGGCGGCGTACAACCTGCCGTCGGCGAGCGCAGGTTCGGGCCAGACGGTGGCCATCGTCGACGCCTACGACGACCCGAACGCCGAGTCCGACCTCGCCGTCTACCGCTCCCAGTACGGCCTGCCCGCCTGCACCACCGCCAACGGCTGTTTCAAGAAGGTGGACCAGAACGGCAGCACCAGTTACCCGCGTGGTGACTCCGGC
Organism: Streptomyces sp. NPDC104814; assembly: GCF_055583185.1. NCBI lineage: Bacteria > Bacillati > Actinomycetota > Actinomycetes > Kitasatosporales > Streptomycetaceae > Streptomyces > Streptomyces sp. NPDC104814. The sequence goes on along the minus strand of NZ_JBVJOL010000001.1, from coordinate 1,895,461 downwards.
TGGGCCGAGGAGATCTCCCTCGACCTCGACATGGTCAGCGCGGCCTGCCCGAACTGCAAGATCATGCTGGTCGAGGCCAGTTCGGCCAGCATGACCAACCTGGGCACGGCCGTGAACACCGCGGTGCGGCTGGGTGCGAAGTTCGTCTCCAACAGCTACGGCGGCTCGGAGTCCTCGAGCGACGCGACGTACGACTCCTCGTACTTCAACCACCCGGGCGTCGCCATCACCGTCTCCTCCGGCGACAACGGCTACGGCGTGGAGTACCCGGCCGCGAGCAAGTACGTGACAGCGGTGGGCGGTACGTCCCTGACCACCGCCTCCAACGCGCGCGGCTGGACCGACAGCGTCTGGAGCGGGGCCGGCTCCGGCTGCTCCGCGTACGACGCCAAGCCCAGTTGGCAGAAGGACACCGGCTGCGCCCGCCGCACGGTGGCGGACGTGTCAGCGGTCGCCGACCCGAACACAGGCGTCGCGGTCTACGACAGCTACCGCTCGGCCACCGGCTGGATGGTCTTCGGCGGCACCAGCGCCTCGGCTCCCCTGATCGCGGCCACCTACGCGCTGGCCGGCGCCCCGTCCTCCGGCTCCACGCCGGCATCCTTCCCCTACGCGCACACCGCGGCGCTGTACGACGTCACCAGCGGCTCCAACGGCACCTGCGGCGGCTCCTACCTGTGCACCGGCACCACCGGCTACGACGGCCCGTCCGGTCTCGGCGTCCCCAACGGCACCGCCGCCTTCACCGGCTGAACGGCGCCATTGCACTGAGCGGGTAGTCAGTTCGCAGCATGCGGGGGACCAGCGCTCCGCCGCCGCCTTCTCGCGGCGCTCCTGGTCCCCCGCGACCGGGCCCGGAGCCGGCCACAGCGTCGGCCCGGGCCGACGGCGCATCCCAGTGGTCATGCCGGGAGGAAGCTCCACCAGGACGGGACGTCGCCCGGGCACGACGGGGCGGGGTTCCGCTCTGGCGTTGACGACGGTCAGGGCGAGGGGTGGCGGCGACGCGACACGAAGGCGTGGTCCGTCGTCGCGGCCGTGCTCGCGGAGGGGCTGACCTACGATCACCGCCCCGGCTGCGGCTGCTCGGAGCTCCCGTCCTTCCGGCCCCGGACCCGAGCTGAGGTGCGCGTCAGGCGATGGGCGGCCGAGCGGCTGGACCTGCCTGTGTCGGTGGCCCTCGCTCGCCGCGACGCCTTCACCCCGGAGAGCCGCGACGAGTAGCCACCCTCCGGCCGGCGGTCTCTAAGCGGTGACGGGGCGCCCGTGTTCCGCCTTGTCCGTCGGTCGTGGCGTGGTACCGGCGGCGTGGCAAGGCGGGGTGTGCGGGCGCCCTCCGTCGGGCGGTGAGCTGGCGGTCACCAGGTCGGACAGTGCTGAGCGGAAGCCGGTGAGGAGGCGGTCGGCGTCGCTTGGAGTGAGCAGGCCGGCGCGGCATTCAAGACGTCCCGACAGCCGGCCTTCGCCGTGCAGCAGGGACAGGGTGACGGGGTACTTCGCTCGGTCGGGGGTCACCGGAACCCTGCGGCTCACCAGGCCGTCGAGGTGGACCGTGGGGGCGTCGTCGACGCTCAGATACAGCGGGGGGAAGTGCGGCGGCAGCGGCAGCCGTGCGCGCAGTGCGGTGAGGAGCCGGGGGAAGGGAATGTGACCGTGGCCCCTGACGGCTCGGTCGAACTCGTCGCGTACCTGGTCCAGCAGTGCCCGGTCGGTCGTCGTTGTCGATCGGAGCGGACCGAGCAGGACGGTGTTCAGCAGGCAGCCCACGACGCTTTCCGACTCGGGTGTGTCGCGGCCCGCGACGGCGACGGCGAGCGAAGTCCGGTCGGGTCCGAGCACGGCGGCCAGGGCGCGGCGGTAGGCGGTGCACAGGAGGACGAACGGGGTGTGCCCGGCCTGTGCGGCGGCGGTGGACGCCGCCTGCGCGAGATCGTCCGTCAGTTCGAACTCGACTGTGTGCACGTCCCCTTGGGCGAAGCTGTCGGTGTGGTTGTCCAGCGCCGTGTCGAGTAGCGGGGTCAGGTCCTCCACCGCGCGGGCGAGGTCTGGCTCCCGTTTCCGGTCGGTCTCGTCCCCTTGCGCCCAGGTGTTGATGTCGCAGAGGGTGACGGGCCCGGGATCGGATGGTGCGCCGGGCGTGTTGTGGAACCGGCAGAGGTCGTCGAGGAAGAGCCGTAGGCCCCATCCGTCCATGATCAGGTGATGCCAGGCCAGGAGCAGGGCGGACGGTGCGGCGCCGGGCGCGTTGAACAGCACCGCGCGCAGCAGGGGCCCGGTGTCGGCCTGTACGGGCCGGGCGGCTTCCTGCCGGGCCAGGGTGAGGGCCGCGCCCGGTGGCAGTTGTGCCGGCAGGTTCCGCACGGTGAGGGCGATGCTGTGGCGTCCCAGGACGAGGTGGGGCTCTCCGTCTCGGGTCTCCACGGCGGCGCCCACCGCGGGGTGCCGCCTCGCGGCGCTGCGCACTGCGTCGGCCAGGCGCTGGACGTCGAGGTCCCCGGTCAGTTGCAGGCAGTGGGTCTCGGTGTAGAGCAGGGGGTCCCCGGCGAGCTGCTCGTGGGCGAGGATCGCCCGTTGACCGGCGCTGAGGGGGGCACGGGTCCGGCCCGTCTCACGGTCGGCGTCCGGGTCGGGGTGCGGCGGGGCGGTGGCGAGGGTCGCGGCCAGGTCGCCGGCGGACGCGGCGCGCAGGACGTCCTCGACGCTGACCGAGCGGCCGGTCTGCTCGCGGAGCCGGGCCACGGCACGGGCGGCTCCCAGGGAGGTGCCGCCGAGTTCGGCGAAGGTGCGTCCGGGGTGTACGGGGCTGCCGGTGGCGTGTTGCCAGGCGCGGGCCACCGCGCCGAGGAGACTCTCGTCGTGCGGGAGCGCGTCCTGCGCGCCGGGGAGGGGTTCGGCGGTGGTGGGTGACCCGGCGAGCGCCTTGCGGTCGAGCTTGCCGTTGGGGGTGAGCGGGAAGTCATCGTAGGCGGTCACGGTGGAGGGGACCATGTAGTCGGGCAGGGCGCGGGCCACGAACGCGCGCAGGGCCAAGGGGTCGACGCTGCGGCCCGGCACGGGGACGACGTGGCCGACGAGGCGCGTGTCACCGGGGTGGTCCTCGCTCACGGTGACCGCTGCCCGGGCGACGCTGTCGTGCTGCTCCAGGACGTTCTCGATCTCGGCGAGTTCGACGCGGAAGCCGCGGACCTTGACCTGGAAGTCGACGCGTGTGAGGTAGGTGAGGGTGCCGTCCGGCTCTGCGCGCACCAGGTCCCCGGTGCGGTACATGCGGGTTCCGGGGGGTCCGAAGGGGTCGGCCACGAAGCGCTCGGCCGTCAGGGCGGCCCGGCCTAGGTAGCCCTGCGCGAGCCCGGCGCCGGCGAGGTAGAGTTCGCCGGCCGTCCCGGCGGGCACGGGTCGGAGTGCGTCGTCGAGGACGTACACCTGGGTGTTTCTGATGGGGCGCCCGATGGAGCCCGGGGCTGTGGTGCCGTCGACGGTGTGGGCCGTGGACCAGATCGTCGTCTCCGTGGGGCCGTAGAGGTTCGTCACGCGGCGGCCGAGGGCACGCATGCGCTCGGCGAGGGCTGCGGGAAGGGCTTCGCCACCGACGAGCATGTCCAGTCCGCGGACGGCGTCGGGCACCTCGGCCACCAGGGCCTGCCACAGGGAGGGGGTGGCCTGGAGAGTGGTGGCACCGGTCCGGGTGAGCAGCCCGGCCAGGGCCCAGGGGTCTCGTACCTCCTCGGGTGCGGCAAGGACCACGGTGGCGCCGCAGGCCAGCGGCAGGTACAGCTCCAGGGCGGCGATGTCGAAGGCGACCGTGGTGACGGCGACCAGGCGGTCGCCGGGGGCCAGGGGAAAGAGCTCGCGCATGGCGGCGAGGAAGTTGGCCAGTGCGGACCGGGGGACGACCACACCCTTGGGGCGGCCGGTCGACCCGGAGGTGTACAGGACATAGGCGGGCCGATCCGGTTGCTCGGCCGCTGACGCACGGGAAGGCTCCGCGGACGACGGCGCGACCTGCGGCTCCCCGGGCGACAGCAGGAAAGGTGCCTCGGGCGGCGATGGGAAGGGCGCCTCGGGCGACGGCCGGCCGTCCCGCACCGGGATGAGCGGAAGGCCGGGGGCGACCGTGGCCGCGAGGCGCCGGGCGTCCGGGTCGGCCGCCGTCAGCAGGGCCTTCGGCGCGGCGTCGGACAGGACGTGGGCGAGCCGCTGAGCCGGGTGGTCCGGGTCGGCGGGCACGTAGGCCGCGCCGGTCTTCAGGACCGCGAGGAGGGCCACGAGCAGGTCCGCCGCACGGGGCAACAACAGCGCCACCCGGTCCTCGGCTCCGATACCCCGGTCCGCGAGGACGCGGGCCAGCGCCTCGGCGCGTGTGTTCAGCTCCGCGTACGTCAGCCGGGTGGTGCCGCAGATCAGGGCGAGCGCGTCCGGGGTGCGTCCGACCCACGTCTCGAACAGTTCGGCAGGCGAGGGGTCGTGGGGCGCGGCGGGGGCGGCCGGCCAGATGTCGTCCGCGCGTTCGGTGACGTGGTCCAGGCAGCCCTGACGGCCGTCCGGGCCGTGCACAGCCGTCCATCCGGCGGGAGTCGCGGTGCCGGCCGGCCAGAGGGAGAGCCGGCCCCGGTCATCGGCGAGCACCAGGTAGGCGGTCTCCGGGGCCTCGAAGGGGTTGGTCACGATCTGCCTCCGTGCGCCGCGGCGTGCAGGTGGCCACGGCTTGGTGTGCGGGCGTCCGTACGCTCCGCGGATCGGTTGGCGCGCTGCCGTTCAGGGCGCCGTGACGGACGGCTGCGGGGCCTGGTCGCGTCGGGCGGCGCCTCGGTTGCGGGCCGCGCCGGCCGCCAGGTGTCCCAGCGCGGTCAGTGCGCCGAGCCCCAGGCATCCCAGCCACAGGCCGCGGTCGGCGTGCTGCAGGACGTAGCCGCCCAAGGACGGGCCGATGAGGCCGGCCACGTTGTACGACACCGTGAAGAACGCCTGATAGCGGCCGCGCATGTGGTCGGGCGAGAGCGAGGCCGCAAGGGCGGGCCCGGTGGCGGCGTTGAGCATCTCACCGGTGGTCCACACGAGCGTCGAGACGACGAAGAAGGCCGCGGATTGCCCGACCGCGATCACGGCGAACCCGCCGCCCATGAGCGCGGCGGCCAGGGCGAGGACCCGTTCGGGCCGCCGCTTGTCCACCAGGCGGGGCACGAAGAGCTGTCCGAGGACGATGACGACGCCGTTGAGGGTGATGAGCCAGCCGTATGCGGCAGGGGGCAGGCCGGCGTCCTGCACGGCGAGCGGCAGTGTCGACATGTGCTGCATGAACACCACGCTGAACAGCACCGCCAGGCCCACCAGCGCCAGGAACGGGCGGTCGCGCAGGACGACATCCACACCGCCGCCGCGCTCGGAGCGGCCCGTGGCTGCCGTGGCCGATGGCGGCCCGGCCGTTTCGCGCGCGGGTTCGGGCACCGCCAGGAAGACGACCACGGCCGCGAGCAATGTCGTCCCCGCGTCGAGCAGGAACAGCAGCGTGTAGTCGACGTCGATGACGAACCCGGCCAGTGCGCCGGCGACCGAGAAGCCGAGGTTCACGGCCCAGAACTGCAAGGAGAAGGCGCGTGGCCGGTGTTCCTCGGCCACGAGGTCGATCATCAGCGCGTTCACCGCCGGCCGGATCATGTTGCTGGCCATGCCCACGCCGACGGCGAGCAGCAGGATGCTCGCCCGGTCCCGGGCGAAGCCCAGCCCGGTCATGAGGACCACGGTGGCGAGGTTGCCGCTGAGCAGGGTGCGCCTGCGGCCGAGGAAGTCGGCGACGAATCCGCCGGCGAGCGTGCCGAACATGCCGCCGCCGCCGAAGGCGAGGCCGACGACCAGACCGGCGAAGGAGGCGGAGAACCCGCGTTCCTTCGTCAGGTACATCGACATGAAGAGGATGACGAAGGAGCCGAGCTGGCTGACCAGGGTGGCGCCCCACAGGAACCAGAAGGCGCGCGGCAGCCCTTGCGTGGCACGCGCCGCCCGGTTGCGCAGCCCGGTCATGTGCTGCTCCCGGGGCCGCAGTCCGCCCCGATGGCCTCGGCCACGGACGCGGCGAGGCCCGCGCCGAACACGCTCGCGTCCGCGACCAGCCGCACCGCGGCGCCCCTGCCGTCGGCTCGTTCGGTGCCGTAGACGCGCAGGGCACCGTGCAGCCGGTAGGCGCCCATCGGCGGTATCTCCAGGGCCCTGCCCGGCCGGCCGCCGATCCGCGGCGGCTCTTGCTGCGTCAGGTAGTTGAACAGGGCGTAGGGCGGCAGGGGTTCGCTCGGCAGGTAGCGCGCCCCGTACCACTGGGGTTCGAGACGGCGGACGACCTCGGCGTGATGCAGGGGGTGGCCGCGCAGGGACCGGAAGACGGCCTGGGTGACCTCGTGGACGGTGTCGTCGGTGGTGTCGCCGACCGTGAAGGAGGCAACCTGCCAGTTGGAGAGGAACCCGGCCATGTTCAGCTTCTCGGGGCTGGATCGGCGGGAACTCTGGAGCAGGAAGCGCAGGGGCGCCGTGCGGTCCGCTGGTTCCAGCACGCGCAGCAGGGCGGTGGAGACGGCGGCGAGGACCCGGGCGGAACGGCCCAGCGGGGTGCGGGAGTACGGGGCGCCGGGGTCGAAGTCGACCGTGGTGTGGGCGGTCTCGGGTGCCACCGCGGCGCCGGCCGGGCGGGCGAGGTGCGGGTGCAGCGGCGGGTAGGCGGCGCCGCCGGTGGTGCGCCGCCAGTAGTCCAGGACTTTGCCCGCGGCGGCGGAGTCGGCCGCCTTCAGTTCCTCGTGGAAGAAGGCGTCCGCGGGGGCGGGGGGCGGTCCGGCGGGTTCCTCACCGCGCAGCAGGCCGAAGAAGTCCGCTACGACACGGTGGTAGCTGTGGCCGTCGATGACGAGGTGGTCGATGCTCAGGCCGATCAGGGTCTCGTCCGCCCCCTGGCTGACGACCAGCCGGGCGAGCGCTCCGCCGATCAGGCCGAGGGGCGCACACAGCACGCCGAAGAAGTCCTCCGGCGAGGTGACGGCGAAGGTCTGTGCGGTGACGGTGGCGGCGTCGTCGCGGTGGCAGGTGAACGTGCCCTCCCCCGTGCCCTCGAAGACGCTGCGCAGGGTGTCGTAGCGGGCGACGACCGCGTGCCAGGCGGCCCTGGCCCGCCGTATGTCGACGGCGCCGGGGAAGGACCAGGCGAAGGTGGGCTGGTCCTGGCTCGGCCGCCCTGATGCCCACAGGGTGAGCCGTTCGCGCTGCGCCAGGGACACCGGTGGCGCCGAAGCGCCGGGCGCGGAGGGCGGGGCGGGGTCAGCAGTCATCGAAGGGGTCCTCACACATGCGTCGCAGGGCGTCGAGAAGGTGCTCCGCGAGGGCGGTACCGAAAGCGGGGGTGGTGCGGGTGCGGTCGACCCGGACGGTCAGTTCCCAGTTCTTGTCCATCGGCTGCCGGCCCACCTCGACGACGACGGGGAAGCTGGTGCGGTCGCAGAACCACCAGTCGACGACGTGCACGGCGTGCAGCTCCGCGAGCGTGTCGAAGGGCCGGAAGTCGGTGTAGTTGAAGAGCACGGAGAACGGGGCGCCACCCGCGAGGGCCTGGATGTCCGCGAGCGGGAAGCGGCGGAACGGGGCGCTCTCCCGTTCCTCGGCGAACACGGTCCGGATCAGGTCCGCCCAGGTGCCTCCGGGTGGTGCGGCGCGCAGCGGCACGCTGTTGAGGAAGAGTCCCAGAGCCTGTTCGCCTCCGGCGGTCTCCGGACGGCCACCCGTGACGACCCCTGTGACGGGCCGCGGGTCGCCGGTGGCCGCGCGCAGTGCTCGCAGGTGGGCTGCGAGGTACACGGACTTGACGGGCACGCCCAGGCGGTCGCCCACCGCGCGTACGGCGTCGACGAGGTCAGCGGGGAGCCCCATCCGCTCGTCGGGGTCCAGGGCCGGGGTGGTGTCGGCGGCGTCGGGCGGGGGCAGCCGGGTCGCACGGGCGTCGCGCACGACGCGGGTCCAGTGGTCCCGGGCGGCTTCGGACCGGCTGTCGGCGCGTTCGAGAGCGACGTAGGCGTGATACGGCAAGGTGGGCGCGGCCGCTGGTGCGGGGGCCGGGTCCAGTTCGCGGGCGTAGGCGGTGATCAGCTCGGTGACGAGGAGGGCGAAGCTCCAGCCGTCGAGGATGCTGTGGTGGGCCGAGAGCGACAGCTGGAAGGTGCCGTCGTGATGGTCGTGGACGTGGCAGCGCCACAGGGGTGCGCCCTCCAGCGTGAACGCCTGCTGCCACTGCCCCCGCCACCAGGTCCTGACCGCCTCCGCCGCGGTGGCCGCCGGGGGCAGTTCCTCCCCGTGGTGCAGGGGCACGGTGACGTGGTCGTGCACCAGTTGCAGGGGCTCCGCGTAGCTGCCGAGGTCGAACGTGGTGCGCAGGATGTCGTGCCGTGAGGCCAGTGTTTCGAGGGCGCGGTGCAGGGCGTCGGGGACGAGCGGGCCTTGGAGGCGCACGCTCACCAGGTCGTGGTAGAGGGTCGGGTCCCCGGCGAGCTGGGACTCGAAGATCATGCCGAGCTGGAGGGAGGTCAGCGGGCAGGCCGTGGTGACGTCCGGAGGCAGCGGGTCGGCGCCGTCCGGTGCCGCGCCGCCGGCGGTTGGCTCGGTGGCCTCGGCGGGAGCGGTGATCGCGTGCGGGGCGAGGGCGGCGACGGTCGGGTGCTGGAACAGGTGCTCGACCCTGAGGTCGATCCCGGCCTCGCGGGCCAGGCCGACGACGTGCAGCGCGACGAGGGAGTCCCCGCCCAGTGCGAAGAAGTTCTCGTCGGTGCCGAGCCGTTCGCGGCCGAGGGCCCTGCTCCATATGCGGACCAGGAGCTGCTCCACGGATTCACCCGAGCCGGGCCGCGGTACGTCCGCGGGCGCCTGCGGTGGGGCGGGCAGGGCCTTGCGGTCCAGCTTGCCGTTCGGGGTCAGCGGGAAGGAGTCGAGGAGGACGAGGGCCGAGGGCACCATGTGTGCGGGCAGCCGCTCGGCAAGGGCCCGGCGCAGGTCGTCCGCCGTTGCCGTGGCCGTCGGTGCGAGCACCGCGTAACCGGCGAGCACCGGCTCGCCGAACGCGTCGGTGCGCAGCGTCACCGCCGCCTCCCGCACGCCCTCCAGGGCGCCGAGCGCCGCCTCGACCTCGCCCAGTTCCACGCGGAAGCCGCGCAGCTGCACCTGGTCGTCGGCGCGTCCCCGGAACTCCAGCTCGCCGTCCGCCGTGAGCACCGCCAGATCGCCGCTGCGGTAGAGCCGTTCACCCGGGTCGCCGAACGGGTCGGGCACGAAACGCTCGGCGGTCAGCGCCGGCCGGCCGAGATAGCCCAGGGCGACACCGGTGCCGCCCACGTGGATCTCGCCCGTGTCACCGGGTGCCACGGGGTTGCCGGCGGGGTCGAGGAGGTGGACGCGGACCCCGGGCAGCGGGCGTCCGATGGGGCTGCGTGCGGTGAGGCAGTCGTCGGGGGTGAGGGTCTTCCAGGTGACGTGCACGGTCGTCTCGGTGATGCCGTACATGTTGACCAGGCGCGGGCGGTCGGTGCCGTACCGCTCGATCCAGGGCCGCAGTCCGGCCGGGTCGAGGGCTTCGCCGCCGAAGACGGTCAGGCGCAGTGCGGTGTCCGGGAAGTCGGCCGCCTCGGCGGCGCGGAGCAGCTGCCGAAAGGCCGTGGGGGTATGGCTGAGGACGGTGACGCGTTCGGCGCGCAACAGCCGCAGGAAGGACTCCGGGGAGCGGCTGGTGGCGTAGGGCACGACGACGAGGCGCCCGCCGTGCAGCAGTGCGCCCCACAGTTCCCATACGGAGAAGTCGAAGGCGCAGGAGTGGAAGAGCGTCCACACGTCGTCCGAGTCGGCAGCGGCGATGCCGAGTTCGTCCCGGCACCCGTCGAAGAGGCGGACGACGTTGGCATGGGTGACGACGACGCCCTTGGGGGTGCCGGTGGACCCGGAGGTGTGGATGACGTACGCGGGGTCATGCGCGCTCGCGCCGCACCCTGGGTCGGTGTCGCTCTCCCCCGCCGCGTCCTGCGCGGACAGGTAGTCCGTGCCGGGGAAGGCGCCGCGGTGCCGCTCCTGCCCCACGACGACGCCGCACCCGGTGTCGTCCAGGGTGAAGCGGAGGCGCTCGGCGGGGTAGGACGGGTCCAGCGGTACGTAGGCGGCACCGGACTTCAGGACCGCGAGGATCGCCACCACCAGGTCGGCGGAGCGGTCCGCACACACCCCGACGAAGGCGCCCGGTCCCGCGCCCCGGCGCAGCAGCGCGTGCGCGAGCCGGTTCGCCGCGCGGTTGAGCTGTGCGTAGGTGAGGGTGCGCGGCCCGTCGGTGAGGGCGACACGGTGACCGGCGCGGGCGGCGCGGTGTTCGAAAGTCCCGTGCAGGGTGCCGGTGGCACTCCCCCTGGCGTCGGTGCCGGGGTGGGGGGCGGTCATGCGGTGGTCTCCCGCCGGGTGGTGAGCGGGCGGATGTCGGTCCACACCTCGGCGATGTGATCGAGGCACTCCTGGTGCGACCCGCCGAAGCCGAGGGGCCGCCAGCCGGCCGGCCGGGTCCGGTCGGCCGGCCACAGCGAGTGCCCGCCTTCGTCGTTGACGACGACATCGAAGCGGCGGGTGGGGTCCTGTGATTCGTACATGACACCTTCCTGTTGCGCAGAGGTCACCGGGACCGGGCGAAGGCCGGCGTCGGTCACGGCTCGCGGCCGCCGAGGAACGGCGCGGCCTCCCGCGCGAAGTCCCGCAGACGGGGGTGGTCCATGAGGGTCCGGATCGGGATGTCGGCGCCCAGGACCACCTTCAGGCGCGCGATGGCACGGACGGCGAGCAGCGACTGTCCGCCGAGCGCGAAGAAGTCGCTGCCGGCGTCCACCGGCCGGTCCAGGATCTGCTCCCATACGGCCGCGACCGCCGCCTCGAGCCGTGTGGCGGGCGCCTCGCCGGGCGCGGCACCGGTGGTGGCGGCCCGTCCGGGATCAGGCAGGGCGCGCCGGTCGAGCTTGCCGTTCACGGTGGCGGGCAGCGTGTCGAGGACGACGATGTCGCCGGGGACCATGTAGGCGGGCAGGGTCTGCGCCAGCCGGTCCCGCAGGGCGGCTGGGTCGAGCCGTGCTCCGGGGGTGGGCACGGCGTACGCCGTCAGCCGGGCGGACTCGCCGGAGCCGTGGACGTGGGCCACGGCGCTGCCGACGCCGTCGAGGACGCGCAGTGCGGCCTCGACCTCGCCGAGTTCGATCCGGAAGCCGCGGACCTTGACCTGACTGTCGGTCCGGCCGAGGAACTCCATCGTGCCGTGGGCCCACAGCCGTGCCCGGTCCCCTGTGTGGTACATACGGGCGCCCGGTGTGTCCGCGTACGGGTCGGGCAGGAACTTCCGTGCCGTCAGCGCGGGTTCGCCGTGGTAGCCGGAGGCCAGGCAGTCGCCGCCGATGTACAGGTCGCCGGGGACACCGACCGGTGCCGGGCGCAGCTCGCCGTCGAGGACGTAGTAGCGCGCGTTCTGGATGGGGCGGCCGTAGGGGATGCTGGGCCACTCGGGGTCCACCTCGGTGATCCGGTGGAAGTTCGACCAGATGGCCGCCTCGGTGGCCCCGCCCAGGGACACCACTTCGGCACCGGGGAAGGCGGCGCGCACGGTGTCCGGGAGACTCACCGGGATCCAGTCGCCGCTGAGGAAGACCAGGCGCAGCGCCGCCGTGGGAGCAGGGTCCCGCAGCTCGAGCAGCGGTTCGAGCTGCTGGAGGGCGGCGGGTGCGGAGTCCCAGAAGGTGACGGGCTCACTGTCGAGGACGGCCAGCAGGCGCCGTGGGTCACGGATCTCCTCGTCCGAGGCGACCCGGACGCTGCCGCCCGCTGCGAGCAGCCCGAACACGTCGTACACCGACAGGTCGAAACCGAAGGCGGTCAGGAACAGCACCCGGTCGCGGGGGCCCACGGCGAATGTGCCGTTGACCCACCGGATCAGGTTGACCACGGGCGCGTGCCGCAGCAGGACGCCCTTGGGCGTACCGGTGGAGCCCGAGGTGAAGATGACGTAGGCGAGGTCGTCCGGTCCTGCCCCGCGTGGCCGGGGAGCGTCGCCGGGGACCGGGGCGAGGGCGGCGTCCACGATCGCCGGGCCGGCCGGTCCTGCCTGGTGGACCGGCGCGGTGTCCGGTGCGGTGGGTGCCTGCGCCGGGGTGTCCTCGGGTGGGTCGATCCAGAGGATGTGCCGCAAGTGGGGGAGCTCGGCGGAGAGTTCCCGGAGGAAGCCCACGCGGCTTCCCGCGCAGACCACCGCCGGGCAGCAAAGCGACTCCAGCAGGTGCCGCACGCGCGCGGCGGGCAGCGAGCACTCGACGGGGGCGTACGCGGCACCGGACTTGAGCACGCCGAGCAACGCGACCACGCTGCGGACGGTGCGCTCCAGGTGCACGGCCACGAAGTCACCGGGGCCGATGCCCCGGGCCGCGAGCCTGGCGGCCAGCAGATCGGCCTCCCGGTCGAGTTCCGCGTAGGTGAGCCGTTCCTCGCCCTGGACGACGGCGACGGCGTCGGGGGTGCGGGCGGCCTGGCGCTCGACCAGCTCGTGGATGCAGGCGGGCTCCTGCGCAGCGGTTCGGGTGTCGTTCCACTCGTGCAGGATCTTCCGTGCCTCGTCCGGGGAGAGCACGTCCAGTTCACCGAGGCGCGTCGCGCCGTCGGCGGCGCCGAGAGCGGCGAGGGCCTGGCGCAGGTGCCGCAGCATCCGCGCGGCGTCGGCGCGGTCCGTACGGGTGGTGTCGTGGTCGAGGCGCAGGCCCGGCCGCTCGCCCAGGGTCGCGGTGACCTCCACGGCGAGGGTGGGGTCGGCGGGCTCTGCGGGGCGGCGGGCGATCCTGATGGCCTTGTCGTAAAGCGGCGCGTCCGGCTCGAGGTCGCTCAGTGCGGCAATCTCGTCGGCCGTGAGCACCGTGTGGCGCGGCTCGTGGAGGGCCGCTTGGAGAGCGGCGAGGAGTTCGCGCACGCTCTGGCCGGGATCGGTCTCCACGCGCAGGGGCAGTGGGGCGGGGGTGGCCGTCACCGGGGCGGTGGCGGCGGTCGCCGGGGCGGTGGCGGACCACGGATACGGCTGCGGGTCCGCCCCGTCCTGCGGCTCGGCTGCCGGTCGCGGGTCGGACACGGGCCAGGCGGCCGACGCGGGGACGGCCGCCCCGTACACGAGGTCGCTGCCGCCGCCGTAGCGGACGAGCAACAGGGTCCACGCGGCGAGGACGAGCAGGCTGGGGTCGACGCCGAGTCGGTGCGCGCGGGTCTGCAGCGCCTTCTCCTCGGCCGGGGTCAGAGCCAGCTCGTGCACGGCGCGCGGGCCCGGCGCGGAGGCGGGGCGTTCGATGCCGAGCACGGTCGGTTCGCGGAAGCCGGCGAGCCGGTGGCGCCAGTACTTCTCCGCTTCCCGCACGTTCCGTTCCACTTTCTCCCCGCTCTTCCTCGACACACCCACCACTTTTCCGCCCAGCGGAATTGAGATTTCAAACGCCTGAGACACTAGGCCGGATTTCGTGAACCCGTCAAGCAAGGTCATGTAATTTCTCTTCCGTCGCCCGAACCGGCGGCCGACCCCCACCCGTCGTTTCTCCCCTCGCTATTCGGAGATGATTCACGTGTCCGATCACCCCTGGCTCACCGCGATACCGCGGTCGCGTTCCGGCGTCCGCCTCTTCCTGTTCCCGCACGCCGGCGGCGCGGCCTCCGCCTACGCGAGCTGGCTGGACCTCGGCGGTGACGCCCTGGACGTCCGGGCGGTGCAGTACCCGGGCCGCGAGAACCGGTCCCGGGAGCGTGCGCCCTCCGACCTGGTGCAGCTCGCCAAGGGACTCGCGGACGCCGTCGCCGCACAAGACGATGCCGGCGCGCCCTGTGCGTTCTTCGGCCACAGCATGGGGGCCCTGGTCGCCTTCGAGACCGCCAGACACCTTCGTGAGCTGGGGGAACGCGGTCCCGACCATCTTTTCGCCGCCGCCTGCGCGGCTCCGCAGATCCCCCGCGAGCCGCACCTGAGCACCCTGCCGGACGAACAGCTGCGCGCCTGGCTGGAGGGCCAGAACCCCGCGGTCGCCGAGGTGCTCGCCCATCCCGAGCTGGCCGCCCTCGTCCTGCCTGCGGTGCGCGCCGACCTGACCGCCGTCGAGCACTACCGCCTGCTTCCCGGCCCCGCCCTGGACTGCCCGATCACCGTGCTCACCGGACATCAGGACACGGTGCGGGGCGCGGAGGTGACCGGGTGGAAGGAGCACACGACCGGTAATTTTAGGCATCACGAATTTCCCGGCGGCCATTTCTTCGTGCAGCCGTCGGCTTCCGCTCTCATCACTCTGATCCGGGACCTCGTCACCCCGCCCGGCATGAATTGACCCGGAAATACGGGACCCCGGAAAACCAGCACAGAACCGAAAAGGTACGGTCCTGGTTTTCCGGCCCGGTCCGGCAGTTGTGCGGCTAACGTCCCTCCGGTCCGGAAATTCCCAGGGCCGCCGCGACGGCCGGACGGTCGATCTTGCCGTTCGCGTTCAGCGGCAGGACCGGCAGGGCGATCAGCGTCTCGGGCACCATGTACGCCGGCAGCCGGTCCCGCAGGGCCGCGCGCAGCCCGGCCGGGTCCACGGCCGCCTCGCCCGTCGGGCTGAAGGCGGCCGCCAGCCGCACGCCGGAGTCCGAGGCGGGGGCGAGGACGACGGCGTCGGCCACCCCCGGATGGCTTCGCAGCGCCGCTTCCACCTCGCCCAGTTCCACCCGGTAGCCGTGCACCTGGACCTGCTGGTCCAGCCGCCCCAGGTGAACGAGCACGCCGTCGTCCCCTCGCTCCACCCGGTCGCCGGTGCGGTACCAGTGCGCGTCGGTGAGCGCCGTCGCCGGGTCGTACGGCGACCCGTCGGGCGCCAGGAACCGTCCGGTGTTGTCGGCCGGGTCCAGGTAGCCGCCGAACCGCTGCGGGCCCCGTACGCACAGCTCGCCCTCGTGCAGCAGGATCTCGGCTCCCGGATGCGGGAGGCCGATGGGCACGGTGCCGTTGGCGGGCTCCGGCCAGTCGGACGGGTCGGCGGGCAGACGGTGGGTGACGCAGGTGACGGTCAGCTCGGTCGGGCCGTACCCGTTGTCCACCGTGGCGCCGGGTGCCGCACGCTGCCATGCCAGCGCCTGCCGCAGCGTCAGCGGCTCGCCGCAGAACATGCTGCGCCGCAGCGTGGGCATGCTGCCGGGGCTCAGAGCACGCAGCCGGCCTGCCAGTGTGATCACGGACGGGACCGAGTTCCAGTGGGTGAGGGCGTGTTCGGTGACGAACCGGACGGGGGTGAGCACCTCGTCGCGGGTCGGCACCACCAGGGTCGCTCCCGACCCCCAGGCCGCGAACATGTCGAACACCGACGGGTCGAAGGTGAGGTCGAAGGTCTGCGAGAGCCGGTCGCCGGGCCGCACCCCGTACCGGCCCACCGCGTGCCGCAGGTACGCGCACACGTTGCGGTGCCGGATCGGCACGCCCTTGGGCACCCCGGTGGACCCGGACGTGAACAGGATGTACGCCAGGTCGTCGGGACCGGGCCGCACCGGTTCGCGCACCGCACCGGACGCCTTGACGGGGGAACGCCGCGCCGAAGCGCCCGGGTCCCACTGCCGGATCTGCAGGCCGGTGTGCCCGGCGACCTCTCCCCCGCCGTCGGTGAGCACCATGTCGACGCCGGCCGCCGCCGCGGCGGCCGCGTTGCGTGCCGCCGGGAAGGAGACGCCCAGGGGCACGACCGCCGCGCCGAGCCGCTGGACGGCGAGATATCCGGCGTACGCCTCCGCGGTGCGCCCGGCGAGCAGCCCGACGCGCCCAGGCCGGTCGCCGCCCCCGCGGCGGACGACTCCGTCGGCGATCCGCCCGGCGTATACGGCGAGTTCGGCATACGTGAGCCGGCGGCCGGACACCTCGAGGGCGGTGCGGTCCGGGTACGCGGCGGCGGAGCGCGCGAACCAGTCGTACAGCGTGTCGTGACACTCCTCGGTCGTCATCGGTCGATCGCCTCGTTCGGTGTGCTGGAGCCGGAGTCGGGGAGTGCGGTGAACGCGCAGCTGAGCGGTGTGCCGAACCGTTCGCGGAGGCTGTGCCAGGCCAGCCCGCGCCAGGTGCCGGAACGGGCCCCGAGCGGCACGTCGATCGTCCAGGGGCGGACCGCCAGGCCCCGTCCGGTGGCCTTGGCGCAGGCCTCCTGCGCGGTCCACACCCAGGCGAGTTCGCGCGCGGCGTCGGGTGCGGGCAGGGTGTCGAGTTGCGCCGTTCGCTCCCGCAGCAGGCGCCGCGCCAGCGTGGGCGAGGGCCGATGCGGCGGGTGCTGCACGTCCACGCCGACCGCCCGGCCCACCGCGACGGCGGCGGCCGCGGTACCGGCGTCGTGCGCGATGCTGACGCCGAGACCGGGGTGGCCGTGGAGCCGGGGCGCGCCGTGCGGGCCGGCGACGGTGGGAGCGTCGGCGGCCTCGGGACAGACCTGGTTCAGAAGGCGGCGGAGCAGACCGCGTCCGGTGAGGAACTCGCGGGCCCGCCAGGCGGGCATCGAGCGGGCCGCGTGCCGGTCGTCGGGATGGGGGCTGACGGGCAGATCCCCGCCGTCACCCGCGGCCAGCCACACTCCGGGGGCGACCGGCACCGTCACGAGCCCGCTCATTCGGCGCCGGTCCGCGGCCGGCCGCGGACCGCGTCCCGCAGGCCGGCCGGGGTGTCCGGGTGGAGTTCCAGGTCGTGCAGCCAGGCGGCGTCCGCGTCGTACCGGGCCCGGAACGGCCGCCCCACCAGGGACGGGTCCCGGGCTTGCAGCATGCGCAGCTGGAACCAGCGTTCCCCGCCCGTCTCGTCGATCCCGTCGACGACGACTTTTCCGGGGGTGGCGGACATGACCGGTCCGCGGACCGTACGGGCGAGCCCCGGCAGTGTGCGGTAAGCGTCCTGGAAGATCTCGGTGGCCCTGGCGAGGGGCACCTTGAAGTACTCCTGTGGGCCGGTGTCGCGCTCCACGAACATGTAGTACGGCACGGCCCCGGCGGCCAGTTCCGTCCGCCACAGCCGCGCCCACACCTCGGCGTCGTTGTTGACGTGGGAGATGAGCGGGGCCTGGCAGTAGATGACGGCGCCCGTGTCGCGGATGCGGCGCAGCGCCTGCCGGGCGAGGCTGGTGGACAGCTCGCGCGGATGGCTGAAGTGCGCCATGACCGCGAGCTGCCGGCCCGACGCCACCACACGCTCGAACAGCCGCAGGACGTCGTCGGCGTCCGGGTCGGTGACGAAGCGCTGCGGCCAGTACGCCACCGACTTGGTGCCGATCCGTACGGTACGGACGGACTCGACGCCCAGCAGCGGTTCCAGGTGGCGGCTCAGCCGTTCGGTGGACATCACCATCGGGTCGCCGCCGGTGACGAGCACGTCGTGCACGTCGGGGTGGTCGGCCAGGTAGGCGAGGAGGCCGGACGGGTCGGGGGCGGCGAACCGCAGGTCGGCGTCGCCGACGAACTGCGCCCAGCGGAAGCAGTAGGTGCAGTAGGCGTGACAGGTCTGCCCCTGGCTGGGGAAGTACAGCACCGTCTCGCGGTACTTGTGCTGGAGGCCGGGCAGGGCGGCGCCGTTGTGCGAGGGCACGTTGAGCTGCTGCTGGCCGGAGGGATGCGGGTTGAGCCGGCGCCGTATGGCCGAGACGGCGTCGCGCAGCAGCAGCCGGTCGGCCGGGTCGGCGGACAGCTTCTCCAGCTCGCGCTCGTCCTCCTCCGTGAGCATCCCCGGCTGCGGGAAAGTCAGCTGGAACAGCGGATCCTCGGCGCCCCGGTCCCAGTCGATGAGCTGGTCCAGCACGTAGCCGTTGACACGGAAGGGCAGCACGAGGGAGATGCGGCGCACCGTCTCGCGGGTCTCGGGCGCCAAGCCGTACCGTTCGGCGATCTCGTCGATGTGGCGCGGCCCGAAGGCCCGGAAACGCTCACCGGGCGGGCCGGCCGGGCCCCGCGTGGCCCCCGCTGCGGTGACGACGGGCTTCATCGTGCGGTGTTCCCTTCGTGCTTCTTGCGGAACAGCGCGTCGCCCAGGACGAGGAAGTCCAGGTCGAGAGCGCGGAACGTGGCCAGGGCGTCTCCCTTGGTGTTGACGATCGGTTCGCCTCTGCCGTTGAACGAGGTGTTCAGCAGGACCGGTGGCACGCCGCGCCGCTCCAGGGTGTCCAGGACCGCGCCGACGGCGGGGGCCTCGTCGGCGTGCAGCACCTGAGGCCGGGTGGTGCCGTCGACGTGCACCACGCCCGGCGCGACCCGCCGGCCCAGGTCGGTGGCCCGGGCGGCGCCGAGCATGTACCGGCTGAGGTGTTCCTGGCGCTCCCACAGCCGGGCCCCGTAGTCCGGGCGGGTCACCCCGGCGAACGGGCGCCACTGCTCCCTGGCCTTGATGGTGTTGACGCGGGTGTTGACCTCGGCGGTGTCCGGCACGGCGATGATCGAGCGGCGGCACAGCGCACGCGGTCCCACCTCGGCACGGCCCTGCGCCACGGCCCCCACACGGCCCGCCAGGAGCAGATCGGTGACCCGGTCGATGTCGAGGTCCTCCCGGATCAAATCCGAGGTGTCCGCGGCGGAAGCGGAGCGGGAGCGGGACGGGCCGTCGATGTCCGTGCCGAGGTAGGGGTCCAGGGGTGCGCGGGTACGGTCCTTGGGCGGGCACACCGTCCAGGCGGCACCCAGGGCGACGCCGGCGTCGTGCGGGACGGGAGGCACGTACACGGGGCCCGGGAGGGTGCCGTTGGTGCTGCAGTTCAGGGCCACCCCGCCGGCCAGGCAGAGGGCGTCGGTACCGGAGATCTTCCGGGTGACGGCGGCCAGAGCGGTGACCGTCTCCTCCACGATGCGCTGGGCGGTGTAGGCGACGCGGACGGCGTTGGGGTCGTCGGCCAGGCTGCCCTCGGGCGCGGCCGGGGCCTCGGCGCCCACGATGGTGGAGTAGCGCTCGCGCCAGGCGGCGACTGTCCGGTCGTACTGTTCCCTGACCTCGTCGGCGGTGGCGCGGCCGGGACGCTCGGCGAGAGGGGGGACGGCGAGGCGGAAGTCGTCGGCGTCCACGTCGACCAGGGATTCCACCGCGAGGCCGCGGGCCCGCCCGTAGGCGGCCAGTCCCATGGTCTTGCCCGCGTTGAGGAAGGAGAAGCCGAGCCAGGTGGAGGCCGCGTCGTAGGCGTAGCCGAGCGAGGAGGTACGCGGCCAGTCTCGTTCCCGTCGCGGCTCGGCGCCGTCCTCGAACGTCCAGATGCTCGTGGACTCGTTCTCGCCGTGCCCGTCGATCACGAGGACCCCGGCCTTGGGGAAGGGGGAGGCGTAGAACGCGGAGGCGGCGTGTGCGGCGTGGTGCGGTACGCGCACCACCTCGGGCAGCCGGTCGCCGAAGTCGAGGCCGACGGCGAAGTCCAGGAATTCGGCGTCGTCGGCGAAGCGCCCCGGGTGGAGCTGCTCGGTGTCCCAGCCTATGGCGACGACGTCGAGGTCGGCGGCGGTGATGCCCGCATGGTCGAGGCAGTGGCGGGCCGCGTGGAGCGGCTTGCGGTAGAGGGAGTGGCGCACCCGGTTGCAGCGCTCCTCCTCCGAGAAGGCGATCACCCGGCCGGTTCCGTCGATGAGACAGGCGGCTGTGTCGTGCCAGCCGGTGGGGGGCGCGTTCACACCGAGAATCCACATGGGTCGCTCCATAGGTCGTGGGGGGCGGAAGGAAACGGGGTCCGCTCCGGAGTTACGGCGCGGAGGTGAGGCGCTGCAGGTCGAGGTCGGTCTGTCGTGTCATGACGCGGCGGTCGGCGCGGTGGTGAGGCGCAGCAGGTCGAGTTCGCTCTGCGCGGAGTCGGCGACGATGGACCGGACCACTTCGGTGGCTCCGCCGCTGATGGCGAAGATGGCGGCCTGGGCGCGCAGTTCCTGTATGCCGCCGTGGGAGAATCCGTGGGCGCCCTGGAGCTGGCCGCAGGTCTGAAGGACATGGTTGACGGTGGTGCCGGCCGCCGCCTTGAGCGAGGCCGCCGCGGCGGCGTCGTAGCCGTGCACGACGCGGTCGCGGAGCCTGTCGCACAGCGCCCGCAGTTGCTGGACCTGCACGAGGCTCTCCGCGAAGAGCTGCCGGACACTGTCGAGGTCCCACAGTGTGCCGGTGCCGTGGGCTCTGCCGGTGAGCCACCGCAGGGTGCTGTCGAGGGCGGTGCGGCACAGTTCGACGCTCCACAGGGCGCCGGCGAGACGTTCGGGGCCGATGTGCCGGACGAAGGCGGGCAGCCCCCGTCCGACGCGCCCGATTACGTGGGATCGCGGGAGGCGTACGTCCACCAGGTCGATGTCGCCGGTGCCGGAGCCGTCGAAGAGGGCGGTGTCGGCGGGCCGTACCGTCACGCCGGGGGTGCCGGCCGGGACCAGGAACCAGGTGAAGTGGGTGAAGTGGGGGCCGGGCCGGTGCCGGGCGAGAACCAGCACCTGGTCGGCCGGGACGGCGTTGTTGATCCAGCGTTTGGCTCCGTCGAGCACGGCGTGGTCCGCACCGATCCGGGCTTCGGTGCGCAGGGAGGCCAGGTCCGATCCCGCGGTGGTGTCGGTCGCCGCAAGGGCGGTCACCGCCCGTCCGGCGAGGGCCTCGTGAAGCGCGTCGGTGCAGGGGCCGGGAGCCGTGCGGGCGCCGGTGGCGAGCAGGGGCAGGGTGGTGGCGGCCTGGACGCAGAGGGACATGGTGCTGCCGAACCCGAACCGCTCCCCGGTCACGGCGAGGACCCGGGCCAGCCGCTCGGGCACGACGCCCCGGTCCGCGTGCCCGTCCGGATACAGCCGGGCGATCAGTCCTGCGGTGCCCAGGGCGGCCCAGAGGTCTCGCCCCGTCGCTTGGGGCGGCAGGTGGGCGACGGCGGCCCGCAGTTCCTCGTCCTCGCCGGACGGGCGGTCGCTCTCGGCTCCGGCGGTGCGCTGCGGTGGCCGGTCAGACAAAGCACACCTCCCGGTCGAGCAGGGTGAGCCGGCCGTCCGCCAGGTGCAGCCGGTCGTTGTGGTAGTTCAGGGCCGCCGAGCGCAGGTCGCGCAGGGTCTGCTCCAGCCGGGTCGGTGAGTCCCTGAGGTAGCCGTGCTGCAGGCCGACCGCGTCGATCAGGTCGTCCACGGCGGCGCAGCACTGCTCGGAGGCGCTCAGCTTGAGCCCGTTGAGCAGGAGTTGGGCGGACGGCGCGGTGAGGTCAGGGGTGGTCTCCACCATCCGCAGGGTGTGCCGCAGCTGGGCGTGGACCGCGTCGAGGCGCTGGCGGGTCCGGGAGAGCCGGGTGAGGAGCAGTTCGGAGCCGACGTCGAAGCGTTTGCGCCCCTGCGGGCTGCGGATGAGGTGCAGGACGCGGGAGAGGGCACCGGCGGCGGCCCCGAGCCAGACCGCCGACCAGCCCAGATGCGCATACGGGCCGAGGACCCGGTCGGCGATGGCACGGAAGGGCACGTCGGGGGCGAGTACCTGGTGCGCCGGTACGGTGCCGGTGAGCTTCAGCGGCGCGCTGCGCGTGGCCCGCATCCCCATGGGCTGCCAGTCCCCGGCCGGTTCGGCCAGCAGCTGCTCGCGGGCCGCGTACACCAGGGCGACGTCCCGATCGTGCGTGGCCTGCGCGTTCTTCATGGTGATGAGGAAGCCGTCGGCCTGCTCTCCCCCGGTGACGACCGGGGCGAAGCGGTCGACGACGAGGTCGGCGCCCTCTTCCCGCAGGGCGGCGTGCGCACTGTAGACGTGGCCTCCCTTGCCGCTCTCGGTGCTGACGGACGCCAGGTAGTGACGGCCCTCGCCGAGCACCGGCAGCAGGCGGGAGCGCAGCGGCTCGGCGGCGAACTCCACGACTGCGGCGACCTGTTGGCAGTGCATGGTGAAGATCAGCCCGATCGACATGTCGCACCGGCCGAGGGCAAGGCCCGCATCGACGACCTCGCGCAGACTCCCGCCCATGCCTCCCTGGGCACGGGGCACGACCAGGCCGAGGAGCCCTTCGGCCCGCATCGCGTCGAGGGCGTCGGTGGGGAAGGCGGCGTCGCGGTCGGCGGCGGCCCGGTGCTCCTCGGCCACCCGGGTCACACGGGCCAGCGCCTCGGTGAGGCCTGGGTGCCGGCCATCGGCGGGGCCGGCGGGGGCGGTTGCGGTCACGGGGCCACCGACCCGTCGGCGAGCTGTGCCGTGACGGCTTTCCACAGGTTGCCGGGGGTGGCGAAGGTGGTCTCGTTCAGGTCACTGTCCGGCAGGGTGATGTCGTAGGCCTCCTCGATGCTGAACAGCAATTCGATGGAGCGCATGGAGTCCATGCCGAGGTCGCTCAGACTGGTGTCCGCGGTGATCTCGGTGGTGGTCTCGACTCTGAGCTGCCGACGCAGAAGGTCGATGAAGGCGCTGTCCACAGCGGGCTCCTTTCTGGTGGGTCGTCGGGGGCTGACTCGCGGCGGGTGGGGACCGGCGACGGGAGCGGGTTCGTGCCGGCCCCGGGACGCATCACTGGGCGCTTGACGCGTCCGAGGGCCCGGAACCCTCGTCGGTCAGGAGAGGTGAACTGCCCTGGTGGCGAGGGGCATTGGCGCCGCACCGATGCCGGAACCCGGTTCGTGAGGCGCGTCCCGCACGCCCGGGTACGGGTGAGCCTCACGCGGGCAGGCGGGTGGCCCGGGCGTCGCCGATCAGGAATCGGGTCGGCGGGACGCCGGCTGCCCGGCCCCGGCCTCCACGCGCCCCGGGGCCTCGGCCCGGCGTCACCTTCAGGGCTCGGCCGGCTCCCGGGCGCCCCGGACGACGCGGCACAGTCCTTCCACGCTCCGCAGGTTCTCCGGGACCAGGTCGTCGGAGTCGAATTCGACGCCGAGCTGGGCCTCGAGGCGGTCGATGATGTCGACCATACGGAAGGAGGTGAACCCCTCGACGGTACGCAGGTCGGTGTCGGCGCCCAGCGAGTCCGGATCGCCTCCGAGTACGCCGGCGACCACTGCGGTGACCTGGGCGCGCATGCTGCCGGTGGCGGCGTCTCGGGTGACGTCTGCGGCGGCGCGCGGTGTCGGAGCACCGGGGTCCGGGAAGACGTTCCGGTCGGCTTCGAGGAGTTCGGCCAGCCGGTCCACCAGGCCCGGTGGTTCGGCGCGCCCGCGGGCGACCCGGCGGTAGGCCACGTAGGTGTGAGTGACCAGCTGGTTCCATCGCTCCAGGTGCCGGGCCGTCTCCTCGTCCGGTGCCCCGTCGGCGACGCACAGCGCGTGCAGGGTGCGCGAGCGGGCGAGCAGCCAGGCGTCGCCGGTCAGCCGGTGCAGCACCGCTTCCCGGTCGGCGCCCTGGTGGAACGCGGCGAGGTAATCGTCCATGGGGGCGTGATCCACACGGATGCGGGGGCGCTCACCGGCACCGGGCCCTGGTCCGATGCGGAACAGCTCCACCTCGCCCAGGACGGCCAGTTGGTCCGCGGTCAGCATCCAGGCGCCGGGTCTGGCGGCACCCCAGGGGGTGTCGTTGTCGTAGGCGTCCACGACCGTCCACCCCTCGTCGGCCTCTTCGGGCGCGAGGAGCAGGAAGCTGTGGTCCATGTGCCGCTGACGGTGGTAGGGCAGCCAGGGCATCTCATAGGCGTCCGCGACGGCATAGCGCGGTGCCCCCGGCTGGACGGCATCAGGCAAGTCGTACCCGGTGATGGTTCTCTGGCCGGTGACCCGCAGGTTCAGGCACCTTTCCGCTTCGGCCAGCTGTTCCGCGAGCGGGGGGTCGACGGTGGGCAGACCGTCCCCACCCGGGAACCACCGGCTGCTCAGCCGGGACCCGAGGCGCAGGTGCGTGCCCTGACCGTGGAAGTGGTCGGCCAGCACGGCCAGGTTGGACTGCACACAGTCCAGGAGGTCCGCCCGGACCGCGGACAGGGCCGCGAGCCGGCGCCTCGCGTCCGGGAGCCGGTGTTCTTCGCTGTCGTGCTGCACACATCCCCCATCGGGTCGGCCGCGAACGGCCGGTCGATATCGGTACGGCGGGCCACGGGGCGGCCTTGTCGCCCGTGCGCTTTCGCACAGGGATCTGCCGCTCGGCCCCGCTCAGCACTGCTGTCGGGAAGTGGTGTCCGCCGATGCATCCACTTCCGCAATGCGGAATGTTTCATCCGCATTGCAACATCACGCTGCCACGCATCAACGGCCAGGACAATGCACAGTGACTCAGATCACTTCCTTCAACTGACCTTCGGATTGCGTCGGTTGACGCCACGGAAGCGGCGCACTTACAGTCGGGTAACTTTCCGCACTCCGAACAGCTGTTTCCGCAATATGGATATGTGCGAGGAGCGCCATGCAGGACCTCGGGGCACTGGACCCGATCAACGCATCCACCGCCCGGTTCATCACCACCGTCACCTCCCTCACCGATGCCGACGTCGGCTCGGACACGCTGGTCCCCCCGTGGACCCGCGGCCACGTCGTCACCCATGTCGCCCGGGCCGCGGAGAGCCTGTGCCGACTGCTCACCTGGGCACGCACCGGCGTGGAGACACCGCAGTACGCGAGCATGGAAGCCCGTGCCGCCGAGATCGAGGCCGGAGCCCGGCGCCCCGTCGCCGACCTGGTCGCCGACCTCCGGGACACCGCCGCCCGCTTCGACGAGGCCGTGCGCGCCCTGCCCCCCGCCGCCTGGCACGCCGAGGTGCGGATGCGCACCGGCGAACTGCGCACGCCCTCCACCCTCGTCCCCACCCGGCTGCGCGAACTGGAGATCCACCACGCCGACCTGGACGCCGGCTACCGCTTCGCGGACATACCGGCCGACGCCGCCCGGTGGATCATCGGCGACATCGTCGAGGCGCTCGTCCGGCGGCCGACGACCCCCGCGCTGCGCTTGGAGGCGACCGACACCGGGCTGGTCCATGCCATCGGGACCGGTGGTCCCACGGTCAGCGGACGGCAGTCCGACCTGCTGGCCTGGCTCAGCGGCCGCTCCCCGGGTACGGGGCTCAGCGCCTCCGGCGACGGCAAGGTCCCGCCGGCTCCCTTCTGGATCTGAACGGCGCCCCGCGTCCCGTCCTCCGGGCTCCGCTCCACCCCGCTTCACGAAAGGACCGATGACCGGCATGGTGACCGTCCGTGAGGACGTCCGGCCCCTCCCCCACGCTCGGACGAGCGCGAGCGCAGGGACCCCCGAGGCGCGCCTGTTGCACGAGTTCCTGCTGACGGGCGCCTCCCTGGCACCCGACCGGACCGCAATCCACGAGCTGGGCGAGGGAGGCGTGCCGCAGACGTTCAGCTACCGCGAACTGGAGCGGCTCGTCCACGCCTACGCGGACCTGCTGGACCCGCTCGGCCTCGACGTGGGAGACCGTGTCGTCCTGGAGGCCGACACCTCCGCGCACGCCATCGCCGCGCTGTTGGCCTGCTCCCGGCTCGGCCTGACGTTCGTGCCCGTCAGCCCCGAGACACCGGCCCGGCGTGTGGCGACCATCGTGGAACTCGCCGAGCCCGCGCTGTTCCTGACCACCGCCGAGACGTGCCGCATCCCGGCGCCGGCGGGCATGGGCACCGGACGCCTCGGACCCGCCGGGATCGAGGTGTGGACCCGGCCCCGCGAGCGCGTCCGGCACCGGCGCGCGGTCGTCGAGACCGACCCGGCCTACATCATCTTCACCTCCGGTACGACGGGACGGCCCAAGGGCGTCGTCATGACGCAGCGCGGCATCGTGTCCTACTTCCGCATGCTCATCGCGGACAGCGCCATCGCCCCGGACGAGCGCGTCGCCACCACCGCTCCTCTCCAGTTCGACCTGTCCCTGTTCGACGTCGGGATGGCCCTCGGCAGCCTCGCGTGCTGCGTGCCGGTCCCGCGCGCGCTGCTGCGCTGGCCGCGCCGCTTCCTGCGGTTCCTGGAGGAGACCGCCGTCACCCAGGTCAACGGGGTACCGTCGATGTGGCGGCAGGTGCTGCGGCACGAGCCCGACATGTTCGCGGGTCTCACCGCCCTGCGCGCGATCCTTTTCTCCGGCGAGGAGTTCCCGCTGCCGGAACTGCGCCGGCTGCGTGAACTACGCCCCGGTATCCGGGTGCTGAACAGCTTCGGGCACACCGAGTGCATGTCGTGCTCGCTGACCGAGGTACCCGACCCGCTTCCCGCCGACGCCGTACGGCTGTCCATCGGCACCCCTCATCCCGGCTCCGAGGGGATGCTCGTCGACGCCGAGGGACGGCCGATCGAGGAGGCCGGCGTCACGGGCGAACTGTATCTCCGCTCGCCGGCGATGTTCGCGGGCTACTGGGGGGACCCGGAGGCGACGGCGGCGGCCCAGGTGCCCGACCCCGTCAACCCGCGCTCGGGGCAGCCCGTCTTCCGCACCGGTGATCTCGCCTACCGGGGTGCCGGTGGTGAGCTTTACTACTGCGGGCGCAGGGACTCGCAGGTGCAGCTCCGGGGCAACCGGGTGGAACTCGGCGAGGTCGAGGCCCGTATCGAGGAGCACCCCGACGTGGCCGCCGCGACGGCGCTCGTCCTGCCCGACCCCACCGGGGAACAAGTGCTGTTCGCCTTCGTCACCGGCAGGTCGAAACAGGCGGTGATCGATGCCCGCGCCGTCCGCGCGTTCTGCGCCGAATCCCTGCCCGCCTACATGATCCCCGAGGAGGTACGGATCCTCCCGGAGATGCCACTGACCCCCAACGGCAAGGTGGACCGCGCCGCCCTGCGTGAACAGGCCTGAGCACATCGTCCAGCCGCGTCGGCCCATGACGATGCGGCGACCGGACATGGCCGCACCCCCTGCGCTCCCCTGGAGCCCGACTCACCACCGCACACCCCCGCAAGGAGCAAGCCACGTGTCACCGAGCCCGGACGACCTCGTACGCCGTATCGCCGACGAGGAGGTGCGGTTCCTCGACATCAGGTTCTGCGATCTCCTCGGCCGGGTGCAGCACTTCAGCCTGCCCGCCGCCGCAGTGACGCCGTCGCTGCTCGCCGAGGGCGTCGCGTTCGACGGGTGCTCGATCCGCGGCTTCACATCCATCGACAAGTCGGACATGCTGCTCCGGCCCGACCTGGACTCCGCCTGGATCGACCCGTTCCGCGAGCGCAGGACGCTCGTCGTCAACTCCTTCGTCCACGACCCGGCCACCGGCGAGCCCTTCAGCCGCGACCCCCGCCACGTCGCACGCAAGGCCGAGGCGCACCTGGCGGCGTCCGGCGTCGCCGACCGCGCGTACTTCGGCCCCGAGCCGGAGTTCTACATCTTCGACTCCATTCGCTTCGGCGAGGACGCCCACACCGCCTTCCACCACATCGACTCCGCCGAGGGCTGGTGGAACACGGGCCGTGAGGAGGAGGGCGGCAACCTCGGTTACCGCATCCCCTACAAGGAGGGGTACTCGCCGGTCAGTCCCCACGACCGCTTCGCCGACCTCCGCGACACCATGGTCGCCCTGCTGGAGGACTGCGGGATCGCCGTGGAGAAGTCGCACCACGAGGTCTCCACCGGCGGCCAGACCGAGATCAATTACGTCTACGGCACCCTGCTGCGCTCCGCGGACGAACTGCAGCTGCTCAAGTACGTGGTGAAGAACGCCGCCTGGCAGCACGGCAAGACCGTCACCTTCATGCCGAAGCCGCTCCAGGGCGACAACGGCAATGCCCTCCATGTGCACCAGTCACTGTGGAAGGACGACCGACCGCTCTTCCACGACCCCCTCGGGTACGGCGGGCTGTCGGACACGGCCCGGTACTACATCGGCGGCATCATGCGGCACGCGGCGAGCCTGTGCGCCTTCACCAACCCGTCGCTCAACTCGTACCACCGCCTGCTCCCCGGCTTCGAGGCCCCCGTCAACCTCGCCTACTCGCAGGGCAACCGGTCGGCCTGTGTGCGGATTCCGGTGACCGGGGACGACCCCCGCGCCAAGCGGGTGGAAATCCGCTTCCCGGACGCGACCGGCAATCCCTACCTCGGCTTCCCGGCACTGCTGATGGCGGGACTCGACGGCATCCGCAACAAGATCGAACCCCCCGCGCCCATCGACGCCGATCTCTACACGGCCGACGGGCAGCCCCACGAACGCCTGCCGGAGTCCCTCGCCGAGGCCGTGCGCGCCCTCGAGGAGGATCACGGCTACCTCCTCGAAGGGGGCGTCTTCACCACCGACCTCATCGAGACCCACATCCGGCTCAAGCGCGAACGGGACATCGACGCGATCCGCCACCGCCCGCATCCGTACGAGTTCGCGCTGTACTACGACGCCTGATCCGCTCGAGGAGCGGCGGCGGCCGTGGGCCGGCCCCCGCCTCAGGACCGCGTACACACGACTGACATGAAGCTGTCACACGCAGACCGGAATGCGGGCCCGGCCGAGGCCCGTTCCGACTGACATGACTGCTGGACCAGCGCTCGATGCGTCCGGCGCGCCGAACCAGGTCGGCGACAGACGACGAAGGAGAGCCACCATGACCACCGAGGCCACCACGACCGACCCGCATGCCTTCGCCGAGGACTGGCAGGAGTGGCACCGCGCCCAGGAGGCCCGGCTCGCCGCCCCGCACGGGTTTCTGGCGATCACCGGACTGCACTGGCTCGACGAGCGGCCCCAGCGCTTCCCGGACGCGCCCGGTGCATGGCGCACCGGCCCGGACGGAGTCGTCGTAGCCCTCGACGACGGCGAGGAACTGGTCGTCGACGGCAGGCCGGTGCACGGTGAACACCGCTTCGGCGTGCTTGCCGAACGCAGCAGTGTGGAGGCCGTCTGGAAGGACGCCGTCATCGAGGTGGCCAAGCGCGGCGGGCAGGACATCGTGCGGCCCCGGCACCCGGACGCGCCGCTGCGCACGGCCTTCGCCGGAACGCCCACGTACGCCCCCGACCCGCGATGGGCCGTGACCGGCCGCTACGTCCCCTTCGACACGCCACGACCGACCACCGTGGGTGCCGCGGTCGAGGGGCTTGAGCACGTGTACGACGCCCCGGGCAGGGTCGACTTCGAGCTGGACGGGCGCCCCCTGTCGCTGACCGCGTTCCCCGGCCATGGCGCGGGCCGGCTGATGGTGCTGTTCACCGACGCGACCTCCGGCGTCACCACCTACGCCGCCAACCGGGCCCTGGCCCTGGAGCCGCCCGCCGCCGACGGCACCGTACTCCTGGACTTCAACCGCGCGGCGAACCTGCCGTGCGCCTATACGGACCTCGCCACCTGCCCGCTGCCCCCGGCCGAGAACCGGCTGCCGGTGGCGATCGAGGCCGGCCAGAAAATCCCCCGCGAGCGCGGCGGTTCCTGAGCCGTTCTGCGAGCTGCCGGGCGCCGTGACGTCCGTGACGAGCACGACGGCGGGTCGGGCTCGTCAGAGCGGCAGGACTTCCTCGGCGAACAGACGCAGGGACGCGAAGGCGGTCTCGGGCGGCAGCGCGCCGTACTCGAAGGCCGCGTTGACCTGGGTGACGCCCGCGTCGGCGAGTTCGGCCAGTTGTTTGCGGATCTCGTCCGGGGAGCCGGCCAGCAGGCGTTCCGCGGCCAGGGCCTCGTCCGCAGGGTCGACGCGGGCGGGCAGCGGCGGCAGCCCGCCGGCCGGTACGGCGCCCTGGGCGAGAGCGCGGGAGGTCTGTATCTGGCGGGCCACCTCACGTGCCGCCGCGCGGCGGCCGTCGGGGTCGGTGCCGCAGTACACGAACCGGTTCACGCCGTACTCGATACCGTCCGTGCCGGTGCCCTCCTGCGCGGCCAGGTCCTGGGCCGTCCGCCATTGCTGCGCCAGCTCGGCGGGGGTGGCAAGAGCGAGCCCCAGCAGGTGGAAACCGCGGCGTACCGCGAAGCGCGTCGACTCGGGGCTCACGGCCGCCAGCCATACGGGCGGGCGCGGGTCCTGCACCGGGCGGGGCAGGACCGTGACCGGGGCGTCGACGGAGTGATAGGTGCCCGCGTAGGAGTCGACGGGGCCTTCGAGGAGCCGGACCAGAAGGTCGGTGGCTTCTTCGAAACGGTCGCGGCTGGTGTCGAGTGCCCGCCCGAAGCCCTGGAATTCGTGCGGCTGGTAGCCCCGTCCGATGCCGATGTCCAGGCGGCCGTCGGAGAGGGTGTCGAGTGTGCCGAGGTCGGCGGCGAGCCGCACCGGGTCCCACAGCGGCAGCACCAGGATGCCGGTTCCGATCCGCAGGGCCGGGGCCGCGGCGGCGGCCCGGGTGAGCAGCAGCAGTGGTGAGGCGCTCAGGCTGTAGCCGGAGAAGTGATGCTCGGTGATCCAGATGCCGGCGAAGTCGTGGCCGCCCGCCCACTCCACCTGCCGCAGGAATTCATGATATTTCTCGCGGGCCGATTCCCGGTCGACGGTGGGCGATACGCCGAGATAGGTGATGCCGATCCGCACGGGAATCCCCTCAGGCCGGTGACATGGGCAGTGACGACGGTGGTTCGCATCCAGCGTCGAGGGGCCGCGCAAACCCCGCCTTCGCGCCTCCTAAACCGATGCCTAAGGCGATGCAAGGGGGCGCCAAACCCCGGCTGATGCTGCGGGATTCGCGCATTGCCGGTCTTTGTGCGGCGTGGTTACGGTCGGCTTCGTTCCCCCTGTCCCGAGCCCACGGAGGCCGCTTTGTCCGCCGACGCCGTCGAGGCACCGTCGTTCCCGCAGCGCCGTACCTGCCCCTATCAACCGCCCGGCGTCTACCGGGACATAGCGGAACGCGGCCCGATCAACCAGGTCACCCTGTGGAACGGACGTCGGGTCTGGCTCTTCACCGGGTACGCGGAGAGCCGTGAGATCCTCTCCGATCCGCGTCTTTCCTCCGACCGCAGCTTTGACGAGTACCCCACGATGGCGCCGCATCTGGGAGCCGAGGAGGCCAGGAAGCTGGTGCTCGTCGGGGAGGACCCACCCGTACACGACATCCATCGCCGGCTGCTCAACCCGGAATTCGGTCTGAAGCACGCGCGGGCGCTGCGGCCGCGTATCCAGGCCGACATCGACGCCCTGATCGACGCCATGGTCGAAAAGGGGCCGCCGGCCGACCTGGTGACGGATTACGCCACGCCGATTCCCGGACTCGCGATGTCCGCGCTGCTCGGTATTCCGTTTGAGGATCACGCCTTCTTCCAGGACGCGACGCGCGGCGTCATGCAGGCGAGCACACCGGAGGAGACCAACGCCGCCGGCAAGGCTCTGTTCGGTTATCTGGACGGGCTGGTCTCGGCGCAGGAACGCGACCCGGGCGACGAGTTGCTCGGGCGGCTGGCACGCCGGGTCCTCGCGGACGAGCTGGGCCATGACGAGCTGGTGCAGCTGGCCATGGTGCTGCTGATCGCCGGGCTGGAGACCACCTCCTCGATGATCCCGCTGGGGGTGGTGGCGCTGTTCGACCATCCGGAACAACTGGCCGCGCTGCGCGAGGGCCGGGTACGGGTCGGGGACGCCGTCGAGGAGTTGCTGCGGATCACGGCGGTGACGGACTTCGGCGGGGTGCGCTGGGTGACCGACGACATCGAGATCGCCGGGCGGCACATCAAGGCGGGCGACGGGATCGTCGTCTCCTCGACGATGGCCAACCGGGACCCGTCGGTGCACGCCGACCCCTACACCTTCGACCTGTCGCGCGGCAGCCGTCAGCACCTCACCTTCGGTTTCGGCATCCACCAGTGCCTCGGCCAGAGCCTGGCCCGAACCCAGCTGGAGGTGGCGTACGAGACGCTGGTGCGGCGCCTTCCGGGGCTACGGCTCGCGGTGGATCCCGGTGAGCTGACCATGCGTCAGTCCGGCACCATGCAGGGGCTCGTGTCCCTGCCCGTCACGTGGTAGCCCGGCGCGGCAGGGACAAGGAGTCCGTCATCATGCGTGTCATCGTCGACCGGAACAGGTGCATCGGCGCCGGCCTGTGCGTCCTGAGCGCCGAGCATGTCTTCGAACACGACGAGGACGGGCTCACCGTCCTGCTCGCCGCGCGCCCCGGTGAGGCACAGCACGACGCGGTGCGGGAGGCCGTCGCACTGTGCCCGTCCGGTGCGCTCACACTGTCCGAGGAGGGTGCGCCGCCACCGCCGGAGTGAGTCGCAGGGCCTCGGCGAGGCGCCGGTAGGAGGCGCGGCGCTCGCCGGGGTCGTAGGTGTTGGTCAGCGCCATGATCTCGTCGGCGCCGGACGCCTCGATCAGCGCCTCGAGCCGTTCGCGCACGGTGTCCGGTCCGCCGACGATGTCCGAGCGCTGGTCCAGCGGTGCCGCGACGGCGCGCTCTGCCTCGGTCGGGCGGTGGGCCAGCGCGGTCTCTTCCGGCAGCAGACGCGGATCCTGGCCGGTGAGGATCTGCAGCACGGCGAGTTTCGCGGGGGCCGCGATCCGGTGGGCGTGTTCGTCGTCCTCGCCGGCCCACACGCGCAGCGCGAGCACGGCGTGCGGGTGCGCGTCCGGGGTGTGTGGCACGAACACCTCGCGGTAGCGGCGCAGCGCGGCGACGGCGACGTCCGGGTTCACATAGGCGGCGAAGAACGCGTACGGCAGGCCGGCGCGCGCCGCGCGTTCGGCGGAGCCGACGCTGGAGCCCAGGATGTGCACCGGCGGCAACGGCACTTCCATGGGGACGGCGCGCAGCCCGGAGTAGGGGTGCTCCGCGGGCAGCGGGCGCAGGCCGCCGTACCCGAGCAGTTCGGCGAGCAACTCCTCGAATCGGTCGCTGCGTTCGCGGCTCCAGCCGAGCGCGGCGGCTGTGGTCTCGTCGCCGGTTCCCGAGGAACGCCCGACCCCGAGGTCGATGCGCCCGGGATACAGGGCGTTGAGGGTGCGGAACTGCTCGGCCAGGTGCAGCGGGTGGTGGTTGGGGAGCATGATGCCGCCGGTGCCGAGGCGCAGGCGTGTGGTGTGGGCCGCGAGGTGGCCGATCAGGATCTCGGGCGCGGAGGTGCCCATCATGGCGGTGGAGTGGTGTTCGGCCACCCAGTAGCGGCGGTACCCCAGTTCCTCGACCAGTCGGGCCAGTTCGAGCGCGTCACGCAGGGCGTGGCCGGGTGCGCCGCCGGCACGGACGGGGCCTTGGTCGAGCACGGAGAGCGCGGTCATGCGGGGCTCCTGGTGAGTGGTGTTCGTCGGTTCGGGGCGGTACGGGAGGTTCGGGTGGCACGGGCGTGGGGACGCACGGACGCGGGTGATCGCACCCGAGTCTGCGCCCCTCCCCCAAGGCGGACCTTGTCCGGAACTTGGTCGGGTCTAAAGCCCCGCGTCGCGGTGTGCTGAGGTGTCGACGCCGGGCACGGTGGCGGAACGCGGAGGACGGCCGGGCGAGCGCGCGGGATGTCGCTCGTCCGGCCGTCCGGTCATCGGCGGGCGGCCAGGGGCCGGTGGTCACCGGTCCGATGCTGGCGGTCCACGATCACCAGCCTGCGGCCGGCGGTCAGAGCTGCTCGGCCGGGTCCGCGGCCGGGGCCGGCTGCTCGGCCGGCTCGCCGCCCTGGCCGGGCTGTGCGGCCGTGCTCGTGCCGCCGCCCGTGAACCAGAACCCGGCGACGACGAGGGCCGCCGCCGCGGCGAGGCCGCTCGCCCACCAGAACAGCGACGAGATCGTCTCGGCGGGGTCGCCGCTGCCCGAGGTGAAGGGGATGAGCAGCACGGCGAGGCCGATGGTGCCGCCGACGGTCAGCGCGGTCTGCAGGATGCCGGCCGTGATGCCGGTGTCCTCGGGCCGTGACGTGGCGAGGATCGTCA
The DNA here is from genome assembly GCF_055583185.1 of Streptomyces sp. NPDC104814. Taxonomy (NCBI): domain Bacteria; kingdom Bacillati; phylum Actinomycetota; class Actinomycetes; order Kitasatosporales; family Streptomycetaceae; genus Streptomyces; species Streptomyces sp. NPDC104814. The sequence continues at coordinate 1,861,794 of NZ_JBVJOL010000001.1, read as the reverse complement.
TGTTGATCGGCACGATCGCCAGGCCCACCCCGACGCCGAGCACCACGATGGGCGGCAGGACGTCGGCTGCGTAGGAGCTGGTGCCGTCGAGCCGGGTCAGCCACAGGACGGCGGCGACGACCACGAGGAGGCCGATCACGCCGCGCGCCTTGACGCCGATGCCGGACAGGTATGAGGCCAGCACCTGCGTGGTGAGCAGCATGCCGAGGCCGAAGGGCAGGATGGCCAGACCGCGCTCGAGCGGGCCGAGTCCCAGCACGGCGTCCAGGTACTGGACCACGTAGAACAGGAACGCGGTCAGGACGGCGGCCAGCAGGATCAGGCCGAGGAAGCCGCCGACGCGCTCGCGGTGCGCGAAGACCCGCAGCGGCAGCAGGGGCTCCGACGCGCGCGAGTCGACGGCGAGCAGCGCGGCGACCAGGACGACGGCAGCGGCGAGGGAGGCCAGGGTCAGGGTGTCGCCCCAACCGTGTTCGGAGGCGCGGACCAGGCCGTGCACGAGGGCCACGAGGGCGCCGGTGACCAGGATCGCGCTGGCGACGCCGAGGGAGCGCCGGGTGGCCGGGGCAGGGGTGCGCGTGAGCACGCGGGCCCCGATCAGGACGATGGCGAGGGCTACGGGGACGTTCACCAGGAGCGTCCAGCGCCAGTCGCCGGCCCAGGTCAGCACGCCGCCGAGGATCATTCCGGAGGCGGCGCCGAGGCCGGTGACCGTGGAGTAGAGGCCGAACGCCTTCTGCAGGCGCTCCCCCTCGAACTCGATGGTGAGCAGGGCGAGCCCGGTGGGTCCGGCGATCGCGGCGCCCGCGCCCTGCAGCACGCGTCCGGTGAGCAGCACGGCGATGTTCGGGGCGAGGCCGGCGAGCAGCGAGGCGAGGCCGACGAGGGCGACGCCGGCGAGGAAGACCCGGCGGTGGCCGAGCACGTCGCCGAGGCGTCCGGCGAGCAGCAGCAGTCCGCCGAAGGCGAGGAAGAATCCGTTGAGCACCCAGGAGGCGCTGGTGACGTTCAGGCCGAGGTCGGCCTGCAGGCCGGGCAGCGCGACGTTCACGATCGTGCCGTCGAGCTGGAGCATGAACTCCGCTCCGACGAGGGCGAGCAGGACGAGACCCCAGGCTGCGGGGGGCGCGTGCGCCGGGGACTGCGCGGCGGGCCCGGCTCCGGAACTGGTGTCGGTGGACATGGGGATGCCTCCTTGGAGGGCGGGGGAGGACGAGAGACGCGACCGCATGGTGAGCGGCCCTGGGTGGGTGGCCCCGGCTGACTCAGCGCACTTAACCTGAGGCCACCTCAGGTTGTCTCGGTCAGTTAAGCTGAGGCTGCCTCATGTAGTCAACCGCGGGAGGAACGGCCATGGCAGCCAAGGGGCCCTACATCGCCCAGCGCCCCAAGCGGGCGGACGGCCGGCGCAACTACGACACGATCCTCGCCGCGGCACGCAAGGCCTTCACGGTCTCCGGCTCCGACGCCTCCCTGGAGGACATCGCCGCGCAGGCGGGCGTGGCCATCGGCACCCTGTACCGGCACTTCCCCACCCGGGCCTCCCTCGTGGAGGCGGCCACCCGGGACGGCCTGGACACCCTCGTCGCCGAGGCCCGGCAGTACGCCGAGGACAGCGATCCGCTGGACGCCCTCGCCCGCTGGATGAAGAGCGCCGTCGCCCACATCAGCACCTTCCGCGGCCTGGTCGGCATCCTCACCGAGGCGATGTACGACGAGGGCACCCCCTCGCACGTGGCGTGTACCGCGATGCACCGCTGCGGCGCCGATCTGCTGCGGGCGGCGCAGGAGGCGGGCCAGGTCCGCGACGACCTCACCCCCGACGATCTGTTCGACCTGCTCACCGCGGCCGGCTGGGTCAGTGAGAACGCGGCGCCCGGCCGGGACGCCGGCACCCGGGTCCTGCGCCTGATGCTGGAGGGCGTGGTGCTGCCGGGAAAGGGTTCAGTGCGGCTTTAGAGCGCGTTGGGACGATGCGGCCCACCCGTCCACACGACCAGGGAGGACCTGTCGTGCCTGCGCACAGCCAGCCCAATGCCCCCCGTACCCTGCACCTGAACGTGCACCCCGTGGCTGCCGGCCACCACCCCGGCGCATGGCGGTGGCCGGGTGCCGATCCGGTGGCCTTCTCCCGGATCGAGGGGTACCTGGACGTGGCGCGGACCGCCGAACGGGGGCTGTTCGACGCGGTGTTCCTCGCCGACGTGCCCGGGCTGCACGCGGACCTCACCGACTATCCCGTCGTCAACGGCCTGGAACCGACGCTGATCCTGACCGCCATGGCCGTCGTGACCGAGCGCATCGGCCTGGTCGGCACCGCCTCCACCACCTACAACGAGCCCTACAACATCGCCCGCCGGTTCCGCGCCCTTGACCTGATCAGCCACGGCCGGGCCGGCTGGAACGCGGTGACGACGTCGGGCCCGCGCGTCGCCGGGAACTTCACCGCCCACGAACCCGACTCGGCCGAACGGTACGCGCGCGCCCAGGAGTTCGTGTCCGTCGTACTGAAGCTGTGGGACAGCTGGGCGCCGGACGCGCTGGTCACCGATGTGGCGTCCGGCCGGTACGCCGACATGGCGCGGATACGGCCGATCCACCACCACGGCGCCCACTACGACGTGGCCGGACCGATCAATCTGCCCCCGTCCGAGCAGGGCCACCCGGTGCTCTTCCACGCCGGCGTCTCCGACAGCGTGCGGACGCTGACGGCCCGCACGGGCGAGGTGATGTTCAGCGCCGTCGTCGACCCGGACGCGGCGCTCGCCGACATCTCCGACATCCGCTCGCGCGCTCTGGCCTTCGGCCGCCCGGCCGGATCGGTGCTGTTCCTGCCCGGGCTTGTCACCTCCGTGGGCGGCACCGAGGAGGAGGCGCTCAAGCGCCGCGAGGAGCTGGACGAACTCAGCGGCAACGAGGGCGCCTTGGCCGCGGTGGCCGCCCTCCTCGGTCTCGATCCCGGTGATCTGGCGCTCGACCGGCCCGTCCCCGAGGCCCTGCGCGGCGGTCTGCACCGCGTCGGCGGTCACGCCCGCGCGGTGGCACGGCTGGCGCTGGAGGGCCGTACCGTGCGCGACATCGTACGGCGCGGCGGTGGCGGCGGGCATGTGGTGGCCGTGGGCGCGCCCGAGCAGGTAGCCGACCGGATCCAGGCGTGGTTCGAGTCGGGTGCCGTCGACGGGTTCACGCTGATGCCGGACGTCACCTTCGACGGGCTGCCCGCCTTCGTCGAGGCGGTGGTGCCGATCCTGCAGCGCCGTGGCCTGTTCCGTACGGCCTACGAGGGCAGCACCCTGCGCGAGCACTACGGTCTGGCGCTGCCGGACGTCGCCCCGCGGGACCGGGCCGCGGTCCCGCGGGCGAGCGCCGAGCGGATCACGAGCTCAGCCTGACGCCCTCCAGCCGCGGCGAGGTGATGGCCGGGGCGAACCCCGTGACCTGCTTCGCCCGTCCGAACAGCCACGGTGACGTGAACAGCATGATGTTCGAGCCGCTGCGCACGGTCTGAGCGGTGACCCTGCGCAGCGCCGGGGCGTAGCCGGGGCTGTCCACGGGCTGGTCACCGGCGTCCCGAAGCGCCTTTGTCAGGGCGGGGACGTCGTAGCTGCCGTAGGGGGTGTTCGCGAACGACAGCTGCTGCGTGGGCGACTCCCGGCCGAAGACACCGCTCGGGAAGAACGCGACCTGGTGCTTGACGTACACCTTGTCGGCGACCTGGGCGACGGGGATCTGCTCCAGGGTGGTGTTGATGCCGGCCTTCTTCAGCTGGGCCTGGAGCAGTTCCGCCTCCACCCGCCGGTCGATGCCGCCGGGGCTGGAGAACCAGGTGATCGGAAACGGCCTGCCGTCGTACTTCGCCTGCTTCAGCAGCGACTTGGCCTTGGGCAGGTCGTAGGCGTAGGCGTCGGCGCTGCCCGGGTCGTAGGCGAGGTAGCTGTCGGGGAAGGGCTGCACGGTGGGCTCGCCGTGGCCGCCGTTGAGGACCTTCACCAGGGCGCTGCGGTCGATGGCGTGGTTGACGGCCTGGGTGAACAGCGGGTTGTCGAACGGCTTGAGCTTGGCGTTGACCTCGATGCTGGACACCTGCAGGCTGGGGAACTCGTCGACGGCGAGGCCGGACGCCTTCAGGGAGGCGACCTGGGTGCCGTTGATGAAGCTGGCGAGCTGGGTCTCGCCGCTGCGCAGCGCGGAGACGATGGCCTGCGGGTCGGACAGGAACTTCAGAGTGACACCGGCGAGATGGATGTCCTTGGCGTCCCAGTAGTGGGGGTTGCGCTTGAGGACCGCCTGCCCGTCGGGGCTGTAGCTGGTGAGCGTGAAGGGGCCGGAACCCACGGGTGCGGTGGCGAGCTTCTTCGGGTCGGCCGCGGCCGCCTTCGGGCTGACGACCATGCCGGTCTTGCCGCCGAACGCAAGCGGCAGCGCATAGTCCTTGCGCCCCAGGTGCAGGACGATGGTGGTCGGGTTCGGGGCGTCGATCGTGGCGATGGAGTCGAGCTGGCCGGTGATGCCGGAGTCGGCCTGGGTCTTGCCGCGTTCGATGCTCTTCTTCACGGCCTCGGCGTTCAGCGGACTGCCGTCGGAGAACGTCAGGCCCGGGCGGAGGGTGAAGGTCAGGGTCCGGCCGTCCTTGCTGTACGCCCACGTGCTGGCGATGCCGGGGCGGGCCTCCCCCTTGGGGCCGAGCCGGGTGATCGAGTCGTAGACCAGGCTGAGCGGGGTGACGTCGATGCCGGACTGGGAGGTGACCGGGTCCCAGGTGGAGGGCGTCGGCAGGGACCAGCTGAGGGTGCCGCCGGGGGCGGCGCCGGCCGCGCCGGCGGTGTCGCCCTCGGTGCCGCTGCACGCGCTGAGCAGGACGGTGAGGGCGACGACCGCGGCGGCCGTTCGGGTGTGCGGTGTGGTGCTGTGCGGTATCACTGGGGTTCCTTTCCGGGCCGGGGCCGTGGTGGGCTCCGGGCGGCTGGTGCGTGACTGAGCGGTCGGCGCGTCGTCGGTTCACGCCGGGAGGCGGGCGAGACGGGCCTTGAGGGTGCGGGGGGCGGAGTCCAGGAGCAGCTCGGTGTAGGGGTGGGCCGGAGCGGTGAGGACCTGGCGGGTGGGGCCGTCCTCGACGATGCGGCCCTCGTGCAGGACGGCGACACGGTCGGCGACCTCGGCCATGCTCGGCAGGTCGTGCGAGATGACGGCGACGGCGAGTCCCAGGTCGTCGCGGAGCCGGCCCAGCAGGGCGAGGATCTGTGCGCGGCCGGAGGCGTCGAGTGCGCTGACGGGTTCGTCGCACACGAGCAGCCGGGGACGGGTGGCCAGGGCGCGGGCGATGGCGACGCGCTGGCGCTGTCCACCGGACAGCCTGCCGGGGATGCGGTCGGCCAACGCCGGTTCCAGTCCGGCGAGTTGTAGGAGTTCGGCGGCGCGGACGGCGCGTGCGGCGGCGTCGCCCTCACGGCGTACGGCCAGGCCCTCGGTGATCGACTCGGCCGCCGTCAGGTCGGGGTCGAGGGAGCGCAGCGGGTCCTGGAAGACGTACTGCGCCGTGCCCTCGCGGCGCAGTGCGCGGCGGGCGCGGCGGCCGAGGCGGGTGATGTCACGGCCGTCGAGGTGCACGGTGCCGGCGGTGGGGGTGACCAGGCCGAGCACGGCACGTGCCAGGGTCGTCTTGCCTGATCCGGTCTCCCCGATCACACCGGTGACGGTGGCGGCGGGGACACTGAGGTGCACGCCGTCGAGGACCCGGTGCCGGGTGCCGTCGGGGGCTCGGTAGGAGACGCCCAAGCCGGTGACGCGCAGAACGGGTTCGGGTGCGTCAGCCGGCATACGGCTCCTCCTCGATGAGCCCCGCGGCCGTGAGGAGCGAGCGGGTGTACGGGTGGGCGGGGCGGTGCAGCAACTGCCGCGCGGGGGCCGTCTCGACGAGTTCTCCGTGGCGGAACACGCCGATGTCGTCGCAGAGTTCAGCGACGGCCTCCAGGTCGTGGGAGACGAACAGGACGGCGAGGCCCAGGCGTTCGCGCAGGGAGCGCAGCAGGGCGAGGACGTCCCGCTGGGTGCGCGCGTCGAGCGCGGTGGTGGGCTCGTCGGCGACCAGCAGGTCGGGGCGGCAGGCGACGGCGAGGGCGAGCATGGCCCGTTGCTGCATGCCGCCGGACAGCTGCGCGGGGATCTGCCGGGCGACACGCGCGGGCTCGCGCAGGCCGACCTCGACGAGCAGACCGAGGGCGCGTTCGCGGGCCTCGGCGCGGGTGGCCCCGCCACGCACCCGCAGCACTTCGCGCAGTTGCCGGCCGATGGTCAGGGACGGCGTGAGATACGAGCCGGGGTCCTGGAAGACGGCGCCGATCCGGACGGCTCGCAGGGGCTGCCAGCCGCGCCGGTCGAGCCGGGTGACGTCCCGGCCGGCGAACCGGACCCGCCCGGCCGTGACGGTGCACCCGGCGGGCAGTACGCCGAGCACGGCACGGCAGGTGAGGGTCTTGCCGCTGCCCGACTCGCCGACGAGGCCGAGAGTGCGTCCGCGGCGCAGGGTGAAGCCGGCACCGCGCACGAGCGGCGTGTCCGTGCCCGCGGCGCGGATCGTGAGGTCCTCCACGGACAGCAAGGGCTCGGAATCGGGGTCAGACACGGGTGGCCTCCTTCACCGTGCCGCGCTCGGCGGTCACCGGTTCGCCGCGGCGCAGGGTGTCGGCGAGGGCGTTGCACGACCACACGGTCGCGATGATGAACAGGCCGGGCCACAGCGGGCCCCACGCGTCCTGCCACAGCTGCTGGACGGTGCCGGCGAGCATGCCGCCCCAGGTGGGGTTCGGTGGCTGTACGCCGAGGCCGAGGAATCCGAGGCTCGTGGTGGCGAGGACGGCGTATCCGGCGGTCAGGGCCGTGGTGACACCGAGCGTGGGCAGGGTCTTGCGCCAGATGTGCCGGCGCACGATCCACAGCCGGGACGCGCCGAGCAGTTCCGCGGCCTCCACGTACTGGGTGTGCGCGTAGCCGAGGGCCTCGGCCCGCACGACGCGCAGCAGGCGGGGCGCGAAGAGAGCGCCGACGGCGAGGGCGGCGGTCGCCGGGCCGTTGCCGAAGACACCGGCGACGGCGATGGCGACGACGACACCGGGCAGGGTGAGCAGCGCGTCGACGCCTCGCAGTGCGACGCCCGCCGCCCTGGGGCCGAGCAGCACCGACGCGATCCCGGGCAGGGCGCCGCCCACGACGCCGATGCCGACCATGGCGAGCGCGCTGAGGACGGTGGGCCGGGTGCCGGTGACGATCCTGCTCAGGACGTCCCGGCCCAGTTCGTCGGTGCCGAAGGGGTGGTGGGCGCCGGGGCCGCGCAGGATGGCGTCGGAATTCTGGGCCAGCGGGTCGTGCGGCGCGAGCGCCGGGCCGAACGCCGTGAGCACCAGCACGCCGAGCAGGATCACGGCCGCGATGCGGGCCGGCGCCGTGGGCAGGGCGGCTGCGAGGCGCCTGCCGGTCCGAGTGATCATGGCGAGGTGTTCATGCCTTCCGGGTCTCGGGTCTCAGCCGTCCGATGAGGGCGTCGACGAGGAGGTTGGCGGCCAGCACCACGCCCACGGTGACCAGGAGCACGCCCTGGACGACGGCGGTGTCGTGGGAGGCGGCGCCGCCGAGCGCGTACTGGCCGAGGCCGGGCAGCCCGAACACGGTCTCCACGACCACCGCGCCGCCGAGGAGTTCGGGTACTTCGAGGCCGATCAGGGACACCGCGGGTCCGGCGGCGGTGCGCAGCACGTGCACGAACAGCACGCGGCGCGCGCTCAGGCCGCGCAGGGTGGCGCCGACGACGAAGTTCTCGGCGAGGGCGCCGGCGAGCGAGGTGCGCAGCTGCCGGGCGAGGGCGGTGGCGACGACGAAGCTCAAGGACAGCCCGGGCAGCAGGACGTGCCGCAGCCACTCCCCCGAGCCCCCGGCGGGCGGCGCGTATCCCGTGGCCGGAAGCCACTTGAGGTGCACGGCGAACAGCTGCACGAGCCAGATGCCGAGGAGGAACACCGGCACCGTCACGGCCAGGGAACCGAGCGCGGTCACCGCCTTGTCGACGCGGCCGCCCGGCCGCACGCCCGCGGCGATCCCTGCCGGGAAGCCGATGAGCACCGCCGCCACGAGCGCGACGAGCGCCACCGACAGGTCGACGGGCAGGCGCTGGGCGATCGCGTCGGCCACGGGGATGTCCGTCAGGTACGAGCGGCCCAGATCGCCGGTGAGGGCGTGACCGAGCCAGGACAGGTACTGCTGCGCGAAGGGCTGGTCGAGGCCCCAGAGCCGGTGCAGCCGGGCCACGTCGGCGGGGGTGGCGTTCTCGCCCAGCCGGGCGGCGGCGGGGTCCACCGGCGACAGGTGGCCGAGCGTGAAGACGATCAGCGAGCTGAGCAGGACCACCGGCACGACGACGAGGAAGAGCAGCACGAAGGCGCGGCGCAGGGGCCGTGCGATTCCCGGGCGGCGCCGGCGGACGTCCACCGGGCCGAGCACCGCCGGGGCGTCGCGGGACAGGGTCGGGGCGGCCATCAGCGGTCGGTGAACTGCAGGCTGAACTCGGTGAGCCGGGTTCCCTCGACCTCCTGCGCGGGCAGCGCCTCCTCGACGGCTGCGAGTTCGTCGGCGGTGAGGTCGAGCGTGGCGGCCGCGAGGTTCTCCTCGAGGTGGTCGACGCGCCGGGTGCCGGGGATCGGTACGACGTCGGGGCCGCGGTGGTGGACCCAGGCCAGGGCGAGCTGGCCCACGGTGACGCCCTTGTCCTCGGCCAGCGGGGCGAGCCGGTCGACGAGGGCGAGGTTGTGGGGCAGGTTGTGGGCGCTCAGCCGGGGCTGTGCCAGGCGCCGGAAGTCGTGCTCGCCGAAGGCGGACACCTCGCGGTAGCGCCCGGTGAGGAAGCCACGGCCGAGGGGCGCGTTGGGCACGATGCCGATGCCCAGTTCGCGTGCCGTGGGGGCGATCTCCGCCTCGATGCCGCGCGACCACAGGGACCACTCGGTCTGCAGGGCGGTGATCGGGTGGACGGCGTGTGCGCGCCGGATCGTGGCCGCGGCGGCCTCGGACAGACCGATGAAGCGGACCTTGCCCGCGGTGACGAGTTCGGCGAGCGCGCCGACGGTCTCCTCGATGGGGACGGCCGGGTCGACGCGGGCCTGGAAGTACAGGTCGATGTGGTCGAGGCCGAGCCGGCGCAGCGAGTCGTCGGCGGCCTGCCGCACATGGGCGGCGTCACCGCGCACGGCCTGGCCGATGCCACTGCCGCTGCGCACCACGCCGAACTTGGTGGCGACGACGGCCTGTTCACGCCGGCTGCCGGCGAGGGCCTTGCCGATGAGTTCCTCGCTCGCGCCGTGTCCGTACACGTCGGCGGTGTCGATGAGCGTGACGCCCAGGTCGAGGGCCCGGTGGATGGTGGCGATCGACTCGGCGTCGTCGGTGGGCCCGTAGAACTCGCTGATGCCGAGCCCTCCGAGCCCCTGCGCGCCGACTTCGAGTGTGCCGAGGCGGCGCGTGGGCAGGCCGTCGCTCATGGGTTCCTCCCGCTGGTCATGCCGTACGTGCGTGCGCTGCTGCGTGGCGCTCAGCATGTCCGGGCGGGCTAAACCGCCTCTGAAGCCGGCGCGGGGTGTGCGGGCAGCGTGCGGTGCAGGTGGGCGGCGAGGGCTGCGGGGGTGGGGTGGTCGAAGACGACGACTGGCGCGAGTTCGAGTCCGGTGTCGGCGCACAGCCGGTTGCGCAGGTCGAGCAGGGCGAAGGAGGTCAGCCCCGCTTCCTGGAACGCGGCGTCGTCGGTGACGGCGTCGGGGCCGTCGTGGCCGAGGACCTCCGCGGCGTGCGCCCTGATCCGCTCCAGCAGCAGCCGTTCGCGTTCCGGCCCCTCGGCGGCGGTCAGCAGGCCCGCGAACCCGCCGTCGGTCTCGGGCGGTCGAAGATCCTGCGGTACGGCCGCGTCGGGGCGCTGGCCGGGTGTGGTGAGCCAGTACCGCTGCCGCTGGAACGGGTAGGTGGGCAGGTCGGTCGGCGGGGTCACGGGAGTGTGCCGCGGGGACTCCTCGCCGGATGCGACGGTGCGGCCGTGCAGGGTGAGCGTGGCGAGCGCGAGGTCGAGGGCCTGGGTCTGCGGCAGGTCGCGGCGCTGCAGCGGCACAGGGACGGCGTCGGGCCGGGCGACGGCGATCAGCGGGGTGAGCGTGGCGTCGGGGCCGACCTCCAGGTACGTCGTATGGCCCGGGTGGGCTTCGGCGAGGGCGTTCAGCCCGTCGTGGAAGCGGACGGTGCCGCGGGCGTGCCGGGCCCAGTAGCCGGGGTCGGCGAGGTCGCCCGGGCCGGCGGTCGTCCCGGTGACGTTCGAGGCGAGCGGCAGCCGAGGCGCGGCCGCGGTGAGCGTGCGGGCCGTTTCCCGCAGGGCGTCGAGCACGGGGTCCATGTGCGGGGAGTGGAAGGCGTGGCTGACGGTGAGCCGCCGGGTGCGGTGGCCGAGCTTTCCGCAGCGCTCCTCGACGGCGCGTACGGCGTCGACGTCGCCGGAGACCACGGTGGACCGGGCCCCGTTGACGGCGGCGACGGCGATCCGGTCGGCGTGCGGGCGCAGCAGCGGACGGACGTGGCGTTCGGCGGCCTGGACCGAGAGCATCGCGCCGCGCTCCCGCGGCAGCCGTTCCATCGACAGGGCGCGGGCCGCGACCAGCGCCACGGCGTCGTCGAGGCCGAGGACACCGGCGACGTGGGCGGCGGCGAGTTCCCCGATGGAGTGCCCGATGACGGCGTCGGCGTGCAGCCCGTGCGCCTCCAGCAGCCGTACGAGGGCGAGCTGGAAGGCGAACAGGCCGGTCTGGGTGTAGCCGGTGCGCTGCAGCAGGTCGGCTGCTGGGGTGCCGGCGTCGGCGAACATGACCTCCTTCAGCGGCAGCGGAAGGTGGCCGTTCAGCTTCGGGGCGAGGCGGTCCAGTACGTCGTCCAGGGCGTCCGCGAACACGGGGTGCGCGGCGTACAGTTCGCGCCCCATGCCGGCCCGCTGGGCTCCCTGCCCGGAGAAGGCCAGGACGAGTGCCCCTGCGGGTCGGGGTGCGGCGAGGGCGAGGCCGGGGGCGGGCCGGCCGTCGGCGAGGGCGCGCAGCGCGTCCCGCAGCGAGGCGCGGTCGGTGCCGGTGACGGCCGCGCGGCGCTGGAAGCGGGTGCGGCCGTGCGCCAGCCAGTGAGCGATGTCGTCGGGCGGGATGCCGGGCGCCCGGTCGAGCTGGGCGAGCAGTGCGCCGGCGGCGTCGCGCAGGGCCTGATCGGTGCGGGCGGTGATGACCCAGGGGCGGGGGCGCGAGGGTGCCCGGTGGGGGACGTCCGTGGCGCCGGGCGCCGGGAGGTCCGGGGCCTCTTCGAGGACGACGTGGGCGTTGGTGCCGCTGATGCCGAAGGAGGAGACGGCGGCGCGGCGTGGCCGGCCCTCGGTGCGGGGCCAGGGCCGGGGTTCGGTGAGCGGGCGGACGGGACCCGCGGACCAGTCGATGTGCGGCGAAGGACGGTCGGCGTGCAGGGTCGCGGGGAGCTTCTCGTGGCGCAGGGCCTCGATCGTCTTGATGACACCGGCGACCCCCGCGGCCGCCTGGGTGTGCCCGATGTTGGACTTCAACGACCCGATCCACAAGGGCTCTTGTCGACTGCTCCCGTACGTGGCGAGCAGCGCGTGGGCCTCGATGGGGTCACCGAGGGTGGTCCCGGTGCCGTGCGCCTCGACGGCGTCGACCTCGGCAGGGGTGAGACGCGCCTGGTCGAGGGCGCGGCGGATGACGCGTTCCTGTGCCGGGCCGCTGGGCGCGGTCAGTCCGTTGCTCGCGCCGTCCTGGTTGACGGCGCTGCCGCGCACCAGCGCGAGGACGGGGTGCCCAAGTCGCAGGGCGTCGGAGAGCCGCTCCACGAGCAGCATCCCGGCGCCCTCGGCGAGCCCCGTGCCGTCCGCCGCGGCGCCGAACGCCTTGCACCGGCCGTCGGGGGCGAGGCCGCGCTGCCGGCTGAACTCCAGGAACACCCGGGGTCCGGCCAGCACGCACACACCGCCGACGAGGGCGAGCCGGCACTCCCCCGCACGCAGCGCCTGTCCCGCCAGGTGCAGGGCGACGAGGGAGGAGGAGCAGGCCGTGTCCACGGTGACGGCGGGGCCTTCGAGGCCGAGTGTGTAGGCGAGGCGGCCGGAGGCGACGCTCGCGGCGTTGCCGGTCATGAAGTGGCCGTCGAGTTCGCCAGGGACCTCGTGGGGGCGGGGTGCGTAGTCCTGGGCGACAAGGCCGACGAACACCCCGGTGTCGCTGCCGCGCAGGGACACCGGGTCGATACCGGCCCGTTCGACGGCCTCCCAGCCGGTCTCCAGAAGCAGACGCTGCTGCGGGTCCATGGTGAGGGCCTCGCGCGGCCCGATACCGAAGAACGCGGCGTCGAAGTCGCCGGGCGAGGTCAGGAAGCCGCCGTGCCGGGCGTAGCTGGTGCCGGGCCGGGCCGGATCGGGGTCGTAGAGCGCGTCGAGGTCCCAGCCGCGGTCGTCGGGGAACGGGCCGATCGCGTCGCGCCCTTCGTCGACCAGCCGCCACAGGGCGGCGGGTGAGTCGACGCCGCCGGGCAGGCGGCAGGCGGTGCCGATGACGGCGAGGGGTTCGCGGGCGCGTTCCTCGGCGTCGTCGAGGGCCTGCCGGGTGCGCCGCAGATCGGTGGTGGCCCGCTTGAGATAGTCGCGGAGCCGGTCCTCGGTGGTCGTGGTCGTCATGGCGTGTCTGGACTCCTGGGCGTGCGGCTTGCGCGTCCGGCGTTCTCGCCGGCGCTGTCGAGGTCGTATCGGCGCCTTCGCGGGCGGTGGCGACGACCGGCGCCCGCCCGCCGGTGGCGACGGCCGTCATGGGCGCGGGCCGGTGGCGACGGCCGCCGCCCTCGCGGGGCGGTGGCGACGGCCGTCATGGGCGCGGGCCGGTGGCGGCGGCCGGCGCCTTCCCGGGCGGATGGCGGCGGCCGTCGTCGGCGCGGGGCCGGTGGCGGTGGCCGGCGTCAGCGCGGGTCCGGGGTCTCGATCTCCTGGTCCAGCGCCGCGAAGAGTTCCTCGTCGGTGACGTCGCTGAGGTCGTCCTCGACAGGTCCGGGCACCGTCGCCGCGCCTGCCGGTACCTGCTCGTCGAGCCTGCGCAGCGCGGCCCGCAGCCGGGCGCGTACGGCGCTGTGGGTTTCGCTTCCGTGGCGCAGGGTCGGTACGAGGGCCTCGATCCGGGCGAGTTCGTCCAGCGGCGAGGTGTCCTGCCCGGTGCCGGCGGGTGCGAGGCGTTCGGCCAGGTGGCGGGCCAGCGCGGTCGGTGTCGGGTGGTCGAAGACGGTGGTGGCGTTGAGTTTGAGCCCGGTCGCGCCGGCGAGCCGGTTGCGCAGTTCGAGGGCGGTCAGGGAGTCGAACCCGACGTCCTTGAAGGCCCGTTCGTCACCGCCCGCGGCATGGTCGGCGGACCGCCCCAACACGGCGGCGGCGTGCGCCTGGACGAGGATGAGCACGGCCTCGACGCGCTCCTGCGGGCCGAGCGCGGCGAGCCGGTCGCGCAGGGCGTCGCCGTGTTCGCCGGTGGCCGCCTGTGCGGCGATCCGCCGGCCGGGTGCGCGCAGCAGCCCGCGCAGGATCACGGGCACACTCTCCGGCGTGGTGCCGGGCGGCAGGTGGAAGCGTGCGGCGGCGACGGCCGGATGCGGTGCCCCTACGGCGGCGTCCAGGAGGGCGAGCCCCTGGGCGGTGTCCATCGGGGCGACACCGCCGCGCGCCATCCGCGCCCGGTCGGTGTCGTCCAGGTGCCCGGTCAGGCCGCCGTCTTGCGCCCACAGGCCCCAGGCCACGGAGGTGACGGGCAGCCCGTCGGTCGCCGCGGCCCGCGCCGCCAGGGCGTCCAGGTAGGCGTTGGCGGCGGCGTAGTTGCCCTGTCCCGCGCCGCCGACGAGGCCGGACAGGGAGGAGTAGAGGACGATGCCGGCGAGGTCCGCGCCGCGCGTCAGTTCGTACAGGTGGCGCGCCGCCGTCGCCTTGGGCGCGAGCACGGCCTCCAGGCGTGCGGTGTCCAGGGAGGCGAGGACGCCGTCGTCGAGCACACCGGCGGTGTGCAGCACCAGGGTGAGCGGGTGGGCGTCGGGAATCCGGGCGAGCACACCGGCCAGCTGCTGCCGGTCGGCGACGTCGGCGGCCTCGACGGTGACCTCGGCGCCCGACTCTCGGAGTTCGGCGATGAGTTCCGTGGCTCCGGGGGCGTCGGTCCCGCGCCGTCCGACGAGCACCAGGTGCCGGATGCCGTGCCGGGTGACGAGGTGGCGTGCGGCGTGCGCGGCCAGCGATCCGGTGCCGCCGGTGATGAGGGCGGTGCCGCCCGGGTCGGGCGCCTGCGGCAGGGTCAGCACGAGTTTGCCGGTGTGCCGGGCTTGGGCGAGGTGCCGCAGCGCGGCGGGCGCGTGGGCGACGGGCCAGGCGGAGACGGGCAGCGCGGGCAGGGTGCCGCTCTCCAGGAGCGGCAGCAGCTCACCGAGGATCGCCGCGATCCGCTCGGGCCCGGCGTCCATGAGTTCGAACGCCCGGTAGGACACGCCCGGCCGGATCGCGCGCACCGCGTCCGCGTCCCGGATGTCGGCCTTGCCCATCTCGACGAACCGTCCTCCACGGCCGAGGAGCCGCAGCGAGGCGTCGACGAAGTCACCGGTGAAGGAGTTCAGGACGACGTCGAACCCGTCGTCGCCTGCGGCCGCCCGGAAGTGTTCCTCGAAGTCGAGGGTCCGCGACGACGCCACGTGCCGTTCGTCGAGGCCCAGCCCGTGCAGGACCGGCCACTTTCCGGGACTTGCGGTGCCGAACACCTCGGCACCGAGGTGGCGTGCCAGGTGCACGGCGGCCTGCCCGACACCGCCCGCCGCCGAGTGCACGAGGATCCGCTGCCCGGCCTCCAGTCCTGCCAGGTCCACGAGGGCGTACCAGGCGGTCAGGTAGGCGGCGGGAAGGGCGGCAGCCCGGGCGAACGTCCAGTCGTCCGGTATCCGGGCGGCCAGCCGGCGGTCGGTGACGGCGACCGGCCCGATCCCCCCGCCGAACAGCCCGGTGACGCGGTCGCCGACGGCCAGGTCCGGCACGCCGGATCCGACCTCGGTGACGACGCCGGTGGCTTCGGTGCCGAGCGGGGCGGTACCGGGGTAGCTGCCGAGTGCGATGAGGACGTCACGGAAGTTGAGCCCGGCGGCGCGCACGGCGATGCGGATCTCCCCGGGAGCCAGCGGCCCGGTGGCGTCGGGCGCAGGCTCCAGGGTGAGGTCGTCCAGGGTGGTGCCGGCCGGAGCGAGCCGCCATGCGCCGGCGCCGTCCGGCGGGGTGAGCGCGGCAGCGGTCAGCGGCACGAGCGCCGGCACGTGAAGCTCATGTCCTCGCACGGCGACCTGAGGCTCGCCCAGCGCCAGCGCGGCGGCGAGCACGGCGTCGTCGAGACCGTGGGCATCCCGAGGTGTGGGGGCGTCGTGCGCACCCTCGGAGTCCGTGTCGACCAGCACGAACCTGCCCGGGTTCTCGGTCTGGGCACTGCGTACGAGACCCCACACCGCCGCCGTCGCCGGGTCGGCGAGGCGGTCGGCACGGCCGGTGGCCACACCGCGCCGCGTGTGGACGACGAGGGTGGCGTCCTGCGTCCGCTCGTCAGCCAGCCAGGCCTGGAGGACACCGAGAACGGTCCCGACGGACGGACCGGGCAGCTCGTCGGGGCCGGACGAGACGGGCAGGACAGCCACGGGCGGTACGTCACCCGCCGCGAGCCAGTGCCCGACGGCCTCCTCCGGCCTTACGGCTCGCACGCCGTCGATCGACGGGACGGCCTCTGGCCAGGCCCGTGCCACCCATTCGACGACGTGAAGACCGCCGTCCTGAGCGCCCTCACGGGTGGCGGGCCGCAGCAGTGACCCTTCGGGAAGTTCGCGCAGTACGAGCTCCTCGGCGTGCGCGACGAGTTGGCCCTCTGGATCGGCCAGGACCACGCTGATTCCGCCGCTCGCCGTCCTGCGCAGCCGTACCCGCACCGCCGTGGCCTCGGCGGCCTGCAAGGTGAACCCGCTCCAGGAGAAGGGGAGCCGGGTCCCCGCGCCGGCGTCCTCCGAGTCCAGCAGCCCCGCGGCGAGCGGGTGCAGGGCGGCGTCGAGGAGCGCCGGATGCAGGGGGTGCCGGGACACGTCCGCGCGCAGCCGTCCCTCGTCGGGAAGGGCGACGTCGGCGAGGACGTCGGCGCCGTGCCGCCACACCGCTCGGACGCCGCGGAAGGCGGGCCCGTACGTGTAGCCGCGCGCCGCGAGGTCGTCGTAGAGCCCCTCGACCGGTACCGGTGTCGCACCGGGCGGTGGCCAGGCCCCCGCCGTCCGGAAATCCGGCTCGGCGGCGAGCGGCGGCACGCGCGTCAGGACGGCCGTGGCATGGCGCACCCAGGGCTGGTCCGGACTGCCGGTGCGCCGGGCGTGCACGGTGACTTCGAGCGGCCCGTCGTCCCCGTCGGGGCGTACGGTCGCCTGCAGGTCGACGGGCGTGCCGTCCAGGACGAGGGGCGCCCACAGGGTGAGTTCGTCGACGTGGGGAGCGCCCGCCTGTTCCCCGACGAGCAGGGCGAGGTCGACGAACGCGGTCCCCGGCACGACGACCGTGTCACCGACGGCGTGGTCGGCGAGCCACGCCGGGTCGGCGCCGGTGCCGATACGGCCGGTGTACAGGGTCGTACCGTCGGCGAGGGTCGTGGTGGCTCCGGTGAGCGGATGGTCGGTGACGTCGAGCCCCAGGAGGCCCGGGTCACTGCGGTCGGGCGTGATGTCGAGCCAGTAGGGCTGGTGGTCGAAGGCGTACGTCGGCAGTCCGGCGGGCGGCGCCGCATGTGCGGGCACCCGTACCGGCCAGCGCACCGGATAGCCGTGCACGAACAGCGTGGACAGCGCCGTCAGCAACGGACCGTGATCCTCACGGTCACGCCGCAGCGTGCCCGTCACCACCACACCGTCGGCACCGGCCGCATCCACCGTGTCCTGCACCCCGGCCGTCAGCACCGGATGCGGACTGCTCTCCACGAACGCCCGGAACCCGTCCACAAACAACGCCTCCACCGCGTCCTGGAACCGCACCCGCCGCCGCAGATTCTCGAACCAGTACTCCCCCGTCAACTCCCGCGTGTCCGCCAGCAACCCGCCCGTCAACGTCGAATAGAACGGCACCGACGACTCACGCGGACGAATATGACCGATCAGCCCGGCCAACTCCTCCCGCAAGGCATCCACGTGGTGGGAGTGCGAGGCGTAGTCCACCGGGACCTGGCGCACGCGCACCTCACCGCTGCGGTGGGTGGAGACGAACTCGGCCAGTGCCTCGGCGTCGCCGGAGACGACGGTGGACCGCGGCCCGTTCACCGCCGCCACCCCCAGCCGGCCCGCCCAGGCCTCCAGCAGCCTCTCGGTGTCCTCGACCGGCAACCCCACCGACGCCATACCGCCAGTCCCCGCCAGCGCTGTCAGCGCCCGAGAGCGCAGCACCACCACCGCCACCGCATCCTCCAGCGACAACGCCCCCGCCACACAGGCCGCCGCGATCTCCCCCTGCGAATGCCCCACCACCGCATCCGGCTCCACGCCGTAGGAGCGCCACACCTCCGCCAGCGACACCATCACCGCGAACAAAACCGGCTGCACCACGTCCACCCGGCCCAACGCCACCGGATCCCCCAGCACCTCCTCCAACGACCAATCCACATACTCCGACAACGCCTCGTCCACCTCGGCGAACCGCCGCCGGAACACCTCCGACTCCCCCACCAGCGAACGCGCCATCCCCACCCACTGCGCACCCTGACCCGGGAAGACAAAGACCACCCGGCCAGGCTCACCGGCCACACCCTCCACCACCGCCGGATGCGGCACCCCCGCACCCAACGCGGCCAACCCCTCCCGCACCACAGCCGGCTCCCAGCCCACCACCACCGCACGCCGCTCCAACACCCCACGCCGCGACGCCAACCACCCCACCACATCACCCAACGCGGCTTCGTGCTCTGCTGCTTCGAGATACGTGGCGAGGTTGCCGGCCTGCGCGGTGAGTGCGGGGGCTGTGCGGGCGCTGAGGATCAGCGGGACGGGCAGGGCCTCCGGGGTCTCGGGCGCCGGCTGGGGCTGTGGCGGCGCGGACTCGAGGATGACGTGCGCGTTGGTGCCGCTCATGCCGAAGGCCGAGACTCCCGCGCGCCGTGCGCGTCCGTCGGTCTCCCAAGGACGGGACTCGGTCAGCAGCGACACCGCACCGCTCGACCAGTCGACCTGCTCCGTCGGCGTCTGCGCGTGCAGCGTGCGCGGCAGCACCCCCCGCCGCAACGCCTCCACCACCTTGATCACACCCGCCACACCCGCAGCCGCCTGCGTGTGCCCGATGTTCGACTTCACCGAACCCAGCCACAACGGCACCTCACGACCCTGCCCATACGTCGCCAAAAGCGCCTGCGCCTCGATCGGATCACCCAGACGCGTCCCGGTGCCATGCGCCTCCACGGCGTCCACGTCCGCCGGGGCGAGCCCCGCCGAGGCCAGCGCCTGGCGGATCACCCGCTCCTGCGAGGGCCCGTTCGGCGCGGTGAGGCCGTTGCTGGCGCCGTCCTGGTTCACGGCCGAGCCCCGCAGGACGGCGAGCACCGGGTGGCCGTTGCGCCGGGCGTCCGACAGGCGTTCCACGACCAGCAGGCCGACGCCCTCGGAGAATCCGGTGCCGTCAGCGTCCGCCGAGAAGGCACGGCAGCGCCCGTCCGGGGACAGTCCGCGCTGCCGGCTGAACTCGATGAGCATGTCCGGTGTCGCCATGACGGTGGCGCCGCCGACGAGCGCCAGGCTGCTCTCGCCCTTGCGCAGCGACTGCGCCGCCAGATGCAGCGCCACCAGCGACGACGAGCAGGCCGTGTCGACGGTCAGGGCCGGGCCGGTGAACCCGTAGGTGTAGGACAGGCGGCCGGAGGCGACGCTGCCCGCGCTGCCGGTGCCGAGGTAGCCCTCCACCTCCGCGTCGGGCCGGCCGAGCCGGGACCGGCCGCCGTACTCGGTGTAGATCAGTCCGGTGAAGACGCCGGTGTCGGAGCCGCGCAGGGAGGCGGGATCGATGCCCGCCGACTCCAGTGCCTCCCAGGAGGTCTCCAGCAGGAGGCGTTGCTGCGGGTCCATCGCGGTGGCCTCGCGCGGGCTGATCCCGAAGAAGTCGGCGTCGAACTCGGCCGCGTCGTACAGGAATCCGCCGTGCCGGGTGGAGGTGGTGCCGGGGGCGGACAGGTTGGGGTCGTAGAGCGCGGAAACGTTCCAGCCGCGGTCCTCGGGGAACGCCGAGATGGCGTCACGGCCCTCGGCGACCAGCTGCCACAGGTCCTGCGGGGAACGCACCCCACCGGGATAGCGGCAGGCCATGCCGACGATGACGACGGGGTCGTCGGCCTCGGCAGCACCGGCGTTCCGCGCGGGGCCCTGGTTCTCGGTCGTGGCGCCGGCCGGGGCGAGGAGTTCGCTGTGCAGGTGGGCGGCCAGCTCGGCCGGGTTCGGATGGTTGAACACCAGCGTCGCGGGCAGCCGCAGACCGGTGATGCGGGCGAGGCGGTTGCGCAGTTCGACCGCGAGGACGGAGTCGAAGCCGAGGTCCTTGAAGGCCCGGTCGGCGGCCGGGGTGGCCGTACCGTCGTAGCCGAGGACGGCGGCGACCTCACCGCGGACCAGGTCCCTGAGCGTGGCGTGCTGCTCGCGCTCCGACTGGCGGCGCAGCCGGTCGGCCAGGCCTCCGCCACCGTGCCCCGCCTGTTCGGCGACCCTGCGCCGCGGCCGCGGCACGGGCCGGCGGTCCTCGGTCGGGCGGCTCGCCGCCGGTGCGGCGAGGTCGGCCGGGGCGGGCGCGCGCAGAGTGATGCTGTCGACGGTCAGAACGGCCTGGCCGCTGGGGTCGGTCGCGGTGAGGGAGACGGCGCTCCGGTCGGCCGTGGGTGCGATCCTCACACGGAGCAGCCGCGCCCCGGTCGCCCGGAGCGTGATCCCGGACCACACGAACGGCATGCGCACGCCGGCCGGGGCCTCGTCGAGGAGCGCGCGGGGGTGCAGCGCGGCGTCGAGCAGCACCGGGTGGATGCCGAAGGCGGCGGTGCCGTCGTCGGGCAGGGGTATCTCGTCGGGCAGGGCGACCTCCGCGTACACGGTGTCGCCGTCCCGCCAGGCGGCCTGTACGCCGTGGAAGGTGTCCTCGTAGGTCACGCCGAGGTCCGCGAGATGCGCGTACAGGCCCTGTGTCGCGAGAAGTTCCGCCCCGGCGGGTGGCCAGGCCGTGGGCGGGCCCAGGGGGTGGTCATCGTCCGTGGCCTCGGCTGCCCGGGACAGCGTGCCCTCGGCGTGCTGTTCCCAGCCCTGCTGCCCGTCGCCGCTGCGGGCGTGGACGGCGAAGGCGCGGCGGCCGTCGTCCTCGGGCGGCGCCAGCACAACCTGGACGGCGACGGCCGTGTGCTCGTCGTCCGGCAGGACGAGGGGCCGGGTGAGCACCAGTTCCTCGACCTGGTCGAGACCGGCCGCGTCGGCTGCGTACAGCGCGAGTTCGGCGAGGGCGGCGCCGGGGAGCAGCGGGGTGTCGTCGAGTGCGTGGTGGCCGGTCCAGGGCTGGGCGGTGCGGGAGACGGCGCCTTGGAGGACCAGGCTGCCGTCGTCGGCGCGGTCGACCAGCGTGCTCACGAACGGGTGCCGTTCGCTGCGCACGCCACCGGTCGGTGCCGGGGTGTCGAGCCAGTAGGGCTGGTGGTCGAAGGCGTACGTCGGCAGTCCGGCGGGCGGCGCCGCATGTGCGGGCACCCGTACCGGCCAGCGCACCGGATAGCCGTGCACGAACAGCGTGGACAGCGCCGTCAGCAACGGACCGTGATCCTCACGGTCACGCCGCAGCGTGCCCGTCACCACCACACCGTCGGCACCGGCCGCATCCACCGTGTCCTGCACCCCGGCCGTCAGCACCGGATGCGGACTGCTCTCCACGAACGCCCGGAACCCGTCCGCAAACAACGCCTCCACCGCGTCCTGGAACCGCACCCGCCGCCGCAGATTCTCGAACCAGTACTCCCCTGTCAACTCCCGCGTGTCCGCCAGCAACCCACCCGTCAACGTCGAATAGAACGGCACCGACGACTCACGCGGACGAATATGACCAATCAGCCCGGCCAACTCCTCCCGCAAGGCATCCACGTGGTGGGAGTGCGAGGCGTAGTCCACGGGAACTTGGCGCACCCGTATGTCGCTGTCCCGGTGTCGGGCCACCAGCTGTTCGATCGCTTCGGCGTCGCCGGAGACGACGGTGGACCGCGGCCCGTTCACCGCCGCCACCCCCAGCCGGCCCGCCCAGGCCTCCAGCAGCCTCTCCGTGTCCTCGACCGGCAACCCCACCGACGCCATCCCGCCAGTACCCGCCAGCGCGGTCAGCGCCCGAGAGCGCAGCACCACCACAGCCACCGCATCCTCCAGCGACAACGCCCCCGCCACACAGGCCGCCGCGATCTCCCCCTGCGAATGCCCCACCACCGCGTCCGGCTCCACTCCGTAGGAGCGCCACACCTCCGCCAGCGACACCATCACCGCGAACAAAACCGGCTGCACCACATCCACCCGGCCCAACGCCACCGGATCCCCCAACACCTCCCCCAACGACCAATCCACATACTCCGACAACGCCTCGTCCACCTCGGCGAACCGCCGCCTGAACACCTCCGACTCCCCCACCAGCGAACGCGCCATCCCCACCCACTGCGCACCCTGACCCGGGAAAACGAACACCACCCGGCCAGGCTCACCCGCCACACCCTCCACCACCGCCGGATGCGGCACCCCCGCACCCAACGCGGACAGCCCCTCCCGCACCACAACCGGCTCCCAGCCCACCACCACCGCACGCCGCTCCAACACCCCACGCCGCGACGCCAACCACCCCACCACATCACCCAAGTCATGCTCGGGGGCGGAGGAAAGGTGGTCGTCGAGCCGGCGTGCGGCGGCGGTGAGGGAGGCTTCGGAGCGGGCCGTCAGGATCAGTGGCGTGGGGAGGGACGGGGTTTCCGACGGCGCGACCTCGTCGGTGGAGGGGGCCTGTTCGAGGATGACGTGCGCGTTGGTGCCGCTGATGCCGAAGGAGGACACGGCGCCCCGGCGTACACGTCCGTCGGTCTCCCAAGGACGGGATTCGGTCAGCAGCGACACCGCGCCGCTCGACCAGTCGACCTGCTCCGTCGGCGCCTGCGCGTGCAGCGTGCGCGGCAGCACCCCCCGCCGCAACGCCTCCACCACCTTGATCACACCAGCCACACCCGCAGCCGCCTGCGTGTGCCCGATGTTCGACTTCACCGAACCCAGCCACAACGGCACCTCACGACCCTGCCCATACGTCGCCAAAAGCGCCTGCGCCTCGATCGGATCACCCAGACGCGTCCCGGTGCCATGCGCCTCCACCACATCCACCTCGCCCGGGGCGAGCCCCGCCGAAGCCAGCGCCTGACGGATCACGCGGACCTGGGAGGGGCCGTGGGGGGCCGTCAGCTGGCTGCTCGTGCCGTCCTGGTTGACGGCCGAGCCCCGCAGGACGGCCAGCACCGGGTGGCCGTTGCGCCGGGCGTCCGACAGCCGTTCCACGAGGAGCAGCGCGGCTCCCTCGCTCCAGCCGGTGCCGTCCGCGTCGGCCGAGAACGCCTTGCATCGGCCGTCGGGGGCGAGGCCGCGCTGCCGGCTGAACTCGACGAAAGTGTTGGGTGTGGCCATGACGGTGGCGCCGCCGGCCAGGGCGAGGCTGCTCTCGCCCTTGCGCAGTGACTGCGCCGCCAGATGCAGGGCCACCAGCGATGACGAGCAGGCGGTGTCCAGGGTGACGGCCGGGCCGGTGAACCCGTAGGTGTAGGACAGGCGGCCGGAGGCGACGCTGGGCGCGCTGCCGATGCCGACGTGGCCCTCGTGGGCGGGCGGTGTCGGGTGGGGGTGCTGGAGGCGGCTGCCGTAGTCGTTGTACATGATCCCGGTGAAGACGCCGGTGTCGGAGCCGCGCAGGGCGGCCGGGTCGATGCCCGCCGACTCGACGGCTTCCCAAACGAGTTCGAGCAGGATGCGTTGCTGCGGGTCGATGGTCAGTGCCTCGCGCGGGCTGATCCCGAAGAAGGCGGCGTCGAAGTCGCCCGCGTCGTGCAGAAATCCGCCGTGCCGGGTGGTGGTCGTTCCGGGGTGCTCGGGGTCCGGGTCGTAGAGGGCGTCGGGGTTCCAGCCGCGGTTGCGCGGGAA
Organism: Streptomyces sp. NPDC104814; assembly: GCF_055583185.1. NCBI lineage: Bacteria > Bacillati > Actinomycetota > Actinomycetes > Kitasatosporales > Streptomycetaceae > Streptomyces > Streptomyces sp. NPDC104814. The sequence goes on along the minus strand of NZ_JBVJOL010000001.1, from coordinate 1,838,496 downwards.
CTCCGAGATGGCGTCGCGGCCCTCGGCGACCAGCTGCCACAGGTCCTCCGGGGAACGCACCCCGCCGGGATAGCGGCAGGCCATGCCGACGATGGCGATGGGCTCCGAGTTCCGCGCGTCGGCCGATTCGAGTTCGGCGACGCGGCGGCGCGTCTGCTGCAGACTCTCGGTGACCTTCTTGAGGTAGTCGCGGAGCTTTTCCTCGTTCGCAGTCATACGCCCTTCAGGCCTTCCCACAGAGCGGAACACATATCGACGGAACACGTTGCGGCGGCACACGTATCGGCGGAACAGATTGCGGCGGAAACGTTTTGGAACGGATCCGGATTCGGCGGTGGTTTCTCAGAGTTGTTCGAGTGCGAAGCCCGATTTGATCCACTTACTGGATTCGATGGCTATTCCGGCGACACGGTCTCCGGGTACCAGCCGGTCGAGCAGCGCGTGCAGTTGGAAGAAGACGAGGGCGTTACCGTTGTTCCCGGTCTCGCCCACGCAGTTGATGTGCCGGGCGCCGGTCACGGCGAGATGCCCGGTGATCTTCTCGGTCATCCGGACGGAGAGCTGGGGCGGCAGGAGATAGTCGAGGTCGTCCCTCTTCCAGTCCAGTTCGGCCAGTACGTCGTCCAGGATCTCGGCGGCGAGCAGCGGAACGGATTCCTCGATGGCCTTGTAGTCCTCGTGGGCGGCGATGTCGGGCCCGGGCGGATGGGCGGGGCCGAACCATTCGAGGATCTGGCCGGGCGCCCTGCCCTTGCCGACCAGGCGGAAGCGGGTGGTGCGCAGCGCCGTGTCCCCGGCGTCGGGGTCGGCGCTGAGGACGGCAGCGCCCGCGCCGTCGCCGAAGAGGACGAAGTTGACCAGTTCGGCGGGCGGGATGCGGCGCAGGTCGGCGTCGAGGACGTAGTGCTTGGCGATCACGTCTCCGCCGATGACCAGAGCGGTGCGGTGGCGGCCGGTGGACAGCAGCCGGCGGGCCAGATCCAGAGCCTGGACGGCGCCGGAGCAGCCCGACTGGATCTGGTAGGTGACGACGTCGTCGATGCCGAGCGCGTCGGCGATGACGTTGACGGTGGCCGGCATCAGCGCGTCGGGGGTGGCGGTGCCGAGGACCAGCAGGTCGATGTCCTCGGCGGCCACGCCGGCCGCGGCCAGCGCCTGATGGGCGGCCGCGGTGCCGAGGGAGGCGAGGGTGTCGCGTTGTTCACCGGTGCCGAGGTCCACGGCGAGGTGGCGGGTACGGGTGCCGATGAAGGCCTCGATCCACTGCTGCCACAGCGTGTCCATGCGGAAGTGCTTGCCCAGGGCGACGTTGTCGATCGGCGGGCCCGGCAGGGCGGTGCCGACGGACAGCAGGCGGGTCTCGGCGGGGTCCATGCCCGGTCACCTCCGGTAGAGAACGATCTGCGAGAGGTACGACTTGTGCGTCTCGACGGGCTTGAACTGGCGGTACCCGACGGCCCCCTGGAACGGTCCGGCGACACCCACCGCGGGGATCGTGGCCTGTTCGCCGGCCGTGAGCCGGGCGTCGTCGACGAGGCCTCCGGTGCGGATGACGGTGCCGTCGGTGAGGGTGATCTCCTCGGAGTAATAGGCGATGAAGTGGCCGTCCGTGCTCTTGCGGAGCATGCGGCCGACGCCCTGGGTGGTGCCGACGACGTTTCCTTCCGCGTCGCGCAGTTCGTAGGAGACACGGGCGAAGTCATCGAGGGTGGGGTTCTTCCCCTCGAAGTCGTCGTTGGTGGATTCGTAGGCGAGGAGGTTCTCGTTGAGGTCGGCGAGCCAGAGCACATTCTCCGGGTCGGAGAGCAGGGGGTGGTCCTTCTCCGGCGCGAAGGGCGGGGCGGCGAGTTCCGCGATCCGCTGCGCCCTGGCTTCCGCTGTCGTTTCGTTTTCCGTTGCGGTCATGCGTTCACGGTAGGGAGGGCTTCTAAAGCCCTCCTAACCCATCGGACTTCCTGACCGATCAGCCCTTCCTGGCCGCCGACCAGCCCTTCCCGGCCGCCGTTTCGCCCGTCGACCGCCCGTCGTCCGCCTGGGCGCCTGGGCGCCTATTCACCGTCGAGTTCCTCGTCGATGAGCCGGAAGAGTTCGTCGTCGCTCACGGACTCAAGGGTTTCCGCCGTGTCCCCGGCCGGTGCCGGCGCCTCGGCCGGGGCCAGGGACTCGGCGAGGTGATCGGCGAGGGCCTGTGCCGTGGGGTGGTCGAAGACCACCGTGGCGGGCAGCCGCAGTCCGGTCGCCGTGGAGAGACGGTTGCGCAGTTCCACGGCGCCGAGCGAGTCCAGGCCGAGCTGCAGCATCCCGCGGTCGACGGGTACGGCACGGGCGGAGCCGTGCCCGAGCACCTGCGCGAGGTCCCCGCGGACCAGCTGCAGCAATACCGTTCGCCGTTCCTGTGAAGGGAGTTGGGCGAACGCGGGTTGCGGGGCGGTCTCCTGCCGGACGGCCGAGACGGGCGCCGGGATCAGCGTGCGCAGCACGGCGGGCGGTGTCGTGCCCGCCGCCTGGCTCCTCCTGAGCGCGGGCACGTCCCAGCGGGCGGCGACGCGCACCCCGCCCTCGGAGGTGAGCGCCTCGTCGAGCAGCGCCAGCGCCTCGTCCTCGGTCAGCGCCAGCACGCCGCCGCGTCCGATCCGGGCGACGTCCGCCGCCGTGAGAGCGGCGCCCATGCCGTCCGTGCCGGTGTCCCACAGCCCCCACGCCAGCGAGAGTCCGGGCAGACCGTCCGCCCGCCGTGACTCCACCAGCGCGTCCAGGAACGCGTTGGCCGCAGCGTACGCCGCCTGCCCAGCGGTCCCGAGGACGCCGGCCACCGACGAGAACAGCACGAAGGCGTCCGCCGAGTGGGCCCGTGACACCTCGTGCAGATGCCAGGCCGCGTCGACCTTCGCCCGCAGCACCCCGGACACCCGCTCCGGGGTCAGCGCCTCGACCGTGCCGTCGTCCAGCACGCCCGCCGCGTGCACGACCGCCCGCACCCGGAACTCGGTGAAGAGCCGCTCCACCTCGGAGCGCAGGGACACGTCCGCCGCCGCCCACACCACCGAGGCACCCAGGCCCTCCAACTCCTGCGCCAGCTCACCGGCCCCGGGCGCGGCGGCGCCACGCCGGGAGACCAGCACCAGTTCCCGCGCCCCGCACGCCTGCACCAGATGACGTGCCACCACACCACCGAGCGCTCCCGACGCCCCGGTCACCAGGACCGCGTCGGCCAGTGCGGGCGAGTCGCCGGGGGAACGGGGTGCTTCGCTCAGGCGCCGCACGTAGAACTCGCCCTTGCTGTGCACCAGTTCGGGCTCGCCGTCGGGAAGGGCGGTGGGCGGCTCGGCGGTGTCGGTCTCCACGAGCACGAACCGTCCCGGATGCTCGGCCTGCGCCGACCGCACCAGCCCCCGTACCGCGGCACCCACCACATCCGAGCCCGTCACCACCACCAGCGTCCCCTCGGCAGCGGCCACATGCCGCTGCACCACACCCAGCGCCTCACCCACCACCTCGTGCACCACGGCCGGAACATCCGCACCGGCCTCCCGCCGCAGATCCACCACCCCCGCCGTCCGCGCAACGTCGAGGACGGGTGCCGAGGCCGGCACGGGGTCGTATCCGACCTGCCACAGGGTGCCCGCGTCGCCGGGCGCCTTGAGCGCGTCGGCGTCGACGGTGCGCAACACCACGGTCCGCGCGGTCAGGACCGGCTCACCTTGCTGTGTGGTGATGCCGAGCGCCGCTCCGTCCGCCGTCCTGGTCAGGTGCACGTGCAGCGGCTGCGGTGCGAGCGGGCCGTCGGTGTGCAGTCGGACCCCTTCCCAGCTGAACGGCAGCCGCAGCTCGCCCGCGGGCTGCCAGAGGATGAGCGGATGCAGGGCGGCGTCGAGAAGCGCCGGGTGGAGCGCATGGCCGTCGGCGGGTACGAGGTCGAGTTCGGCGTGCAGGGATCCGTCGGGCGCCCGGTGCACCGCGCGCAGCGACCGGAAGGGGCCGGCGTAGTCCAGGCCCACGTCGGCGAGGCGGGTGTGGATCTCCTCGACGGCCAGAGGTTCCCGTGGGCCGTCGGCCACCAGCGGGGGCGGCACGTCGTCGGACGCCTGCTCCAGCCGCCCGGTGGCGTGCAGCGTCCACGGGCGCCCGTCCGTGCCGGTGTCCGCTGCGTCGTCCGTCGCGGTGTCGGGCCCGGTGTACGTCGCGGGCCGGGCGTAGATCTTCAGATCCCGGTGTCCGCCGGTGCCGGCCGGCTCTACGACTGCCTGGATCTCGACGTCCGCGCCCCCGTCGGGCCCGGCCGCGGTGGGCAGGGGCAGAGGTGCGGTGAGCGTGAGGTCGCCGACGACCGGGTGCCCGGTGCGCCGTCCCGCGTACAGGGCGAGTTCGAGGAGGCCGGTGCCGGGCAGGACCGGCGTGCCGTGCACGGCGTGCCCGGCCGTCCACGGGTGATCGGCCGATGTGATCCGGCCGGTGAAGACGGTGCCGAGGCCGCCGCCCAGGTCGAGGGTTCCTTCGAGGAACGGGTGACCGGACTGCCGCGTGGTGCGCCGGCGCCGCGGCGGGTTGAGCCAGTAGCGCTCCCGCTGGAAGGGGTAGGTCGGCAGCGCGTCGGGGGTGGGCACCGCCTCCGGGTGTGCGATCCGAGCCGCGGTCGTGTACCAGGTGCGCCAGTCGACGTCGGCGCCAGCCGCGTGCAGGACAGCGGCAGCCGTGAGAGCCGTACGGGTCTCGGGCCGCCCGCGCCGGCCCGCGGCCGCCAGTGCGCCGGGCCGCTCTCCGTCGGGCAGGGACTGCGGGACCAGCGCGGACAGGACGGCGTCGGGCCCGATCTCCAGATAGCGGGTGACCCCTTCGGCGTGCAGGGTGCTCACCGCGTCGGCGAAGCGCACGGCATGACGTACGTGCTCCGCCCAGTAATCGGGCGAGGTGAGCCGGCCGGATTCCGCCAGACGGCCGGTCGTGTCGGAGACGTAGCGGATCGCGGGTTCCCGCAGGCGCAGACCGGCCACGGCCGTCCGGAACTCTTCCAGCATCGGTTCCATCAGCGGGGAGTGGAAGGCGTGGCTGACCCGCAACCTGCGGGCGCGCACACCCAGGCCGCTCAGCCGCGCCGCGACCGCCAGTACGGCGTCCTCGTCGCCGGAGAGCACCGTGGCGCGAGGCCCGTTGACGGCGGCGACGCCGACCAGTCCGCGTTCGTCGCCCAGTTGCGCCAGGACCTGCTCTTCCGGCGCCTCGAAGGACAGCATCGCTCCCTCGGCCGGCAGCGCGTCCATCAGCCTGGCCCGGGCGGCGACCAGGGCCGCCGCGTCCTCGAGGTCGAGGACGCCCGCGGCATGGGCGGCGGCGATGGCACCCACCGAGTGACCGACGACCAGGTCGGGACGCAGTCCCCAGCTCTCGTAGAGCCGGAACAGGGCCGTCTCGAAGGCGAACAGGGCGGGCTGGGTCCAGAGGGTACGGCCGAGCAGTTCCGCCTCGGGCGAGTCCGGGTCGGCGAACACCACGTCCCGCAGGGGTCGTTCGAGTCCGAGCCGTGCGTCGAGGGCGGTCGCGGCGGCGTCGAAGGCGTCCGCGAAGGCGGGGTACGCGGCATGCAGGTCGCGTCCCATGCCGGGGCGCTGGCTGCCTTGCCCGGTGAAGAGGAAGGCGGTGCGTCCCTTCACCGCCTCCGTCACGGGCGTGCGCGCGTCGGCCAGCGCGGACAGCTCCTCGACGAGGTCGGCGCGCCCGTCGGCGACGACGACGGCCCGGTGCTCGAAGGTGGCCCGGGACCCGGCCAGCCCCGCCCCCAATGACGCCGGTGTCAACGCCTCGTCGTCCCGTACGAGTTCGCGCAGCCGTGCCGCCTGAGCGCGCACCGCTTCGGGCGTACGGGCGGACAGCGGTACGGGGAACGGTGTTGCCGTGTCTGCGACCGGCACGGCGGCTTCCTCGACCGCGCCCTCTCCCGGTACGGCCGTCACGGGCGCCGGGGCCCCGGCGACTTCCTCGACGATCACGTGGGCGTTCGTGCCGCTGATGCCGAAGGAGGAGACGGCGGCGCGGCGCGGCGCCCCGTCCGGGCCTGCGGGCCAGGCCCGCGCCTCGGTCAGGAGGCGGACGTCGCCCGCTTCCCAGTCGACCTGCCGGGTCGGTGTGTCGGCGTGCAGGGTGCGGGGCAGGACGCCGTGCCGGATCGCCTGCACCATCTTGATGACCCCACCGACACCGGCGGCAGCCTGCGTGTGCCCGATGTTCGACTTCAACGAACCGAGCCACAGCGGCGTTTCGCGGTCCTGTCCGTACGTCGCGAGCAACGCCTGCGCCTCGATCGGGTCGCCCAGTCGCGTTCCGGTGCCATGGGCCTCCACGGCGTCCACGTCGGCCGGGGTCAGTCCGGCCGACGCCAGGGCCTGCCGGATCACCCGCTCCTGCGACGGACCGTTCGGCGCGGTCAGACCATTGCTGGCCCCGTCCTGGTTCACGGCCGAACCCCGCACCAGCGCCAGCACACGGTGCCCGTTGCGCCGCGCGTCCGACAGCCGCTCCACCAGCAGCAGCCCCACGCCCTCGCTCCACCCCGTGCCGTCGGCGTCCGACGAGAAGGGCTTGCAGCGGCCGTCCGGCGCCAGCCCCCGCTGACGGCTGAACTCCACGAAGGTCGCCGGGCTGGCCATGACGGTGGCACCGCCCGCGAGGGCCAGGTCGCACTCACCGGTGCGCAGTGCCTGCGCTGCCAGATGGAGCGCCACCAGCGACGAGGAGCACGCCGTGTCCACCGTCACCGCCGGCCCCTCCAGGCCGAAGGTGTACGCGATACGGCCGGAGGCGACGCTGCCGGCGCTGCCGCTGACCAGATAGCCCTCGGATCCGTCCGGTGCCTCGGCCGCCTGGTGCAGCCGTGCGCCGTAGTCGTTGTACATGACGCCCGCGAAGACGCCGGTGCGACTGCCGCGCAGGGCGGCGGGGTCGAGGCCCGCCCGCTCGAACGCCTCCCAGGCCGTCTCCAGCAGCAGCCGCTGCTGCGGGTCGGTGGTCAGGGCTTCCTTGGGGCTCATGCCGAAGAAAGCGGGGTCGAAGTCGGCGGCGTCACCGAGGAACCCGCCGTGCCGTGTGTAGGAGGTGCCCTGGCGGTCGGGGTCGGGGTCGTAGAGCGCGTCGAGGTCCCAGCCGCGGTCGTCGGGGAACGGCCCGACCGCGTCCGTACCGTTCTCCACCAGCCGCCACAGGTCCTCCGGCGAGGCGACCCCGCCGGGGTAGCGGCACGCCATCGCCACGATCGCGATCGGCTCGTCGGCCGTCGCCGTGGGCACGGGCCTCGGGTCCTCCTGCGCCTGTCCCGTGTCGCCGAGCAGTTCACCGAGCAGTTCGTCGTGCAGACGGCGGGCCAGGGCGGTCACGGTCGGGTGGTCGAAGACGAGCGTGGCGGGCAGTCTCAGGCCGGTGACGGCGGTGAGCCGGTTGCGCAGTTCGACGGCGCTGAGGGAGTCGAAGCCGAGCTCGGCGAAGGGACGTTCGTCAGCAATCGTTTCGGGGTCGCTGTGTCCGAGCACACCGGCCACCGCTTCCCGTACGACGTCCAGGACCCTCGTGCGTCGCTCGTCTCCGTCCAGCCGGGCGAGTTCCTGGGTGAGGGTGTCCGCATCGGACTGTCCGCTGCCGACGGTCGCGGTGGGCGCGGTGCGCGGGAGGAGGCCGCGCAGGAGGGCGGGCGGGGGTGTGCCGTCGTTCTGCCTGCGGCGCAGGCCCGCCAGGTCCCAGCGGGTCGCGACCCGCAGGCCGCCGTCCGGGAACGCCAGCGCCTCGTCGAGCAGCGCCAGCGCCTGCTCCTCGTCCAGCGCCAGTACTCCGCTGCGCGCGATCCGGGCCACGTCGACCGTGGACAGGCTCTCGCCCATGCCGCCGGTGGACGCGTCCCACAGGCCCCACGCCAGTGACAGCCCGGGCAGGCCCTGCGCCCGCCGCGACTCGGCGAGCGCGTCGAGGAAGGCGTTGCCCGCCGCGTACGCCGCCTGTCCTGCTGTGCCCAGCACGCCGGCCACGGAGGAGAACAGCACGAAGGCGCTCACGGAGTCGCGGGACACCTCGTGCAGGTGCCAGGCCGCGTCGGCCTTCGCCCGCAGCACCCCGGAGACCCGCTCCGGCGTGAGCCCTTCGACGGTCCCGTCGTCGAGGACACCGGCCGCGTGCACCACCGCGCCCACGTCGAACCGGTCGAACAGGGCTTCCACGTCGGCCCGCACCGAGACGTCCGCCGCGACGAACTCGGCGTGTGCCCCGAGCTCCTCCAGTTCCGCGGCCAGCTCCCCGGCCCCGGGCGCCGCGGCACCGCGCCGGCTCGCCAGCACCAGCTGCCGCACGCCGTGCGCCCGGACCAGATGCCGTGCCACCACGCCGCCGAGGGCCCCGGAGGCGCCCGTCACCAGCACCGCGCCCCGCAGCGCCCGGAGGTCGGAGGCGGTGGCCGCCGGTGCCGTGGTCAGCCGCGGTGCGAGCAGGCGGCCGTCGCGTACGACGACTTCGGGCTCGCCGTCGGGAAGGATGGCGGGCGGCTCGGCGGCGTCGGTCTCCACGAGCAGGAACCGTCCCGGATGCTCGGCCTGCGCCGACCGCACCAGCCCCCGTACCGCGGCACCCACCACATCCGGACCCGTCACCACCACCAGCGTCCCCTCGGCAGCCGCCACATGCCGCTGCACCACACCCAGCGCCTCACCCACCACCTCGTGCACCACGGCCGGAACATCCGCACCGGCCTCCCGCCGCAGATCCACCACCCCCGCCGTCCGCTCCGGCGTGAGGGGCGCTCCGAGCGCCGGGGCGAGTTCGACGGCGTAAAGGGGGGTTTTGCGTGCCGCGGCGCCGAGCTGTGCGGGGTCGATGTGCCGTACGGCCACCTCCTCTGCGGTGAGGACGACCGTCCCGTCGGCGCCGGTCACCGTCAAGCCGTAGCTCGTGCCGTCCGGCCCGGGCACCAGCCGGGCACCGGCCGCGGGCGTCCCCGCGTCGTGCAGGCGAACGCCCCGCCAGGCGAACGGCACGACGATCCCGTCCCCCGCGTCCGCCGCGGCGAGCGCGATCGGGTGCAGCGCGGCGTCCAGCAGTGCGGGGTGCAGGACATAGCCTCCGCCGCTGTCCGTGCCGGCGGCCGGCTCCAGCCGGGTGTGCAGGTGCCCTTCACCGCTGCGGGCCATGGCCCGCAGGGCGCGGAAGGCGGGCCCGTAGTCGTATCCGGCCGCCGCGAGCCGCTCGTAGGCGTCGCCCGCGTCGTCGTACGTCTCCGGGGCCCGGCCCTGCCCACCGGTGGGCGTCGGCTCGGGTCCGGGCGGTGCCAGCTCCGCGCTGACGTGCCGGATCCACGGGGTGCCGGGGTCCGCGTCGTCGGGGCGGGTGTGCACGGTGAGGGTCCGCCGGCCGTCGGCGTCCGCCGCTCCGGCATGGACGCGCAGATGGACCGACCCGGTCTCCGGGAGGGGTAGCGGGGCCTCGATCAGCAGCTCGTTCAGCGTCGGCGCGCCGAGGCGGCCGCCGGCGTGCAGGGCCAGTTCGACGAGCGCGGCGGCGGGCAGCAGGGCCCGTCCGGTGATGGCGTGGTCGGCGAGCCAGGGATGGCCGGCCAGGGACAGCCGGCCGGAGAGCAACAGGCCTTGGCCCTCCGGGAGTTCGATCTCCGCTCCGAGGAGCGGATGGTCGGCGCTGCGCAGACCGGCTCCGGTGACGTCGGCGGCGTTGTGCGGGACGTCCAGCCAGTGCCTGCGGCGCTGGAAAGCGTACGTGGGCAGCTCGACGCCACCGTGCGTCCCGGGGTACAGAGGTGTCCAGTCCACCGACGCCCCCGACACATGGGCCTTCGCCAGGGCGTCCACGAACGTGCCCACGGCCTCCTGTCCCCGGCGCGCGGCGGGCACCGCCACGACCTCTGGCAGCGCCTCCCGCACCAGACCGGTCAGCACACCGTCGGGACCCAGCTCGACCACGCGGGCCGCTCCGGAGGCGCCCAGTTCCTGTACGACGTCATGGAACCGCACCGCCTCCCGCACATGCCGCACCCAGTACTCGACCGACCGCAGCCGGTCCACGCCCACCCGTCCCGCACCGTCGAAGGCGACGATCTCCCGCTGCGGCTCCCGGAACTCCACCGACTCCAGCACCGCACGGAAATCCTCCAACGCCCCGTCCATGTGCGCCGAATGGAAGGCGTGACTGACGTCGAGGCGCCGCACACGACGGCCTCGCTCCTGGAAGAGGGCGGCAACGGCCAGTGTGCTCTCCTCGTCGCCGGAGATCACGACGGCCCGTTCACCGTTGACGGCGGCGACATCCACCCCGTCCCGCAGCGCGTCCCGGACCTCGTCCTCGGTGGCCTGCACCGCCACCATCACCCCGCCTGAGCGCGCCCCCTGCATGGCCCGCCCACGCGCCACCACCAGCCGCACCGCGTCGCCCAGCCCCCACAGACCGGCCACATACCCAGCGACCAGCTCACCGACCGAATGGCCCGCGACCCACTGCGGCGCCACGCCGAACCGCTCCAGCAGCCGGAACTGTCCCACCTCCACCGCGAACAACCCGGCCTGCGCCCACTCCGTACGGCTCAACAGAGCCGCACGACCGTCGTCGAACACCACTTCCTTCAATGAGGCGGCACCGTCACCGTCCCGCACCACCGCATCGACGGCCGCCACCACCTCGTCGAACGCCTCCGCGAACACCGGGAACGCCTCGTACAGCGCACGCCCCATCCCCGGCCACTGACTGCCCTGCCCCGTGAACACGAACGCCGTGCCCCCAGGGGATGCCTCGCCTTCGACGAGTGCGGGATGCGGGACCCCGCCGGTCAACGCACGAAGAGCGGCGATGAGTTCGGCGCGGTCAGTGGCGCGGGCGAGCGCTCGGTGCGACAGCGCGGAGCGGGTGGTGGCCAGACTGTTGCCGATCACCTGTGCCGGTGTGTCCACGTGTGCCTCGGCGAACGCGGCGAGGGCTCGGGCCTGTGCGCGCAGCGCTTCGGGGCTGCGCGCCGACAGCGGCCACACCACCGGCAGGCCACTCTCGCCGGTGGTGGGTTCCAGTTCGCTCTCGGCCGGCGCCTGCTCCACGATCACATGCGCGTTGGTCCCGCTGATCCCGAACGACGACACCCCCGCACGCCGTACCCGGCCCACCTCGGGCCAGTCCACCGGCTCTGCCAGGAGAGCCACCCCGCCCGACGACCAGTCGACGAGCGGTGAGGGTGTGTCGGCGTGCAGGGTGCGGGGCAGAACGCCGTGCCGGATCGCCTGCACCATCTTGATGACACCACCGACACCGGCGGCAGCCTGGCTGTGCCCGATGTTCGACTTCAACGAGCCAAGGAGAAGGGGGGTTTCGCGGTCCTGGCCGTACGTCGCGAGCAACGCCTGCGCCTCGATCGGGTCACCCAGCCGTGTGCCGGTGCCATGGGCCTCCACCGCGTCCACGTCAGCCGGAGTCAGTCCGGCCGACGCCAGGGCCTGCCGGATCACCCGCTCCTGCGACGGACCGTTCGGAGCCGTCAGCCCATTACTGGCGCCGTCCTGGTTCACCGCAGAACCCCGCACCACCGCCAGCACACGGTGCCCCTTGCGCCGCGCGTCCGACAACCGCTCCATCAGCAGCAGCCCCACGCCCTCGCTCCACCCCGTGCCATCGGCGTCCGCCGAGAACGCCTTGCAGCGGCCGTCGGCGGACAGTCCGCGCTGACGGCTGAACTCGACGAAGGTGTTGGGGCGGGCCATGACGGTGGCCCCGCCGGCGAGCGCGAGGTCGCACTCACCGGTGCGCAGCGCCTGCGCGGCCAGATGCAAGGCAACCAACGACGAGGAGCACGCCGTGTCCACGGTCACCGCCGGCCCCTCCAGGCCGAAGGTGTACGCGATGCGGCCGGAGATGACGCTGCTCGTGGAGCCGGTGAGCAGATAGCCCTCGTAGCCGTCGGGTGCCTGCGGGAAGCGGGCGCCGTAGTCGTCGTACATGGCTCCGGCGAAGACGCCGGTGCGACTGCCGCGCAGGGCGGCCGGGTCGAGGCCGGCCCGCTCGAACGCCTCCCACGCGGTTTCCAGCAGCAGCCGCTGCTGCGGGTCCATCGCCGCCGCCTCCCGCGGGCTCAGCCCGAAGAACTCCGCGTCGAACTCGGCCGCGTCGTAGAGGAATCCGCCCTCGCGGGCGTAGGACGTTCCGTGGTGGTCGGGGTCGGGGTGGTACAGCGCGTCGAGGTCCCAGCCGCGGTCGGCCGGGAACGGCCCGACCGCGTCCGTACCGCTCTCCACCAGCCGCCACAGATCCTCCGGCGAGGCGACTCCACCCGGGTAGCGGCACGCCATGCCGACGATCGCGATCGGCTCGTCGGCCGCTACGGCCGCCACCACGGGCGTGGGCGCCGGACCGGCCGCTCCCGCGCCCAGCCCGTCCAGGAGCCGCGCCGCCAGCGTCGTGGGGGTGGGGTGGTCGAAGACGATGGTGGCGGGCAGCCGCAGTCCGGTGGCCGAGGCCAGCCGGTTGCGCAGTTCCACGCCCGTGAGCGAGTCGAAGCCGAGGTCCTTGAAGGAGCGCTCGGCCGCGACCACCTCAGCGCCCGTGTGCCCGAGCACTTCGGCGACTACACCGCGGACCAGATCGAGCGCGGCGCGCTCGCGTTCGGCCGGGGCGAGCGCCGCCGTCCGTGCGGACCAGGTGGTGTCTGCGCCGGCCGTGGACGCCGCGGCCCGCCGCCTGACGTGCGGGGCCACTTCCCGGAGCACGGCCGGGAGTTCACCGCGGGCCGCGCGTTCGCCGAGCGCCCGCTGGTCCAGGCCCGTGGCGACGTGGAGCGGGTGCGGTGCGGCGAGGGCGTCGTCGAGCAGGGCCAGGGCCCGTTCGGCGGTGAGGGGGGTGAGGCCGCTGCGCGTCCAGCGCGCGCGTGCGGCGGCGCCGAGGGTTCCGGCCATGCCGGCCTCCTGCTCCCACAGACCCCAGGCCACGGAGGTGGCGGGGAGGTCCCGGGCGCGGCGGTGCAGGGTCAGGGCGTCGAGGAAGGCGTTGGCAGCCGCGTAATTGGCCTGGCCCGACGTTCCCACGATGCCGGAGACAGAGGAGAACAGGACGAACGCGTTCAGCTCCAGCCCGAGTTCGAGGCTCAACTCGTGCAGATGCAGCGCCGCGTCGGCCTTGGGACGCAGCACCGCTTCCAGGCGGTCCTGGTCGAGGTCGCCGAGCAGCCCGTCGTTGAGTGTTCCGGCCAGATGGAAGACCGCGCTGACCGGCGGCGTGGCCTCGGACAGCACGGTGGCCAGGGCCGCGCGGTCGGCACTGTCGCAGGCCGCGAAGCGGACCGTGGTGCCCAGGCCGGCCAGTTCGTCGGCCAGTTCCCGCGCACCGTCGGCCGTGTCACCACGGCGGCTGACGAGCAGCAGATCCCGCACGCCGTGCCGTTCGGCCAGGTGACGGGCCAGGAGCGTGCCGATGCCGCCGGTGCCGCCGGTGATCAGAACGGTGCCGTGCCCGCCGAGACGACGGACGGGGGCGCTGCCGCTCTCCGAGCGTTCGGCCTCCCTGGCGACCCGGGGCACCAGCAATGCGCCGTCCCTTACGGCGAGTTGGGGCTCAGCGGTGGCGAGGACGGCAGCGATCGGCACGTCCTCGTCGGTCGTGTCGAGAAGCACGAAACGGTCCGGGTGTTCGGTCTGGGCGGTGCGCACCAGGCCCCAGGCAGCGGCGGCCGCGAGGTCCGGCACCGGCTCCCCGTCCCGTACGGCCTGCGCGCCCCGGGTCACGAACACGAGACGCGTCTGCCCGAACCGCTCGTCGGCGATCCAGCCGTGCACCAGCCGCAATGTGCGCGCGGCGACGGCGTGCACGGCGTCGGGGCCGTGCGGGCCGCTGGCCGGCGCCGCGAGGTCGGCGGGCGTCGCGAGGTCCACCACCACGGCCTCCGGTGCGGCCTGCCCGTCACCGGGGGCCACGGCGGCCAGGTCGTCGCCGGAGAGCCGTACCCAGCGGCGATCCGCGTCCCTGAGGGATCGGTCCCGGACAGGCGTGGTCAGGGAGCGCCATACGACGGGATACAGACCCCCGGAGGAGGCGTTCCCCCGAACCGCGGACCCGAGCCGCTCGATCTGCTCCCGCGGTACCTCCCGCAGCCCGGCGGCATCCAGGGTCAGCACGACGTTCCCGGCCGGGTCGGAGGCGTACAACCGCCATCCGTCGCTCCCCCGCGTCCAGCGAACGCGCAGCGCCGCCGCACCCGAGGCATGCAGCCGCACGCCGGTGAAGGTGAAGGGAAGGGTGATGTGCCCCGGAGCCGCGTCCTCGGCGAGGGACTCGACGAGCGGATGCAGCGCGGCGTCGAGCAGAGCCGGATGGATCCCGAAGTCACCGGCGTCGTCCTTGAGTTCCTCCGGCAGAGCGACCTCGGCCTCGATGACGCCGTCGGCGCCGCGCACGCCGCGCAGGCCTTGGAAGGCGGGGCCGTAGGCGTAGCCGTGCGTGGAGAGGCGCTCGTAGGCGCCGTCGACGGACGCCCACGGTCCCGGCAGCTCGGGTTCCGCGTCCTCGGCCGCGTGGTCCTGCGGGGCGGCGAGGGTTCCGGTGGCGTGCCGGGTCCACTCCGCCGTGCCCGTACCGCCCTGCCCGTCCGCGCCGTCCCCGTCCCTGACGTCCTCCGGCCGCGCGTGGATGGCGACGGGCCGGTGGCCCCGGCTGTCGGGGGCGCCCACGGTCACCTGGACGAGCACGGCCGCCTCCGGGGGCAGCAGCAGGGGCGCTTCCAGGGTGAGGTCGGCGGTGTCGCCGCCTCCGACCCGGTCGGCCGCCGCCCCGGCGAGTTCGAGGAACGCGGTGCCTGGCACCAGGGTGTGGCCGAGGATGGTGTGGTCGGTGAGCCACGGGTGGGTGACGGCCGAGAGCCGGCCGGTGAGGACGATCCCGCCGTCCTGCGCCAGTTCGACGGCGGCACCGAGCAGGGGATGCCCCGCGCGTCGAAGCCCCAGCCGGCTCACCGCACCGCTCGCGTCGGGTGTCGCGGTCCAGTACCGCCGTCGCTGGAAGGCGTACGTGGGCAGCTCGACACCGCCCCGCGCCCCGGCGTACAGCGGCGCCCAGTCCACCGACGCCCCCGACGCGTGCGCCCGAGCCAGGGCATCCACGAACGTGCCCGCCGCGGCACGGTCGCGCCGTATCGACGCGACAGCGGTGACCTCCGGCAACGCCTCCCGCACCAGTCCGGTCAGCACACCGTCCGGGCCCAGCTCGACCACGCGGGCCGCTCCGGAGGCGCCCAGTTCCTGTACGACGTCATGGAACCGCACGGCCTCCCGCACATGCCGCACCCAGTACTCGACCGATCGCAGCTGGTCCACGCCCACCCGTCCCGCACCGTCGAAGGCGACGATCTCCCGCTGCGGCTCCCGGAACTCCACTGACTCCAGCACCGCACGGAAATCCTCCAACGCCTCGTCCATGTGCGCCGAATGGAAGGCGTGGCTCACCTCGAGGTGCCGTACGCGACGGCCCCGGTCACGCCATACCTCGGCCACCTCGCCGGCCGCCTCCGCGTCACCGGAGACGACCACCGACGCCGGTCCGTTCACGGCAGCCACGTCGAGCCGACCCTCGTACGGCGACAGCGCGTCCCGGACCTCGTCCTCGCTGGCCTGCACCGCCACCATCACCCCGCCCGAGCGCGCCCCCTGCATGGCCCGCCCACGCGCCACCACCAACCGCACCGCGTCGCCCAGCCCCCACAGACCGGCCACATACCCCGCGACCAGCTCACCCACCGAATGACCGGCCACCCACCGAGGCACCACGCCGAACCGCTCCCACAACCGGAACAGCCCGACACCGACCGCGAACAACCCGGCCTGCGCCCACTCCGTACGGCCCAACACCGCCGCACGACTCTCGTCGAACACCACCTCCCTCAACGAGGCGGCACCGTCAGCGTCCCCCACCACCGCATCGACGGCCGCCACCACCTCGTCGAACGCCTCCGCGAACACCGGGAACGCCTCGTACAGCGCACGCCCCATCCCCGGCCACTGACTGCCCTGCCCCGTGAACACGAACGCCGTGCCCCCGGGCCGGGCGGTGCCCACGGCGAGGCCGGGTGCCGGGGTGCCTTCGGCAAGGGCACTCAGCGCGTGCCGTAGGTCCTGGAGGTCGCTGCCGGTGACGACGGCGCGTTCGGGCAGGGTCGTACGGGTCGTGGCAAGGGCGCGGCTGAGGGCGCGCGGGTCGGTGCCGGGAGCGTCGGCGAGGAGGCGCAGCAGCTTCTCCGCCTGGCCGCGCAGCGCTTCGGGGCTGCGTGCCGACAGGGGCCAGGCCACGGGCAGCCCGCTCTCGTCGGTGGCGGGTTCCGGCTCGCTCTCGGCCGGCGCCTGCTCCACGATCACATGCGCGTTGGTCCCGCTGATCCCGAACGACGACACCCCGGCACGCCGTACCCTGCCCACCTCGGGCCACTCCACCGGCTCCGCCAGGAGCGCCACCGCACCCGACGACCAGTCGACGCGCGAGGTGGGCTGTTCGAGGTGGAGCGTGCCCGGGAGACGTCCGGTGGTGAGCGCGTGGACCATCTTGATGACACCGGCGACACCCGCGGCGGCCTGCGTATGCCCGATGTTGGACTTCAACGAGCCAAGGAGAAGGGGAATTTCGCGGTCCTGGCCGTATGTCGCCAGCAGGGCCCGCGCCTCGATCGGGTCGCCGAGCCGTGTGCCGGTGCCATGGGCCTCCACGGCGTCCACGTCAGCCGGAGTGAGTCCGGCCGACGCCAGGGCCTGCCGGATCACCCGCTCCTGGGACGGACCGTTCGGAGCCGTCAGCCCATTGCTGGCGCCGTCCTGGTTCACGGCCGAACCCCGCAGCACCGCCAGCACACGGTGCCCCTTGCGCCGTGCGTCCGACAGCCGCTCCACCAGCAGCAGCCCCGCGCCCTCGCTCCAGCCCGTGCCGTCCGCCGCGTCCGCGAACGGCTTGCAGCGGCCGTCCGGCGCCAGCCCCCGCTGACGGCTGAACTCCAGGAACATGCCCGGTGTGGACATCACGGCGACGCCACCGGCGAGGGCCAGGTCGCACTCGCCGGTACGCAGCGCCTGCGCGGCCAGATGCAGCGCCACCAGCGACGACGAGCACGCCGTGTCCACGGTCACCGCCGGCCCTTCGAGGCCGAAGGTGTAGGCGATACGGCCGGACAGGATGCTGCTCGTGGAGCCGGTGAGCCGGTGTCCCTCGCCGCCGCCCGCGTTCTCGTGGAGCCGGGGGCCGTAGTCGAGGGTGGTGCCGCCGACGAAGGTGCCGGTGCGGCTGCCGCGCAACGCCTCCGGGTCGACGCCGGCCCGCTCGAACGCCTCCCACGCCGTCTCCAGCAGCAGTCGCTGCTGCGGGTCCATCGCCGCCGCCTCGCGCGGGCTCAGCCCGAAGAACTCCGCGTCGAACTCGGCGGCGTCATACAGGAATCCGCCCAGGCGGGCGAAGGTCTCCGGCGCGTCGGCCAGGTCCCAGCCGCGGTCCTGCGGAAAGGGGCCGATCGCGTCCGTGCCGCTCTCCACCAGCCGCCACAGGTCCTCCGGCGAGGCGACCCCGCCCGGGTAGCGGCACGCCATGCCGACGATGGCGATCGGGTCGTCGGAGACCGGGGGCAGGGCCGGCGCGGGCCCCGGTTGTCCCGGTCGCAGCGTTTCGCCGGCTGCCGCCGTATCGAGGCGGGTCCGGAGGACGTCGGTGACGGACTGCGGGGTGGGATGGTCGTAGACGAGGGTCTGCGGCAGGTCGAGGCCCGTGGCGGTGGCGAGGCGTTCGCTCAGTTCGACGCCGCCGAGCGAGTCCAGGCCGAGGTCCTTGAAGGGGCGGGCCGGGTCGATGGTGTCGGGGGTGACATGGCCGAGCACGAGGGCGACCTGTGTGCGGACGAGTTCGGCGAGGTCTTGGCCGGTGCGCGGGTCGGGCCGTACTCCGATGTCACGCGGCGCGGGCGCCTGGGGCGACGGGGCGTGCGTCTCGGATGCCTGGGTGTCGGCCTCGGGCAGCCAGTGCCGTTCCCGCTGGAACGCGTAGGTCGGCAGGGCGATCCGCCGGGCCGGGACGCCGTGCAGCGGGCCCGTCCAGTCGGCGCCGAGCCGGGCCAGGGCCGTCAGCAGCGTCGCGGGTTCCGGGTGGCCGCGGCGCAGCGCGGCCGTGGCGGGCACCGCCGGGTGCGGGCCGGGGAGTGCGGCGAGGGTGTCCCGGACGGCCGTGGTGAGGGCCGCTTCGGGGCCGAGTTCGAGGTGGGCGCGGATTCCGAGCGCGTGCAGGGCGCGCACGCCGTCGGCGAACCGGACGGCTTCACGCGCGTGCCGGACCCAGTAGCCGGGCGTGGTCAGGTCCGTGCCCTCGGCGATACGGCCGGAGAGGTTGCTGACGACGGGCACGCGCGGTGGCCGGTAGTCGAGCTCCTCGGCGACCGCACGGAACGCGTCGAGCATCGGCTCCAGGTGCGGGGAGTGGAAGGCGTGGCTGACGCGCAGCAGCCGCGTGCGGCGGCCGTTCGTCTCCCACCGCGCCGTGAGGGCCCGTACGGCCGTGCCGTCGCCGGAGACGACCAGCGCCCGCGGGCCGTTGACGGCGGCGACGGCGACCCCGGGGCCGGCTTCGGTGAGCAGCGGCAGGATCTCCTCCTCGGTGGCCTCCAGCGCGGCCATCGCGCCGTCGGTGGCGGGGAGTTCCTGCATCAGACGGCCCCGGGCCGCCACCAGACGGGCCGCGTCGTCGAGGGTGAGGACGCCCGCGGCGTGGGCGGCGGTCAGTTCGCCGATGGAGTGGCCGGCCAGGGCCGTCGGGGTGATGCCCCAGGAGCGCACGAGGCGGTCGAGGGCCGTCCCGACGGCGAAGAGCACGGGCTGGGTCCAGGCCGTGGTGTCGAGCAGTGCGGCCTCCTCGCTGCCGTCGGCGGCGAAGGCGATGTCGTGCAGGCGGCGGGGCAGCCGGTCGCCGAACGCGTCGGCCACCTCGTCGAAGGCGTCGGCGAAGACCGGGTAGGTGGCGTACAGCTCGGCGCCCGCGCCCGCGCGCTGGCTGCCCTGGCCGGAGAACACGAACGCCAGGGCGGGTGGTGCCGGGTCGGTCCGCGCGGGTTCCGGCGGCGCGTTCCAGGTCGGGCGGGCGCCGCCGGCCAGGGCGTCGAGTTCGGTGAGCAGCGTGGTGGGGTCACCGGCCGTGAGCAGGGCGCGGTGCGGGAGGCGGCTGCGGGTCGTGGCGAGGCTGTGGGCGACGTCCGCGACGCGTGCGGTGGGCCGGTCGGCGAGGTGGGCGCGCAGCCGGGCCGCCTGCTCGCGCAGGGCCGGTTCGGTGCGGGCGGTGAGCAGGACGGGCAGGCCCGGCGTGGGGCCCCCGGCCGGGGTGCCGGACTCGGTCGCCTCAGCTGCGGCCGGGGTGCCGGCGTCGGCCGGCTCGGGTGTGGCCGAGGTGCCGGGTTCCGTCGCCTCAGGTGCGGCCGGGGTGCCAGGTTCGGCCGGCTCGGGTGCCGCGGTGAGGACCAGGTGGCAGTCGGTGCCGCCCATGCCGAAGGAGCTGACCCCGGCGAGCGGAGTTGCGCCGCGCTCGGTGGGCCACGGCCCGTGGGCGGTGCGGTAGATGAGGCCGAGGACGGCCAGCGGAATGTCCGGGCGTGGGGTGTGCTCGCCGGGGGTGCCGGGCAGTTCGCGGTGGCGGAGGGCGAGGGCGACCTTGACGAGGCCGACGATGCCCGCTGCGGCCTCCAGGTGCCCGACGGACGCCTTCGACGACCCTATGTGCAGGGGGGCGGGGCCGTCGCCGTACACGACGCCCACCGCGCGCGCCTCGACCGGGTCGCCCACGCGGGTGCCGGTCCCGTGGAGTTCGACGTACGCGACCTCGTCGGGCGCGGCGCCGGCGCGGCGCAGGGCGGCCCGCAGGACGGCCTCCTGGCCCTCGGCGCCGGGCACGGTGAGGCCGTCGGTGGCTCCGTCGTTGCCGATGGCGCCGCCCAGGACGACGGCGTACACCGTGTCGCCGTCGGCGCGGGCCGCGGCGAGGGGTTTGAGGACGACGACCGCGCCGCCCTCGCCGCGGCCGTATCCTGCGGCGCGCTCGTCGAAGGGGTGGGAGCGGCCGTCGGGTGAGAGGCCGCCGAAGCGGCTCGCGGCGAGGGTGCTGTCGGGGGCGGCGATGAGGTGGACGCCGCCGGCCAGGGCGACGGTGGATTCACCGGAGCGAAGGCTCTCGCAGGCCAGGTGCACGGCGACGAGCGAGGACGACTGTCCGGTGTCCACGGTCAGACTGGGGCCGCGCAGCCCGAGCACGTAGGAGAGACGGTTGGCGATGATGCCTCGGCTGAGACCGGTGAGGGTGTGCCGTCCCACCGCGGCCGGGCCGAGGCGGTGGGTGAGGGCGGCGTAGTCGTCGGCCATGGCACCGACGAACACGCCGGTGCGGGTGCCCAGCAGAGCGGTGGGCGGCACGCCCGCGTCCTCCAGGGCCTCCCAGCCGAGTTCCAGCGCGAGCCGCTGCTGCGGGTCCATCGCGGCGGCCTCGCGGGGGGAGATGCCGAAGAACTCCGCGTCGAAGGTGTCGATGGAGTCGAGGAACGCACCGTGGCGCGGCACGCCGCTGCCGTCGGCGGGCCACCGCCCCTGCGGGGCCGGGCCGAACGCGTCCCGGCCCTCGCGCAGCAGCCGCCAGAACGCCTCCGGCCCGTCGGCTTGCGGCAGCCGGCAGGCGATGCCCACGACGGCGATGGCGCCGTCGGGGTCCTCGGCGGCGGAGTGGACGGTGTCGGCGGACTCGGGACGGTGCGCGACGCTCATCTCGGCTCGGTGCTCCCTCATCATGGACGCCGGGCCTTCTCGGCCCGCTGCTGCGGGGCCCGAAGGGCCCCTGGCCATGGTCGGAACAGGTTCTAAACCGGCCCTGAAAGTGGGCTGCGCGGGTCGGGCGGTGCCGCGCGCAAGTGACCGGCCGACGGCCGGGCCGGACCGACCCGCGCGCGGTCACCCGGGAGGTGACCGCCGCCGACCCGGGTCATACGGTGCGGCGCAGCGCTCACCCGGACGTGCCGTCGGCCCGTGTCAGGCCGTTCCGCGCAAGGTGCGCCCGGGGAGTGACTCGGTGATGAAGCGGGCGAGTTCGGCTCGGGAGGCGACGCCGAGCTTGCGGTAGATGCGGCTGAGGTGGACGTCCACGGTGCGTGGGCTGAGCCGCAGGTGCGCGGCGATGTCCCGGGTGCGTTTGCCGGTGGCGGCGATCTCGGCGACCTCCCGCTCCCTGGTGGTCAGTCCGGTCAGCCGGTCCGACGCCGCGCGGGAGGCGGTGGCTCTGCGGGCGGCGTGCGCGACCTCACGCGGGACCGGTACGTCGACGTCGCGGACCAGCCGTGCGGCCTCGTCGCGCAGTGCGCGGCGCCCCGTGCGGGCGGTCAACTGCTCAGCGAGTTGCAGCAGTTCGGCCGCCTGCTCGGCACGGCAGCGGGCGGTGCGCCCGGCGGCCGCCGGACCCGGGCCGCCATGCGGTGCCGCCGCCTTCCCGCTGTGCTGCCCGTTCCCGCCGAGGTGCCCGTTCCCGCCGTGCCGCGCCTCCCGCTCGCGGATGTCCGCCCCGTCGCCGCCGCCGACCAGCCGTAGCGCCAGCGCGAGCCGTTCGCCGGCGGAGGCGAGGTCGCCCGCCCGCATCGAGTCATGGGCCGCGGCGGCCAGGATGCCGATGTCCTCGGGAGCGCTGCCTGGCTCGGACCGCTCCACGTGCAGGGCGAGCGTCTGCACCGGCGCTGCGCGCGTCACGAGGACGGTCAGCGCGCGCCGGTGCGCGCCGCGCCGCCAGCACGGATCTGTCTCCTGGTAGAGGACCCGGCGCAGCAGCGGGTGCCGGAAGCGGTGGTCGCCGCGGTCGGCCGCTCGGACGACGTCGAGCCGCTGCAGGCGCTCCACGACCCGGCAGGCGGCGCTCTCGGTCAGTCCCGAGACGGCACTGACCCCAGCCAGGTCGAAGGTGTCGCCGAGCACGGCCGCGGAGGCCGCGACGAGGCGCTCCTCGCGGGTGAGCGGTTCCAGTTCGGCCTCGGCGCGGGCGGTGAACACGGATGGCAGGGCAGGCCCCCGCCCGAGCCAGGCGTCTGCCTGGAGGTCGTCGCCCGAGAAGGCCGGCCACCGGTCGAGGGTCAGCAGGTACAGGGGGACGCCGCGCGAGGCGTGGTGCAGGGAGCGCAGCCGCGGTGAGTCGGCGGGCAGTCCGGTCAGCCGGCCGGCCTGGGCCAGGGACAGCGGGCCGAGTTCCACGCTGACCGCCGTGCCGTCGTCCACCCGCTGGGCGAGCAGTCCCCGCAGCCGGGGCGGGGTCTGGGCGGGCCGGTGCGCCACGACGATCGACACCGGGGCCTCGGTGGGCCAGCGCAGCAGGTACTCGAGCAGTTCGAGCGAGCCGGCGTCCGCGGCGTGCACGTCATCGAGGACCAGGGCGAGCCCGCCGTCCGGGCCGGGCCGGTGCGCGGCCCAGTCGTCGAGCAGGCCGGTGACGGCGGAGAAGGCCCGGCAGCGGTCGTCGACCACGGAGCTGGCGTGGCTCGCGCCGGCCGGGAACGGTCCCACGGCGAGCTCGCGCATCAGCCAGGCCGCGGCGTCGCGCCGGTCGCGGTGGCCGCGGTCGGCGAGCCAGCGGCGCAGCGCCTCCACGAACATGTCGCAGCGCAGGCCGGGTTCGCCGCTCCCGCCGCTGCCGCGCAGCACGAGCCGGCCGCGCTGCCGGGCGAGCCGGGTGAAGTCACCGAGCAGCCGGGACTTGCCGGAACCGGGCTCTCCCATCAGTTCGACGACGCACTGTCCTCCCGTCCCGGCGGCGAGCGCCGCGTCGAGGAAGCGGGCCTCCTCCGGCCGCAGCGGCGACGGATCGCCGGGCGGAGCCTGGAAGGGGCGGTCGATGGATGACGTCGTCGAGGCGCTGGCGGCCACGGTCCGCACGGTTCTTCCCTTCCACAGGCTCCTCTGGTGTTCGCGGTAGCGGTGACTGTAGCCCGAGCGTCCGGGCCAACGGCCGCTCTGCAACGCAGACTTAATTTTCAACTATTTGTGCCGCTGTGCTCCCGGGACAGCGGTACGCACCAGGTTCAGGAGGGGTTTAGCGAGGAGGTAGGGGCGGCCACCAGCGTGGGGGTCCGGGCCGGTGCCGTACACGGTGCGCCGGCGGACGACCGGAAGGGCGGACACCGCCATGGGAGAGGGCTTCTCCATCACCGAGCCCGCGCAGCGCCGCCGCCACACTCTGTTCTTCCTGGAGGAGATCCGCGACTTCGCACCCGTCTTCCTGGACACGGAGGTCGACGCCGGCGCGATCGTCGCCCACCGGGCCGCTGCCGCCGGGGACGACGGCGAGCGGCCCGGCGCGCCCTACTCGTTCGTCGCGTACGTCGTCGTCGCGGCGGCCCGGGTGCTGGCGGCCCATCCGGAGGCCAATGCGGCGTACCGGGGCGGCCGTCGTCCGCGCCTGGCGAGGTACGAGCAGATCGCGGCGAAGGTGACGCTCGACAAGCAGGTCGACGGAACACGCCTGGTGCTGGCCACCGTTGTCCCGCAGCCGCACGTCGACGGCCTCGACGGGGTGCAGCGGGTGCTCGACCGGATCCGGGACACCGAACCGCACCGGCTGCCCGAACTGGCGCGGCTGCGCGAGCTGCACACCCTGCCCTGGCGCAAAGGCAGGGCCCGGTTCCGCAAGGCCGCCCGGTCGCTGGCGCTGCGGCCACGGCTCACCGGCACCTATGCGGTGACGTCCCTCGGGCACCGCGCCGTCGACGCCTTCCACTCGGTGGGCGGCACCACGCTCACCCTGGGCGTGGGGCGGGTCGCGGACCGTGCCGTGGTGCGCGACGGACGCGTCGAGGTGGCGCCGGTGCTGCGGCTGAGCCTCTCCTTCGACCACCGGGTGATCGACGGCGCGGAGGCCGCCGACATCCTCACCGAGATCCGGCAGACCCTTCAGGACTGGCCCCCGGCGACGGCGGCCGACCCGCGACGAGAGGAGGACGGGGCCGCCCCCGGCCTCGCGCCGGGCGCGGTCCCGGCACCCGAATGAACGACCTCGACGAGTTGAAGCAGTACGCGATCGCCCAGGCCCGCTCCCAGGCCGTGGACGACGCGGCACTGCGGCCCCTGCTGGACGCCATCCGCACCGATGAGGACGGCACGGCCGGATCGTGGGTGTACGAGTGGACGCGCGCCGCGGAGCGGCTGGAGGAGCAGGGGCGGCTGCTGGAGGCGGTGCGCTTCCACACCCTGGCCCGCTTCCCGTTCCCCGACGGCGCGGCCCGGCAACTGGCGCAGGAGCGCGCTACGGCCGTGTTCACCCGCTGGGCCGAGCAGTTCCCGCAGCTCAGCCGTCTGGAGGTGCCCACTCCGCGCGGCCCGGTGCGGGCCTGGGCCACGGGTCTTGACCCGGCGCGGCCGCGGCCGCTGCTGCTGATCAGCGGCGGCATCATCTCCACGAAGGAGCAGTGGGCACCGGTGCTTCTGGAACTGGCGGCGTTCGACCTGGCCGGGGTGGTCGTGGAACTGCCTGGCGTCGGCGAGAACCCGTTGCCTTACGACGCCGACAGCCACCGTCTGCTGTCCTGGGTACTGGACGCCGTCGGAGACCGGGCCGACACGTCACGGACGTACGCGCTCGCCCTCAGCTTCAGCGGCCATCTCGCCCTGCGTGCCGCGCTCACCGACCGCCGGCTGCGCGGTGTGGTCGGTGCGGGCCTGCCGGTGCGGGACTTCTTCACCGACCGCCAGTGGCAGGCCAAGGTTCCCCGGGTCACGGTCGACACGCTCGCCCATCTGCTCGGCACCGCCCCGCACGAGGTGTTCGACGCGATCCGCGACTGGGGGCTGTCGGAGGACGAACTGCGGTCCCTGGACATCGAGGTGGCGCATGTGACGAGTCTGCGCGACGAGATCATCCCGCCGTCGGACTCCGCGTTGCTGCGCCGCGCGCTCCCCTCGGCGGACATCCGCGTCCACGACGACGTGCACGGCTCACCGGCGCACTTCCCGGAGACCCGGCTGTTCACCCTGCTGTCGGTGCTGCGGATGCGCGGCGGGGCACCGGAGGCGGTGCGCGCCCTGCACGAGCAGCTCATCGCGGCGGAACGTGCAGCGGCCGGGGCCGCCGGTCAGCCGAAGTGACGGAGCGGGAACGGCATTTCGCGCTCCGGTTCAAGTGCGGCCGCCGGGCCCGAAGTTCACGCTTCAGCTCAAGTGACCGAGTGAGGCCCACAGTTCACGCTCCACCTCGCTCACCGGAAGGTCGGTCGCCAGCCGCTCGGGATGCCCGGGCGGCGGGCCGGCCGGCTCGTCCGGCTCTTCCGGCACGTGCGGCTCGTCAGCCTGAGGCACGACGAAGCCTGTGAAGACACCCCACGACCAGGCGACCGCCGCCAGCGACGCGGGGCACGGCAGCAGCCACGCCAGCAGGGAACCCGCCGCCGCCCGCCATCGTCTGCGTCGCCCCATCGTGACCCCTTCCTCGACCTGGTCCCTGTGCCGGCCATCGTGTCGAGCGGCGCTGAACCGCGCCTTAAGCACCCCCCGGAGACGTACGTAGTTTCTCTGATGTGCCCGGCATGGCCCTCGGCGAGGCTGTGGCTGAATCACGAGCCAACAGGGGGCACGCATGAGGTACGAGGTTCTCGGCACGCTGCGCATCCGTACGGTTGACGATCATCTGACGGTCAACGCCCGCAACATGGAGGTGGTCCTCGGGGCGCTGATCGCGCGGGCGGGCGAGACCGTCTCCACCGCCCGCCTGGTGACCGAGATATGGGGTGAACATCCGCCGCGGCGACATCTCGCCGCGATCCACGTCTACATATCGCAGCTGCGCAAGCTGCTGGCGTCCGACGGCCGGCCCACCGCGCGGATCGTGACGCGCTCACCCGGTTACCTTCTCCGGCTGGACGGCGACCAGCTGGACGTGGACGACTTCGCGCGGCTGGTCCGCGCCGGCCGGGAGCACGCCCGTGCGGGCCGCCACCACGAGGCGCTGGGCGTCTTCGAGACGGCCCTCGATCTGTGGCGGGGTCCCGCCCTCGGTGACCTGCGCGCGGGCCCGATCATCGACACGTTCGTCACCTGGGCGGAGGATGCCCGCATCGAATGCGCGGAGCTGCGCATCGACTCGGCGCTCGAACTGGGCCGTCACCGCGAACTGATCGCCCCGCTGCACACCCTCATCAGCGAGCACCCGCTGCACGAGGCGTTCCACCGCCAGTTGATGATCGCGCTGTACCGCTCGGAGCGGCAGGCCGAGGCGTTGCAGGTGTACCGCTCGGCACGCCGCACGATCAACGAGGAGCTCGGTATCGAGCCCTGCCGTTCCCTGCGCGATCTGCACCGGGCGATCCTCCAGGCCGACCGGGGTCTGGACCTGGCGAACGCCGCGTGACCGGACCACCGACACCAGCCTTCCGGAGGAGCCATGTCCGTTCTGACGTCGCACAGCCCGTCCACCGCCGACTGGATACGCCGCTACCGGCCCCGCCCGAGGGCCGCGGTGCGCCTGGTGTGCTTCCCGCACGCGGGCGGCTCGGCGCCGGCGTTCCTGCCCTGGGCCGACGCGTTCGGCCCGGCCGTCGAGGTGCTCGCCGTGCAGTACCCCGGCCGCCAGGAACGCCACGCCGAGCCGCTGGTACCGGATCTGCACCGGCTGGCCGACCTGGTCGCGCCCGCGGTGCGCGCCGCCGTCGGGGACGGCCCGTACGCGCTGTTCGGGCACAGCATGGGCGCGTCCCTCGCCTTCGAGGTCGCCCTGCGACTGGAACGGTCCGGCTCCTACCCGGCCCTGCTGGCGGTGTCGGGACGGCGGGCACCCTCGATGCCGGCGGACCCGGGCCGCTCCGTCCACCACCTGGACGACACCGAACTGATCGCCCATCTCAAGGACCTGAGCGGTACCGATCCGCGTCTCCTGGACGATCCGGAGGCCCGCGCGATGATCCTCCCGGTGGTCCGGGCGGACCTGCGGGCGGTGGAGACCCACGGGGCCGGCCGTGAGACGCGGGTGAGCGCGCCGATCCTGGCGCTGACCGGCGACGCCGACCCGTGGACGGCCATCGACGAGGCCGCGGAGTGGAACGCGCACACGAGCGGGCCGTTCGAACTGCGGGTGTTCCCGGGCGGCCACTTCTTCCTCACCGATGTGCGCGAGGAGGTGGTCGCGCTGGTGGACGAGCGGATCAGCGCCGGGTCAGCCCGGGTTTAGCCCGGGCCGCCAGCATGACGTCGAAGTCCCCTCCGCCCGGACGAAAGCGAGTCACCGTGCCCAGCTCCCCGCCAGGCGCCCTGGACGAGCTCACCGCCCTGCACCGCGCGGGCGAGCTCGCCGCACACTACCCACGCGTCGCCGCCCTCCTGAGCGACGAGGGCGTCGACGACGACGCCCTGGCCCACGCGGGCCGCCTGCTCTCCCGGACCGCCCCCGACGACGTACTGCGCCATCACCCGCGCACCCCCGTGCTGAAGGTGGCCGTCACCGGCCATGGCACGCTGCACCAGCTGCAGGCGCCGCTGACCGCGCAGTTCGCCCGGCACGGTCTGCTGCTGCGGCCGCACTTCACCGACTTCGACAGTTATGTCTTCGCGCTGTCCGATCCGTCGAGCGACCTGTACGCCGCCGACCCGGACCTGGTGCTGTGCGTGCTGGATCCGGGGGTGATCCTCGACGAGCTGCCGCTGCCGTGGGGCCCGGACGACGTGGAGCGTGTCCTCTCCCGCAAGCTGTCCCTGCTGGAGCAGCTCGCGGCGCGGTTCGCGGCCACATCCCGCGGCACCCTCGTCCTCAACACGCTGCCGCTGCCGCGCACGCACACCGCCCAGCTCGTCGACCACCGCTCGCGCGCACGCCTCGGCGCGGTGTGGCGGGAGGCCAACGCGGCGTTGCTGCGGCTGCCGGAGACCGCCGCGTCCGTCGTGGTCCTCGACCTCGATCCGCTGCTCGCGGAGGGGGTGGCCGTCCAGGACCCGCGGCTCGCCGCGTACACGGGGGCGCCGTTCACGGCACAGCTGCTGGCGTCGTACGCCCGGGAGGTCGGTCATCTGGCCCGCCATCTGACCGGCCGTACCCGCAAGGTGCTGGTCCTCGACCTGGACAACACCGTGTGGGGCGGGGTGCTCGGCGAGGACGGGCCGGAGGGCATCGAGGTGGCCGGAGGCCGCCGTGGCAACGCCTTCCGGGACCTGCAGCGCACCGCACGCCAACTCGCCGCGCAGGGCGTGCTGCTGGCGGCGGTCAGCAAGAACGACCCCGGCCCGGTGGCCGACGTCCTGCGCAGTCATCCCGAACAGGTGCTGCGCGAGGAGGACTTCGTCCGGGTCATCGCCAACTGGCAGCCCAAACACGACAATCTCGCCCGGCTCGCCGACAGCCTCGGTCTGGGCGTCGACTCGTTCGTCTTCGCCGACGACAGCGCCTTCGAGCGCGGCCTGGTGCGCCACGAACTGCCCGATGTGGCGCTGGTCCCGCTGGACGACGAGCCGGCGCTGCATGTGCGGCGTCTGCTCGCGGACGGCTGGTTCGACGTACGGGAGGCGACCGAGGAGGACCGGGCGCGGGCGTCCCGTTACCGTGAGGAGCTGGCCCGCGGCGACTTCCTGCAGGAGTTCGCCTCCCTCGACGACTATCTGGCCGAGCTCGACGTCGAGGTCCGCGTCGCCCCGCTCACCCCGGCGGACACCGCCCGCGTCTCACAACTCTCCTTGCGCACCAACCAGTTCAACCTCACCACGCTGCGCCTGCAACCGGCCGAGGTGTCGGCGCTCGCCGCGGACCCGGCCGCCTCCGTGCTCACGGTCCGCAGCCGGGACCGGTTCGGGGACAACGGGCTGGTCGGCGCGGTGTTCCTGCGGCGCGTCGACGACACGGTCACCATCGACAACTTCCTGCTCAGCTGCCGGGTGTTCTCCCGCGGCATCGAGCAGGCCGTTTTGGCCACGGTGCTGCGCGGCGCCGCCGACCACGGGGCACGCGAGGTCGTCTCGGCGTTCCACCCCACGGCGAAGAACCATCATGTGCGCGACTTCTATCCGCGCGGCGGCTTCAAGGAGCTGGGCCCGTGCGGCCCCGGCGGCTCCGGCACCGCGTACCACCGCTCGCTCCTGGACCGGGACGAGCTGCCCGAACCGCCCGCCCACATCACTCTTGTCGCGGAGGCGACCCTGTGA
Organism: Streptomyces sp. NPDC104814; assembly: GCF_055583185.1. Classification (NCBI taxonomy): domain Bacteria; kingdom Bacillati; phylum Actinomycetota; class Actinomycetes; order Kitasatosporales; family Streptomycetaceae; genus Streptomyces; species Streptomyces sp. NPDC104814. The sequence continues at coordinate 1,809,355 of NZ_JBVJOL010000001.1, read as the reverse complement.
CCGGTATCGACGATCTGCTCTCCCTGCTGAGGGACGACCTCGGCCTGCCCGTGGACGAGGGCGAGGACGGCTCCCTGCGTCTGGACGCCATCGCCGGCTGGGACTCCGTACATCTGCTGTGGCTGGTCACCGCCCTGGAGGAACGGACCGGCAGCCGGCTCTCCCTGCCCGACCTGCTGGACGCGGTCACTGTGGCGGACGTCCACCGGCTGGCCACAGCCGGGCCCGGCTCCCAGGACACGGTGACGGCCGATGCCCGGTAGTCCGGTAGTCCGGTACGACGCCGTCGCCCCGGAGGACTTCCGGGCGGCGCTCGGCCGGTTCGCGTCCGGTGTGGTCGCGGTGTCGGGTCTGACCGAGCAGAACCGGCCGGCCGGCTTCGCAGCGAGCTCTTTCACCTCCGTGTCACTGGAACCGCCGCTGGTGGCGTTCTGTCCGGCCCGCACCAGCCGTACCTGGCCCCTGCTGCGGACCACGGGACGGGTAGCGGTCAGCGTCCTCAGGGCCGGCCAGGAGGACGTCTCGCGCACGCTGGCCACACGGGACGACGACAAGTTCACGGCGATCGCGTGGTCCCCGTCGGCGTCCGGGCTGCCCCTCATCGACGGCGCACTGGCGTGGCTGGAGTGCAGCGTGACGGCGCAGCACCAGGCGGGCGACCACGACATCGTGATCGCCCATGTCGACCGCCTGTCGATCGCCCCCGATACGCACAGGCACGTCCACGAAGGCCCGCTGATCCACTACCGGGGCAACTACCGGCGCTTCGCCTAGAGCGCGTCCCGGCCCCGAGTGCCGGCCTCCAGTTACCCATCGACGTGGATCGGATCGCGCCGGTGCTCGGTGTACCCGCATGATCGGCCGCGCAGGTCCTGGCCGCGCGCGGCTGGGACCGTTGCGCGCACACTCTGTTTCCGCCTCACCAGGAGGCAGGCGAAGCCGAGCAGCCCCACGGCGGCCAAGACGGCGGCAAGGAACAGCGGAAGTCCGACATCGATAGGACGGGGCGTGGCGTTCACGGCGTGATGAGGGCGCTCCGGGGAGCTGTTGCCGTCTCCGAACGAGTCCTTGAGTATGTAGAGCACTACATCGAGGGCGTGGAGCAAGCGGTTCTGCGCATGCAGGCTGATCTGTTGACCCAACGCCTCGCACCACTGCACCACGGCGTAACCGGCACACAGGAACGCCAGCCCGAGCGATGTGCCGGGAACGGCGTACCAGGCCCCGCGTAACGGCGGGAGTCGAGGCGGTTCCCTTGTCGGGCTCGGCCGGGAATGGTCACGGGATGAAGAGGCCATGGGCTGATCCTCCACCGGGGCGCCCAGCGCCGGCATGAGTACACCTACTCAGCTGCCCTGGGGCTCACATGGCCCACCATGGCCCGCGATCTGCCGGCTCTGGAATCGGCAGGGGCCGCGCTGCAGCGGATCAAGCCCAGCTGGCCGTGTTCCGGACGCCCCGGCGAGCAGGTGCTCGCGGGGCGTCCGTACGTGACGTACCGCCCTCGCCGATCAGGAGGGGTCGAGGACGTTGCCGTTCACGCAGTGGTTCACGGTGTTGCCCAGCCAGTCGCCGCCGACGGGGACAACGGCGAGTTCCTGGAAGCAGACGGCTGCCGCCGTGAAGTTCCAGTTGTTGGCGGCGTTGACGCCGGGCCCGGAGTTCGAGTCGTTGTCGGCGTGGGCGGCCGGGGCGGACAGAGCCAAGGCGGCGAGCGGAAGGCCGGCGAGCGTCATGATCTTCTTCATGTCGATCGCAACGACTGGTCATCGGCAAAGGTGCGGTGGCTGCGCCATATTCACTCAGTGAGCGCGAAGGCAGTGCGGGCAGGCCTTCTCGATCCCGATGATCACCCGGGCACGTCCTGTTCCGCCCAGACGATCTTGCCCGTCGGTGTCCGGCAGGACCCCCAGCGGCGGCAGAGTGTGTTGATCAGCTGCAGACCGCGGCCGCCCTCCGCGCTGAGCGAGGCATGCTGGATCTGCGGCAGGTCCGGGCCGTTGTCGGACAACTCCACGCACAGCCGCTCGGCCAGCATCAGCCGTAGCCGATCGGGCCCCTGCCCGTAGCGCAAGGCGTTGCCGACGAGCTCGCTCACCACGAGTTCCGTGACATCGGCCACCTCGCCCAGTCCCCATTCCTCCAGCTGGTCGCGTACGAGACGGCGGGCAGTCCTGGCGGCCGTGCCGTCGGCGGGCAGATCCCAGACGCACTGCAGCGACTCGGCCGGGGGCCCCGGTTCGGCGATCAGCATGATCGCGTCGTCGAAGCGCCGCCCGTCGCCACCCACCGTGCGCTCCCAGACCGCCTCGCACATCTCCGCGAGCGCGGGCCGCGACGCGCTCGCCGCCCGTCGCAGGCCGTCGAGCCAGTCGTCCACATCACCTGTTCGACTCTTGACCAGCCCGTCCGTGCACATGAGCAGACGGCTGCCCGCCTCCACACCCACCGTCACCGGGTCGTACGGGATGACGCCCGCACCCAGCGGAGCGCCCGGCGGCACCTGGACGAAGCCGGCCGACCCGTCACCGTCGATCAGCAACGGCGGCAGATGCCCGGCGCTGGCCAGCCGATAGGTGCCCTCCGCCGGGTCGTACAGGGCACACAGACAAGTCGCGACCTGGTCCTCCTCCAGATCACGGGCCGCGAGGTCCAGCCGGGCCAGCACCCGTTCCGGAGCGATGTCGAGGTTCAGCAGCGTCCGCGCCACCGACCTCAGCCGCCCCATCGTCGCGGCCGCCGCCAGGCCGTGCCCCATCACGTCCCCGACGACCAGCGCGGTACGGCCACCGGGCAGCGGCACGATGTCGTACCAGTCGCCGCCCACCCCACCGGGGTCGACGGCGGGCCGGTAGCTGGAGGCCACCTGAAGGCCGGGCGTGGGCGGTGCGGTCCGGGGCAGCAGGGCGCGCTGCAACGTGACCACCGTGTCGCGCTCCCGGCTGTAGAGCCGGGCGTTGTCCACGAACACCGCGGCCTTCGCCGCGAGCGCGCAGGCCAGCGCCAGGTCTCTGGGGCCGAACGGCGATCTTCTGCCGCACCGGATGAAGTCGGCGATGCCGATCAGCACCCCGCGGGAGACCAGCGGCACGACCATGTAGCTGTGCACGCCCGCGTCACGCATCAGCCGAGCGGCTCTCGGCGTCGGCGCGATCTGCTCGTACTGATCCTCGGGGATCCGGCGGACCAGCACCGGTCGACGCGAGGTCAGACAGTCGTAGGCCACCTTGGGCGCCGGATGAATGGTGGACAGCTCGCCCACAGGGGCCGGCTCCAGATGCCCGAGCCGGTCGACGGCGGTCACCGCCATCGCCCGGGTCAGCGGCACCCGCGCACCGCCCGGCGGTTCGCCCTCGCCCCCGTGCAACACGGACTCCAGCAGGTCGACCGCTGCCCCGTCGGCAAGCGAGGGCACGGTGAAGTCGGCCAGTTCCTGCGCGGTGCGCTCCAGGTCGAGCGTGGTGCCGATACGCCCGTCGGCCTCGCTCAGCCAGGCCAGCCGACGGCTGTCCGCAACGGCCGATACGGCGTCGACGGCCGAGCGCACGCCCCGGGCCCCCAGCAGGCGGTCGAGAGCCAGGCTCCCGGACAGACGTGCTCGACCAAGGGCCGCCATACCGCGTACCTCCTGCCCTGGAGCTGTGAAACAGTCCGCGACGGTGCACCACTCTGACGGGACCGGACCGTGATCGCCACGCGAGACGGTCTGGGCCGAACGGGTGGCCGGACCGGCCGAGGGGACGACCACACGAGTGACCCATGGGCCGGAGACGGACCCGCCGCTCCCCGCCACGCCCACGCAGCAACCCGCGACGGCCCCTTGCAGGCCGCCCGGCGATGGAGACCCCGCACAAACCGCTTTGCCCACGAGGCGATCACTGCTAGGTTTCCGGTGGCCGTGCAACAAGAGCGAGGAGGTGGTACCCGTGAACGCAGTACTGACATGGGTGCTCCCCTCCGGGGTCACGGTCGGGCGATAGGCAGGTCGTCCGGGAGCGCCGTTCTGGTGCACTCCCGAAAGGCACGACCATGCATTTCACGTCCGAGCAACGCCTCGACGACGGCGTCCGCGAACGCGAATTCACCCTCGGTGACATTCCCGGCATTCTCTGGACGCCCGCAACGGCATCCGCTTCCGCGCCGGTGCCATTGATCCTCCTCGGCCATCCCACGCTCGGGCTGCGCAGGATGTACCCCCGACTGGCGGCGCGGGCCCGGCGCTCCGCGCGGGAGGGCTTCGCCACGGCCACCATCGAGCTCCCCGGAAGCGGCGACCGTCCCAGTTGGCCCGCCCTCGACCAGGCCCGCGCCGACCTTCGCCGGGCGATGCAGGCCGGAGAGCCGGTCGGCGACGAGATGGTCGACGCCCTCGTCCTCCCGCTGGTCGACAGAGCGGTCCCGGAATGGCAGACCGCACTGGACGCCTTCCTGTCGCTGCCCGAGATCGGCGGTCCGGTCGGGTACTCGGGCGGAGTCATCTCCATCGGCATCCGGCTGGCGGTGGTCGAACCACGCATCGTCGCCGCCGGCCTGTTCGCGGGGAGCCTGGTGCCTCGCGTCATGTTCGAGGAAGCCCGGCAGGTCACCATTCCGCTGCACGTGCTGCTGCAGTGGGACGACGAAGGCAACGACCGGCAGGCCGCCCTGGACCTGTTCGACGCCTTCGCGTCCGAGGAGAAGACACTGCACGCCAACATGGGCGGTCACACCGGCGTCCCGCAGTTCGCCGGCGACTCCGCGGCCGACTTCTTCGTACGACACCTGAAAGGGCGGCCGAGCTGTTAGACCGCCGTCGGACGGTGGCTGAGGCCGGCGGCTGCCTTTCATCGGGGCCAGGTGCCGGCCTCCCGTGACCGTCCACAACGTGGGCCCCTGCCGGACTGGCCGCAGGGGCCCACGCTGTATGACGTCATGACCCATCCGAATCGACTTCTCCGTCACCGCGATCCGCACCCCACCAGCGAGGGAATGCGCAGCCCCGCCGGCGGCAGCCTCTGGCGGGCCGGGCCATCGGATCGCTCGTAGAGTGGTCGTGTGAGTGGGCGCGCTCCCCGATCGCGGTGAGCGTGCCGAGGACAGCAGACCGCGATGACGGTGGATATCGACTTCACGGCCTTCTTCGAGGCCACCCCGAGCCCGTACCTGGTGCTGGACGCGGACTTGATGATCCGCTACGTCAACCCCGCCTATCTGGCGGTCACCGGCCGCAGGCGGGAGGAGCTGGTGGGCCGGCACTTCTTCGACGCTCTGCCGGAGAACCCCAGGGCCCCCGACGACCCGCAGCACAACCCGAAGGCGTCGCTGATGCGGGTGCTGGACACCGGTCTTTCCGACACTCTGGTGCTACAGCGTTACGACCTGTCCCTCCCGGGCCGGCCGGAACAGTTCGAGGAACGGTGGTGGACCGAGGTCCACACTCCGCTCGCCGGCCCCGACGGCGGGGTGGAGTGGATCGTCCAGCGGGTCGAGGACGTCACCGCCTTCGTCCTCTCCCGCAAGGCAGGCGCGCTCACCGAGAGGCTCACCGAGCGGGAGAAGGGCATGGCGGCCGAGCTGTACGTGCGCGCCCACGAGCTGTCCCGGCTGAACCAGGAACTGCGCGAGGCCCACGCCCGTGAACGGCAGGTTGCCGTCACCCTGCAAGGCGCCATGCTCTCCGCCCCCGATCTGATCCGGCACAACGACGACATCGCCGTGCGCTACCTGCCGGCCGCCACCTCGCTGAATGTGTGCGGCGACTGGTACGACGTCGTCGACCTGCCACCGGACCGCTACGCCGCGGCCGTCGGAGACGTCGTCGGGCACGGCCTGCACGCCGCGGCGGTCATGGGCATGCTGCGCAGCGCCCTGAGCGCGGTCATCCGCGCCATCCCCAGCCCCGCCCAGGCCCTGGAAGTCCTCGGTCTGTACGCCCGCTCCATCGACGGTGCGACGGCCGCCACCGCGGTCAAGGTCCTCATCGACACCCGCAGCCGTCTGATCATCTACAGCAACGCCGGGCACCCTCCGCCCATCCTGCTCCACGGCGACGGCACCTGCGAGTTGCTGGACAAGGCGACCGATCCGCCGCTCGGCGCCCGTCCGCACCATGTCCCACGCCCCCAGGCCGGCCTGCCCTACACCCCCGGGGACACCCTCGTGCTGTACACCGACGGGCTCATCGAACGCCGTGGCGAGGACATCGACGAGGGCTTGGGGCGCCTGTGCTCAGCCCTGACCGAATACAGGGCCCTCGCGCCCAGTCGGCTGGCCGACGCACTGCTGGCCCGGCTCGACGTCGCCGGTGGCGCCGCCGACGACGTCGCCCTGATCGCCATGCACCTATGAGCTCATGGCTTCGAGGTGCGGGAGCACGGTCGCGGTACGGTCGCGGTGCGGCGGCTCGGATCGGCGGGTACAAAAACAACTGGGGGACCGGGAGGTACCCGCTCCGCCACCACCGCTGGACGCAGTCCCTGATGTGCAGCCGGCACGCGTGACGTGGCCGAAGGGCCCCGCGGCCCTCGGCGTCCCCCGAGTGCGGCGTGACCAAAACCTCGGGGGCCGGTTGCACACGGCGACCCCGCCACTCCGGCAGTTCCGCCGGAAAAGAAAGAGATGCCCGTGCCTTCCCCTGCCGCTCATGAAACCGCAGATGCGATCGTCGTCGGTGCCGGCCCAGCCGGATCGACCGCCGCCTACTACCTGGCCGCGGCGGGCCACAGCGTGCTGCTGCTGGAGAAAGCAGCCTTCCCCCGGGACAAGATCTGCGGGGACGGGCTGACGCCCCGGGCCGTGAAGGAGCTGGCCGCGATGGGGGTCGGCATCACTGGTGACGGCTGGGTGCGCACCAGGGGCCTGCGCGTCCACGGCGTCGGGGCCACAGTGGAGATGCCCTGGCCCACAGTCGACTCCTTCCCGACCTACGGACTCGTCAGGACCCGTGAGGACTTCGACCAGCTCCTGGCCGATCACGCCGTGGCGGCAGGAGCCCGTCTGCTGCAGTCGACCAAGGTCACAGGACCGGTCCTCGACGCTTCCACCGGTCGCGTCACCGGCGTCGTCGCCCAGCACGGCGGGAGCAGCCGCACCTACCGGGCACCGGTGGTCGTCGCGGCAGACGGTGCTTCCAGCCGCCTGGCTGTCGCACTCGGCCTGCACCAGCGCATCGACCGGCCCATGGGGGTGGCCGTACGTCGTTACTACACCGCTGCGCGCCGCAACGACGACCACCTCGAGATCTGGCTCGACCTGCAGACTCGCAACAGGAGCGGACGCACGTACATGCCGTTCGGTTACGCGTGGATCTTCCCGGTCGGCGGCAGCACCTTCAACGTCGGTCTCGGCACCTTCCATGTCGGGCACAAACCGGACGTGGACCACCGGCGCATGCTGGAGGAGTGGACGCAGCGCTTGCCTGCGGCGTGGCGTTTCGACGAGACGCACGCGACCAGCCCGGTCCGCGGGGCTCCCTTGCCGGCCGGCTTCAACCGCCACCCGCAGTACACGCGGGGCGTGCTGCTGACCGGCGATGCCGGTGGGATGATCAATCCGCTGAGCGGCGAGGGCATCGACTACGCCCTGGAGTCCGGCCGCCTCAGCGCAGAGACCGTCATCCATGCTCTCGCCCAGCCCACCGCCGCCCAGCGCGAGCAGGTTCTGCAGTCCTACCCTCACCTCGTCCGCGGTTCCTACGGCAGCTACTTCACTCTCGGACGCCTCATCGTGCAGGCCCTCAACCACCCCGCGATCATGAAAGTCGTCGCCACCCACAGCATGCGCCTCCCCGCCGTACGCAAGCTCATGTTCAAGCTGTGGACCAATCTCTCCGACCCGTACAGCAAGGACGCACTCGACCGTGTGATCACGGCGTTGCAACGCCTGGTACCGCCGGCCTGAGCCGGGCGCACCACAGGTCTGTGCGTGCGCCCGGGTCCGGCCGTGTGTCAGCTGGTCGGCATCAGGACGGTGTCGATGATGTACACCGTGGCGTTGGCGGTCTGGACGTTGCCGCACACCACCTTGGCGGAGCCGTTGACGGTGTACGTCTCGCCCGAGCCGGATGTGGTGAGCTTGGACTTCTCCAGCGTGTCGAAGGAGCCGTTCTCAAGGTCCTTCGGCGCCAGCCTCTTGCCGACGACGTGGTAGGTGAGGATCTTCGTCAGCTGTGCCTTGTCGTTGAGGACCTTGTCGAGGGTGGCCTTGGGGATCTTGGCGAAGGCGTCGTTGGTCGGAGCGAACACGGTGATGTTCTGTGCGTTGTTGAGGGTGTCGACCAGCCCGGCCTTCTTCACCGCGGTGACGAGGGTGGACAGCGCGGGGTTGTTGGAGGCGGCGGTGGCCACCGGGTCCTTGGCCATGCCGTCGAACGAGCCGGCGCCGCTCTTCGGTACGGCGGAACAAGCGGGGCCGAAGGGCTGGTCGGCCATCGTGGTCTCACCGGCGCCGGTCATGCCGTCGTCGGTGGCCGAGGCGGCGGGTGCGGAGGCGGAGGATTTCGCGGAGGAGTCGGACTCACTGCCGCTGGAACATGCGGTGAGTGCGACGGGCAGGACGGCCGCGGCCGTAGCGAGGGCGGCGAGACGGCTGATGCGGGTCTTCATGCTGATGTTCTCCTGTGGTCGGTGCAGCGAATGCGGCACGGAACTGATGAAAGGGATGGTTGGTTCGGGGGCGCCGGGCTTCATTCGACGGTGACCACGACGGAGTGCCGGCCGTCGGCGCCGTCGGGGATGGTCCGGGTGCGTCTGTCGGTCTGCACCCGCCCGGTACGGTCGGTGGCGCGGACGGTCAGGGTGTGACCGCCTTTGGTGGCCTGCCAGGGGAAGGACCACTGCCGCCAGGTGTCGCGGGTGTCCTCGGCGGCGAGGGTGGTTTCCTGCCAGGGGCCGTCGTCGACGCTGATTTCGACCTTGCCGATGCCGCGGTGCTGGGCCCAGGCGACACCGGCGACCATGACCGTGCCGGCCTCGGGCCGGGCGAACGGTTTCGGGGTGTCGATGCGCGACTGCGTCTTGATCGGCGCTCTGCGGGCCCAGCCGCGCTTGACCCAGTAGGGGTCGTAGGCGTCGAAGGTGGTCAGCTCGATATCGGTGATCCACTTGCAGGCGGAGACGTAGCCGTACAGGCCAGGCACCAGCATGCGGACGGGGAAACCATGCTCGAACGGAAGCGGCCGGCCGTTCATGCCGACGGCCAGCAGGGCATCGCGGCCGTCCATGACGTCTTCGACGGGGGTGCCGATCGTCATGCCGTCCACCGAACGGGCCACCAGTTGGTCGGCCTGCCCTCCGCGGGACGGTGGCTTCACCCCTGCTTCCGCGAGGAGGTCCGCGAGGCGTACGCCGGTCCAGCGGGCGTTGCCGACGTAAGGACCGCCCACCTCGTTGGACACGCAGGTGAGAGTGATGTCGCGTTCGACCAGCTCGCGGCGGAGCAGGTCGTCCAACGTCAGCGTCATGGGGTGCTTGACGCCGCGGCCGTGGATCCGCAGCCGCCAGCTCGTCGCGTCGACCTCGGGTACCACGAGGGCGGTGTCCACACGGTAGAAGGAGCCGGCCGGGGTGATGAACGGGCTGACGCCCGGCACCCGGACCTCAGCGCCCTTGGGTACCGAGGCGGCCGGCGAACCGGGGGCGGGCAGCAGCAGCGATGTGCGGGAGGCTGCGGCGCCTCGCCCGCGGGCCGTGTTCAGGGAGCGCCCGAGGGCGCCGACGCCCGCCGATCCGGCCGCCGCAGCGGTCGCCGCGATGACGAACTGCCGGCGGTCCCAGCCGACGGCGGCCATTGAGTCTTCGCCCTTGGAATCTGCGGGCGTAGGACGCCGCAGGAAGCCGATCAGGAAGTACAGCAGCAGCGCACCGACGACGGCGCCTGCAGCGGAGGGCAGTGCATCGGCCGGGCCCGATGAGTCGGGACGGCTCGTGGCGGCCACCGCGCCGACCACACCGAGGAGAAGGACACCGGCGGCCCCGGTCCGCCGGAAACGCAGCGCGAACACGCCGAGGAACACCGCGAACAGCACCAGAGCGACGAGGATGCCGAGTTGCAGCACCAGCTTGTCGTCGGTGCCGAAGTGGCGGATCGCCCAGTCCTTCACCGCGGCCGGCGTGCGGTCGATGGCCGCACCGCCGACCGCGACGACAGGCCCGGCCTGCGGACGCACCCACGCGGACACCAACTCGGCCACCGCCAGTGCCGCACCTCCGGCCACCAGACCGCTCACCGCGCCCAACGCGCCGAGCTGCAACCGGTGTCCACGGCGGCCCGGGTGATGTGAATTCGTCGTGTCGTCCCTCACGCCGGTAATCCGGGCCCCGCGAGGAAGGGGATTGGTCTCTCCCCCGATCTCGTGAATCCTTTTTCTCGGACCAATCCGGCCGTGCCGCGGCTACGGATAAAGCAGTTCAGCCCACACACAATCGAGGGTGCAAAAGCCGCGGGAGTGGGGCTCCGCCTGTGCACGCGACCAGGCGACCGACCGTCCTGGTGGCCTTCAGCCCGGCCGGCGGCCTTCAGTCCGGAAGGGTCAGCTCGGCCCAGACGGTGTGGCCGCCGGCCGTCGGCCGGTCGCCCCAAGCGCGGCAGACAGCCTCCACCAAGGACAGCCCCCGGCCCGTCTCGGTCAGGTCGAACGACGGGTGCCGCCACCGCGCCCGCACCATCCCGACGTCGAGTGCGGCGCCACCGTCCGATACCTCGATGCGCACGCAGGGCCCGGCGTCCCGCAGGCCCGACAGCGTCACGGCGGCGCGCACGGGTGGCCGGCCGTGGCTGTGGGCGTTGGCCACGAGCTCGGTGAGGACCAGGCAGGCGTCGTCGGCGAGCGCCGCCAGACCCCAGCCGGTCACCCGGTCACGCACATCCGCGCGCAGGCCGGACAGATCGCCGGAGCACGGCGCACGGCTGTCATGACCGTAGCAACTGTTCATGGTCGCTCCTTCGACCCGCTGCAGCCCCCGGGTGTGATCCGTTGCCCGCCCGGATACGGATGGGTCAGTGCCCGGCCGGGAGAACCGTCCTGGGAAAACGGTCCTGGGAGAGCGGGCCACCGCCACGCGACCGGGTCCGAAGACGGGCCCAGCCATGGTCCGGGCAAGCTGGTCGCGAAGCAGTCGGCAGCCGGCCGTGAAAAAACAAGCGCAGGTGGACCAATCCGCTGGTCGTTCGGCTTCGGATTCCACCAGACATTGCGTACGCCGCGGGAGGAGCCTCGTGAAAGAACCGGTCTTCATCGGCAGGAGCCCCTCCGCCGAGCCGGACCTGCAACAGCTGATCGCGAGCGTCGCGCTCGGCGATCAGGAGGCCTTCGCCGCCGTCTACGACAACGTGGCGGGCCCGGTCCTGGGCGTCGTGCGCAGCGTGCTGCGGGACCGGTCGCAGTCGGAGGAGGTCATGCAGGAGGTCCTGGTGGAGGTGTGGCGTACGGCGGCCCGCTACCGGCCCGATCGGGGAACGGCGATCAACTGGATCCTGACCCTCGCCCACCGGCGTGCCGTGGACCGCGTCCGCTCCGTCGAGGCCTCGGCGGCCCGCGAGCACAAGGCCGCCCTGCTCGATCAGCTGCCGGAGTACGACGAGGTGACCGAGCAGGTCCAGACCCGCCTGGAGCGCGAGCAGGTACGACGCTGCCTGCGGACCCTGACGGAGCTGCAACGGCAGGCCGTGACCCTGGCCTACTACCGGGGCCTGACCTACCGCCAGGTCGCCGACTCACTGTCGCTTCCCCTGGGCACGGTCAAAACCCGGCTGAGGGACGGCCTGATCCGGCTGCGGGACTGCCTGGGGGTGACCGCGTGAACGCCCGTGCGGACCTGCACACGCTGACCGGCGCGTACGCGCTGAACGCGCTCGGCGAGGACGAGCGCGCCGCGTTCCGCCGGCACCTGGCGCACTGCGCGTCCTGCGCGCAGGAGGTCGACGAATTCTCCGCCACCGCGGCCCGGCTCGGCCTGGCCGTCGCGGACACGCCCCGCCCCGTCCTGCGCGATCAGGTGCTCCACCGCATCACGGCTGTGCGCCAGGAGCCTCCCAGCAGCGCCGGGCCGGCCCACACCCGTCGGCTGGGGGTGCTGCGCACGCGCCGCATCTCCCAGTGGGCGCTCGCCGCCTGCCTCGCCGGCGCAGCGGCCCTGGGTGGCGTCGCCGTATGGCAGCACGACCAGGCCGATCAGGCACGCGCCCAGGCGCAGCGGGCCGAACAGCGAGTGGCCGGCATCAGCGCCGTGCTGTCCGCTGCCGATGCCCGCACGGTCACGGCCCGGCTGGCCGGCGGGGCCAGCGGCACGGTCGTCGTCTCCCGCAGCCGCAACCAGGCGGTGTTCATCGCCGCCGGGATGGACCGGCCGCCCAGCGGCAAGGTGTACCAACTGTGGCTGAACGAGCACGGCACGATGCGCCCGGCCGGTCTGATGAACCCCAACCGCAGGAGCGAAGCGGTACTGCTGCACGGTGACGTCACGCCGGCGTCGGGCCTGGGCATCACCGTGGAACCGGCCGGCGGATCGAAGGAGCCGACGTCCGCGCCGATCGCGCTCGTGGCCTTCCCGGCCTGAGGGCCGTGCGGGCCGTCCCCCTCCAGGCGGCGGCCCGCACGATGGTGCGTGCAGAGCGGCTGTCGTCCGATACGGGCATCAAGGCTGCCGGACCACACCGCCGAAGTGCCCGCCGAACGGCTGACCTCGATCTCGTGCCTCAGGTCCGCTCGATCTTCAGCTTCCGCTCAGCGTGATCACGACCTTGACGTCGTCGTGGCGCTCGAAGGCCTCGGGGGCGCGTTCCAGCGGGACCCGCCTGGTGATCAGCCCGTCCAGCCAGCCCAGGTCCGCCCGGGCCAGAGCGTCTGCCGCCTGCTGGTAGTGACGCAGGTTGGCGTTGACCGAGCCGACCACGGCGTCGTTCTGCAGGACCACTTCCCGGTTGAGGGCGCCGGCGTCGACGGACATGGTCCGGCCCTTGGGTGAGACGCCGGTCAGACAGACGATCCCGTACGTCGCCGTTCCCGCCATGGCCTCGAAGACCAGTTGTCCCACCCCGGTCGCCTCGATCACCACATCGGGGCGGAGCTTCGTCATGACGTCGTGGATGTCCCCGAGGTGGAAGGTCGCGCCGAGATCCCTGACCAGAGCGGGCTTCGGCCCAGTGGTGACCCGGTCCAGGACATGGACGTCCAGGCCACGCTGGACGCCGAGCAGTGCGGCCAGCAGGCCGATCGGGCCTGCTCCGGTCACGAGTACGCGCCGGGGCTCGAACCAGGCCCGGTTGCCGACCCGCTCGACCTGCTCCCAGGCCTTGGCGACGACGGTCGTGGGCTCCAGCAGCATCCCCACCTGCTCCAGGGCGGGTTCGAGTTTCACGGCATAGTCGCTCTCCACGGTCCACATCTGGCTGGCGTAACCGTCGCGTTCCTTGATGCCACGCTCGGTGTAGCGGCCGTTGCGGCACATGTCGAACTCACCGCGCGCGCACGCCCCGCAGGGCACCGGGTCGGGACGGCGCACCACACCGACCACCAGTTCTCCGGCATCGAAGCCGCTGCCCGGCGGCGCCTGGCGCACCCGGCCGAGTGACTCGTGCCCCAGCACGAGCCGTTCCCGGCCCGATGGCGCCCATCCGTACTCCCCCGCTGCGATCTCCCTGTCGGTGCCACAGACCCCGACCGCCAGCCCTTCGACGAGCAGCTCCCCCGGAGCGGCCACGGGATCGGGCACGTCTTCGATGCGCAGCGACCGGGCAGTCAGCGGACGGACGGTGAGGGCGCGCATCACTTCTCCCTTACGAGGCCGGCCGGTCACCGGACACAGGCGCCGACAATTCTGGGTGCCCGCCTTCGTCCCACCCGTACGGCACGCCGAACACCGGAAACGAATATGCGGGCGGGGTCCCCGGGCCTCTCACCGCGACCGCCTCCTCCCTTGGCCGGCGCCAACCGTTCGCGCCCGCGATGTACCGGTCGTCTCGCGCCCCACTTCGGCGGTCACGCCGAAGAAGAAACGACCGGGGTCGTTTTACTTCCTCTTAGGTATTCGACTATCCGGCCATGAGACCCCCTGATCGAATCTTTACTTCTTTGATCAAAGGATTGACATGGACATTGCTGACAAAGTGGTGGCGTGACGTCACAAATGCCCAACCACCGGAAAGTTGCGGCGCGCGTCGGCCACCTACTGTGGCCCTGCTTCCCTGAGGCCGCCTTTCCGGCCGATGACGACTGACAGGAATCCGATGCACATATTTCGCGCGAGAATGCGCCGCAAAGCGACCGGCGGGAGGATGCTGCGCGGCGTCATTTCCTCCGCAGTCACGGCCGCGATAGCCGCTGGGACCCTAGGAGCGGCACCCGCCGCCCACCGGCACGCCCCGACGGTCCCGCACACCAAGCCCGTCCCCGTCCAGCCGGTCGTCTCCCACTACCACCGCCCCAAGGCCCTGCCCACGTACCGCGCCCCCGCGCCCGACTGGCCGGCCGGCACCGCCGAGGTCGCGCTCCCCGCGGCGGTCCCGGGCCCCGCGCGGCAGGCCGAGCCGAAGGCCACCGGGAAGACGCAAGCCATTGGCCGTACGGCAACGGCTTCGCGGAACGCGGCACGGGCCGGCACCCTCCCCGTCTGGTTGAGCACGGACTCCCAGAAGACTGGCGGGACGAAGGTCGCCGTACGCGTCCTTCCCCAGCAGACCGCCCGCGCCGCCGGCGTCAACGGCGTGCTGCTCACCCTGACTCCGGCTCAGGCGACCGGCGCTCGCCTGCACGTTGCCCTCGACTACCGTGGATTCCGGCAGGCTTTCGGCGGCGACTGGGCCTCACGCCTGCACTTCGTCGAGCTTCCCGCCTGTGCTCTGACCAGCCCGCAACGGCCGGCCTGCCGTACCGCGACCGCGGTTTCCTCGGCCAACGACACACATGCCGGCCGCCTGACGGGCGGCATCACGAGCCCCGCGCCCGCTCCCGCAGCCGGCAGGGGGTCGTCCTCGAAGACGACCACGACCTCGGCCATGACGCCGTTCGTGCTCGCCGCCGTCTCTTCCGGCAATGGAGGTGGCGGCGACTTCTCCGCCACCACGCTCAAGCCCTCGGGATCGTGGCAGGCCGGCGGCAGCACCGACGCGTTCACCTGGTCCTACCCGATCACCGGACCCGGCGTCCCCGGCGGGCTGGCCCCGAACCTCTCGCTGGGCTACGACTCGCAGAGCGTGGACGGCCTGACCTCGTCCACCAACAACCAGGCCTCGGTGGTCGGCGACGGCTTCTCGCTGCCGAGCAACTACATCGAGCGTTCCTACGCCTCCTGCCACGACAACCCCTTGGGCTCCACCAAGACGTGGGACAACTGCTGGTCCGCCGACAACCAGCTCACGCTGTCGCTCAACGGCACCACCACCACCCTGATCAAGGACGACACCACCGGCGTCTACCGCGCACAGGGCGATTCCGGCGAGCGCGTCGAGCGGCTGACCGGCGCGACCAACGGCGCCCAGAGCGGCGAGTACTTCCGGGTGACCACGCCCAACGGCACCCAGTACACGTTCGGTCTGAACAGGCTGCCGGGCTGGGCGTCGGGGAACGCGACCACCGACTCGGTACTGACCGAGCCGGTCTACGCCACCGCCTCCGGCCAGCCCTGCTACAACAGCACCTGGGCGAGCTCCTGGTGCCAGCAGGGCTACCGCTGGATGCTCGACTACGTCAAGGACA
The DNA here is from genome assembly GCF_055583185.1 of Streptomyces sp. NPDC104814. Taxonomy (NCBI): domain Bacteria; kingdom Bacillati; phylum Actinomycetota; class Actinomycetes; order Kitasatosporales; family Streptomycetaceae; genus Streptomyces; species Streptomyces sp. NPDC104814. The sequence continues at coordinate 1,793,685 of NZ_JBVJOL010000001.1, read as the reverse complement.
CCCACGGCGACGTGATGTCCTACTTCTACACTCCGACCACCGCCTACTACGCACGCAACCTCGGCAAGACGGCCGACACCTCCTACGTGCGCGACGCGGCCCTGCAGAAGATCCAGTACGGCCAGCGCGACGGCTCGGTGTACTCCACCAGCCCGGCCGCCCAGGTCACCTTCACCTACAACGGCCGCTGCAACACCTCCGCCACCGGCTGCGCCACCTCCACCCTGACCAGCACCACGGCGTCCAAGTGGCCGGACGTGCCGTTCGACCTGAACTGCGCCAGCGGCGCCTCCTGCTCGACCAACTCCCCGACGTTCTGGAGCGAGAACGAGCTGACGGGCATCCAGACCCAGGCGCTGGTCGGCACCACCGAGACGAACGTCGACTCCTGGGCGTTCACCTACTCCTTCCCCGCGACCGGGGATGCGACCACGCCCTCGCTGTGGCTGAACTCGGTGACCCACACCGGCCAGGACACCTCCGCCGGCGGCTCCACGGCGGCGATCCCCATGCCCCCGGTGACCTTCTCCGGCACCCCGCTGTCGAACCGGGTGAACCTGACCGACGGCTACCCGCCGATCACCCGCTACCGGCTCAACACCGTCACGACCGAGACCGGCGGCATCCTCAGCGTCGGCTACTCCGCCCCGGCCTGCGGCGGCGGCACCCCCAGCGACGCCAGCCAGAACACCACACTGTGCTACCCCGGTTACTGGACTCCGACCGGGCAGACCAGCCCGATGCTGGACTGGTTCAACAAGTACGTCGTCACCACGGTCACCCAGCAGGACCCGACCGGCGGCGGGGTCAACGACACCGTCGTCACCCGCTACCTCCCGGTGTCCACGCCGGCCTGGCACTACGACGACAACCCGCTGACCCCCGCCGCCCAGCGCACCTGGGACCAGTGGCGCGGATACGGCGGGATGAAGGTCACCACCGGCACCGCGCCCGACCCGGCCACCGAGACGGACTACACCTACTTCCGCGGCATGGACGGCGACACCCTGCCCGGCGGCAAGACCCGCTCGGCCACCGTCACCGACTCCCGCGGCGACCCACCCGTGACGGACTCCGCCCAGTACGCGGGCCTGACGTACGAGGCGATCCTGCACAACGGCCTGAACAGCACGGCGGTCGTCAACGACACGGTCACCGAGCCGTGGAGCAGCGGCGCCACCGCCACCCACGCGCTGTCCGGCGGCCTGCCGGCGCAGAAGGCGTTCCTGACGGGCCAGAGCGACGTCAAGGTCTACACTCCGCTGGCGTCCGGGACCACCCGGGAGACCGAGACCGCCTCCACCCACGACTCCTACGGCCGGGTCACCCAGGCCGACGACAAGGGCGACGTCTCCACCGCGAACGACGACCTGTGCACCACGACGACCTACGCGGACAACACCTCGTCCTGGATCCTCGACCTGGTGGACGAGACGAAGACGGTCTCCGTCGGCTGCTCGGCCACCCCGACGCTTCCGGCGGACGCGGTCAGCGACAAGCGGGTCTACTACGACGGCTCGACCACCCTGGGCGCCGCACCCACCGTCGGTGACCCCACCTCGACCCAGCAGGCCACCTCGTACAGCGGCTCCACGCCGGTCTACTCGACCATGTCGTCGATCCACCCGGACGTCTACGGAAGGCCGCTGACCAGCACGGACGCCGACCAGCGGACCACCACGACCAGTTACACCCCGACCACCGGCGCCACACCCACCTCCATCGTCTCCACCGACCCGATGGGTCAGACACTCAGCCAGACCTACGACGCGCTGCGCGGGGTGATGCTGACCCAGACGAACGCGGCCGGCTATGTCACCAAGGCGCAGTACGACGCGCTGGGGCGGATCACCGCCGTGTTCCGGCCCGGGATCACCGCCGCCGCCACCAAGTACAGCTACACGCTCGCCGCCGACAAGCCCAGCTCCGTCGTCACCCAGACCCTGAACGACGACGGCAGCTACCGCAGCAGCGAACTGCTGCTGGACGCGCTGCTCCGGGCTCGCGAGACGCAGATCGCCACCGCCGACGGCGGCCGGGACGTCACCGACACCGTCTACGACACCAACGGCTGGGTGGTCAAGACCACCTCTCCCTACTACACCACCGGCGCCCCCAGCTCCACGCTGGTGCAGGCGCAGGACGGTGACATCCCCTCCGAGAGCGGCTTCACCTACGACGGTGCCGGCCGCAAGACCGTGGCCACGGCGTACGCGCTGGGCACGGCCACCTGGAACACCACCACCGTCTTCGGCGGCAACTTCACCACCACCATCCCGCCGAAGGGCGGCGTGGCCGAGACCACGATCACCGACGCCCGGGGACGCAAGACCGACCTGTACCAGTACCACGCGGGCGCCGCGGCCGACCCGGTCCACGACTCCCCCACGGACTACTCCGACACGCACTACACCTACTACCCGGACGGTCACCAGGCCAGCCAGACCGACCCGGCCGGCAACACCTGGACCTGGACCTACAACCTGCTCGGCGACCAGGTCGCGGCCACCGACCCCGACTCCGGCGGTTCCTCGGCGACCTACGACAACGCCGGTCAGCTGCTGACCACCACCGACGCCAGGGGCGACCAGGCCAGCTACAGCTACGACAAGGACGGCCGCCGGACAGCGGTCTACGACACCACCGGCAACGCCGCGCCGTCCACCGCCAACCAGGTCGCCTCCTGGACGTACGACACGCTCAAGAAGGGGTTCCTGACCTCCTCGACGTCGTACTCCATGGGCACCGGCAGCGCCTCGGTCACCAACGCGGTGCTGGCCTACACCAGCATGGGCGAGGTCGCGGCCTCGAAGACCACGCTGGCCAACCTGCCGAGCACCCTGGCGGCGCTGGCGCCGTCCGCCGGCTACACCGAGTCGTACACCTACAAGACCACCGGCACCCTGGCCACCCAGCAGGACCCGGCCGGCGGCGGACTGTCCGCCGAGACCGTCAACTACGGCTACGACCAGTACGGCCAGCCCACCAGCGTGGCCGGCACCGGCACCAACGCCTGGACCTACGTCTCCGCCGTCGGATACGACGAGTACGGCGACCCCCTGCAGTACTCCATGGGCCCGTCCACCAGCTGGGTCGACCTGACCCTGCAGTACGACCCGCAGACCGGTCAGCCCACCGACGCAAAGACCACGGACTCCAGCAGCAGCACCGTCGTCGACGACACCAGCTACACCTGGGGGAACTCCGACGTCTCCAAGGGCGCCGGACTCCTCACCGCCACCACGGACAGCCAAAGCGGCGGCTCGACGGTCGACACCCAGTGCTTCGGGTACGACTGGGCGGCCCGCCTGACCGCGGCCTGGACCGCCACCGACAAGTGCGCCGCCACGCCCGCCACCGGCAGCAGCACCACCGTGGGCGGCCCCAACCCCTACTGGCAGACGTGGACGTACACCGCCGACGGGCAGCGTCTGACGCAGACCGACCACGCCACCAGCGGCGACAGCGCCAACGACACCACGACCACCTACCACTACCCGACCGCCGGCTCGAAGACCGACCAGCCCCACACGCTCGGCAGCACCACCTCCACCGGCCCCGCGGCCACCGCGAACACGGCGTCCTACCAGTACGACGCCTCCGGCAACACCACCACGATCCAGGGCGGAGCGCTGGGCGACCAGACCCTGACCTGGAACCACCAGAACCGGCTGGACACCGACACCACGGCGTCCGGCACCACCGGCTACCTCTACGGCCTCGACGGCAGCCTGGTGCTGCGCACCGACCCGACGCAGGCCACGCTCTACCTGGGCGACGAGGAACTGGTGGAGAACACCACCACCCAGGCCCTCAGCGCCACCCGCTACTACCGCCTCAACGGCACGATCGTCGCCGCCCGTTCCAGCAGCGGTGACGTCCAGTACCTGGTCCCCAACCGGCAGGGCACCGACTACCTGTCCGTCGACTACCAGACGCAGGCGGTGACCCGGCGCCAGTACCTGCCCTTCGGCGGCACCCGCGGCGCGGCTCCCGCCACGTGGCTGGGAGACAAGGGCTACGTCGGCGGTTCCACCGACACCGCGACCAGCCTGGTCAACCTGGGTATGCGCGAGTACGACACGGTCACGGGCCGGTTCGTCAGCCGCGACCCGCAGCTGGAGACCTCCGACCCCTCACAGCTGACCGGCTACGACTACGCCGCCAACGACCCGGTCACCGGCAGCGACCCGACGGGGCAGAGCTGGTTCAGCTCCCTGTCCAACGCGGTCTCCAGCCTGGCGGACACCGCGTCGCAGGTCATCGACCGGACCAACGCGCCGATGGCGGCGCTCGGGTTCGGGCAGCTGCTCCTCGGTGCGGGCATGGACGCCCTGGGCGGAGCCCTGTGCGCCACGGGCATCGGGGCGCTCGGCCCGGGCGAGGCCCTCATCCTCGCGGGCTCCGCTCTCGCGGTGACCGGCTCGGCCACGGTGGCGACCGCGGTCGCGGCCCCGAACATCGCCTACGCCGTACAGAACGGCGACGGCGGCGGAGGCGGTGACGAGGGGGGCGGGTCCGACGGTTCGTCCTCCGAGGACCCGAGCCGGGACGCCGATGCGCAATCCCTGCGGAAAGAGCACAAGGGCGAGGACGGCCAGCCGCAACTCACCTTGGACAACGCCTACCGTGCGCTGGACGGCGCTCCCGAAGGAACCCGGGCCCGGGTGATGCCCAAGGAGAACGAGCTCACGAGCAAGCCAGGAGCCAAGGGGAAGGACAAGGTCAAGAACGCCGACCTCGAATATCTCGACCAGCAGGGTGAGATCGTCGGTTACGGCGAGGTCAAGACCATCGGAGAGGCCGACGAGGGGAGGTTCTCCGAGCAACTTGCCAGTGCTGTCAAGCAGCTGCGCTGGCGGCAGGACTGGAAGGGCGGCACGGACGTCAACGAGATCTTCATCCAGGTTCCCGACCTGGCCGATCCGCCGGCGATCAAGCAGTGGGTGCGCAGCTATCAGAAGGCCCGCAGGGGTGGCATCAGTTCGATCCGCGGGTTCCATCTGAGGGTCTACAACGAGAGCGGCACCCAACTGGGCGACTTCGACCTCGGCAGCGACGCCGACGCCGGCCATTACGACGAAAGTACTCATACCTACTATTCGTCGAACGGGTACTCCTACTGAGCCGCCTGCTGCCGCTGACTGGCACCAGGCCGTAACTCGGGGCAGGGACGGACGCGTACCGTGAGGGCGCGTCCGCCCTGCCCCTGTCCGAAAGGCACGTTCCTTGTCCTCGACGCTCTACCGAGTACGCGAGCCCTTCTCCGACGCTGTGAGCGCGCTGGCGCGGGCGCGGGCGATCATGCGTGATCTGGCCGGCTGGTCCACCGCTCCCTGGCCGCGGCTGGAACCGATCAAAACGGCCGAGCAGTACGCGTACGCCATCCGTTCCTTCGGCACTGCCCGCATGGTCGTCGACCGGGAACCTCGCGTCTTCCCTTTCCTGGACGAACTGGCGCGCCGCGAGGCCCTCACCTTCGACGCCGAGCAGCCGACGTCCTGGCTGACGGCGACGCTGCGGCTCAGCCCCGGCCTGGCCGATATGTGGCCGTTGCCCGAGGGCGTGGTGGTCTCCCTGGACACGACCCCGCCGTTCGGCACACCCGAAAGCGAAGCCGAGGATGATGCCACCGAGGAGGAGCTGGACCGGATGGTCTCCGTGCTCGGCCCGCTGAGTCTGGACGTCAGCTGGGACTGCGGCTGGCGTGGCCTGTCCGAGACCAAGGACTGTGGCGTGCGGCTCGGCCTGAACACCGTCCGGTCGGAACAGACCTCAGAAGGGTCTCTCGGCGCGTTCGGCGTCTGGATCGCCCTCGGCGCCCGCGTCGCCCGGACACCCGAGGGCGATGCGTGGCTGCGCGACTCAAGACTTCCCCTGGGCGAACCGCAGGCGGGGTGACGTACCGAAGAACAAGGCGGACGCCCGCCGCACCCGTGGTCGGGTGCGGCGGGCGTCGTCGTGGATACGGCCTCGCTGCCGGTCAGCCGATGGCGATCACCGGGTGGTCGCCCGGGTTGATCCACTTCATGACGTCGGTCATGAAGGAGGAGGGGACCGCGACGCAGCCGCCGGTGGGTCCGGCCTGGGGGCCGAGGTCGTGGAGGAAGATTGCGGCGCCCCGGCCCTTCACGGCGGGGCCGGTGTTGTAGTTGATGACGAGCGCGTTGTGGTACTGCGTCGGGTAGTTGATCAGGTGTTCGCTCCCGTCGTCCCCGGACTCGGTGAGGTGGAAGCCGCCCTGGGTGTCGGTGCGCATCTGGTTGTAGTAGGCCGAGGTGGGATCCTCGACCCACCAGTCGTGGCTGGTGACCTGGTGGTACGGCATCTTCGTGCCCGGGTTCGCCGCGACCCCGAAGCCCTGGGTGATGGTGTACGTCCCGGTGGGCGTGGTGCTGGTGCCCTGCTTGCGGGTGGCGCCGTCCGTGATGCCGTGGGCGCCGACGCGGGCCTGGGTGGTGCTGACGACCTGCGACCAGCCTCTTTGGGACTTCTGCCACAGCGTGACCGTGGCATGGGTGCCGTTCGCCTTGACCGTGATGACCTGAGTGGCCTTGCCGACGGTGACAGGTACCGGGAAGGGGCTGCTGCCGCTGACGGTGTAGGAGCCTGCGGGGAGGGTGAGTCGCTCACCGGGATGGATGACGTAGGGCGCGGCGATGTGGTTGGCCTTCGCCAGCGCCTGCCAGCCACCGGGGACGTGCTCGTGGGCGGCGATCCCCGAGAGGGTGTCGCCGCTTTGGACGGTGCAACTGCTCTGCGGGGTCTGTGTGGCGGCGTGCGCGCTGACGGCGCCGATCAGGCCGGCCGCGGCGGCCGCGGTGCCGATGGCACCGCCCGTCGCCGCTCGGCGCATCACGGGTGTGCGGGGCTTGGCGTGGCGGCCACGCGGATTGGCGGACATGTCGGACGAACTCCAGTCTGGGCAACAAGGTCCGGGGGGCGGGGGTGCGGGGGTGGCATGCGCCCGCACCCCCGCCCGGCGTCGGCTACGGGATCTGGTCGTACAGCGCGCTCACCTGGTTTCCGGTGAGCGCGTAGTCGTACAGCTGGGCGCCGCTGATCTCGCCCGGGAAGTAGTCACCGATCGAGCCGTTGTAGAGGGCGGCGCCGGCGTTCAGAGCCCCGGCGGCCCTCCACGACGACACGCCGGTCGCGGTGCTCACCAGACTGCCGTTGACGTAGAGCTGTGCCGTCTTGGCGGCGGCGTTGTACACACCGACGAGGTGGGTCCAGTTTCCGGCGGAAGGCGTTCCACCGCCGGGCCCCTTGAAGGCCGGCGCGGCGGTGTCCGCCGACGTGAAGACGAACGCCCACTTGGGCGACCCGGAGTTGGGGTCGTACTTGAGGTAGAACGGGCTGTCGGTCGTGCCGTTCACCGAGAACGCGGTGGCGCTGCCGCTCGGCGTGCCGGACAGCTTGACCCAGGTGGAGAGGGTGAAGCCGGCCGAGGTGTCCGGGGCTCCAGTGGTGGCGCCGGCCGCGTAGTCCGTGGTGCCGTTCAGGGAGAGCACGGTGCCGCGGGTGGCGTCCGTGGCCCAGGTCGCCGAGTTGGTGAGGGTGAGCGGATTGTTGCCGAGGTTGGGGTCGGCGCCCGCGGCGTTGAGGGTGTTGAGGGTGTCGGTGGCCGCGGTGTCCGTGGCGACCGGCATTCCGTTGCCGTCGTCGAAGTTCCAGATGTCCTCGGGTGACAGCAGAGCGGTGCTCAACGCACCGAAGCCGGGCAGCGAGAGGTTGACATGGTCTCCGCTGTCGGCGGCCGCGGAGAGTTTCTCCTCGCCCGTCGTGCTGTCGGTGACGGCCACGGCGGCGTCGAAGTCGGCGAAGTAGACGGCGGGCGTGGCCCAGGGGTTGCCCAGGTTCATGCCGCCGAGGAACGCGTTGACGTCGGTGCGGTTGGCGTCGACCGTGCTGGTGCACGGGTCGTTGGGGGTGGCGCCGTCCCCGGCGAAGCCCTCGCACGGGGTCTGCGAGGTGAGGACGACGTTGATGCCCCAGCCCTGGAGCTGCTGGACGAGGGCGGTGTAGCCGTCGGCGTCGAGGCTGTCACTGGTGGCACCGGCGAGCAGGTCCTCCAGGCCCTCGTCGACGACCACGGTGGTGACACCCGGCTGGTCCAGGACGTCGCGGTCGAGACGGGACAGGGCCGCGGGTCCGCCGACGGTGGTGCCGTTGTACGTCTCCGGGTCGTCCGCCATGAGCTGGTTGGACTCGATGCCCTCCGCGAGGACCCCGTACGGGCTGGGCGTGGAGGGTTCGGCGGCGGTCAGCGCGTCGGAGACACGGGAGCCGTTGGAGTTGGGCAGGGTCGTGTTCGGCTGGAAGGGGTCGGCGAGGTTGTCGCCGAGCACCGCCTCGGTCGGTACGTTCGCGGACTGCACGTCCAGGCCGGTCACCAGGTCGGTGAAGTTGCCGTAGGCGGCGGCGTTCGTGGTGAACGGGGTGGCGCTGGTGCTGGTGGTCAGGTCTCCGGAACCGACGGAGGTGACGTATTCGTAGGAACCGTTGGCGTAGGAGTGCTGCACCAGGTACGGCACGGAGTTGGTGAGCTGGTAGGAGACCAGCAGGTACTGGCCCGCGGTCACGGTGAAGGGCAGCGGGTCGCTGTAGGCCATGCCGCCCTCGGGGACGGTGACCGACTGACTGCCGCCGAACTTCAGCGTGGTGGGTGTGCCGGACGGTACCGAGCCGACGGCCGCCGGGGTCGAGCTCAGCGCGATGGTGGCGTGGCCGATGGAGAGTTTGCTGGTGCCGAGCGCGTTGTCCAGCTTGACGCGGACGGTGGAGCCGGACACCGACGGCTTCAGCGCTATACGGAAGGTCTGGTTGGAGAAGTTGCTGTTGAGCAGGTTGTAGTTGCCCTCGGTGGCGTTGGCCCAGGCTCCGGTCCAGGACGTGCCCGCCGGCGCGGCGGCGTAGGTGCCGTTCGCCTCGGCGGTGCCCGCGGTGGTGTTGCGGGTGCCCAGGGAGAAGATGTGCAGGCCCTGCTGGTGCGTCCGGACGGCGGCGCTGACGTCGGGCAGTGTGACCGACGCGATCGTCTTCGACGCGTCGAGCGGCACCGAGAACGCGTACAGGCTCCGGGTGGCCGCGGTCTGGGAGGTGCCGTTGACGTGCGGGAGGGAGACCGCGGAGATCGGGCTCGCGGCGGTCGACCAGTCCGGGACGGTCAGGTCGTAGCCGGTGCTGGTGCCGTCGGTATAGGTGATCGTGCCGGTCGCCGGGCAGGCGTCGGCCGGGTCGGTGCCGCTGAAGCAGTACGACCCGCTCACCGCTGTTCCGCTCGGTACGTACGGGGCGGTGTCGTCACCGTCGATCGCTCCGGGGTCGCTCATCCCGGCCCAGGTCGAGGTGGCCAGGAACACCAGGGCGTTGCCCGAACCGGAGTAGGTGACGGTCTGGTTCGCGGCCAGGACGTTGTCCTTCTGGCCGGAACCGAAGCCGGGCAGCGTCAGGGTGGCCCCGTCGACGGTGACCTTGCCGCCGCTGTTCCAGCCGGCGCCGGAGAGGTCGGTGGCGGAGAGGCTGTGGCCGCCGCCGTCCAGGTCGGCCTGGCTCATGCTGGTGTCGGAGCTGATGCCCACGTTGTTGTAGCAGGCCGCGAGGCTGGCGCAGGTGGTGCCGGCGTGGCCCGCGGCGATGAAGGGGTAGGCGAAGTCGCCGGAGTCGTCGCCGGCGCCGTCGACCGCGTACACGTAGAGGGTGTGCGGGCCCGGGGACGGCGGGGTGATCTTGATGGTGGCCTTGTTGCTGCTGGCGGTGGCGGTCTCGGAGGCCGGGGGCGCGCTGGTGGGCGGCGGGACGTCCAGGTTGTAGACGAACTTGGTGGCCGTGGTGCCGGCGCCGGCGATGTCGAAGGCGCCGGTGGTGCCCGCCGCCGCGCCGACGGCGGAGTCGACGTCGTCGGTGTTCGGGTAGAGGTTGTTCTCCGAGGTCACCGACGGGGTGTCCGGGGCGGTGGGCTCGGCGGTGAAGTGGCAGGTCGGCGACTTGCTGTAGGACGTGGTGTCCATGCCGTCGGTGACCTTGACGTCCCAGTCCACGGTCTTGCCGTCGGTCAGCGAGGAGATGAAGCTCGCGGGCAGGGAGACGGTGGCGTACGTGCCGGAGGCGAGGTTGTCGCCGCTGGTGAGCGTGTACTTGGTGGTCGTGCCGTCGACCCAGTACTGGAAGGTGGCCTGGAGCTTGTCGGCGTTGGGGTCGGAGACCTTGGCCTTGAGCACCGGCGGCGTGGCGGCGATGGTCTTGCCCATGTACGGGTAGGGCGCGGTGGTGTCGCAGCCCGCGCGGTCGGCGCCGGAGACGGCGGCCATGGTGGACGCGTTCGGGTTGCTCGGCACGTTGTTGTAGAAGATCTGCAGGGTCGGGTTGTGGTCGAAGCGCTTGAACCCGAGGTCGTTGTGCGAGGACTCCATCGAATCCTCGCTCAGGGTGGCGGTGAAGCTGCTGGAGTGTCCGCTGGCCGCGCTCCGGATCGGGGTCAGTACGTTGAACCCGTTGGTGACGCTGCCGTTGCCCGAGCAGTAGGTCGGGTTGTAGGTGGGCCCGTAACTGGCCGAGGTGGAGTAGCTGTTGTAGCCGGGCCGGTTGCTCCAGTCGGTGCCGGAACCGATGCCCTTGGACCAGTGCAGGTTCACGGTCGCGGTCGTGGAGCAGGACGCGGAGTAGATCTCGGTGGCGTCCACCTCGGCGCTGTGGATGTCCGCGCCCCAGATGGTCTTCGACAGGCTCCACTGGTAGATGGCGTGCTCGTCACCGGTGTTGCACGAGCCCTCGGGCCAGCCGTTGTATCCCACGCCCAGATAGCCGTTGTCGGCCAGCGATCCCGTCTGGTTGTAGAACGAGTGCCCGGGGCAGCCCTGCTTGACCTCGTCGAAGGCGGGCTTCTGATAGTCGGTGGGGTGCCAGTTGACCGACGGGTCGACGTACACCGGCCAGACCGTGTTCTTGGCCGCGAGCATGGCGCGATCGGGAAGCAGCGTCAGGGAGCCGGGGGCGACCGTCGCGCGGACGGGCGCGATACGGGCGGCCAGTCCCGGGTGTGCGGCGTCGGAGGCGTCGGAGGCGACCTTCGCGTCGGCCGACCGGTGAGGACCGGCGGCGGGCAGGACCCGGTTGGAGTCCCACTGCATGGCCGCGGGGGCGTCTGCCACCTGCTTGCCGTGGCTGTCGGTGACCGCCAGGCCGCCGTCGGCCCGGCGCTCCAGACGACCTCCCCGGACGGTGGTGGCCAGCCGCAGCGCGGCGAGTGCCGGGTTCTTCGCCGCGGCGGCGGAGCGGACGACCAGGGTGTCGCTCAGGCCGCCGGCGGGAGTGGCGGCCACCTTGAGGTCGACACCGGGCAGCACGGAGGCGTAGGTGGCGGTCGCCCCGGAGACGTGCGGCCGGGGCAGGGCCGTGGGCCAGGTCAGGGACAGCGAGACCTTGCCGGAACGGGTGACGGCCAGCGGGCCGGTGCCACCGCCGGAGAACGTCACGGTGCCGTAGGCGGTGGCCTTCGGCCCCCAGCCGCCGTCCGCGTGCTGAACCAGCGTCAGGTTCACCGGGACCCAGCGGCCGGCCTGCTCGGTCCGCACGGGAAGCGGTTGGGCGGCCATGCCGAAGCGGCCGTCCGGAAGGGCCTGGACCTGGGTGGTGGGAGTGGTCAGCGAGGGCACCGTCACGGGTTTGCCGGTGGCGCGAGCGCGGACTCCGGCGGCCTGCATCGCGGCTCGGTCGGCGGGGCTGGGGCCGTAGCCGCTGGGCAGCGGTGTCAGATCCTTCGGGACTGCGGTGTGGCGGCCGGTCGGGGCACCTGCGCCCGACATCGCGACCCCGTGACCGCTCGGCTCGGCGGTCGTGACGGCGTGAGCAGGCTCCACACCCACTGTGCTGAGCGCCAGCGCCGCGAGGGCCGCCAGCGTCGCGCCCTGTCTTCTGCGGTGCATTCTCCCGCGAAATATGTGCATCGGATTCCTGTCAGTCGTCAAAGGCCGGGAAAGGCGGCCTCGGGGAAGCAGGGACACAGTAGGTCGCCGACGCCCGCGGGAACTTTCCTATGGCTGGGCATTTGTGACGTCACGCCACCACTTCGCCAGCAATGTCCATGTCAATCCTTTGATCAAAGAAGTAAAGATTCGATCAGGGGGTCTAATGGCCGGATAGCCGAATGGCTAAGAGCCAGTAAAAGGAACAACTCGAAGATCCTCCGGGAATGCAAACGACTCCCGAGCGTCCGACCCGGCGCCGGGCTCACCCAACTCCCAGCACAATTGCCAGACAGCCCTTAAAGGCTGTTGCACAAGTCCACGAGCCGGGCACCTCTTCTGACCGGCCGCGTAGTCATACGCCTCGTCTGTCCGCGGTGTCCGGCCGGCCCAGCCCATGCACCTCCAGCTCGTCGCAGCCGGTGCCGGAGGCTCCCCGCCGGCCTCGTTGAACGCCGAGAGCGCCTCCACGAGGGCGGCCTGCTGGCCGGGCTCGAGCCGTTCCACGATCGCGCCGAGCTCCGCCCTGCGCCGCGCGGTGACCTCGGCCACGGTACGCCGCCCCTCGTCGGTCAACTGCAGCAACGTCTCGCGCCGGCTCTCCGGATTGATCTGCCGGTCCACCAGCCCCTCGGCTGTCAGCCGGTCGGCCATCCGCATCGCGGTGGAGGGCGCCACCTGAAGCAGCTCGGCCAGCGTCGCCGACTTCATGGCTCCACGGCTGGACAGCACGACCAGCAGGCGGAACTGCGGAACAGTGACCCGGTCCTCCACAGCGGCCAACGATCGCACCGACACCGCAATCAGCAGCCGGGACGCGGTCAGCACCGCGCGGGTGACCGCCTCGACACATCCACGCCCTCGCCGAGGGTCTCACGCTCCCGCATGGCTCTTTTCTACAACGCCGCGGCACCATCGACGTGGTAGTTTCCCGGTCGACCGTGACACCGCCCGAGGAGGTGAGACCCATGAACGCAGGACCGACGTGGGTGCTCCCCCTCTCCGTCACGGCCGGCGATTGACGCAGGTGTCGCCGGGAGCGCCTTCCTCACCAGGCACTCTCGAAGGGCAACCGCCATGAACACTCTCGTCTTCACCGCTGAATCCACCGCCGACGGCATCATCGAGCGCGACTTCACGCTCGACGGCGTCCCCGGTGTCCTCTGGTCCCCCGAGTCCGGCACTGACCGGGCCCCGCTGGTCCTCCAGGCCCACGGCGGCGGCAACCACAAGAAGCACCCCGCCATGTCGGGCCGGGCCAGGCATCTGGTGCACGGTTGCGGCTACCACGTGGCCGTCCTCGACGCTCCCGGTCACGGCGACCGGCCGCGCACCGAGCACGACGAGCGGGAAATCGCCGCACTGTTCGCGGCCCGGGCGGCCGGCGAGCCCGAGGGCCCGATCGTGGTCCGCTACAACGACCACCTGGCCAAGCTCGCCGTGCCCGAGTACCAGGCGCTGCTGGACGCCCTCCAACAGCTCCCCGAGATCGGAACCGACGGGCCGATCGGTTTCTGGGGCATCAACATGGGCACCGCGATCGGCGTACCGTTCGTGGCCGCCGAGCCCCGGATCACGGCCGCCGTCTTCGGACAGCACTGGCCCGACGTACTGGCCGACTATGCGAAGCGGATCACCGTCCCGATCGAGTTCGACCTGCAGTGGGACGACGAGCACATCTCCCGCGAGGAGGGCCTCGCGCTGTTCGACGCCTTCGCCTCGGCGGAGAAGTCCCTGCACGTGAATTCGGGCAAGCACAAGGAACTGCCCCGGTTCGAGGTCGACAGCGCGGTCCGGTTCTTCACCCGGCACCTCGGCACAGCGGCCAACAGGGCCGCCTGACAGGGGGTTTACGGTACGGTCGCGACGTCCGGAGTGCCGGCCGGACGCCGCGACCGGCCCCCTCCGCCGGCTCTCAGTCAGCCGGCTCGGCGGCCCGCCGCGTCCCCGTTCAGGTCGCCGGCCGGCACGACGGAGGCGTTGTGCTGAACGTCCTTGCGCGAGACGGCCAGGTAGCCGACGAAACCCAGGATGGCCACCGTCCAGGACAGGGTGACCGGTCCCAGGCCCAGCGCGAGCCCGCCCCGGTCGTGGCCGAGGGCCATCCAGTCGGCGACGGAGGCACCGAGCGGTCGGGTGATGACGTACGCGGCCCAGAACGCCGCCACCGCGTTCAGGGTGCCCCAGCGATGCGCGACGGCCGGAACGGCGATCGCGGCCGCGTACAGGACCGCGGAGCCCAGGTAGCCCAGGCCGATCGTGGCAGTGAGATCCCCGGCGGCGGTGCCCAGCGCGAACGTGGCCAGCACAGCGGCCCAGTAGAACACCTCGCGGCGCCGGGTGTGGATGCTGTGGATGGACAGGGTGCCTTCGCTGCGGAACCAGAGGACGAAGACCGCGGCCAGCGCGACCATGAAGAAGGGCGTCGAGAGCGTGTACGGCACCCCGAGCCCGACGTGCAGCACATCGGCGGCCATCGTCCCGAACACGCTGACCATGACGATCGCCGTCCAGTAGATCCACGCGACGTACCGCCGGACGGCGAACTGCACGGCCAACGCGGCCGCCAGGGCGATCCCGCCCAGGCCCACAGCCGGAATCGGGCCGAGCAGGTGGGCCAGATAGTCCGAAGCCGTCTCTCCCATGCCGGTGGTCAGCACCTTGATGATCCAGAAGTAGACGGTCACCTCTGGCACCTTGCTCGCCGCGTGACGGATGTGGCCGGCAGGCCGTTCGTGAATGAGGTGATCAGTCGACATGGCAGGCACGATGGCACAAGGCCCAGCCGTCGCCCCAGACCCTTTTGCCAGAGCTTTGGTGCTTGTGGAACCTGAATTTTCCAAGATCGTGCCGAGCCTGAACGCAACCTGAACAGGGCGGCCGGCAAGCTGGCCGACGGCGTGCAGGGGTGCTACGACAAGCCGCTGCGCCGAATGGGCGCTGCTGGTCCCGGCCCAGCAGTCGGCGGACGTTGCGCCGATGAGTTTCGGGCGGCTGTGTGGTCTACCCGTCGTCGAAAGGAGCGCACCATGCGCGAGATCATCGTTTGCACGTTCCTGACCCTGGACGGCGTCATGCAGGCCCCGGGAGGTCCGGACGAGGACACCCAGAGCGGCTTCGAGCACGGCGGCTGGCAGAAGCCGGTGTCCGACGACGAGGTCGGCGCGGCCATCGCCGGCTGGTACGAGCCCGCCGACGCGATGCTGCTCGGCCGCAAGACGTACGAGATCTTCGCGTCGTACTGGCCGACCGCCGATCCCGGCAATCCGTTCACCGAGCGGATGAACAGCATGCACAAGTACGTGGCGTCCCGGACGCTGACGTCCCTCGACTGGCAGAACTCCACACTGCTGGAGGGCGACACCGTCGACGCCGTACGAGAGCTGAAAACGTCCGAAGGCGGCAACATCAACGTCGTCGGCAGCGGTGACCTCGCCCAGACCCTCATGCGGCACGGTCTAGTCGACGAGTACCGGCTGACCATCCACCCGGTGATCATCGGCACCGGCAAGCGGCTGTTCGCCGACGGAGCGATCCCGACCGCGCTGGAACCGGTCAGCGTCACGACGACGAAGGGCGGCACCGTCGTCGGCGTCTACCGGCCGAACGGCAAGCCGGAGTACGACAGCTACTAGACCCGCGCCCGAGGTCGATCCCGGGTGCTGAGCGACCCCGGCTACGGTCTCAGTGGCGCCCCTCTCCTCGCGCGGTCGAGGCACCGGTCACCGTGCGGGAGGACTGCCTGGTGAGCCGGAGGGCGACGGTGACCGTGGCCAGGGCGAGGACGGTCATGGCGGCTCCGGCCCAGGCCGGGGACGCGTAGCCGAAGCCGGCGTCGATGACGCCGCCGCCGAGCCAGGGACCGCCGGTGTTGCCCAGGTTGAAGGCCGCGGTGGTGGTGGCGCCGGCCAGGGTGGGCGCGGCGCCCGCGACGTTGAACATCCGGGCGTTGAGGGCGGGCGCGGTGTAGAACGCGGACACGCCGAGGAGGAAGGTCAGGATGATCGTGGCGACGGGGCTGGAGGCCAGCAGCGCCAGCGCCACGAGGAAGACGGTGGAGGCGGTGATGCCGCTGAGCAGTACGCCGAAGAGGTGCGCGTCGGCGACCCGGCCGCCGATGTACGTACCGATGAGGGCGCCGATGCCGAACAGGGCGAGGACGGCGGAGACCCAGCCCGCGTCGAGGCCGGACACGTCGGTGAGCAGCGGGGCCAGGTAGGAGAAGGCGCAGAAGACACCGCCTGCCGCGAGGGCGGTGATCAGCACGGACAGCAGGACCTGCCGGTCACGGTAGATCACCAGCTCGCCCTTGAGGCGGGGGCGGTTCTCCGGCACCGGGATGTGCGGGATGCGGGTGACGACGCCGGCGAGGGCGATCGCGGAGGCGACGGCGACGGCCCAGAAGGCGGAGCGCCAGCCGAGGTGCTCGCCGAGGAAGGCGCCGGCGGGTACGCCGAGGACGTTCGCGATGGAGAGGCCACCGATCATCACGGCCATGGCGCGAGCACGCGCACCCATGGGCACCATCGCGATGGCGACGGCCGCCCCGACCGCCCAGAACCCGGCGCAGGCCAGCGCGCTGACCACTCGTGAGACGAACAGCACCGCGTAGTTCGGTGCGAGGGCGCCGGCCACCTGGCCGAGGCCGAACAGGCTGATCAGCGCGACGAGCGTCGTCTTGCGCGGCAGCCGCAGGGTGGCGACGGCGAGCAGCGGGGCACCGACGACCATGCCGATGGCGAAGGCGGAGATGAGCAGTCCGGCGCGCGGGATGGAGACGTGCATGTCCTGCGCGATGGGCGGCAGCAGCCCGGAGAGCATGAACTCGCTCGTACCGAGCGCGAACACGGACAGGCCGAGGATGTACACGGCGAGCGGCATGCGCGCTGACGGCGGTGAGGACGCGGGAGGCTCGGCCGGGGGCTCGGCGGGCACGCGCTTCGCGGGCTCGGCGGGGTCCGGCTTCATGGACTCGACAAAAGACGGCATGACATGGGCAACCTGCCCCTTTGTGCCTGTCATTCCTGCACCGGCGAAACGTCTCGCGATTCGGGACGGCGTCCGGGGCGGGCCGTTGACGGCGTCGTCCGCGTACAGATCGGCCAGATCGTCCGCGGACTTGTCTCCGCCCAAGCGACCCCCGCCATCGCGGAAGCCACCCGCGCCGGGATACGCGTACAGTGTGCACGGGCGCGGTGACATCACGAGGAGTCTGTGTTGACCGCCGTCAGCCTTGAGCACACCACCATCCCCGCCGACACCGGCGAGGTGACCCTGTTGATAGCCCGCCGGGTGGAACCCGGTCACGAAGCCGCCTTCGAGCGGTGGGCGAAGGGCATCCTCGAAACCGCGGCGACCTTCCCCGGCCACCTCGGGTACGGGCTCTTCCGCTCCTCGGGCGGTGACGCGCCCTGGTTCCTCGTTCACCGGTTCCGGGACGCGGCGGCCTGCCGGGCGTGGCAGGATTCGCCCGAGCGGGCGGCCTGGTTCGCCGACTGCCAGGGACACCACCACACCGAGATCGCCCGGCGCCAACTCAGTGGTATGGAGACGTGGTTCGCCAAGCCGGGCTCCACTCGCCCCGCGCCGCCCAAGTGGAAGATGGCGATCAGCGCAACGCTGGCCATCTATCCCATCTCCGTCCTCGGCAGCCTCTTCCTGGTGCCGCACCTGACCTCCCTCCCTGTCCTGGTCAGCAGCGCGGTCCTGGCCTGCGTCTTCAACGTGCTGATGACGTACGTCTCGATGCCGGCCGTGAGCAGGCTCCTTCGCCGCTGGCTCACTTCCGGGGGCTGAGGAGGCTGCGCAGGTCGATGACGCGGTAGCCGCGGGCGGTGATCGCGTCGAGGATCCGGGGCAGTGCGTGGGCGTCGATCACGTCGGTCCGCCCTTCGGACGCGCCGACGTGCATCTGCAGAATCGCCCCGGGACGCAGAGCGTCCAGCGCCCTGCGCACCGCACGGTCCACGGTCATGCCGCCATCGGTGCCCATCCACCCGTTGGTGTCGGTGGTGAATTCGATGTCCGCGTATCCCAGCTCGTTGACCTCCCTGATGTGTGCGGGGCTGGTCTCGCTGTAGGGGAAGCGGAAGAACGGGGTCAGGGCGCCGCCTGCCCCGGCCGCGCGCAGGGCCTGGTCCGCCGCTTGGACCTCGCGACGGCGTCCGGCGGTGGTCAGGTCCTTGAAGTAGGGGTGGCTGTAGGAGTGGTTGCCGAGCCCGTGTCCCGCGGCCGCGATCCTCTTCACCACCGCGGGGTAGCGGTCGGCGAAGTCACCGGTCAGGAAGAACGTGGCAGGTGTGTGACGGCGGGCGAGAGCATCCAGGATGCGGTCCAGGCCGGCGTCGTTCCAGGCCGCGTTGAACGTCACCGCGACCACCCGTTCGCGCGTGGCCATCACGCGGTTCTCCGACCCGAACAGTGCCGGCAGGCCCTCGTCTGCTGCGGGCGCTGCCAGACGGGGTGTGTCCGCCTTGGCCGTCACCGCCAGGGGCCCGGGCAGCACTGCCCACAGGACGGCGGACAGACCGGCGACCAACCAGACCAGGCGGCGCGGAGCGATGAGAGAACGCGTTGTCATACCACCGACATCGGTCGGCGGCTTGCCCTCCTTGAGCCGGCCGCCGGTCCTGGATCGCCGCCGACCTCCGCCTCTGCTCCACCGACCCGTACCTGGTCAGAGGTTACGATGCGGACGAGATGATCGAGTCATGTCGTCAAGGCGCGAGCACACTGCGGTAGTGAGTCGTCAGGCGTCCCGTGTCGTCCAGGACATGGAACGCGAGCGCCGGGGGTTGGTCGAGGTGCACGTGGTCCCCCGGATGGTCCCGGTGCTCCCAGGGGAGGCGGAGGGTGGAGACGACACCGGGCGCGACGAGCAGCGGCCGCCCGGCGAAGGTGGTCGCGGCAGCGGTGTGGGCGTGGCCGCAGATGAGGCCCGCGATGTTGGCATGACGCCGGACCAGCGCGGCGAGCCGGTCCTCGCCGAACTGGCGGATGCCGTCGATGTACGGGCTGTGCAGCAGGGCCGGCGGGTGGTGGAAGCCGACAAGAACCGGCGTGTGGCCGGGCGTTTGGGTGAGCACGTCCTCCAGCCAGTCCAGGGTGTCGTCCTCGATGAACCCTTCGTCCTTCCCCGGCACCGAGGAGTCGCACAGCGCGATGGTGAACCTGTCCGTGCGGTGGACGTGGTTGACCGGCGCCGTCGAAGCGGGTTCTCCGAGCAGGAATTCACGGAAGGCGCCGCGCTCGTCGTGATTTCCCGGGCAGACGAGCAACGGGTGCCGTGACGACAGCAGTTGGCGGGCCAGTTCATATTCCGACGGAAGTGCGTGGTCGGCGATGTCGCCGGTCACCAGGACGGCGTCGAGGTCGTAGGGCAGGGCGTCGAGGTAGTCCATGACCGCCCGTGTGCGGCCGATGCTGCGCTCGTCACCGTCGATATGGATGTCGCTGAGATGTGCTGTCACGATCACGGCTGTGCCTGGTCCTTGTCAGTGTCGGTCGGCCCGGGTGCGGTGGGCAACGGGCGCTCGGGTGTGCGATGCCCTTGGTCGCCACGGCAAGCGTAGGGAGGGGCTGGACCAGAGGACAGGTCCGGTTCGGTGCCGAAAAATTGGTCCGGTCCCCGTCCGGCATGAGTTCGGAAGCTGCTGTGGACGGTCCCGGCTCACCGGACCCGGGCCTCGGAGGCCAGGACAGTGAACAGGGTGTCGAGCGCCATGGGGTAGGCGCGTTCGGATGGGGCGGCGAAGCCGATGAGCAGGCCCTGCGGACCGGCAGCCGGACGGTGGTGCAACTCGCTCAGACCGCGCAGGGCGAGCCCGTGCCGTGCACAAGAGGCCAGCAGCCGCTCTTCGTCGGGGCCTTCGGCGGGGAGGGTGACGAGGGTGTGCAGGCCGGCGGGGACGCCATGGGCGGTGAGGCCCGGGTGGGCGGCTGTCCGGTCGATGAGGGCTTCGCGTCGGCGGCGGTAGCGAAGGCGGGCCGCGCGGACATGGCGGTCGTAGGCGTGCGTGGTGATCAGGTCGGCGAGGGCGAGTTGGCCCAGTCCTTCGCTGTACAGGTCGGCTTGTTGCTTGGCCTGCACCATCGGTCGCACCAGGTGCGCCGGCAGGATCATCCAGGCCAGCCGGAGCGCGGGTGCCAGGGTCTTGGAGGCGGTGCCGCAGTAGACGACGTGGTCGGGTGCCATGCCCTGGAGGGCGCCGACGGGCCGGCGGTCGTAGCGGTACTCGCCGTCGTAGTCGTCTTCGACGACCAGGCCGCCGGTCGAGCGTGCCCAGTCGCACACGGCCTGGCGGCGGCTCGGATGGAGCGGGACGCCGGTCGGGTACTGGTGGGAGGGGGTGACGAAGACCGCCTGCGTCGCCTGGTCCAGTTCGTGCGTGCGGGCGCCGTGGGAGTCGACGCGCAGGGACGCGACGGTGAGCCCGGCGCGCCGGACGGCCTCGCGGTAGACGTTGTGTCCCGGGTCCTCCATCGCCGCGGTGCGGGTGCCGCTCGCGGCCAGTACGCCGCTGAGCAGGCTCACGCCCTGGTAGTAGCCGGAGGTGATCAGGATGCGGTCGGCTGTCGTGATCACGCCGCGTGTGCGGCCCAGATGGTCGGCGAGGGCCTGGCGCAACTCGATACGGCCCTGGGGGTCCCCGGCGCCGAACACCTCGGGCCGGGCACCGGTGAGCACGCGTCGCGTGGCGGCCAGCCAGGCCCGTCTGGGAAACGCGGTGACGTCCGGGTGCCCGGGGCGAAGGTCGTGCCGGGGAGCGACGGCCTGCGGGGCGGGGGGTTCGGGAGCCTGCGCGCGCCGAGGGGTCTCGGCCACCGTGGTGCCCGACCCCGGACGCGTGATCAGGTAACCCTCCTCGACCAGTTGGCCGTAGGCCGCGGTGACCGTGCCGCGCGAGAGTCCGAGCTCCTGGGCCAGCCCCCGGGTGGACGGCAAGGACGTTCCGACGGACAGGCGCCCCTGCTGGATCGCCTCTCGCAGCGCGGACTCCAGGCCGGAGCGGCGCCCGGTCGCGGCGCGGAGGGTCAGGTGCAGGTCGAGGCGCGAACTGGACCACGAGTGGGACATGGATGCGGATCCTATGCTCAGACGGGCACGGCGGGGCGTATGGCCCGAGCTGGGCGGTTTCCTCCGGATGAAGCCCGCTGATCTGTGGTCGCCAAGGTCTCGGATCTGTCGGGCGGGCGCCCTACGCTGAGCCCAGTCCGCACTATCGGGGAGAAGCATGACAAGCAGGTTCACCGAGCTGACCGTTGACTGCCATGATCCGGAGAGGCTCGCGGCCTTCTGGTGCGAGGTCCTGGACTTCAAGGTGATCGACCGTGGCGAGGGCATGGTCGAGATCGGCTCCTGGGTGCCGACCGTCGAGGAGGTCCGGGCTCGCCAGATGCCGCCCACCCTGGTGTTCATCCGTGTGCCGGAGGGCAAGACCGTCAAGAACCGCCTTCACCTCGACGTCAGCCCGGTCGACAGCAGCACCGAGGACGAGGTGACCAGATTGCTGGGTCTCGGCGCCGTCAAGGTGGACGTGGGCCAGGGCCCGGACCGGAGCTGGGTGGTCATGGCCGACCCCGAGGGCAACGAGTTCGACGTCGTGCGCACCTTGGCACCGCAGGACTAGGTTCTGTCCGGAAGGGTGATGCCTTCACGTCTCGGTGCGGCGGAACTCACGGTTTGTGGGTCACCCAGAGCAGTTCCGCCGGCCAGCGGTGGGCCCAGTCGGGTGGGTCCGTTTCGTTGTAGCCGTTGGGTGTTCCGCGTTCGGGCCGCGGCTCGATGAGATCGTCGATGACGAGACCCGCGCCGCGCAGGACCCTGACCCAGTCGCCGTAGGTGAGCTGGTAGCTGGTCGCGCCGTCGTCTTCGGCGATGGTGTTCAGCCCGAAGTAGTCCTGCTGCAGCGTCGTGGTCACACGGCTGGCGGCTTCGTCGTAGCACGCTTCGAACCAGGGGCTGGCGACGTTGAACACCAGGCGCCCGCCTCGGCGCAGGACGCGTGCGGCCTGCGGGACGGCGAGGTGCGGGGGCGCCCAGCTGAGCCCACCGAAGTCGCAGAACACCAGGTCGAAGGTGTCGGCGGCGAAGGGGAGTTGTTCGGCGGCGCCCTGCACCAGCGGGTAGCGGTCCGCTCCCATCGCGCCAGCCGCTGCGGCGAGTTGGGCTTCGGAGAGGTCGATACCGACCACGGCGGCGCCCTCGGCGGCGAGCACCCTGGACCACTGTCCGGCGCCGCAGCCGAGTTCGAGGACGCGCTTGCCCGTGACGTCGCCCAGGGCCTGCAGGTGCGCGTCGGGGATGGAGTACATGCCCCACAGCCGTGGTGCGGCGCCGATCTGAGGATCGTGCTCGTGCTGGTAGGCGCGGCTGATCCGGTTCCAGAGCCGCCGGTTGGCGGGGATGCTGTCCACGCGCCGACTCCAGCACTGCCGGCCCGGGGCGGTCAACAGGATTACGACACCGGCCGCAGCGGCTCGATCCGCGCCCACCGGGCAACAGGCGACGGCACACAGGGACCGGCGATCGGATGATGCGAGGGAGCCGGCCTAGGCTGCGGTGTGCTCCCGGGCGTCGATGTCGTCCATGAAGCTCAGCAGGCGGGAGTTGACCACGTCCGGGTGGTCGATCTGGGGGCCGTGGCCGGTGGCCGCGACGATCTCGGCGCGGGCTCCGGGGATGACGCGCGGCACCCGTTCCAGCTGGCGCTTGGGGTGGACCAGCAGGCTGCGCTTGCCCATGATCAGGTAGAACGGCGTCCGGATGGTGCCGAGTTCGGTGTCGGACAGCGGCAGCGGCGCCGGGCGGCGGATCCGGAAGGCCCGCACCCCGGCGTGGATCCACTTGCGCAGTTCCGGGACGACGAGGACCGGCTGTTCGAGCCAGGCCGCGAGGCGCGGGCGCAGCGGCTTCGGAGCGAAGGTGGCGAACAGGCTGGCGAAGATCCAGGCGAAGAAGCGCAGGCCCACCTTCTCCAGGCCGCCCGGGTCGAGGGCGGTGACCGACGCCAGCCGGCCGGCCCGGAGATGTGCCTGGTTGATGACCAGCCAGCCCCCGTAGGAGGAGCCGACCAGGTGCACGCGGTCCAGGCCGAGCGCGTCGAGGGTCTCGTCCATCCATTGCGCCGCACGCTCGGGCTGCCACATCGGCTCGCGCTGCACGCTGCGCCCGGGATCGCCGGGTGTGTCGAGGGCGTAGACGGGGCGTTGCGCGCTGAGCGCGGGGGTGTTGGGGTACCACTGGGCGGAGCAGCCGCCGGACCCGTGGATCAGGACGATCGGCGTACGGGACTCGGCAGCGGGGTCCGTGGGCCCGTACCGGTAGACGTGCGTCGTTCCGAAGCTGGTCTCGACGTCCGTCTCGGAGCGGATGGGCGCACCCATGGCGTACAGGGTGTCGCAGGTGGCGAAGTAGCGGTCGCGCAAGGTGTCGTTCACATAGCGCCCGACGTCACGGGGCTTGCGGGTCTTGTTCTCGGGCACGGCGGCACCTCCCGGTGGGACCGTTCTCGGTCCTCGATCCGTTGTTCGTGATACGAACGTACCACGATGTTGGTACGGCGGTACCATAAAGGCCCGGCGGACGGACGGAGACAGCACGCATGCCGAAGCGCGTGGATCACGAAGAGCGGCGCACCCAGATCGCGGAGGCACTGGTACGGGTCGCCGGGCGCCGCGGACTGCACGCCGTCGGCATGCGGGACGTCGCCGCAGAGGCCGGAGTGTCGCTGCGGCTGGTGCAGTACTACTTCGAGACGAAGGAAAAGCTGCTCCTCCACGGACTGCAGCACCTCACGGACCGCTTCACCGCCCGCGTCGGCGCCCGCCTCGCCGCCGCCGGGCCGGCACCCGGGCTCCGCACGACCGCCGAGGCTCTGATCCTGGCCTCGCTCCCGACCGACGAGGAGAGCCGCACCTTCCACCTGCTCTACTCCTCGTACGCGATCCTCTCCGTCACCGACGAAGCGCTGGCCGCCCAGCCCTTCATCGACAACCCGGACGCCGCGGAGAACACCCTGGCCGGGCTGATCGCGCAGGCACAGGCGGACGGTCTGGCCGATCCGAACGCCGACGCGCGCATCGAGGCCATCAGCCTCCTCGCCATGGCCGGCACCCTCGGCACGAGCGTCCTCGTGGGCCAGCGCGGTCCCGAATCGGCCGCCACGGTGATCCGCCATCACCTCGACCGCATCTTCACGACCCCCGAGACCGGGCCGCCCGCCTAGTCGGTGCCGCGTGTTGCCGAGTTCTCGCTCGGCTGCGGGTGTCGGGCCGCGGCTTGCTCCAGTCGTGGGAGGCTGCGGCCTTGCACCGGCCGCGGGAGAACTCACGCGTGTCAAGGTGAACCGATCGGTTTCCCACTTGTGCGGAGGCATCACGTGTCCACCGAGGCCAACAAAGCGCTCGTGCGTCGGTTCTACGAAGAAGTCCTCAACGATCGGCGCGTGGACGTCGTCGACGAGCTGGCCGTCCCGGACTACGAAGAGCATGACCCCCTCCCCGGTCAGGACCAGGGCCGCGAGGGTCTCAAAACCCGCGTGACCATGCTCGTGGAAGGGCTGTCGCCCAGGTTCACGATCGACGACATCATCGCCGAGGACGACCGTGTCGTCGTCCGCTGGACCAACAACGCCACGCACTCCGGCGCGTTCCTGGGCATCCCTCCCACCGGACGCACGGCCAGCTTCGCCGGAGTCGACATCTACCGGCTCGACGGCGACCGGATCGCCGAACACTGGCACGTGGTCGATCAGCTCGCCATGCTCCAGCAGCTCGAACTGCTGCCATCTCCTTGACCACGCGCGTGGCATCGGCGCCGGTTCCCGAGACATGAGGCCGGGACCAGCGCCCCAGTCCTACTGCCAGTTGCACCGGCATCGTTTCTCCGCGCACGCCGATGCGGGCCCGGCCGCACTCGGCCGGGCCCGCATCGGGCATGCTGACGCGTCTGCTGCTGCCTACGTCACCAGCGGTACCAGCGGCCCTTCCGGCCCGCGCCGTCTGCGGATCGGACGACGAAGCCGAGCAGCCACACGATCAGTACGATCACCGCGATCCACCACAGCGCCTTCAGGGCGAAGCCCGCGCCGAACAGGATCAGAGCCAGCAGGAGAACCAGAAGCAGGGGAACCATAGATATCAACCTCCTGGCCACCGAATGCCCTTAGATCACCCCGATAAGCACAGGGATGACACGTTAGTTCGTCGGCGTGGAGGGCATGAGCCTGCCCCACCGCATCTACGACCGGGACAGCAGCAGGCGGGCCGCGAGCCCCATGATCACGGCGCTGGAGAGCAGGGCAGTGAACAAGCGTCCCGGGGGCCGGTCAGCGCGCGGCCCAGCAGCGCTCCGCCGCCGGCAAGCAGCAACTGCCAACTGGCGGACGCCACGAAGGCCGCCAGGACGAACACTTGCCTGGCCCACTGACCCGACAATGTGGTCCCTTGGCTCGTCATCACCAGGGCCGCGAAGTAGATCATGGTGATCGGGTTCATGATCGTGACACCCAGAAGCGCGAGATACGCCCGCAGCGGACTCACCAGTGCCCCGTCCGCACCGGCGCTGACCCGCCGCTTGCGGTACCGGACGATGGCCGTCACGGCACCCCTGCAGGCCAGGGCAACGAGAACGCCGGCCGAGGCCCACCGCAAGGGCAGCGAGATCGTCCTGATCGTGGGCGCGAGCGCCGAGCCGGCGATCACGGAGATCAGCGCATACAGACCGTCAGCGGTCGCCACGCCGAGAGCGGCAGCGGCACCCACCCTCAACGATGTGCGAGCAGTGAGGGCCACGAGATACGTCGCGACCGCTCCCACGGGCATGGCGATGCCATAGCCGGCCAGGAGCCCCGCGACCAGCGCCGCGCTCATGCGCGGTGTGTATCGGGCCTCCACGGGCATCCCGGCTGCTGCCGGCCCCGTGCCGCAATGGCGGAGGAGGGCGTCAGCAGCACGGGCACGGTCGTCGCGGTCATGGACAGATCCTCGGCGTCGCCCGACCACCCGGGCAACCGAATTACTCGAGGTCAATTTCGGGTCACCGACTGGTGGCGGCGGATCCACTCTCGTGACAGATCCTTGGGCTATGTCCGTGTCGGATTCCTGCCGGACGGCAAGCCGCAGGGGTGGTTGGCTGACCGCATGACCACAGCTCAGACGGACACGGCTCTGCTCTTCCGCTCCCTCCACACTCCCGCACGCCCCCTCGCGCTCGCCAACGCCTGGGACGTCGCGAGCGCGAGTGTCATCGCGGCCGCGGGGGCGCCCGCAATCGCCACCACGAGCGCCGGGACCGCCTGGTCGCTGGGCCATCCGGACGGGCAGGGCCTCACCCCTGACCGGGTAATGGAGCTGATCGGCCGTATCGTCGCGGCGGTCGACGTCCCCGTCACCGCCGACATCGAGGGCGGGTACGGGCAGGACGCCGCAAGCGTCGCCGATACCGTCACACGCGTGCTGGAGGCGGGTGCCGTGGGCGTCAACATCGAGGACGGCGCCCGGCCTCCGGCCGAACTCGAGGCGCGGCTGGCGGCGGCCCGGAGCGCGGCGGAACGCGCGGGAGTGCCCCTCTTCGTGAACGCCCGGACCGACACCTATCTGCTCGGCCTGGGCGACCCCACCACTCGGTTGCGAAACACCCTGGAGCGGGCGCGCAGATACGTCGACGCCGGCGCCGACGGCATCTTCGTCCCCGGCGTCACCGACCCCGCCATCATCGGGGAACTGGCGGCGGGCATCTCCGTACCGGTGAACATCATGGCCGGCCCCGGCGCACCGGACGTCGCCGCGCTGGGTGCGCTCGGCGTCTCCCGCGTCAGCCTGGGCTCAGGCGTCGCCCAGGCCGCCTACGCCGCCACCCGCCGCGCCGCACAGCAGCTGTACGACAGCGGCGAGTACGGCCCGCTCTCCGACGCCCTGACGTTCTCGGAGCTCAACGACCTCTTCCCCACCCGCACGCTTACATGAGGCTCGGCCCGCCGCAGGGCCGCTTGTCGGCGGCGGCCCGCCCGGTCGACGAGGTCGAGTAACAGTAGGAGTACGAGTACGCGTACCCATGCACACGACCGCGAGGTGGGAAGCGTCTCAGGAACGCGGCGCCAGCACCTCCAGGGCCCCTGTTTCGGTGTCGTAGCTGCGTAGCGTGGTGAGATGGGCCGACAGTGGCGGTGCCGGCAGCAGGTCCGGGACCCTTCTGTCGGCGAACGCGCCGGCCCGCCGGGTCCGGCCGAGGGTGATGTGCGGGCTCCAACGCCCGGGCTCGTGGAAGGGGTTGAGAGCCTCGGGCGGGCTGTCGGAGACCACTGCTTCCCACACCCGGCGGTGCACATCGGCCAGCGCGGAGTCGAGGTCCAGTGCCCATGCCAGAACCGAGGTAGGTCGCTCGAAGCGGATCAGACCGGTGAACCGCACCGGGAGCGGCAGCGCTGCGGCCACCTCGGCGAGCTCCCAGCGAATCGGGGCGGTCAGCTCCGGGCAGGCGGCCAGGGTGAGGTGCGGCCTGTTGGTCGGTGAGCGGTGCCGGGCCTG
This sequence comes from Streptomyces sp. NPDC104814, assembly GCF_055583185.1. Lineage (NCBI taxonomy): Bacteria > Bacillati > Actinomycetota > Actinomycetes > Kitasatosporales > Streptomycetaceae > Streptomyces > Streptomyces sp. NPDC104814. Next base: position 1,766,191 of record NZ_JBVJOL010000001.1, on the reverse strand, counting down.
ACTGGGCAGCCCCGCGTCCGCAAGCCGCCGCCAAGCCTCCCGGACCGAACCGTCCGCAGCTTCATCCAACAAGAGTTCGACCGTACGCACCGCCGCAGACTACCGACGGTCAGGGCAGGTTCCGCCACAACCGGCGCGACCACCGCCCCGGACGGCCCCACCGCGTCGCCCGCGCGGGCGGCGGATAGCCTGCCACCTGGGATGTTGCCGCTCCGGTCCGCAGTGGAGGCGCGGCACGGACGACGAGGAGATCAGTGATGACGACCACCGCCAGGGCAACGTTGCAGCACGAGGACGAGCGAGTACGGGTCACCCGCTGGGACTTCCAGCCAGGAGAGAGCACCGGCCGTCACGTCCACGAGTACGACTACGTCGTCGTACCCGTCACCGACGGGCAGACCGACGTGATCACCCCTGACGGCACCGTCACCTCATCGCAGCTGCGGGCGGGCCAGTCCTACGCCCGCCCGGCCGGAGGCGAGCACGAAGTCGTCAACGCCGGCACCGCCCCGCTGGCCTTCGTCGAGGTCGAGCTGAAGTAGCAGGCGCAGGAGGCCGAGGTAATGACCCATCACTGCTGCGAGGCGATGACCAGTCGCGTCAACGTGCGCTGCGACCAGCACGACGACCCCTTCGCCTGTCCGGACGCGCTGGTCGACTTCAGCGCCAAGTTCCAGGAGTACGGGCTGATCATCCATGACGGTGGCACGTCGAGCCTCACGATCGACTTCTGCCCCTGGTGCGGACGACGCCTTCCCGAGTCGCAGCGGAACCGATGGTTCGACGAGCTGGAGCGCCGAGGGATCGATCCAGGGGAGGACGACGTGCCTGCCGAGTTCCAGGACGACCGCTGGCTCAGCTCCCTTCACGAGGGCTGATGAAGACGGACAAGGCAGCAGCCAACTCCATGACCCCGCCGGGGCCCGGGCGGGGTCATCGTCGAGAATGATCGAGCGCACGACCTGTCCTAGCGGCAGCCCGCCTCGATGTCGCGGCTGGAGAAAAGGGGAAACGCATGGCGACGTTCGTCCTCGTGCCCGGGGGCTGGCACGGATCCTGGGCGTTCGAGACGGTGGTTCCGCTGCTGGAGCGTGCCGGTCATACGGTGCATGCCCTGACCCTCACCGGTCTGCGGCCGGAAGACGATGCCGCGACGGTCGCGAACGCCAACCTCGACACCCACGCCGATGACGTACTGCGGCTCCTCGATCGCGCCCACATCACCAACGCGACGCTGGTAGGCCACAGTTACGGCGGCATGGTGATCGCCGCTGCCGCCGACCGTGCCGCTGGCCGGGTCTCACGACTGGTGCATCTCGACGCGTACGTCCCGCGCGACGGCGAATCGTGCTGGTCTGCGACGACCGAGCGCTACCGTCAGGCATTCGTGGCCGGCGCTGCCGACACCGGCTACGCCGTTCGCCCACCGGAAGGTGGCGATCCTCGCCGCCGCCCTCATCCCCTCGCCTCGTTCCTGCAAACGATCCGGCTCACAGGCACGGTCGACCAAGTCCCCCGCCGGGAGTTCATCTACTGCTCGGGATGGGAAGACCGGACGCCGTTCACCGAACTCCGCACCCGTCTGAAAGCCGATCCCGGGTGGCACGTCCATGACCTCCCCACCCGGCACGACGCCATGCGTGAGGACCCGGAGGCCGTTGCCGCACTACTGCTCGGCGAAGACAGGGCGGGCGGCGGGCCACACACGCGCCGGCCTTCGCCCTGACAGCCTCAAGGCCCGGTTCCACCCACGCGGACCGTTGTGAGATGTGCTTTCCACGCCGCCGAGCAGTCTGCGAGGACTCGGCGTGACAGGCCATGACGACCCGGTCCGACGGGCGCTTGTCCGCCGTGGCTTCGCCCTGGAGTACGTCACGCTCGGATGGAACGTGATCGGCATCGTCGTGCTCGCCATCGCCGCCGTTACGGCGAGGTCCGTGGCGCTCGCCGGGTTCGGCCTGGACTCCCCGATAGAGATCGGCGCCTCCACCGTGGTGATCTGGGAGCTGTCGGGCAGGGGAGAGGACCGCCAACGCCGTGCACTGAAGCTGGTCGGCGTCGGCTTCGCGCTGCTGGCACGTCTCCAGCCGTGGTGAGCGGGGCCGGGCACTGGCAGGGGCCGCTCGCAAGACGGCTGTCACCTGCTGGTTTAATAAGACGCAGGACTGCGCCGCCCCCATCGGATGCTCGGCGCAAGGTCAGCCCACGTCGATCACGGGGCGCGTTGCACGTCAGCACGGGACCGTTCCAACTCAGCCGCATTCAGGGCCTTCGGCCCCGGTCCCGAGAGACACATGAGTACCGACACCAGACCACGCCCGGCTGCCCAGCGCCTGCTCGCCGGCCGCGCGCCGGCCCCGGCCGGCCACCGTCACGCCCTGCACGCCACCACCTCCGTGATCTCGGTGCTGCTGCTGTTGGCCGCGGTAGGCGCGGTCCTGCACGAACCACTGCTCATACCGCCCCTCGCAGCCAGCGCCGCCCTCGTGCACAGCACCCCGCAGCTCCCCCTCGCGCAACCGCGCAGCCTGATCGGCGGCCACCTGCTGTCCGCGATCGGCGGCTACCTGATCCTGGCCGCCTTCGGGAGCTCCACCTGGGCCGCCGCACTGGCAGGCGGCCTCGCCCTGGGCACCATGATGGTCACGCGGACGCCGCACTCCCCCGCGGCGCCCACCGCCGTCATCGTCGTACTCCAGTCACCCGCCCCGCTGAGCTTCCTCACCCTGCTGCTCGTCGCGAACCTGCTTCTGGTCAGCGCCGGGACCATCGCCGGGCTGCCGAGGAACGCCCTTCGCTACCCCGTCTACTGGTGGTGACGAGCGAACCCACATGTTCGGCCGCTTCGCCGAGGCGTCCTGAGCGGCGGGCGAAGTGCGGCAGCCGGCCTTTCCGTTGCACGGCCCGTGCACCCGGAATCGGCGTCGACATATCGGAAGACACCATTCGGAATCGGTGCAGTTGGAGCTATGGCCACAATTCCTTCACAGGGGGCCCATATCTCCCCGGGCCGAGAGAAGATTCCGGATGCACTGTTGGAAATGATCAAAAGGAACGATCCGTGCGACCAAGACTCTTCGGCATAGCCGCTTCCGTGGCCGCATTCGGACTGCTGGGCTCCCTCACCACCGCCTGCGGCTCGTCCGGAAGTGACGGGACGACACTGCGCCTGGTGGTTCCCGAGTACGGCGACAACCCGGCGAACACCTCCAAGGCGTACTGGGACAAGCTGACCGCCGCCTTCACCGCCGCCCACCCCGGCAAGAAGGTGGAGGTGACGGTCTACCCGTGGGCCGACGTCGACCGTGAGGTCACCCGCATGGTCCACGACGACGACGCCCCGGACGTGGCTCTCATGGGTGCCTACTCCGACTTCGCCGCGCAGGGCCGCCTCTACGCCGCCAGTGACCTGCTGCCGATCAGGGCGGAGGCGAACTTCCTGCCGCCGCTCGCCGAAGCAGGCTCCATCGACGACACCCTCTACGGCTTGCCGTTCGTCGCCAGTAGCCGGCTGCTCTTCTACAACGAGGAGCTGTTCGACAAGGCCGGAGCAAAGCCGCCCAAGACCTGGTCGGACCTGAAGGACGCGGCGAAGGCGCTGAAGAAGGACGGCGTCCTCTACCCGTACGCCCTGCCGCTCGGCCCCGAGGAGGCACACGCCGAAGCCCTGATCTGGGAACTGAGCAACGGCGGCGGGTACACCGACGGCAGCGGCGGTTACAGCATCGCGTCCCGGCAGAACGCCGAGACCTTCCGCTGGATCAAGGACAACCTGGTCACGCCCGGTCTGACCGGCCCGACCCCGCCTGCCGAGCTCAACCGGCAGGACGCCTTCGCCGCCTTCCTGCGCGGCGACGTCGGCATGGTCAACGGCTACCCCTCGCTCCTCAACGAGGCGAGGGCGAAGGGCATCAAGGTCGGCACGCTGACCATGCCGGTCTCGGACACGCTGAGCGACGGCATCACCCCGCCGTCAGTGGGCGTCGCCGACTGGATGATGGCCTTCAAGCACGACGGCAACAAGGAACTGGTCGGCTCGTTCGTGAACTTCGTCTACGAGGACAAGAACCTCAGCGCGTTCGCCGAGCGTTACCACCTGCTGCCCTCGACGGTGACTGCCTCCCAGGCCACGGCGACGGACCCCGACGCCGAACAGTTCCTGACCGCACTGCGCACAGCCCAGCTCTACCCGGTCAACGATCCGTCCTGGCTGCAGGTCAGCAACATCATCAAGCGGAACATCGGCAAGGCCGTCGCTCCCACCGCCGACCCGAAGGCCGTGCTGGAGGACATCGCCCAAGAGGCCCGGGTCGTCACCCAGCGGCAGTGATGCGCTTCCGCATCTGCGCGGTTGCGAGTTACGCCGCCGAGTCGGCACCCCGGGCGGCCGCGGTGCCGACTCGACCCGGCAACGGCCCGGCGGCATCTGCCGGTGCCGGGGCGCGCTGCACCGGTCAGGCGTGCTTGGCCGGTCAGGCGTGCTTGGCCGGTCAGGTGTGCTTCACCGGTCAGCGCCGGATGTCGGCGCGCATCCTCTCCGTCGGGGTCGCGATGTCCCAGTAGTGGGCGGTGCCCCGTGCGGTGCTGTAGACGCCCGTACCGCCGGTGATGGCCATGTCGAGGGCATTCGTCCCGCTCGTCCAGAGGGACTGCATCGTCAGAGAGCCCCGCTCGAGTTCTATCGTGATCAGGCACTGTGTCGTACGTTCCTCGCCCTGGAGACGGACGACCTGACACGACCCGCCTCCACGTCCGACCGTGCGGCCGTCCTGGACGGCGGTCCCGGAGTAGACGTCCATGTCTCCCACGCTCGGCCCCGCCGGTCCGAGGTCGGCGGCCGCGTACTGATCGTTGTGGATGGCGAGCTCCAGGACCTCGGCGCGGTCCCGTTCCGGAGTATCGGCGTCGGCACTGCCCACCGCGCAGAAGCCGACCACAGCGGCGACCACCGATACGGCGAAGGACTTCTTCAGTGTCAGGCGTGTCCTGCTGTTCCGCTGCTCCCTGCCTCGCCGCGCGTCAGCCGATTCCGGAGTGCTGGTGACCATGTGGATCTCCTCACTGTGATCTCCCTTGCGGGCACATTTCGACGCTATGACTCCGGAGTTATGGATGTCTAAGATCAATATCGCTATGGCGTTATGACCACGGAGGCATGATGGAGCTGAACTCGCTCAGGCAGTTCCTGGTCGTGGCGCGGCTGGAACACCTCAGCCGGGCGGCCGACGAGCTGCGCGTCGCTCAGCCGTCGCTGAGCCGCACCATCGCCCGTCTGGAGAGCGAGCTGGGCGCCCCGCTGTTCGACCGCAGCAACCGGCTCCGGCTCAACGACGCCGGCAAAGCCTTCCGCGACCATGTCGAACGCGCCCTCGGTGAACTCCAGGCAGGACAGCGCGCCGTGGCCGAGGCCGCCGACGAGGGCCTGGGCACCGTGCGGCTGGCGTCGGAAACCTTCCTCACCCTCACCGGCCCGTTGGCGGCCTACAAGCGATCCCACCCCTCCGTCGACCTCGACCTCCAGTGGTCGCCGGTCGAGGACATGGCCCGCCGTCTGCGCACCCAGCAGGTGGACCTGTGTGTCGCTTCGCAGCCGATCCACGCCGAGGGCCTGGAGGCGGTGCAGTTGTTCGACGAGGCGGTCGGGGTGAGCGCGCCCAGCGACCATCCCCTTGCCCGCCGTACGTCCGTGACCGTCCACGAACTCGCCGGCCAGCCCTTCGTCACCGCCCGCGAGGGCCACTGGCTCCGCCGGCTGCTCGACCGGCTCTTCGCGGCCCATGGCCTGACTCCGAAGATCGTCTGCGAGAGCGACGAACACAGCGCCCTCGCGGGTCTGATCAGCGCAGGACTCGGCATCGGCCTCGTCCCCTCCTTCGCCCGCCACCTGGCCAAGGACACCTCCCTCGCCTGGATCCCCGTCGACAGCCCCGACTGCCGCCGCACGGTGACCCTGTGCTGGCGCGCCGACGGCCACCTGCCGACCGCCGCCCGGCTGATGCGCACCGCCCTGACCACCTGGAACTGGCACGCCGACGGACCGCAGGACACCCTCTGAGCGGCCTCATGACGGCTCGCCGGGCCGCGACGAACCCCGGGGCGTCGGCGGGCGTGCTCGGCAGGCGGCCGTGGCTGACGGTACGAGGCCGGATGCAATGAGTGAGACAAGGGCGGCTCCGAGGTCTTTTGTCCCGCCCTCCCCTGAACTAATGTGAGCGCCGTCACGCAGCGAGGGCGCTGGACCGAGACCCGGCCGACGCACCTCCGCGTGGTTTCAGGAGTTGCACTCCGCCCTCCCCTGCCCCCGTCCGCCGTCCAGGCGGTCGTCGGGGCGTTCAACGGCCCGGTCGGTACCACAACGGTTTCGCGGACCGGCACGCCTGCACGGGGAGTCGAATCAGCTGGTTCCACGGACGCGGCACGCCCGTCGTCCGGCGGAAGCACATGTGCCTCAGCAGCGCAGTCGAGACGACACGAAGGCCAGATCACGCACCTGCGAGGTGCGGGAATGGAAGCCGAGATGCCTCTGATCAACCTTTCCGTACTTCGTGACCTGCTCAACGAGTTCGATGCGCTCACTCCCCGACCCGACCCGGAGCCGGACGTCCGACGGCGGCTGGAGGACGTTCAGTACACCGTGTGCGTCTACACCGGCGTACGTGACCCTCAGCAGGCGGTGTCCCACGCGCGGGGGCTGCTCGGCCGAGCAGCGGCCGGATCGAGATGAGGCCGACGACGTCGATCTCCGGCCGGGGATGAGGGGGTGAGGCCGCCGGTGCGCGGAACAGACTGACCCCGGCCGCAAGGAGCGGCCCGGGTCAGCCGGACTCATAGGCTCAGCGGCGGACCAGGCGCACCGGGAGCGCTTCGACACTGTTGCCGATGAAGCTGCGCTGGCGTGGAAGTCCGGTCTCGGGGACCGCGAGGTCGAGGTCCGGGAAGCGAGTGAAGAGACGCTCCAGGGCGATCGTCGCCTCGAGACGGGCAAGGGGCGCGCCCACGCAGTAGTGGGCGCCGTGGCCGAAGGAGAGGTGCCGGGACGCGCCGGGCCGGGTGACGTCGAAGCGGTCGGCGTCCGGGCCGTGGAAGGCCTTGTCGCGGCCGGCCGCGGTGTAACCCGCGAGGACCGGGGTTCCCTGCGGGATCACGGTGCCGACGAGGTCCAGGTCGCGGGTGGGATAGCGGAAGGGGAACCAACTGACGGGGCCGTCCCAGCGGAGCGTCTCGTCCACCACGTCCGACCAGCCGGCCTTGCCGTCCAGCACCAGCGCCAGCTGATCGCGGTGGGTGCACAGTGCCCGTACGGCGTTGCTGATCAGGTTGAGGGTGGTCTCGTGGCCGGCGACCAGCATCAGGCGCATGGTGCCGATGAGTTCGGCCTCGCTGAGCCGGTCGCCGTCGTCCTCACGGGCGGCTATCAGGGCGCTCGTCAGGTCGTCGCCGGGGGCTGCCCGGCGGGCGGCCGCGATCGTGCCGAGCAGGTCGACGAGCTCGCGTACGGCGGCCATCACCTCGGCCGGGGTGGTGTCGGTGGCGATGATCACCGTGTAGGTGAGGTCGTGCAGCCGGTCACGGTACTCGGCGTCCACACCGAGCAGCTCGCAGATGACGCTCATCGGGAGCGGCAGCGCGAAGTGGGTGCGCAGGTCAGCGATGCCGTCCGGGTCCCCGGCGGCGGCTCGGCCGAGGTCGTCGAGGAGGCCGGCGGTCAGGTCCTCGATGCGCGGCCGCAGCCGCTCGACCTGGCGGGCGGTGAAGGCGTTGCCGACGAGGGAGCGCAGCCGGCGGTGGTCGGCTCCGTCGGCGGTGTGCATGCCCTGGGCGTTGGCGAACACGCGCAGTGGCCAGTCCGCGGGGATCGTGCCGTCGTTCAGCGCGGGGCAGTGGCGGGCGTCCTTCGCCACGTCGGGGTGGGACAGGAATTCTTTGAGCGCCTCGTGCCCCAGGACGACGGCTGCGGGCACCCCGCCCGGCAGGACGATGTCCGCGACGGGCCCCCGGGCCCGGAGGCCGGCGTTCAGAGTGTGCGGGCAGCCGCCGGCGGGATCGACGACGTGGGGTGGCGCGGGAACGGGGGTTTGGGAGGACAAGCCGGAACTCCTGACCGTATGAACGAATATCGGCCAACAGTGCGATGTCGACGGGCGATTGCACAAGTCCGCCACGCGGTACCGCCGGAGCTGCGCACGCTCCCGGGGGAGAGAAGTCCGTCACGGCTCGGCTGCCGACCGGAAGCCCCTGTCGTTGTCAGTGGCGGCTGACAGGATCAGCGGCATGAAACCGTTGCTTCTCACCGACATCGAACGAGCCGTCCGCAGCAGCTGGAGCGCCGAGACGTGCACGCCTGAGTTCCGATCGAGCTGGACCGAGGACAACCCTGCTCGGGACCAGTGCGGGGTGACCGCCATGGTGCTCAATGACCTGCTCGGGGGCGAGTTGCTCCGAGGCGAGGTCCACGTGGACGGAGAGCGTGTGGACTACCACTGGTGGAACCGTCTGGGCGCGGGCATCGAGATCGACCTCACCCGCGAGCAGTTCCGTCCGGAGGAAGTCGTCACGGGAGGCATCGTCATTCCACGCCCACCCGTGACCGAATGGCGCAGACTCCGCGAGGAGTACGAACTCCTCCGCGAACGCGTCCTGGAGAAGCTGCTGCATCAGCAGGGGGCGCCGGTACACCAAGGGTAAGCGCCCTCAGAGGTAAGGGTGTTGCAACAGCGGACGGTCCTTCCCGCAAGGGGCAGGGCCGCCACGGCCCCTCTTGACGGCGCACGTTGCCCGGATGCGGCAAGGACCGGGGTCGGGTGGCTGCCGAGGGGGCTCGTTGTCTGCCTGGGGGGAGGGCGGAGAAGGTGGGCCTTCGGTGGACGGCAGAGGGGAGATGAGCGATGACGGCGAGGATCGGTGTCGTCCGGGAGGCGGGCGGATCATCGCCCCCTTCGAGGGCCGGCCGGAACAGGCTGGTAGGTGCGGCGCTCATCGTGCTGTCGCTGATCGCCGCGCCGGCGTGTTCCTGGGTGTTCACCACCTGGTTGCCCACTGATCGTGTCCTGCACAGGGAATACACGGCGGCCCGAGCGTGCCCCGCCGATACGGCGATGCGTCCGGCGGAGGACTGTCTGCGGCACGTCACGTTCACCGTGGAGGCCACCAGCACGGCCAGGAAGAAGATACGGGCGACCCTGCTCGGCCCTCGCCCGCTGGGGAGAGTCGTCGTGCCGTTCGGCGGCCAGGGACCGGTGCTGAGCGACCTTCACAGGGGTGACCGGATCACCGGCACCGTCTGGCGTGGCCTCGTCGTCGAGATCGCCCAGGGCGACGAACGGCAGGTTTCAGCCGACGCGCCTCGCGACGAACCCCAGATGACGGCCGCCATCGGCACGTTCGCGGGGCTGCTGGCAGGCCTGGCGCTGGTGTTCGGCGCGGTACGTCTGGTCAGACCCCGCGATCCGGGACTCTTCGTCTGGCTCCCGTACGGCAAGGTGCTCCTCATCGTCGCGGTGGCCGGTTGCGGCGTCGTCGGGCTGGTCGCCGTGTGGACGGGCCTCCCCTGGATGCTCGTTCCCATCATCTGCGGGACGGTGCTCGTGGGTACGGCGTACTTCCTTTACCGAGGCCTAAGGCGAGGGATCGCCAGGCAGGCCGGACCGGACGCGGCAGGTGATTGCTACTCCAGCGCGTGACCGTAGTGCGCGGCCAGGGGTGCAGGGTCCGGTTCACCGAATTCCGCGCGCAGGGTGTTGAACCTGTCGACCTTCTCGTCACCGAATCGCCGGACGTACCGGGCGTAGGCGGGCGCGGACAGGAATTTCGGCGGCGTGGTCTTGCTGTGGAATTTGTCGGCGTACATGACGAGCCGTTCCTCTGTGGATTCGGCGAGGTAGTCGCACGGCGGCAGCGGGAGGCCTTGTGAGACGACGTCATGCTTGGTGATGCCCACGCCGGTGTGGCACGAACACATCCGGCAGAGGTGGTCGGGGTATCCCTCGTTGCTGAGGATTTCGTGCCCGAGGACGCCGTGACGGATGTAGTTGTCCAGGTCGATGCGTCCGTCCTCGGTGCACAGGGCGTAGACCCCGATGTCGTGCAGCAGGCAGCCGGCCCTCACCAGGTCGACGTCCACCCGCAACGACGAACGCGCCACGAGCTGCTCGGCGACACTCCACACGATCTCGCAGTGGGTGCGGACGACGTCGAGTACTTCTGCTGTCGGCGCGTACTTCTCGTGCAGGGCGCGGATTTCTTCAACGCTGGGAAGGGACACGCCCGGAGCCTAGCAAGGGCTGTTCCCTGTCACGCCGAAGCGTCCGGTCCGGAAGCGACGGCTCGATGTGCGCATGCCGCACGCCGGTCGACGGCGCCTCCGGACCGGCGGCAGACCCCGTCCGTGGGGTCTGCCGGGCCGTCACTTCCCGCCGATGCCCTTGTCCCCGATGTGGAAGATCTTGCGGCCGGAGCGGGTCATGTCGACGACCAGCCTGGTCGTGCTGTTCTTGCTCCAGGTGAGAGTGATCACGGCCTCCGTGTAGCCGGCGGTGCCGTTGTCGGTGACCTTCCAGGCGAGCGGCACGTTCTGGGCGCGCAGCACGCCGTCGGCGTGGTTCTTGGCCTCCCAGGCGTTCAGTTCCTTCTGGAAGCCGGCGCTGAGGTAGTGGCTGCGCAGCGCCTGGCCCAGGCCGCCGCTGTTCTCGTCGGTCACGGCGTCGATGTAGGCACCGTAGAAGTCGGCGATGCGGGTGATGTTGTCGGACGGCTTGCCGCTGACGCTGCGCGGAGTCCCGGCCGAGGCCTGGACGGTGGCGCCGACACCGAGGGCGACGGCGAGGACTCCGGCGGTCAGGGCGGTGCGGGTCGTGCTGTTCATGTCTGTTCCCCGTGTTCTTCTGTGTTCGACTGGTCTGGTCGTCGGTGATCGAGTGGTAGGGCGTTCGAGTGGCAGGGCGGTCGAGTGGTCGGGCCGTGCCGTGGTTGTCGGTGGCCGGGCGGCCCTCCCGACCCCCGTGGCGGGAGGGCGGCCCCGGACGGCCTCCGTCAGCGGAGTTTGTTCACGGCCGTGGTGGTCGTCTTCTTGAACGCCTGCACCGGAGCGCCCTCGAAGCCGCCGAGCTGGGCCCAGTTCACGACCGTGACGGTGCGGCCGTCGCGGCCCACCGACAGCAGACGGACGTCGCTCGCGCCCCAGGACGTCTCGGTGTGGACGCCGTAGACGTGGGCGCCGTCCTCGACGCGCAGCGTCCCGTAGTCCTTGCCGGTGGCCTGGGTGTCCGGGTGCTGTTGTTCGATGCGGGCCGCGCAGGAGGCGATGTCCGCGTCGAGCCTCGAGGTCAGCTGCTCGGCCGAGCGGGTGTCGGGCAGGACGACCGTGATCTGCCGGGCGTTGGTGTCGAGGTCGGTGCGGAAGTCGCGGTGCCAGGCGGCCTTGTGCCGCGGCAGCGCCCGCAGGCAGGCGTCCTCACCCGTCTCCTGCGGTACGCCGGCCGTGACCTGGCCGGCTGTCCAGGACGAGGCGGGGTGGGGCGGCAGGTCAGCGGCCGCGAGGAAGCCGGGCGTCTTCGCAGCGGCGGCGGCCGGCCCGGCCAGCGCCACGGCCAGACCCGTGCCGGCGAAGGCCAGGAGCGTACCTGCTCGGATGCGGTTGGGCATGGGTTCCCCCCGTTGACGGAGTGCGGTGCATTTCATGGGTCGCTACATGCCTGCGATGCCTGCGGTACATGCGGTCATGCGGTCATGCGGACATGCGGGGCATGCGGTGCACGTGTGCCGGACCTCGCCCGGGGGCCGGTCGGTCTCTCCGGTGCGGTCGGTGCGACAGCAAGAGCATCGGCCGTGGCCGGACAGCGGCGCAACGGATGGCGGCCCTTTGGCGACGGTGGAACCATCCCATCCCGTTTGACGTGCAGGTATGTGAGTGCCTGGGATACGGGATCGCGGCGGGACGACGGGGGAACGGTGTCAGCTCGGGACGATGTCGAGGAGTTCACGGCCCTGCTGCGCCGGCTGAAGGACCGCACCGGCCGCAGCTACGGCTCCCTGGCCCGCCGCGTCGGCATGAACACCTCGACGCTGCACCGCTACTGCGCCGGCGAGGCCGTACCGCAGGACTTCGCGCCCCTGGAACGGCTCGCGGCGTTCTGCGAGGCGACGGCGCAGGAGCGCCTGGAACTGCACCGGTTGTGGCTGGCGGCGGCCGCCACCCGGCAGCGGAGAGGTACGGCCGGTTCCGGGCAGGCGCGGGCAGCCTCCGCACCGGGCGCGACAGCGACACCGGCGCCGACAGGCCGTCCCGACCCATGCCCTGCCGGCTCGGACGAGCCCGCCGCTTCGCCCTCCTCCCCCGCTCCCCGCCCCTGGTACCGGCGCCGGCGCGTCCTGGCATCCGCGGCCGTCACCTGCGGACTCCTCGCCACGGTGGGCAGCCTGTCCGCCCTGTCGCACGACCGTTCCTCGCAGGCGGGCGCCTCCCCCTCCGCGCTCCCCAGGACGGCCGTAACCCCCGGCATGTCCCACCGTTCGGCGAGCCCGCCGGCCACCGCCTCCGCGTCCCCCTCCCTCTCCACCAGCCCTTCGCCCAGTTCCCCGTCACCGGGCCCTGGGCGCAAGTCGCCCGACCCGGGTTCCACCGGCGGCCGCCCCGCCTCGCCCGTGAAGCCGCCCACCGGACCGCCCTTCACCTACAGCGCCGATTCCCAGGTGTGGAACATGGGATGTGGTCACGACTACGTCGTCGACAAGCCGCCCGCGCAGGTGCCTCCGCCGCCGGTGCAGCAGGACGCCGGGGCGTGGGCGGCGTCGCTGGGCGCGGTGCACGGACGGCAGACGATGGTGCAGGTCTCCGTGCAGGGCCGGTCCTCCACGGCCGTGGTCCTGGAGGCGTTGCGCGTGCGCATCGTCAGCCGGGGCGACCCGGCCGCCGGGAGCGCGTACGCCATGGACCAGGGCTGCGGTGGCGAGCTGACGCCCCGCAGCTTCACTGTGAATCTCGACGCGGACCGCCCGGTGGCCCGTCCCAAGGACGGGGCCGACAGTGAACACAGCCTGCCGGCCGTGCACTTCCCCTACCGGGTCTCCGCCGAAGACCCGGAGGTCCTGCTGGTCGACGCGACGACAGTGGCCCACGACACCCGTTGGTTCCTGGAACTCGACTGGTCCAGTCAGGGCCGCACCGGAACGGTCCGTATCGACGACCACGGCCGCCCGTTCCGCACGACCGGCATCGCCCGCATGCCCCGCTACTGGTACGGGACGACGGACGCGGGTGGGCGTGCGTGGGTGCCGTACGGCAACTGAAACGCGACTGCCCCGGAGCTCATGCTCCGGGGCAGGTCGATCATGCTGCCGGTCAGACGGCGGTGATGTTCTCCGCCTGCGGGCCCTTCTGGCCCTGCGTGATGTCGAACGTCACGGCCTGGCCCTCGAGGAGCTCACGGAAACCGGAAGAGTTGATGTTGGAGTAGTGCGCGAAGACGTCCGGGCCTCCGCCGTCCTGCGCGATGAAACCGAAGCCCTTTTCGGAGTTGAACCACTTCACGGTTCCGCTGGCCATGCCAATACCTCTCAGTCGATGTCGGGCCGCACCGCGCGGCCCGGAGGTGGTCGTCCTGGTCCGGTACTGCACAGCAAAACGCCCACGCCAAAGCGCGGGCAGGAACTGCGAACCACGACAGCTGAGAGTGAAACTACACGGTGAAACTGCTCATCACCATAGAGCAACGACTTCCAGCCGCCACTTGAGCGTATGGACCGCCTCCGAGGGCGGGTGAGCTGGGCATGTTTCCACCCTGACGTCGCCGTTCGTCCCATGTCCGGGTTCCGGCGCACGGCCCGGACCGTACGGTCGGTCAGCCGTCGTCGCCCGCCGTGTCGGCGCGCAGGTCGAGGGTCCAGTTCTGGCCGACGAGATCATGGCCGAAACTGTGGTGCGGTTCCTCGTCGGCGAGGGTGAAACCGAAGCTCTGGTAGATCGTGCGCGCCGCCACCAGCACGTCGTTGGTCCACAGCGTCACCTGCTCGTAGCCCGCCGCACGGGCGAACGTCAGGCACTCCCCGACCAGACGGGCCCCGAGACGCAGTCCCCTGCCGTCCGGAGTGACGAGCAGGATGCGCAGCCTGGCCACCTTCGGCTGGTCGCCGGCGACCAGAAAGACGCAGCCCACGCGCCGGCCGTCGACCTCGGCGATCCAGCCCGCCTCGCGGGCCGCGTCGTGCTTGGCGGCGTAGTCGGCGACGATCTTGGCCACCAGGGCCTCGAAGTCCGTGTTCCAGCCGAACTGCTCGGAGTAGACCTCGCCGTGGGCCATCACCACCCACCCCAGGTCGCCGGGACGGTCGGCTCGACGCACGACGACGTGCCTCAGATCCTGCTGTGACATGAGGTGTCCTCCCGGCTCCCGTGACCGCACCCTCCACGGACTGAAACAGTTGTTTCAGTTACGTTAGGCTAGCCCCGTGCCCCAGGAAACGCCAACCCCCTCGGCCCGGCAGCGCGAGCTGCTGGAGGCGGCGTACCAGTACGCCCTCGCCCATGGCCTGACCGATCTGTCGCTGCGCCCGCTGGCCGAGGCCATCGGGTCCAGCCCGCGGGTCCTGCTCTTCCTCTTCGGCAGCAAGGACGGCCTGGTGCGGGCGCTGCTCGCGCGTGCCCGCGACGACGAACTGGCGCTCCTGGCCCGCGTCAGGCAGCCCGGACACCCCGCCGGGCTGGTCGCGGCCGTCGAGCAGGTCTGGACATGGCTCGCCGCGAAGGAGCACCGGCCGCTGCTGCGGCTGTGGGCCGAGGCGTACGCCCGCTCGCTCGTCCAGCCCGACGGGGCCTGGGCCGGGTTCGCCCGTGCCACGGTGGAGGACTGGCTCGGCGTCCTGGCCGACTGTCAGCCGCCCTCCGAACGGGACAGCGCAGACGGCGCCGTCCGCCGCACCCTGGCTCTGGCCGTCCTGCGCGGCGCCCTGCTCGATCTTCTGGCGACGAACGACGAGAAGCGGCTCACCGAAGCCGTCGAGCACCAACTCGCCCTGCTGCGGGACTGACACGGGCGCCAGCCGCTCGGCCTGAGCTTCCCGGTGGCCCGTGAAGAGCGTTCCCGAAGGGGCGGTTCACGTCGCTGCGGGAGGCCTTCGTGCGGGGGCTGTCCCGGGGGAAGGAAATGGTTCGACGCCCGGTGCGGTGACGGGTCATGATCACCCCCGTGAGGACGATGGAGCAGTTCGTGATCCGGGCCGCTGCCCGCAACAACGCCGAGTGGTGCGCGTCCATGAGCCGGTCGCACGGCTTGACGGGCGAGTTCGGAGCGCAGGCCTGGACGGTCCCGGCCCGGCCGCCGCTGTACTACCCCGACGCGGTGACGCTGGCACCGGGAGCCGACGCCGCCGCGCTGGTGGACCGGATCGACACCGCCGCCCCCGGCGCCTGCGTCAAGGACAGCTTCGCCGACCTCGATCTGACGGCGGCCGGCTTCGACGTCCTCTTCGACGCGCAGTGGATCCACCGTCCGGCGGGCGCGCCGACCGTCTCACCGGATGCCGCCTGGGACGTGGCCGGCGACCGGGACACCTTGCGCGCCTGGGCGCTGGCCTGGGACGACGGGGACGGCAACGCCGGCCTCTTCCGGCCCGAACTGCTCGACGATCCGGCCACCTCCGTTCTCGTCGGGCGCTCCGCCGACGGCCTGGTGACAGCCGGGGCGGTGGCCAGCCGGAGCGAGCACGTGGTGGGAATCTCCAACGTCTTCGCGGTGGAGGGTGGCGCCGACCGGGCCTGGCCCGGCGCGCTGGACGTGGTGCACCGGCTGTTCCCCGGCCTGCCCGTCGTGGGCTACGAGCACGGGGCGGATCTGGATGCCGCCGTCCGCCATGGCTTCGAGGCGGTCGGCCCGCTGCGGGTCTGGCTCCACGGATAGTCGGCCGCCGTCAGCCCGGGGCACCCGAACAGGAGCCGAGGCGGCGACGGGAACACCCGGGACCGCTCGACGACGCCGGGTGCGCGTCGGCGAGCGGTGACGCGCTCGCCGTGACGGTCAGGCCGCGGGCTGCGTTCGTACGCCGAACCACTGCTCGGCGCCGTACTCCTCGAACCGCTGCACTTCGGTGAAGCCGAGCTTCGCCGCGAGACGCATCGCGCGGGAGTTGGCCGTCTGGGTGCAGAGCACCACGGGCTCGCCGGGGAGCACGCCGGCGAACCAGTCGAGTACGGCCGCGCACGCCTCGGCGGCGTATCCGCGACCCCAGAACTCCGGCAGGAGCAGGTAGCCGAGTTCGGCCTCCCCTTCCTCCGGACGGACCTGCCCCGGCCGCCCTGGGTCCCGCCGTTCGAGCGTGACCATGCCGATCATCGCTCCGTCGAGATCGATCACGAAAACGCCCGGACGCCGCCCGGGCACCTCGGGCACCAGCTGCTGGAGCTCCGTACGCGGGCGGGGACCGCCGAGGTAGGTGCCCACCTGCGGCGAGGCGAGGAGCTCGATGAACGCCGCACGGTCCCGGGCCTCGGACTCGCGGAGCACGAGCCTTTCGGTCCTGGCCGGGACGGGTGGCCAGGGGACGGGTCCGAGTCCGGTCATGGCGGGCAACCTATCGCAGGCCGTGCGAGCGGGCCCGTGCGAGCGGTCCGGCAGAGAAGGCCCGGCGACCCGGGACGGATGCCGGACCGGACCGGTTTCCGTCCGGCCGTCAAGGGCAGGCGGATGAGGGAGAGCCCAGGAAGGGACCGACATGAGTGCCGGAGAACGAGCCAAGGCCAAGGCCGAGCAGGTGCTCGGGAAGGCCGTGCGGAAGGTGGCCCACGCGGCCGGTAACAGGACCACCGAGGCCAAGGGCGCCGCGCTGGAGGCCCGTGGCAAAGCCCGCTCCGCCAAGGAGAGGACCAAGGGCGCCTTCGGACACTGACGACGTCCGCCCCAGGGCCCCGTCCACGCGGACGGGGCCCTTCGCCGTGTCGCGGCGGGCTCAGGCGAGGTCGAACCGGTCGAGGTTCATCACCTTGTTCCACGCGGCCACGAAGTCGCGGACGAACTTCTCCCCCGCGTCCTGGGAGGCGTAGACCTCCGATACGGCGCGGAGCTGGGCGTGCGCGCCGAAGACGAGGTCGACCGCGGTGGCGGTCCACTTGACCTCGCCCGTGGCACGGTCACGGCCTTCGAAGACGTTCTCGTCGGTGGCCGACGCCTTCCACTCCGTGCCCATGTCGAGCAGGTTGACGAAGAAGTCGTTGGTCAACACCTCGGGCCGGTGGGTGAAGACGCCGTGCGGGGCCCCCTTGAAGCCGGTGCCGAGGGCCCGCATGCCGCCGATCAGCACCGTCATCTCCGGAGCGGTCAGCGTCAGCAGGTTGGCGCGGTCCAGCATGAGGGTCTCCGGGGACAGCTTCTCGCCCGCCGGAAGGTAGTTGCGGAACGCATCCGCCTTCGGCTCCAGCACCGCGAACGACTCCGTGTCCGTCTGCTCCTGCGAGGCGTCCGTACGCCCCGGCGCGAACGGGACCGTGATGTCGTACCCGGCGTCCCTCGCGGCCTTCTCCACGGCCGCGCACCCGCCGAGGACGATCAGGTCAGCGAGGGAGACGCGCGTGCCGCCGGTCCGGGAGCCGTTGAAGTCCTGCTGGATCCGCTCCAGGCCGCGCAGCGTCTCGGTCACCTCGGGGAGGGCGTTGAGCTCCCAGTCCTTCTGCGGCGCGAGCCGGATCCGTGCCCCGTTCGCACCGCCCCGCTTGTCGGTGCCGCGGAAGCTCGCCGCCGACGCCCAGGCGGTGGTGACCAGCTGGGAGACGGACAGGCCCGAGTCGAGGATCCTGCTCTTGAGGGCGGCGACGTCCTCGTCCCCGACCAGCTCGTGGTCGACGTCGGGCACGGGGTCCTGCCACAGCTGCGGCTCGGGAATCCACGGGCCGAGGTAGCGCGAGACGGGTCCCATGTCGCGGTGCAGCAGCTTGTACCAGGCCTTGGCGAAGGCCAACGCGAGGTCGTCCGGGTTCTCGTGGAACCTCTTCGTGATCGGTCCGTAGACCGGGTCTACCCTGAGCGCGATGTCCGTCGTCAGCATCATGGGGGCGTGCCGCTTCGACGGGTCGTGCGCGTCCGGCACGGTGCTCCTGGCGGCGGGATCGGTGGGAGTCCACTGGTGTGCGCCGGCGGGGCTGCTCGTCAGTTCCCACTCGTACCCGTACAGGTTGTCCAGGTATCCGTTGTCCCACTTGGTCGGCTCGTTGGTCCACGCGCCTTCCAGACCGCTGGTGAGCGCGTGGGGGCCCTTGCCGCTGCCGTACGTGTTCCGCCAGCCGAGGCCCTGCTGCTCGATGGGGGCGGCCTCGGGTTCCGGGCCGATGTAACTGGCGTCGACCGCGCCATGGCACTTGCCGAACGTGTGGCCGCCGACGATGAGGGCGACGGTCTCCTCGTCATTCATCGCCATGCGTCCGAACGTCTCCCGGATGTCCCGGGCGGCGGCCATCGGATCCGGGGTGCCGTTGGGCCCCTCCGGATTGACGTAGATCAGTCCCATCTGAACGGCGGCGAAAGGACCGGTGAGTTCCCGGTCGCCGCTGTAGCGTTCGTCCCCGAGCCAGGTGTCCTCGGGTCCCCAGAAGATTTCCTCGGGTTCCCAGATGTCCTGCCGCCCGAAGCCGAACCCGAACGTCTTGAATCCCATGGATTCCATGGCGCAGTTCCCGGCGAACACCAGAAGATCGGCCCAGGAGATTTTGCGGCCGTACTTCTGCTTCACCGGCCACAGCAGACGGCGTGCCTTGTCCAGGCTCGCGTTGTCCGGCCAGCTGTTGAGGGGGGCGAAGCGCTGCGCGCCGCTGCCGCCCCCGCCGCGGCCGTCGGCGATGCGGTACGTCCCGGCGGCGTGCCAGCTCATCCGGATGAAGAGGGGTCCGTAGTGGCCGTAATCGGCGGGCCACCAGTCCTGGGATGTCGTCATCACCTCGAAGACGTCACGCTTGAGCGCGTCGACGTCGAGGGTCGCGAACTCCTTCGCGTAGTCGAAGTCCTCGTCCATCGGGTTGGAGCGGGGCGAGTGCTGGTGGAGAACCTGAAGGTCCAGCTGATTCGGCCACCAGTCCCGATTCGTCCTCGGCCGCCGAGTCGGCGTGGGCGTCGGGGAAGGGATTACTGGGTTCTCGCTTTCGCTGCCGGACATGCCCGTCCTTCTTCCTGTCTCGGTGTTCCTTCTTCTGGCTGACGCTCTTGAAGAAAATGTGTTGTGCCGCGTCCGTATGGTCGCTCACCGCAGACCACACCGCTATGGAACACGCAGGGCGCGCCCCCATGAAAGACATGAGAGAAGGGGCTGGCTTTTCCCTCCCGCTCCGGCTTACGGCGCCGAGCGAAAATGCAGGGCAGCAGCACTGGGACCTGGGCCGCCGGGGACGTCGCCGCCGTTGAGCACTGCTGTACACGTGCACAGCCGCTGTACACCTGCACGGCCGCACGGCCGCACGGCCGCACGGCGAAGCGTTGGCCAAAACTCATCGGCGTGGCGGGCTCCGGATCTAGAGTCGGGCCGGACGTTCGGGTGATCTGGTGCGAGGGGTGTGGCTGCGGTGGCGGACGAGCGGGTGGTCGTGGTGACCGGCGGTGGCTCGGGCATCGGTGAGGCCACGGCCCGGTTGCTGCGCGAGCAAGGCCACCACGTGGTCGTCTCCGGACGCCGGCCCGAACCGCTGCACCGGCTCGCGCGGGAGACGGGGGCGCTGGCGTTCCCGTCCGACGTGGGGGACCCCGAGGCGGCCGAGGGGATCGTCAAGGCGGCCGTCACCACGTACGGACGGCTCGACGGGGTCGTGCTGAACGCGGGCATCGGGCGCGGCGGAGCCGTCGGGGACCTGTCATTGCAGGACTGGGACGACGTGCTGCGCACCAATGTCACCGGGCCCCTCTTGCTGCTGCGCGCTGCCCTTCCGCGGCTGCTGGAATCCCGCGGGGCGGTGGTGGCCGTCGCCTCGGTCTCCGCGCTGCGCAACGGCACCAGCAACGCTCCCTACGCCACGTCCAAGGCGGCGCTGCTCCAGTTGTGCCGCTCGGTCGCCGTCGACTACGGGCGCCGCGGTGTGCGGGCCAACGTCGTGTGCCCGGGGTGGGTGCGCACGGAGATGGCCGACCGGCGCATGGCGCGCTTCGCCGAGGAGGCGGGCCTGCCGGGCGGTACAGAGGCGGCCTACCAGGAGGCGACCGGCTTTCTGCCGATGGGACGGCCGGGCGAGCCGCGTGAGGTCGCGCAGGCGATCGACTGGCTGCTCTCCCCCGCGGCGTCCTACGTCAACGGCGCGGTCCTCACCGTCGACGGCGGAACGACGGCCCTCGACCCGGGAACGATGGGCTTCGACCACACCATCACCCCTCGCACCACCGACCCCTCCGACAGCGCCGTCTGAGCCCGTGGGGGGGGATCGTCGTGCTCCTCGCCGAGTGCCTGCCCATCGGGCGCCACACCGGAAGCGGACGCGCACCCATTCGGCGCTCAGCCAGAAGGTCGCCGCGATGCGCACGGCCGGCTGGGTCCGCACCGGCGTGGGCGAGGACGCCCGTACCAAGAAGGTGAGACTCACCGACAAGGCCCGCGACGTAGTCGGTCGTCTGGCGGCGGAATGGCGGGCCACCGAGGCCGCTCTCGCCGATCTGGAAGCAGAGATCCCGTACCCGCTCTCCCAGGTCGTCACCGGCATCGAGCGAGCTCTGGAGCGCAAGAGCCTGCACGACCGGATCGCCGAGAAGCCGGCCGAGGATCCCGCGTGGGGCTGAAGCGCACGCTGATCGACACGGCTCCGTTGCGGTCGTCGCCGCCGTTCCGGCGGCTGTGGATCGGCCAGGCCGTGTCCGGTCTCGGCAGCCGGATGACGCTCGTCGCCGTCATGTTCCAGATCTGGCAGATTCGGCAACATGCGGGCCGGTCTCGTGGCGGACGCCGCCTCGGGAACGGTGGCCCTCGTCAGCGGTGGCCTGCTCTGCCTCGCCGCCGACGCCGCGGTGGGTGCCGCCACAGCGGACCTGCGCGCCTCCTCCGTGTCCCCGACGGCTCAACCGGCCCCGGCCGGCGCGTAGACCTCGCAGGAGACGAATGCCTGGCCGGCGCGACCCTGCGGCATCCGCCGGCCGCATCCGACCACGGTCAGGTGGCGGGCACCCGCCCGGACGCGTGCGGGTGCAGGCGGTCGGTCAGGTGGCGGGCAGTCGTCCGTTCGCTTGCGGGTGCAGGCGGTCGGCCAGGAAGGTGAGGATTTCGTCGCGGGCCCGGATCGTGGGGTGGCCGGCCTCGTCGACGAGATGGGCGGTGACGACGCTGTGCGGGGTGCCGACCAGGTCGGCGAAGAAGGGCGGCGGGGCCTGGTTCGCGGCGCTGTCCGGGAGCACGCGCCCGTCGAAGGCGTCGCCGAGCAGCGCTCGGTAGGCGGCGAAGCGCTGTCCCGTGCACCAGCGGTCGCCCTCGAAGCGGTAGGCGAGGACGGTGAGTTCGTCACGGTGGAGCCGGTCCCGTATCGCGCGCGCGTCCGCGTCGTCGAGTTCGAGTCCGCCGGGGTCGTCCAGCGGCAGCGACGGGTGGTTGACCACGGGGGCGATCACCGCCGGCTCCAGGGCCATGGTGAGGGCGAAGTTGCCGGTGAAACACAGGCCGATCGCGCCCACCCCCGGCCCGCCGCACTCGGCGTGGGCCTGGCGTGCCAGGCCGCGCAGCCAGACCGTCACCGGGCTGGTGCCGCCTCCGCCGAAGGCGCGGAACTCGGCGCTGACACACGCACGGCGGACGACTTCGCGGCCGCCCTCGACCGTCGGAAAGGCGCCGTCCGTTCCGAACAACGAGGGCACATGGACGGTGAAGCCCGCGTCGCGCACCCAGCGCGCGAGGCGCAGGACGTCGGGGCTGATGCCCGGCATCTCGGGCAGCACTACGACCGCGGGCCCGGCCCCGGCCACGTACACCGTCTTCTCCACCCCCTCCACGGCCACGCTCCGGCGGGTGAAGTCGGTGATCGGATCGTCGTCGCTCATGGGGCCAGGGTGGCGGTGGGACCGGCCACGGGGTGAGGGGCGGGATCGCCAACGCCGCCGGTAATCTCGCCACAGGCGAGGGCGCCCGAGCGCTGCACGGGCGGGGAGAGCGGGGGTGGCGATGACGCATGACGGCGCCGGGCCGGGTGCGCTGCGGGTCGGGGTCCTGGCGTACCCGGACTGCTTCGCGTCCGAAGTGTTCGGCATCCCCGACCTGCTGACGATGGCCGGGCATGTCGCCGGAGCCGACGCCCCCGGCCACCGGGTGTCGGTCGTCTCGCCCCGCCGCCGGGTCACCGCCTCGGGCGGCGTGAGTCTGGATGTGCGTCCCTTGCGCGAGGTCGACGTGCTCGTGGTGCCCGGCTTCGAACTGCGCCCGGACGCGGACCTCGACGCGCGCCTCGCCCGGCTCGGCCCCGAGATCGCGGCCATCCGCGCCCAGGCCGCGGCCGGCACCGCCGTCGTGTCCCTGTGCGTCGGCGCGTTCCTGCTGGCCGAGGCGGGGCTCCTCGCCCGGCGCCGGGCCACCACGTCCTGGCTGCACGCCGGTGAGCTGGCCAGGCGCTGCCCGGACGCCGAGGTACGGCCCGAGCACCTCGTGGTCACCGACGCGGGAGTGACGACCACGGCCGCCTTCAGCGCCATGTACGACTTCGCGCTCGACCTGATCCGCCGGCACCACGGCGCCCGGGTGGCCCGCACCACCGCGCGGCTGGCGCTCGTCGACGATGCGCGGACCTCGCAGACCCCCTACGTCGATCCGCGGCTCCTCCCGCAGCCCGGCCGGGAGTTCTCCCAGCGGGTCATGCGGCATCTCGACCAGAATCTCGCCGAGCGCTACGACCTCACCGCCCTCGCGGACGCCTTCCAGGTCAGCACCCGCACGCTGCTGCGCCGTTTCGCCGAGGAGACCGGGCGGAACCCGCTGGCCCATCTGCAGTCCTCCCGCATCCGCCGCGCCCGCCATCTCCTGGAGACCACCGACCGCACCGTCGCCGCCGTCGCCGCGGCCGTCGGATACCGGGACCCGGGGACCTTCGCCGCGCTCTTCGCCCGCCACACCGGCCATCGCCCGAGCGCCTACCGGACCGCTTTCGGCCGCACGGGCAGGGAGTCCGGCGGGGACGGCGACGCGCGGGCCTCGTCCCGCACGTCTGCTTGAGGGCATGCTCTCCCGCCGGTCCTGCCGTGGGGCCGTCAGCGGTGGGCGGTCCGCGGTCCGACAGGGGTGTCGCCGCGCAGGGTGATGCGGTGCATGACCCGGTGCTGGTCGCCGTAGTCCCGGTTGGCGTAGTGGGCCGTGCTGCGGTTGTCCCACAGGGCGACGTCCCCCGGCTGCCAGCGGTGCCGTACGACGTGTTCGGGCTTGGTGAGGTGGGCGTAGAGGATGTCGAGGAGGCCCCGGCTCTCGTGTTCCGAGACGCCCACGATGTGCGAGGTGAAGCCGGGGTTCACGAACAGGCCCTTGCGGCCGCTTTCGGGGTGGACGCGCACCACCGGGTGCTCCACCGGCGTCAGCTGCGTGAACGTCTCGCCCTCCCACAGGTTGCCCCGGCCGCCCCGGCGCTGGGCCAGGTAGTACCCGAACTCGCGGGTGCCGTCGTGAACGGCGGTCAGCGTGTCGACGAAGTCCCGCAGGCCCGGGGACAGAGACTCGTAGGCCAGCTGGCTGTCGGCCCAGTTCGTGTCGCCGCCGATGGGCGGCAGCACCACCGCTCGCAGCACGGAGATCGCCGGTGGACGCCGTACGAACGTCACGTCCGTGTGCCAGACGTCGGCGAACCCGTTGTCCTGGCTGTCCAGCGCGTACACCTCGGGGGCCACGTCACCGGAGTCGTGGACCGGGTGGCCGACGGTGACCTCGCCCAGCCTTCTGCCGAACTCGATCTGCGCGGCGTCCTCCAGGGTGTGCTGGCCGCGTACGAAGAGCACCTTGTACGTCACCAGGGCTTCGCGCAGTGCGAGGACTTCGTCGTCGTCGAGGCGGGCGAGGTCGATGCCGTGGATCTCGGCGCCGAAGTGCGGGCCGAGTTCGGTGATCGGCAGCCGTGTCGTGGCGGGCCGTTCGCTGAGGATGCTCACCTGTGTGTCCTTCCTGAGCAGGGGCAGGGGGCAGGGGGTTTTCCGCGTACGGGGGATCAGGCCGCGGCGGCGGCTTTGACGGCGTGGGAGACCTGGGCGCGCAGCTCGGCGAACTCGGCCGAGTCCCGCAACTCGTCGCTGTCGACGTCGCCGCGCGGCAGGGGAACCGGGAGGTCCAGGGCCACGGTGCCCGGGCTCCTGGTCAGCACGATGATGCGGGAGCCCAGGAACACCGCCTCGTCGGCGGAGTGGGTCACGAACACCGTGGTCCGGCCGGTCCGTTCGCTCATGCGGCGGACGTCCTCCTGGAGCCGTTCCCGGGTGAGCGCGTCGAGCGCCGCGAAGGGCTCGTCGAGCAGCAGGAGGGGGTTCTCCGCGGCGAGGGCCCGGGCGATGGCGACGCGTTGCTGCTGGCCGCCGGAGATCTCCCAGACGCGGCGCTTCTCGGTGCCCTCCAGGCCGACACGGGCCAGCAACTCGGCTGTGCGGTCCGCCCGTTGGGACCGCTCCAAGCCCGCGTACCGCAGCGCCAGGTCGATGTTGCCGCGTACGGTCCGCCAGGGGAACAGCCGCGGCGTCTGGAAGACGACACCGGCCGACTCCCCCGGGCGTGGTGCGGCGCCGGAGACACGGACCGAGCCGCTCGTGGGCCGCTCGAAGCCCGCGATGAGCCGCAGCAGTGTGCTCTTGCCGCAGCCGGAGGCGCCCGCCAGCACCAGGAACTCCCCGGCGGGCACGGTCAGATCGACGGGCCCTACGGCGGTGACCGCCTCACCGCCCCGGCCGTACCGGTGGACGACCTGGTCCAGGCGGATGCCGCCGGCCTGCCCGGCGTCCGTCCCGGGCCGGGTCGCGGACGTGGGGGCCGTGCGGGTGATTTCACTTGAGGACATCGGGCAGCCCCTTGAGATAGAACGCCTTGCGGACGGCGTCCGCGGACGGTGCGGCGTCGATCTGCCGCTGGCCGGCGAGGAAGCGGGCGGTGTCGGTGACGTAGGTGAGCAGCTTGCCGGGGCGGCCGTCGGTGCCCAGCCAGTCGGCGGAGGCAACCTGTTCGGGCGTGAGGAACACCCCCTGCCTGAGCTGGGACCTGGCGGCCGCCGCGCTGATGCCGAGTTCGGCGGCGACGTCCGCGACCGAGCCGTCGCGGTCGGACTTGAGCAGGCGCAGGGCCTGGGCCTGCGCCTTGCGCCAGGCGTCGATCGCGCGCGGGTTCCGGGCGATGAGGTCGTCCGACACGACGGCCAGGTCCAGCGTCGGCTTGGTCGCTCCGATCTCCTTGCTGCTGGTGAGCTGGGTGCCGCTCCGGCGCAGTTCGTCCAGGGTGGGCAGCCACACATAGGCGGCGTCGATGTCGCCCCGCTGCCAGGCGGCGAGGATGGCCTGCGGCTGGAGGTCGACGAGCTTGACGTCGGAGGTCTTCAGCCCGGCCGCTTCCAGGGCCGCCAGCAGGCTGTAGTGGGAGGTGGAGGCGAAGGGGGTGGCGACGGTCTTCCCCTTGAGCCCGGCGACATCGCGGATGCCGGTGCTCGTCCGGGCGACGAGGGCCTCGTTCTCCCCCGCGACGTCCAGGACCCAGGCGACCTTGTACGGGATCGGTGAGCTGCCCGAGATGCCGCGGGCGAACGGGCTGGAGCCCAGCGCGGCGATGTCGAGCGACCGGCCGAGGAAGGCCTGGTTCACGGCCGCGCCCGAGTCGAACTTGATCCAGGTGATGCTGTGGTCGGGGAGCGCCTTCTCCAGCAGCTTTCTGTGCTTCACGAGCAAGTCGCCGCTGGGGAAGGCGAAGTAGCCGATGCGCAGCTGCTTGGAGCCGCCGGACGTCGACGCCTCACCGGCCGTGGAGCATCCGGTGACGGCGGCCGAGACGGCGGCGAGGGCGCCGGCCAACAGGAGCCGGCGGGAGGGGTTTTCGGGCACACGGGACATGGCGAAGCCGTTCTGTGCGGGGGTCGTGGCAGGAAAGGGCGGCGGCGGGGGTCGGGGCAGATGGAGGCGGCGGTGGGGGTCGGTGCCGACGAGGTGGGCGGGCCGCCCAGGAGGTCCGGGAGGTCCGGGCAGGCGTTCGGGGCTTTACGCGCGGCCGCGCCACGGCACGACGGTGCGCTCCAGTCGCAGCAGCAGACCGTCGATGATCAGGCCGGAGATGCCGATGGTGATGATGCCGACCAGCACGACCGGGGTGTTGTTGTAGTTGGCGGCGTCCTTGACCATGCCGCCGATGCCGGGCAGCCCGTTGACGAGTTCGGCGGCCACTAGGGAGGAGTAGGCCACTCCCACGGCGAGCCGGACGCCGGTGAGCGTCTCCGGGAGGGCGGACGGTACGACGACGTCCTTGACCACGTCCCACCCTGAAGCGCCGAGGGCACGGGCGGCCTCGATCAGGCTTCTCGGCACGGCCGCGACGGCCGTCGTGGTGGACACCGCGACGGGCGGGAAAGCGGCCACCGCGAGCAGCGTGATCTTCGGTTCCTCGTTGATGCCCAGCCAGATGATGAGCAGGGAGAAGTAGGCCAGGGGCGGCAGTGTCCGCAGGAAGGTGATCCAGGGCTCGAACAGCGCGCGCAGCCATCCGACGGTGCCCATGAGCAGCCCGAACAGCACACCGAGGGCGACGCCGAGGCCGGCGCCGACCGCGATGCGGCGCAGGCTGATGGCCAGGTGCTCGAGCAGGAAGGTGCCGTTGTAGCCGCGTACCCCGTCGTGTGTCGTGGACACGTTGACGAAGGCGTCCCAGACCTTGGCGGGCGGCGGTACCAGTGTCTCGCTCCATGTGCCGCTCGCCGCCAGCAGCTGCCACAGCACGAGGAAGGCGAGCAGGGATGCGGAGGGCAGCAGGGCGGGGCGTGTACGCGCCCAGAGCCGTCGTGCCGGGAAGGGTGGCCGGCCGGGCGGCACGTCGAGCCGCGGCTCGGCGTCTTCGGGTGCGGACAGCCGGGAAGGCGTGGACATGGGCGTCTCCAGGGGGCGCCGGTGAGGTGCGGCCTTCCGTCTACCGACGGGAGCAGCCGTACCCGGCGCACGTGATGCTGAACGATGCGGACTGGGCGCCCAGGGCAGGGCGCGGCGACGACCCTCGTCCCGGTGGAGTCACCGGACGGCGAAGGGTGCGGGAGAGGGCATGTTCAGCAACAACACGAGCCCGCGCGCCGGCACAGGTCGATGACCAGGCGTCGCACCAAGAGCTCGGAGATCATGAGGCCCATTTGTACAACAGGCGCGGCCGCCGACCAAGAGCCGTCCACTCTTCGGAACGGACCCTGGCCGTCGGTGAGACCGGCGCCCCTCACCCTGGCGTCACCTCAGGGGCTGTCGCCGTCGTCGCCGGGGTGGCCGGGCATGACCGGGTGCCGGGCCAGTACGAAGACGCCCGCGACGATCGCGGCGAGTCCCGACGCCTGCCAGGTGAGGGCGGCGACGTCCGTGCGCAGACGGTCGCCGAGGAAGCCGACGCCGCAGAGGATGCCCGCGAGGGGTTCGGCGGCCGTCAGGGCCGGCAGGGACATGCGCAGCGGCCCCTCCTCGAAGGCGCTCTGCACCAGCATCAGGCCGGTGACGGCCAGGGCGACCACTCCGTACGGCTCCCAGCGGACGAGCAGTGCGCCGATCCCGTCGGAGCCGATGATGCCGGTGGACACCCGAGTCAGGGCGTCCTGGAGGCCGTACAGCATCCCGGCGGCGGTGGCCAGCAGGGGTGGCTCCTCGAACAGCGGCAGATGGCGCGCGAAGGCGATCAGGACCAGTGCCAGGCCGACGATCACGCCGATGACCACCCACTGCCGGAGGCCGCCCGTGGCCGCCGAACCGGCACTGGGGCGGCCCGCGAGGGTGAACGCCGCGACGCCGCCGCCCAGCAGGAGCACGCCCACCCACCCGGATACGCCGATGCGCTGGCCGCTCAGACGGCGTGCCAGGGCGAAGGCGAACAGCAGGTTGGTCGCCAGCAGGGGCTCGACCTGGGACAGATCGCCCGCGGCGAGGGCGAGGGCGCCCAGCACCTGGCCCGCGACCATGCAACCGATGCCGCCGAGCCAGAGACGGTTGCGGGCGAGGTCCCACAGGATGCGGAAGCGCAGGACGTCACTCTCGGGTGCTCTTTCGGCAGCGTGCTGCTGCAGCACGAAGCCGATACCGAGCAGGCAGGCCGCGGACAGGCCGAACACGTACACCATGACATCGATGGTTGCCCCGTCCCGGCCCGGCGATCGCGCTCACGCGAGGACTGCGACCTGGGGAGGCCCGGTCCCCCTGGGCGGCTTCCCGCACGTCACTCCATCGGTCGCCATCCGCATGGCGGACCCGCTCACCGCCACTGCCCCGGCCACCCCGTCCTTCGTCCGGAGCCCTGGGCCGGCGGTTCGGGCGCCGCGGTCGCCGTCAGATGTGCAGTTCGGGCGGAAATCCCGTCCAGCGCAGTTCGTCGGGCAGATGCCGCGTGTCGTTGGAGAGGAGGACCGAGGCCGGACGGGAGGGTGCGTAGCGAATCACGGTGAGTGCGGCGTTGCCGTGGTTGAGGCCGAGCCAACGCCACTTCGGCGCATGCATGGCGTCGCGGACGAGCCAGGCGACGAGGAAGTTGTGGGTGACGACCAGTTCGTGCCGGTCCTGTTCCCCCGCCACCGGCCCGGTGAACAGCTCCAGCGCCTGGCGCGCCAGCACGGGGCCCTGCGCGCGCTCCTCCGCGGTGGCACCGGAGAGGAAGTCGAGATAGAAGTCGGCGGAGCCGTCGGGGAGTTCGTCCGCTTCCGGGACGTAGGGCACATAGTCACCGGCCACGTCGGTTCGGTTCAGCGGTACGTCCGGGAGGTGCCCGGCGATCAGGCGGGCCGTCTGCTCCGCGCGCGGCAGCGGACCGTGGTGCACGGCCGTGAACGGGATGTCCCGCAGGCGCCGGCCGAGCAGCGTGGCCTGCCGTCGGCCGGCCTCGGTCAGCGCGCTCTCGTCGGGCGATGCCTCGCCGTGCCGGACGAGATAGAGGTAGCGGGTCCCGGTGGACTCCTTCGCCGTGTGGTCCCTCGCCGTGGGCTCCTCCGCCGTGGTCTCGGAAGGGTGTGCGGCCGTGCCGGTCATCTCGGACTCCTCCGCGCCCACGGGTGATCTTGTACGGCTAGGGACGCCACTCCCCGTGTGCCGGTTCCCTCCCCCTGCCGTCCTGTTCCGTCGCCTCCTCGTCCCGCGGGCAGGGCGTCACAGCTCGCTCGCCACGGTCAGCCCCTCCAGGACCGCCTCCTCCACCGTGCGGGGAGTGACACAGTCCCCGATGGCGAAGACGCGGTCGGCCGGGACGCCGAGGGCGACGGGGTCGAGATCGTTGACCGGGTCGTGCCCCTGCGCGAGGACGGTGCCGGCGATGCCTTCGAGCAGCACCGGCTCCTCGGTCAGGGTGTGCTGGAGGTACACCGTGTCGCTGTCGGCGCCGTAGAGCCGCACATTGGGCACGATCTCCACGCGTGCCCGTGCCGCCTGCGCCAGCATGGCGGTGCGTACGTACTGCTGCAGGTGCTCGCCGGCCGCGAAGCCCGTCACGCACAGCGTCACTTTCCTTCCCTGGCCCGCCAGTTGGAGGGCGACGCCGAGGCCGATCCAGTCGCCGCGCCAGTCCGCCACCACGATCCGTCCGCGTGGCACCTCGCCGCCGCGGATCACCGTCCAGGCGTCGAGCACCACGGGGTCGTCGATCAGCTCCAGCCGCGGGCGGCGGGGGCGGGCGCCGGTCGCGAGCACCACGGCGTCCGGCGAGGCGGCGGCAAGGACCGCGCCGTCCACCGGCGAGCCCACGTGGATACGCGCCCCGGCGCGGCGGGCCTCGCCCTCCAGATTGGTGGCCGCTCCCCCGAACTCGGCCCGTCCCGGCAGCAGTTGAGCGAGGAGGACCTGACCGCCGACGCGGCGCGCGGCCTCGTGCAGTTCCACTTCGTGGCCGCGCGCCGCCGCCACGGCTGCGGCCTTCAGGCCGCCCGGCCCGCCGCCGACGACCAGCACCTTCTTGCGCCGAGTGAGCGTCGGCAGGACTCCGAAGCGGCGCTCGCGGCCGGTCTCGGGGTGCTGGATGCAGGAGATCGGGTAGCCGAGCTGGAAGTGGCCGATGCAGGCCTGGTTGCAGCCGATGCAGGCGCGGATCTCCTCGGCGCGGCCGTCCGCGGCCTTCGCCGGCAGGTCCGGATCGCAGATGAGGGCCCTGGTCATGGCGCAGGCGTCCGCCTGACCGCTCGCGACGATCTGCTCCGCTTCCTGCGGCTGGTTGATCCGCCCGGCCACCATCACAGGGACACCGACGACGGCGCGCACCTTGGCGGCGAGCGGGGCGGTGTAGCCGGCGGGCTGGAACATGGGCGGAGCGATGTGCTGCGCCCCGGACAGGCTGGACGAACTGCCCGCGCACACCGAGACGTAGTCGACGAGTCCCTCGGCGTCGAGTGCGGCGACGGCGTTCAGCACCGGCTCGACGCCGAGGCCGTCGTGGTTCAGTTCGTCTCCGGAGATGCGCAGGCCGACCACGAAGCCGTCCCCTGCCGCCGTCCGCGCGCTGAGCAGTGCCTCGCGCAGGAAGCGCAGCCGGCCCTGCTGGTCGCCGCCCCAGTCGTCGGTACGGACGTTGACCTCGGGGTTGAGGAACTGCGCGGGCAGGTAGCCGTGGCTGGCGACGATCTCCACACCGTCGAGCCCGGCCCGGCGCAGCCGGTGCGCTGCCTGGCCGTAGCCGACGAGGACTTCGCGGATCTCGGCCTCGGTCATGGCGCGCGGCATGACGTGGAAGCGTTCGCTCGGTGTGGCCGAGGGTGCCCAGGCGACCGGGGCGCTGCCGTCCGCGGACTCCAGGATCTCCCGGCCGGGATGGAAGAGCTGGCCGAAGACCTTGGCTCCGTGCCGCTGGACCGCCTGCGCGAGCCGGGCGTAGCCGGGGACGCAGGTGTCGTCCGTGGCCATGAGGACATGGGTGGTGTAACGGGCCGACTCGTGCACGCCCGAGACCTGGAGCACGATCAGGCCGGCACCGCCCCTGGCTCGGGCCTCGTGGTAGGCGATCAGTTCATCGGTGACCTCCCCGTCCCTGACGAGGACCGTGTCGTGGCCCGAGGACAGGATCCGGTTGCGCACGGTCACCCCGCCTATCCGCAAGGGCCTGAAGAGGTGCGGGAACCGTCCTCCCATGGCATGTCCTCCCATGGCGTGTCCTCCCTGGAGGTCCTAGGCGCGCACGCCGAGCAGGACGCGCGCGGTGCCGAGCATCACCTCGGCATAGCGTCCGGCGGTGAGTCCGGACCCGGACGCCACCGCCATCTCGCAGCCGTCGACCAGGGCCATCAGCGATGGGACGGCGAGATCGGCGGCGACGGTCGGCTCGAACTCTCTCGTTTTGAGACCCTGTTGGACGATGTCGCGGATCAGTGCCTGCCACGCGGCGTGGACCCGGTGGACTCCGTCGCGCAGCTCCTCGCGGCGGGAAGCGCTCGCACAGAACTCGGTCCAGGTGGCGCAGCGCCGGGTGAGGGTGGGATCGCCGGTGAGCGCGGCGACGAGCAGTTCGAAGCGGCGCCAGGCACTGGTGGCGTCCGCGGCCGCCGTCCGCCAGCGTCCGATCAGATCGTCGATCGACCAGGCGAAGGCTTCCCTGAAGAGGGCGTCACGGGTTTCGAAGTGGTGCTGCAGCGCTCCGATGGACACGCCGGACGCCGTCGCGACGTCCCGCAACCGCCCTGCGTCGAAGCCGCGTTCGGCCAGCACCTCGGCCGCGGCCCGCAGGATGCGTTCCCTCTGCTCGTCCATGGCAGCTCCCCCTCCGCATGTTCTCGCCGCCCCTCTTGCCATCCAATAATAACGCATTATTGTGACGGCCAACACAATGCCGTATGTCCCCTCGAGAAGGGCGATCGACGTGCACCACGATGAGCACTCCCCCGAGCTGCGCAAGACCCTCACCTGGCGCGACGGTTTCGCCATCGCCCTGGTGATCCCCAACGGCCTGCTGCTGACGGTGGGTTACGGCATCGGCGCGGTCGGCGGCTGGACCGCCATCGCCCTGTGGGCCGCCGGCGCGGTCATCGGCCTGCTGCAGAACATGCTGTTCGCGGAGACCGCCGCGATGTTCCCGGACATGTCCGGCGGCGTCAGCCGCTACGCCACCGAAGGCTGGAAGCGCTACTGCGCCCCGCTCGGCGCCGTGGCGTCCTTCGGGTACTGGATCGGCTGGTCGTTCAGCATCGCGGTGAACGCGGCGGCGATCGGCGCCCTGGTACGCACCCAGTGGTTCCCGCACTCCGGGCACGTCGAAGTGCTGGGTCGCAGCCTGGGACTGACGGAAGGCGTGGCCGTGGCGGCGATCGCCGCCGGGTGGGCCTGCAACTACTTCGGCACCCGGCTCGCCGCCCGCACGACCAAGGTCATCGCGACGATCGTGCTCACCGCGCTGGCCGTCGTCGCCGTCGCTCCCCTCATCCATGCGGGCAGTTGGCACGCCAAAAGGCTGACCTGGTACCACGGCGGCGACTGGATGACCCTGGCTGTCTGGTTCTACGTCACCGCGTGGACCACCTACGGCACGGAGATCTGCGCCTCGTTCGCACCCGAGTACCGGGACACCGTCCGTGACACGGCCAAGGCGCTGCGCTGGACCTCGCTGGTGGCCCTCACCCTCTTCGTCGTCGTACCGCTGTCGATGGTCGGTTCGATCGGTGAGGACGCCTTCCGTGCCGATCCCGTCGGCTCCTTCGCCGTCGCTCTCGAACGGGCTCTCGGCGGGTTCTCCACGGCCGGCGTCGTCGTTCTGATCGTCTCGATGTTCTTCGGCATGGTGTCCACCACCGCCGACGGCGGCCGGGCGCTGTACGGGCTGGCGCAGGAGAAGATGACCCTGCGCCAGCTCGACCACCTCAACCGCTGGGGCGTGCCCGGCCGGGCACTCACCCTCGACGCCGTCCTCAACAGCCTGGTCGTCCTGCTGCTCGGGGAGCCCCTGGCGATCCTCGTGGCCAGCAACTTCGGCTACCTCGTCGCGATCACCCTCGCGGTGGGCGCCTTCCTCCTGCTGCGCCGGGACCGCCCCCACTGGCCCCGCCCGATCAGGCGCGGCCGGGCATGGATCCCGGTCGCCTGGCTGCTGCTCGCCTTCAACCTGCTCATCGTCCTCGTGGGCGTCAGCCACCCCTCCCTGGCCGGCTACGGCGGGATCACACAGTCACTGGTGGGCGTCGGCATCCTGCTGCTGTCCGTGGTCCTCTACGCCTACCGGCGGCTCGTACAGGACGGCGAGCGCATCGCCTGGCGCATCGAAACCCCGGCGCTGCCCGAGACCGCCGCACCGCATGCCGCGCCCCGGACGGGAAGGGCCGTGTGACGTCAGGCGGGACCGGCAGCATACGTCAGGCGTGATCGGCAGCGACCCATTCGACGAACTGGACGATCACCCCGTTCGGGTCGGTGATCTGGAACAGCCGCTCGCCCCAGGGTTCCTGACGCAGCGGCATGGTGATCGGGACACCGGCGTCGCGCAGTTCCTTCTCGCGCTCCTCCAGACCGGAGGCGACGGTGAAGGCCAGGACCAGACCGGCGGCGTGCTGGTCGCGCTGGTCGGGCGGCAGCACTTCCAGGCCGCGGGCGAGCAGGACGACATCGACCGCGTCGCCGTGTGTGAGGGACGCGAAGCCGTCGGCGGCCTGACGGACCGTATAGCCCAGATGAGCGGTGAAGAACTCCCGGGACGCGGCCACGTCGTCGACGGTGAGCGCGACGGTGGAGGTGGTGAACTGCACAGAGAGCTCCCTGGGTCATCAATGGTTCTACGGGAGCAAACTTACTACGGACGTAAAGTTGCCGAGCAGTCAATACCCGTCAACGTAAAATTACGACGAGAGTAAGATCACGCTCATGGTTACGCAGACGACCAGCCCGTCCGGCGGGCTGCGCGCGGAGAAGAAGCAGGAGACCCGGCAGCTCATCTCCGACCACGCGACCCGTCTCTTCATCACCCGGGGTTTCGAGCAGACGACGATCGCCGAGATCGCCGACGCCGCCCGCGTGGCCAAGAAGACCGTCACGAACTACTTCGCCCGCAAGGAAGACCTCGCCCTGGACCACCAGGAGGAGTTCGCGACCTCTCTGGCGCGGACGGTCGCCGCCCGGCAGGCGGGGGAATCCGCCCTGGCCGCGCTGCGCCGCGCGTTCGCCGACGCCGTCGCCGCGCAGGATCCGGTCGCCGGGTTCTCCGGCCCAGACTTCGCGCGCATGGTCGCCGGCAGTCCCACTCTGAGCACCTGTCTGCGTGGCCTCCACGACCGGCGTGAACGGCACCTCGCGCAGGCCCTCGCCGAGACCACCGGTGCCGAGCCCGACGACATCACCGTCCGGACCGCGGCCGGGCTGCTGGGCGCCGTCCACCGCGTGCTGTTCCACCGCATCCAGGAACTCACGCTGGACGGGCAGCCCAACGACCGGATCGCCGAGACCATCGGCGCCGAAGCCGCCCGGGCCTTCGCCCTGCTGGAACCTGCCCTGTCCGACTACGCCACCGCCTGACAGCATCCTCGCGGCAACGCGCTGGGCCGCCTGCCGGCCACGTCAGAGGACCCTTTCGGCGACGCACGTACGCACCGGTCACCGGCGGCCGGCCGTCCTGCATGCGCGGTCGGCGTACCTCTGGCAGCCTGGGAGATGTGAGCGTCACCTGGGACATACGCCGGGCGGGGCCTGCGGAGTCCGCCCACGGCATCCTGCTGATTCCCGGCGGCATGTGCACCACCGAGGCCTACACGGACCTCATGGCCGAGAAGGCCCTGGCGGACATTCGCCTGGTGGCCGTGACCCAGCCCGGCTTCGGGCACACCCAAGCCCCCGACGACGTCAGCATGGAGAACTACGCCCGCCTCCTCGCCGGTATCACCGCCCGCGAGCGCTGCGACGTCGTCGCGGGCCACAGCCTGGGCGCCAATGTGGCGCTGGAAATGGCGGCCGCCGGCCTGTTCACCGGCCCCTTGGTGCTGCTGTCACCCACCTTCTCCCGCGGCGACGAGGCAAAGGCGCTGACCGTGCTGAACACGGTCGGCCGGGTGCCGGGGCTGGGCATCCTCGCCTGGAGCGGCATGCTCAAGACGGTGCCCCGGGCCGTGCGCGGCAGCCTGCCGCCCCACCAAGGGGCGGTCATGGAACGGGCGATGGCCCACAACGACCCGGCCGTCTGCCGGCGGATGGTCCGCGAGTACTACAGATATCTGGACCGGTACCCCTCTTTGGTGCCCCGGCTGTGCGAGGCCGGCGTCCCGGCCTGGGTGGTGCGCGGTGAGCACGACGAGATCGGCCTCACCCAAGGCGAGCAGCGGGGCCTTGAAGCCTGCCCGCACGTGACCACCGTGACCGTGCCCGAGTCGGGCCACCTCTTCCCCGTCCAGCAGCCCGCGCGGGTCGCCGACATCCTGCTGGAAGCGGTCGCGGCGAGCCGCTGAACCGCCCACCCGGCCCGAAGGGACCGGCCATGACTGGGCCACCACGGACGAGGTGAGCCGTCTCGGCAGGTCGCCGCTTGACCTTGACACAGTGACAAGCCCTTCACTGTGGCCGAGGAGGTGGTCCCATGACCATGCCGGAAGAGAACACCACACGAAGAGCCCTACAAGGGCTCGAACACGCCGACTCGTCGGTCCGGCTGCGGTCGGCGCTGGCGGTCGGCACGGCCCCCGACCCGGCCTTCATCGGCAAGCTCGTCGAACGATGCGCGATCGAGCCGGAGTTCCCCGTACGCGAGATGCTGACGTGGGCACTCACTCGCCACCCGGCTTCGCTGACCGTCCCGTTGCTGGTCGGCGAGGTCCGCTCGGCACATGCGCAGGCACGCAGCCAGGCGTTGCACACACTGTCCAAGATCGGGGACCGGCAGGCGTGGCCCGCGGTCACCCCCGCACTGCTGTCCGACGCGGACGACGAGGTCGCCCGGAGCGCCTGGCGGGCGGCGGTCGTCCTCGTGCCCGACGGGGAGGAGCACGAGCTGGCCGTAGTGTTGGCGGCACAACTGGGGCGCGGCGGACACGAGACGCAGCTGAGTCTCAGCCGGGCGCTGATCGCGCTCGGGGAGGTGATGCTGCCGGTGGTGGCCGCCGCGACGACGGATCCCGACCCTCGGGTGCGCGCACACGCGATCGCCACGCAGCGGCTGTGGCGCGACCCCGACGCCGGGTTCGGGTTCGCGATCGAGGAGGCGAAGCGCGTCGTGGCGCTCGGCGGGGCATGACACGAGGGGCGGTAGGCAGTGCTGATCGGTGAGGTCGCGCGACGGTCCGGGGTCAGCGCCCGCATGCTCAGGCATTACGAATCGCTCGGCCTGGTGCGGCCGACGGGCCGTACCGGCTCCGGCTACCGGGAGTACGCCGGCGACGACATCCGCCGGATCTTTCACATCGAGAGCCTGCGGTCATTGGGGCTGTCGCTGCGCGACGTCGGGCGTGCGCTCGACGACCCGGGCTTCGCACCAGGTGAGCTCGTGGACGACCTGATCCGGCAGACGCAGGACCGCATCGCGGCGGAGAGGGATCTGCTCACCCGACTGCGCCGGATCGGTGCCGCTGATCCAGGGGACTGGGAGGACGTCCTGCACACCGTGGCGCTCCTCCAGGCATTGGGGTCGAAGAACGCGGGGGCGCGGCAGCGGGCGGCGCTGGCCGCGGTCGCGGAGAGCCCCGTGCCGGTGGAAGCGCTGGTCGAGGCGGTGCTGCGCGAGTCCGACCCGAACGTCGCCGGAGCCCTGCGCTGGGCGCTGGCGCAGTCGGGCGGGGACGGCCTGGAACTGCTGGCGCGGGGTCTCGGCTCGCCCCTTGCCGAGGTACGCAAACGTGCCGTGCAGTCCGTCGCCGAGTTTCCGGACGGTGAGGCGACCGCACTGCTGCGGCACGCGCTCGGCAACCCGGACACCGTCGTGTCCGGCTACGCGGCCCTGGCGCTCGGCGCGCGCGGAGTGGCCGACGCGGTCCCGACTCTGATCGGCATGATCGTCGACGGGAGCAACGACACCGACGCGGCGGATGCGCTGAGCACGCTGGCCGGTGACCCCGAGGCGGCGGATCACATCGCCACCGGGCTCCTCGACCGCCTGGCCGACGACACCGTGGGAGCGGCCGCACGCGGACGGCTGACGCAGGCGCTCGCGGACATCCCGGGTGCCAGGACATCGCGTGCCCTCGCGGCACTGTCACAGGACAAGGACCGCGCGGTCGCGCTCACCGCGACCTACCTCCTCGAGCGACGCCGTGCGCGACGGCCGGGGGCCGGCTCCGGGGACGCCGGCTGACGCGGACTGTGCCTCGCGGTCGTCGTACCCGGTCACCGGTTGCCCGTTCTCGAACAGTCCGGACGGGTCACCGGCTGCCCTTCTCGAACAGCGCGAGCTGGTCCTTGACCCACGGGTCGAACACGGCGAGCCGGTGAGCGGACGACGGGTAGAAGGTCGCCAGCTGGTCCTCGATCCACGGGTCCGTGGGCTGCCGGGCGGCAGGGTGGCGGTCGGCGGTGTGCGGCGTGCCGGCCGGGGCGGGCACCGTGTGGTGGGCGGGCGTCCCAAGCGTGGCCGCTGTCGCGGGACCGGTGCCGATACCCACGGCGGCCGCGGCGAGAGCGGTGGAAGCACCGACGATGGCCATCCGTCGCGTCATCTGCATGATCTCTCCTCCTTGCCGAGCCCGCGTCGCCCTGTCCGTCCCGGCGGAACACCGGATGACGTCGACCTCAGCAGTGGTCCGGACGCGGTCAGACGGCGCGCGTACCCGCTCCCCTCACCTGGCACACCCACCAGGACAATCCAGACATCAACATGAATTTCTGCGTAAATACTGCCTCGCAGACCGTGTGCATCGGTCACGCCGCGTAGCGCTGCGGGACACGGATGCCGCTCGACCTGGGCCTACGCCGTCCGGTGGCGGGCCTGCTTCACCTCGCGGTCGATGGCCCAGGCGTCGGCGACCGGCCCGAGATGGCTCAGCTTGTCGGGGTTGATCACGGAGCGGATGGTCTGGATCTGTCCGCCGAGCACCTCCAGGGCCAGCACGTGGAGCACCTTGCCGTCCCGGTCGCGGAAGATCGCCCCCGGCTGGCCGTTGACCTCGTGCAGCTCGAAGCCCACGTCGACCCGGGCCAGGAGGGGGACGACGGCGGCGAGCAGCCGGGCCACGTTCTCTGCACCGACGACGGCACGGGCCAGCTGGGGGGCCTTGCCGCCGCCGTCCCCGACCATCGACACATCGGCGGCGAGGAGATCCCGCAGGCCGACGACATCGCCCTCGCGAAGGGCGTCGAAGAAACGCGCCGCCAGCTCCTGCCGCTCCTGGCGGTCCGCTTCGAATCGTGGCCGTCCGGCCCGCATGTGCCGCCGCGCCCGTACCAGCAGTTGCCGGCAAGCGGCCTCCGACCGGCCGACCGCCGCGGCGATCTCGTCGAAGCCGAAGCCGAACACCTCCCGCAGCACGAACACCGACCGCTCGAGCGGGCTGAGCCGTTCCAGAAGCAGCAGCGCCGCCATCGACACCGAGTCCGCCAGCTCCGCCGAGCGTGCCGGATCCTGGTAGGGATCGGCGAGCAGCGGCTCGGGGAACCACGGCCCGACGTACTTCTCCCGCCTCACCCGTGCGGAACGCAGGACGTCGATCGAGATCCGCGTCACCGTGGCCGAGAGGAAGGCCTTGGTCGACGTCGGCCGGGTCGACGAGCCGTCGAAGCGCAGCCAAGTCTCCTGTACCGCGTCCTCGGCCTCACCCACGCTGCCCAGAATCCGGTAGGCGATCGAGAACAGCAGCGGCCGCAGCTCCTCGAACTCCTCGACCTTGTTCACGGCTCCCCCTGCGATGCTTCTGCCCGGCCTGCTGGTCGGCGCCGGCGTCTTCTGGTCTTGATCATCCGGTCGTGCGGCGGTGCGTGGCAAGGCCGCGGGGCTCCCGGACGAGCCCCGCACGCCGGACGCGGAACGCACGTTGCCCTTACCGGCCGCCGAACACCCATGGCCGGTTGCCGGTCAGTGGAACTGCCCGGCCTCGTAGTCGCCCGCCGGCTGCTGGGCGAGGATGTTCAGCCGGTTCACCGAGTTCATGAAGGACACGAGGAACACCAGTGCGGTGAGCTGTTGCTCGTCGTAGTGTTCAGCGGCACGCGCCCAGAGGCCGTCGCCGACCCCGCCGGCCCCGTCCGCGACCCGGGTGCCCTGCTCGGCCAGCTCCAGCGCGACGCGCTCGGCCTCGGTGAAGACCGTGGCCTCCCGCCACGCCGCCACCAGGTGCAGCCGGACGGGGGTCTCCCCCGCGGCGGTCGCCTCCTTGGTGTGCATGTCGATGCAGACCGCGCAGCCGTTGATCTGGCTCACGCGCAGCGCCACCAGCTCCTGGGTCGCGGCGGGCAGCGGGGAGTCCTTCAGGGCCTTGCCCGCCGACATGAAGTGCTTGAGGGCCTTGCCGACGGTCGGGTCTGCGAAGTAGTTCAGTCGCGCGTCCATCGTGTTCCTCCGTGGTCGTCCGTGGCTACACCCTTGGGACGAGGTGGCCCGGCGCCCTGTGACATGGCCGCGTGTGACCCCGGTCACCTCAGCCTGCGTTCCCCGCTGTCCGGTGAAGGTCCGGTGAGCCGGTGGGCGCGTGCCGGGTGGCGCTGCGGACGGTGGAGATGCCCAGGGCGAGCATCCAGTAGCCGAGCACCCCCATGAGGGCGGTCGTACCCCAGCCGTTCGCCGCGTAGAAGTGCGCGGGCGTGTTGCCGAGGAACAGGGACGGCACGAAGGCCAGGTTGACCCCGGCGAGGACGAAGGCGGAGCGGCCGGTCCAGCGTGGCAGCGGGCCGGTGCGAGAGAGGGCGCAGCCCACGGCGGTCAGGAAGAGCGCGAGCCAGCCTGGCCAGGACGTTGGAGTCCGGGGGCGGGCCCGAGTAGAGGAAGTACAGGGGCACTTCGACGATGAAGGCCGCTGCGGCGGCGATGCCGGCCAGGCCTGCCAGACGCCTGGCGACGGCTTCGTTCATGCCTGTCCCCCTGGAATTCGTGTGGTGGGTTCCTCGTCGGTTCGCGGCCTGCGGCATACGGTCCGCCGGCCGCGCTCCCTTGGCTCACAGCGGTCGCGTCCGGGGTCACCCGAGGGTGTTCCAGAAGGCGCAGTGGTGGCGCGCCGCCACCGTCCCTGTCCGGACGATGTGGTCCGGCGCCAGGGAAGGATGGATGCGGGTCCGCCCGTGTCAGGGCGGGTGCGGGTGGGCCGTGTCAGGGCGGCAGCGGCTCCGTCCGGGTCAGGGCCTGTGCCGCGCGACGCTGAAGGTGAGGTGGGCATACCCCTCACCCGCGTGGGGAGCACGGGTCCAGGACCGGGTGGTGAAGGTACCGAGTCTGCCCCGGGTGAGCGCGAAACGGGGCAGCGACAGGCCCAGTTCGTGGTGCAGGGCCGCCAGCATCCGCTGCTCGCGGACCGGTTCGGTGTCCTGCGGGCGGAACAGGCGTGCAGGGTCCAGGGCTTCGGGTATCGCACCGGAGCGCTGGACCTCCGTCCCCCGCACGGTGAACGCGTAGAGCTCCGCACCCCGTTCGGCCACCGACAGATGGAACGCGGCCGGGTGCTTGTCCGGGAAGGCACTCTTCGGATCGCGCCACACCACCACGGCACGGCCGAAGGAGGACGCGGCCGCTGCCGGGGACTCGAACAGCTGATTAACGCGGTGGGCGGAGTAGCCGTCGAAGGCGAAGGCCCACTTCTCGGAGCTGCGGCCCACGGCGACCACGGCCCGGTCCTCCCACCACTCCACGCCCTCCCGCTCGCCGGGCCGGCGACGGCGGAGCGCCGTGTACAGGTTCACGGGAGCGCTCAGCTCGGCGCCTTCCTCACCGATCAGGGCGGGCAGGCCGGCCGGCTCGACGCCTTCGACCCAGATACAGCGGTATCCGTCGAGCGGCTGCCCGTACAGGGCGGGCTCGGTCAGCCAGTGCAGGCCCGGCGGGTCGAGATCCGGCACCGGCTCCGGAGCAGGGCCCGTCTGTCCGGCCCGCGGTGTCGCGAGGATCTCCCGCCCGCGCTCGGGGGTGACCAGCGGGCCCAGGACCGGATCGGCGAGCAGGCCGATCGGGGCGATCAGCGCCGGCCCGGGCGCCTCCCAGTGGGGAAGCGCGGCGCGCAGCGTCCGCCAGGCGGCGTCGGTGGCCCCCCAGCGGGCCGACTCACGGGCCTCGGCGACGGCCCGGCCCCACGGTCCCGCGGGTGCGTAGCGGTAGGTGCCGTCCCGCACCGTGCCGAGCACGGCCTCGGCGGTCGTCCGGGACACGCCGCGGGCCGTCATCATTCCGAGCCAGTGGTCGTCCCCGCCCGGGCGCCATCCGCCGCTCGCCGGTGTCATCGCCTCCAGCGGCAGCAGCTCGGGCAGGTAGCGCGGGTCGGCCACCAGGGTGCCGTAGCTCGGGGTGCTGCCCGGAGTCAGCAGATGCCGGAGCTGGGTCAGCATGTCCGCGCTGAGCGGCCGGCCGAAGGAGAACGCCTCCTCGAGCAGGGGCAGGGCTTCCTCGTGGCGTCCGCGCAGCGCCAGCAGGCGGGCCTCGTCGACCCGGGCGTCCTGGGTGCGCGTGGTCGCGTTGACGAACCCGGGGACGGCGGCCCGGTCGGCGTGGAAACCGCGGTACATCGCCTCCATGTAGGCGCGGAACGAGGGGTAGCGGTCCGGCATTTCGCCGCTCCAGCCCTTGTGGACGTAGAGCGCCCACTCACCGTCCTGGTCGGTGTCTCCCGGGTCGAGCAGGGCGTGGGACATGTCGGAGTCCGTCTCGAGCCGCAGTGCCCGTCGCCACATCCCGGCCAGCAGGACATCCTCCGTGCGCGGGGCGTCGCCCAGGTTCTCCTCGTACAGCGGGGTCAAGTCGTACGGGTCCCGGAACCAGTCGATCTCCGTGGTGCCACCGAGGTGGTGGATCCCCGCCGACTGCTCCACATGCCATCCATCGCTCACGGCGAGGAACTCCCGGTACGAGGGCGGGAGTCGGCGTCCGAGCCTCTCCTCGGCCGCGGCGACCGCCGCCGGGTCCGCCCCGGGCCTGCCCAGGGGCGCGAAGGCCTGTCCGTCACCCGCGTCCTCGGCGTTCCCGTCGGCGCGCGGAATCCACTCCTCCTGCCAACGTCCCAGAAACGCGGACCAGTTGATCGGCTCCTCACTCATGGCCCGATGGTGCCACGCCGCACCGACAACGCCGCCGGTCCCTGCTGGGCAGCAAGCGGCAGCCCGCGCGCGACGATGCCGCCGGGCCGGCTGTCACCGCAGGTCAGCCGTGGCGGTCTCGCCCGGTTTGCGACCCCACACCGTGAGCATTCCGGCCGACAGCGCGGCGCATTCCTCGGAGTCCAGGTACCGGACCGCCTCATCGACAGCAGCCGTGTCGACCAGCCCGGTGGCGAGCATCGCCGCTCGGCTCCGCTCCCATGTGTCCGCCCAGAACCGGCTGATGGGGCTGCCGGGCAGCAGCGGAGGCACATGCATCTCGGCGGCCACGGGCCGGAGTCCGGCCTCCCGCAGCAGCTGCGGATAGGACGGCACCCAGGAGACGTCCGTGCCGATGGTGTCCCTCAGCCCCTGCCACATCGCCCGCATCACCGCGGTGTACGGCGTGCTCGGCGCACGGTCGCTCGTCAGGTCGACGGCGTCGCTGAGGACCAGCACGCCGCCCGGTTCGACGAGTTCGGCCAGAGCTGTGACCAGACGGCGGTGCTCGGGCAGGTGCATCAGCACGAAGCGGGCATGGACGAGCCGGAACCGCCCCGAGACGAAACCCTCTGTGGTGACGTCGGCCTGGCGTACGTCGAGGCCGGGTACGGGCCGCTCGGCGAGAAAGCGTGGGTCGCGGTCCACGGCGACCACACTCGTCACTCCGCACTCCTCGAGCAGCCGGCGCGACACGGTGCCGGTGCCCGCGCCCACGTCCAGGCAGCGCCACCCCGGGCCCACTCCGAGGGCCTTCAGTCGCGCCAGGGTGATGTCGTCGTAGGCGAGTGCGCCGTAGTCGATGCGCTCGCCCTCGCCCCTCTGATCGGGGCGGAAGACGGCCTCGCCGTAGCGGCCACCGCCCGGGTCCCCGGCAGCGCTCACAGCGCCACCGCCCTCATACCGAACGAGTTCGTCACCGGACCTCCATACACGGTGAGGCAGGAGCGGACGGCCCGTCCCGGGGCCGCCCGCCCTCGATACTCCACCAGCGCCCGCCCGTGCGATCGAGGCGCGCCGAGACACCCCCTAGGCGTTCTGCACACCCACTAGGCGTTCTGCAGCAGCCCCTCGCCCTCCCCGGCGGCGGCACGCACCAGTACGTCGGCGAGTTCGGCCGGTGCGGAGAGCATCGGCCAATGGCCGGTGGCCATCTCGAAGAAGGTCACCCCGGGCTCGGCGAGCTTCGCGAATCGGGGGTGGCCGGTGGCGTGCAGGGAACGGACCATCTCCAGGCTCAGGCCACCCGCCAGGCAGAAGACGCCGGTGGTCGGCACCTTCAGCCAGGCCCCGGTCAGCGTGGCCGGCTCGGTGACGGTGCGCGCGGGATGCGGCGTGGCCAGACGACGGTAGCGTTCCAGCTCGGCCTCCGGCACACCGTGCACCGGGTCGATCCCGCCCGGCACCGGCAGGACGCCGTCGGAGACGATGTCCAGCAGATGCGGCATCTGGGTGACCACCGACTCCCCGGACTCGGGCGCGCCGGTGTCCACGAACACCAACCGCCCGACCTTCTCGGGCAGCCGGTCGACCGCGGCGACCGCGGGGAAGGCGGCGTAACTGTGCGCCACCAGCACCACCTCCTGCTGCTGCGCCGCGAGCAGCTCGGCCAGCGCGTCGGCGTGGTCGGCGAGTCCGATCCCCGCACCCCCCTCACCTGCCCGGTCCCCGAGACCGGGAAGCGTCACCGCGATCGCCCGGTGCCCCCGTGCGGACAGGTCGGCGGCCACGGCCTCCCACGCCCAGCCACCCATCCACAGACCGGGAACCAGCAGGAATGTCGTCATCATCGACTCCTTCGTTCGGCTGCACTACCGGCGTGGACCGTACGTACTCCCCCAAGGGGAGATTCAACGTCCCGTACCGGGGCGGAGACGTCGTCGACCAGGCCGACGACGGCGCGCTCACGTCGCCACACTGCCGAAAAAAGAGGTCGATCACAACTGTTGACGAGAACAATGATTGTCCATAGCTTCATGTACGACCGACGGCTTCGATCGCGACGCCGCTCCCCACCCTCGCCCGCGCCGCAGCGTCGCGGCGCCGGTGGCTGCCGTTCCGACTGAAAGGCACCCGCTCATGCCCCCCATCGATCTCACCGGCAAGGTCGCCGTCATCACCGGCGGCGGCCGGGGCCTCGGCCTGGCCTACGCCCGGGCCCTGGCCGCCCGCGGCGCCGCCGTAGTCGTCAACGACATCGACGAAGCCGTCGCCGGACAGGCCGTCAAGTCCCTCATCGAGGCGGGCGGCACCGCCGTCGCCGAGGTCGCCGCCGTCGGCACGACGGATGCCGCCGACCGCCTGGTGAACCGTGCCGTCGAGGAGTTCGGCCGGCTGGACGTGCTGGTCACCAACGCGGGCATCCTGCGCGACAAGGTGCTGTGGAAGATGACCGACGACGACTTCGACGCCGTCGTCGCCACGCATCTGAGGGGAACTTTCACCTGTGCCCGCGCCGCAGCCGTCCGCATGCGCGAGCAGGGCCAGGGCGGCAGCCTGATCCTGGTCGGCTCCCCGGCCGGGCAGCGCGGCAACTTCGGGCAGACCAACTACGCCGCCGCCAAGGCCGGTATCGCCGCGATGGCCCGCACCTGGTCGATGGAGCTGGCCCGCGCGCAGA
The DNA here is from genome assembly GCF_055583185.1 of Streptomyces sp. NPDC104814. Taxonomy (NCBI): domain Bacteria; kingdom Bacillati; phylum Actinomycetota; class Actinomycetes; order Kitasatosporales; family Streptomycetaceae; genus Streptomyces; species Streptomyces sp. NPDC104814. The sequence continues at coordinate 1,721,335 of NZ_JBVJOL010000001.1, read as the reverse complement.
TCACCGTCAACGCGATCGTGCCGGTCGCCGCCACCGCCATGACCGAGACCATCCCCGCCTTCGCCCCGTACGTCGAGGCACTGAAGCAGGGCGAGGCGCTGCCCTCCTTCCTGCGCGCGGGCGAGGGTTTCGGCACCCCGGAGGACTGTGCTGCGCTGGTCCCCTTCCTCGCCTCCGAGCACGCCCGCTCGGTGACCGGCCAGTGCATCGGCATCGGCGGCGACAGGGTCGCCCTGTGGTCGCATCCGCAGGAGGTCCGCGCCGCCTACGCCGACGGCGGCTGGAGCCCCGAGGCCCTCGCCGAGACCTGGCCCACCTCGGTCGGCGCCGCACTCGAGACGGTCGGCATCCCCGCGCCCCGGCTGCCGGAGGCCTGATGGACCTCGAACAGCTCACCGCGATCGACGCCCACACCCACGCCGAGGTCTCCTCGAAGGGCCAGGCATCCCTGGACGAGGACCTGCACGCCGCATCCGCCGCCTACTTCAAGGTGGCGGGCAAGCGGAAGCCCACCCTTCAGGAGACGGCCGCCTACTATCGCGAGCGCCGGATGGCAGCGGTGATCTTCACGGTGGACGCCGAGTCCGCCACCGGCACGCCACCGGTGCCCAACGAGGAGGTCGCCGAGGCCGCCGCCGCCCATGCGGACGTGCTGATCCCGTTCGCCTCGATCGACCCCTTCCGCGGCAGGGCGGGCGTGCAGCAGGCCCGGCGCCTGGTCGAGGAGTACGGGGTCAAGGGCTTCAAGTTCCACCCCAGCATCCAGGGCTTCTTCCCGGACGACCGCTCGGTGGCCTACGGCCTGTACGAGGTGATGGAGGAGACGGGGAGCATCGCGCTGTTCCACACCGGGCAGACCGGCATCGGCGCCGGTGTGCCCGGCGGCGGAGGGATCCGGCTGAAGTACTCCAACCCCCTCCATGTGGACGACGTGGCCGCGGACTTCCCGCATCTGAAGATCATCCTGGCACACCCGTCCTTCCCCTGGCAGGACGAGGCGCTCGCCGTCGCCACGCACAAGCCGGGCGTGCACATCGACCTGTCCGGCTGGTCGCCGAAGTACTTCCCGCCGCAGCTCGTGCAGTACGCCAACACGCTGCTGCAGGACAAGGTGCTCTTCGGCTCCGACTTCCCCGTCCTCACCCCCGACCGCTGGCTCGCCGACTTCGCCGAGCTGCCGGTCAAGGACGAGGTCCGGCCGAAGATCCTCAAGGAGAACGCCGCCCGCCTGCTCGGGCTGACGACACCGTAAAGGGGCGCGACGATGCGCAACACCGGACTCGGTTCCTGGCCCGCACGCCGGGCGCGCAAGTCCCCGCACCGCACCGCGCTGATCCACGACGGCACCCGGATCAGCTACGCCGGCCTGTACCGGCGTACCACCCGCCTGGCGCACGCCCTGCGCGCGCGGGGCGTGCGGCGCGGCGACCGGATCGCCTACCTCGGCCCCAACCATCCCTCCTATCTGGAGACGCTGTTCGCCGCCGGTGCCCTCGGTGCCGTCTTCGTCCCGCTCAACACCCGCCTCGCCGGGCCGGAGATCGCCTACCAGCTCGCCGACTCCGGAGCCCGGCTCCTCGTCCACGCGCCGTCGTCGGCCGCCCTGGTCGAAGACCTGCCGGACACCACGGGGGTACGCGTCCGCGTGGAAGTGGGACCGCAGTACGAGGAGTTGCTGGCGTCCGGGGACGACGAACCGATCGACCAGCCCGTCGCCCTCGACGACACCTGCATCATCATGTACACCTCCGGCACGACGGGCCGCCCCAAGGGCGCCGTGCTCACCCACGGAAACCTCACCTGGAACGCCTTCGACGTGCTCGTCGACTTCGACCTGACCGCCGGCGAACGCGCCCTGGTGTCCGCGCCGTTGTTCCACACGGCGGCGCTGAACATGCTCACCCTGCCGGTACTGCTCAAGGGCGGCGCCTGCGTCCTGACCGAGCGCTTCGAACCGGCGGCGACCCTGGATGTGATCGAGGAAGAGGGCATCACCTTCATGTTCGGGGTGCCCACCATGTTCGAGCAGCTGGCCCGCCATCCGCGCTGGCCCGACGCCGACCTGTCCACCGTGCGTCTCCTGACCTGCGGTGGCGCCCCGGCCCCCACCTCGCTCCTCACCACCTACCAAGAACGCGGACTGACCTTCCTCCAGGGCTACGGGATGACCGAGGCCTCCCCCGGCGTGCTCTCGCTCGACGCCGAGCACGCGCTGAGCAAGTCGGGTTCCGCCGGGGTGCCGCACTTCTTCTGCGACGTCCGCGTCGTCCGGCCGGATCTCACCCCGGCCGGCCCCGGCGAGACGGGCGAGGTCGTGGTGAGCGGGCCCAACGTCATGGCCGGGTACTGGGGTCTGCCCGAGGAGACGGCGGCCTCCTTCACGGAGGGCTGGTTCCGCAGCGGGGACGCCGCCCACACCGACGAGGACGGTTACGTCTACGTCGTCGACCGCATCAAAGACATGATCATCTCCGGTGGGGAGAACGTGTACCCGGCCGAGGTCGAGGACCTGCTCCTCGCCCACCCGGGTGTGGCCGAGGCCGCCGTCATCGGCGTCCCCGACGCCACCTGGGGCGAGGTGCCCCGGGCGGTCGTGGTGCCCCGGGACGGCGTCCCGCTCGACCCCGGCGACATGCTCGCCTCGCTGACCGGCCGCCTGGCCAAGTACAAGATCCCCAAGTCCGTCGTCGTCGTGGGCGAACTGCCCCGCACGGCGTCCGGAAAGCTCCTCAAGTCCCGGGTGCGCGACCGGTACGGCGCCTCTGTCCCCGGCTCTCCCCCCGGCTCCCTCCCCGAGCCCCACCCCGAAAGGAACGGCGCATGAGCATCACCGTCACCGGCCTCGACGCCCTCAGGAAGCTGGCCGGCAGCGACCTCGGCACCAGCGCGTGGATCGACGTCACCCAGGAGCGCATCGACACCTTCGCCGACGCCACGGACGATCATCAGTGGATCCATGTCGACCCGGCCCGGGCGAAGGACGGCCCCTTCGGGGCGACCGTCGCGCACGGATATCTGACCCTGTCCCTCTTCATTCCGCTCTTCACGGACCTGCTCCAGGTCGAGGGCGTGACCACGAAGGTCAACTACGGCCTGAACAAGGTGCGTTTCCCCGCGCCCGTGACGGCAGGCTCGCGGATCCGGCTGGCGGCGCGCCTGACGTCGGTCGAGGACGTGCCCGGCGGAGTACAGGTCCAGGTGGACGGCACCATCGAGATCGACGGCGGCGCCAAGCCGGCCGCCGTACTCCAGAGCCTGTCCCGGTTCTACGCCTGACCGGCCTGACCGGCCTGACCGGCCTGACGCCTGACACGCCGGACGCGCCGGACCCGCCTGACGGGCCTGACACGACGCCTGCCGTCCACGCTCGCACGCCGAGCGCTCGGCGTGGCCCCGGCCGGCCGTCCGACCGGCCGGGGCCACGTGTGCCGTCCCTGCGTCCAGAACGCTCACCTGCCGGGCGTAAGGCTCCGGGAGGCTTCGGCTCGGCTACGGGGCTCGCCGACGGAGGCGGTCGCGGTCGCGGAAGCGTCGGGGCGGCCTGCTCGCCTCATGAGCAGCGCGACGGCGACGGCGGCCACGGCCGCTGCCACGGCGGCGCCCAGCAGGGCGACGTGCATGCCCTCGATGAACGCGCCGCGGGCCTGCGCGGCGACGGGGCCGCCGATGGCATGGGCGGCGGCCAGCGAGGACCGGGCGGCCTCGGCCACCGGTTCCGGAGCACCGGCGAGGTGGAGGTGGCCACGGTAGGAGGCGCTCAGCATGCTGCCGAGGACGGCGATGCCGAGGGCGCCGCCCAGTTTCCCGGGAGAGATCGTTCATGGCCGAGCCCACGCTCTGCAGGGACCGCGGCAGGGCGTCGGTGATGGCGGTGGTCGCCGGCGTCATGGCGAGGCCCATTCCGGCACCGAGAGCGACCAGGCCGGCGGCGATCAGCCCGTAGGAACTGTCCGCGTCGACCCGGCACAGCACGCCCATGCCGACGGCGACGGCCACCAGACCCAGGGTCCACGGGGCCCGGAAGCCGAACCTGGTCACCAGGCGCGGTGTGAGGCGCGAGACCGGCACCATGGCCAGCGCCATGGGGATCATCGACGTCGCGGCCATGAGGGCGCTGTCGCCCCGCACCAGTTGCAGGTACTGCATCATCACGAAGATGAAGCCGAAGAACACGAAGAACTGCAGCATGATCGACAGGGAGCCCGCGGCGAAGGGCCGGTTGCGGAACAGGCGCGGGTCGAGCAGCGGGTTCTGGCGGCGCAGTTCGTAGAGCACGAAGGCGGCCAGGATCAGCAGACCCAGCCCGATGCCACCGATGGTCGCCGGGTCGCCCCAGCCCCGCGTGGGAGCCTCGATGACCGAGTAGACGAGCGCGACCAGGCCGACGACCGTCAGGGCGGCGCCGCCCACGTCCAGCTTCGGCCGGCCGGCCTCGGCCGACTCGGGTACGAACACCAGCGTGCCCACGAGCGCGGCGAGGGAAAGGGCCACGTTCAGCCAGAACACCGACCGCCACGACCACTGTTCGAGCAGCGCTCCGGTGGCGAAGACGCCGAGCAGCGCGGAGGCTCCGGCGACGGCCGCCCAGACGCTCACCGCGCGGGCCCGCTGGGCGCGCGGGAACGTGCTGGTGATCGTGGACAGGGTGGCCGGCATGACCAGCGCGGCTCCCAGGCCGAGGACGCCGCGCAGCCCGATGAGCGCGGTGGGGCTGGTGGTGAAAACGGCCGCCGCCGATCCCGCACCGAAGACGGCGAGGCCCGCGAGCAGCGCCCCGCGCCGGCCGAACCGGTCGCCGAGGGCACCGGCAGGCAGCAGCAGCGAGGCGAACACGAGACTGTAGGCGTCGATGACCCAGGACAGCTGGGTCTGTGTGGCGTGTGTGTCCCGAGCGAGGTCGGGCAGCGCCACGTTCAGGGACGCCATGGCCGCGACCACGGTGCCCAGGGCCAGACAGGTGACGACCAGCACCGGACGGTGACGTACCGCGGGCGGGGCAGCGGGGGCGTGGGGAGAGGGCATGCCGTTCCTGCTTTCCTCGGGGCCGGACCGGGGCCGGACCCGTGCGTTCGGATACCCCACCAGATTCGGCGTACGGTGCCGGTGGCACCAGGCTGATGAAATCGCCATCCGCAAGGGCGGGGTGTCAGCCATCTGTCGTGCCCGCACTGTCAGGGCTCTGACCTGCGAGGTGACCACGAGGCTGCCATGCGGCTCGTTTCCGCCCGGCACCGTGGGCACCGGAAGCTGTCGCAGGAGAGCCGAAGTGATGAATTCCTGGGGTTAGCATCTCGACCATGACCGACGAAGGGCCCAAGCGGGGGCGCAGGCCGGGACGACCCGACACACGCCGGAAGATCGTGGCCGTCGCCCGCCGGCGGTTCCTCGACCACGGGTACCGGTCGGTCACCATGCGGTCCATCGCCGCCGAGGCGGACGTCGACCTGGCCCTGCTGAGCTACTACTTCGGTTCCAAGAAGGGCCTGTTCGGAGCCGCCCTCGCCCTGTCGGCCAACCCTGCCGAGCTCGTGGCCCGGCTGGTGCGCGAGGGCGACCGCGACTCCTTCCCCGAGCGGGTCCTGCGGCAGGTCACCGCCGTATGGGAGGCCCCGGAGTCCGGGCCGGCCCTGGTCACCATGTTCCAGAGCGCCCTCCAGGACGACGCCGTGGCGGCACTGGTCAAGGAGGCGCTGGAGGGCGAGATCGTGGAGCGGCTCGCCGAACTCGCCGGCGGACCGCACGCGCGGCGGCGTGCGGCCGCGTTCTCCAGCGTGCTGGCGGGTCTGATCACCACCCGCTATCTGCTGCGGCTCGAGCCCGTCGGCTCGATGAGCCGCGACGAGGTGATCCGTCTGTTCGAGCCGCAGCTGCGGCTGGCCCTGGAGCTGCCGCTGCGCCGCCCGCCGCGCCGGCGCTGACGGCATCGAGCGGCCGGAAACCTGCGGATGATCCGAAACGCCCTTGTGCGGGCAGTGTGGGATCGGTCCGGTAGGGCACCGGAATGCTGCGGGCGTCCGCCGAGGGGCGGAACTCGCCCCCGAGGGTTGTGGGAGCGCACATGAACGTGCTGACCCGGCTGGACAGATATCAGCGACGGCACCGGTGGGCGGGCATGCCGCTGGCCGTCGTGTACAAGTTCTTCGACGACCAGGCCACCTACCTGGCCGCACTGCTGGCGTACTACGGCTTCGTCTCGCTCTTCCCTCTCCTGCTGTTCCTGGTGGCCGTCCTCAGCGCCGCCCTGCACGGCAACCCCGACCTGCAGCACTCGGTGCTCCATTCGGCGCTCGGCGAGTTCCCGGTGATCGGCGACCAGCTGGGCCAGAACATCCACTCCTTCCACGGCAGCGGCGCCGCCGTCGCGGTCGGCGTCGCCGGCAGCATCTACGGCGCGCTGGGCGTGGCCCAGGCCGTGCAGCACGCCCTGGACAAGATCTTCGCCGTACCGCGCCACGCCCGGCCCGACCCGCTGCGCTCACGGATGAACAGCCTGTCCTTCCTGCTCCTGCTCGCCCTCGGTCTGGTGCTGACGACGGCGCTGTCGACCGCGGAATCCGCCACCGGCATCTTCGGCACCCGCCTGGGACTGGGCCTGCGGATCGCCATCGGCGCGGCCGGAGTGGTCGTCAACGCCGCCCTGCTGCTGGTCAGTTACCGGCTGATGACACATCGCCATCTGCCGCGGCGGGTGATGTACGGACCGGCTCTGGGGGCCGCGTGCGCCTGGCAGGCGTTGCAGTGGGGCGGCTCGTACTACGTCGGACACGTGCTGCGCGGCACCACGGCGACGTACGGCATGTTCGGCATCGTGCTCGGCCTGCTCGCCTGGATCTACCTCGCCGCCGTCGTGTACCTCACCGCGGCCGAGGTCATCGCCGTGCGCTCCCTGCGGCTGTGGCCGCGCAGCCTGCTCACCCCGTTCACCGATCGGGTCCATCTCGCCACGGGCGACCTGCGTGCCTACCGTTCCTACGCGACGACGGAGTCCTTCAAGGGGTTCGAGAAGATCTCCGTCCGCTTCGACAGTCCCCCGCCCCCGACCATGGGTGACAAGGGACCTCCCTGACGTCGCAGCGCCGGCGGCGGGGCGTGTGAGGTCGGCGGAGCGCCGAAAGAGCGGTGCATACGGTGATGCCGCCGGGGCACACGTCTCACCGGATCAAGCGTGTGCTTCCCGTAGGCCTCCGGGCGTGCAGTCGAGGGTGCGCGTTCACGTGTCGCGAGGGCCGGTGTCGGCTCGCCTGTGCAGAGAGGGTGTCGCTGTGTTGCTGCCTGCGGAGAAGGAACTGCGTGCGGTGCTGGCTCGTTTCGCCGATGCCCGGTTCCGTCATGATCTGCAGCCCACCGGCCGCTCCAGCCGGGAGCTCGAGGACACCGGCTACACCCTGTGCGTGATGACCGGCACCCGGTCGGTGGACGAGGCTCTCGCCGCCGCCGACGCGCTCCTGGAACGGATGCGAGCGAGCCGCGGCGCGGCCACAGCCGCCGCCACCGGCCAGGTGCTCGCCGCCTGACCTCGCCCCGAAGAAACCGCGCTCCGGCCCGTCGCCTTCTCCTCGGCGACGGGCCGGACGCGTGTCGTGGCCAGGTCAGCCGTGCTCGTGGCCGCGCAGGACGAACATGGCGCGGGCTTCGACCTCGACGTCGCTGCCGCCCTTGATCAGCGGCCGGTACTCGACGTAGGGAATGGCCGTGTCCACCTCCACCGCCCACCAGGGACCGAGGTCCTCCGGCAGGGTGAAGGTGAGAGCCTGGCTGTGGGCGTTGAACAGCAGGAGGAACGAGTCGTCCTCCACGCGCAGGCCCCGCAGGTCGGGTTCGGTGATGGCCTTGCCGTTGAGGTGGACCATCAAGGACCGGGCGAAGCCGGTCTCCCAGTCCCGGTCCGTCATCTCCTGGCCGGCCGGCGTGAACCAGGCGATGTCCTTCGCCTCCGTACGCGTTCCCTGAGGAGCCCGTCCCTTGAAGAACCGCCGGCGGCGGAAGACGGGGTGCTCACGGCGCAGGGTGATCAGCCGGCGGGTGAAGTCGAGCAGTTCGCTTCCCTCGATGGCGTCCGACCAGTCGATCCAGGTCAGTTCGTTGTCCTGGCAGTAGGCGTTGTTGTTGCCCTGCTGGGTGCGGCCGAGTTCGTCGCCGTGCAGCAGCATGGGCACGCCCTGGGAGAGCAGCAGGGTGGCGAGCAGGTTGCGCTGCTGGCGGGCGCGCAGGGCGAGGACACCGCGGTCGCGGCTGGGGCCTTCCGCGCCGCAGTTCCAGGAGCGGTTGTGGCTCTCCCCGTCCCGGTTGTCCTCGCCGTTGGCCTCGTTGTGTTTGCCGTTGTACGACACGAGGTCGCGCAGGGTGAAGCCGTCGTGGGCGGTGACGAAGTTGACCGAGGCGTAGGGGCGGCGCCCGTCGCTCTGGTAGAGGTCGGAGGAGCCGGTCAGCCGGGAGGCGAACTCCCCGAGTGTGCCGCCCTCACCGCGCCAGAAGTCGCGGACGGTGTCACGGTACTTGCCGTTCCACTCGGTCCACAGCGGCGGGAAGTTGCCGACCTGGTAGCCGCCGTCCCCGACGTCCCACGGTTCGGCGATGAGCTTGACCTGGGAGATGACCGGGTCCTGCTGGACGAGGTCGAAGAACGACGACAGCCGGTCGACCTCGTGGAACTGCCGGGCGAGGGTGGCGGCGAGGTCGAAGCGGAAGCCGTCGACGTGCATCTCGGTGACCCAGTACCGCAGCGAGTCCATGATCAGCTGGAGGGTGTGCGGGTGGTTCATCCGCAGGCTGTTGCCGGTACCGGTGGTGTCCCAGTAGTAGCGCGGGTCCTGTTCGGACAGGCGGTAGTACGCCGCGTTGTCCAGGCCCCGCAGCGACAGCACCGGGCCGAGGTGGTTGCCCTCGGCGGTGTGGTTGTAGACGACGTCGAGGATGACCTCGATGCCGGCCTCGTGCAGCGCCTTGACCATCGCCCGGAACTCCTGCACCTGTTCGCCCCGCTGCCCGGAGGAGCAGTAGGCGTTGTGCGGGGCGAAGAAGCCGAGGGTGTTGTACCCCCAGTAGTTCGACAGGCCCTTCTCGACCAGCGCGTGGTCCTGGACGAACTGGTGGACCGGCATCAGTTCCACCGCGGTCACGCCGAGCTTGACGAAGTAGTCGACCATCGCGGGGTGCGCCAGCGCGGCGTACGTGCCGCGCATCGCCTCCGGTATCGCCGGGTGGGTCCGGGTCATGCCCTTCACATGGGCCTCGTAGACGACCGTCTCGTTGTACGGGGTCCGCGGCGGGTGGTCGCTGCCCCAGTCGAAATAGGGGTTCACCACGACCGACTTGGGGACGTACGGCGCGGAGTCCAGGTCGTTGCGCCGGCCGGCATCGCCGAAGTGGTACGGGAACAGCGCCTCGTTCCAGTCGACTTCGCCCTCGATCGCCTTGGCGTACGGGTCGAGCAGCAGCTTGCTCGGGTTGCAGCGCTCACCACGCTCCGGCCGGTACGGCCCGTGCACGCGGAACCCGTACCGCCGGCCCGGGCCGATGTCCGGCAGGTAGATGTGGTGGACGAAGCCGTCCACCTCTTTGAGCGCGACGCGCTCCTCGGTGCCGTCCTCGTCGAAGAGACACAGCTCGACCCGCTCCGCCACTTCCGAGAACACGGCGAAGTTCGTCCCCGCGCCGTCGAAGGTGGCACCCAGCGGCGACATGTGTCCCGGTCGCGGACCCACCTCTGTGCTCTCCTGCCATATACGCACGACCACGCCCCTCCCCGACGCGGCCGGTCGGCAGCCGCGCACCCGTTCGTTCCCGTTTGCCCGTGTCGGCGGTGAACATTCGCACCGCCCGTGCGTCGAGGAGGTCGGCGTTGCGCGGGCACGGCGAAGGCCCACGCCCCGGGTCTCCACCTCATACCGTGGGTAAACCGGCGCTCCGGTCGGTGTCGCTCGACGGTTCGGGCCCGAGATCCAGTGCGTCGGCCGCGGCGGTGAGGGCCGTGAGAGCGGGGACGAGGACGGCGCGTTCCTGTCCGGGGAGCCGCTGCACCAGGGCGCGGATCGCCGTGCGCCGGTGGTGCAGGACCCGGTCGACCAGTTTCTGCGCCTTCGCGGTCAGCTGGAGGAGGGTCTCGCGGCGGTTGTCCGGATTGGCGCGGCGGTCGATGAGGTCCTGCGCCTCCAGGCGCTCGACCATCCGCAGGGCCGTGGAGGGGTTGACCCCCAGGTCGGCCGCCAGGCTCGTCAGGGTGATCGGGCCCCGGGTGCGCAGGGTCACCAGCGAGCGCAGTTGCGGCAGCGTGAGGGGCACGTCGACCGAGGCGAGGGCTCGTGCCGAGAGCGCGACGATGAGCCGTGACGCGGCCATCAAGGCCACGGTGACCTCCTCCGCCTCCCGGTCCAGACCCCCTTCGCCCGCCTCGGGCCTGGAGAAACGGTCCGTCTGCACCTCGGGCCGGTCCTCGGACATCGCCTCTCACTCCTCCCTCGCGGTGCGGGAACGAGATACGGCGTTCACCGGCCGCGTCGGCCGAGTGCGGCCTTCGCGGTGACCGCGGCGCCGACAGCGAGCACGGAGGCCACCGCGGCCGGGTGGCGGGTCAGCGCGGCCTCGAAGGACCGGCCGTGCGACTCGTCGTCGAACATGCCGTGCGCCCCGTGGTCGGTGCCGGCCGCCGCGTCCGCCGGTTCGAAGAGGTTGCTGACGCCGGTCGGCGGGCGCGCGTCCGTCTGCTGGGAGTCGAAGCCGGTGCGGGCCAGGTAGCGGTCGAGCAGCGCCGGGAAGAAGCGGTTGGCCCAGACGGTGGCCAGGGTCGTGGCACCGACGTAGTACTGCTTGCGGCGCGGGTGGTCGGCGGCGTACACGACACCGCGTGCGGCGACCTCCGGCTGGTAGATCGGCGGGACCGGCTGGGGGTGCTTGGACAGCTTGCTGGTCACCCACGAGAACTGCGGGGTGTTGACGGCCGGCATCTGCGCGATCGTGACGTGGACGTTGCTGCCGCGGTGCAGCAGTTCGGTGCGCAGCGAGGAGGTGAAGCCGTTGATGGCGTGCTTGGCTCCGCAGTACACCGACTGCAGCGGCACCGACCGCTCCCCCAACGCGGATCCGACCTGCACGATCGTGCCGCGGTCGCGGGGCAGCATCCGCTTCAGGGCGGTCCGGGTGCCGTTGACGAAGCCGAGGTAGGTCACCTCGGTGGCCCGCCGGTACTCCTCGGCGGTGATCTCGTCGAACGGCGCGAAGACGGTGCTGAACGCGCAGTTGATCCAGACGTCGATGGGACCGAACCGTTCCTCGGCGGCCGCGGCGGCGGCCTCCACCTGGTCCGGGTCGGCCACGTCGGTCTCCTGCACCAGCGCCCGGCCGCCCAGGGACTCGACTTCCTCGGCGGCCGCGTCCAGACCGGCCCGGCCGCGGGCCACGAGGACGATGTCGGCGCCGCGGCCGGCGTACAGGCGCGCGGTGGCCCGTCCTATGCCGGCGCTGGCGCCGGTGATGACGACGGTCTCGGTCATGGGTTCAGCTCCCTCCTTGGCGGGATGCGGGATCGTGGGTGAGGCGGGCGGCGGTCTCCAGCAGCAGGGCGTGGACGAACGCCTGGGGAAGGTTGCCGCGCAACTGCCGCTGGGCGATGTCGAACTCCTCCGCGTACAGCCCGGAGGCCCCGCAGGCGCCCCGGTTGCGTTCGAACCAGCGGTGCGCCTCGACGGCGTTGCCCTGCTGCTGCTCGGCCAGCGCCATGAGGAAGCCGCACAGCAGGAAGGCGCCCTCGGCTGCCGCCAGCGGCCTGTCGTCGTGGCGGAACCGGTAGATGAAGTGGTCCTCGGTCAGCTGCGCGCGGCAGGCAGCCAGGGTGGCGCGGGTGCGCGGGTCACCGGCGGGGAGGGCGCCGCGCAGGGCGGGCAGCAGCAGGGCCGCGTCGACCGCGGGGTCGTCGGGGGTGCGCTGCCAGTGCCCGTCGGGGTGCACGCTGGTCGCCGCGGTGTCCGCGAACAGGGTGTCGGCGAGGTCCGTACAGGTGCGGGCGAGGGGCCGGCCGGGTGCGGCGGCGGCCAGGGCGCGCAGCCCGGCGACGCAGGTGAGGCGGCTGTGCGTCCAGGGCCGGTCGTCGAGTTCCCAGATTCCGGCGTCGGGCTCGCGCCACCTCTCGGCGATGGCCCGGACCGCGGTCTCGGCGGCCTTCCAGCCGTCGCCGTCGAGACGGTCGCCGCGTTCGGCGGCGGCGAACAGCAGCAGCGCCTCGCCGAAGCAGTCGAGCTGGAACTGCTTCTCGACGTGGTTGCCGACGCGGCTGAAGCCGCCCGGGTAGCCCGGCAGGTCGAGCTCGCGCTGGTCGGGGACGGGCGCGCCGTGCACCGTGTACGCGGGTGCCAGGCGCGGGCCGTCGGCGAGCAGACGGGAGCCCACGAACCGGACGGCGGGGTCCAGGAGGTCGAAGGCGCCGACGGCGGCCGCCGCCTGCCCGGCGTAGCCCTGGTCGCGGATCCAGACGTACCGGTAGTCGTAGTTGCGGCCGGCCTCGGCCCGTTCGGGCAGGCTGGTGGTCGCGGCGGCGACCATGCCGCCGCCGTGGGAGGTCAGACCGCGCAGTACGGCGTAGGAGCGGCGCGCGTCATCGGGGGCGGCGGTGTGTCCGAGTCCGGGCACGGTCCGCCGCCAGGCTTGCTCCGTGTCGGCCCAGGCCCGCTCCGCCACCGGAGGGTCGTGCGGCAGCGGCCCGTCGGAGCACTCCAGCACCAGGTCGTGGGTCCGGCCGGGCTCGAGCCGCAGTTCGGTGCGCAGGCCGTCGGCGCCCGCGACCGCCGACGGAGCGCCCTGCCAGCGCAGCCGGTAGCGGCCGGTGGTGAGGTGCCAGAGTCCGTCGTCGGAGCGGTGGGCGGACGTCAGGGGTGCGCGACCGTAGTCGGCGCGCGGGTCGAGGACGACCCTGACGCGGGCGGTGCCGTGCACGGCGCGCAGCCGTCGCAGCAGCACCAGCCGGTCGGCGTCGCCGGGGAAGGCCAGGGCCTCGCGGCACTCGACGACGCCGTCGGTGGTGACCCAGCGGCTGCGCCAGATCAGCGTGCCTTCCTCGTAGTAGCCGCCGGGCACCCACCGACTGCGCGGGGTCACGGCATAAACCCCGGCGCCGCCGATGAGGGAGGCGAACACGGCGTCGTCGTGCCAGGTCGGCGCGCACAGCCAGTTCACGGCTCCGTCGGGCCCGATCAGTGCGCCGCGCTCCCCGTCGGCCAGCAGCGCGTAGTCGTGCAGCGCGTGCGGAGGGAAGGGCGTGGTGGTGCTCATCGGTCGCTCTCTCCCGCTGTCAGGTGCCGGGCCGGTCCTCGCGGTGGCGGCCGCCGGGCAGGAACTCCTGCACCTTGGCCTTGAAGCCCTGGCGGACCATGCCCGTCCGGTCACTGTCGCCCTTGAGGATCGACGTCGCCGCCGCCTCGATCTGGTCGAGGGTGGCGTGCGGCGGGATCGGCGGGACGGCCGGGTCGGTGACGAAGTCCAGGACGCACGGCCGGTCGGCGGCCAGCGCGGTCTCCCAGGCGCCCCGGACGTCGTCGGGCTTCTCGATCCTGATGCCGTGCAGGCCGATCATGCGGGCGAAGTCGGCGTAGGGGATGTCGGGGATCGACTGGGAGGGCAGGAACTGCGGCGCGCCGGCCATGGCACGCATCTCCCAGGTGACCTGGTTGAGGTCCTGGTTGTTGAGGACGGCCACGATCAGGCGCGGGTCGTCCCATTCGCCGTAGTACTTGGCGATGGTGATCAGTTCGGCCATGCCGTTCATCTGCATGGCGCCGTCGCCGACCAGCGCGATCGCCGGGCGGTCGCCGTGCGCGAACTTGGCGCCGATGACGTACGGCACGCCCGGGCCCATCGTGGCGAGGGTGCCGGAGAGCGAGCCGCGCATGGCGCCGCGCAGCCTCAGGTGGCGGGCATACCAGTTGGCGGCGGAGCCGGAGTCGGAGGCGAGCATGACGTTGTCGGGCAGCAGATCGTTGAGGGCGTGCGCCACGTACTCGGGGTTGACCGGGTCGGCGTCGACCTCGGCCCGCCGCTGCATGACCTCCCACCAGCGGGCGGTGTCCTTCTCGATCTTCTTGCGCCAGCCCTTGTTCTTGCCCGCCTTGAGCAGCGGCAGCAGCCGGGTCAGCGCTGCCCGGGCGTCCCCGACGACGTTGACCTCGAAGGGGTAGCGCATGCCGACCATGTGCGGGTCGATGTCGATCTGCACGGCCCGCGCCTGCCCGAACTCCGGCAGGAACTGCGTGTAGGGGAACGAGGAGCCGATGACGAGGAGCGTGTCGCACTCCGTCATCAGCTCGTACGACGGCCGGGTGCCGAGCAGTCCGATGGAGCCGGTGACGTAGGGCAGGTCGTCGTCCAGGGCGTCCTTGCCGAGCAGTGCCTTGGCGACGCCCGCGCCGAGGCGTTCGGCGACCGCCATGACCTCCTCACGGGCGCCTCGGGCCCCCTGGCCGACCAGGATGGCTACCTTCTCGCCGGCGTTGAGCACCTCCGCGGCCCGCGTGATGTCCTCGTCGCTCGGGACCGGCGCGTAGTGGGGCATGCCGAGGCTGGAGGGGACCATCTTGAAGGCGTGCTCGGGCGGCGAGTAGTCCAGTTCCTGCACGTCGGCGGGGATGATGACGGCCGTGACGGACCGTCGCGCCATGGCGGTGCGCATCGCGCGGTCGAGCACGTTGGGCAGCTGCTCGGGGACGGTGACCATCTCGCAGAAGTCGGAGGCGACGTCCTTGTACAGGCTCAGCAGGTCGACCTCCTGCTGGTAGGAGCCGCCCATGGCGCTGCGGTTGGTCTGGCCGACGATCGCGACGACCGGGACGTGGTCGAGCTTGGCGTCGTACAGGCCGTTGAGCAGGTGGATCGCGCCGGGGCCGGAGGTGGCCGCGCAGACGCCGACCTTGCCGGAGAACTTGGCGTAGCCGACGGCCTCGAAGGCGGCCATCTCCTCGTGGCGGGCCTGGATGAAGCGGGGGTTGTCGTCGGCGCGCCCCCAGGCCGCGAGCAGGCCGTTGATGCCGTCGCCGGGGTAGGCGAAGACATGCTCCACCCCCCAGTCACGCAGGCGTTCGAGGATGTGGTCGGAGACCTTCATCGACATGTTCGAGGACCTTTCCGAAGAGTGTTCGCGCGGTGCGCGGGTCGCGGCCCGGTGGGCCGGTCAGCGGCCGCGCAGATGCTTGTAGGCGGTGCGTACGGTGGCGGTGGCGGCCGACGCGGCGAGGGCCGAGACGCCCGCGGTGACCGCCCACCGGGCGGTGCGGGAGGGTGGCGCGGGCCGGGCCGCCAGTCGTTCGGGCTGCCGGCTCGGCAGGTTCCCGTCGAGGCCGAGGGCGAGCGCCTCGGCCAGGTGCAGGGCCCGGCGGTCGGTGTCGCCCTGTTCGATCTGGGTGCGGCAGCTGAACCCGTCGGCGAGCACCAGGCTGCCGGGGGCCGCGGCCCGCACCCCGGGCAGGACGCCCTGCTCGGCGATGGCCATGGAGACCTCGTGATGGCCGCGTTCGAAGCCGAAGTTGCCGGCCAGGCCGCAGCAGCCCTCGTCCAGGACGTCGGCGGTGATGCCGGCGCGGCGCATCAGTTCCCGGTCGGCGTCGAACTTCATCACGGCGTGCTGGTGGCAGTGCGTCTGCACGGTCGCCTGCCGGCCGAGGAGAGGCGGCCGCCAGCCGTCCGGTGCGTGGTGCACCAGCTGTTCGGCGAAGGTGCGGAACTGTCCGGCGAGCCGTTTGACGTCCTGGTCGGCCGGCATCAGCTCGACCGCGTCGGCCCGGAACACCGCGGTGCAGGAGGGTTCGAGGCCGATGACCGGGGTGCCCGCCTCGATGTAGGGCCGCAGCACCTGCAGAGTGCGCCGCAGCACCTTGCCCGCGACGTCGAGCTGCCCGGTGGAGATCCAGGTCAGGCCGCAGCAGACGGGCTCGGTGGGCACGGCGACCCGGAATCCGGCGTCCTCCAGGACCCGCACGGCGGAGATGGCGATGGACGGGTGGAAGTAGGTGCTGAAGGTGTCGGGCCACAGCACGACCGTGCGCGGATCGGCCGGGTCGGGCTGTTCCCCTCCGCGCTCCTGCCACCACTGCAGGAAGGACTGATGCGCGAACATCGGCGCCTGCCGCTCCTCGGCCACCCCGGCGAGCCGCTTGCCCAGCGAGGACAGCACCGGCGCCCGCAGCAGGGTGTTGACCAGGCCGGGGGCCAGGCGCGACAGCCGCGCCCACAGCGGCAGCCAGCCCAGGGAGTAGTGGGCGGCGGGCCGCACACGCCCCTCGTAGTGGTGGGAGAGGAACTCGGCCTTGTAGGTGGCCATGTCCACGTTCACCGGGCAGTCCGACTTGCAGCCCTTGCAGGCCAGGCACAGATCGAGGGCGTCCTTCACCTCCGTCGAGCGCCAGCCGTCGGTGATCAGCGAGTCGTCGTGACCGTCGAGCATCTCGAACAGCAGCCGGGCCCGCCCGCGGGTGGAGTGCTCCTCCTCCAGCGTAGCCCGGTACGACGGGCACATCACGCCGCCGGAGTGGCTGCGGCAGTTGCCGATGCCGACGCAGCGCATCACCGCGCGGGTGAAGGAGTGCTCGTCCTCCGGATACTGGAAGTGCGTCGCGGGGTTGTCGGGCCGCCACGTCGGGCCGAGGCGCAGTTGCCCGTCGACCGGGTTCGGGTCGACGACCTTGCCGGGGTTCATCCGGTTGTCCGGGTCGAACAGCCGCTTCACCTCGCCGAAGGCGGTCACCAGCCGTTCGCCGAACATACGGGTCAACAGTTCGCCGCGGGACTGGCCGTCACCGTGCTCGCCCGACAGGGAGCCGTCGTAGGAGGCGACGAGGTCGGCGGCCCGCTCCACGAAACGGCGGAAGCGGGCGACGCCCTCGGCGGTCTTCAGCCCGAACGGGATGCGGGTGTGCACGCACCCCTGCCCGAAGTGCCCGTACAGCGACGGGTGGTCGTAGTCGAACTCCTCGAACAGCGCCTTCAGATCCCGCAGATAGTCGCCGAGCCGCTCCGGCGGTACGGCGGAATCCTCCCAGCCCTCCCAGGTCTCCCGTCCGTCCGGCGGACGCGCGGTGACGCCGAGGCCGGCCTCGCGGGCCTTGAGCATCTTCTCCTCGCGCCCGGGGTCGTCGGAGAACGCCACCCGCGCGTCCTTCTCGTCACGGCCGACGGCACGCAGCAGCGCGTACGCCTGCCCGTCGACGTCCTCCGGGCTGTCGCCGCTGAACTGCACCATCAGCCAGCTGTCGCCCTCGGGGAGAATGTTGAGGGAGTCGAGATAGGCACCCTCTTCCCGCATCAGCTGCGCCATCCGGCCGTCCAGCGCCTCCAGCTGGCTGGGCGAGCAGTGCTGGAGCAGGTGGGACACGTCGTCGGCGGCGGCGCAGATGTCGTCGTAGCCGAGGACCAGCAGCGACCTGTACGGCGGCACGGGCACGAGGTCCAGTTCCGCGCGCAGGACGGTGACCAGGGTGCCCTCGCTGCCGACCAGGGCCTTGGCCAGGTCGAAGCCGTTCTCGGGCAGCAGGGAGTCGAGGTTGTACCCGGAGACGCGGCGCGGGATCTTCGGGAAGCCGCGGCGGATGTCGGCCAGGTACTCGGTGGCGACTCGGTCGAGGCCGGCGTAGATCTCGGCCTTGCGGCCGCCCTCGGCGGCGATCCGCGCCCGCTCCGCCTCCGAGGTCGGCCCCACCCACATGCGCAGTCCGTCGTAGGTCAGGATCTCCAGCCGGCGGACGTTGTCCACCGTCTTGCCGTAGGCCTGCGCGGACGCGCCGCACGAGTTGTTGCCGATCATGCCGCCGAGCGCGCAGTGGCTGTGCGTGGAGGGCTTGGGGCCGAACTGCAGCCGGTGGTCGGAGAGCAGCCGGTTGAGTTCGTCCAGGACGATGCCCGGTTCGACCACACAGGTGCGGGCGTCGGGGTCCACCGAGATCAGGCGGTGGCAGTACTTCGTCCAGTCGATGATCACCGCGGTGTTGGTGGTCTGCCCGGCGAGGCTGGTGCCGCCGCCGCGGGAGAGCACGGGTGCGCCGAAGCGCGCGCACACCTCGACCGCCTGCGCGCCGGCCTCCACGGTCCGGGGGACGACGACGCCGATCGGTACCTGACGGTAGTTGGAGCCGTCCGTGACGTAGGCGCCTCTGCTCCCGGCGTCGAAGCGCACCTCGGCGTCCACGGTGTCCCGCAGCGCCGCCTCGAGGCCGGTCACGTCCAGGGCTGAGGCATCGACGGGGGTGGTGTCGGTCATCAGGTGTGTCCGCCTTCCTGCAACGTCGCACGCGCACAGTGGGGCCTCGCGGACCGCTGTCCGCCGCCGCAGCACGCGGGTACCCGCTCTTGCAGTATGCAAAGGTCCCGTTCGAAGCGCGCGTTGTCCGATGACGCAGCGCAACGGCACACAGGGGTCGCGGCCCGTCACCGTCCGTCGACGAGGTGCCTCTGGAGCCAGTCGGCGGCCGCGCGGCGGAACAGGCGGCGGTTGTCGGCACGCAGGAAGTCGTGCCCCTCGTTGCGCAGAGTGAGCAGTTCGGCCGGCCGGCCGCGTTCCCGCGCCGCCCGCACGAACTGCTCCGACTCCCGCGGCGGCACATTGGTGTCGTGCTCCCCGTGGACGGCCAGCACGGGAACCCGCAGCGCGTCGATCCGGGTCATGGGCGACAGCGCCCGCAGCAGTTCGCTGTCACGCTCCGGATGCCCGTACTTGTGCGCCGCTGACTGCGCGATCCACGGCTCGGTGCCCTCGAAGAAGGTCGCGAAGTCGGACATGCCGCAGACCGCCACGCCGGTGCGGAACAGCTCGGGGTGCCACACGAGGGAGGCGAACGTGAGATAGCCGCCGTAGGAGCGGCCCATCACGGCCAGCCGGGCCGGATCGGCGGGGCCCGCCAGTACGGCGTGGGCGGCGCAGTCCGCGACGTCGTCCAGTGCGGCGAACCGGCCCCGGCCCAGGTCGGCGTCCACGAACGAGCGTCCGTGTCCGGAGGATCCGCGCACATCGGGCGCGAAGATGTCGAGCCCCCGCCCGAGGATCTCGTGATACAGCGGGTTGAAGACGGGACGTTCCTGTTCCTCCGGGCCACCGTGCAGGTGGATCACACAGGGGGCGGGTTCGCCGGGGCCGCGTCCCGGAGCCCGGTAGTACCAGCCGTGCAACGCGAGGCCGTCCCGTGCGGTCACGCCCACCGGCACCGGCCGCACCGGCGGACGGCCGGGGGGCACGGCGTCCTCGTCCCGCGACGACCAGGGCGTGCGGACCAGTTCGACCCCCGAGGACAGCCACCACACGCCGGGACGGCGCTGCGACCCGGACAGGGCCAGCACCAGCCGTCCCGGGCCGGCGCCGACGATGCGGGTGACCACCTCGTGCGGCAACGACACGGGGTGGGGTGCGCCGACGGCACCCGCGGCCGCACCCGATGCGGGCAGGTCGACGATCTCCGTCTCGCTGGCGCCCCGGACGTTCCAGGCCAGTACGGCGGTGTGACCGTCGTCGGCGAAGGCCAGCAGCTCCAGCTCGCTGCTCTGTCGCTCCGCCACGACGGACCAGCCCTGAGGACGGCCCTCGTCGTCGAGCCGGGCGGCGATCAGGGCCGCGAACTCGCGATCGGCGTCGCTGCGCAGCCAGAGGGTGTCCGCCTGAGGAGAGAACCGGCCGATCCAGGGATCGCCGTCGGCCACGGGGACGACGCACGTCGTGGCGAGATCGGTCGTCCGCACCACGACCGCCTCGCGCCGTCCGCGCGGGCCGCGCCGCAGCAGCGCGAGACCGCCGTCGGGGCTGAGGTCGCACACGCGCAGCGTCGCCGCGTCCTGCTCGGTGGCCAGCAGGACGGGGGCGGCCAGGCCGTCGGGGTCGATCAGATACGCCGACAGCCCGTCGCCGGACCCGGCCGCCGGCGCGTACCCGCCGTGCCGTGGATCGTCGTACGCCGTGGGGACCCGGCCGTGGGGCGCGCCGGTGAGCAGGGCGGCGATGCCGGTGGGCGGCGGCCCGGCGGCCGCCGGGGTCTCGTCGCGGGGCGTCGGCCTCGGCTCCGTCGTGGTGAGCGGTGCCGGTCCGAGCAGGACGGCGTCGCCGCCACGGCCGGACCAGCCGGCCGGCAGGCCGCCGCCGCTGTACTCGACCGGTGCCTGGACGGCCGTGTCCAGGGGCGGGCCGGTGGGAACGGCCACCGTGACGGCGACCGCAGATCCGTCGTGCGCCCAGCACCCGAGGTAGGCCGTGGTGCCGGGTTCGGCTCCGGCCAGGATGCGGCGGTCGGTGCCGTCGGGGCGCACGCACAGCACGCGTGAGTGCTCTCCGCCGCCGGGGGCGGTGGTGTAGGCGATCCAGCGGCCGTCTGGCGACCAGGACACCTCGCGGACCGGGTCGGGGCCCGCGTCGAGGAGCCGCACGTCGCCGCCGTCGACGGGACCCGCCCACAGCTGCGGCACGCCGCCGCGGTCGCAGATGAAGGCCACCTGCGTCCCGGTGGGGTCGGCCGACGGGTACCAGCAGCCGTGCGCAGTGAGCCGCGTCGTCCCCTCGCGGGGGCCGGAGGCGTCGGTGAGGGGGACGTGGGCGGGGGCGGCATACGGGACACCGCGCCCGTCCGGATCCAGCACGGCATGTGGGAGACCATGCCCGTCCGGGTCCAGCACGGCATGCGGAAGGCGGCCGGCGCCGCCGGGGTTCTGGACGGCGTGCGGAGCCCGCCCGGGCAGGTCCGGTGTGTCCTGCGGAACGCCGGGCCCGTCCCGGTCGAGTGCGGTGCGCGGACGGCGGTCCGGCCCGGTCGCGTCCGGGGCGGGCTGCGGCAGGGGCCGCCCGGCCGGATCGGGGGCCGGCAGGGGGGAGCTGCGCCCGGTCGGGTCCGGGGTGGTGCGCGGGAGGCCGTGGCCGGTCGGGTCCGGGGTGGTGCGCGGGAGGCCGTGGCCGGCCGGGTTCGGGCTGGTGCGCGGGAGGCCGCGGCCACCCTGATCCGCCGCGGCTCCGCTCGGGCCTCGCCTCCGCAACCGGTCCGTGGGCGGCCCGGACGCCGCGCCGGTGTCGGCCCTGCCGGACCCGCCGGCCGCGCCGGTGCGCGCGGCTCCGGACCCCCTCGCCGCGCCGGTGTCGTCCGGCGCGGGCCTGCCGAGCGCCGTACCGTTGTCGTCCGGGGCAGGCCTGCCGACCGCGTCGGGGGGCCTGCCGACCGCGTCGGGCGTGCTGCGTTCGCCGGTCATATTCCGTGCGTCTGAAGCCATGTCTCCAGCAGGGCCACCTGCCACAGGGCGTTCGCCCCGCGCTTGGTCCGGTGTTCCTCGGGCGCCGCCAGCAGCTCGGCGACGTACGCGTCCTGGAACAGTCCGCGCCGCCGCGCCTCCGGAGCCTGGAGGGTCTCCCGGACGCGTTCCAGGACGGGCCCGGCCATATGGGTGATCGCCGGGACGGGGAAGTAGCCCTTGGGCCGGTCGATCACGTCGTGGGGCAGCAGTTTGCGGCCCGCTTCCTTCAGCACGCCCTTGCCGCCGTCGGCCAGTTTCAGCTCCGGCGGGCACGCGGCCGCCAGTTCCACCAGCTCGTGGTCCAGGAAGGGGACGCGGGCCTCCAGGCCCCAGTCCATGGTCATGTTGTCGACGCGTTTCACCGGATCGTCGACGAGCATCACGTGCGTGTCCAGGCGCAGCGCCGCGTCGAGCGCCGTGTCCGCCCCGGGCTGCGCCATGTGGTCCCGGACGAAGCGGCCGGAGACGTCGTCGGGCGCAAGCATGTCCGGTTGCAGGATGCGGGCGAGGTCGGCGTGGGGACGGTCGAAGTAGGTCTCCGCGTACCGGTCGGCCGCTCCGGCCCGGTCGACGGCGGCGAGCTGCGGATACCAGTGGTAACCGGCGAAGACCTCGTCCGCTCCCTGCCCGCTCTGGACGACCTTCACCTCCTTGGCCACCTGTTCGGACAGCAGGTGGAACGCGACCACGTCATGGCTGATCATCGGCTCGCTCATCGCCGCGATCGCCCCGTCGAGGGCCGTCGAGACACGCTCGGAGGGCACCCGCAGCCGGTGGTGATCGGTGGCGAACTCCCGGGCGATGAGATCGGAGTAGGGGAACTCGTCCCCGTCGGTGCCGCCCTCCGACTCGAAGCCCACGCTGAACGTCGCCAGGTCCCGCTGTCCCTCGTCGGCCAGCAGCGCGACGATCAGGCTCGAGTCCAGGCCGCCGGAGAGCAGGACGCCGACCGGCACGTCCGCGACCATCCGCCGGCGTACGGCGGTGCGCAGGGCGTCGAGTACCGCGTCCCGCCACTCGTCGGGTCCCATGTCCGCGTGTTCGGGACGGCGGGTGTACGACGGCTGCCAGTAGCGGTGATCGCGGTGGCTGCCGTCCGGCTCGACGACCCGCACGGTGGCCGGCGGCAGCTTGCGCACGCCGTTCAGCACGGTGTGGGGCGCCGCGACGGTCGCGTGCCAGCTGAGGTACTGGTGTATCGCCACGGGGTCCAGCGAGGTGTCGACGTCGCCGGCCGCCAGCAGGGCCGGGAGCGAGGAGGCGAACCGCAGGCGCCCTGGTGTCTCGGCCAGGTAGAGCGGCTTGATGCCCAGCCGGTCACGCCCGAGGATCAGCCGGCCGGTCCGGTGTTCGGCCAGCGCGAAGGCGAACATCCCGTGGAAGTGGTCGACGCAGTCGGTCCCCCACTGCCGGTACGCCTTCAGGATGACCTCGGTGTCGGAGGTCGACTCGAACCGGTGCCCGAGGGCGAGCAGTTCCTCGCGCAGCGCGCGGTAGTTGTAGATGCATCCGTTGAAGACGCCGGTGACCTGCTGTTCGGCGTCCGTCATCGGCTGTGCGCCGAGCTCGGACAGGTCGATGATCTTCAGTCGCCGGTGGGCCAGCGCCACGGGGCCGCGGGACCACACTCCCTGGCCGTCGGGGCCGCGGGCGGCGAGCTGGTCACTCATGCGCCGGACGGCCGCGAGATCGGGCCGTTCACCGTCGAAGCGTATTTCTCCGCTCAGGCCGCACATCACGCACCACCTCCCCGGCGTGCGATCAGTACCTGGGCCTGGGTGGTCGACATGTACTGCTTCACCTCACGAAAACGCGCTCCTACGGACCACCCAACACAGGGTTCCCTGGTGACCGGCGAATACGCATGGGCCGCTCTCGTGACATCGACGCCCCCAATGGAGACGCACCCGGACATCGTCGAGATGCGTCAGCGCCATGAGATGGCCGAGCGCGCTACCAGCACACCACAGGGCCAGGCCGTCGGCACGTTGGCCTTCCTGACTGGTATCTACCTGGCGGCGTCCCCGTGGATCACGGGATTCAACGGCCTGTCCACCCTGACTGTGACCCACCTGCTCGTCGGACTCGCCGGAGGCCGACAGCCGTCGCGGCAACTCGCCCGGTTCCACGACGCGCCGTCCGTCACAGCCCGGTGAACAAGGCGAGGACGCGGTCAGCGGTCGTCCGGCTGCCCTCGCCGGGCGTAGAAGCGGGCGATCGGTTCGGCGCTCAGCCCGTGGAGCACGATGCTGGCGAGGACGGTCATCACCATCCCCGGGGCGATGAAATCCGCCTGACGGGTGGGGAGCTCGACGACGGCGAGCGCCCCGAACACGATCGAGGTCACCCCGCGCGGCCCCATCCACCCGAGGAACAGCCGGTCGGCGAGCCCGATCCGCGTGCCCGTGAGGGAGAGCAGCACGGGCACCGGGCGCACCAGCACCACGGCGACGAGTCCGTAGAACACCACGGCGAGGGGAACGTCGCCCCCGAAGACCTCGTTGACGATCTGCCCGAAGATGAACCACAGCGCGAGGGTCAGCAGGGTGACCAGGTCGTCGGTCATCTCCACCGCGGTCTCCGGCAGGTGCCGCATCGCCGGTGCGAAGCTGACTCCGGCCACGAAGGAGGCCACGAAGCCGTTGCCGCCCACAGCGCCGGACAGGGTGTACGCGGCGACGGGCACGGCGAACACGCCCAGCCGCACGGCGGTCGGGCGCGTCCATCCGTGCAGCCAGGACTTGCCCAGCAGCCATCCGCTCGTCCAGCCCACGACGACGCCGGTGCCGACGGCCCACGCGGAGGCGACGACCGCCGTCAGCAGCGCGTCGACATAGTCGGAGTGCGTTCCGTGTGCCTCGACGCCCACCGTGATGCACAGCAGGAAGACCGGGGAGAGGATGCCGTCGTTGAGTCCTCCCTCCACGTTCAGCACCTCCCGCAGCCGGCCGGGGATCCGGCGGTCGCGGACCACGGACGCGGTGGGCGCGAGGTCCAGGGGTACGACGACGGTCGCCAGGACGGCGAGCAGCCACAGGGGCTGAGCGGGGAAGAACAGGTACCCGACAGCGAAGGCGGCGCCGAGGGTGAGCGGCAGCGCGATGCCCAGCAGCCGCACGTACAGGCCCCTGTCCCGTCTGATGACCGACAGCGGGACCTCTACGGCGTCGACGAACAGCAGCAGGGCGAGCACGACCTCGACGGCGTGCTCGAACGCCTTCGTGTCGAAGTCGAAGTGCAGCGGCGGATCGGACCCCGCGGTGAGTGCGACGCCGGCCCCGATCATGGCGATGGGCGCGGTGATGCTCCACCGGGAGAGCCGGTGCGCGAGCAGCGACCAGACGAACAGGATTCCCGCGATGACCGCTACGGCGAGCACGGCGCCCCGCCTTCCCAGACTGCACGCTCCGATTCCGCGCAGAGCCTAGGACACGTGATCCACTCTCCGGCTCCGCCACTTCCCGGCACGCACGGAAAACCGCCCGGGCAGTGGCGTCACACGGGACAGGAGCCGCTCGGGGTGGCTCAGGCGGTGGTGCCGGGGCCGGTGCGGGCGTCCGCGTCGAGCCGCCGGACCAGGTCGCGCAGGACGGGCCCGTACTGGGGGTGGGCCAGTGCGTGGGCCATCTGGGCGACGAGGTAGTCGGCGGGGTTCCCGGTGTCGTACCAGGTGCCCTGGATGACCTGGCCGTAGACGGCGCGACCGGCGGCGTACGCGTTGATCGCGTCGGTCAGGTAGACCTCGCCGACCGGGCGGCCGCTGTCCCGGGCCTCGTACCAGCGGCGGGTCTGCTCACGCAGTTCGTCCACGATGCCCGGGGTGATGACGTACCCGCCGATGGCCGCGAACGCGGAGGGCGCGTCGGCCGGCTCGGGCTTCTCCACCAGGCCGGTGATGCGCAGCTGGCCCTGCCCCAGGTCCTCCTTGACGATGGGCACGCCGTAGCGCCGGGAGTCGGCGGGAGCCATCGGCATGAGTGCCAGGACGGGGCAGCCGGTCTGCTCGTAGGCGCGGATCAGCTGCTGGGCGCGCGGCACCTCGGCGACGAACACGTCGTCGGGCCACAGGACGAGGGCCGGCTCGTCACCGAAGGCACGGGCGGCGTTGAGGACGGGGGTGCCGTTGCCGTACGGGCCGTACTGGTCGAGGTAGGTGATGTGGCCGTCGCGGGCCAGCTCGGCGACCTCCTCCACGGCGTCCGCGTACGCCGTCCTGCCGTCGGCCCGCAGCTGCTGCACCAAGGCCGGGTTGGGCCGGAAGTGGTCCTGGATCAGGGACTTCCCGCCGGAGACGACGATGGTGATGTCGGTGATCCCGGAGTCCACCAGCTCCCGCACCGTGTGCTCGACGACCGGCTTGTCGCCGACCGGGAGCATCTCCTTGGGGATGGCTTTGGTCAGGGGCAGCAGGCGGGAGCCGAGTCCGGCGGCGGGGATCACGGCCCTGCGGATCGTCGGGGACATCAGGTCTCTCTCGGTCGACCGGCACACCATGCCGGCCGGCACGGTACACCCCGACGCTACGCCGCCACGGCCGCAGCACCACCGAACCGACGCCGTCCGCCGGAGCTTCCCTGATGCAACGGGGCTGCCACAAGATCTCGAGCGTCCTTGACCTCGCCCCGGAGAGAAGGGCGACGCTGCCCCCCGCGGACCACCGGGCACACGAGGGGATCGGCGTCGAGAAGCCGGACCCGCACGCCTTCGCCACCGTGTGCGAACGCCTTCGGGTGCGGCCGGAGGACTGTCTCCTCATCGACGACGCCGCGGCGAACGTCCGGGCGGCCCAGGCGTTCGGAATGCAGGCCCAGCTGTTCGAGGACAACGCCGGTGCCGTCAGACGCATGGCCGCTCATCTGGGCGCTCGTACCGGGGATGTGGGGCGTCTCCCGCTCGTCTGAACTCAGAACCAGTGCAGGCAGTGTGGTGGGCGGTCGGCTTGGAAGAGGGTGTCTGCGTGGGGGGCCGCTCGCGGGTGGTGGGCCCGGATGTGGCCGGCTCGTACGAGGGTGCTCGGGGTGGTGCCGCCCAGGTAGAGGGAGCCCAAGTCGCGTATGTCCAGGGAGAGGTCGGGGTCCCGGTCCGTCGGGACGCAGTCGGCCTCGCCGTCCCGGACGGTCAGCAGATGGCGGCCGTGCTCGCCGAGGAAGGGGTCCTCGACGTCCAGGACCAGTTCACCGTCCGTGAGCCAGCCCCGCGCGGTCAGGGCGCGCGGTACGTCCAGCAGCCGCACCCAGAGCCAGTCGGTGTCGCCGCTCACCTCGCCGGCGCGGAAGTCCGCGAGCTGCCAGCGCAGGGGATGACCGGGCGGGAAGTGCTTGAACACCACCTGATCGACCAGGTCGTGACCGAGGAGGAATCCGGCCAGGGCCGTGAAGGCGGCATCGTCGCCGGCGATGGTCTCGTCGACGGTCAGGGTGCCGGGCTCGCCGAGCGCGTAGCTGGCGTAGCCGTCCGGCAGGCCGTCGGCGTCGCGGTGGACGGCGATGTAGCGCTGGGCCGGGGAGATCGGGGGCTGTCCCGCGCCCGACTTCCACCAGCGGTGCGGGCGGGACAGCGCGCCGGGCTGGGCCCGGCGGTACCGGTCGTAGACCTCTTCCAGGAGGTCGCCGCACTCGGCACGCCGTAGCACCTCGACCGAGCCGCTGCCCGCACCGTCACCCGGTGCGTCGGCCGTCCCCCGCGCCCGGGGCAGGGCGAGGGCGGCCCGGTGGCGGGGCACCGTCAGCCGCTGTGTGCAGGTCGCCGGTCCGTAGCCGAACCGGCCGTAGATGGGCGCCTCGGAGGCGAGCAGCACGGACAGGAACTCGCCGCGTTCCCGCAGCTCCGTGAGCTGATGCCGCATCATCGCGCTGAGCACGCCCCGGCGTCGGTGCGAGGGCACCACGCCGACGGCCGTCACTCCGGCGGCGGGCGCGATCGTCGGGCCGGGCAGGGTCAGCTCGAAGGAGTACGCGCCGGCGGTGCCGACGGGCCGCCCGTCCGGCGACACGGCGAGCAGGTTGCGGTCCATTTCGAGCGCCGACCACCAGACGCCCTGCCCCTCCGCCGGTGCTTCGGGGAAGCGCGCGAACGCGGTGTGGAGGGTGTCGACGAAGACGTCGAGGTCTTCATCGGTCGTCGGACGAATCTCCACCGCTGCGGCCTCCCCGGATCCCGGCACCACGGCTGCGTGGTGTCCCGCCACAGTGCAGCGCCGTCGCATGATCGGGTCAAGCGATTTACGGCCCGCCCCGTGGCAGGGCAGAGCACGGCGCTCGCCTCGCCCGCCGGTCACGGTGCGCGGTGGACGGCGTGGAAGCTCTCCAGCACCTCCAGCAGCGTGCGGGCGTCGTCGCGTCGCGTGCCCGGTGCGACGGTGGCCAGCAGGTCGCCGACCGGCACGGGCGCGCGTCCGGACAGCGCGTCGGTCAGTCGGCACAGCTCGTCGGGGTCGAGGGGGGTGCGGGTCTCGTGGCCGTTCGCCGCGCACAGGGTGCCGGCGGCACCGTCCGGGGCCCACCGGATACGCGCGTGCCGGTCGCCGCGCAGCCGGTCCGTGTCCGCCAGGGCCCGGGGAGCGGCGGCGGGCGGTACGGGTTCGAAGCCGCCCGCCGTCCAGCGGCGCAGGGAGAGCACGGTGACACGGCGGCTGATCGCGGCGGGATCGGCGAACGCGTGCAGTGCGTGCACGGCGGTGGTGAACGCCTCCGGCAGCGCAGGGGCGAGCAGGCCGCCTGGGCCGGGGCCCGGAGCGGTCAGGGCGGCGTCGGGGGTGGCGAGCAGCGTGTCCAGGCCGCCGTGTCCGGCGAGCCGGGCCGGGTCGAGGTCGGCGAGCAGGTCCTCGAGTTCGTAGCCCGTGTGGTGCTCGTCCCGGGGAACGCCGACGTTCACGCTGGTCGCGGGGGCGGCCCCGGCGCTCTCGCCGACGTGGTAGTAGTCGGCCGGCCAGTACAGCAACTCGCCGGGGCCGACGTCGGCGTACACCGAAGCAGCGGTGTGACGGGCGTAGTCGGTCTTCGTGGACACGGCCTCCTCCCACGGCCTGCGCGGCCAGAACCGCATCCGCTTGCGGCCCCGCAGACCGAACATGAAGGTGGCGAAGCGGTCCTTGTGCACGCCGACGGGACTGTGCTCGTACGTCCCGTGGAACAAGGTCGTGATCGCGCCGGTCAGCGGCAGGCCGACGGACCGCCACAGCGGGTCGAAGAAGGCACGCTCGCGGGACCACAGCGCGGAGTCGAAGGCATGGAATCCGTTGACCACCAAGGCGTGGCGACGGCCGTCCAGTCGGGCGGCGAGTCGTGCGTCGTACGCGTCGAAGGAGCCGTCCTCTCCGGCGGGCAACACCCCGCCGGGGGCGTCACGTTGGACGTCTTCGACGGTGAACTGCACATTGGGTGGCATACAGCTGTCGTCGTGCCCGGGACGACTGCCGGCCACGGCGGCGCGGAACACCTCCGACGCCTCGAAGGGCGCCGGGGTCACGGAACGGAACAGCACCGGGCGCCGGTCCCAGTACCGCTCGATGAGGGTGTCCCAGGAGAACTCCGTCTCGACCGCCAGGATCGGTTCCTCGCTCATGCCGTGTCCGTCCTCCCGACCGTGTCCACGCCCCGCAGGGCGTCCAGTTTCTCCAGCAGGGCGACGACCTGCCGCTCGCGCCCCGGCCCGGCCGCGGCGCACAGTTCCGCCACCGTGCGGGTGCCGTGCTGCCGCAGCAGGTCGAGAACCCGTTCGCCGAGCGCACCGCGCAGCGAGAAGGCATGGCCGTCGACGGCCCAGATCCACCCCTGGCCCTCGTCGAGAGGCATGCGCACGACGGGCGAGGCAGGCCGCAGCCGGTCTTCGGGAGCGAGACGGATCGGGGGCCGTGGCGCGGGGGCGGGCTCCAGGCCGGCGGCGCTGACCCGGCGCGCCCACAGGACGCGCAGGGCGACCCCGAGCCGGTCCTCGCCGGTCACCTCGCGCAAGCCGGCGCCCGTCTCGGCCAGTTCGGGCACCTCGCGGAACCCGGCGCCCGCATCGCCCAGTTGGGCTGCCTCGGGCCTCAGCGTCCGGTCATCTGCGGGCGGGTACGGCAGGTAGGGCACCTGGTCGTGGCCGCGCCGTTCGTGCAGCATCCCGGCGACGACGTCCTTGACGGCCTCGGTCAGCAGACGCGCGTCGGCCGGCACCAGCAGCCGCAACGCCAGGGTCCGCGGCCCGTACCGCAGGGCGTGCGGTCGTCCCGCCGGCCAGTGCAGCAGCTCCCCGGCCCGGGCGGTCAGCGTGGGTCCGTCCTGCTCGCGGGCCGGGACGGCGGTGACGCTTCCGTGCAGCACCCGGACGAGGCTCGCGTGCACCGGCTCCCGTCGCAGACCGTCGCCGTCCGTGATGCCCTCGCCCAGGGCGAGTTCGGTGACGACCGGCAGCACGGGATGCCCGATCCGCTCCCACAGGGGTACGACCAGGTCGCGCACCTGACTCCACAGGGCGTGGTCGAGCAGGAGGGGCTGCTCCACGGCGAGCAGCCGGCCGTTGCCGCGCAGGCGGGCGTCGAGGCGCGCCGCGTACTGCTCGGCCGTGCCGTCCCCGGGGCCGGGCAGCAGGTCGCCCGGGGCCCGGATCCGTCCGCCCTCGACGAGGAACCGCACGTCGGGCAGGGCCCGGAACCGGGTGCCGGCCCGGAACGGGTCGGCCGCCCCGACCATGACCGTGTAGGCGTGGTGGGCGTCCAGGGCCTGCGGCCCGCCCGGAGCCGGCAGCACAACGGGCGCCTGCTGCCAGTGCCGGGCGGCGAAGTCGTCCCAGGCGGCGCTCAACCGGTCGGGGACCCGTAGCGGCGGCGCAGGCGGGCGGCGTAGCGGGCGAGCGGTTCCATCCCCAGGCGGCGGCGCAGTTCGTCCACCCGGTCGGGCTGTTCGATGGGACACGGCTCCAACTCCCCTTCCCGCATGCGGAACTTGGTTCCGTAGACCTGCGGCCGGCCTTCGTGGACGCGGACCGCGTCGGTGACGTAGGCGATCTGACGTGGCGGCAGATCGTCGTCGGCGGCGGCCTGTTCGATGAGGTGCAGGCACTCGTGCTGGAAGCCGCGCGGGCCCTCGGCGTGCTGGACGAGCCGGCAGGCCGCGGCCGCGGCCGCCGGGCCGACGAGGGCACGGCCCGGCCAGCCGTGGGCCGCGACGACGTCCGCCAGCCAGCGCATGCCCGCCTCGGTCAGGGCGCGCAGCCGCTTCTCGGTCTCCTCGTCCGCGAATCCGGAGGCGACCCAGCGTTCACGCAGGGCCGCGTCCAGCCGGTCGGTGCGCAGTAGGCGGCGCCGCACCTCCGGTACCGGCGCGGGACGGACGAACGGCTCGGTACGGATCCGCACCGTGTCGCCGGCCCAGCTGTAGACGATCCTTCGCCCTGCCGCCGCCCAGGTGAAGCATGCCTCGCCGGTGTGCCGGTCGCTGATCCGCACCCGGACGCCGTCGCCGTACTGCGTGCCGGGCCCGACGGTGTCGTGGGCGTAGGCGACCGCGTCGCGCAGTGCCACACCCAGCCCCGCCAGATCACGGCCGCGCTCGTCCGCGACGGCGGCCGAAGGCGGCCAGTCGGGGTACGGGTCGCCGGGGAGGGGAAGGTGCGCCTTTTCCGTGGCGCGGAGCAAGGGGCCGCCGTGCGCGGAGCGGAAGAAGTAGGGGACGTCCCCGGCGCCGAGCTGGGCGGTCTCGGCCGGGCCGAAGCCAGGGGTGGTTGCGGAAGCGGGCCCGGTGGTTGCGGGTGCGGTCCCGGTGAGCCGGTCGGCGAGGGCCTCGGTGTAGGCGGCCGTCGGCTTGAGCAGCACCCGCACGTACGTGTCCGCCGGGGTGTCGCGGAGGACGGCGCGGATGCGGTCGTGGTGGCGCGACATCAGCGTCCACGCGTCGAACATGCCGCGCAGGAAGGAGGGCAGGTACGGCCCGTATCCGGTGCGCCCCCGGGCGTCGGAGACGACGGTGCGGGAGCCGCCGCGGGTGCACGGCCGGCGTCGCCGTACGAGCCGTAGGCCTCCGCCCGTGGTCTCGGTGAAGCAGGCCACCGGTCCGTCGACCGTGCACCAGCGGGCCCTGTCCTCCAGTCCCGGGTGGTGGTGGTCCCCCGCGGCCGTGTCGGCGACGAGCCCGGTGTCGTACAGGCGCGGCAGCGGCGTGAGGAAGATTTCCAGGTCGACGGGGTGGAACAGGGGCTCCTGGTCCTGCGGGCGAGTACCGGCCAGGAGGTTGCCCTCGCCGAGGTCGGCGATGCCGAAGCGGAACGCGGCTGCGGTGAGGGAGCCCGCCCGGTGCCAGAACCGTTCCGCCTGACGGCGGCCGAGGCGGGTGCCGTACAGCCGCCGGCCGGGCGCCGAGCGGATCACGCCCCACTGAGCGGGCGGCTCGATCCACTCCTGCCAGGTGTAGTCCCGTCCGTCCGGGCCGGTGCCCGGCGTGCAGCGCAGCACCGGCAGACGGACGGGACCCGACGTCGGCGGCAAGCCGTTGAGGAGGGCGAACACGGAGGTGTCCGGGGTGAGGAACAGGACTTCGCCGCCTGCTGGGCGTGGCTTGTAGGCGACGCTGCCGCCGCGGCTCAGGCGCACGCGCAGCACCCGGCGCCCGCCGTTGTGGGTCTCGCCGTCCTGGGCTTCGATGCCCGTCACCGGCAGCCGCAGGGAGGGCAGGTCGAACCAGGGGGTGCCGGTGTCCCGGGCGAGGCGTTGCAGGAACCGGTCCAGAAACGCCGTCCAGCGGGCACACTCCTCCCCCGCCGGGTAGGCGGCGCCCGCGGCGCAGGCGGTGAACGCCTCGCTCACCAGCGGCCCGAACAGCGCGCCGTAGGTGACGTCGAGGACGCCCGGGGCGAGCAGGCCCGCGGTGCGGACGGCGGTGCGGCGGCACCAGGCGTCGAGGGTGTCCAGCAGTGCGCCGAGCGGGGCGAAGCGGGGTGTGGCGAGCGCGGCCGCCAGCAGCTCGGCGTCCTGCTCACCGGCCGGGTAGCGGTCGTGGGCGAGCAGACCGTCCTCGACCGGCCGCAGTACCGGCGGGAACAAGCTGCCCGCGGTGCCCGCCCGCACGGCTTCGATCACCTTGCGGACGGCAGGGCTGTGCACGGGAGCACTCCCCCGGCGGGCCGGGGCGACGGACTCCCACAGCACCTCGGTCATGGCGTCCTTCCTGCGCGGTGCCGTCCCGCCGGCGGCGGGACGGCACCCGGTTACCGTGCCGTGGCGGCCTGTTCCCGGCCGCGGCCGGCGTCAGATGCAGTAGACGCGGATACAGGTGCCGGGCGTCGCTCCGGAGCGGGCCGGGATCTCCTGCTCCAGCTCGCCGATGACGAGGTCGAGCTCCTCCTCGGCGGAGGCGAGGGCTTCGGTGCGGGACTGTCCTTCGTGGGTGGTGGCCTGGTTCACGGTGGTCCTCCTGGATCGTCAAGAGACACTCGGTGATGCCGCGACAACCCGGCCGAGCTTAGGCAGCGGGAGACGAGGGAAACAGGGGCGGCGTCGATGACTTCTCGCCAATTACCGACCGTCCGGAAAGGGGTAGCCCACCTTCCGTTTACTGCGCCGCCGCGGTGCATGAGGGTCCGTGGTCCGCCTGACCCCACGGGTCGAGGGCGTGCTTGCCGCTGGTCCGGCCGGCTTCCAGTTGCCGGAGCACTGCCGGTCCCTCCGCCAGGGGATGCACCTGAGGGGAGCCCGGCGGGTACACGCCCTCGGCGATGAGCGTCTCGAGCTCCGCGAGCAGGGACCGGTAGAGCGACGGTGCCGCGGCCGCCAGCGCACCGATGTGCAGGCCCTTGATCTGGACCTGGTGGGTGAAGACCAGGTCGTGCGTGCTCAAAGTGGCGTCGCCGGAGGCGGCACCGTACACGACGACGCGTCCGCTGAAGGGTTTGGTGACCGCCAGACTGACCTCGAAGGTGGCCCGTCCCACCGACTCCAGGACCAGGTCGACCCCGCCGGTCAGGCGGGTGATCTCCGCTGCCAGATCGGGGCGGGCGCTGTCCAGGACCACGTCGGCGCCGAGCGCCTCGACGGTGTCGTGCTTGGACGGTGACGCCGTGGCGATCACGCGGGCGCCGTAGTGGCGGGCGAGGCGGACCGCGGCCTGTCCCACACCTCCGGCCGCGGCGTGGACGAGCACCGTGTCGCCTGGCTCGATCTCACCCAGGGGCTTCAGTGCCGCGAGGGCGGTGGCCCAGTTGAGCACCAGGCCGAGGGCTTCGGCGTCGCTCCAGCCGGCGGGCACGGGGAGGACACCCGCGGCCGGCATGGTCATGTATTGCGCGAAGGCGCCGGGGCCGGTGCCGACGACATGGGTGCCGGTCGGCAGGGGGCGTTCGACGCCGGGGCCGGCACCCACGATCTCGCCGGCGGCTTCG
This sequence comes from Streptomyces sp. NPDC104814, assembly GCF_055583185.1. Taxonomy (NCBI): domain Bacteria; kingdom Bacillati; phylum Actinomycetota; class Actinomycetes; order Kitasatosporales; family Streptomycetaceae; genus Streptomyces; species Streptomyces sp. NPDC104814. The sequence continues at coordinate 1,687,756 of NZ_JBVJOL010000001.1, read as the reverse complement.
AAGCCGGCCACGTAGGGCGGCTGCGGACCGCCCGCATACGTCCCGTGGGCCTGCATGACGTCGGCGAAGTTGACCCCGGCGGCGCCGACACGGATCAGGTACTCGCCCGGCCCCGGGGTCGGGCGCGGCCGATCGGTCGTGAGGGCGGCGTCCTGCGGCCCTCGGTGGGACCGCTGGACCAGTGCGCGGATCGGCTGCCCGGCGGTGTGCGGCTGCTCGTCGATCTTCATACCGTGATCGTTGATCTTCATGCCGTGACCGTAGGAGTCTGACACTTGCGTCAAGGTCAAGCGGTTGTCAGAAGGCCGTGCTGCGGGCCTCCCGCAGGTAGGCGTCGAGTGCCGCCTGCTGTTCGCTGAGCACGGCGATGCGTGCGGCGAGCCGGTCGCGGTAGCTCTGCACCTCGCTGAGGAACTCCGCGCATTCCGCGTCCTCGCCGGCGCCCGGTTCGTCCGTGAGACGGGGCAGCAGCTCCCTGATCAACCGGATGGGCAGCCCGGACTCCAGCAGGGAGCGGATGACGAGCACCCGGTCGAGGGTGGACGGGCAGTAGTCGCGGAAGCCGTTGCCGCACCGTCCGGGGACGATCAGGCCCTCGTCCTCGTAGTGCCGCAACGATCTCGCGCTCACACCGCTGACTCTGGAGGCTTCACCGATCTTCACGCCTGCCCCCGTCGCCGCTCAGCCCGCCCACTCGCGCAGCAGGCGTTCCCGCTCCGCCCGGCCGGGCGAGCCGCCTTCCCAGGCGCGGCCCCACCGGGACATCGCCGCCAGCGTGGTGGCCATCGTCGCGGCGCCCTGGGTGAGACGGGACAGCACGGTGCGCGAGAGGTCGACCTCTGCCGGTGAGTAGCCGACGGCTGCGGCGGTGTAGGCCGTCAGTTCGTGCTCGCCGTCGGGTGACTCCACGCGCAGGCTCATCATCGGCGGGGTGTCGTCCGTGAGGGCCGGGCCTATGGGCATGGCCAGGTTCGCCACCGTGTCCACGGCGAAGCTTCTGACCGCGCCGATCTGCCGCTTCAGTGTCTTCACGGGCACGTCCGCCACGGTCAGGGCCCGCACGTCCTCCCACAGGAAGAAGCCGGACTGCCGGTCGCCGAGGGCCACCACGCCCTCCGGGGTCAGCCGCACCCCGGGCGCCAGACCGGACGGCTTCGCGCCCACGTACACATCGCCCTCGGCGATCCAGAACAGGCCCACCATGGCCATGGCTTGCTCACTTCCCCCCGACGGCGCCACGCCGTCGTACCGCACAGCAAATGATCAGGTCGTCCTCAGCAACGCGCGAACGAGCCGGGAAGTTCCCCGCTGCCGAACGAGCCGGGAAGTTTCCCCCTGCCGAACGAGCCGGGAAGTGTCCCCCTGCTGAACGAGCCGGGAAGTGCCCCCCTGCCGGGACCGGCTCACACCGGTTCGGGTTGGGGTTCGGGCTGCCGCACGGGCACGGCCACCGGCTCCCAGAGTCTGGTGGTGCGGACGTAGCCGTAGATCACCGAGGTCATCACCAGAAGGAGCAGCGGCCCGAACAGCGCCGGGTGGGCGGCCATCTGCTCGGGCAGGAAGCGGTACGCCAGCAGCAGGGCGGTGAAGACCGTGGTGCCGTAGAGGACAAGTCCGGTTCCCGGGCGGTCCCAGCCGCGGTCGAAAGCGCGCAGCCCCGCCTCGATGGTGAGCGCGAACACCACGCCGGCGACGAGGTCCACGCCGTAGTGGTAGCCGAAGCCCAGCGTGGCGCTGAGGGTGGCGATCAGCCAGAACGCTCCCGCGTAGCGCAGCAGCCGGGGGCCTTTCCGGGAATGGATGAAGATCGCGGTGGCCCATGCCGTGTGCAGGCTGGGCATGCAGTTGCGGGGGGTGAGGTCGTCGTAGGGCACCGGGTGCAGGGCGGCGATCCCCGGCGGTGTGTGGGGCCACAGGTTGGCCACCGCCCACTGCACGCCGCCGGTTCCGGAGGCGCCCGGGCCGTAGGCGAAGACCGGCCCGACCACCGGGAAGATCATGTAGACGGCCGGTCCGAGGAGGCCGATCAGCAGGAAGGTGCGCACCAGATGATGGCGGGGGAAGCGGCGCTCGCCCGCCACGTTCCGCAGCTGGTACAGCGCGACGACGATCGCGGCCACCGCCAGCTGCGCGTAGACGACGGCGAGGAGGTGGGTGCCGATGGGACCGGTGGCCTGCAGGAGCCGCCCGGCCAGCCACGACGGGTTGCCCAGTGCGTGGTCGGCGGTCGCCACGTACGGGTCGAGTACCGTCGGGTGGGCCTTCGCCGTGACCAGCAGCCAGGTGTCGCCCGTCTTGCGGCCGGCCACCAGGAGCAGGCCGAGACCGACGCCCTTCAGCAGCAGGACGCGTTCCTCACCGGTGCGGCGGGTGACGGCGATGACCGCGCAGCCCAGCATCACCCACAGCGCGCCGTTGCCGAAGGTGTGCCCGTCGGTCATCGGGACGCCGGCCGCCCATCGCACGAGCACGAAGACGACGTCGATGCCGATCGCGACGCCGGCCGCGATGAAGCGCTGCCGCCAGGTGAGCACGACCATCGTCAGCGCCAGACCGCCGTACAGCGGTCCCGGTTTCGGCGCGAGGATCATGGCGTTCAGCTGGTCGGTGATCGGCCCCGGTTGGCCGTAGTGGCGCGCGGCGATCTCCAGCGCGACAAGGAGTCCGAGAGCCGCCAGACCCGCCGCGGCCCACAGCATCACTCGCCGTTGACGCCCTGCGATCAACGGACTGCTGTCGTCTGTGCGCGGAGGATTCCGCAACTCTTTGGATATCAATCTATTTGGCCAATTTGTTCGTTATGGGTTTACTGAATGAGGGCGATGAGTTCCATCACCGCGAGCCCGGACATGGTAGGGGAGTGCCGCCGGGCGGCTTGTCTCCGGTCAGGTCTGCGGGTAGGAGCTGGTCCGGTACCGGCTGCGGAATTCGGCCAGCAGCTCGTCGGTCGCCTCGGCTCCGGCGCTGACCGCGGCGTGCACCTCGCGGAAGTAGTTCTCGTACCCGGCGGGCGTGTACAGGCACAGGGCGCGGGCGGTGACCGGGCCGGCGTTGCGGAAGCCGTGGGGGGTGCCGCGGGTCGCGGCGAGCAGGTCCCCGGGGCCGGCCGTGACCTCCCCGTCCCCGGTGTGGAGCGTCAACTCCCCTTCGAGTACGTAGAAGTACTCGTCGTGCCCGTCGTGCACATGGGGTCGGGCGCCGACCGTTCCGGGCGCGAGGCTGAACTCCTCGAAGGCGAAGTGCCCGCCCGTGTGCTCGCCCGTCAGCCGGAAGAAGTGCGCCACACCGGCGACGTCCATCAGCTCACCCTCCGTGGGGCGGCGCAGCAGCGGGCGGGCCTCGGCCCGGGAGTGATCATCTGTCATGCGGGCATTGTGGCCCAGGCCGTGTTCCTCGAAGGGATGAATCGGCGCCGAGCTGCCCTTGGCCGGGGTTCCCGGTCAGGACACTGCCCGGTAGGGGCGTCCCGCGGACAGCGGCGAGGCCGGCCGGGGGGCCGCGTCCGGTGAGGTCCCCGCGGGAGGGTGCGTGCGGCAAGGAGCGACGGTGTCCGGGGGCGGGGGGCGGGGGCGGCGTGCCCGTCGTGGCCGCGGTCCGCGACAGCCGCTGGCTGACGGCGGCCCGGCTGGCCGCGGGAGCGCGGGGCGTGGTCGTGGAGAGCGAGGCCCTCACCGCCCGGCTCATCGCCCAGGCGGCGCGCCACCCCGGGCTGTCCCTCGTCCATCGCGAACTGCTCGACTTCGCCGGGCACGAGTTCTATCTGGCCGCGCCTCTGTCGCCGTCCGGCCGGGACTTCGTTGACGCGCTGCTCTCCTACGCCGACGCCTGCGCCGTCGGGCTGGTCCGTGACGGGCGGCCATGGCTGAATCCGCCCCCACGGACGGTGCTCCGGCCGGACGACCGGCTCGTCGTCATCGCCGCGGACGACGACACCGCCGAACCCGCCGACTGCGCGCATGCGGTGGAGGAGCACGTGATGGCACGTCCCCGTCCGTGATACGGGCTGCGCGTCAACCCGGCCAAGACCTTCCGCCGCCGCTGGGCCGCGGACGACGAGGTCGTCGTCATCGTGGGCGGCCGCGACGGCGTGCCAGAGCTGCCGGAGCTGCTCGAAAGCCCCGGCCGGTCCGTTCCGCACAGCCGCGACGCCGGGCACGAACGGGCAGCGGAACGGGGCCCCGGGGAGGAGGCCGAAGCTGCCCGGGACGCCACCGACCCGCCGGCGCGGTGACCTCGGCAGGGTCCGGTGCACGCCGGGCGGCTGCGCCGGCGACATGCGCCGGGCGGCTCCGCAGGTCTCTCGCACGGGCGGGACGTCATGGCACAGTGGCCCTATGTGCGGCCGCTACGTCTCCACCCGCAGTCCGCAGGACCTGAGCCACCTCTTCGACGTCGCCGAGTGGCGCCCCGACGAGACCCTGGCGCCCAGCTGGAACGTCGCCCCGACCGACGACGTCTACGGCGTCCTGGAACGCGCTCCGCGCACCGAGGGCTCCGGCGCCCGCCCGCGCAGGGAGCTGCGGCCACTCCGCTGGGGACTCGTGCCGTCCTGGGCCAAGGACCCGTCCGTCGGTTCCCGGATGATCAACGCGCGCGTGGAGACAGTGCACGAGAAGCCCGCCTACCGCCGCGCCTTCGCCCGGCACCGCTGTCTGCTCCCCGCCGACGGCTTCTACGAGTGGACCGAGGTCGAGGACGCCGCCACCGGCAAGAAGCGCAAGCAGCCGTACTTCATCCACCCCGAAGACGGGGGGATCATGGCGCTCGCCGGCCTGTACGCGTACTGGCGCGACCCCCGGGTCGGCAACGACGACGACCCCGCCGCCTGGCTCACGACCTGCACCATCATCACCACCGAGGCCACCGACGCGGCCGGCCGGGTCCACCCCCGCATGCCGCTCGCCCTGACCCCGGACCACTACGCCGCCTGGCTCGACCCCGGTCACGACGACGCGGACGAGCTGCGCGCCCTGCTCACCCAGCCGGCCGGCGGCCACCTCGACGCCCGCCCCGTCTCCCCCGCCGTGAACAACACCCGCAACAACGGCCCGCAACTCCTGGACGAGCCCACGCCGTAAACCCCGGCCGCGAACGCCGCGGGCAGCGGGACGCCGCCGGCCCGCTGTGACGCGCGTCCGCGGGGCCGTCCCCGCCCCTGCGGAAGCAGCGGTGCGCGCGGCAGGCCGGGACTAGGGGGTGTCTCGTCGATCAGGCCGGATCAGGGAGCGGCGTCTGGTGCCGTGCATCGCAAGGCGGAGGAGGGAGTCGATGCGGAGCATTGGGGGTCCCCCCTGCTCGTAGAGCTTGGGGGAGAGTGACGACAACGCGGCGAGGTGCGGTGCCAGACGCCGCGAGCCCGGCGTGATCGGCGAGACACCCCCTAGGGTGGGCGTAGGGGCTAGCGAGGCGGGTGGGTGGATGGACTGGCGGGAGTACGCCGAGCGGATGGCTGGGCTGGCGAGGGATCTGCTGGCCCAGGACTCGGTGCAGGCGACCCTGGACCGGATCACGGCGGCGGCGGTGCAGCTCGTGGACGGCTGCGACGCGGCGGGCATCCTGGCGGTGCGCAAGGGCCGGGCGGTGACGCTGGCCGCCTGCGGCGACATGGTCGAGGAGTCCGACCGGTTGCAGGCCGAGCTGGGCGAGGGGCCCTGCTTCGATCTCGCGCGCCGCCGGGGCAGCGGGGAGCGGGTCTTCCGCATCGCGGACATGACGACGCCGTCGGCGTCCTGGCCGCGGTACTCCGAGGCGGCCCGCAAGCTCGGCATCGGCAGCATGACCGGCATCCTGCTGTACACCGACGACGAGGATTTCGGCGCGCTCAACCTGTACGCGCGCCGTCCCGGCGCTTTCACCGAGGAGTTCGAGACCGCCGGCTGGCTGCTGGCCTCCCACGCGGCCGTGGCCCTGTCCAGCAACCGCACCATCGACCAGCTGGAGCAGGCGGTGGAGACCCGCCACGCCATCGGCGAGGCCATGGGCATCCTCATGGAACGCCACCACTTGAGCGAGGAGGACGCCTTCGGCGTGCTGCGCCGCCTCTCGCAGCACCACAACGTCAAGCTCCGCGACATCGCCCAGCAGGTCCGTGCCCCGCGCCCGCCGGCCGAGTGACCCGCGTGGCGTCCGGTGCGACGCGGCGCAGGAGCGATGTGGCCCCGCGCGCGTCAGGCGGCCTTCTGTGAGGCTGCCGCGGCCGGATGCAGGTCGTCGAGGGTGAGCTGGTGGGCCGGGGGGTCCGGCAGGACGATCCGGTGGGTGGTGTGCAGGTCGGGGCCGACGTGCAACAGTTCCCCGGATTCCATCGGGCGCCAGTGAGGATTGTCGTCCATGCGCTCGCTGGCGACGACGACGGCGGGGTGGTCGGCGAGGGGTTCGGAGTGGACCCGCATGCGGCCGCCGCTGCCGCTGTGGTCGAGGTGCCTGCTGCCGTGCTCGCCGCCCGCCGGGCGCTGAAGGACGTAGAGCTCGTGGGTGTCCGGGTAGCGCAGCGCCCACAGTTCCTGCGGGGTGATGAGGATCAGGTTCATGGCGTAGACCGGCAGGTGTGCGGCGATCCAGCGGGCGGCCTCCCGGATGCCGGTGGTGACGTCACCGTCGTGGAGCCGGGTCTCGCGGGTGATCAGGGCGAAGAAGCGTTCGGAGTCGGTGTCGCCCCGGACGAGGGCCCGGTCCTCCCCCAGGTGGTCGTCGAGCTCGTCGAGGCCCTCGATGACCCCGTTGTGCGCGAGGAGCCGCCCCTCCTGCTCGAAGGGATGGGTGTTGCGGACGTCCAGGCTGCCGGTGGAGGCGAAGCGCACATGGGCGATGAAGGTCGCCGACTCCTCCTGCCGGGCCTCCCGTGCGAAGGCGCGGTCGCGGTAGGCCGCGATGGGCGCCTTGTCGACGCATGGGGTGCCGTCCGCGGCGAAGTGGCCGAGTCCGGTGCCGTCGGGGTCGTGGTGGCTCTGCCGGCTGAGGCTGTCGGGGGCGTCCAGGAGCCAGAAGGTGGCGTGCGTACGGCGTGGAGCGCTGCTGAGGCCGAACAGACGGCACACGGGAACCTCCTGCGTCGGGCCCTGCGCGGCGTGCGGGGCGGGTGAGGGTCCTCGGCCGAGTGCCCCCGCCCGCCCCGGGTACGCGTCAGGCCCAGGGGCTGGTCACGGCCCAGGTGGTGTCGTCGGCCCAGAGTGCGGCGCTGTCCCAGGTGTGGGATCCTCCGTCGCCGGCGATGTAGGCGGCGTGGTCGTAGTGGCGCACGAAGTCGCCGGGGTAGTTGGCGGACCGCAGCGAGATGCCCTGCCCGGTGTGACCGGCCTGCGGGCAGAAGGTGGCGTCCTGCCGGGACACCGCACTGTTGTCGATGGAGTCGAGGCGCAGCCGGAAGTCGTAGTGGCGCAGGTACTGGCCCGGCTTGTCGGCGGACTCGAAGGAGACGCAGGAGGCGTCGCCCAGGCCGGCGCGCACGATCCAGGTGGCGGCGCCCTTGTCGGCGGAGGAACTGGCCGCGGAGACGGGCGAGATGGCCGCGTTGCTGTCGGCCGTGTCGTGCCGGAGGTACTCACCGGTGCAGCAGGACGTGGTGGCGCGCAGCGAGACCCTGGCGCCCGGCGTGAGTCCGCCGACCGGGGCGGGCGCCGTGTAACCGACCGCGTTGATGTTGGCCTGCACCGCGTTCTCGGTGGCGTCCGAGGGGTAGCCGGACGTCATCACACCTTCGTAGAAGGTGCCGGCGGAGCCGTTGCTGTTGTCGCCGCCGATGCCGAGGATGATGGCGCCTTCCTTCTTCATCGGGTCGTAGCCGGAGGCGTTGGGGCGTGGCCCGCTGTAGTAGGTGGACAGTCCTCCTGACTGGGCGTTGCCGGCCCGGATCGCCCACCGGCCAGGACCGCCCTTGACGATCGCGGTCAGGAACGGGTGACTGACGCTCGGATCGTTCGCGTTGTAGCCCGGGTTGACGCCCGAGAACAGGCCGTTCTCCAGGTCGGCCATGACCCACGGCCCGTTGCCGGTGCCGTAGCCCCAGACCTTGATGTCGCCGAAGTAGATGGCCTCCATCGTGCCGTTGCCGTTGTCCCGGCTGTTGGTCTCGGCGTTGCCGTAGTCGAAGCAGCAACCGCCGTTGCGGTGGCTGCCGTCGAGGATCGCGTACATGCCTTCGGGCTGGTCCCCGGTCGCGATGCCGCTCGTGTGGTTGTTGCGGTAGCCGGTGCCGGGGGCGATGAACACTCCGTACGCCTTGTGGCCGCCGGCGGTGACCGGTGCGGCGGATGCCTCGGCGAGGTTGTCGTATCCGCCGGCGGCGGGGCCGGAGAACCCTCCGGGCGGTGCCTGGGTCAGGTGGTTGCCCCGGCCGGACTGGTCGTAGATGACGGTGATGAGGCAGCTCGTGCCCGCGCAGAAGGAGTCCTGCGCGGCGGCGTCGGCGTAGCCGCCCGCGCCGAGCGCGGCGATGTCCCGGGTGGCGCCGTCCGAGGCGCGTTTGACCTGGTAGAGGCGGCCACTGTAGGCGGAGTACAGCGCGCGGGTCGTGCTGTGCGCGGCGACGCAGGGGGTGCCCCCGGAGGCGTACAGGTCGCAGGGGAGAGTGCCCGCGGCCGCGGCTTGCGGGTCGGCGGCGGCCGGGCCGCCGAGCAGGGCGGCGGCCAGGGCCAGCGCGAGCGCCGGCAGGGCGAGCGGCGCTCGCCTCAGACGGCTGAGGAGGGAGGACATGCACGGTCTCCTGGTGTGAGTGGGGGGCGGGGTCAGCCGCCTGGACAGAGGGAGCCGGTCATGCACCTGTCATGAGACAGATGGTCGATATATCGAACGTTGGTCGCAGTGACGGACAGAGATTGATGATAGGAACCCGCCGAGGGGTGTCAACAGGGTGCGCACAGCACATCGGTGCCGGGTCAGTCCGACCCGGCACCGATGAACAGACGGTCTTTGCGATCACGGGGTGCGCAGAGCCACCGCCGCGCAGTGGCCCTCCGGGACGGCGACGTCCGCCAGACACCATCCGGGCACGTGGGCCGGTTCGGCGCCCGAACCGACGTAGTCGGCCGCCGGATCGGCGGACAGGCCGACGCCCAGCCCCTTGAGATACGCCTCCTTGCGGGTCCACACCCGGGTGAAGGCGGCCGGCCGCTCCACTGCGGGGAGCCGGGAGAGTTCCGCCGCCTCCCGGGGATGCAGGACGTCGGCGGTCTCCAGGATGGTCGCCGGCGCCACCAGCTTCTCCACGTCCACCCCGACGGGGGCGGTGGCGAACGCCAGCAGACTGAGCCCGGCGCAGTGGGAGAGCGAGAAGTGCAGGGTCGCTCCCGGCAGGACGGGCCTGCCGTGCGGTTCGTCGCAGTGCACGCAGGGCGCGCGTTCGATGGCGACCTCGCCCGGCGCCACCCCGAGATAGCGGCCGAGGAGCCGGCGCAGCGCCACATGGGCGCAGACGTAGGAATCGCGGTCGGCGGCCTGGACGAACTCCGCGGCCCGCGCCAGTTCCTGGGCGTCGAGGGTCGCCGGGGCCCGGCGGTCCGCGTACGGCCGGTATTCGCCGGTGTCAACGAGCCACACCTCCGGGCCGGGCGCCGGACGGGGTGTTCCGTCCGGTCCGCTGCCGGGGTCCGGGTCGGAACCGGTCAGCCTCCGGGGCAGCAGCATCCGGGGAACGGTCAGGACGGTCATGGCCCTCCTTCAGGCTGCGGCCGGCACGGGCGGTTCGGCGGCCGTCGGCGCCGGCTCCTCCACCCGCGCCGGGTGGCGCAGGGCGAGGACGGCGGCCAGCGGCGAGACGAAGGCGATCGTTCCGCACAGCAACCAGGTCGTCTGGACGCCCAGGGCGAGCGACAGGCTGCTGAAGACGGCGATGGAGATCGGCGCGGTGCCGATGCCGGCGAGCGAGAGCGTGGACATCGCCGCGCCCATCCGCTCCTCGGGCGCCGCCTCCTGGTACAGCGTGACGATGGCGGGGCCGTTCAGCCCGGACAGCAGGCCGACGCCCGCGGCGACCGCGGTGAGCGACACGACCGACGGCATCAGCGCCATGACCAGGATGCCCGCGGCCAGCCCGGCTCCCGTCACCACCAGCCGGACGTACATCGGGATGCGGTGCGCCAGGACCGCGCCGAGCGCGCTGGAGCCGAGGGCGCCCGCGCTGAACGCGGCCAGTACCACGCCGACCGCGCCCACGCCCCAGCCCCGCTCGGCGACCAGCAGCGGCAGGGCGACCTCCGCGGGCCAGCTGAAGGCCATGTCGAGGGACAGGGAGGCGAGGAACATCCAGCGCAGCCGGGGGTGGCGCGCGAGCAGCCGGAACCCGTCACCGGAACGCTTGATCAGCGAGGCGCCGGGCTCCGGTTCGGGCCGGCGGAAGCCGTGGGTGACGTGCAGCAGGCAGCCCAGCCAGATCGCCCCCGTCACCGCTCCGGCGGCCAGCGCCACCCACAGCTCCCCCACCGAGATCAGGAACGCTCCGGCGGGGGCGCCGAGGATCGGCGCCACCCTGAGCACCATGGCGTACAGGGAGTTGGCGCGCGCCAGCTGGCCGCCGCGGGCCAGCATCGGCAGCAGGACACCGGAGGCGGGCCCGGCGAGGCCCAGCAGCACGCCCTCCACGAGGGCGATCAGCACCAGCGGCCAGAGGTTTTCGGCGGTGGCGGTGATCAACGCGCCCGCGGCCAGCAGCACCACACGCGCGCTGGTGGTGCGCAGCAGGACGAAGCGCGGGCCGAGGGTGTCGGCCACCGCCCCGCCGAAGATGAGCATCAGCGCGCGGGGCACGGTCGCGGCGAGTGTCAGCAGCGTGACGGCACCGGTGCCGCCGAGCTGGACGGCCGTCCAGTTCATGGCGATCAGCAGCGCGAAGCTGCCGAGCTGGACGGCGGCCTGACCGCCGACGAGGGAGGTGACCCGTCCCCAGGGGACCGGGTGCTGTGCGGGGGTGTCCATGGAGGAACCTGTTCTGTGCGAGGGAAGGGAGGGTGAGACGGGGGCGAAGAGCACGTTCGAGGGCGGCGGGCGAGGGCCGGAGTGCGGCCTGGGACGGTGGGCGACCGAGAGGCGTGCGGTCAGGGACGGCGGGCGACCGCGGAGAGCACGGTCACGGACAGTGGGCGCTCTCGATGAGCGCGGTCAGGGGCGGTGGGCCGCGGCCACGGCGCGGTGTACGGCTCGGTGGGCGGCGTGCGCCGTGTCGGCGTCCCGGGGCGACCGGCCGTACGTGCGCAGTTCCAGGTGTCCGCCGAGGTGGGCGAGGCCGGCCTCGCGCAGGGCCCGGGTCGCGGCCGCCCCGGCGGGACCGGCCCCCGGCCCCGGCGCGACGCTGATCCCGGGCATCGCGTCCGCGCCGGCGAACCGGAACCGGGCCCGCACCAGGCCGAGGCCGCGAGCGGGACGGGCGGGGCCCGCGGAGCCGCGACGGCGGCGTCGCGAGGCCGGCCGGATCGTGGCCCCGTGGTGGGCGATGCGGGGCACGGCCGGGCGTGGCGGCCGGGAGCGCTCGGCGGACGCCGGGCCGTCGTCCGCGCCCCGCGTACCGGCCGGGTCGCGCACCGCGCCGCTTACGGCCCGGCCGTCGTCCGCGCCCCGCGTACCGGCCGGGTCGCGCACCGCGCCGCTTACGGCCCGGCCGTCGTCCGCGCCCCGCGTGCCGGCCGGGTCGGGCCCGGTGCCGCTCACGGCAGGTCCTGCACGGGTACGGCGGGCGGCCGGGCGGGTTGGGCGGTATGGTCCGCGGCCGGGTCCCACAGGTCGTCCGGTGCGAGGTCGGCGATCCGGTACTTGCCCAATGCGCTGATCAGCAGCCGCAGTTCGAGGGTGAGCGCGTCGGCGAGCCGGATCAGGCCCTCCTCGGGGTCCTCGTCCACGGCGAGCAGGGCCGCCCGGCCCAGGCCGACCGCACGGGCCCCCAGCGCGAGGGCGCGCAGGGCGCGGCCGCCCTCCCAGATCCGGCCCGTGGCCAGCAGGTCCCCGGCCCGCGGCCCGATCCGCCGCAGGCACTCGCCGAGCGGCAGTCCCACCTGGTCGAGGAAGACGCGCGGCGCCCAGCCGGTGCCGCCCTCGGCGCCGTCGACGGTGACGGCGTCGGCGCCGGCCGCCCAGGCGGTTTCGGCGGCCCTGGCGATGTCGCGGCCGGGATGGAACTTCACCCAGGTACGGGCGAGGGGGAAGTTGTTCCGCATGAACCGCAGTTGCTGGCGGACGATCTCCTCGGTGAAGGTGCCGGGGGTGGCGCAGCGCAGCCGCCGGCCTGAGGCGCCGAGTACGTCCCGTACCGTGAACCGCCCGGCCAGCCGCTCCGCTTCGGCGGCGGCGACCACGGTCATGCCGCCCAGGCCCGGCTTGGCGCCCTGGCCGGCCTTCAGTTCGAAGCCGAGCCGGCCGGAGTCGCGCAGGGCACGGGTGCCGGGGTCGCTGTACAGGAGGTTCCACACCTCGGAGTCGGCGTCCTCGGTGGACTGCTGGACCACGACCCCGCCGACGCCGTCGGCAACGGTCTCCGCGTAGGCGGCGATCCGCTCCAGCAACGCCGAGCGCACACCGCCGGCTTCGGCGCCGCGGCGGTAGCCGTGCACCGGCACCATGTTCTCGCCGATCACCATGGGGATGCCCAGCCGTGCCGCCTGCCGGGTCGCGGCCAGGGCGAGGTCGCCGCTGCCGGCCCGGGTGGAGCCGAACGCCGAGAGATACAGGGGCAGTCGGGTGGCGAACCCGCCGGTGCGGCCGGTCAGGTCCACGTCCTCGTGGGAGGGTTCCCGGCCGAGGTCGATCAGCTTCTCCAGGCGGCGCGGCATGAACACCGGCGGGGCGATGCGCAGCCGGTCCAGGGCGTCGGGGGCGTCGGCGGCCGTGGCTCCGAAGAGCGCGCCGCCGTACTCCTCGGCCGCCGGGAAGACATCGGCGGTGCCGTTACGGGCGCGCGCCCGTACCGGTTCTTCCGGGAATCCGCTCGCGTGCAGGGCGCTCACGGCGCGATCACCCCCGGCAGCTTCGGGTAGGCGCTGACCTGCCACAGGGCGTCGAGGCCCGTCAGGAAGCGGACCAGCCGTTGCAGGCCCATGCCGAAGCCGGCGCTGGGGCGGATGCCGTCGCGGGCCAGCTGCAGGTACCAGGCGTACTTGGCGGGGTTCTCGCCGCTCTCACGCATCCGCGTCACGATCGTCGCGTATTCGCACTCGCGCTCGCTGCCGCTGGCCAGCTCGCCGTAGCCGCCGTGGGCGAGCAGATCGAAGTTGCGCAGCACGCCCGGGCGTTCGGGGTCCTCGCGGTCGTAGAAGCCGCGTGAGCCCTTGGGGTAGTCGTCGACGAAGAACGGGCGGTCGGCTTCCAGGGACAGCAGCCGTTCGCCGGTCCAGTCGATCTCCGCGTCCGGGCTCTGCGGGTGCCCCGCGGCGATCAGCCGGGCCACGGCCTCGTCGTGGGTGCGGGTGTCGAACTTGCCGGACCGCAGCTCCGCGAAGTCCAGCTCGTCGCGGCCCAGTTCACGCAGGACGTCGGGGACGGCCGTCCAGACGTGGTCCACGACGTGGGTGAGCAGTCCGGCGGCGATGTCCTGGGCTTCCTGGCGGGTTCCGTCGGCCAGTTCCACGTCGATCTGGTGGAACTCCACGAGGTGGCGGCCGGTGCCGGCGGTCTCCGGGGGTTCCACGCGCACGTTCGGGGCGACGTAGAACAGCCGCGGGAAGCCCTTCAGGGATGCCTGCTTGTAGAGAATGGCGCTGGTCATCAGCTTGTAGGGCTGTCCGTAGTAGTCCACGTCGAGCGCCTTGGCGCCCCGGCCGCCGGGATCGGTGACGGGTCCGACCAGGGGCGGCAGCAGCTCGACGAAGCCCTCACCGCGCAGGAACTCGCGGGCGGAGTAGAGGACTTCCTGCTGTACGAGCATCGCCGAGCGCAGCCAGGGGGATGCCAGGTGGTCGCCCAGCGCGGGAGGGGTGGTGGCGTCCATGTCGTCTCCTTGTCGTGAGGCTGGTGGGGCGGGTGGGGCGGAGCGCGCGTGCGTGGTGTGGCTGGAAGGGGTGCCGGGGCCGTCGTAGCGGTCGGCGAGCGTGTGCAGGGCCCGCAGCAGCCCGGTGGAGGCCATGGGCGTGGCGGCCCCCGGCGCCGCGTACGGCACGACGGGCATCCGCCCTACGGCGGACCAGCGCAGCCGTCCGTCGGCGGCCAGGTAGCTGCGGCTGCGGCCGGCGTTGTCCGGGTGCAGGCAGTAGGGAACGTCGAGCACACCGCGCGCGAACGCGGTGCGCAGCGCCCGCCCCGGGTCCTCGGAGAGTTCCAGTACGGCCTCCACGAAGGCCCGGGCCTCGCGGTAGACCTCGCCGTCGGTGCCGGGAGCGTCGTCCCGTTCGGCGAGGGTGGCCGCGGCGGCGGCCGTCTCCAGTGCCCGGATGTTCTCCTCGACCGTCGGGATGCGGTGCGCCTCGGCGGCCGTCTTGACGATCAGCCGGGCGGCTCCGGAGCGGACCGCCAGCTGCGCCGCGTCCTCCAGCAGCCGGGCGGCGCCGTGCGCGGTGCGGGGGAAGACACCCATGTAGGCGTAGAGCACGACGTGCCGGTCGACGTCGGCGGGCAGGAACTCGTCGGCCAGCCGGCGCAGCGCGCGTACCGCCTCCATGTCCTGGGCGGGGTCGGTCTGCTGGGCGTAGCTGAGGGAGACGCTGCGGATGCCGTGCCGGACGAAGAAGAGCCCTTCCAGCAGGCTGAGCGCGACAAGAAGTCCGGGCGGGCAGAGCTGTCCGAGCATGCAGCCGCCGAAGCTCTCCAGATGCGGGGTGCGGGGTGCGGGCGCCAGGGTGGCCAGCAGCTCGCAGGAGCGCGCCCAGTTGTCCACGGACTCGGCGAGCGGGGTGCGGCCGTAGGGCAGGCAGTACGAGACGGGGCCGCCTTCGGTGGCGTCGAGTCCGGCCGCGGTGAGGGCCCGGACGATGGGCTCGGGCCGGGACGAGCCGTGGCGGACCTGGACGGGGAAGGCGGGGGCCTGGACGGACCGGAGCAGGTCGCGGGTGACGTCCAGGGGATGGGTGGCGAGCGGATAGCCGTTGAGCGGGGTGCCCTCGGCGAGCGCGGCCCGTGCGGCGGCGAGGTCGCCGGTGCGGGTGTAGCTGTCGATGGTGAGGGTGCCGACGGTGGTGGCGACGGCGGAACGGGTGCGCCGCAGTCCCTCGCGCATCCGCCGGGGGTCGGCGAACCCCATGCGGGGCTGGACGACGAGCCGGCCGGCGGCGGCCGCCGCGGCGACGAAACCCCCGAAGGACGGGGCTTCCAGCGGCCCCGCGCCGGATGGGGTCGCCTGCGGGCGCGTGCGGGATGCGGCCGGCTGCTGTCCTGCTCCGGATGCGGTCGCGGGCGGTGAGGCGAGCGTTGCGGTCGGGTTCATGCGGCGGCCCGCCCCTCGAAGGCCTCGTCCAGCCAGGTGCGCAGGGCGGCGGTGTCGCCGTCGTCGAAGACGGCAGCGCAGCCCGCCTCCAGCAGCCGGCGGCGCTGGACGGGGTCGGCCCGGCCGGCCACGCCGAGCTTGCCGCCGATGACGACGGGCGGGTGCGGACCGGCCGCGCGCAGGGCACGCACGGCGCTGAGCCCGTCGCGGTACCCGTGCCCGTTCACGCTGCTGATGACCACCAGCTCGGGCCGCTCGGCCGCGCAGGCGCCGGTCAGCAGGTCGTCGGTGACGCAGGGGCCGAGGTTGCGCACCCGGTGCCCGTGCTCCTCCAGGATCAGCTGGAGGTAGACGAGGTTCCAGGTATGGGAATCCGAGGCCGTGCCGGTCAGCAGGGTGTTCACATTCCGTCGTCGCATGCTCAGAAATATAGAATCCGGCCGCATTCCCGAGAGGCAGTTGGGGCGGCAGGATGACGGGAAGAAAAGAGGGTGCCGGCGGTCCGAAAAAACGGCCGCACCCCGTGAATTCACGGGGTGCGGTCGGCGAACGGGAATGCTGGGCGGCGTCGGTCAGGAATACTGCGCCACCAGGCTCAGCGGGCGGATGTCGGTCCAGTGGGCCTCCACGTACTCCAGCGCGGCGGCGCGCGGGCCCGGCCCCCACACCGTGTCCCAGCCTGCGGGGATCTCAGCGAAGACGGGCCACAGGGCGTGCTGGCCCTCGGCGTTGACCACGACGTGGAAGGTGCCGTCGGCGTCGTCGAAGGGGTTGGTCATGACAGGCTCCTCAGTTTCTCGGAAAGAATACGGCCGATCAGGGCGAGCGGTTCGGGTTCTCCCATTCGGGTGTGGGGAACCCCGATCAGATGGTTCTCGACGGTGCCGTCGATGTAGGGAATCCAGTTCTGCGCGAGGGTGTTCTCCGTTTCCCCTTCCTCCAGTGCGCCGAGGAACAGCAGGTCGGTTTTGACCGGGCGCGGGGAATACAGGTTCATGATTTCCGCGTGGTCGATGGAGGCGCCGATCACCGAGCGGATCTCGTCGTCGGAGAAGGCGCCGAGCACCGGGTCCTTGAGGCGGACCAGGTCGATAAGGGCCTCCACGTCGAAGGGGGCGTCCTCGGGTTCGTCCGTCGCGTCGCCGACGAGCATGTCCCGCTTCTGCGCCGGCGTCATACGGCGCCGCCGCGGCTCGGTCGGCAGCAGGTGCACGTCCATCATCGCCAGCAGGTCGCACCGCTCCCCCAGTTCGGCCAGGCGCACGGCCAGGGCGTGGGCGACGGTGCCGCCGAAGGACCAGCCGAGGAAGCGGTAGGGGCCGTGCGGCTGGACCTCGCGGAACAGCGGCAGATAGTCGTCGACCATCTCCTCCACCGACTGCGGGGAGTGGCCCAGTTCGCCGAGGGCGCGCGCCTGGACGGCGTACAGCGGCTGGTCGGGGCCGAGGTGGCGGGTTAGGCCGGCGTAGGTCCAGCCGACGCCGGTGCCGGGGTGCAGGCAGAACAGCGGGGGTCTGCTGCCCTTGGTCTGCAGGGGCAGCAGTACGCCCATGGGGTCGAAGCCGCTGGGTTCGTCGGCCAGCAGTCCGGCCACGGTCGGGGTGCGGAACAGGTCCCGCACGCCGAGTTCGAGTCCCAGCACCGCCCGCATACGGCTGATCAGGCGCACGCCGAGCAGCGAATGGCCGCCCAGGGTGAAGAAGTTGTCGTCGATGCCGACGCCCTCGACGCCCAGCACCTCGGCGAACAGGCCGCACAGCAGGTCCTCGCGCGGGGTGCGCGGCGCCCGGCCGGCGGTGCGGACGGCCGGTGCGGGGGCGGGCAGGGCCCTGCGGTCGGGTTTGCCGTTGACGGTCAGCGGGATCGCGTCCAGCAGGACCGCCGCCGACGGCACCATGTGCTCGGGCAGTTCGTCAGCCGCCCACCGCAGCAGGCCGGCGCCGGTCAGCTCGTGGCCGGCACGCGGCACGGCGTAGGCGACCAGCCGCTTGCCGCCGGGACCGTCGTCGTACACGACCACCGCCGCCTGTCCGACGGCCGGGTGGCGGGCCAGGGTGGCCTCGATCTCGCCGGGCTCGATGCGGAAGCCGCGCAGCTTGACCTGGCCGTCGGCCCGGCCGAGGAAGCGCAGTTCGCCGTCGGGCGTCCAGCACACGAGGTCGCCGGTGCGGTACATCCGCCCGCCGTCGGCGCCGAACGGGTCGGCGACGAACCGCTCGGCGGTCAGCCCCGGGCGGCCGATGTAGCCCCGCGCCACCTGGGTACCCGCGATGTACATCTCGCCGGCCACGCCCGGCGGCACCGGCCGCAGCCGCTCGTCCAGCACGTAGATCCGGGTGTTGTCGAGGGCGGCGCCCAGATACACGCCGCGCAGGGTGCGTTCGGTGACCGGGAAGTGCTGGTGGTGGGAGGCGAAGGTGGTCTCGGTCGGGCCGTAGCTGTGCACCAAGACGGTGTCCGGGCAGTGCGTCAGCACCCGCTGGAGGGCCTGCGGGGACGCCACGTCGCCGCCGGTCCACACCTCGTCGAGCAGTTTGAGGGTGTCGAGGCCCTCGTCGGCCATGATGTGGAACAGGCCCATGGTGAAGTAGGCGGCGGTCACCCGGTGGGTGCGCACGGTGTGGTCGATCTCCGCGAGGTCCGTGCCGTCGCCCGGGCAGATCACCAGTTCGCCGCCGCCCAGCAGCGGCACCCACAGTTCGTAGGTGGAGGCGTCGAAGCCGATCGCCGAGTGCACCAGCATGCGGCGGTGATGCCGGCGGTTCCAGCAGCGGTCGGTGACCAGCTCCACCACGTTGCGATGGGTCACCCCGACGCCCTTGGGTCGGCCCGTGGAGCCGGACGTGAACATCACGTACGCCAGCGCGTCCTCGCCGACCCTCACGCCCGGGTCGTCGGTGCGGGCCGGGTCGACCGCGCCCGGCGCGTCCACGGCCAGCACACGTACCCCGGCCGCCGCCTCGGCCGCCACCGACGGCGCGTCCCGGTGGATCTGCTGGGTGAGGAGCACCGTCGCTCCGGTGTCCTGCGCCATCATGCGCACCCGGGCCTGCGGCAGCCGGGGGTCCATCGGCACGTACGCCGCACCGCACTTGAGCACCGCGAGCACCGCCACCGGCAGCAGCGGCGTGCGGTCCATCAGCACGCCGACCGCCGCGTCCCGGCCCACCCCGGCGTCGAGCAGGGTGTGCGCGAGGGCGTTGGCGCGGGCGTCCAGTTCGGCGTACGTCACCCGTTCGTCGCCGTAGGACAGGGCGGTCCGGTCGGGGGTGCGCCGGGCCTGGGCGGTGAACCGCTCGTGCAGCAGGCCGCATTCGACGGACGGGGCGGCGGTGTCGTTGTAGGCGGTCAGCAGCCGGAACTCCTCCTGCGGCGACAGCAGGGCGAGGTCGGCGATGCGTTGCGCCGGGTCCTGCGCCACCGCCCGCAGGATGCGCTCCAGATGGGCCGCGAGCATCGCTGCCGTGGGCGCGTCGTACAGGTCGGTGGCGTATTCGAGGACGCCGGCGAGTCCGGCGGCACGGCCGCTCGCGGTGCGGGTCTCGCGCAGGGACAGTGTCAGGTCGAACTTGGTGAAGCCCGACGCGGTGGAGAGCGGGGTGCCGGCCAGCGCGGTGTCCGCCGCGGTCGCCGTATCGGCCGGTTCCACCTGCACGATCGTCTGCACCAGCGGGTGCCGGCCGGCCGACCTGGGCGGGTTGAGCCGCTCCACCACGAGGTCGAACGGCAGCTCCTGGTGGGCGAAGGCGGCGAGGTCGGTGGCGCGCACCCGGTCCAGCAGCTCGCCGAACTCCGGGTCGCCGGAGGTGTCGCAGCGCAGCACGAGCGTGTTGACGAAGAACCCGACGAGGTCGTCGAGGACCTCGTCGTCGCGGCCGGCGACCACGGTGCCCAGCGGCAGGTCGGTGCCCGCGCCGTGCCGGGTCAGCAGTGCGGCGAGGGCCGCCTGCGCGACCATGAACAGGGTGGCGCCGTGGTCCAGGGCGAGCCGCTCGAGGCGGGCGTGCACCTCCGCGTCCAGGACGACCGGCACCGAGGCGCCGCGCCGCGACGCCTCGGCCGGGCGGATCCGGGCCGGGGTCGGCTCCAGCACCTCGGGGGCGCCCGCGAGGGTTTCCCGCCAGAAGGCCACGTGCTCCTCGGCTGCCTCGCCCTCCAGCGCGGCGCGTTCCCACAGGGTGTAGTCCGTGTACTGCACCGGCAGCGGCTGCCAGCCGGGGGCGGCCCCGGTGCTGCGGGCCGCGTAGGCGGTGGCCAGGTCGGCCAGCAGCGGGCCGGTGGACCAGCCGTCGGCGGCGATGTGGTGGACCAGCAGCACCAGGATCTGCCCGGCGTCCTCCTCGGTGATCAGGGTGGCGCGCAGCGGCAGGTCGGCGGCCAGGTCGAAGACATGGCCCGCGGCCGCGTCGACGGCCGTTTCCGAGCCGCCGGCCGGGCAGTCCACGAGGTCGAGCACCGGGCGGGCCGCATCGCCCGTCAGCACCTTCTGATACGGCTCCCCCTCCACCGCCGGGTACACCGTGCGCAGCACCTCGTGCCGTGTGGCGACATCGGCCAGCGCGTCGGCGAGGACACCGGGGTCCAGCGGCTGTTGCAGCCGCAGCGCGAAGGGGATGGTGTACGACCGGCTGGGGCCCTCCAGCTGGTCCACGAACCACAGCCGGCGCTGCGCGTAGGACAGCGGCACCCGCGCGGGCCGCAGCCGGTCGGGGACGGGAACGGGTCCCGGCCGCCCGGACGGCGTGGCCTGCCCGGCGAGGCGGGCCGCCAGCTCGCGCGGGGTGGGAGCGAGGAACAGGTCCCTGATCCGGGCCTGGAGCCCCAGCGTGGCGCGGATGCGGTTGACCAGGCGCACCCCGTACATCGAGTGGCCGCCCACGGAGAAGAAGTTGTCGTCCGGGCCGATCTCCTCACGGCCGATCACCTCGGCGAACAGGGTGCGCAGCACCTTCTCCACCTGGGGTTGCCCGGGGACCGCGGCGGCCTGGGCCGCCTCCGCCTGCTCCCGGCGGGCGCGCTCGACCTCCTCCCGCAAGGTGGCGACCCGGGCCTTCTCCGCCGGGGTGAGCAGCTGTGCGGCGGCGGTGACGGCGTGCGGGTCGGCGGCGGCCCGCTCCAGGGCCCGCACGAAGACGTCCAGCAGCAACCGGGCCGTGTCCGGCTCGAACAGCTCGGCCGCGTACTGCCACCACACCTGGAGGCCGCCGTCACCGGGCAGGGCCACGCAGGACGCACTGAGGTCGAACTTTGCCGCCTCCAGGCCGACTTCGGCGAAGCGCCCGGCGAGCGGTCCGCTCGTGGCGGTGCCGGAGCCGTCCTCGGTCTCGGCTGTGAGCATCACCTGGAAGAAGGGGTTGACGGCCAGGGAGCGTTCCGGTGCCAGATGCTCCACCAGCAGGTCGAACGGCAGGTCCTGGTGGGCGTAGGCGGTCAGGTCCGCGTCCCTGGCCCGCTCCACCAGCTCGGCGTACGAGGCGGGTCCCGACACGTCGGTGCGCAGGACGAGGGTGTTGACGAAGAAGCCGACCAGGCCGTCCAGCGCCTCGTCGCCCCGGCCGGCGACCGGGGTGCCCACGGCGATGTCCTCGCCGGCGCCGACGGCTGCCAGGGCCAGGGCCAGCGCGGGCTGGACCACCATCAGCAGGCTCGCCCCCTGCTCGTCGCCGAGGGCGCTCAGCCGGCGCAGGACGTCCGCGCCGAGCCGGGCGGTGAGGGTGGCGCCGGCGCCGGTGGGCTCGGCGGGGCGGGGGCGGTCCGCGGGCAGGTCGAGCACGGTCGGCATGCCGTCCAGCGCGGCCCGCCAGTGCGCCAGCAGCGGCGCGGGGTCGGCCAGCAGGTCCCGCTGCCACAGGGTGTAGTCGGCGTACTGCACCGGCAGCGGCTCCCAGTCGGGGGCGGCGGCTGCGCGGCGGGCCGCGTAGGCAGTGCCGAGGTCGTGCAGCAGGGGCCCGACGGACCAGCCGTCCGTGGCGATGTGGTGGGTGAGCAGCACGAGCGTCGCCGTCGGGTCGCCGCCTCCCTCATCTTCGCCTTCGGTGAGCAACAGGGCTGCGCGCACGGGAAGTTGGGCAGCCAGGTCGAAGGTTCCGGAAGTGAAGCGGGTCACCTCGGCGGCGACGTCCTCGGCGGCGCACGTGCGCACGTCGAGCGGGACCGGCGGCGCGTCGAGGACGTGCTGGTACGGCTCGCCGTCCACGGCCGGGTACACGGTCCGCAGCACCTCGTGGCGTTCCACGAGGTCACCGAGGGCGGCGGCCAGGGCGGCGGTGTCGGGCACCTCGTCGAGCCGCAGCACCACCGGGAGGTGGTAGGTGGTGGACGGGCCCTCCAGCCCGGCGAGGAACCACAGCCGGCGCTGCGCGTAGGACAGCGGCACCCGGTCCTCGGCCGGCAGCGGCTCCCCGGCGAACACGTCGTACGCGGGGTCCGGTGCCGCGGCGGTGGCGGGGCCGGACGCACGGGCGGCGCGGGCGCGCAGCGCCTTGCGGTCGATCTTGCCTGAGGAGGTCCGGGGCAGGGACTCCACCGGTTCGAAGGTCGTGGGCACTGCGGCCGCCGGGAGGGCCCGCCGGGTGTGCTCGCGCAGTGCGGACGTGGTCACGCCGTCCTCCGCGGCCACGAAGGCGGTCAGTTGCATGCCGCCGGCGGGCGCGTCCACGGCGACCACGGCCGCCTCGCGCACTCCCGGGTGGCTGGAGAGCACCGACTCCACGGACGCCGGGTCGACCCGGTGGCCGCTGATCTTCACCTCGTCGTCGACGCGGCCCTCGAAGCCGAGCCGGCCGTCCTCGCGGACACGCACCAGGTCGCCGGTGCGGTAGGCGCGTTCGGTACCGAGCCGGGTGAACCGACGCTGCGTCAGCTCCGGGCGGCCCAGGTAGCCGAGGGCCAGCTGGTCGCCCAGCAGCCACAGTTCGCCGTCCACGACGGCGGCCCGTACCCCGGGCAGCGGGGTGCCGATGGGTACCGGACCGCCGGTGTGACGGGACAGGTCGGCGACGGTGGCGACGACGGTCGCCTCGGTGGGACCGTAGGTGTTCAGCAGCCGCACTCTGGCGGGGTCCACGGCAGCGCACCACTGGGCCACCCGCTCCGGCAGCGCGGCCTCGCCGCCGATCACCACGGTCCGCAGGGCGGGCGGCAGTTCGGCGAGTCCGGCGGCGAGCGCGTGCGCCAGCTCGTGCCAGTAGGCGGTCGGCAGGTCCAGCACGGTGATCCCGTGCGCGGTGCAGCCGGCCAGCAGGCCCTCCACGTCGAGCATGTCCTCGTCGCGCAGGACGAGTGTGGCGCCGGCGCCCAGCGTGAGGAAGACCTCCTCGACACTGGCGTCGAAGTGCAGCGGGGCGAACTGGAGGACCACGTCGTCGGCCGTGATGCCGTAGACGCCGGTGGCCGCGGCCGTGAAGGCGGCGAGCGCGTCCTGCCCGACGACCACGCCGTTCGGGGTGCCGGTCGAGCCCGAGGTGTAGATCACGTACGCGGCGTCCGCCTCGACCCCCGGGCCGGGCAGTACGCACTCGCCGTCGACGGTGGCGAGGTCGGTTCCGGTGCAGTCGGCGAGGACCGCCGCGGTACGGGCGGCGGGGGCCGCGGGGTCCAGCGGGAGGTAGGCCGCTCCGGTCCGCAGGGCCGCGAGCAGACCCACGATCGCGTCGATGCCGCGCGGCCGCCGCACCGCCACCAGCCGGCCCGGGCCGGCCCCCTGGGCGGCCAGCTTGTCGGCGCGGAACGCCACGGCGAGGGCCAGCTGCCCGTAGGTCACCCGGCGTTCGCCGTGCACGAGGGCGATCCGCTCGGCGTCCTGACCGGCGATCCGGTCCAGGACGCGGGACGCCGGGCGGGGCGCCGGGCCGCCGTCCAGGACGGCGGAAGCGGTAGGGGCGGTCGAGGGCATCGCGGAGCCTCCAGGCGAGGGATCGGGGAGGTGCAGCTGACTGACGTGCCCTCACGCTAGGCAGCGCGCGTGGGCCCGGCGGGCAGTCGGCGGGGCAGCTGCGCGGCGGCTTGCCACCCGCCGACTGCCGCCGCCGACACGAACTGCCGCCCGGACTGCCGCTCCCCGCATCCGCGGCGGCCGCCGGGGGGCTGGAGGCGGGGGGCGAATGCGGACCGGGGCACTTTTACGGTGTCTGCCGTGGCTGCGGACCGGGGGCACGACCACCGGCGCCCGGCCGTGGCTGCGGACCGGGGGCGCCGCCGCAACCGACCGTGACTGCGGACCGGGTGGCGCAGCCACGGGGCGCTCCGGCCGGGGCTCAGGACCGAACGGCGCATCCACGAGCGCTCGCCGGCCGGGGTTGCGGACAAGAGGAGCATCCACAGGCGCCCCGAGGCTGCGGGCCGGGGCACGTCCGCCGGCCCCGGCCATAACTGCGCACCTGGGACGCCTCTCCTGCCCCGCCGGGGCCGCGGACCGGAAGACGTGTCCCCGGGCCCCGGCCGCCCCTCCCGGACCGCGTCGCGGCACACGGGCCGCTCCGCGTCCCGGAAACAGCCGCTGTGGCGTGCCCGGGGCCCCGGCGCATGCGTCCCGGAGCGCCGGGTCACGCCGCGCACGGCGAAGCCCGGAGCAGCCGACCACGGGGGCCGGGTGCTCCGGGCTGGACCGTGCGCGGTGGTGCCCGGTCCGGCGGGGCCGGGCCGCCGGCCGCTACGGCCGGCTCACCCGGCTTCCGCCGCGCGTACGGCGCCGCAGGGGCGGGGCCGGTGCCGGGCGCGGCGCGGCGGTTGCGGCCGCGAGGTACGCGGCGAGCTTCGCCGGGGTCGGGTGGCGGAACACCTCACGCAGAGTGAGTTCGCGGCCCAGTTCGGTGCGGACCCGGTTGACCAGGCGCACCGCGAGCAGCGAGTGGCCGCCCGCCTTGAAGAAGTTGTCGGCCGGGCCGACCTCGCGCCCGTCGAGCACCTCCGCGAACAGCCGCAGTACCCCGGTCAGCAGGGTGTCCCCCGGGCCGGCCGCGGGCTCGCGGGGTGCGTCGGCCACGTCGGAGGGGCCGTCCGACGCGAAGGTGATCACCGCCGGCACGCTGTACTCCGGCAGCCGCTCGGCCGCCCACGCCTGCAGCTCCGCGTCGGTGAGCCCGGCGCCCGTCACCTGCGCCGTGACGCGGTCGGCGGCCACCCGCACCCGGGCGTGGCGCACCGCCGGGTGCTCGCGCAGCACCGCCGCCACCTGCTCCACGTCGATGCGGTAGCCGTTCGCCGAGGGGCGGTCGCCCCGCCGGTCCGCCGGGGCCGGGAGGTCCCCGACCCGGGCGCCGGGGTCGGCCGCGTACAACTCCAGTGCCGCGGTGAGAAGTTCGGTGAGCCGTGCCGCGCCGGACGGTCCGTACAGATCCGTGGCGTATTCGAGGACGCCCGCGAGGGAGCCGTCCGGCTGCTCGGTCAGCGCGAAGGTGAGGTCCGACTTGGCGGTCCCTGACGCGTACCCCAGCTCGGTGCCGGCCAGCGGGCCCGTCGGCGTACCACCCGCCTCCGGCAGGGAGTTGACCTGGAGCATCACCTGCACCAGCGGGTGGTGCGCGGACGAGCGGTGGGGGTTGAGGTGTTCGACCAGCCGGTCGAAGGGCAGCTCCTGGTGGTCGTAGGCCGCCAGGTCCGCGTCGCGCACCCGCTCCAGCAGCGTCCCGAAGTCCGGGTCGCCGGAGGTGTCGGTCCGCAGGACCAGCGTGTTCACGAAGAAGCCGACCAGGCCGGACAGCGCGTCGTCGCCGCGCCCCGCCACGCTCGTGCCGAGCGCGAGGTCGGTGCCCGCGCCCAGCCGGGTCAGGCAGGCCGCCAGCGCGGCCTGCACCGCCATGAACAGCGTGGCGCCACGGGACCGGGCCGCCCGCACGAGCGCCCGGTGTGTCGCGGCCGGCACCGTGAAGGCGGTGAGCGCGCCGCGTCCGGACGGCAGCGCGGGCCGGGGCTGGTCCGTCGGCAGGTCCGTCAGCGGCGGCAACCCCGCCAGCGCGTCCTGCCAGAACCCCAGTTCACGGTCGGCGCCCCCGTCCGACAGCAGCCGGTGCTGCCACAGGGTGTAGTCGGCGTACTGGAGCGGCAGCGCCGGCCGGTCCGGCGCGCGTCCGGCCGCCCGCGCCTCGTACGCGGCGGACAGATCGGCCAGCAGGGGGCCGGTGGACCAGCCGTCGGCCGCGATGTGGTGCAGCAGGAGCACGAGGGTCTGCGGGCCGTCGCCCTGCGGGTGGAACAGCCAGGCGCGCAGCGGGATGTCCCGCGCCAGGTCGAAGACGTGCGCCGCGGCCGCGTCCACGGCCGCCGTCACATCGGCGGGACGGCCCAGCTCCAGGTGCGGACGCGCCCCGGGCAGCACCTCCTGGTACGGCTCGCCGCCCTCGGCGCCGTAGACCGTGCGCAGCACCTCGTGCCGTTCGGCGACGTCGGCGAGGGCGTCGGCCAGGGTCATCGGGTCCAGCGGCCGCTCCAGCCGCCGTACCAACGCGATGTTGTACGTCGCGGACGGGCCCTGGAGCTGGTCGACGAACCACAGCCGGCGCTGTGCGTACGACAGCGGCAGACGCGCGGGGCGCTGATCGGCGGGCACGGCGACGGGGGCGGGCCGGGACACCGCTTCCGCCGCGCTCTCGGCCAGCCGCCGGTGCAGGGCGAGCGGCGTCGGCGCGAGGAACAGGTCACGGATGCCGGCCTCGACACCGAGCACCGCCCGGACGCGGTTCACCAGTTTGCTGGCGAGGAGGGAATGGCCGCCGGACTTGAAGAAGTTGGCGTCGGCGGCGTACGTCTCCCGGCCCAGCGCCGCCGCGAACAACCCGGTGAGGATCTCCACGCGGGGCGCGCTCGTGACGTGTGCGGCGGGGTCCTCTCCGGGCCGCACCGAGGTCGCTGCCGCGAGCCGCTCGCGGCGTGCGGCCAGGGCCGTCTCCTCCTCGGGCGTCACCAGTCGCAGGTCCGACAGCCGGGCCGTGGCATCGGCGGCGACAGCCTTCAGCGCGCGGGTCAACACCTGCAGCAGGAGATGAGCCGTTTCCCCGTCGAAGAGGTCCGAGGCGTATCCGAGGTGCAGGTCCACCCCGGCGGGCCGGCCGTCCGCCGCGTGCCGCACGGCGCAGTGGAAGGACAGGTCGAACTTGGCGGCGCCGAGGTCGGTGCTGGTGGCGCCGGCGGTGAGGGCGCCGAGGCGGACCTGCTCGGCGGCGGCCTCCTGGACGGTCAGCATCACTTGGAAGAACGGGTGTTCGCCGAGCGCCCTGCCCGGGGTGGCGAGTTTCTCCACCAGCAGGTCGAACGGCAGGTCCTGGTGGTCGAAGGCGGCCAGGTCGGCGTCCCGGATCCGCTCGACCAGCTCGCCGAGCACCGGGTCGCCGGACAGGTCGGCGCGCAGGACCAGGGAGTTGACGAAGCAGCCGACCAGGTCGTGCAGGTCCTCGTGGGAGCGGCCCGCCACCGGCGTGCCCACGGCGAGATCCGTGCCCGCCCCGACAGCGCGCAGCGCGGCGGCCAGCGCCGTCCGGACCACCATGAACAGGCTGGCTCTGCGCTCCCGTGCGAGCGTCGCCAGCGCCCGGTGCACCACGGCGTCCAGGGCCGCCGTCACCGCCGCTCCGCGGCCCGACGGCTCGACGGGCCGGGGCCGGTCGTAGGGGAGGCCGGTCCGCTCCGGCAGGCCGTCCAGGGCCTTCTCCCAGAAGGCCAGCAACCGCCGGCGCGCGGGCCCGGCGAGCAGTTCGCGCTGCCACAGGGCGAAGTCGGCGTACTGCACGGGCAGCGCCCGCCAGGCCGGTGCCCGGCCCGCGAGGCGCGCCTCGTAGGCCTCGCCCAGGTCCCGCAGCAGCGGGGCGAGGGACCAGCCGTCCGTGGCGATGTGGTGCACGAGCAGCACCAGGACGGCCGTGCCGTCACCGGGCAGGAACACCCGCGCCCGCAACGGTCCGTCCGCCGCCAGGTCGAGGACGGAGCGCCCGAAGTCGGCCACGCGCGCGTCCACTTCGCCGGCCGGGCACTCCTCCCAGTCCGGGAGCCCTCCCGGGCACCGGTCCGCCGGCATCACCCGCTGGTGGGGCTCGCCGCCCTCCGCCGCGTACACCGTGCGCAGCACCTCGTGCCGGGCGCGCACGTCGGCCAGGGCGGCGGCGAGCGCCCGCCGGTCGGGCACCCCGTCGAGGCGCAGCACGAGCGGCGCGTTGTAGGTGGCCGACGAGCCCTCGATACGGCCGAGCAGCCACAGGGCTCGCTGTGCCGCCGACAGCGGCAGCAAGGCGGGCCGCTCCCCCGCCAGTACGGCGCCCAGTGCGGGCCGGTCGCCCGCGTCGGCGGTGTGTGCCGCCTCGGCGAGCCGCCGGTGCAGGGCGGCCGGGGTCGGTGCGAGGAACAGATCGCGGATGCCCGCCTCGACGCCGAGCGCGCCGCGTATCCGGTTGACCAGCTTGCCCGCGAGCAGGGAATGGCCGCCGTTGCGGAAGAAGTTGTCGTCCGCGGCGAGGGTGTCGCGGCCCAGCACCTCGGCGAACAGCCCGCACAGGATCTCCTCGCGGGGCGTCAGGACGTCCGTCCGCCGGGCCGGGGCGGTGCACTCGGCCTGCGCCGTGCGCCCGGTGCGTGCGCGGCGCCGCTCCAGCTCCTGCCGTTCCGCCGCGGACAGCAGCTCCAGTTCACCGAGGGTGCGCAGCGGTTCGGCGGCGAAGGCGGCCAGGGCGTGCAGATGGGCGCCGAGCAGAAGCCGGGCGGTGTCCTCGTCGAAGAGGTCCGCGGCGTAGGTCAGGGCCACGTCGACGCCGTCCGGGCGGCCGTCGTCGGTGTGGCGTTCGGCGCAGTACCAGGTCAGGTCGAACTTGGCGGCGTCCAGGCCGGTGTCGGCGGCGCGTCCGGTGATCCCGCCGGCCAGCCGGAGCGCTCCGGGGCCGGTTGCGTCCGCGGCGACCGTCAGCATCACCTGGAAGAACGGGTGGTGGCCCAGGGCCCGTTCCGGGGCCAGCTGCTCCACGAGCACGTCGAAGGGAAGCTCCTGGTGTTCGTACGCGGCCAGGTCGGTGTCGCGGACCCGGTCGACCAGCTCGGCCACGGACGGGTTCCCGCTCAGGTCGGTGCGCAGAGCGAGGGAGTTGACGAAGAAGCCGACCAGGTCGTACAGGTCCTCCTCGGGGCGGCCCGCGACGGGCGTCCCGATCATCACGTCGTCGCCGGCTCCGGCGGCCGCGAGGGCCGCGGCCAGGGCGGCCCGGGTCACCATCGTCAGCGTGGCCCCGCGGCTGCGGGCCAGGGTGAGCAGCCCGCCGTGGGCGGCGGCGTCCAGCCGGCCGGTGACCGTGGCCCCGCGCCCGGACGGTTCCGCGGGGCGCGGCCGGTCAGCGGGCAGGTCGATCACGGCGGGCGCCCCCTCAAGCGCGACGCGCCAGTGGGCCAGTTGCTCGGCGGCCAGGCTGTCCGGGTCGGCCGGGTCGCCCAGCAGCTCGTGCTGCCACAGGGTGTAGTCCGTGTACTGGACGGGCAACGGCTCCCAGCCCGGCGTGCGGCCCGCGCGCCGGGCGGCGTAGGCCGCCGCCAGGTCGCGCAGCAGCGGGCGCAGGGACCATCCGTCGGTGGCGACGTGGTGGAGCAGCAGAACGAGGACGGACGTACCCGTGGTGTCCGTGGTCCCGTCGCCGGACCGGAACAGCCGGGCGAGCAGCGGCGGCCGTGCGGTGATGTCGATCGGCTGCCGCACGAACGCGGCGACGGCGGCGTCGCGTCCGTAGGGCGCGCAGTCCTCGACGGCCAGCGGGTCGACGGCAGCGGCCGGCCGTACCTGCTGGTACGGCTCCCCGTCGGGGCCGGCCGCCAGGACGGTCCGCAGCACCTCGTGCCGCTCGACGACATCGGTCAGGGCGGCCCGCAGGGCCCCGGTGTCCGGCACGCCGTCCAGGTGGAGCACGACGGGCGCGTTGTAGGCCGCGGAGGGCCCGTGCAGGCGGCCCAGGAACCACAGCCGGCGCTGGGCGAACGACAGCGGGATCACGGTCATGGTCCTTACGCGTCCTGGCCCGGCGCGGCGGCGACGAGCGTGTCGATGTGGGCGGCGAGGTCGCGCAGCCGGGGGTTGGCGTAGACGGCCTTCACGGGGAGGGCGACACCGAGTTCGGCGCGCACCCGTGACACCAGCTTGATGGCGAGCAGGGAGTGTCCGCCCAGCTTGAAGAAGTTGTCGTCGGGCCCGATGCGGGAGGCCCCGAGCACGGTGGACCAGACCCCGGCGATCAGCGCCTGCGAGCGGGTCAGCTCCGGGCCGACGACCGCCTCGGCGCGGTCGTCCACCGCGGCGGGCGCGGGCAGCGCGGCCCGGTCCAGTTTGCCCTGGGTGGTAGTGGGGAAGCGCTCCACGGCCACGAAGGCCGCCGGGACCATGTAGGCGGGCAGCATCGCCGCCAGGTGTCCGCGCAGGGCTGCCGCGTCCGCCGGGCCGGCCGCCGGGTCCTGCGGGCGGTGGTAGGCGACCAGGCCGGGGGCGCCGTTGACCTCGTCGCGCAGCACGACGACGGCCTCGGCGACCTGCGGGTGGCCGGTCAGCGCGGCCTCGATCTCGGGCAGTTCGATGCGGTGGCCGCGCAGCTTGACCTGGCCGTCGGCGCGTCCCAGGTAGACCAGCGTGCCGTCCGGCAGCAGCCGCACCAGGTCGCCGGTGCGGTACATGCGGGCCCCGCCGCCGTCCGGTTCCGCGACGTACCGTTCCGCCGTCAGGCCCGGGCGGCGCCGGTAGCCGCGGCCCACGCGGGGCCCCGCGAGGTACAGTTCGCCGCTGCCGCCGGGACGCACGGGGTGCAGCTTCTCGTCCAGCACGCGCATGCGCAGGCCCGGCAGCACCGCTCCGATGTGCGGCTCGTCGGCGCCGTCGATCCAGCCCGCCGTCGCGTCCACGGTGCATTCGGTGGGCCCGTACAGGTTGACCGCGCGCAGCACGCCGGCCGTGGTCTGCTCGCCGATCCGCCGCCACAGGGCGGGGCCGATGGCCTCACCGCCGATGAGCAGGGTCAGCGGGCGCGGCCCGCCGTCGGCGGTCAGCAGTTCCAGCAGCGGCTCGGCGTGCGCGGGGGTGATGTCGAGTGCGGTCAGGGCCTGCTCGTCGACGAACCGGGCGAGCAGCGCGGGGTCGGCGCGGGTGTCGTCGTCGACCATCACCAGGGTGTCGCCGCGGCACAGCCGTATCCACTGCTGCACGGAGGCGTCGAAGGACGGGGAGGCGTTCCAGCCGACCCGGCCGGCGCCCGGCCCCGCGATGCCCTCGGACTCCAGCTCGGCCAGCAACGCGGAGACGGAGGCCCGGCCGATCTCCACGCCCTTCGGGCGGCCGGTCGAACCGGAGGTGTAGATGACGTACGCGAGGCCGCCGGCGGACACGGGCACCGGCCGGTACGGCTGCTGCGCGGCGCCGTCGGGCGCGGTGAGTTCGCCGACGGTGAGGTGCGCGGTGCCCGGTGCCAGGGTCTCGGTGGGCCCGTCGGCGGTGACGACCAGGTCGGCGCCGGAGTCCTCCACCAGGTAGCGGCGCCGGTCGGCGGGGAGCCTGGGGTCGACGGGCAGATAGGCGGCTCCCGCGGTCAGGGTGCCGATCAGGGCGGTCACCAGGTCGGCGCCGCGCGGCAGGGCGAGGGCGACGACGCTCTCCGGGCCGATGCCCCGCGCGGCCAGCCGGCCCGCGATCCGCATCGCCTCGGCGCGCAGCTCGGCGAAGGTCAGCTCACGGTCGGCGGCGACCACGGCGGTACGACCGGCGGGCGCCTGGGCCAGGCGGTCCAGCAGATCGGCGGGGGCCGGGGCGGCAGCGGCGGCGGTGGCCGCGACGGTACGGGAGCGCTCGGGGAGGACAGCGGTCATGGCGGCGGTCACTTTCCGGTGAAGACGGTCGTGGACGGCTGGGCGGTGGGGGCGCAGTCGGCCAGCGCGACCGGCTCGCCCATGGCGACGAGGATCTTCCGGTCACCCTTGAACGCCTCGCGGCCGTGCGCGCACAGCAGGTTGTCGACGAGCATGAGGTCGCCCTCCTGCCAGGTCTCCCGGACGGTCACCCGGTCGTAGACGGCGTTGATGGCGTCGACCTCCTCGTCGGTGAGGCGGCTGCCGTCGCCGAGGTAGGTGTTGAACGGCAGACCGTCCTCGCCGTACGTCTCGACCAGCACCTCGCGGACGTCCGGGTCGAGGGTGCGGCTGTTCCAGAACGCGAAGTGGTTGAACCAGCTGCGTTCCCCCGTGACCGGATGGGTGATGATCGCGGAACGTCGCTGACGGGTGACCAGGGAGTCGTCGTCGAGCCACTCGAAGCCGACGGTGTTCTCCGTGCAGTACGCCTCGGCCACGGCCTTGTCCTCGGTGGCGAAGGTCTTGTACCAGGGCAGCCCGGCGAGTTCCGAGTAGTTGCGCACCAGCAGCCAGCCCATCGTCTCGAACCGTGCGACCAGCTCGGGCGGCAGCAGCCGCAGCGCCTCACGCATGTCACCGACCGTGGTGGCGCCCCCCTCCTCGGGCGCGGTGACGCAGCCGAACAGCAGCACGCCGGGGAAGTCGAGGGTGTAGCTGTTCTCGTTGTGCAGCCGGATCGGCTGGACGGCCGGCAGGTCGGTCGAGGAGAAGACGCCCTCGCCGAAGTCGGTGCGCGGGGTGGCCTTCTCCTTGTAACCGGCGCGCTGCGAGATCAGGGCGTCACGGGCGGCGGCGAAGCTCGCGGCGTCCCGGACGGGCAGCCCGCGCAGCAGGACGGCGCCGGAGCGGTGCAGTTCGGCCCGGATCTGCTCGCGGTGGGCGGTCAGCCAGGCCACCGCCTCGTCGAGTCCGGCGCCGGCGGGCGTGTGCACGATGACGGGCTTGCCGGGCTCGCGAACGGGGGTGACCGGGTCCGTGGAGAGGGCGGCGGGGGCGTCTGCGTGGATGGTCATGAGCAGTCCTTGGGAAGGTCGGGGCAACGGATGAGGTGCGGAGGAAGGGGGCGGTCAGGCGGCGGGGGCCGTGACCCGGCCGCCGAGGACGGAGGACAGCACGGTGAAGAACCGCGGCAGCTGGTCCTGGAAGTAGAAGTGACCGCCCGGCAGGGTGTGCTGGGCGAACGCGTGGTCGGTGACCTCGGCCCAGCGGCCGAGGGAGGCGGCCGGGGCCACCGGGTCGGCGTCCCCGCCGATCACGGTCACCGGGCAGTCCACCCGGGCCTCGTCCGCCGGGCACCGGTACACGTCGTCGATGGCGAAGTCGGCGCGGATCGACGGGACGACGATCTCCCGCAGCTCCGGGTCGTCGAGGATGGCGTCGTCGGTGCCGCCGCGCTCCTTGATGGCGGCCACCAACTGGTCGTCGTCCAGCCGTTCGGGATGCACGACGGCCGGGTTGTCCAGGAACGGCGCTCGGCAGGCGGAGGCCACCAGCGCCCGCGGCGTGCGACCGGCTGCCTGGAGCAGCCGCACCACCTCGAAGGCGACCAGGGATCCCATGCTGTGCCCCAGCACGACGAGGTCGTCCGTGGCCCCGGCGGGCAGGCAGGCGGCGACCGGTCCGGCCAGGTCGGCGATGTCGCGCGGCAGGTCCTCGGCGAAGCGGGCGCCTCGCCCCGGGTACTGGCCGATCAGCAGCCGTACGTCGGCGGGCAGGTGCTCGCGCCAGCCGGCGTAGGCGTGGGCGTTGCCACCGGCGTGCGGCAGGACCAGCAGCGCGGTGCGCTGGGGGCCCTCGCCGGGCAGGTCCCACACGACGTCGTCGGGGGCGGGCGTCCAGGAGGCGTGGTCGGTCATCGTGGGCTCCGTTACTGGTCGTCGGATCGGCGGCGGAGGGTGGGTCGGACACGGCGGGGCGCGGCGGCGCCGGACGCCGGCCGGGTCTCGATGTGCTGGGACAGAGCGGCCGGAGTCGGGTGCTGGAAGATGTCGCGGAGGGTGAGGGTGACACCGAGCGCGGTGGCGATCCGGTGGCTGAGACGGGCGGCGAGCAGCGAGTGACCGCCGTGGTCGAAGAAGCTGTCGTCGATCGACAACGGCCCGGCGGCGGCCAGCACCTCGGTGAACAGGCCGAGCACCGTGGTCTCAAGCGGGGTGCGCGGGGCGCGTCCGCCTGAGGTCAGGGGCGCCTCCACGGCGGGCAGCGCACGCTTGTCGATCTTTCCATTGGGGGTGAGGGGCAGCCTTTCCATCGGCACCACGAACGCGGGGACCATGTGGTCGGGCAGCCGCTCCCGCAGCCAACGCCGGATCTCCTGCGGTTCGGGACCGGGAAAGGCCGTGGGGACGACGTATGCCGTGAGGTGGTCGGTGGCGAGGACCGCGGCCTGGGTCAGGCCGGGGTGGGTGGTCAGAACGGCCTCGATCTCGCCCGGCTCGACACGGAACCCACGGATCTTCACCTGCCCGTCCGCGCGCCCCGCGTAATGCAGGTTGCCGTCGCGGTCCCAGTGCGCCCGGTCCCCCGTGCGATAGAAACGGCCGCCCGCAGGGCCGAACGGGTTGGGAAGGAAACGAGCCGCGGTCGTCGCGGGCTGCGCAAGATAGCCGTGCGCGACACCCTCGCCCGCCAGATACAACTCACCGATGACACCCGGCGGGACGGGACGCAGACGCTCGTCCAGGACGTAGGCGAACTTGTTCACCAGCGGACGGCCGATCGACACACTCGCACCCAGGGGAACCGTCCGGTCCACCGTGTGCGTGGTCGTGAAACCCATCGACTCCGCCGGACCGTAGCCGTTCGTCACGGTCACCCGCGGGTGCAGCCCATGCAGACGGCCGATATGCGTCGAAGACGCCGGCTCACCACCGGTGAACACGATCCGCGTCGCAGCGAACGCCTCCGGATGCTCATCGACCAGATAGTTGAAAAGGCTCGACGACACCTGAAGCATCGACACCCGATGCCGCGCCAGCAACTCCGCCACCACCGCCGGCTCCGGCCGCTGCCCCGGCTGAAGGACTGTCGAACCGCCGTGCAGCAACGCGCCCCAGAACTCCAGACTGAACGCATCCCACGACACCGGCGAGCACTGCAGGAACACCTCACCCGGACCGAAATCCGCATACGACTGCCCCGACACCGTCGACACCAGATTCCGCTGCGACGACACAATCCCCTTCGGCCGCCCCGTCGAACCCGACGTGAACATCACGCACGCCGCATCCTCACCCGACAACGCGACACCGAGATCCCGCGCGTCGTGCGCCGCGATCGCCGCCCGCTCGACATCGACCAGTACCTCGGCCCACGGCCCGTCGATCCCACGAGCGTGCTGGACGGAATCCGTGACCAGAACACGCAGCCCCGCCTCCTCGGCGACGCCCCGCAACCGCTCATCGGGGAACTCCGGATCCAGCAGCACATACCCGGCCCCCGCCTTCGCGACCGCCACCAGCGCTACCGCGAACTCCAGCCCCCGCTCCAGCAACACACCCGCCAGATCACCCCGCCCCAACCCCCGCTCCCGCAAACACCGCGCCAGACGATTCGCCCGAGCATTCAACTCCCCGTACGACAGCGACCGTTCACCGAACACCACCGCCACCGCGTCCGACCGCAACCGCACCTGCTCCTCGAACCGGTCGGGCAGTACGGCAGGTTCACCGATCGGAGCCGAGCTGCCCGCCCACTCCGCCAGCACCTGTCGGCGTTGCCCGGCGTCGAGGATTTCCAGCTCGGACAGGGCGGCCTCAGGAGTGGCCACGGCGTGTTCCAGTACGCGGCGCAGAACCTCCACCATCTGCTCGACGGTCGTGCGGTCGTACAGGTCGGAGCTGTAGAGCACCGTCCCGGACAGACCGGTGTCGTCGTCGGCGGCGAGCAGGAACTCCAGGTCGAACTTGACCGCCCCGGTGGCGGGTGGTTGCGCGGGAGCGGCCTGCACCCCGGGGAAATCAGGGAGCACGGCCGGCCCGGACTCCAGAGTCAGGCAGACCTGGAACAGGGGGTGCCGGGCCAGGGACCGGGCCGGGTTCACGGCCTCCAGAACGAGGTCGAAGGGCGCGTCCTGGTGCGTGAAGGCGTCCAGGTCCGCCGCCCGCACCCGGGCGAGCAGTTCACGGAACTGCGGGTCACCCGATGTGTCGGTCCGCAGCACCAGTGTGTTGACGAAGAAGCCCACCAGGTCCGTGAGCGCTTCGTCGGGACGGCCCGCGACCGGTGAACCGAGCGGGATGTCCGTGCCGGCGCCCAGCCGGGTCAGCGTCGCGGCCAGTGCGGCCTGGAGCACCATGAACGGCGTGCACCGCTCGGCGCGGGCCAGTTCCTGTACCCGCTTGTGCAGGTCCCGGCCGAAATCCAGCCGGATCGCGTCGCCCCGCCGCCCGGCGACCGCCGGCCGTGGCCGGTCCGTCACCAGGGGGAGTTCCTCGGGCAGGTCCTCCAGAGCGGTCCGCCAGTACGCCAACTGCTCGTCGAGCACCGGCCCTTCGAGGGCCGGGCGCTGCCAGAGCGCGTAGTCGGCGTAGTCGACGGGCAGCGGCTCCCATTCGGGTACCTCACCCGTCAGGCGGGCCACGTAGGCGGCGGACAGGTCGGCGAACAGGGGCCGCAGCGACTGCCCGTCGGTGGCGATGTGGTGCAGCAAGACCAGCAGCGTGGCCTGTCCGGCACCTTCGCGCAGCAGTGTCACTCGCAAGGGATGCTCGGCGGCCAGGTCGAAGGCGTGCCCGGCGGCCTTGCTCAGCTCGCTCTCCGCTTCGTCCGGCGCGACGTCTCGTACGTCGACGAAGACACCGGCCGCGGCTTCCTCGGCCGGGGCGATGACCTGGTACGGCTGCCCGTCGGCGGTCGCGAACCGGGTGCGCAGCGGTGCGTGCCGCCGTACCAGGTCCCCGACGGCGGCCCGTAGTGCCGCCGTGTCCACCTCACCGTTCAGCCGTATCGTCATCGGCACGTTGTAGGCCGTGTCCGGACCGTGGAGCCCTGCCACCAGCCACAGCCGCTGCTGCGCGCAGGAGAGCGGCAACCGGTCGGGGCGTACGGCGGCACGGGTGAGGGCCGGCATCGCCGGGCGGCCGGAGGCTTCCGTGATCCGGCGGGCCAGGGCGGCGGGGGTGGGATGCTGGAAGACGTCGCGGAGGGTGAGCGTGACGCCGAAGGTGGCCGTGATCCGGTGGGCAAGGCGGGCGGCGAGCAGGGAGTGGCCGCCGTGGTCGAA
Source organism: Streptomyces sp. NPDC104814 (assembly GCF_055583185.1). Taxonomy (NCBI): domain Bacteria; kingdom Bacillati; phylum Actinomycetota; class Actinomycetes; order Kitasatosporales; family Streptomycetaceae; genus Streptomyces; species Streptomyces sp. NPDC104814. The sequence continues at coordinate 1,651,349 of NZ_JBVJOL010000001.1, read as the reverse complement.
GAAGCTGTCGTCGATCGACAGCGGCGCTGCCGAGCCGAGCACCTCGCCGGTCAAGTCGCGGACCAGCTCCTCCAGTTCGGTCCGGGGAGCGCGTCCGCCTGAGGTCAGGGGCGCCTCCACGGCGGGCAGCGCACGCTTGTCGATCTTTCCGTTGGGGGTGAGCGGCAGCCGATCGAGAATGGCGAAGTGCGCGGGCACCATGTGCTCGGGCAACCGCTCACGCAGCCAAGCTCGCAGAGCGGCGGAGGTCACGGAGGCCGTGAGGACGACGTATGCCGTGAGGTGGTCGGTGGCGAGGACCGCGGCCTGGGTCAGGCCGGGGTGGGTGGTCAGAACGGCCTCGATCTCGCCCGGCTCGACACGGAACCCACGGATCTTCACCTGCCCGTCCGCGCGCCCCGCGTAATGCAGGTTGCCGTCGCGGTCCCAGTGCGCCCGGTCCCCCGTGCGATAGAAGCGGCCGCCCGCAGGGCCGAACGGGTTGGGAAGGAAACGAGCCGCGGTCGTCGCGGGCTGCGCAAGATAGCCGTGCGCGACACCCTCGCCCGCCAGATACAACTCACCGATGACACCCGGCGGGACGGGACGCAGACGCTCGTCCAGGACGTAGGCGAACTTGTTCACCAGCGGACGGCCGATCGACACACTCGCACCCAAGGGAACCGTCCGGTCCACCGTGTGCGTGGTCGTGAAACCCATCGACTCCGCCGGACCGTAGCCGTTCGTCACGGTCACCCGCGGGTGCAGCTCATGCAGACGGCCGATATGCGTCGAAGACGCCGGCTCACCACCGGTGAACACGATCCGCGTCTCAGCGAACGACTCCGGATGCTCGTCCACCAGATAGTTGAACAGACTCGACGAAACCTGAAGCATCGACACCCGATGCCGCGCCAGCAGCTCCGCCACCACCGCCGGCTCCGGCCGCTGCCCCGGCTGAAGGACTGTCGAACCACCGTGCAGCAACGCGCCCCAGAACTCCAGACTGAACGCATCCCACGACACCGGCGAGCACTGCAGGAACACCTCACCCGGACCGAAATCCGCATACGACTGCCCCGACACCGTCGACACCAGATTCCGCTGCGACGACACAATCCCCTTCGGCCGCCCCGTCGAACCCGACGTGAACATCACGCACGCCGCATCCTCACCCGACAACGCGACACCGAGATCCCGCGCGTCGTGCGCCGCGATCGCCGCCCGCTCGACGTCCACCAGCACCTCGGCCCACGGTCCGCCGATCCCACGAGCGTGCTGGACGGAATCCGTGACCACAACACGCAGCCCCGCCTCGCCGGCGACACCCCGCAACCGCTCATCGGGGAACTCCGGATCCAGCAGCACATACCCCGCCCCCGCCTTCGCGACCGCCACCAGCGCTACCGCGAACTCCAGCCCCCGCTCCAGCAACACACCCGCCAGATCACCCCGCCCCAACCCCCGCCCCCGCAAACAACGCGCCAGACGATTCGCCCGAGCATTCAACTCCCCGTACGACAGCGACGTTTCACCGAACACCACCGCCACCGCGTCCGACCGCAACCGCACCTGCTCCTCGAACCGGTCGGAGAGCACCGGCTCTTCGCGGTGCGGCGCCGATGTTCCGGCCCACTCCCCCAGCAGGCGGTGTCGTTCGTCCGTGCGCAGGACCTCGGTCCCGGACAGCGCGAGCCGGGGGTCGGCCAGCAGGCGTTCCGCGAACGCCACGAAGCGGTCCTGGTGGCCGGCCACCACGGCGATGTCGCTGACCTCGGGAGAGGCGTCGAAGTCGATGCGCAGGCCGTGCTCGGGTCCGAGGTCGTACACGCCGACCGCCAGGTCCTCCACCGGGCCGTTGCCGAGATTGTGCTGGACGGTCGGCAGACCGAAGAAGCGCATGCCGGGCGCGAAGGCCATCATGTTCACCTGCGGGGACGCGATCCGGCGGCCCGTCTCGGCGAGGCCGAGGTCCCGGCAGATGTCCTCGTACCGGGTCCGCTGGTGCTTCAGGCCCTCCTTCGTCACGGCCCGCACGGTGGCGATCAGTTCGGTGAGGGAGTCGTCGGCGGAGACCGGCAGCCGCAGCGGGATGACGTTCGACATCATGCCGGGGGTACGGCGGGCCAGTTCGGTGCGCCGGCCCGTCACCGGCAGCCCCAGCACCGGTTCGTCGGTGCCGGCGACCCGGTGCACGTAGGCCGCGACCAGCGCGAGGACCAGCATCGTCCAGGGGGTCCGGTGGGCGCGGGCCACCTCCTTCAGCCGTTCGGTCCGCTCGGCTCCGAGGAGCACGGTGCGGCGGGTGAACGGCAGGGCTCCCGGCCCGGTTCGCGCGGTGTGCCCCTCGGCCAGTCTCGGCACGGGCTCGACGCCGGCGAGGTGTGCGGCCCAGTGCGCCCGGTCCTCGGCGGCCTCCGGCGACTCGCGATAGGCGGTGTCCTCGGCGAGCAGTTCGGCGAGCGAGCCGAACGGTGTCTCGCCCCACGGCCGGCCGGCGGCCGCCCGGTCGTACAGCTCCACCAGACGCTCGTCGAGCAGGGCGATGCCCATGCCGTCGATCGCCAGGTGGTGAAAGGCGTGGAAATAGAACCAGCGCTCGTCCCCCGCCTCGGTACGGCCGGCGCGGATCAGCACGTGCCGGGTGAGCCAGTCGTGCGCCAGGTCGAAGGGACGGGCCAGTTCGGCGTCCATCCAGGCGCGGGCCGCCGCCACCGGGTCGGGTTCGTCGCTCAGGTCGACCTGGCGCAGGCTGCGGCCGACGGGCTTCGCGTGGACCTCCTGCCACACGGTGCCGTCCTCGTCTTCGCCGATGCCGCGGATGCGCAGCGCGTCGGCCTCGCAGGCCAGCCGGTACCAGCAGCAGGCCAGCAGGTCCGTGTCGAGCGGGCCGGTCAGTTCCCGGTACTCCCCGATGTTGTAGCGGCAGCCGGAGCTGTCGAGTCCGTGCGCCATCCAGATGTCGCGCTGAGCCGCCGACAGGGGCAGGCGCACAGTGGAGGGCCCGTACGCGGTGCCCTGTTCCGACGCGTTCGGGGACATGAGGGTGCTCCTCGGAGTCGTGGGGCGGCGGGAGGTTCGTGAGTGGCGGGCCGTGGTACCGGCCGCGGTCCATACAAGCCCCGTCCGTCGACAGGGAGCGGCAGTTGCTCCGGCAATACGGGAGCAGGTCAGCGGGCGGCGGCAGTTGCCGCGGCAGGCTGGGCCAGGGTGGCGCGCACCAGGTCGAGGACGCGGAACCGGGAGGCGCCGTCCCGGTATTCGGCGCGCACGGCGCCGCTGAGCAGCAGTTCGCGCAGGAAGCGGCCGCACTCGGCCAGGGGGAGACCGGTGAGCGCGGTGAGTTCGGCCAGTTCGTGTCCCCGGCTCGGGGTGGCGGCGGGAGCGGCGTGGGTGTCCGGTGCCGTGTGCCCGTGCAGGGCGTCCGCCGCCGTATGCGCGCACAGGTCACTCGTCGTGTGGGTGCACAGGGCGTCCAGCAGGATGCGGGGGCCGGTCGGCAAGCGCGACAGGTGATCGCGCAGGTCTGCGCGCAGGTTGCCCGCGCCGCCCGCCGGGTCGAGGTGGTCCAGCAGCGCGGCCGGGTCCGCTGCCAGGCAGCCGCTCAGGGTCGCCAGGTCGTACACGACCAGCCAGGAGGCGGCCGCGACGAGCGCCCCGGGGTGCCCGTCGAGGAGCCGGCAGACCGCGGTGGCCCGTTGCAGGTCCGCCGGACCGGCGGCGAAGTCGGGGCGGGTGCGGCGCACCTGGTCCAGGAAGAGCCGGACGGCCGGGGCCTCGGGGTCGGTGGTGCCGTCCGCGGGCAGCTCCAGCGGGGACAGCAGGAAGATCCGCTCGCCCGGCACCCCCCACGGGGCATCGGAGGTCACCAGCAGCCGCAGGCCCGGGCAGGCACGCAGGATCGCGGTCAGCCGCTCGGGCCTCGGCGGTGACGCCGGGGCGCCGTCCAGCACCAGCAGCGCGGGGCCCTCGCCCACCAGTTCGGTCAGGGAGACGGCCGCGGCCTCCGTCGTTCCCCCGCCGGAGCCCTCGGTGCCGAGCAGGTCGGCGACCAGTGCCGCGACGCGGGCGGTGAGGTCGTCGTCCTCGGTCGCCAGATATGCGCCGCCGGTTCCGGGGAAGGCGTGCCAGAGCACCGGCAGGCCCGTGCCGTGGAGCTGCTCGGCGACCGCCAGGGCCAGCCGGGTCTTGCCGACGCCCGTCAGTCCCACCACGTTGACCAGCCGTTCCATGCCTGTCGCCGACAACTCGGCCGCCAGGATGTGCGCTTCGCCCTCGCGGCCCACCATCGCGTGCAACGCGGTCGGAGGTGCCGTCGGCTCCTGCCGGCCCAGGCCCGTGCCCCGGCCGTGGTGGGCCGCTTCCTCCAGGGCGGCCCGGGCGCGCGGGCCGAGCCGCAGGGCGTCCGCCACCAGCTGGACGGTGCCGGAACGCGGCCGTCTCGCCTTGCCCTGCTCCAGGTCGCGGATGGCCCGGACGCTGATGGTGGACAGGTCGGCGAGCTCCCGCTGGGTGAGCCCGATGCGCTGCCGGTGGGAACGGATCAGCATGCCTATCGGGGTCGTTTCCCGGGCGCTCGCCCCCACCGAGGTGGAGGAGGCCGAGGTCACGGCGGAGGAGGTGGGGTGAGCGATGCCGAGGGGGCCGGCCGGCTGGGAGGTCGCGGTACCGGCGAGAGCGGTGAGAGCGGTAGGGGCGGCGACGGTGTCCATGGTGACGCTCCGGGTGAAAGCGGTGGTCGATGGCGGGGCGGGGCGGCGGGCCCGGTTCCCGCTCTCCATCGTCCGCAGGGCACTATCCCGCCGACATCGTGCGGCGGGCGCCGGCCCGCCGGCCCGCTATCACCGGCCGTCCCCGCCCGGGTTCAGGGCGTGATAGCGCCGCGATAAGGGCGGGACCGGTGCCGGGATTCCGGCCGTTCCTAGCGTGGTGCCCACGAAGAAGGAAGCGCCCCGGGAAGCCGGGGACGCCCTACCGAAAGGACACCGATCATGACGTTCGTCCCCGCCCTCCGCGCCGCTCTCGTCACCGTCGCCGTCGCCGGAGCCACGCTCCTGGGCGCGCAGATCGCGCAGGCCGACGGCCCGGCCGCCACCACCTCCACCACCACGGGCGTGAGCACGTCCACCACCGGCGCCGGCACCTCCACGGGAGGCGTGACCACCGCGCAGGTCACCCCGTCGCCGACCGCGTCCGGCGACACCAACCCGTGGGACTGACCGCGGCGCCGCCGACGTCAGACCCCGGCGGCCCCCACGGCCACCGAGATCACCCCGGTCGGCCGTGCCCTACCGGTCAGCGGTCCAGCCGGCCGCCCCGTCGGCCCGCATGGCGCCCGTCGCGTCGAGCAACCGCTCCGCCTCCGCCAGTTCCGGGACCATCCGCCGCTCGCGGAACGCCGCCGTCGCCGTCTCCAGCAGCTCCCGCGACCACGCCCGGTCCGCCGCGTCGCCGCGCGCGGTGAGCAGCCGCGCCAGGTCCAGCCGGATCAGCGCCGCCCCGCCGTGGTCCATGATCTGCTCACGCACCGTCAGCGCCTGTGTGTAGAACCCGCGTGCCGCCTCGCCCCGTCCCATCTCGGCGTGGGCGTGGCCCAGGTCGCGCAGCAGATGCCCCTCGCCGATCACGTCCCCGTGGTCCCGGCACAGCTCCAGCACCTCGGTGAACGTCCTGACCGCGTCCTCGTGCCGGCCCTGCCCCTGCTGAAGCTGTCCGGCCCGCCGCAGGGTGCGCGCCTCACCGCCGGTGTATCCCACCGAGCGGTAGATGCCGAGGGCTTCGTCGAGGCGGGCCTGTGCCCCCGAGGTCTGCCCGCGCCGCATCCAGATGTGTGCGCTCTGGGTGAGCACGATGGCCCGGCCCACCACGTCACCGGCCTGGTCGAAGTCCCTGAGCGCCCGGTCGTACAGGGTGAGTGCCCGGTCGTCGTCGCCCCGCATCCGCGCGAGCAGCGCGAGGTCCCGGTGGCACAGGGCGAGGCCCTGCCGGTCGCCGAGGACCTGGAAGAGGTCCAGGGCGGAGGTCAGTGCCGCCTGCGACTCCTCGTGCTGGCTGCGGCCGAGGTGCAGTACGCCGAGGGAGCTGAGCAGGGCGGCGGTGCCCCGGGTGTTGCCGGCCGCGCGGACGCACTCCAGCGCCTGCTGGTGCGTGCGCTGCCAGTCGTCGAAGTATCCCTTGCCCTCGAACAAGGTGGCGAGGGTGGCCGCCAGGTCCCAGCACAGCTCGTCCATCCCCGCGGCGGCGGCCTGTTCGACGGCCTGGACGAGACCGGCGTGCTCGCTGTCCAGCCACTCCAGGGGGTTGACGAGCAGCTCGTCCACGCAGTTCTCCGGCGGCACCCAGCGCGGGGCCGTGCCGTGCAGCACGGTGAAGTCACCGCCGTAGATCCGCCGGTGCGCCTGCTCCGCCAGGGAGAGCCAGCCGCCCGTCATCCGTTCCAGGGCGGCCGTCTGCACGGCCGGCTCGTCGTGCAGGACGAGCTGCTCCCGCGCGAACACCCGGATGATCTCGTGGAAGCGGTAGCGGAAGCCGCCGGTGGACTCCACCCCGACCACGTCCAGCATCTGTACGTCGACCAGCGGCTCGAGCAGGTCCGACGGGTAGGGGCGGTGGTCGTCGAGGAGGGCCCCGGCCAGCCAGCCCGGCAGGGTCGCCGCCTGCGAGAGGCTCAGCAGCCGGAGCAGCCGGCGGTCCTCGGGCGCGAGCCCGTCGTGGGTGAGGGAGAGGCTGGCCCGCATGGTCATCTCACCGTGCGTCAGCTCGTCCAGCCGGTGCCGCTCGTTGGCCAGCCGCTGCACCATCGACGCCAGGCTCCAGTGCGGGCGGGCGGCGAGCCGGGCCGCCACGATCCGCAGCGCCAGCGGCAGCCCGCCGACGGTCCGGACCAGCATCTCGGCCGCCGCGCGCTCTCTTCCCACGCGGTCCGGGCCGATCACCCGGGCGAGCAGTTCCAGGGCCCGCTCGGTGTCCATCACGTCGAGTTCGACGCGTTCGGCTCCCGGCAGCCCGGTGAGCCGGATGCGGCTGGTGACCAGTACGGCGCAGTGACTGCTGCCGGGCAGCAGCGGCCGTACCTGGCTCTCGGAGACCGCGTCGTCGAGCACGACCAGGACCCGGCGCGAGGCCAGCAACGTGCGGTACATCTCGGCCCGCTCGTCCTGGGACTCGGGGATGACCGGCCCGGGGATGCCGAGCGCCCGCAGGAAACGCCCGAGCACCTCGCCGGCCGCGGCGGGTGCGCCGGTGGTGCCGCGCAGGTCGCAGTACAACTGGCCGTCCGGGTAGGCGTGCTGAGCGAGCCGGTGGGCGACGTGCGTGGCGAGGGTGGACTTGCCGGTGCCGGGTTTGCCGACGATGACGGCCAGCCCGACGAAGCGGCGCAGGCCGTCGCCGAGCAGGGTCCTCTCCAGTCCGGTGATCTGCTCCTCGTCACCGACGAAGTCGGAGGTGTCGGCGGGCAGTTGCCGCGGGATCTCCTCACCGGCGGGCGTTGCGCCGTGCGTGTGCGCGGATGGGCCCTGCACGGACGGGGTGTGCGTGGATGGAGTGGGAGCGGACGGACTGTGCGTGGACTGGCTGTGCGTGGGCCGGCCGGCCGCCGTGTCCTGGGCGTCCTCGGCGCGGCGCGGGGCGCCGCCGGGAAGGGGCGGCGTCGTGGACGGTCCGGGCGGGACGGTGCCGCCGGGGATCTCGGTGCCCTTCGGCCACAGGCCGGGCAGGAGCATTCCCGCCGCCCCGGCCACCGGCGGCATGGCCGGTGCCGTGCTGCCCGGCCCCGGCTGCCCGGGCGTGCCGAGGAGCAGGGTGGCGGGCAGGCCGGCCGGGTAGCCGTCCGGGGCGGGGCAGGGGCTGCCGTCGCCGCCCATGACGGGCAGGGCCGCGTGATCACCGCTCGCCGTGAGCCCGGGTGCCGCGTCACCGCCGAGGGTGGGGCCGGCCATGGCAAGCGCCGCTCCTTCTCCGGCTGTGGCCGCCGCACTCAGCCGTACCGCTCCCGCCGGACCGGCCGGTTCCAGCCCCGCCGCCTCCCTGGTGCGGGGACCGCCGTCACCGCGCGGTGTGCCGGTGCCGGGCGCCGGGGGCACCTCGCCCGCCAGAATGGCCGCTTCCAGTCCGCGCAGTTCGCTGCCGGGCTCCAGCCCCAGCTCCTCGACCAGCAGTCCGCGCCCGGCGCGGTAGGTCTCCAGCGCCTCGGCCTGCCGCCCCGAGCGGTACAGGGCCAGCATCAGCTGGCCGCGCAACCGTTCCCGCAGGGGGTGGGCATGCACCAGCGTGCGGATCTCGGCGACCAGGTCGTGGTGCCGGCCGAGGTCCAGCTCCAGGTCGATGCGGGTCTCCGCCGCGGTCATCCGCTCCTCGTCCAGCTGGAGCGCCTTGCTGCGCAAGGTGTCGCTGGGCACCCCGTTCAGGCAGTTGCCCTGCCACAACCCGTCCGCCGCGCGCAGCAGTGCGGCGGCGGCGTCGAGGTCGCCCTGCCGGGCCGCGGCGCGTGCCTCGGCCACCTGGCGCGCGAAGAGCAGGGCGTCCACCGACTCGCCCTCGGTCCTGAGGACATAGCCGGGCGGGCGCGTGGTGATCGCGGCGGCGATCTCGGCCTTGGTGAACAGCTTGCGCAGGCGTGACACACAGATCTGGACCTGAGTGCGGGCGGTGTCCGGCGGCTCGTCGTCCCAGATGAGGTCGACGAGGTAGTCGGTGCTGACGACACGGTCGGCCTCCAGCAGCAGCGCTGCCAGGATGACCTCCTGACGTCCGGGCGGGACCCGTACGGGTCCGCTCGGGCCGGCGACCGTCAACGGGCCGAGGATACGGAAGGCCACCGGTTCCGGAGCGCACAGAGCCCCGCCGGGCGAAACAGTCATAAGTCTCCCAGCCGGAGCCGCACCTGGACAGATGGTGGAGCGGGGCACAGTCTTGCTGAAACGTTCAGGCGTTGTCCATGGTGTGGAGATTTCATGGCGATGAAGCGACGTTGGCCGGATTTCATCGGTCGGCCCGGCGTGCCGGGAGCCGCTTCCCCGCAGGCCGCGGCCCCTCTCGTACGGCGCCTTCGGTCTCTGCCGGCGGTTCTCGGCCCGGGCGTGATAAGGGTGCGATAGCAGCGGGATACGGGCGTGTCCGAGGGTGGTGTCACGGCACCGCCCCCACCGTCGCCACGCGGTACGGCCGAACGAAAGGACCCCGCCATGAGCATCCCGCAGCCCCGCCGCCTCAGCCCCAGCCGCGTCGTCACCGATTCCGGGGTCGACCACGTCCGCCTCGCCTACGACTACCTCGACGCCGGCGACATCGACGGCTACGGCTCACTCCTGGACACCGGCACCCTCGGCGCGGAGCTGGAGCGACCGCGCCCGCCCGGCGCCCGGCACCTGATCAGCCGTATCGTGGCCGACGGCGACTGTGTGGTCGTGGTCGGCCGACTGGCGCCCCAGCAGCGGGAGTTCGTGGACGTCTTCACCCTCTCGGCCCAGGGCATGCTCCGCGCCTGCCACCGCTATTACGCGGCGACGGAGCACTGAGCGGGGGCGCGGCGGCCACCACCACGCCCCGCGCGGCACACGGCCCGTACGACTGCTCGCCCTGGCGGCGGCCCGGCCACCGGGCGACTGACACGCGGCCTGCGCCGACGGCTCGCTCACGCCGTCCGGGAGCGGCCGATCGGGGATTCGCCCGGCCCTCGTCGCGGCGGCCGTCTACTGTTCGGAGACGGCGCAGTTGCCCACCGAGGTCACCCGAGGAGGAAGTCCCGTGCCGTCACCCTGTGACCCGCTCCATGCCCCCGCCGGCGATGTGAGTGCGGCGCTCATGATGGTCGACTCCCGGCTGAAGGCCGTCCACGACCGCCGGATGCGGCCCGATCCCGAACAGCAGGCGCTGGTGAAGCAGTTCGCCGCGTCCCTGGGTCCCGGTGGCGTCGACGACCTGCTGGACGGCGCCTGCACCCTCATCTACATGTTCATGCAGTGGCTGCGGATGGCCTACGAGGACCACGACAAGGACGTCATCGAATGCGTGGTGCCGAACCTCGTCGCCTCGATGCGCATGATGACCAAGAGCGTCCGCCCCGAGGCCATCCCCACCATGGCCGGCCTGGTCATCGCCGCGGGCACCGGCCTGAGTCCCAGCCTGTGGCGCAAACAGTACGGCTACTGGACCGAGCCGGAGCTGACACCCCTGGAGGCCACGGCCTTCCTGCTCGCGGAACACATCAACCGCATCACCGACGACGAGGACTTCGCCACCCGCATGATCACGGAAGCCCTTGCCCAGGTGGCCGAGGACTGACCCGCCGGCCCGTAGAGGACGAGGACCTGTGGCAGGAGACGGCTCTGTCGCCTCGTCAGGCCGGCACCGCATCACCTGGGGTACACCGGAGCCCGTAACCGGATTGTCATGTTCAGGGAGACCCCGCCTCGGCGGTCGCCGGGTCATGGTGCATGATCACCGGCGTGAAGAACACCAGCAGACGCACCGTCCTCGCTTCCGTCGCCGCCGTCGCCGCCGCCGTGCCCACGCTCAACGCCGTGGTCGGCAACGGGGCCACGCCGGCCGCCGCGGCCGACCAGTACAGCTCCAACACCAACCTGTACACCCTCACCGCGGACAAGGAGGGCACCGACTGGATGCGCCGGTTCCGTATCGGCGCACCGGCTCAGATCACCGACAATGCCCGCACCACCAGCAACCCCGTCAACAGCACCGCGGTGATCGCGCCGCACGGCGGCGGGATCGAGGCGGGGACCAGCGAACTGTGCCTGGCCATCGCGGGGTACACGCCGTTCGACTACAACACCGACCCCTCCAGCGCGGCGGTGCCCGGTGAGACGCAGCGGGACTACTGGATGTTCGAGGCCCTGGCGAACTCCTCCGCGCAGCACGTGACGTCCACCCACTGCGACGACCCGGCCGCCCTCGCCGTCACCACGGGCAACCTGTACGCCGTCTCCCTGCACGGCTTCGACGACACCACCGTGAAGAAGATCAACATCGGCGGCCGGGACGAGCGGCTCAAGCGGAACCTGAAGGCCGCCTTCACGAAGTACGGCCTGACCACCAACACGGGCAACGCCGACTGGGAGGTGACCGTCGTCTTCGCCGGCTCCACCGACCCGATCAACGGCGACGACCCCACCAACATCGTCAACCGCACCCGCACCGGCGCCGGCGCCCAGCTGGAGATGTCCACCGCGCTGCGCAAGGCGATGTTCGGCGACTTCTCCGGCGCGTCCAAGCGCCGCACGACGGCCGGCGTGCCGAGCACCGACAGCCCCTACGCCGACCGCTTCTGGAACGGTTTCGTGGGCGCCGTCCGCGAGGCGATCAAGAACCACGAGCTCGGCCTCGACGCGCCTCAGGCCTGACCGTCCCGCCCCGGCGCCTTCCCGGGTGCCGGGCCGTCCGCGGTGGCTGACGGCGGCCGGTGGCTGACGGCGGCCGGTGGCTGACGCCGGGCGTCCACGCATACCGTGGCCGCCGGGCACACGGCCCCCGAGCCGACACCGCTCGTGTGCCGCCGGCCGTACGGCCGGGCGCCGCGCTACAGGAACCCGTACGAGCGGTCAGATCCTGTCGGACCGCTCGAATGGTCAGCCTCTGCCGGCCCCGCCGTCGTGCAGGGCGATCCGGGCCATGACCCGCTTGCCGGTCTGCTGCCGCTCCACCTCGAACGCCTCGGCGACGGCCCGCACGATCTCCAGTCCGTGCTGCCCCACCCTGGTCGCATCCGCCGTCCGGGCCTCGGGCAGCGTCGGATCGGAGTCCCGGACGGCCACCTCGACCAGGTCGCCGACGATCCCCAGATCCATGGTCACCGGGCCCGGCGCGTACTTCTGGGCGTTGGTGACCAGCTCACTCACCACCAGCTGGGTCACATCCAGCGCCCGCTGCGAGACCGGCACCGCGTGATCGTCCCGCATACGCACGAGAAACGCCGCCGCCCAGTGCCGCGCCTGGGCGATACGCGCGCTGCTCCCGCCCAGGGTCACCGTGGTCCGCAGACTCCGCGCATCCACTATCACACCGACGTCACCCCACGGGACCGAATCCACCCTGACCGCCTTCACTCCGTGCTCCACACCCCACCGCGTACCCCGGCACGCCCGAACAGCCCCTCATACCCCTCTCCCGGCCCACAGACCCGCACCTCCCGGCTCACGGACCCACCACGGCCCCGCCACCGGACCAGGCGTTTCCGCCGCGGCACAGGTATGCCAGTATCGCCCGCATGGCAGAGGAGAGACGTGCGCACCCCGGAAACGACGGCGAACACGGCACGCACGCACAGCGGCGGACCGGTCTGTCGGTCGAGTCGTCGGCGGCCGCGGACATCCAGGTGCTCACCGTGGCGGGCGAGATCGATCACGACACGGGCGGGCAGCTGAGGGAGGCGCTGGACGCGGCACGCGCCGCCCGGCCCAGAGTGGTCGTTGATCTGGGCCAGGTGACGTTCATGGACTCCACCGGGATCAACATCCTTCTCACCGCCCACAACGCCCTCACCGGGGCCGGTGGCTGGCTGCGTCTGGCGGCACCGACGGGGCCCGTCCTGCGCACCCTGCAACTCGTCGCCATCGACACCGTCATCGACTGCCGCCCCACGCTGGACGCGGCACTCGCCTGACGGAACGGAGCAACGGACGGCGCCCGGATCACGACCGGGCCGACGGCAGGGGCCCCGCGCACCGGCGCGGGGCCCCTGTTCCGTCAGATGCGGCCGCCCGTCAGCCGGGTGAGCGGCCCCTGCGCGCCGCGTGACGCACGGCGGCCCAGGGCGTAGGACGCCGCGCTGAGCGCCGTCGCACCGGCACCGACCCCCGCGGCGACGAGCTTGCGCCGGGCGACGACCGTCCATGCGGTCCTGGCCACCGCGCCCACCTGTCCTGAAGCGGTGACCACGGCACGTCGGCCCGCGTCGAGCCCCTTGGCCGCGGCGTTCACGGCACCGGCCGCCTCGCCCGCGGCCCGCCCCGCTCCGGTCCTCGCGGTCGACACCCCGTCACCGGCCTTGGCCTCCGCCTTCTTGACACCGCGGGAGGCCGCGGACGCGGCCGCCTTGCCGGCGCTGCCCCGCGAGCGGGTGGCGGCCGCCGCCTTGGTGGTGTCCGAGTTCTGATCGGTTCCCTTGTTCGCTTGACTCATGGAGTTTCGGCTTGCCCCGGACCACGCCCACAAACCCGGTGCGGCGTACGGAGCGTGCGACGGCCCCGCGTTGACGCTCCGGGGCTCCGGCCACCGCGAGGGTCACGGTCCGCGGCCCCCGGAGCACCCCCCACCGAGCGGGTGCCCCTCCCGGCGTTGCAGACCGCTCCCCGCCACGATCGTGCATACGGTGCTCTGCAAGGTGACCGGTGACGCGGTGAACGAAAGAGGCATGCGGCGTGGTGGCGGAATCAGGTCGCGGGGCGGCCGGCGAGGGGCGCGGGGGCCGCGCGGGCGGCCGTGTGGCACTGGGCAGCCGCCCCGCGCACACCGTACGGCTTTCCCTGCGCCGCCCACGCGGGGCAGCCGCTGCCACGACCGATCACACCGGCCCCTGGCTGCGTTCCGCCGCCGCCCACGCCTGGCGGCTGATCCTCGTCGGCATCGTCGTCTACGGTGTCTTCACGGTGCTGGGCCGCTTCCAGATCATCGCCGTGGCCCTGTTCCTCGCCCTGGTCATCACGGCGGTGCTGCGTCCCGCCACCGACCTGCTCGACCGCCTGCTGCCCAGACCGCTCGCCGTCGCCCTCGCGCTGGTCGGCAGCATCCTGGTGCTGCTCGGGCTGCTCGCCCTGGTGGGCGACGCGGTGGCGAACGAGTCCTCCAACCTGGCCGACGAGTTCCGCAACGGGGTGCACCGGATCGAAGTGTGGCTGCAGCGCCCTCCGTTCCGGCTGAGCCAGAGCAAACTGTCCGATCTGCAGAACCAGATCGTCCACTACCTCTCCGCGCACCGGGCCGGGCTGCTCAGCAGCGCCCTGAGCGGTATCGGGCGCGCCGTGGAGTTCGTCACCGGGGGCGCGCTCGCGCTCTTCGCCTCGGTCTTCTTCCTCCATTCCGGCGAACGGCTGTGGACCTGGTCGCGTGACGAGGTGGTGCCCGGCCGCGCGCGATCGGCGTGGGACAAGGCGGGCCGGGCAGCCTGGAGGGCCTTCGCCGGCTACACGCGGGGCATCATCATCGTGGCCGCCACCAACGCCGTACTCGTCGGGATCGCCCTGCTGGCACTGGAGGTGCCGCTGGCACTGCCGCTGGCGCTGCTGGAGTTCTTCGCCGCCTTCGTACCGCTGGTCGGCTCGCCGTTCGCCCTCGGCGTGGCGACGGTGGTGGCGCTGGCGGGGCGGGGGCCGGTCATCGCGCTCGTCGTGCTGGCCCTCATCGTGATCGTCGGCCAGCTGGAAGGGCACGTCCTGCATCCCCTGGTGATGAGCTGGGCGGTACGCCTGCACCCGCTCGTCGTGGCCGTGTCCGTCCTCGCGGGCGGCACCGTGGCCGGTGTCATCGGCGCGGTCGTGGCGGTGCCCTTCATCTCGGTCGCCTGGGCGGTGTTCCGTGCCCTGAGACCGGGGCCTCCGCCGCACTGACCGGGGGCCGCGCGCCGCTCCCCGCTGCGGGAGGGGCCCGGCATCTCGCCCCGCGCCGGGACGCGCCGACTCACGCCCGCGGCCGGGCACGACGGCTCGCCGTGCGGCGGAACGCGACGGCTGCCTCATGACGGGGTGCCACAGCGGCCCCTCGTCCGGGCACGACACCCGCCGCGGCCAGGCACCGCTCGCCCCCCTGGCACAGCGTGCACCGCTGAGCCGCACCCCGCTGAGCCGCGGCCCCCTGAGCCGCGGCCCCCTGAGCCGCGGGTCGGGGGCCTCGCCGCCCGGCGCGCCTGCTCGGGGCGGTGCCGCGGCTGACCGGTGAGAGACACCGACGGGAGCCGGTTTCCGTACCCTGGGCGGCATGCGCATGCGCCCGACACTGAGCTGGACCCCACCCCAGGACCTTCCGCCAGGCACCACCGATCTGCAGCCGGTCGCCGACGCTCTGGGCGCCGGCGGTGTGCTGGTGCTCAGCGGGGCGGGTATCTCCACCGAGTCGGGCATCCCCGACTACCGGGGCGAGGGCGGCAGCCTGAGCCGGCACACTCCGATGACGTACCAGGACTTCACCGCCAGCGCCCAGGCCCGGCGCCGGTACTGGGCGCGCAGCCACCTCGGATGGCGGGTCTTCGGCCGGGCCCGCCCCAACGCCGGGCACCGGGCCGTCGCCGCGTTCGGACGGCACGGGTTGCTGTCCGGCGTGATCACCCAGAACGTCGACGGACTGCACCAGGCCGCCGGCAGCGAGGACGTCGTGGAACTCCACGGCAGCCTCGACCGGGTCGTCTGCCTGTCCTGCGGCACCTTCAGCCCGCGCCTCGAACTCGCCCGGCGCCTGGAGGAGGCGAATCCGGGCTTCGACCCGGTGGCCGCCGGAATCAACCCCGACGGTGACGCGGACCTCACCGAAGCGCAGGTCGGGGACTTCCAGGTGGTGCCCTGCACGGTCTGCGGCGGGATCCTCAAGCCCGACGTGGTGTTCTTCGGCGAGAACGTCCCGCCCCGACGGGTCGAGCAGTGCCGCACGCTCGTCCAGGAGGCGGCCTCGCTGCTGGTCCTCGGCTCCTCACTCACCGTGATGTCGGGGCTGCGTTTCGTCCGCCAGGCCGCCCAGGCCGGGACACCCGTGCTGATCGTCAACCGCGACCCCACCCGCGGTGACCCGCACGCCGTCACCCGCGTCGCCCTCCCCCTCGGGACGGCCCTGACCACGGTCGCCGACCGCCTGGACGTCCCCGTCGAGCCCGATACGGCGGCCGGGCCGGAGTCACCGCTGCTGTGACGCACCGGGCCGCTTCGGACCAAGCCGGACGTTTGGGACGAGGGCAGGCAAGGCACTCTTCAGCCACGGCCCGCGCAGTCGGCACACACGAGGCACAATCGGTGTCGGGGGCCCGGACAATCGCACTGCTGCGAGGCGGTGCCGGGCGGTTGGGGTACGACTGATGACAACCGTCGGTGTGGAAGAGGAGTACTTCCTGGTCGACGCGGCCACAGGACGGCTGAGTGCGTACGGCGAGAAAGTACGGGCCGCGGCCGGTCTCGAGCCGTTCGTGGCCGCCGGGGAGATCCAGCTCGAACTTCTGCAGGCGCAGGTGGAGGTCGCCACCCCGGTGTGCCACACGCTGGAGGAGGTCGGCGGGCACCTGCTGCGGCTGCGGCACGCGGTGGTGGAGGCGGGCGAGACGTTCGGCTGCCGCGTCCTGGCCAGCGGCACCTCTCCGATGGTGCACGACGCTCCGGTGCAGGTCACGGACAAGGCCCGCTACAAAGCCATGCTGCGCCAGGCGCCGCAACTCGTGGCCGAGCAGATGGTCAACGGCATGCACGTGCATGTGGCCGTGCCGAACCGGCACATGGGCGTGGAAGTGCTGAACCGGATGCGGCCGTGGCTGCCGACCCTGACCGCCATGGGAGCCAACTCGCCGTTGTGGGACGGTGACGACACCGGGTTCGCCAGCTGGCGCACCCTCGTCTTCGACCGGTGGCCGGTCAGCGGCATCCCGCCGCACTTCACCGACGACGCGGACTACGACCTGCGGGTGGAACGCCTGCTGGACACCGGTGTGATCGCGGACCGCGGGCAGCTGTACTGGCAGGTCCGGCTGTGCGAGCGCTATCCCACGGTCGAGGTGCGCTGCGTGGACGTCCAGCCGCGCACGGACGACGCCGTGCTGTTCGCGGGCCTGGTGCGCGGTCTCGCCCTGACGGCCATGCGCGAGGTCGCGGAGGGCCGTACGACGCCGGACGCCGAGCTGCTGAAGGCGTCGATGTGGCAGGCCGCGCGGCACGGGTTGAGTCAGGAACTGATCGACCCCGAGGGCAGGCGCTGCCGCGCCGGTGACGTGGTGTACCAGCTCCTGGAACATGTCGAGCCGGCGCTGGCCGAAGCCGGTGACGCTCGCCAGGTCACCGCGCTCGTTCACCGTCTGCTGCAGCAGGGGACGGGAGCGGACCGGCAGCGGATGGCGTGGGCCCGGGGCGGACTGCCCGCGGTGATGGACATGCTCGCCGAGGCGACCGTGCTGCCCTGACGCCGCCGCGGCCGTAGGGCGCAGACCGGATACAGGATGGGAGCGGGGCATGGACCAGGTGGGCGACAAGCCGGAAGAGGTGCGCAAGCACCTCGAGCAGGAACAGACCGAGACCGGGACGAAGCAGCCGTCCGAGGACGCCCAGGGCGAGAGCAAGGACGCGAAGGAACAGAGCGGGCAGTAGAAGCCGGTCGCAGCGGCCGGTGCCGCGGCGCGGACCTCGGTGCAGGGACCGTCCGCCACCCAGCCCTGTACGGTTCAACGGTCGTCGTTTCCACCGTACGGAGTGGCGCGGGAGGTCTGTCGCCGTGGTCGAACTGTGTCTGGGACCGCTGCTGAGGTACACCGACAGCTCGAGCGCCACGGTATGGGTGGAGACCAGCCGTCCGTGCGTCGCGCGGGTGCGCTGTTCGGACGGCGCGGGCGGCTCGGCGCCGACCTTCCAGGTCTGCGGGCATCACTACGCGCTCGTCACGGTGACCGGACTGCAGCCGGGTACCGCACCGTCGTACGAGGTGTTCCTGGACGACACCCCCGTGTGGCCCCTGCCCGACTCCCGTTTCCCCGCCTCCGTCATCCGGGTGCGGGCCCCCGACGACGCCGTCCGGGTCACCTTCGGTTCCTGCCGCTGGGCCGCTCCCCCGGCCGACGGCAAGGACCCCGTGGGTGCCGACGCCCTCGACTCGCTGGCCCGGCGGCTGTCGGCCGGCCCCGACGCGCAACGCCCCGACGTCCTGCTGCTGCTCGGGGACCAGGTGTACGCCGACGAGACCAGCGAGGCGACGCGGAGCTGGCTGGCCGGCCGCCGGGATCTCGAGGAGCCGCCGGGCAGTCAGGTCACGGACTACGAGGAGTACTGCCGCCTCTACCACGAGTCCTGGCTCGACCCGGAGGTCCGCTGGCTCCTGTCCACCGTGCCCAGCTTCATGATCTTCGACGATCACGACATCGTCGACGACTGGAACACCTCCGCCGCCTGGCTCGCCGACATGCGCACCACCGACTGGTGGCAGAAACGCCTGCTGAGCGGTCTGATGTCCTACTGGGTGCACCAGCACCTGGGCAACCTCTCCCCCGCCGAACTGGCCGACGACCCCACGTACAAGGCCGTCTGCGCCACACCGGACGGCACGGACGCGGTGCGCGCCCTCGCCGAGAGGGCCGACGCCGACCCGGCCTCGGTGCGGTTCAGCTACCGGCGCGACGTCGGCCGGGTCCGGGTGGCGATGGTGGACTCCCGGGCGGCGCGGGTTCTTCAGGAGGACCGCCGTGCCATGCTCGACCCGGGCACGGAGGACTGGCTGCGCGAGCAGGTGCTGGGTGACGTGGGATCGTACGACCATCTGCTGATCGGCACCTCGCTGCCCTGGCTGCTGCCTCATCTCGTGCACGACATCGAGGCCTGGGACGCGGCGCTGTGCGCCGGCGAGCGGGGCCGGCGCTGGGCCCGCTTGGGTGAACGCCTGCGCCGGGCGGCCGACTTGGAGCACTGGGCGGCCTTCCCCCGCTCGTTCGCCGACCTCGCCGGCTTGATCGCCGAGGTCGGCAGCCGTCCCGACGCGCCCGCCACGGTGTGTGTCCTGTCCGGGGACGTGCACCACGGTTACCTCGCGCAGGCATCGTGGCGATCCGGCGGGCCTTCTCTCCCCGTCGTCCAGCTCACCTGCTCCCCGGTGCACAACTCCGTTCCGCTGACGATGCGGCTCGGCTTCCACTTCGGATGGAGCGCACCCGCGCGTCTGCTGGGGCGCGTCCTCGCCCGCCACGGCCGGTGTGCCCGGCCGCCGGTGAGGTGGCGCAAGAAGGGCGGCCCCTGGTTCGGCAACCAGCTCATGACCCTGACGATGCGGGGGCGCTCGGCCCGGCTGCGACTGGAACGCACCGGTGCCGACACGACCCTGCACACGGTGGACCACCGCACCCTCGCCTCCGCGTGACGCCGCCGCAGCAGAAGCGGGCGAGCGGCCGCTTACTCGCGGGGGGGCTTGAGACACCTGCGGTGCAGAGGCGCGCCACCAGGTGGCGGCGAGCAGGCCGGAGGGCCGGCTGCTCGTGGCAGCCGGCCCTCCGGGTTCACCGCGGAAGGCCGCCGCGCCAGGTTCCCGTCCGGCGGTACGGGCGCGGCCGGCCGCCGCTCATCCCTTGCGGCGGTACAGCAGCCAGATCCCGGTCGCCGCGGCGGCCGCCAGCAGCAGCCCGCGGTTGTCCCGGACGAGCCGGCCGCCCCGTGCCGTGCCGGTGCGCACCGGCTCGGGCGCCTTGTCCTGCCACAGCCGGCCGGCCCGGGCCGCTGTACCGCGGGCCTGATCGGCGGCCTGGGCGGCCTTGTCCCGCACCGGCTCGGGCAGCCTGTCCTGCACCCGGGCGGCTGCCTCGGCGGCCTTGGCCTTCACCTCACCGGCCTTGAGCACCGCCTGCTCCTTGACCTCACCGGCCTTGAGCACCGCCTGTTCCCTCACCTCACCGGCCTTCAGCGCCGCCTGTTCCTTCAGCTCGCCGGCCTTCGCGGTGGTCTGTTCCTTGACCTCGGCGGCCTTCTCCTGGGCGCGCGCCTTGACGTCCGTCTTGGCCGCCAGCGCCTCCACGGTCTCCCCGAGTTCCTTGCGGGTCTGCTCCACCTGCTCGCGCAGTTCCTCGGGGCCCGCGGCGGTCGGCTCGTCGTGCGGGGGCTGGGTCATCGGTGGGCACTCTCCTTGATCTCGGCCACATCGGCCTTGACGTTCTCGATGGTCTGCTGCGGCGTCGGGGGGGCGGCCCGGTCGACCTGCTTCTTGCCGGTGAGCGCCATCACCGCGGCGATCACCCCGAGGCAGGCGGTGACGATGAGGGCCGCGGCCCACACCGGGAGCGGTACCGCCAGGGCGGCGATCGCGGTGGCCACCAGCGCCTGGAGCATCAGGAACCCGACGAGGCCGGCTCCGCCGAACAGCCCGCCGCCCTTGCCGTACCGCTTCCCCTTCTCCTTCATCTCCGCCTGCGCCAGGCGCAGCTCGCCGCGTACCAGTTCGGTCAGCTGCTGCGAGGCCCGCTGCACCAGCTCGGCCACCGGCTCTCCACCGGATGTGTGCTGCCCCGGTCCGGTATGGGGTTGCGTACTCGGCACGACGATCACCTCCCGTCTCTCGCTTCGTCTGCCACCGGACCGTGCCGTGGCACGGTCCGGTGCGCGCGCGAGTACCCGCTTCCGGCCGGTTCAGGGCATGCGGAAGGAGCCTTCGGTGGAATCCGGCCGAGGACTCATGCGCGGAGCACGGCCATCGCGGCGTTGTGGCCGGGGATGCCGCTCACCCCGCCGCCGCGTACGGCGCCGGCGCCGCACAGCAGCACGTTGGGGTACGCGGTCTCCACGCCCCAGCGTCCCGTCGCCTCCGTCGCGAACGGGAAGGCCAGCGAGCGGTGGAAGATGTTGCCGCCGGGCAGCCGCAGCTCGCCCTCCAGGTCGAGGGGTGTCTTGGCCTCGATGCAGGGGCGGCCCTCCCCGTCGTGCGCGAGACAGTCGGCGATGGGCTCGTCGAGCACCGCGTCCAGCTCGGCCAGGGCCGCCTTGGTCAGAGCCTCGCGGGCGCCCTGGTTGTCCTCGGCGAACAGGCGGGCCGGGGTGTGCAGTGCGAACATCGTCAGGGTGTGGTAGCCCTGCGCGGCGAGCTCGGGGCCGAGGATGGTCGGGTCGGTCAGCGAGTGGCAGTAGATCTCCGACGGCGGGGCGGACGGGAGCCGGCCGGCGTCGGCCTCCCGGTAGGCGCGCGCGAGTTGGTCGTAGCTCTCGGAGATGTGGAAGGTGCCGGCGAAGGCGTCCCGGGGGTCGACGGCGGTGTCCCGCAGCCGCGGCAGTCGGCGCAGCAGCATGTTGACCTTGAGCTGGGCGCCCTCGGCGGGTTCGGCGACGGTGTCGCCGAGCATCGCGGCCAGGGCCTCGGGCGAGGCGTTGACCAGGACCGTACGGGCGCCGACGGTGGCCTCGCCGGACCCGTCGTCGTACGTGACCGAGCCGAGGCGTTCGTCCGGTTCGATCCGGACGACCTCGTGGCCGGTGACGAGTTCGGCGCCCGCTTCCCGGGCCGCCCGCGCCAGCTCGCCGGTGAAGGCGCCCATGCCGCCGACCGGCACGTCCCAGTCGCCGGTCCCGCCGCCGATGACGTGGTAGAGGAAGCAGGCGTTCTGGGCCAGCCCGGGGTCGTGCGCGTCGGCGAAGGTGCCGATGAGGCCGTCGGTGAGGACGACACCGCGCACCACGTCGTCCTGGAAGCGGTCCTCGATGGCGACGCCGAGGGGTTCCTCGAACAGCATCCGCCAGGCGTCCTCGTCGCCGATACGGGCCCGCAGTTCCTCCCGGCTCGGCAGCGGCTCGGTGAGCGTGGGGAACACCCGCCGAGCGACCCGCGCGGTCATGCCGTAGAAGTCCCGCCAGGCGGTGTACTCGGCGTCGGAGCCGGTGAACTCCCGGAAGGCCGCCCGGGTCCGCTCCTCGCCGCCGCCGACCAGCAGACCGGTGGCGCGCCCCTCACGCACGGCCGGGGTGTACGACGAGATGGACCGCTTGAGCACCTGGAAGCGCAGCCCCAGATCGTTCACGATCTTCGCGGGGAGCAGGGACACCAGGTAGGAGTAGCGCGACAGGCGGGCGTCCACTCCCGTGAAGGCTTGGGTGGAGACCGCCGCGCCGCCCGTGGTGCCGAGCCGCTCCAGCAGGAGCACGGAGCGCCCGGCGCGGGCCAGATAGGCGGCGGCGACCAGGCCGTTGTGGCCACCACCGACGATGACGACGTCGTAGACGTCCCGGGAGATCGAGGGGTTGCGAGGCATGTCCCTTGCTAACACGCACGGGGCACGGCAACAAGAGCGGGAACGACCGCCTCGTGGGCGGCTTTGCTGACTGTTCCGTCAGTCAGCGGCGACGGCGCCGCCGGCCGTGCGCACCCACCGGTCGGGGCGGCCGCTGTGCGAGCAGTCCGCCGTACTCCCGGCCACGCGGCCGCCCCCGCTACGGCTTGACCGTGCGGCTCTCGACGCCGGGGAACCCCTTGTCCCACCAGTGGCCGTAGTAGCCGTAGACCGCCGGATCACGCGGGCTCAGCAGCGCGGCCAGTCGCTCCGCCTCCTCGGTGAGAGCGCGCCAGGCGGTCGCGTCGAGCCGGTGGAAGGCGGTCAGCTCGATCCCGCCTTCGCGGGCGCGCCAGACGCCGGCGACCTGCCCGTCGACGAGCAGACACGGGAGCGTGTCGCCATTGCGCCGGGCGACCAGGGGCCGGTACTCCTCGGGGACGAGCCGTCCCGGGCCGGCGTGGGCCAGCAGGGCGCTGTCCCACATGGGCAGCAGCCGCGGCGGCGCCGGGGTGTCCTCGGCCGGCACGGTGGCGTCGGGCAGGTCGAACAGCGGGGCGCGGCCCGGGCCGGCCACGCGCACGAGCCGGTCGCCGAGCTCGTGCACCGCCTGCGTGATCACCGGGCTGGTCAGCAGGGTGAAGCGGGCGAAGTCCCGTGCGGATGCCGGGCCGAACGCCTCCAGGTAGGCGAGCAGCAGCCGTCGTACGCCGGCGGCCGCCTCCTGCGGCGTCGCCTCGAAGGCGGCGGGAGCGGCGCGGTAGGCGTTCCGCTGCCGGAACGACCACGGTCCGCCGGTCGGCGCGTGCTGCACGGGCGCGTACGTGCGCAGCGCCCACCACACGCGCTGCGCGTGCTCGCCGAACCGTGCGGTGATCTCCTCCTGCACCTCGGCACCGGTGCGGGGGTGCGCCAGGTACCGGGCGAGCTCGGGCATCAGCGCGTCGGCGTCGGCGGGGGTGAGCCCCGTCGCGGTGAACCGGCGGTCGTACAGCCGCGCCCCGCGCAGGGTGCTCAGCATGCCGGCGCGGAAGGGCGCGTAGTCCTCGGCGTGCACGGCGTGCAGCGTGAGGCGCATGAGGGTCGCCTTCACGATCCGGCGGTCCGCGAACGCCGCGTCGAGATCTTCGGGCGCGAAGTCGCGCACGCGGTTCCACAGCGCCAGGTAGGGCGACGCCGGTGACTGTGCCTGCAGGGCGCAGACCCGGCGGACCGCCTCGACGACCCCGAGGGGCCGGCGTTCGAGCAGAAACTGGCGGTCCAGGGTGGCCAGAGCGAGTCGGCGCGCGGTGAGTCTCACCTTCGGATTGTGCCGCGTCGGCCCGGGGGTCCGCTGCCGGTCTGCTGATGTCGGTGCGGCAGCTGAGCCGACCGGAACCGGCGGCGGTCACCGCGCGGTGACCGTCGGCGTGGGGACGGTGGCGTGGGACAGGGCGAGCAGGACGAAGACGTCCGCCAGGACCGGTACGTCGAACAGCAGGGGGCGGGGGCCCGCCTGGTCGGGGCGGCTGCGGTAGCCGCCGTCGGGCTGTTGCCGGGCGACGAGGTGGGCGAGGGCCCGGTCGCGTGCGGCGCGGTGGCCGGGCAGGCTGCTGAGGGCGATGACGGCGTAGGCGGTGGTGACCGGGTCACTGCTGTCGCCGGGGGTGTGGCCCCAGCCGCCGTCCTGGTGCTGGGTGGCGGTCAGGTGGCGCAACGCCCGCTCGGCCGCCGCCGTGAACGCCGGCGTCTCGGGGTCGTCCGGGTCCGTGCAGCGCAGGGCGAGGACCGCGCGGAAGATCGCGTTCGTGGCGCTGCGGCTCCAGCTGCGTTCGAAGGTGCCGTCGGCCTGCTGACTCCGTGCGACGTGACGGACGGCCGCGCGGACCGTCTCCCGATGGGCGGGGTCGGGGGCAAGCGCGGTGGCCGCGGCCGCCGTCATGGCGATCTCGGAGCTGGTGCCGCGGGCGAAGGTGGGGAAGCCGCCGTCGGGGTTGCGGACGCCGAGCAGGTACCTCTCGGCGGCGCCGATGGCCGCCCGGTGCCGCTCGGGCGCCGCCCGGCGCAGGAACTCCAGTGCGTAGCAGGTGTCGTCGACGTCGCTCTGCCGGACGCCGGGGTGGAAGCCGAATCCGCCGTCGGCGTTGCGGCGGACGGCCAGGGCGTCGGCCATGGCCGGCACTTCGGCGGCGGCCGGATGGATGCGGCACAGGGCGAGCCCGGCGACCGCGGTGGCGAAGAGGTCCAGGCCGTCGACGAAGGGCACGCCGCCGTCCGGGCGCAGCCGGCCGGCGACATGCTTGAGGGTGTCGCCGAGAGCGGCGCGGTGACGCGGACGGTGGCGCAGGGCGAGCAGGGCGAGCAGTTGTGCGAAGTTGTTGCGTTCCCAGGCGGGCCCGGGTTGCAGGGCCGGCAGGAGGGCGTGCCAGTCCGCGTCGTCCACCATGTCGGGGCGGTGGGTGCCGTGGGCGGTGAGCACCTTCAGCGCCGCCATCTCCATCCGCAGCCAGCTCTGCTGGCCGGTGGCGTCGTACGCCTCCCAGGGGACACGGGGGTACTCGGTGGCGCCGAGCGCGGCGAGCAGCGTCTGGAACATCAGCCGCTTGCGGTCGGCGGTGAAGTGGTCGAAGGCGCCGAGTGCGTCGCGCAACGCGCCTTCGGCGTCGCAGCCTTGGCCGAGGGCGGCGTGGGCGACGGCACGCTGCAAGGGGTCCGGCGGGTCGCTGTGCAGCGATGAGCGCAGGAAGGCGGTGAGGCGGCGGGCCGCTTCCGGTTGTGCGTGCTCCGCGTTCAGCAGGGCGAGAGCGAGGGCGGATTCCAGGACCCGGCCGGCGCACGGGGCGGGCAGCAGGCCGTCCGGCCCTACGGCGGCCGTGATCCGCCGGGCCAGCCGGTCCCGGCAGCGGGTCACGGCGGCGTCGAGGTGTGCGGGCGTCGTGCCCGTGGGCGTCGGAGATGCGGTCACGGTGTCTTTCTCGCGTCGGGCGGGTGGGGGTACCCGGACAGGGTGGGGACAGATGCGCGCCGTGGCCCGGGTCAGGCGAACAGGCGGGTCAGGACGCGGTGCCCTTCGGGGACGAAGGGGCTCGGCATCCGTGCGAGCAGCCGGCGCGGCGGAACGAAGAAGTGGTCGGCGATCTCCCGCGGGTTCACCCGCAACCCGGCCGGGATCTCGGCCAGATGGACGGCGAGCCAGCAATCGCCGACCGGGGACTCGCACTTGGTGCGGAGCACCGGGCGCGGTGCGGCCCGGACGCCCAGTTCCTCGCGCAGTTCACGTACGGCCGCCTCCCGGTAGCTCTCCCCGGCCCGGGGACAGCCGCCGATCAGGATGTCGTGGTGGGACGGGTAGACCGGGGCGCGCGGGGATCTGCGGTAGACCAGGAGACGTCCCGCCCGGTCCAGGCACACGGTCGCGGCGACCCGGTAGCACAGGCCCCGAGCGGCGGCGCCTCCGCGAGGACCGCATGCCACGGGGCGGTCGTCCGCGTCCACGTAGTCCACGGTTTCCAGTCCCGTCACACTGGTGTCCTCAGCTGCCGATGGCCATTCCGCCTGCGGATACTACTGCACGTGATGATCTTTACTCGCAGGGTAATATCCCGGCCTGTCGCCGCGGTGCCGTCCCACGGGTGCCGTCGGCCCGTCCGACCCTGGAGCCTCATGACCCCCGACGAAGCCGGCAGCGCCCCTGCGCAGGCGCCGAACGACCTGATCGACGTGTTGCGGGAGGCCGCCGCGGCCGGCCCGCTGACCGCCGTCCGCCTCGGCGACCGGTCCTGCGTCCTGGTCACGGGCCCGGAGCCGACGCAGCAGGTCCTGGCCAGACGCCCGGACGTCTACGTCAAGCGGGGGCACCGCGCCCGGCCGCTGCTCGGCGACGGTCTGATCTCCGCCACGGGCGAGGCCTGGAAGCGGCAACGCAGGCTGCTGCAGGCGCAGTTCACCGTCACCGGCACCAGACGCTGGGCGCAGCACATCACCGCGGCCGCCGAGTGCGTCGCCCACCGCTGGGAGGCGGCCGTCAGCGCCGGCACCCCGGTGGACGTCGGGCAGGACATGCGGTTCTTCGCCCTCGACACCATCTGGCGCTCCCTGACCGGCTCCGCCCTGGACGAGGTCACGCGACGCGAACTGGACGCCGTGGACACGGTGGTCGCCTCTCTGCCCACCGCCGGCGGCGCGTCCGACCCGTCACTCGCCGTCGACGCCGCTCTGCGGCAGATCGACACCACCGCCCACCGCGTCATCACGGCGGCCCGGGCCCATCGCGCCCGGCAGACGTCGCGCCCCTCCCCCACGCTGCTCGGCCTGCTCCTCGACGCGTCCGGGACCGACCCGCACTACACGGACCGGCTCATCCGCGACGAGCTGGTGACGCTGCTCGTCGCGGGTCACGAGACGACGGCCCAGACACTGTGCTGGCTCTTCGTCCTGCTGGACCGGCACCCCGACGTCCACGAGCGGTTCCTCACCGCCTGGGCCTCCGCGCCGGACGCCGCCCGGCGCGATGCCCTGCTCGGCGCCCTCGTCCAGGAGACGCTGCGGCTGTATCCGGCGGTCTGGCTCGTCCCGCGCCACGCGGCGCGGGACGACGTCCTCGACGGGCATCCGGTCTCCGCGGGAACGAGCGTGCTGCTCTGCCCGTATCTCACCCACCGCATCCCGGGCCTGTGGCCGGACCCCGAACGCTTCGACCCGTTCCGCTTCCTGCCGGGGGGCGAGCGCCCCGGCCACCCGGCCGCCTACCTGCCGTTCGGCAGCGGAGCCCGGGCCTGCCTCGGCCAGCACTTCGCGCTCCAGGAGATGGTCACGCTGCTGCGCCTGCTGCTTCCCGCCTGCCGGCCGCGCCTCACCGCCGCTCCCCGTACGGCCGTGTTCGGAGCGAACCTGCGGCCTGAGGGGTCGCTCCGGGCGACCCTCACCGGGGTTCCGGTCCGATGAGGGGCGCCCCGTGCGGAGGCTAGCGGAGCACGCGGAACTGCGGGCCGTACGTGCTGCGGGAGCCCGGGATCTCCGTCTCCATCAGACGCACGGCGGACTCCTCCAAGCCGTGCATGGCGTGGACGGCCCCGCCCAGGGCGCGGGGGCCGCCGTCGGCCCAGGCCGCGTCGAGGGCGTCCAGCACCGTCGTGTAGGTGGTGTCGAACCGGTGCAGGAGCTGCTGGACGGGCGCCGCCGGCCGGGGCCAGCCGCCCGCCGGGACGCGGGCCATGGGGCGCGCGTCGGGGAAGGGGACGGGCGGACCGCTGAACGTCCAGCCCTGGTGGGTCTCGCGCAGCTGCCGGCCGTGGTAGATCTCGCTGAAGGCGTAGTAGTGGGCCGGGTGGTCGTCGTCGAAGGAATCGGCCGGGGACCTGCTCGTGCCCTCGCCCTGCTCCCGGATGATGTCGAGGGAGCGCTCGACGTCGAGGAGGGTCTCGACCGGCCGCAGTTCGTCGGTGCCGATGCGGGCGTTCAGCTGTCCACGCGCCGACAGCTGCGGGGCCACCGTCCAAAAACCCTTCAGCAGGTCGCCGTAGAAGACGCCGACGGTGGGCGAGGCGGTGCCGCTGCGGGCGAGTGATTCCTCGGGAGCCTCGATGGCCATCATCACGTCGTGGACGTAGGCCCTGGTCAGGCCCGAGAGATACAGGGTCACTCCGGTGCGGACGCCGCCGGGCAGCGGGCCGGGGTAGGTGGGTGCCGCGGCCTTGATCCGTGGCCGGCCGCCGACCGCGACGAGCAGATTGCACACCACGCCCAGGTGGTACATCTCGTCGTCGATGATGCGCCGGATCAGGCGCGCCGCTTCACCGCCGCGGTCCTTGACGGACCACCAGGCGCACAGGTACGGCGGGATGGCGGACAGTTCCAGCTCCACGGCGACCTGAAGGGCCGATCGCAGCCAGTCGACGCCGCGTCCTGCCTCGGGCACGGCCAGCAGCCGCGCGACGCAACCGAGCGGCTCCGGCTCGGGTGGTCCGGCGTGGGGCCTCGCCGCGGCCGCGGCGGGATCGGCTGCCGCGGTGACCGACGCACCGGCCGCCACGGCGGCGGACGCCAGGAAACTCCTGCGCTTGAACGGAGTCACAGCCGGGTTCTCCGCGTCTTCCCTCACACCCGCCACCCTCGCCTCGGCTCACAGTCGTGGCCCCGCCTGCGCTGGAGGCGTGCGGGGCCCTCGGAACAGCTCGCGAAGCTAGCAAGGATCATCGCGGACGTGCGGCTCGACGGGCGCGCGCGGCGGCTGCACCACCCTGTCGGTCCAACCCTGCGTCATGCCGGAGGCGGTCCGCTCCGCCGTCAGCCGTCCTGGCGGGACTGCGGCCGGAAGCAGGCGATGACGCTCTTGCCGTGCGGGCAGGACTTGGCCGCCCAGTGGTCGGCCAGCGCGTCCATGAGCAGGATGCCGCGGCCCCCGGGCTGGAGCGCGTCGGGCCGGCGGGGGGCCGGCAGGACGGGTGAGGAGTCGTGCACGGCGACGTGCAGGCACTGGCCGTCCCAGGACATCACCAGTTGGGCGGAGCTGTGGCCGTGCACATGCGCGTTGGTCACCAGTTCCGACACGACCAGCAGGACGTCGTCCGCCGTATCGGGGGCGCTGCTGGTCCAGCCCAGTTCGTCCAGATGGCCGCGCGCCCAGTCGCGTGCCGTTTTCACCTGACTGCTGAGCGGCAATGAGCGCGCCCAGCCCACCGCTCGAAGCGAACGTCCGTCCACGTTTTCCCTGCCTGTGCCGATGTCACGGGGTCGACAGTGCGGCTACCCGCGCAGGGCGTGGGTAGCCATTCCGACTTCGGGTGGTCGGCGGTTCGCCTGTTCGAGCCGTGCGGACCGGCGTCCCGGCGGGGTACGTCAGGACGGCCGCGTCGTCGCAGGTGTGGGCTGTTCGCGGCGGGCCACCGCCACGCCGACGACGCCGACCGCGAGCAGGAGGGCGACGGTCCCGAGGGTGAAGGTTTCGAACGCCGCGCGGGAGACGCCCCAGACGTCACGGAAGACGTAGTCGATGCCGAAGAGGTGTTCGAGCACGCCGGGGAAGAGCGCCGACCACGATCCGATCAGGATCCAGGCGTAGACCAGTGCCGCGCAGATCAGGAAACCGCGGTCGCCGAAGGGGACGCGGTAGGGCCGCGGGACGTCCGGCCGGCGCAGGCGGAGCAGGACCAGCGCGGGGACGACGACCAGATAGGACAGCAGCAGGGTGGTGACCGCGACGGTGAGGACCACGGCGAACACGTCGGCCGCGTCACCGCCCGCGAACCGCATCGCGGCGAGCATGAACACGGTGGCCACGGCTCCGGAGAGCAGGTTGGTGCGCACGGGTGTGCCGAGGCGAGGGTGGAAGGCGCCCAGCGCGCGGGTGAAGAAGCCGCCGTCGGCCGCGGCCATGGCCTGCATCCGGTCGCTGACGATCATCCAGGCGCTGCCCTGGGTGAGCAGGGCGAAGACGAACATCACGGCGGTGGTCTTCAGCAGGGGGCCGGCGGCGCCGCCGTAGACGGTGAAGACAAGGCGGGCGCCTTCCATGAAGCCGCCGATGCCGGTGACCTGGTGGGCGGGGACGACGGCCAGCAGGGCCAGGACGGGCAGCAGGTAGCAGCAGGCGGCGACGGCCGCGGAACGGCCGAGTGCGGCGGGCACGTCACGCTGGGGGTCGTGCATCTCCTCACCGGCGGCGTTCGGCGCCTCGAAGCCGACGTAGGCGAACAGCAGGATCGGCACCAGGGCGAGGAAACCGGCGGTGGTCGGCGCGAAGCCGGTGCCGGTCAGGCCGTGGAAGCCGTGCCGGATGCCGTAGAGCAGGGCGGTGAGGGTGAACCCGGCGAGGGCGAGGACCTTCGTCGCCGCGCCCGCCGTGGTGATCCACTTGCCGCGGCGCAGGGAGACGACGGCGGTGAGGATGGCGGCCCAGACGAACAGCAGCTTGAAGGTGTAGTCGGCGACCGTGCCCGAACCCAGGTGGAAGACGAAGCCGTCCCAGGTCTGCGCGGCGAGGAAGACCAGGGAGCCGCCCAGCCAGATGGGGTTGGTGACCCAGTACATCAGGGTCGTCAGCGCGGCCGCCGGACGGCCGAGGGCGAGCTTGACCCAGACGTACGGGCCGCCCTCCTGCGGGAACGCGGCGCCGGTCTCGGCGAACAGCAGGGCGTAGGGGACGAGGAAGAACAGGGCGATGGCCGCGGTCCAGGTGGCGGCCTCGCCGCCGCCGGTGGCGATCTGCCCGACGGTGTCGAAGGAGATGACCGCGGCGATGGCCATGGCGGTGATGTCGAAGCGCTTGAGGCTGCGTTGCAGGGTGCCGTCCGCGGGCTGGAAGGCACGGGGGCGGGGCGTGGAGAGCTTGGAGGACACGGGCAGTTCCTAGGAGGGGAGGGAAGAGACTGCGGGTGGCGCGTGCGGAGCGCCGCTACGGTGTGGGGTCCGTGTCGGAGGGTGCCGGGTGCCGAAGGCCCGGCCGGCGCGGCCGGGCCCTCGATGCGCGGGTGTAGCGCGGTGCGGGCGTCAGGCGGCGCGGATCTCGCCGGTCGGCTCGGTGCGCTCCAGGACGCTGCGCAGCGCGGAGGCCGCTTCCTTCGCCTCGGCCTCGGTCATGATCAGCGGCGGGGAGAGCACCAGGCTGTGCGCGGAGTCGCGCACGATGACACCGGTCTCGCGGCGGATGACGTCGTGCGGCATCCGGTCGGGGTGCAGGGGCAGGGGCGCACGGGTGGCGCGGTCGGCGACCAGTTCGACGGCGAGCATCATGCCGACCGAGCGGATCTCACCGACGATCGGCAAGTCGCCGAGCTGGGCCTGGAGTTCGCCGTGGAGGGCGGCGCCGAGGCTGGTGGCGCGGGCGAGGAGGCCCTCCTTCTCGATGATGTCCAGGTTGGCGGTGGCCACCGCGGTGGCGACGGGGTGGCCGTTGTAGGTGTAGCCCATGGGGAAGCCGTGCTCACGCAGCAGGACCTCGGCGACGTGGTCGCCGACGAGCAGCGCGCCGAGCGGGACGTAGCCGGAGGTGATGCCCTTGGCGGTGACGATGATGTCCGGGGTGACGCCGAAGTACTGGGCGGCGAACCACTCGCCGACGCGGCCGTAGGCGGTGACCACCTCGTCGAAGATCAGCAGGATGCCGTGCCGGTCGAGGACCTCGCGCACCCGGGGCCAGTAGTCGGCCGGCGGGACGAGCATGCCGCCGACGCCCATGATGGGCTCGCCGATCATCGCGGCGATGTTCTGCGGGCCGATCTCCTCGATGCGTTCCTCGAGTTCGCGCACGAGGAAGTCGGTGACCCCTTCGGGGCTCAGCGGCTGGTCGCCGTACAGCTCCGAGCGGTACGGCCACGGGGGCGTGAGGTGGGAGACGTGCGGCATCATCGGCGCGAAGCCCTCGTGGTAGACGGGGAAGCCGGTGGCCGAGCCGCCGCCGTAGCCGATGCCGTGGTACGCCTTGCTGCGGGCCAGGATCCAGGTCCGGCTGCCCTCGCCGCGCCGGTGGTGGTAGTAGCGGGCCATCTTGATGGCGGCCTCGTTGCCCTCGGAGCCGCCGGAGGTGAAGTAGACGTGGTTCAGCGGGTCCGGGGCGATGGCGGCCAGCCGCGCGGCGAGTTCGATGGCCCGCTCGTTGGAGAACTCCCAGAAGCTGGTGAAGTACTCCAGCTTCTTCATCTGTTCGTGGGCCACGTCGGCCAGTTCGGTGCGCCCGTGGCCGACCTGGGCGAGCCAGAGCCCGCCGGTGGCGTCGAGGTAGCCGCGGCCCTCGGTGTCGGTGAGCCGGCAGCCGGAGCCGGAGGCCATGACGACGCGCTCGGTGGCGCTGCCCGGCAGGTAGGGGTGGATGATGTGCGCGCGGTCCAGGCGGACGAGGTCTGCGGCGTCGAGGGTCATGGGTGCTGCGTCCTTTGCTGCGGTGGTGAAGGGTGGGTGGTCGGTGGTGCGGCCGTCGGGTCCGCGTGGTCAGCCGTACGCGATCCAGGTCGTCTTGCGGCCCGTGTACTGGTCGAAGGAGTGCAGGGAGAGGTCACGGCCGTGGCCGGACTGCTTGAAGCCGCCGAACGGGGTGGCCGGGCTCAGCGCGTCGACGGTGTTGACGGACACGGTGCCCGCCCGCAGCGCGTCGGCGACGCGGTGCGCGCGGCCGAGGTCCCGGGTCCAGACGGACGCGGCCAGCCCGTAGGCGGAGTCGTTGGCGAGGCGCACGGCCTCGGTCTCGTCGTGGAAGGGCAGCACGGTGAGCACCGGGCCGAACAGTTCCTCCCGCCACAGCGGTGCGTCGGGCCCGAGGCCGGTGACGACGGTGGGGTCGAGGTAGGCGCCGTCGCGGTCGGGGCGGGTGCCGCCGCACACGAGGGTGCCCTGCGACGAGCCGAGTGCGGCCAGGATGCGGTCCACCTGTGCCTCGTCGACGAGCGGTCCGAGGCGGGTGGCCGGGTCGAGCGGGTCGCCCGGCTGCCAGGTGCGCGCGTGGTCGGCGACCCGCGCGGTGAACTCCTCGGCCACCGACGCCTCGACGAGCAGACGGGTGTTCGCCGAGCACACCTGTCCGGCGTTGTAGACGAAGCCCCAGGCGGCGCGTTCCGCGGCGGCCTCGAGGTCGGCGTCGGCGAAGACCAGGTTGGGGCTCTTGCCGCCGGCCTCTGGCCAGACCTGCTTCATGTTCGACTCGGCGGCGTACGCGAGGAAGCGCTTGGCCACGGCGGTGGAGCCGGTGAAGACCAGGCTGTCGACGTCCGGGTGGAGCCCGAGCGCCCGCCCGGTGCTCTCCCCCGGCCCGGGAACGACGTTGAGCACGCCGTCGGGCAGGCCGGCCTGCGCGGCGAGTTCGGCCAGCAGCAGCGCCGACAGCGGTGACTGTTCGGCCGGCTTCAGCACGACGCTGTTGCCGGCGGCCAGGGCGGGCGCCAGTTTCCAACTGGCGATGTCCAGGGGAAAGTTCCACGGCACCACCGCGCCGACGACGCCCAGCGGGGCGCGGCGCACGAGGGCCAGGTTGCCGGGCGGGGCCGGGGCGATCTCGTCGTACAGCTTGTCGACGGCCTCGGCGTACCAGGCGAAGACACCGGTCGCGCCGGGCACGTCGGTGCCGTGCGACTCCGCGATGGGCTTGCCCATGTCGAGGGTGTCGCACAGGGCGAGTTCCTCGCCGTGCTCCTCGATGAGGCGGGCGAGGGCGAGCAGGACCCGCTTGCGCTCCGCCGGTGCGGTGCGTGACCAGCGGCCGTCCTCGAAGGAGGCGCGGGCGGCGGCCACGGCCCGGTCGACGTCGGCGGCCGAGCCGGCCGCCACCTGGGCGGTGACCTTGCCGGTCGCCGGGTTGACGGTCGGGATCCAGTGGTCGTCGGCGGGATCGGCCCACGCTCCGTCGATGAACAGGCGCGTGCGGGGCGCGAGGTCGGCGGCGCGCTGCCGCCAGTGGTCGTACGTCTGCATGCTGTGGCCTTCGATTGCGTCGTCGGGCGTGGCGTACCGGTGCCGGGTTCGGCTCGGAGGTGTTTCCGGGCCGCCTCGGGGGTGCCGCCTCGAAACGGCGGGGGCGCGGCGGGTGGGGGCTCCGGAGGGACGCCCGCACCGTTCTTTGAGTTGAGATTCAAACAATAGGAGAACCGCTCGTCAATGCTGCGGACAGTAACTTCTCCATGGGTTTGATGCGCACAGCAAAGAACCGGCCCGCCCTGCGGAAGGCAGGGCGGGCCGGCTGGCCGGACGGCGTTGATCTCCGGCGGTGGACTCGGCAGTGATCTCCGGCGCTCAGGCCTCGGTGGGCCGGGCGGCGGCGATCCCGCGCAGCAGGTCCATCACCGCGCGGGCGCGGGCGGTCTGGGTCATGCCGTCCACCGAGGCGATCTTGACCTCCAGCGGGGGACCGCCGTCGCGCAGCCGCAGCTCGGCGACCTCGCCGCCGCCGTAGGTCTGGCTGGTCGCGGGCCGCTGGTTGAGCACGGAGTAGCCGAGTCCCTGGGCCACCAGGGAGCGCACGGTCTCGTAGCTGCGGGTGCGGTAGCGGACGTCGGGCGCGGTGCCGGTGGCGGCGACCAGCGAGCGGAAGTAGTCGCGGCTGTGGGCCAGGTCCAGCAGGACCAGCGGTTCCGCGGAGAGTTCGGCGAGCTCCACACTGTCCTGGCCGGCCAGCGGGTGATCGGCGGCGACGATGACGTAGGCCGGGGCCCGGGCGATGGTCTCGCTGCGCAGGTCGGGCCGCGCGGAGAGGCCGAGGTCGTAGGTGAGGGCGAAGTCGACGCGGCCCGCTGTCAGGGCCTCGACGAGCTGGTCCGTCTCCGCCTCCAGCACGTCGATCTCGATGCCCGGGTAGCGCCGGGTGCACTCGCTGAACAGGGGCGGCAGATAGGAGGGGGCCAGGGTCACGAAACAGCCGACGGTCACGGGGCCGGAGATCGTCTCCCCGTCGCCGCGAGCCTCCCGTGCGATCTCGCGGGCGCGGGCCAGCAGGTCCCGCGCCTGCTGCTGCAGCCGCTCGCCGGCCGGGGTGAGGGTCAGGCCCCGGCCCCGCCGGCGGATGAACAGCTGCACCTGGAGGTCCCGCTCGAGGTTGTAGATGGCCGCGGACACGGCGGACTGCGCGATGTGCAGTTCCGCCGACGCCTCCGTCATCGAACCCCGCTCGGCCGCGACGAGGAAGTAGCGCAGCTGAACGAGCGTGAAACCCACTGGTGACGTCATACGTGAACCTTGTGCCGGTGACCTCTGTCCGGGACGACCTTATGCGGCTCCCACTCCGGCCGGCGGCTGCCGGGGGCAGGCGACCGGCTAGCGGGGCCGGGTGCGGGCGGCGCCCCCGGCCGGCGGGCAGCTGGGGCGGTCGGCGCCCCGGCCGGCCGTCGTCGGGGGCGGTCGGCGCACGGCTGCCGGGAGCCGCGGGCGCAGGCGCATCGGCCGGCGGACCCCTCGGCAACCCGGCTAGCGGGTCCCCGGGGTGGTCGGCGCCGCCGGGAGGTCCTGCGGGGCCGGGGTCTTCGGCGGCTGATCGCCGGTGGCCGCGCCCTGCGCCATGGCCTCCTTGTCCTCCGGGCGCAGCAGGGCGGAGCCGGCCGTCTCCCGCAGGGACAGCGCGGCGACGAGCCCGCCGGCGGCGAACACCATCAGGTACGGGCCGGGCACCAGCGTGCTGCCGGTCGCGGAGATGAGCACGGTCATCAGGTACGGCACGGTGCCGGCGAACAGCGCGGCGGTGAGGTTGTACGCGATGGACAGTCCGCTCTGCCGGGTGCGGGTGGGGAAGGCCTCCGCCGACCACACCGCGTACGTGCCGAGGATCGCCGCCAGGATCACGCCGAGCAACAACCCCGCGGCCCAGGTCCCGGCGAGCCCCGTGCGCATCAGCCAGAAGGCCGGGGTGGACACGACGAGCAGGGCCGCCGTCGCGCCGACGAACACCGGTTTGCGCCCCACCCGGTCGGACAGCAGACCGAACACCGGCACGAGGACGAGGCCGAGCAGCGAGATCACCGTGGACAGCAGGGCGGCGCTGTCGGCCGAGTGGCCCAGGTGGTCCGTCTCGTAGGTGACGAGGTAGGTGAGCACGGCGTAGAAGGGCACGTGCATCGCCGCCATCAGACCCGCCGCCTGGAGCAGTTGCCGCTTGTGGGAGCGCAGCAGCTCCCGTGCCGGGCTGCGCGGGACGGAACCGCCCGCTTCGAGCATCCGGTACTCGGGCGTGTCCTCGATCTTGGTGCGGATGATGTACCCGATGACGCCGAGGGGCGCGGCGACGAGGAAGGGGATGCGCCAGCCCCAGGACGTCAGCTGGGCGTCGTCGAGTCCGGTGGACAGCAGCAGGAAGGCGAACGAGCCGGCGAGGAAGCCCAGCAGGGAGCCGACCTCCAGCCAGCTGACGCCGAATCCGCGACGGTGCCGGGGCGCGCTCTCGGCGAGGAAGCTCGCCGCGCTGCCGAACTCGCCGCCCGCGGCGAAGCCCTGGATCAGGCGCAGGACGACCAGGAGCACCGGGGCGGCGGTGCCGATCGAGGCGTAGCCGGGCAGCAGTCCGATCGTCAGGGTCGCGCCGGACATCAGGAAGATGACCAGCGACAGGGTGCGCTTGCGGCCGATCCGGTCGCCGAGCGGGCCGAACACCAGGGCCCCGATGGGCCGGATGCCGAACGACACGGCGAAGACGCCGAAGACGGCGAGCAGCCCCGTCGTGCTGTTCTCGGCCGGGAAGAACACCGTGGCAACGGTGCCGGCGAGATAGGCGTAGGCGGCCCAGTCGAACCAGTGCACGAACACGCCGACGGCGCCCGCGGCGACGTTTCTGCGCAGGGCGACCGCGTCGGCGGCCGTCGCGGCCTCGGCCGGCGGGCCGCCGATGTTGCTGGTGCGCATGCGCACCTCCTTGGGGATGGGGTGGGGAAGCCGGAGTCGAGCGGGGTGGCCGGCGTGCTGCTGTCAGCGCGCGGGCAGGCCGGTCAGGGCGGCCGGGCTGGTGAGGTCGCGCAGTTGGGTCTCGCTGAGCAGCTCGCGCTCACGGACGAGGTCGAGCGCGGGCCGGCCGGTGTGGTGCGCCTCCAGGGCGAGGGCGCAGGCGGTCTCGTAGCCGAGGGCGGGGCTGAGCGCGGTGACCACGCCGGTGGAGGCGGCGACGGTCCGGGCGAGCCGGTCCCGGTCGGCGGTGATGCCGCGCACGCAGTGCTCGGCCAGGACGCCGATCCCCGCGCCGAGATGGTCGAGGCCGGCACTCAGGGACCGGTAGATGACCGGCTCGAAGGCGTTCAGCTGGAGCTGGCCTCCCTCGGCGGCGAGGGTGACGGTGACGTCGTTGCCGATGACCTCGAACGCGATCTGGTTGACCGCCTCGGGGATCACCGGGTTGACCTTGCCCGGCATGATGGACGAACCGGCCTGGCGCGGGGGCAGACTGATCTCGCCGAGGCCGGCCTGCGGCCCCGAGGACAGCAGGCGCAGGTCGTTGCAGATCTTCGACAGCTTGACGGCGATGCGCTTGAGCACGCCGGACAGCTGGACGAAGACGCCGACGTCCTGGGTGGCCTCGACGAGGTCGGGCGCGGACACCAGGGTCGGTATGCCGGTCAGCCGGCGCAGGTGCTCCAGGGCGCGTCCGCGGTAGCCGGGGCGGGCGTTGAGGCCGGTGCCGATCGCCGTGCCGCCGAGGTTCAGCTCGTGCAGCAGCAGCCGGGCCTCCGCCAGCCGCTGCTCGTCCTCGGCGAGGGTCGCGGCGAACGCCCCGAACTCCTGGCCCAGTGTCATGGGCACGGCGTCCTGCAGCTGGGTGCGGCCCATCTTCAGCACGTCGGCGAACTCGGCGGCCTTGGCGGCGAACGCCTCGCGCAGGCCGGCCAGGGCGGCGAGCAGTTCGGCGATGTGCGCGTCCAGCGCCAGTTTCACGGCGGTGGGATAGACGTCGTTGGTGCTCTGCCCGAGGTTGACGTGGTCGAGGGGGTGCAGGACCGCGTACTCCCCGCGGCACCGCCCCAACAGCTCCAGGGCCCGGTTGGCGACGACCTCGTTGGCGTTCATGTTGGTCGAGGTGCCCGCGCCGCCCTGGATGAGGTCGACGACGAACTCTTCGCGCAGCGCGCCCGCGCCGATCTCGGCGCAGGCGTCCGCGATCGCGGCCGCGCGTGTGCCGTCCAGGGCGCCGACGTCGGCGTTGGCGCGGGCAGCGGCGTGCTTCACCGCCGCCAGGGCGGCGATCAGGTGCGGCCGGGCGGCGAGCGTCTCCCCGGTGAGGGGGAAGTTGGCGACCGCCCGGACGGTGTGCGCGCCGTAGTAGGCGTGTGCCGGTACGTCCACCTCGCCGAGCATGTCGTGCTCGGTGCGGTGCCCGTGGTCCGCCGGGGCGGTGTGCCGGGGGCCGGATGTCAGGGACATCGGTGTCCTTGGGGTCGTAGGAAGTCGGGGGTCGCGGCGGCGTATGCGGGGCCAACGGCCCGTGCCCAGGAGCGGCGCCCACGGGGTCCGTCTCGTCGCACGAGGCTGATCCACGCGGCCGGGCGGGCCGTTGTCCGCGTCATGCCTCTCCTCCCCCGCCCGCCGTGGCGCGGTCGACGCCGGTCCAGGCCAGCGCCGTCGCGCCGTCGAGCAGGGCCCGTTGGGCCGCTGCGCCCACGCAGTACGCGGCGAACTCGTGCTGGTGGTTGGTGGCGGGCAGGGAACCGATGCCGATGTAGGGGTGGATGGCCGGCACCACCTGGGAGACGTTGCCCATGTCGGTGGAGGCGCGGTTCATCCGGGCGGCCTGGCCGGGCGGCGCGAACTGCCGTCCCAGAGCGAGGGCGTTGGCGCGGTAGTGCCCGAGGGCGCGGTCGTCCGTGCGGAACTCCGCGTACGGCTTGCTCTCAGGTTCGATCTCCAGCGCGCAGCCGGTCGC
Organism: Streptomyces sp. NPDC104814; assembly: GCF_055583185.1. Lineage (NCBI taxonomy): Bacteria > Bacillati > Actinomycetota > Actinomycetes > Kitasatosporales > Streptomycetaceae > Streptomyces > Streptomyces sp. NPDC104814. Next base: position 1,613,157 of record NZ_JBVJOL010000001.1, on the reverse strand, counting down.
GAGGGCGCCGGCCTCGAAGGCCCGCATGACCCGGGGTTCCAGCTCGGCCAGTTCGGCGAGCGTCTCGGCGCGTACGTACCAACGGCCCGTGGAGCGCTCGGGGATGGCGTTCGGGGCGTCCCCGGCGTGCGTGACCACGCCGTGCACGCGGGCCGAGCCCGGCAGTTGCTGGCGCAGCAGACCGATCGCGACCTGGGCCACGGTGAAGGCGTCGGCCGCGTTGACCCCGGCCTCCGGATAGGCCGCGGCGTGCGCGGACTTGCCGGTGTAGGAGACCCGGGAGTGGCTGACGGCGAACGGGCGGGCCTCGGCGACGTCGACCGGAGCCGGATGCACCATCATCGCGAGGTCCACCCCGGTGAACGCGCCCCGGTCCAGCATCTCGATCTTGCCGCCGCCGCCCTCCTCGGCCGGTGTGCCGTAGACCTCGACGGTCAGGCCGGCGTCGTCGGCGACGGCGGCCAGGCCGAGCGCGGCCCCGACCGAGGACGCCGCGATCAGGTTGTGCCCGCAGGCGTGGCCGAGGCCCGGCAGCGCGTCGTACTCCGCGCACAGCGCGATCCGCAGGGGCCCGCTGCCGAACCGGGCATGGAACGCCGTGTCCAGGCCCAGGTAGGACGAGGTGACGTCGAAGCCGGCGCGGTCGAGCAGGTCCGGCACGCGGGCGGCGGCCCGGTGCTCCTCCCAGGCGGTCTCCGGGTCGGCGTGCAGCCCCTCGGACAGGCCGGTCAGCTCCTCGGCGCGACGGCCGACCGCCTGCCGGGCGGCCTCCTTCAGCGCACCCACGGCCGCCTTCGGCAGCGCCCGCGCGGCCGACTCCTCGTGCGCCCCGACAGCCACCTCCATCGACGCGCCCGCGGCCGTCTGCGTCGGCGCGGCCGCGGTCGTCTCCCTCCGCGCGCCGCTCACAGGTCGCCCGGGACGCCGTACGACGGTGCGGAGGCCGGGTCGAGGCCGCGCCGCACGTAGTCGTCGCGCTGCGGCAGCCAGACCCCGACGAGTTCGGCGAGCCGCTCCACCGGATCGTCGGCCCAGTCCACTCGCAAGTCGGTCACCCGCCAGTCCACGTCCGCGACGACCGCCAGTCCGGCGGAGTGCACCGGCCCCTCCTCGCCGCCGGCCGCGACGGCGGCCCTGAGCGCGGTGAGCAGCCGCTCCTCCAGCTCTCCGGTGGCCGAGGTGTAGGCGTCGAGGAGGACGCCGGGGATGTGCGCGCCGGAGAGCATGTTGCCGGCCGCCACCGCGCCGTCCGCGGTGACCGAGGCGTGCGTGCCGAGCGTCCGGGCGCCGCTGTGGGCGAACCCGGGGCCGGTGCGGCCCAGGACGGTCAGCTGGCGGTACTCGATGGTCTTGGCGGTGTCCGGCGCTGCGGTGACGTCGGCGAGGGCGCGCTCGGCGTCGCCGTGGGCGGTCAGCCCGTCGAGCAGGCGCATGCCGAGGGTGGGGTCGGTGACGTTCTGCGACGCGGCCGCGCCGATCCCGGGCCGCAGATGGGCGACGCGGGCGGCGACCGCCGGGCTCGAGGAGCTGACCACGATGCCGAACCGGTCACCGTCGCGTACCACGAGGGAGAGGGTCATGCCCGGTCCTCCTCGGGGATCACGGCGACGGCGTCGATCTCGCACAGCCAATCCGGGCGGGCGAGGGCGGAGACGACCAGACCGGTGGAGATGGGGTGCACGCCCTTGGTCCAGCGGCCCACGGTGCGGTACACCGCCTCGCGGTAGCGCGGGTCGATCAGGTAGACGGTCAGCTTGACCAGGTGCTCCATCCGGCTGCCCGCTTCCTCGAGCAGCATCTTGATGTTGGCCATGGCGCGCTCCGCCTGCGCCTCGGCGTCGCCGATGCCGACGGACTCGCTGGTGTCGAGGTCCTGGCCGATCTGGCCCCGGACGTAGACGGTGTCGCCGGCGACGACGGCCTGGCAGAGGTCGTTGTCCAGGCTCTGCTCGGGATAGGTGTCGCGGGTGTTGAACGGCCGGATGCGGGTGTGCCCGCCGGTGACGATCGGGGCGTTCACCTGGCGGCCCTCGCTCGTGGACGTCATCGTCTCCTCCTCAGTTCCCGACGGGGGCCGGCGCGGTGCCGGACCGGTCGGTGGTGCCGTACGCGAGGTAGCCCCGCTGGATGGTGATGTGGTCGGCGATGTGGCGGGCGTCGTGCCACACGCCCCAGATGAAGCTCGACCCGCGCCGGGACAGCCAGGGCAGGCCCAGGAAGTAGACGCCGGGTTCACGGGACACGCCCCGCCGGTGGTCCGGGCGGCCCCGGTCGTCGAAGGCGTCGACCTGCAGCCAGCCGTAGTCGGTGGCGAACCCCGTCGCCCAGACGATCGAGGCGACGCCGGCCGCGGCCAGGTCGAGCTCGAGGCGCGGTGTGCTCACGCAGTCGGGGTCCGGCCCGAGGAGGTGGGCCTCGGGTTCCTCGGGGAAGTCCAGCCCGTTGCGCTCGACGTAGGCGTCGGCGGCCTTCAGGAAGGCGAGGTACTTGGCGTCGCCGTCGGCGATGTTCGTGGCGAGATCCGGCGCGAAGCGCAGCACGCCGTTGTCGTACGACGCGGTCAGCCCGACGAGTTCGACACCGGAGGCGGCCAGGGCGCGGAAGTCCACGGTGTGACCGCCGTGGGCGCCGCTGACCGCGATGGTGACGTGCTCGGCCCCCTGGGGAGGAGTCTCCGCGTCCCAGATCCCGAGCACGCCGAGCCACCAGCAGAAGTCCCGGCCGCGGTACTGACGGGGAGGACGGTCGTGGGGCCCCACCGACAGCAGGACCCGGCGGCCGGAGCGGCGCAGCTCGTCGGCGATCTGGACGCCCGAGGATCCGGCTCCGACCACGAGGACCGCGCCGTCGGGCAGCTGCCCGGGGTTGCGGTAGCCGCTGGAGTGCAGCTGCACGGTGACGGCGCCGTCCGGGACGATGGGCGGGATCACCGGCCGCTGGAACGGCCCGGTCGCGGCCACGACGAACCGCGCGTCGATGGTGCCCTCGGAGGTCTCGACGCGAAAGCCGGCCCGGCCGGTGTGCCGGCGCACGGAGGTCACCTCGACGCCGCACCGGACCGGGGCGCCGACCTTCTCGGCGTACGCGGCCAGGTAGTCCGCGACCTGCTCCTTCGAGGCGAACCCGTCGGGGTCGACATCGGGGAACTCCAGACCCGGGAAGCGGTCGTGCCAGGCGGGCCCGTTCGCGACCAGGGAGTCCCACCGCTCCGAGCGCCACCGCTCGGCGACCCGGTGCCGCTCCAGGACCAGGTGCGGTATGCCCTGGGCGCCCAGGTGCTCGCTCATCGCCACGCCGGCCTGGCCCGCTCCGACGACGACTACTTCGGTCTCTTCATTCGGCATTTCAGCCTCCACTCAGGCGGTAGTCCATCCCGGTGCCGCGTCGACCGTGCTACCGCGAGCACCATCCTGTGGGCGGCCGGAAAAGCTGTCCAACAGATGTTTCCGGGGAAGGGGATCGGTTTTTCCGATGTGGAAGCCGGTCAAAAAATCGCCGGGAAAAATTCCGCGGCGATGTCGAGAACCGGGGATGTGCTCCGTCCCCGGGGTGAACGCGACCACAATGGGTCGCACCCGCACCAAGGAGACGGACCATGGCCAAGTACCTGCTGCTGAAGCACTACCGCGGCGCCCCGGAACCCGTGAACTGCGCACCCATGGACCAGTGGACCCCGGACGAGATCTCCGCTCACATCCAGTACATGCAGGACTTCGCGGCCCGGCTGGAGAAGACGGGCGAGTTCGTCGACGGTCAGGCGCTCGCCCCCGAGGGTGCCTGGGTCCGCTACGACGGCGAGGGGCGCCCGCCGGTCACCGACGGCCCGTTCGCCGAGACCAAGGACCTCATCGCCGGCTGGATGGTGATCGACGTCGACAGCTACGAGCGCGCCGTCGAGCTGGCCGGGGAGCTCTCCGCCGCGCCCGGCGCCGGGGGCAAGCCGATCCACGAGTGGCTGGAGGTGCGCCCGTTCCTCGCGGCGCCCCCCACCGTCCCGGAGTGCCCGCACGGATGAACGAGACCCTGCTGCGCGCCCTCACCCCGAGCGTGCTCGCCGTCCTCGTCCGCCGCGGAGCCGATTTCGCGGCGGCCGAGGACGCCGTCCAGGACGCCCTGGTGGAAGCGGTCCGTGTCTGGCCGGCCGACCCGCCGCGCGACGCGAAGGGCTGGCTGGTCACCGTGGCCTGGCGCAAGTTCCTGGACGCGGCCCGCTCGGACGCCGCCCGCCGCCGGCGGGAGGACGTCGTCGACGGCGAGCCCGCGCCCGGCCCGGCACCGGGGGTGGACGACACGCTCCAGCTGTACTTCCTGTGCGCCCACCCGTCGCTGACCCCCGCGTCCGCCGTCGCGCTCACGCTGCGCGCCGTCGGGGGCCTGACCACCCGTCAGATCGCTCAGGCGTACCTGGTGCCCGAGGCGACCATGGCGCAGCGGATCAGCCGCGCGAAGCGGACCGTGTCCGGGGTGCGCTTCGACCAGCCCGGCGACGTGGCCACCGTGCTGCGGGTCCTGTATCTGGTCTTCAACGAGGGCTACTCCGGTGACGTCGACCTGGCCGCGGAGGCGATCCGGCTCACCCGGCAGCTCGCGGCCCATGTCGACCATCCCGAGGTGGCGGGCCTGCTCGCCCTCATGCTGCTGCACCACGCGCGGCGCGCCGCGCGGCTCGCGCCCGACGGCAGCCTGGTCCCGCTCGCCGAGCAGGACCGGGCCCGCTGGGACACCGCGGCGATCGCCGAGGGCGTGGCGATCCTGCAGGCGGCGCTCGCACGCGACCGGCTGGGCGAGTTCCAGGCCCAGGCTGCCGTCGCCGCGCTGCACGCCGACGCGCGCACGGCAGAGGAAACCGACTGGGTGCAGATCGTCGAGTGGTACGACGAACTGGTGCGGCTGACGGACAGCCCGCTGGTCCGCCTCAACCGCGCCGTCGCCGTCGGCGAGGCCGACGGACCCCGCGCGGGCCTGGCGGCGCTCGCGGAACTGGACCCCGCCCTGCCCCGCCACACCGCGGTCGCGGCCCACCTGCACGAGCGCGACGGCGACCTCGCGGCGGCGGCACGGCTGTACGCCGAGGCGGCGCACAAGGCGCCCAACCTCGCCGAACGCGACCACCTCACCCGCCAGGCCGCCCGGCTCAACTCCCGCCTGCACGGCTGACGAGCCGGGCGGCGGGAGGGTGGCGGCCGATCGTCAACCCCCGCCGTACGCGGTCGCGGTGGCGGTGTGACGGCCGCCGGGGCGGCAGGGGCACGGCGCCTTCGCGTCAGACGATCTCCTTGTGCGAGGTGACGACGACCCCGTAGAGGTCGGCGATGGTGGCGAGGGCGGCGTGGTGCACCTGGCCGGCGTCCAGATCGGTGCCGGCGACCGGCAGGGAGCGGGTCGCGGTGGCGTCGGCGACGACCGTCGGGCGGTTGCCGCGCAGGAAGGCGCCCTCGGCGGTGAACGCCACGCACATGTGCGTCATCCAGCCGGCCAGGATGACATCCTGGCCGTCGGGGACGTGCGCGCCCAGGTCGGTGCCGTGGAAGGCGTTCGGGACCTGCTTGACGACGACGGCCTCGCCCTCCACGGGTGCGAGGCGCGGGTGGATCCGCCCGATCTCGGCCCGGATGTCGTACGGCGTTCCCTCGCCGCCGTCGTTGACGACGTGCACGACCTTCGTGCCCGCGGCCCGGGCGCGCGCGAGCAGTTGCCCGGCGGCGTCGAGGGACGCCTCCCACCCGTCCAGTGCCATCACGCCCTGGGTGTAGGTGTTCTGGAAGTCGATGAGGATGAGCGTGGAGTCGGCGAGCTTCGCGGGCGTCTCGTCGAAGCCGTTGAGCTGTCGCAGTGTCGTCCTGGACATGGGTGTGCCCCCTGGTGGTGTCGGGTGGGATGTGCGGCCCGGGCGGTGCGCCGGGCCGCGTCCCTCACGCTATGCAGCGGCACCGATGGCGGCAATGACGTCTAACATGCAGATACGGACACGCCGTTCACGTGGGGGGATTCGTGCCGGGGAGCATCGGACGACTCGTCGTCATCGTCGTCTTCGAAGGGGTCGACCTGCTCGACGTCACCGGTCCGCCGGAGGTGTTCTCGCTGGCCCGGCGTGAGACGCGGGAGGCGGCGGACTACGAGGTCGTGCTGGCGGCCGAGACGCCGGAGCCCGTCGTCACCGGTGCGGGTGTCCGGGTGCTCCCGGACACCACGTTCGAGCAGGTCGCGGCCCGCCGTATCGACACTCTCATCGTGCCCGGATCGGTCGAGGTGGACGGCGAGCGCCGTGTGCACCCCTTGGTCGACGCCGGGCTCGTGCGCCGGGTCGGGCAGCTCGCCTCCTCCAGCCGGCGGATCACGTCGGTGTGCGTCGGCGCGCACATCCTCGCCGCCGCGGGCCTGCTGGACGGCAGACGAGCCACCACGCACTGGTCCACCGCGCAGCGTCTCGCCGCCGACCACCCGGAGGTCGAGGTCGACGCCGACCCCATCTTCATCCGGGACGGCGACGTCTGGACCGGGGCGGGGATCAGCGCCTGCCTCGACCTGTCGCTCGCCCTCATCGCCGACGACCTCGGCGAAGCGGTCGCACTGCGGGTGGCCCGGCAACTGGTGATGTACCTCAAACGCCCGGGCGGGCAGAGCCAGTTCAGCGTTCCGCTGGAACAGGTCTCCACCACGCGCCGCATCGAGGACCTCCGGCACCACATCATGCGCAACGTCGGCGGGCCGCTGACCATCGCGGACCTCGCCGCCCACGCACATGTCAGCGAGCGGCATCTGACCCGGCTCTTCAAGACCGAGCTGGGGACGACGCCGCACGCCTACATCGAGTCCGTCCGCGTCGAGAAGGCGCGCGCCGAACTGGAGTCCACCGACGCCACCTTGGACCGCATCGCGTCCCTCACCGGGTTCGGCACGACGGACACCCTGGTCCGGGCGTTCCGCCGCCGCCTGAACACCACGCCGACGGAGTACCGGCGCAGGTTCAGGACCCCGCGGGCGGTCTGAGGTCCGGGCGGGCCCGGGTCAGGCGACCGTCAGGACGATCTTGCCGGTGGTGCGGCCCTGCTCACCGATCTCGTGCGCCTCGGCCGCCTGCGCGAGCGGCAGGACCGTCTCGACCACCGGCTTCAGCGCGCCCCGCTCCGCCAGGGCGGCGATCTCGCGCAGCCCCAGGTGGTCGGGCTCGACCAGCACCCAGGCCGCCCGCACCCCGTCAGGGGCGGTGGGGACGTCGTCGGGGCCGGGCAGGGTGATCAGCCGGCCGCCGTCGCGGAGCACCGCGAGGGAGCGCTCGGCGGTCTCTCCGCCCAGGCCGTCCAGGACGACGTCGACATCGCTCACGACGTCCTCGAAGCGCACCGCACGGTAGTCGACCACCTCGTCCGCGCCGAGCCGTCGCACCAGGTCGTGCTTGGCGGCGCTGGCCGTGCCGATGACATGGGCGCCGCGGGCCTTGGCGATCTGCACCGCGAAGTGGCCGACCCCGCCGGCGGCCGCGTGCACCAGCACCCGCTCGCCGGGCCGCACGTCCGCCGCGTCCACCAGCGCCTGCCAGGCGGTCAGCGCGGCCAGCGGCAGCGCCGCCGCCTCGACATGGGTCAGGTTGGCCGGCTTCGGGGCGAGGTGCCGGGCCGGTGCGACGACGTACTCGGCGTAGGCGCCGGCCTGGCGGGGGAACAGCGGCATGCCGAAGACCTCGTCACCGGGGCGGAAGATCCCCACGCCGGGTCCGACGGCCTCGACGGTCCCCGACACGTCCCAGCCGACGGCCGGCACGTCGCCCCACTCGATGAGGCCGCCGCTCGCCCGGGTCTTCCAGTCCACCGGGTTCACTCCGGCCGCGTGCACCCGCACCAGGACCTCGTTCAGGCCGGGCTCCGGGCGCTCCAGCTCACGCTCGACCAGGACCTCGGGACCGCCCCACTGCTCCACGACCACTGCACGCATGCTGTCCGACTCACTTTCCGTACTCGACCGGCTCGGCGCCGGGACGTTCCCGGCGCGACGCGGACAACTCTGCGGCACGGGGACCGGCCGCGGGATTGGCCGTCCGGCCACTATGTGACAGGATCTGGCCATGAGTACGGCGCAGCAGACGACCACCCGGCCCGAGCGGAACAGCACGCGGGCAGCGACGCGGCCGCACCGCGTGGCGGTTCTCGCCCTGCCCGGGGTGCCGCCCTTCGAGCTGGGCATCCCCTCGCGCGTCTTCGGCAGCGTGCAGGACGCCGGGGGCCGCCCGCTCTACGACGTCACCGTCTGCACCGCCGACGGCGCCCCCGTGCTCAGCGACGCCGGGTTCACCGTGCAGCCGGCGGCAGGACCGGAGGCCCTGGCCGACGCGGACACCGTGATCGTCCCGCCCACGCACGCCATGCCCGAGCTCGGCCGCGGCGGCCCGCTGCCCCCGGAGGTCACCGCTGCCATCGCCGGCATCCGGCCCGGGACCCGGCTCGTGTCCATCTGCACCGGCTCCTACGTCCTCGCGGCGGCCGGTCTGCTCGACGGCCGCCCGGCGACCACCCACTGGAACCTGGCGCCCGAGTTCCGCCGGGCCTACCCGAGGGTCAAGGTGGACGAGGACGTCCTCTTCGTGGACGACGGCGATGTGCTCACCTCCGCGGGCGTGGCGGCGGGCGTCGACCTGTGCCTGCACCTGATCCGCCGCGACCACGGCGCGGCCGCCGCCAACCGGGCCGCCCGTATGTGCGTCGTGCCGCCGTGGCGGGACGGCGGGCAGGCCCAGTACATCGACCGCCCGGTCCCCGAGCCGACCCTGGCCAGCACCACGGCGACGCGTGCCTGGGCTCTGGAGCACCTCGGCGAGCCGCTGTCCCTCGCCCAGCTCGCCGAGCACGCCCGGATGAGCCTGCGTTCCTTCACCCGGCGCTTCCGCGACGAGGTCGGCATGACCCCGGTGCAGTGGCTCACCGCCCAGCGCCTGGAGCTGGCCAAGCAGTTGCTGGAGACGACGGACCTGACGATCGACCTCGTGGCGCACCGGGCCGGCTTCGGCTCGGCGAACTCCCTGCGCGCGCACATGCGGGCGGCGTTCGGGATCTCACCCGCCGCCTACCGGCGCACGTTCAGCCCCCATGACGTGGCGGCGGCCGCGGGCTGAGGCGTCGGCGCACGCGGATCCGGCGGCCGGTCCTTCAGCGGTGGCGCGTTCCCGGGGCGAGCGCCGCGTGCAGTGAGGGGGCGAGGATCCGGCGGATCTCGGCGGGGGTGAGGGCGGCAGCCGTCGGGAGGGGGTTGAGATAGCGGGTGTAGATCAGTCCGCCGAGGACGGTGACCACAGCGGTGGCGCGCGCGGTGGCGGTACGGCCCCCGAGAAATTCAACGAGACGGGCCAGGAGTTCGGATTCCAGATAGTCCCGGACGGCCGCGGCGACCTCGTCCCCCTGGCTGGTGAGCCGGCGGAACCCGGGGTCCTCCCACATCCCGGTCACCGTGTCGATAAGACGGTCGGGCAGGGTGGCCGGGTCGCCGGCCAGGACGCGGTCGACGGTGAGCGCGTTGGCGCAGTGGACCTGCATGACGTCGGCGAACAGGGCTTTCTTCGACCCGAAGTGGTAGGCGATCGCGGCCGGGTCCACCCCGGCGGCCTCGGCCACGGCGCGCAGCGTGGTGGCACGGTAGCCGCGCTCGACGAAGAGCGGGCGGGCGGCGGAGACGATCGACGCGCGGGTGGGCGGGTTGCCGCGGGGACGGCCCCGCCCCCGGGGGCCGGCCTGCGCGGGAGACGGCGTTTTATTCATCGGCGTTGAGCTTGCGCCGCCCCGACCGGCAGGGTCAAGGGCGTTCCGCCGCCCGTACGAAGGGAAGGACCCGCCGTCATGCGTATCACCGTCTTCGGAGCCAATGGACCCACCGGCCGCCGGCTCGTCGACCAGGCTCTCGCCGCCGGCCACGAGGTCGTCGCCGTGACCCGGCGGCCCGGGTCGATCGCCGAGCGTCCGGGCCTGTCCGTGGCGGTCGCCGACGCCACCGATCCGGCCGGCGTCGGCGCGGCGGTCGGCGGTGCGGACGCCGTGCTGTCGGTCCTGGGCACCCCGTACAGCAAGAAGGAGATCACCACGTACTCCGCGAGCGCCCGGGCGATCACGGAGGCGATGGCCCGGCACGGGATCAAGCGTCTCCTCGCGGTGAGTTCGAGCATCGCGGACCCGCACTGGCGTCCCACCGGTGCACACTTCTTCAACCATGTGCTCGACCCGCTGGTGAACCGCCGCCTCGGCCGCACCCTGCACGAGGACATGCGCCGTATGGAGGCCGTGATCCGTGAGACGGACCTCGACTGGACGCTCGTACGGCCCTCCGGGCTGTTCGAGCACCCGGTGGTGACGGACTATCACACGGCGGAGACGAGCGCGGACGGGGTGTTCACCGCTCGCTCCGATCTGGCCGCGAGCATGCTCCGCGAGCTGGGTGAGCGCCGGTATGTGCGCACCGCGATGGGGGTGATCACCACGGCGGTGAAGCCGAACATCGCCAAGCTGATCTGGAACGAGGGCGTGAAGAAGAAGTGAGTGCACCCACTGCGGGCGTGCGAAAGACTTCAACAAGCCAAAGTCGTGGTCAGCGGGGGTGGTTGGAGGGGAAGATGGTGGCCATGACGCATGAAGGCTCCGCCATCGACTCCACCAAGCCCAGTATCGCCCGTGTGTACGACTACCTGCTCGGCGGCAAGGACAACTACGCCGTGGACCGGGAGATCGGTGACGTCTTCAAACGTGACCTTCCCGGTTCCGTGGCGATCGCCTTCGCCAACCGGGCGGCCCTGACCCGGGCGGTGCGGGAGATCGCGACGACCACGGACGTACGGCAGTTCGTCGACCTGGGAAGTGGTCTGCCGACCGCCGACAACGTGCACCAGGTCGCGCAGCGGCACGCGCCGGAGTCCCGCGTCGTCTACGTCGACATCGATCCCCAGGTGCTGGTGCACGGGCGGGCGTTGCTGGAGGAGAACGAGCACACCCGGGTCGTCCCGGCGGACGTGCGCGATCCCGAGGCGATCCGCAACCACCCGGACACCGTGGAGCTGATCGACTTCGACCGGCCGGTCGCCGTCATATTCAGTGCCATCCTCCACCACGTCAACGACGAGGAGGACCCCGCGGCCATCGTGCGCTACTGGCGCGAACAGGTGCCCGCCGGGAGCTACTTCTTCGTCAGCCACTTCCGTTCCGGCAACAACCCCGAGACGGAGGAGGCGGAGAAGGTCCTCCAGCAGACCTTCGGCCGCGGCCGGTGGCGCAACGACGAGGAGATCGAGGCCCTGCTGGAGGGCCTGGAGATCCTCGAGCCGGGTGTCGTCCCCGCCAGCCTGTGGCGTCCCGACGTCGTCGACAGCCGCTGGAACCGCGGCGGCGGGCAGCGGGAACTCACCGTCTGGGAACACCTGATCTCCGCCGGACTGGCCAGGAAGTCCTGATCGCTCCTGCGTCTAGGGGGTGTCTCGTCGATCAGGCCGGATCAGGGAGCGGCGTCTGGTGCCGTGCATCGCAAGGCGGAGGAGGGAGCCGATGCGGAGCATTGGGGGTCCCCCCTGCTCGTAGAGCTTGGGGGAGACTGACGACAACGCGGCGAGGTGCGGTGCCAGACGCCGCGAGCCCGGCATGATCGGCGAGACGCCCCCTAGGCTGTGGGCATGACCGAGGTCGCGGTGGTGCAGCTGCTGGTGTCACCGGCGCACCGGCTGTCCGGCCGGCCCGCGGACGGGCCCGCGCCAGGACCGGACGACGAGTCGGTGACACGGGTCGAGGTGCGCCGCGGGCTGGGTCTGGTCGGTGACCGCTACTACGGCAGGGCCGCCCACCGGGACGCCTCGGTGACGCTGATGTCGGCGGAGAACCTCCCCCGGGACATCGACCCGGACGCCGGCCTGCGGCACACCCGGCGCAACGTCCTGCTCAGCGGGGTCGACATCGACTCCTTCGTCGGTGCGACGATCTCCCTGGACTGCGGCACCGGGCCCGTCGTTCTCGCCGTGAACCGTCCCGCGCGGCCCTGCGCCTGGATGGACGTGACCATCGGTCCGGGGGCGCAGCGGGCCCTGCGGGGCAAGGGCGGTGTGCGGTGCACGCCCCTGAGCGACGGGGTGATCACGCTGGGACCGGCGACGTTCCAGGTGCTGAGCGAGCCGGGCGCGGCGCCCTGACGGGGCAAGCGCCCTGACCGGGCAGGCCGGCCGTCACGCCGCGGCGGTGAGGGGGTGCGCTCAGCGGTCGGACTGCTCCCCGCCCGGCTCTTCCCGCTCGTCCCGCTCTTCCGGCTCTTCCCGCTCTTCCCGCTCGTCCGGCCCTTCCCGCTCTCCCGGTTCTCCCGGCTCGCTCGCGGGGGTGAGCAGGTCGTCCCGGCCGGCCAGGGCTTCGAGGGAGAGCGTGCGGTAGCCGACGTCGTCGAAGAGCACAGTGATGCGGTCCCCGTCCTCGCTCAGCACCGTGCCCCTCCCCCACCGGCCGTGCCGCACGGCCGTCCCGACCGGATAGGCGCCGGCGTCCGGATGCACGGCCTGCGTCTCGTCCCGTGTGCCGTCGCCGCCCTCGGCCCGCCTGGCGTCGCAGATGTCGCAGTTCCCGCACGGGGCCTCGTACTCCTCGCCGAAGTACCCCAGCAGGAACCGCCGCCGGCAGCCGGTCGTCTCGGCGTAGGCCCGGGCCATGTCGACCCGGGAGCGGTCCATGCGCTGATGGGCCTCGGCGCTTTCCTCCGCTCGCTCCACCGCCCGGGCCGGCTCGGTGTCCGGTTCGGGCCGGACGGCGCCCGAGGCGTCCGTGACCACGGCCCCGGCCTCCTCCAGCAGGTTCACGGCGGTGGTGACCCTGGTGCGGGACAGGCCGGTGTCCTGGCGCAGTTCGTCGAGCCCCGCCGGATCGTCCGCGTGATCGTGGACGGCCCGTACGACCGCGTCGACGGTGTCCGTGCCGGGGGCGCGACCGGTGAAGTAGGCCTGCATCCCGGTGTCCTCGGGACGGTAGTGCAGGACGGCCAGGGCGGGCCGTCCGTCCCGGCCGCACCGGCCGATCTCCTGGTAGTAGGCGTCCAGGGAACCCGGCAGCGCGGCGTGCAGCACGAACCGCACGTCCTCCTTGTCGATGCCCATCCCGAAGGCCGTGGTCGCCACCACCACGTCCGCCTTGCCCGCCAGGAACGCCTCGTGGATCCGCCGGCGTTCCGCGGCGCGCAGGCCCGCGTGGTACGCCTCGGCGGCGAGTCCGAGCGAGGCCAGCTCCGCGGCGTAGTGCTCGGTGTCCTTGCGCGTCGCGGCGTAGACGATGCCGGGCTTGGCTTCGGCCGCCGCCCGCTCGACGACCAGGCGGCGCCGTTCGTCGTCCTGGAGGTGGCGGTGGACCTCGAGCCGGATCTCGGGGCGGTCGAAGCCGGTGACGAGGTGCCGGGGCCGGTCCATGCCGAGCCGCTCGACGATGTCCTGGCGCACGGGCGGCGCCGCGGTCGCGGTGAGCGCGAGGACGGGAGGCCGGCCCAGGCGCCGTACGGCCTGGGCGAGGCGGAGGTAGTCGGGCCGGAAGTCATGGCCCCAGGACGACACGCACTGGGCCTCGTCGACCACGAACAGGGCGGGGCGCGCCTCGGCCAGCCGCCGCACCACCTCGTCCTTGGCCAGCTGCTCCGGGGACAGGTAGACGTAGGTGACCCCGCCGCCGCGCACCGCCTCCCAGGCCGCCTCGGTCTCGGCCGCGGAGAGGTCGGAGTTCACGGCGACGGCACCCGGTCCGCGCTCGCCGCCGGGCAGCCCGGCGATCTGGTCCCGCTGCAGGGCGAGCAGCGGCGAGACGACCACCACGGGTCCCGGCAGCAGCAGGGCGGGGACCTGGTACACGGCGGACTTGCCGGCTCCGGTCGGCATCACGACGAGGGTGTCCCGTCCCTCGAGCACCCATTCCATCGCGGTGAGCTGCTCGGGTCGCAGCTCGTCCCAGCCGAACACCTCGGCGGCGGTCTCCCGCAGACGCCGGGCCCGCCGTGCGCCGTCACGGGGTCCGTCGCCGGTCATGGCCACTCCTTCGCTCCGCCTTCGGGGAGCGGCTCGTACCCCGCCCCGCACGGCTGTGCTGGGTACCCCCGGCTGCCGCCACCACGCACCGGGCCGGGTGACCCGTCGAGTACGGCAGGCCGTTTCCGGGCCGGGGCGCCGGGGAACCCGCGGCGGATCGGAAGAGAGACGACCTGACGCGGTGGCAGCGTGTGGCAGGCCCCGCGACCCCGGCGAAGGGCGGGCGACCATGTCCCCGATCACGGACGACGCCCCCGACGACACGCTCGACGTCCACTTCATCGGCAACGCGACGGTCCTGCTGCGGTACGGGCCGCTCACCCTCCTGACCGATCCGAACTTCCTGCACCGCGGGCAGTACGCCTACCTCGGGTACGGGCTGCTGAGCCGGCGGCTGACCGAACCGGCCCTGGACGTGGACGAACTGCCCCGCCTCGACGGGATCGTGCTCTCCCATCTGCACGGGGACCACTGGGACCGGCGGGCGCGCCGGGGCCTGGACCGCAGTGTGCCGGTGCTGACCACGCCGCACGCCGCGCGCCGGCTGAGAGTACTGCACGGCTTTCCCCGTACGGCGGGGCTGCGCGCGTGGCGGCACTTCACCCTGCGGCGCGGTGAGGCGCAGGTGAGGGTCACGGCTCTGCCGGCGCGGCACGCCGGTCACCCGGTGCTGCGCGGGCTGCTGCCGCCGGTGATGGGCAGCATGCTGGAGTTCGGCCCGCCGGGGCGCCCCGCGCGGCTGCGGCTGTACGTCTCGGGCGACACCCTGCCGTACGAGGGGCTGGCCGAGATCGCCACCCGTTTCCCCGCCGCCGATCTGGCCGTCCTGCACCTGGGCGGCACCCGTCTTCCCGGCGGGTTCGTGGTCACCATGGACGGCGCGCAGGGCGCGGAACTCGCCCGGCATCTCGCGCCCCGGCGCATCCTGCCGGTCCACTACGGCGACTACACGGTGATGCGCTCACCGCTGTCCGCGTTCCTCGCCGAGGCCGACCGGGCCGGTCTGGGTGACCGCGTCGTCGTCTGCGGCCACGGCGGACGGCTGCGGCTCGCCCCGGGGACGGCTCCGGCCCTGCTGTGAGCGGTGCCGGCGTGTGCGGTCCCGCCGCGCGCCGCCCGGGTGCGAGCGGCCCCGTACTCCGGGGGCCGGCGAGGCCCGCGCCGCGCCCGGCGGGTGTGACACTGGGAGACAGGAGCCGCCTGTCGACGACACGCGGGAGGAGTTCGAAATGAGCCAGGTCGGAAGCCGTCCGTCGGGTCTTCTCCAGCCGCTGGGGGCCGTCACCTCGGGGCTCCGGCGCCTGCCGGGAGCCGAGCAGGTGGGCCGGTTCGCCGACGGTGCGCTGGACCGGATCGGAGCGATCTCCCCGCGCGGCCGCCGGCTGGCCGTCTACACCGGGGCCGGCGTGCTGGGTGTCGCCGGAGTGGTGGAGTGGCCCGTGGCGCTCGCGGGCGCCGCCGTCGCCTGGCTGACCCAGCCGCGTCCCGAACGCGGCACGCAGGAGGGCGCGGGCCGGGGCACCGGCAGCGTCCCGGGCGAACGGCACGAGGACGAGCGGAGCGGGCCGGCCGACGGGGCCGAGGGGCCCGGCCCGGTGCCCGTGCACACCGACGGCGCCGCCACGGAGGACGACCAGGGCGCGGGCGACCGGCTCGCCCCGTCCCGCTTCCACCGCGGCGGGCCCGAGGAGCATGTGCACGAGGAGCCCGCCAAGGTCGGAGACCCGGCCACGGCGTCGGCGCTCAAGCAGGTCGCGGAGGCCTCGGCGCATCACCACGGTCCGGATCACCGGCCCCCCTGACCGCGGCACCGCCGACCTCGGGCCGGCTGGCTGCGGCCCGGCTGATATCGGCCCCGCGCTGATGTCGGCCCCCGCTGGCGTCGGCCCCGCGCTGACGTCGGCCGCGTGCGGTGGTCCGCGTGCGGGGGGCCGCCCGGTGCGCGGCCGCGCCGGGCGTCGAGCCCGCGGGAGCAGGGACGGCGTTTTGCCCTCCGGCGGCGGGGAACGCAGGGTTGGTGGTCGCGTATGGAGCCGAGCAGCGGGTGCGCCTCCCCGCGCTCCGGACCGGCTGGCTGCGGCAGACGTTCGTGCACTGGCCGTTCCCGCCCGAGGTGGTGCAGGCCCTGCTGCCGCCGCAGCTCGTCGTCGACGAGTACGAGGGCGCGGCCTGGGTGAGTCTGACGCCCTTCGTCATGGCCGGTGTCCGCCCGCCCGGTGTGCCCTCCGGGCTGCCGGGTCTGCCGACGTTCGCGGAGACCAACCTGCGCACCTACGCCCGGCACCGGGAGTCCGGGCGGGACGGGCTGTGGTTCCTGACCATCGAGGTGGGCTTTCCGCCGATGCTGGCCGCGCGGGCCGTGGGTGTGCCGTACCACCTGGGTGCCCTGCGGGTCCGCACGGACGGGAACGCCGTCGCGTACTCGGGCTCCCGGCGGCGCGGCTCCATCGGCTACCGGCTGGTCGTCCGTCCCGGCGAACCGATCAGGCCGACGGAACGGGACGTATGGCTGACGTCGCGGTGGCGGGCGTACACACACCGGTACGGCCTGCTGTGGCAGACGCCGGTCGAGCACGAGCCGTGGCCGCTGCGGGCGGCCTGTCTCGACGTGGCCGAGGAGACCCTGACCCGGTCCGCCGGTCTCCCGGCACCCGCCGGCGAGCCCGTGGTGCACTTCTCGGAAGGGGTGAGGCATGTCCGGCTCGGTCCCGCCCGCCCCTGCCGCTGAAGAAGCCGGAGCGCGTCAGGAGGGCCGCGGCAGCGGGTACCTCAGGGACAGGCGGGTGCGGTGGCGCTTCGACGGCTGGATCGCGGGGCTCGGCACCTCGTCGGGGACCCGGATCGTCGTGGGCCACTGGCCGCGGTCGCCGTTCGGCCCGTTCAGCGACGTGATGATCGAGCGGCCCGACGCGCGACGGCTGCTGCTGGCCCCCTCCCGGCGCGTGGCCGATTTCGTCAGCGGCACCTATCTCTTCGACTCGGTGCGCGTCGTGCCCGTCGACGTGACGGCGGCCGGCAGCCGTTGTGCGGTGCGCGCGGGGCCGCTGGAGCTGTGCTTCACGGTCGGCCGGCCAGGACCGCTGGGGCTGCTGCTCGCGGCGGTGCCCGGCCCGCTCGCCCGCGGTGCGGCCTGGACCGTGGTGACGGACCCGGTGGCCCGGCTGCTGCTGCGCGGTGTGCGCACCCGCGGCAGCGCGGTGCCCGGACGCCGCGAGTGGTACGGCGCCGCCGGGCTGTGGCCGGTCACCGGGCTGTCGGCGGCCTTCGCGGGCGACGATCTCGGCGCCCTGGCACCCGTCGACCCGCCCGTGCGCTTCGGGTTCGGTTCCGTGCCCCGCCGCCCGGCCCTGACCCGCGTCACCACGACCCTCGCCCCGAACGGCTGACCCCGGCCCCTTGCGGGCCACAGGTCATGCGAGGGGGCGCACGGCGTCGCGGGCTGCACGACGCGCGGTGCGGACGGCTCCCTCGCGGGTGGCTCCGCGCAGTCCCAGCACCACCCGGGTGCTGAGCCCGTCGAGGAGGGCGAGCAGCGCGTCGGCCGCCTCCGGGACCTCCTCCTCGGGCAGGCCGAACCGCCCCTGGCGCACGCCCTTCAGCAGCAGCTGTTCCAGGTCCTCCTGCCAGGCCCGGTCGAACTCCTCCTGTGCCGTGGTCAGTTCACTGTTCCCGGCGGCACGCGCCCACAGTTCGATCCACAGCATCCAGCGGGAATCGCGCGGACCCTGGGGCAGATAGAGCCCGACGAACGCGTCCAGGCGGCGGGCGACGGTGGTGCGCCGCGACAGCAGGGCCCGCCGGTCCTCGGTGAGCCGGTCCTCGCTCCACCGGAGCGCTTCGAGGAGCAGCCGGTCCTTGCTGCCGAAGTAGTACAGGATGTGCCCGCCGGAGGTGCCGAGGCGTTCGGCGAGTCCGGACATCGTCAGCTCGGCCAGACCGTGCTCCGCGATGGCCCGCATCGCCTCTTCGAGCATGCGCTCGCGGGCGATCGCCCCGCCGCGTCTGCGTCGTGCCACTGGTGCCGTCACGCCGGACAGTCTAGCGGCGCACTTATCGGAGCTTGAATGGCGTTCAAACTCTGGGACTCCTCGGCCGACCCCTTGACAGAGCCGCATCGACATCCACATCTTGTATGACGTTCAAACTTCCTTGAACCGCATTCAAGGAACTGCGCCTCTCTGCTCAGCCCTTCGCCTCTCCCGCCGGCGGCCAGCCGCCCGAACCCGGGGACACCTCCATGACGCACACGCCCGCCGACACCCCGCCCGGCGACGCACTCAGAACGCCGACGTCGCCGCCGGCGTCCACGCCCGCGCCCGCCGCCCTGGCGCGGGTCCTCGGCCCCGTGGGTGCCGTGCTGCTCACGCTGTCCTGCATCACCCCCGCCTCCTCGCTGTTCATCCTGGTCCCGGAGCTGTTCGCCGGTCAGGGCACGGGCGCTCCGCTGACCATCGCGGTGGGCATCGTCATCTCGATCGCGGTGGGCGCCTGCTACGCCGAACTGGGCACGCTCACCCCGAGTTCCGGCGGCGAGTACGCCATGGTCGACGCGCTGCTCGGCCGGTTCCTGGGCTGGGTGACCTTCGCGATGACCATCGCCATGCTCGTGGTCATCCCGCCGGTGATCGCTCTGGGCACGGCCGACTACCTCGCCGATATCGTCCGGGTGGACCCGCAGGTCGCCGGCTGTGCCGTCATGCTCGTGGCGATCGCGACGGCCGTCCTCGACGTCAAGTCCAACGCCCTGGTGACCGGGGCCTTCCTGGTCCTTGAGGTGGTGGCCGCCGGGGTGGTCGCCGTCCTGGGACTCGTCCACGCCCAGCGCTCCCCGTCGGTGCTCGTCCACCCGGAGGTGTCCCAGGCGACCGCCGGGCACTCGACGTTCACCCTGGGGCTCCTGGTCTCCGGGCTGGCCGCCGCGATGTTCGTGGTCAACGGCTTCGGCACCGCCTCCTATCTCGCCGAGGAGATCCACCGGCCCCGCCGCAACGTGGCGCGCGCCGTGTTCTGGTCGCTGTTCATCGGCGCCGCCGTCATCGTCGTCCCCGCCGTGGCGGCGGTGCTGGGCACCGCGTCGACCGACACGCTGTCCACCGCCACCTTCTCGGACCTGGTGCGCGGCTGGGCGGGCGACACCACCGCCACGGTCATCGACCTGTGCGTCGCCCTGGCCATCCTCAACGCGGTCCTGGTGATGGTGCTGCAGAACGCCCGGGTGGTCTACGCGTCGGGCCGGGACCGGGCCTGGCCCGCGGCCGTCAACCGCGCGCTGACCCGGCTGCACCCCCGTTTCGGCTCGCCGTGGGTCGCCACCCTCGTCATCAGCCTGCCCGGAGCGGCGCTGGCCTGCTTCGCCGACCTGTCGACGCTGTACGAGGCCACCGGCGCCATCCTCGCCGTCGTCTACGTGCTGCTCGCCCTGGCCGCGCTCGCCGCCCGCCGCGCACCGCTGCGCGGCCGCCCGGCCTGGCGGATGCCGCTGTGGCCGCTCGCCCCCGTCGTCGTCCTCGCCTCGGTCGGCTACGTGCTGTACCAGCAGGCCGGCCGCGACCTCGCCATCACCGGCGGGGTCATCGCGGCGGCCGCTCTCTACTACGTCCTCTACCTGCGCCGCCATCCGCACGACCGCTGGCAGGTCACCGCTCCCGACGCCGACGACTGACACCGGCCCGCGCAGCCGTCACTGCCGACCGACACAGAACGCACACCACAGCACCCCGTCCCACCCCCGCACGCACACTGGAGAACACACCGTGACCCTCCCCTCCCCCGCCCAGCTGGTCCTGCGCAACGCCCGTATCCACACCGTCGATCCGGACCTGCCCTCGGCCGAGGCGCTCGCCGTGCGGGACGGCCGTATCGCGTGGCTGGGGTCCGATGCGGACGCCGACGCGTGGACGGGCCCCGCGACCGAGGTCGTCGACGCGGGCGGGCGGCGGGTGCTGCCGGGCTTCGTGGACGCGCACAACCACGTCCGGCTGGGCTCGGACGAGGAGTGCGTGCAGCTGGCCGGGGCCCGCTCGCTCGCCGAGGTCGCCGCCCGGATCGGCGCCTGGCGCGAACAGCACCCCGGCGCCGGGTGGATCGAGGCGGAAGGGTTCGACTACTCGGTCCTGCCCGACGGACGGATGCCCCGCGCCGGGGACCTCGACGAGCTGACCGGCGACACCCCCGCCTTCGTGCTCAGCTACGACGTGCACACCATGTGGCTCAACAGCGCCGCGATGGCCCGCCTCGGCGTGACCCGCGGCTGCGGCGCGCTGCCGTTCGGCGTGCCCGAGACCGACGCGAGCGGCGAACCCACCGGCTTCGTAAGGGACTTCGCGGTGCGCGGCCTGTCCCGCGAGGGGCATCGGGCGCTGCGCGAGCTCGGCGTGCCGTGGGCCTCACCGGAACGCCAGTACGGGCGGCTGCTGCGCAGCCTGGACGACGCCGTGCGGTTCGGCATCACGACCATCGTGGAGCCGCAGAACTCGCTCGACGATCTGGAGCTGTTCGTCCGCGCACGCAAGGAAGGGCGGCTGCGCTCGCGGCTGGTGGCCGCGCTGTTCCATCCGCGCGGCACCACAGAGGCCGACCTGGACGAATTCGAAGAGGCCGCGCGGCGGTTCGACGACGAGTGGATGCGGGTGGGACCGCTCAAGCTCTACATCGACGACGTGGTCGAGCCGCGCACGGCCGCCCTGCTGGAGCCGTACACGGGCTGCCGGCACCGCGGTGACACCTTCTACCCGCCCGAGGAGTTCGGCGAGTTGCTGACCCGGCTCGACGCGCGCGGCTTCCAGTGCTTCGTGCACGCCACCGGGGACCGCGGCATCCGCACGGTGCTGGACGCGGTCGCCCGTGCCCGCGCCGGGAACGGCCCGCGCGACGCCCGCCACCAGATCGTCCACGTGGAGTGCTGCGACCCGGCGGACGTGCCGCGCTTCGCCGAGCTCCGGGTCGTGGCCTGTATGCAGCCGCGTCACTGCGCCCCCGAGATCGCCGGTCCCGGGCAGGACTGGGCGCGCAACGTCGGCCCGGAGCGCTGGCACAAGGCGTGGCCCATGCGCAGCCTGCACCGGGCCGGGGCGACGCTGGCGTTCTCCAGTGACTGGAACGTCGCCGAGATGGACCCCATGGTGGGCCTGTACACGGCGGTGACGCGCCGGCCGCTGGGCGGAGGCGAGGCGTGGATGCCCGAGGAGACGGTGGACATCGAGACCGCGGTGCACGGCTACACGATGGGGTCGGCGTACGCCAACTTCCTGGAGGACGAGCGCGGTTCGCTGTCCGTCGGCAAGGTGGCGGACCTCGTCGTCCTCTCCCGGGACGTCCTCACCGTCGAGCCGGACGCCATCCCGGGGACCGTGTGCGACCTGGTCATGGTCGGCGGGGAGATCGTCCACCGCGGCTGAGCGAGCGGGTGTCTCCTATGCTTGCGCCGTCCAGGTACGTCGGCGAAAGGGCCCCCGCATCGTGACCACCGTGCAGGATCTCTCATGAGCGTGGCCGCGTCCGCGTCCGGGCGGCGCGTGCTGGTCAGCGGTGCGTCGCGGGGGCTCGGCCGGGCCGTGGCGCAGGCGTTCGCCGACGGCGGCGACCGGGTCGCCGTGCACTTCGGGTCGCGGGCCGACGACGCCCGGGTGACGCTCGATTCCCTCGCCGGTTCCGGGCACACCCTGGTCGGGGGCGACCTTGCCGATCCGGCGGGTGCGGCGGCCGTCGTGGACGCGGCGGCCGACGCGCTCGGCGGTGTCGACGTCCTGGTGAACAACGCGGCGGTGAACGTCCGCCATCCGCTGCCGGAGACGCCGTACGAGGAGTGGGTGGCGCTGTGGCAGCGGCATGTCGCCGTGAACCTGCTCGCCACGGCGAACCTCAGTCATCTCGTGGCCCGGCGCATGATCGACCAGGGCACGGGCGGACGCATCGTCAACATCGGTTCGCGCGGCGCCTTCCGGGGCGAGCCGGACCACCCGGCGTACGGGGCCACGAAGGCCGCGGTGCACGCCCTGGGCCAGTCGCTCGCGGTGTCACTGGCGCCGTACGGCATCGCCGTGGCGTCGGTGGCGCCCGGCTTCTTCGAGACGGAGCGCGTCGCCCCGCGGCTGGAGGGCGCGGAGGGCGCCGCGATCCGTGCGCAGAGCCCCTTCGGCCGTGTCGCCTCCGCGCAGGAGATCGCGGCGGCGGTCGTGTGGCTCGCCTCCCCGGCCGCGGAGTGGGCCTCCGGCACGATCCTGGATCTCAACGGGGCGTCACATCTGCGGACATGAGCGGCCACGGGGGGATTCCGTCGCCGGGTGGGCGGTGAGTAGGTGGCTGGTCGCGCGATTCCTCACCGGGTCGACGCGGGACGAAGACGGTTGCGGCACTCGCGCGCGAGATACCGGACGCAGCCTGCTCGGCGGGCGGCATGTCAACGGCGGAACTCCCCCACCGCTGTGCCGAGGTCGCGCTCGAGCTCCCCGGCACGCTGGAGACCCCGGTCGGTCAGGTGGTCCAGGCGCTCGCGGGTTTCGGGCAGGGTGATCAGGCTCTGAAACGTTGCGGCGTCGGAACGGACGTGTACGGGCTGCGCCAGCGTGAGGTCGTTGATGGCGCGCTTGGCGGCCTGGACCCCCTGGGGCGGGAAGCCGGCGATGCGCTTGGCCAGGCGCTCGACGAAGCCGTCCAGTTCGGCATCGGGCAGGGCACGGTTGATCCAGCCGTAGCGTTCAGCCAGATCGGCGTCGAAATCGTCCGCGCCGGCGATGGCTTCGATGGCGCGCATGCGTCCGAGTCGACGGGTCAGGTGCTGGATGCCGCCGGCGCCGGGCAGGGCGCCGGTCCCGCACTCGAACTGGCCGAAGACCGCGTTCTCACGCGAAGCGAAGATCATGTCGCAGGCCAGGGCGAGTTCGTTGCCACCACCGCGGGCTCGGCCGCGCACCTTGGCGACAGTGATCACCGGGACGCACGCCAGCCGGTGCAGGAACATGCCGAGCGAGGCGTCACCGGGGCCGCCGGCCTTGGCAGCCTCCGCGGTGTACTGCGGGACCTCGGTGAGATCCACGTGCGCTGAGAAGTAGTCCGGCGAGGCGCTGTCGATGATGACGACGCGCACGTCACCGGCGTCGTTGTGCAGCATGTCGACGAGGGAGACCAGGTCACGGACCAGATCGACACCGAGGAGGTTGAGGGGGCCGGCGTCGAGGGTGGCGGACAGGACGCCGTCGTCGAGTCGGGTCCGGATCGAGGAGCAGGCGAAGGTCACGACGACTCCGGTGAGTGAAGGGATGCGGGACGCGGCAGGCCGGCCACGGATGCCGCTGGAACGACTCCGGAGCGGCGGCTGCCGTCCGGAACTGCATGCCGTCGCCGGGTGCGGCTGTCCGTGCTGTCATGGAACTCATGACGGCACGGTGGCCGGTCGCAGACATGGACAGAGAAACACGCGCCGTCGGCCGGTGCTCACGTGACGCCACCTGAAAACCGAGGCGCTGCCCACTCGCCGCCCATGCACCTCTCAGCCGTCGAGAGCGCAGCGTGATCAACGACGCGCGCTCGCTGACGTCTGCCCACTGGACGCGACCCTCGCATGGTCCGGCCACTTCTGAGAGGACGGGAAAATGAGTGAGATCAGGCCTCGCTTCCGGACGATCGACGGTCTGTCCGTCCGGTACGCAGAGAGCGATGTGCCCGAAGACCGCGAGGCCCTGCTGCTCAGTCCATGGCCTGAGACCCTGTACGCGTACGACGCGACCTGGTCGAAGCTGGCACAGCACGCTCGTCTGATCGCGGTGGACCTGCCTGGTTTCGGGCATTCCGAACTTCGCGAGGACCTGCTGTCCCCGACCGCGATGGGCGAGTTCATCGTGACGATCGCCGACGCGTTCGGACTGGCACAGCCACACGTCGTGGGCCCCGACATCGGCACTCCCGCGGCGCTGTTCGCCGCGGCCCGCCACCCGAACCGGTTCCAGACCCTGGTCGTGGGCGCCGGTGGGACGGCCGTCCCTCTGAAGCTGGGAAGCCCTCTGAAGGATTGGGTGCTCGCCGAGGACCTGTCCCGTTATCGGGCCATGAGCCCCAAGGCCGCCGTGACGGCCGCGATCGACAACATCAACGGCTACGAGCTCCCGGACATCGTGCGCGAGGACTACCTCGCGTCGTACGCGGGACAGCGGTTTGCCGCCCAGTTGCCCTACGTCCGCGCGTACCCGACCGAACTGCCCGTCCTCGGCGAGCTGCTGCCCATGCTGGAGACGCCGGTCCAGATCGTTGCGGGACGCAACGACGCGGTCGTGCCCCCGGAGAACGCCGAGTATCTGCACATCCATCTGCCCCACAGCAAGCTGGACCTCATCGACGTCGGCCACTTCGCCTGGGAGGAAGGCGCCGACGACTACGCTGACGTCATCGCCCGCTGGTGGGAGGCCAACTGACCGAGGTGGGCCGACCACCGGTCTGACGCCGATCACGGTGCCTCGTCGGCTGGTGCGGGAGAGCGGGTGATCAGACGGTGCAGTCCCTTGCGGTCGTAGTAGAGGGTCATGACGAACCCGAACAGCAGGGCGAGGGCAACACCGATGGCGATCATGATCCAGCCACGGGTCAGCCCGGCGTCGGCCCGGGCGTCGAAGTAGAGGATGGCCCGCACACCATCACTCAGTTGCCGCATCGGTTCGAACAGCGCCAGGAAACGGTAGAAGCCCGGGACAGCAGTGAGCGGAATCGTCGCCCCCGAGGACGGCAGGGCCAAGGCGATGAAGACGAACATCGACACCACTTGGCCGATGCCGCCGAAGGCCGCGTTGATGGCCTGCACGCCCAGGCCCACGGCCAGGCTCGCGCAGAAGGAGAAGATCCACAGCAGCGGCAGGTGCGTTGCGTCCATACCCAGAATCGCGATCGCGGCGATCATCAGCAGGCTGGTGGTGAGAACGGTGATGCCCGCAGTCATGAGCATCTTCAGCAGCAGTGTCTGGGTGCGGCTGATCGGCACCGTCGGGCGCCGGGTGTGCCAGGGCCCGATCTCGCTGTCCGTGTAACCCAGGCCCGCGTCGACGCCGCTGTTGATGATGTTCCCGCCGACGAAGCCGGTGAGCACCAGGAGCAGAGTGAAGTAGAAGGCGGTCAGGCCGAGGCCGCTGTGTTTGCCGATGGGGTGGCCCACCCGGCTGGTGACGGTGACCGGGTCGCCCAGGAGCGCACGGGTCGTGGCGTCGGCACCCTGGGCGGCTGCCTGTCTTGTCAGTTGTCGGCCGATCTCCACAGACGCCTGATGAGCCGCACGCTGGGTGATCTGACTGGCCAAGGAGGAGCCGAGGCTGCCCAGCCCGGGGTTGGTCAGGACCGTGAGGACCGGCCGCGCCGTGCCCCGGGGGGTCGCCAGCGCTGCCACCGAGGTGGTGAAGTCGGCTGGGACGACCAGGGCCCCGTAGATCTTGCCGGACGCCAGCTGGTCCTGCATCCGGGCCTGGCTGACCCGGCGCCACTGCACCGTGCCTGCCGGGGTCGCTGCGATGACCGACCGGCTGACCTGTGCGCCCAACGTCTGTCGTTGTCCTGGCAGCGGCGGTCCCTGGTCCATGTCGACCAGGGCGATCGGCAGACGGTGCAGGTTCCCTTGGGGGTTGAGGATGCCGCCCATGTAGAGCAGCGTCAGGAACAGCGTCACCAGTGCGCACAGGACCGTCGGCACCAGCCAGAGCTTTCCATGACGCGCCACAGCGAACGAGCGCACGAGCGCTTGCTGCTTTCCGGAACCCGCCGAGGTCATGGGAACTCCAATGGGGAGACGGCCGGTCTGTCTCGATGCGCCTGCGGGATCAACCGTTGCCAGGCACCACTCGGTGGACCTACCAGGGACGATAACCGTCTGCCATCGGAGCGTCGCACAAGGACACGTCGTGACCAGTCCTCGTGCGTGCACGTCGTAGCCGCCGGATACTTGTCTGGGCAGGCCCGGCACGGGTTCGCACGAGGTGCCCTCGAACCGCGTCGCACGGCACGGCATCCGCCGCAGCCACTGGTGCGAGGGCTCACGACGTCGACCGGCCCACGAGGAGGACTGCGTCATGCGCTCCCTGAGGAATCCGCCGACTCCACTCGCGTCGGTCGTGGCCGGCGTGCTGGCCGGGGCCGGGGGAACGGTTTGCCTGGATGCTGTCCACTACCTGAAGTACCGGCGCTCAGGCGGGACGGACAGCCCGCGCGCTTGGGAATTCGCGCCGGTCGAAGGCTGGGAGGAGGCGCCTGCTCCAGGTCAGGTGGCGAAGCGGGTGATCGAGGGCTTCACCGGGCGCCGGCTTCCCGATGGTTCCGCCTGGCTCGTCAGCACCATTGCCCACTGGTCCTACGGATCGGCGGCGGGTGCGGTCTACGGCATCTTGGCCGGATCGCTGTCCGAGCCGTCCCCCGTGTACGGGGTGCCTTTCGGTGCCGCGGTGTTCTCCGGCGGCTACGCGGTGTTGCCGATCGCAGGGCTCTACAAGCCGATCTGGCAGTACGACACCACGACCGTGGCCTGGGACCTTGCCGCGCACCTCGCTTATGGCACCGCCACGGCAGCCGTCTTCCGGCTCCTCACCCGGCGTCGGCAGAACGGGGCGCCCGCCAAGACGTGAGCGGCGCCCGGGTCTCACCCGTGGCGCCGCTCGGAGAACCTGCCTACACCAGCTCCGGTTGAGGCCGGGGCCGGCGGGCCGGCACGGTCTTCACTTCCCACAGCCCCATCGTGCGCGCATAGCCGTACACCACGGAGGCCATGGCCAGAAGGAGAAGCGGACCGCTCACCCACGGGTGGCGGGCCATCTCCATCGGCAGATACCGGTACGACACGAGGAGCGCCGCGAAGACCACCGTTCCGTGCACGACCAGCCGGCTTCCCGCCCGGTCCCAGCCGCGGTCGAACGAGCGCAGAGCCGCCTCGACGGTGAATGCGAACACCACACCGGCGACGAGATCCACGCCGTAGTGATAACCGAATCCCAGCGTCGCGGTCAGCGTGGCGATCAGCCAGAACGTGCCCGCGTATTGCAGGACTTTCGGGCCCTTGCGGGAATGCAGGAATATCGCCGTGGCCCACGCGGTGTGCAGGCTGGGCATGCAGTTGCGCGGGGTGATCTCGTCGTAGGGCATCCAGTGCGGGGCACTCAGCGCCGGCACGGTGTGGGGCCACAGGTCGGCCACCGCCCAGTGCAGCCCGCCGGTGCCGAACGCGCCGGTGCCGTAGGCGAAGACCGGCCCGACGGTCGGGAAGATCATGTAGACGCCCGGGCCGACCAGACCGATCACCAGGAAGGTGCGCACCAGGTGGTGGGCCGGGAAACGGCGGTCACGGGCGACGTGCCGCAGCTGGTACAGCGCGACGACGACCGCCGCCACCGCGAGCTGGACGTAGACGTAGTCGAGGATGTGGGCGCCGATCGGGCCTGTGACCTCGACCATCCGTCCCACCAGCCAGGACGGGCTGCCCAGCGCGCGATCGGCCACGGCGACGTACTGGTCGAGCACCGTCGGGCGGGTCTTGGACGTGATCAGCAGCCAGGCGTCGCCCGTCTTGCGGCCGGCCACCAGCAGCAGCCCCAGCCCGACGCCCTTCAGCAACAGGGTCCGTTCCGGGCCGGTGCGGCGGGTGAGCGCGATCACTCCGCAGCCCAGCACCACCCACAACGCGCCGGTGCCGAAGGGGTGGCCGCCGGTCGGCAGAGCGCCGGCCATCCATCGCACCAGCCAGAGGACGGCGTCGACACCGACCGCCACGCCGGCCGCGATCCAGCGTTCCCGCCAGGTGAGCACCACCATCGTCAGCGCCATGCCGGCGTACAGCAACGGCCCTGATTTTGGCGCGGATATCAGCTCGCGCGCCTGGTCGGTGATCGGTCCCGGCTCCCCGTAGTGACGTGCGGCGATCTCCAGGGTGACGAGGAATACGAGGGTCACCGCGCCCATCGCGGTCCACAGCGCCGCCCGCGACCAAGGCCACGCGCCGGACTTCATTGTGTTGTCTTTTCGCGAAGGCACCCGCGATGGTCTGGATATCAATTTTTCAGCCGATTTGTCAGATATAAAAGCGATCGTCTTTTAGGTCGATCATGTTAGCGGAGGAGGTGTGTTTCGTCGTCACCCCGATACGAAAGCGCGAAGTCGCCTTTCTCACCGGGCTGTTCCCCGGTGCGCGTCACAGAGCTGCGGCCGAATAGCGCACGAAGAGGATGCCGTGCACGTCGCCGCGCGGGGCGCTGTACAGGTGCGGGATGTCGGCCGGCCAGGACACCGACATGCCCGGCCCGGCCGTGGCCGGGGCGTCCAGGACGCCGACGACGGCGGTGCCGCTGAGGATCATCAGCGTCTCGCTCGTGCCCGGGACGTGCGCGGCGGATTCCTGGGTGGCGCCGGCGGCGATGGTGATGCGGAAGATGTCGGTGACCGCGTCGGCGTCCTCGTGGCGCTCGATCAGGGCCGCCGTGACCGCGCTGCCGGAGACCGCACCCTCGTGCTCCTCGGCGCGTGCGGGAGCGGCGTCGCTGAGCACCGCGCTCAGCGGCCGGTTCAGGGCCGTGGTCAGCGCGTAGAGGGTCTCCAGGGTGGGGTTGCGCGTACCGCTCTCCAGCTCGGAGAGGGTGCCCTTGCCCACGCCGGAGCGCCGCGCCAGCTCCGACAGCGACAGGCCCCGTTCCGTGCGCAGCTCGCGGAGCCTGCGCCCCACCTCGTCGTTCAGCCCCATCGCCGGATCATGCCCCCGCTCTCGTCGGCCGTGGTTGACGGTCACGGCCCTCCTCCCTAGTGTTCCACATACAGAACGTTCCATTTACAGAACGCTCCTCTCCGGACCGTTCGCGGAACACCCCTCCACCCTGAGAAGTCGCCCATGCCCTCCTCCTTCACCGCGCGCGTCCGCGCGCTCGCACCGCCGTCGGCCGTGGTCGCCGGGCTGATCGCCGTCACCGTGGGCGTCACCAGTTCCGCCGCGCTCGTGTTCACCGCGGCCAGGGCCGCGGGCGCGGGCCCCCGGGAGATCGGCTCCTGGATGCTCGCACTCGGCGTCGGGCTCGGCGTCACCTGCGTCGGCCTCTCGCTGCGGTATCGGGCGCCCGTCGTCACCGCCTGGTCGACGCCCGGCGCGGCCCTGCTCTCGACCGCCCTCGCCGGGGTGCCGATGCGGCAGGCGGTCGGCGCGTTCGTGTTCTCGGCGCTGCTCGTCCTCGTCACCGGCGTGACCGGCTGGTTCGCCCGCGCCATGGACCGCGTCCCCGTACCGCTCGCCGCGGCCCTGCTCGCGGGGGTGCTGCTGCGGTTCGGCACCGGTCTCTTCAGCACGATGCACGGCCATTTCGCCATCGCGTTCCCGGTGTTCGCGCTCTACCTCCTGGCGCGCCGCTTCGCGGCCCGGTACGCGGTGCTCGTCGCGCTGGCCGGTGGTGTTCTCGCCTCGGTCGTCACCGGCGGCTGGCACATGGACGCGCTGCGGGTCTCCCTCGCCTCGCCGGTCCTCGTCACGCCGGACTTCGACTGGAAGGTCCTGGTCAGCGTCGGCGTTCCGCTGTTCGTCGTCACGATGGCCTCGCAGAACCTGCCCGGCGTCGCCGTCCTGCGCGGCTCGGGCTACGACGTCCCCGTGTCGCCCCTGATGTCGTGGACCGGAGCGGTCAACGCCGTGCTGGCCCCCTTCGGCGCGTTCGGGCTGAACCTCGCCGCCATCACGGCCGCCATCTGCACCGGCCCCGAAGCGCACCCGGACCGCGCCAAGCGGTACGCCGCCGGCGTGTGGGCCGGGATCTTCTACCTCTGCGTCGGTGTCTTCGGAGCCACGGTCGCCTCACTGCTCACCGCCATGCCGCAGGCGCTGGTGCTCGCCACGGCCGGCGTCGGCCTGCTGGCCACGATCGAGAACTCGCTGGCCACGGCCCTGTCCGACAAACAGTCGCGGGAGGCCGCGATCGTCACCTTCCTCGCCACCGCCTCCGGCATCACCCTCCTCGGCATCGGCTCCGCCTTCTGGGGTCTGCTCGCCGGCGCCCTCACCGCCCTCGTCGCCCGCGCGGGACGCCCGGGCACGCGCACACCGGCGGCCCCCTCGCCCGTACCCGGCCGCGAACCGGGCACCCCGGCCCCGCACCGGTGCGAGGATGTCGGGGCTTGATCGCCCAACGGAAGGGAACCTCGGCATGGCCGTCATCCACCGGACTTTCCTGAAGCCGACCAAACTGGAACTGCTCACCTCCTGGCTCCCCTCCCGCCCGTGGTACCGAGGGGGCGCGGCCGGGCCGGAGTTGGCCAAGGCCGGCGGCTTCCGGCTGGACGACCCCGACGGCGCGGTCGGGATCGAGTTCATGGCGGTCAGCGACGTCTCCGGGGCCGAGCCGGCCACCTACCTGGTGCCGCTCACCTACCGCGATGCCCCGCTCGACGGTGCCGAGCACGCCCTCGTCGGCACCGCGGAACACGGTGTGCTGGGCCGCCGCTGGATCTACGACGGCTGCCACGACCCGGTGCTGGTCGCGCAGTTGCTGGCCCTGATCGAGGGCTCGGCGGTGGCCCAGGACCAGAGCACCAGCGACACCCCGGCCCCCGAGGTCACCCGCTCCCGCAGCGGCGAGGGCGCGCTCGCCCCGGACCGAGGCCGGATCCCCGCCGACGACCGGGACGGCACCGAACTGCCCCTGTCGCACGGCGCGACGCTTCGCCTGCACCGGGTCCTGCGGCCCGCCCCGGACGGTGCCCCGCTGCTCCCGCAGGGAGCGAGCGGCCATGTCGCCGCGCCCTGGACCCTGCCGGACGGCACCCGGGTGAAGGGGCTGGTGGCCGTCCTGCTCAACGGCGTTGGGGCCGCGGAGTGACACCTCACGGGCCGTACGCGCTGTAACCCACAGGGGAGGACGGCCCCTTGAGAGATCTGAGCGTGATGCGGTGAACGAGCGCATTTTTGGCAATTATTACGTTTGCCAGGCTCTAAAGTCGCCGTAAACCTCTGTGATCGGCCCCTGGCACAGGAGTACGGTTCCGGCGCTCGGCAGTAAGAGATCCCGCGGCCGTAGGGGCGGCCGCCCCTTACTCCGAAGAAGCCGGAGACAAGTCCATGGGTGTGTTTTCCGCACGGCGCGGACCGCGCCGCAGCGCGGACGGCGGCGGCAGACCGGCGATCGCCGTCGCCGCCGCCGCACTTCTGCTGGCGGGGGCGATACCGGTCGCCGCCTACGGGGCGGACGGTGACGCGGGGTCCGGCCGCCACGACGTGGCGGGCGAGGAGTCCCACGAGCTGATGGAGTCCCTCGACGCGTACAACGAGCCGAGGCTCTCCCCCGACGGCCGCATCGCCCCGGGCGCGTACGCGGATGCGTGGGCGCACATCAAGAACATGCCGGTCAGGGCAGGCAGTTGGAGCGAGGTCACCACCGCGCCGTACAACGAGGACGCGCTGCACTACCGCGACCGGTCGGCCTCCAACTCCGGTGGGGGTGCCGGGCATTCGGCCGGCCGGATCGCCGCCCTGGCCACCGATCCGACGCACCGGGGCGTGCTCTACGCGGGCGCCGCGGGCGGCGGCGTGTTCCGCTCCTCGGACGACGGCCGGACCTGGACGCCGATCGCCGACCGGCTGCCCGCCCTGTCCGTGGGCGCCCTCGCCGTCGCGCCCGACGGCTCGCTGTGGCTGGCCACCGGCGAGGCGACCACCGCCTCCGACAACTACCTGGGCAGCGGCGTCTACCGGCTCGCGAATCCCGTGACCGGCACCTTCAGCGACAGCGACAAGGTGGGCGGCACGGAACTGGACTCCTCCTCCGTCCACACCCTCACCTTCGACACGGCCGCCGGCTCCGTCTTCGCGGCCTCTTCGCACGGCGTCTTCCGCCGCCCGCTGACGGCTGGCTCGTCCACCGCGTGGACCAAGGTCCTCGCCCCGTGCGCCGGCGTCGGCATCGCCGGCGTGAGTTGCGGGGTGGACGGCCACTACGCGGACATCGCCAACGACATCGCCGTGCGGCCCGGCAGCGACGGCAGGAAGCTGCTGGCCAACGTGGCCTGGCGCGGCGGCGCCGCCTACAACGGCTTCTACTACTCCGACGACGCGGGCACCACCTGGAAGCGTGCCAACCCGACCGGCGCGATCAACCCCGCCGAGATCGGCAACGCCGCCTTCGCCTACGCGGCCGACGGCAGCAGGCTGTATGTGTCGATGGAGTCCCCGAAACTGCTCAACAAGACCTCGGGCTCCGGCGTGTACTCGGTGCTGGCCGGCGTGTACGTCAGCCGGAACGGCGACGCCGGCGGCCCCTTCAAGCAGCTCGCCACGTCCTCGGCGCTGTCCGCGACCGGCTCCGCGATGAAGATCAACGAGATCGGCAGCGGCTACCAGCCCGGCTCCCAGGCCTGGTACGACCAGGTCATCGCCGTCGACCCGAGCGACCCGGACCATGTCTACCTGGGCCTTGAGGAGATGTTCGAGTCCCGGGACGGCGGCGCGACGTGGAAGACGGTCGGCCGCTACTGGGACTTCGGCATGCCGTGCTTCTCGTACGATCCGGCCGCGAACTCCTGCGACGGCGACGTGATGCACTCCGACCAGCACGCCCTCGCCTTCTCGCAGTGGAAGGACGGCACACCGGAGGTGTTCGTCGGCAACGACGGCGGCGCCTACGCCCGGCCGACCGCGCAGACGGCGCCCGGCTGGCGCAACCTCAACGAGTCCGGCACCCTGCGCAACCTCCAGTACTACTCGGTGCGCGCGGGCCGGATGACCGACGGCAGCGGTGACGCCGTCTGGGGCGGCCTGCAGGACAACGGCGTCTCGCTGCTCGCCCCCAAGGGCGCCACGTACCAGGGGCAGCGGCTGAACCCGGACGGTGAGATGGTCTCGCCGTTCGGCGGCGACGGCGGCGACCAGCTGGTCAACCCCGCCGACGGCTGCCAGACGGTCGGCGAGTACGTCGACCTCGCCCTGCAGATCACGGACAACTGCGGCTACACCGCGAGCGACGACGGCGCCGAGGACGTGATCACCGACATCGCGCCCGGCGACCCGGGGGCCCGCTTCATCGCCCCGTTCGTCGCGGACGAGACCGACCCGAGCGGCCTGTGGGTCGCGGGCGGCCAGTACGTCTGGGGCAACACCAGGACGTGGCAGAGCACTTCGGGTGCCGACTGGACGAAGCTGTACGACCTGGGCGCCGGCCACTCCGCCACGGCGGTCGCCAGCCGGGGTCATGTGTCATGGGCGGCCTGGTGCGGCCCGTGCTCCGCCGTCGACGGGACCTTCGGACGGGGGATCGCCACCGACTACGGCGGCGCCTGGCACCAGGTGAGCCTGCCCGCCGCCTTCCCGAACCGCTACATCTCCGGTCTGACCATCGACCCGGCCGACGCCTCCGGCAAGACGGTCTACGCGGTCGTCAACGGCTTCTCGCGGCACTGGAACGAGGGCCCCGGCGCCGGCTACGGCCACGTCTGGAAGACCACCGACGGCGGTGCGACCTGGACGGACGTCAGCGGTGACCCCGCGGCCGCGGACTCCTTCCCGGACGCCCCGGCCAACGCGGCGCTCGTCACCCGGGACGGCACCCTCGTCGTCGCCACCGACCTGGGCGTGTTCGCCGCCACCTCGGCGGGCCACTGGGCGCGTCTCGGCACGAACCTGCCCACCGCGCCGGCCGTCTACCTCGCCCCCAGCCCCGACGGCGGCCAGGTGTACGTGGCCACGCACGGCCGTGGCATCTGGAGGACGCCGACGCCGTGACCCCCTGCCGGCCGGGCGAGCCCTCGGGACCCGCCCGGCCGGCATCCGGGCTGCCGCACGGCTCGCTCTCAGCCGGCCGAGGGCGCGTGGATGGCCCCTCCGGTCGCGGTGAGCGGTGTCCCGGTGCCGCCCCAGCGCAGGGCGACGATCTCGGCGGCGACGGACACCGCGACCTCCTCGGGGGTGCGGGCCCCGAGGTCGAGGCCGAGCGGTGAGCGCAGCCGGGACAACTCCTCCGCACTGACCCCGGCGTCCCTCAGCCTCGCCATCCGGTCGTCGTGGGTACGGCGGCTGCCCATCGCCCCGATGTAGGCGGCCGGCCTGCGCAGTGCCTCCTCCAGGAGCGGCACGTCGAACTTGGGGTCGTGCGTGAGGACGCAGATCACCGTGCGCTCGTCGGTGACGGTCCCGGCGAGATAGCGGTGCGGCCAGTCCACGACGACCTCGGCACCCGGCGGGAAACGCCTGGGGGTGGCGAAGACCGGGCGGGCGTCGCACACGGTGACCCGGTAGCCCAGGAAGTCGCCGATGCGGGCCACCGCGGCCGCGTAGTCGATGGCGCCGAAGACCAGCATGCGCGGCGGTGGCGCGAAGGACTGCAGGAAGACCGTGACCTCGTCCTCGCGGCGCTCCCCGCGCGGCCCGTAGTGCCGCTGGACAGTGGCGCCGAGGGCGAGTTCGCCGCGCGCGTCCGCGGTGACGGCCGCGTCCAGCCCGGTCGTGCCGAGCGTGCCGGCCACGCGGTCCGGCCACACCGCGAGGGTGGCCCCGCGCGGGGCGGGCCCGTCGACGACCGTGGCCAGGGTCACCGGTTCCCGCGCGGCGACGGACGCGCCGAGCGCCCCGAACACCGGATCCGTCACCGCCGTCACGGGCCGCACCAGCAGGGTGATCTCGCCTCCGCAGGTCAGGCCGACGGCGAAGGCGTCGTCGTCGCTGTAACCGAACGTCGCCAGGCGGGCCTCGCCGCTGGTGACGACCTCCTGGGCCAGGTCGAACACCGCGCCTTCCACACAGCCGCCGGACACACTCCCCACGACCTCGTCTTCCGGCCCCACCGCCATCGCGGCACCGGGCTCGCGCGGCGCGCTGCGGCTGACCGCGACGACCGTGGCCAGTCCGAACGGGACACCGGCGGCGTACCAGCGCTCCAGCGCCGGCAGGATGTCACGCACACTGCACTCCTCGGGGCGGAGATCGACCGGTCCGGACGTACGTCACTGTAGAGCCGCCCTTCGCACGGCGGCGAGCGCTCGTCCCGGGGGGTGTCTCGGCGAACCCGGCGTGATCGGCGAGCCCCCTACGCGCGCGCCGCCGGGCCGGCCGGCACGCACCGCCATGCAAGCACCGCGGCGGCCAGGTAGGCGAGCGCTCCGATGGCCATGCCGTGCCGCAGCCCGGCCGTGTAGCCGGCGGTGGCGAGCAGGCTGCCGCCGAGGGCGACACCGGTGGCGCTGCCGATCTGCCGGGCGGTGTTGAACAGGGCGGAGGCGGCCCCGGCGTGGTCGGTGGGTGCTGCGGCCATCACGGTGGTGGTCGCGCCGGTGAGGGCGAAGGACGTACCGAATCCGGCGGCCATCATGGGCGCGACCAGCAGCGCGTAGGCGGGATCGTCGCCCGCCGCGGCCCAGCCGGCGAGCCCCAGGGCGGCCACTAGCATGCCGCAGACCACCAGCGGACGGTCGCCGGTACGGCGGGTCAGCCGCCCGGACAGGACGGAGGCGAACATGGTCATGGCCACCGCCGGGAAGAGCGCGAGACCGGTGCCGAGGGCGCTGTAACCACGCTGGTGCTGGAACTCCACGCTGGCGGCGAACACCATGCCGTAGAAGCCGAAGTTGAACAGCAGGCCGATGAGCGAGGCGCCGCCCATCGGGCGGGAGCGCAGCAGGCCCAGCGGCAGGGCGGGTGAACGGGCCAGCCGCTCCCGCACCGCGAACGCCGCGGCGGCCGCCCCGGCCAGCAGGAGCCCGGCGAGGACGGCGGGGTCGGACCAGCCTCGCCGGCCGGCCTCATTGAGGGCCGCGGTCAGCAGCGCCACCGTCGCCACGACCGCGCACTGCGCCGGCCAGTCCAGGGACCGGGCGGCTCGCCGGGGCGAGGGTGCGACACAGCGCAGCGTCAGCAGCAGGCAGGCCGCTCCGACGGGCAGGTTGACGAGGAACACCCAGCGCCAGCCGACGGTGGAGACCAGCAGACCGCCCAGCAGTGGTCCGGCGGACGCCGCGATGCCCGCCATCGAGCCCCACAGGCCGAAGGCGCGCGAGCGTGCGGCCGGGCGGGGGTAGGCCTGCTGGAGCAGGGCCAGGGAGCCCGGCACGATCAGCGCGGCGCCGAGGCCCTCCGCCAGCCGGGCGGCCACCAGGAACGGGGCGTCCGGCGCGAGCGCGCACGCGGCCGACGACGCGGTGAACACCGTCACGCCCGCGCAGAACACACGGCGGTTGCCGAGCCGGTCGCCGAGCGCGCCGGCGGTGAGCAGGAACCCGGCGAAGACCAGGGTGTAGCCGTCGGTGATCCACTGGACGCCGGTGAGGGACGCCGACAGCTCGCGGCCGATCACCGGCACGGCGACGTTGATGACCGTGACGTCGAGGATGACCATGAAGTACCCGGCGCACACCGCGAGCAGCGGAGCCCAGGACGGCCGTCCGCTCCTCCGCTCCGGTGCATGCCCGCTGTCGCCGGCCTCCGCGAACGCCACGGTCTGCACCCCTTCCGTTCACGGACGTACGGCACGAGACGTCACCGTAAGGGACACCGTGCCGTGCGCCGGGCAGCGGCGCCGCGGGCTTCAGCCCTGTCGCGCCTCGCCGGCCCCTCGCTCGTCGAGGGCGTCCCGCAGCAGCCGCAGGCGGTCGGCGGGCCGCCCCAGGCCGTTGAGCTCCAGCCGGGCCGCCTCGGTGCGGGCGTCGGGGTGGATGGTGAACGCCAGGTTGAGGGCCTGGTGCACCATCCACTGGTGGTAGGCCAGCAGGCGGCCCGCGTCGTCCCGGGCGTCCACCAGATCGGGTTCGGTGATCGGCAGTTCGTCCAGGCGTGCGTGCAGCCGGTGGAAGCCGCGGGCGGCCCGGCCGCAACCCTGAGCGGCCTGCCATGTCGCACCGTCCGGCGCCCCGCACGCGGCGACCGCGACGTCGGCGGACGACAGGGCCGCCACGGCGTCGTCCAGCACCGCGACCAGCATGTGCAGCTGCGACGCGCGCGGCACCCGGCCGGGCAGCTCCGGTGTGCGGCGCCGAAGACGGCGCAGGGCGCGACGCCACAGGCCGGCCCGGGCGGCGGACTCGGACGGGGCGGGCGCGCCGGGACCTGGCAGTGCGGGCGAGCCGCGACCGCGGGGTGCGGGCGAGCCGGGATCGGGCATGGCACCTCCGCGCTCGGCCCGGGTCACCGCCTCCCACGGGACCGGCACACCTCTGCGACACCTACGGGCGGATGTACTCCAGTGTGCGCGCCGGGCACGTCGAGGAGGGGCCCGGGTTGGGATGCTCCCTCGTCTCCGTCTCCGTCTCCGTCTTCGTCGCCGTCATCGGGGCAGGGCCGCCGGCCGTGGGGCGGGCGGCGGGCGCGCTACAGGTGCGGGGCCAGCCCCTCCGCCAGGAGCGTGAAGGCGTGTTCGGCGTCGGCCACGGCCTGCGGGTGACGCTCGTCGGCGGACTGGCCGCCGTCCAGGGCCCGGAAGTTGTCCATCGACAGCAGCCAGTGCGTGCTCACCACATGGGTGGCCGCCAGACGCGCGGTCAGGGCCGGTACTCCGGCGGTGTCCCGGAGCGCCTGGGTGAGCGCTCGCTCGGACGCCTCCTGGAAGCCGATGGCTCTCGTCCGCAGTGCCGGTGTCTCGCGCACCATGCGGGTGAAGGCGAGGATCTGCGGGATGTCGTTGAGACCGGTGACCGGGTCGCGCTCGCCGAGCGCCCGCAGGAAGTGGTCGCGCAGGGCGTCCAGCGGAGCGACGCCGGCCGGACGGGCGCACACGACGCGGGCGGCCTCGTCCTCGTGGTCGGCGAAGCGGTGGACGACGAGGTCCTCCTTGGCCGGGAAATAGGCGAACACGGTCCGCTTCGACACCTCGGCGGCCTCCGCGACCTGCGCCACCGACACCTGGTCGAACCCGCGCTCAAGGAAGAGCGCGATGGCCGCCTCCGAGATGGCGGCATGCGTCCGTGCCCTCTTGCGTTCCCGCAGCCCCGTCATGCCGCCATCGTAGCCGAAAACTGCACTTGGAGACTTTCTGCACTCGGTGTACTTTTGCCCTCAGTGAAGCAATTGGAGGAACGATGACCGACGTGATCGTGGTGGGCGCCGGGCCCACCGGTCTGACCATGGCCTGCGAGCTGGCCCTCGCCGGGGTGGACACCGTGGTGCTGGAGCGCCTGCCGCACCGCGTCCGGCAGACGAAGGGGGGCGCGATCCAGCCGCGCACCCAGGAGTTGCTGGAGCTGCGCGGCCTGCTGGAGCCGATGCAGGCCAGGGCCGTCTCCCGCGAACCGGTGGGCGGCCACTTCGCGATGCTGCCCGTACCGCTGGACTGCACGGCGTGGGACACCGCCCACCCCTACGTGCTCCCGATCCCGCAGTGGGAGATCGAGGAGGTGCTGGAGGAGCGCGCCACGGCACTGGGCGTGAAGGTGCTGCGCGACACCCCGGTCACGGCGGTGGAACAGTCGGACGACGGCGTGACGGTGACGGCCGCGGACCAACGGCTCGAAGCCCGCTTCGTCGTGGCCTGCGACGGCGCGCACAGCACGGTCAGGAAGCTGCTCGGCGTGCCGTTCCCCGGCAGGCCGGGCACCTTCACGGCGGTGCTGGCCGATGTGCGCCTGGCGTCGGCGTCCGGACTCGTACCCCAGGCACACGGACACATCAGCACCCTCACACGCGAGGCCGAGGACAGCTGGGGCATGCTGGTGCCGCTGGGCGGCGACCGCTACCGCTTCACCGGCGGATCGGTGGACGCGGAGGAACCGGCGAAGGACAAGCCGGTGACGCTCGGGGAGATCGCCGACCTGCTGCGCCGGGTGTACGGCGAGGAGACCGTCCCGGCCGCACTGGAGAACGCCTCGCGGTTCGGCGACGCCACCCGGCAGATCGACAGCTACCGGACGGGCCGGGTGTTCTTCGCGGGCGACGCCGCGCACATCCACCCGCCGTTCGGCGGCCAGGGCCTCAACCTCGGCGTACAGGACGCCTTCAACCTGGGCTGGAAGCTCGCGGCCGTGCTGCGGGAAAGCGCCCAGGCGGACCTGCTGGACACCTACCACACCGAGCGCCACCCCGCCGGAGCCTGGGTCCTGCACATCACGCAGGCACAGCGTGTCTTCGCCGCGCCCAGGGCCGGCGCGGACGTCGTCGCCCTGCGGGAGGTCTTCACCGACCTGATGCGCCTGCCCGAGACCAACCGGCACCTGGCCGGGCTCATGTCGGGGCTGTCGCACGCGTACGACGTGCCGGGCGGCCACCCGCTGACCGGTCACCGCGTCCCGGGCGTCGACCCGGCGCTGTTCCGGTCGGGCCGGCCGGTCCTGCTCGACCTGGCCGGCATCCTCCCGGACGGTCTCGGCGCCGTCCGCGCGGCGCCGTCGGCCGGGCTGCCCGGCGCCGTACTGGTCCGCCCCGACGGCTACGCGGCCTGGGCGGCGGACACGGACCCCGACCTGGACGCCCTCACCGCTCAGCCGTGCTGGTCCCTTCTCCGGGTGGGCTGACAGGAATCGACTCCGCGCGAGTCCCGTGGTGGGGCCACGCGCCTCACAGGAGCGTGGCCGGCCCCGCCATGTCCGGGAGCGTGGACGGATGGCCGAGGGCGGCGTGCAGAAGGCGGGCGGCGCCGCGGACGGCCGCGGTGTGCGGGGCCGGAACCACGCGCAGCGGCGCGGTGAGCCGGGCGGTGAGGTGACAGGTCACCTCGGGACGCAGGGCGCCGCCGCCGGCGAGCAGGGTGCCGCGGCGCAGGGCGTCGAGGGTGAGGGAGGTGCGGTCCTGGCGCAGCATCGCCGTGAGCATCCGGGCCGCCGCCTCGGCCAGGTGCTCGGCCGACGTCTCCTCGTCCAGGTCGCCGGTGCCGAGGGCGGTGCGGCGGGCGTCGGTGACGGCGCCGTCGCACAACAGCACCGCCTCGGTGAGATGGGCGCCGATGTCCAGGACCAGCAGCGGACCGGACAGATCCGCGCCCGCCGCCAGGGCGATCCCGCGCGCCGCGGGCACGGTGAGCACGGTGTGCGGGCGCAGCGCCTCGACAGCCGTGCGGGCCTCGGCACGGTAGGCGATGCCGTCCAGGACGGGGGTGGTGACCAGGACCATCGGGCGGACGGAGCGGGGCAGGTGGTCGCCCAGCAGACGCTGCAGCATCCGCGCGCAGCCCGGGGTGTCGATGATGGCGCCGCGCTGGATGGGGTGGACCGCCCCGGTGCCGGGACGGGTGACGGTCGGCACGTCGACGACCACACCGCGGCCGGTGAGCCAGGCGCGGGTGCGGGCGCTGCCCATGTCGAGGGCGATGCCGTGCCGGCGGCGCCGGATCGGCCAGGGCAGCGTGCGCAGCCCGCCGGCTCGCGCGGCGGGGTGGCGGGCGCCGGTCACCGGACGGCCTCCTTCACCTGCTGGCAGCGGGCGCAGTAGCGGGCCTGCGGCACGATCGTCAGCCGTTCCCGGTCGACGGGCCGCCGGCACAGATGGCAGGTGCCGTACGTGCCCGCGTCCATCCGCTCCAGGGCCGCTTCCACGTCGGCGAGGACCATGCGGGCGGAGGCGGCGAGCTTGACGCAGACCTCGAGCCGCGCGGCGGTCTGCTCCCGCAGCCGGTCCTCCGTACGCGAGCCGGCCGGAGCGGCCAGCCGGCCCAGCTGCTCCCGGCGGAACAGGCGCTGCTCGTGCAGGTTCTCGCGCAGCGCGGCGAGGTCCGCGGCCGACAGGTGCGTCGCACGGTCGCCGACGGTCTGGTGGTTCACCACGTCACCTCTTTCCGAGGGCAGGGCGGTGGTCAGGCGGCTCGGCGCCGGCAGGCGACGCAGTGGCGGGTGTAGGGCAGGATCTCCAGCCGCTCGGCGGGGATGGGCTTGGCGCAGTCCAGACAGGTTCCGTAGCTGCCGTCCTGGATGCGGGTGAAGGCTTCCTCGATCTCCTTCAGGACGGCCTGCATCGCCGTGCGCTGCGCGGACAGCAGGGGATCGTCCTGGCTGCTGCGCCCGGTCTCGTCGAGCGCGTGCAGCTGGGCCAGGCGGGAGGTACGGGCGCGTTCCAGGCGCTGGCGGGCCTCGTGCAGGTGGGGTTCGGCCCGGGTGGCGTCGAGCGTCATGGTCCATCCCTTCTCAGACGGCGTACGGCACGTGCTCCTTCAGGAGCGTGCGTGCCTCCCACCCTCGCCCGGCCGGCGGCCCCTGCCTATCGGGCGCAGACCCCATTCGGACGGGGGCACGGGGTGTATCCGGCCGCGCCGTGAGCAGGGCGCACCCCGGGAAATGGGGGTTGGGCCCCATCGACCGCCGGCCGGTGGGACGGCAGGCTGGCTCGGGCTCCTGCGAGCACCCGTCGGCCGCCGGGGTCCGACACGCGACGGCCGCGCACACCCACGGCGAACAGCCGTGGACACCACTTCACGACACAGAGGAGAGGCGCGGTCCCGTGTCCTTGTTCTGGCGGATCTTCGCCCTCAACGCCGTGGTGCTGGGTACGGCCACCGCCCTGCTGCTGTGGGCACCGGTGACCGTGTCGGTGCCGGTCGTGCTCACCGAGGCGATCATCCTGGTCGGCGGTCTGGCCGTCATGCTGGTCGCCAACGCCGCGCTGCTGCGGCTGGGCCTGGCGCCGCTGGAGCGGCTCACGAAGCTGATGACCACCGTGGATCTGCTGCGCCCCGGCCAGCGTCTGCCCGCCCGGGGCGGCGGCGAGGTCGCCGAGCTGATCCGCACGTTCAACGCGATGCTGGAGCGGCTGGAGCAGGAGCGGGCCGCCAGCAGTGCCCGGGTGCTGCTCGCTCAGGAAGCCGAACGCCGCCGTATCGCACAGGAGTTGCACGACGAGGTCGGCCAGAGCATGACGGCGATCCTGCTGGGCCTCAAGCGCGCCGCGGACGACGCGCCGCCACCGCTGCGCGCGGACCTGCACGAGGTACAGGAGATCACCCGGGACAGCCTGGACGAGGTCCGCCGCCTGGTACGGCGGCTGCGGCCCGGCGTGCTGGACGACCTCGGGCTGGTCAGCGCGCTGACCTCGCTCACGGAGGAGATCGCCACCCACACCGGGCTGAAGATCACCCGCCGTTTCGACGCCGACCTGCCGGCGCTCGGGCCGGAGACGGAGCTGGTGCTCTACCGGGTCGTCCAGGAGTCGCTGACCAACGCCGCCCGGCACGCGGACGCGGAGCGGGTCACGGTCGCCCTGCGGCAGACCGGCGGCCGGATCGTGCTGACGGTGACCGACGACGGCTGCGGCATCAACGCGCCCTGCGAGGGCGCCGGCATCCGCGGCATGCGCGAGCGGGCCCTGCTGATCGGCGGCAGCCTCGCGATCTGCCCGGCGGACGGCGAGACCCCCGGCGACGGGATGCGGTGCGGGGGCGGGACCGGCACCCAGGTCCGGCTCACCGCGCCCCTGTCCGGAAAGCAGGCGTGAGCCATGACCGACACGAGCACGTCCGCCTCGGCGCCGTCGCGCACGATCCGCATCCTGCTCGCCGACGACCACGCGCTGGTGCGCCGCGGTGTGCGCCTCATCCTCGACCAGGAACCGGACCTCGACGTGGTCGCCGAGGCCGGGGACGGCGCCGAGGCCATCGAGCTGGCCCGCACCCACGACATCGACCTGGCCGTGCTCGACATCGCCATGCCCCGGCTGACCGGGCTGCAGTCCGCCCGCGAACTGACCGCCCTGCGGCCGGGCCTGCGGATCCTGATGCTCACCATGCACGACAACGAGCAGTACTTCTTCCAGGCCCTCAAGGCGGGGGCCAGCGGGTACGTACTGAAGTCGGTCGCCGACCAGGATCTGGTGGCCGCCTGCCGGGCAGCGATGCGCAACGAGCCGTTCCTGTACCCGGGCGCGGTCACCGCGCTGATCCGCAACTACCTCGAGCGGGTCGGGCACGGCGAGGAGGCCCCCGACCAGATCCTCACGCCGCGCGAGGAAGAGGTCCTCAAGCTCGTCGCGGAGGGACATTCCTCCAAGCAGATCGCCGACCTGCTGTTCATCAGCGTCAAGACCGTGCAGCGGCACCGCGCCAACCTGCTGCACAAGCTGGGGCTGCGCGACCGTCTGGAACTCACCCGGTACGCCATCCGCGCCGGCCTGATCGAACCCTGAGCGCACGGTGTCCCGGCTGCCCGCGCGCCTGACGGCCGCCGTCCTCGCGCTGCTGGCCACCCTCACCCTCGCCGGCCTGCCCCCGGACACCGCCGGGGGCCTTCCGGTCGCGGCGACGGCGGCCGGGCAGGCCCGGGCATCCGGGCCGCTCGCCGACGACGTCGGTGACGCCGTCGCGAGTGCGCTGCGGACGGTCAGCCGCCACGAGCAGCACACCGACCACCCGGCTCCGCACGGCCGCCGCGGCAGTACAGGCGATCGTGCAGACGCTGCCCCGCACCCTGAACACCGGCACGGGGGCGGCGTTCGTCCTGACCGCCCTGGCGGTGCTCGGCGGTCCCGCGCTCACCGACTTCGCGCTGGCCCTGCTCATCGGTCTCGCCGTGGGCACCTACTCCTCGGTCTTCACCGCCGCTCCGGCCGCGATCCGGCTCCACGAGCGAGGCTCCCGTGGCCGCGGACCCAGTGCACGGGCACGTACGAGCCGCAATCGAGTCACTCGCTCCGGGACCCGTACACGCGGTGGCGTTCGGCGTCGGGCCACTTGACGTCCAGGCCGAGGCCGGGCCGGGAGGGGTCCGGGCGCAGGGCGCCGCCGTCGGGCGACAGCGTGCCGTCGAACAGCAGCCGCTCGACGCGCACGTGGTCGTGGAAGTACTCCAGGTGCCGCAGCCGGCGCACGGCGCAGAAGGCGTGCGCCGACAGCGCCGGCGCGCAGTGGGCCGACAGGTCCAGGTGGTGGGCGGCTGCCAGGCCGGCCGTCTCGAGGACACCGGTGATGCCGCCGCAGCGGGTGACGTCGGCCTGGAGGCAGTCCACGGCGGGGCCCTCGACGAGGTTGGTGAAGTCCTGGGTGGTGTACGCGTACTCGCCCGCGGCGATCTCCAGCCGTCCCGGGCCCTGCTCGCGCAGCATGCGCAGGCCCTCCAGGTCGGCGGAGGAGACGGGCTCCTCGAACCACCGCACGTCCCACTCCTCGTGGAAGCGGCGGGCCCAGTACAGCGCCTCCTTGCGGCTGAGCGCCCCGTTGGCGTCGGTGAAGATCTCCGTCGCGTCACCCACCGCCTTGCGCACGGCCGTCAGCCGCTGCGGGTCGCGCTCCGGCTCCCGCGAGGTCTTGAGCTTGACCCGGGGGATGCCCTGGTCGGTCCACCCGCCGAGCTGCTCGGTGAGCCGGTCCAGCGGGTAGTTGGTGAAGCCGCCGCTGCCGTACACCGGGACCCGGTCGTGGAAGGCGGGGAGCAGCCGCACGAGCGGCAGGCCCAGGAGCCGTGCCTTGAGGTCCCACAGGGCGACGTCCACGGCGGAGACGGCCATGGCGCCGACGCCGGGGCGGCCCGCGTTGCGGATCTGCTGCTGCATGCGGTGCCACAGCGCGGCCGGCGAGGTGACCTTCTGCTCCTTCAGCAAAGGCGCGAGCTCGGACTCGGCGAACGCGGCGACCGAGACGTCCCCGTAGGTGTACCCGAGGCCGAAGGTGCCGCCGGCGTGCACCCGGACCAGGACCATCGTCGTGGAGTCCCACTCCAGGGTGCCGTCCTGCTCCTTGCCGCCGGGGCCGTCCGTCGGCACCTCGAAGGCGTGTACGTCGACGGCGTCGACACGGCATGCGTCGAGCCCTGCCGGATCCACCCCTGTGCTGTCCACCACGACGGACTCCCTCCACACGCGTGTGTCCTCAAGGGGTGACCCGTCGGGGCGGCGGGTAAACGGCCGCCGCACCGCACCGCCCGGCCGTCGGCCA
Source organism: Streptomyces sp. NPDC104814 (assembly GCF_055583185.1). NCBI lineage: Bacteria > Bacillati > Actinomycetota > Actinomycetes > Kitasatosporales > Streptomycetaceae > Streptomyces > Streptomyces sp. NPDC104814. Next base: position 1,568,409 of record NZ_JBVJOL010000001.1, on the reverse strand, counting down.
CCGGCCACGGAACCGGACCCCGGCAGGACCGGTCAGGCGGTGTGCCTCAGGCACTCCTCCGCGAACGCCAGTGCCCTGAGGTGGTACGTCCGCGCGGCCCAGCCGAGGCTGATGTTGTGCCCCGCTCCGGGCATCCGGTCCACGCGTACGCGCGGCGCGGCGGTCAGCCGGCCGGCCATGTCGGCGACGTCGGCGTCGCCGTGCCGCCACCAGGCCTCGTGCTCGGCGAAGGTCAGCCGGACGGGCACCCGGACCCGGGGCAGCACCTCGGCGGACAGCCGCTCCCAGTCACCGGCCGACGCGGCCTCGCGCGGCGGCATCGGCGCGACGACCGTCGCGGCGGCCTGGAAGGTGCCGGGCGGATACAGGCCGAGCGGCCCCCAGTTGAGCCGTCGCACGTTGCGGTCGTTGCGCACCTGGTCGTAGGGCACGGCGAGTTTCGTGCCGCAGCCCGAGACGTCCAGTCCCAGCAGCCCGTCGGGGGCGTGCTCGGCGGCGAGCAGGAAGGCGAGCTTGCCGGCGAAGGAGTGGGCGAGCACGAACACCCCGCCGCCCACGGGGTCGTCGCAGGCCAGCCGGCGTACCGCGGCCGCGATGTCGGCCGCCTGCTCGACGAGCGTGCGCCCGTCGGGCAGTTCGGCGGCGGAGGCGCCGTAGCCGGGGCGGTCCAGGGCGACCACCCGGTAGCCGAGGTGCGCGCCGAGGGTCAGCAGGGACAGGTCGGGGTGGGCCTGTCCGTCGAAGTAGCCCGCGCTGGTGCCACCGCCGTGCAGGGCGACGACGAGCGCGCGGGGCGGGCTGTGCGGCGGTTCGCCGCACAGCCCGGAGAGGGTGACGTCGCCGGCCCGCACCGTGATGCGGCGCACCCGCCGCGAGAGGGGCGCCGCCGGTGCCGGGCCGACGGCGGTGCCGGGGGACACGGTGGCCTCCGAGAGGTCTGCCATGGGGTCCGTCCTTGCTGTCGCGGCTGCGGCGCCGCCCGACGCGGGGTGTCCAGAATCGGCCGGGAGGGGTGGCCGTTCAAGCACCGCGGTCGCCGCGTCACCGGGGAGAACCCGATGGCCGGACGAACGGACGGGCGCGGTCGCCGTCAGCCGCGCAGCCGGCGCTCCCGCATGGCCTGGGTGTACACCCGCGCCGTCGCCGCAGCGGCGGTGTCCCAGCCGAAGGAACGGGCGTGCCGGGCGGCGGCCGTGCCCATGCGCAGGGACAGGGACGGGTCGTCGGCGAAGCGGCTCAGGACGCGGGCGTAGTCCGCGGGATCGTGCCCCGGTACGAGGACGCCGCTCACGCCGTCGCGTACGGCCACCGGCAGACCGCCGACGCGGGCGGCGATCACCGGCGTGCCGCAGGCCTGGGCCTCGAGGGCCACCAGGCCGAAGGATTCGCTGCGCGAGGGCATGACCAGGACGGACGCCGCGCGGTACCAGTCGGCGAGGCGGTCCTGACCGACCGGCGGCCGGAACAGGACGACGTCGGAGATGCCGAGCGAGGCGGCCAGTTTGTGCAGGCCCTCGGGCCGGGCCAGGCCGCTGCCGCTCGGCCCGCCGACGACCGGGACGAGGAGCCGCTCGCGCAGCCGGGGCCGCTCGCGCAGGAGCCGGGCCACCGCGCGCAGTAGGACGTCCGGTGCCTTCAACGGCTGGAGGCGTCCGGCGAACAGGGGGATCAGCGCGTCCTGCGGCAGCCCCAGGCGCGCCCGGGCCGCCGCCCGGCCCGCGGCCGCGCCGCAGGCGCCGGGCCGGAAGCGGTCCAGGTCGACGCCGGGGTGGACGACGGCGACGCGGCCGGTCTCGGCGTCGTAGTGGCGCAGCAGATCGACCGCTTCCCGCTCGGTGTTCGCTATCAACCGGTGGGCGTCCCGTACGACCTGGTTCTCGCCGGCCACCCGGATCGCCGGCTCGGGGACGTCGCCGTCGGCGAGGCGGGCATTCTTGACCTTGGCCATGGTGTGCATGGAGTGCACGAGCGGTGCGCCCCAGCGGGCTGCGGCGAGGCGGCCGACGTGCCCGGAGAGCCAGTAGTGGGAGTGGAGCAGGTCGTAGTGGCCGGGGCGGTGGCCGGCCCACGCCCGGGTCACCGCGTGGGCGAAGGCGCACAGCTGAGTGGGCAGGTCCTCCTTGGCCAGGCCCTCGTAGGGTCCGGCGGTCACGTGCCGGACCAGCACACCGGGTGCGAGGGCGACCTCGGAGGGGAGGCCGGCGGAGGTGGCCCGGGTGAAGATCTCCACCTCGATGCCGCGGGCGGCGAGGCGCCGGGCGAGTTCGACGATGTAGACGTTCATGCCGCCGGCGTCGCCGGTGCCGGGCTGGTGCAGCGGCGAGGTGTGGACACTGAGCATCGCGACGCGGCGGGGGCGGCGTCCGGGAGAGCCTGACACGCGGGTGCCTCGGTTCCTCAGCACTCGATGACGTTGACGGCGAGGCCGCCGCGAGCGGTCTCCTTGTACTTGACCTTCATGTCGGCGCCGGTCTCCTTCATCGTCTTGATGACCTTGTCGAGGGAGACGTGGTGCCGGCCGTCGCCGCGCAGGGCCATGCGGGCGGCGGTGACCGCCTTGACCGCGGCCATGCCGTTGCGTTCGATGCACGGGATCTGCACCAGGCCGCCGACCGGGTCGCAGGTCAGGCCGAGGTTGTGCTCCATGCCGATCTCGGCGGCGTTCTCCACCTGTTCGGGTGTGCCGCCCAGCACCTCGGCGAGACCTCCGGCGGCCATGGAACAGGCGGAGCCGACCTCGCCCTGGCAGCCGACCTCGGCGCCGGAGATGGAGGCGTTCTCCTTGAAGAGCAGGCCGATGGCGCCGGCCGCGAGCAGGAAGCGGACGACACCGTCCTCGTCCGCGCCGGGCACGAAGGTCAGGTAGTAGTGCAGGACCGCGGGGATGATGCCGGCGGCGCCGTTGGTCGGGGCGGTGACGACCCGGCCGCCGGCGGCGTTCTCCTCGTTCACCGCCATGGCGTACAGGGTCACCCACTCCATCGCGCGGGCCGCCGCGTCCCCCTCGCTGCGCAGCGCCCGGGCCGCCGCCGCGGCCCGCCGGCGCACCTTCAGCCCGCCGGGGAGGATGCCCTCACGGGACAGGCCGCGGGCCACGCAGCCCTCCATCACCCGCCAGATCTCCAGCAGTCCGGCGCGGATCTCCGCCTCGGTGCGCCAGGCCTTCTCGTTCTCCAGCATCAGGGCGGAGATCGACAGCCCGGTCTCCTTGGTCAGTTCCAGCAGTTCGTCGCCGGTGTGGAAGGGGTGGGTGAGCCTGGTGGTGTCGGGTGTGATCCGGTCGGCGCCGACGGCGTCCTCGTCGACGACGAAGCCGCCGCCGACGGAGTAGTACGTCTTCTCCAGCAGCGGGACGCCGTCGTCGTCGTAGGCGAAGAGGGTCATGCCGTTGGCGTGGTACGGCAGGGAACGGCGGCGGTGCAGGACCAGGTGGGTGGAGGCGTCGAAGCCGATCTCGTGGGCGGGGCCGATCTCGGCACCGAGCAGGCGGATGCGCCCGGTGGCGCGGATGCGCTCGACGTCCTCGTCGGCCCGCACGACGTCGACGGTGTGCGGCTGGTTGCCCTCGAGGCCGAGCAGGACGGCCTTGGGGGTGCCGTGGCCGTGGCCGGTGGCGCCGAGGGAGCCGAACAACTCCGCGCGTACGGCGGCGGTCTGGGCGAGCAGGCCGTCCGTCTTCAGCCGGGTCGCGAACATCGCGGCGGCGCGCATCGGGCCGACGGTGTGCGAGCTGGACGGGCCGATGCCGATGGAGAACAGGTCGAAGACGCTGATTGCCACGCCATACTCCGGGGGACGGGCGGGGCGTGCCACGGGGGCGCACCCCTGCGGGGAGGGTTGTCGCTTGCGTGCCGGCGGGGCGGGCCCCGAGGGGGCGGGACCCTTGCGGGCCCGGGTCCGCGCGGTGGGGGTGCCGGGCGGGCCGGGTTCAGACGGCGACGGGCGCGGCGGCGGGGACGAGGGTGCGGCGCAGGCGGTTGAACAGCTTGGTCTGGTTCAGGGAGAGCACCGCGACCGGGGTGTCCTCGCGCCGGTACACGGCGGTGAAACAGCGGTTGTCGACGTCGCCGTCGACCACCTCGGGGACGGCGCCGGGTGCGACGTGGCCCGCGAGCTGGATGCGCACCTCGTACTGGTCGGACCAGAAGTAGGGCGCGGTGCGCGGGGCGGGCGCCGAGACTCCGGTGAGCAGGGTGCGGGCGGCGGTCGTCGCCTGCTCGGTGGCGTTGCTCCAGTGCTCGATGCGGGCGTACCGCCCGGTGAAGGGGTGCGGCCAGCGGGCGACGTCACCGACGGAGACCACGCCGGGGACGCTGGTGGCGCAGCCGGCGTCGCACACCACACCGTCGCCGACCTGGACGCCGGAGCCGGCGAGCCAGTCGGTCGCGGGCCGCACGCCCACGCCGACCACGACGATGTCGGCGGGCAGTTCGCGCCCGTCGGTCAGGCGCACGCCGGTGACCCGGTCTTCTCCGGTGAGTCCGGCCACGCCGGTCCCGGTGAGCAGGCGGGCGCCGTGGTCGGTGTGCAAGGAGGAGCACACCCGGCCCATGGCGCGGCCCAGTTGGCGTTCCAGCGGCACGTCGAGCGCCTCGACGACGGTGACGTCGAGTCCGAGTCCGCGGGCGGTGGAGGCCACCTCGGCGCCGATGAAACCGGCGCCGATGACCACGACCCGGGGCAGGCCGTCGTGCAGTTCGGCGCGCAGGGCCTGGGCGTCGTCCAGGGTGCGCAGGGTGTGGACGCCGGCGAGCCCGTCGGTGCCGGGCAGGGTGCGCGGGCTCGCGCCGGTCGCGACGACGACGCCGTCGGTGGACAGCCGGCGCCCCGAGGAGAGGGTCACCGAGCGGTCCGCGGGGTCGAGGCGCACCGCGCGCTCGCCGAGCTGCCACCGCACGTCCAGGGCGTCGTACTCGGACCCGTCGCCGAGCGCGAGGGCGTCCGCGTCGAGGGTGCCCTTGAGGAAGTCCTTGGACAACGGCGGCCGGTCGTAGGGGAGGTGGCGCTCCTCCCCCACGACGACGATCCCACCGTCGTACCCCTCCGCGCGCAGAGCGCGGACCGTGCTCAGTCCTGCCAGCGACGCTCCGACGACGGTGATGCTCATGGGGACCTCCGGGGTGCCGGACAGGCGGTCTGTTTCAGATACCACAACTACGATCGTTATGCGCAACATGCTTTCGGCGCACCGGAGGGTTGTCAAGAGAACGAGCCATATCGGTTTCTGATGGCGCGCGATGTTGCGCATGGCGAATCACGCGCCGGGCTCAGGGATCCGCGTCGCCGGGCTCAGAGTTCCGCGTCGCCGGGCTCGGGGTTGCGCGTCGCCGGGCTCAGAGTTCCAAGTCGTCCCACTGCTCCAGCAAGGCGTCGGCCGGGACGTCGTCCGCCCCGGACTCGGGGGTGTCCACGGCCTGCTCGCTCCAGATGACCTTGCCGCGGGCGGTGTAGCGCACGCCCCACCGCCGGGCCAGCCGGGCGACGAGGAACAGTCCCCGTCCGCCCTCGTCGGTGACGGCCGCGCGCCGCAGGTGCGGGGAGGTGCTGCTGCCGTCGGCGACCTCGCAGATCAGGCTGTCCCGGTCGTACAGCAGCCGCAGCCGCACCGGCTGGGCGCCGTACCGGATGGCGTTGGTGACCAGCTCGCTGAGGATCAGCTCGGTGGTGAAGGCGATCGCGTCCAGCCCCCAGTCCCCCAGCCGGCGCATACAGGCGGCGCGCAGCGGGGCGATGGCGGCGGGGTCGTCGGGCACGTCCCAGTCGGCCACCCGGTCCGGGTCCAGCAGCCGCGTACGGGCCATCAGAAGGGCGATGTCGTCGCGGGGGCGGTCGGGCAGCAGGGCGCCGAGCACCGCCCGGCACGCCTGCTCCGGGTCCTGGCCCGGATGCGAAAGGGCACCCGCGAGGAGTGCGAGGCCGGCGTCGAAGTCCCGGTCGCGGTCCTCCACGAGCCCGTCGGTGAACAGGGCCAGCATCGAGCCCTCGGCGAGCCGCAGTTCGGCCGTCTCGACCGGCAGGCCGACGCCCAGGCCGAGCGGCGGCGAGACCGGGACGTCGGGGAAGGCGACGGTGCCGTCGGGGTGGACCAGGGCGGGCCCGGGATGGCCGGCCCGGGCCATGCAGCACTGCCCGGACACCGGGTCGTAGATCGCGAACAGGCAGGTGGCGCCCGTGATCCCGGCGCCCTCGCCGTCACCGCGGACCTCCGATTGCTCGGTCGCGTCGATGTGGGCGACCAGTTCGTCCAGGTGACTCAGCAGCTCGTCCGGGGACAGATCGAGCGCGCAGAAGTTGTGCACCACCGTGCGCAACCGGCCCATGGTCGCGGCCGCGTGCAGCCCGTGCCCGACGACATCGCCGACCACCAGGGCGACCCGCGCGCCGGGCAGGGCGATGACGTCGAACCAGTCGCCGCTCACCCCGCCGCCCTGCGCGGGCAGATAGCGGTGGGCCACCTCCAGGGCGGACTGCTCGGGCAGCGAGCGCGGCAGCAGGCTGCGCTGCAGCGTGACCGCCATGGTGTGCTCACGGGTGTACCGGCGGGCGTTGTCGAGGGCGACGGCCGCCCGGGCCGCCAGCTCCTCGGCGAAGGCGAGGTCCTCCTCCGTGAAGGCGTCCTGGTCCGAACGCCAGAACTCGACCGTGCCGAGTGCCGTGCCGCGGGCCCGCAACGGCGCGGTGATCAGCGAGTGGATACCGAAGTCCAGCACCTGACTTGCCCGCTCCGCGTCCCGTGCCCGCCAGTCGTGCGCGGCCCGCAGATCGGCCTCCAGCACGGCGCGACCGCGTTCGAGGCCCAGCGCCTGCGGGGTGTCCGGCGCGAGGGCGATCCCGGTCCGTGCCGGGTCGAGCGGATGGCCGTCCCGTACGCCGCGTACGGCGGTGCGGTGCAGAACCGTGCTGCCGGTGTCCGGTTCCTCGCCTCGGCGTACCGCGTCGAGCAGTTCCACGGTGGCGAAGTCGGCGAATCCCGGCACCGCGACCTCGGCCAGCTCCTCGGACGTGCGCACCACGTCGAGGGTGGTGCCGATCCGCAGGCCCGCGTCGTACAGCAGTTGGAGGCGTTCGCGTGCCCGCCGGGCCCGCCCCGCGAGGGCCCGCAGTTCGGTGGTGTCCCGCAGCGTCGCCACGCTCCCGGCCGGGCCCCCGTGCGGCGCGGTGGGCCGCACGTTGACCGCCAGCAGCCGCTCGCCCTCCAGCAGCACCTCGTCGGTGGCCGCCTCACCCGAGGTCAGCAGCGCCGCCGTGCGCGGGGCGAGCCCGATCTCGGCGACCCGCCGGCCGTCCGCGTCGGCGGGCAGGTCCAGCAGCCGGCGGGCCTCGTCGTTGGCGAGCAGCAGCCGGCCCTCGCCGCTGACCACGAGCACGCCCTCGCGCACCGAGTGCAGCACCGCGTCGTGATGCTCGTACATGCGGGTCATCTCGGCCGGTTCCAGCCCGTGCGTCTGGCGTCGCACCCGACGGCTCACCAGCACCGATCCGGTCGTGACCAGGATGAGTCCGGCGGCGGCGGAGCCGAACAGCAGGGGCAGCTGGTCCGTCACCCTGCGCTCCACGCTGCGGACGGTGATGCCGACGGACACCAGTCCGACGACCTTGCTGTCGGTGTCCGTGACGGGGACCATCGTGTCCACGGCGCGTCCGACGCCGGGCGTGTCGTACGTGGCCTGGTGGACGTGCCCGGCGAGCGCGTCGGCGTAGGAGCCCACGACGTGCTTGCCGATCAGCCGCGGGTCGGGGTGGGTCCAGCGGACGCCGGCCGGGCTGAAGGCGATGATGTAGTTGACCCGGGCCAGCTTGCGGGCCTCCTCCGCGCGTGGCTGCAGCAGGGCGCTGGGGTCGGACGACTTCATGGCCTGCAGGGTTCCGGGGGCGTGCGCGAAGGTCTCGGCGGCGACGAGCGAGCGTTCCCTGGCCTCCTGGAGACCGGCCCCCCGGGCCTGCAGCACCAGGGCCGCCACGGCGGCGACGACGAGCAGCAGGACGACCGCCACCTGCAGGACGAGGACCTGGCCGGCGACGCTGTGGACGTTCAGCACGGACGGCAGGCGGGCGGGTGGCCGCGGCGGGCCGTCCTCGGCCCGGTCCGGCCGCTGTGGACCGTCGCGGCCGTCCTTGGACCCGTCCGGCCTCTGTGAGGCGTCAGTCCCGTCCTCGGACCGTTTCTGCCGCTCTGGGCCCGACGGACGGGACTCACCCCGTTGCATGCCCATGCCTCCAGTATGGGTGGCCTCCCCCGGCACGGATCCGCGGCGCGCAGCGAACGCGGTCCGTCCGCCTGCCGGAGGGGCCGGTCGGCAGGCGGACGGGCGGTACGGGGGCGGCGGGGTCAGCCGACGGGGTGGACGCCGAGCCTGTCCTGCAGCCAGGTGTGGAAGGCGCCGATGTGTTGCTCGCTCGGCACCAGGACGCCGCCCTTGGCGTAGGCCCGCGAGCTCATGCCCGGCTGGGTGCGCTCACAGGCGTCGAAGTCCTGCTGGTTCACCCGGTGGAACAGTTCCACCGAGCGGTCCACGTCCTTGCCGCTCTCCACGACGTGCGGCAGGTACAGCCAGTCGCACACGACGACCGTGCGGTCGTGCGCCAGCGGATACATGCGGTGGAGGATCACGTGGTCGGGCACCAGGTTGATGAAGACCTGGGGCTTGACCGTGATCGCGTAGTAGCGGCAGTCCTGGTCGTCCGCGACGCCGGGGATGCGGTCCAGGCCCTCGGAGCCGTCGACCGTCAAGCCCTTGACCTCGTCGGCTCAGGAACGCTCGAGGTCGTGCTCGCGGCCGGGGGCCGACGCACGCCGGGAACGCCCGGGCAGGGCGCTGGTCTCCGCGAGGGTGCGGCCACGCGTCTCCTCGGCCCACGCCAGGGACACCAGCCAGCCCACGGCCGTGACTCCGGCGCCGATCAGCATCGTCGTGCCGATGCCGAGCCGGTCCAGGGAGAGCGGCAGCAGATAGGTGCCGGCTGCCGCACCGATACGGCTGATCGAGGTGGCCACGCCTCCCGCGGTGGCCCGGATCGCCGTCGGGAACAGCTCGTTGGGATAGGTCCACTCCAGAACCGTCGGCCCGCCGGAGAAGAGGGCGTAGGCGCAGAAGCAGGCGACGACCACGCCCATGGGCAGCGCGGAGCCGCCGCCGAGCACGGCGAGCGGGACCACCATCAGCGCGAACGACCACACGATGACGGGCCGGCGCCCCACCCGGTCCACCAGGCGCAGCGCCGGGACACAGCCGAGCACGAAGACGACGCTGATCAGCGCCGAGCCCAGGTTGCCGCTGTTGCCCTCCCCGAGGCCGAAGGAGCCGAGGATGGCGGGCCCGAAGGTGTAGAGGGCGAACATCGGCGTGATCTGGCACATGTAGAACAGGCCGCAGAACAGTGTCCGCCGCAGATAGGCGCCGTGGAACAGATCGCGGAAGCGGCTGTGCCGCTCCGCCTGTTCGGCGGCCGCCGCCTCGACCAGCTGCGCGACCGGCACGGTACGTCCGAGGGCCTTGTGGATCGCCCGTTGCGCGTCGGCGGTACGGCCCCTGTTCACCAGCCACAGCGGTGATTCGGGCGTCCCGATCCGCAGCAGCAGGATGACGGCGCTGAGTACGGCCCCCGAGGCGAGCATCCACCGCCAGGTGCCCGTGCCGCCGATCTCCGCCATCGCGTAGCCGACCACATAGGCGGCCGCGGCGCCGATGTACCAGGCGAGGATGAGGACACCGAGGAGCCTGCCGCGGTGCCGGCCCGGCACCCACTCGGCCAGCAGGGAGGTCGCGATCGGGTAGTCGGCGCCGATGGCCATGCCGAGGACGAAGCGCAGGACGACGAACTGCCAGGTCTCGGTGGCGAACACCGAGAGCACCGACCCGGCGACGAGCACCGCCAGGTCGAGGGTGTACATCGCCTCGCGGCCGAGCCGGTCGGTGAGGGCGCCGAAGAAGAGGCCGCCGACGAAGATCCCGACCAGGGCGGCGGCACCGATGAGGCTCTCGTCGCCGGTGGTCAGGTGGAGTTCGCCGCTCATGCCGACGAGGGCCACGCCGATGATGCTGAGCAGATACCCGTCGAGGAAGGGACCGCCCGCGCAGGCCCAGGTGAGTTTGCGATGGAATCTGCTCAGCGGTGCCTCGTCGATGGCACGGATCGACATCGAACCTCCTGTGTCGCGGGGAACGCCGGATAGAGTTGCGCTGGGCAAAACCCGTTTCTGCCAACGCAACCGAACCTCGGCCGCGTTTCGACGTCAAGACACAGAGCGGAAGCTCTTGTAACTTCCACGACGCCCGAAGTTGTTGCGCATTACGCATCGCAACGCACTCTATGGAACGTACCCCTTGACCACCCCCCGTCCCCACGGGACGATGTTGCGTATCACTCTTATCGTTGCGTATTACGCACCCACGGAGGATGCCATGTCTCCTCGCCCGCAGCCCGGCCGCGAGTTCGTCCTCACCCTCTCGTGCCCCGACCGGGCCGGCCTCGTCCATGCCGTCACCAGCTTCCTGGTACGGCACTCCGGCAACATCCTGGAGAGCCAGCAGTTCGACGACCGCCTCCAGGACCGCTTCTTCATGCGGGTGCACTTCGACGTCTCCCATCCGGGCGTCTCCCTGGAGCAGCTGCGCACGGGCTTCGGTCCGGTCGCCGAGGCCTACCGGATCACCTGGCAGCTGCATGACGCCGCGACCCCGACCCGGACCCTGATCATGGTGTCCAAGTTCGGCCACTGCCTGAACGACCTGCTCTTCCGCCAGTCCACCGGCGCGCTCAACATCGAGATCCCGGCGATCGTCTCCAACCACCGCGACTTCGAGCCGCTGGCCCGGAACTACGGCATCCCCTTCCATCACATCCCGGTCACCAAGGACACCAAGGCGGAGGCAGAGGCCAGGCTGCTGCAGCTGGTCGACGAACTCGGCATCGACCTGGTGGTGCTCGCCCGCTACATGCAGATCCTCTCCGACGACCTGTGCAAGCAGCTCGACGGGCGGGCCATCAACATCCACCACTCCTTCCTGCCGAGCTTCAAGGGCGCCCGGCCCTACGTCCAGGCGCACGAACGCGGCGTCAAGCTCGTGGGGGCCACGGCGCACTACGTCACCCCGGACCTCGACGAGGGCCCGATCATCGAGCAGGACGTGGTCCGCGTCGACCACTCCCAGGCGCCGGACGACCTGGTCACCATGGGCCGCGACGTCGAGGCCCGGGTCCTCGCCCGGGCCGTGCAGTGGCACAGCGAGAGCCGTGTCCTGGTGAACGGCCGCTGCACGGTCGTCTTCGGCTGAACCCGGCTTCCCGGACGGCCCCCACGGACCCGGGGGCCGTCGTATTCTCCCTGTGCGAAGCCGGGTCCACGGGGCCCTGTCCCACGTATAGTTGCGTCATGAGCAACTACACCGCAGATGGCGAAACAGCGGCTCCCGCGGTGAACGGCGTGCAGTCCGTCGACCGTGCCGTCAGCGTCCTGGAGATCCTCGCCCAGCGCGGGGAGGCCGGCGTCAGCGAGGTGGCCGCCGAGATAGACGTGCACAAGTCGACCGCGTTCCGCCTGCTCGGCGCCCTGGAGGCGCGCGGCCTCGTGGAGCAGTCGGGCGAGCGCGGCAAGTACCGGCTGGGCTTCGGGATCGTCCGGCTGGCCGGCGCGGTCACCGGCCGGCTCGACATCACCCAGCAGGGCCGGGAGGTGTGCGAGCGGCTCAGCGAGGAGATCGGCGAGACGGTCAACATCGCCGTCCTGCAGGAGCACTACGCCGTCAACCTGTACCAGGTGCGCGGACCGGGCGCCGTCGGCACCCACAACTGGGTCGGGCAGCTCACCCCCGTGCACGCCACCTCCAGCGGCAAGATCCTGCTCGCGCACCTGCCGGACGCGCGGCGCGACGAGGTGCTCGAGGAGTCCGGGCTGCCGAAGCTCACGCCGCGCACTCTGACCGCCCGGACCGGCCTGGAGAAGGATCTCGCCGAGGCACGGGAGCGCGGCTACGCGGTGACGCTGGAGGAGCTGGAGATCGGCCTGCACGCCATGGCCGCCCCGATCCGCGCCCACCACGGCGAGGTCGTCGCCGCGCTCAGCGCCTCCGGACCCGCCTACCGCTTCACCGAGGAACGGATGCACGAACTGGCACCCTTGCTGGTCAAGGGCGCCGAGGAGATCAGCCACCGCATGGGGTACGTCGGCTGAGGCGCCGCGGGCCGGATCAGCCGGAGGTGCCGGCCGGGGCGTTAACCGCCGTGAGCAGGCGCCGGATCGCCTCGTCGACCGTGGCCCGGGGACAGCCGAGGTTCACCCGCATGTAGCCGTGGCCCTCGACGCCGAACTTCTGCCCCTTGTCCAGCCACAGCCGCGCCCGGGTGAGCATGAACCTGTCCAGGGACTCGGCGTCCAGGCCGAGCCCCCGGCAGTCCATCCACGCCAGGTAGAGCGAGTCGGCCGGCAGGACCCTCAGCTTCGGCGTGCCGTTGTTGACCGCCTGCGCGAAGTGGGCGTGGTTGCCGCGCAGATAGGTCAGCAGCTCCTCCAGCCACGGCTCACCGTGGGCGTAGGCCGCTTCCGCGGCGACCATGCCGAGCACGTTGACCAGCGGGAACAGGTTGCGTTCGTACTGGCGGGCCAGTTCCTCGCGCAGTCTCGCGTCCGGCACGAAGACGTTGGCGCTCTGCAGGCCCGGCAGGTTGAACGTCTTGCTCGGGGAGGTGCACGTGATGCTGTTGCGCGCGAAGCCGGGGCCGAGCGAAGCGAAGGGGACGTGCGTCTTCGCCGGGTCGAGAACGAGGTCCTGGTGGACCTCGTCGGAGACGACGAGGACGCCGTGGCGGGCGCAGATCTCGCCCATGGCCGTCAGCTCCTCCTCGGTCCAGACGTTGCCCGTCGGGTTGTGCGGGTGGCTCAGGACGAACAGTTTCGTGTCGGGCCGGATCGCGGCCTCGAAGGTCCGGGCATCGAACCGGTAGCCGTCACCGGCCCGCTCCAGCGGGGCGTACGCCAGGTGCCGGCCGTTGAGCCGGACGTCGTCGTGGAAGTGCGCGTACACCGGCGGCTGGATCAGGACCGAGTCACCGGGTGCGGAGAACGCCTGCACGACCGTCTTGAGCGTGGTGATGACGCCGGCGGTCTGCAGCACCCACGCGCGCGGCACCTCCCAGCCGAACCGGCTGGCCTGCCAGCCGGTCACGGCGTCGAGGTAGCTGTCGGTGGCGCCGCCGGGGTACCCGAAGACACCGTGGTCCACGGCCTCGTGGAGCGCGTCGAGCACCACCTGCGGAGCCCGGAAGTCCATGTCGGCGACCCACATCGGCAGCGGCTGCGCCGCGACCTCGTCGGGGGCGAGGAACTCGTCGGCGCGGGCCCACTTCATGGAGTTGGAGCTCCTGCGGTCCACCACGGTGTCGAAGACCGACCCCGTCGCGGCCGCGGCGGGATCCGGTCGGTCCGGGACGGAGGGGCTGCTTTCCGTTGCCATGACAGGATGCTAGGGGGTGTTTCCCCGATCACGCCGGGCTCGCGGCGTGATCGGGGAAACACCCCCTAGAAGCAGACCGCTGCTCAGCGCGTGTGCCCTGCCCCCACCGGCCGTGCGGAGGGGCTGGTGGGCAGCCCCCACGGCGCGGGCCGTGCACCGGCGCCCCAGCGGGCCGTCACCCGGACCGCGTCGAGCGTGGAGGCCACGTCGTGCACGCGCAGGCACCACACGCCCTGGGCGGCGGCGAGGACGGAGACCGCGGCCGTGGCCGTGTCCCGCGAGGCTGCCGGACGCGGGCGTCCCGTCGCCGGGTCGGCCAGCACCTGGCCCAGGAACGACTTGCGGGACGCGCCCACGAGGACGGGCAGGCCCAGCGCCCGGATCTCCTCGAGACGGCCCAGCAGCTCCCAGTTGTGCTCGGCCGTCTTGGCGAAGCCCAGCCCCGGGTCGACGACCAGACGGTCGGGCCGGACCCCGGCGTCCAGCGCGGCGTCGATGCGCAGCCGCAGTTCGCCGGCCACGTCGCCCACGACGTCGTCGTACACCGCGTTGCCCTGCATCCCGGCGGAGTGGCCGCGCCAGTGCATGACGACGTACGGCACGTCGGCGCGGGCCATCAGCGCCGGCAGCGCCGGGTCGGCCAGGCCGCCGGAGACGTCGTTGACCAGCCGTGCGCCCGCGTCGAGGGCGCGGGCGGCGACCTCGGCGCGCATGGTGTCGACGCTCACGGTCGCCCCGGCCGCGGCCAGCGCCCGCACGACCGGCAGGACGCGCCGCAGCTCCTCCTCCACCGGCGGGCGGGCCGCGCCGGGCCGGGTGGACTCCCCGCCCACGTCGACGATGTCGGCGCCCTGCTCCAGCAACGCCAGTCCGTGCGCGACGGCCGCGTCCGGGGCGTGGGCGAGTCCGCCGTCGGAGAACGAGTCGGGGGTGACGTTGACGACGCCCATCACCAGCGTCCGCCCGGGCCTGGGCAGCCCGGACGGGTACCGCTCCGGCACGCCCGGGCGGGACGCGGTGACGGCGGGGGCCATGGCGGTCACGGGGACCCGGCCGGGAGCGTCGGGGGCACCTCGCCCCTCACCGGTACTCCACGGACGCGTCGAGCAGCCAGTCCGTCAGATAGCCGGCGAAGGAGGACCGCACCAGGACCCAGAAACCGGCCCGGGACTCGTCGCGGGCCACCAGGACGACCTGGGCGCGGGCCAGCATCGTCTGGGCGCAGCGCCCGGGGCCGAAGGCACGCGGGTGCAGGTCCAGCGAGCAGCCGTGGGCGAGCAGGTCGCGGGCGCGCGGTCCGCCGACCAGAAGGGTGGTGCGCTGGGCGGAGACGTCGGTGACGGAGACGTGCTCGTCACCGGCCGCCGCGCGGATCCGGCTCTCCAGCTCCCGCTGGGTGCCGGGCCGACCCACCACCAGCCATTCGTCGGGGCCGAGCCACACCACGGTGACCTCCCCGGCGTGGACGACCGTGTTGGGTTCCAGGGGCAGCTGGAGGCCCAGGGCCAGCCCGACGGCGTCCGCGGCCGGACCCTTGGCGTCCAGGCGCACGTTCACCTGGGCCAGCAGGGGAAGTTCGGCCAGGCGGATCGCGCCCCGCGAGGCGCGGGTCGCGGCGGCCAGGCGGGCGGCGGCGTGCGCCAGGGGGCTGCGCTGCCGTGCGGTCAGGGCGGTGTCAGCCATCGCGGCGGGCTCCCTCGGGGTCGAAGAGGACGGGACTGGCGACGGTCACCGGGACCAGGCGGTCGCCGACGGGGGCGTAGAGGCGTTCGCCGATGCGCTCCCGGCCGCCCTTGACCAGGGCGAGCGCGAAGGGCCGGCCGAGCGCGGCGCTGCGGTAGCTCGAGGTGACGTGCCCGAGCATCGGCACGGGCGGCGCGGGCAGCTCGCTGTCGGCGACCAGGTGGGTGCCCTCGGGCAGGAAGTCGGCCGGGTCCTCGGGGAGCAGGCCGACGAGGTGCTTGCGGTCGGGGCGGAGGGTGTCGGCACGGGCGTAGGAGCGCTTGCCGATGAAGTCGGGCTTCTTCTTCGACACCGCCCAGCTCATGCCGAGGTCCTGCGGGGTGACCGTGCCGTCGGTGTCCTGGCCGATGATCGGGTAGCCCTTCTCGGCGCGCAGGACGTGCATGGTCTCGGTGCCGTACGGGGTGATGCCGTACGGGGCTCCGGCCTCGTACAGCGCCTCCCACAGGGCGAGCGCGTCCCACGGCGAGACGTTGATCTCGTAGGCGAGTTCACCGGAGAAGGAGATGCGGCACACCCGGGCCTCGATGCCCGCGACGGTCGCCTCCCGCCACGCCATGAACGGGAAGTTGTCGTTGGAGACGGCCAGTTCGGGCGCGAGCGCGCCGAGGACCGCACGGGACTTCGGTCCCACCAGGGCGACGGTCGCCCACTGTTCGGTGACGGAGGTGCAGTGCACCTTCAGGTCGGGCCACTCGGTCTGCAGCCACTCCTCCATCCAGTCCAGTACGGCCGCCGCGTTGCCGGTTGTGGTAGTGACCAGGAAGCGGTCCTGGGCGAGCCGGATGACCGTGCCGTCGTCGAAGACCATGCCGTCCGGGCGGCACATCACGCCGTAGCGGATCATGCCGGTCTTCAGGGTGCTCATCATGTTGGTGTAGAGCAGATCGAGGAACGCCCCGGCGTCCGGGCCCTGCACATCGATCTTGCCGAGCGTGGAGGCGTCCATGAAGGCCACGCCCTCGCGGGCGGCGCGGCACTCGCGCAGGACCGCTGCCTCCATGTCCTCGCCGGGCCGCGGGTAGTACCAGGGCCGCTTCCACTGGCCGACGTTCTCGAACAGCGCGCCGTGCTCGACGTGCCAGGCGTGCAGCGCGGTGGTGCGGACCGGGTCGCTCAGCACCCCGCGGTCGCGGCCGGCGAGGGCGGCGAAGGACACCGGTGTGTACGGCGGCCGGAAGGTCGGCAGGCCCAGCGCCGAGATGTCCACGCCGAGGAGTTCGGCGACGACCCCGCTGGCCAGGACGCCGGCCGTGCGGCCCTGGTCGCCGCCGGTGCCGGCGGTGGTGTAGCGCTTGGTGTGCTCCACCGAGCGCAGTCCGGCCCCGGTGGCCCGCCCGAGGTCCTCGACCGTGACGTCGCGCTGGAGGTCGACGAACCGGGGGGCGCCGGTGGGCGTGGGGATGGTGAAGACCTGCAGCGGCGGCGTGGACGGCTGCGCCGTGACGGCCGGCAGGGCGGGCGTGGTGGCGGTCCAGCCCTCCGCCTCGATGGCCCGGGCACCGGCCGCAGCGCCCTCGGCGAGGGCCGTGGCGAGGTCGAAGGCGCCGTTGGCGCTGCCCGCGGCCTCGACGGCCTGACGGGCGCTGTCGGGCACGAACGTGCCGAGCGTGTCGTCGTGGCGGAGCTTGCCGCCGGACTGGCTGAACAGGTGCGCGACCGGGTTCCAGCCGCCGGAGACCAGCAGCAGGTCGACGGCGAACTCCCGCTGTCCGGCGCTCTGTCCGAACGGGGCGACGGTCACGGCGGTGAGCCGGTCCCCGCCCTCCGTACCGGTGACCGCGTGCCCGGCGAGCACCTCGATCCCGGCGGCCCTGGCGCGCTGCGCCCACGGGCCCGGCTCGGGCCGGGGGTCGACGACCGCCGCGATGTCCACCCCGGCGGCGGCGAGGTCGAGTGCGGCGGCGTAGGCGCTGTCGTTGGTGGTGAACACCACCGCGTGCCGGCCGGGGACGACCCCGTAGCGGTGCAGATACGTCCGGGCCGAGGCCGCCAGCATCACGCCGGGACGGTCGTTGTCGCCGAACGCCAGTGACCGCTCGTGGGCGCCGGTCGCGAGGACCACGCGGCGGGCGCGGATGCGCCAGACCCGCTCGCGGGAGACGTTGTCGGGGGCGTCGGCGCCCAGATGGCCGGTGCGGCGTTCGACGGCGAGCAGATGGTTGTCGTCGTAGTACCCGAAGACGGTGGTACGGCGCAGGACGCGCACCTCGGGGGCGAGGTCGAGCCGGGCCCGGGTCTCGGCGACCCAGTCGAGGTGCTCGCCGGTGCCGAGGAGGCTGCCGCCGAGCTCGGGCTGGTCGTCGGCGAGGATGACGCGGGCGCCGCTGTCCGCTGCCGCCGCCGCGGCCGCGAGGCCGGCCGGGCCGGCGCCGACGACCAGCAGGTCGCAGTGGGCGTGCAGGGCGTCGTAGCGCGCGGGGTCGGGTTCGGTGGCGAGGCGGCCCTGGCCGGGCAGGCTGCTCGCGACCAGGCCGTCGTACAGCTCGATCGCGGGGGCGGGGAGCATGGGCTCGGGGAAGGGGGCCTCGATCTGGACGACCGCGTTGGGTTCCTCGACACCGGCGGAGAAGATGCCGCGGGGGCGGCCGAGCTTGATGCTGGTGCCGGCCTGGATGACGCCGTTGGCGAGGAGGGCGGAGGCGAGGGTGTCGCCTCGGTAGCCCTGGTATTGCGTGCCGTCGAAGGTGAAGGTGAGGGGTTCTTCGCGGTCGATGCGGCCGCCGGTGGGGCGGCGGAACGGCTGGGTCTCGCCCCCGCCGCCCCTACCCGTCCCGTCCTGAAGGGGCTCCGCCCCTTCGACCCCGCCAGGGGGCTGCGCCCCCCGGACCCCCGTCGGCCCTGGACGGGCCTCGTCCTCAAACGCCGGACGGGCTGATTCGTCCGGCCTCGGCTGGGAAGTGACCGCGCTCGGCCGGGAGGTGACCGGGCGGCTCTGGACGCTCTCCGGGCGGGGTTCGTCCGTCTTGTAGATCGCCAGGATCTCGTTCGTCGCCGTGTTGCGCACGGCGTTGAACCACTTGCGGCAGCCCGCCGCGTGGCTCCAGCGTTCGGCGAAGGGGCCCTTGGGGTTGTCGCGGAAGAAGAGGTAGCGGGCCCACTCCTCGTCGGTGAGGGCGGCGGGGTCCTCCGGGTAGGGCACATGGGCCTGGCCGCCGTAGTGGAACTCGGCCTCGTCGCGGGGCCCGCACCACGGGCAGGAGATCAGCAGCATGGGTCGGCTCCTAGTGGGCCACCGCGGCAGCGCCGTGCTCGTCGACGAGCGCGCCGGTGGTGAAACGGTCGAGCGAGAAGGGGGCGTTCAGCGCGTGGGGCGTGTCGTGGGCGATGGTGTGGGCGTAGACCCAGCCGACTCCCGGGGTGGCCTTGAAACCGCCGGTGCCCCAGCCGCAGTTGAGGTAGAGGTTGTCGACCGGGGACAGGCCGACGATGGGTGAGGCGTCCGGGCTGACGTCCACGATGCCGCCCCAGGTGCGCAGCACATGGGCGCGGGCGAACACCGGGAAGAGCTCCAGGGCGGCCGCCATCTGCTCCTCGATGATGTGGAACGCGCCGCGCTGGGTGTAGGAGTTGTACGCGTCGATGCCGGCGCCCATCACCAGCTCGCCCTTGTGCGCCTGGCTGACGTACACATGGACGGCGTTGGACATGACGACCGTCGGATGGACCGGTTCTAGGAGTTCGGAGACCAGGGCCTGCAACGGGTGGCTCTGCACGGGCAGTTCGATGCCGGCCATCGCGGCGAGGACCGAGGTGTGGCCGGCCGAGCACAGCGCCACCTTGCCGGCCGCGATGGGCCCGCGCGTGGTCTGTACGCCGACGACCCGGCCGCCGATCACATCGAGGCCGGTGACCTCGCAGTTCTGGATGATGTCGATGCCGGCGGCGTCGGCGGAGCGGGCGAAGCCCCACGCCACGTAGTCGTGCTTGGCGATGCCGGCACGCGGCTGGTAGGTGCCGCCGAGGACGGGATAGCGCACGTCCGGTGAGGTGTTGACGATCGGGCAGACTTCCTTGACCCCGTCGGCGTCCAGCCACTCGGCGTCGACGCCGTTGAGCCGGTTTGCCTCGACACGGCGGACGCTGTCGCGGACGTCCTGGAGGCTGTGGGCGAGGTTCAGCACACCGCGCTGGGAGAAGAGGATCGGGTAGTCCAGCTCCTCCTCCAGCCCCTCCCACAGCTTCAGGGCGTGCTCGTAGATGCCGGCGCTCTCGTCCCACAGGTAGTTGGAGCGGATGATCGTGGTGTTGCGGGCCATGTTGCCGCCCGCGAGCCAGCCCTTCTCCAGCACGGCGACGTTGGTGATGCCGTGGTTCTTCGCCAGGTAGTGCGCGGTGGCCAGGCCGTGTCCGCCGCCGCCCACCACGATCACGTCGTAGGACGGCTTGGGGTCGGGGTTGCGCCACAGGAAATCGGGGTGGTCGGGGAGGTCGGCGCCGGGGGTGCGGGGGCTCATCGGGCGTCTCCGTCGTGCGAGAGGTGCGGGTAGAGCGGGTGCTTGGCCGCGAGGGCCTCCGTGCGGGCGCGCAGCGCGGACACGTCCGGCTCCGGCTGGAGGGCGAGCGCGATGACGTCGGCGACCTCGGCGAAGTCCGTCTCGCTGAAGCCGCGGGTGGCCAGCGCCGGGGTGCCGATGCGCAGGCCGGAGGTCACCATGGGCGGGCGCGGGTCGAAGGGGACGGCGTTGCGGTTGACGGTGATGCCGATGCGGTGCAGGAGGTCCTCGGCCTGCTTGCCGTCCAGGGGCGAGTCGCGCAGGTCGACGAGGACGAGGTGGACGTCCGTGCCGCCGGTCAGGACCTTCACGCCGGCCGCGGCCGCGTCGGGCCTGCCGAGCCGTTCGGCGAGGAGGTGCGCGCCGGCCAGGGTGCGGGCCTGGCGTTCCGCGAACGCCGGGGTGGCGGCGACCTTGAACGCGACCGCCTTGGCGGCGATGACGTGTTCCAGCGGGCCGCCCTGCATACCGGGGAACACCGCCGAGTTGATCTTCTTGGCGAGGTCGGCGTCGTCGGTGAGGATCACGCCGCCGCGGGGTCCGCCGAGCGTCTTGTGCGTGGTGGTGGTGACGACATGCGCGTGCGGGACCGGACTCGGGTGCAGTCCGGCGGCGACCAGTCCGGCGAAGTGCGCCATGTCGACCATGAGGAGGGCACCGACCTCGTCGGCGATCCGCCGGAAGGCCGCGAAGTCCAGCTGCCTCGGGTACGCCGACCAGCCCGCGATGATCATCTTGGGGCGGTGTTCCTTGGCGAGCCGCTCCACTTCGTCCATGTCGACGAGGTGGTCCGCCTCGGAGACGTGGTAGGGCACGACGTTGAGCATCTTGCCGCTGTAGTTGATGCGCATGCCGTGGGTGAGGTGGCCGCCGTGCGCGAGGTCGAGGCCGAGGACGGTGTCGCCGGGCTTCAGCAGCGCGAAGAAGACGGCGGTGTTGGCCTGGGCGCCCGAGTGCGGCTGGACGTTGGCGTAGCCGGCCCCGAAGAGGGACTTGACGCGCGCGATGGCGAGCCGCTCGGTGACGTCGACGTGTTCGCAGCCGCCGTAGTAGCGCCGGCCGGGGTAGCCCTCGGCGTACTTGTTGGTCGCGACCGAGCCCTGGGCCTCCATCACCGCGGTGGGCGCGAAGTTCTCGGAGGCGATCATCTCCAGGGTGGTCTGCTGGCGGTGCAGCTCGGCGCGGAGGGCTTCGTGGACCTCGGGGTCCAGCTCCGCCAGCGGCGTGTTCAGCGCGTTCATACGGTGTTCGCGTTCCTCTCGGCGGCCTCGACGACATTGGCGAGCAGCATCGCCCGGGTCATGGGTCCCACTCCCCCGGGCATCGGGGCGAGCCATCCGGCGACCTCGGCGGCGTCCGGGTGGATGTCGCCGACGAGCCCCTGCTCGGTGCGGGTGATTCCGACGTCCAGGACGGCCGCGCCGGGGCGCAGCATGTCCTTGGTGATCAGTCCGGGTGAGCCGGCCGCGGCGACGACGATGTCCGCCTCGCGGGTGTGCCGGGCCAGGCCCTTGGTTCCGGTGTGGCAGAGGGTGACGGTGGCGTTCTCGGACCGGCGGGTGAGCAGCAGTCCGATGGGCCGGCCGACGGTGATGCCCCGGCCGACGACGCACACGCGCGCTCCGGCGAGCGGGACGTCGTGGCGGCGCAGGAGTTCGACGATGCCGCGCGGGGTGCAGGGCAGCGGGGCGTCGGTGCCGAGGACGAGCCGGCCGAGGTTGACGGGGTGCAGTCCGTCGGCGTCCTTGGCCGGGTCCATGCGGGCGAGGACGGCGTTCGTGTCCAGGTGGCGCGGGAGCGGGAGCTGGACGATGTAGCCGGTGCAGGCGGGATCGGCGTTGAGTTCGTCGATGACGTCCTCTACCTGCTGCTGGGTGGCGTCGGCGGGCAGTTCGCGGCGCAGGGAGGCGATGCCGACCTGGGCGCAGTCGCGGTGCTTGCCGCCGACGTAGGCGTGGCTGCCGGGGTCGTCGCCGACGAGGACGGTCCCGAGGCCCGGCGGGCGGCCGGTCAGGGCGGTCACCTTGGCGACGCGTTCGGCGAGTTCGCGGCGGACGGAGGCGGCGGTCGCCCTGCCGTCCAGGAGTTGTGCGGTCACCGGTGGTGCTCCTTCCGGAGTGTCAGCCACGCAGACGGGACATGGTCGGGTCGAACAGCGGCTCCTCGGCGACGACCGCCTCGATGCGCTGGTCGAAGTAGCCGATGTGCACGGTGGTGCCGGGGCTGGTGAGTTCGGCCGGGAGCCAGGCGTAGGCGATGCCCTTGCCGACGGTGTAGCCGTGGGCGGCGCTGGTGACGTAGCCGACGGCGCGGCCGCCGGCGTGGACCGGTTCCTTGCCGAGGACCACGGCCCGCGGGTCGTCGATGGTGAGGCAGGTCAGCTTGCGCCGCACGTCGGCCTTGCGCAGTTCGAGCGCGGCCTTGCCGATGAAGTCGGCCTTGTCGAGCTTGACGGCGAAGCCGACGCCGGCCTCGTAGGGGTCGTGCTCGTAGGTCATGTCGGTGCCGAAGGAGCGGTAGCCCTTCTCCAGGCGGAGGCTGTTGAAGGCGCCCCGGCCGGCGATGATGCCGCCGAGCGGCTCGGCGGCCGCCCACAGGGTGTCCCAGAGCTTCAGGCCTTGGTCGGCGGTGGTGTACAGCTCCCAGCCGAGTTCGCCGACGTAGCTCAGGCGCATGGCGGTGACGGGCACCGAGCCGATGTAGGCGTGCTTGGCGCGGAAATACTTCAGACCCTCGTTCGAGAAGTCCTCGTCGGTCAGCGGCTGCAGGACTGTGCGGGCGAGCGGTCCCCACAGGCCGATGCAGCAGGTTCCGGCGGTGATGTCACGGACCTGGACGGTTCCTCCCCCAGCTACCGCTGGGAGGTGCCCCCAGGCGGGCAGGTGCCGGCGGAACCAGTCGAGGTCGAGGTTGCCGTTGGCGCCGACCTGGAAGCGGTCGCGGGCCAGGCGGGCGACGGTGACGTCACTGCGGATGCCGCCGTCGTGGTCGAGGAGCAGGGTGTACGTCACCGAGCCGACCGACTTGTCGATCTTGCCGGTGCACAGCCGCTCCAGGAAGGCCGCCGCACCGGGGCCGGTGACCTCCAGCCGCTTGAGGGCCGTCATGTCGTACATCGCGACGGTCTCGCGGGTGACCTGGGCCTCGGCGCCGACGATCGGGGACCAGAAGCGCGCGGCCCAGTCGTTGGGGGTGGTGATCTCGCGGCCCTCGACGAGGGGGGCGTTGGCCTCGTACCACTGGGGGCGCTCCCAGCCGTTCGCCTCCAGGAAGAACGCGCCGTGGCCCTGCTGGCGGGCGTAGAAGGGGCTGGTGCGGATCGGGCGGGGCTCGCCGGAGGGCTGGAGGGGGTGGAGGATGTCGTAGACCTCCTCGAAGTTCCGGCAGTCGCGGGCCAGCACGTACTCCGGGGAGAGCTGGTGCGGTTCAAAGCGGTTGACGTCGCACTCGTGCAGGTCGAAGGAGGAGCAGTAGCCGTCGACCAGCCATTCGGCGACGGCCCGGCCGACGCCCGCGGAGTGGGTGACCCAGACGGCCTCGGCGACCCAGAAGCCCTTGACCTCCGCCGACTCGCCGAGCAGCGGGTAGCCGTCGGTGGTGAAGGAGAACAGGCCGTTGATGCCCTCCTCGACCTTCGCCTCCTGTGTCGCCGGGAGCAGCGACTGCGTCTCGGTCCAGGCCGGCTCGAAGTCCTCCTCGGTGAACTTCAGCACCGAGGGCATCTCCTCGGCCTCGTCCACGGAGAGGATGTCGTCCGCGGAGACCGGCATGGGGCGGTGGCCGTAGTAGCCGATGCCGAGGCCGTCGTAGCGGTCGCGGTAGTACAGGTCCGCGTCCTGGTGGCGCAGGATCGGGCGGACCGCCTCCTCCGTCTGGCCGGCGAGGGCCGGGACGGGTCCGGTCCAGGCGAGCTGGTGGCCGAGCGGGGTCAGCGGCAGGTTCATGCCGACCATGCGGGCGATCTTCGGGCCCCAGATGCCGGCACAGCACACCACGATGTCGGCGTCGAGCTCGCCGTGGTCGGTGACGACTCCGGTGACGCGGCCCTCGCCCTGCTTGATGTCGAGGACCTCGTGCCGGGCGAGGAAGCGCACACCGCGCTCGGTGGCCCGGCGGATCTGCGCCTCGACGGCGAGGACGGCCTTGGCCAGGCCGTCGGTGGGGATCAGCAGGCCGCCGAGGATCCGGTCGCGGTCGAGCAGCGGGTGCTGCTCCACGCACTCGTCGGGGGTGAGCAGGCTGCCCTCGATGCCCCAGGAGGTGATCCAGCCGTGCCGGCGCTGAAGCTCGGCGAGGCGCTCCGGGCTCGTCGCCACTTCGAGGCCGCCGACCTGGAGGAAGCACGGCTTGCCGTCCACGTCGAGGGAGCAGAACTTCTCCACCGTGTAGCGGGCCAGCTCCGTCATGGTCTTCGAGGCGTTCGTCTGGAAGACCAGGCCCGGGGCGTGCGAGGACGAACCGCCGGTGGCCGGCAGGGGGCCCTGGTCGACCACGGTCACTTCGGTCCAGCCGCGTGCGGAGATCTCATCCGCGAGGGCCGCTCCCACGACGCCCGCTCCGATGATGACCACTCGGGGTCCCGCCATCGCCCAACCTCCGAACTCGAAACCGCTCAGTTGCCTTCTGCGCAACTCGATTCAGGTTGCGCAACTCAATCTGCCTGTCCGGCTGATGGGTGTCAAGGGGTGCGTGACGTCGGAGAACGGGCCGCGGAACGGCCCGGACGCGGCGATGCCCGGCGGGCGGCACGCTGGTGTGCGCGCCGCCCGCCGGGCATCCTCAACAGCTCTTTCGTGCGGTCCCGTTACTTCAGCCAGGCCTCCACCTTGTCGCGGTTCGCCTCCACCCACTTCTTGGCCGCCGCGTCGTCGGACATCTTGTCCACGGCGATGTACTTGGCGACCAGGTTCTGGTCCTCGTTGGTCCAGTGGAAGTTCTTCACCAGCTTGTACGCCGGGCTGCCCGACTTGGCGAACTGCGCGCTGACGATCTTGTCGAGGCCGTAGACGGGGTAGTCGCAGGCGATCTTGGCCGCGTCGGCGTCACAGCCGGTCCTGTACGCCGGCAGAGCGACTTTGACCAGCGGTACCTCCGTCATGAACCACTGCGGCTCGTAGAAGTAGCCGACCAGCCACTGCTTGTTCTTCTCGGCGTTGCGGAACGCCTGGATGAGCGCGGTCTCGCTGCCCGCGTACACCACCTTGAAGTTCAGCTTCAGGTTCGTCACCAGGGCCGCGTCGTTGGTGACGTAGGACGGGTCGCCGTCGAGGAGCTGGCCCTTGCCGCCGGACTCGGAGGTCCGGAAGTTCGCCGCGTACTTGTTGAGGTTGCGCCAGTCGGTGATGTCCGGGTGGGCCTTGGCCAGCCACGGCGGCACCCACCAGCCGATGACGCCCTTGTTGCCGGTCGGCCCGGCGGCGACGGCGGTCTTCTGACCGGTGATGTACTTCTTCTTCAGATCGTCGTGGCCCCAGTTCTCCAGGACCGCGTCGACCTCGCCCGTCCCGAAGCCCTGCCAGGCGATCTCCTCCTTCAGGTCCTTCTTGTTGACCTTGCAGCCGAGATCGTGCTGCGCCACGTACGCGACGACCGCCGCGTCCGCCTGGTAGCCCACCCACGGGTTGACGGCCAGGTTGAAGGTGCCGCAGGAGCCGTCCGCGTTCTTCGCGGCGGAGGTGTTCTCGCCGACCTTCGCTCCCACGCACCCGGTGAGCGTCAGTGCGAGAACGGTCAGGCCGGCCGCGCCGGTTCTGAAGTGTCGTGCCATGGTGTGGTGCTCCTTACGCCCGGGTGCGTCGCGCCGCAGCCTGAGTGATCCGGTCGAACATGACTCCCAGCAGGACGATGGCGAGCCCCGCCGCCAGGCCCTTGCCGTACAGCTGTCCCTGCGAGAAGCCGGCCACGACGTCGTAGCCGAGGGCGCCGGCGCCCACCAGGCCGCCGACCACGACCATCGACAGGACGTAGATCAGGCCCTGGTTGGTGGCGAGCGTCAGGGCACTGCGGGCCACGGGCAGCTGGACCTTGGTGATGATCTGCCAGGTGTTGCAGCCGGCCGAGGTGGCCGCCTCGACGGTGGACTCGGGCACGGTCCGCACCCCGTCCGCGATGATCTTGATCGCCACCGGTGCCGCGTAGACGACGGCCGCTACGATCGCGGTGAACCGGGTCGCCCCGAACAGCGCCAGGAACGGAACCAGATACACGAAAGGCGGCATGACCTGCGCCGCGTCCAGTGTGGGCCGCACCAGCCGGTCCACGAGGGCGCTGCGCCCCATCCACACGCCGAAGACGGCGCCGAGCAGCATCACCAGCACCGTGGCCACCGCCGTGGAGGCCAGCGTGGTCATGCCGTCCGACCACAGCCCCGTCCCGACGAGCAGCCCGACGCACACGGCGGCCGTGATCGCGGCGCGCCCGCCGCCGAGCACCGCGCCGAGCGCGACGAGGGTGAGGCCGACGAGCCACCACGGGGAGTCGGTGAGCAGCGTCTGGAAGGGGTTGAGCAGGCCGGTGGTGATGACGTCCCGGATCGCGTTGGTGAGCCCCGACAGATGGTCCTGCAGCCAGGTGGTCGTGGTGTCGGCCGCGCTCGCGATGTGCGTGCCGATCGTGCCGTCACCGGGGAACCCGGCCGCGTAGACATAGGTGTGGGAGACGTAGAGCAGGAAGGCGGTGCCGACGCCGCCGGCGGCGAGCAGGGGCCGGCGCCACTTCGCCGGCCGTCCGCTCGCGCGGCGGGCCGTCTCGGCGCGGCCCGCGGCCGCCGTGGTGACGCGGTCGAGCACGATGGCCATCACGACGATGGCGAGACCGGCGTTGAAGGCGGTGCCCACGTCGAGGGACTGCAGGGCCTGGACGACGGTCTTGCCGAGGCCGGGCGCGTCGATCAGGGCGGCGATGGTCACCATGGCGAGGGCCGCCATGATGGTCTGGTTGACGCCCATGACCACCGTGCGCTTCGACATCGGCAGCAGCACCTTCACCAGTTGCTGTCCGCGGGTGGTGCCGAGCGAGTCCGCGGCCTCGACGGTGGTCTCGGGCACGGAGCGGATGGCGTGCGCGGTGATGCGGATGGCGGGCGGGGCCGCGTAGATCACGGTGGTGATCACCGCGGAGGCGCCGCCGATGAGGAACACCAGGGTCAGCGGGGCCAGGTAGACGAAGGTCGGCATCGTCTGCATGAAGTCCAGGAACGGCGTCATGACCTTGTTGAACCGGTCCGAGAGGCCGGCCCACACACCGAGCGGGATGCCGATGAGCAGCGCCACGAAGACGGCCGACAGGGTCAGCGCCAGCGTGTCCATGCTCTCCTGCCACAGGCCCTGGAGCCCGAAGAAGGTGAATCCGGCCACGGCCAGCAGGGCGACCCGCCAGTTGCCGACGGCCCAGGAGAGGTAACCGGCGAGGCCGACGACCCCTAGCCAGCCGATCTGCGGGACCGGGCGGCCCGCGGTGGGCTGGGAGATCAGGGACTGGACGAAGGTGACCAGATGGTCGATGCCCAGCCGGATCTCGTTGAAGAAGTACAGGAAGAGCGGGTTGGAGTTGCGGTTGGCTCCGATGGTGTCGTTGACGTCGTTCAGCCAGCGGTGCAGCCCGGTGAGGTCGGCCGCTGCGAGGGTGAGGGTCTGCCGGCCGCGCAGCACGGCGAACAGCACCAGCCAGGCCACGAAGATCGCCCCCACCACCATGGGGCGGCTGATCCTCTCGCGCAGGGAGGCGACCGGCGCGGTCGTGTCGGCGACGGCGGCCATCAGGCACCGCCCTCCTGCCCGGCGACGACGGCGAGGATCTCCTCGTCGCCGACGATGCCGAGCAGCTTGCCGTTCTCGACGACCTTGACCGGCTTCTCCGCCGCCAGCACCGCGCGGGTGGCCTCGCGCACCACGACGTCCGGGCCCAGCTCGGGGCCGTCGAGCGCGTCGTCGGGCTGGGCGGGGCGCATGATCCAGCGCAGGGTGAGGACGTCGCCGCGCGGCACGTCCTGGACGAAGTCGCGTACGTAGTCGTCGGCGGGGGCGCCGACGAGTTCGTCGCCGGTACCGCACTGGACCATCTTGCCGTCGCGCATGATGAGGATGCGATCGCCGAGCTTGAGGGCCTCGGAGAGGTCGTGGGTGATGAAGACCATCGTCTTGCCGACCTCGTGGTGCAGGCGGATGACCTCGTTCTGCATGTCACGGCGGATCAGCGGGTCGAGCGCGGAGAACGGCTCGTCGAAGAAGAGCACCTCGGGGTCGCCGGCCAGGGCGCGGGCGAGGCCGACGCGCTGCTGCATGCCGCCGGAGAGCTGGTCGGGATAGGAGTTCTCGTATCCGGCGAGACCGACGAGTTCGACGACCTCGCGGGCCCGGCGCATGCGCTCGGAGCGGCCCATGCCCCGGATCTCCAGGCCGAACGCCACGTTCTCCACGACCTTGCGGTGCGGCAGCAGACCGAAGTGCTGGAAGACCATGGAGAACTTGCGGCGCCGCAGTTCACGCAGCCGCTTGGCGTCGGCGTCGCGGATGTCCTCGCCCTCGAAGACGACCTCGCCCGAGGTGGGTTCGATCAGCCGGGTCAGACATCGCACCAGGGTGGACTTGCCGGAGCCGGACAGGCCCATGACGACGAAGACCTCGCCGGGCGAGACGTCGAAGCTGACGTCGCGCACGGCGGCGGTGCATCCGGTGCGGTCCATGAGTTCGCGGCGGGTCAGCCCGCACAGCTCATCGGACTGCGGCACCTGGTCGGCCTTGGGCCCGAACACCTTCCACAGCCGGCGCACGGAGATGACCGGGGTGCGGTCCTCGGGGTTCTGGGACGTGCGGCGCCGCTGCGGCACCTCGGTCTGTGCTGTGGTCACGTTCGACCTCTTTTCGGCGTTCAGCCGCTGAACCAGTGCTGCGGCCGGGGTTGGATGTTCTGCCAGACGTGCTTGGGCTCTCGGTACTCGGCGAGGCCGGTCGGCCCCAGTTCCCGGCCCACACCGGAGTGGCCGAAGCCACCCCATTCGGCTTGCGGGACATAGGGGTGGTAGTCGTTGATCCACACGGTGCCGTGGCGCAGCCGGCGCGCGACCCGCTGGGCCTTGCCGGCGTCCTGCGTCCAGACGGCTCCGGCGAGTCCGTACTCGGTGTCGTTGGCGATGCGGACGGCGTCGTCCTCGTCGTGGAAGCGCTCGACGGTGAGGACGGGCCCGAAGGACTCCTCGTGCACCACGCGCATCTCCTGGTGGCACTCGTCCAGGACCGTGGGCAGGTAGTAGAAGCCCTCGGAGAGGGCGGGGTCGTCGGGGCGCGCCCCGCCGCAGCGCAGCACGGCGCCCTCGGTGATCCCCGCGGCGACGTAGGCCTCGACCTTCTCCCGGTGCTGCGCGGAGATCAGGGCGCCGGTCTCCGCCTCCGGGTCGAAGGGGCCGCCGAGGCGGATCCGGCGGGCGCGGCGCACGACCTCGTCGACGAAGGCGTCGTGGATCGAGTCCTCGACGACGAGCCGGGCGCCGGCGGAGCAGACCTGCCCGGAGTGCAGAAAGACGGCGGTGAGCGCGAAGTCGACGGCCGCCTCGAAGTCGGCGTCGGCGAAGACGACGTTGGGATTCTTGCCGCCGAGTTCCAGGGCGACCTTCTTCACGGTCGCCGCGGCGGTGGCCATGATGTGCCGGCCGGTGTTCAGGCCGCCGGTGAAGGAGACCATGTCGACGTCCCGGTGCTCGGCCAGCGGGGCGCCCGCCTCGGCTCCGGCACCGAGGACCAGGTTGGCCGCGCCGGCCGGCAGCCCCGCCTCTTCCAGGGCCTTCATCAGCAGGACGGAGGTGGAGGGGGTCAGCTCGCTGGGCTTCAGCACGATCGTGTTGCCGGCGAGGAGGGCCGGGGCGACCTTCCACGACGCCTGCAGCAGCGGGTAGTTCCAGGGGGTGATCAGTGCGCAGACGCCGACCGGTTCGTAGGTGACCCGGCTGACGGCGTCGTCGCGGCCGGTGTCGACCACCCGGCCGGCGTCACTGCCGGCGATGCCGCCGTAGTAGCGGAAGCAGGAGACGACGTCGGCGATGTCGTACTCGCTCTCCACGAGCCGCTTGCCGGTGTCGAGCGACTCGGCGCGGGCGAAGTCCTTCGCGTCGCGTTCCAGGATGTCGGCGGTGCGCAGCAGCAGGGCGCCGCGCTCGCGTTCGGGGGTGTGGGGCCAGGGGCCGGTGTCGAAGGCCCGCCGGGCCGCGGCGATCGCCGCCTCGGTGTCGGGACGGGTCGCCTCGGAGACCGTCGCGACGAGTGTGCCGTCCGCCGGGCAGCGGATCTCCCGGCTGCCACCGGCCACGGGGGCGCGCCATTCGCCGTCCACATACAGATCTGCCATGCGCCGACCCTTCAGGATTTCGTTGCGCATTGTGCATCGCATTGCTTGTGGTGGAACACCCTGACCGACGGGGCGACCACCGTCAAGGGGTCTGCGAACCCCGGTTCCCGCAGCGCCGCACGGCCGTGCGGGCGCGGCGGCGGCGTATCAGCCGAGGCGGTCGAGCAGCGCGCGTCGCCACCGCTCGGTCTCGGCGATCTGGTTGAAGGTGAACAGGTGCAGGCCGGCCACCGCGGCGGGCGGCGCGGTGAGCGCCTCGGCAGAGCGCCGCAGGAGCTTCTCCGGCGCGTAGCCCCCGGGCGTGGCGAACCGTACGAACCAGGAGGCGTGCCGGGTGAGGAAGCGCGTCGACTCCCCCACCCCGATCTTCGTCGCCATGGCCAGCAGTTTCGCCCGCTGTACCGGCCCGGCCACCCCGACGTGGACGGGCAGGGTGACCCCCCGCTGCCGTACCCGGGCGATCCAGTGGGCCAGCACACGCGGGTCGAAGCAGAGGTTGCTGACGATGTACGTGGCGTGCGCCCGCTTGTCCCACATCGCCTGGACGGTGATGTCGTCGTGGATCAGCGGATGGCTCTGCGGATAGCCGGTGATGCCTCGCTGCGCGAAGGGCGCGCCCAGCTCGTCCAGCAGGCGCAGCACCGGCAGCGCTCCCTCGTACGGCCCGGCGGGCGGGTCGGCGTCGCCCGCCGGCACGAAGACGTCGTCGACGCCCGCCGCGCGCAGCCGCTCGGCGACGTCCTTCAGATGTGTGTCGTCCCGCAGCAGCCGCGCGGGCACGTGCGGGACGACCCGGTATCCGTGCGCCGCGAGCCGCTCGGTGAGGGCGAGGGTCGGCTCCAGACCCTTGACCGGTGACGCCGTGACCGTGACCACGACGTCGCGCGGGACATGGGTGACGACCTTCTCCTCGGTCGTCCGGGCCGGCAGCACCTCGTAGCGGACGCGGCAGAGCAGCGAGCGCAGGGCGTCGGCGGACACGGCTACCCGACCTGCTGCTGGGCGTCGCGGTGCCGGTAGTACGCGGCCTTGGACGGCTCCAGCGGCTGCTTGCCGAGGATGAGGTCGGCCGCCTTCTCGGCCACCATCATCACGGGTGCGTAGATGTTGCCGTTGGTGACGTAGGGCATCACGGAGGCGTCCACCACGCGCAGTCCCTCCGTGCCGTGCACCTTCATGGTGAGCGGGTCGACGACCGACATGTCTTCGGTGCCCATCTTGCAGGTGCAGGACGGGTGCAGGGCGGTCTCGCCCTCCTTGGCGACCCAGTCGAGGATCTGCTCGTCGGTCTCGACGGAGGGTCCGGGCGAGATCTCGCCGCCGTTGTAGGGGGAGAGCGCCGGCTGGCTCAGGATCTCGCGGGCGACCCGGATGGCCTCCACCCACTCCCGGCGGTCCTGCTCGGTGGAGAGGTAGTTGAAGCGCAGCGCCGGATGGACGCGCGGGTCGCGGCTCTTGATCTTCACCGAGCCGATGGCGTCGGAGTACATGGGTCCCACGTGCACCTGGTAGCCGTGGCCGCCGGCCGGCGAGGAGCCGTCGTAGCGGACCGCGACGGGCAGGAAGTGGAACATCAGGTTCGGGTACTCGACGTCCTCGTTGCTGCGCGCGAAGCCGCCGGCCTCGAAGTGGTTGGTGGCGGCCGGCCCCTTGCGCATCAGCCACTGCAGCCCGATGAAGGGGGCGCGCCACTTCGCCATGTACGGCTGCATGGAGACGGGCTGCTTGCAGGCGTACTGGACGTAGACCTCCAGGTGGTCCTGGAGGTTCTCGCCGACGCCCGGCAGGTCGTGCACCACGTCGATGCCGAGGGCGGACAGCTCGGCGGCGTTGCCGACACCGGACAGCTGCAGCAGCTGCGGGGAGTTGATCGCGCCGCCGCACAGGATGACCTCACCGGCCCTGACCTGCTGCGGGGCGCCGCGCCCGCGCCGGTACTCGACACCGACGGCGCGCTTGCCCTCGAACAGGACGCGGGTGACGAGGGCGCGGGTGGTCACCGTGAGGTTCGGCCGCTTCATGACGGGCTTGAGGTAGGCCTTGGAGGCCGACAGCCGGCGCCCGCGGTGGACGTTGCGGTCGAACTTGGCGAAGCCTTCCTGCCGGTAGCCGTTGACGTCGTCGGTGGGGGCGTATCCCGCTTCCTGGGTGGCCTTGAGGAAGGCGCCGAACAGCGGGTTCTCGGCCGGGCCGCGCTCGAGGACGAGGGGCCCGTCGTGGCCGCGGAACTCGTCGTCCGGGTCGGCCGCGAGACAGTTCTCCATCCGCTTGAAGTACGGCAGACAGTGGGCGTAGTCCCAGGTCTCCATGCCGGGATCGGCGGCCCAGCGCTCGTAGTCCATGGGGTTGCCGCGCTGGAAGATCATGCCGTTGATGCTGCTGGAGCCGCCGAGCACCTTGCCGCGGGCGTGGTAGATGCGCCGGCCGCCCATGTGGGGCTCGGGCTCGGACTCGTACTTCCAGTCGTAGAAGCGGCTGCCGATCGGGTAGGTCAGCGCCGCGGGCATCTGGATGAAGACGTCCCAGGGGTAGTCGGAGCGGCCCGCCTCCAGGACGAGCACCCGGTTGCCGGGGTCGGCCGAGAGCCGGTTCGCCAGTGCGCTGCCGGCCGATCCACCGCCGACGATGACGAAGTCGTAGTGCAGGACAGCCATGGTGCCTCGTCTCACTCGAAACGCGCCGTCGATACGCGACGGATGCTAGTACGGGTAGCGCTATACGCACTAGGTTGCGGACGGCGCAACTTGCACGATTCTTTGTTCACACTGCGTCACTTGCCATCGCGTTGTTTACCGCGCGTATAGTTCCGCTATGAGCAACTACAGTCCGGATACCGAAACGAGCGGCGCGCCGTCCGGCGGTGTGCAGTCCGTCGACCGTGCCATCAGCGTGCTCGAGATCCTCGCCCAGCGGGGAGAGGCCGGCGTCAGCGAGGTGGCCGGAGAGCTGGACGTGCACAAGTCCACCGCCTTCCGACTGCTCGGCGCCCTGGAGGCGCGCGGCCTGGTGGAGCAGGCGGGCGAGCGCGGCAAGTACCGGCTCGGCTTCGGCATCGTGCGCCTGGCCGGCGCCGTCACGGGGCGTATCGACATCACCCAGCAGGGCCGGCCCGTGTGCGAGCGCCTCGCCGAGGAGATCGGCGAGACGGTCAACATCGCCGTGATGCAGGAGCACTACGCGATCAACCTCTACCAGGTGCGCGGCACGGCCGCCGTGACCGCGCACAACTGGGTCGGCCAGCTCACCCCGCTGCACGCCACCTCCAGCGGCAAGGTCATGCTGGCGCACCTGCCGGCCAAGCAGCGTGCGGCGCTGCTGAGCGAGTCCGGCCTGAAGAAGGTGACCCCGCACACGATCTCCTCCAAGGTCAAGCTGGAGAAGAACCTCGCCGAGGCCCGGGAGCGCGGGTACGCCTGGACGCTGGAGGAGCTGGAGGTCGGGCTGCACGCGATGGCCGCCCCGATCAGGGACCGGGAGGGCCAGGTCATCGCGTCGATCAGCGCCTCCGGCCCCGCCTACCGGTTCACCGAGGACCGCATGCACGAGCTGGCTCCGGTCCTGGTCGAGGGTGCGCGGGAGATCAGCCACCGCATGGGGTACCTGGGCTGAGCGCCCGGACCCGGCCGCAGCACCGATCCAGGGCCACTGAGCCCGCAGCACGACCGCCGCACGGCCCGCGTACGCCCCCCGCGCGGGCCACGGGCGCTCCTGCCCCGCCGTCACCGCGGCTGCTGCGTGCCGAGCCGCTCGTTCACCCAGTCGTGGAAGGCGCCGATGTGGTGCTCGCTGGGCACCAGCACACCGCCCTTGGCGTACAGCCGCGAGCTCATCCCGGGCTGGGTGCGCTCGCAGGCGTCGAAGTCCTGGCGGTTGACCCGGTCGAACAGCTCCACGGACCGGCTGACGTCCTTGCCGCTCTCCACCACACCGGGCAGGTACAGCCAGTCGCACTCGACGACCGTGCGGTCGACGGCGACCGGGTACATCCGGTGGAAGATCACATGGTCGGGCACGAGATTGATGAAGACCTGCGGCTTGACGGTGATCGCGTAGTAGCGCCGGTCCTGGTCCTCGGACACCCCGGGGATGCGGTCCAGGCCCTCGGAGCCGTCGACCGTGAAGCCCTTGACCTCGTCACCGAACTCGGCGCCGTGCCCGACGTAGTACTGCGCGGCGTAGCCGTCGGCGAACTCCGGGAGCACCTCGGTCAGTTCGGGGTGGATCGTGGCGCAGTGGTAGCACTCCATGAAGTTCTCGATGATGAGCTTCCAGTTCGCCTTGACGTCGTAGACGATCCGCTTGCCCACCGCGAGGCTGTCGATGTCGTAGCGCTCGATCGCCGCCACGTCCCCGAGGCGCTCGACGACCGCACCGATCACGTCCTCCTCGAAGGAGGGCGGGTTCTCCGCCAGGCACACCCAGACATAGCCGAGCCATTCCCGGACGGCCACGTCGACCAGGCCGTACTCGGTGCGGCCGACGTCGGGCATCTTGGTGAGGTTGGGCGCCGCGACGAGCTTGCCGTTCAGGTCGTAGGTCCAGGCGTGGTACGGGCACTGGAAGGCACGCTTGACCTCGCCGGTCTCCTCCGTGCACAGCTTGGCGCCGCGGTGCCGGCACACGTTGAAGTACGCGCGGATCGAGTGGTCCCGCGCACGGGTGACGAGGATGGACTCGCGGCCCACGTCGACGGTGCGGAAGGCGCCGGGCTTCGGCAGGTCGGAGGCGCGCGCGACGCAGAACCACATCGCCTCGAAGATGCGCTCCTGTTCCTGGGCGAAGACGCCCGGGTCGGTGTAGGAGGAGCCGGGGAGGGTGGCGATCAGGCTGTCCGGCAGGCTGGTCGAGGTCACGGGTGCACTCCTCGGGAGAACGTCGTGGGTCGGTAGGTCACGCGCCGGGAAGGGCGACTTCGTACGGCGTTGTGTGAGAAGCGTGGTGCGGCGGCATGCCGTGCGATGTTGCGAATGACGCAGTGTCGCGTGTGATGCGCAACGCAGCATCGATGGCCGCGTGAGGGGTGTCAAGAGGTCGCGGCGAGCTGCTTGCGCCAGCGGGTGAACAGCCGCGGCTGGTTCATCCCGAGCGCGGCGACGGGTGCTCCGGCACGCCGGTACACGGCGAGGAAGCTGCGCTCGTCGGTGCGCCCCTCCTCGACGGTCACACTGTCGGCGCCGGCGGCGTGCCCGGTGAACTGGATCTTCACGCCGTACTGGTCGGACCAGAAGTACGGCGGCCGGGGCACCCCCGGCTCCCGCGCGCCGTGGGCGAGCAGCGTGGCCACGGCGGCGTCGGGCCGCTCCAGCGCGCCCGTCCAGTGCTCGACGCGGCGGTGCGTGCCGGTGTGCGGGTCGTACCAGTTGGCGCAGTCGCCGACGGCGACCACCCCGGCAAGGCTGGTGCGGCCGTCGGAGCCGCAGGTGACGCCGTTGTCCAGGGCGACACCCGAGCCGTGCAGCCACTCGACGCCGGGGCGTGCCCCGATGCCGACGACCACGAGGTCCGCGGGGACGGTGCGGCCGTCCTCCAGCAGGACGGCGTCCACGCGCCGCTCGCCGCTCAGCCCCTTGACGCCCACCCCGCACACCAGCCGTACCCCGTGGTCGGCGTGGAGGGCGGAGACGACCGCGCCCATGTCCGCGCCGAGAGGTCCGGCCAGCGGTGTCGGGGCGGCCTCGATCACGGTGACGTCGAGGCCGAGGGCGTACGCCGTGGAGGCGACCTCGGCGCCGACGAAGCCGCCGCCGATCACCACCAGTCGTCCACCCAGGGCCAGTTCGTCCCGCAGGGCGCGGGCGTCGTCCAGGGTGCGCAGCGTATGGACGCCGGCCAGGCCGTCCGTGCCGGGCAGGGTGCGGGCGGCGGCGCCGGTGGCGAGGACGACACCGTCGGCGCGGATCTCGCGGCCGTCGGCGAGCCGTATCGCCCGCTCGGTACGGTCCAGTGCGGTGGCGCGGGTGCCGAGCACCCACTCCGCCTGGAGGTCCTCGCCGTCGCGCTCCAGCGCCAGGTCCGCCTCGCCGAGGGTTTCGGCGAGGAACTCCTTGGACAGCGGCGGCCGGTCGTAGGGGCGGTGGGGCTCGTCGCCGACGACGACCAGCCGGCCGTCGAAGCCCTGCCGCCGCAGCGAGCGCGCGGCCGACAGGCCGGCCAGGGAGGCGCCCACGACGGCGACGGTCCTCACGCGGGGCCTCCGGCCAGGCGGGCGGCGACGCACGGGGGCAGGTTGGGTGCCTCGGTGGAGAGCCGGACGTGGATCATGCCGTCCTCGACGACGACCTCGTGGGTGCGGACCGGGAGCTTGGCCGGCGGGGCGTCCACCGCCCCGGTCCTGAGGTCGAACTTCGAGGCGTGCAGCGGGCATTCGACCTCGCAGCCCTCCAGCCAGCCGTCGGCGAGCGAGGCGTCCTGGTGGGTGCAGGTGTCGTCGATGGCGAAGAGCTCGCCGTCGTCGGTGTGGAACACCGAGACCGGCGGGTCGATGTCGAGCCGGTGGGCCTCGCCTCGCGGCAGATCCGCGAGACGGCACGCGGGAATCATCATGACACCTCGGTGCGTATAGCGAAACGGATTGCGGTTAGCGCAACGCCAGTCTGCGGGCCGCCGAGAAGCGTTGTCAAGGCGTTCACCGGGCTGGTTGCGCGTGGTCCGGCGGCGTTTTCCGGGCACGCCGGAGCACCTGCGAAAGCGCAGGTGAGAAAGGGGAGCAGGCGCACGTACGAGGCGTGAGCGAGACGGCGCGGGGGCGCCGGAGGGGGCGCCGGCGAGAAGGCGGGGGGCGCGGGGTCGCCGCGGATGGCGCGCCTCGCGCGGTGCGGGGACGGCCCTGCCGCCGGCGCCGGGGCAGGGCCGCCTTCACGCCGGGGCGGCGGCTCAGAAGCCGCGGTCGATCCACTCCTGGAGATGCGGTGCCTCGGCACCGACGGTGGTGGTGTCGCCGTGCCCGGTGTGCACGACGGTGTCGTGCGGCAGCGAGAGCAGACGCCGACCGATGGAGTCGATGATGGTCGGGAAGTCGCTGAACGACCGTCCCGTGGCCCCCGGCCCGCCGGCGAACAGCGTGTCGCCGCTGAACAGCGCGGTCAGCGCTGGCGCGTGCAGACAGACGGCTCCCGGGGCGTGCCCCGGGGTGTGCAGCACGGTCAGCTCAAGACCCGCGACCGTGATCCGCTGCCCGTCGGCCAGCTCGCCGTCGGGTTTGCGGTCCGGATGGGTCTGCTGCCACAGCGGCAGATCGTCCGGGTGCAGCAGGATCGGGGCGCCGGTGCGCTCGGCGAGGGCGGGCGCGGCGTCGATGTGGTCGTTGTGCGCGTGGGTGCACACGATGGCGCGCAGGGTGCGTCCGCCGAGGGCCCGTTCGATGGCGTCGGCGTCGTGCGCCGCGTCGATCACCACGGCCTCGTCGTCGTCCCCGATGATCCAGACGTTGTTGTCGACGTCCCAGGTGCCCCCGTCCAGGGAGAACGTCCCGGAGGTGACAAGGCGTTCGATGCGGGCGCCGGCCGTCACAGGACCACCACCGAGCGCAGGACGTCACCGTGGTGCATGCGCTCGAAGGCCTTCTCGACGTCGTCGAGCGCGATGGTCTCGGTGACGAAGGCGTCCAGGTCGAGGCGGCCCTGGAGGTAGAGGTCGACGAGCATCGGGAAGTCCCGGGAGGGCAGGCAGTCGCCGTACCAGGACGACTTCAGCGCCCCGCCGCGCCCGAAGACGTCGAGGAGCGGCAGCTCCAGCTTCATCTCCGGGGTGGGAACCCCGACCAGCACCACCGTCCCGGCGAGGTCGCGGGCGTAGAAGGCCTGCTGGTACGTCTCCGGGCGGCCGACGGCCTCGATGACGACGTCGGCGCCGAAGCCGCCGGTCAGCTCGCGCACCGCCTCGACCGCGTCGGTCGCCTTGGAGTTGACCGTGTGGGTGGCGCCCAGCTTCTCGGCCGTGGCGAGCTTGCGGTCGTCGATGTCGACGGCGATGACCTTCGCGGCGCCGGCCAGCTTGGACCCGACGATCGCCGCGTCGCCGACCCCGCCGCAGCCGATCACGGCGACGGTGTCGCCGCGGCCGACGTTGCCGGTGTTGATCGCCGCGCCGAGGCCCGCCATCACGCCGCAGCCGAGCAGACCGACGGCGGCCGCCGAGGCGGCCGGGTCGACCTTGGTGCATTGCCCGGCGGCGACCAGGGTCTTCTCGGCGAAGGCACCGATGCCGAGGGCCGGCGAGAGCTCCGTGCCGTCGGTCAGGGTCATCTTCTGCTTGGCGTTGTGCGTGTCGAAGCAGTACCAGGGCCGGCCGCGCAGACACGCACGGCACTGGCCGCACACCGCGCGCCAGTTCAGGACGACGAAGTCACCGGGCGCCACGTCGGTGACGCCCTCCCCCACCGCCTCCACGACACCGGCGGCCTCGTGCCCCAGCAGGAAGGGGAAGTCGTCGCTGATGCCGCCCTCGCGGTAGTGCAGATCGGTGTGGCAGACCCCGCAGGCCTCGATCTTGACCACGGCCTCACCCGGACCGGGGTCGGGCACGATGATCGTTTCGATACTGACGGGGGCACCCTTGCTGCGTGCGACGACCGCGCGGACCTGCTGAGCCATGGCCACTCCTCGGCTGACAGAGGATCGAGATGTTGCCTAATGCGATACGCATCTCGTATGTCGCAACTCAGCATCGCGGAGAGGGAGGCGGCGGTCAAGGAATCCGACACAACGGCGACGACCCGGCGTCCTTGCCGCCACGCCGCGTCGTCACGGGTACGGATCAGACGGGCGGGGTTGCCGCCGACGATGCCGGCGGGCACGGGCATGACGGGCTCCGGCGCTCCCTCGGCAGCGGGGTTCGGCGACCGGCCCATGCTCGCGGAGACGCGCTGCCGAGGACACCGGATTCCTGTTGCCCGTTACGCCCGGCTTCCCTTACGTGACCTGCGGCGACACACGGCGCGCGCCTTGCGGAATCACGTCATCCGGCCGTCTACTGTCCTTCACGTCTTCGTTGCTCGCACAACGGGACCTCTGACGCATCCTGTCTCCCTCCCCTTCGCACCGGGTCACCGGTGACCGGGAGGGCCCCCATCACCAGAAAGACCGAAGGTCCGTGCCCGTTGCCGTCGTTCTCACCGGTCGCCTGACGCGGCTGGAGCCCCTCGCGACGCACCATGTCGAGGGTCTGGCTCAAGCCGCAGCCGAGGACCGCAGCTCCTATGCGTTCACCCCCGTCCCGCACGGCCTCGACGGGGCCGCCCACTACGTCGACCGTGCGCTCGCCGAGCATGCGGCGGGCCGGGCTCTGCCGTTCGCCGTGGTCCGCGCCGACGACGGCCGTGTCGTCGGCTCCACCCGCTTCGTGGAACTCGACTACTGGCAGGGCCCCCCGGTGTGGCCGGCCGTGCCCGGCCTGCCGTACGGCGACCCGGTCACCGCCGTCCCGGACGCCGCCGAGATCGGCAACACCTGGCTGTCCGCGCGCGCCCAGGGCACCGGGATCAACGCCGAGGCCAAGCTGCTCATGCTGCGCCATGCCTTCGAGACCTGGCGGCTGCGGCGGGTGTGCTTCCGCGCCGACGCCCGCAACCTCCGCTCGCGCGCCGCCATCGAACGCCTCGGCGCCACCTGCGAGGGCGTGCGCCGGGCCCACTCCCGGGGGCTGGACGGGGTGGTGCGCGACACCGCGTTCTACTCGATCCTGGACGAGGAGTGGCCCGCCGTCCGCGCCATCATCGAACTGCGGCTGACGGCGGCGCGCACCCGGACACCCCTCGGCGCCGTACAGAGCGGCGGCCCCCAGCCGGGCGGCTTCGACGAACGGCTCGTCCCGGCCTGAGCCCGGCCTCGCGGGGCGGCGGGGGTGGCGGGGGTGATCGGCTCGACCCGTCCTCGCCCGACCGCCGCCCCCGCGGGGGCGGCCTGCTCAACCGTCCCCGCCCAAGTGCCGCCCCGGCGACGCCGGCCGGCCGGAGCGCGCTGCCCAGGGGAACGGCCCGGTTCCTCCGGTGGACGCCGTCCCGGCGGCAGGTGGTGGTGGGGCTGCCGAGGTGAGATCATGGCGTGTGCCCCTGCAGGAGTTGCGGCGGACGCGATCGGGGCGGGCGTTGATCCTCATCCCCGTCGGGCTGGTCGTCGCGGTGTACGTGGTGGACGTCCTGGCACCGTCGGACGTCCATCTGGGGCCGTTGCTGGTGGCGGCGCCCGCGCTCACCGCCGCGTTCGCCGGTCCCCGGCTCACCGCGCTGATCGGTCTGCTGGCCGTCGCCGCCCAGCTCCTCATCGGCGTGTCACGGGGCGTCCTCGGCACCGAGAACCTCGCCGCACAGGTGGGGGCACTGGTCCTCGTCTCCGGCCTCATCGTGCTGTTCTGCCTGGTCCGGGAGAGACGCGAGCGCCAGCTCACCGAGAGCCGTACGGTCGCCCAGGCCGTCCAGGAGGTGCTCTTCCCCGCGCTGCCCCGGCGCAGCGGCCCGCTGGACCTGGCCTGCCTCTATCTCGCCGCGCAGGACGAGGCGACCATGGGCGGGGACCTCTACGCCGCCGTCCGCACCGATGACAGCACCCGGCTGCTGATCGCGGACGTGCGCGGCAAGGGCCTGCCGGCGATCACCCATGCCGCGCTGCTGCTCGGAGCCTTCCGAGCGGCGGCGCACCGCCGGCCCACGCTGCCCCGGCTCGCCGTCCACCTCGACGGCAGCATGCGCTGGGAGTCCCACCAGTGGAACCCGCCCGGGACGCCCGACACCGAGGAGGCGTTCGCCACCGCCATCATGCTGGACCTGCCCGACGGGGAGCCCGTCGTGCACCTCGTGGTGTGCGGGCATCCCTCTCCTCTGCTGCTGAGCGGCGGGCACGCAGAGCCGCTGCCGCTCAAGCGGATCGCGCCGCCGCTGGGCCTCGGCGGGCTGTCCGGCGGCACCTCGTACGTCGTGGAGTCGTTCGCGTTCCTCCCCGGTGACGTGCTGCTGCTGTACACCGACGGCATCCTGGAGGCCCGCGACGAGCGGGGCGCCTTCTTCCCGCTGGCCGACCGTGCCGAGGCCTGGGCCGCCGAACCCGCCGACGATCTGCTGCACCGCCTGCGCGAGGAACTCATGGCGTACGCCCACGGCCGGCTCGGCGACGACGCCGCGGCCGTGACGATCATCCGCCGCACGGAGTGAGACGGCGCCCCAGCCCCGGCTCCGCCACACGAGCAGCGGCGGTCGGCCCCGTCGACGGAATCGGCGATTTCGTTTTCTGGACCGCCAACCCGGCAGGTCTTCGTTTCCGGTGCTCCGCAGTGCGCACGGCCCGGGCAGGAGGACCCTGACCAGCCGATCGCCGCGTCAGGAGCACCACCACCATGCCGGACCACGAGGACCAGCAGCACACGATCCTCGCCCTCCAGGAGGAGATCCAGCAGCTGAAGCACGCCGTCGTCTCCCGCGCGGTCATCGACCAGGCGATCGGGGTCGTGATCGCCCGGGGCAGACTGCCGCCGGAGTCGGCCTGGAACGTCCTGAGGGAAGTCTCCCAGCACACCAACACCAAACTGCGGGAAGTGGCGGAACACGTGGTGCAGTGGCCGCGCTGCGGCTGGCTGCCGCCGGAGATCCGCCGGGCCCTGCGCGCCGCGCTGCAGCGGACCACGTGTGCTGCCGGTCCGGGCAGAGCGGGTGAGGCCGTGCCGCCGGCCTGCTCAGGCTCAGGCTGATGCTCAGCCGCGCAGGGTGCCGGCCGGGCTGGTGCCGTACGCCTCGCGGTACAGGGCGGCGAAGCGGCCGGGGTGGGCGAAGCCCCAGCGTGCGGCGATGTCGGCGACGGTCGTGTCCGTGGGATCGGCGGCCCGCAGTTCCTGATGGGCATGGGCGAGACGCACCCGGCGCAGATAGCCGAGCGGGGTGGTGTCGAGGTGGCGGCGGAAGGCGTACTGCAGCGCCCGGACGGTGACGTGCGCGGCGGCGGCGATGTCGGCGACGGTGAGGGGCTGATGGGCGTGGTCCTCGATGTATGCGACGGCCCGCCGCAGGGTGACGGAGTGGGCGTCGGTCCTGTCCTGCGCGGTCGGATCGGTGTGGGCGGTGTTCGGGAAGGCCGCCAGCACGCTCGCCGCCAGCAGCTGGCCGCTGGTCGAGGCGATCAGCGGCTGGCCGGCGACGGCCGGGTCGGCGAGGACGTGGTCGCGCAGATAGACGATCGTGCTCTTGAGCTGGCGGGCGGCGGACGGCGAGTGCGGCCGGTGACCGGTCAGCCGGACCGGCTCCAGAACCGGTTGCGGACCGGTGGCGGCGACCTGGTCCAGCAGGGCGCTGTCCAGCATCGTGATGTTGTAGCGGGCGCTGCAGATGCGCCCGGCGTAGGGCAGGTCGGGGGGTGCGAAGAGCACCATGTCACCGGGGCCGAAGTCGTCCCGCACGCCCTGGAAGACATGGTCCTGGACGGTGCCCTCGTGGACCATGCACAGGCAGATCTTCCCGAGCGGGGTCACGGCGTAGCTCATCTCGAAGCCGAGGTCGAGCTCGTCGACGCTGACCGAGGGCATGGCGGCGCGGCGGATGTGTGCCCTGCTGTCCTCCGGCGTGTTGCTGCCGATGGTCATACGGGCGTAGGCCCGGCACAGGAAGTCCTCGGTCTCGGCCAGATCCTGGCTGTCGAACACCAACGAGTCCATTGCGTCACCGCCCCGGCGAGATCAGAAGGTCCAGTGACCCGGTCGCGGGACGCGGGCCGGCGGCCGGGCATGCCCTGCGACGCCTACCCCGTCGCCGGGCGACGATGCGCCGGGGGGTGCGCCGTGTTTCGTCTCACGGACAGCCGCGCACCGGTGCTTCGCCCGGTGGGCTTTGCGTCGGGCCTGTGCAGGGAACATATACGCGGCAGCGTTGCTGCTCCGGGACCGCGTTGCGTCATGGGCAACCGGGGTGGGAGACAACAGAAGGAGCCACCGTGAACTCCGAGGTGCGCATCCAGGTGACGGAAGAGCCCGGCCAGGCGCCGCTGGTCACCGTGACCGGCCCGCTGGACCTGTTCAGCGGCCCCCCTCTGTACCGTCAGGTCACGCGCGTGCTGGAAAGGCACGCGTCGCTCATCGTGGACCTGGCCGGCGTCACGGCCTGTGACTCCTCGGGTCTCAACACCCTCCTGCGGCTGTGCCGCCGCGCTCGCGAGGCCCGGGGCCGTCTGGTCCTCGTCCCGCCGGCGGCGCTGCTGGACCGGCTGGCACCGCACGCGCTCCGGGAGAGCGCACTGGTGGTGTACGGCAGCCTCGAGGAGGCCCGCACGACGGACCTCGCCGCCTGATCACCGCGCCAGCGTCACCTCCACGGCCCCGCCTCCCCCCTGACGGCCCGGCCCCGGCTCCTTCCCCAGGGTCGGTTCCAGTCCTCACGGCCGCGGCCGGGCAGGTGCGGCGGTAACCGGCGTCGGGGGTTCTGGGGCGGGCGCCGGGCGAGACGTCCGGCGCCCGCCCGGGCTCAGTACTTCTTCGCCCCGGCCACGATCGCCTCACGGATGCGGTGGTAGGTGCCGCAGCGGCAGACGTTGCGGATCTCGTCGAGGTCGGCCTCGGTGATCTCCCGGCCCTCCTCGCGGGCCTTGCGCACCTTCGCGACGGCGGTCATGATCTGGCCGGGCTGGCAGTAGCCGCACTGGGCGACGTCGTACTCCAGCCAGGCCTCCTGCATCGGGTGCAGGGCACGGCCGACGGTGGCGGGCAGTCCCTCGATGGTGGTGATCTCGTCGTCCGGGCCGATGGCCTCGACCGGCACCGAACACGGGTTGAACGCCTTGCCGTTGACATGGCTGGTGCAGGCCTGGCAGACGCCGAGCCCGCAGCCGTACTTCGGACCGGTGACCCCGAGGACGTCGCGGAGCACCCACAGCAGCCGGACGCCGTCCTCGATGTCCACGGTGACGCGCTCGCCGTTGAGGATGAAGGTGTGTTCGGGCACGGAACTCTCCTAGAAGGCGCGGTCGAGACCGTCGGTCGGGGACGCCGGGACCGGCGGGGTGGTGGGCAGCGGCTCGAAGCCGAGCGGGCCGGCGTGGTTGACCGGGAAGCTGGTCGGCATGGCGCCGGTGGCCCGGCCGTAGGCGCAGGCCACGGCGGCCGCCGCGCCCGCCACGGCCAGTTCGCCGGCGCCGCCGGGCTCGCCGGTGGTGGGGGGCATGACGACGATCTCCAGCTCGGGCGGGGTGTTCCACTGCCGGGTGTAGAAGTAGTTGTCCCAACTGCCCTCCAGGAAGTGCCCGTCCCGAAGGTGCAGTCCCGAACTCAGCGTGATGGCGATGCCGTCCATGATCCCGCCCATCATCTGCGCCTGCAGTCCGCGCGGGTTGACGGCCAGCCCGACGTCGACGGCGCAGACGACTTTGGTGACCCGGGGTCC
Organism: Streptomyces sp. NPDC104814; assembly: GCF_055583185.1. Taxonomy (NCBI): domain Bacteria; kingdom Bacillati; phylum Actinomycetota; class Actinomycetes; order Kitasatosporales; family Streptomycetaceae; genus Streptomyces; species Streptomyces sp. NPDC104814. The sequence continues at coordinate 1,524,031 of NZ_JBVJOL010000001.1, read as the reverse complement.
CGCGTAGCCGTCGCGGACCGTGCGGCCGGTGGTCTCGGGCCGGCAGTCGATCTCCGCGAGGACGGCCACGTATGCGTGGTACTCGGGGTGGAGCGCGATGCCCTGGGCCGTGCCGGCGGGCATGGCGCGGCCCCACTTCCCCACCTCGGCCACCTTGTCCAGCACGGCCCGCGCCCGGTCCTCCTTGAGGAATTCCCGGCGGAACCGGTAGGGGTCCTTGCCCAGCCGCTTCGCCAGCTCGTCCACGACCAGCTCCTGCGCGCAGCGCGCGTTGGGCGAGTAGATGTTGCGCATGGAGCCGGTGTGGAAGCCCTTGTCGGTCTCGCTGAGCAACTGGGTGACGACCCCGAAGTGGTACGGCGTCTGCTGGGTCAGCGCGAAGATCGTCTCCGAGAAGGTGAGGTCGCCGACCGGCAGCCGGGCGGCCTCGGCGGTGATGATCTCGCCGACGCCGTGACCGAAGTCGGTGGCGACGGAGGTGTGCCGCTGGTCGAGGGTGAGCACCTGGCCGAGCGCATAGGTGGCGCGGACCCGTGAGGTGGCCATGGGGTGGACGCGGCCGTGCCGGAAGTCGTCGGTGCGGTGCCACATCAGTTTGACCGGCTTGCCCATCGCCCGGGAGATCTCGGCGGCCTCGGCGGCGGCGTCGTGGAAGAGCTTGCGGCCGAAGGAACCCCCGCCCTCGGTGACGTGGACCTGCACGGCGGAGACGGGCAGCCCGAGCTGCGCGGCGATCTGTTCCCGGGCGACGATCGGGGACTTCAGGCTCGCCCAGATCTCGGCCGAGTCCGTCCGGACGTCGGCGATGGCGCAGTTGGTCTCCAGGGCACTGTTGCCGGCGAAGTGGAAGGTGAACCGGGCGTCGACCGACTTGGTGAGCAGGTCCAGAGCGGGCAGCGGGAGTTCCGCCTTGCGCAGCTCGTCGCGGACGGTGTCGTCGCTGCGGCCCTCGACCGTCCCGGGCCCCCAGGAGGCCTTCAGCGCGCGCACGGCGTCGATGCACTGCCCGAACGTCCGCCCGCGCACGGCCACCCCGGTGGAGACGGTGACGACGTCGGTGATGCCGGGCATCGCCCGGACCGCGGCCAGGTTGTCGACCGCGCGGAGCGTGCCGTTGATCGTCGGCGCCCGGCACACCATCGTCGGCAGGGCGCCGGGGACGTGCAGGTCCATGGCGAACCGCTTGCGGCCGGTAACCGCCTCCAGCGCGTCGATGCGCCGCCGGCCGGTGCCGATGACCGTGAACTCGCCGGGCTCCTTCAGGGTGACCGGCACCTGGGCCGTCGTCACGGCTGCGGCCTTCTGCGCCAGGTCGCCGTAGGTGAGGCTGCGCCCGGTTGCCGCCGAGGTGACGACGCCCGCCTTCGCGGTCAGGGTGTCCACCGCCTCGCCCAGTTCGAGGGCGGCCGCGTGCAGCAGCCGGCCCCGGGCGACGGCGGCCGCCACCCGGATCGGGGTGAACGTCGAGATGGTGGTGTTGGAGCCGCCGGTGAGCTGGTTGAACAGCAACTCCGGCCGGGCGTCGGCGAGCGTGACCCGGATCCGCTCCAGCGGCAGGTCGAGTTCCTCCGCGATCAGCATGGCGCTGGACGTCGTGATGCCCTGCCCGACCTCCGCGCGGGGCAGCGCGAAGGAGGCCGTGCCGTCGGCCTCGACCCGGATCGTGATCAGGTTCGCCGTGGGCAGCGCGGCATGCGTGAGCATGTCGTTGAGGTCGTAGATCTCCGCGGGGCCCGGGACGGAGGGGACGACCGCCGCCGCCTCGGCGGGGGCGAGCACGGCCTCGCCGAGTTCGGCGGCGACGGTCAGGGTAGAGGCGGCCAGCACATAGCCGAGGAATCTGCGGCGTTCGATCCCGGGACGAGGGGGCCGCTCCTCCGGGTCCGTCAACGGTCCTCCCACGCGTTTCTCCTTCACTCCGCCACGAGTTGTGCACAGGCACCCGTGCGCGCTGCGACGATGCCGCACACTGCCGGTGATTCCACCGCTCAGCACCGGTTTCGGCCATGGGCGGGCGGCGGGAAAAGGCGGCCCGTGTTTGTGCCGGCGCACAACCACGCCCGGCTACACTGCGCCCGTGACGCCACAGCTGAGGGCCGGCGACCGGGTCGTGGAACTGGTGGGCCGCCTGCTGACGGAGGTCGACCGGCTCGCGGAGGACCTCACCGACCAGATCCTCGGCGGTGAACACGCCTACGCCGAGAGCACGGTGCTGGGCCGCGCACAGCTGCGCACCGTCGTACGCGACAACCTGACCACGATGTTCACGGCGCTCCAGGGGCGCCCCACGACGCTGGACGCGCCCCGCGCCGCGGGCCGGCTGAAGGCCGAGCAGGGCATCGAGCTGGCCGCGCTGCTGCACGCCTACCGGCTGGCCGGCCGCTTCGTCTGGGACCGGCTGCTCGCCGCCGCCGTGGACGACGGGAGCACCGTCCAGTTGCTGCACCTGGCCTCGGACATGTGGGCGGCCATCGACGACTACTCCGGCGCGGCGGCGGACGCCTACCGGGCCGCTGTCGAGGAGCGCTCGCGGCGCGACGCCGCCGCCCGTTCGATGATGCTCACCACGCTGCTCGAGGGCCGGGCCGGCACGCACGCGAGCGCGTGGGAGATCGCCCGCGTCCTGGAGCTCGACCGGCAGGGGCCGTTCGTGGTGGTCTGCGCGGAGGTCCACGACCGGGTGGAGCCGCTGCCCAGCGTCCGCGGCCGCCTGGGCGGCGCCGGGATCGGCTCCGAGTGGCTGCAGCAGATAGGGGCCTGGGTGGGCCTGCTGGCCCTCCCCCACGAACAGGCCCTCGCGGTGGCCGTCGAGCAGCTCACCGCGATCGCCCTGTCGAGGGTCGGCGTCAGCCGCGCCTTCACCTCCCCCGTCAACGCCCCGGCGGCCTGGCGGCAGGCGCAACTGGCCGTGCAGTGCCTGCCGTACGGCACCCACGGCACCCATCTGTACGGCAGCGCGCCCGTCTCCCTGCTGGCCGCCGCCTCACCCGACACCGCGCAGGAGGTCGCCGGGGCCGTGCTCGGGCCCGTCCTCGCCCTGCCCCCGCAGGAGCGGGCCACGCTGCTGGCGACCCTGCACGCCTGGTTCACCGCGGGCGGCTCGACGACGGCGGCGGCCGGCCGGCTGCACTGCCACCGCAACACGGTCCTGTACCGCCTGGGCCGCATCGCCGAGCTGACCGGGCGGCGCACCACGGACGCGGAGTCCTCCGCCGAGCTGTACATCGCCCTCGCCGCCGTACGGCTGAACGGGCAGCCGGGATCGTTCGGCGCGCCGCCCTCGTAGACGGGTTCCCGTCGGTCGGCCCGGACCAGGGAGCGGCGACGGGGCGGGTCCGGCGTGATCGGACGGCCGCTCCCCGGGTTCTGACGGCGCGCCATACGGGGGAGGAATCGGGTGCGGCGGGCAGGGCGGCGGACCAGATGGTTATGCATCACTCGTCCACGCCCCCCGTCGGAGGTCGCAGTGAACCGCAGCAGGGCCCTGGCCTTCCTGGTCGCAGCCGTGTGCGTCGTCGTGCCGGGCACCGCCGGGTGCGAACGGCCGGCCGGGCACCCGTCCGCGCACGGCGCGCCGCCGGCCGGCGGGCCCTCGGCCCACTCCGCTCCCCCGCGCGTCGTCCCGCGCCCGCTGCCCGGCGTCGGGCCGGCCATGCGCGCCCGTATCCCGGCGGCCTCGCGGCAGGTGCTGGTGGTCAGCGGCGCGACCGCGGACACGAACGAGGCACGGGCCGTCCTGTACGAGCAGACCCCCGGCCTGGGCTGGCACGCCGTGGCCGGTCCCTGGCCCGCCCGCAATGGGCTGCGCGGCTGGACCGAGGACCACGACCTGAACGACCTGCGCACGCCGATCGGTGTCTTCCGGCTCAGCAACGCCGGCGGGCTGCTGCCCGACCCGGGCAGCCGGCTGCCGTACGACCAGGACGAGGCGTTCACCGCGTCCGGCACCGGCCATCTCGGGGAGCCGCTGGAGGGCGCCTTCGACTATGTGATCGCCATCGACTACAACCGGGTGCCGGGCAGCAGCCCGCTGGACGAGGCCCGGCCCCTGGGCGAGGACAAGGGCGGCGGGGTCTGGCTCCATGTGGACCACGGCGGCCCGACCAACGCGTGCGTCGCGATGGACAAGTCCTACATGCTCGCGCTGCTGCGCGTCCTGGACGCGGCCAAGGAGCCCGTGGTGGTGATGGGGCCGCAGGAGGCGCTGCTGAGCTGAAGCCGCCCCCCTGGGACCTGCCATCCGGACCACGCCCGGCGTCGCGGGGTGCTCCGGTCGCTGCGTGCTCTACAGCTCGGTGCCGAAGTCCTGGGTCCACCACGGCCCGCCGTCGCCGTCGTGGATTCCGACGCCGAGGTTGCGGAAGGAGCAGTTGAGGATGTTGGCGCGGTGGCCGGGGCTGTTCATCCACGACGTCATCACCGCGTCGGGAGTCTGCTGCCCCTTGGCTATGTTCTCCCCGTACGTCGACCAGCGGTATCCGGCGGCCGTGATCCGCTGGCCGGGATCGGTGCCGTCGGGCGTGTTGTGCTCGAAGTAGTTCCGGGCGGCCATGTCGTCGGAGTGGGCCTGGGCGGCGTTCGTCAGCTTGCCGTCCTGGGTGACGGGGGCGCAGCCCGCCGCCTGGCGTTCCTTGTTGACCAGGGCGATCACCTGCGAGACCGGGTCGGACCCGGCCGGCTGGGCGGCCGCACCGCGTGCCGCGGCCGGCTGCGACGTGGCCCGGCGCGGCGCGCTGCGCGCGGGCGCCGCCTTGCCGGGGCCGGTCGTGGCGCTCGCGCTCGGCGACGGGGAAGCGGTGGCCGACGCGGACGGGCTGGGGGTGGGGCTGGGGCTGGGGCTCGCGGAGACGGACGGTGCGGTGTGCGCGCCGGGGCCGGCCGAGGCCGGCTCCGGCACGATCGCCGGCTCCACGCTCCGGGCCGCTGCGGCGTCCTCCTCCGTGCCCCCACCGGGCAGGAGGGTGTAGACCAGGCCGCCGCCGGCCAGGCAGGCCGCCACGACGGCGCCACCGACCGCCCGCCTGCGCAGCCGCCGCCTGCGACGCGCCGCGCCACGGGAGCCGGGCCTCGTCGCGCCGTGCCCGCCCGTCCGTACCGACACGGTCGCCCCGGCCGGGACGACGGTGTCCGCGGCGAAGCGGAGCCGGTCCAGGAGCGCGGGGACGACCGGGACCAGCGCCAGCCCCGCCAGCAGGCCCTCCGCGGGCAGCAGACCGCTCCACAGGCCCGAGCAGCGCGCACAGCCGCGGGCGTGCCGGGCGATGCGCTTGCGCCACAGCGCCGAGGGCCGGCCGTCCCAGCCGGTGAGGTCGGCGTGCAGCTGCGGGCAGCGCGGCCGCGCGTCCAGGGCCCGTACCACGACCCGGGCCGCCTCCAGCTGGGCCTTCATCCGCTGCACCCGCACGGCCGTGTGCTGCGCGGTCAGCTCCAGCGCGGCGGCGACCTCGGCCCGGGTCAGTTCACCGGCGGTCTCCAGCCACCACAGCGACAGCAGCCCCCGGTCGTCGGGCTCCAGCCAGCGGGTGGCGCGCGCGGTCTCCTGCCGCTGCCCGGACAGCTGCAGCCTCACGATCGTCAGGTCGACGAAGTCGGCGCCCGGGTCGGCGACGTCCCAGGCGTCCTCCACCGGGCCCTGGGCGGGCTGCTGCTTGTGCCAGTGGGCGCGCACCTGGTTCATCGCGATGGCGACCAGCCAGGAACGGAAGCTCGCGGGGTCGCGCAGGTCGTCCAGCGAGCCGAGCGCCCGCAGCATGGTGTCCTGCACGACGTCGTCCACGTCCACCGAGCCGTTCAGCGCCCGGCCCACGATGTTGTAGACCAGCGGCAGGAACGCGCCGACCAGCGCGTCCTGGGCCGCCTGGTCGCCGTCCCGGGCGGCGGTCACCAGTGCCGCGGGATCCATCGTGTGCCCTGTGTTCATGCCCAGCTCCCCTGTCGTCGACGTCGAACGTCGTGGTCCGTCACATGGGAGATCCCTGAGGGAACACCGGATAACGGTTTTTCGTCCAGACGTGCGAAGAGAGGTCACCGCATCGGACGCCCCGCGTGCAAGGAAGCACGTCACATCGCACGTCACATCGGGCTGCGCCCGGTGGACGGCGGGCCCGCGCGGCGCGTCCGTTCGAGTGGAGGCCGCGTCTGTGGCGATGCGGGACGGCCGTGACCGGCGTTGAGCAGGTCCGTCACCTCCCCCTGCCCCCACAAGGAAGGAACCCGTCCATGCGACGTACCGCCCTGCTCGCCGTCTGCGCCCTGATCTCCGCCGCGGCCACCGGCTTCTTCACCACGGCGGCCATCCACAGCCGGTGATCATCAAGCCGTCGTCTCGGGTTGCGGGCACCCGTGTGTGCCCGTACTCCGGTGGGGGAACCTGATTCGTCTCTGCACCGGCCCCGGGTGGAAGGAGCCCTTGTGACAGCGCAGGTGTCAGCGGTGAACGACCGGGACCCGGACGCCGGGTACCGGCCGGATCCGCACCGCTGGCGGGCCCTGTGGGTCACTCTGGTGGCCGGATTCATGAGTCTGCTGGACGTGACGATCGTGGCGGTCGCCCTGCCCACGATCCAGCACGACCTGCGCGCCTCCCCGGCGCAGGTGCAGTGGGTGGTGTCCGGGTACGCCCTCACCTTCGCCCTCGCCCTGGTCACCGCCGGACGGCTCGGCGACGCCCTGGACCGGCGCCGGATCTTCCTGCTGGCCCTGACCGGCTTCGTCGTCTTCAGCGCGGCCTGCGGGGCGGCCCCCGACATCACGCTGCTGGTGGTGGCCCGTCTCGCCCAGGGCCTGGCGGCGGGCTTCATGGCGCCGCAGAACTCCGCGCTGATCCAGCAGATGTTCCGCGGCGCCGAACGCGGACGCGCCTTCGGCTTCTTCGGCGCGACCGTCGGAGTCTCCGCCGCCGCCGGACCGATCACCGGCGGCGCCATCCTGGCCCTGGCGTCCGGCGCGCAGGGCTGGCGGTGGATCTTCTACGTCAACGTGCCCATCGGCATCCTCGCCGTACTGCTCGGCCGCCGGCTGCTGCCGCGCACCCGCCGCTCGGGCCGGGGGCAGGTGGACTGGCCTGGTGTGGCGCTGCTCGGGCTCGGTGTGCTGGCGCTGATGTACCCGCTGGTGCAGGCGGACTCCGGCGGGATCGGCCGAGTGTGGTGGCTGTTCCCGGCCGGTGCCGCGGTCCTCGTCGCCTTCACCTGGTGGCAGCACCGGCTCGTCGCGCGCGGCGCCCAGCCACTGCTCGATCCCCGGCTGTTCACCACGGTGCGCGGGTACGCCGCGGGTGCGGCCGTGGGCACGCTGTACTTCGTCGGCTTCAGCGGGGTCTTCCTTGTCTTCGCCCTCTTCTACCAGCACGGGCTCGGCTTCTCGCCGCTGCACTCGGGTCTTGCCGTGACGCCCTTCGCCTTCGGCTCGGCGTGCGCGGCGGTCGGCTCCGGCCGGCTGGTGGACCGGTTCGGGCGGCTGCTCACCGTGTGCGGTCTCGCGGCCGTGGTCGTCGGCCTCGGCGGCACCGCGCTGCTGCTGCTCCTCGCCCCCCTGGACATCGCTCCGTGGATCGCAGCGCCGCTCCTGCTCGTCGGTGGCGTCGGCAGTGGTCTGGTCGTCTCCCCCAACATCACCCTGACCCTGCGGGACGTGCCGGTGCGGATGGCGGGGGCGGCGGGCGGCGCCCTGCAGACGGGGCAGCGGCTCGGCGCGGCCGTGGGTACGGCCGCTCTGCCGGGCCTGTTCTACCTGGTGCTGGGCAGGAGCGACGACTATCGCCGTGCCGTGGTCACGGCGCTGGCCGCGGCCCTCGTGGGCATGCTGGCGTCGCTGGCGCTGGCGACGTTCGACTGGCGGCGTGACCGCTGCTCCCGCGGGGAGCACGGGAGGTGCCCGGACGAGGTCGCCCACGATCCGGTGCACGCCCGGCATCCCTGAGCCGCCCGCCGCACCAGCGACGAGACGGCGGCCGGCGGCTTTTCCCGGCCGCAGACGGTACGGCGAGGCCCCCGGCCGGCGCTGCTGCCGGCCGGGGGCCTCGTTCATGGGGTGGCGGACCGCGTCAGCCGTCGGGCGGGAACCCGGGGGCGTCAGCCGTCGGATTCCGCCGAGGGGATGAAGGCGCCGGGCACGTCCTGCGGGGCGTAGATCGTGTTCTCGCCCGGGTAGGGCTTCTTCCACTCGTGCGTCTGGTACCACGTGAAGTGGTTCATCTGCGCGGGGTTGGCGAAGTCCGGCACCGCGTGCGGGCCCGTCAGGCGCTGCTTCGCCTTCCAGGCGTCCCACTCGGCCGCGAGCTGCCGCTTGTCCGCCGGGACCTTGGCCGACGGCACGGCCGCCGCCCGCGGGTTCTGTGCCGCCGGGGTGTCGGTGCCGCAGGGCGGCGGGGTCTTCAGTCCGTCGGTCAGCGAGGCCCGGTTGGGCAGCGCCTTGAACGGCGTGAGGTCGGCGCGCGGGGTGAAGGCGCCGCGCATCGGGGTCGCCGCGCTGTCCTTCTGGTTCATCGGGTGGATCCCGAGGATCTGCTCGATGGTCCGGATCATCGTGATCTGGGTGTAGTAGTGGCTGTCGACGACGCCGTGCCGGGCCCAGGGGCTGATGATCTGGACCGGCGCGCGGTGGCCGTCGACGTGGTCGAGGCCGGCCTGGGAGTCGTCCTCGACGACGAAGATCGCCGAGTCCTTCCAGTACTTGCTGTGGGAGATCTCCTCGACCATCCGGCCGACCGCGAGGTCGTTGTCGGCGACCTGCGCGGTCGCGCTCGCCGGGCCGCCGGTGTGGTCGTTGGAGAACCAGAACATGTTCAGGTCCGCCGGGCCGTGCTTCTCGAAGTCCTGCTTCCAGATCTCGTACTTGTAGACGTCCGGGACGTCGAGGTCGAACATCGGGAAGCCGGGCGCGGAGACGGCGTTCAGCGAGGGGATCGCCGAACCGGTCTGGATGGGGTACGCGGTCGGCTTGCCGGTGGCGGCCATGTCCTTGGCGTCGCAGTACAGGTTCTGCCAGGTCGCGCCGGCCGGCTTGGTCTCCACCGACTGGAACTCTCCGAAGTCCCGTACGGACTTCCCGGCCGCCTGCGCGCCCGTCCACAGGAAGCCGGACTTCTGGTGGCCGAGCGCGTCGTTCTCGGTGTCGTAGCTGCGCTGGTACTCACCGGCCGAGGACTCGGTGTACTCCGGGTCGTCGGCCTGCATCAGCCAGTTGTGGCCCTCGGCGGAGTTGGTGCCGATGTCGTAGGTGTTGTCGTACAGGCCGAACTGCCGGGCCAGGGCGTGCTGGTTCGGCGTCACGTTCTCGCCGAACTGCGTCACCGACGCGTCGCCGTTGCCCTCCGGCATGTCACCGAAGACCTGGTCGTAGGTCCGGTTCTCCTTGACGATGAGGAACACGTGCTTGATCGCCGAGGGGTCTCCGAGCCGCGCCGGCACCGGCACCGGGCGCGGGTTGCTGCGCGGCCGGCTGAAGGCGACCCTGCCGCCGTTCCAGCCGTTCTGCCGGAAGACCTTGGCGGTCTGCGCGCGGGTGACGCTGTCGTCGGGCAGCGTGAAGCGCTGCACGCTGGACGTGGTGTCGTGGGTGGCGTGCCCGGCCTTGGTGGTGGGGCGGCGGGCGTCGATGCCGCGGGTGTTGGAGACGTACACCTGGTCGCCGGCGGTGGCGATCTCCGCGGGGAAGTAGTCGGTCGGGAGCAGACCGACGTAACTCACGGGCTCCTGCGCGCTGGTGTACCGGTAGACGGCGACCGCGTTGGCGCGGCCGAGCGTGACCAGCAGGTGGCCGTCGTCGGTGACGGTGACGGCGTCCGGCTCGTAGCCGACGGACGCCTCGGGCCACGGCTGGGTGGCGATCGTCTGGACGACCTTGTCACGGGCGGTGTCGATGACCGACACGTCGTTGGAGGCCGTGTCGGTGACGAACAGCGCGCCCTTCTTGGCGTACAGGGCGGTCGGGTGCAGTCCGACGTCGATGCTGCCGGGCGCGGCGGCCGGGTGCGCGAGGTCGATGACGCTGACCGTGCCGGTGGTGGTGGCGCCGGTCTTCGGGTCGGCCGGCACCTGGGTGCCGTAGGAGTTCATGGTGGTCTCGCCGGGCTTGGCCGGGCGTCCGCCCTCGTTGCTGACGTAGAGCTTGCCGCCGACGCGGACCATGTCGCGCGGCGCGTTGCCGACGGCCCAGCTCTGCCGGATGGCGCCGGTCGCCGCGTCGAGGGCGACGACCCGGTTCTGGCCGTTGACCGCGGCGTACACCGTGGAGCCGTCGGCGGAGAAGACCGGCTCGCCGACGAGGGCGTGCTGGGTGCCGTCCGCGGGGATCGTGACGGACACCGGGCTGGTGACGGTGCCGTCCGGGTTCACGGTGAAGCGGGTGTAGCCGTCGGTCTGGCCGAGCCACAGCTGCTTGCCGTCGGGTGAGTAGGTGGGGCCTTCCTGGCCCACACTGTTGCTCTTCAGGCGCGGGTTGGACGCGGCGGCGGTGCCGACGACCTGCTGCACCTTGTAGGTCTTCAGGTCGACGAGGGCGAGCGCGCTGCCGCCGTCGGTGACGGCGGCGGCGAGGTGGCTGCCGTCCGGGCTGAGGGCCGACGACATGATCTTGCCGTCGTTGATGACGAGACGGTCGCCGTAGGGGGCGATGTACTGGTCGCTGGAGATGACCTGGCCCTGATCGGTGTTCTGGCCGACCTGGTCGGTGCCGAACTGGTGGGTCTGGGCGTAGGCGACGCCCGCGGCCACGACGGCGAGAGCGGTGGTGCCGGCCGTGACCAGGGGTATACGGCGGCCGAGGCGTCTGGCGAGAAGGCCGGGGGCGCCCTTCTCGACACGCCGGCGACGGCGTGTTACCTGCATGGAGTCATCCCTTCGGGGTGGCGGGGAGAAGCTCGACGTTGCCGTCGAACTGCCAGAGGGGGTTCGGTGCGTCACCGGTCGCGGTGCGCACCAGGAAGTAGCCGTTGACTTCCTTCGGTCCGTCACCGTCGGCCATGAAGCGGCCGTCCGCGGTGACGTCGAGCTGGTAGACGGCCGTCCCTGCGGCCTGGATGCCGGGCAGGTGCCAGGTGACGACGCAGCGCCAGTCGTTGCCCGGGCCCTCGGCGGCGGTCCTGAGACCGCCCTTGGTGCATGCCGCCGTGGTCTTCAGCGCGGCCTCGGTGACGTCGGGCCGGTTCAGCTGCCCGGTCTGCATGCGGTACAGGTGCGCGAACTCGGTGGCCAGGGAGCGCTGCAGCTTGTCCTGGTCGATCCCGGAGCCGGTGGCGCCCGTCGTCGCGGTGACGACGGCCGCGCCCGCGGCGACCAGCAGGGCGAGCGGCAGGACGCCGGCGGTGAGCGCGCGGCGCGGCGATCCGTCGTAGGCCGGATTGCTGAAGTCCCGCCGCAGGAACAGGACATAGGCCAGCACGGTCGCGGTGACCGCCCAGACCAGGCTGACGGCGACGCCGATGAGCAGCGGGGCCGGCTGGGCGGGGCTCGTGAACAGGCCGCTGAAGGAGACGAAGGCGTAGCCGGGCAGGGCGAGGCGGACCGCCACGGGCAACGGGAGCATCTGCGCGAGCTGCATCGCCAGGGCGACCAGCGCGGGCAGCAGCAGTCCCATCGGCGAGCGGCCCAGCAGGACGGAGCCGAGCAGGCCGATCGCGGCCAGGGCCAGGGTCGGTGCCAGGGCGCAGGCCCAGGCGAGCAGGACTTTCGCCGCGGCGTCGCCGGGGGTCAGGAGATGGCCGTCGAGGCCGACCAGCGGCTGGTTGCCGACCGCCAGCAGTCCGCCGGCGATGCCGGAGGCGACCAGGCCGGCCACGGTGAGCAGGATGACGGTGAGGCCGGCCAGTGCCTTCGCCGCGAAGATCCGCCGGGGTGAGCGCACGGCCACGAGCAGATGGCGCCAGGTGCCGAGCCGGTCCTCGACGGCGAAGACGTCACCGGCGACGACCGAGGTCAGCAGCGGCAGCGCCCAGGTCCCGGCGAAGCCGAGCAGCACCAGCGGCCCGGCCCAGCCGGTGGCGTGCATCCAGCGGCCGAAGAGGGTGTCGACGGGCAGGGTGCTCTGCCGGCTCACCGCGGCGACGAAGAGTCCCGGCGCGAGCCAGCAGACGAGGAGGAGCAGGCGGATCCGCCACTGCGAAAGGAGTTTGACCAGTTCGAAGCGGTAGCCGCGCGGCACGGACACCCGGGGGGTGAGGGCAACGCTGTCATGGGTGACGGTCGCGGTCATCGGCCGGCCTCCTGCGGCTGCTCGGTCAGGGCGAGGAAGGCGGCCTCCAACGGCGAGACGACGGGGGCGAGTTCGCGTACCGCGACGCCGGCGTGCACGAGCGCCGAGACCAGCGCGTCCAGGGCGGGCACGGCCGCGCGGACGACGATCGCCTCGCCGTCGGGCCGTGGCACGGCGTCGTCGGCGACGTTCACTCCGGCGGCGTCCGCGGCCAGCCGGCGTGCGGCGCGCGGGTCGGAGGTGAGCAGCCGGTAGTCCAGGGCGCTGTTCTGCGTGGCGAGTTTGCCGAGCGGTCCGGAGAAGACGACGCGTCCGGTGGCCAGGATGGTGACCTCGGAGCACAGGGCTTCCAGGTCGTCCATGCGGTGGCTGGAGAGCACGACGGCGGTGCCCTCGGCCGCGAGGGCGGTGAGCACGCCGCGCACATGCCGGGTGCCCGCCGGGTCGAGGCCGTTGGCGGGTTCGTCGAGCACGAGGAGCCGCGGGCGGTTGAGCAGGGCGGCGGCGAGGCCGAGCCGTTGCCGCATGCCGAGGGAGAAACCGCGGACCCGGTCGTCGGCGACGTCGCTCAGCCCGACCCGGTCCAGTACGTCGCCGACCTCGGGCGTCCGGGCGCCCCGGCCGCGCAGGGCGGCCAGCGCGGCGAGGTTCTGCCGGGCGGTGAGCGACGGGTAGAGCCCGGGCCCGTCCACGAACCCGGCGACCCCCTCAGGGGCGGACAGCGACCGCCCGACGGCGGTGCCGAGGATGTCCAGGCTGCCGCTGTCGGCGACGGCGAGGCCCAGCAGGAGGCCGAGCAGGGTCGTCTTGCCGGCGCCGTTCGGTCCGACCAGACCGTGGATCTGACCTGGCGTCACATCGAGGTCGACGCCGTCGAGGGCGACGACATCGCCGAAGCACTTGGTGATCCCGCGAGCCCGGACCACGAGGTGATTGCCCATGAGTCCCTTCTTCCGCAACGCTCAGGGACCTTAGGGACGGCACACGGCTGGGGCGACGACCGTTGGTTGAACCCCGACCGAACAGATCGTCAAGGCCTCGCAAGCACAGGGGCGCGAAAGGGCGGGTATCGGGCCGTACGCGGACAATGACCTGCCCGACATCGGGGAGCCGGGCACCGCTCCGCGCCGTCTTCCTCCGACGAGGAAGGCCCGGACCGGTGACGGTCCGGGCCTTCCGGCTGCTCGGGGAACGAAGGGTCAGCGTGCCTTGCTGCGTGCCGTCTCGAACGCGGCGACGGGGTCACCGTCGACGTTCCAGGGCCAGCTGGTGACCTTTCCGCCGATGGCGTCGAACACCGGGGCGGTCTCCCGGGGGCCGCCGGCCGCCGTCAGGGCGTAGGCGAGCAGATTGAGGTCGGCGACGGCCGCGGCGTGCGAGAAGAACGCCGGGCTGGGCCAGGTGGCCAGCGCCCGGTCCAGGTACTGCGCCGCCCGCTCGCCGTTCCAGTGGTTGCGTGCCAGCAGCGCCTCGGTCCCGCCGCGGGCCATGGCGGAGTGGTACTGCAGGAGGTGCGCGGCGAGTTCGACGGACGCGCAGGGGGCGTTCGCCGGCATCCGGGTGCGCAGCGAGCCGACGAACTCGAGGACCTGGCCGAGGGAGCCGGCCTCCTGCGGGCTGAGGTAGGCCAGCATGCTCAGATAGGCCTCACGGTTCCAGCGGTCCCGGGCCACGGTCTCGTTCCAGACGGCGAACACCTCGCGCTCGGCGTAGCGCTCCAGGCGGGCGATGCCCAGCATCACCACCCAGGGCGAGGGATCCTCCGGGGCGAGTTCGGCGGCCAGCAGGCACTGCTTCCAGGCCGCCGCGGCATCGGCCATACGGCCGGTGCCGCGCCCGTGTTCGAGTGCGGACCAGGCGTGCAGCACCAGCGCCCGGGCGTTGCGCGGTTCCCGCCTCGCCCAGGCGCCGGGCAGATGGGACGCCGAGAGGAACTCGGCGAGGACGGCCAGACGGTGTGCCCTGCGGTCGGTGCTCTGGTCGTCGGGCTCCAGAACCTGGGCCATCTGCGCCACGCAGATCTCCGTCCCTCCGGCCATGCTGAGCCTGGACGCCGAGAGCAGGCGCTTCAGCAGCTTGCCGAGGTCGGCGTCGTCGAGTTCCGGGGCGAGACGCGGGGTGCGGCCGCGAGTCGAGAAGAAGGGCATGATCGGATGCTAGAAGGGGGGCAACCTGCCACAAGGTGCGCAGGGAGATCGTTACCGGATACTTGTCTCAGGTGCCCGACAGCGACTGTGCCGCGGGCCGGCGGGTCTCGGCTTCCTCGTCCGCGCCCAGTTCGGGGGTGGGGCGTCCGAACCCCCGGGTCAGCCAGAGCAGCCAGGCGCATCCGGCGGCCAGCCAGCAGCCCCCGATGGTCAGCGCGGTCGTGCTGAGGCGCGTGATGAGCCAGACGGTGACACAGGCCCCGAGGGCGGGGACGACGACGTAGCCGATCAGTCCGACGCCGCGGGTGCCGCGGTGGCGGATCCCGTAGGTGATGACGCACACGTTGACCACGGTGAAGCCGAGGAACGCGCCGAAGTTGATGAACGACGTGGCGGTGGCCAGGGAGATGTCGAGCCCGAGCACACACATGGCTCCGGTGACCAGGATGCCGTAGACCGGTGTCATGGTCCGGGTGTTCAGCGCGCCGAACACCCGCCGGGGCAGCACGCCGTCGCGGCCCATGATGTACATCAGACGGCTGGAGCTGAGCTGCACGGCGAGGCCCGAGGCGAATCCGCCGACGATGCCGGCCAGGTTGGTCCAGTCGGCGAAGGTCTGGCCGCCGACCTGGACGGACATCGTGTAGGCGACGATCTCGGGGTTGTCGAACACGCCGCCGGGGTGGACCAGTTGCATGAGGTAGGCGACCGCGGCGAACAGCAGGCCGCCGATCGCGATGACGAGGACGACGGCGCGCGGGATGGTGCGTTCGGCGTCCCGGGTCTCCTCGGACAGCGTGGTCACGGCGTCGAAGCCGAGGTAGGAGTAGGCGGCGACGGCAGCCGCGGTCGACAGGCCGCCGAGGCTGGTCGCGTGGTTCCACAAGGGTGCCGTGTACGACGTGGGCGCGTGGTGGGCGAGGTGGACCAGGCAGTAGGCGACGAACAGCAGCACGAGGAAGACGGCGAGAGCGGTGAGCAGCTTGTTCACGCGGTCGGTCAGGGTGAGCCCGATGACGTTGACGAGTGTCGTGAGACCGGCGTTGAGCAGCATCCACGCCCAGACCGGGACGGCCGGGAACTGCGCGTTCAGATAGAGGGACTGGACGAGCCAGGCCACCATCGGCAGGAACAGGTAGTCCAGCAGCACGGCCCAGCCGACGAGGAAGCCGACCGGGGCGCCGATGAGCTTGCGGGCGTAGACGTACGCGGAACCGGAGACGGGGTGGTGCCGGGCCATCTTGGCGTAGCTCAGCGCGGTGAGGAACATGGCACCGGTGGCCACGAGGAACGCGGTCGGCGCGGTACCGGCGCTGGCGCCCGAGATCACGCCGAAGATCACCATCACCAGGCTGGGCGCCATGTAGGCCAGGCCGAACGTCACGACCGAGGCCAGTGACAGGCGGGGCGACAGCTGCACCTGTGCGCTCATCGGGCCTCGCTCCCCTCGGCGGGGCGCAGCGCGGCGGGGGTCTCGGGGGAGACCGCCGGGCGCCAGGTCGCGGGGTCGATACGGCCGCCGTACAGCGGCAGTTCCAGGGGGCTGTCGCCGGGCCGGAAGTGGTCCCAGGGCCAGGAGTCGCCGCTCGTGCCGTACTTGCGGGCGGCCGGGACGCGGTCGAAGTCGACGACGCTGAGCAAGGTGGTGTCCTCAGCGCCGGTGGAGCAGACCTGGATGTGGCCCTCGGGGTCGACGAGGAGACTGCGGCCGTGCGCGGTGGGGGCGGCGGCGTTCACACTGGCCACCCAGACCTGGTTGACGATGGCGTTGGCCTGGTTGAGGGGGATCTCCTGAGCGCGTCCGGCGGTCGGTGTCTGGACGACGTTCAGGACCAGTTCGGCGCCCATCCAGGCCAGGTGCCGGGTCAGCTCCGGGTACCAGCTGTCGTAGCAGACGGACAGGCCGACCCGCCCGTGGCCGGGCATGTCGAAGACGACGAACTCGCGCCCTGGGCAGACCGGTTCGTACGGCCGCCAGGTGAAGATCTTCCGGTAGCGGGCGACGAGGTCGCCGTGGGGGTCGTAGACGACGGCGGTGTTGTGCACCCGGCCGTCCGGCGCCCGTTCCAGCACGGTGCCCGGGACCAGCCAGATGCCGAGTTCACGGGCCAGGCCGCCGAGCGCCTTGCCGCGCGGTCCGTCCAGCGGTTCCGCGTGCGCATCGCAGATCTCCTCCTCGGTCAGCGCGTCCGTGCCCTGGGAGTACAGATGGGCCTCGGGATAGACGACGAGGTCGGCGCGGTTGGGTGACGTCATGCGCCGCCGCAGTCCCTCGGCGAACTGCTCGAAGGACTCGGCGGGGGCCTGGACGAGAGCCAGGCGCAGGTGTCGACTCATGGGATTCCTGACTGCGCGGAGGCGGAGGGGACGGCGGGGCGGCCGGTGCGGGAGCGGCCGCGGGTGGCCGGGGCGCATCGCCCGGTGGCCGATGTGGTGCGACCAAGGAACCGGACTCCAACGGTGTTGTCAACGCTGTTGGCAGTTTCGGTCCGTACCCATTGGTAAGGTCGCTTCGCGGCAGGCCGGCGCCGTGGGCGCCGGGTGGCCGGTGTGCCGTCGCAGCCCTGACCGAGGAGATCCATGCCGAAGAAGACGGCGACCGCACCCCATCGGGAGCAGCCCGGGGGCACCGGGCGCACGGGGCGGCGCGAACGCAGGAGTGTGCGGCAGGAGGCCGTCGTGAACGCCGCCTTCGCACTGGCCGAGCGCGAGGGTGTCGGCGGTCTGACGATGCGCCGGCTCGGTCAGGAGCTGGACGTCGACGTCACCATCCTGTACCGGCTGTTCCGCGACAAGGACGAGCTGCTGCTCGCCCTGAGCGAGCGGACCCTGGAGATGATCCTCGACGAGCTCGGCGAGACACCGGCCGGCGAGCCCTGGCAGGACACCCTGCGCCGGATCGCGGAGGTCACCTGGCGGGTCCAGACCCGGCTCCCGGCGATCACGACGCTGACGTTCGCCCGCACCACCGGCGGGCCGGCCGAGCGCCGGCTGGTGGAGCTGCAGCTCGCCACCCTGGCGCGGGCCGGGCTGTCCCCCGCCGAGACCGTGCTCTTCTACCGGACCTTCGTCGACACCACACTGGGACTGTGTGCGCACTCCGCCGCACTGGCTTCGCTCGACCCGGAGGTCCGGGAGAAGGACAGCACGACCTGGACCCGCGTGTACGCCCGGCTCCCGGAGGGCGACTACCCCGTCACCCGGGCCCACATCGACGAGCTGAGCGCCGTCGACCCGAAAACCCTGTACGACACCGCCGTGGAGGCCGTCCTCGCGGCGATGGAACGGGCCGCGGCCTGATTTGCCGTACAGGTCACGTCTTGATCACTCTCACCGGCACGCGGCGGACCCGCGCCTCGTGTGAGGCCCGGGCCGGCCGTCGGCGCCGGGACACCGGCTCCGGCGCCTGTCGTTCGGATCGTCCCCGCGTCGCGGCGCGTCGCGGGGCCTAGCGCTCCTCGCGGAACAGGACGTGCTGTCCTGCCACCGGGTCGTACTTGCGCAGGATCAGCCGGTCGGGGTCGTTCTGGCGGTTCTTGCGCGTCACATAGGTGACACCGGTCCCGGCCGTCGACTTCAGCCGGACGACGGGACGCACGGTGCTGCGTGCCATGGGGGCTCTCCTTTCCCGGACCGACACGACCACGATCTTGGTCGGTCCATGTCAGCCACGAGAGCTGTAACCGAGGTGTCCGCCCGGGCATTCCCTCAGGCACCGGGGACCCGGAGCCTTCTGCCGGTGATCACCGCGGGGATATCCTCCCGGCGTGTCGAACCAAGGAATCACGGCCGGTGTCGGTCTCGCGCGCGTCATGGCGCACTGCGGGGGCAGCCCGGCGGCAGCGGTGCACTTTCTCGCGGGTGCCATCGCCTCCGCGCCCGAGGACCCGGAACCGTACGGGGCGCTGGCCGAGCTGTGGACGGAGCGGCGGGCCGAGACGGCCGGGGCCGTCCAGGGCGGCGGCTCCTTGGCGAACGTACTCGCGCAGTCCTACGTCGGCTTCCTCGACGGCGACATGGACACCGCGGCGCTGGCCATCGGTTCGGTCACGGGAGTACGACCGGACGTCGCCTGGGCCCGCGCCCCCTGGTTCGGCGACGACCGGTTCGTCGGCGCGGTGAGCGCCGAGGCGCTGGCCGAGGCCGCGATGCGGACGATGGACCACGGCCACGACCTGGACAGCGACGAGACGCGGGAGCGGCTGCGGCCCTGGTTCCGCGTCATCGACGCGGTCGCCTCCCGCCGGCCGGCCCCGTCACCGGACCCGCTCGCCAAGATGGCGATACTGCTGCGGGCCTGCGGGCTCACCGACGCGTCCCTCGCCCTCTGCGACCGCGCGGACCGCGTCGAACGGATCATGATGACGGAGGTCGTGCGCGCGGGCACCTGGCGCAAGCTCGGCGATCACGACCGGGCCGCGGCGGCGTTCGAGCGGGCGCTCGTCCTGGACCCGGGCAACTGGTCGCTGTACCTCGATCTCGCCGACCTGCGGGCCGAGCAGGGCGACTTCGCCGCCGCGGTGCGGCTGGCCGGCCAGGGGCTGGCGCACGAGCCGGCCGAGTCCACCCTGCGTGCCGCCGGCGCCGCCTACCGCGCACGGCTCGACGGCTCGTCGGCCGCCCTCGACGAACTGCTCACGGTGGCAGCCGGCATGCCCCGCTCTGCCTACCGTGACCTGCTGATCGACGTCGCCTGCGCCGGCCCGGGGCTGCCCGCCGGCCTGGTGGAGGCGGCCCGTCGTCTGCGGGGCTGACGCTCGTCGTCCTTCAGAACGACCACCGCGTGTGGGAGTACACCCCGCCGTCGCGTCCGAAGCCGTACGCCGTGGCCGGGGCGACCGCGAACGCCGTCACGTCGCCCTTGCGCAGGGCGTCGCCCATGCCGTGGAAGGTGCCCTCGGCCGAGGTGATGTGCGCGCCGTACTTCTCCTCGTACGCCGTGATCACCTCCTCCAGCAGCGCCGGATCGGTGACGCGCTCCGCCGTGCCCTCGACGACGAGGTCGAGGCCCGAGGTGAGGGAGTTGCCGCCGGTGGTGAGCGCGCACTGCGCGTGCCGGCCGAGGTTGCGGGCCTTCTGCTCCGCGGGGCCGGTGGCGAAGTACAGCACTCCGTCGTGCCAGACGGCGATCACGGGCGTGACGTGCAGCCGGCCGTCGGGGCGCACCGTGGACACCCAGAAGATCTCGGCGGCCGCCAGGAGCCGCTCGGCCTGTGCCCATGCGGTGGCGGTGACGTCCTCGGCGCCCGGGCGGGGGTTGAGCGCGGAGCTGTAGCGGGCGTCGAGTTCGGTGACGGGCTGCCGTGCCGCCCTGTGTTCCGGCATGACGGATCTCCTTACGTGGCCTCCAGACGAAGGGATGACCCGCTGACGGGCAGAAAATCATCGCCTCAGCCGTACGGCTCCGGGTGAAGCACCCGCGGCAGCGGCGCCGCGTGTACCTCGAGCCGCGCTCATGAGGCCTGCCGCAGGATGACGGGCGTGACCGCTCCCCTGTCGTTCCGCTTCCGCGCCCTGCGCACCCGCAACTTCCGGCTGTTCGCCGCCGGACAGATCGTGTCGGTGGCCGGCACCTGGATGATGGTCGTCGCGCAGGACTGGCTCGTGCTGGGCCTGACCGGCGACTCCGCCGTCGCTCTGGGGACGGTGACGGCACTGCAGTTCACGCCCATGCTGTTCACGCTGTACGGCGGCCGGCTGGCCGACAGCCACGACAAGCGGACCCTGCTGACCGTGGCCAACCTGGTGTCGGCGGTGCTCGCGCTGCTGCTGTCGCTGATGGTTTTCGCCGACGCGGTGGCCCTGTGGCACATCCACCTGTTCGCGCTCGGCCTCGGCCTGGTGAACGCCGTCGAGGTACCGGCCCGCCTCGCGTTCATCAGCGAGCTCGTCGCCCCGAGCGTGGTGCCGAACGCCTCCGCGATGAGCGCCGCGTACTTCAACATCGCCCGGGTGCTCGGGCCGGCGCTCGCCGGACTGCTCCTCACCGCGTTCGGCACCGGCTGGGTGATGCTGGTCAACGCCCTCAGCTATCTGGCGACCGTGGCCGGGCTGCGGCTGATGCGCCCCGCCGAACTGCTCCGGCCGCCCCGCGAGGCACGCCGCGCCCGGGTGATCGACGGGCTGCGCTACACACTGGGGCGGCCCGACCTGGCCGTCCCCATGGCGCTGGTCGCCGTGATCGGGCTGGTCGGCCTCAACTTCCAGCTGACCCTGCCCCTGCTGGCGAAGACGGTGTTCCACACCGGCGCCTCCTCCTTCGGGCTGCTCACGACGGTCTTCGCGGCCGGGTCGCTGCTGGGCGCGTTCGCCACCAGCGGGCGCAGCAGCCGGCCCTCCGCACGGCTCGTGACGGGCGCCGCGATCGGGTTCGGGCTGCTGGAGGCGGCGGTCGGCTGGGCTCCCGCGCCGGCCGCCACCGTCGCTCTGCTCTTCCTCACCGGCTTCGCCACGATCTACTTCGCGCAGGCCGCCAACCACCGGGTCCAGCTGGGCAGCGACCCGCGCTACCGCGGCCGGGTCCTCGCGCTGTACACCCTGGTGATGCAGGGCTCCACACCGCTCGGCGCGCTGTGCGTCGGCTGGCTGAGCGAGCGCTGGGGCGCCCGCGCCGGGTTCGTCGTCGGCGGCGTGGTGTCGCTGGCCGCCGGCCTGTTCGCCCTGGCCGCGGACCGGGAAACCCGCCACCCGACCGCCCGAACACCGGAAACGAGGCCCGCCTTGGAGGACGCACAGCCGTGACGGGTCACCCAGGGATGGCGTACGACCGTGACCGGCCAGCCCGGGGAGGACGTACAGCCGTCACCGCCCACCCCGGGGAGGACGTACAGCCGTCACCGGCCAGCCCGGGGAGGAGACGGGGCCGTCACCGGCCACCCCGGGCAGGAGGCGGGGCCGTGACTGGCCCCCCGGGAAGGGCGTACCGCCGTGACCAGACCCGGAGGACCCACGGCCAGGACGGTCCGCCCCCCACAGCCCGCCGCAGCATGGCGGCCGGCTCCTGACTCACCCGTACGGACCGGCCGGGACGCTCTCAGCCGCGGCAGTGCGCAGGCTGGGCACGGCAGCGCCCACCCGGGCGACGGAGCGAGCAGCACCCGGACCGTGCCCGCGGCACGGCGGCCCCCGAGCGAGGAGACGACCGTGCCCCACCGCATCTCCGCCCCGCCCGCCGCGGCGGCCCGCCGGGCCCTGACGCGGGCCGAGGCCACCGCCGCCGCCGTCCTCGGCGACCTCCGCGCGGTCGACGGGGCGCTGTACGCGGCCGTGGCCGCCACCCCCACGCCCACCCTGGACCGCGCGCTGCGGCGGCTGTCGCACGCGGCCGACCACTCGAAGATCTCGCTCACCGTCGCGGCCCTTCTCGCGCTCGCGCCGGGCCGTTCCCGGCGGGCGGCGCTGGCCGGAGTGGGCGCGGTCGCGCTGGCCTCGGCGGCGGCGAACCTGTGCGGCAAGCGGATGGTCCGCCGTCGGCGGCCCGATCGCGAAGAGGCCCGGGTGATCGTGGACCGGCACGTCCCCATGCCGAAGTCGGCGTCCTTCCCGTCGGGTCACACGGCGTCGGCGACCGCGTTCGCCACCGCCGTCGGCGTCGCGCTGCCCGCGGCGGCCGTGCCCCTCGGGGCGCTGGCGGTCGCCGTGGGCTACGCCCGGGTCCACACCGGCGTGCACTACCCCGGCGACGTGGCGGCCGGCGCAGTCCTCGGCTTCGCCGCCGCGGCGGTCTCCCTGACGGTGATCCGGAACTCCCCGCGGCAGCGACCCTGAGCGTGCCCGGTCCGCGCCCCATGCGGCAGCGACCCTGAGCGTGCCCGGTCCGCGCCCCATGCGGCAGCGACCCTCAGCGTGCCCGATCCGGGGTCCCCCTGCGGCAGCGACCCTCAGCGTGCCCGATCCGGGGTCCCCCTGCGGCAGCGTTCCTGAGCGGCAGCGTTCCTGCGCGTCCCCCGCCACGGCGCGCCCGACCGTCGTCCGCCCGAGGAGCGCACGACTCCGGCGGGCCCGGGAGCGGAATGCGGAGCGGAATGCCGGAGCGGAATGCGGGAGCGGCACGCTCATGTGCCGTCCCGCAGCGGCTCGCCGCAGCCACTTGACTCACCCCCTCAGCCCTTCCATACTGGCGGCCAAATCGATTTGGCCAAATCGATTTGGCCGCCGTCCGGGCCATCGAAGAAGGCCGAACCACCGAGCGAGTCGACCTCGAAACGGAGTCCCCCGTGTCGCTACGCACCGCTCCACCCGCTGCCCCGGACCCCGAGACCGCCGCACAGGCCGACGACCGGCGCCGCCACCCCGTCGACGCCTACCGTCCCGTGCACCGGATGCTGCTGTTCGGCATCCAGCACGTGCTGGTCATGGCCGCCACCCCGATCTCCAGCGTCTTCCTGGTGAGCGCGACGCTGCACCTCACACCCGCGCTGACCGCCAACCTGCTGGCCGCCGCCTTCGTGCTCTCCGGCATCGGCTCCCTGATCCAGTCCCTCGGACCGTGGGGCATCGGGGCGCGGCTGCCCTTCGTCATGCTGCCCGGCGGCGCGCCGCTGGTGCTGTTCCTCTCCATCGCCGACCAGCACGGAGTGCGGACGGCGACCGGCGCGGTCATCATCACCGGCGTCTTCTACTTCGTCGTGCTGCCGGTGTTCTCACGGCTGCTGAAGTTCTTCCCCACCCTGGTCATCGGCACGATGATCACCATCGTCGGCGTGAACCTGGTGAAGGTCGGCGCCCTGCTGGTCACCGGACGTCCCGGCACCAGCGGCTTCGGTGAGCCGCGCGCCCTGCTGCTGGGCCTGGCCACCGTCGCCTTCACCGTCGTCGCCTACGGACTGCTGCGCGGCACCCTGCGCCAGCTCTCCGTCATGCTCGGCCTGCTGGCCGGCACCGCGCTCGCCGCCCTGCTCGGCGAGGTGCATCTGGCGGGCGGCGGCGGACTGCTGCACGCGCCGGAGCTGATGCCGTTCGGCACCCCGCAGTTCAACCTCGTCGCCGCGCTCCCCCTGCTCGTCTACAGCCTGGCCTCGATGGCCGAGGCGACGGGGCAGACCGTGGTCAACAGCGAGGCCGTCGGCCTGGAACCCGACGCCCGCCGGGACGCGCCGAGGACCATCCGCGGCGACGCGCTCGTCTCGCTCGCGGGCGGCTTCTTCGGGCTGCCCCTGATGGTCACCAGCGGCGAGAACATCGGCATCGTCAAACTCACCGGCGTACGCAGCCGCTTCGTCACGGTGGCCGCCGGACTCGTACTGATCGTCATCGGGTTCCTCGCGCCCGTCGCCCGGCTCGTCAACGCGATCCCCGCGCCCGTGGTGGGCGGCACCGCACTGGTCGTCTTCGGCGTCATCACGGTGCTCGGCATCCAACTCCTCGGCCGGGCCGGCCTGGACGACCACACCGACACCTTCATCGTCGCCGTCGCCCTGGCCGCCGGCCTGCTCCCGATCCTCGTGCCCGGCGTCTACGCCCAGCTTTCGCCCACCCCGCGCATCCTGCTGGAGAGCGGCGTCGCCGTCGGGGCGTTCACCGTGGCCCTGCTGCACGCGCTCTTCCACCGGGCGCCGTGGGTCTCCCGATCCCTCAAGTCCGCCCCCGCCGAGGCCTCCCCGGCCGAGGCCGCCCCCGCCGAGCCCGTCCCCGCGACCACCGCGGCCGTTGACGCCCCCTCGGACCAGCACCACCCCTGAGCCCCGAATGAACACCTACGACAAGGACACCATGCACCCCCTGTCCAGCCCCGATCCCGGGCCACTGCTGCGCGACGACGCACCGCTGCTGCTGGTCCCCGACACCGTTCTGCTGCCCGACGGGCCCACCGAGGACCACGCCGTCGTCGTGACCGGTACCGCCTTCACCGACGTCGGACCGACCGCCCGCGTGCTGCGCGACCACCCCGGGCTGAGCCCCGTACGGCTGCCCGGCCGGGCGCTGCTGCCCGGCTTCGTCGACGCCCACCACCACCTCACCCAGAGTTTCGGCGCCGCGCTGGCGTTCGGTGAACCCTCGGAGATCTTCCGCCGGGTGTGGGTGCCGCTCGAAGGCGCGCTCGACGAGGAATCGGCGTACGTGGCGGCGAAACTCGCCGCGTGGGAGTCGCTGCGCGGCGGCTTCACGACCGTCGCCGACGCCGGGACGCGCGCGCCGATCGATGTGGAGGCCGTGGCCAGCGCTGCCCGGGACGCGGGCCTGCGCTGCGTCCTGGGCGCGATCTGCAACGACGCCGACGAGCCCGGCGCGGACGACGTGATCGCCCGCGCCGGCAAGCACCTCTCGCGCTACACGGGCGATCCGCTGGTGCACCCCTCGCTGGCCGTCTCCATTCCGGAGGCGGCCACCGAGGCCACCCTCGCGCGCCTGGCCGCCCTCGCCGCCGAGGCGGGCGCGGTCCTCCAGATCCACGTCAACGAACACCTCGCGGCGGTGGAGCGCTCTCTCGTCCAGCACGGTCTGCGCCCGCTGGAGCACCTGCACCGGCTCGGCGTGCTCGGGCCGCACCTGCTCGCCGCCCACGCCACCCTGCTGACGCCCCGTGAACTCGCCCTGCTGCGCGACACCGGAACCGCCGTCAGCTACAACCCGGTGGCCAGCGCCTGGAAGGGCAACGCGGTCGCGCCCGCCCTGCTCATGGCGGAGGAGGGCATCCGCTTCGGCCTCGGCACCGACGGCACACGCGGCGACGCCTTCCGGCTGCTGGACGCCGCCGAGACCGCCCAGCGTCTCAGCCACGGGCTGGCCACCGGCGACTCCTCCTGCGGCGGCGGCTGGACCTGGCTGGACCACGGCACCCGGCTGGGCGCCGACGCGGTCGGCCTGGGCTCCGGCGCCGGTGTCGCGGGCGTCAGCGCGGGCGTGGTGGCCACGGGCGCGGCGGCCGACTTCCTGCTCGTCGACCTCACGGTCCCCGAACTGGCCGCCTCGCACGACCTGCCCTGGGAACTGCTGCGGCGCGGCAACCGCGACCAGATCACGGCGGTGTTCACGGCCGGACGCCTGCGGCTGTGGCACGGCTCGCCCCTGACGTGGGACGGCCCCGCCCTCGTGGCGCGGGCCCGGGAACTCGCCGCCGACGTCGTCGGGCGGGCCCCCATCGTCCGGGTGCACCGGCCCTCCACGGAGGCCGTCCGATGACCCGCACCGAGAACGTCCGGGAGGTGCGCGCATGAGCGGCGACGCCCTTGCCCTGCTGGCTGTGACCGTGGCCGTGGCCGCCTTCGTGCAGGGCGCCAGCGGCCTCGGCTACGCCCTGATCGTCGCGCCGGTGGCCGGCCTCGCGGACCCGGGGCTGCTGCCCGTCTTCCTGCTCGCGTCGATGATCCCGCTGAACCTGTACGTGGCCTGGCGGGAGCGGTCCAGCATCGATCTGCGCGGCGCCGGGTGGATCACCGGGGCGCGCCTCGCGGCCACTCCGGCGGGGCTGGTGCTGCTCGCCGCCGTTCCCGAGCACGACCTCGGGCTCCTGGTGGGCGTGGCGACCGTGCTGGCGGCGCTGGTGAGTCTCGCCGCGCCGGCGTTCGCGCCGGGCCGTGCCGCGTATGTGGGCGCCGGGCTGGTCACCGGGATCACCGAGACGGCCACCGGGGTGGGCGGTCCGCCGCTCGCGCTGGTCTACCAGCACCGGCCGCCGCCGGAGCTGCGTGCCACGGTCGCCGTGTGCTTCCTGCTCGGTGAGGCCGCCTCGCTGGTCCTGCTGTTCTGCACGGGGCGCGCGCATCTGGACCACCTGGGTACGGCGCTGTGGATGCTGCCGGCGCTGGCCGCGGGGGCGGCTCTGAGCCGGCTGGTGCACCACCGGCTCAACGCACGGCGCCTGCGGCTGGGGGTGCTGGTGTTCGCGCTGGTGTCGGGGCTGGTGCTGATGCTGGGGATCTGAGGGCCGGCCCTGCGGGGCCTTGCGGGTCGGCCACCCGCGGCCGGTGTCCGGCGCGGGGGCCGGACCCTCGGCCCCGGACGCCTTTGTGGTTTTTCGGGTGCGGGCCGGTGGGGACGGACGGTCGCGCAGTTCCCCGCGCCCCTTGTGCGTTGGGCGGCGCGCCCCGCGTCTGGAGTGCCCGTCGGCCTTGCCCGCGGTGGGGGGCGCGTACCGCGGCCGGGGTCAGGCCTTCTCTCTCGGTCGGTGTGTTGAGGAGGCTCGGGGGATCAGGGTGGGGGTGGGGAGCGGTGGGGGCTGTGGTGTGTCGGGGGTGGTGCTGCGCAGTCGGCGCAGCAGGAGGTCCAGCGCCCGGGCGGCGGCCTGTTCCAGGTGCAGGTCCACCGCGGTCAGCGGGGGCATGCACGTGCGAGCCCGTACGCCGTCGTAGCGTGTGACGACCAAGACGTCGTCCGGCACCGCGCGACCGCTGTCGTGCAGCGCGCGCACCGCGCCCACCGCGAACGCGTCGACCATGACGCACAGCGCGTCGATACCGGGGTGTTCGCTCAGCAGGGCGGCGCACGCCTCGTAGCCCGCCTGTTCGCCGCCGGACTCCTCGGCGACCGCCGTCACCGGCGGCCAGCCGTGACGTTCGGCGGCGCGGGCATAGGCGGTCCGCGCGTCCACGGCCGAGGACCGGGTGCCCGGCGCGGTGAGCAGCGCGGGACTGCGGGCGCCCTCGCGGGCCAGATGGTCCAGCAGCAGCTCGGTGACCGCCTCGCCGTTGAGGTCGACGTACGGCGCCTCGGCGGCGTCCGGCACCGGACGGCCGAGCGCCACCCACGGCAGGCCGCGTTCGCGCAGCTCGGCGACGACCGGATCGTCCTCCCGGGGCTCCACGACGATGGCGCCGTCCACGTCGACCGTGCGCAGCCCCGCGCCGGACTCCCCCGGCGGCAGCAGCACCAGCGCGAACCCGTGGGCCAGCGCGTGCTCGGCCGCGGCGGCCGCGACCTCCATGTAGAAGCCCAGCCGGGACGGTCCTCCAGCCACGGCGAGCGGCATCGACGACAGCAGGGCGATCGCCCGGGCCTCGCCGCGCCGCAGTCGCTGCGCGCGCAGGTTGGGGCGGTAGCCCAGTTCCCCGGCGACCTGTTTGACGCGTTCACGGGTGCGCGGGTCGACCTTTCCCAGCCCGTTCAGCGCGTGCGAGACGGTCGTACGCGACACACCGGCGGCGCGCGCCACGTCGGCGATCGTCGGCTGACGGGACGCGGAGGCCCGGCGGGGTTCGGTCATCGGCGGCTGTTCTCCTCCTACGCTGCGTGCCGCCCAGTCTTCCCGATGCCCCGGCGGTCCGGCACGCCGCCTCCCCCGAAGCCGCGGCAGGGCCGGCCCGCACGTCGTGGCAGCGGTGGGGCCGGCGAGGTGCCCGCCGGCCCCGGGAGGTCACCGCCCTCGGCCGCTCACGCCGTCGTGGCCTCACCGCGGCGCGCCGCCACGCGGTCCAGGAACAATCGCCGTCCGACCGGGTCCGTGGCCAGTTCCACGGCGACGTGGGCGAGGGCGATCGCTCCGTCCAGGACGGCCCGGTCGGCGCCGGGGCTCGTGCCGTAGCGGGCGAACGGCTCGGTGTGCTGCAGCGCGCCCTGGGTGTCGTAGCCGATCGTGGGGTGCAGCGACGGTACGGCGTGGGAGACGTTGCCCATGTCGGTGGACGCCATCCGCTGCCCGTGCCGGTCCACCGGCTCGCGGCCCAGGGCGCGGGCGGCACGCACGTAGGCGTCGGTGAGGTAGGCGTCCTGGCGCAGGTCGGCGAAGTAGTGGCCGTGGGCGGCGACGTCGAGGGCGGCTCCCGTGGCCAGGGCGCCCGCCTCCAGGCAGGCCCGCACCCGCTGCCGGGCGTGCGCGAGGTCGTCGATGGTGTGGGCCCGCAACTCGTAACGGCCGCGCGCGACTTCGGGGATCACGTTCACGGCGTGGCCGGCTTCGAGGACGATGTCGTGGACCAGGGTCCCGGGCGGCAGCTGCTGGCGCAGCAGGCCCACGGCCGTGTGCGCGAGGGTCATCGCGTCGAGCGCGTTGACGCCCTCCCAGGGCGCGAGCGCGGCATGGGCCGGACGTCCCCGGTAGGTGACGTCCCAGGCACCCACGGCGAGGGAGGAGGCGCCGACCGAGTCCTCGGGCGCCGCGTGGACCATCATCGCCGCGGCGACGTCGTCGAAGACACCCGCCCGGAGCAGCAGGACCTTGCCGCCGATGTCCTCCTCCGCCGGCGTGCCCACGAGCTTGACGGTGACGCCGATTTCGTCCGCCACGGCGGCGAGGCCGAGCGCGGCGCCGACGGCGGCGGCGCCGTTGACGTTGTGGCCGCAGGCGTGGCCGATGCCGGGCAGCGCGTCGTACTCGGCGCACAGGGCCACCACCAGGTCGCCGGTGCCGTAGGTCGCCACCAGGGCGGTCGGTACGCCGCCCGCGCGTTCGGTGACCCGGAAGCCTGCGTCGGCGAGCACCGCGGTGATCTTCGCGGCGGACTTGAACTCCCGCAGGGCGGTCTCGGGTTCCGCGTGCAGGCTGTGGCTGAGTCCGACGAGGGTGTCTCGCCGGGCGAGGACGGCGTCCGCGGCCGTGGTCAGGGCCTGTCCCCGTGAGTGGACGGCGGCGTCCGCAGTCGCGATCGGCGCCTGGCCGCGGGCGAGGACGGCGGCCTCCACGGTCGGGGCCTGGCCGGTGGACGGGGCGAGGGGCTGAGGGTGCGTCATGCGGTTTCCCCGGTGGTGGTCATCAGGGTGGGCGTCGGGGCGGTGGCGGGTGCTCGGCCGCCCTTGAAGAGCAGGCCGATCGCCGCTCCGGCGAGAGCGACGGCCGCGCAGACGGCCCAGGCCCACAGGTAGCCCGCCGGCGCGATGCCGCCGCCCGGTGCCGGGTGGGCCGCGAAGAGCGCGCCGATCACGGCGGCGCCGATCGCCGCGCCCAGCGACAGGGCGAGTTCGTTGATGCCGACGGACAGCGCGGTCTCGGCGTCCTCGACGACCTCCACCGACAGGGTGCGGGTGACGGCTTCGAACATGCCCGTCGCGATGCCGACGACGAGGGCTCCGGCGAGGTACTGCGGCAGGGAGGCGTGGAAGAGCACGAGCGAGGCGAACCCGAGCGCGCCCACGCCGCCGCCCGCGGCGAGGGTGGCCCGGTCCCCGATCAGCCGGGCCAGACGGGGGGTGGCGGTAGATCCGGCGCAGCCGGCGACGACCATCCCGAGGGAGATCAGCGCGATGTCCTGCGAGCCGAGTCCTCGGCCGTAGCCGTTCCCGTCGGGGTGGGCGCCGAGGAAGACCGCGTTCGCCCCGAGGAAGCCGATGGTGCCGAAGGCGGCGCAGAAGGTGTGCGCGCTGACCACGGCGAGCCCCGCGTTGCGCAGCAGCCGGACGTCGACCAGGGGGTGGGCGGAGCGCTGCTCGACCCGCACCCACAGCGCGAGGGCCACGACGGCGACGGCGACCGTCGCGAGGGAGGGCGCCGAAGTCCACCCCCAGGTGCCGCCCTGGGCAAGGACCAGGACGAGCGCCCCGAGTCCGACGGTGAGCAGCGCCGCCGCCGGCGTGTTGAAGCGGCCGGCACGCTGCGTCGTGCTGTCGGGCAGCGCCAGGGCCGCGGCCAGGGCGAGCAGTGCGAACGGCACGGCGGTCCACAGCCCGGCCGAGGCGTGTTCCTCGCTGAGCGAGCCGGCGACCAGGCCGCCGACGCCGATGGACAGCAGCAGCGCGCCCACGAGGACGGACATGCCGGTGCGGCCGCGCTCGGGCGCCCGGGAGCGCAGGATGCCCGCCAGCAGCGGGAAGAAGCCGACGACGGCGCCTTGCAGGATCATGCCCACCGCGAGGGTGACGGTGGCCGGGTGGACGGCGATGAGCACCGAGCCGGCCGCGACCATGGCGACGGCGATGCGCAGCAGCCGCCGGTGGCCGTGGATGTCGCCCCAGCGTGACAGCAGCGGTGTGAGCACCGCGAACGCGAGCTGGGACAGCAGGTACAGGTTGTTCTGGCCGACGCCCGAGAGGCCGATGTGCCGCCCCACGACGGGCAGCAGCGGGGTCAGGTAGCCCTGGACGACTCCGCTGCACACCACGATCAGAGTCATGGTCGCGAGCAGTCCGCGGCCGCGGCTGATGGTTCCGGTCACTGTCTCACCGTCTTCCCTTGGCTGGAATCCGAGGTGATGGCTAGAGTGCGACCCCCGGCCGAAGGGTCCGGGAACATCGTGGAAATCCTGCACGGAGGCCGCAGCGGGTGAAGGAATCGGACACCGTGAGCGAGCTCGATCTCGCTCTCGTGCACGCGCTGCAGATCCGCCCGCGTGCGGCGTGGTCCGATCTGGCCCCATTGCTGGGGGTCAGCGCGGTGACGCTGGCCCGGCGCTGGGAGCGGCTGACGCGGGAGGGGCTGGCCTGGCTGTCCGTGGTCCCGGGGCCGGCCTTCACCCGGACCCGCTGCACGGCGTTCGTGCTGGTCGGCTGCGCTCCGGCGGAGCGTGAGCGGCTGGCGGCGCGGGTCGCCGCGCTCACCGAGGCGGTGACCGTGGAACTGACGGCTCCGGGCTCCGCCGATCTGCTGCTGGACGTGCTGGCACCGACGCCCGCCGCGCTGCACCGGTTCGTCAGCGAGCGCCTCGCGCTGCTGCCCGGGGTGACCGCAGTGGAGTGCCTGTTCGCCACGTCGCTGTACGCCGACGGCACGCGCTGGCGGCTGGGTTCCCTGGACGCCGCCCAGCTCAGCGCCCTGGATCCGGCCGGATCACGCGAGCGGGACGGCGGGGCCGTACCGTCGCTCGATCCGCTGGACCGGGCGCTGCTGGACCTGCTCGCCCGGGACGGGCGGCTGGGCCTGGCGGAGCTGGCCCAGCACACCGAGACCAGTGCCGCCACCGTGCGGCGCCGGCTGCACCGGCTCACCGCCTCCGACATGGTCCGCTTCCGCTGCGACCTCTCCCCCGCGCTGAGCGCGCTGCCCGTGGCGGTGACCTTCCGGGGCCGGGCGCCGGCCCGGGACGTGAACGGCCTGCACCGCACGCTGGGCACGCTGCCGGAGTGCCGGCTGGTGGCGGCCGTCACCGGGACGTCGAACGTTCTCGCCACCTACTGGATGCGCGATCTCGGCGCGGTGCAGCACCGGGAGACCGCGATGGGCGCCCGGCTGCCGTCGCTGGAGATCACCGACCGCATCGTCGGCGTACGCACCGTCAAGCGGATGGGCCACCTGCTGGACGCCGCCGGACGCCGGACCGGGACCTGCCCGATCCGGCCGTGGTGACGTCCCGCGCCCCTGGGTGAGGCAGGTCCCGGGGTCGCTAGGTGAGGCGGGAGCGCAGGGCGCGGGCGGCCTTGCCGGTGACGCTGAAGGCGTAGGCGGTGACCGCCGAAGGGGCTGGCCGCAGCTGCAGGACGAGCTGTCCCTCGTCGGGCCGTACCCGGGCGGTGTGGACGCGTCTGCCGTGTCCGGGGAGGGACAGCGCGTGCGGGCCTCGGCGCCCCACGCCGTTGCCAAGTGCCCCGCCCAGAGGGCCGCGCGCGCTCATGCCGTGCCCGGTGCACCTCAGGAAGAGATGCCAGTCACCGGAGGGCAGGGCGCGCCCGTCGTCGACGCTCGCCAGGTCGATACGGACCCGGAAGCAGGCCCGCCCGTAGTCGTACGTCTCCCTGCCGCGGGCCACGGTCAGGTGCGGGGAGGGCACCTGCTCGCACCGGACGGCGATCTCCTGGCCGCTGCGGGTGTGGCGCAGGACGAGTTCGGTGACCAGGTCGTCGGTGTCCACCTGGTCGAGGTAGCCGTAGCCCCCCAGTTCGAGGACGCTGCCCTGCCAGCGGAGGTGGTCGAGCCGGCGGCGCGGGCTGACCCTGAGCATGTCGGAGGTGATGTCGCAGAGGTCCTCGTACTCGGGTGAGTCCGCAGTGGGGCAGGGCGGCGCGGCGTACAGCCTGCCGTTCCTCGTGAGCGCCTTGCCGGGGCGGTCGGCGAGCTCCCACTCGACGACGGCGGCGAGTTCGTCCGCGAGCCCCTCGCGCAGGCAGTGGCTGACGAGCCGCTCGTGGAGGCCGAACTCAGCCAGCACCGCGGGCGTGATCCACTTACGGGCGTAGGGGCGGGCCAGCTCGACCAGTTCCTTGCGGGTGGTGGCATCCGCGTCGAGGAACCGGCGGTCGAAGCGGCGCACCATCTCCACCCGGGCATGACGGGTGATCAGATGGTTGCGCAGCCGGCCGGGCTCGGTCATCCCGGTGACCAGCTCGACCATCTCGTCCGCCTGTTCCAGGACGGTGCCCAGCTCCAGGCCGTTCGCGGTGATGTTCCCTTCGTCGCCCCGCTTGACGAGGTAGTAGCAGTCGTAGTCGCCGACGATCGAGATGACCTTGCTGTGCAGATAGGCGCGGGCGACGAAGTGCTGGTCCTCGCTGATGCGCATGTGCTCCGGGAAGCGGATGCCGTGCGCCTCGAGCATGCTGCGCCGGAACAGCTTGAACGGCATCAGCGTGTAGTAGACGTCGCCCTTCGACAGGTCGGCCTTGTCGACGTTCTTGGCGAACACCTGCCGCGGCACGCGCCGTCCGACGCCCACCAGTTTGCCGAGGACCACGTCGGAGCGGTTCTTCTCCGCCATGGCGACCAGCCGCTCCAGCGCCTCGGGGCCGAGGCAGTCGTCACCGTCCAGGAAGAACACGTAGGTGCCGAGGGCGTGGTCGAGTCCGACGTTGCGCGGACGGCTCGGGCCGCCCGACGGTTCCTGGTGGATCACTTTCATCCGCCAGGGCTTGTCCTTCGCCCAGGCGTCGAGCCGCTCACCGCTGCCGTCCGTGCTGCCGTCGTCGACGGCGATGATTTCCAGCGCGTCCATGCCAATCGATTGCTGGGCGATCGAGGAGAGCGTCTGTTCCAGATAAGGCAGCGCGTTGTAGACCGGTAACACGACGGATACCAGTGGTACGTACGACCCCTTCACGGGATTCCCCCCCATGCAGATCATATGAAAACCGCTGTGGGTGCGATCGGAGTCCGATGGACATCCGCGCTGGTCAGACCCCAACGGGCTGATTCACCGATCGAGCATAAATGATGGATCGCGCGCGCGTTTCACGACCTGCCGGCAGAGAAACGGAGTTTCGCGGTCCGGAGGGGGCGCGAAGGAGTGAAGAAGGAGTGAACAGGGAGTCACTCGCGCGAGAAAAGAGGCTGTGCACTCCGGAAAAAGAGAGTTCGTGCTCCGGATGGGCGGGGCGCTCGGCGCACAAAAAAGGGAAAGGACGCCCTCCGTTCCTTTCCACTCTCAACCTATAGCGCACCGGGGGGCTTGCCGCAAGGCCCCCCTGGTGGCGCACAATCGGCGGCCGAAGCCAGGACCGGCCGCAACCCGGGGGGAGTCGCCCCGTCGTACGCCTGACAAGGGGCCGCCGACCTTCGCCCGCCCATTCCACGAACCACCACCGGTGCCCGGTGTGCCAGGCCGACGGCGTACCCTTCCGCGGCCGGGCACCGTCCGGCGCGGCCGACCGGGCACCCCGTACGCCGCATGTGAACGGAGCTGATCTTGAACCCCCTGACCATCCGTGCCTTCGATCTTCCCGAGCGGCTTTCGGCGAAGGCGGACCCGGCACTGATCGCCGACGACGAACGGCACTTCGCCGCCCTGGCCGCCTGCCTGGAGGAGTCGATCGCCGAGCTGTCCGACCGTCTCGCCGCCACGCGCAGGGCGCCGGGCGGCACGGGCCGGGAGGCGATGGACCGGGACGCCGAGATCCACCGGCTGACCGCCCGTCTGCGTACCCTGCACCGTTTCGGCCTGGACCTGTGCCTGGGCCGCATGGTCGGCGCGGACGGCGGCGAACCCGTGTACGTCGGGCGGCTCGGGCTGACCGACAGCAGCGGGCGCCGGCTGCTGCTCGACTGGCGCTCCCCCGCCGCCGAGCCGTTCTTCGGAGCCACCCACGCCGACCCGATGGGGCTGGCCGCCCGCCGCCGCTACCGGTGGACCCGCGGCCGGATCAGCGACTACTGGGACGAGGTGTTCACCGCCGACGGGCTGGAGGGGCACGCGGCGCTGGACGACCAGTCGGCCTTCGTCGCCGCTCTGGGCGGCGCCCGGTCGTCGCGGATGCGGGACGTGCTCGCCACCCTCCAGGCCGACCAGGACGCCATCATCCGCGCCGGATCCCGCGGCGCCCTCGTCGTCGACGGCGGGCCGGGCACCGGCAAGACGGTCGTCGCGCTGCACCGCTCGGCCTACCTCCTCCACTCCGACCCGCGTCTCGGTCACCGCCGGGGCGGCGTGCTGTTCGTCGGCCCGCACCGGCCCTATCTGGCGTATGTCTCCGACGTCCTGCCCAGCCTCGGCGAGGAGGGCGTGCAGACCTGCGTCCTGCGGGACCTGGTCCCCGAGGGGGCCACCGCGGGCGTCGAGACCGATCCGGAGGTGGCCCGGCTGAAGTCGTCCGCTGCCCTGGTGGGCGCGATCGAGAAGGCCGTCCGCTTCTACGAGGAGCCGCCCGCCGAGGGCATGACGGTCACCACGCCCTGGTCGGACATCGCGCTCACCCCCGGCGACTGGGCCTCGGCGTTCGACGCGGCGGAACCGGGCACGCCGCACAACGAGGCCCGCGAGCAGGTCCGGGAGGAACTCCTCACCATCCTGGTCGACAAGCACGACGGCGACGCCTCCCCCGAGGAACTGCGCCGGTATCTGCGCAAGGACCGGGAACTGCTGGCGGCCTTCCATCGCGCGTGGCCGCTGCTGGAGGCGCCCGACCTGGTCGCGGACCTGTGGTCGGTGCCCGCCTATCTGCGGATGTGCGCGCCCTGGCTCAGCCGCGACGAGGTGCGCGCACTGCAGCGCGCGGACCCCCGGGCCTGGACGGTGTCCGACCTGCCACTGCTGGACGCGGCGCACCAGCGTGTCGGCGACCCGGAGGTGGCGCGCCGCGCCCGGCGGCGGGTGGCGGTGCTCGCCGCCCAGCGCGAGCGCATGGCGCACGTCGTCGACAACCTGATCGCGGCCGTGGCCGACTCGGGCGCCGACGGTGACGACGGCGAGGGCCTGGTGAGGATGTTGCGCGGTGAGGACGCCCAGGTGAGCCTGGTCGACGAGTCGGAGCTGGCGTCCGTCGACCCGGATCTGCTCGCCGGGCCGTTCGCGCACGTCGTCGTGGACGAGGCGCAGGAACTGACCGACGCGGAGTGGCAGATGCTGCTCTCGCGGTGCCCGTCCCGCAGCTTCACCATCGTCGGGGACCGCGCCCAGGCCCGGCACGGCTTCACCGAGTCGTGGCAGGAGCGGCTGGAGCGGGTCGGGCTGGACCGGGTCACGCAGGCCTCCCTCACCATCAACTACCGGACGCCGCAGGAGATCATGGCAGAGGCCGAGCCGGTCATCCGGGCCGCGCTGCCGGACGCCAACGTGCCGGTCTCGGTGCGCAGCAACGGACTGCCCGTCGTGCGCGGTACGGCGTCGGAGCTGACGTCGGTCCTGGAGTCCTGGCTCGCCGCCCATGCCGAGGGGGTCGCGTGTGTGATCGGCGACCCGTCGTTCCGGGAGCGGCCGCGTGTGCGGTCGCTGACGCCCCAGCTCGCGAAGGGACTCGAGTTCGACCTGGTCGTCCTCGTCGACCCGGAGGAGTTCGGCACAGGCGTCGCCGGGGCCGTCGACCGCTATGTGGCGATGACCCGGGCCACCGGCCAGCTCGTGGTCCTCACCGGTTCGGGCCAGGTCACCGGCCCACGACCGTGAAGGGTCCCCGCACGGCAACGGCGCCCGGACAGGGCGCCGTTGCGGGGATGTCCCGTGCGAGGACGGACTCGGCGGGCCGGTTCGGTCCCGGGCGTCCACCGAAGTGACGCTCCGGAGCGGGACCGCACCGGAACCGTCCGACCCATCAGTCCGCCGGCCGGCCGAACCACGCCCGCAGCGGGCCGAGGAGAACCTGCTGGTCGTCGCCGGCCCAGACGACGTGGCCGTCCGGCCGCAGCAGTACGGCGGGCACGTCCAGTTCCTCGGTGGCGTCGACGACATGGTCGACCCGGTCCGCCCAGCCGGCCACCGACAGCGCGCCGGTGCCGTCGAGCAGGAGTCCGCGGCCGCGGTGCATCAGCTCGTACAGGCGGCCGCCCTTCAGCTGCACGTCCCGCAGGCGCCGGCCGACCAGCTCGTGCCCCTCGCCGAGGTCGTAGCGGACACCGACCGCGAAGGCCGTCTCCGTCATGTACCGGTTCACCTCGTTGAAGTCCATCAGCTTGGACAGCAGCTCGCGCAGCGCCACTGCCCCCGGCTCGGTCCCCAGCAGTGTCATCTGGGCGCGGGTGTTGGCGAGCACGGCGGCGCCCACCGGATGCCGTTCGGCGTGGTAGCTGTCCAGCAGGCCCTCGGGCGCCCAGCCGCGCACCTCGGCGGCGAGCTTCCAGCCGAGGTTGAACGCGTCCTGGATGCCGAGGTTGAGGCCCTGCCCGCCGGTCGGCGGGTGGATGTGGGCGGCGTCGCCCGCCAGCAGCACCCGGCCGACCCGGTACTGCTCGGCCTGCCGGGTGGCGTCGCCGAACCGGGACAGCCAGCGGGGAGAGTGCGCCCCGAAGTCGGTGCCCGCGACGGCCCGCAGCTGCGCCTTGAACTCCTCCAGGCTCGGCGCGCCCGCGTCCTCCCCGGACACCTCCGACGCGGGCACACCGACGCGGAACACCCCGTCCCCGTTGGGGATGACACCGAACCGGAGCTGGGTCTTGCGGACCTCGGTGACGACGGCGGTCACCGTGTCCGGGTCGGCGGTCAGCTCCATGTCGCCCAGCAGCGTCTCGACCTTGGCGGGTTCGCCGGGAAATGCGACGCCGAGCTGCCTGCGCACGGTGCTGCGGCCGCCGTCGCAGCCGACCAGGTAGCGCGAGCGCAGCCGGGTGCCGTCCGCCAGCTCGACGCCCACCCCGTCCGCGTCCTGGCTCACACCGGTCACTTCGCAGCCGGTCCGCAGCTCGGCGCCGAGTTCGAGCGCCCGCTCGCGCAGCAGCCGCTCGGTGACCGGCTGCAGGGTGGACAGGCCGTAGGGGTGGTTCGTGTCCATCCCGTCCGGCCAGGGCTTGTGGATGCCGCCGAAGAAGCCGCCGACCTGGAACTTCTCGCCGAC
The DNA here is from genome assembly GCF_055583185.1 of Streptomyces sp. NPDC104814. Classification (NCBI taxonomy): domain Bacteria; kingdom Bacillati; phylum Actinomycetota; class Actinomycetes; order Kitasatosporales; family Streptomycetaceae; genus Streptomyces; species Streptomyces sp. NPDC104814. The sequence continues at coordinate 1,486,700 of NZ_JBVJOL010000001.1, read as the reverse complement.
CGCGAGGAACCGGTCCAGCAGGCCGCGCTGGTCCATCATCTCGACGCTGCGCACGTGCAGGCCGCGCCCGCGGGACTCCTTGGTCGGCTCGGTCAGCTTCTCAAGGACGACCACGTGCACGTCGTGCAGCCGCAGCTCGGCGGCGAGCATCAGGCCGGTCGGACCACCGCCCGCAATGAGCACATCAATCATGAAAAGTCCCCGTTTCCGCAGGTTGTTGCGTTGCCGGGCGATTCTGCGGCATGAGGGGGGCCTTGCCGCAAGCCCCCCTGTGCGCTATATGTTGAGAGTGGCGAGGAGAGCGTGACCTCCTCGCCTTCGTGTTTCTCCCGCCCCGGCGACGCTCAGCAGCAGGGTGGCGGACAGCCGACGGGCCGTCCCAAAACCGGCGTTCGGGGGTGGCCCGTTTCCACCGGAGGGACTCCACCGCCGGAAAACCCGAACTGGCCGGTGGGAGGTGGATGTTCGGACGTAAGTTGTGCGGTGAATGATCCACGCCTCGGCTGAAAGACGGTTAGGACTCATGACCGACCCCGCGACGACGCAGCAGAACATCGACACGTCGGTGCCGCACTCCGCCCGCATCTGGAACTACTGGCTCGGCGGCAAGGACAACTACCCCGTCGACGAGGAAGCCGGCGACGCCTACACCGCCGTCTTCCCCGGCATCGTCACCATCGCCCGCAGCAGCCGAGCGTTCCTGCGCCGCACCATCACCCATCTGGTCACCGAGGCCGGCATCCGGCAGTTCCTCGACGTGGGCACGGGCCTGCCGACCGCGGACAACACCCATGAGGTCGCCCAGCGGCTCGCCCCCGAGGCGCGGATCGTCTACGTCGACAACGACCCCATGGTCCTGGCCCACGCCCGCGCCCTGCTGTACTCCTCCCGCGAGGGCGCGACCTCCTACATCGACGCCGACGTCACCGACCCCGAGCGCATCCTGGCGGCCGCCGAGAAGACGCTGGACTTCGGCCGGCCCACCGCGCTGATCCTCAGCAACATCCTGGGCCACGTCGGCGACCACGGCCAGGCCCGCTCCATCGTGACCACGCTGATGTCCGCCCTGCCGTCGGGCAGTTACCTCGTCGTCAACGACGGTTCGCGCGGCATCGACCCCGTCTTCGAGGCCGCTCAGGACGCGTACAACACCAGCGGCGCCGTGCCGTACAACCTGCGTACGGTCGACGAGATCGCCGCGTACTTCGACGGTCTGGAACTGGTCGAGCCCGGCGTGGTCCCGGTCACGCAGTGGCGTCCGGAGCCGGGTTCCACGCAGGAAGTCGTCGCCGAGCACGGCGGGCTCGCCCGCAAGCCGTAGCCCCCGGCAGGCCGTGGAGTTCGTCCGCCGCACCGGCCGCCCCCCTCCTCAGCACCGCGGAGGGGGGCGGCTGCGGCGCCGAATGTCCCCTCGGACCGGCGCGGGCGACGGTATGATGTGCGTATGCATCGTGTCGCGTGTCCGAGCTGGTGGCGCTCCTTTTAGGAGCGGCCGCCTCACACGCATGACAAGGGCCGTTCGGACGAACGGCCCTTTTCGTGTCCCCTGGAACAGGGCTGGTGTCGTCCAACGGCGTCCACCACCACCAGGAGATCTCATGGACACCACCACCCTCACCGCCACGGCCACGCACGCGGACGCCACCGTCACGGCTGCCTCCTCCGACGCCCTCGGCGTGGCCGGCGCCCGGGCCCGCAGCGCGGTGCTGGAGGAGCTGATCCGCAAGGAACCCGGCCGGTTCCGGGTCCTGACCGGCGACCGCCCCACCGGACGGCTGCATCTGGGGCACTACTTCGGCACCCTGCACAACCGGGTCAGGCTCCAGGACCTCGGTGTGGAGCTGTTCGTGCTGGTCGCGGACTACCAGGTGCTGACCGACCGTGATGTGGCGGACAACCTCGCCGGGCACGTCGAGGATCTGGTCCTCGACCACCTCGCCATCGGCGTCGACCCGGCTCGCAGCACCATCTTCACGCACAGCGCGGTGCCCGCCCTCAACCAGCTGATGCTGCCCTTTCTCAGCCTGGTCTCCGTCGCCGAGCTCGGCCGCAACCCCACCGTCAAGGACGAGATCGCCCACTCGCGGCAGTCCGCGGTCAGCGGCCTGATGTTCACCTATCCCGTCCACCAGGCGGCCGACATCCTCTTCTGCAAGGCCAACCTGGTGCCGGTCGGCCAGGACCAGCTCCCCCACCTGGAGATCACCCGCACGATCGCCCGCCGCTTCAACGACCGTTACGGCGACGGCACGGCCGTGTTCCCGCAGCCCGAGGCGCTGCTGTCGAGCGCGCCGCTGCTGCTCGGCACGGACGGCACCAAGATGAGCAAGAGCCGGCGCAACGCCATCGCCCTGGCCGCGGACGACGACGAGACCGCCCGCCTGATCAAGGGCGCCAGGACCGACTCCGAGCGCCACATCACCTACGACCCGGTCGCGCGCCCCGAGGTGTCCTCCCTCCTGCTGCTGGCGGCCCTCTGCCTGCGGCGCACTCCCGAGGAGGTGGCCGACGACATCGGCTCGGCGGGTGCCGCCGCGCTGAAGAAGACGGTGACCGAGGCGGTCAACGAGTATCTGGCCCCGATCCGGGCGCGGCGAGCCGCCTACGCCCAGGACCGCGCCCATGTCCGCGAGATCCTGCGCGAGGGCAACGAGCGCGCCCGGGCCGTGGCCGACACCACGCTCGCCGAGGTACGGGCGGCCATGAACAGCCGGTACTGAGCGACCGTCGGCGCCCGCCCCTCCGGACGGCGCGGGGGGCGCGGGCGGGTGCCGGGTCCGGCGGTGCGGGGCGCGGGCGGGTACCGGGTCGGACGGTATGGGGCGCGGGCGGGTGCCGGGTCCGGCGGTGTGGGTGATGCTGAAGGGGTGCGGGGTGTCGTAGCCCGGTGGTTGAGCCCGGCGGCCTACGCCGCCTCGGGGCGCCGAGCCGTGCGGGTGGCGCTGGTCGCGGCGACCGGCTTCTACGTCTTCCGCTACGGCCTGGACCGGCCCGTGGCGGCGACCTACGCGCTGTTCGCCGCCATCGCGCTGGGCGGCCTGTCAAGGATCCCCGGCACCGGGCGGCAGCGCGCAGCCGTGCTGCTGCGGGCCATGCCGCTGTGCTGGGCCCTGGTGGTGGTCGGCACCTATCTGTCGGTGCGCACCTGGAGCGCCGCCGTCGGCATGCTGGTCGTCGGCTTCACACTGGCCTTCTCGGCCGTGGGCGGACCGCGCGCGGCGGGGACGGCACCCGGGCTGCAACTGCTGTACATCCTCCCGTCGTTCCCGCCGTACGACCCGGAGTCGCTCGGCGACCGGCTGATCGGGACCACCACCGGTGTGGCACTGCTCGTCGTGGCCGAGGCACTGCTGCTGGCCGAGCCGTCCCCGCCGTCGTACGAGGAACGGGCCGCCGGGGCCGCGCGCACGGCCGCGCACTGCGCGCGGCGCCTCGCCGCACCGCCGTACACCCTGACCGGCGCGGACCGGGCGGCTGCGCAGGAGGCCGGGCAGGCGCTGCGGCCGCTGCACGTGCCGGAGGCGGAACGTCCGGCGGGGCCGGGCAGACGGCAGCGCGCCCTCGCGCACACGGGTCTCGCGACCCGCACCCTGCTGAGCCGGCTGGCAGGGCTCGGCCCCGGCCGCGGCGGGTCGGGCCCCGAGGTCACGGCGGTGCTGCACGCGGTGGCCGAGCTGGCCGTGGCGACCGCCGGGTGTCTGCGGTCCGGACCGTCCCCGGCCGGGCCCTACGAGGCGCTGGTCGCCGCACGCGCCCGCCTGTCGGACGTGTCCGCGGGCCCGTACGGCGGCACCGGTGCCCCGCGTTTCGCGCCGGCGGTGCTGCGCGCGCACGCCGCCGTGCTGGAGGTCGCCGACGCGGCGCTGGCCATGGGCGTCGCCGCCGATCTGGCCGTACGGGGCCGGCATGAGGCGGTGCCCGTGCCGCCGGGCCGGTTCTGGTACGCCCGGATGTGGGCGCCGCTGCTGTGGTGGCACCGGCTGCGCGGGCACGCCGGGCGCCGGTCGGTGTTCTTCCAGAACGCGGTGCGCATCGCCCTGGCGCTGACGGCCGCACGGCTCGTGGCCGGGGTGGACACGCTGCCCCACGGGTTCTGGGCCATGCTGGCCACGCTCACGCTGACCAGGACGACCATGGACGAGACCTGGCACACCATCCGCCTGGCGTTGGCCGGCACCCTGGCCGGTGCGCTGTTCACCGCCGCAACCCTGACCCTGGCCGGGACGGACACCCGGTTCTACGCGGTGCTGCTGCCGGTTTGGATGCTGTTCGCCTTCACCGTCGGGCCGGTCCGGGGCGTCGGCTGGGCGCAGGGCCTGTTCACCGTGCTCGTGGCGCTGGTGTTCGCGCAGCTCGCGCCGCCGACCTGGCACCTGGCGGAGGTGCGGATGCTGGACGTGCTGGTCGGCAGCGTGATCGGCGCGGTCTTCGGGGTGCTGGCGTGGCCGCGCGGCGCCCATGACGAGCTGCGCTACACGGCCGCGGAGCTGCTGCGCAGGGCGGCGGAGATCGTCGTGGCGACCAGTACCTCGGCCGCGCACGGCACAGGGGTGGCCCCGCCGTCGGGAGTGCCGCCCGGGCACCGGTCGCTGCACCGCTCGGTCATCCTCGCGGAATCCGCGTACGCGCAGTTCCAGAGCGAGCCGACGCGCTTCGGCGGCCGGACCCGCGCGGCGCCGGCCGCGGTGGACTGGCAGGCGACGCTGATGGCCGGCCATCACACCCTGTGGGGGTCGCAGCGGCTGCTGGAGCCGCCGCAGACCGAGCTGGGGCCGCTGGCGGCCGAGGCGCTCGCCGGGGTCGGGGAGCGCGTGGCCGGGCGGATGCTGCTGGTCTCGGCGGCGCTGGATCCCGGCGGGGACACACCGAGCGCGTCCGTGCCGGCGATCGACGTGACCTTCGCGGAGTTCGCCGCCGAACCGCCGGACGCGCCACGGCTGTACTACGCGACGGTGTCCTGGCTGGAGTCCCTGACGGCGGACCTGGCACGGATCAGCGCCGGTCCCCGGCGGGAGTGAGGCGGACGGCGGGGCGTCACGGTGAGGGGGACGGCGACGCGCCCCGGTGAGGGATCGGGACGGCGCGCGCCCCGTCCGGGGCGGCCCTCCCGGGGGCGGCGAGGTTGCCGGGGTCGGCCCGGGCCGGGGCTCAGGAGGCGTTGCGGAAGATCGCCGCGGGGCCGATGACGCCCGCGCCGAACCGGTCGCGGATGCGGTCGACGGCGCCCTCCGCCATCAGCCGCGCCTCGTGGCCGGCCTCCAGGCTGAGCTGCCGGGCGACCCGTTCGGCGTCGACGAGGTCCTCGCCCCTGAGCGTGATCCGGGTCAGCCGGCCCCGTTGCAGGCCGGCGGCGTCCATCAGCTGGTAGGCGAGGACGCGCAGGTCGTCGTCGTGCGCGGAGGGTTCGGGCAGGCGGCGGGTCTTCTCCCAGCTGCCGCCGGCGGCGAAGGACAGCTGCAGGGTCAGGGCGCGGGCGGCCTGGCCCCGGCCGCGCAGCAGCATGCCGAGGCGGACGACCAGTTCCAGCAGGGCGGAGCGGACGGCGGCGCCGTCCAGCGCCTCGCGCGGAAAGGTGTGCCGCACGCTCGCCGAGGCGGGCAGGGCACGCGGGACGACGGGGCGCGGATCGACACCGCGGGCGCGGTCCGCCGCCAGCCGCCCCGCGCGGCCGCCCAGCAGCCGCTGCACGGTGGCGGGCGGGGCGGCGGCGAGCAGGCCGGCACAGTGGATGCCGTAGTCGCGCAGGATCTGCGCCTGGCGGGGTCCGATGCCGTGCAGGGCCTCGACGGGGAGCGGGCCGAGCCAGTCGGCCACCTGGTCCGGTTCGACGGCGAGGACGCCGCCGGGGGGCGCGATCCGTCCGGAGGCGGTGGCGGCGACGGTGATGGACGGACCGATGCCGACGCGGACGTCGACGCCGAGGCGGGAGATGGTGCGTACCCGCAGCATTTCGCCGAGCCGGCGCGCGTCCGCGCCGTGGTAGCGCAGGGCGCCCTTGAGTTCGACGAGGGCCGCTGACGGCGGCAGGGCCTGCACGACCGGTGACAGCTCCGTGAGCTGCTCCAGGACCTGCCGGTAGGCCTCCTCGGGCAGCCGGTCCGGGCAGCGCACGTGCATGACCGTCGCCGTCCGACGTGCGGGAACGCCGATGTCCATGGTTCTCACCTCCCGCACTCACGATATCGAACGGAAAATCGAACACGCGAGTGCGCAAGGGTGGATCTTGGGCCTAGAATCAAAAACGTGTTCGATGACCTGCCGCCCGACCTCGACCGCCTGCACACCCTGCGGGTGTGGCACGCCATGTGGCTCGAGCGCATCGACCGCAAGATCGCGGCGATCCAGCGGCGTCAGGCCGAACAGGAACGCGGCCGGCGCAACCGGCCCGCACGCCCGGAGTGGATCGTCCAGCTCGGCATCGGCGCCGGGCGCCCACCGCTCCAGGTCCACGCCGGCGACTGCCGCATGGCAGGCTCCCGCCACCGCCCGATCGGCCGTGACGAGGCCCGCCGCCTGCTCGCCGGCGGCCTGCCCGCCTGCGTCCACTGCCGCCCCGACGCACAGTTGCAGATCATCGACTTAGATCCGCCGTCGGTCTCGGCCGGGGGCCGCCCTCGAGGGGCCGGCGCGCCCAGTCGGGTTCCCTCGTCCGCGCAGCCGGAGCGCGCGGCCGGACTGCCGGCGTTCTACGTTGAGGGGAGGCAAGCGCTCGCACCAGCGGCCATCCCGGTCGGTGAGGCCGCTGACGGGCGTGCGGGCGGTCCGGACGGGAGGGTCGGTCATGGCGCGCGCGATCTGGACGGGTGTGATCACGTTCGGGCTGGTCACGGTACCTGTCGGGCTGTACTCCGCGACCGAGGACCACACCGTCCACTTCCATCAGCTCCAGCGCGGCACCGCGGACCGCATCCGCAACCGGCGGGTGAACGAGCGCACCGGCAAGGAGGTCGACTCCGACGACATCGTCAAGGGCTACGAGGTCTCCAAGGGCGAGTACGTGATCGTCGAGCCCGATGAGCTGGACGAGATCGCGCCGGGCCGCTCCCGGACGATCGAGATCAGCGACTTCGTCGACCTGGACGCCATCGAGCCGGTCTACTTCGACCGCACGTACTACGTGGGGCCGCGCGGCAAGGAGTACCAGAAGGTGTACGAGCTGCTGCGGGCCGCGCTCGCCGAGGCGAACAAGGCCGGCATCGCGACGTTCGTCATGCGCGGCACGGAGTATCTGACCGCGCTGCGGGCCGAGGACAAGGCCGTGGTGCTGCAGACGCTGCACTGGGCCGACGAGGTGCGCGACCCCCGCAAGGAGCTGCCGGAGCTCCCGTCCGGGCGGGCCGGGCGCGGCAAGGAGCTGGATGTCGCACTGCAGCTCGTCGACGCCCTGAGCGCGCCGTGGGAGCCGGGCCGCTATCACGACACGTACCAGAAGAAGGTGCGGGAGCTGGTGCAGGCCAAGGCGCAGGGCGAGGAGATCGCCCACGCCGAGGAGGCGCCCGAGGCGACCAACGTCATCGACCTGATGAAGGTGCTGGAGAACAGCCTGGACAACGCCCGCTCGTCCGGCGGGGGCCGCACGCGGAAGGGCGGGGCGGGCGGGTCCCGGGGGGCGCCGTCCGGCCGCACCAAGGCGTCGGCGAGCGGCAGCCGCGCCACGCGGGCCAAGAGCGGCGGCCGCGGCACCGGCCCGAAGAGCAGCGACCGGGGCACCGGCCCGAAGAGCGCCGGCCGCGGTGCGGGGGCCAAGTCCACCGGCTCGAAGAGCAGTGTCCGCGGCCGGGGTGCGAAGCGTGAACTGGCCGGGCTGAGCAAGGCCGAGCTCTACCAGCGGGCCACCGACCGGGAGATCCCGGGCCGCTCGAAGATGAGCCGCGAGCAGCTCATCGACGCCCTCTCCTCCCGAACGGCAGCCGCTTGACCGGCCGTCCCGTCCGTCACCCGGTCCGTCGCCCCGTCACCCCGTCCATCCCGTCCGTCGCCCGGGCCGTCGCCCCGTCATCCCGGCCATCCCGTCCGTCGCCCCGCCGGTCACGCCGTCCGCAGCTCCCTCAGCAGAGACTGTGCCGCCGCGCGGTGTTCCGCGGCCACCGCCGGGTCGCCGCCCTCCAGCAGGGCCGCGATGCCCTCATGGGCCAGCGCCTCCTCGTGGCGGTTGCCGAGTCTCGGGGCCAGGTCCAGTGCCTGCCGGTGCAGCCGCAGGGCCTCCCCGGGCAGGCCCGCGAGACGGCAGGTCTCGGCGTAGCCGTTCAGGAAGTGGATCTTCCAGTGTTCCTCGAACAACTCGTCGAGCAGCGCGAACGCCTCCCGGTGGCTGGCCAGCGCCTCCTCGTAGCGGCCCATCCGGCGCAGGGCGACGCCCCGGCAGTTCAGGCACCACGCCTGGTTGTGCAGATGCCCGTCGGCGCGGGCCACCGCGAGCGCCTCGTCCAGCTGTGCGGCGGCCTCTTCGGGTGCCTCCTCGGCGATGGCGACGCCGAGGGTGATGCGGGCGGTCAGGGCGGGCGGCCAGGCGGCGTCGGCGTGCGGGACGGCGAGCACGTCGCGGGCCCGGCGCGCGGCCTCCTCGCGCTGTCCGAGCCGGAGCATGGCCCAGGCCTCCGCCGCGGCAGCGTCGGCCGCGCCGGTGGGGAAACCCGCCTGCTCGTACAGCGTCCCGGCCAGCCGGAACAGGTCGAGCGGTTCCTCGACGTCACCCGCGTCCCAGCTCAAGTAGCCCCGGCGCAGGGTCAGTTCGGCCTCGGTGCGGGTGTCACCGGCCCGGGCCACCAGGGTGCGGGCGGTCTCGTAGGCGTCGGCGGCCTCCGGCAGCCGGCCGACGTTGTAGCGCGCGAAGCCCAGGTCGCTGTGTGCCTCGGCGAGCCGCAGCGGATCGCCGAGGCGTTCGGCGGCGGCCAGGGACCGTTCGAAGAGGTAGTTGAGGTGCATGGTGCCGCAGCGGCGCGCGAAGTAGGCGCGCAGGAAGCGCGGCAGCTCGCACACATGGACGTCGGCGCCGACGGCCGCCGCCGTTTCGAAGGCGGCGATCAGGTTGGCGTACTCCGCCACCAGCCAGGCGAAGGCGGCGTTCTTGTCCGCGAACCGCGGCAGCACGGCCGGGGCCGGCCCGGCGGTGACCGCATGCCCGGGTGACAGGAACGGCATCGCGGCGTCGGCGGCCGCGGCCGCGTGCACGTAGTAGCCGAGGACGCGGCCGAGGGCCCGTTCCCGCTCGGCCGCCGGGTCCTGCTCGGCGGCGGCACGGCGCGCGTGCTGGTGCACCAGGTCGTGCAGCCGGTAACGGCCCGCCGTCGGCTGCTGGACGAGGTGGGCGTCGAGCAGGTCCTCCAGCATCGCCTGTGCGGTGCGCAGCGGCACGTCGGCGAGTGCGGCCGCCACGTACTCGTCGAAGGACTCGCCGGGCAGCAGGCCCAGCATGCGGAACAGGCGGGCCTGCGCGCGGTCGAGTTGGCGTACGGACATGGCGAACGCGGTGTCGAACTCGTTCGCGCCCTCGGCCATCCGCTCGACGAGGATGCCCACCGTCCAGCCCGGCCGGTGCCGCAGCCGTGCTGCGGCGAGCCGCAGGGCGAGCGGCAGATGGCCGCACAGCCGCAGCACCTCGGCGGCCGATGCCGGGTCACGGGCGAGGCGGCCGTCGGGGCCGCCCCCGTCGCCGCTGGCGCGGGCGAGGAGTGCGGCGCTCTCCTCGGGGGTGAGCACGTCGAGCGAGAGCGGGGGCACCTCGTCCAGACCCAGGAGCCGGTTGCGGCTGGTGATCAGGGCGACGGAGTCTCCCGCGCCGGGCAGCAGCGGGCGGACCTGCTCGGCGTCGGCGGCGTTGTCGAGGACGACGACGACCCGGCGGTGGGCGAGTTCGGAGCGCCAGCAGGCGGCCAGCTGTTCCAGGCCGTCCTGGGGGACCCGCTCGGAGGGGACGTCGAGGGCGCCGAGCAGCATGCGCAGCGCGGAGTCGGGGTCGAGCGGGGGGCGGCCCTCGGTGAAGCCGTGCAGGTCGACGTAGAGCTGGGCGTCGGGGAAGTCGGCGGCGAGCCGGTGCGCGGCGTGCACCGCGAGGCAGGTCTTGCCGACGCCCGCCATGCCGTCGACGCAGACCGCGCGATGGCCGGCGACCGTGTCGAGCAGCGTGGTGAGCTGGGCCTCGCGTCCGGTGAAGTCGGTGACGTCGCGCGGCAGGTCGTTGCGGGGCCGGGGCCGGCCCTGGCGGCTGCTCTTCGGGGGCGCCGGGAGCGGGTTCGAGGTGCGCTCCCACAGCGGGCGCAGGGGGCGCGGGTCGCGCTTGACGAGACGGCACAGCGCGACCACGGCGGGCCAGGGCGGCGCGGTCTGCCCGTTGAGGTAGCGCGAGAGGGACGAGGAGCTGAGACCGGTGTCCCGGGCGAGGGCCCGCACCCCGAGCCCGGACAGTTCCTGCAGCGCGCGCAGCCGTGCCGCCAGCTCGTCCTGCGGTCCGGATCGAGCCGCCCGTTCCGTCACGTCCACCGTGGTCCCCCCGCTGTCGCGTCCCGTGGCCGCAGAAGTCTCCCCGGCCAAGTAGCCGCTGGTCAAGGCTGTTTCAGCTGTCCCACGGTGTCCCATCGCCGTGGTCGTGACGCGCCGGCCGGGCTGTCATGGAGTCACGCCCCGCCGGGAGCGGGGCACCGGTTCGAGAAAGGAGCCCGACATGCAGTCGCGCATGCAGAACCCCGCCGTCGTCCTGTCCGACGCCATGCAGCCCATCCAGCAGCTCTTCAAGGCCGTGCACGGTGGTGGTGTGGACGGACAGATCCTGGAGCTGGTGCATCTGCGGGTCAGTCAGATCAACGGCTGCAGCGCCTGCGTCGACGGCGGCGCCAGGACGGCGCGCAAGGCCGGGCTGAGCGACGAGCGGCTCGCCACGGTCGTGGCCTGGCGGGAGGCGCCGTACTTCTCCGACGAGGAGCGGGCGGCCCTCGCGCTCGCCGAGGCGGCGACCCGGCTGGCCGACCGTCCCGACGCGGTGAGCGACGAGATCTGGGACACGGCCGCCACGTACTTCGACGAGAAGCAGCTGGCAGCGATCGTGCTGATGATCGGTGTCACCAATCTGTTCAACCGGCTCAACGCCACGACCCGGCAGATCGCCGGCGCCTGGGGATGACCTCGCTCGCCGGCCGGGCGGGCCGGCGAACTCGCCCCATACTGAAGCCCGTTGTGATCCACGTCCCAGGAGGGAAACCACAGTGAAGGACGCCCAGAAGCCCGCGCAGAGCAGCACGGCCGCCGACGAGCCGTCGGAGGGGTTCACGGCCGAGGAGCGGGCCGCGATGAAGGAACGCGCCAAGGAGGTCAAGGCCTCGGCGCGCCGCACCTCGAAGGCCGCGAAGGCGGCGGAGGACGAGGCCGCGGTGCTGGCGAAGATCGCCGAGATGCAGGAGGCGGACCGGGCTATGGCCGAGCGGGTCCACGCCGTGGTCAAGGAGAGCGCGCCGCAGCTCGCGCCGAAGCTCTGGTACGGGATGCCCGCGTACGCCCTGGACGGCAAGGTGGTCTGCTTCTTCCAGAGCGCGGAGAAGTTCAAGTCCCGGTACGCGACCTTCGGGTTCAGCGACCAGGCGAAGCTGGACGACGGCAGCATGTGGCCGGCGTCGTACGCCCTGACCGGGCTGACCGCCGCCGACGAGGCGCGCCTGGCCGAGCTGGTGAAGCGAGCCGTCCACTGACGAAAGGGGCGTCCCGGCGGGGTGGCGCGGAGCGCGCCACCCCCGGAGCGTGACCGTCCGGCGCGGTTACGACCCGTCGGCGTGGACGGCGTAGACGTACCGCTTCCCGGCGTACTCGCTGAGGTTCCAGATCACTGACTCGCTGTAGGCCCAGCCGGTGGTGGCGCTGCTGTGGAAGCTGAGGTCCTCGCAGCCGACGGCCAGGTTGCACACGGCGCTCGCGGTGGAGGCGCCGGAGGTGAAGGTGCGCAGCGATCCGGCGGAGGAGCCGTTGCTGGTGGAGAGGTAGTGCTTGGTGTTCTGGGAGACGACGCCCTGGATCTTCTGCTGGGCGACCGTCACGGCCTCGGACGCGGTGGGCGAGGAGATCTGCCGGTTGGTGTAGTCCAGGTTCCAGCGGACCACCTTGGGCGTGGTCGTGGCGACGCCGGTGCCGCTGAACGTGCCGTCCGTGTAGTCGACGCTGCCGGACACCGAGTACTCGCCGACCACCAGGGAGTCGGGGCTGCTGGCGCGGTCGAGGCCGATGGCGCTGTAGCGCACGTACTTGCCGGAGTTGTCGTAGGCGGCGCTCTGCGGCAGGACGTACTGGTAGGAGTAGCCGTAGTACTTGCCGTCGGTGTGCAGGCCGCACACGTCCTTCTCGGCGGTGTCGACCGTGAACATCTTGGTCAGGTCGAAGACCCGCAGCCCCTTGAAGGTGTCGACCATGTACAGCAGGTTGCCGTACCACATGATGCCGCCGGCGTGGCGGCGGACGGGGTTGAAGGAGTACTCGCCGGAGGACGTCTTCACCGGCTCGACGAGCAGGACGTGGCGGTAGGTCGGTGCCGCGGCGTTGGTGGTGTCGACGAACGACAGCCGCACGCCCTTGTCGATCGGGTACTCGTCGACGCCGTCGCCGTCCGGGTCGGTCTCGAAGTACCAGGAGACCGCGACGACCCGGTTCGAGCCGTTCGACGGGTAGAGACCGTCGGCGTAGGCGTCGGCGCTGGTGGTGACGCCCTGCGGAATCCAGTAGTCGACCGTCTGGTCGCCGCTCTCCCAGGTGAAGCCGGCCGCGAACGCCTGCACGGTGCCGGGGGCGCTGGTGAGGCGGGTGGCGCTGCGGTTGGTGTCGGCGATGACCGCCGCGGCGTCGACGGTGGGGAGCTTGCCGGCGAGTCCGGCGACGAGGTCGGCGTAGGCGCCGTAGCTGTTGCCGGTGCGGTAGGTGAGGGCGAACTGGCTCGCGTCGATGGTGGCCGCCTGGGCGACTGCCGGGAAGAGCGCGCTGCCCGCGGCGGCGGCAAACGGTGCCGCGGCCATGCCCTTGAGGATCGTCCTCCGTGTCATGTCCATGGGGCGGAACCTATGCGCACGTGATCACGTGGCACAACTCCGCCCCCTGGGACACCTGCCGGCCGGCCCGGCGGACCGTCAGCGGACGACGTCGAAGATCTGCTTCTGCAGGCCGTTGGCGTACGCCTCGTGCTCGACCAGCTTCAGCTTCTGGGCGTCCTTGTCCGTCGCGCTGAACAGGCGCTTGCCCGCGCCGAGGAGCAGCGGGAAGACCAGCAGGTGGTAGCGGTCGATCAGGCCGGCGTCCGACAGGCTGTGGTTCAGCTCGGCACTGCCGTGGACGATGATGGGGCCGCCCTCGGTCTCCTTCAGCGCGGCGACCTCGTCGAGCGAGCGCAGGATCGTGGTCTCACCCCAGTTGGTGACCAGGTCGTCCTCGGTCAGGGTCGTCGAGACGACGTACTTCGGCATCACCTTGTAGTCGGCGAATTCCGCCATGTCCGGCCACACCGGGCTGAACGCCTGGTAGCTGACCCGGCCCAGCAGCATCGCGGTGGCCTCCTTCTGCTCCTGGCCCTTGATGCCGAACGCCTCGGGAAGGAACTCGACGTGCTTGAAGGTCCAGCCGGCGTTGCGGTAACCGGACTCTCCGCCGGGGGCCTCCACGACACCGTCGAGCGAGACGAAGGCGGTGCTGATCAGGGTGCGCATGGTCGTTCCTCCGGGTCGTGCTTCTCAGGGGATGATGCGTGGTGCGTGCGGTGCGCGCGCCGCTTTCGCGGGGGTCATGCGCACCAGCTGTCTTTTCGACTGCCGGCCAGGGGAAAACTCATCGGCGGTCGCGGGAAGACCCCGGGCCGGGTCATGCCTCCTGGATCGTGGTGCTGACGGGTGTGCCGATCTCCACGGTGCGGCTGACCGTGCAGAGCCGGTCGTGGGAGGCCTTGACCGCGCGCGGCAGGATCGCGCGGGCGCGCTCCGCCTCCTCGCCGTCCGGGAACACGACGGAGAACGTGACGGCGAGGTCGGTCAGCCGGTTGCCCTGTTCGTCGCTGACCTTGTGACCTGTGACGGTGACCTCGAAGCGGTCCGGTTCGGCGTGGCGGGTGGTGGCGACGTCGACGTCTACGGCCGTGCAGCCGCCGATCGCGGCGAGCAGCAGCTCGACCGGGGTGAAGGCGGCGCCCTCGGTGGCGAAGCTGATCGTCCCGCCGCGGGCGTTGGTCGCGGTGAACTGCCCGGTGCCGGTTCGCTCGACGGTGACGGAGCGCAGGGAGTCTTCGGTCATGACAGGGACCCTAGTACGCGCCACCGCCGGGGGGCGTGCGGGACATGGGCGCTGTCCCCGCTGCGCTGCCCCCGGGTGGGACCGGGGCCGCGGACGCGGGACGACACACAGAGTTCACGAGCGGAGCGGAATCGCCTTGGCCGTGCGGGAGTTGACGTCGTCATGACTGTAGGAGTGACCATCGACACGCCCAGTGCCGCGCTGACCGTGGACGAGGTGGTGCGGCAGGCGCGCGAGGCGCGGGCGGCAGGCGTCAGAAGTGTGTGGTTCGGCCAGACCTTCGGCTACGACTCCCCCACGATCGCCGCGATCGTGGGCCGCGAGGTGCCCGACATCCACCTGGGCACATCCGCGCTTCCGGTGTTCGGCCGGCATCCGCTGCTCGTCTCGAGCCAGGCGCAGACGGTGCAGGCCGCGACCGGTGGGCGCTACCACCTCGGTCTGGCCCTCGGCACGAAACTGTTCACGGAAGGCGCCTTCGGGCTGCCCTTCGAGCGGCCCGTCGGCCGGCTGCGCGAATTCCTGCTGGCGCTGCGGCAGTTGGTCGACACCGGCCGCGCGGACTTCGAGGGCGAACTGATCACCGCCCGCACGCCGCTGCCCGCGACCGTGCCGGGCGCCGAGCCCGTCGTACCGCTGCTCGTGGCCGCGATGGGGCCGCAGGCCCTGCGGGTCAGCGGTCGGCTCGCCGACGGGATCCTGCCGTACCTGGCCGGGCCGCGGGCCCTGGAGCAGCACATCGTGCCGGAGCTCACCCGCGCCGCCGAGGAGGCGGGACGGCCCCGCCCGCGGGTCGTCGCCTTCGTGCCGGGGGTGGTGACCGCCGACCCCGAGCGGGTCCGGGCCGCGGCGCACGAGGCACTCGGCTTCTACCGGCAGATCCCGTCCTACGCCCGGGTCATCGAGCAGTCCGGCGCCACGCACCCGGCGGAACTGGCGGCCATCGGCGACGAGAAGCACCTCGCCGAGACGGTACGCCGCTACCGCGACGCCGGGGCCACGGAGGTCGTCGTCGCCGCCGGCGAGCTGGGCGGCCCCGACGACCGGCTGCGCACCTGGGAGGCGCTGGGCGAGCTGGCCTGACGTACGGTCAGGCGCGGGCCGGCAGCTGAACCGGCGCGCGCACCATCCACACGTCCACGGGGTCCTCGCGCTCCATGGCGAACCCGTGCCGCTCGTACAGCCGGCGGGCCGCGCTGCCCTGCAGCACGTTCAGCCGGACGGGGACGCCCGCGCGGTCGGTCCGCTCCAGCAACCGGCGCAGCACGGCGGAGCCTATGCCGTGGCCCTGCAGTCGCGGGGCGAGGAAGAAGTGCTCCAGCCAGTGGGCGTCCTCGGCCGGCCGCAGCGCCACGCAGCCGGCCATGACGCCGTCCACCTCGACGACCCAGGTGTGCGCCGGCTCGAACCGGTCACGCAGGCGCTGCCGCACGCGGTGCTCGTCGTACCGCCCGAGACGCTCCAGATCCGGCCTCATCGCCGCCGCACGCAGTTCCACCGCCGCATCGATGTCGGCCATCGACGCCGGGCGCAGCTCCCAGTCCACCATGATCACCACGCTACCGCGCGGGGTCCCGGCCCCGGCGGGGCCCTGACCTGGGCCGGCGACCGTCGGCCCGCGCCGAGCTCCGCCGTCTCACCGCGGCGGCCCACCGCCGAGCAGGCGCCCGAGGGCGGCACGGCCGCCGTCCACCGGCTGAACTCCTCGCGCGAGGCGGGTCGTTCGGTCTGCCAGGGCCCGGGGCGCGGCGGCCGTGCCTCTGCCGCTTCCGGCGCCGAGCGGACCGCGCCCGGGTCGCCCTCAGCCGACCCCGGCCGCCGGGGCGGATCCGGCGGCCGGGGCACGACCGAGCAGGGCTTCGGCCCGGCAGCCGGCGTCAGGTCAGGTTCAGGCCTCCGTCGAGCAGGATGACCTCGCCGGTGAGGTAGCCGTTGGCGATCACGGATGCCACGAGGCCGGCCACGTCGGCGGGGCGGGCCGGTCGGCCCATGGGGGCGCGCTCGCGCCACAGCGTGTGGGCGTCGGCCCAGTCCTTCGTCATGGGTGTGTCCACCAGGCCCGGCGCCACCGCGTTGACCCGCACGCCGGGGGCGAGCGCGGCCGCGAGCAGCCGGGTCACGTGGTTCAGCGCGGCCTTGCTCGCCGCGTACGGCACCGACGAGCCCTTGGGGCGCACCCCGGCATGGCTGGTGATGTTCACGATGCTGCCGCCGGACGGCGCCGCGCGCAACGCCGGAAGCGCCGCTGTGCACAGCACCCACGGTGCGATCAGGTTGACCTCCAGCACCTCCCGCCATTCCTCGGGGGCGGCCGCGGCCAGGTCGTGGTGCGGGATGGGCCGGCTGATGCCGGCGTTGTTCACCAGGACGTCCAGCCGTCCGTACCGGTCGCAGGCCGCCTCGGCCAGTCCCCGGGCCTCGTCCGCCACGGCGAGGTCGGCGCGCAGATACGTCCCGCCGAGCTCGGCCGCCAGCTCCTCCCCCGTCTCCGTGCTGCGCCGTGAGTGCACCACGACCCGCATGCCGTCCGCCGCCAGCCGCCGTGCCACGGCCTCCCCGATCCCCGACGTGGACCCGGTGACCAGGGCGACGGGCCGCTCCTCTCGCTTCATGCTCATCCGGCCGATCCTGCCATCGCGGCCGCCGGGCTCGCGCACCGCCACCGCGCACCGCGGGCGGGCCGCGGGCCTGAGGTGCGGTGCCCGTTCTGCGGGCGCCGGCGCGGCCCGGGTGCCTACACTGCGAGCGTCCACGGCGGCGGGTCCCGGGCTGGGGCCGGGAAGGCGGGCGACATGGCCGACTGGCAGGTGGCGAAGGTGCCGCGCAAGGTCTACGAGCAGGAACTGCTGCGGCTCCAGACGGAGTTGGTGCGGCTGCAGGAGTGGGTGCGGGCCGAGGGGGCCCGGCTGGTCGTCGTCTTCGAGGGCCGGGACGCCGCCGGGAAGGGCGGCACCATCAAACGGGTCACCGAGCATCTCAACCCGCGCGTCGCGCGCATCGCGGCCCTGCCCACGCCGACCGAGCGCGAGCGCTCCCAGTGGTACTTCCAGCGGTATGTGACGCACCTGCCCGCCGCCGGGGAGATCGTCCTGTTCGACCGGTCCTGGTACAACCGCGCCGGTGTGGAGCATGTGATGGGCTTCTGCACGAAGGAGGAGCACCAGCGCTTCCTGCACCAGTGCCCCATCTTCGAGCGGATGCTGGTGGAGGACGGCATCCTGCTGCGCAAGTACTGGTTCTCGGTGAGCGACACCGAGCAGCAGGAGCGGTTCCGCAAGCGGCTGGAGGATCCGCTGCGCCGCTGGAAGCTGTCCCCGATGGACCTGGAGTCGATCACCCACTGGGAGGCGTACTCACGGGCCAAGGACGACATGATGGTGCACACCGACATCCCGGAGTCGCCCTGGTACGTCGTCGAGAGCGACGACAAGCGGCGGGCCCGGCTCAACATGATCGCCCACCTGCTCGAGTCGGTTCCGTACCACGGAGTGCCGGAGCCCTCGCTCGAACTGCCGGAGCGGCCGCCGTCCACGGGGTACGAGCGCCCGCCGCGCGAGCTGCGGACCTACGTCCCGGATCACGCGGCCGGCCTGTGACGCGCGTACCGCCGCCGCGTCCGGAGGCGGTACGGGGCCGGGGCGGCCGCCGGCCGGTCGGCGCCGGCGTCGGCGCGGGCCTCGGCGCTCACGCGTGCGGGACCAGCGCGACCGGGCACCGCACGTGGTGGATCAGCGCGTGCGCGACCGGCCCGGTGCGCGGGCGGGCGGGCGTGTGGCGCCTGCGGATGCCCGCGACGACCAGTCCCGCTCCGCCCGCCGCTCGGACGAGGACATGGGCCGGCCGTCCTTCGTGCAGGTTCTCCCGGACGGCGACCGCCGGGAACCTCTTCCGCCAGGGCGCGAGGAGTCGCGCCAGTTCGTCCTCGGCGAGCGCCCTGGCCCGGGCGCGCTGCTCGGCGGCCGTGAGGCCCGGGGAGTACGGCACGTGCCAGGCGTGCACCGCCCGCAGCGGGGCCGGGCGCAACTCGGCGGCGCGGAAGGCGAAGTCCAGCACTTCCTCGTAGACGCCGTCCACGTCGACGGCGACTGTGACGTCACGGAACGGGGTGCGGTGCGACGGCTGCCCGTGGGCGTCGCGCAGATGCTCGGCCTCCGCGGTCTCGTCGGCCCGGACCAGCACGATCGGCCGTTCCATGCGGGCCGCGGCGGCCATGGCGACCGCGCCGGAGACGAAGCCGCTCAGCCCGCTGCTTCCCTGGCTGCCGATCACGAGCAGGTCGGCGCCCTGCGCCTCTGCGAGCAGCACCGTGGCAGGCGGTCCGGCGACCTGCTCGGCGGAGACGGCCAGCCCCGGATAGCGCCGGCCCAGCTGCTCCAGCGCGTGGTGCAGCACTTGGCGGGCGTGCTGCTGCGCAGCCCGCAGTCCGGGCACGGCACTGTCGGCGCCGCCCTCCGGCAGACCACCTTCCCAGGCGTGGACGAGGCGCAGGGGAACGCCTCGGCGCAGGGCCTCCCGCGCCGCCCAGTCCGCCGCCGCGCTGCCCTCGCGTGAATCGTCCACGCCGGCCACGACCGATCTGATCACGGCCTCACCTCCCTGGCCATCCGGTGCGTGCGCGAAGGACGGGGCCGCCCCCGGGCCCGCCCCGGAGGTCGGGCCCGGGCGGAAGACGCACCTCTCCGCCCGTCACCAGGGTCCCTCTCGGAACGACGGCGGGAAAGGCGTGCCGGCCCGTCCGTGCCCTTCCCCGGCCTGCCGTCGCTGTCTAGGGCCGGGCCTCGGCATAGGCGCGGTCGCGGGCGGTGGCGGCCGTGGCGGCGGGGGCGGGCTCCTCGGGGTCGGCCCCGTGGCGTCGGCGCAGGGCTTGCAGCAGCGGGCCGAGGGATGCCTCCGGGAACGGGGTGCCCGACGTGGTGGACGTGCCGTAGCCGTCGTGCAGCCAGAAGGCCCACTGGGCGGTCGTCGGCGTGACCCGGAAGCGGTCGACGAAGGCCCGGTAGGCGTCCGCGAACCGGTCCGCCGCCGCGTCCGGCGTCTCACCCGGGCGCAACGGCGACTCCGGCTCCGCGGGCTCCTCGGCCGGCTCGGGGACGGCGGGCGGCGCCGGCAGGGCGAACCGGAGCTCGCCCGCGCCCCGGCGGATGCGGCGTACCGTCTCGGCCACGGGAGCGGCGGGGAGCACGGGTGCGAGGCCCGGCGCTGCGGTACGGTCGGCCGCCGCGCCGATGCCGGCTGCGGCGAGGCCGGCGGGTGCGGTCTCGGAGAGGGGGACGCCGTAGCGGGCGAGGCGCAGCGGCATGAGGGATTCGACGGGGGCCTTGCGGCGCCAGGCGCGGCCGAAGCGGGAGCGCAGGCGGGCCTGGTAGACGAGGCGTTCCTGTTCGAGCTTGATGACCTGTTCGTAGGAGCGCAGTTCCCACAGTTTCATGCGGCGCCACAGCAGGAAGGTGGGCAGCGGGGAGAGGACCCAGCGCATGAGCCGCACGCCCTCCATGTGGCGGTCGGCGGTGATGTCGGCGATGCGGCCGACGGCGTGCCGGGCGGCCTCGACGGAGACGACGAACAGGATGGGGATGACGGCGTGCATGCCGACGCCGAGGGGGTCGGGCCAGGCGGCCGCGCCGTTGAAGGCGATGGTGGCGGCGGTGAGCAGCCAGGCGGTCTGGCGCAGCAGCGGGAAGGGGATGCGGATCCAGGTCAGCAGCAGGTCCAGCGCGAGCAGGACGCAGATGCCGGCGTCGATGCCGATCGGGAAGACGTAGGAGAAGTTCCCGAAGCCCTTCTTGATCGCCAGTTCCCGCACGGCGGCGTAGGAACCGGCGAAGCCGATTCCCGCGATGATCAGGGCGCCGGACACGACCACACCGATCAGAATCCGGTGCATCCGAGTCAGCCGCGGTGGCCCGTCGGGCGGCCTCGGTGTCCCGCCGCTCGCCGCGGACGCGTTGTGCCCGTCCGTGGCCTGTCGTTCCGCCGTGACCTGTCGCGTTCCTGTGGCCTGTCGCGCTGCTGTGGCCTGTCGCGTTCCCGTGACCTGTGGCTGTTCCCTGGCGTGTGGCTCCCCCGCCGGCACGTGGCATTCCCCCGTTCGAACCTCGGACTTGACCGGTTCTCACACTCTCATGATCGAGCCGCGACGGGCCGGGCACCCGGCCCGGGCGGGTGCCGCCGGATTCCGTGGCGGAAGATGGGGCGGACGGCCACCGCGTGCGACGGGCCGAGGATCAGGCCGGGACGGCCGAGGAAGGAGCACCGCCGATGGCTGAGACGGAGGACGCCGCGGACCGGCGGGGTGAGCCGCCCGTGCCGCGGACACTGTGCGACGTACGGGCTCTGGCCGTGCCCGGTGCCGCGCCCGGTGTGTCGTGGAAGCTCGCGGAGGCCGGGCGGCAGCTGGACGCCAATGTGGTCCATCTGCCGCCGGGCCGGAGCGTGGACACCCATGTCGAACCCGACCTGGACGTGCTGCTCCTGGTGGTCGCGGGCGAGGGCACCGTCAGCGGCGGCGGTGCGGACGAGCAGGTCCGGGAAGGGGCGCTGGTGTGGCTGCCCCGGGGCAGCAGCCGCAGCCTGGCCGCGGGCGGCAGCGGGCTGCACTACCTGACGGTCCATCAGCGTCGGCCGGGGCTGCGGATCGGACGGCGCGGACCCGCCGCGCCGTGAGCGCCGGGAGTGACGTCAGCGCAGCGGTTCGGGGGTCGGCCGCAGGACCAGCGTGACGAAGCCGAAGGCGTCGCGGTAGCCGTTCAGCCACTCGCTCCGGTGCGTGGTGGCCGCCTCCAGGGCCTGGGCGCTGCCCGGATCGCCGGCGTGGTCCAGTGCCCATGCGGCCAGGGAGCCGGTCCAGGACCACTCGTAGGCGTCCAGTTCGTGCCGCGTGCTGATGTGGGCGTGGACGGGGGTCCAGCCGTCGGCCACGATCCGGTCGACGGTGGTCGGCAGGTCGTCCAGGTCGCCGAGCATTTCGACGGCGTCGGGGCCGGGCTCACGCTCCCAGAAGCCGTCGCCGACCAGGACACGTCCGCCGGGGGCCAGGTGCTTGCGGGCGGCGGCCAGGGTGGCGAGCAGGCCGCCGAAGGCGTGGGTGGCACCGACGCTGATCACCAGGTCGAAGGGGTCGGCCGCGGTGAAGTCGGTGGCGTCCTGGTGGTGGAGCACGAGACGCTCGTCCACGCCGAGATCGCTCGCGCGTTCACGGGCGTGCGCGAGCCCGCGTTCGGATATGTCGACGCCCTCCGCCCGTAGCCGGGGGTGTGCGCGCAGGGCGCGCAGCAGCCACTCCGCGCCGCCGCAGCCGAGGTCGAGGACGCGGGCGTCGGCGCGCGGGACGGCACGGTCGAGAAGCCGTCGTACGGCTTCGTCGTCGAGCGGGGCCGCGATGGGGTGGTCCGCGTGGGCGAGTCGGGAGATCTGTTCACGATTCACCGACGGAGCGTGCCACGGCCGACGGCCGCACGCATGCGGTTTTGCCGACCGGCGGTCCGCCCGCCGAGCCGGTGGGACCGGCCCCGCCCGTCCGGTCCGGGCGCCCCCGTACGATCACCTGGTCCCCGTCCCGCGAGGAGTCCCGTCCGGTGAGTGTCGTCGTGCCCCCGTCCCGTTCCGCTTCCGCGCTGCTGCCCGTGCGGCCGTGGGCCCGCTGGGAGGGCGGCGACCGGCTGCACGCGCTGGTGTGGCGGGCCGGGCCGGGCTGGCGGATGATCAGCAGCGCCGTCCTCGGCGGTGGCGTCGGGGAGCGGTGCTGGGTGCTCAACGCGCAGGTGTCGCACGGGTACCGGCGCACGGATCCCGACCGTCACCTCGCCGAGCTGGCCGCGGAGGCCGGGGTGCGGGGGCCCGGGGTGGGTCTGCTGACGGCCGCCGACGTCTCCCGTTCCGGTCAGGCGTGCGACGGGGGTGTGGAGGCGGTGGTCACGGCGGGGCTCGGGGTGCGGGGCTGGGCGGCCTCACCCGCCGAGGGCGCAGTCGTGCCGGCGCCGCCGGGCACGGTCAACATCGTCGTCGCGCTGCCCGTCGCGCTGACCGACGCCGCGCTGGTCAACGCGGTGGCCACCGCGACGGAGGCGAAGGTGCAGGCGCTGCTGGACGCGGGGTACGACTGCTCGGGCACCCCCACCGACGCGGTGTGCGTCGCCGCGCGGACGCCGCGAGCCGGCGAGGAGGCCCACCCCTTCGCCGGTCCGCGCTCCCTGTGGGGCGCCCGCCTGGCCCGCGCCGTCCACGCCGCCGTACTCGACGCGGCAGGGCGCTGACGGACGCAGGTCCCGGGCCTCGCCCGCCTTCGGGTGCCTGCCGCGCGGGCGCCGCGCACCGCCACCGTCCCGGCCGTCGCGCTCATCCGGTGCCCGCCGCGCGGCCGTCGCGCACTACCACCGTCCCCCGCGTCGCCCGCCTCCGGTGCCCGCCGCACCGGCGTCGCGCACCGCCGTCGGGGCGTCGACGCGCGGGCGGCCGACCTCAGCCGGGCCCGCGCTCGGGGCCGTCGTGCGTCGCTGCTCGCTGCTCCTCGTGGGCCAGTTCGCGCGGCCAGCTGCTGCCCGGCGAGCGCAGCAGGTGGACGAAGGCGCGTTCGGCCGGGGACAGCAGGCGGTCTCGGCGGCGCACCAGGGACACCGGGCGGGGCTCGGGCTCCGGGCGGACGGCCAGCACGGCGAGCGCGCCGGAGCGTTCGACGTCGTCGACGACCGCGTGCTCCGAGATCAGCGCGATGCCGAGCCCGGCGGCCACGCACTGTTTGACGGCTTCGGGACCCCACACGTCGGAGCGGGACACGCTCTGCGCGAGGCCCCACGCGTCCAGGACGCGCTCCTGCTCGGTGCGGGTGTGCGAGCCCGGTTCCCGCATCAGGAACCGCTCCCCCGCGAGCAGCCGGGGCTCGAGCGGGCCGCCGCGCCCGGCGAGCGGATGGCCGGCCCGGGCCACCAGGACCAGTTGCTCCCGCAGCACCGGTTCCACCAGCAGCTGGGTGCCGGACGGGCCGCCCGCGACCACCGCGATCCCGATGTCCCCGGCGAGCAGCCGCTCGGCGACGGCCCGGTTGTTGCCGACGAACACATCGCACTCCACCCCCGGGTAGCGCTCGCGGAAGCGGGACAGCAGGGCCGGCAGCAGATAGGTGCCGACGGTCGTGGAGCCGCCCACCAGCAGCCGTCCGTGTTCCAGCGACGAGACCTGCTGGACCGCGGCCACCGCCTCGTCCGCCAGCAGGAACACGCGCTTGGCGTACGCGGCGAGCACCTCGCCCTCCGCCGTGGGCCGGGCCCGCGCTCCGGACCGGTCCACCAGCGTCACCTTCAGGGACTGCTCCAGGCGCCGTACCTGGTTGGAGACCGAGGGCTGGCTCATGTACAGCTCATGGGCCGCGGCGGAGAACCCCTGGTGCTCCACCACTTTCAGGAAGATCCACAGGCGGTGCAGGTTGAGCTCCATGTCTCCTCCCGAGCCGGAAGATCAACGGCCGGCCGAGCGTAACCCACACCCGCCGCACGCGGACAGGCCCGTTCACCAGGTGGTTCCGCGGGGCCGCACGGCTATGGCGGCCATAGCGAACTTCGTGGTTCTGCGCCGCCGAAGCCCGGTGGTACCCATGACAGCGAGGCAGGCCCGACGGCCTTCCGCACCTTCGACCCACAGGGGTGGACGTACATGAATCCTGTCGCCGACACCGCGTGGCGGACCACCGCCGACGGCCGGCTGACCCTCAACGGACGCAGCTACCCGCGCCCCGGCCGCCCGGTCGTGGTGGTCTGCGTCGACGGCAGCGAGGACGCGTATCACGAGCGGGCCGTCGCCGACGGTCTGATGCCGTTCACGGAGGCGATGCTCGCGCGCGGCAGCGACCTGCGCGGCACGTGCACCATGCCGTCCTTCACCAATCCCAACAACCTGTCCATCGCGACCGGGGTGCCGCCGGCCGTGCACGGCATCTGCGGCAACTACTTCTACGACGCCGACGCGGGCGAGGAGGTCATGATGAACGCGCCCGAACTGCTGCGGGCGCCGACGCTGTTCGCCGCGTTCTCGCACACCGGCGCCAAGGTCGCCGTCATCACCGCCAAGGACAAGCTGCGCCGGCTGCTCGGGCACGGCCTCGCCGAGGGCGGCATCTGTTTCTCCGCCGAGAAGGCCGACCGGGTCACTCTCGCCGAGAACGGCATCGAGAAGGTCCTCGAGTCCACCGGTTTCGAGCTGCCGTCCGTGTACAGCGCGGAGCTGAGCGAGCTGGTGCTGGCCGCGGGCTGTGACGTGCTGGAACGCGACCGGCCCGATCTGATGTACCTGTCCCTCACCGACTACATCCAGCACAAGCACGCACCCGGCTCCCCCGTCGCCAACCGCTTCTACGCCATGCTGGACCGCTGGTTCGCCCGTATCGACGCCCTCGGCGCGGTGCTGGTCGTCACCGCCGACCACGGCATGAACGCCAAGTCCGACGGTGACGGCGAGGCCCAGGTCGTCTTCCTGCAGGACTGGTTCGACGCCCGCACCGGCGCCGGGGCGAGCCGGGTGGTGCTGCCGATCACCGACCCGTACACCGTCCACCACGGAGCGCTCGGCTCCTACGCCACCGTGCACCTGCCGGAGGGTGCCGACCGGGCCGCGCTGCTCGGTGAACTCGCCGCCGTCGACGGCATCGACACCGTGCTCACCCGCGAGGAGGCCTGTGCGCGCTTCGAGTTGCCGGGGGACCGGATCGGCGACCTCGTCGTGATCGCCGCACGCAACACCGTGCTCGGCACCACGCCTGCCCGGCACGACATCTCCGGCTTCACCGAGCCGTTGCGTTCCCACGGCGGCCTCTCCGAGCAGCGCGTCCCCGTCCTCGTCAACCGCCGCGTCGAGCTGCCGGCCGGACACCGGCTGCGCAACTTCGACGCGTACTGGATCGGCTGCCACCTGGCCGCGGGCGAGCCGCTCCCCGCCTGATCCGCCGCCGCCGACCCCCCACGGCCAACTCACCGCCCCCGGCCCACGACCGGTGACCCCGGGGGCGGTCACCGTCCCGGCCCCGGCGCGCCGCCGAGGTGCGCGCCGGGGCCGCGCCGTACCCGCCGCCGTAGGCGTTGCTCCCCCCTTCGCGCCGGCGTGCCCGGGCCGAGCCCATCCGCTCCCCAGAGGAATGGACCCACACCATGGCCGAGACCGAACCGCCCGTCACCACGAGAGAGGCCCAACGGGCCGTCCACCCGCACCTGGTGAGCCGGCGGACGCGCCGGCGGATCTTCGCCGTCACCTGGATCGCCTACGCGGCGTTCTACTTCGTCCGGCAGGCGTTCTCCGTCGCCAAGCTCGGCATCCTCGACGACCCGCTGGTCTCCACCACGCTCACGGAGCACGCCCTCGGCGTGATCGACGCGGTCTATCTCGCCGCCTACGCCGGCGGGCAGTTCCTGTGGGGCACGTGGGCCGACCGCTTCGGCCCGCGGGTCGTCGTCATCGGCGGGATGATCGGTGCGATCGGCGCCTCCTGTGTGATGGGCGCCTCCAGCGCGCTGCTCGTCTTCGGCGGGGCGATGGTGGTCCAAGGCCTCGCCCAGTCCACCGGCTGGGCACCGCTGTGCAAGAACATGGGCGCTTTCTACCCCGTCGAGCGACGCGGACGGGTGCTCGGCATCTGGTCCACCAACTATGCCTTCGGCGCGCTGGTGGCTCCGCCGTTCCTGGGCTGGCTCGCCTACTCCGTGTTCGACAGCTGGCATGTCGCCTTCTTCGCGGGCGCGGCGACCCTCGCCGTCGTCCTGGTGCTGTTCGTCCTCTTCCAGCGCAACGCGCCCGAGGGCGCCGACGCACCGGCAGAGCGGCCCGCCCACGGCACGCCGCGGCGAAGTCCTGCGCTGTACCGCAGAACCCTGCGCGACCCCATGGTGCTCACCCTGGGTGCCGCGTACTTCCTCCTCAAGCCGGCCCGGTACGCGATCCTGCTGTGGGGTCCGGTGCTGGTCAGCCGGCGGCTGCCGGAGATCGACAACGCGGGCGCGACGTTCATCCCGGTCGCGTTCGGCGCGGCCGGTGTGCTCGCCCCGATCGCGGTGGGCTGGGTGTCCGACCGGCTGTTCGCCTCCCGGCGGGTGCCCGCGTGCGTGCTCTCACTGGCCCTGCTCACCGTGGTGCTGGCGCTGTTCATGCCGCTCACCTCGACCGACAGCATCCCGGTCATGGTTGCGGTGCTCGCCGTGATCGGGCTGGCCGTCTACGCCGCCGACTCGATGATCTCCTGTGTCGCCGCGGTGGACTTCGGCACCGAGGAAGGCGCGGGCACCGCCGCCGGCCTGGTCAACGGCTGCGGTTCCGTCGGCGCGATCCTCGGTGGCCTGCTGCCCGGATTCCTGTCCGCCTCGGCCCTGTTCACGCTGTTCGCCGTCGCCGCGGCGCTCGCCGGGGTGGTCATGGCCCCGCAGTGGAACCGCCGTCCGCGCCCGGCCGTGGCCCCGTGACCCTTCTGCCCTCCATGGACCCCTGCGAAGTGAGGCATTCATGAAACGCCAGCACACGCACACCGTAGTCGTCGACGCCGGCATCGTCGGCCTGGCGCACGCCCTGGCCGCCGCCCGGCTCGGCCGCAAGGTCGTCGTCTTCGAACGCGACGACTTCGCCGTCGGCGCCTCCATCCGCAACTTCGGCATGGTCTGGGCCGTCGGGCAGCAGCGCGGCAAGGTCTACGAGCGGGCGCTGCGCAGCCGCGAGGTGTGGCTGGAGATCGCCGCGAAGACCGGGCTGTGGGCCGCGGAGACCGGCTCGCTGCACTTGGCCCACCAGGAGGACGAGGTGGCCGTGCTGGAGGAGTTCCTTCAGCTGAGCGCTCCGGCGCGGGAGCGCGGCGCCCGGATGCTCACCGCCGACGAGACCGCCGCACGCTCCGGTTTCGTACGCCGTGACGGTCTGCGGGCGGCCCTGTGGAGCCCGACCGAGGTGAATGTCGACCCGCGCCGCGCGATCCCCGCCGTCGCGGAGTATCTGGCGGCGGAGTACGCCGTGGAGTTCCGGTTCGGCACCCATGTGCGCGGGATATCCCTGCCGGCGGTCTCCACCACGGCCGGTGAGTGGCGGTGCGAGGAGGTGTACGTCTGCTCCGGCAACGACTTCGCTTCCCTGTACCCGGAGGTGTTCGCCGGCAGTGGCCTGGTGCGCTGCAAGCTCCAGATGATGCGCACCGCGCCGCTGGCCGGCGGGCGGGCCCTCGGCCCGATGCTGTGCGGCGGTCTCACGCTGCTGCACTACGCGGCGTTCGAGGGCTGTCCCTCACGGGCCGCGCTCGGCGAACGGATGGGCCGCGAGCTGCCGTTCCACCGCGAGCGCGGCATCCATGTGCTGGTCTCGCAGACCGCCGACGGGCGTCTGACCCTCGGCGACTCGCACGCCTACGGGGCCACGCATCCGCCGTTCGCGGACGGCGCGGTCGACGACGCCGTCCTCGACTACCTGGACGCCTTCACCGTACGTCCGCCCGAGGCGCAGGTCACCGAGCGGTGGGTGGGCTACTACCCGTCCCTGCGCGACGGCCGTACCGAACTGGTCGTGCGGCCCGAGCCCGGTGTCACCGTCGTCAACGGCGTCGGCGGCGCGGGGATGACGCTGTCCTTCGGGCTGGCGGAGGAGACCCTGGCCCGCTAGCGGCGGGGGCGGCAGAAGGGCCGGTGCTCCCGCGCGGAGCACCGGCCCTTCGCGCTGTGTCAGTAGGAGATGCAGGCCGAACGCCACTCGGTGTAGAAGTCGAAGACCTCCGGGGAGCACTCCGGCGGGCCGTACTGGCTGGCCTTGGCGCCGGTGTGCGGCAGATGCGCGTACGCGCCCACGCCCGGCCGGTTGACGTGCAGCATGCCCGCCTCGAACCGGTCGAAGGCCTCGAACGCCCGGGACTGCGAGGCGGTGAACACCGTCGCGGACATGCCGTACTTCACCGAGTTGGCGATGCGCAGGGCGTCGTCGAAGCCGTCCGCGTCCACCACGGCGAGGACCGGCCCGAACACCTCCTCCTGCGCCAGTTCGGCGTCCCACGGCACGTCACGGATCACGGTGGGCTGCACATAGCAGCCCTCGGGCAGGCCGGCGCGCTCCTCGCGGACACCGCCGCACAGCACCTTCCCGCCGTTGCGCTGGGCCCCGGCGACCGCGGCGAGGGCCGCCTCCATCCGGTCGGCATTGACCACGGGACACAGCTGGGACGCCGGGTCGTGCCCCGGTCCGACACGCAGCCCCGCGACCCGGGCGACCAGTCGCGCCAGGAACTCCTCGCGCACCCGCACGTCGACCACGGCCCTGCTGGTCGCCGAGCACCGCTGCCCGGCCTGCCCGAACGCCCCGTGCACCACGGCGTCCACGGCCTTGTCGAGGTCTGCGTCGTCGCACACCACGACCGCGTTCTTGCCGCCCAGCTCCAGCTGGGTGCGCAGCAACCGGTGGGCGCCGCCGGTGTGGATCGCGGTGCCGATGGCGAGCGATCCGGTGAAGCTGATGCCGGCCACCGCGGGGTTGGCGACCAGCGCCTCGCCGGCCGCCGCGTCGCCCTGCACCAGGTTGAGCACCCCGTCGGGCAGGCCCGCCTCGTGGAAGGCGTCCACCAGCAGGGCCGCGGTGAGCGGGGTCAGCGGCGACGGCTTCAGCACCGCCGTGCACCCGGCGAGGAGCGCGGGCGCCACCTTCCACATCGGGATGGCGAGGGGGAAGTTCCACGGGGAGACGAGCCCGACCACGCCGATCGGCCGGCGGAAGGTGTAGGCGAAGGTCCGCTCCTCCTCCGCCGGCGCGGTCACCCCGCCGAGGAGGCGCGCCTGACCGGCCGTGAACTCCAGTACGGCGAGGGCCCGTTGCACCTCGCCGCGCGCCTCCTTCAGCAGTTTGCCCTGCTCGCGGGTGATGGCGTACGCGAGGTCCTCGGACCGCTCGTGCAGCACGCGCAGTGCCCCGGTGAGGAACGCTGCCCGGGCGATGGGACCGCGACCGCGCCAGCCGTCCAGGGCCCGCCGTGCGTGATCGACGGCGAGGTCGACGTCGGTGCCGCCGGATTCCGCGAACTCGCCGAGGACGTCGGAGAGGTCGGCCGGGTTCACATCGGCGCGGCGCTGCCCGGACTGGGCGTCGGTCCACTGCCCGCCGATGAAGTTCCCCGTCAGTCGCCCCGCCACCTCGAACCGGATGTCTCTCGCTGTCACAGCCATGTGCCGCTCCTTCACAGCCGGTGGGATAGCCTCCCCGCCACCCTCACCCGGCCCGTGGTCCGACAGCTACGGGCGAATTGCCAATGCCGGGTATAGGGGACGGCTATGCGGGGCCGCCCTGGGAGCGCACGGGGTGCATGGCCCAGCGGATGGTGCGGGTCACGGCCTCGCCGGCCGGGCGTACCGTGAGCTCCTCGACGAGGGGCAGCCGGGGCAGCCACAGCAGGGTGCGCGCCCAGGGCGGCAGCAGGGCCACGGCGTTGGCGGCGAGCGGGGCGTACAGCGGCCGGACGGCGAGCGGCAGGGGCGGGTTCAGCAGCAGGAAGCGTGCCGCGGCCCGGGCTTCGGCGGTGGCCCGCAGTTCGGGCCGGTAGGCCTCCAGTACGGCCGTCAGCTCTTCCCGGTCGCGGGGCGGGTCGGGCACACCGAGCGCCTCGGCGACGCGTGCGGTGTCGGCGACGTAGGCGTCGTAGCCGGCGGCGTCCAGCGGGTGGGCGCCGAAACGCTGGTGGGCACGCAGGAAGGTGTCGGTCTCGGCGGCGTGGACCCAGCCGAGCAGGTGGGGGTCGGCGGCGTGGTACGGCGTCCCGTCGGGTGTGGTGCCGCGGATCCTGTCGTGGACGGCGCGGACGTGGTCGACGGCCCGCTGGGCGTCGACGGCGGTGCCGTAGGTGGTGACGGCCAGGAAGGTGCTGGTGCGCTGGAGGCGGCCCCAGGGGTCGCCGCGGAAGCCGGAGTGCGCGGCCACGGCCGCCATGGCGAGCGGGTGCAGGGACTGCAGCAGCAGGGCGCCGAGGCCGCCGATGAACATGGACGCGTCGCCGTGCACGGTGCGGATGGGGCGGTCGGCGGCGAACCAGCGCGGGCCGGGGGTGTGGTGGATGCGGGCGCGGGTGCTCGGCCCGTCCGGCCCTGCCACCCGGCGGAACAGGGCCTGCCCCAGCTGCGTGCGCACTTGCGTCAGCACGGTCACCTCCCGCGGTGCGTTCAGTCTCCGGCATGCCCCGCGGCCGGGTCCAGCCCCGGGCCGGACGACATGCGCTCCACCGGGGGCGCCGCCGGAGGTGCCACCCGTGCGTCAGGCCGCGCGCGCTCGTGCTCTCGCGGCCGCCGGGCGGACCCGGTACGTCGTCTTGGCCGGGTCGACGAGGGGCTCGCCGAGGATGATCCGCCCGGCGCGGTGCAGGGTGTCACAGGCGTCGGTGGGCAGGGCCACGTAGCCGCCGCCCGTGCCGCCGCGGCCGTCGAGCGGGCGCCAGTAGCCGTACCGGCGGCGGCCGCCGGTGTGCACGGTGAGGAAGACGGCCGTCGCCGGGTCGGAGATGATGCGCAGAAGGTCGGCGGCGGCAGGGCCGACGGGGGCGAGGGACCGGCTGCGGTGCGACAGGATCATCCCCTGCCCTTTCCACGTCGTTGATCAGTTATGCCGCATCATGCAGCACCCCACTGACAACGACGCCGACGCCGGCCGCCGGTCCGGCGGCTCAGTGGGCATGGCCGGGCGCTTCCTCGCGCACGGTGGACGTGGTGGGCGTGGTGCCGCCCGCGTGGACCGTGAAGGCCGCCGTGCGGACCTTGCCCTCGTGCTTGAAGTCGAGGAAGAGGCGGTAGGCGCCGGCGCTCGGCGCCACGGCGGTGAAGGAGATCCGGGGGCCCGGTCGCGTCGTGCCGTCGCCGGGCTCCCCGTTCGGGTGGACGTGGAGGTAGGCGAGGTCTCCGGAGCGCAGGGCGACCAGGTGGCCGTAGGCGCCGAGGTAGGGCTGGAGGTCGCGGACCGGCCGGCCGGCGCGGGTCACGGTGAGCGTGAGCTCGCTGTCCCGCCCGGGGGTGAGCGTGCCGTCGAGACGCACCTCGTAGCCGTCGACCCGTGCGGTGGCACCGGTCTCGGGCAGTGCGGCCGGCCGGTACGGGCCGGAGACGGCGAGGTCGGCGCCGAGGGTGAGGGCGTCGCCGCCCGCCGGCTTGAAGTCGGCGAAGACCCGGTAGCCGCCGGCCGCGGGCAGGTCGACCGGGGTGGACCAGGTGCCGTCGGCGGCCCGCACGGGGTGCAGATGGCGGAAGACGGTGAGGTCGCGCGAGGCGACGATCAGGTGGAGCTCCTTGTCGTGCTGCGCCTGGTAGGCGGTGACCTTGCGGCCGGTGCCGTCCCGGACGACGGCGAACCGAAGGACGGTGGTGCGCCCGGCCGCCACGTGTGGGGTCTTCAGGTCGAGGGTGTAGCCGTCCCGGGCGATCTCCAGGCCGCCGGGCGGTGTCTCCGCGCGGCCGCCGACGTGCGACGCCCCGTGCCCACCCTCCGCGTCCATGTGCCCGCCCCCGTCCCTGTATCCGTCGTGGCCCTCGCCGTGGGCGCCGGTCCTCGCCGCCGGGGACACCGGATCGATCGCGGTGCCCACGCCGTAGGCGGTGCCGAAGGTCGCGGCGAGCGCCGCGGCGAAGACGGTGATCCGCACACCGGTGTTCATGGCCGACTCCTGTTCCCGGCCACCGCGATCGGCGGCCGACACGCCTCAAGATACCCCCCAGGGGTATGGAGTCAAGCCGGCAGAAGAGGTTGCCATGCATTACGGGAGGGGGGTATACCTAGGGTCGAGCACATACCCCCCCGGGGTACAAAGAGCCTCACGGACGCGAGGAGCAGACATGACCACCACCACACCCGGTACCACCGAGGTCGAGCTCGCCATCGGCGGCATGACCTGCGCCTCCTGCGCCGCCCGCATCGAGAAGAAGCTCAACCGCATGGACGGGGTGGAGGCCACCGTCAACTACGCCACCGAGAAGGCCAAGGTCACCTTCCGGGAGGACATCGGCGTCGCCGATCTGATCGCCACGGTGGAGGCCACCGGATACACCGCCCAGGAGCCCGCGCCGCCGCGCACCGGACCCGAGGGCGGCGCGGTGCCGGACACCCCCGACGAACTACGGCCGCTGCGGCAGCGGTTGACCGCCGCCGTACTCCTCGCCGTGCCCGTGATCGCCATGGCCATGGTTCCGGCGCTGCAGTTCACCTACTGGCAGTGGCTGTCGCTGACCCTGGCGGCACCCGTGGTGACGTACGCGGCCTGGCCCTTCCACAAGGCGGCCTGGACCAACGCCCGGCACGGCGCGGCCACGATGGACACGCTGATCTCGGTGGGTACGTCGGCAGCGTTCCTGTGGTCGCTGTGGGCGCTGTTCTTCGGCACCGCCGGCTCCCCCGGCATGACGCACCCGTTCGCGTTCACCATCGCCCGCAGCGACGGCGCCGGGAACATCTATCTGGAGGCGGCGGCCGGTGTCACCGCCTTCATCCTGGCGGGCCGCTACTTCGAGGCCCGGTCCAAGCGGAAGGCAGGCGCGGCGCTCAAGGCGCTGCTAGAGCTGGGCGCCAAGGAGGTCACCGTGGTGCGCGGGGGCCGCGAAGAGCGCGTCGCCGTCGCGGAGTTGCAGGTCGGTGACCGGTTCCTCGTCCGGCCCGGCGAGAAGATCGCCACCGACGGTGTCGTCGTCGAGGGGTCCTCCGCGGTGGACGCCTCCATGCTCACCGGCGAATCGGTGCCCGTGGAGGTCGCCGCGGGGGACGCGGTCACCGGGGCCACGCTGAACGCCGGCGGACGGCTCGTCGTCGAGGCCACCCGGGTCGGCGCCGACACCCAGCTCGCCCGCATGGCCAGGCTGGTGGAGGACGCGCAGAACGGCAAGGCCGCCGCCCAGCGGCTCGCCGACAGGATCTCCGCCGTCTTCGTGCCCGTGGTGATCGCCCTGGCGCTCGGCACCCTCGGATTCTGGCTCGGCAACGGCGCGGACCTGAGCGCCGCCTTCACCGCCGCGGTCGCCGTCCTCATCATCGCCTGCCCGTGCGCCCTGGGCCTGGCCACGCCCACCGCGCTGATGGTCGGCACCGGGCGCGGCGCGCAGCTCGGCATCCTCATCAAGGGCCCGGAGGTGCTGGAGAGCACCCGCAAGGTCGACACCATCGTGCTGGACAAGACCGGCACCGTCACCACCGGCCGGATGACCCTCCTCGCCGTACGCACCGCCGAGGGCACCGACGAGTCGGACGTGCTGCGCCTGGCCGGTGCCCTGGAACACTCCTCCGAACACCCCGTCGCCCAGGCCGTGGCGGCCGGTGCCGCCGCCCGTGTGGGCACCCTGCCGGCGCCGGAGGACTTCGCCGCCATCCCCGGACTGGGCGTGCAGGGTGTGGTCGACGGGCACGCCGTCCTCGTCGGCCGCGAGCAACTCCTCGCCGAGTGGGCGATGTCCCTTCCCGGCGATCTGCGGCGCGCCAAGGCCGAGGCAGAGGCGGCGGGCCGTACGGCCATCGCGGTGGCCTGGGACGGTGAGGCCCGCGCGGTCCTGGAGGTCGCCGACGCCGTCAAGGACAGCAGCCCGGAGGCGATCCGGCGGCTGCGCTCCCTCGGACTGACCCCGATGCTGCTCACCGGTGACAACAAGGCGGTCGCCCTGGCCGTCGCCGCCGAGGTGGGCATCGCAGCCGGGCACGTGATCGCCGAGGTGCTCCCGCAGGACAAGGTCGACGTCGTCAAGCGCCTGCAGAGTGAGGGGCGTTCGGTGGCCATGGTCGGCGACGGCGTCAACGACGCCGCCGCCCTCGCCCAGGCCGACCTGGGGCTCGCCATGGGCACCGGCACCGACGCGGCGATCGAGGCCGGCGACCTCACGCTGGTGCGCGGCGACCTGAGGGTGGCGGCGGACGCCATCCGGCTCTCCCGCCGGACCCTCGGCACCATCCGCTCCAACCTGTTCTGGGCCTTCGCCTACAACGTGGCCGCGCTGCCGCTGGCCGCCGCGGGCCTGCTCAACCCGATGATCGCGGGTGCGGCCATGGCCTTCTCCTCGGTCTTCGTGGTCGGCAACAGCCTGCGCCTGCGGGGTTTCCGGCCCGCCGACCGCTGAGGACACCTCGTCACCGTCCTCGTCACGGGGCGTAAGGAAGAGGGACGCTTTCCGGTGGCGACATCACCGGGGGCCGGTCCACGCACTCACCCATCCATCCATCCATCCAAGGGGACTCGACAATGAACGATAAGACGAACTCCGGCTCCTGCTGCGGCTCTTGCGGGAGCGGCGCCGCGACCGATGTGCGGACTCCGGGCGGGGTCACCGCCGTCTACAAGGTCTCCGGCATGACCTGCGGGCACTGCGAGGGTGCCGTCTCGCAGGAGATCTCGGCCCTGGACGGCGTCACCGCGGTCACCGCGGTCGCCGGGACCGGGGAGGTCACCGTCACCTCCGCCGCCGCGCTGGACGACGCGGCGGTCCGCGCAGCCGTGGACGAGGCCGGGTACGAGCTCGTCGGCAAGCTCTGAGGCCGACCGGACTGAGGCCGACCGGACTGAGGGTGGCCGGACTGAGGCCGACCGGACTGAGGGTGGCCGGGCTGAGGCCGACCGGGCACAGGCCGACCGGCCCTGACTGCCGGCCCCGCCTGCGCCTTCGCCCCGGCCCTCGCCGGAAAAAAGGGGGCCGCCCGCCGCGCGGTGTGCGCGGCGGGCGGCCGGGAGCCGGGTGTCCGCCGTGACGCCGGCGGGCACCGCTCCGCTCAGTTTCAGTGCCAGTACTTCATGTCCGTACCTCCTCCCCCGCTGCTCGTGGGCGCAGCGTGACCTCGAAGCGGTCGAGACCGCGCAGGGTCAGGTTGCGCCGGTGGCTCGGTTCCGCGACCGCCCGCGCCTCGGGGTACTGCCCGGCCAGGGTGGCGAGGACCGATCCGGCGAGCCGGATGGCCATCGACGCGCCCAGGCAGGCATGGGCCCCGCGTCCGAACCCGAGGTGCGGGTTCGGGGCGCGGTCGAGCCGCAGCTCGGTGGGGTGGGCGAAGCGGAGCGGATCGTGGTTGGCCGCTCCCAGCAGCAGCGTGACCGGGTCGCCCGCCCGGATGGTGACGCCGCCGAGGTCGGTGTCCGCGACACAGACGCGGGCGTCCGCCTGGACGGGCGCGTCGTAGCGGACGAGTTCGTCGACCGCGGCGGCGAGCGGCGCCGCGCGGAAGGCCGCCAAGGCGCCGGGGGTGGTGAGCAGCGCGGCCGCGGCGTTGCCGAGGAGCCTCGACGCGGATTCGTAGCCGGCGTGCAGCACGGCGCGCAGACTGTTGCGCAGGATCGTTTCCTCGACGCCGGAGGACTCGGCGTGCTCGGCGACGTACGCGATCAGCCCCTCCTTGGGGGGATCGGTGAGCCAGCCACCGGCGTAGGCGGCGAGTTCGGCGCGCGCCGCGACGGCCGGCTCGTTCTTCTCGGGCCACAGACCCGCGTCCATGCCGTCGACGACCGTGCGTGACATCGGCACGAACCAGTCGAGGTCCGGGGCCGGGACGCCGAGGAAAGCGGTGATGAAGCGCAGCGCCAGCGGCTCGGCGAGCTCTGAGACGAAGTCGAAGGAGGGCCGGGTCGCGAGGCCGGCGAACAGCGTGCGCACCTCGGACTCCAGCCGCTCGTGCAGGGCCTGGCGGTCCTGGGCACGGAAGCCGTCGAGGAGCAGATGCCGGATCGCGGTGTGCTCCGGCGGGTCGAGCGTCTGCACGCTGAGCAGCGGGGCCGGGATCTCCTCGCCGGCCCGGCGCCAGTCGGAGGCGAAGCGGGCGCTGTCGGTGAGGACGGCGAGGCAGTCGGCGTGCCGGGTCAGCACCCAGGAACCGAGCAGTTCGTGCCAGAAGACGGGCGCGCTCTCCCGCAGCCGGGCGTAGGCGGGGTACGGGTCGCGGAGCACCTCGGGCCGGGCGAGATCCAGCAGCGGATCCCCGGCGATCGCCTGTACGGCGCCCTGTTCCACGAACGTCTCCCCCCGCACACAGGCCCTGGTGGGGCCGCAAATGCTTCTGGCGAAACCGCTTCCGCCCCCCAAATCGCCGGTAGGCAACGGGGATTGGCGGCTACTTCTTTCGATCCGAACGCCGGTGACGCTACCACGCGACCCGGTCGGCTGGTATGACTACCTGCCTCGGATCTTCCACAAACATCACGGGGAGCAGCGGATGCCCGAGCAGAGCCCGACGATCGTCCATGACGTGCCGGTCAATGTCGCTCAACAGCCCGATCCCTACCCGCTGTTCGAGCGGATCCGCGAGCACGGGGCGGTACAGCGGGTACGGCTGAATCCGACCCTTGAGGTCTGGATGGTCACGGGGTACGACGAGGCCGTCTCGGCGCTCACCGACCCGCGGCTGAGCAGCAGTCCGGTGGCCGTGCGGGGCCTCGAGGACGAGATGGCCGAGCAGCAGCGCACCAACATCCTGATGTCCAGCATGGTGATCGCCGACGGGGACACCCATGTGCGGCTGCGCAACCTGGTCTCCAAGGCCTTCACCGCGCGCCGGGTGGAGGCGCTCGCGCCGCGGGTGCAGGAGCACACGGACGC
Organism: Streptomyces sp. NPDC104814; assembly: GCF_055583185.1. Classification (NCBI taxonomy): domain Bacteria; kingdom Bacillati; phylum Actinomycetota; class Actinomycetes; order Kitasatosporales; family Streptomycetaceae; genus Streptomyces; species Streptomyces sp. NPDC104814. The sequence continues at coordinate 1,449,936 of NZ_JBVJOL010000001.1, read as the reverse complement.
CTTCCTGGACGGGTTCGCGGCGCGCGGATCGGCCGATCTGGTCGAGGAGTTCGCGCTGCCGCTGCCCATGGCCGTGCTCAGCGACCTCATCGGCATCCCGGCCGAGGGACAGCCGGATTTCGCCAAACTGGCCGTGGGGCTCATCATGCCGCCCAACACCCCGGAGCGGCTGGCGAAGGGCGCCCGGGCCCGCGCCGCGCTGGTGGAGTTCTTCCAGCCGCTCATCGAGCGGCGCAAGGCCGAGCCGCGCGACGATCTGCTCAGCGCGCTGTGCGCGGCGCAGGCGGAGGAGCGGATCAGCGACCATGAACTGACCGCGATGACCATCCTGTTGACGCTCGCCGGACACGAGACCGTCGCGAGCCTCATCGCCAACGGCGTGCACGCGCTGCTGCGTCACCCGGACCAGCTCGCCGCCCTGCGCGCGGACCCGGAGCTGCTGCCCGGCGCGATCGAGGAACTCCTGCGGTACGAGGGACCGGTCAGCCGGGGTGTCGCGCGCTTCACCGTCGAGGACTTCGAGATCGCCGGGGTGACCATCCCGGCCGGTGAGATGATCATTGTCGGCCTCGCCGCGGCCAACCGGGACCCGGCCCGCTTCGACCGGCCGGACATCCTCGACGTCGCCCGCCGCGAGGTGCCGCAGCAGCTCGCCTTCGGGCACGGCGCGCACTTCTGCCTCGGGGCGCCGCTGGCCCGTATGGAGGCCAGGATCGCCATCGGCACCCTGTTGCGCCGCTTCCCGGACCTGTCGCTCGCCACGCCGGACGAGACGCTGTCGCGCCGTGAGGGCATCCTGCGCGGGATGGCGACACTGCCGGTCACGTTCACCCCGCAGCACGCGTAGGCGTCCGACGAGCCCGGCAGCACGCGCGGGCCATTCGACGAAGGGACTTTTCATGGCATCGGCCTCCCCCGCGGCGGAGTTCGACGACATCGCCCCGGTGTACGACGCCTCCCGCGGCGGCACGGACCGGGCCGCCGGCTTCGCCGACCAGCTCGCCCCCCTGCTCGATCCGGCGCATCCGGTGCTCGACGTGGGCGTGGGCACCGGCATCGTGGCCGAGCAGCTGACGGCCCGCGGCCACACGGTGGTCGGCGTCGATCTCTCCCCCGGCATGCTCGCGCTGGCCCGCGGGCGGCTCGGTGACCGGGTGGCGGTGGGCGACGCCTGCCGGCTCCCCGTACGGACGGCCTCGGTGACGCAGGCCGTGTCCACCTGGCTGCTGCACACCGGACCCGACCGGACGTCGGTCTTCCGTGAGGTGGCGCGCGTACTGCGGCCCGGTGGCCGGTATCTGGTCGTCCCGGCCCGTGGCCGGCGTCCCGTCGACGACATCGGCCGGATCGTGGGCGTACTGGAGGACCGGCTCGACCCGGAGGGGCGGCGCCAGGACGGTCCGGACCATCTGGTCCCGGTGGCGCGGGCCCAGGGGTTCGCGTACGCGGGCACGGCGAGCGAGCGGCCCGCCACCTTCGAGGTCTCGCCCCGCGCGATGGCGAAGTCGCTGACCGGCGGGCTCTTCACCGGTGCGTGGCAGCCGGCGGGGGAAGCCGACTACGCCGCCATCGCCGAGGCCCGGGAGCAGCTGCTCGCGCTGCCGGACCCGGACACGCCCCGCGTGCGGCAGATGGCCGACTTCGTCATGGTCTTCACACGGGGCGTCTGACGGCGTACGGGGTCCGCCCGCCCGGCGGGCCCCTCAGGCGTGGTGACCGGTGTACTGCTGGTGCTGGGCGGCGTACGGTCCGCCCAGCAGCTCCGCCGCCCGGTGCTGGGTGTGCTCGGCGGCCCTCTGCGCCTCCGCGACGACGTCGCCGCGCTCGCGCAGCAAATCCTCGTAGATCGGCGGATGTTCGCTTTCTTTGACGCCATACATCATTTTTTCCGGTCCTTTCCGCTGTCGTGCGCTCCAGATTTCCTCATGCCCGGTTGAGCCGGGCGGCGATCCCGTGGCCGATCAGCAAATAAATGATGGCGGGAAGGCCATGATTGAGGACGACGCGCAGACTCTCTGTGTCCATCGTGAAAATGTCCTGCGCCCATCCGGAGAGCCAGTCGGCTGCCGCGTGCACGACATCGACGAAGGCATTGCCCTCGTTCGCGCCGAGCAGGTGAAGAAGGACCCACAGAACCAGCACACCCGCCGCGACGTCGGCGATCGTACTGATGGTCAGGGCCGCCCGCCGGGCGGTGCCCTCCGCGGGGGCGGCGCGGCCGGGCGGCGGGGGCTGGTCGTGGACGGGGTATCCGGAAAACGGGTCGGTACTGTTCACGGGCAATCCGATCTGCTGCGGCGGCGGGCGAAGCCCTTTTCCTCCTTCTTCTGCGCCCCGCATTCGCCACGGTGTTACACCGCGCCGCCAATCCCGCATATGTCCCGGCTCTTCGGGCACGTGCCGCCATATCGGTATCCGAACCGCCCGCGGATGGACACCCCAACGGCCGGTCGATCGATATCGGAACGGCCCGCCGGCCGGTGCCCGAAGGGCTTGCGCCCGGCGTCTTCAGCCGGTCTGCGGGCCGGCCTCGGGAGCGGCCAGGGGGCCGGCGGGCCGGGCGGGAACGCTCAGGTGCGGGAAGGAGCGCGCCGCCGCGAGGAACGCAAGGGTCGTCAGCACGAACGGCCAGGTGAAGGGGTGGCCGCCGGACGGGGCCAGCAGAGCGGCGACGGCCGGGGTCACGGCGGTCGCGGTCGCCGCACCGAGCAGCGCGTACAGCAGGGTGCGCCGGGTCGCCGCGAGGAACACCCCGCACAGCGCGAGCGCGACGAGCACCGCGCTGCACCCCGCCGTCCCGTCCGCGATGCGCGCGGCCGGGATGCCCAGTGTCCAGGCGGTGAGGACTCCGGTGGCGCTGCCGGCGCAGGCGACGAGCCCGGCGACTCGGCTCACCAGGAAGAGCCCGGCGAGCAGCAGCCCACCCGCGTACCACTCGTCCAGGAAGAAGACCTGTCCCACGTTGCGCAGGAAGCCCCGCCACAACTCGGCCGGACGCAGGTCCAGCGGGCCGGCGACGGCGCGGGGCAGCGCGGCCAGGCTGTCCCCGTTGGGCCAGATGCGGCCGAACGCGGGCGCGGCGACGGTCACGGCGCTCGCCAGCAGGCAGTACGGAGCGGTCAGCGGCGGCAGGTGCCACACGCGCAGCAGCCGGACGACCGCCGCGGTGGCGACCGTGACGACGAGGGACCCAGCCACGGCGAGCAGCAGCGTGGACGGCCGTCCGGGGTCGAGGAACACGGCGCAGCACAGCGCGAACAGACAGCCGTTGAAGCCCTCCAGTCCCGCCTCGACCCGCTCACGGGCCACGCCGAACAGTTGCGCGCCGACGGCCCCTGCCGCCGCCCCGGTCAGCGCGTAGACGGCGTAGCGCCAGTCGGCCACGAGCAGGGCGAGACAGAAGGCCGCGCCCGCCCAGGTGCTGCGCAGGAACATCACCTGTGCCACCCCGCGCAGCGCCTGCGCCCCGATCCGCGAGCCGTGTCCCGCCCGCCCGCGTCGAACGCCGCCGCCGGACCGCTCCATATCCCGCCCCCTTACCTCTCGAATCGCCCAATTTTCCGCGATGCGGAATAATATTTCCTCCATACGATACAGAAGCACCCTGCATCCGGACAGACGGCCTCCACACGCCCCCGCCGGCCGGCCTGGGCCGGTGAACCACTGGGCCCACGGCGCGCGCTCGGCCAGGATGAGTGCCTGAACGTCTCCTGTGAGGTGGTAGTCCATGAGCATCGTCGATCTCGCCGCGCTCGGTGAGTCCTTCACCCGCGACCCGTATCCGGTGTACGCCCGGTTACGTGAGCAGGGCCCTGTCCATCACGTCCGGATGCCCGAAGGGGGCGCCCTGGCCTGGCTCGTGGTCGGCTACGAGGCCGGGCGCGCCACGCTCGCGGACCCCAGGCTGACGAAGGACTGGAGCAAGGCCTCCCCCTCCCTGCCGATCGGCTCCGTCTCCTCCGGTATGCACATGCTCCGGGCCGACCCGCCGGACCACACCCGTCTGCGCAAGCTGGTCGCCCGTGAGTTCACCCCGCGCCGCGTGGAGGAACTCGCCCCGCTCGTCCAGAAGACCACCGACGCGCTGCTGGACCGGATGCTCGCGTCCCCCGGCGGGCGCGCCGACCTCGTCGAGGCGCTGTCCTTCCCGCTGCCGATCACCGTGATCTGCGAACTCCTCGGCGTGCCGGACCTGGACCGGGAGTCCTTCCGCACCTGGTCGAACGAGGCGCTCGGCGGTGTGGACCCGCAGGTCCGCAAGGCCGCCGCGGTGTCGATGGCCGGCTATCTGGCCGAGCTGGTGGAGGGCAAGCGCGAGCGCTCGGGAAGCGACCTGCTGAGCGCGCTGATCCACAGCTCGGACGACGACGGCGACCGGCTGTCCCACGACGAACTGATCGGCATGGCCTGGCTGTTGCTCGTCGCGGGCCACGAGACGACGGTGAACCTCATCTCCAACGGCGTCCTCGCGCTGCTGACGCACCCCGCGCAACTGGCGGCCCTGCGCGCGGACCTGACGCTGATGGACGCCGCCGTGGAGGAGATGCTGCGCTACGACGGCCCGGTGGAGACGCCCACGTACCGCTTCACCGTCGACCCCGTGACCATCGGCGACACCGTCGTCCCGGGGGGCGGCGAGCTGGTCCTGGTCGCGCTGGCCGACGCCAACCGCGATCCCGGCCGGTTCGCCGACCCGGGCCGGTTCGACATCACCCGGGACGCCCGTGGCCATGTGGCGTTCGGCCACGGCATCCACTACTGCCTGGGCGCACCCCTGGCCCGGCTCGAGGCGCGCATCGCCATCCGGGCGCTGCTGGAGCGGTGTCCCGATCTGGCCCTGGACATCCACCCCGCGGCCGTCACCTGGCGCTCGGGAATGCTGATCCGCGGTCCGCAGAGCCTGCCCGTGCGGTTCACCCGGTAGCGGCGCGGCGGCCGCGTCAGCTCTGGGCGGGGGCGAGCACGACGAAGTCCGCCTGGGACGGGTCGAGGCAGACCGCGAGTCTGCCCACGCCCTCCATGTCCGCCGGGCCCATCTGCACGCTGCCGCCGCCCTCGGTGACCTTGGCGATGGCCGCATCGCAGTCCGGGACGTCGAAGACCGGGTGCCAGTAGGGCCGGCCGCCCGTCAGGCTCAGGTCCTCCGGGCGCAGCTGCATCAGGCCGCCCTGCATGCGCTCCTCGGGCTGCCCGGCGGGCGTGATGATGGTGTACGTGCCCTCGCCGCCCGGCATCTCCATGGCGGAGTACTGCCAGCCGAGGACGGAGCCGTAGAACTCCTTGGCCGCGGCGGCGTCGGTCGTGTAGAGCTCGGTCCAGGACAGCGATCCGGGCGCGCCGACCAGCTCGAAGCCGGTGTTGCGCCCCGGCTGCCAGACGGCGAACTGAGCGCCCTGCGGGTCGGTGAACTGCGCCATCTTCCCCCAGTCGCCCAGGTCGCGCGGCTCGACGCGGACCGTGCCGCCGGCCTGCCGCACCGCCTGGGTCGTGGCGTCGGCGTCGGTGACGCAGTAGTAGATCATCCAGGCCGAGCGCGCACCCTCCTCGGTCAGCCTGCCGAGGCCGGCGACGGTCTTGCCGTCCTTGCGCAGCGCTCCGCCTTCCATGTCGCCGCCCATCGGCTCGAACTCCCAGCCGAGCACCGAGCCGTAGAAGGAAGCGGCGGCCTTGATGTCCGGGGCGCCGAGGTCGATCCAGCAGGGCACGCCCGGAGCGAGGTCAGTGGTGAGCACGGTCGGTTCCCTTCCGTAGGTTCGCTGCCACCCAGAGTGACACCGGCCACTGACAATCGCGCGCTGAACGACCCCTGGTGCGGTGACGCCGGGGAGCCCCTCCCGGCCCCGCACGCCGGGATTCAGTCCGCCGGGTGCCCCGGCTCGATGTCCAGGGCGTCGCGCAGGCGCAGCAGGGGCGCGTCGGTGGGCCGGGCGCCCCAGCGCTCCGGTTCCAGGACGAAGCAGACGTGGTCGCCGCTGTCCAGGACGTCCCGCACGGTGCCCGTGAACCACGCAGCCGCGTCCTCCAGGACGACCGCGTCGCCGTCCTCCCGGCGCCAGCGCGCCCGTGCGAACTTGTCGACGCTGTCGCCGGTCTCTCCGCCGAACAGCTCGGCCAGTTCGTGCTGGTCACGGGTGAGGAGATGCACGGTGAGCCGGTCCGCGGCGCGGGCCACGCCGTAGGTGTGATTGGCCTTGGACAGCCACACCGCGTACCGGGCCGGCTGGATGGAGCACTGGGCGGAGAACCCGACGAGGCAGCCCGAGCGTTCCTCCCCCGCCACGGCCGTGACCACGCACATCTCGGGGTTCAGCCGGTCCATGAACGCGTCGGCGCCCGCCATCTGCCCCAGCACTCCCGTCCCCGGCCACCGCCGGCCCCACGGCACCCTTCCACGATCACCCTACGACTGCCCCGCTCCCGCCTCACCACGCCTGGTGGCGGCCCGGGGTGTGGCCGAAGGTACGCCGGAAGACATCGATGAAGGCGCTCGCGGACGCCCAGCCGCACCGGTGCGCCACCGTCGTGACCGGGGTGTCCTCGGCCAGCAGCACCAGGGCGTGGTGCAGGCGGACCTGGGTGCGCCACTGCGGGAAGGTCATGCCGAGGTGGCTGCGGAACAGCCGGGAGAGCGTGCGTTCCCCGGCGCCGACCTCGCGGCCGAGTTCGGCGAGGGTGCGGCCGTCGGCGGGATCGGCGCGCACGAGCGCGCACAGCGCCCGCAACCGGGGCTCGGCCGGCATCGGCAGGTGCAGGGGTTGCTGGGGCGCGGCCCGCACCTGGTCGAGCAGCACGGCCATCAGGCGCCGCCGCTCGGGGCTCTCGGTGCCGGGGGCGTGCGTGCAGGCGATGATCAGCTCGCGCAGCAGCGGGCTGACGCTGAGCACGGTAGGCGTGTCCAGGCCGAGCGGGTTGGCGGTGGTGGGCAGGCCCAGCAGGTGCAGTTCGAGGTCGCCGTGGGCCTGGTGGGCGTGCACGGTCCCGGCCGGGATCCACAGGGCCCGGGTGGCCGGTGCGATCCAGGACCCCGCGTCGGTGGTGACGGCCAGGACACCGCGCCCGGCGTAGGCGATCTGGTGGTCCTCGTGCCGGTGGGCGTCGATCCCGGCCCCCGGCGCCAGACGCTGGGTGCGAGTCGGCGCGACCGGCGTGTGGCGGATCGTCGTCATTGATTGGCAGATTATCGGAAGTACGACATCGGGCGCGGCGCCGAGCATGAACGGGTGCGCAGGAACTCATCGATCATGCTGCTGTCCGTCGGCCATGCCTGTGTCGACATCTACCAGGGGGCCGTGGCGTCCCTCGTCCCGTTCTTCGTCGCCGAGCGTGCCTATGGCTACGCCGCGGTCTCCGGGATCGTGCTCGCCGCCTCGCTGCTGTCGTCGGTGGCGCAGCCGGTGTTCGGGCTGCTCACCGACCGCCGGCCGTTGCCCTGGCTGCTGCCGTGCAGCACGCTGCTGGGCGGGCTGGGCGTCGCGCTGTGCGGACTCGGCGGCTCCTACGCCCTGACCCTGGCGTGCGTGGCGCTCTCCGGCATCGGTGTCGCCGCCTACCATCCGGAGTCCGCCCGCGTCGCCCGGATCGCCTCCCGGGGCAGTCACAGCGCGATGGCCTGGTTCTCGCTGGGCGGCAATCTGGGGTTTGCCACCGCTCCCCTGCTGGTCGCCGCCGTCGTCGCTCCGGCGGGACTGCGCTGGACGCCTTTCCTCGCCGTACCGGCGGCCGTCGGCTGCGCGCTGTGCCTGCCGGTCCTGCGCGCGCTGGGGCACGGCGGACGGGGCGGCCCGGCCACGGCGGTGGCGGCCGGGCGCGACGACACGGCGTCCTTCGTGAAACTGACGGGTGTGGTCGTGTGCCGCTCCGTCGTCTTCACCGGCCTGAGCACGTTCGTGGCCCTGCACGTCGAGCAGCGCACCCACGGCGGTACGGCGGCGGGCACGGCGGCGCTGTTCGTGCTGTACCTCGGTGGCGCGGTCGGCTCGGTGCTCGGCGGGCACCTGGCCGGCCGCTGGGACCGTGTGACGGTCTCCCGTTGGTCGTACCTGCTGAGCGTCGGCGCGGTGGCCGGGGTCGTCCTCGCAAGCGGTCCCGCCCTCTTCGTCTTCGTCGCGCTGACCTCGATCGGGCTGTACGTGCCGTTCTCGCTCCAGGTCACGCTCGGGCAGGACTACCTGCCGAGCCGGATCGGCACCGCGAGCGGCATCACGCTCGGGCTGACCGTCAGCGTCGGCGGACTCGTCAGCCCGCTCGTCGGCGTCCTCGCCGACGCGACGTCGCTGGGTACCGCGCTGACCCCGCTGATCCTCATGCCCGCGCTGAGCTGGCTGCTGCTGCGCACCCTGCCCGAACCGGCCGCGCCCGTCGTGCCCACTTGGAGCACCGGCCGGGACACGACGCCGTCCAGCGGGTAACGGTGCACCGACCTTCCGTCGAGCGTGGGGACAGCGCATGCAGACCGTCACACTGAACAACGGCGTCGAGATGCCGGTCCTCGGCTTCGGCGTCTACCAGATCCCGCCGGAGCAGACCGAGCAGGCCGTCGCCGACGCCCTCGCCGCGGGCTACCGCTCACTGGACACCGCGGCCGCGTACGGCAACGAGGAGGCCGTGGGCCGCGCGATCAGGAGCAGCGGCATCCCGCGTGAGGAGCTGTTCGTCACGACCAAGCTGTGGGTCTCGGACGCCGGGGAGGACCGGGCCCGGCGCGCCTTCGAGACCTCGCTGCGCAAGCTGGGCCTGGACCGCGTCGACCTCTACCTGATCCACCAGCCGTACGGCGATGTGTACGGCTCCTGGCGGGCGATGCAGCGGCTGCTGGGCGAGGGCCTGGTGCGGGCCATCGGGGTGTCCAACTTCTACCCGGACCGCCTGGTGGACCTCATCGACCACAACGAGGTCACGCCGGCGGTGAACCAGATCGAGACCCACCCGTTCTTCCAGCGCACGGCGGACCAGGACCTGATGCGCGAGCGCGGGGTGCAGATCGAGTCGTGGGGGCCGTTCGCCGAGGGCCGCAACCGGCTGTTCACCCACCCCGTCCTCGCCGGCATCGCCACCGCGCACGGCAAGTCCGTCGCGCAGGTGGTGCTGCGCTGGCTGATCCAGCGCGACGTCGTCGTGATCCCCAAGTCGGTGCGCGCCGAGCGGATGGCGGAGAACATCGACGTCTTCGACTTCGAGCTGACCGGCGAGGAGATGGCGGCGATCGCCGCGCTGGACACCGGGGCGTCGCTGTTCTTCGACCACCGCGACCCGGCCATCGCCGGCCGGCTGGGCACCGTCACCCTGGAGTCCTGAGCCGCCGGCCGGCCGCGGGCGCCGTCACCACGCCATCTCGTCGATCAGCAGCGTCGCGTCCGGCAGGGCGCTGCCGCCCAGGTTCTGCTCGGCCCAGATCACCTTGCCGTGCGCCGCGTACCGGGTGCCCCAGCGCTCGGCGAACTGGGAGACGAGGAACAGGCCCCGGCCGCCCTCGTCGGTGGTGGCGGCCCGGCGCAGCCGCGGGGAGGTGTTGCTGCCGTCCGACACCTCGCACACCAGGGTGCGGCCCAGCAGCAGCCGCACCCGGACGGGCGCGGCGCCGTAGCGGATGGCGTTGGTGAGCAGCTCGCTGAGGATCAGCTCCGTGGTGAACGACTCCTCCTCCAGCCCCCACTCCTGGAGCCGGCGGCCGACCTCCGACCGCACGCGCGACACCTCCGTGACGTCGAACGGCACGTCCCAGGTGGCGACCTTGTCCTGGTCGAGCAGCCTGGTCCGGGCGACGAGCAGCGCCACGTCGTCGGTGGGGTGCGCGGGCAGCATCGTGTCCATCAGCGCCCGGCAGGTCTCCTCCGGTGTGCCGCCCGGGCCGGTCACGGCCGTGCGCAGCAACGCGAGGCCGTCGTCGATGTCACGTCCCCGGTCCTCGATGAGCCCGTCCGTGAACAGCACCAGGCGGCTGCCCTCGGGCAGCTCCAGCTCACCGCACTCGAACGGGAACCCGCCGACGCCGAGCGGCGGGGACACGGGGACGTCGGGGAACGTGACCCGGCCCTGCGGGTCCACGACCGCCGGGGCGAGGTGCCCGGCGCGGGCCAGGGTGCAGCGGCCGCCGACCGGGTCGTAGATGGCGTACAGGCAGGTGGCGCCGGTCAGCGGGGCCGGGGCGGTGTCCGCGGTCTCCGCCTGCGTGTCCAGCCGTGCCACCATCTCGTCGAGGTGGCCGAGCAGTTCGTCGGGGGCCAGGTCCAGCGAGGAGAAGTTCAGCACGGCGGTGCGCAGCCGGCCCATGGTGACCGCCGCGTGCAGCCCGTGTCCGACGATGTCGCCGACGACCAGCGCCACCCGGAAGCCGGGCAGCGGGATGACGTCGAACCAGTCGCCGCCCACGCCCGACTGCGCCGGCAGGTAGCGCCAGGCGACCTCCAGCGCGTCCTGCTCCGGCAGGTCCCGCGGGAGCAGGCTGCGCTGAAGGGTGACGGCCATGGCGTGCTCGCGCGAGTAGCGGCGGGCGTTGTCGATGGCCACCGCGGCCCGGGCCACGAGTTCCTCGGCGACCGCGACGTCCTCCTCCTCGAACGCCGGTGAGCCCTCGCCGCGCCAGAAGTTGACCATGCCGAGGACGACGCCGCGCGCCCGCAGCGGCACCGTGATGAGCGAGTGGATGCCGTAGTCCAGGGCCCGTCTCGCCCCCGCCGGGTCGTGGGCCCGCCAGTCCTCCGCGTGGTGCAGGTCCGTCACGAGGACGGCCTTCCCGCCGTGCAGGGCGGCGACCATGGGCGTGTCGGCCGCCACGAACCGGATCAGATCACCGACCGGCTGCAGCGGATGCCCGGTCTGCGACTCGCTGAGCGCGGTGCGCCGCATCTGCTTCACGGCACCGGAGGGCTCCTCGCCGCGCAGTACGGAGTCCAGCAGCTCGACGGTGACGAAGTCCGCCATGCGCGGTACGGCGACCTCGGCCAGCTCCTCCGCGGTGCGCCGCATGTCCAGCGTGGTGCCGATGCGCACACCGGCCTCGTACAGCAGGGTCAGCCGGCCGCGGGCCACCTCGGCCTGGCCGGAGAGGGCGCGCAGCTCGGTGGTGTCGCGGAACGTGGCCACCAGGCCCTGGACGCCGCCGTAGGGCTCGGTCAGCCGGGTGTTGACCGCGAGCAGCCGGTCCCCGGCCGGGACGACCTGGTCGGAGACGGCCTCGCCGGAGGCGAGGATGCGGGTCGGGCCGGGACCGAGCCCGAGGTCGGTGACCTGCCGCTGGTCGGCGTCCGCCGGGAGGTCCAGCAGGCGGTGCGCCTCGTCGTTGGCGAGCAGCACCCGGCCGTCGGGGCCGACGATCAGCACGCCTTCGCGCACGGCGTGCAGGACGGCGTCGTGGTGCTCGTACATTCTCGTCATCTCGGCGGGGCCCAGGCCGTGCGTCTGCCTCCGCAGCCGCCGGCCGACCAGGGCGGCGCCACCGGTCGCGAGGGCCAGCGCCACCGCCGACGCGCCGAGCATCACCGGCACCTGCTGGTTCAGCACATGGCCGAGCGTCTCGATCTGGATGCCGGCGCTGACCATGCCGACCACCCGGCGGCTGGCGTCGGTCACGGGCACCACCGCGCGCACCGCGTCGGACGGCTCTCCGTGGAAGGTCTCGGTGAAGGCCTCGCCCGCGGCGGCCCGTTCCACGCCCTGGGCGCGGGTGCCGATCAGCGAGGGCTGGGTGTCGGTGATCCGCACGCCGCGCCGGTCGAGGACGGTGATGAAGTCGACCCCGGATCCGTGGGCGGCCTGTTGGGTGGGGTCCTCCAGCAGGGCGGTGGCGTTCGGGGACTGGAGCGCGAGGGCGGTGCCGGGGGCGTGCGCGAACGCCTCCGCGGTGGCCAGGGAGCGGTTCCTGGCGTTGCGCTCGCCGTCGTAGCGGCCCTGCACGACCAGGGCGGTGGCGGCCGCGGCGACGAGGACCAGCATGATCAGGGCTTGGAGCAGGAAAACCTGGGTGGCGAAGGTGCGGACGCTCAGTGACGGGGACAGACGGTGACCCGGCGACCGGCGGTCCTGGGCGCCGTCGCGATCCCCGCGGCCTGCCGCGCCCGCCCGGCGGGCCCGGTTTCTCCGGGCTCCCGGGGTTTCTTGGTCCCCCTGCGGCCGAGGCGCATCACGCAGCCGCCGTGCGCCGCTCGGCGGCGGCGCGGCCCTCGCCCGGGACCAGCGCGACCGTCCGCCCATGTCCCCCTTTGTAGCACCGCACCTTGGGGACGGGCGAACGGTGACGGCCCGTCCGGGGCAACGACGGCGGTCACGCACAGCAACCGTGTGCCGCGGCGGCAGCGGGGCGGCGGGCCGCCGGAGCAAGGCTGCCCCGACCGTGCGCCGTCACCGGCCGGAACAGCGTCGGCCCGACCGCGCACAGCCACCGCCCGCGGCGAGCCGCCGGGATCACGCGTCACCGCCCGCGGGAGCAGCGCTGCCGCCACCGCCGCGTGGGGCAGGATTGCCCCGCAGGGCCCCGGCGAGAACGTCGTTCAGCGACCGCGGGCCCGTGCCGGGCGGCCCGGTCGAGGCCGCCGTTCGGCTCTCCTTCCTGTTCCTTCATCCCGGCTTGTCGTCTACACCCGGGTGGTGGTGGACCACGTCGGGCGGCCGCGGGAGAGGGCGTCGGTCAGGGTGTGCAGGGCGCCGGTGAGCGTGCCGACGTCGGGGGCGTTGCCGAGGCACAGCCGGAAGGCGCGCGGTGGCGGCTGGTCGGCGGCGCTGTAGTAAAGGGTGGGGCTGACGGAGATGCCCTGGCCGTCGGCGAGGGCGAGCGCCTCGGAGGCGGTCCAGGGCGCGTGCAGCTCCACCCAGGCATGCAGGGCGTCGGCGCGGACGTGACGGATCGCGGGCGACTCGGCCAGCAGGTGTACGGCGGCGGCGCGGCGGCGGCCCATCTCCTGGCGCTGCCAGGCGAGCAGGCGCTCGGCCGTGCCGTCCTCCAGCCAGCGCAGGGCGACCGCGGTGGCGAGCGGGGACGGGTTGAAGACGGTGGCGCGGATGAGCGCGCCGAGGCGGCCGGCCAGCTCGGGCGGTCCGGCGAGGAACCCGCAGCGCAGGCCCGGGGCAAGGGTCTTGGACAGGCTGGTGAGGAAGAGGGTGCGTTCGGGGGCCAGGGCGGCCAGCGGGGGCAGACCGGTGTGGTCGGAGAGCAGCCCGAAGACGTCGTCCTCGATGATGACCAGGTCGTGGCGGCGCGCGATGTCGACGATGGCCTCGCGGCGGCCGAGCGGCTGGGTCGCGGCGGTCGGGTTGTGGGCCGTCGGCATGCAGTACAGGGCGCGCGCGGAGGGGGTGGCGGCGCAGGCCTCCTCCAGCGCCTGTGGAACGAGGCCCTCGTCGTCCATGGCGACGGCGGACATGCCGAGGCCCAGCATCTGGGCGGCGGTCTTGGCGCCGGGGTAGGTCAGCGCCTCGGTGAGCAGGGTCTCACCGGCGCGCAGCACGGCGCCGAACGCCACGAGCAGCGCGTGCTGGCTGCCGGAGCAGATCGCCACCTGTTCCGGGGTGATGTCCAGTCCGCTGCGGGCGAGCCAGCCGCAGGCGGTGCGCCGGTGGTCGTAGGCGCCGATGTCGGACTCGTAGCCGAGCAGGCCCCCCAGGTCGGCGGTACCGGCGAGGGTCGTGAGGGTGCGGCGCAGCAGCTCCTCGTGCCGGCCGCGCGCGGGGGCGTTGACCGCCATGTCGTACCGCACGGGCGCGTCGGCGTCGCCGGGGTCCGGCGTGTCGCGCAGGTGCGGGATGCCGGAGGCGCCGGCGACGAAGGTGCCGCGTCCCACGGTGCTGGTGACCAGGCCCTGTTCCTCGGCCTCGCGGTAGGCGCGGCTGACCGTGGGGACGGCGACGCCGAGCGCCCGGGCCAGTTCCCGGTGGGTGGGCAGGCGGTCGCCCGCCGACAGACGGCCGGTGGTCACGGCGGTGGCGATCGCCTCCGCGATGCGCCGGTAGACCGGCCCACTCGTCCCGTCGTCGGCCAGCAACTGCGCGAACAGGCGGGGATCGGCCGCCATCGTTCTCCTCTTCTCGTCCAGGCGTCTCTCGTCCAGGAATGGCGTTCTCGTCCGGGCGTCGCGGACGGTGCTCGCGGGGACCGTCGGACGGTCGTCCGTGGGCCCCTTACAGGTCGATCATGACGCTTGTGGTGGGACGAGCACAGCACACGGGGACCTGTCCCGGCTCCACGGGGGCCGTCGGTTCGATCACATAGGCGACCTCGCCGTCGTCGAGACCGGTCACACAGGTGCCGCACAGGCCGGTGCGGCAGGAGGCGTCGGGTCGCAGACCGGCCTGTTCGGCGAGGGCGAGCAGGCTGAAGGTGTTCTCCCGCCAGGGCACGGTCACCCCGGAGCGGGCGAAGGTCACCGTGACCGGCCGTCCGTCGGCGTCCCGCGCCACGGCACCGGCGTCCGCCTGCTGCTCGGTCCGCTCCTCGCCGTCCAGGGGCCGGGCCGCGCCGAAGAACTCGTGGTGCACCCGGTCGGCGGGCACACCGAGACCGGCCAGCGCGGCGACGACGTCCGCCATGAAGCCGACGGGTCCGCAGACGTAGTAGTCCGCGTCGAGCGAGGGCAGGATCCGCTCCAGGACGTCCGGGGTGAGCCGGCCCGTCTCGTCGAAGTCCCGTCCCAGGGTGTCCTCGGGCAGGGGGCGGCTGAAGAGCAGGTGGGTGCGCAGCCCGTCCCGGGATTCGGCCAGCCGGCGCACGTACGGCCCGAAGGCGAGCTCGCGGGACGAGCGGGCCTGGTGGACGAAGTGGACCGGACGGGCCGGTGCACCGTCCTGCCCGGCGAGTTCGGTGAGCATGGCCAGCACCGGGGTGATGCCGATGCCCGCGCTGACGAGCACGACGGGGCGGCGGCCCGGCTGGACGACGAACCGGCCACGCGGCGCCCGGGCCCGCAGTCGCGCGCCGACCTCGATCTCCGTGTGCAGATGGTTCGAGGCGACGCCCGCGGGGACGCCCGGCGCGCCGGCGGGGGCGGGCTCGCGCTTGACGGCGATGCGGTAGCCGAGGCCGTCGTCGGTGCGGCCGGCCACGGTGTAGGTCCGCACGACGGGCCGCGGCGTCCCGGGGACGTCGAGCGAGAGGGTCAGGAACTGTCCGCCCGCGAAGTCCGGCAGCCGCTCGCCGTCCGGGTCGGCCAGGTCGAAGGAGACGACGTCCGCGGCCTCCCGGCGGCGGCCCGTGACGACGAGGGCACGCTCACCCGCCCATCCCTCGGCGGTTCCGCGGACCCGGGCCAGCAGCCCTTCCGCCTTGGCACGCAGGAGCGGCGGCAGGTCGGCGCAGTCCAGGACGCGGGTGAGGGCCGCCTCGTCGGGCCGCTCCCGGTGCAGGACGCGGGCGAGTTCCGCGACGGACAGACCGCTCTCGCCCCGGCGCACCCGCTCGATCTTCTCGCCGGCCCGGATCGGGCCGGGCTGGAGCACACGGCAGAAGAAGCCCACGCGTCCGCTGCTCAGATAGCGGGCCGGGAACTCCTCGTCGCCGAGCCGGACACCCATCTTGCGGCAGGGGATGCGCGGTTGGGTGACCCTCAGGAGCACGTCGCCGATGCGCAGCTCGTCACCTACGGCGATCTCGTCGTCCGCGGGGCCGTCGACGGTGAGGTTCTCCCCGAAGGTGCCGGGCGCCAGCTCGCGGCCCAGTTCGCGCTGCCAGTCCTCGTAGTGACGGAGCTGGTAGCACAGCACGGCGCGGTCGCGGTCGTCGGCGTCGTCGACGTGGTCGTCGGCGGCGAGGCCGTCCGGTCCCACGGGCACGGCGCCCTGCGCGGGGTGCTTGTCGAAGCCGGTGACGATCGTCTCGCCCTGGACGGTCATCGGCTGCGCCTGCCCGAGGTTGACCGAGAGCAGCTCTCCGAAGATGTGGGTCATGCGGGAGAAAGTAACAGTACAATTTGCGACCACGCAAGACATTGTCCAAGGACAAAGACTCCGCAGGTGAGGCCTCCATACGGCCGCTTCCGCCCTGCGCCGTGCCTCGGGCGGTGTGAGACTGCTGAGCGGTGACGGCGCTGGCGCGACGAGGGGAGCACGGTGGTGATGACACCGGAGACCGGCGACGATCTGCTGGAGGAGTTCCTGGCCGACCCGGCCAACTCCACTCTGGACCTGGGCGCCGCCGCGGCCCGCGTGACCAAGGCCCTCGGGCTGCAGCAGTCCGTGGTGTACCTCGCCGATCTGCAGCAGCGTCACCTGATCCCGCTCACCGACGTGACGTCCACGCTGCCCATCGACGGCTCGCTCGCCGGGTGGAGCTACCGCACCCAGTCGCTGCGCGTGGAGGAGTCCGAGACCGGGGCGATGATCGCCTGGTTCCCGCTGCTGGACGGCGCCGAACGGCTGGGCGTCCTGGCGGTCCACACCCCCGCGCTCACCGCCGCCTCCCTGACCCGCGGCCGCGCCCTGGCCATGCTCCTGGCCATGATGATCACCTCACGCCGGGCCTACCAGGACTCCTTCGTACGACGGACCCGCACCGACCGGATGCAGCTGCCCTCGGAGATGCTGCGCGCCTTCCTCCCGCCACGCACGATCGGCAACTCCCGGGCCGTCTCCACGGCCGTCCTGGAACCCGCCTACGAGATCGGCGGCGACGCCTTCGACCACGCGCTGACCGAGACGACACTGCACGCCACGGTGCTGGACTCGCTGGGGCACAACCTGGCCTCCGGGCTGACCAGCGCCGTGTCACTGGCCGCGTGCCGCAACGCCCGCCGCTGCGAGCTCGATCTGCCCGACCTGGTCAACAGCGTGGACAGCGCGCTGGCGACCTGGCTGCCCGAGCAGTTCTGCACCGCCGTCGTGGCTCAGCTGGACCTGGCCACCGGCATGCTGCGCTGGAGCAACTGCGGCCATCCCGCTCCGCTGCTGATCCGCGACCACCGGCTGATCGTCGACGCTCTGGAGCGCGAGCCGGACCCGCCGCTGGGGCTGGCGCGGCTGCTGTCCGACCGGGAGCGCAAGACCCACGAGATCGCCCTGCAGCCCGGCGACCGGGTGCTCCTGTACACCGACGGGGTCACGGAGGCGCGGACCCCGGACGGTGAGCTGTTCGGGCTCCAGCGGTTCGCGGACTACGTCATCCGGGCCACCGCGTCCGGAGAGCTGGCCGCGGAGACCCTCCGGCGTCTCATCCACTCGATCCTGGACGGCCAGGCCAGCCGTCTCCGGGACGACGCGACGATCCTGATGTTCGAGTGGCAGCCGCCGGCGACGGTGACGTGACCGGGCCCGTGACGGGGGACGGCGGTCGGCGCAGCCGGGCCGCGTTCAGGGGAATGGTGGTCGGCGCAGCCGGGCCGCGTTCAGAGGGTTGATGTTCAGCGTTTCAAGAACTTCCGTCCGGCTTGTTGACTCGTTGTCTCACCGGCTGCACATTACTTATCGGTAGAACCGTGCAGTAACCCTGCGGGCGGTCCTCCCCGGCCGCGCTGCCATGCGCCCCCCACGCTCATGACCCGGCCGTAGGCACTTCCTCTGCTCGAGCCGCTTCTCGCTCCCCTGCACGCCACACGGGCACGGCCGTGCCCGCACGCGCGCGTGCGCCTCCCGAGAAAGAGAGAGCACATGCCGAAGCATGCCCTGCGCCATGTCATGACCGCGACAGCCGCGACCGTGACCCTGAGCTTCACCGCGGCACCCGCCCACGCCACCCCGGCCCCGCTCGACTACGTCGCCCTCGGTGACAGCTACAGCGCCGGATCAGGGGTCCTGCCCATCGACCCCACGAATCTGCTGTGCCTGCGCTCCACGGCCGACTACCCGCACGTCCTGGCAAACCGGACGGGTGCCCTCCTGACGGACGTGACCTGCGGCGGCGCCCAGACCAAGGACTTCACGCAGGCGCAGTACCCGGGCACCGCGCCGCAGCTCGACGCCGTCGGCGCGGGCACCGACCTGGTGACCCTGACGATCGGCGGCAACGACAACAACACCTTCATCAACGCCGTCGTGTCCTGCGGCACGGCCGGTGTCCTCAGCGGCGGCAAGGGCAGCCCCTGCAAGGGCAAGTACGGCACGTCCTTCGACGACCAGATCGAGGCGAACACCTACCCGGCGCTCAAGGCAGCGCTCGCCGGCGTGCGCGCGAAGGCGCCCCACGCGCGCGTGGCGGCCCTCGGGTATCCCTGGATCGTCCCGCAGACCTTCGACGCGTCGTGCTTCGTCAAACTCCCCCTGGCCCAGGGCGACGTGCCCTACCTGCGCGCCATCCAGGCCCATCTCAACGCCGTGGTGGCGCGCGCCGCCCGGGAGACCGGGGCCGCCTACGTCGACTTCGGCGAGGCGTCCGAGGGCCACGACGCCTGCCAGGCCCCCGGTACCCGCTGGATAGAGCCGCTGCTGTTCGGGCAGAACATCGTGCCGGTCCACCCCAACGCGCTCGGTGAACGGCGCATGGCCGAACGCACGATGAGCGATCTCGGCCTCGGCTGATCCGGCGCACGGCCGTCGCGGGGCGGGCGGCGATGCGATGATCACATGCATGTCGTCATCGCCGCTTGCCGGGTCCTGGCCCCGCGTGCTGCACACGCCCCGGTTGCTCCTGCGTCCCGCCGAGCCCGCCGACGCGCCGGAGTTCGTCCGCCTGTGGACCGACACCGAGGTGCGCCGCCACCTCGGCGGACCGGTCGCCGAGGAGCGACTGCGGGTCTACCAGCGGCACTTCGCCGGCCGCCCGGGGCTGTTCGCCGTCACCGCCCAGGACTCGGGGGCGGTCCTCGGCTCGGTGTCGGTCGATACGGCCTCCCGGTTCGACGGCCGCCGGGAGCTGTCGTACTCCTTCCTGCCCGAGCACTGGGGGCGCGGGTACGCCCGCGAGGCCGTGTCGGCCGCCGTCGACTGGGCTTTCGACCACGTGCCCTCGGCCGACCCCACGGTCGTCGCGGTCACCCAGGAGGCCAACCTCCGCTCGCGCCGGCTGCTGGAAGCCGTCGGCATGCGACTGACCGAGACCTTCGTCGAGTGGGGCGCCCCTCAGACGCTGTACTCGGCCCGGCGTGCCGCGCCCGCCTGACGTCGGACGCCACGGGGCCCGTGGCCGGGCAACCCGGCGGTCGGACGGCGCGCGGGGTCAGGCGGTCAGATGGCGCACCACCGAGCGCATCGCGTGGCGCAGGGGCGGGCCGGTCTCCTCGGGCGGGTCGAGGGTCTCGAAGCCGTGGTGACCACCGAGGACGTCGATCAGCTCCAGATCCGCACCGCACTCCTCGGCGGCCGTCACGAACTCCTCGACGGTGGCCGCGATCTCCGGCTGCTCCAGCCCCGCGCGCAGGAGGACGAGCGGCAGCGCGCCCGCCTGCGCCACCGCGCGGGCCGGCTGAAACCGGGCATCGGTGAGGCCCCAGTTGGGCAGCGGGGCCAGGATCGGATAGGAGGCCGCCACGCAGCGCAGCCACGATGGGGGCGCGGCCAGCCAGGGTGCGGTGAGCAGGCCGCCGCCGGAGAACACCCACACGGCGATCCGGCCGGCGTCCACCCGGGGGTCGGCCCGCACCAGATCCACCGCCGCGGTGACGTCCGCGGCGGCGCGCTCGTAGTCGCCGAGGCCGTGCAGCCGGTGGTCCAGGGTCACGCCGATCATGCCGTGGTCGGCGGCCAGGCGGGCGTACCCGACCAGGGTCGGCCACTCGCGCGGGGTGGGGCGGGAGCCGGCGGGCAGCGGTCCACCGTGCACGAACAGCACGGCCGGGCGGGGGCCGTCGGCGTCGGGGACGTACAGGTCGACGTGTCCTCGTCTCTCCCGGGGCAGTTCGGGCACCTGGAGCGGGAACGGGCGCAGATGGGCGGGCGGTTCGCACAGGCCGGGCGGTCGCAGCCGGTGGCCCTCGCCGGCCGCCGCCGCCCGTAGCGCCTCGGCCAGTTCGGCGGGGCACGACAGCATGGGCCAGTGCCCGGTGTGCAGTTCGAAGAACGAGACCCGGGGGTCGGTCAGGGCCTGAAGGGCCGGGTCGCCGAAGTCGACGAGCCGTTGCACCAGCTCGATGCCGGAGCCGTTGCCGGTGCACAGCACGCCGGTGGTGGGCACCACGGCCACCGCGCCCGTCAGCCGCAGCGGCTGGAGCAGGGTGGCGAGCGGCTGCGGGGCGGCCTCCGCGGTCAGCCGGTCCAGCGCCGCGTCCGGGACTCCGGCGGTGCTCCCCCAGCGCTGCCACTCCTCGCGGGTCGCCGGAGGCGTCAACTCACCTGCCGCTTCGCCCCGTTCTGTCTGTTCGGCGAGGCGGGCGCGCACCTCCTGGTCCGGTACGGCGGCGAGGGCCGGGACGCCGTCCCGCGGCAGACCGGAGTCCAGGTACACGATGCGAGCGACGCGCTCGGGACGCCGGTCGGCGGCGCCGAGCACCGGATGGATGCCGTAGTCGTGGCCGACTAGCACGATGCTCCGGCCGGCCGCCGGGTCCACCGCGTCGATCGCCGCGAGCACGTCCGCGATGTGGGTCTCCAGATCTGTTCCGGCCCCCGCCGCCGGGCGGTCCGGGTCGAGTGCGGTGAGGGGCACCGCGTGCGCCTCGGCGCCCGCCTCGGCGAGCCGCGCGGCCGTCGCCTCCCACACGTGGGCGCCGGTGAACGCACCCGCCACCATGAGGAACACGGTCATGATCGTCTCCTTGTCCGGCTGTCCTTGTCCGGCTGTCCTTGTCCGGGCTGACGGCCGGTACCGTAGGAACTCCTCTGGGGGGAGGTTCAACTGTCCGCATCGCACGAGGGCTTGTGGAGCATCGGCGAGCTCGCCGAGCGCGCGGCCGTCACCGTGAAGACCGTCCGTTTCTATTCCGACCAGGGTCTGCTGCCGCAGGCCCGTCGCAGTGGCGGGGGGCACCGCCGCTATGGTCCGGACGCGCTGGAGAGGCTGCGGCTCGTCCGCGCCCTGCGCGCCCTGGATCTGCCGCTGCCCGAGGTGCGCCGGGTCCTGGACGACGAGGAGGGCGCCGGGCCCGCGCTGGAGGACGCCGTCGCCGGGCGGCTGAGCGATCTCGGTTCGCAGCTGCGGGCGCTGCGCTGGCGGGAGGCGGCACTGCGGCTGGTCCAGGAGTGTCCGCCCGGGGAGCGGGCCGACCGGCTGCGGCTGCTGGGCGCGGTGGCCGCCCCGCCGAGCACGGACCCGCTGGCCCGGTTCTGGCGGGGCTGGCTGCCCGCGCGGATGCCGGCCCGGGCGACGGCCGCGTTCCTTGAGGTGGCCGTTCCGCAGCCGCCGGCCGAGCCGGCCCCCGAGCAGGTGCTCGCCTTCGCCCGGCTGCACGCGATGACGAGCGCCCCGTGCCCGGGCGGCACACAGCCCCGCCCGGACGTGCACAAGGTGGCAGGTCCCAGCGGGGCGGCCGTGCTGTACACAGGGCTCGCCGAGGCGTACGAGCTGACCGGTCCGCACCTGCGCAGGGAGCGGACGCCTCGGCCCGGTGAGGCGCTGGACGCCTATGTGGCGGCGTACGCGAGCGCCTACGGCACCCGGGACACCCGGGACTTCCGGCGGCGGCTGGCGGGGCTGCTCGCGGCCGAGCCGCGCCTGGACCGGTACTGGGAGCTGACGGCCGTGGTGATCTCGGTCCCGGGCGGCCGGCCGGAGCCCACTCCAGGAGCCGCCGACGCCTGGCTGCGAGCGGCGCTGGACGCCGACAACGCCGGAGCGGCGTAGATCACACGGCAGAAATGGAACCGGACATTCCTGGCGGGCGCACGATTCCCGCACCCCTGCCGGGATGCCGACTTCCTTGGTTCGCGAGGCTTGGATGATGCTTCACCCACGCAATTAACGGTCCCACCGGTCCATGGCCTATAAATATGAGGCCGCCGGGTGCTTGCGCGAGAGCGCTATGTACGGATATCGCATGATTTAACGTCATCATCCATGACTGACACGGCGACACGTCCCAAAGGCGGGACACGGCCACCGGGCGACGGCACGGCCCTCGGCGAGGGCGTACGGGGCAAGGGACTGGGCGGGAACTCCGTAGGACTGCTGGGCAGCGCGGTGATCGGCGTCTCCACCGTCGCCCCCGTCTACTGCCTCACCTCCACCCTCGGTTCCACCGCCGGCGAGGTCGGTGTGCACATGCCGGCCGTGTTCCTCGCGGGGTTCCTGCCGATGCTGCTGGTCGCCTTCGCCTACCGGGAGCTGAACAAGGCCGTCCCGGACTGCGGCACCTCCTTCACCTGGACGGTCAAGGCGTTCGGCCCGCACGTCGGCTGGATGTGCGGCTGGGGCCTGGTGATCGCGACCGTGATCGTGCTGTCCAACCTGGCGGGGGTCGCCACCTCGTACTTCTGGCTGCTGGCCGGCCAGCTGTCCGGCAGTGACGCGGTGGCCGCCCTGGACGGCGACAAGGCCGTGCACATCGTCACCTGTCTGGCGCTGATCGGCGGCGCGACCGCGATCAGCTACCGCGGCATGACGACGACGAAGGGCGTGCAGTACGCGCTGGTGGGCATCCAGCTCGTGGTGCTCGCCCTTTTCGTCGTCCTGGCCCTGCGCGCGGCCCATGCGGGCTCCTTCGCCGGGCACCTCGACTTCTCCTGGTCCTGGCTGAACCCCTTCGGGGTGAAGTCCTTCGCGTCGTTCAGCGCCGGACTGTCCCTGTCGATCTTCATGTACTGGGGCTGGGACACCTGTCTGACGGCGAACGAGGAGACCATCGGCAGCGACAAGACGCCCGGCCGGGCCGCGCTGATCGCGATGGTGGTACTCGTCGGCTCCTACCTGACCACCGCGGTCGCCGCCCAGATGGCGGTCGGCTCCGGCACCTCCGGCCTGGGCCTGGCCGACCCGGACACCTCCGACAACGTATTCGCCGCGCTGGCCGGCCCGGTCATGGGCGACGCCCTCGGCATCCTGCTGTTCGTCGCCGTCCTCGCCTCGGCCGCCGCCAGTCTGCAGACGACGTTCATCCCGGTCGCCCGCACGGTCCTCGCCATGGCCACGTACGAGGCCCTGCCGGCGTCGTACGCGCGCGTGCACGAGCGGTTCCGCACCCCCGGGCGCGCCACCGTCGTCGCCGGTGCCGCGACGGCCGTCTTCTACACCGCCATGACCCTGGTCAGCGAGCACGTCCTGGTCGACACGATCTACGCGCTCGGCCTGATGATCTGCTTCTACTACGCCCTGACCGCCTTCGCCTGCGCCTGGTTCTTCCGCGGCGACCTGACCCACTCCGTGCGCGACGCCGTCTTCAAGGGCCTCTTCCCGGTGCTGGGCGGCGTACTGCTCACCGCCGTCTTCGGCAAGACGCTCTACGACATGTGGAATCCGGCGTACGGCAGCGGGTCCTCCGTCCTCGGCGTGGGCTCCGTCTTCGTGATCGGCGTCGGCCTGCTGCTGCTCGGCGTGGTGATCATGCTGGTGATGCGCCGCCGCAGCCCCGCTTTCTTCCGCGGCGAGATCCTCACGGCCGGCACCCCGGCCCTCGTCGTCGACGAACCGTAGACCCCGCTCCCAGGCTTCCCCCATGGGCGGCGACCGGCTGCGCGCCGGTCGCCGCCCATGCCTGTCGGCCCGGTTCACGCGATGCTGGTGGGGGCGGCGGGTGCGGCCGCCCCCAGGAGGATCCGACCGACGGCCGGGAGGCGAACGCGGTGATCGCCGTCAACCCGACGGACAGCGCCTCGGTGCTGGCCGCGTTCGGCGCGCTCGGCGTCCTCGTGGTGATCTTCGCGGAGTCGGGGCTGCTCGTCTTCGGCTTCTTCCTGCCCGGGGACACCCTGCTCTTCCCGGCCGGTGTCCTGTGCGCGGACAGCTCCGGGCACGGGGCGCGGCTCCAGCTGTGGCAGGTGCTGCTGTGCGGAGCGGTCGGGGCCGTGGCCGGCGGGCAGGTCGGCTATCTGCTGGGGCGGCACGGCGGAAAGGCTCTGCTCGCGCGCCCCTCCAGCCGGCGGCTGCGGGAGGGCGCGGGCCGGGCGGAGCGGTTCCTGGCCCGCTACGGCTACGGCAAGGCGCTGGTGCTCGGCCGTTTCGTGCCGATGCTGCGGACCGTGCTGCACCCGGTCGCCGGGGCGCTCGACGTCCCGGTGCGGACCTTCACCCTGTGGCAGACGGTCGGCGGTGTGCTGTGGTCCCAGACGCTGGTGCTCGCCGGTTTCCTGCTGGGCACGTCGGTGGCGCACGTCGACGTCTATCTGATCCCGATGGTCGCCGCGATCGTCGTGCTCTCCATGGTGCCCCTGCTGTGGGAGGCACTGCGGGCCAGGCGCACGCGGGGACACGCGCGCGCCCCGCGACACGGCCGGGAGGACTCCGCGGCCCGGCGGCCGCCGGGCGAGGACTCCCCGGCGCGGACCCCCGAACCGGAGCTGCCGGCCTCCGCGGAATCCCCGGCCCCGGAAGACGACTGAGCTCGCAGGTGGAGATCTCTGCCGGTCGGGTACCCGCCGCTTCGTACCGATCCGTCACGCCATGAACACGGAGGAACGAAGATGAGCACGGTCAAGGAAACCGTCGAGGTCGAGGTGCCGGTCCACACCGCGTACAACCAGTGGACGCAGTTCGAGGAGTTCCCGCACTTCATGGAGGGCGTCGAGGAGGTCAGGCAGCTGGACGACCGCCACAACCACTGGACGACGAAGATCGGCGGCGTCACGCGCGAGTTCGACACCGAGATCGTCGACCAGCTTCCTGATGAGCGCATCACCTGGCGCACGACCAGCGGCGACACCGACCAGAAGGGCAGCGTCCGCTTCCAGCGCGTCGACGACACGCACACGCGCGTGGAACTGGTGATGGAGGTCGAGCCCAGCGGCGCCGTCGAGAAGGTCGCGGACCTGATGGGCACGATCGACCGCCGCGTCAAGGGCGACATGAAGCGCTTCAAGCAGTACATCGAGGAGCGCGGCGCCGAGTCCGGCTCGTGGCGCGGCCGCATCGCGCCCGGCGACACCGGCGGCATGCCCGGTGGCACGGGCGGCGGCATGCCCGGCGGCACGGGCGGGATGCCCGGCGGCACCGGTGGCATGCCCGGTGGCACGGGCGGCATGCCCGGCGACCCGGCTCTCTGATCATCGACACCGCCGGGCGCACCCCGCGCACGTCGGTTCACCCGCACGCCGCGCGTCCCGTGCGCGGCGCCCCGCGCCGTGGGACGTTGGCAGTGCTCGCGCCCCCGACGGGGCGCCCTGACATCGGCACGCCGACCAGCTGTCGCACCGGTCCGGCGGCGGAGCCCGGCTCCGCCGCCGGACCGTCCGCGCCATGCGTCGGGGCCGGCCCGGGCCGACGCGGTGCCGGCGCCCGTACGCGCCCCGGCGCCGCGCACCCGGGATGGCGCCCACGGCGGGCGGTGCGGCGCGGCGGACGGTCATCCACCCGCAGGGCAGCCCGGCCGCACCACGCGGCACTCCGGCCGGAGACAAAGGATCACACATGAGCGAAAGCAACCCGTTGAAGAAGGCGGCCGAGAAGGTCTTCGGCGGTGACACGGGCCCCGCCGACGGCATCCCCGGTCGCCCCGGGCCCGAGCCGCCGTCCGTCGAGGAGCCCACCGAGGCGCGCGAGCCGCTGCCGCCGAAACCGGACCAGACGGGCCCCGACACCTACTCCCCCACCGGCGTCCCGACCGGCGCGGACCAGGCGGCGATGGCGCAGCAGGGCGCGTACCTGACCACCGCGCAGGGCGCCCGGCTGTACGACACGGACCACTCGCTGAAGGCGGGGCCGCGCGGCCCGGTGCTGCTGCAGGACCACCATCTGCGCGAGAAGGTGATGCACTTCGACCACGAGCGCATCCCGGAGCGGGTGGTGCACGCACGGGGCGCCGCCGCGCACGGCATCTTCCGCGGCTACGGCACCGCCGCCCCGGTGACCAAGGCGGCCTTCCTCGCCAAGGACGCCGAGACCCCGGTGTTCGTGCGTTTCTCGACCGTCCTGGGCTCTCGCGGCTCCTCGGACACGGTGCGCGACACCCGGGGTTTCGCGACGAAGTTCTACACCAGCGAGGGCGTCTTCGACCTGGTCGGCAACAACATCCCCGTCTTCTTCATCCAGGACGCGATCAAGTTCCCGGACGTCGTCCACGCCGCGAAGCCCCACCCGGACCGGGAGATCCCGCAGGCGCAGAGCGCGCACGACACCTTCTGGGACTTCGTCACCCTGCACACCGAGGCCACCCACCACACTCTGTGGAACATGTCCGACCGGGGCATCCCGCGTTCGTACCGGACGATGGAAGGCTTCGGCGTCCACACCTTCCGGCTGGTGAACGCCGACGGGAAGACGACCCTGGTGAAGTTCCACTGGAAGCCGAAGCTGGGCGTGCACTCCCTGGTCTGGGAAGAGGCGCAGATCGCCAATGGCGTCGACCCCGACTTCCACCGGCGGGACCTCGCGGACGCGATCGAGGCGGGCGCCTACCCGGAGTGGGAGCTGGGCATCCAGACCTTCCCGGACACCCCCGAGCAGACCTTCGAGGGCATCGACCTGCTCGACCCGACCAACCTCGTGCCGGAGGAACTGGCCCCGGTGCAGCCGATCGGGCTGCTCACCCTCAACCGCAATCCGTCGAACTTCTTCGCCGAGACCGAGCAGGTCGCCTTCCACCCGGGCCATCTCGTGCCCGGCATCGACATCACCGACGACCCGCTGCTGTCCGGGCGCCTGTTCTCCTATCTGGACACCCAGATCACCCGGCTCGGCGGCCCCAACTTCCCACAGGTGCCGATCAACCGTCCGCACGCGCCGGTCAACGACATGCTGCGGGACGGCTTCCACCAGACCGCCGTGCACCGTGGCGCGGCTCCGTACCGGCCCAACTCCGTCGACGGGGGCTGCCCGTTCACCGCCGGAGCTGACATGGGCGCCTACGTCGAGACGCCGGTGCGGGTGCCGGAGGCGACGAAGGTACGAGAGGCGCCGCAGTCGTTCGACGACCACTTCAGCCAGCCGCGCCGCTTCTGGCTCAGCATGAGCCCGGTGGAGCGCGAGCACATCATCGGCGCGTACACCTTCGAGCTCGGCAAGTGCTACGAACAGGCCGTCAAGGAACGAGCGTTGCAGGTGCTGGCCAACATCGACCCCGAGCTGTGCGCGGGTGTCGCGGCCGGACTCGGGCTGCCCGAGCCCAAGCCGACCGTGCCGCTGGCCGACGTCGAGCCGAGCCCGGCGCTGTCCCAGGTCGGGCGGACCTGGCCGACGGACGGCCGCATCATCGGGATCGTCACCGGCCGCGACGGCGACCTCGCCGGCGTGCACGCGCTGCGCGAGGCGGTGCTCGAGGGCGGCATGGTGCCGCTGGTCGTCGCACCGACGGGCGGCGTCCTCGGCGCCGGCGACGGCGCGGTGACGGTGCAGCGCAGCTACGCCACGGCCCGCTCGGTGGAGTTCGACGCCGTGCTGGTGGCCGGGGCGCCGGGTGTGGGCGCCGACGCCTACGGCGCCCGGGACGCCAAGGGCGCCCCCGCGGCCGTACCTCGGAGCCCTGGTGACCCCCGGGTGGCGCTGCTGCTGTCGGAGGCGTTCCGGCACGGCAAGGCGATCGCCGTGTGGGGCGGCGCAGAAGGGGTGCTGCAGGCGGCCGGTGTGCCCGCCGACGCCCCGGGCGTGATCCGCGCCGACAGCGCCACGGCGGCCCTGGGCGAGGTCACGCGCCTGCTGGGCACCCACCGGGTCTGGGAACGGTTCACGGGCGAGGCCTGAGCAGGACCGGGCGGCCGACAGCCGTACCGATCGGGGCCGCGTGCAGCGGATGTGCTGCACGCGGCCCCCGCGCGTGCGGGCGTGCCGGGCATGCGGGAGTGCCGAGCATGCGGGAGTGGCGGTCGTGCGGGTGTCCGCCGGACGGCTGAAGGGACGGCGGACCGCCGAGCGGCGCGGGACTCCGTGTCACGGGTCCCGCGCCGCTCGGCGGTCACGCCGGTGGGGTCAGCCGGCCGCGCCGTCCTCCCGGATCCTGACCTGGTGCTCCAGGCGCTCCAGGCTGGCGTCGAGGGCTTCCTGCACCCGCTGCTCGCCGGGGTCGTGGTCCTCGTCGAAGAACGACAGGTGCACGGTCACCTCGCTGGCTCCGCTGCCCATCCCGGCGACCTGGAGCCAGCCGGTGTAGTCGCCCTGGTCGCGTGTGCCCCACTCGATGCGCATCTGCTCGGGCCGGGGCCTCAGAAGGGCGGCCGTGTCGTGGTCGCCGCTGTCGTCGTGCACGGTGACGGCCGGCAGGTCCTCGGCCCGCACATGCAGGGCCCGTGGCAGCCAGGCGTCCAGCTGATCGACCTGCGCTGCCTGGTCGAAGACGTGCTCGGGCTGCGCCGGCATCGTGCGCGAACGCTCGTACTCGCTCATCGCTGCACCGTTCCTCGGGTCGGGAGCTGCACCTCGTTCCGCGTGCCCCTCCTGGCGTGGTCCAAGCCGTCCCGCGCACGGCGAAGGTTCCCGGCTCGCTCACCACTGCGCCGGCCGTCTCGGACGAGCGCCCCGCGTGGGCGCTGGGCGCCGCGGCGCCTACGATGAACGCGGTGTGGGAGGAGGCGGGCGGCGTGGACTTCGGCGGACATGTCCCCTTTGGACAGCGGTGGGCCGCGCGGGCGTCCCTGGCGGCGGCCGCGGCCGCCGTGCTGTTGCCCGTCCTGGTCGGCGGCGTCAATGGGCTGCTGCTCATGCTGGCCGGCACGGCCGGGCTCGGTGTGACGGCCGCCGCCCTGTGGTGGGCGCTGTCCCGGCGGGGCCCGGTCCGGGTGGCGGCGGCGGTGCTGGCCGTGGTCACGCCGGCGGCCGTGGTCGCGCTGTTCGCGGTGACGCTCCTGTGGGCGCTCCTCGTCTCCCCGGCGCTGTGGGGCGTGGCCGTGTGGTGCGGCCGGTACGCCCTGCGCAGCACCGGTGAGCACACCCCCCGGATGCGCGAACGGACGGCTGTGCCGGCCCGCCGGCCGTTCCTGATCATGAACCCGCGGTCCGGGGACGGCAAGGTGGAGCGCTTCGGCCTGAAGGAGAAGGCGGAGGCGCTCGGCGCGGAGGTGGTCCTGCTGGATCCGGCCGAGGAGCAGGACGTCACCGCGCTGGCGCAGGCGGCCGTCCGGCGCGGCGCGGACCTGCTGGGCGCGGCGGGCGGCGACGGCACACAGGCGCTGGTGGCGGCGGTGGCCGCGGAGCACGGACTGCCCTTCCTGGTGATCAGCGCGGGCACCCGCAACCACTTCGCCATGGATCTCGGGCTGGACCGGGAGGACCCGGCCGCCGGTCTGGACGCCCTCGTCGACGGGGTGGAGCTGCGGGTGGACCTGGGCTTCGCGGGCGGGCACCCGTTCGTGAACAACGCCTCGTTCGGTGCCTACGCCGCGGTCATCCAGAACCCGGCGTACCGGGGTGACAAGGTCGGCACCGCGCTGGAGATGCTGCCCGATCTGCTGACCCGTCAGGACGGTCCGCGGCTGACGGCCCGGCTGCGAGGGGCCCCGGCCGAGGCTTCCGAACTGCACGAGCCGCACGCGGTGCTGGTGAGCAACAACCCCTATCGCACGGGGGATCCGCTGGGGCTCGGCCGGCGGGACCGGCTGGACACGGGGACGCTCGGCGTGCTGGGCGTCCGGGTGGACAGCGCGGTGGAGGCGGCGGCGCTCCTGCTGGATCCGCAGCCCGCCGGGCTCACGATCGCCGCGGCGCGTGAGGTGGTCGTGGAAGCGGATCAGGCGGCCGTCGAGGTCGGCATCGACGGCGAGGCGCATGTGCTGACCACCCCGGTGCACTGCCGTATCGCCCGCCGCGCGCTGCGGGTGCGGGTGCCCCGGCAGCGCCCCGGAGTGCCGGAGCCGCCGCCCCGGATGAACTGGCGGCGGGTGCGCAAGCTCGCCGCGTCGGTGGGCCGCACGGCCGTGCCACGGCGGGTGCGACGCGGCTGACGCCGCGTCAGTGCTCGGGTGAGCCAGGGCCGTTGTGCTGCCGACGGGCGTTGTTGTAGATGCGCATCAGGTGTTTGGCGACGGCGCAAGCGGCCTGGTCGGCGTGACACTGGCGGCATGTGCGCAGGTGCTGCTGATAGGTGGCGCGGGCTTCTTCGAGGGCCGCATTCTCAGAGGGCATGACACATCTCCGGATGAAGGCGCGTGGGTCGGACGGCGCCGGAATTGACTGTACGGGGCACCCGGAGACAAGGTGATCATGTTACTGGCGGTACTGGAAAGTCGGCCCCGCACCGCCCCCGCGGACACGGACAGTAGCCGCCAGTCGGTCGGCCAGGCGGGCTGGGCCGGGGGGCGCCTGCCCGCCCGAAGCCGGTCAGGGGACGTCGCCCTGCCAGTCGAAACGGCCCGGGTCCGACGCGCGGGGCGCGTACACCGCGCGGCCCCCGGGCCCGTGGCGGCCTATCTCGGTCGGCAGGGCCACGCTCCCGCCCGCGCAGGGCTGCGCCGCGTCGGTGACGTCCAGCAGTAGTCCGTCCAGCGGGCCGCCCACCAGCTCGGCGTAGACGCGGCCCGGGCGGGGCGAGGCGTCCTCGTGGTCGGCGCCGTAAACACGGCCTCGCATGAACTCCGTCTCGTCCATGGCCACAGCCTCGCATCCACCACTGACAACGGCGCGCGCCCGACTCCGGCTGCACCGGCAGGCCCGCCACGTCGGCCATGCCCGGTCCGGAGCGCAGCAGCGCGGCGGCGTGGCCGCAACAGCCGCCGCCACAGGGGTCGTTGACGAACGGGCCGGGGTGAACCGGTCATCACGGTGACCTCGGGAGGAACAGCCGCCGGGCCTGCGCAGCCCCCGTGCCGACTGTTGAAGAAGTGACGAAAAGTGATTTATGGGATTTTATGCATCATCAGCCCAAAACGGGTGAACCGGTGAAGTGGGTATCCGCTCAACCGCACAGGGAGATGGTCATATGCCTTCCACCGACCGCATGATCGACGAACTCGTCGACGTCGAACTGGACGAAGTCCTGGACCCCGCCGAGCCCGACGGTGTCTACCGCGACAGCAGGGAGTGCGCCGCGCTCGCTCTGCAGGCCGGCACCACCACCCTCCTGCTGTCCCCGCCGACCCCCCGCCCGAAGAAGGGCTGACGGATCGAACGGGAGCATCACATGGAGCAGTCAGGTACTTCGACCCTTCTCCAGGGCGTGGTGCAGGACCTCGCTTCCGGCGTGGCCTCCGCCCTCCGCGGCGGCGGCCACGCCCCCCTGCCCGGCGAGGCCCTGAACGACCGGGCGGACGGCGTCACCCTCGCCGCGGTGCGGGTGCTGGGAGCCGATCTGCTCCTGCCGTACGTCCTGTCGGACACGGCACCCGCCGCACACGAACTGGCCACGGTGCACACGGCGGCCCAGGCGTTCGCGCCCCGCCTCGACGCCGCCCCCGCGGTGGCGTGGAGCCACTGGGGCATGATCCGTGCCCTGCGCGGCGTCGACCCCGCGTTCTCCGGCCCCCTGCCCGCCGAGCCCGGCACCGACTGGCTGCGGGACGAGCCCTGGCAGGGACTGACCCATCGGCTGGCCGTCCTGGCTCCCCTCGCCGTACCGGGCGAGGACAGCGCCGTGTCCCGCGGGGCACAGCAACGGGTCGTCGACGTCAGCCGGGGCTTCGTACGCGCCGTACGCCGCCGCGACTGGCGGCAGGCCGCCGGAGCCGGACGCTGGCTGGTCCTGCTCGAGGACGTTCCCGAAACCCTCGGGCTGGACGCCGGGCTGGACTTCGTGGACCTGATGGGCGGCGGCGACGCGTGCGTGGCCCTTCAAGTGGCGGCCGCACGTCTGATGCGCAGCGGAGTCGCGGCGTGAGCGCGGCCCGGGTGCGGGAGGTGACCGAGGCGGCGTTCGCCTGGGTGTCCGCCGAACGCGAGCGGTTCGTCCTCGGCGACGGCACCCTCGACGACCCGCAGGTGGTGAACACCACCTGGAAGCCGCTCGGCGAACTCGCCCAGGTCTGCTCCACCACGCTGGCCCGCACCGCGCCCGCGGACCCCCTGCACGCCCAGGCCACGGACCTGCTGGAGTACGCGTGGAAGCTGACCGGGCAGGGCGACCTGCTCGTGCGTCAGCAGCGCCGCGAGCCCTTCGCCACGTATCCCCTGGAGGTGTACGCCGCGTTCGCGTCGGCGGGCCTTCGCCACGAGGGTTTCGCCGCGCTGGCCGCCCGGGTGGCCGGCACCCGCGGCCGCCGGCTCGTCGAGCAGTGGCCGGTACGGCGGCTCGGCGTGCTGCTCGCCGAACGGCACTGCGGCCGCCGGCCCGACGGCGAGGTGGCGGAGGTGCTGCGCCGCACCTGGCTCGGCGGTCTGCCCGAGCCGTGGACGTTCGAACGCCTCTCCGGCTACACGCTGACCCATGTCGTCTACCACCTCACCGACTGGGGGCGCGGCGGCCCCGGCCTCCCGCCAGACCTCGCCGACTATCTGGCGCTGTGGCTGCCGGCCTGGCTCGACACCTGCCTCGACGCGGGCCAGTGGGACCTGTGCTGCGAACTGCTGGCCGTGGCGGCGAGCGTGCCCCGCGCGTCCGACCCCGCCGGGCACGATGCCGCCTGGACCGCGCTCGCCGCCGCCCGGCACCCGACGGGCGCCGTCCCCGAGGAGGCCGGCGGCGCGGCCGGCCCCGACGACCCCCCGGACTTCCTCGGCCACTACCACTCCACCCTCATGGCGGCCTTCGCGGGCGTGCTGGCCCTCGGCCGCCTCGACGGGGACTCCCGGATCCCCCAGGGCCGACAAGGAGCACCCGCATGACCGGCGCACGCCTGATGCACACCGTCGGGGTCCGCGCCCTCGAATGGCTGTGGGACCACCGCGACGGCTTCCGCCTGGAACCCGACGTGGATCCGGAGGTGGGCTTCCTGGAACGCTTCAAGCCCCTCGGCGAACTCGCCCTGGTGTGCACCGTCCTCTTCCGCGAGGGCGTGGCCGGTTCGCGCCAGACGGAGCTGGCCCGCCATCTGCTCGACCACGTGTGGCGCGACACCCTCGACGGCGGCCGCATGCTCGACCGCGGACAGCGCACCGAGCCCTTCTCCCCGATCCCGTTCGAGGTGTACCTGCCGTTCCGGGAACTCGGTTACAGCCGCCCCGAGATCGAGCGGACCACCGCCCTCAACCACCGGCTGGAGAGCTGGTCCGCCTTCGAGACGACCCCCACCCGCAGGCTCGGTCTGTCGGCGTTCCAGCGCCGCTTCGGCCTGACCCCGCGCACCCCGGAGGCCGAGGCCTACCGCGGCACCTGGCTCGCCCGCCGTCCCGAGCCGTGGACGGTCGAGGGCCACACCGCCTACGACATCACCCACGCGGTGTTCCACCTCACCGACTGGGGTGAACACCCCGAGGGCCTGCCCGCCGACGCCGCCGACTACCTGGCCCTGTGGCTGCCGGTGTGGCTCGACGACTGGCTGGACCTGCAACGCTGGGACCTGCTCGGCGAGTTGCTCGTGGTCGACGCCTGCCTGCCCCGGCCCACCCTCGACGCAGGGGCCTGGGAGGGCTTCGCCGCAGCCCAGCAACCGGACGGCGCCATGCCCGCGGTGCGCACCATGCCACACGGCGAACGGGACGAGGTGTTCGACATGGTCTACCACCCCACCCTGGTCGCGGCGTTCGCGTCCACGCTGGCCCTGTCCCGGGCCCTGTCCGAACTGGCCCACGCGTCATGAACGGCGAGCACCGCACGCGGTGGCCGGGCGTGGCCGCCCTCGACGAGACCCGGTCCGGCGCGGCTCCCCCGGTGTCCGGCGACGAGGACCGCGCCCGCGAACGCCTCACGGCCGCCGTGGACGCCGTCGACGCGCCCGACGCCGTGTTCGCCCTCTCCCGGCGCGGGCACCGGATCGTCCACAGCGGCGGCCATCGGGCCGCCACCACCGCCCGCGAAGAGCTGCGCTACGAGATCGGCTCGGCCTCGAAGACCTTCACGGGACTGCTCCTGGCCGAGCTGATCGCGCGCGGCACGCTCACCGGCGACGAGCCGGCCGCCGCCTGCCTGGCACCCGGCCGGGCGACGCACACCGCCGGGATCACCCTCACGCACCTGATCACGCACACCTCGGGACTGCCCGCCCTGCCGCGTGACTTCCTGCCGCGCGCACTGCCCGCCTGGCACACCCAGCCCTACGCCCGCTACCCGGCGGAACGGGTCGTCGAGGCGTTCCTGCGCGCCCGGCCCCGGCACCGGCCCGGCAGCCGCTGGCACTACTCCAACTTCGGCGTCGCCGTGCTCGGCCACGCCCTCGCCGCGGCCACCGGAACGTCCTGGGAGGACCTGGTCGCCACCCATGTGCTGGGCCCGCTCGCCCTGCACGCCACGGCGCTGCGGGCCGGCTCCCCCGACACCGACGCCGTGGGGTACACCAAGGACGGCCGGACGCTCGTCGCGGCCTTCGACCCCGGCGGGTTCCAGGCCGCCGGCGCCGTCCGGGCCGCCCCGCACGACCTGCTCACCTTCCTCGAGGCCCACCTGGAACCGGCCGGCTCCGTGCTGGGCGACGCGCTGGCGGCGGTGCGGGTGCCGGTGCTGCGCCGGGGACTCGGGCACCGGCACACGCACACGCTCACCTGGTTCCGGCATCCGACCGACGGCGGGCCGATGTACTTCCACAGCGGCGCGACGCTCGGCCAGCAGGCGTTCCTGGGGTTCCGGCCCGACACCGGCACCGCGCTGGCGGCCGTGTGCACCCGCCGGTTCCGCTCCGGTGACCCGTTCGTGTCGACGGCGTACTCGCTGCTGGCCGACGACGAGACCTGAGCGCCGGCCGCCTGGGTGACCCCGCGCCGGTCCGGCGCCCCGGGGGCCGGGGCGCCGGACCGCTCAGGCGTCGCTCACACGCGCTGCCACAGCGCCGGGGTGCTCTCCGGCGCCCAGGCGGCTTGCGCCTGGTGGGCCTGCAGGCACTGGTAGCGCACCTTGCCGAACGTCACGGTCGCGCCGGTCTCGTACACCCGTCCCGTGGCCCATGCGTCGGCGGCCGTGTCCTGCGGCAGCGGGGCGTTGTTCTGGGCCGTGGCGGTCACCAGGGTGAGCCCGAAGTCGCTCAGCGTCGGGTTGATCGGCTGGAAGAAGGTCGTACCGCCGCTCGTGCAGTCCCCGGAGCCGCCGGAGGTCGTGCCCTGGGCCTGCGCGCCGGCCATGTACGGGCCGCCGGAGTCGCCCGGCTCGGCGCAGACCGACGTCTGGGTCAGGCCGTTGACGGTGCCCTCCGCGTAGCTGACGGTGGCGTTCTGCTCCTGGATCGTGCCGCAGTGCCAGCCGGTCGTGGAACCGGAACGGCACACGGACGCACCCACCATCGCCTCGACGGAACCGGCGACGTTCACCGTCGCCCCGCCTTCGCCCCGCACCGTCGGGGTGACGGTCCAGCCGCTGGTGACCCCCACCCAGGACATGTCCTTGCCCGGGAAGGTGGAGGCCTGGAAGGTGCCCTGCGCGGTGCCGTTCGGGTCGGTGGTGGTGTCGCCGGGCTTGCCGCAGTGGCCCGCCGAGGCGAAGCCGTTCTGCTCGCCCTTGGTGACGGAGAAGCCGATGGAACAGCGGAATTCGTTGTTGATGTGGTAGGCGTCGCCGCCGACGAGGTCCGCCAGCGGGCGGGGCCGTTCCTTCGAGACCCGCACGGTGACCTGCTTCGCGGGTACCCCCGCGGCCTTGACCAGGGCGTTCCCGGCCTGACGGCTGGTGGCCTGGACGACCACACGGTTGGTGCGCACGTCGACGTACCGCACCGGCGTGGTCACGGCCTTCGCCCGCAGTACGGCCTTGTCGAGCTTGTCCTTGACCGCCCGCAGGTCGCTCAGCGACGTCTTGACGACGACGGCCTTCGCGCCCTGGGCGCGGATGGCGGACGCGTCGGAGGCGCGCGTGGTGGCGACCGTGAGCTGGGCCGCGGTGGCGCCCTTGACCCAGGCGCCGGCGAAGCGCGTGCCGAGCGCGTTGCGCAGCCGGCCCGCACGGGTCCCGGCCTCGGCCTCGTTCACCAGACGGGCCGTGGCCTGAGCGGAGGTCAGCTTCAGGTCTCGCTGGAGTGCTTGGAGCATCGCCGCCGAGGGCCGGTCAGCCCCGAGCGTCTGCGCCGCGGACGGGACGGGACCGGGGGCGGGCGGGGTGGCGCCCGCGGCGGGGTGGACCGCGGCCAGGGCGAGGGCGCCGGCCGCCACCAGGGCGGCGCGGCCGGTGCGCGCGGTGTGTCTGCCGACCATACGAAGGGCCTCCTTGAGCTCGGACGAGGGCGACGAGACGTCGGACGTCGTGGAGCCATAGGCCTTGCCGCGTCGTCCCCGCCTCATGGCGCCGGCGCGGCTGTTTCCCGCGATGGGGGACGCAAGAGGGGGCAAGTGCAGTAGGCGCGGCGGTCCGGTGGGGGTGCCGGTCCGCGCCTGTGAGGGCCGCGCCGACGGGAGCCGCGCCGGGACCCGTCCGAGGCGGCCGCCCGCGAGCACGGCCTGCAGGAGCGGGGTCGCGAGCCGGAGGGCCGCAGGGCGGAGGGCCACAGGGCGGAGGGCCACAGGGCGGAGGGCCACAGGGCGGAGGGCCACAGGGCGGAGGGCCACAGGGCGGAGGGCCACAGGGCGGAGGGCACAGCGCGCAGGGAAACGTCTGCGGTCGCCCGTCGTCCACGCGTAGGGTCCGGCAAGGGTGGGCAGATCCGGTGCGCACCCGTCAGATCCGGCAGGCGCCCGCCCGATCCGCGCAGGCCCGCACAGACACAGGCAGGAGGCACCGTGAGCGAGTCCGAGGAACGGTCACCGGCGGCGGTGGTGTTCGACGCGCTGGGCGCGGACTACGAGAAGGCGTTCGCCGCCTCCCCGGCCCATCTGGCGTCCCTGGACTGGCTGCTCGGGCGACTGGCGCCGGGCAGCCGCGTGCTGGACGTGGGCAGCGGAACCGGCCGCCCCACGGCCGCCGTGCTGGCCGGTGCGGGCCATGACGTGCTGGGCGTCGACGTCTCCCCCGTCATGGTGTCCCTCGCTGCCCGCCAGGTCCCGGACGCGCGCTTCCGCCGCGCCGACATCCGGGAACTGCCGCTGGAGGACGCGTCGTTCGACGCGGTGTGCGTGTACTTCTCCCTGCTCCAGATGTCCCGGCAGGAGCAGACCGGGGTCGTCGGGAGACTGGCACGGGCCCTGCGCCCCGGCGCGAGCATGGTCCTCGCCACGGTACCGGCGGACGTGGAGGACCTGCCGATCGACTTCATGGGGCAGCCCGTGCGCGCGACCAGCTTCGGCGCCGAGGACTTCGCCGCGCTGGCCCGCTCGGCGGGCCTGACCGTGCTGGCACGTCACGCCCGGGAATTCACCCCGGCGCACGCCTCGGCGGCGCCGGAGCCGCATCTGTTCCTGTACTGCTCGAAGACGGAGGGCTGACCCCCTCCTTGTCGTACGGCCGGTGCGCGGACGCCACGCCGTCGCCCTGCCGGTGCCGCGCCCACGCGAAGGCGCGCAGGCCGGCGTCGAACAGGACGTCCGCCGCCGTGCACGCGAGGGCCTGCGCGGCGGCGGTCAGCACGGCGCGGGCCCGGGGCGAGGCCGCCGCCCGGGCGAACTCGGGAGTGTGGTCGGACCCGTCCGCGTCCATGATGGCGACGAAGGGGTGGATGGCGGGGACCCGGGCGCTGACGTTGCCGATGTCCGACGACCCCAGCTGCACGCCGGGCACGGGCGGCGTCAGCGTGATGCCGGCCTCTGCGGCGTGCGCGGCGAACCGCTCCGAGAGCACCTCGCTGTCCTGGAAGTGGTCGTAGCGGACCGCGGCCCGCTCCACCTCCGCCCGGGTCCCCGTGGCCCGCGCGACACCCTCCGCGCACGCGCGCAGCTGCTCGGTCAGGGTGTCCAGTTCGGCGGTGGTGGCGGCGCGCAGGCCGAAGCGGCCCTCGGCGTACTCGGGGACGATGTTGGTGGCGGTGCCGCCGTGCGTGACGATGCCCTGCACATGGGAGGCCGGCGGCAGGCGCCGCCCGAGCGCGTGCACCACGTTGAACAGCTCGATCAGCGCGGCCAGTGCGTCGATCCCCTCGGTCGGGTTGCCGGTGGGGTGGGCCGCGCGGCCGTGGAAGCCGATCCGGTACTGCACCTGTGCGGTCAGCGGCGCGCGCACCCAGTCGTACACCCCGGGATGGAACATCAGTGCGGCGTCGACGTCGTCGAACACGCCGGCGTCCACCTCCAGTGCCTTGCCGCCGCCGCCCTCCTCGGCCGGGGTGCCGACGGCGAGCACGCTGCCGGGCGCCCCGCCGAGCACCGTGTGCAGGGCGAGCGCGGCGCCCAGGCCCGCGGCGGCGATCAGGTTGTGGCCGCAGGCGTGGCCGAGACCGGGCAGCGCGTCGTACTCCAGGAGCAGGGCCACCGTCGGCCTGCCCTGGCCCGAGCGGGCGGTGAACGCGGTCGGCATGCCCGCCACCTCCCGTCGTACGCCGAACCCGGCGCGCTGGAGCTCGCCGGTGAGCAGGGCGGCGGCCCGGTGTTCGGCGAAGGCGTACTCGGGGTCCGCGTGGAGGCGCAGGGCGACGTCCCACAGTGCGTCGGCCCGGCCGGCCACGTCGGCGCGCAGGGTGTCGTGGACGCCGTCCGGTGTCACGGTCACACGTCCTTCCGGGGGCCGGTGTTCATGGCGGGACGGGTTCCAGGGTCCGCGGCCCTGACACCCCCGGAGTTTCACCCGCCGTGGCGGTGCAACACGGTGGGTACGGCCGCTCGACGCGGCCGCTCCGCGCGGCCGTCCGGCGCGCGGCCGGTGACCCGTGCGATCGGGAGGAACGATGGACCACTCGCGTGCCCCTGTCCTGGAGGCGCTGCAGGAGTTCCGGCGCCGTGGCGACATCTCCTACGGCCCGCCGGGCCACAAACAGGGCCGGGGTGCGGACCCGCGCGTGGTGGACGTCGTCGGGATGGACGTCTTCCGTTCGGACGTGCTCAGCCTCAACGGGCTGGACGACCGCCGTCAGTCGCAGGGCGTGATCAGTCAGGCCCAGGAGCTCATGGCGGACGCGGTCGGGGCGAGGGAGGCGTTCTTCTCCACCTGCGGCAGCTCGCTGTCGGTCAAGACGGCGATGCTCGCCGCGGCGGGTCCCGGGGAGAAGCTGCTGATCTCGCGCAACGCCCACAAGTCCGTGGTGGCGGCCGTCGTCGTCAACGGGGTGGAGCCGATCTGGGTGCACCCCGAGTTCGACACCGAGCGGCATCTGGCGCATCCGCCGGAGCCCGACGACGTGCGCAGGAAGCTGCGTGAACATCCGGACGCCAAGGGCATGCTGCTGATCACCCCGACGGACTGGGGGTCCTGCGCGGACATCGCGGGTGTGGCCCGGGTGTGCCACGAGTTCGACGTACCGCTGATCGTGGACGAGGCGTGGGGCGCGCATCTGCCGTTCCATCCCGAGCTGCCCGTCTGGGGCATGAACGCCGAGGCCGACCTGGTCCTGACGAGCGTGCACAAGATGGGCGGGGCCGTCGAGCAGAGCTCCGTCTTCCATCTGCAGTACGACCGGATCTCCAGCGAGGCGCTCAAGCAGCGCGAGGACCTGCTGGGCACCACCAGCGCGTCGACGTTGGTGTTCGCGACCCTGGACGGCTGGCGGCGCCAGATGGTGGAGCAGGGACACGGGCTGCTGGACGCGGCCCTGCGGCGGGAGCGGCGGATCCGGGCGGCGGCCGACGAGCTGCCGGGGCTGCGGGTCATGGGCCAGGAGATCGTCGAGGAGGGGCTGGCCGCGGACTTCGACCCGCTCAAGATCGTGATCGATGTGCGGGAGCTCGGCATCAGCGGCATGCAGGCCACCGAGTGGCTGCGCGCGAACCGGCACGTGGACATGGGCGGCTCCGACACCTGCCGGATCAGCGCCTCGATCACGCACTCCGACGACGACACCACCGAGCGGGTCCTGCTGGACGCGCTGCAGGCGCTGGTCGAGAAGGCCGACACCATCGAGCGCCGGCCGTACGTGCGGCTGCCGGAGCCGTCCACGCTGGAGCTGGAGCAGGCGATGCTGCCCCGCGAGGCGTTCTTCGCGCCCGTCGAGCATGTGCCGGCCGAGCGGGCCGCAGGGCGGATCAGCGCCGAGATGATCAGCCCGTACCCGCCGGGTGTCCCGGCGGTCGCGCCGGGCGAGGTCATCACCGACGCGGTGCTGGACTACCTGCGCAGCGGCGTCGAACACGGGATGCTCATCCCGGACGCCGCCGACTCCACGGTGCAGACGCTGAGGGTGGTGGCCCAGCGGTGATCCGTGTCGGGGCCGGTGCCCCGGGTACTTGGAACCAGCTACGGGGTGCGACGAACGGGGCGGCGCGGTCCACGCCGCCCTGTCGCGCCGAAGGGAGTGGTGATGACGCAGCACGGTGACGACCCCGCCTCGGCACGGCGTGCGTCGAGCGGCGGCCTGCGGCTCGCGACAGTGCTGCCGCCCGAGGTCACCGGGGCGCAGGATCTGCCACGGGACCGTACCCAGGCCATCCTGGAGGCGACCAAACAGGTCGGCGCGCTGCTGAAACAGCAGGGCCACCGGTTCGCGCTGGCCGGCAGCGTCGCCGCGTACGCGCACGGCGCCGGCACCAATCTCCAGCACGACGCGGACTTCTGCGTCCGCGCCGAGGACGCCGACACGATCGCGGAGACCCTGCGCGAGGGCGGTCTCGAAGTGCTCGTCCCCCCGGAGGACTGGCTGCTGAAGACCGAATGCTTCGGCCAGTCCATCGACATCATCTTCGAGCTGGCGCACCGCCCCGTGACGACGGAGATGCTCGACCGGGCCGAGGAGATCCCGGTGGAGTCGGTCGTCATGCCGGTGCTGTCGGCGACGGACCTCGTCGCGAGCCTGGTCTCCGCGTTCTCCGAGCACTACTGCGACTTCGGCGCGGTCCTGCCGGTCGCCCGCGCCCTGCGCGAGAAGGTCGACTGGGAGCAGGTGCGGCGCGAGTGCGGTGAGGAGCCGATGCCCGCCGCGTTCCTCTTCCTGCTCGAACGTCTGAACGTGATCGCCCCGCAGAAGGAGCTTCCATGAGCACCATGGACTACCGCGTCGCCCATCTGCGCGAGCGCCTCGCCGAGGGGACGCTGGCCGAACTGGGCGTACAGGTCGCCGTCCACGGCGAGTCGGTCCTGGTGACGGGCACCGTGCCGTCCGCGCACTGCCGCGACGAGGTCGCGCGTCTCGTGTCCGAGGCGCTCGGCGGTCTCACGGTCCACTGCGACCTCGTCGTCGCCGAGGCGTCGTCCCCCGACCAGGCGGAGGAGCTGGCATGATCCGCATCGCAGCCGTCGGAGACATCCACATGGGCCCCGACAGCCAGGGCGTGCTGCGGCCCGCGTTCGAGACCCTGCCCGACTGCGCCGACGTGCTGTTGCTGGCCGGTGACCTGACCCGGCACGGCACGCCGGAGGAGGCCCGCGTGGTGGCGCGGGAGATCGCGGCCCTGGGCGTCCCGGTGGTCGCCGTGCTCGGCAACCACGACCACCACGACGAACGGCCCGAGGAGGTCACGGCGATCCTGAAGGACGGCGGCGCGCACGTCCTGGAGGGCGAGGAGACCGTGCTGGACTGCCCGGCGGGCCGCATCGGGGTGGCCGGCACGAAGGGGTTCGGCGGCGGCTTCGCCGGGCGCAACGCCGGGGAGTTCGGAGAACCGCTGATGAAGGAGTTCGTGCGCTACTCGCGCCGCTGCGCCGACGGGCTGCGAGGGGCGCTGGAGCGGCTCGCCGGGCAGGACTGCGCCGTACGGATCGCGCTCACCCATTTCTCCCCGGTGCCGGACACCCTCGCGGGCGAACCGCTGGAGATCTACCCCTTCCTCGGCAGCTATCTGCTGGCCGAGGCCATCGACGAGACGGGCGCGGACCTGGCGGTGCACGGGCACGCGCACGCGGGCACCGAGCACGGGATGACGAGCGGCGGGGTGCGGGTGCGCAACGTCGCCCAGCCCGTGATCGGGCGGGCGTTCCACGTCTACCACCTGCCGGCGCCGGACCGGATGCCGGCCGCCGCGGGGGCGGAACCCGCGCGCTGACGCCGGGGATGACCGGTGGACCTGGACAGCGTCGCCGACGAGCTGTACGGGCTGCGGCCGGAGGAGTTCACCGCCGCCCGCAACACCCGTGCGGCGGCGGCCCGCACGGCCGGCGACCGGACGCTGGCCGGCCGGATCGCCCGGCTGCGCCGCCCGAGCCTGTCGGCGTGGGCCGCCAATCTGCTGGTGCGCGAGCGGCCCGACGCGGTCGCACCTCTGCTGGAGCTCGGCGAGGGGCTGCGGCAGGCGCACCGCGAGCTGGACGGCGGGCAGTTGCGCGAGCTGACGCGCCGGCAGCGCTCGCTCGTCGGCGCGCTGGCCCGGCAGGCCCGGCAGCTCACCGCCGACGCCGGGCATCCGATCGGCGACGACGCCCAGCGCGAGGTGGAGGCCACGCTGCACGCCGTGCTCGCCGACCCCGAAGCGGCCCGCGAGTGGGCCGCCGGGCACCTGGTCAAACCGCTGGAGCAGCCGGTCGGATTCCCCACCGCGGGCCCGGAGGCGGTACGCCGGGCGGGCACGGCGCGGGCCCCGACCGGCCCGGCGTCCGGCACTACGGCTGAGCCGACGGCCGAGACCACGGCCGGACGGGCGTCCGCGGCGGCCCGCCGGGACAGGGCGCGGGAGGCGGAGCGGCGGCGCCGGCTGGAGCGGGCGCGCAAGGAGGCCGAGGCCGCGCAGCGGGAACTGGACGGCGCGGAGAAGGAGGCGGCGGCCGCCGCGGCGCAGGCCGACGCGGCCGGACATCGCGCGGAGGAACTGCGCGAGCGGGTGAGCGAGTTGCGTGAGCGTCTGCGGCAGGCCGAGGAGGAGCAGCGCGAGGCGCACGCCGACGAACGC
The DNA here is from genome assembly GCF_055583185.1 of Streptomyces sp. NPDC104814. Lineage (NCBI taxonomy): Bacteria > Bacillati > Actinomycetota > Actinomycetes > Kitasatosporales > Streptomycetaceae > Streptomyces > Streptomyces sp. NPDC104814. Next base: position 1,407,236 of record NZ_JBVJOL010000001.1, on the reverse strand, counting down.
GAGACCCGTGAGCGGGCCCGGTCCGCGGACCGCCGCCTGCGGGACGTGCGCCGCCACGCGATGACGGCCGCGACGAAACTGGCGGAACTGGAGGGCGCGGACGAGTCCTGACCGTGCGAGGCCGGTCAGGACCGGCCCTGCCCGCACGTCAGCCGATGTGGTAGCTGTCGCCGTAGACCTTCCAGTCCAGCGGCGGGTCGAGGTTCAGATTGCCCTGGCGCAGGAAGACCCGTTGCGCGGTGTCGACGCGGCTGGTGTCGCTGTGGGCCTCCTCCTGTTTCATGGCCCACACGCGCGCGTCGAGGAACGCGTTCAGGTAGCGCACCTCGTCGCCGCCCCGGGCGGGCGGCTCGGCATTGCGCAGGGCCCGCTTGCGGATGCCGGAGAAGCTGGTGGGGTCGTCGCCGTCACCGTGCATCACGATGGCGTCGTAGTAACAGAACTGGCCGAGGACGCGCAGCCCGTCGCTCTTGCCCTGGCGGACGGCCGGGTCGAAGTAGACACGGTCGCGTTCGTCGTTCTGCGCCTGCTGGAAGGCGCTGTCACGGGCGGCCTTGCGCCAGTCGCGGGGGAAGTCGGGGTCCAGGCCCGCGTGCGAGTCGCTGCCGTTCACACGGCGCAGGGCCGGCAGGTAGCGCGCGAGGACGTTGCCGGGCTTGCGGTCGGTGTAGAGCTGGACGAGGTCGAGCATGTCACCCGTACCGGAGCAGAATCCGATGATGCCGGCGGTGTAGCCACGGCCGTCGCCGATGTCCTCGATGTACTGGTACTGCGCCTTCCAGTCGAGCGAGGAGTTCTCCGCGCTCGAGACGAGCTTCATGGCGATCTCCTTCTTCGCCGGGTCGTCGAGCCCGCCGGCGGACGAAGGGGCCGCCGCGGCCCGGGAGATGCCGAAGAAGGATGCTGCGGTGAGAGCGCCGGTCATGCCGAGAAGCGTACGCCGACGCAGACCGGGCTCAGGGCGGGGATGCGACACGGAGACTCCAAGTGAAGGTGGGGGGTGGGGAGTTGAACCGTGATGCCACTGATAGGAAGGTTTACTATCAGACCGCTCGCACCGTAACCCGCCGACGACGAACTTCGTACGATCCGCCAAAGCGGCCCCCGGGCACGCGGGGGCGCAGAGCCGCAAGGCCGCAGGCCGCCCGGGGCCCGGAGTTACTTCGGCGCGGGACCGGTGGTGATCTTGGCTACCGCTGCCGCCAGGTGCTGTTGCGTGGCTTCGGGCAGGGGGTCGCCGTGGACCGCGTCGACCAGGTCCCTGGCCAGGTGGTGGAGCTTGGTATTGGTGTTCTGGGAGGCCGTGACCAGCACCGTCCAGGCGTCCTCCGCGCTGAGCCCGAAGGACGCCATCAGGATGCCGCGGGCCAGGTCGATCAGCGGGCGGGTCTGCATCGCCCGGCGCAGTTGCACGACCTCGGCACGCAGGTCCTCCAGGGCGTCGTCACCCGTCGACGTGGACTCCCCCGCGTCGTCGTCCATGACGAACAGCGCGAGCGCGCCGGTCAGTTCCATCAGCCGCAGGACCGCGGGGGCGGCCCCGCCGAGGACGAGCGCCTTCCCCTCGTCGAGGGCGCGACGCCGGTGCGTCAGCAGCACATTGAGCGCCGAGCAGTCGCAGAAGTCGACACCGGACAGGTCCAGTTCGACATCGCCGGCGGACAGCGCCAGCGCGGAGCGCAGCGCACGGTCCAGCGCGTCGTCGGCGTCGAGGTCGAGATCCCCGCGCACCGTGACCCGTACCCACTCGCCCTCGGGGCGTACGTCGATGAGCGGCAGACGCCGTGGACGCGCCGGAGACACACCCGTCCTGACCGTGTACGTGAGGCCGTCCCCGACGAAGGACCGCTCCTCGTCCACAGGCTCCGGCATGACCGCCTCCGCCTCCCCCGGTCAGTGATGACCGTCTCTCGCTCCAGGCTCCCCCGAGCACAGCAACCCGTCAACCTATACATGAAAGCTACTTCAGGTTTTTGTATACACGAAGCAGAAGCCGTACAATCGCCCCATGGAGGGAGTGCCTGAGTCGCATACCGGGTGGACGTTCCTGACCAATCACGCCCGGGTCCTGGCGGCCATCGCAGACAATCACAGCGCGCGCATCCGCGACATAGCGGCGCACTGCCGGCTGACGGAACGCGCCGTGCAGAAGATCATCGCCGATCTGGAGCAGGACGGCTACCTCTCGCACACCCGCGAGGGCCGGGGCAACGTCTACAGCATCGATCCCTCCCAGGTGCTGCGACACCCTGCCGAAGCCGGGCTGACCGTCGCCTCGCTGCTCTCGCTGCTGGTGCAGGACGAGGCGGACCGCTTTCGGTTGCCCGGCGCGACGCAGACGGCGGAGAGCGGCTGACCTTCGCCCCCGGCCGCCGACGCCGTGCGTGCGGCCCCCTCCAATGCACTGCCACCTCGTGCCGGTTCGTCCCGGATGTGTCAGGGTCGTGCCTGGTGGAGGGAGGGTGCGCGCGATGGCCGACACGCCCCACGGCGACCACGGCAGGCCGCCGACACCTGCGCAGCGCTGGGCCGCGTTCCGGCACTCCCCGTTGCTGCCGGCGACCGTGCTGGCGCTGATCCTTGCCGCGGCCGCCGGGCTGTTCGCGGGCTCCTACACGTACTCGATGGCCAACCCCACCCCGCACTCGATCCCCTCGGCCGTCGTCGGCTCCTACCAGCAGGCCCGGGGCCGGGCCTTCCTGGACGGCATGGAGAAGGCGCTGAACGCCTCGGTGAAGGTGCACACCTACGGCACCGTCGCCCAGGCCCGGCAGGCACTCGACGAACAGAAGGTGTTCGCGATCTTCGACGTGCACGGGGACGGGCGCAGCGTGACGCTGAACGTCTCCGGCGCGTCGGGCGCCTCCGTGGCGCAGGTGCTGTCCGAAACCGCGCCCGCGGTGGGTCGCGCGACAGGGGTCGCCGTCATCGTGCGGGACATCAAGCCCTTGCAGGAGGGTGATCCGCGCGGGCTGGCCATCTTCTACATCTCGCTGGCGGCCGTGATCATCGGTTTCGTCGGGGCGATCCAGCTGAGCGTGCACGCTCGGGCGCTCACCCCGGTGGAGCGGATCGCGTTCACCATCGGCTACGCCCTGCTCGGCGGTTTCGCGATCGCCGCCGTCGTGGACTGGCTGCTCGACGCCGTCCATCTGCCGTTCCTGGAGTCGTGGCTGATCCTCGCGCTGACGATGTTCGCGTCCGGCATGGTCTTCACGATGTTCAACACCCTGATCGGCCGCTGGGCCATGCTGCCGACGTGGGGACTGATGGTGCTGCTGGGCAACCCTTCGTCCGGTGGCGCGGTCTCCTGGCCGCTGCTGCCCTCGCCGCTCGGTGTGATCGGCCGCTGGCTGCCGCCCGGCGCCTCGGTGAGCGCCCAGCACACGGCCGTGTACTTCGCCGGGCACCAGCACGCGTTCCCCTTCCTGGTGCTCGCCGGGTGGGCGCTGCTGTCGTGCGCGGTGTTCTGGACCTGGCGGCACCGGCATCCCGGCAGCCGCGAACGCCGACCCGCCCATGCGGCGTGACGAGGGGCGCGCGCATGGGCCTGTCCGCCGCCGGGAACCCGGCGATCACTGCCCGTCGAACCATTGGAGAGTTGCCATGAGTGTGCTGCGCCTTGTCGGCCGTCCCCTGCTCGCGTCCATGTTCGTCTCCGGCGGCCTGAACTCGCTGCGCTCCCCCGAGAAGGTCGCCCCGGCCGCGGAGCCCGTGGTCGGCCCGATCAAGGAACGGGTACCGCTGCTGCCCGAGCGCACCGAGCAGGCCGTACGGCTGAGCGGCGCGGTGCAGGTGGTGGGCGGGCTCATGCTGGCCACCGGGCGCATGCCCCGGCTGGCGGCGCTGGCGATCGCCGGGACGCTGGTGCCGACCACGCTCGCCGGGCACCGCTTCTGGGAGGCGGACGACCCCGGGCAGCGGGCGCAGCAGCGCATCCACTTCCTGAAGAACCTGTCCATGCTGGGCGGGCTGCTCATCGCGGCCGACGACACCGGCAGCGCACCGTCGCTGCTGTGGCGCAGCCGGCACGGCGCCCGGGACCTGAGCCGTGAGGCCCACCTGGTGCGCCGCACCGCCCGCGCGACGGCCCGTCCGGCGGCGACCGCGGGTGCCCTGCGCGCCAAGGTGCGCTGACGCCTCCTCGACGACACCCCCTCGGTGACACCCCCTCGGTGACATCCCCTCAGTGACACCCGCGGTGACACGGCCCCTCGGCGACGCCTCCTCAGCGGCGCCGTAGGACCCGCTCGGCGAACTCCACGGACTGTGCGAACACCTCCTCCACGACGGCGTCCGGCACCCGGTCCACGGCTGCGTGACCGAGGAGCAGCGCCTCCGGGGTGTGCGCCGCGGCGCCGGTGAGGCTGCTCGCGGACGCCCGCCGCTGGTTCGAGGACGCGCTCTTCGCCGGCATGCGCGCGGCCGGCGAGCAGCCGGTCACCAGCGCCCAGGGCCTGGTCTTCGCCAGCCTCGATCCGGAGGGCACCACGGTGTCCGACCTCGCGCGCCGGATCGGGGTGACCCGGCAGACCGCCCACCAGGCCGTGCACGGCCTGGTCGTGCTGGGGCTGCTGGAGCAGGTGCCCGACCCCGCCTCCGCGCGCACCCGGCTGATCCGCATCACCCCGGAGGGCGAGCGGGTGCACGCCCGCGCCCAGGCCGTCCTCGCCGACGGCTGCCGCTAGAGGACTCCCCCTTGACCGTTCTTCGTCGACGGTTCCTTCTGCGGACAGCGAATTCCGGGCCGGGTGCGGCCGCTCCGGGGCTAGCCTCCGGGCATGGTGGATCACCGCACGATCGTCGTGAACGGCATCCGGCTCGCCTACCAGGTGTCCGGGCCGCGGGAGGCGCGACCCGCCGTGCTGCTGCACGCGCTCGGCGAGGACGCCCGCAGCTGGCACGCGGTGGCGCGGGCGCTCGCCAGCGGCCGGCGGGTGTACGCCCTGGATCTGCGCGGGCACGGCCGCAGCGCGTGGCCCGGGACCTACTCGCTGGAGCTGATGGCGTCCGACGTGCTCGGTTTCCTCGACGCCCTCGCGCTCGGTGCGGTGGACCTGGTCGGGCACTCGCTGGGCGGGGTCGTCGCCCATCTGCTGGCGCAGCGGCATCCGCACCGCGTGACGCGGCTGGTACTGGAGGACGTGCCCGCGCCGCTGCCCCGGAAGCCGGCCGTTCCGGTCCGTCCGGAGGGCGAACTCGGCTTCGACTGGGACATGGTGACGGCCGTGCGACCGCAGCTCGACACGCCCGATCCGGCCTGGCTGGACCGGCTGAGCGCGATCACCGCCCCGACGCTCGTCGTGGCGGGCGGACCGGCCAGCCACGTCCCGCAGGACGGCGTGGCGGAGCTGGCCCGGCGCATCCCGCACGCCCGGATGATCACGATCCCGGTCGGTCACATGGTCCACGACGAGGCACCCGAGGACTTCACCCGGGCCGTCGCGGAGTTCCTCTCGGAGCCCTGACCCCGCGGCGGAAGCAGTCAGCGCGGACCTGCCCGAGCCCGAGCCTTCCCGCGGGGGCGTACGGTCCCGCCCCCTACGGCGCCGCCGCGCAGGCCGCCCGCAGTCCGCACCGCTCAGCCCAGCGGTACGGTCACCTCGCCCGCGCCGGTCGCGCTCGCGCCGCCCGCCACCGTCACCGTGAACCGCCGGTCCGTGCCGTGTGCGGTGACGCGCAGCCGGTCGCCGTCGCGCCGCACGGTGAACGTGGCCGCCGGGGTGCCGGCCGGGTCGGGCACGGTGACCTCGGCGCGGTAACCGGGTTCGGCGGTGGGATGGACGAGCAGCGTCGGCGTGTCCAGCCAGTCGCCGTCGGGCCGGCTGTCGTCCGACGCCAGCGGCAGGACGGCGCCCTCGCGGACGTACAGCGGCAGGCTGTCGTAGCCGTGCCGCTCGGTGCGCCAGGCCGGGCCGGTGACGCGCTCGCCGGTCAGCAGGTGGGTCCAGGTGCCGGCGGGCAGGTAGACCTCGACCTCGCCGTCCGCGGTGAAGACCGGGGCGACCAGCAGGTCGGGGCCCAGCAGGTACTGGCGGTCCAGCGGGCGGCACGCCGGGTCGTGCGGGAACTCCAGGACCATCGGGCGCATCACCGGCACACCGGTGCGGTGGGCCTCGACGGCGGCGCCGTACAGGTACGGCATGAGGCGGTGCTTGAGCAGGGTGAAGCGGCGGGTGACCTCGACCGCTTCCTCGCCGAAGCGCCAGGGCACCCGGTAGGAGTCGGAGCCGTGCAGCCTGCTGTGCGAGGAGAGCAGGCCGAAGGCGAGCCAGCGCTTGAAGACGGCCGGGTCGGGGGTGCCCTCGAAGCCGCCGATGTCGTGGCTCCAGAAGCCGAAGCCGCTCAGCGACAGGGACAGCCCGCCGCGCAGCGACTCGGCCATGGCCTCGAAGGACGACCAGCAGTCGCCGCCCCAGTGCACCGGGTACTGCTGGCCGCCCGCGGTCGCCGAGCGGGCGAACAGCACGGCCTCTCCCTGACCGCGCTCCTTCTCCAGCAGCTCGAAGACGGTCCGGTTGTACAGGTGCGTGTAGTAGTTGTGCATGCGCCGCGGGTCGGAGCCGTCGTGCCAGACGACGTCGGTGGGGATGCGCTCGCCGAAGTCGGTCTTGAAGCAGTCCACGCCCTGGTCGAGCAGCGCCTTGAGCTTGCCCTGGAACCAGGTGCGGGCGTCGGGGCGGGTGAAGTCGACCAGGCCCATGCCGGCCTGCCACAGGTCCCACTGCCAGACGTCGCCGTCCGGGCGGCGCACCAGGTGGCCGAGGCGTGCCGCTTCCTCGAAGAGCGGCGACTTCTGCGCGATGTAGGGGTTGATCCAGGCGCTGACTTTCAGGCCCTTGGACTTCAGCCGGGCCAGCATGCCCTCCGGGTCGGGGAAGACCTCGGGGTCCCACTCGAAGTCGCACCACTGGTACTCGCGCATCCAGAAGCAGTCGAAGTGGAAGACCGACAGCGGGATGCCGCGCTCGGCCATGCCGTCGACGAAGGACGTCACCGTCGCCTCGTCGTAGTCGGTGGTGAAGGACGTGGTCAGCCACAGGCCGAAGGACCAGGCGGGCGGCAGGGCGGGCCGGCCGGTCAGGGCGGTGTAGCGGGTGAGGACGTCCTTGGGGGTGGGGCCGGCGACGACGTAGTACTCGATCGTCTGGTCCTCGACGCTGAACTGCACCTGCCCCACGGACTCGGAGCCGACCTCGAAGGAGACGGCGCCGGGGTGGTTGACGAAGACGCCGTAGCCGCGTGAGGAGAGGTAGAACGGGATGTTCTTGTACGCCTGCTCGCTGCTGGTGCCGCCGTCGGCCTGCCAGATGTCGACGACCTGGCCGTTCTTGACGTACGGCGTGAAGCGCTCCCCCAGGCCGTAGATCTGCTCGCCGACGCCGAGGGCGAGCTGCGTGAGGACGTGGTGGGCACCGTCGTCGGTGGTGGCGAAGGCGGTGCCCTTGCGGCCGGCACGGGTCAGCTCCCGGCCGTCGGCGTCGTGGAAGCTCAGCGTCCACGGGGCGGACCGGTCCAGGCGCAGGGTGAGCGGGCCGCTGGTCAGCTCGGTGAGCGTGCCGTCGTCGCGCACCGCGCCGGCGCCGCCGGGGTCGGCGGCGAGCGCGAAGCCGGGGCCCGGGTCGCGCCTGCCCGCGTGATGGGTGACGCGCACGCCGATGACGCCCTCGGCGGGCGAGAAGCAGTCGACCGTGAGGAGCGGCGCGTTGAGCGTGTCTCCTCTGCGGGTCACCTTCTGCACGGTGGCGGAGGCAGTGAAGCGCTTCGATTGTACGCGCACATCGCGCACCTCGGTGGCGTACGCGATGCGGACGCCGTCACGGATGCGCCAGAAGCCGTCGGTGAACTTCATGGTCTTCCTCGCAGGGAGAGGCGGAGGTCGAAAGGGGGTCGCACTGAGCGTCGCCCGAGGGTTCGGATCGTACATAAAACCGGGCGGCAGCGGGGGTCTCGGTAGAGGCGGCCGGAGATTGACCACGCCGGAGGTCTGGCGCCGGAGCCAGGATTGCCGTATTAGTCATCGCAGAAAACAAACGCGTCCGGCAAGGTGGCCGGGCGGACGACAGCAAGGTCCACCCTATGTCGAAGCGCTTCAACAACTCGCTCGCCGCGGCGTTGGTGCTGCTCGCCGGCACGGCCCTGACCGGATGCGGCCAGCAGCGCGACAGCGGTGTCTACACCGTCCTGAACTCCTCGACCGACGAGTCGTACCACCGCTGGGACGCCCAGGCGATGGCCCGCTGCAGCGAGCGGCTGGGGGTGACGATCAAGCAGCAGAGCGTCCCGGCCGCGCAGGTGATGACCAAGGCCCTGCGCATGGCGTCCTCGAAGTCGCTGCCGGACATCGTGCAGTTCGACGCCTCCGAGATGCCCACCTTCGCCGAGGCCGGCGGGCTGACCGACCTGCGCACGCTCGGCCTGAGCACCGACGGCGTCCCGCAGGGCATCGTGAACTTCGGGTCGTACCGCGGCACGTACTACGGCGCGGCCCGCTCGGTGAACACGCTCGCGCTGTTCTACAACAAGGACCTTCTCGCCGAGGCCGGCCTGAAGGTGCCCGCCACCTGGGACGAGCTGCGCGCGACGGCGAAGAAGCTCACCGCCGGCAAGCGCTACGGCATCGCCCTCAGCGCGGGCGGCGCGGAGGACGGCGTCTTCCAGTTCACGCCGTTCATGTGGTCCAACGGCGGTGACGAGACCCGGCTGGACGGGCCGAAGGTCGTGCAGGCCCTGGACTTCTGGAAGGCCCTGCTGAAGGACGGCTCGCTGTCGAAGTCGACGGTCGGCTGGACGCAGGCGGACGTCAACGACCAGTTCATGGCGGGCAACGCCGCCATGATGATCAACGGTCCCTGGCAGGTCGAGACGCTCAACACCAAGAAGTCGCTGCACTGGGGCATCGCGCGGATCCCGGTGCCGAGGGCCGGTGAGAAGTCCGTGGGCCCGCTCGGCGGCGCGGTGCTGACCGTGCCGAACACCGGCGACACGGCCCGGGAGAGGACGGCCGGGCGGGTCGTCGCCTGTCTGTCGAGCGAGAAGGAGCAGCTCACCTACGCGCTCAACAGCTGGATGGTCCCCGCCGACGCCAGGGCCGCCGCCGTCTGGCGCACACGGGTGCCGGAGCTGGGCGCGCTCGCCGACCAGGTCGCCCAGGCCCGCTCGCGGACCGCCGAGCTCGGCGCCGGCTGGTCGGGCGTGTCACTGGCCCTGCAGAGCGCCTTCCAGTCCGCCCTGACCGGGCAGTCCAGCGAGTCCGCCCTGAAGCACGCCCAGCAGCGGGCCACGAGCGGGAACTGAGGTACGCGTTCCATGACCACGTCCACCATCACCGCCCCGGCGCCCTCCGCGGCCCGTCCGCAGGCCGCCGCGCCGGGTTCACGCGGGCTGCGGCAGCGGCTCGCGCAGTGGGGGTTTGTCGCCCCCGCCGTCGTCTTCATGCTGCTGTTCTTCGGCTACCCGCTGGTGCGCAACGTCGTGATGAGCTTCCAGCACTACACGCCGAAGACGTTCTTCACCGGCGAGGCTCCCTTCAACGGTGCCGACAACTGGTCGCACGTCTTCAAGGACGCCCTGTTCGGCAAGGCGCTGTGGCACACGCTCGTCTTCACGGCCGGCTCGCTGCTCGGGCAGTTCGGCATCGGCCTCGCCCTCGCGGTGTTCTTCAACCGGCGTTTCCCGCTGGGCGGCGTCCTGCGGTCGCTGATCCTGCTGCCGTGGCTGGTGCCCATGGTGGTGTCCGGCATCGTATGGCGGCGCATTCTCGACCAGGACACGGGTGTGTTGAACACCTTCTTGGACACGATCGGACTCGGCGGCCACACTCCATGGTTGACCAGTCCGCACATGGCCCTGCTGTCGGTCATTGCCGTCAACATCTGGATCGGCATCCCGTTCAACATGGTCATTCTGTACGGCGGTCTGCAGGAGATCCCCAAGGATCTGTACGAGGCGGCTTCTCTTGACGGTGCGTCGGCATGGCGGACGTTCCGGTCCGTCACCTGGCCGATGCTCAAGCCGGTCGTCACCGTCGTCCTGGTCCTGGGTTTCATGTCGACGGTCAAGATCCTCGACCTGATCCTCGCCCTGACCGACGGCGGTCCCGCCGACGCGACGCAGACCCTGGGCACGCTCACCTACCAGAACTCCTTCGTGCAGCTGGACTTCGGTGCGGGCGCGGTGGTCGGCAACGTGCTGATCCTGATCTCCGCGGTGTTCGCGGTGTTCTATCTGCGGGCCAACCGCACCGAGGGGAAGTGACGAGACGATGGCCACCGAGACCACCGCGCGGCCGAGCACCGCGAAGCGCCACTGGGGCTCCACCGCCGTGGGCCTGCTGGTGCTGTGCGTGATGCTGTTCCCGCTGTACTGGATGCTCAACACCGCGCTGCAGCCGCAGGCCGGGCTGCTGGAGGTGGATCCGGTGCCGCACGGGCTGGACCTGTCCGGCTTCTCCAAGGCACTCGGCGACCAGGGCGGGCACCTGCTGACCTCGCTGGTGGTGTCCCTGGGCGCCGTCGTGATCTGCCTGGCCGTCGCCGCCCCGGCCGCCTACGGGCTCGCCCGGTTCCGGCTGCGCGGCAGCCGCGGCATCGTGTTCGGCACGCTGATCACACAGATGGTGCCGGGGATCGTCATCGCCAACGCCCTGTACAACAGCTACGTCGATCTGGGCCTGGTCAACTCCTACGCCGGCCTGATGCTGGCGGACGCCTCGCTCGGCATCCCCTTCTCCATCGTGCTGATGCGCTCGTTCATGGTGTCCATCCCCGGCGAGGTCGTCGAGGCCGCGCAACTGGACGGGGCCGGCCGGCTGCGGACGTTCGTCCAGGTGGTCCTGCCGATGAGCCGCAACGCGCTGATCACCTCGGGGCTGTTCGCGTTCCTGTTCTCCTGGAGCGACTTCATGTTCGCGCTCACGCTGAACACCACCGACGACGTCAAGCCGGTCACGCTCGGCATCTACCAGTACATCGGGGCGCACGTCGGCGACTGGGGCTCGGTGATGGCCGCATCCGTGCTGTCCGCGGTCCCCGCGGCGATCCTGCTCGTCCTCGCCCAGAAGTACATCGCCGCCGGGATCACCGGCGGTTCCGTCAAGTGACCGCGAAAGCCTCCCCCATGACCGACTTCCCCCGTTTCCCGCCCGGCTTCGTCCTCGGCGCCGCGACCGCCTCGTACCAGATCGAGGGCGCCGCCCATGAGGACGGCCGCGGTCCCTCCATCTGGGACACCTACAGCCACACCCCCGGACGGACCACGAACGGCGACACCGGCGACATCGCCTGCGACCACTACCACCGCTACGCCGAGGACGTGGCGCTGCTGCGCGGCCTCGGCGTGGACTCCTACCGCTTCTCGATCGCCTGGCCGCGGATCGTGCCGGACGGCTCGGGCCCGGTGAACCCCAAGGGGCTGGACTTCTACGACCGCCTGGTCGACGAGCTGCTCGCGGCCGGGATCGAGCCGGCGGCCACCCTCTACCACTGGGACCTGCCGCAGGCGCTGGAGGACCGGGGCGGCTGGCGGATGCGCGCGAGCGCCGAGCACTTCGCCGCGTACACGGCCGCGGTCGCCGAGCGCCTCGGGGACCGCGTGCCGCGCTGGATCACCCTCAACGAGCCGTGGTGCAGCGCGTTCCTCGGCTACGCGGTAGGCCGCCACGCGCCCGGCGCCCGGGAGGGCCGCGGCGCGCTGGCCGCCGCCCACCATCTGCTGGTCGGCCACGGGCTGGCGGTACAGGCGCTGCGGGCGGCCGGGGTGCGGGAGGTGGGCATCACGCTCAACCTGGACCGCAACCTGCCGGCCTCCCCCGGCTCCCCTGCCGACCGGGCGGCGGTGCTGCGCGCGGACACCCAGCACAACCTGGTGTGGACGGAGCCGCTGTTCGCGGGCCGCTACCCGGCGAGCGAGGAGGAGACCTGGGGCGAGCTGATCACGGGTCAGGACTTCCGCCGCGACGGCGACCTGGAGCTGATCGGACAGCCGCTGGACTTCCTCGGCATCAACTACTACCGGCCGATCGTGATCGCCGACGCCCCCTACCAGGAGCCCGACCCCGCCCGGCGCGTGGCGACGGACAACCGGTACGCGGAGGTCAGGCTGGAGGGCGTGCGGCACACGGCGATGGACTGGCCGGTCGCGCCGGACACCTTCACCGACCTGCTGGTGGATCTGAAGAAGCGCTACGGCGCGGCGCTGCCGCCGGTGCACATCACGGAGAACGGCTCCGCTGAGCACGACGAGGCGGGCGACGACGGCGCGGTGCACGACACGGACCGGGTGGCCTATCTGCGCGACCATCTCGGCGCGCTGCGGGCCGCGATCGACGCGGGCGTGGACGTGCGCGGGTACTACGTGTGGTCCCTGCTGGACAACTTCGAGTGGGCGCACGGCTACGGCAAGCGGTTCGGCATCGTCCGCGTCGACTACGACACGCAACGGCGCACGCCGAAGGACAGCTACCGCTGGTACCGGGAGTTCATCGCCGCGCAGCGCGACTGAGCCGCCGGTGGGCACGGCCGGCGCGGGCGCTCACACGCCCAGCAGGTCCCGCATGCGGGCGGCGGCGTCCACGGCGGCCGTACCGCAGCAGTTGTTGAACAGCACATGGAGCCGGGCGGTGCCGTCGGCCAGGTCCCGCAGCCGTGGCACCCACTCCTTCAGTTCCGCATCCGTATAGGCGTGGCGGAAGCGGTCCTCCTTGCTGCCCGTCCCCCACGCGGGGCTGCGGCCGTGGAAGCGGACGACGGACAGTTCCGGTGAGGCGACCGGGGTGACGGGCGGCACGGAGGCCGGCAGCCCCTGCGCCATGTCGACCCCGACCGCGGCGAACCCGTGGTGTCGCAGCAAGGCCCGTGTCCCGTCGTACCGTTCGCCGCTCCACCACTGCGGGTGGCGGAACTCGACCGCGACGGGCCAGCCGGCGGTCCGTGCGGCGCAGTCGGCGAGGACCTCCTCGGCCCGGGCGCCGGGCTTCAGCCAGGGCGGGAACTGGAAGAGCAGCGTGCCCAGCCGGCCGGCCGCGCGCAGCGGTGCGAGCGTGTCGGTGAAGCGCGACCAGACCGCGTCCAGTACGGCGGGGTCCCGGTTGTCGGCGGGCAGGCCGTCCGGCAGGGCGGCGGCCCGTGTGGGATGCCCGGTGAGCAGGGAGAAGGCCTTGACGTCGAAGACGAACCCGTCGGGTGTGCGCTCCGCCCACAGGCGGCTGTTGCGTGCGGAGGGCAGGGCGTAGTAGGTCGCGTCGACCTCGACGACGGGGAACTGCTCGGCGTAGTACCGCAGCCGTCCCTCGGGGTCCCGCCGCCCGGCCGGGTACCAGCCGCTGCCGACCAGTGCCCGATCGGTCCACGAGCATGTGCCCACGAGAATCTCACCCATGGCCGCCTGTTACCCCGACACGGCGGCCCCATGGGGCGGTTGGGGGCACGGGCGCGGACGGAAGCGGGGTGGCTCCCGATCAGGGGGCCACCCCGCTTCGTTTCGGCGCGGTGGGTCAGGGGAGGCACCCCACTCCGGTTCGGCGCGCCGGATCAGGGTGGGGCCATCCCGCTTCAGCCCGGCGTGCCGGCCGACAGGTCGTCAGAAGCGCGGCACGGGTGCCTGTTCCTCGCACAGGCGGGCCGCCTCCTCCGCCGTCTCCACCGACGGCGGGGAGCCGTCGAGGGGGCGGCGGGCCGTCTCCTTCATGCACGCCACGGCCACGACACCGACGAGGGCGGCGGCCACGGCGTAGTACGCGGGCATCAGCTCGCTGCCGGTGGCCGAGATCAGGGCCGTGACGACGAGCGGGGTCGTCCCGCCGAAGAGGGAGGCGGAGAGGTTGTAGCCGATGGACAGCGAGCCGTAGCGCACCTGGGTCGGGAACAGCGCGGGCAGCGCCGCGGACATCGTGCCGAGCAGACACACCAGGGACAGCCCGAGCATCAGCATGCCCGCCGACACCGCCGCCAGGCTGCCCTGACCGACCAGCAGGAACGCGGGCACGGACAGCACCAGGAAGCCGAGCATGCCGGCCATCAGCAGCGGCTTGCGGCCCACCCGGTCGGAGAGCCGGCCGACCTGGTTGATGAGCAGCATCAGCAGCACCATGGTGGCGATGAGGATCAGCAGGCCGTGCGCCTCGGAGTACCCCATCTCGTCCGACAGGTAGGTCGGCATGTACGACAGCAGCATGTAGTCGGCGATGTTGTACGCGCCGACCAGGCAGACGCACAGGATCAGCGTCCGCCAGTGCTCCCGGAAGATCTTCGCCAGGTCGCCGCGGGCACTGGTCTCCACGCCGGACGCCGCCTCCGACGCCCGGTGCACGGAGTCGTCCTCCAGCTTGCGGAAGGCCGGCGTCTCGTCCAGCCGCAGCCGCAGATACAGGCCGACGAGCCCGATGGGACCGGCGACCAGGAACGGCACCCGCCAGCCCCAGTCCTGCATGCCGGTGTCGCCGAGCCAGGCCGTCAGCGCCGTCACCAGGCCGGCCGCGCCGACGTATCCGGCGAGGGTGCCGAGCTCCAGGAAGCTGCCGAAGAAGCCGCGCCGCCGGTCGGGGGCGTACTCGGCGATGAAGGTGGACGCGCCGCCGTACTCACCGCCCGTGGAGAAGCCCTGCACCAGCCGGAAGAGGATCAGCAGGGCCGGCGCCCAGAATCCGATCACGGCGTAGGACGGGATCAGCCCGATGGCGAAGGTGCCGACCGCCATCATGATCATGGTCAGGGCGAGCACCTTCTTGCGGCCGATCCGGTCGCCGAGCGGTCCGAACACCATGCCGCCGAGCGGTCGTACCAGGAAGGACACCGCGAAGGTCGCGAACGACGACAGCAGCTGGACCGTGCCGTTCCCGGACGGGAAGAAGACATGCCCGAGGGTGACCGCGAGATAGCTGTAGATGCCGAAGTCGAACCATTCCATGGCGTTGCCGAGCGAGGCCGCCTTCACCGCGCGTTGCACGGCCTGCTCGTCGGTCACCGTGATGTCGGTGCGGCGCAGCGGTGGGTTGCGGCGCCGTCTCGCCGCGCGGAACAGTGCGCGGTGTCGGCGTTCGGCCTCCGGATCGGCGGCTTCCTCGAAGGTGTCGGTCACGCCGGGCACCATGGGGACTCCTTTCCTGCGGACTCCTGGGTCTCCTGGGGAACCCTGCGGACACCCGGGGACTCTGCGGACGGTCACAATCGCAAGATCGCCTGCTCGCTCGTGGCAGACGCAAACCCGGCAATGCGGCAGAGGGATGTTCGTCACTCCACCGGTGCGCGGCCGAGGTGCCCCCCCCACCCGCGCGGCCGATGTGCCGCCTCCCCGTACCGGGTGAGCCGCGCGAGCGCTCCGCGCGGATGCGGCCCACCCTCCGGGAGGCGCATTCTTGCTGTGTCTTCTTGCTGTGCCGTCGCACGGCGGCACACCGACGAGGTAGGGCCATGAGTGGGAGCGCCGGGGACGGACAGCGGCCGCCGGGGTCGTCGGCCGCGCTGCTGACCGACGCCGTGTCGCAGGCGGCGCGTGCGGCCGACGGCCGGGTCGCGGCCGTGTACCTGCCCTCGTCCGCCCCCGGGCTGCTGCGCCTTGCCGTGCTGTGCGGGCTGCCCGGGGCGCTGTTCCGGCCGTGGTGGCGGTTGCACGTGGAGTGGCCGTTCCCGGTGACCGACGCGTATCGGCTGGGAGCGCCGGTGACGCTGGCGAACCCGGCCGAGACGATGCGCCGCTATCCGCAGTTCGCGGCCGGTCTGCCGTTCCCGTTCGGATCGCTGTGCGTGCCGATCGCCCGGGACGAGCGGGCGCTCGGGGTGCTGGCCGTGCTGGGTCCGTCCGTGGCGGACAGCGAGGAGCTGGTGCCGCAGCGCCAAGCGCTGGAGGCGCTGGCCGGCCGGCTGGCCACGGAACTGGACGGCCCGGCGGACAGGGGTCCGGCCCTCACCTGGGACGCGGTTCCGCTGGAGGTGCGACCGCCGGGGCCGGGCCCGGCCGGCGGGCGCGTCGGCTGCCTTTCCTGGGATCCGGTGGCCGACCGCCTCACCGCCGACGGCCCGGCGCAGGCCCTGCTCGGGACCCCGGCCGGCCGGCTCCCCGGCGCCCTGGAGGCGCTGCGGCCGGTCGCTCCGGAGCTGCCCGCCCTGCTGCGGGAGGCGGCCCAGGGCCGGCCTCCGCCCCTGCCGGTGCCGGTGCGCGGCGCGGACGGCGCGCAGCGGCTGGTGCTGTTGTGGGCGCCGCGTGCGGGGGACGGGGGGCGGGCGCGGTCCGTGGACGGCGTCGTCCTCGACCCGGGGTCCGGCGCCCTGGCCGACGGGGCGGCCGATCTGCTGCCGCAGGGCGTGTTCTGCCTGGACCGGCTGGGCGTGGTCGGCTACGCCAATCCACGCGCCGCCCGGCTGCTGGGGGCGGAGCACGACGGGCTCCTCGGCCGCCCGCTGTGGGAGGCCGTGCCATGGCTGGGCCAGTCCGGCTGCGAGGACCAGCTGCGCCATGCCCTGCTGTCCCTGGAGCCGGTGCACTTCCAGGTCCGGCGGCCGCCTGCGCACGCGCGGCAGTCGTACGAGGGCGACTGGCTCGCCGTGTCCGTGCACCCCGGCACCCACATCCTGACCTGCACGGTCGTCCCCGCCAACCGGGTGCCCGAGGCACCGCCGCCCGCCGCCGCGGACGGCACACCGCACACCGCCGCGGCCGCGGACGGCACACAGCGGGCTGCCACGGCCGCTCCCCAGTACCGCCCGATCGCGCTGGCCATCGCGCTGTCGGAGGCGGTCACGGCGCGCCAGGTGTCGGCGGTGGTCGTGCAGGAGCTGCTGCCCGCGTTCGGCGGTCGCCGCCTGGCGATCTACCTGCTGCAGGAACGGCATCTGTATCTGGCCTGGGAGACCGGTTTCCCGGAGGGCTTCCTCACGCCCTTCGAGGGGGTGGCGCTGGACGCGCGGCTGCCCGGTGTCGAGACGCTGGTGACGGGCCGGCCGCTGTTCTTCGAATCCATGCAGCAGCTCCAGGACGCCTACCCGGGCATCCCGCTGGACGCCACCGAGGGCTCCCGCGCGTTCCTGCCGCTGATCGCCTCCGGCCGTCCGGTCGGCTCGTGCATCCTCGGCTTCGACCGCTCGCGCGGCTTCAGCACCGAGGAGCGCACGGTCCTGACCGCGCTCGCCGGCCTGATCGCCCATGTGATGGAGAAGGCCCAGCGCTACGACACCGAGGCCGCCCTGGCGCACGGGTTGCAGCAGGCGCTGCTGCCCCGCCGCCTGCCCACGCATCCCCGGGTGGCGACAGCTGGGCGGTATCTGCCGGGCACGGAGGGGATGGACGTGGGCGGCGACTGGTACGACGTCGTGCCGTCCGGGGACGGGCTGGCGCTGGTGATCGGGGACGTGCAGGGGCACGGGGTGCAGGCGGCGGCCACGATGGGGCAGCTGCGCAGCGCGGTCCGGGCGTTCGCGCTGAGCGACCGGCCGCCGGAGGAGGTGCTCGGCGGCACCAACCGGCTGCTCATCGACCTCGACCCGGGTCAGTTCGCCAGCTGCTGCTACGTCCGGCTCGATCCGGTCAGCGGGGTGGCGCGGGTGGTGCGGGCCGGGCATCCGCCGCCCCTGCTGCGGGAGCCCGACGGCCGGACCCAGGCGGTGGACCTGCCCGGCGGGGTCGTCCTCGGCGTGGACCCGGCCGCGCGTTACCCGGTGTCGGAGCTGCGGATGACGCCGGGCGCGGTGCTCGCGCTGTACACGGACGGGCTGGTCGAGCGGCCCGGCTTCGACATCGACGACGGCATCACGGCGCTGCGGCTCGCCCTGTCCCGGGCGGGTACGCCGGGCACCGACCCGGGCTGCCGCTCCCTGGCGGACGTCGCCGACCGCCTCACGGCAACGGCCCGCCACGCAGCGGACCGCCCCGACGACATCGCCCTCCTGCTGGCCGCACTCACACCGACGGCGACGCGGGGCAACTGACGAACGCGACGACGCACGGCCACCACCGCAGCCCCGCCGCCGACGCGCGGCCCCTGCATCGGGCGCGCCGTGGGGGCCACGCACGCCCTGGCGGGCGGCCACACCCGGCCCGACGCCCGGCGCCCCGCGCGGAGCACGCACGCCCTGGCGGGCGGCCGCACCGGGCCCGACGCCCGGCGCCCCACGCGGGCCACGCAGCCCCCGGGAGGGCGGCCGCACTGGGCCCCGACGTGTGACGCCTCGCGCGGACCACGTACGCCCTGACCGGCGGCCGCACCCGGCCCCGACCTCCGGGGCCCGTGCGGCCACGCAGCCCCGGCGTGCGGCCGCAGCGCGACCCGCCCCGCGGGCACGGCACGCATGCGTCGCCGTCGTCTCCGTCGCGCGACGCCGCCCGCGTCCGTACGGCCCGCTCATCCGACGGGCCACCGCCCCGACACCTCGGCCCCGGCCACGCGCGCCCCCCCCCCAGCGGACCGCGGCGCCCCGCTGCTGCGGCCCCGCCGGCCCGCCGCACCCCGTCCGCTGCGGCCCCGGCCGGCCCGCCACACCCCATCTGCTGCGGCCCCGCCGGTCCGCCACACTCCGTCCGCCACACTCCGTCCGCTGCGCCCCCAGCGGATCGCCGCACCGCATCCGCGGTGACCCCCACCCGGCCTGCCGCACCCCGCTGCTGCGACCGGCACCGAACCGCAGCCCAGTGGCCCGGCGTCCCGCCCATGTCGCGCACCCCCCGCGACCCGGCGCCCCGCCCGCGCCGCGCACCCCCGCGCGCAGCCCGCGTCACGCAACCCCGCGCCCCCGCGCCCCGCCCGCGTCGCGCACCCCCGCGGCCCGCCGGCCCCGCGGCCCGCCAGCCCCGCTCCTGCCGCGCTGTCGCGCAGCGGCGGCGGGTGGGGTCGCTGCGGCGTGGTGTGCGGCTGTGGGTGTCCCAGGGGGCGCTGCCGCGGTGTGACGCCCCTCGCCTCACGGGGCGCGGCAGTGTAGACATGGGCACATGGTCCGACTTCTGGGTCGATCCGGGACCCGCTCGCCCCGGCGTCCCGGCAGCCGGCGTGAACCGCACGGCCATGACGGCGTACCCCGCACGGGCGGTGAGCGCCTGCGGCGGGCGGCCGCGGCGCCCGCGCCCGGCGCCCGGCGCAAGGGCCCCGGCCGCACCCGCCGCCAGCCGGCGGCGGGCCTGCGCGCCCGGCTCGGCGGCCGCAGCCTGGCCGGGCAGGTGTTCGTCCTCAACGTCGTCATCGTGCTGCTGCTCGTCGTCGCCGCCGTGGTCGCGCTGCTGCTGCAGGTCCGCAACGACACCACGCAGGAGGCCCGCAACCGCTCCCTCGCGGTCGCCGAGACCTTCGCGAACGCGCCCGGCACCCGGGCGGCGCTCAGCACGCCCGACCCCACGGCGGTGCTGCAGCCGCACGCCGAGGCGGCCCGTGTAGCCGCCGGTGTGGACTTCATCGTCGTCACGAACACCGACGGCATCCGCTACACCCACCCCAAGCCGGACCGCATCGGCAAGAAGTTCGTCGGGACCATCGCCCCCGCCCTGGCCGGCGGCACCGTGGTGGAGGAGGTCAACGGCACGATCGGCCGGCTGGTGCAGGCCGTGGTGCCGGTGAAGGCACCCGACGGGAAGGTGGTCGGGCTGGTGTCCGCGGGCATCACGACCGCGCACGTGGGCGGCGCGGCCGACCGCCAGCTGCCGCTCGTGCTGGCCGCCGCGGCCACGGGGCTGGCACTGGCCACCGGCGGCACGGCCCTGGTGAGCCGGCGGCTGCTGCGTCAGACGCACGGCCTCGGCCCGCGCGAGATGACCCGCATGTACGAGCACCACGACGCGGTGCTGCACTCCGTGCGCGAGGGCGTGCTCATCGTCGGCGGCGACGGCGACCTGCTGCTCGCCAACGACGAGGCGCACCGGCTGCTCGACCTCCCGGCCGACGCCGAGCGGCGGCACGTGCGGGAGCTGGGCCTGGACGCGGACACCGCCGAACTGCTGGCCTCGGGACGCGTCGCGACCGACGAGGTGCACCTGGTCGGCGAGCGGCTGCTGGCGATCAACCAGCGGCCGACCGATCTGGAGGGCGGCCCGGCCGGCAGCGTGGCCACGCTGCGCGACTCGACGGAGCTGCGGGCCCTGTTGGGCCGGGCGGAGGCGGCCCGCGAGCGCCTCGACCTGCTCTACGCCGCCGGCGTGGGCATCGGCACCAGCCTGGACGTGGCCGGCACGGCGAAGGAGCTGGCCGAACTGGCCGTGCCCCGGTTCGCCGACTTCGTCACCGTGGACCTCTTCGACGCCGTCCTGTCCGGGGAGGAACCGGAGCCGGGCGGCGCGCTGCGCCGGACGGCGGTCAGCGGGGTCCGCGACGACACCCCGCTGTTTCCCCTCGGCCACCAGCTGCGGTTCGTGGACTCCTCGCCGCACGGGGTGAGCCTGCGGACGGGCCGGGCGGTCAGCGAGCCGAGCCTGGCCGGGGCGGCGGGCTGGCAGGCGCAGGACGTGGAGCGTTCGGCGCTGGTCGTGGAGTACGGCATCCACTCGCTGATCACCGTGCCGGTCCGGGCGGGCGGCCGGGTGCTGGGCGTGGTGACCTTCTGGCGCGCCGAGCGGCCCGAGCCCTTCGACGAGGAGGAGCTGGCGCTGGCGGAGGAGCTGGTCACGCGGGCGGCGGTGGCCATCGACAACGCGCGCCGCTACACCCGTGAGCACGGCCTCGCGGTGACGTTGCAGCGCAGCCTGCTGCCCCGCAGTCTGCCCGCGCAGAACGCGCTGGACATCGCCTACCGCTATCTGCCGGCCCAGGCGGGCGTGGGCGGCGACTGGTTCGACGTACTGCCGCTGTCGGGTGCCCGGGTGGCCCTGGTCGTCGGCGATGTCGTCGGCCACGGGCTGCACGCGGCGGCGACCATGGGCCGGCTGCGGACCGCGGTGCACAACTTCTCCTCGCTGGACCTGGCGCCGGACGAACTGCTCACGCTGCTGGACGAGCTGGTGGGGCGGATCGACCAGGACGAGGCCGCCGACGGCTCCGCCGCCCCGGTCACCGGCGCGACCTGCCTGTACGCGGTGTACGACCCGGCGGCGCGGCGCTGCACCGTCGCCCGGGCCGGCCATCCGCCGCCCGCGGTGGTCCACCCGGACGGCAGTGTGGTGTTCGCCGAGGTGCCGGCCGGTCCCCCGCTGGGGCTCGGCGGCCTGCCGTTCGAGGCGGTGGAGCTGGACCTGGCGGAGGGCAGCCGGCTCGTGCTGTACACCGACGGGCTGGTGGAGGACCGGGAGCGGGACATCGACAGCGGTCTGGAGCTGCTGCGCGGGGCGCTGGCCGGGGCCGGTCCGTCGCCCGAGGACACCTGCCGGTCGGTCCTGAACGCGCTGCTGCCGGCCCGGCAGGCCGACGACATCGCGCTGCTCGTCGCCCGGACGCGGGCGCTCGGCCCCGGCCGGGTCGCCGAGCGGGAGGTGCCGATGGAGCCGTCGGCCGTGAAGGAGGTGCGCGCGTTCGTCACCCGGCAGCTGGCGGAGTGGGGTCTGGAGGAGCTGGAGTTCACCACGGAGCTGATCCTGAGCGAACTGGTCACCAACGCGATCCGGTACGGCAGCGCCCCGGTGCGCGTGCGCCTGCTGCGCGATCGCAGCCTGATCTGCGAGGTCTTCGACGGCAGCAACACCTCGCCGCACCTGCGGTACGCGGCCCTGTCCGACGAGGGCGGGCGCGGCCTGTTCCTGGTCGCGCAGCTGACGGAGCGCTGGGGGACGCGCTACACCCAGCACGGAAAGATCATCTGGGCGGAACAGCCGCTGCCGTGACCCGGCCGGCGGACCTGTGACCCGTCGAGCAGCCTTTGCCCATCAAGCGGGTCTTTGACTTCCCATAAGGCCCGCTTATGAGGTCATAGAGCCGACCCGCGTACCGACTTAGGCTTGCCTTAGTTTAGGCTTCCCGTCGAGTCGATCATTCGCCGCTCGAAGGGAAACCCGTCATGCCTCGCCCCCTGCGGGTCGCCATCGTCGGTTCCGGCCCCGCCGGGATCTACGCCGCCGACGCGCTCCTCAAGTCCGAGGTGGCCGCCGAGCCCGGCGTGTCCATCGACATCTTCGAGCGCATGCCCGCCCCGTTCGGCCTGATCCGCTACGGCGTCGCCCCCGACCACCCGCGGATCAAGGGCATCATCACGGCCCTGCACCAGGTGCTGGACAAGCCGCAGATCCGCCTCTTCGGCAACGTCGACTACCCGACCGACATCTCCCTGGACGACCTGCGCGCCTTCTACGACGGGGTGATCTTCGCGACCGGCGCCACGGCCGACCGCGCGCTGCCGATCCCGGGCATCGACCTCGACGGCTCCTACGGCGCCGCCGACTTCGTCTCCTGGTACGACGGCCACCCGGACGTGCCGCGCACCTGGCCCCTGGAGGCCGAGAAGGTCGCGGTGCTCGGCGTGGGCAACGTGGCCCTCGACGTGGCGCGCATCCTCGCCAAGACGGCGGACGAACTGCTGCCCACGGAGATACCGGCGAACGTCTACGACGGCCTGAAGGCCAACAAGGCCGTCGAGATCCATGTGTTCGGCCGCCGTGGCCCGGCGCAGGCCAAGTTCAGCCCGATGGAGCTGCGGGAGCTGGACCACTCGCCGAACATCGAGGTCATCGTCGACCCCGAGGACATCGACTACGACGAGGGCTCCATCGCCACCCGGCGCGGCAACAAGCAGGCCGACATGGTCGCCAAGACCCTGGAGAACTGGGCGATCCGCGACACCGGCGACCGCCCGCACAAGTTGTTCCTGCACTTCTTCGAGTCGCCCACCGAGATCCTCGGCGAGGACGGCAAGGTGGCCGGCCTGCGCACCGAGCGGACCGAGCTGGACGGCACCGGCAACGTGCGCGGCACGGGCAAGTTCACCGACTGGGACGTGTCGGCGGTCTACCGCGCGGTGGGCTACCTCTCCGACAAACTCCCCAAGCTGCCCTGGGACCTGGACAGCGGCACGGTGCCCGACGAGGGCGGCCGGGTCGTCGAGGAGGGCGGCACCCACCTTCAGTCGGTGTACGTCACCGGCTGGATCCGGCGCGGCCCGATCGGCCTGATCGGCCACACCAAGGGCGACGCCAACGAGACGGTGGCCAACCTGCTGGACGACCACGCGAACGGCCGTCTGCAGACGCCGGCCTCGCCCGCTCCGGAAGCGGTCGACGCCTTCCTGGCCGAGCGGAACGTCCGCTTCACGACCTGGGACGGCTGGTACGCCCTGGACGCGGCCGAGAAGGCGCTGGGCGAACCGCAGGGCCGCGAGCGCGTGAAGATCGTGGAGCGCGAGGAGATGCTCAAGGCGAGCGGCGCGTAGGCATGTGTGGACAGCCGGGTGCGGGGCCGTGAGGGCCCCGCACCCGGCTGCCGGCATGTCACCGCCCGCCCCGGTGGATCCCGAGGCACCGTCCGCCGATCACCGCCGGTGCCGCGGTGAGCAGCAGCACCGCGCCCGCCTGTGCGAGCAGTCCGGCCCGCAGCGCGCCGGGGAGGGGCACGGAGAGCCACGGATACAGGGCCGCGACGCGCACCGCGAGGACCAGCAGGCCGAGCGCGGTGAGGGCGGCGGCCGTGCCCGCGTCGGCCGCTCCCCGTCGGCGACCGCGCCACAGGAGCCAGCCGAGGACTCCGACGACGAAACAGGTGCTCGGCGCCCACACCGCGTCGACCGAGCCCGGCACCAGGACGAGCGAGGCGCCGGTCACCACACAGCAGGCCAGATAGGCGAGGCCGGGCGAACCGGCGGGCAGGGCGGCCGGGGGCGCGTCACGGTGGTGGGCCGCGCACACGGCGAGCGCCGTCAGCCAGGAGAGCAGCGCGGTGGCCGTGGCGTAGGCCGGCTGCGGCGGGAACGCGTCGGAGACCAGCGGCGCGAGCGGCGGCCACAGCGTGGGCAGCGCGGCGAGCAGCACCGCGACACGGGCGGGGCCCCTGCGGTCGTGCAGCAGGGCGAAGTATCCGGCCGTCCACAGCAGCGGCAGGATCCACTGGGCGAGCGCCGCCACGGTGCCGACGGTTCCGCCCGGGCCGGTGAAGCCGGACAGGAACATGCGCCACTGCGCGGGACCGTGCGTCCCCGCCCAGGCCACCTCCAGGACGCGGTCCACGACCGCGGCGGCGGCCTGGAGCAGGACGGCGAAGAGCGCGAACTGCCGTACGGCGGACCCCAGCAACGCATAGCGGCGGGGTGCGCCGGAAGCGCCGAGCCGGGTGCGCAGTGCGAGCCCCGCGATGCTCGCGGCCTCGCCGAGCGTCGGCCGGGACTGCTCCTGCGTGTCCAAGTCGACGTCCCACAGGTAGACCTCGACCATCTCCTCCTCACGCTCGGCCCGGTAGTAGGCGGGGAGCAGGCGCAGTACGGCGCGGTAGCGCTTCTCGAGGAGTGTCGTCATGCCAGGCCTCCGGCGAGTCCGGGTCCCGCGGTGGGCGGGACGGCGGGGTGGTCGGCGGGGTGCGCGGGGGCGCGCCGGCCCTCGGCGATGCGGCGCTTGGCCGCGTTCGCCCCGGCGGCCATGCGCTCGGCCTCGGCGTCCAGGGCGCGCAGCCCGTCGTCGGTGAGGCGGTAGTAGCGCCGCAGCCGTCCTTGCTGCACCTCTTCGCGGTCCAGGACGATCAGCCCGTCCGCGGTGAGCCGGTCGAGCACGCCGTACAGCGTGCCGACGCGCAACTGCACGTCTCCGCCGGACAGTTCCTCTATCTCGCGCAGGATGCCGTAGCCGTGCCGGGGCCGGTCGGCCAGGGCCGTCAGCACGAGGAACGCCGCCTGCGTCATGGACTTCGCTGCCATGCGTCCACAATATATCGGCGGCCGATATATTCCGCAGCGCGAAACACCGGTCCGCGCGCTGGAGTGAGCCGGGCCGCGGCTTCCGCGTGGGAGGCGGATGGCGCGGGCCGAGCGTGGGCATGCTGTGAGCGAGGCCACTTCCGGGGGATCGGTGGATCATCCTCGGTGCCTGCCCGCCTGATCGGCTCCCACGAAGGACAACCGCTCTTGTCTCTGACGATTCCTGACGCCCCCTCGGCGCGCCGCCCGGGTCGTTGCTGGACGATCCGGGTGGTCGGTCACCGCGACCGCAGCGCCTCGGTCACCTGCTCCTCGGCGTGTGTGATGCCGTCCCGTTCCCGTGACCTCGCGGCGCTGCGCCGGTTCGCCGAGGCCCATGCCCTCGCGCACGCCCGCGCCGCGGCCGTGCGCTCCGACGCCGCCTGCTGGTGCCGTCATCACGGCTGCGCCCAGCACGAGGGCACCCGTGTCTCCTGCGCGGGGACCGTGGTGCTGGTGCTGCGCCACGATCCCTCGGTCGGACAGGTGTGGACGCTGAGCGAGGTGTGTTCCGCCTGCGCCCCGCTGATGAGCCACGCGCGCGTGGTGGCCCGCGCCGCGGCCCGGCCCGCCCCGGCCGTTCCCCGACCGGCGGCCACCGGGCACCAACCAACCACTGGGCACCGCCCGGCCGACGACGGACAAGCGGCCGCCGGGGAACGAGCGACCGACGGGGGTCAACCGGCCGGCGGGGGCCTTCCGGCCGCCGGTCAGCGGTCCTCGGCCCGTTCCGGTCGGATGGCGGCGCCGTTCGTCCCGGGAGGGTTCAGCGCACCCCCGGCCGACGGCGTGCCCACGCCGAGGGAACCGCGTCGGCGCGGCCGGCGCCGAGGCCGCCCCGAGCGGGAGGGCAGCGGCGGTTCCTGAGCCGCTCAGGGACGGGCGAGGGTCTGCTCCAGCAGGCCCTGCACCTTGCGCGGGCGGCTGAGCCATACGGGCCGCCGGCGCAGGGCCGAAACGGACAGGGCCCGTCCCGATGCGGATGGTGGACGGGCCCTGTCCGCCCGGACGATTGTGCTGGGCCGCGCCCGGCCGGAACCACGGGTGCGCAGCGCTCGCCGTGGTGAACGGCGCACACGCCGTGCGCGCGGCGTGCGCCCCGTGTGCGGCGGCCGAAGACGGTGAGCCGGGCAGTCCCCGGAAGGGCACGGCCCGTGCGGAGTGAACCGCCGCGACATGCCGCCGTACGCCGGCCCGCCCGGATGGACACCCCGGCGACATGCCGCCGTACGCCCCGGGTACCCGGCCCGCATGAACGACCGCAAGACACCTGATCCGCGTGAGGCCGCCCAGGCGGCGGAGACCGCCGACGAACAGCGGGCCGCCTCCCGCCCCTTCAGCTACCCCCACGAAGAACGGCGTGCCGGCGTCCGCGCCACCCGGCACATCAGCCGCGAACAGGCCGACGCCGAGAGCGTGCCGGGCGTGCCCGGCGGCTACGGCACCACGGGCGGTGGGCAGCCGAACACCCGGGGCGCCGGCGCCCGGCCGGGACGGGACCAGGCCGACGACGAGGCCGGCGTGACGGACATCGTCGGGGGCCGGGAACCCCACACCGACCGCACGGAGTGACACCGGCGCAAGGCGGCCGGGCCGAACACGGAGTACGCCCCCCTCACCCCCGTGTGATCCACGGGGGCCGCGGCGACGATACTGGCAGTGCACGTCGTCCCCGCGCTCACGAACGGACCCATGCCGACCTCGCCCACGGACCGCCCTGATCCCTCCACGACACCCCCGACGCTGTGGCCGGCCCGCGGCCGGTTCCTGGGGTCCGCAGCCGCCGGTGTGCTGCGCAGACACCTGCAGCGGCTGAAGGACGACGGGGCGGTCCAGGACTTCCTCGAACTGCCCGAGGACGAGTCCCCCGCCGGCCGGCGCGTCTTCGAGGCGCGCTGGCAGGTGGCGGACGGCGTCACCGTCCGTGCGCGGCTGACGGTCGCCATGGGCGCGGGACACGGTCAGGAATGGCTGCTGGTCGCGGAGGCCGAGCGGCCGTGGGACCTGCGCTGGCCGTCGCCGGCCGGTGTGTTCTGGCCGGGTGAACCGGACGGCGGATGGGCCCACGAGTCGGCTACCGGACTGCGTTTCCTCCAGGTCAACGCGTTGCCGGAGGACGACAAGGCGCTGCGGCGGGTCCTGAAGGACGCCCTGCGCGACCGCTGGACCGTCCATGTCGTCGTCCACGAGGCGATGACCCCCGACGAGCGCGGCCGCGGCCCGCTCACCCCCTTCCTGCCGCCGGGCCTGCACCACCGCGTCGTGGAGCACCGGGCCGCACCGCACCAGCTGCGCGCCCTGAACTACGCGCTGCGCGACGCCGGAGTCGAGGTACCGCGCGGCGGTGCCGCGGTGCTGCCCGGCGCCCCCGTTCCCGAGGGCTGGAGCGCCGCGGACTTCTCGGTGCGCAGTGTGTTCCTGGACGGCTCCGAGCCGGTGGAGCTGGTCGACGCGGTGACCCGGTTCGCCGCCCTGTCACGTCCGCTCCCGGACGGTGCCGCAGGACAGCTGGGCGCGCTGCGGGAGGAGTGGCACCTGTACACGCTGGAGGAGGAGCTGGAGCGCCAGCGCGCCCTGGTCGCCATGTACGCCGACGCGCTGGAGGCGATGACACGCTCCCGTGACCTGTACCGGGAGGCCGCCGAGCGGGCGCACGAGGCGCTGGCCGCCTACCGGGAGACCGCCGCGCCGACCGCCGGTGACCCGCCGGCGCCGGCCAGGCCCGCCGGCCGTCCGCTCCAGCAGCTGACCCGGACCTTCGAGCGCCTGAAGATCTCCGGCCGCTCCCTGCGGCCCACCGCTTCCCGCGAGCCGGCCGCCACCCCCGCGACGGCCGCCCTGGCCGGACCGGCCGCCGCCGAAGGGGCCGCTTCCGAGGGTGACCCCGTGGACGGGACCCCGTCCGTGAGTGAACCCGGGACCCCGGAAGCGGCTCCCCCTTCGGGTGACCTTGCGGCCTCCGGTGGGAACACCCCTTCGGGTGAAACCGCCGCCGAGACGCCGGCCTCGCCAGGTGGACCGGCCACGTCCGGCGCGGGCACGCCTCCCCGTGAAAGGGTCGTCGTCGCCGAGTCCGGTCAGGACAGCAGCGGCAGCCGGTCCGCGTCGGAGCCCAGCGCGCGCCGTTCCTCGTGAGTGAGGGGCGCGCGGCCCGTCGCGGCACGCGCGTAGTGCTCGTCGCTCCAGTCCAGGGGCACGGGCCGGCCCAGCAGTCCGTCCAGGGTGGCGCGTACCGCGGCCAGGCCCTCCGGTGCCGGGCGCGGCGCCTGAGGCAGGGACACGGTGAGGTCGAGGTGGTGCACGGTGGCCTCGACGGCGCGCGTCGTCAGCAGGTCGCCCGCGGTCAGGACGTGGCCCTGGGTACGCACGGCCCGGGCCGGGTCGGCCGCGGCGCCCGCGGTGACGGTGGCGGCCGCGGTCTCCAGGTACAGCTCACGCAGCGCGCCGAAGTCGAGGAACATGCTCGCGCTCACCCGCGCCCAGCGCCGCCCGTGCGCCGCGCCGGCCGGATCCGGCGCCCAGTCGTGCCAGTAGGTCACGGCGTCCCGGTCCGGTGATGCGCTCGCCGGCGTGTGCAGGGCGACGAGGGCCCGCTGGGCGTCGGAGAGACAGTGGAAGACCAGGTCGCGCACGGCCCAGCCGGTGCAGCCGGTGGGCAGCCACGACGCGTCGTCGCCGAGCGGCTCGACGACCGCCGCGAAGGCGCCGTAGGAGGCGCGCAGAGCGGCGACGGGGCCGGTGTCGTCCCGGTGATCACCTGTCATGCGGCCGGCCCAGGAAGCCCGCCCCGGCGCCGCGCCACCGCTTTCCGGCCATCCGCAGGTGTCACCCGGCGCGGTCGGGATACGCGGAGGGGACAGGACGACGCCCCCGTCCGGAGGGGAACACGACATGGGCAGCGAGCACCCCGCACCGTCGGCCGCGCACCGCTCCGACACGACCCTCCGGGTCAACGGCAAACCGCACACCCTCACCGTCGACCACCGGCGCACCCTCCTCGACCTGCTGCGTGAGGACCTGGGCCTGACCGGCGCGAAGAAGGGCTGTGACCACGGCCAGTGCGGCGCGTGCACGGTCCTGGTGGACGGGCGCCGCGTCAACGCCTGCCTGCTGCTGGCCGTGGCCGCGGACGGCTGCGAGGTGACGACCGTGGAGGGCCTCGCCGGCGACGGCGAGGCGTCCCACCCGCTCCAGCGGGCGTTCGCCGAACGGGACGCCTTCCAGTGCGGCTACTGCACACCAGGCCAGCTCTGTTCCGCGCTCGGCGCGCTCGCCGAGGCGGAGGCCGGGCACCCCTCGCACGTCACGGACCCGGCGGCGCCCTCCGGCCGGCCCGTACCGCTGACCCGGGAGGAGATCCGCGAGCGGCTGAGCGGCAACCTGTGCCGGTGCGGGGCGTATCCACGCATCGTCGACGCGGTGGAGGACGTGATCCCGTGAAACCCTTCGGCTATGTGCGCGCGGGCAGCGTCGCGGAGGCCACCGAGGCGTACGCCGCCCATCCCGGCGCCCGCTATCTCGGCGGCGGCACCAACCTGGTCGACCTGATGAAGCTCGGCGTGGAACAGCCGGCCGTCCTCGTCGACGTCACCCGGCTGCCGCTGGCGGGGGTGGAGGAGCTGGCGGACGGCTCCCTGCGGGTGGGCGCCCTGGTGCGCAACAGCGACCTCGCCGCGCACCCCTTGGTCCGCGACCGCTACCCGGCGCTGTCGCAGGCGCTGCTCGCGGGCGCCTCCGGGCAGCTGCGCAACGCCGCCACCACCGGCGGCAACCTGATGCAGCGCACCCGCTGCCCCTACTTCCAGGACCTGTCCAAGCCGTGCAACAAGCGTGAGCCGGGCACCGGCTGCAGCGCTCTGGACGGTGTCCACCGCGACCACGCGGTGCTCGGCCACTCCGAGCAGTGCATCGCCACGCATCCCTCGGACATGGCGGTGGCGCTGGCCGCGCTCGACGCGCGGATCGAGGTGTACGGCCCCGGCGGCGCCCGGCAGATCGGGGCGGACGTCTTCCACCGGCTGCCCGGGGACCGTCCGGAGCAGGACACCGAGCTGCGCCCGGGTGAGCTGATCACCGGGGTGCTGCTGCCGGCGGCG
This sequence comes from Streptomyces sp. NPDC104814, assembly GCF_055583185.1. Lineage (NCBI taxonomy): Bacteria > Bacillati > Actinomycetota > Actinomycetes > Kitasatosporales > Streptomycetaceae > Streptomyces > Streptomyces sp. NPDC104814. The sequence continues at coordinate 1,377,370 of NZ_JBVJOL010000001.1, read as the reverse complement.
ACCGCCGGGCTGCCCTCGCGTTACCGCAAGGCCCGCGACCGGGCGTCGTACGCCTTCGCGCTGGCGTCCGTCGCGGCGGTGCTGCATGTCGCGGACGGGGTCGTGGACCGGGCCGGGATCGCTTTCGGGGCGCTGGCGCACCGGCCCTGGCGCGCCCGCCGCGCCGAGGAGGCGCTGCGCGGAGCGGCGCCCACCGCGGCCGCGTTCGAGCACGCCGTCGATCTGGAGCTCGCCGACGCGCGCCCCTTGCGGGACAACGCGTTCAAGGTGCCGCTCGCCCGCAATCTCGCCGTGGACGTCCTGACCGGCCTGGCCCGGCCCTCGGGGACCTGACCGGCATCCGCCAGGAGGAACCATGACCGCCACCGCCGTGGGCGCGCCGGCCGAGCGCCGTGAAGCGCGCCTGAAGGTCTCGGGCACCGCCCGCTACGCCGCCGAGCACGACCTGCCGGGCCGGCTGTACGCCCGGCCGGTGCCCGCCACCGTGCCGCGCGGCCGGGTGACCGCCGTCGACACCTCCGCCGCGCTGGCTCTGCCCGGCGTCGTGGCGGTGCTCACCCACGACGACGCGCCGCGCCTGGGCGAGTCCGACGATCCGACGCTCGCCGTGCTGCAGGACGCGCGGGTGCCGCACCGGGGCTGGTGCGTGGCCCTGGTGGTGGCCGAGAGCCTGGAGGCGGCCCGCGCCGGTGCCGCCGCGGTCCGGGTGACGTACACGGAGGAGCCGTACGACGTGACGCTCACCGAGGACCATCCGGAGGCGTACGTTCCCGAGAAGGCCAACGGCGGGTATCCGGCGGTACGCGAACACGGCGACCCGGAGGGCGCGTTCGCCTCGGCGGCCGTGCGCGTGGACGCCACCTACCAGGTGCCGCCGCTGCACAACCATCCGATGGAACCGCACGCCAGCACCGTGCACTGGGACGGCGACCGGCTCACGGTGTACACCTCCAGTCAGGGCACGTCCGTCGTGCGCATGACGCTCGCCGGGCTGTTCGGCCTGCCCGAGGAGCGGATCTCGGTGGTGGCCGAGCACGTCGGCGGCGGCTTCGGTTCCAAGGGCACGCCGCGCGCGGACGTCGTCCTCGCCACGATGGCGTCGCGGGCGACGGGACGGCCGGTCACGATGGCCTACCCGCGCCGCTACCTGCCCACCTCCGTCGGCCATCGCGCGCCGACCGTGCAGCGGCTGCGCCTGGGCGCCGACGCCGACGGCCGGCTGACCGCCCTGCTGCACGAGAGCACCACGCACTCCTCGCGGATCAAGGAGTTCGTGGAGCAGGCGGCGGTGCCCGCCCGCGTCATGTACGGCGCCCCCGGGCACCGCACCGCGCACCGCGTCGTCCGCCTCGACGTGCCCACCCCGTCCTGGATGCGGGCACCCGGCGAGGCGCCGGGGATGTACGCGCTGGAGTCCGCGATGGACGAACTGGCCTGCGCGCTCGGTATGGACCCGGTGGAGCTGCGGGTCGTCAACGAGCCGGAGACCGAGCCGGACAGCGGCAAGCCGTTCAGCAGCCGGCACGTCGTGGACTGTCTGCGCGAGGGGGCCCGCCGGTTCGGCTGGGCGGAACGCGACCCGCGGCCCGGGACACGGCGCCAGGGACCGCTGCTGCTGGGCACCGGGGTGGCCGCGGCAACGTATCCGGTGCTGATCCAGCCGTCGACCGCGCGGGCCCACGCCCGGCCCGACGGCACCTACCTCGTCGAGATCAACGCCACCGACATCGGCACGGGTGCCCGGACGGTGCTGGCACAGGTCGCCGCCGACGCCCTCGGCGTACCGCTGGACCGGGTGCGTACCGACGTGGGGTGCAGCGACCTGCCGTACGCCTCACTGGCCGGCGGGTCCTCCGGCAGTTCCTCCTGGGGCTGGGCGGTGCACGAGGCGTGCGCCCGGCTGGCGGAACGGCTGGCCGCGCGGACCGGCCCGCTGCCGTCGGAGGGGCTCACGGCCGAGGCCGACACGGCCGGTACGGCCGACGCCGACAACCCCTACTCCCGCCACGCCTTCGGGGCGCACTTCGCCGAGGTCGCCGTGGACACCGTCACGGGCGAGGTCCGGGTGCGCCGGCTGCTGGGCGTCTACGCGGCAGGGCGGATCCTCAACGCCCGTACCGCGCGCTCGCAGTTCGTCGGCGCGATGACGATGGGCCTGGGCATGGCGCTGACGGAGGACAGCACCGTGGACCCGGCGTTCGGCGACTTCGTCCAGTCCGACCTGGCGTCCTACCACGTGCCCGTGAACGCCGACGTGCCCGACATCGAGGCGCACTGGATCGAGGAGGACGACACCCACCTCAACCCGATGGGGAGCAAGGGCATCGGCGAGATCGGCATCGTCGGCACGGCCGCGGCCATCGCCAACGCCGTCCACCACTGCACGGGCACCCGGCTGCGCGACCTCCCGCTCACGCCGGACAAGGTGCTGGGGGCACTGACGGGCAGCGGCTGACTCACGGCTCACGTACGACGGACGTCGGGCGGGGGCCCTGGCGAAGGCGACGGCCGCCACGGGGTCGTGCGACCCTCGTGGCGGCCGTCGCGCCGCGTGATCCCCGGACCCGGGCGTCCCGGGAGGCCCGAACTCCCCTCCTCGCAGGCCCCGGCTCCCTTACTCGGAGGAGGCCCGCTCCCGCACCGCAGGGGGTGCGGCGGGTTGCGGAACCGGGCGTTCGCCGGCCGGCCGCACGCACAGCGCCGCGAGCGCGGTCAGGGCGGCGGCGAGGGCCAGCGGACCGGTGACCCAGGGCGGTGCGGCCGTCAGCTCGAGGGAGCGTGACAGGCCGGCCACGTCGATCCGGCCGACCAGCAGTCGCGCCGCTGCCAGGGCCGCCGGCACGGCCACGGCCGCGCCGAGCACGGGCAGTGCCGGGCGCCGCCGGGTCAGCAGCAGGGCCAGCAGCAGGCACAGGGCGGACAGCCCGAAGGCCACGCCGTACACCCGGGCCGACGCGCCGTCACGGTGCAGCGGGAACCAGGCGGCGCCGCACAGCGCGAGCACGAGCGCGGCCAGCCGGCCGGCCCAGGACGCGAGCGCGGCGGGCGGCCCTTCCTCGCGGGACGGCGGCGCCGGTTCGACCGCACGGTCCGCCTCGGCCGCCGGTTGCTCCGTGCCGGCCGGCGCGGGCGGCGCCTGCGCGGCGCGCTGCTCCCGCTCACGGGCCAGCCGCCCCACGAGCTCCACCAGTTCCTCCACCGGGCGGCCGGTCGCGGCCGCGCGCACGGCCTCGTCGCCGCAGTGCTGCTCCGACGGTTCGCGGTAGAGCAACTCCATCAGCCGGGTGACCTCCGCGACCGGCCGGTGCTCGGCGGCGGCGCGGATCATTTCGTCGGCGTCCCCGGGGCGGTACGGGGGCCGGGAGAACACCGCGACCAACCGGCTGACGTCCTCCACTGGCCGTTCGATGCCGACGGCACGCAACACGTCGGCCGCCGCCCCCGCGTACTCCCCGGACTGCTGGAGGAGGGTGATCAGCTGGACGATGTCCTCCAACGGCCGCTGTGCGGCGGCGACATGGAGCAGGCCGCCGACCGGGTCGGCGCCGCCGACGGGATCACGCTCGGCAACGGCCGCGGCGGGGGCGCCCGGGGTGGCAGGCTCGCGGGGGACCTCGTCCGCCGAGGCGGGGGCGCCGGGCGGCACGTCCGTGCCGGGGTTGGGACCCGCACCCTCCGGAACGGCCGAGTGCGAGGACGGCTCCCCGCTGGCCAAAACATCCCCGGCCGGGGACGGTCCGGGGCCGGCGGCGGCCTCCGCACTCGGGGACGGTCCGGGGCCGGACGGGGCTTGCGCGCCCAGTGCCGTATTCAAGCCGGACGGGGCTTCCGCACTCCGGATCGCCCCAGCGGCGGACGGGACTTCCGGCGCAGGGGACGGGCCCGCGCTGGAAGGGGCAACCGGACCGGGGGGCGACCCCGCGCTGGACGGTGCCTCCGTGCCCGGCTGGGCTGCCGCGCCGGCCTGGACTTCCGTGGCCGCCTGGACTCCCGCGGCCGCCTGGGCATCCGCGCCCACCTGGGTTCTCGCGCCGAACGGGACATACGGAACGTACTCGACCGAGGGGGCGTCCGCGCCCGCCCCGGCACCCGCACCGAACGGCGCGCCCGTGCCCCCAGCGGCACTGACTCCGGACGCGGCGCCCAACCCTGAGGCGGCGTCCAACCCCGAGGCGGCGCTGACTCCGGACGCGGCCGCCACGGCCTCCGCCGTTGCGGAAGGGTCGACCCCCGGCGGGGGCCAGGCCGCAGGCATGGTGTCCGGCTCCGCGCCGGGCCGTGTGCCGGGATCGGAGGCCGGGGCGGCTCCGGGTGCGGGCCGGGTCTCCTGTGCGGGACTCGGTGCGCACTGCGTGGCGGGGTCGGGTGGCGGTTCGGTGGAACACGCCGGACCGGCGTCGCGGACCGGGGCCGCGTCGGGCGCGGGGCCCGGATCGGGGCCGGCGGGAAAGGCGGCGTGCCCGGCGCCCCGCGATACGGCCTGAGCCTCGGCGGGGTCGGTCTGGGCGGTGTGGGGACGGTCCGGACCTTGCCGTGAAGAGCGGGTGATCATCATGGGCTCTCTCTGAGGGGTGCGGTCGCGCCTGGCCCCCGAGCTGCGACACGCGGCTTGCCCTGCCCATTACTAAGGGGCGGAGGGCGAGCCCGCCACTCCACCCGCGCACACGTGTGAAGACGGAAACCCCCGGGGCGCGGGGGCCTTGCGAGCGGACGTCCGCGGGAACGGTTTCGCCGCGCGGTGCGGTAACCGGGCCCGGAAACGGGAATCCGTCAATCGAAAGCGGGGGAAGAGCAGACGTGGCGCGGCGCTCCGCGCCAGGGGGAGGACTCGTGGAGACGACCACCACGCGCGCCGTCCTGCCGGCCGACGTTCTGCCCGACGCCCTCCATCCGGACCACATCGCCGCGCTCCTGCGCGCACCGCGCTCCCTGCGCGCTCTCGCGCACCGCGCCGCACCGGCGAGCTGACCACCGGGGAGCCCCGGCCCGCACATCCTCTTCACCACCCTGTCACGACGGGCGATGAGGCCCAACTCCGCGCCGATCACGCAGAGTAAGGAAACCAATCACCCGTTCGATTCGTATAAGTGACTGGAGGTCGCAGGAACGCGCTGGCCAAGGGGCGCCGCACGGCGGCACCACTTGTTCGATGCAGTACCGACGAGGGAGAGACGATGCAACCGTTCGCGCTCAACTACGCACGGCCCGCTGCGGAGTTGGAGTCCTCCGTTCCGTACAGCTACGACTCCGGGCTGCAGTTGAACGTGCTCATCGACGGCCGGATCGCCGCCCGCGACTACGCGCTGCTGAGGGAGCTCGGGACCACGACGTCGACGGCGGGCTCCAAGACCCACTTCGACGACTGAACGCGAGACCGCCGATAATGACCGTGCTGATCCTCACTTGTGAAGAGGACGTGACGGCCGACATGGTGGTGGTCCACCTGAACGCCGCCGCGATACCGGTGGTCCGGCTCGACCCGGCCGATCTCACCGGGGGCGTCGCGCTGTCCGGCGAGTACGTCCACGGGGCCTTCCGCGGCCATCTGTCGTCCGCGGGACGGCTGGTGAGCCTGGACGGCCTGCGCTCCGTGTGGGTCCGCAGACCCGGCGCCGCGGCCGCGCGGGCGCCGCACGCCTCGGCGTGGCTGACGGAGGAGTCCGCGCACGCGCTGTACGGCATGCTCCGCGGCAGCGGCGCGCGCTGGATGAACCACCCCGACGCGGCCCGCCGTGCCCGGCACAAGCCCTGGCAGCTGCACCTCGCCCAGCGCTGCGGGCTGCCGGTTCCGGCGACGCTGATCACGACGTTCCCACAGGCGGCCCGGGAGTTCGCCGAGCGCTATCCGGACCTGGTCGTCAAGCCGGTCTCCGGCGCGCATCCGCAGGATCCGCCGCGGGCGGTGCCGACCAGCCGGGTCGCGCCGGACACCGACTTCTCGGCCGTCGCCTACGGACCGACGCTGTTGCAGCGCCGGATCGCCAAGCGGGCCGACATCCGGCTCACCGCCGTCGGGGAGCGCCTGCTGGCCGCCCGCAAACCGGCCGATCCGCACGCCCACCCGGACCTGGTCGACGTCCGTTTCGACACGTCGGGCCGGCCGTGGGAGCCGGCCGAGGTGCCCCCACGGGTGGCGGAGGCGGTGCGGGGCTATCTGCGGGAGGCGGAACTGGCCTACGGCGCCTTCGACTTCGCCGAGGACGCCGACGGGACCTGGTGGTTCCTGGAGTGCAACCAGTCAGGTCAGTTCGGCTTCGTGGAGGTGGACACGGGCCGGCCGATCGCCCGCGCCATCGCCGAGTGGCTGGGGCGGCCCCTGACGGACCCCCGGCCCCAGCACGTCAACTGCACCGGCTCCGTCCTGCCCTGAACTCGCGGGCGGTCGCGGCCGGCGCGGGGGTCACTGCGGACGCGGAGCGGGCAACATGGCCGTGCGCTGCCAGCCTGCGCCGGGATGGGCGACGCGCGGGGACGGGTCGGGGTAGCCGTGCGAGCGCAGCGGGCGCATGACCATCTCCAGCTCCCTGCTCACGCGCTCGGCCTCCCGGCGCACCTCGGTGGGCACGTCTCCGCATTCGGCGATCAGTCGGTCGTAGATGGGGGAATCCTGGAACACCCGGCGCTCTTCCTCTCGTGGGCCCGCGTGGTGGGCACGAGGGTCGAGTCTAGGCGTCCTCGCCCATGCCCGGGTGCGTTACCCCGCAGTCCCGCACACCGGCGATCGGGCCGGTGCGCGGGTCGTCGGTCTTCGCCTGGTCTTCGCCGGGTCTGCGTCAGGTCCTCGTCAGGCCTTCGTGCGGGTCAGACCGCGAGGGACAGGCCGTTGTCGCCGTCCGTCGCACTGGTCTGCGGCTGTGGCCGGTTCGCGGCCAGAAGCAGGGCGTCCGCCTTGGCGATCGCGTCGTACACGCTCGTGGTGCCCATCAGGACGCAGAGCGTGTAGCTCACGTCCTCCAACTCCCGGGCCGTCGCCGGCCTCTCCCTCTCCGCCTGGGCGATCTTGAGTGATGCGTACTGCGTCAGCAGATGCCTGACGACCTTCGGGTCCGGAACCAGCACGGAGCTCCCCTCTCTCGACTTTTTGCTCCGTATGCCCCGCCCTGGCAGGATCATGCACGCTTTCCGGGCCCATTGGCAGGATTTACGGCGATGACGGGCCGAGGCGACCGAAAATGTCACGTGTGCGTCGCGGAACCATCACGGCACGGGCACGTCCGCCGAATTCACCCGAACCGTGGGCGAGTCGCGGGGAACCGCTTCTTCGCCGCGCCGGGGGCAGTTGGACAGGAGGCATCACCCCCTGTCTACGAACGGTGTCCACCGATGAGTTGGTCCGCCCGCGCCCTGTGCGCGCTCTACGTCGTCACCAGCGCCGGCCTGGCCTGGACGGCCGTCCTGGAGTTCGGCCACGCTCCCGCCTGGGCCGGTTGTCTGTTCAGCGCAGCGAGTCTGGTCCCGCTGATCGCCGTCGTCCGGGAGACGGAACGCCCCGGTCCAGGCGGCACGGCCACGCCGTCCGCGGTCCCGGACGCCACCGAGGCCCTCGTCCGCGCGGAGGTGGGCGCGGCGTGCTGCGAACGCTGGTGGACCAGTCTCGGCACGTCCCACGATGCGACCTGCCGCCACCACGCTCACCGCAGCAGCACGGCCTGACGCCCGCCGCGCCGCCGGTGCGCGGCTCAGGCCTCGGCCGTCAGGGCGGCCACGAGACCGTTCAGCCGCAGACGGGGGGCGCCGCGCAGGTGCGAAAGGTCATGCTCCGGGCCCAAGGGTCATACTCCGGGCCTGCGGCCGTCCGTAATTACACCAGGCGCGCCGGCCTCACACCCGCTGTCCGCTGTCCGAGACGTGCGATCCCCACTCGCCGAGGGCGCGGGCCAGTTCGGTGGTGGCCCGGGCGATCTCGTCGTCACCCTCGGCCATCAGATGGCGCAGCACACCGCGCCGGTCGCGCACGGCCTGCCGGGCGGCCCGCTCCCAGGTCACATGGTTCTCGCGGTGGTTGAGGAGCTTGGGGTAGGCGGCGGCGGTGCTCTCCCACTGCCGGGCGTCCGCGATGCTCTTGAGCAGCTGGATGATCCGCGCCCGGCAGGAGACGTGGGGCAGCTGGGCCAGCTCCCACAGGAAGGGGACCGTGACGGCGGTGGCCTGCTCGACCACGAAGCCGTACTGGCAGATGCGTTTCCGCACATCCTCCAGCGCGGCGCGGGCCGTCGCGGGGTCTCCCCAGGCGATCTGGTCGAGCAGCAGCGGGATCGCGGCGGCGGAGCCGGTGGAGTCCTTGATCTCCGCCCAGGGCACCTGCCCGAGGCCGGCGAGCGGCGCCTGCCGGGCCGCTGCCGCGGCGGGGGCGTCGCCATCCGTGCGCGATGTGCTCTGCTGTCCGGTCGGAGCGGTGCGCATGACGTGGGGCCTTTCCACGGCGGTCGGGTCAGCTCGCAGGGGCCGGTCGGCCCGGGAGGCCGGACGGTTCGCCGGCCGAGTGCCTCACGTGCCCGCCCACCCCGGCGGCGCCCGTCGGCGGCGGCGCTGTCGGCGCAGGTGAGAGCACGTTTTCTCCCTGAAATGACGTCAGGACCGGGCGGCAACCCGAGGGTTGACGCCACGGCTATTATCCACGCAGACGGCGCCCGCGTGCAATTGCACGAGAAATTGCGCGACACTGCGTCGACGAGTCGGTCACGGCAAGGAGACTGCGATGCCACCAGTACGCAACGGAGTGCGAGCGAGTTCGCTGGAAACCCGGTGGATGAAGAGCCGGCACAGCAACGCCGAGGGGAACTGCGTCGAAGTGGCCCCCTTGACCGAGGGCGGCGTCGCGATGCGCAATTCCCGTGACCCGGACGGGCCCGCGCTGATCTACACGGCCTCGGAGATGGCGGCGTTCCTGGCGGGCGCGAAGGACGGCGAGTTCGACCACCTGGTGTGAGGCGGACCCGGGACCCGTTCGGCCGATCCGGGCGCGGACCCAACTCCCCCGGACCGGACGGATGATGGCCCGCATCGGGAACGAGTGCGATATTCTGGCCGTCAGGTCTGCCGGTCAACGGGGAGTGAAGGATGTCCGCTCAGTCGCATCGCCTCTCCCGGCTGGAATCGTATCTGGATCACTCGGAGCCCGCGCCGACTTTGCTGAAGATGCTGGTCGGCGTCCAGCTGGCCGGTTTCCGCGAGGACGCCGGGTACTCCCAGGACCAGGCCGCCAAGGAAGTCGGTTTCAGCGGCGCCAAGCTGTCCCGCATCGAGTCCGGCAAGAGCCGCCGTCCTCCGGCCGAGGGCGATGTGCGCGCCCTGCTGTCGCTGTACGGCACCGACGAGTACGAGGCCTCGGTGCTGCTGAGACTGTTGCAGCGGGCCGGTCAGCCCGGCTGGTGGCAGCGCTACGACAAGCGGCTGATGCCGGAGTGGTTCGAGCGGCTGGTGGGGCTCCAGGAGGCGGCGGCCACCATCCGTACCTTCGAGATCCAGTACGTTCCCGGTTTGCTGCAGACCTCGGCCTACACCGAGGCCGTCGTCAAGCGCGGCCTGCCGAACGCGCCGGCGGGTGAGGTCCAGCGCCGCGTGGAGCTGCGGATGCGCCGCGCCCAGCTGCTGCGCCGCGAGGACGCCCCGCAGCTGTGGGCGGTCATCGACGAATCGGTCCTGCTGCGGGTCCTGGGCAGCAAGGACGTCATGCGCGAGCAGCTGGAGCACCTCATCGAGATGGCCGAACGGCCGAACGTGACCGTCCAGGTCGTCCCGCTGGACGTGACGGACGCATCGGCGCCCGCCATCCCGATCACCTATCTGCGCTTCGACGGTCTCGACCTGCCGGACGTGGTCTATCTGGAGCACATCCGCAGCGCGAACTTCCTCGAGGACCGCGACGAGACCGAGGAATACCGGTTCGCCCTGGACCGCCTCGCCGACGAGGCCCTCAAGCCGCGCGAGACGATCGAGCTGCTGCGCGACACGGTGAAGAGCCGCTACAGCTGAGGGACGCCGAAGGCGGCTGCGACGGGACACACCGCCGCAGCCGGCCGGCCGTGAGACGAAGGGCGAGCCGACGCCGTGCGCCGGCCAGGGCGTGCGGTCAGACGATCCGGCCCACTCCGCCGAACTCGATCCACTCATGCGTGAGCTGGCGCGGTGCGACCTCGGTGTCCGGGCGCCATGTGGAGACCTCCACCAGCCCGGGCTCCAGGATCTGGAGACCCTCGAAGAGTGCGGCGACGTCCTTCTCCTGGCGCACGCGGCCCCAATGACCCTGCGTCGCCTGGTCCATGAAGTCGGTGACGAACGCGCGCACCTCCGGGTCCTCGCTGACCAGCTGGCACATGACCAGGAAGCTGCCGGGCACCAGGCGCCGCGCGACCCGGCGGGCCACCGCGAGCGGGCCGTCGGTGTCACTGTCGGGGATGCAGTGGAAGACGGAGTTGAACAGCACGGCGACGGGCCGGGAGAAGTCGATCAGGCGCCGCGTGTCCGGGTGGTCGAAGATCTGGTCCGTGTCGCGCAGGTCGGCGTGGATGACGCTGGTGCGCTCGTCCTGCTCCAGCAGCGCCCTGCCGTGCACCAGCACCATGGGGTCGTTGTCGACGTACACGACATGAGCCGTGGGATCGAGACGCTGGGCGACCTGGTGGACGTTGTTCTGGGTGGGCAGGCCGGAGCCGTGGTCCAGGAACTGCCGGATGCCGTGCTCCTCGGCGAGGGTCCGCACGACACGCTGCAGGAAGTGGCGGTTGTTCAGGGCGAGCCGGCGGGTGCTGGGAACGACCTTGTCGAGCTGCTCGCACGCCGCGCGGTCGGCCGCGTAGTTGTCCCTGCCGCCCAGATAGTGGTCGTACATGCGCGCGGCCGTCGGCACATGGGCGTCGATCTCCGTGGACAGCTTCCTGTCTTCCTGCACCGTGCCCCCAACTCCGCACCCCGTCGCCGAAACCGGCAGCACAGAGCGTACTGGCCCGACCGATGCGACTCGGACCGTTCGCGCATATGCGCACGGCGACTTTCGGACACACGCGCGGCGCCTTCCGTCGCAGGAACATCGCCCCACCGTGTTGCGCTTGACACGTTTGTGGCATATCACCGTTTTGTACACATCTTCCCTGGATCGTCACGCATTCTTCACCGGCGTCGAACGCATCAGCGGGTCGGTTCGGAGCACCCGTGAAGACATTCACCTGGCCTAGGGGGCTGCCGTGGTCTGGGTCGCCGTTCTGCTGTTGCCGTTGCTGTCCGTTCTGCTGCTGATCATGGATCGTGTCGAGGACCACTTGTTCACCGCCGTGCCGGCCAAGCACCGGCACGCGGCGCGCCGACGCCATCTGCGTCTGGTGCGCGGCGGACGGGCGAGTCCCCCGCGCAAGGCGGCGGCGAGCGTCACCCCGCCCGATCCGGCGGGCCCCGCCGAACGCCCGGCGGCGTGAGCCGTACCGTTCGAACGCCCGGCGGCGTGAGCCGTACAGGTGCGGGGTGTCTCACGGGACCGGCGGTGTGTCACGCTCGTCCGTGGCCTCGCCCGAGGCCGTGAGGCCGACGACCCTGTGAAGGAGCGGCATGCGCATCGGACTGCTCGGCACCGGCCCCTGGGCCCGCCTGGTGCACGCCCCGGCACTCGCCGCCCACGAGGCCGTGGACCTGGTGGGCGTCTGGGGCCGCCGGCCCGAAGCGGCCAAGGAGCTGGCCGAGAGCCACGGCGCCCGGGCCTATGACGACGTGGACGCCCTGCTCACCGACGTGGACGCCGTCGCCGTCGCGCTGGCGCCCGACGTACAGGCCGACCTTGCGGCGCGGGCCGCGCGGGCGGGCCGGCATCTGCTCCTCGACAAGCCGCTGGCCACCTCCGTCACCGGCGGGCGGGCCGTGGCCGACGCGGTGCGTGAGGCCCGGGTCGCCTCGGTCGTCTTCTTCACCACCCGCTTCCAGCCGGAGTCCGAGGCGTGGATCGCCGAACAGGCGGCCACCGGCGGCTGGTTCACGGCGCGGGCGCAGTGGCTGGGCGCGGCGTTCGCCGAGGGCAGCCCCTATGCGGCGTCGCCGTGGCGCCGGGAGCGCGGTGCGCTGTGGGACGTCGGCCCGCACGCGCTGTCCGTCCTGCTGCCGGTGCTGGGGGACGTCGAACGGGTGGCCGCCGCCGCGCACGGGCCGAAGGACACCGTGCACCTGGTGCTGCGGCACGCCGGCGGAGCCTCCAGCGCGCTGGACCTGAGCCTGACGGTGCCGCCGGCCGCGGCCGGCGCCGTGGTGGAACTGCGCGGCGAGTCGGGCGTGACCCGGCTGCCGGAGCGGACGCAGGGGGCGCAGCAGTCGTACGCCCGGGCCGTCGACGCCCTGCTCGCCGCCGCGGACGGCAGCCCCCACCTCTGCGACGCGGCCTTCGGCCTGCGGGTCACGGAGATCCTCGCCGAGGCGGAGAACCTGCTCGCGACACCGGCGGGTTAACGTCCGGCCTGGCGGCCCGGGCCCTCGCCGACGGGTGCGTCGCTCCAGCGGAACCAGGCGCGGTCGTCCTCGATGTGCAGCAGGAACTCGGCGACGGGGCCGTCCGGGGCGTGCAGGGTCACGGTGCGGGATATGTCGTCCCACACCCGCTCCCACGCGTCCCAGTCCTCGTCGTCGGTCAGCGCCAGCTCGCGCTCGAACAGCTCACGCACCGAACCGAAGGCCGGGCCGGCGGTGAACCGGCCGCGCAGCCAGGGGAAGTCGGCCTCCTCGACGACGACCTCACCGATCGCGCCCGCCGTACCGGTCAGTCGCCACACCTGGCCCGTGAACCCCATGACGCCTCTCCCCCTCGCCGGCGACCGCCCGTCGATCACGCCGTTCGCCCAGCATCGCACCCGGCACTGACAACGCCGCGCGGCCGGACCCGGCGTGCGGGAAGCGCAGGGTCGTAGGAGCGTGGGGGTGTGGCGAGGCTGCGTGGTGTGGTGGCGGGCCGGGAACGGGACCGGCGGGGCTGGCTGCGTGGTGCGCCGCCGCCCCCGTGGGTGCGCGTGCTGCCCCTGCTGCTGGTCGTCGGTGTGTGCGTGGCCACGCTCCTCACTCCCGAGGCCCAGGACATCGGGTTCCTGCTGGGCGCGATCCCGCCGCTGGCCGTCCTGTCGTACGGGCCGCTGGCCACCGCCCTGCTGGGCGGCGCGGCGCTCGCCATCCTGAACATCCCCGTCTTCCATCTGAACCGCCCGGGCAACACCGACCTGCTCACCCTGGCGTTCGTCTCGGTGCTGAGCGTGTTCGTGTCCTTCGTGCGCAGCCGCCGCGACGCGCAACTGGACCTGGAGCGCACGGTCGCCGAGGCCGCGCAGCGCGCCGTCGTGCCGCCGGTACCCGAGCGGGTGGGGCCGGTGCGCTGTGCCGGGCTGTATCGGGCGGCGGAGCGCGGCACTCTGGTCGGGGGCGACTTCTTCGACGTCCGCAGTGGTCCTTATGGGGTCCGGGCCGTGCTCGGCGATGTGCAGGGGCACGGGCTGTCGGCCGTCGCGACGGTCGCCTCCGTGCTGGGCGCCTTCCGGGAGGCGGTGCTGGACGAGACGGACGTGGAGTCGGTCGCCGCCCGCCTGGACCGCCGGCTGGTGGTGGACTCGGCGCGCACGGAACACGCGGAGCTGTTCGCGACGGCCGTGCTGCTGGAGTTCGCGCCGGACACGCGGGCGGTCCGTGTCGTCTCCTGCGGGCATCCGGCGCCTGTCCTGCTGCGCGGCGGCACGGTCAGCGAGGTGCCGGTGAAGCCGTGGACGCCGCTCGGCCTGGGGCTGGCCGACACGCCTCCGCAGGCCGGGGCGGTACTGGCGCTGCTGCCCGGTGACCGGCTGCTGCTGGCCTCGGACGGGGTGCTGGAGGCGCGGGACGGGACCGGTGAGTTCTATCCGCTGCAGGAGCGGCTCGCGGGTTTCGCCGGCGCCGGCCCGGACACATTGCCGGGGCTGGTCTGGGCCGACCTCGAGCGGTTCTGCTCCGAGATCCGCGACGACGTCACGATGCTCGTCCTCGCGCCGATGCCGCCGGGCGCCCGCTGACGCCGGCCGGCTGCTCGGCCGACTCCCCCTCGGCGTCGATGTGCGGCATGACCCGGTCCAGCCAGCGCGGCGTCCACCAGGCGTGCGGGCCGAGCAGGGTCATCACCGCGGGCACCATCAGCAGCCGGACCACGGTGGCGTCGATGAGGACACTGACGGCGAGCCCCAGGCCCAGCATCTTGACCACGATGTTGTCGCTGACGATGAACGCGGCGAACACGCTCACCATGATCAGTGCCGCGCAGGTGATCACCCGGGCGGTGATCTCCAGGGCGTGCGCGACCGCCGCTTTGGCGTCCCCGGTGTGCATCCAGGCCTCATGGACGCGGGAGAGCAGGAAGATCTCGTAGTCCATGCTCAGGCCGAAGATGATCGCGAACATCATCATCGGCACATAGCTCTCGATGGGCACCTTGCCCGAGACGCCGAGCGCCGGCCCGCCCCAGCCCCACTGGAAGACGGCGACCACCACACCGTAGGAGGCGGCGATGGACAGGACGTTGAGGACGGCGGCCTTGAGGGCGACGAGCAGTCCGCGGAAGACGGCGAGGATGATCAGGAACGCGAGGGCGACGACCACGCCGATGATCAGCGGCAGCCTGCTGGAGACGATGTCGCGGAAGTCGACCTGGGTGGCGGTGGTGCCGGTGACGTACCCCTTGGCCGCGGTGCCGGACACCGCGTCGGGCAGGGTGTGGTCCACCAGGCGGTTGGTCAGGTCGGTCGTCCGGGCGTTCTGCGGCGAGTACGTGGAGTAGACCGTGGAGATCAGGACGTCGCCGTCCTTGGTGGCCGTCAGCGGTGTGACGGTGGCGGCGTCCGGTACGGCGTTCAGGGTCTTCTGCGCCGTGGAGGCGAGCGCGGAGCGCTGCCCGGACGGGACGCTGCTCTGGTCGATGACGACGGTCAGCGGGCCGTTGGAGCCCGGTCCGAAGGCGTCGGTCATCAGGTCGTAGGCGCGCCGGTCGGTGAACGAGGTCGGGTCGGCGCCGTCACCGATGTGGCCGAGCTGGATGGAGAAGACCGGGATGGCGAGGACGACGACGGTCACCACACCCGCGGCCAGGTAGTGCCAGGGTTTGCGCTCCACCCGCTGGGCGTAGCGGTGCCAGGTGCCGTGCGGTGTCGCGCCCGGCTCGGCGTCGGTCTCGGCGACCGGGCGGCGCACTTTGTAGCGGTCGATGCGTCTGCCGATCAGCCCGAGCAGCGCGGGCACGAGGGTGAGCGCGCCGAGGACGGCGGAGACGACCGTGACGGCGGCGGCGATGCCGAGCAGCCCGATGAAGTTCACCCCGGACGCGTACAGACCGGCCAGGGCGATGATCACGGTGGTGCCGGAGACCAGGACGGCCCGTCCGCTGGTCGTCGCGGCCGCGCCGGCGGCGCGCACGGGATCGTCGCCGTCCATGAGGTGCTGCCGGTGCCGGGTGATCAGGAACAGGGCGTAGTCGATGCCGACGCCCAGGCCGATCATCGTGGCCAGGGTCGGGGAGACGGTGGCGAAGGTGAACGCGGCGGCGAGCAGGCCGAGGCAGGCCAGGCCGCCGATGACGCTGATCAGCGCGGTGACCAGGGGCATGCCTGCGGCGATGACGCTGCCGAAGCCGACCAGCAGCACGACGATGGCCACGGCGAAGCCGATGAGCTCGCTGACCCGGTCGTCGGCGGCGGGCCGGGCGAGTTCACCGAGGGGCCCGCCGTACTCGACCTGCGCGCCGGCCGAGCGCAGCGGCTGCACGGCCTTGTCCACACCGTTGAGGTAGCTGTCGCCGAGGGTCGAGGGCTGCACGTCGAAGCGGACGGTGATGTAGGCGGTGTGTCCGTCGGTGGACAGCGGGCCGACACTGCTCGGTGGCGGCTTGCCCTGGGTGGAGCCGGGAGCGGTGAGCGGGTTCTGCGCCGACAGGACGTGCGGCATCTTCTGCAGATCCGCGACGGTCGTGGACATCTGCGAACCGAGCGCGGTCAGCGACTTGCTGCCGTCGTGCATGACGATCTGGCTGCCGTAGCCGCCGGCCGCGGGATCGTGCGCTTTGAGGACGGCCAGGCCCTGCTGCGACTGCACGCCGGGCAGGGAGAAGTTGTCGGAGTACTCCCCGCCGAAGTTCCGGTTGATGACCTGGAGTGCGGCGAGGGCGACGAGCCAGGCCACGATGACGACGACGGAGTGCCGCGCGCACCACTCCCCCAGTCTTCGCAGGCCCCCGGTGGCCTTGGTGCCGTCCCCTGCGGCGCCGTGGTGTCCCCTGGTGCGTTCCCGGGTGCGTGCCATGGGCCCGGCCCTTCCTGGCGTACGCGGGGCGGGGTGCTCGACCTCTCCCGTCCGACCTTTCCCATTAGACGTCGCGTACCACGGCGCGGCATCCCGGACGATCGCCGCCGGCAGGGTTACGCCGGGCGGCACCGCGGTACTCCGGCGGCACGACACACGGCTACGGCCCGCGTGCGCGCGCCGTCCGGATGCAGGGTGCGCCGGATGGATGAATGGTGAGAGTGGACCGGTTGCGCGCACCGGGTCGTCGCAGCCGTCCGGACCGGAGGGAGCACTGCCATGCCGACACCACAGCCCGAGGCCTCCAAGCCGTCCGAGGACCGGGCCACTCCCGACAGCCTGCTGCACGCCCGCACCGGCACCGACGTCTCCGCGGAGGACGTCGTGCTGGCCGCGGGCCGGGACATCACTCCGCGCAACCTGGAGTGGGCCAAGCGCAAGCTGGACCGGGAGGGGCCCGCCGCGCTGGACAAGCTGCTGCCCTGACGGGCCGGGCGCTTCGAGCCGGGACCGTGCCGTGGGGCGGTCTCCTCGCCGTCGAGGAGACCGCCCCACGCGTGTCCCGAGGGGGACGGGAGCCGGCTACGGCTGCGTCAGGTCGTCGTCGACGACGTGCATCGCGGCTTCCTCCGCGCCGGCCGCGCCCGCGTCGATGCCCTTGTCCGCGGCGACGGCGTCCTTCTCGGTGTCGGGCCGCACGCCTTCGTCCGGTGCGACGAGACGCCCGGCGCGGTCCGCACCGGCCTCGGGGTCGACGGGTTCGCCCTCGCCGCCGGGCAGGTCGCCGATGTCGTCGCCGGAGGGCGGCTGCACGTCCGGCTGCTCCTGGGCGAGCCGCTGGTCGAGGGTCTCCCCGTCGTGCTGCTCGGCGGCGGTGGTGCCGTGCTTGGTGACGCCGAGCGGCTTCTCCGGGGGCGAGTAGCCCTCGTCCAGGGTGTCGTCATAGGTGCGTTCGCCGACGGCGTCCTGCATGTCCAGGGGCGCGGCGTCCTCCTGCTCCTCGTTGCTTCCGGTGGGCTGGTAGGCGTCGTCGGCCATCGGTTCGGGGCGGGTGCCCATGTGCTGCCTCCCTCGGCTCGCTGTCGCCTCGTGATGTGCGTGTGCGTGCTTTCCGTGTTCCGCGTTTCCCGTTCGGCGAGGTCCAACCCCCTTGCCCGGGCGCTCACGTGCACCCCCGGGAGCGCGTCGTGGCGCGCCTGGCAGTGGGGCTATCATCACTCGCACACTCCGCGTGACCGTCCGTCCACGCAGCGGCGCACGTCCCGCCGGCTGCGCGGTCGCCGCGCCCCGCGGTCTGCCCACGGCCCGTGGCGGCACCCCCCACCCCCCACGTCGCCGGTGCGGTCCTTCCGCGCGCCGGCACGAACGAAGGCAGCGACCATGAGCAACAGCGGCGGCAGAGGGCTGCAGGCCGGCGCCCTGGGCATGTTGGACACCGTGGTGATGGCGGTCGCGGGCAGCGCGCCGGCGTACTCGCTGGCCGCCACGACGGCGGTCCTGGTCGGCGCGGTGGGACTGGCGAGCCCGGCCGCTCTGCTGTACTGCGCGATACCCATGCTCGGCATCGCCCTCGCGTTCAGCCGGCTCGGCCGTCTCGACGCGAACGCGGGCGCCGGCTACTCGTGGGTGGGCCGCACGCTGCACCCCTTCCTCGGATTCCTCAGCGGCTGGGCGCTGGTGGTGTCGGCGACCCTGTTCATGGTGGCCGGTTCGCTGCCCGCCGGGTCGCTGACGCTGGCCCTGTTCGACCCGGGACTCGCGGACGACACCGCGCTGTCCACGCTGGTCGGCGCGGGCTGGTTCCTGCTGATGCTGGGCGTGGTCCTCGGCGGTGCCCGCCTCACCGCACGGGCCCAACTCCTCATGTCCGGCACGGAGTTGGCGATTCTGGTGCTGTTCGCCGTGCTCGCGGCGGGTCGTTCCGGCCACGTCCGGCCCTTCGACTGGTCGTGGTTCGGTCTCGGCCACTTCGACGGCGTCTCCGGGTTCACCTCCGGCGCGTTGGTGGCCGCCTTCTCCTACTGGGGCTGGGACGTCACCAGCAACCTCAGTGAGGAGACCCGCAACAGCCGCCGTACGGCCGGCCCGGCGGGGCTGATCGGGCTGGGCGTGGCGTTCGTGCTGCTGGAGGTGTTCACGGTCCTGGCGAACCTGCTCCTCACCCCGGAGCAGATCGCCGCGCACGGCGCCGACGTGCCGGCCGCACTGGGCGAGGTGATCTGGCCCGGCTGGGGCGGAAAGCTGCTGACGGTCGCGGTGATGCTGTCCACCGTCGCGACGCTGCAGACGACCCTGATCCAGGTCACGCGCTCGCTGTTCGCGATGGGCCGGGACGCCACGATGCCGGCCGTGCTGGGCCTCGTGCACCGCCGCTGGAACACCCCGTGGGTGGCGATCACGGGGGTGGGTGCGGTGGCGCTGGCCCTGTTCGTCGCGTCCACGGCGCTCGGCACGGTGGGTGAGATCCTCGCCGACGCGATCCGCGCCATCGGCCTGCAGATCGCCGTGTACTACGGCCTCGCCGGAGTCGCGGTCGTCGTCGCCTACCGCAGGACGCTGCTGAAGTCACCGGGGGCCTTCCTGCTGAACGGGCTGTGGCCGCTGCTCGGCGCGGTGTTCATGTTCTGGGTCCTCGCCGAGTCGCTGGCGGAGCTGAGCGGGGCGGCGGTCGCGATCGGGCTGGGCGGGCTCGCCGCCGGTGTGGTGCCGATGATCCGGTACTGGCGGCGGGGCAGCGAGTACTACCGGCCGGCGAGGCTCGACGCCTCGCGCACGGTGGAGACCGACTACGTCCCGGCCCCGGGCCCGGCTGCGGCGCCGGGCGGTTTCGAGGGCCTCCCCACGGACTTCTGAGGGGGGAGGCGGACGATGGCACGGGAGCGTTTCACGCCCGACTTCGACCCCGACTGCGGCGACGCCGCCCTGACCTCCGCACGCCAGGACGTCGTCATCGGCCGCTGGCAGGGACTGCGCGCGCTGCTGCGGGCCACCGGACCCGACTGGGCGGCGCGCGGACACCGGGTGCGGCTGCTGGCCCAGGCCTGCGCGGACCGGTCGACGGTGGAGACCTGGCTGTCCGCGGAACCGCACAGCGCCGACGCGCTGGTGCTGCGGGCCGCGACGGAGACGACCCGGGCCTTCGCCCTGGCCATCGCCGCCGGGCGCGGGGTGCCGATCGAGCAGCGGCGCATCGACGCGGCGGTGTCGGCCTGCCACGCGGCGGCCGAGGCCTGCCCGCAGGACCCGACGCCGTGGGTGTCGCTGGTCTCGGTGGCCCGGCTGTACCCGTCGGGGGTACGGCGGCGGGAGCTGGCCCGCTGGTGGGACGAGCTGCACCGGCGCGACCCGTACAGCGTGGAGGGGCACTTGCAGGTCCTGCACTACTACTCCGCGCGCTGGCACGGCAGCCACGCCCTGATGTACGACTTCGCCCGCGACGCCGCCGGGGTGGCGCCGCCGGGCTGCGCCCTGCCGGTGCTCGTGCAGTACGCGCGCGTGGAGGAGTACCGCCACGCCCTGGACGCGGCCCCCGGCCGAACGGCCGCCGTCGCCTTCGGTGAGCACTGGAGCCACCCCGGCGCGGTCGCCGACGTGCGGCGCAGCGGGCAGCGCTGGATCGCCGGGCGCGGGGACGCCCCCGTGGCGCCGGCCGAACTGCGGGACGTGCACCATCTCGCCCACGCGGCGTGCCTCGCCGGGTGCGTGGACCTCGCCGCCGCACTGCTGCGCCTGGTGGGCCGGCGCGCGACCCGCACGCCCTGGTCGTGCACCGGGGACCCGGCCCGCCAGATCACCCGCTGGCGGCGCGAGCTGGGGGTGGCGGGCCGGGCGCCAGGTAGATCCGCAGCGTGCTGAAGCGATACGGCTGCCAGCTGCGGGCGTAACCGGCGGGCGCGCTGCCCGGCAGGGTGAGGTGGGCGGTCGGGACGCGGCCCGCGGTGCGGGTGATGCCGGCCGCGGTGGCGTTCGCGTTGGGTCCCGAGATGGCGGCCGAGGCGCAGCCGGCGTAGAAGGCGATCGGCAGGGCCTCCTGGCCGGTGACCAGGCAGGGCGGGCGCACGCCGAGCCGGTGCAGCTCGGCGGCGGTGCGGGCCCAGGCCCGGTGCTGCGCGGTGGTCCGCCGCACGGTGTGGCTCAGGACGGTGTACTGCACCGCCAGATGCCCCGCGAGCGCGAGGACCACGGCGGCCGTGAGCAGCGGGCGCGGGCGCCCTCGCGGGCCGGTCACCAGGGCGAGCAGGGCGTCGGCGACGGGCAGCGACAGCAGGGCGTACGCCGGGAGCAGGAAGCGCGGGGCGGCGTAGTCGATGAGGAACAGGTACGGCACGGCGGCGGTCACCGCGCAGGCCAGCGGGAGCAGCGTGGGCAGGGTGCGCCCGGCCCGGACGGCCACGGCGAGGCCGGCGGCGGCGAGCAGCGGCAGGGCGCACCACCACAGGATCAGCGCCGGGTGCGGGGCGGGGACGTCGCAGGGGCGGCACAGGGTGCGTCCGTCCAGGCTGCGCAGCTGGTCGTCGACGGCGAAGTGCAGGCCGAGGCCGCCCTGGAGGCGGGAGCCGTCGGCGAGGCGGCGGATCAGGCCGCCGTAGTCGGCGTACGCCTCGATCACCCACTGTGCGGCACCGGCCGTGAGGCCCGACAGCAGGGCGAGAAGCGGTCGCCACCGCCGTTTCACGGCCGCGAGGACGAGCAGCGGGGCGGTGGCCCAGACGGCGTCGGTGGGCCGCATCAGCGCCATGAGCGCGGCCGCGGCCGCGATGCCGCCGAGGGCCCACCGGTCGGCCGGGTTCCGCAAGCCGCGCAGCAAGCAGCCGGCGCAGGCCAGGGCGCCGACGGCGACCCAGTAGTTGGGCATGGCCTGCGGGGCGTAGAAGAGCGTGACCCACAAGGTGGCGAACAGGGCCCCGGCGGTGGCGAGCACCCGGGCGGGGAAGAGGCCCCGCCAGGCGCGCAGCGCGAGGTAGAGGGCGAGGCCCGACAGCACGGCGAGGTAGCAGCGCAGCAGCGGCGTGGACGACGACCAGGACGCGACGGGCGCCGCCAGCAGGCTGACGCCACGCGCGCGTGGCGCGCTGAAGTACGACGCCGGGGCGTGGCCCGAGACCTGGCTGACGTAGACGGTCTCGTCCCAGCCGAGGCCCATCGACGGATGGACCGACAGCAGCTGGGCGAGCGTGAACAGAGCGGCCACGACGGCGAGCGGGCCGCCCGCCCGGGCGGGCGCGGGCCGGGCGGAGGAGGCGACGCGCCGGCGGGCGGGTCGCGGGCCGACGCGGGTGCGGTGCGCGCTGTCGGCCATCGCCGGCCCTTCCCTGCGGTCGCTGGTCCGCACGCGGACCGGGCAACCGGCCCGTGCGTGCGGTGATCAGCGCCAACGTAACCGGCGGCACCGCCCGGGGCCCGCGGAGCGCGGCCGGGCGGAGGACGGCGCGCCGGTCCGCGGCCATGGGCCGCCCGCGCCCGCGCCGGAAGCTTTTACGGTCGCCGCCGGAACACTGCCGCGTCTGCGGCGCTTCAGCGGGCGTTCGGGGCGCGGTGCGGGGGCTGGTCCGGGTCCGGGCGCCGAGGGGCGGGCGGGACGGGGCGTACGGCCGGGCCGTCGGTGGACAGGGTCACTTCCTCGCCGTGGTGCCGGATCGTCAGCGGCGGCCCCGACAGCAGCGTGTAGACGGCCTTCTCGGGGCCGATCTCCACCCGCAGGCAGCTCTCGCGCAACCGCAGGTGGAAGGCGAGCCGGCTGAAGTGCTCCGGCAGGCGGGGCGCGAAGCGCAGGCTCGCGCCGTCGCGCCGCATCCCGCCGAAGCCGGCGACCAGGGCCGTCCAGGTGCCGGCCAGGGAGGCGATGTGCAGCCCGTCGCGGGTGTTGTGCTCCAGGTCTGCCAGGTCCATCAGCGCGGCCTCGGCCGTGTAGTCGTAGGCGAGGCGCAGATGGCCGGCGCGGGCGGCGACGACGGCCTGCACGCACGCCGACAGGGAGGAGTCGCGGACCGTCAGCGGCTCGT
Organism: Streptomyces sp. NPDC104814; assembly: GCF_055583185.1. Lineage (NCBI taxonomy): Bacteria > Bacillati > Actinomycetota > Actinomycetes > Kitasatosporales > Streptomycetaceae > Streptomyces > Streptomyces sp. NPDC104814. The sequence goes on along the minus strand of NZ_JBVJOL010000001.1, from coordinate 1,355,093 downwards.
AGTAGGCGAAGTTGCGGGCGATGTGCTCCTCGTCGAAGAAGCTGTCGCAGGTGTACATGGCGAGCACCAGGTCCGCCTGCTTGATGACCTGCTTGCGGTACAGGTCGAAGTAGGGGAAGTGCAGCATCAGCGGGTACTGGTCGGCGCGGGTGCCGGCGAAGTCCCAGCGCTGGTAGCGGGTGAACCCCGCGTGCTGCTCGTGCACGCCGAGCTCGGCGTTGTAGGGGATGTTCATCGCCGCGGCGGCGTCCCGCCAGGTGGCCGTCTCCTCGTCGTCCACGCCGAGGCGGGCGGCCTGCTCGTGATGGCGTTCGGCGGCGTCGGCGGCGGCCAGCAGGTTCTGCCGGGCCATGAGGTTGGTGTAGGTGTTGTCGTCGCAGACCGCGCTGTACTCGTCGGGTCCGGTGACGCCGTCGATGTGGAAGGCGCCGGTGGCGTCGTGGTGCCCGAGCGAACGCCACAACCTGGCGGTCTCCACGAGCAGTTCGAGGCCGGTCTCCCGTTCGAAGGCGACGTCACCGGTGGCCGCCACGTACCGCACGACGGCGTCCGCGATGTCGGCGTTGACGTGGAAGGCGGCGGTGCCGGCCGGCCAGTACGCGGAGCCCTCCTGGCCCTCGATGGTCCGCCAGGGGAACGCGGCGCCGCGCAGGCCGAGTTGGGCGGCGCGCTCGCGTGCCGCGTCCAGGGTGTTCTGCCGCCAGCGCAGCGCCTCGGAGACGGCGCCGGGCGCGGTGTAGGTGAGCAGCGGCAGCACGAACATCTCGGTGTCCCAGAAGGCGTGCCCGTCGTAACCGGAGCCGGTCAGGCCCTTGGCTGGGATGGCGCGCTGCTCGGCGCGGGCGCCGGCCTGCAGGACGTGGAAGAGGGCGAAGCGGACGGCCTGCTGGATCTCCTCGTCGCCGTCGACCTCGACGTCGGCGGCCGCCCAGAAGTCGTCCAGATAGGCGCGCTGATCGTCCAGCAGGCCCTGCCAGCCGCTGTGGTCGGCCGCCGCCAGGGCGGCCTCGACCTGGTCGCTCATCGCGGGCCGGGAGCGGGCCCCGGACCAGCCGTGCGCGACGAGCTTCTCCACCCGCAGCCGCTGGCCCGGCTCCAGCACGGAGGTGACCGTGAACCGGGCCACGTCGACGTTGGACTCGCTGCTGGTGGTGGTCCGCTCGGGGCCCTCGACGCGGTGGTCGGCGGCCACGGCGACGCGCAGTCCGCTGCGCTTGGTGCGGTGCACCAGCCGCAGCCGGGGCCCGGACGCCATGTCCTCCTCCGGCTCCAGCGGCGACTTCAGGGCGCGGGCGGCGCGCGGGTCGCCGTTCGGGTCGGGCAGGCTCTCGTTGGCGACCAGCTCCGACTGGATCACCACCCGGGCCCGGCCGCCGACGGGCTCCACCTCGTAGGCGACGGCGGCGATCGCCCGCTGGGTGAGGGAGACCAGGCGGGTGGAGCGCACCCGGACGGTGGTGCCGGCCGGGGAGGTCCACTCGCAGACGCGTTCCAGCACGCCCCGGCGCAGGTCGAGCTTGCGCTCGTGGGAGACCAGCCGGCCGTAGCGCAGGTCGAAGGGCTCGTCGTCGACGAGGAGGCGCAGCACCTTGCCGTTGGTGACGTTGATGGCGGTCTGCCCGGACTCCGGGTAGCCGTAGCCGGCCTCGGCGTACGGCAGCGGGTGCAGCTCGTGGACGCCGTTGAGGTAGGCGCCGGGCAGGCCGTGCGGCTCGCCCTCGTCGAGGTTGCCGCGCCAGCCGACATGGCCGTTGGACAGGGCGAAGACGGACTCGCTCTGCGCGAGGAGGCCGAGGTCGAGAGAGGTCTCGCGGACGGCCCACGGCTCGACGGTGTACGACCGCTCGGTGATCACGCCTGTCCTCCCAGCTCCGCGAGGTCCTTGACGACCCGGTCCGCGCCGTGCGCGTACAGCGCGTCGGTCTGCCCCACGCGGTCGACTCCGACGACGTATCCGAACCTGCCCGCGCGGCCGGCGTCCATGCCGGCCAGGGCGTCCTCGAAGACGGCGGCGTCCTTGGCCGCGATGCCGAGGTCGGTGGCCGCCGCGAGGAAGGTGTCGGGGCGCGGCTTGCCGGGCAGGCCCCGCTCCACGGCGACGACCCCGTCGATGCGCACGTCGAAGAGCTGCTCGGCGTCGATGGACTTCAGCACGTCCAGGGTGTTGGCGCTGGACGACACGATGGCGGTGCGCAGGCCCTTGCCCCGGACGGCCTCGATGTAGCGCAGCGTGCCCTCGTAGGGCTCGACGCCCTGGGTGCGGATCTTGTCCAGCAGCAGCTCGTTCTTGCGGTTGCCGAGGCCGTGCACGGTCTCGGCGTCGGGCGGGTCGCCGGGCGTGCCCTCGGGCAGGTGGATCTCGCGGGAGGCGAGGAAGGTGCGCACGCCGTCGGCGCGGGGCCGGCCGTCGACGTACCTGTCGTAGTCGTCGTCGCTGAACGGCTCGGCGTCCGCGCCCTGCCGTTGCCGCAGGAACGCGTCGAACGTCTCCTTCCAGGCGGCCGCGTGCACCACTGCCGTCTTGGTGACGACCCCGTCGAGATCGAAGAGGCAGGCCTGGATGTTGTCGGGCAGACCGAGATCCGTCGTCATACCTGACACCGTTCCCCACACAGCGACTCCTACGGGGTGTCACACGCCACAGGGCGCCATTCGAGGAGATGGCACACTTCGCTGCGTGCCGACCTTCGACGATCTGCTGACCCGGGCCCGCTCGCTCGCCGGGGCCGCGGGCACGCGCGCGGTGCTCGGCATCGCGGGCAGTCCCGGCGCCGGCAAGACCACGCTCGCCGAGCGGCTGGTGCGGGCGCTGAACGGGGCGGGCGAGCCGTGGGCGGTGCACGTGCCCATGGACGGCTTCCACCTCGCCGACGTCGAGCTGGACCGGCTCGGCCGCCGGGACCGCAAGGGCGCGCCCGACACGTTCGACGCGGGCGGGTACGCGGCGCTGCTGCGCCGCCTGCGCGAGGAGGACGACGAGGTCGTGTACGCGCCGGGCTTCGAACGGGTCCTGGAGCAGCCTCTTGCCGGTGCGATCCCCGTCCCGCCGGCCGCCCGTCTGGTGGTGACGGAGGGCAACTACCTGCTGCTGGGCACGGGCGCGTGGGCGCGGGTACGGGCCGCGCTGGACGAGGTGTGGTTCTGCGAGCTGCCCGAGCCGGAACGGGTGCGCCGCCTGGTCGCCCGGCACGAGGAGTTCGGCAAGGGGCACGAGGAGGCGGTGGCCTGGGTGGGGGGCACCGACCAGCGCAACGCCGACCTGGTGGCGGCCACCCGGGACCGGGCGGATCTCGTGATCACGATGGCCTGCCTGCAGGGGTGAACCGCGGCGGCCCGCGGGCCGTACCCCTGGGCGCGGCGGAAGGTCCGGCGCACGGCTCCTTCAAGGGGGTGGCGCCCGCGCGGGGCGGCAGATGGCGACGAGCGAGCGGCAGCGGGTGCGCGCGACGCCCGCACGGGAGGACGCGCGGCGCTGGCGGCGATGGCTGGTGCCGCTGGTCGTGGTCGTGCTGCTCGGGCAGATGGCCGTCGCGATGGTCACCACCGCCGTGCAGCAGACGCCGACCGTCGACGAGCCCGTCTACGTCGGCGCGGCCGCCGTCTATCTGCACGAGCACAGCCTGGAGATCAATCCCGAGCATCCGCCGCTGGGCAAGCTGGCGATCGCCGTGGGTGTGGCGGCCGCCGGGCCGCACTTCGACGCCTCGTTCCACGGCACGCAGCAGCGGGTGGGGCAGCATCTGCTGTACGGGTCGGGGAACGATCCCTGGCGGCTGATGTTCTGGGCACGGCTGCCGGTGATCGTGTTGACGCTGCTGTTCGGCCTGGTGGCGTTCGCGTTCGCCCGGGACCTCGCCGGTCCGGCGGCCGGCCTGGTGGCGCTCGCGATGTACGCCTTCTCGCCCGATGTGATCGCACACGGCTCGCTCGCCACGCTGGACGCGCCGGCCGCCGGGTTCCTGCTGACGACGGTGTGGCTGTTGTGGCGCGCCCGGCAACGCCCCCGGCGGCATCTGCCGCTCGCCGGTGCGGCGCTGGGCGCGGCGCTGGCGACCAAGGCGACTGCGCTGCCTGCCGTGCCGGTGCTGGCGGTCCTGGCGGCGCTGTCGGCGTGGCACGCGTGCGCCGCGCACGAGCGGCGGGCCCGGTTGCTGCGGGCGGCGGGCGGGGCGCTGGTCGTGGCCGTGACCGCCGTGGCCGTCGTGTGGGCGGCGTATCTGGCGGTCGATCCACGGCTGCAGTGGGCGCCGGAGCAGCACGTGCCGGTGGTGCACGGGCTGCGCAGGCTTCTGGTGAGGCTGCTGCCCCTCCCGCAGGCCTACCGGGACGGGCTGCGCATGCAGTTCGCCTTCGAGAGCCAGCCCTGGCAGGGGTTCCTGTTCGGGCGGCTGTACACCGGCTCGCTCTGGTACTACCTGCCGGCCGCGCTGCTGGTGAAGACACCCCTGGGCATGCTCGTCCTGTGGGTCGCGGGTGTGGTCGCGCTGACGGTGCGGCGCCGGCTGCGGGCCGCGGCGCCGTATCTGCTGCTGCCCACGGCCGTGCTGCTGGCGGCGGCGATGACCGGGGCGCGGGACCTCGGCACGCGGTACGCCCTGTTCGTGCCGGTGTTCCTGGCGGTGGCGGCGGGCTGCGCGCCGGTGCTGCGCCGCGGGTGGGCGGCACCCGCCGTGACCGCCGTGCTGGCGCTGTGCGTCGCGGTCAGCTCGCTGCGGGCGTTCCCGTACTACCTGCCGTACTCCAACGAAGCGTTCGGCGGTCCCGCGCAGACCCATCTGCGGCTGCACGACTCCAACGTCGACTGGGGGCAGGACCTGGGCCGGCTCGCCCACCGCCTGCGCGAGCGCTACCCCGGGGAGCGGGTGTGGCTCGTCTACAAGGGCAGCGGGGTGCCCTCCGCGTACGGCATCCGCGCGGCGAATCCGCTGCGGGTGCCCGCCGGGGACGTGCACGGGCTGCTGGTGGTGTCCGACTCCTCGCTCGCCAAGGCACGGGGCCGGCTGGCCGCCCTCGTCGCCGGCAGCCGGCCGGTCGACGAGGTCGGCCACTCCATCACGCTGTTCCGGCGGTAGGGCGGCCACTGCGCGGGCCGGCCAGGGCGGTGGGGCGGCCAGTGCGCGGCCCGGCTCCGGGGGTGGGGCGGCCAGGGCGGTGCGGCGGGCGGTCCCACCAGTGCGCCGCCTCGACGGTGCGGCGCCGCGACGCCCTGGTCAGCCTGGTGTCTGACGCACTGGTCAGCCCGGTGTCTAGTGCGCCGCTTCGAATCCTTCGGCGCTGACGTGCCGCATCACCGTGCTCGCGACCCGGTAGCGGCCGTTGGGCACCTCGCGGGAGCGGGTGATGTGCACGGTGAGCGGGCCCGCCCAGGCGTAGCCCTTGCGTTCGGCGTGCCGGACGAGACTGTCGGTGAGGTCCTGGCCGACCCGGCCGCCCTGGCGGCTCAGCTCGTCGTGGACGGAGGCGTCGAGCTCCACGTCGTAGGCGTTGGGGACCACGACGAGGTTCTCGCTGCACACGACGGCGTGCTCGTCGCACTCGCGGCGCAGGGCCGCGAGCAGTTCGACCGGTTCCCGGCCGACGACACGCTCCCACAGCGCCTCCCAGCGCTGCTCCAGGGCGCGTTCCAGCCCGCTGAGGGCTCCCATGGAGTCCGCCCCCTCACTTCTCCTCGAAGTCGTCCGGCCGCACCTGGGCCTCCTCCAACGCCTCGCGCAGGGTGCGCCCGCTCGCGCCCTGGTCCCTCGCCGTGCCGCGCTGCTCCTGGGGCCCCTGCGCCTGCCGGGCCGCGCGCCGCGTCCTGAGGGTGTCGTCGGTGGTGTCGGTCTTCGCCCGGTTCTCTTCGGGGACGGTCATCGCGTACTGCTCCTGACGTGTGGTCTCGGATCGTGTCCCGCGTCGGGTTCCCGGCGGGCGCCGGGCTATCCATCCGCCCTGTTCAACCACGGTGGGTGAGCTATGTTGAAGCACTGTGGGAGACAAAGGAGGCGCACCCCTGCCATCGCCGCAGCAGGCACGCGCACAGGCATCGGCGATCACGTCCGGCAAGACCGCACCGGAGGTGGAGGCGTCCCCGACTTCCCAGCTCAGGACGCTCTTCGACCAGCCGCGGCTGTCACCGGGGCAGCGGCGCATCGCGCAGTACCTGATCGAGCACATCACCGAGGCCGCCTTCTTGTCGATCACCGATCTCGCGGAGCGGGCCGGGGTCAGCCAGCCGTCGGTGACGCGGTTCGCGGCCGCGGTCGGCTTCAGCGGTTACCCCGCGCTACGGGAGCGGCTGCAGACGATCGCGCTCGGCACGCTGGCCGGCGGCCCTGCCGAGGTGAACCGCAGCAACGAGCTGCAGGCCGCGGTCGACGCCGAGATCGAGAACCTGGAGAACCTGCGCCGCGACTTCGCCGACCCCGACCGGGTGATCGAGATCGGCCGCAGTCTGTCGCAGTCCGCCCCGCTCACCGTGCTCGGACTGCGCATCTCCTCCTCGCTCGCCGAGTACTTCGCCTACGCCGCCCGCCGGATCCATCCCGACGTACGGCTGGTGACGATGGGCGGGAGCGTCGCGTACGACGCGCTGCTGCAGTCCCGGGAGGCCGGCGGCACCTGGGTGCTGGCGTTCTCCATGCCCCGGCACGCGCAGGAGACGCTCACGGCGGTGCGTGTGGCGCGGCGCGCCGGGCTGAAGGTCGCCCTGATCACCGACCTGGCGCTCGGGCCGGTCGTGGACGAGGCCGACGTCACCTTCGCCACCGGGACCGGCTCGCGGCTCGTGTTCGACTCCTACGCGGCACCCGGGGTGATGGCGGCCGCGCTGCTGCAGGCCATGACCGATGCCGGCCCGGAGCGGACGCAGGGGCGTCTGGAGGAGTACGAGCAGGTGGCCGAGGAGCACCAGTTCTTCTTGCGGGACTGAACCGCGGGAGGCCGGGAGCACCCGTCGTCAAGCAGGCATGAATGTTTTCATACGTCTTGCAAAGCGGACGGCATATATAAATACTGCTCGGGGCCGTACAGCGCCCCCTCCGCCGCCGTCCCCTACCCGCGACGGCGAGGGGCAGTCCGGTCGGGCGTCTCTCCTGTGCGAGCGCCCGTGGTGGCCCCGGTCATCCCCTAGGCCGGGGCCGCCCCACCCCCCTGGAACCACCGCACCCGACGCCGGAAGCGACGATCATGGCCCTGACGACGACGCGCATCAGCCCGGACTGGCCGTGCCAGGTGAAGACCCCCGGCTCCTACGACTGGGAGCGGTCGGCCGTGCGGTGGCTGCGGGAACTGGTGCCGGCGCGTTATGCCGGCTACCCGGCGCTGCTGCGGCACCCGGTGCTGCTCGCGCGGCACGCGCAGCTCCAGGTCCAGCAGGAGATCCGCGTCGCCCGCACCGCCCTGCAGACCGCGCGCGCCGACCTGCCCCGGCTGGGCCTGCCGGAGTCGGTCATCGAGCACACGATCAAACTGTACGCGGCGGAGGTCCTGCAACTGCAGCACATCGCCCGCAGCGTCCGAGCGGTGACAGAGGCCCTGACGGCCCCCCGCTGACCTCCCGCCACACCCCGGACCCCCGCCCCGCGCACCCCGCCTCAGGAGACGCCGGGCACCCTCGACGCGCGGCCCAGCAAGTCCCGGCCCGCAGCCTGCACGCCGGCCGACGGAACGGCCCGCGCGGCCCCCGCCTGCCGACCGGCTCTCCGATGACGGCACGGATCTGCGCGGCCCGGGCGGCCGCACCATGCGACCCCCGCCCCCGAGGGGGCGTGCAGCCCACTCCAAGAGGTTTCACGACGCAGCCCGCCCTGAGGGCCCGCGCACCCAGTCGGGTGCGCCGACCGGCGGATCACTCTCGCCTGAGCGGCGTCGCGCAGGTGCGCGGTACCGCCCCCTAAGGACGGGCCCCGCGCGCGACACCGCCCGCAGGGGCCTTCAGGGGCACCCCGGCGTCGGTGCGCCGCCGCCCGCCGGGCGAGTGGCCGCATCCGTACGGCAGCCCCGCCCGCGGGCACAGCGCCGCGCGAGCCATACCCAGCGCCGCAGGCCGCGGCGGCGGGCGCCCGTCCCGCCGGGGCCCCGTACGGCATCACACGGGGGTGCGGGCGCGTGGCCGGCGTCGAATGCGCCCGCGCCGGCCGGGCGAGCAGCGGCGTCCGCACGGCACCCCGGCACCGGTCCCGCCGGCGCCCCACGCCATCACGCGGAGGCGTGGGCGCATGACCGGGGGCAGGTGTGGGACACGGGGGGACCATGAGGATCCCGACCCACGAGCGGCGATGACCATGAGCAGCATGCAGGAGCGGCGTCCGGAACCCGTCACCACCGTGCTGACGTGGCGGGTGCGGCCCGGGCACGAGCAGGACTTCGAGGAGTGGACGCGGGGGATCTCCCACTGCGCCCGGGAGTTCCCCGGCAACGAGGGCGTCGCCTGGCTGCGGCCCGAGGACGGCGGGCACCGCTTCCACGCCGTGCTGCGCTTCAGCGACACCGACCGGCTCGGCGCCTGGCTGCGTTCCGACGAGCGCGCCGACTGGCACGAGCGGATCGAGGGCATCGCCACCGAGGTCAGCAGCGAGCGGCAGTCCACCACCGGCCTGGAGACCTGGTTCAGCCTGCCCGGCACCAGCGCGCAGTCCCCGCCCCGCTGGAAGATGGTGCTCACGACGTTCCTCGGTGCCTACCCCTTCACCCTGCTGATCCAGTGGCTGGTGACCCCGCGCAGCGCGGCCTGGCCCCTGCCGCTGCGCGCCGCCGTCTTCCCGGTGGTGCTGCTTCCGGTCCTGACCTATCTGGTGATGCCGCTGCTCAGCAGGGTGCTGCGGCTGTGGCTGTACCCCCCGCCGGACCGGTGAGGGTGATCAGCTCGCCCCAGACCGCGAGGGAAGCACCCCTCCTGTGCAATGCTCAAGGCGTGACGAGCGAACCGGCCTTTCCGGCGGAGTCCGGAAACGTGCCCGACCTGGCCGCGCTGAGCCGGGTCGTGGCCCGGCAGCGTGCCGAAATGGACCGACTGCACGACATGGCCGCGACCTCGGCGGTGCTGGAGCGGGCCAAGGGTGCTGTCATGGCGCTGACCGGCTGTTCCCCGGAGACGGCCTACGAGGAGCTGCTGTACCGGGCCAAGGCCGCCGAGCGCACCCTGCTCGAGGAGTGCTGGATCACGCTGGGCACGCTCGCGGCGCCGCCGGCACGCCCCTCACAGACCGGGCGGTCCGGCGCCGAAGCCGACCTCGCCGAGAGCGCGGAGGAGCCGCCGGAGCCGCGCGACGACGCCGCCGCGCAGGCCCGGCTCGGCCGTGCCCTGCTGCGCGTGCACAGCCCGCAGGGCCTCGCCGCGGTGCTGCTGCGGCAGCTGGGGCGCCGCGTGGACGCCACCGCGATCATGATCTACCAGCGGCCGCACACCGGCGGTCTGGAACTCATCGGGCAGGCCGGCCTCGACGAGCTCACCGCCACTCAGTGGCACCATGTGCCGCCGCTGCCCGGCGTGGCCGCACGGGACAGCCTGGAGGCGCAGCAGGAACAGTGGCTGGAGGACCTCGAGACGGCCCGCCGCAGTCACCTGCTCATCGGCGACCCTCCCGAGCGCTGGCCGGCCCGCGCCTGGCTGCCGGTGTGGGTCGGCGGCCGGGCGGACGTGGTGATCGGCGTCCTGTGCGGACGCGCCGGCCCGTTCACCGACGCCGACCGGGCCCATATGCGGGCGGTCGCGCGGCTGTGCGCCGGCCGGCTGCGGTCGCTGGACGCCCCGCGCGAACCCTCCGTGGACGCGGCCGCCGACATCGTCCAGGGCGTGTTCGAGACGCTGCCGGGCGCGGCGCTGCTGCTGACCCCGCTGCGCTCGGCGTCGGGCGAGGTCGAGGACTTCCGTATCGACGCCGCCACCCCGCACGCGGTCGACGCCGTCGGCCGTACCGGACGCGAGCTGGTCGGTCTGCGGCTGCTGGAGTACCGGCCGAGCGTGGCCGGTGAGCAGCTGTGGCAGGGCTGTCTGCGGGTGCTGGCCACCGGCGAACCCTACGAGGGTGAACCGCTCGCCCACCGCGTGGTGGCGGGCGGAGTCGCCGAACTGGTCACGTCCGCCCCGCGCGTGGCCCGCCTAGGCGCGGGGCTGGTCGTGAACTGGGTCCGGCACGACCCTTCCGACCGGCAGGAGCAGCGGCTGGCGGACGTGCAGCGGCTGGGCAACCTGGGCTGGGCCAACTGGAACCTGGTGACGCACGAGGCGACCTGGTCCGCGCAGACCTTCACCGTGCTCGGCCGGGACCCGGCGCGCGGACCGGTGCGGCTGGCCGAACTGCCCTCGCTGGCCGTGCCCGAGGACATGCCAGCGCTGGCCGGCGCGGTCGCGCAGCTGCTGCGGGACGGACAGCGCTTCGACGTGCCGTTCCGGGTGCGCACGGCCGACGGGATACGGCATCTGCGGGTGGTCGCCGAGGCGGTGGCCGACAGCAGCGGCGTCCCCGTCGAGGTGCACGGCTTCGTGCAGGACCTCTCCGCGCGGCGCAACGCCGAGCTCGCCCTGGTGGAGAGCGAGCGGGCGATGCTGACCCAGCACGGTGTGCTGCAGGCCGAGCGGGCCCTCGCCACCCGGCTGCAGCACGCCCTGCTCCCCCTGCCGCGCACCCCGGTCGATCTCGCCGGGCTGCGGGTCGAGATCGCGTATCTTCCCGCGCAGTCGGGGCTCAGCGTCGGCGGCGACTGGTTCAGCGCCATCGAACTGCCCGACGGTGACGCCTTGTTCGTCGTCGGCGACGTCGCCGGTCACGGGATCGACGCCGTGGCCACCATGGCGCAGCTGCGCTTCACCGCCAAGGGCATGATCAGCACGGGGTCGTCGCTGACCGGGGCACTCGCCCGGCTCAACCGGCTGCTGCTGCACTCCCGCGGTCCGCACGGCACCGCCACCCTGATCCTCGCCCGCTACCGGGCCGAGGGCCACCGTCTGGTGTGGGCGCAGGCCGGGCATCCGCCGCCGATGCTGCTGCGCGACGGCCGGGCGCACCCGCTGCGGCGGCCCGCGGGCATGCTGCTGGGGGCCACCGACACGCCGTACTACGAGGAGGCCGAGTGCCGACTGCGGCCGGGTGACCGGCTGGTGCTGTACACCGACGGGCTGGTCGAGCGGCCCGGGGAGTGCATCGACCTGGGGCTCGACCGGCTCGCGGCGGCACTCGAGACGCCGGCGCCGACCTCGTCGGGCACGCTCACGCCCTTGCTCGGCGCGCTGCTGGAGGGCGAACGGCGGGACGACGTGTGCGTACTCGACATCCAGCTCCCCGAAGACTCCGAGGTCCACGAAGACTCCCAGGTCCACGAAGACTCCCGGGTCCACGAAGGCTCCCGGGTCCACGACGACCGCCGGGGACCGGAGGGCTTCCGGGTCTCTGACGCCTTCCGGGTCTTCGAGGATTCCCGGCTGCCCGGCGGGCTGCGGGTGCCCGAAGAGTCCGACTGAGCCCGATCGGCAACGTGCACGGCACTCAGTACCCTGGGAGGAGGGTACTGAGTGCCAAGATGCCCTCCCAGGTGTTACGTTCCGTGCATGAGCTCCAGCGGTGCCGCCCCCGGGCGTGAGGACAAGGCGGAGGCAGGCACACGGCCGCCGATGCGAGAGGCGCTCGTCGCGGCGGCCTTCCGGCTCTTCCTCGAACGTGGTTACGAACAGACCACCGTGGACGACATCGTGACGCTGGCCGGCGTCGGACGGCGGTCGTTCTTCCGCTACTTCCCCTCCAAGGAGGACGTGGTCTTCCCCGACCACGAGCGCTGCCTGGCGGACATGACGGCGTTCCTCGCAGCGAGCACCGACGGTGACGAGCCGGTGCGCCGCGTGTGCGACGCGGCCCGGCTGGTGCTCCGGCTGTACGCGGAGAACCCCGCCTTCTCCGTCCAGCGCTACCGGCTCACCAAGCAGGTGCCCGGCCTGCGCGCCTATGAACTGTCGGTGGTGTGGCGCTACGAGCGGGCCCTCGCGCAGTATCTGCGCGACCGCTTCGCCGGCCGGCCGGACGGCATCCTGCGGGCGGACGTGATCGCGGCGGCCGTGGTGGCGGCGCACAACAACGCGCTGCGCTCATGGCTGCGCTCGGACGGGAAGGGTGACGCGAGCGCCACGGTGGACCACGCGCTCGGCTTGGTGCAGGAGGCCTTCGACGGGCAGGCCGGCCCCGGCGCCACCGAGCGGGACCGGTCCCGGGCCACCGACCGGATCCGGCCCGCCGCCGCGCAGGCCGAGGACGTGGTGGTCGTGGTCGCCCGGCGGGACGCCCCGCTGTGGCGGGTGGTGCAGGAGGTCGAGTCGGCCCTCGGGCGGCCGTAGCCGGGCCTTCGTTCCCTTTTCGTGGTACGCAGTACCTTTACGTGTGGCACTCAGTGCCATACGCTGAGGGCGTGCACGGTCCTCCGGTGAACCGGGCACACGCGTGTGCGGGCTGCCCCGCGCACGCCGGATTCCGGCCGAGTGCAGGGAGTTGAGCCGCGTGTACCACCACTCAGGAACCGCCGTGTCCCCGGTAGCCCGCTCCGCGACGGGCGTCCTCGACCACCCCCCGGCCGGCAGTCCCGGGACCGCCGAGGCCAGGGACGCCCTGCTCTTCCAGCGCTGCACCTGGTGCGGCACCGCCATGTTCCACCGGGTGCTGTGTCCGGTCTGCCGCGGCAGCGAGCTGCTCACGGAGCGCAGCGAGGGAGTCGGCACGGTCCGCCACTCCACGGTGGTGAACCGCAACTCCCCCTCCGCGCGCAACGTCTCCCTGGTCGAGATGGCGGAGGGATTCGTCGTGCGGGGCCGGGTGATGGGCCCGCCCATCGGCATCCACAGCGGTGACCGCGTACGGCTGTCCACCGCCAAGGACCCGGTGCGCGGCGAGCCGGTCTTCCAGCTCATCGACGAGCCCTACCGCGCCTGGACCTGACGGAGCGTCACCGGTACCCGGGGCGAGCCTCCTTCGACCTGACCGGGCGCCGGCTCACGGGCCGGCGAGCAGGCCCTTCGGCCAGGACGGCTCGCCCCGCACGACTCCGACGCCGTACGCGCGTACCGAGACCGCGCAGCCGTGCGAGGTTGACCTGATCCCGTCCCTCGCACAGACAACCCACAGACGACGCTCTCCGTCCTCCGAGGCGCGAGGGGCCCCCGGGACCGACGGGGTGCCCGCGCACGGGGTTGTAAGGAGAGACCATTGTCACCTGCCCGGTTGCCACTGGCCCGGCGCATGGGCATCGCCGCCACGGCGGTGCTCGCGATGACGGGGGCATCGCCACTGGCGGCACACGCCGCCGCACCCACGCGAGAGGCGCACGAGAACGCCCTCCCGCCCGGCTGGCGGATCACCGACGAGGGCGGCACACGCCACCTCGTCTGGCGTTCGGCACCCGCCATACCCATCGGCGACGCCCGCATGGAGTTCCACGCGGGCGGCAGACTGCTCGGCGTGCCCGCTCCGGCACGCGACGGCCACACCTTCCGGCTGGAGCTGGACGCGGCCGACGCCGCCCGCCTGACGGATCTTCAGGTATGGTCCGGCGGACGCCGCCTGGACGCCCCCGGCGACGACACGCGGCAGGGCCGCCGCGGTTCGCTCGCCGCCGTGCGACCACCGGCCCCGCTGCCCGCGGGCGCCGTCGATCCCGGCACGCCGGGCTCCTACCGCACGGCGACGGGCGAGTACGCGCTGCCCTCCGTGCGGCTGCCCGGCTTCAAGGCGCCGGTCGAGATGCGCGCCGTGGTCGTGGCACCGGCGGCCGCCCGCGGTCCGCGCCCGCTGGCCCTGTTCCTGCACGGCCGCCACGCCACCTGCTACAAGGGCGAGGAGGCGACCGGCGACTGGCCCTGCCCGGCCGGGACCAAACCCATCCCGAGCTACCGCGGCTATCTGCGCGACCAGCAACTGCTGGCCTCCCAGGGCTATGTGACCGTGTCGATCTCCGCGAACGGCATCAACGGCCAGGACTGGGAGGCCGAGGACGGCGGCGCGCAGGCCCGCTCCTCGCTGGTCCGGCAGCACCTCGCCCGCTGGGCCGACTGGGCCGCCCACCCGGGCGCGGCCCCGGCGGCGGTCCGCAAGGCGCCGAAGGCCGATCTGTCGAAGGTGCTGCTCGTCGGACACTCCCGCGGCGGTGAGGGCGTCAACCGCGCCGCGATGGACAGCCTCTACCCGCCGCCCGCCGCCCAGGACGGCTACCGCGGCCCGGTCCGCTGGCACGTGCGGGGCACGGTCCTGATCGGTCCGACGATCTTCGGCCAGAACCCGGTGCCCGACGTGCCCTCGGCCACCCTGCTGCCGGGCTGCGACGGTGACGTCTCCGACCTCCAGGGTGAGGTGTACGTCGACGGCACCCGCGGAGTCAGCCGCGGCCGCGCACTGCACAGCGCCGTCTACGTGACCGGTGCCAACCACAACTTCTTCAACACCGAGTGGACGCCCGGGAAGGCCCAGGCGCCCGCCGAGGACGACTTCTTCGACGACCCGGACCACAAGGACCCGGTGTGCTCGCCCGGCAGCCGCACCCGGCTGACCGCCGACCAGCAGCATCGGGCCGGATCGACCTACATCGCGGCGGCGGCACGGCTGTTCGTCGCCGGGGACGACCGCGTGCGCGAGCTGCTCGACGGCACCGGGCGGCGGGCGCCGTCCGCCGATCCCGCACGGGTGCTGACCCACGCGGTGGGCGCGGGCCGAGACACCGGGCTTCTGCCCGACGGCAAGGTGTCCGTGACCGGCGCTCGGCTGTGCTCGGCGGTGGACCCGAGGCCGGCCGTCGCCTGCCTGGGCGAGGACGCCCACGGCGCCTCGCCGCACTTCGCCCGGTGGGAGACCGGCCGGGAGACCGGTCGCCGCGCGGTGGCGCTGCGCTGGACGGCACCGGGGACCCCGGCCCGTGTACAGCCTGCCGCGCCGCTGTCCCTGACCGGTGCCCCGTCGCTGGCGCTGCGTGTCGTCGTGCCGCCGAACAGCAGGGGCACCCAGCTCGACGTCGCCGTCACCGACACCCGCGGCCGGCGGGCCGTCCTCGGCCGGGTCAGCGTCGACGGACTGCCCGGCAGCGACCGCACCGCCTCGTACTGGGCGCGCGAGCTGCGCGTCCCGCTCACGGCGGCGACCCGCGCCGGAGTCGACCTTCGGCAGGTCAAGTCCCTGGAACTGACTCCGCGTTCGCGTGCCGGGCAGGCCTGGCTGCTGGACGCCTGGGCCTGGCGCCCCGGCACTCCCGCGGTGCGGGAGGCCCCGCTCGCCCGGGTGGACCTCGGCCGGCTGTCGGTCAAGGAGGGCGACTCGGGCGTACGCACCTACCGGGTGCCGGTACGGGTGTCCGGGCACGGTGGCGGCCAGGTGCGGGTGTACGTCATGGACCCGGTCACCGGCGAGGCCCGGGACCGGCTGGTGACGGTGCGTCCGGGCCGCGACGACATCGCCGTGACCGTCCAGGTCAAGGGCAACAAGCGCTTCGCGTACGACGTGACGCACGACGTCGTGGTCAAGGCGGTGCACGGCACGGTCGTCGGATCGCACCGCGGCGGGGTCACCGCGCTGAACGACGACCCGATGCCGAAGGTCTCGGTGACCCCGGTGGCGGACCGGGTGACCGAGGGTCAGGCGCTGCGCTGGAAGGTGACGCTGTCGGAGCCCGCGGACACCGAGATCGGCGCGTCCTTCTCCGTGGTGCCGGTGACGGGCGGTCCCGAGCTGTCCACCAAGGACGTCGACCCGGCGTGGCTGCGGGACGCCTCCGGCGCCGAGCCCGACCCCGAGCGGCCTCTGTCGCAGGTGGAGTACCTCGGCGTGTGGGCGTCGGTGCCGGCGGGCACAACGAGCACGGAGGTGTCGGTGCCCACCGTCAAGGACACGGTGGCCGAGCCCGCCGAGTCCGTGCGCCTGGCGGTCACGGACGACTCGGGTGCGCCGCTGCCGGGCGGCCCGGTGCTGACCGGGACGGTCCTGGACGCGTCGTAGCCGACGACAGGCGCCCTGGCCGGCCGCGCGCGGTGCGGCCGGCCAGGGCTCACGGGTCACGGGCTCACGAGACGCTCCGCCCGACGGTTCCTCTCCGGCTCAGGGGTTCAGCGTCACGCGGATGCCCACGGTGCCGTCCCGGCCGCGCCGGATGCGGCTGCCGAGGAGGGTGAGGCGGCCGATGACGCGGTACTTGCGGGCGATCAGCTGCCGGTAACGGCCGGCGGTCGCCGCGTCCGTGATCTCGGCCGTGGCCGGGACCTGCTCCCCCGTCGGATTGCCGCGCACGTCGCACGGGCCGACCAGGACGTCGGCGCGGGCCCTGATCCGCTTGACCTTGTAGGAGTCGGCGACGGTCCACACCCCCAGGGCGTCGCCGTCGCGCACCACCCACACCGGGGTGGAGACGGGCGTGCCGTTCCTGCGGTAACTGGTCAGCAGCAGATAGCTGCCGGCGCCGAGCCGGTCCAGAGGCGTGTCGTCGTCCATGCCGGGCAGTGTAGGTCCGTTCCTCGTGCCACGGCCGGGTTGCGGCCTTCCGGCCGCACGGACGGCGGCAGCGGCGGCCGGGCCGGAGACGACGGCCGGGACGGTTCCCACCGCCATGGCCGCGCCCCGCGCGCCGGCGCCCCGTTGGTGCATCTGCAAGGGGCCCCTCCGGGGCCGGTCGGGGATCACTCGGGGGTCCCGGTACCGGATGCGGCGGAGCATCGCGGCCTGCGGGCCATCGAAATCGGCGGAGTGGCAGCGCGGCCGGATTCCGCCGTCTAGATTGCGTGCTGTCCCCGTATCGTCCCCGTTTCTCCAGGAGCCGGCCGTGACCGACAGCCCACGCGTGCGTATCGACACCTCCCAGCCGCACACGGCCCGCATCTGGAACTACTGGCTGGGCGGCGGCGACAACTACGACGTCGACCGCGCGGCCGGCGACCAGATCCGCCAACTGCACCCGGGCATCGGCGAGTACGCCCGCGAGGACCGGCTGTTCCTGGGCCGGGCCGTGCGGCATCTGGTCACCGAGGCGGGCATCCGGCAGTTCCTCGACATCGGCACCGGGCTGCCCACCGCGGAGAACACCCACCAGGTGGCCCAGCGGCACGCCCCGGACGCCCGGATCGTCTACGTCGACAACGACCCCCTGGTACTCGCCCACGCCCGGGCCCTGCTGTCCAGCACCCCCGAGGGCGTCACCGACTATCTCGACGAGGACCTGCGCAACGTCGACGCGATCCTCGAACACGCCGCCAAGACCCTGGACTTCACGCAGCCCATCGGACTGATGCTGCTCGGCGTGGTCATCTTCGTCGGCGACGAGGAGGACCCGTACGCGCTGGTGCGCCGACTGCTCGACGCGCTGCCGGCGGGCAGCCACCTGGTGCTGTCGCACACCGTCACCCACCCGGACATGCCGGACGTGGACGAGGCGGTGAAGTTCTGGAACGAGCACGGCACGCCGAAGCTCACCCAGCGCAGCCCGGAGGCCGTGGCCCGCTTCTTCGACGGTCTCGAGCTGCTGGAGCCGGGTGTGGTGTCGTGCTCGCGCTGGCGTCCCGACGCGACCGACGGGATCGAGCCGCCGGAGGTGGCGATGTTCGGCGGAGTGGGCCGCAAGCACTGAACACGCCCGGGCCCGGACCCGTATGGACAAGGGGCGCGCGCCGACCGGCGCGCCCCGCGGCCCGCCGGTCGCGCGTTCGGGGTTCGGGAGCCAGGCATCATGAGGCACGCACGACGACGGATCGTGAGGCGAGCGGCGCGGCTGGCCGCCGCCGGTGGGCTGCTGCTGGGCGGGGCCATGGTCACGCAGGCCGTCGCCAGTGAGCCGGCGGCCCCGCCCACGGCACCGCGCACGCTCGCCCAGCCGGCCGGGGACAGCGCGGCGGGGCTGGTGCGGCGCCTGGGACCGGGGCGTACGGCCGGCAGTTGGATCGGTGCCGACGGACGGCCGGTCGTCGCGGTCACCGACCGGGGTGCGGCGGACGAGGTGCGGCGCGCCGGAGCACAGGCGAAGCTGGTCGGACACAGCCTGGAGGAGCTGAAGTCGGCGGCGGGCGTGCTGCGTTCGGCCCCCCGCGTTCCGGGCACCGCGTGGGCGGTGGACTACCGCACCAACGAGGTCGTCGTGCGTGCCGACCATACGGTCTCGGCCACCGACTGGTCGCGGCTGTCCCAAGTCGCCCACCGTATCGGCCGTTTCGTGCGGATGGAGCGCACCAGCGGGACGTTCACGACCCGGCTCAACGGGGCGCAGCCGATCCTGTCGACGGGCGGGCGTTGCTCGGCGGGGTTCAACGTGACCGACGGGCGGGCCGACTTCATCCTCACCGCAGGGCACTGCGGACCGAAGGGTGCGGTGTGGTTCGCGGACGCCCGGGCCGCGCGTCAGGTCGGGCAGAGCGTCGCCTCCGACTTCCCCGGTTCCGACTTCTCCCTGGTGCGCTATGCGAGCGGCCGGGCGGGCGAGGCGGCCGACGTCGTCGCGATCGGCGGCGGCACGGGGGTGCGGATCACGGGCGCGGCGGATCCGGCGGTGGGGCAGCGGGTGTTCCGCAGCGGCAGCACCAGCGGCCTGCACGACGGGCAGGTGACCGGCCTGGACGCCACCGTGAACTACCCCGAGGGCACCGTCACCGGGCTGATCCAGACCGATGTGTGCGCCGAACCGGGCGACAGCGGTGGCCCGTTGTTCTCGGAAGGTGTCGCGCTCGGGGTGACCTCCGGCGGCAGCGGGGACTGCACTTCGGGCGGGACCACGTTCTTCCAGCCGGTGACGAAGGCGCTGCGCGCGCTGGGCGTGCGGCTGATCGTGTCGGCGCGGACCGCGCCGAGCAGCGGGCCCTCCTCCGTCGCCCCTTCGTCGACGCCCGGGGCCGCGTCGCCGGGATCGCCGACCCCGGTGGGCGGTGGGACGCAGGCCACGACACTGCTGTCCCGCCTGGTGGACACCCGCGCCGTCGGGCCGGGCCTGCTGGTGGTGGCGGGCAGCCTGGTGGCGCTGGTCGGAACCCGCTGGCTGCGGGAGGAACAGGACCGCAGGGCCTTTCGCCGGCACTACTCGACGATGTGGGGCTGACGTCCCGGTCGCCCCGGCTGCGGCCGCTGCCCGCACCGGACAGCGCGCCTCAGGCCGGATCGGTGGAGGTGGCGGAGGTGGCGGACATCACCCACGCGGCCGGTGCGTCGAGCAGCAGCCCGCCGACCTGGCCGAGGAAGGTCACGGCACGGAAAGGGGCACGCCGGGACAGCAGGCCGCCCGTGATGGGGGTATCCCCTGCTCGAGCGCAGCCGAGAGCCTCGGGGACGACGACGCCGTAGGCGAGAGCGGAGGTCAGAGCGAGAAGGCACCCACTCGGTCAGGGGTGCCCCAGGACGATGCCGGGATGCGCGGCGGGAGGCAGGAGAGGGCCAGGCGGACTAGGCCGCGTTGACCGGCCGGTGGGCCGCTGCGGCCCACTCCAGGACGAGGCGCTGGTACTCCTCGCGCTGCTCGCCGGTCAGTGTCCCGCCCGACCGGAGCCACAGGGCCCGGATCTCCTCGTTGACCTCCGCGGCCGATCGCTCGGAGACGGGTTCAACAGTGGTGGACATGCTGTGAAGCATACGGCGCTGTAGGTGAAGGCGCTGTGAGCGAGCTCGCACAAACGTGACATTCCGGACGTGTCAATGATCACGTCCGAACGGGGCAACGCGAGGGGGCGGCCATCCGGGCACCGCCCCCGGAGGCTGCCGTCAGGTTCCGGGCTTGCGGCCGTAGACGAAGACGTCGTCGCCGTTGCGCAGCAGTGACCAGTACTTCTTCGCGTCGGTCGTGGTCATGTTGACGCAGCCGTGCGAGCCCGGCGGGTTCCACATGCTCACGCCGACCGAGTGGAAGGCCTGGCCGCCGTCGAAGAACTGGCTGTACGGCATGGACACGTGGTAGAGGGTGGAGACGTGGTCGATGTCACGCCAGTAGATCTTCTTCAGGCCGGTACGGGTCTCGTAGCCGTCCCGGCCGGTGCGCACCGGGACGGGGCCGTAGACGAGCTTCTTGCCGTCCTGGATCCAGCTGAGCTGGAGCGTGAGGTCGACGCAGGCGATCCGGCCCTTGTTCACCGGGCACTTGCCTGACTTGTTGGGGTTCTTCCCGACGGCCTTCTGCCTGTTCATGAGGTCCATCACTCCCCAGGTGACGGACCCGGCGTAGCCGATGTTCGGCGTGATGCCGTGTCTGGTCTGGAAGGCCTGGATGGCCTTGCAGTCGGCGGACGACTGCCGGCCGTCCACCGGGCGGCCGAGGAACTTCTCGACCTGCTTCTGGTACGGGCCGGTGCTGGTGGTGCAACTCGACGCGGCCTGCGCCGGTGCGGCGCCCAGCGCCAGTGTGAGCGGCGCCACCAGTCCGGCGACGCCGAGGGCGACGGCTCCCCGACGGCCTATGTCCCTCATATCCGGTATCTCCCTTGGCTCTCCTGCGAATCTCTGCCAGGTAGACAGACCGGCGGGGGTGTTGGTTGCAGGGGCCGGTCAGGCTGTGACGAATCGGTGAACTTCCGGCCCGTCGAGCCGGACGGCGGGCAGCCGCCGTCCGAAGGCGACGAGCAGCAGATCCTGCGCGGCGCCGTGCAGCGGGCTGCCGCTGCCGTACGACCAGTCGAGGTCGTCGGCGACCAGGCGGACGCCGGTGAGGTCGGCGCCGAAGAAGCGGGCGCCGCGCGGGGAGACCGTGCCGAGGACGATGCGCAGCCGGTCCTCGGGGACACGGCGGTCGAGTCCGAGGGCGACGGTGACGTCCAGTCCGTGCACGACGTCGTGACCGAGCGCCGCGGCGCGCCCGCCCACCGGCGGCCCCCAGGGATGGCGGGCGTGCGTGCGCAGGAAGCCGGCGAGATCGGCGCCGGTGTGCGCGGCCGCGTCGCGGTGCGCCAGCCGGTCGGTCATACGGTGCAGGCTGCCGCGCGCGGCGAGCAGTTCCCGCAGGACGCGGGGACCGGAGTACCGGAACCCCATCGACATGTGGGCCACCACCTCCCGCACCCGCCAGCCCGCGCACAGGCTGGGCTGCTCCCACTGGTCCGGGGTGAGCGAGCCGAACAGGTCGGCGAGGTCGCGGCGTTCGGCGGCGATGGCGTCGTCTGTGGTCCCCATGCGTCCAGGATCTTGCCCGCCCGGCCATAAGTCCAAGAGACGTCTGCTCTGGCATCTAGCATGATCCGTTATGGAGTTGAGGCAGCTGCGCTACTTCGTGACCGTGGTGGAGGAGGGCGGCTTCACCCGGGCCGCCGAGCGGCTGCATCTGGCGCAGCCGGGGCTGAGCGCGCAGATCCGGCGACTGGAGCGGGAGCTCGGGCACCCTCTGCTGGACCGCTCCGGCCGCGCGGTGCGGGTGACGGAGGTCGGGGAGGCGGTACTGCCCTACGCACGGGCCGCGCTGGCGGCGGTGGACGGGGTGCGGCAGGCGGTGGAGGAGTTCACGGGGCTGCTGCGCGGCCGGGTCGCGATCGGGATGGTCCCGGGCACGCTCGGGCACCCGATGGATCTGATCGCACTGCTGGCCGCCTTCCACGAGGAGCATCCCCGGGTGGAGATCACGCTCACCGAGGACACCTCCGACCGGATGCTGGAGGCGGTGCGCCACGGCGGGCTGGACCTCGCGGTGGCGGGGCTCGCCGAGGAGGAGGCCCCACCGGGCGTCGGCCACCAGGTGGTCGTCGACGAACCGCTGAGCGCGGCCGTCGCCGCGGGCCACGAGCTGGCAACCGCCCATGGGGGCCCGGGCGCCCTGCCCGTCGCAGCGCTGCGCGGGCATCCGCTGATCACCCTGCCGCGCGGCACCGGGGTGCGCGGGGTGCTGGAGCGGCTGTGCGGCCAGGCCGGGTTCCGGCCGCGGGTCGCGTTCGAGGCGGCGACCCCACGGGCGCTGGTCGACCTGGCGGCGCGCGGACTCGGCGTGGCCGTCGTACCGGGGCGGCCCACGGGTGAGGGGCTGCGGGTGTGGCGGATCGACGATCCGCGGGCCCGCGGCCGGGTGGCACTGGCCTGGCGTTCGGACGGCCCGGTCTCCCCCGCGGCGCGCGCCCTGCTCGGGCGGCTGCGCGGGGCCGTGGCGCAGGCGAACCCGGAGGCCCCGACCGCAAACTGACGCACCGTCAGAGTGAGTCGGCTTCCGGCCTGCGTCGCGGTGCGGATCACGCGGACGGATACCGTGCCGCCATGTCGACGTTCATACAGCAACTCCCGGCCCTGCTGGGCGTGGTGATCGGTGCGTTCGGTTCCTATCTGGCGGTCGCGCGAGCGGACCGGGTGCGGTTCCGGCGGGAGCGGGCGGCACGGTGGGAGGAGCGGCGGCTGGCCGTGTACACGGACTGGGCGCGGGCGGTGAAGCAGTCGGTGACGCTGACCTACCGGGTCGCCGCCCACTTCGGCAACGACCCGCACCCGCACCCTCTGACGCCCGCGGAGGCGGAGCCGCTGCTGGCCGAGGCGGTGCTGGCCCGGGACCCGTCCGGGGAGGCCCTCCTCATGCTCGGCAGCAGCGCGGTGGTGGAGAAGGCACGCGCGTGGGTCGTCGTCGCGCTCGAGATGGAGGACTTCGTGCGCGCCGGGACCCGGGAGCCGGGGGCCTGGCAGCTCCTGCTCGACCGGCAGCGCGCCGGCCGCGAGGAGTTCTACGCGGCCGTGCGCGAGGACCTGGCACTCCCGCCGGGGCACCCGGCGCGCTGGGCGCTGCCGGGCGCGCCCACGGGCCGGCCATAGGGGGTGTCTCGTCGATCAGGCCGGATCAGGGAGCGGCGTCTGGTGCCGTGCATCGCAAGGCGGAGGAGGGAGCCGATGCGGAGCATCGGGGAGTGACGACAACGCGGCGAGGTGCGGTGCCAGGCGTCGCGAGCCCGGCGTGATCGGCGAGACACCCCCTAGGCCCGTGGGGTCAGCGGTAGCCGGTGGTGTCCGCCGGGCTGCCCGCGTCCTGCACCTCGGTCAGGTAGCGCCAGGCGTCCGGGCGGCTGCCGTCCAGGTCGGTGAAGCCGTACACCCGGGCCAGGCCGCCGCTGGACAGGGACCGGCCGTTGAAGCGGCCCACGTCCGGGTCGGCGGCCAGTGCGGCGACCGCACGCCCCACATAGCGCGGGGTCTCGGAGATCGCGAAGTGCGGCTCACGGGCGAGGGCGTCGCGCCAGTTGTCCTCGCGCACCCCGAAATGGTCGAGCATGATCTCCGAGCGCAGCCAGCCGGGGGTGAGGGCGACGGCGGTGGCGCCGCGCGGGCCGAGTTCATGGCCGAGGGAGAAGCCCATGCGCAGCACGGCCGCCTTGGCGAGGTCGTAGAAGAGGTTGTTGCGGTAGGTGTCGCGGTTGTATTCCGCGGTGCCGTCGGTCATCTCGACGACCAGGCCGCCGGGCTTGCGCAGCAGCAGCGGCAGGGCGTGGTGGCTGGTGACGAGGTGGGTCTCCACGGCGAGCCGCAGCAGCCGCAGCCCGTTGCCGAGGTCGTGCTCCCAGACGGGCGTGTTCCACTCGAAGAGTCTCTCGCCGCCCCAGATGTCGTTGACGAGCACGTCGAGGCGGCCCTGCTCGTCGTCGATGCGCTCGACCACGGCGCGCACCTGTGCGGGATCCAGATGGTCGGCGGGTACGGCGATGCCCTTGCCGCCCGCCTCGGTGACCAGGCCGGCGGTGTCCTCGATGGTCTCGGGGCGGTCGTACTCGGAGCGCCGGGCGCGCGTGCTGCGGCCGGTGACGTACACGGTGGCGCCGGCCGCGCCGAGCTCGATCGCGATGCCGCGGCCCGCGCCGCGTGTCGCCCCGGCGACGAGCGCCACCTTGCCGTCCAGCGGACGTGACATGTCCGGCCTTCCTTTCCCTGGGTGTGGTGTCATCCCCGAGGGTGCCGTGGAAGCCGGACATCTCCTGTCAGGTTTTACGGCCCGTCACCCGCCCGGCCCGCCGCCGTTCAGTGCCCCCGGTCGATCCACTCCTGCAGGTGGGGTGCCTCGGCGCCGATCGTGGTGGCGTCGCCGTGCCCGGTGAGCACCTTGGTCTCCGGCGGCAGCGTCAGCAGACGGTCACGCAGGGAGGTGATGATCGTCGGGAAGTGGGAGTAGGAGCGGCCGGTCGCGCCGGGGCCGCCCTGGAAGAGCGTGTCGCCGGTGAAGACGGCGCCGAGGCCGGGGTCGTACAGGCAGACGGCGCCCGGCGCGTGCCCCGGGGTGTGCAGCACGGTCAGATCGGTGCCCGCGGCCTCGATGACCTGCCCGTCGACCAGATGGGCGTCGGGGTCGCGGTCGGGGTGGGTGAGCTTCCACAGCGGCAGGTCGTCGGGGTGGAGCCAGATCACGGCACCGGTGCGGTCGGCGAGTTCCGGCGCGGCGTTCACATGGTCGTTGTGGGCGTGGGTGCACACGATCGCGGTGAGGCGGCGGTCGCCGACGGCCGCCACGATGGCGTCGGCGTCGTGCGCGGCGTCGATGACGATCACCTCGTGATCGTCGCCGACGACCCACACGTTGTTCTCGACGTCCCAGGTGCCGCCGTCGAGGGTGAACTGCCCCGACGTGACGAGGCGTTCGATGCGGGCGGTGGTCACAGCGTCACCACCGAGCGCAGCACGTCGCCGTGGTGCATCCGCTCGAACGCCTTCTCCACCTCGTCCAGTCGGATGGTCTCGGTGACGAACGCGTCCAGCGGCAGCCGCCCTTGCAGATGCAGGTCGATCAGCATCGGGAAGTCACGGGAGGGCAGGCAGTCGCCGTACCAGGACGACTTCAGCGCCCCGCCGCGGCCGAAGACGTCGAGCAGCGGCAGTTCGAGTTTCATCTCGGGCGTGGGCACCCCGACGAGCACCACGGTTCCGGCGAGGTCACGGGCGTAGAACGCCTGGGTGTACGTCTCGGGGCGGCCGACGGCCTCGATGACGACGTCGGCGCCGAAACCGCCGGTGAGTTCGCGGACGGCCTCGACCGGGTCGGTGTCCTTGGAGTTCACGGTGTGGGTGGCGCCCAGGGTGCGGGCGGTGGCCAGCTTGCGGTCGTCGATGTCGACGGCGATGATCCGCCCCGCTCCGGCCAGGCGCGCGCCGGCGATCGCCGCACCGCCGACCCCGCCGCAGCCGATGACGGCGACCGAGTCGCCTCGGGTGACCCCGCCGGTGTTGATCGCCGCGCCGATGCCGGCCATCACCCCGCAGCCGAGCAGCCCGGCGACGGCCGGCGAGGCGGCCGGGTCGACCTTGGTGCACTGGCCGGCGGCGACGAGGGTCTTCTCGGCGAACGCGCCGATGCCCAGCGCCGGGGAGAGCTCCCGGCCGGTGGCCGCGAGGGTCATCTTCTGCGTGGCGTTGTGCGTGGCGAAGCAGTACCAGGGCCGGCCGCGCAGACACGCGCGGCACTGTCCGCACACCGCACGCCAGTTGAGGACGACGAAGTCACCGGGCGCCACGTCGGTGACGCCGTCCCCTACGGACTCGACGACACCGGCCGCCTCGTGCCCGAGCAAAAACGGGAAGTCGTCGCTGATACCGCCCTGCTTGTAGTGCAGGTCGGTGTGGCAGACCCCGCAGGCCTGGACGCGGACCACTGCCTCCCCGGGCCCGGGATCGGGCACGACGATCGTCTCGATGCGCACCGGCTCGTCCCTGCCCGGTGCGATCACGCCGCGTACTTCCTGCGCCATGCTGCTCCATCCTTCCCTCGACGGGGCATCCGTCCCGGTTCCGACCCTACGCGTGATCAAGCGCCGGAGGGCCGAGGACGGGACAGAGCGTGGAGTGCGGGCCGAGGGGGGTCAGAGGGTCGTACATACCGAGGGGCCGCCTCGGCGGGCGGCCCCTCGGGGTGGTGTGCGGGGTCTCAGCCGACGGGGAGCAGGCTGGTGACCGGGGCGACGAGGTCGGTGAGCTGGTGGAGCTCGTTCAGCTTGTTGAGGTCGTTCGCCTGGTTCAGCGAGGACAGCTGCTGGGAGACGGTGGGAACCTCGTCCTTGTGCTCGGCGGGGATGTCGCTGGTGGCGAGCGAGTCGAGCACGGCGACCGGGTTCAGCTGGTCCGAGCCCAGGACGCCGGCGTTCGCCGCGGGGGCGGTGATACCGGCGATCCCGGCGGCGAGTGCGGCGGCGGCGACGATACGGCGAGTGGAGATCATGCCTACAGCAACGGCGGTGGCGGCCCGGTGGACACGGGCACGCGGGCCGGCTCACCCGTCAGGCGGAGTGAGCGGACTGCGCTTGCCGAGCCCGACGGGGCGGAGGAGCCTTTGGGGTAGGCCACGTGCGGCCCGTTCCCCTCGCTGTCGGGCCGCGGCCGGGCAAGGAGGTCACCATGGGCACCACGGCACACACCGGCTTCGACACGGAGACTCTGCGCAGGGGCATCGAGGACCGCACCGCCGACGCGCTGCTGTCCTTGTACGCGGACGACGCGGAGATCCGTCTCGTGAACCGCAACGCTCAGCCCAGCAACCCGGCGGTGCTGCACGGCCGGGACGCGATCCGCGAGATGCTCGAGGACGTCTGCAGCCGCGACATGACGCACAAGCTGGAGCAGTGCGTGGTCCAGGGCGACCGCGCGGCTTACTGCGAGTCCTGCGAGTACCCGGACGGCACCCGGGTGCTGTCCGAGTCGATGATCACGCTGACCGACGGCAAGATCTCGGAACAGATCATGGTCGAGGCGTGGGACGAGTGACGAGCGACGAGACGGAGGGCCAGGTCCAGGTCGGCCACGGCTGACCTGGACCTTCTTCGTCTTCTTCGCACGGGACGGGGGCAGGGACGGCGGACGGGCTCGGTTACCCTGGTCGCGGGCCGTGACTGGCGCTGAGGTGGAGCACCACCGGGGAGCGGCCCCATGGAGTCGATGCCGTGCGCCTGGGCGATGCCGTACCCGCTCAGGAGTTGCATCATGACCCAGGCCCGTCTCATGGACGGCACCGCGCTCGCCCGTCGCACCGTCGAGGAGACCGCCCGGCGCGCCGCCGACCTCACCGGGCGCACCGGGACGAAGCCCTGCCTCGCCACGGTGCTCGTCGGCGAGGACCCCGCCTCCGTCACCTATGTGCGCATGAAGCAGAACCGCTGCCGCAAGGCCGGCATCGACTCGCGGCATGTGGCGCTGCCCGCGTCCGTCACGACCGAGGAGCTGGTGGCGACGGTCCGGGCGCTGTCCGCCGACCCGTCCGTGCACGGAATCCTGCTCCAGCACCCGGTGGGCGACCACGTCGACGAGCGCGCCGCGTTCGAGGCGATCGCGCCGGAGAAGGACGTCGACGGTGTCACCTTCGCGTCCTTCGCGACCATGAGCTTCGGCCTTCCCGGCTTCGTGTCGTGCACACCGGGCGGGATCATGCGCCTCCTCGACGCGTACGGCGTCGACCCGTCGGGCAAGCGGGCGGTCGTCGTCGGCCGCAGCGCGATCCTCGGCAAGCCGGCCGGGATGCTGCTGCTGGCCCGTGACGCCACCGTCACCTACTGCCACTCGCGTACCCCGGATGTGTCGGCGGCCGTGCGGGAGGCGGACATCGTCGTCGCCGCCGTGGGCCGGCCCCGGCTGATCCGCGGGCAGGACCTCAAGCCGGGCGCGGTGGTGATCGACGCGGGCTACAACGAGGGCAACGTCGGGGACGTCGACTTCGACTCGGCGGTGGAGCGTGCCTCGCTGATCACCCCCGTGCCGGGCGGGGTCGGCCCGATGACCATCGCCACGCTGCTGGAGCAGACGGTGGACGCGGCGGCCCGGCAGCTCGGGACGACGGTGTGATCCCGTAGCGCCGAAGTGGCCGTTTCCCGCGGGTCGTTCCTGCGGACGCGCGGGATCCTCGCCATACTGCGCTGCGTGCGTGTGGCGATCATGACGGCGGGATCCCGGGGCGACGCGGCCCCTTTCACCGGTCTCGGGCACGCCCTGGTCCGGGCGGGGCACGAGGTCACCCTGGTCACCCATGAGCGGTTCGCGCCGCTCCTGGCGGGTTCGGGGGTGGCTTTTCGCGCGCTGCCGGTGGATCCGCGGGCGGAGCTGGAGTCGGCCCGCGGACGGGGCCTGCACCGCAGCGTGACCGGGGTGGGCAAGCTGGTGCGGGTGGTGGCGATGGCGCGGGCGCTGGCCGGCCGGATGACCGACGCGCTGCTGGCGGCCGCCGAGGACGCCGACGTGCTCCTCCTCGGCGCCGCGCTCGGCCCGCTGGGGCACACCGTCGCCGAGGGCCTGGGCCGGCCGAGCGTGGGCCTGCATCTGCAACCGCTGGCCGCCACAGGCGAGTTCGCGCCGCCTCTGCTCACCACCGGTTCCTGGGGCGGGGCGGTGAACCGGGTCGCGGGGCTCGGGGTGAACCTCGCCGTGGAGCACGTCTTCGCCTCCGCCGTGCCGGCCGTCCGAGCCCGGCTGGGGCTGGCGCCGGTCCGCCCGGCGGCGGCACTGCGCGCCCGGGAGCGGCAGCGCTGGCCGGTGCTGCACGGCTTCAGCCCCCTGGTGGTGCCCCGGCCGCGGGACTGGCGGCCGGGCCTGGAGGTGACCGGCTACTGGTGGCCGTACGACCTCGAGCGCGAACTTCCGCGGAAGCTGCGGGAGTTCCTGGACGCCGGGCCGCCGCCGGTGTTCGTCGGGCTGGGCAGTGCCACCGTGCCCGACGCGCGCGGCTTCAGTGCGGCCGTCGCGGGTGCGCTGCGCCGGGCGGGACTGCGCGGGGTGATCCAGCGCGGCTGGGGCGGGCTGAGCGCCGACGGTGACGATCTGCTGCTCGTCGACGACGTGCCGCACTCGCTGCTGTTCCCGCGGATGGCGGCGGTGGTCCACCACTGCGGTGCCGGGACGACCGCGGCGGGGCTGCGGGCCGGCGTGCCGGCGGTGCCGGTGCCGGTCCAGTTCGACGAACGCTTCTGGGCAGGCCGGCTGGTCGCCCTGGGCGTCGCCCCGCGCACCCTGCCGCTGCGCCGCCTCACGGCCGGCGCCCTGGCCTCCGCACTCGTGGAGGCGGTCACCGACCCGGCGTACGGGCGGCGGGCCCGGGACCTGGGGGCGCGGATCCGCGCGGAGGACGGCGAGGCGCCGGTCCTGCGGGCGCTGGAGAGGATCTCGGCATAGGTGCGTCCGCACTCTTGCCGGGGCGGGCACCCCTTCCTTACTTTGCAGTAAGTCCCTTGTGCATCACGTGTGTTCGGGTTCCACCCCACCCCGAGGAGCCGTCATGCCCGCCTTCCGACCCCGCCTTGTGTGCACGGTCGCCGCCGCGCTCGCGCTCACCGCCGTCTCTCCCGCCACCGCCGCCCGCGCCGATGCCCGCTCCGATGCCCCGGGGCTGCGGGAGGTGCTCTTCGTCGGCAACAACTGGGACGGCACGGCCGACGTCATCGCCTCCAGCGGCGACTTCGCGCGGATCGGCCGGATCGACGTCGTACCGGACAAGGAACAGCGGCTGGCGGAGATCAACGCCGATCCGGTGAAGTGGGTGTACTTCATGGCGATCCGCAACAGCGTCGGCGAGGGACACGACCAGTTCGCCGACGACATGTACTCCACACCCGACGGCCGCTCGGTCGTCGTCTCGCGGCCCAGCTTCGCCGACGTCGTCTCGATCGACCTGGCCACGGGCAGGCTCAACTGGCGTTTCCCGGTGTCCGGTCACCGCGCCGACCACATGGCCGTCTCCCCCGACGGCACCCGGGTCGCGGTGTCCGCGTCCACCGCGAACACGGTGCACGTCCTGGACATCGTCACCGGCCGGCAGCTCGGCTCCTTCGCCACCGGGGACAAGCCGCACGAGAACATCTTCACCAAGGACGGCAAGTACCTCTGGAACATGGCCATCGGCGACGTGAACACCGCGCTGGACGCGCCCTGGCTGGACTGGACGAAGGGCGACCGGCACATCACCGTCGTCGACGCGAC
This sequence comes from Streptomyces sp. NPDC104814, assembly GCF_055583185.1. NCBI lineage: Bacteria > Bacillati > Actinomycetota > Actinomycetes > Kitasatosporales > Streptomycetaceae > Streptomyces > Streptomyces sp. NPDC104814. Next base: position 1,325,304 of record NZ_JBVJOL010000001.1, on the reverse strand, counting down.
GACGTACAAGCCGGTCAAGGTGATCGACATGCGCGAGCGGCTCGACGCGATCGGGCTGAAGGACTACTCCGACGCGGTGCGGCCGGCCGTGTTCTCCCCCGACGAGTCGAAGCTGTACTTCCAGGTGTCGTTCTTCAACGGCTTCTTCGAGTACGACCTCGCCACCGACCGGATCACGCGGACCAAGACCCTGCCGAAGAACCCCGCCACCAGTGACGACCGCACCACCTTCGTCAACGACTCCCGCCACCACGGCCTGTCGATGAAACCGGACGGCAGCAAACTGTGCGTGGCGGGCACGATGGACGACTACGCGACCGTCGTCGACCGCGCCACCCTCCAGGAGGGCCCGCTGGTCCCCGCGTCCAAGCCGTACTGGGCCACGGTCAGCGGCGACGGACGGGACTGTGTGATCTCGGAGAGCGGCGCCGACCAGGTCACGGCCATCGACTTCGCCACGGGACGCAAGCGGATCTCGGTCCCCGTCGGCGACCATCCGCAACGGGTGCGCCTGGGCCATGTCACCGCCGGCTGGACCGGTTCGAGCAGCTGAGCGCCGATCCGCGGGGGCGGAAAAAAAGTTCCGCGGCGTCTGTGTGTGACCGGGTCGGTATGGGGTAGTCGCGCCATATATGGACGAGGCATGCACCGCATGCGTCGCCCTTGAGGAACCGCCCATCGAAGGAGGTCCGTGTCAGCGCAATCCACTCGCAGCGCCCGGGCCGCTTCCATCGAGGTGAGCGGCCCGGCCCATGCCCGGACCCGGGAGGGTGTCAGCGGCGTGGCAGCCGGTGCAGAACGACATCCGTGAGGCGTCCGTCCGCCACCGTGGCCGTGAGGTAGGTGCAGTGGGGCTGACGGCGGCGGTCCGTCGGGGAGCCGGGGTTGAGCAGCCGCAGGCCGCCCGGCGCGGTGGTGTCCCAGGGGATGTGGCTGTGCCCGAAGACCAGGACGTCCAGGTCGGGGAAGCGGGCGGCGCAGCGGGCCTCGCGGCCCTGGGCGGGGCCGGTCTCGTGGACCACGCCGAAGCGCAGGCCGCCCAGGTCGGCGCGGGCCACCTCGGGCAGCCGGGCGCGCAGCCCGGGGCCGTCGTTGTTGCCGTGGACCGCGATCAGCCGGCGGCTGCGGCTCTCCAGCAGGTCGAGGGTGACGGTGTCGACCCAGTCGCCGGCGTGCAGGACGACGTCGGCCTCGGGCAGCTCGGCGAGCAGCGGCGCCGGCAGCTCCTTGGCGCGCTTGGGGAGATGGGTGTCGGACATCAGCAGCAGGCGCACGGTTTCAGCGTACGGCGCGGGCCCGCGGCGGCGGGGTGGCGGCTCGCGGCAGGTGCGCTCGCTCGTCCGCGGGGGACGTGCTCAGGAAAACTGTTCAGGTGAAACTGGACAGTTTTGCCTGAAGAAATTACCGTCGGGGCATGGCCCGCGACGAGAACGCCTCGCAGATCTCCGGCAGCGCCGCCCGCGCCGCCCAGGAGCTGCGCGTCCTGATCGGGCGGCTGCGCCGCCGCGTCAGGGAGGTCGCCGGGGACGACGCGCTCACCCCGTCGCAGGTCTCCGCGCTCACCCTGGTCGGCAAGCACGGCGCCGCCACGGCGAGCGCGCTCGCGTCCGCCGAGGGGGTGCGTCCGCAGTCGATGGCGGCGACGCTGGCCGCGCTGGAGCAGCACGGCCTGATCCGGCGCAGCCCCGATCCCGCCGACGGCCGCCGTCAGCTGGTCACCCTGACCGAGTCCGGCCAGGACCGTATCGCCGGTGACCGGCAGGCCCGCGAGGAGTGGCTGACCCGCGCCCTGCAGGACCGGTTCACGGAGGCCGAGCGGCGCACGGTGCTCGAGGCGCTGGCGTTGCTGGAGCGGCTGTCGCAGCCGTGACCCGTCCTCGCTCCCGGAAGAGCCCGAGCCCGGGGGCCTCACCCGAAGTCCGCAGTACCCGAACGAAAGGCCCGACCATGGCAGTCACCGCTCTCGATCCGCGCACCGCTCTCGTGGTGATCGATCTCCAGGCGGGGATCGCCGGCGCGCCCGTGCAGCCGTACTCCGGCGCCGATGTCGTCGCCCGTTCCGCCCGGCTCGCGGACGCGTTCCGGGAGCGCGGCCTGCCGGTCGTGCTGGTGCGGGTGTCGTTCGCCGCCGACGGCGCCGACGCGGTCCCCGGGCGCACCGAAGCCCCCAGGGCGGGGGGTGCCCGCCCCGAGGGCTGGGACGTCATCGTGCCGGAACTGGCCGGGCACGCCGGCGACATCATCGTCACCAAGCACAACTGGGGTGCCTTCCACGGCACCGACCTGGACGTGCAGCTGCGCCGCCGCGGAGTGACGCAGATCGTGCTGACCGGCATCGCCACCAGCATCGGCGTCGAGTCGACCGCCCGGGCCGCGCACGAGCACGGCTACCACGTCACCCTCGCCACGGACGCCATGAGCGACATGGACGCCGAGGCGCACGCAGGCAGTGTGCGGCGGATCTTCCCGCGGCTGGGCGAGACGGGCACGACCGAGGAGATCCTCGAACTCCTCGCCAAGACGCACGCCTGACGCGCGCCGGCCGGCCGGTCCTGCCCGGGTCCGCCTGCGTACCGGCCGGGGCCTCGCCTCAGTCTTCGCCCCGGACGATGTTCCCATCGGTTCCGGTGCGCGATGCGGGCTCCGCGCCGGGGTCCGCCACGGCGGGCAGGCAGGTGCGCAGCGCGCGCTGGCGGCGTAGCCTGCGGGCCCTCGCCCAACCGGTCTCGGCTCGGCGTACCACGGTTTTGTCCTGGGAGTGAGCGGTCGTCACGGCGTCTCATCTTCCTTCTGCTGCCCGCGCGTTCCTTCGGTCGCACTACGCCGCCGGGTCCCCGGACGTCCCGGATTCAAACAGACGTCCGTCGACCGGGCGGGCGCTCGGCCGTGCGTCGAGGGCGGGGCCCGGGCCGGACGGGGCGTCAGACGTTGGGGGTGGCCGCGCTGATGTCGCCGAGGGCCGAGTCGGGGTCGCGTTCCATGGCGGTGTCGCCGAGGGAGACGATGCCGACCGGGTGGCCGTGGTCGACGACGGGGATACGGCGTACGGCGTGCTCGCGCATGAGGCGGATGGCGAGACTCAGGTCGTCGTCGGGGCCGACGGTGACCACGTCGTCGCTGCAGATGCCGGCGACGGTGGTCTGCTCCGGGTCGCCGCCGTCGGCGATACCGCGTACGACCAGGTCGCGGTCGGTGACCAGGCCGCGCAGGTCGTCGCCGTCGGTCACCAGGACCGCGCCGAGGTCCTCGTCGCGCATCAGCCGCGCCACGGCCGTGACGGAGGCCTGCGGCTCCACGGCGACCGGGTCGGCGGTCATGATGTCGCGGACGTGCTGGGTCATGACGTACTCCTTGTCTCACGAGGGTGTGCGACCCGGGTTACCCGCGAAGGCCCGGTGACACAGGGATTCAGCGGGCGATGTCGATCTCGCTCCAGACTTGCTTGCCGCCGCTGACCGGGACCGCGCCCCACGCGTCCGACATGGCCTCCACCAGGAGGATGCCGCGGCCGCCGGTGGCCTCCCAGCCGATGCTGGTCGGTTTCACGGGGGTGCGCGGGGAGGCGTCGGCGACCGCGATGCGCAGCCGGTGGTTGACCAGGGTGAGGCCAAGGCGGACCTGCCCGCCGGTGTGCACGAGGGCGTTGGTGACGAGTTCGGAGACGACGAGCAGCGCGGCGTCGACGTCGGCCGCGGGGACGCCCCAGGCACGCAGGGTGCGCCGGGTGAAGCGGCGGGCGTGTCCGACGGCCTGCGGTACCCGCCACACCGTCCAGCTCTCCCGCAGCGGGCGCGAGGCCATCCCGTCGTAGCGCAGCAGGAGCAGGGCGACGTCGTCGCTGCGGTGGGCGTGGCCGAGGAGGGTGTCGGCGACCGTGCCGAGGTCGCCGACCCCGCAGCCGCCGAGGTCGCGGGCGAGCCGGGCGAGGCCGGTGTCGATGTCGGCGTCCGCCGACTCGACCAGGCCGTCCGTGGTGAGGGCGAGCACCGTGCCGGGCCGCAGGGACAGCGGGCCGAGCGGGAAGTCCGCCTGCGGGAGCACCCCGAGCGGCGGGCCGCCGTCGGACTCGACGATCTCGGTGCTGCCGTCGGGGTGGCGCAGCACCGGCGGCAGATGCCCGGCCCGTACGCACCACGCCGAGCCGGACTCCAGATCGAGGTCGACGTAGGCGCAGGTGGCGAACAGGTCGGTCTCCAGGTCGGCCAGCAGCCGGTTGGCGTGCGAGACGACCACGTCCGGCGGGTGGCCCTCGACGGCGTAGGCGCGCAGCGCGGTGCGCATCTGCCCCATGAGGGTGGCGGCGGCCGTGCTGTGGCCCTGGACGTCGCCGATGACCAGGGCGACGTGGTGGTCGGGCAGCGGGATCACGTCGTACCAGTCCCCGCCGACCTCCAGTCCCGCCGTGGCGGGCAGGTAGCGGGCGACCGCGACGGCGCCGGGCAGCGTGGGCAGGCGGCGCGGCAGCAGCTGGCGCTGAAGCATGCCGACGAGTTCGTGCTCGGCGTCGAAGGCGTGGGCGCGCATCAGGGCCTGCCCGGCGAGACCCGCCGAGGCGGTGAGCAGGGCGCGTTCGTCGGGGCCGAAGTCGTGCGGGGTGTCCCAGCCGATGAGACAGGCGCCGGCCATGCGGTGGCCGGCGGGCAGCGGCAGCACGGCGAGGCCGCCGGGCCCGACCTCGGCGAGGGCGGGTTCCAGGGCGGTGCCGGCGGGCCAGATCTGGGCGCGGCCCTCCCGCAGCGCGGCGGCGAGGGTCGGCATGGCCCGCACGGGCGCGTCGGGCCACTCGGCGCGCCACTCCAGCCGCCACAGCTCCGGCCACGCCTCCGGCTGCGGCGGGTCGAGGACGGTGACGACGAGCCGGTCGCCCTCCAGCTCGGCGAGCGCGATCCGGTCGGCCCGCAGCGGTTTGCGCAGCGCGGACACGACGGCCTGGCTGACGTCCCGTACGGTGCCCGCGGTGGCCAGCGTGGCGGCCAGGCGCTGCACCCGGGCCACGTCGGTGACGTCGGAGCGCAGCGCGGAGGTGTCCTCGACGGTGCCGACCAGCCGGGCGGGCCGGCCTTCCCCGCCGGGCAGCAGCCGGCCGCGCAGCCTGAGCCACCTGGGTGCCCCCGTGGGCTGCAGGATGCGGAACTCCAGCTCACGGTCGCCTATCGACATGTGGTCGGCCTCGACGACGGACATCAGCGCGGGCAGGTCCTCGGGGACGGTGAGCCGCAGCAGGGTCTCGACCTTGCCGTCGAAGTCCTCGCGGCCCAGCCCGAACAGCCGCAGGATGCCGTCGCCGACCGCGACCCGCCCGCTGTCCATGGCGAGGTCGAACGCGTCCGCGGGCAGCTCACCGGCCTCGGCGGCCGCGACCGGCACGCGCGTGGTGACGGCCGCGGCGACCAGCTCGAGACAGATGCGCGCCTCTGGGTCGAAGCCGCCGCTGTCCTCGCTGACGGCGAGCAGGCAGCCGCCGGTGCCCGGCAGGGGCAGCGCGGCCAGGTGGAAGTCGAGCGCGGGGACGCGCCGGGACGGCGCCCGCGCGGCCAGCTCGTGCGGCCCGAGCCACACCGCGCGCCCGGTGCGGTGCACATCGGCGGCCGGCGAGCGCCCGGACATCGGGTAGCTCTCGCGCAGGCCGTACACGGACCTCGGCACCCCGGCGGACTCCATCAGACACAGCAGGTCGCCGTCCCCACCCGGGGTGTAGACGGCGGCCAGCTGCGCGCCGGCGAAGACCAGCGCCTGTTCGAGGACCTGCCGGACCCGTTCGGGTGAGTCGCGGCCGGAGGCGAGCGCTTTGAGGGCACCTTCCGCGCGCAGTGTCCGCGGCTTGCGTCCCGCAGCTCCCTCACCGACCACGTCGGTATTACAGCGCGCATCCCCTCCGCGCGCAGCCCCTGCGACCGCGACCGCGCCGCGGCGGCCGAGCTGCTCGAAACGATCCGAACATCTGTTGACGCATGCGTTCTGCACGGCGATGTGATGACACACGTGACTGTCGGTGGCCGGTCACTCACTGGAAATCTCGAGGGCGGCCCAGGGAAGGGGAGGCATGGACAAGCGGTACGAGGTGTACGCCCTCGCGGACCGTCACTTCTACGACACGCCGGACCGGCTGTCGGACGGCGAGCAGGCCGCACCGCTGTTCGCGGCGGCGAGCCGTGAGGTGCCCGCGGGCTGGAGCGCGGCACGCGTCGGTGACTGGCTGACGCTGACCCCGCTCGCGGCGGACGGCCGGCCGCACTTCGGGCCGGCCCAGGGCTGGAAGATCCACGCCTCGGCCACCCGGGCGAACGCCGAGCGGATCGCGGCGATCGTGTGGGACTACTGCGTGCCGCGCCGCATCCCGTTCAAGTTCGTGCCCGGCCCGCACCTGCTGCACCTGCGCAACGCCAAGTACGCCGGGCGCGACACCAGCGGCAAGTTCGTCACCGTCTACCCGGACGGCGAGGAGCAGCTGCACACCGTGCTGCGCGAGCTGGGCGAGCTGCTGGAGGGCTTCGAGGGCCCCTACATCCTCACCGACCTGCGCTGGGGCGAGGGCCCGCTGTACGTCCGCTACGGCGCTTTCGCGCGCTCCTTCGTCGTGGACGAGCGCGGCGCGCTGGTGCCGGCGGTGCGGGACGGGGAGGGCCGGCTGGTGCCGGACCGGCGCTCGCCGTCCTTCCAGGTGCCCGAGTGGGTGACGCTGCCCGCGTTCCTCGAGCCGCATCTGGCGGCGCGCAACACCACCACGGTGGGTGACCTGCCGTACCGCATCGACAAGGCGCTGCACTTCTCCAACGGCGGCGGGGTGTACGCGGCGACCGACACCCGCGACGGCCGCAAGGTGGTGCTGAAGGAGGGCCGCCCGCACGCGGGACTCGCCTCCGACGGGGCCGACGCGATCGCCCGGCTGGAGCGGGAGAAGGAGGCGCTCGAGCGGCTGACGGGCACCGGTGTGGTGCCGGAGGTGCGGGACTGGTTCACGCTCGGCGACCACCGGTTCCTGGTGACGGACTTCGTCGAGGGACGGCCGCTGAACGCGTTCTTCGCGGAACGGCATCCGCTGCTCGCGCCGGACCCGGACCCCGGCGAGGTCGCCGCCTACACGGCGTGGGCGGTGCGCATCCACCGGGCCGTGGAGCAGGCGGTGGAGAAGGTCCACGCGCGCGGGATCGTCTTCAACGACCTGCACGTCTTCAACATCATGGTCGCCCCCGACGAGGAGTCGGTGTATCTGATCGACTTCGAGGCGGCCGCCCCGGTCGAGGAGCACGGCCGCCAGATCGTGGCCCACCCGGGATTCTTCGCGCCGCCCGACCGGCGCGGCGCCGACGTGGACCGCTATGCCCTGGCCTGTCTGCGGCTCGCGCTGTTCCTGCCGGTGACGACGCTGTTCGTGGTGGACCGCGGCAAGGCGGCCCATCTCGCCGAGGTGATCGCCCGGGAGTTCCCGGACGTGCCCCGGGACTTCCTGGAAGCGGCGGTCGCCGAGATCACCCGGGGGACGGCCGGCCGGTCCGCGGGATCCGTCCCGCTCGTCGATCCCGCCGACTGGCCGCACAGCCGGGACTCGATGACCAAGGCGATCCTCGCCTCGGCGACCCCGGAACGCGACGACCGGCTCTTCCCCGGCGACATCGCCCAGTTCTCCGACGGCGGCGGCCTGGGGCTCGCCCACGGGGCGGCCGGTGTGCTGTACGCGCTCGCCGCGACCGGCGCCGAACGCTACGACGAGGGCGAGCGCTGGCTGCTGGACCACACCGACCCGGCGCCGGTGGGCACCTCCCTGGGCCTGTACGACGGCCTCGCGGGCGTCGCCCACGTGCTGAATCTGCTGGGGCACCGGCAACGGGCCCTCGACCTGGTCGAGGGCATCCTCCGCGAACGCTGGCAGAACCTGTCCTCGGACCTGCACGGCGGACTCGCCGGGCTCGGCCTGGTCCTCGGCGCGCTCGCGGACACCACCGGCGAGAGCGAACTGGGCGAGCGGGCCGCCGAGGCCGCGCGGATCCTGGTCGGCCGCCTCGCCGAACCGCCCGCGGCGAAACGGCGGGCCGGCCTGTTGCGCGGCGCCACCGGACCCGCCCTGTTCCTGCTGCGGCAGTACGAGCGCTCCGGCGACAAGGAGCTGCTGCGGGCGGCCGGTGCGGCGCTCCAGCGCGACCTGGAGCGCTGCGTGGTGCGGCCGGGCGGCTCGCTGGAGGTCGACGAGGGCTGGCGCACCCTGCCGTACGTCGGCGACGGCAGCGCCGGGATCGGCATGGTCCTGGACGACTTCCTCACCCACGCGCCGTCGGCCGCCGAGCAGTTCGCCGCCGTACGGGCGGGCGTGCTGACGGCCGCGACCTCCCGCTTCTACGCGCAGCCCGGGCTGTTCCAGGGCCGCGCCGGAATGATCCTGCATCTGAGCCGCACCGGGGCGGCGCCGGAGCACCTGGCCGGCCAGATCTCCGGGCTCGGCTGGTACGCGATGGCCTACCAGGGCCAGCTCGCCTTCCCCGGCCACCAGATGATGCGGCTCTCCATGGACCTCGCCACCGGAACGGCGGGTTGTCTGCTGGCGCTCGGCGCGGCCTTCGACGGCCCCGGCCCGGCCCACCTGCCGTTCCTCCCGCCGCTCACGCGGCCCTAAAAGACGCGGCCGCAGTCCCGCGGTCGTGACACCACCCCTGTCCCCATGACGAAAGGACACGATCATGGCTCTTCTCGACCTGCAGACGATGGAGTCCGACGAGCACACCGGCGGCGGCGGCGCGAGCACCGTCAGCCTGTTGTCCTGCATCAGCGCCGCGAGCGTCCTGCTCTGTGTGTGACGCCCTCGGCGTGACACCCCTCGCGTGACCCCGGCTCCGGGTGGCCCCTCCGAGAGGGGGGCCACCCGGGGCCCTCACTCTTCTCCGGGAGCAGGCACGATGGCAGGTCCGCACGAGCGAGGCGACACGGTGGCCCGGGAGAGCCGGGAGCTGCTGCGCACGGCCGCCGGACACAGCGCGGCCCGGCGCACGGCGCTGTCCGTGGCCTCCGTCGCGTCGGCCGGCGCCGGGCTGCTGCTGCCCGCCGCGCTGGGCCGGGCCCTTGACCTGCTGCTGGCGCGCGAACCCGCGACGCGCTGGGTGCTGCTGTGCGCGGGGCTCGTGCTGCTGACCAGCGTCCTCGACGCGGCCGAGACCGTGCTGCACGGCACCGTCGACGCCCGTACCACCGCCTGGCTGCGCCGCCGTACGACGGACCATGTCCTCGCGCTCGGCCCCCGGGCGCAGGACCGCTTCCCGGCGGGCGAGCTGGTCGCCCGGCTGGTCGGGAACGCCGCGGCGGCCGGAACGGCACCCGCCGCCCGCGCCGCGCTGCCGGCCGCGGTCGCCGTGCCGGCCGGGGGTGTCGTCGCGCTGGCGCTGATCGACCCGTGGCTGGCGGTCGTCCTGCTCGCCGGGGCGCCACCGCTCTACCTGCTGCTGCGCGCCCTGGCCCGGGACACCTCCGCCTGCGTCGCCGACTACCAGCGGGTGCAGGGCCGGATGGCGGCGACCCTGGCGGAGGCCGTCGCCGGCCGGCGCACCATCCGCGCGGCCGGGCTCCAGGAACGGGAGACGGCGCGCGTCCTGACGCCGCTGCCCGAACTGTCCCGCGCCGGCCACCGCATGTGGCGGGTGCAGGGCCGGGCCGCGGCGCAGGCGGTCGCGGTCGCGCCGCTGCTGCAACTGGCGGTGGTGGCGGTCGCGGGCCTGCTGGTGGCACGGCACCGGCTCACCGCCGGGGAGCTGCTCGCCGCGTCCCGGTACGCGGTCCTCGCCACCGGTGTCGGCGCGCTCGTCGGACAGCTCACCTCGGTGGCGCGGGCGCGTGCGGCGGCGGGGCGGCTGGGTGAGCTGCACGCCGTGCCCGCGCCGCGGCACGGCCGGCGCCGGCTGCCCGAGGGCGGCCCCGGCCGGCTGGAGCTGCGCGGGGTGACCGCGCGACGCGGCGAGCGCACGGTGCTCGACGGGGTCGACCTGGTGGTGCCCGGCGGGAGCACCCTCGCTCTCGTCGGCCGCTCCGGGACGGGCAAGTCGCTGCTCGCCGCGCTCGCCGCACGGCTCACCGACCCGGACGCCGGGGAGGTCCTGCTGGACGGGGTCCCCCTGCGCGAGCTGTCCCACGAGGAGCTGCGCACCGCGGTGGCCTGCGCCTTCGACCGCCCGGTGCTGCTCGGCGCCACGGTGGAGGACGCACTCGCCCTGGGGCTGCCGCACCCCTCCCCCGCCCGCGTCCGGGAGGCGGCGCGTACCGCCCACGCCGACGACTTCGTGCGCCGCCTGCCCGCCGGGTACGCCACCGTCTGCGCCGACGCGCCACGCTCCGGCGGCGAGTCGCAGCGCCTGGGCCTCGCCCGGGCCTTCGCCCGGGGCGGACGGCTGCTCGTCCTGGACGACGCGCTGTCCAGCCTGGACACGGTCACCGAACATCGCATCACCGAGGCCCTGACCGCGCCCGGCCGGCACGGCACCCGCCTGCTCGTCGCCCACCGCGCCGCCACGGCCGCCCGCGCGGACGCCGTGGCCTGGCTGGACGGCGGACGCGTGCGGGCGGTGGGGCGGCACGAGACGCTGTGGCGGGACCCCGGGTACCGGGCGGTGTTCGCCGCTGCCGAGCCGGAAGAGGCACGACGGTGAGCGGCGCGGGGCGTACGCCCTCGGGGGCCGGGCTCCTCGCCAGGGGCGCCCGTTTCCTGCGCCGGCGGTGGCCCGTGCTGCTGCGACTTGCCGGCTGGTCGGTGCTGGAGACCGGGCAGACCTTCCTGCTCGGCTACGCCCTCGCCCGCGCCCTGGACGACGGGTTCCTCGCCGGGCGGGCCGGGACGGGGCTGGTCTGGCTGGCGGTGGCCGGCGCGGGCGTGCTGGTCGGCGCGCTGGGCACCGGGCGGGTGTACGGCGCCGTCGCCGCGCTGGTGGAACCGCTGCGGGACCGGCTGGTGACCCGGGTGGTGGAACGCGGGGTGCGCGAGGCGGACGACGGGGCGCTCTCGGGGCTCACCCAGCAGGTTGAGATCGCCCGGGACACCTTCGCCGGGCTGGTGATGGTGGCGCGGTCGTTCGTGTTCACGTCCGTCGGCGCGGTCGCCGGGCTGCTCGCCCTCGCCCCGCCGCTGCTGCTCGTCGTGGGACCGCCGCTGGCCGCCGGGGTGGCGCTGTTCGCGCTGACGCTGCGCCCGCTGGCCCGGCGCCAGGAGGCCTACCTCGCCGCCGACGAGGCCCTCGCCGCGCACCTCGGCGCGGTCTGCCCAGGGCTGCGGGACATCACGGCGTCCGGGGCGGAGGACCGCATCGCGGCGGACGTCGCCGCCGGCATCGACGCCGAACTGCGAGCGGCACGCTCCCTGGCCCGCTTCTCCATGCTGCGCACGGCGGCCCTCGCGGTCGGCGGCCACCTGCCGGCCGTCCTGGTGCCGGCCGCGGCGCCCTGGCTCCTGGCCCGCGGTGTCACCCCGGGCGCCCTGGTCGGCGCCCTCGCCTACGTCACCCAGTCCCTGCTGCCCGCGCTGCGCACCCTCGTCCACGGCCTCGGCACGAGCGGCGCCCGCCTGACGGTGGTCCTGCGTCGGCTGGCACCCGAGGGGGACGCCGGACGGCCGGTACCGGACGGTGAGCGGGGGGCGGCGGCCGCGGGGGGCCGCACGGCGGCTCCGGCGCCCGCCGAACCCGCCCTGCGCCTGACGGGGGTGACCTTCTCCTACGGGCCCGGCGCGGCCCCCGTCCTCGACGACCTCGGCCTCACGCTCCCGCCGGGCGCCCATCTGGCCGTCGTCGGGCCCAGCGGCATCGGCAAGTCGACGCTCACCGCGCTCGTGGCGGGGCTGCTCGAACCGGTGCGCGGCGGCATCCGGGTGTACGGCGCGCCGGTGCCCTCGGCGCGGGCCGCCGCGCTGCGGGTGCTCGTGCCGCAGGAGGCGTACGTCCACAGCGGCACCCTCGGTGAGAACCTGAGCCTGCTGCGGCCGGATCCGGTGCCCGAGCCCGAGCTGCTCGCGGCGGCCGACGCGGTCGGGCTCACTCCGTTGCTGGAGCGGCTCGGCGGCCCGGGGGCACCGGTGGACCCTGCGGCGCTGTCGGCGGGCGAGCGGCAGCTGATCGCGCTGGCCCGGGCCCATCTGTCGTATGCGCCGCTGGTGCTGCTGGACGAGGCGACCTGCCATCTGGACGCGGAGGCGGAGGAGCGCGCGGAGCGGGCCTTCGCCCGGCGGCCGGGCGGGACGCTGGTCGTGGTGGCCCACCGCATCAGCTCGGCGCGGCGCGCGGACCGTGTGCTGGTGCTGGACGGCCCGCGCACGGCGTACGGCACGCACGGCGAGCTGCTGGCCGGCTCGCCGCTGTACCGCGACCTGGTCGGCCACTGGGCCACGTGCTCAGACCCAGCCCTGGCCCTGGGAGATGCGGATGGCGTCGATGCGGTTGCGGGCGCCGGTCTTGCGGGTGATGGCGGCCATGTAGTTGCGCACCGTGCCGTGGGACAGGTGCAGGCTGCCGGCGATCTCCGCGAGGGAGGCGCCGCCGGCAGCCAGGGATAACACGCTCAGCTCGCGGCGGGTCAGCGGCATCTCGGCGGCCTCCAGGAAGCCGAAGCCGAGGGAGTCGTCGACGAAACGTTCCCCCTTGGCGACGCGCCGGATGCCCTCGATCAGGCGCTCGGGCGCGCCCTCCTTGCCGATGTAGCCGAGTGCCCCCGCCTCCCTGGCTCTTCGCAGCTGCCCCGGCCGGTGCGCGTCGGCCAGCACCAGCAGCCGCGGCCCCGTTCCGTCCGCCGGCCGCCCGCACAGATCCCCGAGCGGCGGGACACCCGGTGCGTCGGAGCACTCCAGGTCCGCCGCGCACACGTCGGGCCGTACCGACCGCAAGCGGACCGGTGCGGCACGCCATGAGGTGTCGTAGACGCGCAGGTCGTCCTCCCGGCGCAGCCAGTCCGCGAGGACGGACCGCACCAATGACGCGTCATGGACCAGAAGTACCCGGATCAATGCTGCCCCTTCAGCTCGTTGCGCCGGAGTCGTGGTGGTGAACGCGTGCCCCATTGTTGGCGTTCGTGACGTTCCCCGGTGGCAGAGATCCGGCCAACGCGGGGCGCGGGGGCGCACGGGTGCAGGCCGTGCACCGCCCCGCGCTCCGGCTGCCCGGGCATGATCGCCCGCGGGGCGGGGTAGCCGGATGGGTTTGCTCGGGCGCAGGGGCGCCGGCGGGCGATCCTGCCGCTCACCGGGCCGCCGCGACGGCCTAGGGGGTGTCTCGCGGGTGTTCGCCGTGCGCGGTCCGGCCCGGCGAGGCAGATTTGATCCCTGGGACCTCCCCGGGGCTTTCCGGCGTGCCTGCGGGGAATGCGTGCAACGTCGGGTCCGCGGCCGAGGCGGGCGAGGAGGTGGTCGGCGTGACCGACGGGCAGCCGCCCGGGCATGCTGCGCCGGCCCCCGGGGAGCCGGATGGCGGCCCCCTGCTGTCGCTGGCGCTGACGGCGATGCTGGAGGACGTCGGGGCGCACTCCGGCGCGGTGTACCTGCGCCTGCCCGACGAACCGGTGCTGGAGATGGCGGTGATGGTCGGCATGCCCCGGGCGTTCGCCGCGCCGTGGGAGCGGGTGGGGCTCGGCGCCCCGATCCCGGTCGCGGAGGCGGCCCGCGAGCGGCGCCCGGTGTGGGTCGGCGGCGAGGAGGAGATGGCCCGCCGCTACCCCCGGATCTCGGTGGTGCTCCCCTACCCCTTCGGGCTCGCCGCGTTGCCGGTCGCCACCGCCTCCACGGTGTACGGGGCGGTGTTCGTCACCTGGCCCGGCGGGCGTCCGGCCGAACCGCAGGAGGACGAGCTGCGGCGGCTGGCCACGGCCTGCGACCGCCTCGCGCGGCAGCTGGAGCGCGCCGCCGCCGAGGGCCGGCCGCTGCAGCACGAGCCGGATCTGCTGGCCGCGCCGCCGCCGGAGGGGCTGACCGGTTCGCTCGGCTCGGCGGAGGCCGCCCGGATGGTGGCGCGGCTGCCGTACGGGCTGTGCTCGCTGGACCTGAACGGCCGGGTCTCCTTCGTCAACGCGGCGGCGGCCGAGCTGCTGGGCGTCGACGTCGGTGCCCTGCTCGGCAACCAGCCGTGGACGACGCTGCCCTGGCTGCGCGATCCGATGTACGAGGACCGCTACCGGGCCGCGCTGATCAGCCAGCAGGTCACGTCGTTCGTGGCGATGCGCCCGCCCGGCACCTGGCTGTCGTTCCGCCTGTATCCGAGCACGACCGGGCTGAGCGTGCGCGTCTCCCGGGCCCGGGCGGTGTCGGAGCTGTACCGGGCCGGTCCGCAGCCCGGGGACACGCCGTCCCGGCTGGTGACCATCTCCCAGGTGCTGAGCCTGGCGGGGGCGCTGACCGAGGCGGTGGGTGTGCAGGACGTGGTGGAGCTGGTGGCGGCGGAGCTGGCCCCGGCCGTCGGCAGCCGGGCCGTGGTGCTGCTCGGCTCGCGGGCCGGCCGGCTGCACGTCCTGGGGCACCGCGGCTATCCGGACGCGCACGTCGTGGAGAGGTTCGACGGGACCCCGCTGGCCGAGCCGACACCGGGCACCCAGGCCCTCAACAGCGGGGTGCCCGCGTTCTTCGCCTCGCAGCGGGAGCTGGAGCGGCTCTACCCGTCCCGCCACTCCACCCCGGACGGCTTCGCGGCCTGGGCGTATCTGCCGCTGATCGCCTCCGGACGACCGGTCGGCACCTGCGTCCTCGCCTACGCCGAGCCGCACCCCTTCCCGGCCGACGAGCGCGCGGTGCTGACGAGCCTCGGCGGACTGATCGCGCAGGCGCTGGAACGCGCCCTGCTGTACGACGTGAAGCACCAGCTGGCGCACGGCCTGCAGGAGGCCCTGCTGCCGCACTCGCTGCCGTCGCTGCCCGGCATCGACGCCGCCGCGCGCTATCTGCCGGCGACCCGGGGCATGGACATCGGCGGCGACTTCTACGACCTGGTGCCCTCCCCGCCGCTGGCGGCGGCGGTCATCGGGGACGTACAGGGGCACAATGTGACCGCGGCGGGGCTGATGGGCCAGATCCGCACCGCGGTACGGGCGTACACGACCGTCGGGCACAGCCCGGGCGAGGTCATGAGCGCCACCAACCGGCTGCTGATCGACCTCGGCTCCGACCTGTTCGCCTCCTGTCTGTATCTGCGGCTGGACCCGGGACGCGGGCGCGCGGTGATGGCGCGTGCGGGGCATCCGCCGCCGCTGCTGCGCCGGCCGGACGGGCGCGTGAAGGTGCTCGACCGGGCGGGCGGTCCCCTGCTGGGCATCGATGCCGGGGCCGCGTACGCGACGACCGAGTTCGCACTGCCGCCGGGCGCGCTGCTCCTGCTGTACACCGACGGGCTGATCGAGTCCCCGGGCACCGACATCGAGGAGGCGCTGGCCGAGCTGTGCGAGCGGCTCGCCGACTGCGGCCGCGGGAACCTGGACGAACTCGCCGACGCCCTCGTCACGCAGTACACCGCCGGGGAGGACCGGATGGACGACGTGGCGCTGCTGCTTCTGCGGGCCCGCTGAGCCGGGCCGCGGTGAGCGGTCCGGCCCTCCCGCCGGAGGACCGGACCGTCTCCCCTGCCGGCCGGGAACCGCGGGTGAGGCCGGTCAGGGGGTCGGGGTGGGGCGAGGTCAGTTCGTCCCGGTGAGCGCGGAGCCGCCGCCCGCGCCGGAGCCGTCCTGAGCGCCGGAGTGGCCGGCTGCGCCTGAGCCGTCCTGAGCACCAGGCTTGTTCTCAGCGCCGGGTGCATTCTGAGCGCCAGGCGTGTTCTGAGCGCCGGAGCCGTCGCCCGTGCCCGAGCCGTCGCCCGCTGCCGAGCCGTCGCCCGTGCCGCTGCCGGACGCGGCACCGCCCGTCTGCTGGTCGCCCGCGCCCTGGCCGGTGCCGCCGGCACCGGACCCGGCACCCGCGGCGCCGCCCGCGCCCAGCGTCGCCCCGGTCGCCTGCAGTGCCGTCGTGACCGGCTGGAAGAACGTCTCCCCGCCGGACGTGCAGTCGCCGCTGCCGCCGGAGGTGAGCCCGACCGCGAGGCCGTCCTGGGTGAACAGGGAGCCGCCGCTGTCGCCGGGTTCGGCGCACACGTTCGTCTGGATGAGCCCGGTGACAGTGCCCTCGGGGTAGTTGACGGTGGCGTCGAGCCCGAGGACCTGCCCGTCGTGCAGTCCCGTCGTGCTGCCCATCCGGAGGACCTGCTGGCCGACGGTCGCGTCCGCGGCCTGGCTGATCTGCACGGTCTGCCCACCGCCCGCGTTCACCTCGCTGGGCGCCTGCGTGTTCGGGTCGTCGTACTTCACGAGGGAGAAGTCGCCGTTGCCGGGGAAGACGGCCTGGTCGACGGTGGCGATCGGCTGCCCGTTCTGGGCATCGGACCACTGCTTGGCCGCGACCCCGCAGTGACCGGCCGTCAGGAAGGCGGGCGAGCCGTCGGACGCCGTGACGTTGAAGCCGAGGGAGCAGCGCGCCCCGCCGCCGAAGATGGCGTCGCCGCCGGAGACGAACGTCTTGAAGGTCCCGGCGGACTTGTTCACGGTGGCCATGCCGGCGCCGAGGCTGCGCACGGTCGACTGGAGCCGGTCCCACCGCGCGCCGGTGACGGTGCGGTCGGCGGTGACCCGGAGTTTGTTCGTGCGCGGGTCGATCGCCCAGGCGGTGCCGGGTATGGAGGCGCGGGCCCTCAGCGTGCGGGCGCCCGACTTCAGGTCGGCCAGGCTGTGGGCGACCTGGCGCACGGCCGCGCCCGCCTTCTTGGCCTGCGCGACGACGTCGTTGTTGTCGCCGGGGACGACGTCGACGACCAGTTGGCGCTTGCCCGCGTCGTAGTAGGAGCCGGCGAAGGAGTCGCCCAGCAGGCTGGAGAGCTGGGCGGCCAGGCCCTGGGCGTCGGCCGCCTTGAGGGTGCGCGGGGCCGGTGTGCCCGAGGCACTGTCCTGCGAGGCGTTGGCCTGGGGCAGCAGGATCGCCGCCGCGCCGAGCGCCGCCACACCGCCCGCCGCCATCGCTGCCTTGCGCTTCGGGATTCGCTTGTGACTCAACCTTCTCGCCCTCCTGGGGGTTGTGGGGGTAGGGACCCTGTCAGCGGCGCCTGGACGGCCGTTGGTACGCAGGAGGCGGGTGGGGCGTTCAACGCGGTGCGCCAACGGGCGGGCCGCGGGCGGTGATTCGGCCAGGACGCGGGCGGAGCGGCCGCGTGGTGGGAACAATCCCCTGCATGACGATGACCACCGCCGAGGCGGACAAGATCCTCTCCGCCAACTTCGCGCCCTGGGTGCTGGATCTGGGGCTGTCCGTGCAGGAGATCGAACCGGGCCGGGCCGTGTTGCGGCTGCCCTGGTCGGACCGGCTGGCCCGGGAGGGCGGGGCGCTGTCGGGGCAGGCGCTGATGGCGGCCGCCGACACCGCGACCGTGCTCGCCGTGTCGGCGGCGCGCGACGGCTACGTCCCGATGACGACCGTGCAGCAGTCGACGTCGTTCCAGCGCGCCGTGACCGGGGCGGACGTCCTGGTCACGGCGGTGCTCACCAAGCTGGGCCGCCGGATGGCCTTCGCGGACGTGTCGCTCACCGACGCGGCCTCCGGCGAGCTGGCCGCCCATGCCACCACGGTGTACGCACTGCTCGGCTGACGCCCTCGGACTCGGTCCGGCGTCGGCCGGCACGACAGGTACGACTCCGACTCCGACTCCGACTCCGACTCCGACTCCGACTCCGACTGCACGATCAGTATCGATCCGGCGACGGTCGGTTGCGGACACGTAACGGAATACCTGCTTCAGGGAATCTGCACATCGAATGCTCAACCAGGTCACCGGGCGCCGCGTTTCTGCACAACCGCGCGGCGCCCGGACTTCGTTTGCGCCAAGTGCCCGTTTCGGCGGGCGAGCGGCAAGCGGGGGTGTGCGGTGATGCGGGGCGCGGTGTGAAGAAGTGGCCGACACGGCGTGCGCACGCCTGCACCTTTGGGTCGGCAAGCGGCACAAGTGCCCAGGTGAGAGCGATGGTTGATTGGAAGCGCGCGGTCACCGCGTGCTTTTATCCAACGCACCGCAGGGATCCCCGTGACCCCGGTACCCCCCTTGTGAAATACCCATACGAAGGGAAGTTCCATCATGAACTCCACCCCCCAGGTTGAGACCGTCGAGATCTCCGACGCCGAGCTGGACAACGTCTCCGGCGGTCTGTCCGTCAACGCCCTGAACACCGCCACCGGTGCCCTCAACGGCGTTGCCCCGGTCGCCGGCCTGGTCGACACGGTCGTCGGCACGGTCGAGGGTGTCACCGGCCTGAACACCGCCCCGGTCACCAACCTGGTCGCCGGTCTCTGATCGCACCCTTTGTGCCCCCGGGTCCCGGAAGCCGCCCCCCGGCTCCGGGACCCATGGGCGTGCCATCGGTGCAGTTGTCTCGATGTAGGTGATCGTGCAGTTCCGCCAACAGGCCCTCGCCAAGCTCCAGTCGCCGGAGGAGCTCGATCTTCCGGTGCGTCTCGCCCGCCCGCAGGGCTGGCTCGTGCTGTCGGTGACGGTGGTCGCGATCGTGGCCGCCTCGGTGTGGGCGGTGACCGGTTCGGTGGCCTCCACGGTCAGCGCGCCCGCCGTCCTCACCCACGGAGAGGGCAGTTACGTCCTGCAGAGCCCGGTCGCGGGACAGGTGACGGCGGTCCTCGCCGAGGAGGGCGCGCGGCTGCCCGCGAACGCCCCGGTGCTGAAGGTCCGTACGGCCGAGGGCGAGACCACGGTCCGCACGGTCGCCGCCGGCCGCATCACGGCGCTCGCCGCCACCATCGGGCAGATCATCTCCACCGGCGCGAACGTCGCCGCCGTCGAGAAGGTCGCCCACGCCGGTGACCCGCTCTACGCCACCGTGTACGTCCCGGCCGAGAACGCCTCCACCATTCCCGCGCACGCCGCCGTGGACCTGACCGTGCAGACGGTGCCGGCCCAGCAGTACGGCGTGCTGCGCGGCCATGTGAAGTCCGTGGAGCGCACCGCCCAGTCGGCGCAGGCCATCGGCGCGTTCCTCGGCGACAGCCAGCTCGGCGAGCAGTTCACGAAGAAGGGCCGGCCGGTGGCCGTCACGGTCGAGCTGGACACCTCCTCGCGCACCCGGAGCGGCTACCGGTGGTCGTCCGCGGACGGCCCGCCCTACGCCCTCACCTCCATGACGCTCGCCACGGGGTCGATCCGGCTGGCCGATCAGCGTCCCGTCGATTGGCTGCTGCCGTGACCACCGCCGCACCCGAGACCCGGGGCCGGCGCCGCGCCGCCCCGCCGAAGCGCTCCGTGCCGAAGCCGCGCGCGAAGACCGTGCGCACGCCGACCGTGCTGCAGATGGAGGCCGTGGAGTGCGGCGCCGCCTCCCTGGCGATGGTGCTCGGCCATCACGGCCGGCACGTCCCGCTGGAGGAGCTGCGCATCGCCTGCGGCGTCTCCCGCGACGGCTCACGCGCCTCCAACCTGCTCAAAGCGGCCCGCAGTTACGGTCTGACGGCCAAGGGCATGCAGATGGACCTGGCGGCACTCGCCGAGGTCACGGCGCCCGCGATCCTGTTCTGGGAGTTCAACCACTACGTCGTCTACGACGGCATGGGCCGCCGTTTCGGCCGCCGCGGCGTCTTCGTGAACGACCCCGCCAAGGGCCGCCGGTTCGTCACCCTGGAGGACTTCGACGGCAGCTTCACCGGCGTGGTGCTGGTGATGGAGCCGGGCGAGAACTTCACCACGGGCGGTCGCAGGCCCGGGGTGTGGGGCGCGATGCCCGCCCGGCTGAAGGGCACCGCCGGCACCCTGCCGGCCGCGGTGCTGGCGAGCCTGCTGCTGGTGCTGGTGGGCGCCGCGGTCCCCGCACTGAGCCGCACCTATATCGACATGTTCCTGATCGGCGGGCAGACCTCGCTGCTGGGCGTGCTGTTCACGTCCATGGCGGCCTGTGTCGCGCTCACCGTCGTACTCACCTGGCTGCAACAGGCGAACCTGCACCACGGCCGGATCATCTCATCGACGCTCTCCAGCGCCCGCTTCCTGCGGCATCTGCTGCGGCTGCCGGTCACCTTCTTCTCCCAGCGCAGCCCCGCCGACCTGGTACAGCGGCTGCAGTCCAACGACCAGGTCGCCGAGACCCTGGCCCGCGATCTGGCGGCGGCGGGCGTGGACGCGGTGGTCGTCGTGCTGTACGCGATCCTGCTGTACACCTACGACCCGCAGCTGACGGTCGTCGGCATCGGCGTGGCCCTGCTGAACGTCGTCGCCATGCGGGTGGTGATCCGGCTGCGCTCGACGCGCACGGCGAAGCTGCGCGCCGACAGCGCCCGGCTGACCAACACCGCCTACACCGGCCTGCAGCTCATCGAGACGATGAAGGCGACCGGCGGCGAGGACGGCTACTTCCGCAAGTGGGCCGGGCAGCACGCCACCACGCTGGAGGAGCAGCAGCGGCTCGGCGTGCCGAGCGCCTGGCTGGGCGTGGTCGCGCCGACGCTCGCCACGCTGAACAGCGCGCTGATCCTGTGGATCGGCGGCATGCGGGCGATCGAGGGGCACCTCTCGGTCGGTCTGCTGGTGGCCTTCCAGGCGCTGGTGACCCGCTTCACCGCCCCCCTGACCCGGCTGAACGGCGTCGCGGGACGCATCCAGGACTTCGCCGCGGACGTGGCCCGGCTGAAGGACGTGGAGAACTTCCGCGCCGATCCGCTCTACGGCCGCAAGGGCGGCGCCGACTCCACCCGGCGGCTGCACGGCCATGTCGAGCTGGAGAACATCACCTTCGGCTACAGCCCCCTGGACAAGCCGCTGCTGACCGGCTTCGACCTGACGGTCGGTCCCGGCCGGCAGGTGGCCCTGGTCGGCGGCTCCGGAAGCGGCAAGTCGACGGTGTCCCGGCTGATCGCGGGCCTGTACACACCGTGGGAGGGCGTGATCCGCATCGACGGGCAGCGCCTGGAGGACATCCCGCGCGGCGCGCTCGCGGCCTCGGTGTCCTTCGTCGACCAGGACGTGTTCCTGTTCGAGGGAACGGTCCGCGACAACGTGGCGCTGTGGGACCCCTCGATCCCCGACGACGCCGTGCTGGAGGCGCTGCGCGACGCGGCGCTGTACGACGTGGTGATGCGCCGGCCCGGCGGCGTGCACAGCAGGGTGGAGCAGGACGGCCGCAACTTCTCCGGCGGGCAGCGCCAGCGCCTGGAGATCGCGCGGGCCCTGGTGCGCCGCCCGAGCATCCTCGTCCTGGACGAGGTCACCAGCGCCCTGGACGCCGAGACCGAGCAGATCGTCATGGACAACCTGCGCCGCCGCGGCTGCGCCTGCGTGGTGATCGCGCACCGGCTGAGCACCGTGCGCGACAGCGACGAGATCGTCGTGCTCCAGCACGGCCAGATCGTGGAGCGCGGGCGGCACGAGGAGCTGGTGGCGCACGGCGGCGCATACGCGGCGCTGGTCAGGGAGCGGTGAGATGACGGCCGTACACGAAGGCGACCTGGTGCTCGGCGCGTTCGGGCAGCTGGGGACGCCGCTGCAGTGCGCGGGCCTGGGCCGGCTCGACCTGGAGGGTCCGCAGGTGCTGTGGCTGGTCGCGGCCGGGGCACTGGACCTGTTCGCGGTCGACGCCGCCCAGCAGGGCCACTGGCACCACCTGGGCCGGCTGGAGGCGGGCTCGCTGCTGCTCGGCCCGGTCGCCGGGCCGCAGCACACGCTCGTCGCCCGCCCGGTGCGCGACTGTGTCCTGCACCGCATCGCGCTGCGCGAGCTGTACCAGCCCGCACAGACGCAGACCTGGTCCTACGACGAGTACGGCAACCCGCAGTACGTGCCGCCGACGACCAGCCCGCTGGAGTACGCCCTCGCGCTCGGCGTGGGCCGCGGCCTGTCGGTCCTGTTCCAGGCGCCGATGGCCGACGAGCGCCCCGCGGAGATCACCGACGACGACGTGTTCTGGATGCAGGTGCCGCCCGGCAGCGTCCAGTACGGCTCCCTGTACGGCCAGGAAGCCGCCGCTGACCTGCTGATGGACCCGGCGGTGTGGCAGGGCATGGTCGACCAGCAGTACCGGCTGCTGGCCACGCTGGACCGCTGGATCGAGCAGCTGGAGCGCACCCACGAGACCCGCACGGCCGCCGGCATCAAGGCCGGTGAGGCGGTGCGCGCGCAGGCCGACCGCACCCTGCTCGCCTCCATCGGGCGCACGTCCGGAAAACGCGCCACGTCCGCCGACGCGGACGCCACCTACGCGGCCTGCAAGCTGGTCGCCGAGGCCGCCGGGATCACGCTCACCGCGCCGCCGCAGTCCGGCACCGGTGACGACCGGCTCGACCCGGTCGAGCGGGTCGCGCTCGCCTCGCGGCTGCGCACCCGGGCCGTTCGCCTGCACGGCCGCTGGTGGCGGGAGAACGCGGGACCGCTGGTCGGTCAGCGGGCGCTGTCCGGGGCACCCGTGGCGCTGCTGTGGCGGCGTGGCGGCTATGTCGCCGTCCACCCGGCGACCGGCCGGGAGACACCGGTGGAGAAGGCGAACGCCGGGGAGTTCGAGCCGCGCGCGGTGATGTTCTACCGGCCGCTGCCGGACAAGGGGCTCGGGCCGCTGGGGCTGCTGCGGTTCACGCTGCGCGGCACCCGCTCTGACCTGGTGTGGCTGCTGCTGGCGGGGCTGGTGACGGTGGCGATCGGCGCGCTGGTGCCGGTGGCGACGGGCCGGGTGCTCGGCGAGTACGTGCCCCGGGCGCAGTCCGGGCTGATCGTGCAGGTGTGCCTGGCGGTGATGGTCTCCAGTGTGGTGGCGGCGGCGTTCATGCTGCTGCAGAACCTCACCATCCTGCGGCTGGAGGGCCGTATCGAGGCCACCCTGCAACCGGCCGTGTGGGACAGGCTGCTGCGGCTGCCGACGAAGTTCTTCGCGCAGCGCTCCACGGGTGAGCTGGCGAGCGCGGCGATGGGGGTCAGCGCGATGCGCCGGCTGCTGGCCGGTGTCGGCCCGTCGGTGGCGCAGGCGGTCACGGTCGGCGCGATGAACCTGGGGCTGCTGCTGTGGTTCAGCGTGCCCATGGCCATGGCGGCGATCGGCATGCTGGTGGTCATCGCGGGGGTGTTCACCGGGCTGGGGCTGTGGCAGGTGCGCTGGCAGCGCAAGCTCGTGGTGCTCACCAACAAGCTGAACAACCAGGCCTTCCAGACCCTGCGCGGGCTGCCGAAACTGCGGGTGGCGGCGGCCGAGAACTACGCCTACGCGGCCTGGGCCTCGGAGTTCGCGCGCAGCCGTGAGCTGCAGCAGCGGCTCGGGCGGATCAAGAACCTGAACTCGGTGCTGGGCGCGGTGTATCTGCCGCTGTGCTCGCTGCTGATGTTCATGCTGCTGGCCGGACCGGCGCGCGGCGCGCTGTCGGCGGCCGACTTCCTCACCTTCAACACGTCGGTGACGATGCTGCTGACCTCGGTCACCCAGCTGACCGGCGCGTTCGTCTCGGCGGTCGCCGCGCTGCCGCTGTTCGAGGAGATCAGGCCGGTGCTGGACGCCGCGCCGGAGGTACCCGCGGCCAGCACCCGGCCGGGTCCGCTGTCCGGGGCGATCGAGGCGCGCCGGCTGTCGTTCCGCTACTCCGACGACGGGCCGCTCGTCCTGGACGACGTGTCGTTCGAGGTGCGCCCGGGCGAGTTCGTGGCGGTCGTCGGCCCGAGCGGCTGCGGCAAGTCCACGCTGCTGCGCCTGCTCATCGGCTTCGACCGGCCGCTCTCCGGCAGTGTCCTGTACGACGGGCAGGACCTGGCCGCCCTCGACCAGTCGGCGGTGCGGCGGCAGTGCGGGGTGGTGCTCCAGCACGCGCAGCCGTTCACCGGGTCGATCCTGGACGTCATCTGCGGCACCGAGCCGTACACGCCGGAGGAGGCGATGGCGGCGGCCGAGATGGCGGGGCTCGCGGAGGACATCCGGCGGATGCCGATGGGGCTGCACACCATCGTCGCCGGCAACGGGGCGATCTCCGGCGGGCAGCGGCAGCGGCTGATGATCGCCCAGGCGCTGATCCGCCGCCCGCGCATCCTGTTCTTCGACGAGGCGACGAGCGCCCTGGACAACGAGACGCAGCGCACGGTGATCGAGTCCACCAAGGCGCTGAACGCGACCCGGATCGTCATCGCCCACCGTCTGTCGACGGTGCTGGACGCGGACCGGGTGATCGTGATGGAGAACGGCCGGGTGGCCCAGCAGGGGCCGCCCGCGCAGCTGCTCGCCGACACGGGCGGGCGGCTGCACGAGCTGGTGCGACGACAGATGACGTGAGGTTCGCCTGCGGCGCGGTGGGCCGGTGCTGGGCTGGTGCCCGGTGCAGGCCGGACTCCGGCGCGGCGGGCCGGTGCTGGGCCGGTGCCCGGTGTGCGTGGCGGGTACCGGCGCGGCGGTCGGTCCGGGCCGGGCACGGACGCCGTGGGTCAGTCCAGGCCGGGTACCGACGCGCCGGAGGGGACTCCGGCGTCGATGTAGGCGGCGTAGAGCGCCTTCCAGTCGGCGGTGGGGCCGGCGTGCGGCCCCTGGAAGCGCTCGCCGCGCGCCGCGGCGTCGAGCGCGGCGAGGCAGACCTCCCAGCCGGCGCCGTTGCGGGCGGCGGCGTCCGGTGCGGCGAGGACGTTGGTGAGGGTGAAACGGGTGCGTCCCTCGGCGAGTTCCTCCAGGTCGAAGCGGAGTTCGTCGTCGCCCCAGGAGAAGGACAGGTGCCGGGGCGGGTCGACCGCGATGACCCGGCCGGTGGAGTCCGGCATGGCCGGGTCGCCGCGGAAGGTGACGGTGGCGCCGGGACGCAGGTCGAACTCGGCGCGGGACGGGAACCACCGGGCGAGTTCGTCCGGATCGGTGACGAAAAGCCACACACGGTCCACGGGATGGTCGTAGGTGCGGCTGAAGCGGACCGCGGAGCGGCCGTCGTCGAGGGTGAGGTAGGTGCCGGTGAGGTCGGCGGCCATGGCGGATCAGTCCTTCGAGGTGGGGGGTTCCTGCGGGGGCTCGGGGGCCTCGGTGTGCGCGGACGCGTCCGGCGTGCCGTCGAGGCGGCGGCCGAGGGTGTCCAGGCTCGCGTTCCACAGCCTGCGGTAGGGGGCGAGCCAGGCGTCCAGCGCGGCGATCGGGGCCGGGTCGAGGGCGTAGACGCGGCGCTGCGCGTCCTGCCGTACCCGGACCAGGCCGGCCTGTCTGAGCACTTTGAGGTGCTTGGAGATGCTGGGCTGGCTCAGTCCGCGGGCCTCGACGATCTCCCCGACGGACCGCGGCCGCTCCAGCAGCAGCGCGACGATGGCGCGCCGGTGCGGGTCGGCGAGGGCGGTCCAGAGTGAGGGATCGTCGAACACCCCACCCATATTCCTCCGCGGTTATATTCCTGTCAAGGAATACACAGGTGCGCAGGGGCATGATCCCACCGCGCTGGGTACTCGCCACCTCATGCGGATGAGTGTGGTGGACGTCGGATCGAACACAGTCCGGCTGGTGGTCGCGGACGCGGAGGGCGGGGTGCCGCTGCCGGTGCACACCGCCAAATGGCGGCTCCGGCTGGGGCAACGGGTCAGACCCGGCGACCCGATACCCGAGGAGGACATGGTCCAGCTCGCCGACGCGGTCGCCGGAGCGAGCCGGACCGCGGCCAAGTGGGGCGCGGCGGGGCCGCTGGCGTTCGCGACCGCGGTCGTACGGGCCGCGCCGAACCGGGTCGACGTACTGCGGGAGGTGCGGGCCCGCACAGGAGTGGACCTGTGCACCCTGCCGGGCGAGCTGGAGGCCGAGCTGACGTTTCTCGCGGCGCGGCGCTGGATGGGCTGGCGGTCGGGTCCGCTGGCCCTGCTGGACATCGGCGGCGGCTCGCTCGAGGTCGCCTTCGGACGCGGACGGCTGCCGGACTTCGTGGCCTCGCTGCCACTGGGCGCGGCGCGGCTGACCCATGAGTTCCTGGAGGGCGGCCAGGATCCGCCGGCGCCGGAACAGCTGCGGGCGCTGCGCCGCCGGGTGCGCCACGAGCTGCGGGACGTGGCCGCGCGGATCCGGTGGGAGGGGCCGCGCACGGCGGCCGCCACCTCGCGCACCTTCCAGCAGCTGGGACGGCTGTGCGGGGCGGCGCCGGGCCGGCACGGGCCGTTCGTGGAGCGGGAGCTGCACCGAGCGGACCTGCGCCGGGCCGCGGCGCGGCTGGCCGAGCTGCCGGCCGCGGAACGGGCCACGCTGCCCGGTATCTCCGCGCCGCGGGCCACGCAGAGCCTCGCCGGTGCGGTGGTCGGGCACACGGCGATGAAGCTGACCGGGCTGAGGTCGGTCGCGGTCTGCCCGTGGGCGATCCGCGAGGGCGTGATGCTCCGCCATGTCGAGGACGGACCGTCCTGGTGGGCGGAGATCTGCCGGCGCGCCGAGGAGACGGCGCCGCCCGAGCCGGTGCCGCTGCGGATCGCGGCGGCGACCAAGTGAACGGCAAGAGCGAGGAGGACGACGACATGGCCGACAACAGCAGCCGCCGCCCCGAGACGGCGCTGGAGGAAGTCCTGCACGAGGTGGAGGACGCCGAGAAGCGCGTCACGGACGACGAGCGCGACAAGCGCCACCGGGGCGAGGCCGGCGAGGCCATCACACCGAACGTCCGCGCCGAGGAGGAATCCCAGGGCGACTGACCCTGCCGGGACGCGACGGACCGCTTCCGCACCGCCGCCCACCGCGCAACCAGCCGCCTCCGGCACACGAGCCGGGACCCCGAACCGTTTCCGGGGCCCCGGCTCTGGCGTGCAGAGGGCCGGGGCGGGGTTGAGGATGCGGGGTTCGCGGGGGCGGGGCTGTGCGGGGCTGCGGGGCCGTCGGCGCACGGCGCTGACCAGGGCGGCGGCAGCCGAGCGCGTACGGCCGGTCGGGCGTCGGCGTGGACGTCACGCGTGTCTTCAGCCGGCCCGGGTACCCAGGCGGCATGGCACATGATCTCCGCGAACCTCGGCTGCCGTCGGCCCGCGGTCCCCTCTCGGGGGCCGTCCTGGACCATCTGCGCGGCACCGGTCCGCTGCCCCCCGCTCCCGTGGTGGCCGGCGCGGACCCCTACGGCGACGACCTGCAGCTCGCCTTGTACCTGTGCTACGAGCTGCACTACCGGGGCTTCGCGGGCGTGCCCGCGGACCGGGAGTGGGACCCCGACCTGCTGCGCACCCGGGCCGCGCTGGAGGCCCGCTTCCTGTCGGCGCTGCGCGCGGACGCACCCGCGCACGACAGCGTCGAGGAGGCCGTCGGCGACCTGCTGGTGGAACCGGCCGACGGCACCGGTGTCAGTCACCACCTGTGCGAGAAGGGCGAGCTGTGGCAGCTGCGCGAGTACGCGGCGCACCGCTCCCTGTACCACCTGAAGGAGGCCGACCCGCACGCCTGGGTGCTGCCCCGGCTGACGGGCCGGGCCAAGGCGGCCATGGCGGCCGTGGAGTTCGACGAGTTCGGCGGCGGCCGCGCCGACCGGGTGCACGCCCGCCTGTTCGCCGATCTGATGACGGACCTCGGCCTGGACACCGCCTACGGCCGCTATCTCGACGCGGGCTGCGCTGAGATGCTGGCCGTCGTCAACCTGATGTCGCTGTTCGGCCTGCACCGCGAGCTGCGCGGTGCCCTGGTGGGCCACTTCGCCGACGTCGAGATCACCTCCTCCCCCGGCTCCCGGCGGCTCGCGGAGGCGTTGCGCCGCGCCGGTGCCGGTCCGGCCGCCGTGTTCTTCTACGACGAGCATGTGGAGGCGGACGCCGTGCACGAGCAGATCGTCCGGCACGAGGTGATCGACGGCCTGCTGGAGGACGAACCGCATCTCGCGCCCGACGTGGTCTTCGGCATCGACGCCACCGAATTCCTGGAGGGCCGCCTCGGCGACCGCCTGCTCGACGCCTGGCGCTCCGGCACCTCTTCGCTGCGGACGCCACTGGACGCTCCGACGGCCACAGAAGTCCCCCATATTTCCTGATGAAGGGGGAACTCGACGCGCGTGACTCCTCTGGTACTTCCGGGCGTGTACGCCCCTCAGGACGACACCCGGCTCCTGGCCGGGGCCCTGTGCGACGAGCCGCTCCCCGCGGGAGCGGCCGTACTGGACGTGGGAACCGGCAGCGGCGCGCTGGCCCTGGAGGCCGCGCGTCTGGGTATGCGGGTGACCGCTGTCGACGTGTCGCGGCGGGCGGTGTGGAGCGCGCGGCTGAACGCCTGGCGGTCCGGGCTGCGGCTGCGCATCCGGCGCGGCAACCTCTTCGAGCCGGTGCGCGGACAGTCCTTCGACCTCATCGTGGCCAACCCGCCCTATGTACCGGCCCCCGACGGCCCCGGGGCGGCGCGCGGGGCGGCCCGCGCCTGGGACGCCGGCGGCGACGGCAGGCTGCTGCTGGACCGGATCTGCCGCGAGGCGCCCGGGCTGCTGCGCCCCGGAGGGATCCTGCTGATCGTCCACTCCGCGCTGAGCGATCCCGAGCAGACACTGACGTGCCTGCGTGCGGCCGGGCTGAAGGCGTCGGTGACCCGGCGCCACCGGATCGGCTTCGGTCCCGTACTGCGTGAGCGGCAGGGCTGGCTCAGGGCGCGGGGGCTGCTGTCCGCGCAGGATACGAGCGAGGAGCTGGTGGTGGTCCGTGCCGAACTCCCCGTCTGACCCGCCGCGCAGGATCAAGGTCCAGCGCCCCGGCCCACTGCTGGTGGAGGGGCCGGTGGAGGTGGAACTGGAGGACGGCAGCACCGTCTCCTCCGACCGCTTCCGGGTCGCCCTGTGCACGTGCAGGCGCAGCCGCCGCTACCCGTGGTGCGACACGAGCCACCGCAGGAAGGCGAAGCCGGAGGACCCCGCCGGAGACCGGGCGGACCCCGCCCGGCACGACGGCTGACCCCTTCGCAGGACACGACGAGCCGGGCCCGACAAGCAGGGCCCGGCAAGCAGCGCCCGGCAAGCCGGACACCGCAAGGAGGACACCACAGAGCCCGGCCCTCCGGTGTGACCGGAGGGCCGGGCTCTGTGGCACGTACACGATGCCGGGGGTCGGCCGGCGGCCCCACTCCGCCTGGCCGACCCCCGGTGCGAGATCACACGGCGCCCCGCAACAGGGGCTCGCACTCCCCACCTGCGAGCCTCGCGCGGCGTTACACGGGGATCCGTGCGATCCCGGTCCTCAGAACGCGAAGACGGTCGGCCCGTGGGCGGTCTTCACGCACTCGTTGGCGAAGGTCCGTTCGTAGGAGACGCGCTTGCCCTGCCAGACGCCGTCGACGGTGACGACGACGGGGTCGTACTGCTTGGTGCACATCGGCTCGCTGCCGGTGCTCAGCGCGTCGAGGTCGCCGCCGGCCAGGCGCAGTTCGGCGCAGGCCGCGGCGGGGTCCGGGTGGGTGCCGGTGGCCGTCGGCGCGCAGGAGAGGGTGACCGCGCGGGCCGGTGTGGCGCTCGCGGCGCTGTCACCGTGGCCGACGGTCAGGACGAGCGCCGAGGGCGCGTAGAGCGAGGCCGGGGCGGCGTGGGCGGCGCCGGCCAGGGGGCCGCAGACGGCGGTGGCCGTCAGGGTCAGGGCCGCTGCCCAGCGCGCGGGGTTCCGCATTGTGTGCATCCTTCCGCTTCGGTTCGGGGGTGGTGCCGGCCGTGCCCTCGGTCGGAGGCCGCGGCGGCGAGCGCAACTCTGCCGAGTCCGCCGCCGAAACTCACATCGACCCCATGGGTTTCAGTAACATTGCGTATTGAATCAGTGGCGTGAAGTGACGTAATTCGAACGTTCCAATGACGGTTCCAAGCGCTTTCGATCATGAGAACCGGTCAAATGACGCGATTCGCTTCGTCAGTTAATCGTCCGGAAACATTCCGCTTCCGCGTCCGCAGGTCGCCGGATCGATCCATTCCGTTCACCTTTCACCTGCCCTGACCGCCCTACCGGTCGGTATGGTCTGGGCACCACGGTCGCTGTGACGAGAGGCTGATCCCGCATGGCCAAGCACTGGGCGGACTTCCAGTACGAGATCTACCTGAACGGGATGACGGGCGCGGTGCCCCGCCTGCCCACCGATCTGACCCGGCTGGAGGAACTGACCGAGCAGCGGCTCGGCCCCGGCCCGGTCGGTTACGTGGCGGGCAGCGCGGGCGACGGCAGCACCGCCCGCGCCAACCGGGCCGCCCTGGAACACCGCCGGATCGTGCCGCGGATGCTGCGGGACGTACGCGAACGGGACCTGTCGGTCCAGGTGCTGGGCCGCTCGCTGCCGGCACCGCTCGCGCTGGCCCCGGTCGGCGTCCTGTCGATCATGCACCCGGACGCGGAGCCCGCCGCCGCCCGGGCCGCCGCCGCCCAGGGCGTGCCGTACATCCTGTCCTCCGCCTCCAGCACGCCGATGGAGCAGGTCGCCGAGGCGATGGGCGACGCCGAGCGCTGGTTCCAGCTGTACTGGCCCAGGGACCCGGAGGTGGCCCGCAGCTTTCTCGACCGGGCGAAGGCGAGCGGGTTCAGCGTGCTCGTGGTCACGCTGGACACCCCGCTGCTGTCCTGGCGGCCCCGCGACCTCGACCAGGCGTACCTGCCGTTCCTGCACGGGGTGGGCACGGCCAACTACTTCTCCGACCCGGCCTTCCGGGCGGGGCTCGCCAAGCCGGTGCACGAGGACCCGAACGCGGCCGTGATGCACTTCGTCGGCATGTTCTCCGACCCCGGCAAGACCTGGCCGGACCTGGAGTTCCTGCGCGAGAACTGGGACGGCCCGATCGTGCTCAAGGGGGTCCTGCATCCGGACGACGCCCGCCGCGCGGCGAGCGCCGGGATGGACGGCGTGGTGGTGTCCAACCACGGCGGCCGCCAGGTGGCCGGCTCCGTCGCCGCGGCCGACGCCCTGCCTCGCGTGGTCGAGGCCGTCGGCGACCGGCTCACCGTCCTCTTCGACAGCGGGGTGCGCACCGGCGACGACGTCTTCAAGGCGCTCGCGCTCGGCGCGCAGGCGGTGCTTCTGGGGCGGCCGTACGTCTACGGGCTGGGCCTGGACGGACAGGCCGGCGTGGAACACGTGATCCGCTGCCTGCTCGCCGAACTGGACCTCACCCTCGCCCTGTCCGGGCACGCCGGCCCCGCCACCGTCGGCCCCGACGACCTCGCCGAGGAGACCGCGTGAGCGCCCGCCGCAGTGTCCTCGCGATCGTCCCGCCGCACGTCGGCGGACGTGCCTCGGGCGCCGCACTCGCCTCCCTCTTCCCCGGCGACGCCCAGGTCACCGTCGTGGAGAGCGCCGACGAGGACCCGGCCGCTCTGCGCGCGGCGCACGTCCTCGTCACGGCGCTCGCCCCGGTGACGGCACGCCATCTCGCCGCCGCCGAGCGGCTGGAGCTGGTGCAGTGCGCGAGCCACGGCTACGACTACGTGGACGTGGCGGCGGCGCGCGCCAGAGGCGTCACCGTGTGCACGATCGGCTCCACCGGCGCGGAGGCGCAGAACGTCGCCGAGCAGGCGTTCGCCCTCATGCTGGCGCTCGCCAAGCAACTCGTCCCGGCGCACACGGCGTTGACGCGGGGCGACTGGGCGCTGCCCCGGCTCACACGGTCGCTCACCGAGCTGTCCGGCAAGACGCTCGGCATCGTCGGCCTCGGCCGGATCGGGCAGCAGGTGGCACGCCGGGCCGCGGCGTTCGACATGACGGTGCTGTACACGGCCCGCCGCCGGGTGCCGGCGGAGACGGAGCAGCGGTTCACCGCCCGGTACGTCCCGCTGGACGAGCTCCTCGCCGCCTCCGACTACGTCACCCTGCACGCGCCGCTCACCGAGGAGACCCGGCACCTGCTCGACGCGCGCCGGCTCGCGCTGCTGAAGCCGACGGCGTTCGTGGTCAACACCGCGCGCGGCGCCCTGACCGACCAGGACGCCCTCGCCGACGCCCTGGAGCGGGGCGCACTCGCCGGGGCCGGGCTCGACGTCTTCGACCCCGAGCCCCCGGCGCCGTCGCTGCGTCTGCTGAAGGCGCCGAACGTGGTGCTCTCCCCGCACGTCGGCGGCGTCACCCGGGAGACGGTCGTGCGCATCGGCGTGGCCGCGGTGCGCAACGCGACGGCGTTCCTGGCGGGCGAGCCGCCTCGGGACGTGGTGGCGTAGGCCCGGGCGGCCGAACGGTCCGTGTGGCGCGCCCGGCGGCCCGCGCACGGTGGTTAGGCTCACCGCCACACCACCGTTCGCGCACAGTCAGGAGGCAGACGACGGCCGGCATCCATCGCGAACGCGCGCTCAGGACGCTGACCTTCTGGCTGCGTCCCGCCTTCGCCCTGCGGGTCCTCAACCGGTTCCAGAAGGTCGTCGGCTTCGACCGCTCGATGGCCCTGGCGTCCAGTGCGTTCACCGCGCTGGTGCCGCTGGCCCTCCTGGCCGGCGCCGTCCTCGGCGGCATTCTGCACGTCGATGCCGCGGAACGGATCATCCGGCGCTACGACCTCAACGGCGCCGGGGCGGACGCGGTGACCTTCCTGTTCTCCCCCAGCCAGAGCACGGACGCGAGCACCGGCGTCTTCGGGCTGCTCTTCCTGACGATCTCGGTGCTGAGCTTCGCGCGCGCCGCTCAGCGGCTGTTCGAGCAGACCTGGGAGCTGAGGCCGCTCAGCGTGCGCAACTCACGCAACGGACTGTGGTGGATCCTCACGCTCGCCGTCTACGGGCTGCTGCTGGGCGGGGTGTCCTCCGTGCTCGGCGACATCGCGGCAGGGGTGCCGGCCGCGATCTGCCACGCGGCGCTGACCGCGGTGTTCCTCGTGTGGAGCGGCTGGGCCCTGTCGGCGAGACGCATCCCGTGGGCGGCGCTGATCCCCTTCGGCGTCACGGCCACGGTGCTCACCACGGTGTACTCCTGGGGCGCCGCCCTCTACCTGCCACGGCTGTTCAACACGTACGCGGACCGCTACGGCGTGGTCGGTGCCGTCTTCGCGATGCTCTCGGCCCTCTTCTCGGCCATGTTCGTCCTCGTCGCGTCGGCCGCGCTGGGGCGTGAGGTGGCGGACGAGCTGAGCCGGATCCGGCAGGGCCGGCGCCCCTCCGAGCACGAGGTGCGCCAGGAGTGGGACAGCGTCCTGGAACAGACCCGCTCGCGCTGGCGCAAGGCCCGCGAGGACGTCTCCCACCGGCGCAGGACGCCTCCCCCCGGCTGAGCGTGTCCCCGCGGTGGGCGTCAGCGGCGCTGCTGACGAAAGTCCGTGGGGTGCGGGACCCGCTTCGCGCCGGCGTCCGCGGAGCGGGGCAGGCGCGCCGCGGCGACCAGGCCGCCGAGCCCCAGGACGGCCAGCGTGAGCATCGCGGCGGCGTAGGCGCCCTTGGACAGTCCGGCGACGAGGATGGTGCCGGCGATGGCCGTGCCGAACGAGGAGCCCAGGTTCGACACGCTGCGCGACAGACCCGAGATCTCGCCCTGCTGCTCCTCCGGGAAGCTCGACTGCACGACGTTGACCGAGGGTGTCAGCATGACCCCGAGTCCCGAGCCGACGAGCAGAAGACCCGGCACGAAGGCCCACGCGCTCGTGTACGCGGCGACGAGGACCACGAGGACGACGATGCCGGCGACGCTCGTGACGAAACCGGTCATGATCAGCGTCCGCTGCGAACGCCACCGGGCCAGTCGCTCGGCCGCGAGCGAGGTCAGCAGCAGACCCAGGGTGGCAGCCGTGAACACGACCCCCGTGCGGATGGCGTCGTAATGACGCACGACCTGCAGATAGGCCGCCGCGGTGAAGGACGTGCCCATCAGGATCAGCCACTGCACGTTCTGGGTGATGAGCCCGAGGTTGCTCGTGCGGTCACGGAACAGGCCGAGCGAGAGCAGCGGTTCTCCGCCGGCGGCCTCCTTGGCGCGCACGGTGCGGAAGAACCACCACAGCACGGCCGCGCCGGCGGCCAGGAGCCCGATCATCAGCCCGATGTTGTTGTCGGCCGCCAGGATGCCCATCACGACGAGGACCAGACCGGCCGCACACAGCACCGCACCGAGGACGTCGAAGGAGCGGGCCGGATCCGGTGGCAGGGGATCGGCCATGCGCCGGGCGAGAACCAGGATCACCACGATGACCAGCGCCTGGAACACGAACGCGGCGCGCCAGCTGACGGCGGTGGTGATGAGTCCGCCGATCAGCGGTCCGGCGGCGGCGCCCACACCGCCCAGCGCCATGACGATCCCGAAGGCCCGGGCGCGGGAGGTCAGGTCCGGGTACAGCAGGGTCGTCAGGATGTAGACGGGCGGAATGAGCAGGGCGGTGCCGATGCCTTCCAGGATCGAGTTGCCGAGGATCAGCACGCCGAGTCCCGGTGCGGACGCGCTGAGCACGGCGCCGATCGCGTAGACGACCAGGCCGGTCACGAAGCAGCGCTTGCGGCCGTAGCGGTCGGTGAGCTTGCCGCCGGGGATCATCAGCGCCGCCATCACCAGCAGGAAGACGGTGATCGCCACCTGGACGCCCTGGACGCCGGTGTCCAGGTCCTCGCTGATGTCGTTGATCATCACGTTCATGTTGGAGCCGGCGAAGCTGCAGATGAACTGGGCGAGGGCCAGCGCGGCCAGGGCGCGCCGTCGTCCGGCCTGCTGCATGCCCACGGCGGCCTCACCCGCCCCCGGAACCACCTTCACGGCCTTCCGCCGGCACGGTCAGTCCATGGGTCACCGGACGGCGGCGCGCACCGGGCCGCCGTCCGCCGTCCGTCCGGGCCAGTTCCTCGTCGAGGGCCATGGCCGCGGTGACCAGAGCGAGATGGGTGAACGCCTGCGGGAAGTTGCCCAGTTGCTCACCCGAGGGCCCTATTTCCTCGGCGAACAGCCCGACGTGGTTGGCGTAGGTGAGCATCTTGTCGAAGGCGTACCGGGCCTGGTCGAGCCGGCCGCTGCGGGCCAGGGCCTCGACGTAGAAGAAGCTGCACAGGTTGAAGGTGCCCTCCGAGCCGCGCAGGCCGTCGGGGGAGGCAGCCGGGTCGTAGCGGTAGACGAGGCTGTCGCTGACCAGTTCGCCGTCCATGGCGTCCAGGGTGCTGAGCCAGTCGGGGTCGCGGGGGGAGAGGAAGCCGACCTTGGGCATGAGCAGCAGGGAGGCGTCCAGGACGTCGGCGGCGTAGTGCTGCACGAACGCCTTGCGCTTGTCGTGCCAGCCGCGCTCGACGATCTGGCGGAAGACCTCATCCCGCGCCCGGGTCCACCGGTCGGTGTCGGCCGGGCGGGAGAAGTCGCGGGCGGCTCTGACACCGCGGTCGAACGCCACCCAGGTCATCAGACGGCT
Source organism: Streptomyces sp. NPDC104814 (assembly GCF_055583185.1). NCBI lineage: Bacteria > Bacillati > Actinomycetota > Actinomycetes > Kitasatosporales > Streptomycetaceae > Streptomyces > Streptomyces sp. NPDC104814. The sequence continues at coordinate 1,290,113 of NZ_JBVJOL010000001.1, read as the reverse complement.
GTAGGTGAAGTCCTGCCGGCCGCCCCGGGTCTCCCAGATGCCCTCGTCCGGCTGGTCCCAGTGCTCGACGAGCCAGTCGAGGACCTCGCCGAGCGCCTTCCAGCCCCGGATGGCGCCGACGTCACCACCCACGATCAGGGCGTCCGAGGCCTCGCCGTAGATGTCCAGCTGGAGCTGGTCGGCGGCCGCGTTTCCGGCGCGCACGGGATACGAGCCCTGGTATCCCTCCAGGTGGCTCAGGACCTCCTCGGTCAGGTGGGGGTCGCCGTCGATGCGGTACATGATCTGCAGGGGGTCGCCGCCGGTGGCGTCCCGGGCCTCGATGCGGTCGCGCAGCCAGCGGCGGAAGGCGTGCGCCTCGTCGTGGAAACCGAGGTCGAGCAGCGCCCGCACCGAGAGGGAGGCGTCCCGCACCCAGGTGTAGCGGTAGTCCCAGTTGCGCTCGCCGCCGATCTGCTCCGGCAGCCCCATGGTGGCGGCGGCGATGGGGGCGCCGGTCGGGGCGTACGTGAGCAGCTTCAGGGTGATCGCGGAGCGGTTCACCATGTCCTGCCAGCGGCCGCGGTAGGTGCCCGAGTGCAGCCACGACAGCCAGAACGAGCGGCACGCCTCGAAGTCGTCGGCGACCGCGTCCAGCGAGGGGCGTTCGGGGGTGGGGCCGCCCGCCGCCGCGCTGGTCAGCACGATCGCCGCGGCTTCGCCCGCCGACAGCGTGAACCGGGCGGTGACGTCGTCACCGTCGGCGCGCAGCGCGACACCGCCCGTGGTCTGCACGTGCAGGTCGGTGCCCGGACCGTGGAACACGGCGCAGTGGTCGTCGGGCAGTTCGAGCGTGTGGGAGGCCCGGGCGTAGTCGAAGCGCGGCCGGCACTCCAGGGCGAAGGGGACGCTGCCGCGTACGACCCGTGCGACCCGCACGAGACGGTGGCGGTCCTCGGCCCGCGCGGAATCGATGGGCGGCATGAAGTCGGCCACCTCGGCCACCCCGTCGGGAGCCATGAACCGGGTGACCAGGATCGCGGTGTCGGACAAGTACAGCTGCCGGACGGTCATCCCGCTCCCGGTGGAGGAATGCGCGGCGAGCCGGCAGTGGCCGCCGCGCTCACTGTCCAGGAGCGAGGCGAAGAGACTGGGCGAGTCGAAGCGGGGGCTGCACCACCAGTCGATGGATCCGCCGGAGGACACCAGGGCAGCAGTCTGAAGATCGCCGACCATTCCGTGGTCGGCGATGGGCGGGTAGGCGTTCACGGTTTCCTCCACGCACAGACGTGCCCTTCGGCACGGGGCCGGGCCGCCCGGCACGCGTCCAGCGTCCGCACACGGCGGGGCCCGGGCATCACCCACCGCGGGTGAGAGAACCCCGCGCCGGGCCCCGGCCCCGAACCGCCCGCCGCGCTCCTGGGCCGAAAGGATGTCATGGTGGTCTTGGGGGCAGCCGTGACCAGACGGTGGTGAACGCGGTGACAGGCGACGACGAAATCCATCCGTACAATGCCGCCGACGACATCGATCCACTGGGCGACCCGTATCTGCTGACCCGGTTCGCTCTCCCGGCCCGGCCCTCGACCTTCCTCCGCCGAAAACGGCTGACCGGCCTTCTCGACGCGTCCGGTTCCACGCCGCTGGTGATGGTCAACGGGGCGGCGGGCGCCGGCAAGACCCTGCTCGTGGCCGACTGGGCCGACGGCCTGCGTCAGCCGGTCGCCTGGCTCACGCTGGACGCGGTGGTCCGCGGACCCGACATGTTCTGGCCGTACCTGGTCAGGGCGCTGCATCTGAGCGGGGTGCTCCAGCCCGGCGACGAGGTCGCCTCCGGCGGGACCCGGCCCGGTCACGCCCTGCTGAGCCGTATCGCGGGGCGTCTGCGGGACAGCGGCCGGCCCGTGACCGTGGTGCTCGACGAGTACGACCGCGCCACCCCGGAACTCTCGGAGCAGCTGGCCTTCGTCCTGCGCCACGCCGGGCCGGCGCTGCGCCTGGTCCTGGTCACCCGAACCGAGCCGCTGCTGCCGCTGCACAGGTACCGGGCGGCCGGGCTGCTCACCGAGGTCCGGGGGAACGAACTGGCCTTCACCGTCGAGGAGGCCGTCGCACTGCTCGACCTGCACGGCCTGCGGCTGACCACCCCCGCGGCGCGTGCCCTGGTGGAGCGCACCCGCGGCTGGGCGGCCGGCCTGCGGCTGTGCGCCCTGGCCGCGCGGCACCACCCGGATCCGGAGCGTTATCTGAAGGAGTTCGAGGCCGGGCACAGCACCGTCGCCGACTTCCTGCTGGCCGAGGTGCTCAAGCGGCAGCAGCCCCGCACCCAGGAACTGCTGCTGCGGGTCAGCGTCGTCGACCGCTTCTGCGCAGACCTGGTGAACACGCTGACCGGACAGCCCGACGCCGCGGCCCTCCTCACGGCTCTGCACCGTGAGAACGCGTTCGTCGAGGATCTCGGACACGCCTGGTACCGGCTCCATCCGCTGTTCCGTGAGATCCTCCGCGTGCGCCTGCGGGAGCGCTCACCCGAACTGGAGCCGGAACTGCACCGCAGCGCGGCGCACTGGTTCCGGCGCCACGGGGCGCTGCCCGAGACGCTCGCCCACGGCGCGGCCGGCGGCGACTGGGACTTCACCGCCCGCACCCTGGTCGACGAACTGGCGATCGGTCAGCTGCTCGCCGGTCCGTCCTCCGACGACCTGGCCGACCTGATCGACGGCATGGAACCAGGCCCGGCCGGACCCGAGACGTATCTCGTCCGTGCGGCCCGTGAGCTGTCGGAGCACAATCTGCGGCACGGTCTGGCGGATCTGCGGCACGCCGTGGCGCGTCTGTCAGCCGACGAGCAGGGAGATGCGGCCGCCCAGTTGAGCTGCGCTCTGCTCGAGGTGATGGCGGCGCGGCTCTCCGGAGCGCCGCGCCGGGCGGAGCAGGCGGCACGGGCGGCCCGTGAACTCCAGCGGGAGGTGCCCGCGCGACTGCTCGACCGGCACCCGGAGCTGCCCGCACTGGTGCTCACCCACGTGGGGTCGGCGCGCCTGTGGGCCGGAGACTTCGACGAGGCCCGCAAAGCCCTGGGCGCCGTCGCGGACGGCCAGGACGACGCCGCGACCGCCGTCGCACGGCAGGACTCCCTCGGCCACCTGGCGCTGCTCGACTATCTCGACGGATGGCCGGGCCGGGCGGAGCGCCGTGCCACCGCCGCGCTGGCCGCGGCGGAAGGGCCGGGCTCCCCCCGGCACCACGGCGAGGGCCTCGGGCGGCTGGTCCTGGCCGCGGTGGCCGTCGAGCGCAACGAACTGAGCCGGGCCCAGGAGCTGATCGACCAGACACCCGGTACGGCCGCCGAGGACCCGGTCACCGCCGCCGGACGGTCCATCGCCCGGGCCCGGCTGCTGCTGGCGCGGGGAAGGGCGCGCGACGCCGTGTCGGCCGCCGAGGCGGTGACGCCGACGGATGCCGCCTCCCCGTGGGCCCAAGGTCACGCCGCGCTGATCGCGTCGACCGCCCATCTCGTCGAGGGCCGCCCCGAGGAGGCGGCGAAGGTGCTGCGGGACGTGGCCGACGAGGAGCCGGCGTGTGCGGTGGGCATGGCGTCGGCGCAGCTCGCCGCCGGGAACCCGCAGACGGCCCTCAGCACGCTCGACGGCATGCCGGGCGAGGAGCGGATCGGCCCCGCCGTACGGGTCCGCGCCACGCTGGTGCGGGCGCGGGCCGCGGACGCGGCCGGCGAGGTGACCGCCGCCCGGCGGCTGGTCGCCGGCGCTCTGGCGGCCTCCAGGCAGGACCGCCTGCGCCGCCCCTTCCTGGAGGCGGGCGGCTGGCTCGAACCGCTCCTGGCGCACCCGCCGTTGCGGGCTCTCGCCGCCGGGTGGCTCACGCCGGACGGCGCGGCCCTCGACGCGGGACCCGAGCCCCTGCTGGTCGAGGAGCTGAGCGCCCGGGAGCGCGACGTCCTGGCGCGGCTCGCGCAGATGCTGTCGACCGAGGACATCGCCGCCGACCTGTACGTGTCGGTGAACACGGTGAAGACCCACGTCAAGAGCGTCTACCGCAAGCTCGCGGTGAACCGGAGGTACGACGCGGTGCGCCGGGCGCGTGAGCTGGGCCTGCTGTGAGCCCGGCGCGTCCCCTCCCCCGCACGGGGTGAGGTACGCACAGCGCGAGCGGGGTGGGATGGGGACGAGTGCCTGCCGGTTCGCGCGACGTCGAGGGCGCGCGCCTTTGTCGCGGTCGGCTCGGTGCCGGGTGCCCGCGGGACGGTCCCCTCCCCCCGTGAACGGAGTGGCGATGCTGACACACGACCAGGCGGCCTCGCGTGCACGCCGGAAGGAGCGCAGGGCGCACGCCGACTACACGGGTGGCGTCTACGGCTCCCTGCTCGCCGCCACCGTGGTGATCGGCGCCGGCACGCTGGGCGACTTCCCCCGGCTGGAAGTGGTCGTGCTGCTGCTCCTGAGCGGGGTGGTGTTCTGGGTGGCGCATGTGCACGCGCAGCTTTTCGGGGCCCGCCTGGCGCGCCGTGCTCTCGACCGGGCCACCGTCCTGCACGTGTGCCGTGACGAGTGGCCGATCGTGAAGGCGGCCGTGCCGCCGGCCGTCGCGGTGGCGGTCAGCCCCCTGCTCGGACTGGATGTGACCGGGACGCTCTGGCTGGCGGTCGCCGTGGCCGTGAGCGGTCAGGTGGGGTGGTCGGTGGCCGCGGCACGACGGGCCGGGGCGACGGGGCGTGAGATGGTCCTCACCGCCGGCGTCAATCTGCTCCTCGGGCTGCTGATCATCTCGTTCAAGGTGGTGCTCAAGCACTGACGGCACCCGCGTCCCGGGCGTCTCACCTGCGCGGGGTGAACCGACGGGTGCCCGCCCGATCGACCATGGAGGGTGAAGGCCACCGGACTGCCGTCGGCCGACGGCGGGAGGAAGCGGCACATGCGCTACGAGATCCGCGTCGAGGGACACCTCTCGGAGACCCTGGCCAAGGTCTTCCCGGAGCTGGACCACGTGGTGATCTCCGACGAGACGGTGCTGTTCGGCCCTGTCGTCGACGAGGCTCACCTGTTCGGGCTGCTGGGCCGCTGCCAGTCGCTCGGGCTGCGGGTGCTGGAGATGCGACGGCTGCCGGACTGAGGAGCGTCCCCGGGCCGGTCGCCCGGGGGCACACAGCGCCCGGGGTCACACCGTGCTCGTCGCCCGGACCCGGCCCGAGGCGACGGCCGAGGCCAGGGCCTGCACATCCCGCTCGTTCTGGTCGGCATACGCCTGGGCGAAGAGGCTCAACGCGCGATCGAACCGGTCGCTGCCGCCCAGGTAGGCCGCGATCGCCACCGGATCTCCGGACCGGGCGTGGGCCCGGGCCAGGGCCGCCCCGCACAGGTGGGCGAACAGGCGGAACAGTCCGGGGTCCATGGTCTCCGGGCGGGCGATGCCCTTCCAGTCCCGCAGCTGGCGGACGTAGAAGTCCCTCCCGACGCCGTCCAGGCCGACCGCGTGGGTCCAGCCGAGGAAGATGTCACTGGTCGTCTGGATCAGCCGTTGCCCGGCCACCACGCGGCGGCCCTGGTTGTCGTAGGCGGGGCCGCCGGTGTGGGCTGCCAGCACCGACTCCTGTGCCTCCTTGGCCTGCAGCAGCAGCGGATCGTCGTCTCCCCTGCCGAGCATGAGCAGGATCCAGCAGCGGGTGCCGACGCTGCCGACGCCCACCACCTTGCGGGCCATGTCGACGAGCCGGAAGCGGCCCAGCAGGAAACGGCGCTCCGACGAGAGGGTCCGCGCATAGCTCTCCACGACGGTCCGCAGCTCCTTCTCCTGCCGGTCGTCGGAGGCGTCGGAGGCGTCGGCCAGCAGGTCCCGCAGGGGGGTGATGAGCGGGGGGTCCGGGGCGATGCGCCGGCCGTCGGCGGTGACCCGGGTGAGCTTGTCGAAGGCCTCGAGATGGGTGCGGGTGCGGGCCCGGGCCGCCGCCTCGGCGGTACGGCGCCTGTGCTGCTTGGTCATCGACGACGCCATCAGCGACTGCATCCGGTCCGCGTCGTCCTGCGCGTACCAGACGTCCAGCGTCGGCATCGCGGCGAACTCCCGCATACGGGTGCGGTAGGCCCGCACGCACTCGCGTACGGCGCTGTCCTGTTGCGCGGCGGAGAAGCCGTTGCCGCGGCCGGCGATCACGAAGCTGGCCGCGAGTCGTTTGACGTCCCATTCGAACGGACCGGGCAGGGTCTCGTCGAAGTCGTTGATGTCGAAGACCAGGTGCCGCTCGGGTGAGGCCAGCAGCCGGAAGTTCAGCAGGTGGGCGTCGCCGCACAGCTGCACGGTCAGACCGGAGTGCGGGAGCCCCGCGAGGTCCATGGCCATGAGGGCCGCGGCTCCCCGGTAGAAGCGGAACGGCGACTCGAGCATGCGGCCGTACCGGATCGGCACCAGGTCGCTCAGGCGGGTGGCCGACTGTTCCTGCAGGACGGTGACCGGGTCGGGCCGCTGCCGTGACGCCTCGAACCAGCCCTGGCAGGAGCGTGAGGCGCGCTTGCGCGCGTCCTTGCCGTACGCCGCCCGTTCGGACGGCGAGGCCGCGGCATGGACGGTCGTGGATGTGATCATGGCTTCCTCTCGGTTTCCCGCTCCTCCCGGCCCGGTTCCGGCCCCTGCCCGGCCTTGCGCCGCAATCCGGTCTGCACGGCGTGGGCGAGGATGCGCGCGGCGACGCCGAAGAGCATCAGCCCGCCCACCATCTGCAGCATCGTCACCACGCGTCCCGTCTCCGAGCGGGCGGTGATGTCCCCGAAGCCGACGGTGGTGAAGGTGGTCAGCGTGAAGTAGAGCGCGTCGGTCCTGCTGAGCGGTGCGCTGAAGGAGCCGGGTGCATGCCGCTCCAGCAGGTAGTAGGCGCAGGCGAAGAGGACCAGGAACAGCAGCACCGTGACCGTGAGCGCTTCGACGGCTCTCAGCCGCGGATGGGGCGAACGGGCGATGGTCCACGCCTCCCAGGCGAAGACGACGACCACACCGAGCAGCCCGGCGGCCAACACCGCCGTGGTGCGGACCGTGCCGGTCCGGTCCAGCGGGAGCAGATAGTAGGCGGTGAGCAGGACGGCCGCGATCAGCACGGGCCGGGCGAGGGCGACCGCCGTCGCGAGCCGTCCCGACGGCCGCGCGGACCCGGAGGCGGTGCCGGCCTTCCCGGATGCGTGCGTCTGCGCCTCGGTGGCTTCGTTCATGGCGTCGCGCTTCGCCTCCCTGGGCCCGATCGCGTGTCGGCATCCAGCCCACCGCCCACCCCGCCCGCACGGATCACCCGTCGTGGGTGACCCTGTCCGGGCTCACGCGAGCGACGCTGTGGGGGTGCGGGAGTCCCGCACGGCGTCCTGTCACCGGTCCGGTGGGCGCGCCGCCCTCACGCGAGGAGGAACCATGACCGTGTCGCGTGGCCCGGCGCCGCTCTCCGGATCCGAACCTCCGGTCGACGGGACATCGCACGCCCCGGGCGGGGACTTCGCGGATCGGACCGCGGCGGAGCCCGCCCGGGGTGCCGACCCCGAACGGCAGCTCGCGGAGCTCGGCGGTTCCTGGGCCTGGTTGCTGGGCTCGGCGATGACGACGCTGGTGCCCGGCGTGCTGATCCTGGCCTGGCCCGACGAGACGCTGCACGTGCTGGCCGTACTCATCGGGCTGTACCTGCTGGTGACCGGTGGTTTCCGCTTCGTGGCCGCGTTCGCCCGTGAACGCGGCGACCGGCACACCGGCCTGCTCGTCGCGGTGCTCTACGTGCTGGCCGGAGTCCTGTGCCTGCGGCACCCCCTGCAGACGATCGCCGCGCTGTCGCTGATCACCGGCGTCGTGTGGCTCGTGAGCGGCCTGCTGACCGCCTGGGCGGCCCTCGCCGTCAAGGCCCTGCCGCACCGCGGGTTCGTCCTCGGCGTCGCCGCCCTCGCGGCGGTGGCCGGTGTGGTGGTGCTGGCCCTGCCCTCGGAGTCGGCCGTGGCCCTGACCCGGCTGCTCGGCCTGTGGCTGGTGCTGCTCGGCGTCGCCGAAGTGGGGCTGGCCCTGGCGCTGCGGGCCGCGTCGAGAAGGGGCCGCTCAGGATCCGGCCCGCCGCCTGCGTGACGACCCGACACCCGAGGAGTTGCCATGGCCTCGAAGACGTCCACCGAGAGCCCGGGCCCCGGCCGCGACGACGACAACGACACCGTGGTGCTCAGCGCCGAGGAGCACGCCCGTTACCGGCGACTGCACCGGGCCGCCACCGTCCGTCATCGCAGGACGCGCTACGCGGGGGCGTCCGTCCTGCTGGTCATCACCCTGCTCCTCGCCCCGCTGGCCGTGGTCGCGGCCTGGGTGGACGCCACGGTCACCGACACCGGCCGTTATGTCCAGACCGTCGCCCCGCTGGCGAAGGAGCCGGCGGTCCAGCGGGTCGTCACCGACCGGCTGACGGCCCGCGTCGTGGCGAACGTGGACGTCGACGCCGTGACGGCGTCGCTGAGCAAGGCACTGGCGAACGCGGGCGCCCCGCCCGCCGTCGTGGACAAGTCCTCCGCTCTGGCCGGACCCCTGCGCGGTGCCCTGACGAACGCCGTGCACGGGATCGTGGACCGCGTGGTCACCAGCGACGTCTTCCAGCAGGTGTGGGAAGGCGCCAACCGGCGGGCCCACGCGTCGGTGGTGGGCATGCTGACCGGCGACGAGAGCAGGGCGGTGCGGGCCCAGGGCGACAAGATCACACTGGACCTCGGCCCGCTGGTGGACCAGGTCAAACAGCGGCTGGCCGACCAGGGATTCGAGAAGGCCTCCGCGATCCCCACGCCGGACCGGCAGATCACCTTGTTCGAGACCGCCAAGCTCTCCAAGGCGCAGGACGCCGTGCGCCTGCTGGACATCATGGGCGCCTGGCTGCCCGTGCTCACCCTCGTACTCGCCGCCCTCGCCGTCTGGACCGCCCCCGCGCACCGGATGATGCTGCTGATCACGGCCTGCGGCGTGGGCGTGATGATGATCGTGCTGCTGGTCGGCCTGGCCGTCGTCCGCCGCGTCTATCTCGACTCGGTGCCACCCTCCGCGCTGCCCCCCGACGCCGCCGCGGTGGTCTACGACCTCTTCGTCCGCTTCCTGCGCAACAGCGCCCGCACCCTGCTGATCGTCTCCGTGATCACGGCCCTCGCGGCGTTCCTGTACGGCCCGAGCCGGGTCGCGCGCGCAACACGGTCCCTGACGGGACGCGGTACGTCGGCGGCGGGCCGTGCGCTGCGGGACGCCGGCGTGAACACCGGCGCCACCGGCCGCTGGCTGGCCGGCCACCGCTCGTGGACCACCGGCGTCGTCATCGGGCTGGGAGCGCTCGCCCTGGTGCTGTGGAACTACCCGACGGTGGGAGCCGTGGTCCTGGTGGTCGCCCTGGTCGTCGTCGTTCTCGCGCTGCTCGCCGTGCTCGCCGCGGCGACCGGACGGCCCGCCGCGGCAGGGCCGCCCGCCGGGGCGGCGCAACCGGGCGGGGCGGGCCCCTGAGCGAAGCGGACGGGGACTTCACCCGCCGCGGGTGAGGCCCCCGCACCCTCGGCGTGTGCACGCTGAGACCAGCCGGGGACGGCGGCGAAAAGCGCGCCCGGAACCGAGAAGAGAGATGAGTACCCCATGGAACTCGCCTACGACTACCCGCTCCTGAGCATGTTCTGGACCATGCTGTGGTTCTTCCTGTGGATCATGTGGTTCGTGCTGCTCTTCCGGATCATCGGCGACATCTTCCGCGACGACGAGCTGAGCGGCTGGGGCAAGACCGGCTGGTTGATCTTCGTCGTCGTACTGCCCTTCCTCGGCGTCTTCGTGTACGTCATCGCCCGCGGCAAGAGCATGGGGCACCGGGAGATCTCCCACGCCCGAGCCCAGCAGGCGGAGTTCGACGCCTACATCAAGAAGACGGCGGGCGGCAGTGAGCGTCCCACCAGCGCCGACGAACTGGTCAAGTTGTCCGACATGCGCACCCGCGGAGACATCACGGAGGAGGAGTTCCGCAGGGCCAAGGCGCTGGTGCTGAGCGAGACCGGCACCCCTGGGGGTTCCGGCGCCACCGCGGCATCCGCATCCGGCACCACCACCGCATCCGCACCCCGCTGAGCGCGGACAGGGAAACGAGGCAGACATATGACCGCCACCCACGCGCCCCGGGCGGCGCACTCCACGAAGTTCGCATGGGCCGCGGGCCTGATGACCTTCGCCGGCGTCATGCTCACGCTGGTGGGACTTCTCGACATCTTCCGCGGCATCATGGCAATCGCCGAGGACGACGTGTTCCTCAACACCCGCAACTACGTCTTCCAGTTCGACCTCACCGGCTGGGGCTGGATCCACCTCGCCCTGGGCGTGGTCGCCGTGGTGATCAGCATCGGGCTGTTCCAGGCGGCGACGTGGGCCCGGGTCCTCGGCGTCGCCATCGCCGGACTCGTCATCATCGCCAACTTCCTCTCGCTGCCGTACTACCCGGTGTGGTCCGTCATCATGATCACCATGTCCGGGTTCATCATCTGGGCCCTGTGCGTCGCCCGGAAGGAGGACTTCGGCGACCCCTTCGACACGGTGCCGCGCGGCGACAGGTGAGCCGCGTCCGGCGCACCTCGTGAAAGCTCCCCCGGGAAAGGACACCCCGTGGTCCACTCCCTGTCGCGACGGGACCGGTCCGACGGCCCGGCCCGTCGCGGCGTCCCTGCCCCCGGCACGGGGCGCGCCGCCGTGTGGCGGGCGCGTTCGGCTCTGCTCGCGCTGCTGGCCGGCATCCTCGTGCCCCTGGTCGTGGCCGGGCTGCGCAGCGCGCTGTGGATCCTGCTCGGCATGGCCGGGCTGGCCCTCGCGGCCGTCGGCGTGTGGTGGACGCTGGCCCACACCGGCGTGGTGCGCGCCGTGGGCGCGGCCGTGGCCGTGGGCGCGCCCCTCGCGGTCCTGGGCCTGTACGCCGCCCACGGCATGCTCGGCCCGGCCGTGATCAGCGCCGCCCTGCTGGTGCTCGCCGCGACCGCGGCCCGCAGCGCCGTGGCCCCGCCCCACGCGTCCGCCCCGGACGCGGCCGCACCCGCGGCGGCCAAGACGGCGGAACGCCCGTGGATCTTGATGAACCCACGCTCCGGCGGTGGCAAGGTGGGGCGGTTCCATCTGGTGGAACGGGCCCTGGCCGCCGGCGCCTCGGTGACCCTGCTCGACGCCGGTCGGCAGGACGCGGCCGGCCTGGCCCGGCGGGCCGTCGCCGAGGGAGCGGACCTCCTGGCGGTGGCGGGCGGGGACGGCACCCAGGCCCTGGTGGCCGAGGTGGCCCATGAGCACGACCTTCCGTTCGTGGTCGTGCCCGCGGGCACCCGCAATCACTTCGCCCTGGACCTCGGTCTCGACCGCGACGACCCGGCCGCGGCGCTGCAGGCCCTGACCGACGGGGTGGACCGCCGCGTCGACCTCGGTTTCGCGGCCGGGCGGGTCTTCGTCAACAACGCCTCGTTCGGCACCTATGCGGCCGTGGTGGGCGACTCCGCGTACCGGAACGCCAAGGTGCGTACGGCGCTGCGCGACCTGCCGGAGCTCCTCACGGGTGACGACGCGCCCCGGCTGAGCATGCGCTCCGACGGCCGTCGGGCCGAGGGCCTGCAGGCGGTGCTGGTCAGCAACAACCCCTACACGTACGCCCTGGGGCGGGGGCAGAGCCACCGGGGCGGCCTGGACCGCGGCCTGCTCGGAGTGCTGTGCGTGCACGTCGCCAACGCCGCACAGGCGGCGCGGGCGGTACGGGGGGCGCGCGGGGGCGGCCTCACCCGGCTGACCGCCGGTGAGGTGGTCGTCACCGCGGACACCGCGACCGTCGCGGCCGGGATCGACGGCGAGCATGTCGTGCTGCCCTCCCCTGTCGTCTGCCGGATCGCCCCCGGCGCCCTACGCGTACGCGTCCCCCGCGCCCGCGCCGCAGCGACCCGCCCCCACCCCAGCCTCGACTGGCCCCAAGTCCTCCACCTCGCCCGCGGCACCCCCAGCTGAGCTGACGGGGCGACGGAAGCAGCCCCGAACAGGGCGGCCCGTGGGGGCCGGCCGCCCGGCCGGGCCGGGGCCGGGAGGCCGGACCGAGGCCGAGACCGGGCCGGGGCCGGGAGCCCGGGACCGGGAGGCCGGGCCGGGGCCGAGACCGGGCCGGGGCCGAGGCCGAGACCGAGACCGGGCCGGAGCCGGGAGCCCGGGACCGGGAGACCGGGCCGGGGCCGGAGACCGGACCGTGAACCGGACCGGCGGCCGGACCGGTTCAGCCGGCGCGCGCGCCAGGCCGGGGGCACGCCGGGCGGGCCAAGGGCGGTGCGCCGGGGGCGCCGCAGCGCACCGAGATGAGGCTCCGGGACGACGGACGCCACCCCACCCGGGCCGGGGTTCCGGCCGCCACTGCGGCCATGGAGACCGGCGCGCCCCGGGCCATGGTTCTCGGCATGGCGGGGCAAGGGGCTGCGGCGCACCGAGCTGAGGCTCCGGGAAGGCGGGCGCGGCCTTGGCCGGCCAGTGGGGACCGACGGCCGCGCCGTGACCCTGGGCGGCCGCCACCGCGCCGCGCCGCGCATACGGCCGCGCGCCGCGGCGGGGTTCGGCGGTGTGCGCCGAGGTCCGCACCGGTGGTCACGCCGGGCGTCAGCCCCCGGCGTTTTCGGGCGGGCGGTACACCCGGTCCAGGGCCGTCAGCCGGAGGTGCGGCGCGACGCGGGTGGCGAGCCCGCGGGCGGCGCGGGACGGATGACGCCGCCCGGCATCCCGTCGCCGGCTCGACGGCCGGGCCGAAGCGGACGACGGCGAGCCGGCCCCCGGTCGCCCCGTCTCCCTCCGCGCCCGAGAGCCGCGGTCCGTCCCCTCGGTGGGGCGTCGGCTGTCCGGCACGGGCGGCGAGGTGCCGGGCAGCCGGGGGTTCTCACGTGCCGTTTGCCGGGTGGGCCTGGCCTGTGGCCGTGCCGACCGCCGGTCGGGAGGCGGACGACGGGAGCGGGGTGTCCCGGACCCAGCGCCGGGCGTCGGAGCCGTCGCGGACCTTGACGACGATGTCGGCGCCGATGTCGTCGGTCGCCGCTGCCAGGGCGAGCGACTCGTCCCAGCGGGGCAGCAGTTCGCCCCGGACGGTGAGGTCGTAGCGCACGTCACCGGACCGCCGGTCGCCGCGCGGTGCGCAGGGGCCGAGGATGACGACCCCGGCGTCCGCGTGCGAGTCCAGGCACAGCTGGGGCGCGGCCGTGCTGCGCAGCAGTCCGTCCTCGTCGTACGACCACTGCTGGGTCGCGGCCGAGGAGCACACCGCGAGCTGGACCTGGGCGCCGGCGGCAGCACGGCCGCGGATGTCGAGGCACAGGCCGGCGGCGACGTTGCGCAGCCTGCTGCGCTGCGGCGCGGTCGGCAGTTCGGCGGCTCCGGGCGGCGCGGTGGAGACGGCGGGCGGCAGCGAGGCGGTCGTACCCGGAGAACCGGGGGCGCCCGTGGCGGCGGCCGAGGCGGCCGCGCCGGTGCCGTGGCCGTCGTCGGACCACGCCCCGGTCACCAGGAACATGGTCAGCAGCACCCCGGAGGCGAGCCCCGCCCCGGTGAGCAGTGTCCGTGTGGACCGGGCCCCGGGCAGAGGGCGGCGCGGCAGCAGCCGACGGCCCGGGCGGCCGCCGCGGTGGCGTGCGGAACCCCTGCCGTGGCCGCCGGCCCGGCCGCGGCCGGCCCGGGAGTCGCGATAGCGGCGGGCCCCCCAGCCGAGGACCGCCTCGGCGAGCAGCGTGCCCAACGCGCCCTCGAAGTGCTCCAGTTGCTCGGCCGCCGCGCTGCAGTGGCGGCACTGGGCGAGATGCCGGCGCACCTCGGGCAGCAGCCCGCCGCCACGCCGCAGGGGAATGTCGAGAAGACGGTTGTGATGGCGGCAGTCCTGGCTCGGCGCGAGTTCCCGATGGGCGCGGACACAGCCCTCGCGGAGTTTTTCCCGGGCGTCCTCGTAAGCGGCTGCCGCGGTTTCCTCGGTCATGCCGAGCAGTCCCGCCGGAACGGTTACCGGCTCGGCCTCGACGTCGATGTGCCAGAGCAGGCACTGGGCCTCGGCGGGAAGGGCGTGGAATGACCGCTCGGTCAGCCGGCGGTTTTCCGCTGTCATGTACTTGGCAGCCCGCATACCGCGTCCGCCGGCCGGTTTGCGCAGCTGCGGCAGAACCCCCGTTATCCGGTCGGCGCCGGCCCATTGCCGCACCGTGCCCCGTACGGCCAGCAGCAGCCGCGGGCGCAGCGCGGCGGCGGACTCCCCCAGCGTGAGCCGGTCGAGCACCTGGTGGAACGCGGCGGCCGTGACCATCGCCGCGACCTGCGCGGACGAGGCCAGGCAGATGACGGCGTAGTCGTGCACCGGCTGCCAGTGCCGCGCCATCAGCAGGGCCGTGGCCTGGGCGACGTCGTCGTCGGGTCCGCCGCGGGCCCGGGCGGCGAGCGCCTCGTCGGATTCCTCCACGGCGCCGCCGGAGTGCGCAAAGGGCGGCGGAAAGGGGGGACGAGGGGGGTGGGGGGTGGGCACGGTGAGCGGATTCCTTCCCACGCGCTGGAGGAACACAGGATCTCCGCGCGCCGTGAAAGCAACACGCGGTACGGCCTGCCCTTTCCGGCGCGCGGGAAGCGCTCAGCCTTGCATACCTGACTTGCACGCAACAAGCCGCCGGGAGAGCCTCCCCGCCATTGACAGAAAGTCAGAATGCCGCACCCCGATCCCCCCATGTGGCAAGCGTTTTCGGACATGCCCGCGCCCCGTGTGAAACGCGCGCACAGGTCCGCGCCGCGCGCACGGTCCCGGCCCGCCACGCGCTGTAGTCCACTGGACACGGCCTTTCCTCGGAGGCCCCGCGCGGGACGGCGGCTCTCCCGCGCGAAACGGCCGCCGGCCTTGATCCTCCCGCCCTCGGCCGGCGGCCCGCAGGGGACGTGTCCGGATCCGTCGGCAGCGCAGCCGGCGGCTTCAGATCTGCCAGGAGCGCAGCCGGTCGGCGGCGCGGTACACGTCCGCCTTGCCGGACATCAGGTCGCGGGCGAGGTCGACCAGGGCGCCGTACGGCGGGTCGATGCCCACCCCGCTGACGAACATGTAGGCCACCGCCGTGGAACAGGCGAAGCGGGCGTTGGCCGAGGGCAGCGGCTTGAGCACGGCCAGGGTGTGGAGGAGGGCGGCGGCCCGCCAGGCGGGGTCGGAGTTCACACCGAGCCGGGGCGGGTCGACGCGGTGCCGGGCGACGGCGGCGACGAGCGCGGAGAAGTCGTTGATGGTGGGCTGCTCCGGCAGGACCTCTTCATGGCGCTGCAGCAGCCAGGGCACGTCGATGTGGACGACGGAAGCCATCGCTCAGGCGACCCGCCCCTCGCCGCTCATCGGTGGCTCGTCGTCGGGGAAGGCGACGGCGAATTCCTCGGCGTGGGCCGTGAAGAACCGCCGGAACGCCTCCGCGCCCTCCTTCAGCGCCCGGTGCCGCGCGATGTCGGCGGCGGCCGCCTCCCGCACGAGCGCCTTCATCGACGTACCGCGCTCCTTGGCGATCTGCCGCAGGTCCTCTAGCTCACGCTCACTGAACTCCACATTCAGAGCTGGCATGCCATCACGGTACCGCTCGGGTACTCGCGCGTAAATACCCGCAGGTCAGGCAAGTGGTCATGAGGTACCGCAGGCGGTGCGGCCCGGGTGCGCGGGACGGCGCGCACCCGGGCCGCTCGAGCGTCACACCCCCGGCACCCGGAAACGGCTGATCCGGACCGCGCCCCGCGGCTCGCCCGGGTGAGCGCTGGTCAGGGTCAGGCGCAGGCGGGAGCCGCGCACCGCGGGGAAGGTGACGACGGTGGGGGCGTCGGAGGCGGCGGCCCAGTCGGTGCTCGCCCCGCTGACGGGCTGCCAGCGCCGGCCGTCCCAGACGTCGACGGCGAGCGCGGCCGGCAGGCTGTGCGTGGCGTCGGCGGTGAAGGAGACCTCGACGCGGTCGACGGTCCGGGTGCGGCCCCAGTCCAGCGACACCCAGTCCTTGGCACGGGCTCCGCTGAAGCCGGGCAGCAGCCCGGTGGGCGCCTTGCTGAAGCCGTTGGACCAGCCGGTGGCCGGATCGCCGTCGAGCATCGCGGCCGGGAGCGTGTCGGGGCGGCCGGAGTAGCTCGCGTCCGCGTACGGGTGGACGGCCGGCGCCGGAAGGTCGGGCACGAACACGGCGGGCGGGGTGGTGGCCGCCGAGCGGGCCGGGCGGGTGCGCACGGTCGCCGTGCCGGAGCGCAGCCCCTCGGCGCGGGCGGTCACCTGCAGCGCGCCGGGCTTCGTGCCCGCACGGACGATGGCGAGCGCCTTGCCGTGGAAGGCGGTGCGGGTGCTGGCCTGGTAGCGCTCGGCGCTCTCCTGGCGGCCGTTGTCCAGCCCGGCGAGCGAGCCGCCGGTGACGTCGAAGGAGATCAGGTGCTCGGCGTCGGGCACCACCACGCCGTGCGCGTCGACGATCTCGGCGGTGACGAAGACCAGTGAACGGCCGTCCGCGGCGAGGGACTTGCGGTCGGCGGTCAGTCGCACGGCGTGCGCCTCCCCCGCGGTGCGCAGCACGTCGGTGGCGACCGTCCGGCCGTCGCGGCGGGCGACCGCCTTCAGCTCACCCGGCCGGAAGGGCACCTTCCAGCTCAGGTGCAGTTTGCCCGCACTGCCGTTGGGGCTGGTGTAACTGCCCGGGTAGGGGCCGCCGGTGAAGGTCTTGTCGTCGCCGGTGGGTTCGGTGGTCTCCAGGTACTCCCGGCCATCGACCGTCTTCTTGCGGTCGAAGGTGCGCACGCCCAGCGACTCGCCGTTCAGGAACAGCTCGACGGTGTCGACGTTGGCGTAGGCCCAGACCTCGACCGTCTCGCCCTCGTCGTGGTTCCAGCTCATCGGGAGCAGGTGGACCATCGGCTCGCTCGTCCACTGGCTCTTGAAGAGGTGGTACATGTCCTTGGGGAAGCCGGCCGTGTCGACCGCGCCGAAGAAGGACGCCTTCACCGGGAAGACGTCGTACGGCGTGGGCTCCCCGATGTAGTCGATGCCGGACCACAGGAACTGCCCGGCGAACCACTTGCGGTCCCGGTCCTTCTTGTGGCCGTACTCGCCGCTCATGGTCCACGAGGCGAGGTTGTTGTCGTAGGAGGAGGTCGCCCGGCGGCCCGGGGTGTGGTTCTCGCCGGTGTTGAGGTGCTCGGGCTCCTGGTACGCGCCGCGGGTGGAGGTCTCCGAGGACGATTCGGACTCGAAGAGGAACAGGTGCGGGTAGGCGGCGTGCAGGGCGTCCACCGACTTGGCGGTGTTGTAGTTCAGACCGAGCCCGTCGAGCTTGGCCAGCATCAGGTCGGCGGGGGAACCCTTGGCGGGCAGTCCCCGGTATTTGTCGGAGCCGATGACCAGCGGGCGGGTGTCGTCGGCGGCCCGGATCGCCGTGATGATCCGGTCCGCCATGGCGAGACCCGCGGTGGAGGTGGAATCGGGGATCTCGTTGCCGATCGACCACAGCACGACAGCGGGTGAGTTGCGGGCGGCGCGCACCATCTCGGCGGCGTCCCTCTCGCACCACTCGTCGAAGAAGCGGCCGTAGTCGTACCGGTTCTTGCCGGTGCGCCAGCAGTCGAACGCCTCGACCATCATCACGATGCCCAGTTCCTCGCAGACCCGGATCACCTCGGGCGCGGGCGGGTTGTGCGAGGTGCGCAGGGCGTTGACGCCCATCGACTTCATGATGCTCAGCTGGCGGCGGATCGCGTCGATGTGCACGGCCGCGCCGAGGGCACCGAGGTCGTGGTGGAGGTCGACGCCCTTGATCTTGGTGTGCACACCGTTGAGGTGGAAGCCGTCGTCGGGGTCGAACCGGAACGTGCGGATACCGAAGGGAGTGCGGCAGGTGTCCGTGGTGCGCCCCGCGACCAGCAGTTCGGTGTGCAGCGCGTAACGGTGCTCGGGGGTGGCGAAGTCCCACAACAGCGGCTCGGCAACGGCCAGTTCGTGAGCCTCCGTGTGCTCGCCGGTGACGCGCACGGTCGACGACGTACGGGCGACGGTACGGCCGCGCGGGTCGGTGATCCGGGAGACCACCTCCACCTCGGCGGGGACTCCCGAGTTGTTCACCACGTCGGTGCTCACGCGCACCACGGCCCGGTGGGGGCCGACCTCCGGGGTGATGACCCGGGTGCCCCAGCGGGCGACGTGCACCGGCTCGGTGACGACCAGGCGGGCCTCGCGGTAGATGCCGCTGCCGGAGTACCAGCGGCTGCTCGGCAGCTGGTTTCGCACCTGGACCGCGAGGACGTTCGCGGTGCGCCCGTCGGTGTGCACATGGCCGGTGAGGTCGAAGGCGAAACCGGTGTAGCCGTAGGGGTGGCGGCCGAGCTCGGTGCCGTTGCAGTGGACGCGGGAGTCCATGTAGACGCCGTCGAACTCGACCGCGATCCGCTTGCCCGCGTACGCCGGCGGCAGGGTGAAGGACAGGCGGTACCAGCCGAGCCCGCCGGGCAGGAAGCCGGTGCCGGCGGTGGTGCCGTGTTCGGTGGTGGGGGTCTGCTCGATGCTCCAGTCGTGCGGTACGGCCACCCGGCGCCAGCCGCTGTCGTCGTATCCCGGGTCGGCGGCGTCCGCGTAGGCGCCGGTCGGGTCGGTGATCCCGCCGGGGTTCACCAGCGCGAAACGCCAGCCGTCCCGCAGCGGGACGGTGCTCCGGCCGGCGCCACCCGGGTCCGCCGCCACGGCCGGGACCGCCCCGGATCCCAGCAGCGCCGTGGCCGCGGGCACGCCCGCGGAGGCGATGAGGACCGATCTCCTGGTGACCGACACAGCGGCTCCCCTTTCATGAGGGCGCAGAAGTACACACAAGACAACGTGATCGAACAGATTCTGACGGGATGCATCGCTCGTCCGTCAAGAGTCGGGGTATCGCTTTCTGCCCGGGCGCCACGACGCGCCACGCTGTCCGGATTTGCGTCTTGACCATCAAGGGCGGAAGGCGGTGAAGGCCGGGGGTTCCCGACCGCGCGCGGCGGGGACGCACTACTCTGGAACCGAGTGACACACCGTTCACTGTGAGTGTGCGCAATGGAGTGCGAGGATGAGCCCGGACCACCCGTTCGACGACGCCGCGACGGCCCGGGCTGTCATCGCCGACGACGGCACGCTGACCGGGTGGAACGCCGGTGCGCAGCGCCTGCTCGGCTGGACCGCCGCGGAGGTGGTGGGCCGCCCCGCCGCCCGTCTGCTGGCCGACCCGGCGGGCGTGTCGCCCCGTCCGGCGCAATCGCGCCACGACGGAACGGTGACTTTGCGCCACCGGGACGGCCGTGCGGTCGAGGTGTGGGTGCTCGCCCACCACCTCAGGCCCCACGACGACGAACCCAGCCACTGGCTGGTGGTCGCCCCCGTGGACACCACCGGCCCCCGCCCCCCGGACGACGCGCTGGACGCGGCGGCGCTCGTGCAGTCCCCCTGCGCCCTCGCCCTCTTCGACGAGCGGCTGCGGCTGCACCGGATGAACGACGCCATGGTGGAGCTCGTCGGGCTGCCCGAGGAGCGGGTACGCGGGCTGCGGCTCGCCGAGATCGGCGGGACCCCGGCGAGCGACGACCTCGAGGACCGGCTCGCGCAGGTGCTCACCACGGGCCGGCCGCTGGACACCCAGACACGGCTGCGCGTCGGCGGTACGGGCCGTCCGCGTGCCTGGCTCGCCCGGATGGCCCCCGTCACCGACGCCGCGGGCCGGGTGCGCGGGGTGTGCGTGACCGCGCACGACTTCTCCGACCAGTACCTGTCCCGTGAGCGGCTGCAACTGGTCAACGAGGCCAGCGTCCGCATCGGCACCACCCTCGACGTCACGCGCACCGCCCAGGAGCTGGCTGCCGTGTGCGTGCCGGTGCTCGCCGACTTCGTCAGCGTCGACCTGCTCGACCCCGACCAGTACGGCGGTGAGCCGCCGGCCCGGCTGGTCCCGCCGGTCGTGCTGCGCCGGGCCGCCCACCACTCGGTGAATCCCGGCAGCCCCGGGGCGGTGACCATGCTGGGCGACGCGGAGGAGTACCCGGCGCCCTCCCCGCAGGCCGCCGCGCTGCTGGCGGGCCAGGCGATCGTCCTCTCCGCTCCCTCCACCGACCTGGAGCAGTGGCTGTCCTGGGACGAACGCCGCCACCGCCTGTTCCACCAGTACGGCGTGCACTCCACGATGGCGGTGCCGCTCCAGGCCCGCGGCTCCACGCTCGGCGTCGCCGTCTTCCACCGCTTCCGCCACCCCGATCCCTACACCGAGGACGACGCGCTGCTGGCGGAGGAGATCACCGCCCGGGCAGCCGTCTGCATCGACAACGCCCGCCGCTACTCGCGCGAGCGGGAGACCGCCCTGGCCCTGCAGCGCAGCCTGCTGCCGCGTTCCCTGCCGCGCAGCGCCGCCGTCTCGGCCGCCTCCCGCTATCTGCCCGCGGCCCGCTCCGGAGTGGGAGGCGACTGGTTCGACGTGATCCCGCTGTCCGGACTGCGGGTCGCCCTGGTCGTCGGGGACGTCGTCGGACACGGGGTGCAGGCGTCGGCGACCATGGGCCGGCTGCGTACCGCCGTGCGCACGCTCGCCGACATCGACCTGCCGCCGGACGAACTGCTCACCCATCTCGACGATCTCGTGCTGCGGCTGTCGGAGGAGGCAGGCGGCGAGGGCAGCCCCGGCGAGGTCGGAGCGACCTGTGTGTACGCCGTGTACGACCCGGTGTCGCGGCGCTGCACGCTGGCCAGAGCCGGGCATCCCCCGCCGGTGCTGCTCCCGCCGGGCGGTCCGGCACGCCGGGTGCACCTGCCGTCCGGCCCTCCTCTGGGCGTGGGCGGGCTGCCGTTCGAATGCACCGAGCTGGAACTCGCCGAGGGCAGTGTGCTGGCCTTCTACACGGACGGGCTGATCGAGTCGCGGGAGCGGGACGTCGACGCCGGGCACCGTCTGCTGTGCGGCGCGCTGGAGGCCGACGCGGGCTCCCTCGACGAGACCTGCGACCACATCCTGCACACACTGCTGCCGCCGGGCGGAGTCGCCGACGACGTCGCCGTGCTGCTGGCGCGCACCCAGGGGCTGCCCTCCGCGCAGGTGGCGACCTGGGACATCCCCGCCGACCCGTCGCTGGTCGCGCCGATCCGCAAGCAGGTCGTCGACCAGCTCGCCGCCTGGTCGCTCAGCGACACGACGTTCACCGCCGAGCTGGTGGTCAGCGAGCTGGTCACCAACGCCATCCGGTACGGGGCGCCGCCGATCCGGCTGCGGCTGATCCACGACGACACCACGCTCATCTGCGAGGTGTCCGACACCAACCACAGCGCCCCGCATCTGCGCCGGGCCAAGACCTGGGACGAGGGCGGGCGCGGACTGCTGCTGGTCGCCCAGCTGACCCAGCGCTGGGGCAGCCGGCACACCACCGACGGCAAGACGATCTGGGCGGAGCTGGGGCTGCTGGAGGAGGGCTTGGCGGACGGTCTGGCGGAGGGACTGGCGGAGTGAACCCGCGCGCTCCCGGCATCACGACCGTGCGCCCTGGGCAGACGTCCGGCATGGCCCCGTACACGCGATTTCCCGTCCTGCTCGTGAGCACGGTCGCCGCGCTGGGCGCGCTCAGCGCCTGTGGCGGCGGTGACGGCGGCGGCACGGCCGCGAGCACCGTCCAGCCGCCGGCGACGACCGCCACCGGCTCCACGGAGCCCACCAGGACGGCCGCCCCGGGCTCCGCCGAGCCCAGCAGGACGGCCGGGCCGGGGGCCGCCGAGCCCACCGGCACGGCCGTCCCCGGGGCCGTGCAGCCCACGACGTCCGCGCGGCCCGCCGCGTCCTCCCGCTGCCACACCGGCGATCTGCGTGCCGCCGTCGGGCGCAACGACCCGGGCGCCGGGCAGGAGAACTTCCCCGTCGTGCTGACGAACACCTCCACCCGCACCTGCACCGTGTACGGCTTCCCGGGGGCGGCGTTCGTGGACGCCTCCGGCCGGCAGCTCGGCCCCGACCCGCGGCGCGGGGACGGCTCGGCCGCGGCTGCGGTGACGCTGGCGCCGGGCCGGAGCGCCTGGGCCGGGCTGACCTTCTCCAACCCCGAGATCAGCGGGGCCCGTACGGCCACCCCGGCCGCGCTGCTCGTCACGCCGCCCGACGAGCGCGCGTCGCTGAAGGTGGTGTGGCGGGGCGGGCCGGTGCCGGTCGGCGGCAACGCCTCCACGGTGACGCTGACACCGTTCAGCCCGGGCACCGGCCCCTGAGCCGTCCCGTCGGCGCCCGGCGGGTCGGTGGCCGACAGGTCAGGGACCGGCGAATCGGGGACCGGCGGATCAGTGACCGGCGACCGGGTGCGGCACGTACGGCTGCTGGAGTTCCTCGATCTCCTTCTCCGACAGCGTCAGGTCGACGGCGGCCACCGCGTCCTGAAGGTGCTGCGGCTTGGAGGCGCCGACGATCGGGGCGGTCACCACGTCCTGGTGGAGCAGCCAGGCCAGGGCGACCTGGGCACGGGGGACACCGCGCTCGTCCGCGATGCGGGTGACGGTCTCGACGACGGCGCGGTCGCCCTCCTGGTAGAGGGTGCTGCCGAAGTTGTCGGTGGTGCTGCGGCCCGTGACGGTGCCCCAGTCGCGGGTGAGCCGGCCGCGGGCGAGGGGGCTCCACGGCAGGACGCCCACGCCCTGGTCGGCGCAGAGCGGCAGCATCTCCCGCTCCTCCTCGCGGTAGAGGAGGTTGTAGTGGTTCTGCATCGACACGAACTTCGTCCAGCCGTGCCGTTCGGCCGTGTACTGCGCCTTGGAGAACTGCCAGGCGTACATCGAACTCGCCCCGATGTAGCGGACCTTGCCCGCCTTCACCACGTCGTGCAGCGCCTCCATCGTCTCCTCGACGGGAGTGTGCGGGTCCCAGCGGTGGATCTGGTAGAGGTCGACGTAGTCGGTGCCGAGGCGGGCGAGGCTCCGGTCGAGCTCGGACATGATCGCCTTGCGGGACAGCCCGCCGCCGTTCGGGCCGGGGCGCATCCGGCCGTGCACCTTGGTGGCGAGCACGATGTCGTCGCGGCGGGCGAAGTCCTTCAGCGCGCGGCCGACGATCTCCTCGCTGGTGCCGTCGGAGTAGACGTTGGCGGTGTCGAAGAAGTTGATCCCGGCGTCCAGGGCCTGGCGGATGAACGGCCGGGAGGCCTCCTCGTCCAGGGTCCACTCGTGCGTGCCGCGGTCCGGAACGCCGTAGGTCATGCAGCCCAGGCAGATCCGGGAGACGTCCAGACCTGTGGAACCGAGCTTCACGTACTGCATCGTTGCTGCTCCTGCCTTGGTCGGCGGCTGACGGTCCGAGCCTAAGCCTCGTGCGACGCGAAGATCGCCGGATCGCCTCCACGGGACGCCGGTCTAACGGAGCGGGAAGCTGCTGCCCCGCTCGCTCTCCGGGCGCGGGCCGTGGATGCGGCGCTCGTTCTCCTCGATCGGTACGTCGTCGATGCTGGCCTCGCGCCGGGTCATCAGGCCGTGCTCGTCGAACTCCCACAGCTCGTTGCCGTAGGAGCGCCACCACCGGCCGTCGGTGTCGTGGCATTCGTACTGGAAGCGGACGGCGATGCGGTTGCCGTCGAAGGCCCACAGGTCCTTGCGCAGGGCGTAGTTCAGCTCGCGAGCCCACTTGGCGGTCAGGAAGCCGATGATCTCGGCGCGTCCGGTGAGGAAGGTGTCGCGGTTGCGCCAGACCGAGTCCTCGGAGTAGGCGAGGGCGACCTGGTGCGGGTCCCGGGTGTTCCAGGCGTCCTCGGCGGCCTGCACCTTCCGGGCCGCGGTCTCCCGGGTGAACGGGGGCAGGGGCGGGCGGTCGGCCATGGGTCCTCCTCGAAGGAACGGCAGGGAGAACGAGCGTTCTCCTTCTGGTCGGCTAAGGTAGAGAACGATCGTTCTCAGGTCAACGTCCCCTGTTCTCCGCCGTGTCGAGGAACCACCGAGGAGTGATGCCCCGTGCCCGTGGACAGCGCGACCGCCCGCACCCGGGCCCTGGACGCAGCGGAGGAGCTGTTCTACCGGCGCGGTGTGCGCTCCATCGGCATGGACGACATCCGCGGCGCCTCGGGGCTGTCGCTCAAGCGGCTCTACCAGCTCTTCCCGGCGAAGGAGCAGCTGGTGGAGGCATATCTGGAGCGGCGTGACACGCAATGGCGCGGGCGGCTCGCCGCGCATGTGGAGCGGCACACGGACCCGTGCGAGCGCATCCTGGCCGTGTTCGACTGGCTGCGCGGCTGGTTCGGCGAGGAGGGCTTCCGCGGCTGCGCGTGGATCAACGCGTACGGCGAGCTGGGCGCCACCTCCGAGGCGGTGGCGCGTCAGGTGCGGGCGCACAAGCGGGCGTTCCGGGAGTACCTCGCCGGGCTGGTCGCGGCGGCCGGGCTGGCGCCGGAGCTGGCCGGGCAGCTGTTCCTGCTGGCCGAGGGCGCGATGGTCACGGCCGGCGTCACCGGCAGCACCGCACCGGCCGACGAGGCCCGAGAGGCGGCCCGAACACTGATCGCGCCGCGATGACAGATGGCCGACGCCCGCGCACATCCCCACGGCGGGACCGGTAACGGATGCGCCTCGAGGGTCGCTTCGTCGGAAACGGGGGCGGCGACCGGCGAGATCCCCCACGGCGACCACCGCATCGACGACACCACCGGCACCGCAACACGCCGAGGCGAGCGCCGGCGCCGGTGTCGGACCGAAGACGCCCGCCTTGCCGGACCCAGGCGGTACGCCGACACCGGCGCCGGTCCCGAAGACGTCCACCGTGCCGGACCCGGGCGGAACGCCGCTGCCTGGCCGAAGACGCCCGCTGGCGTCAGGCGTGGGCGGTACGCGGACGCCGGGCCCGAAGACCCCCGCCGTGCCGACCCCCGGCGGAACGCCCGCGCCGGACCGAAGCCACGCACCGGTGCCGGACCGAAGCCGCACACCGGCACCCCGCCCGGGCGGCACCCCCGCCGCGGCGATGCGGCGCCCGGACTTCCGCGGCCGGCCCGCCGCCCGCCCTGACGCGACCTCCGCCGGGGTCAGTTCGTCGTTTCGGTCACCGTGATCGCGTTCACCGGGCAGGCGCGGGCCGCCTCGCGGGTCATCGGGTCGGGGGTGGGGGTGTCGTGGCCGGGGACCAGGGTGCTGAAGCCGTCGTCGTCCTGGGTGAAGACGTTCGGCGCGGCGAGGGCGCACTGGCCGGCGCCGATGCAGACGTCCCTGTCGATGTGGATGCGCATGGTGCGTCAGCCTCTTACCAGGTCACGGGGAGTTCCAGCATCCCCTGGATGGTGTCTCCGGGCTTGAAGGGGATCTCCTCGGCGGGGACCGCGAGCCGCAGGCCGGGCAGCCGCTCGAAGAGGGTGCGCAGGGCGATCTCCAGCTCGGCGCGGGCGAGGTTCTGGCCGAGGCACTGGTGGATGCCGAAGCCGAAGGCCACGTGGTGGCGGGCCGAGCGGCCGAAGTCCAGGCTGTCGGGGTCGGCGTAGACCGCCTCGTCGCGGTTGATGACCGACGTCGCGAACAGCACGCCCTCGCCCGCCCGGATCGTCGTCCCGGCCACCTCGATGTCCTCGACGGCCAGGCGCACCAGCCCGTCGGCGATGGAGAGCATCCGCAGCAGCTCCTCCACCACGCCGGGCAGCAGCCCCGGGTCGGCCCGCAGTTCGGCCAGCCGGTCGGGGTGCTGGAGCAGGGTGTAGGTGCCCAGGGAGATCATGTTGGCGGTCGTCTCGTGGCCCGCGACGAGCAGGATGATCGCCAGCGAGACGACGTCGGCCCGGGTCACCTCGCCGGTGCGCAGCCGCTGGTGGACCAGTTCGTCGAGGACGCCGTCGCCCGGTTCCGCCTGCTCGGCCTTGTGATCGATCAGATCGCCGAGGTACGCCTCGAGCCGGTCGCGTGCCGCGAGGACGTCCTCGACGCCGGGGCCGCGCAGCAGCCGCCGCGACTGCTCCTCGAAGAACTCGTGGTCGGCGTACGGCACGCCGAGCAGCGCGCAGATCACCATCGAGGGCACGGGCAGCGCGAACGCGCCGACCAGCTCCGCGGGCGGCCCCTGGGCGACCATGGCGTCCAGCAGGTCGTCGACGATCCGCTGGATGTCCGGCCGTAACGCGTTCGCCTGCTTGAGCGTGAAGCGGGGCACGAGCATGCGCCGCTGGACGTGGTGCTCGGGGTCGTCCACGCCCAGCAGCGCCGGCCGGCGGTCACGGCCCGCGGTGAAGCGGGGCGAGGGGGCGGGGAAGCCCGGCCGGGTGCGGTCGGTCGACAGACGCGGGTCGGCGAGGAGGTCACGGGCGACGGCGTGCCCGGTCACCAGCCAGACGGCACGTCCGTCGTAGAGGGTGACGCGGGCCAGCGGGGGGCCGGCGCGCAGCGGGTCGTAGGCGGTGGGCGGGTGGTAGGGGCAGGTGCGGTCCTGCGGGAAAGCGACGGGTGCCGGCTGGTCCGTCAAGTCCGTCATGGAAGACCTCGCAGACGATGAGTACGCCGTTCCGATCTTCATTAGATGCCTCGGGCATCTATGCGGCGACGCGAAGTTCGGCCACATCGGCGAACGGGGGAATCTGGCCGGAACCTTTCACTCCGCCACCGGCCGGCCCGGACCGATGCACCGGCCCGGTGGGCGAGTCGACTCCCCCGGTCCGCCGAGACCGCTCGCCGCGCCCCGCGCCGCACCTGCGCGGAAAAATCCGTGCGCCGGGGGGCATGGCCGGGCGCGCGGCGGGCACGTGAGTGTCAGGCCCCGCCGCGTTCCCCCGTCGCGGCGGGGCTTTCGTGCGACTCGCGCGCGGCGCGGTCGGTGATGTCGAGGAAGATCTGCGCCGCCTCCGGCACCGCGTCGGCGATGGACCGCTTGATGCGGACCGAGACCTCCTCCACCCGCTCGCTGTCCAGCCCCGGCGCCAGGTCGACACGGGCGGCCACGAGCGCCGAGTCGAGCCCGGTCTTCATGCTGAACAGCGCCTCCACGCTGTCGATCTCCGGCTGCCCGTCGAGCAGGCGCCGGATCCGCTCGCTCGCCTCGGGGTCGGCGGCCTCCCCGATCAGCTGGTCGCGGGCCTCACGGCCGAGGTGGTAGGCCACGCACACCAGCAGCACGCCGATGGCGAAGGAGGCCGCGGCCTCGTAGGCGACCTGCCCGGTGGCCATGTGCAACGCCATCCCGGTCATGGCCAGCACGACGCCGAGCACCGCCGTGCCGTCCTCGGCGACGACCGTGCGCAGCGCCGGGTCGCGCATGCCTGCCGCCACGCCGCCCTGCCGGCGCACCTGGTGCACGGCCCGCAGCAGCGAGGCGCCCTCGGCGAGCAGGGCCACACCGAGGACGACCAGCCCGGCGACGTACCCGCCGAAGCTCTCCTCGGCGCCGTCGCGCAGCGCCTGGAAGCCCTGGAAGACGGAGAAGCAGCCGCCCATCACGAAGATCCCGACGGCGGCGAGCAGTGACCAGAAGAAGCGTTCCTTGCCGTAGCCGAAGGGGTGGCGCCGGTCTGCGGGGCGGCGGCTGCGGCGCAGCGCCGCCAGCAGGAAGACCTCGTTGAGGCTGTCGGCGACGGAGTGCGCCGCCTCCGACAGCAGCGCGGGCGAGCCCGCGAGGAGGCCGCCGACCGCCTTGGCGACCGCGATGAGAAGGTTGGCCGCCAGCGCCACCAGGACCGTGACCCGCGTCCTGTGGTCCGCCGCGCGTTCCCTGTCACGTCGTGTGGGTGTACCGCTCACGCTGAGCCGGTTGCCCCGGCCGTGGGGGATCACACCGTGCCGGTGAGGTGTTTCAGGGAACCCGGGGAAGGCAGAAGGGCAGGAACGCACCCCGGCAGCAGTGAGGAGCGGGTCATGGGGCGGGACGGCGACGGCAACAGCGCATACGGCAGGAAGGCCTTCAGCCGGTCCAGGAGTCATTTCGCGGACCGGATCACCGCCGACGGCCGCGACGGCTGGCCGGTGGAGGCCGGGCGGTACCGGCTGGTGGTCAGCCGGGCCTGCCCGTGGGCGAGCCGGGCCGTGATCTCGCGGCGGCTGCTCGGCCTGGAGGACGCGCTGTCGATGGCGATCGCCGACCCGGTCCAGGACGACCGCAGCTGGCGCTTCACGCTCGATCCGGACGGCCGCGACCCGGTGCTGGGCATCCGCTACCTCGCCGAGGCCTACGACCGGCGGGAGACCGGCTATCCGGGCGGGGTGAGCGTACCGGCGATCGTGGACGTCCCGAGCGGACGGCTCGTCACCAACGACTACCAGCGGATCACGCTGGACCTGGCCACCGAGTGGCGGGCGCTGCACCGCCCCGGGGCGCCGGATCTGTACCCGGAGGAGCTGCGGGGCGAGATCGACACGGTGATGGCGGAGGTGTACGAGGACGTCAACAACGGCGTCTACCGGGCCGGCTTCGCCACCGGGCAGGAGGAGTACGAGGCGGCCTGCACCGGCGTCTTCCAGCGGCTGGAGAAGCTCGCGGCCCGGCTGGAGCGGCAGCGCTATCTGGTCGGGGACACGATCACCGAGGCCGACATCCGGCTGTTCACCACGCTGGTGCGTTTCGACCCGGTGTACCACGGCCACTTCAAGTGCAACCGGTGGAAGCTGGCCGAGAACGAGGTGCTGTGGGCGTACGCCCGGGACCTGTTCCAGACACCCGGCTTCGGCGACACCGTGGACTTCGACCACATCAAGCGGCACTACTACCAGGTGCACACCGGCATCAATCCGACCGGCATCGTGCCGCTCGGCCCCGATCTGGCGGGCTGGCTGACGCCGCATCACCGTGAGCGGCTCGGCGGGCGGCCCTTCGGGGACGGGACCGCGCCGGGACCGGTGCGCCCCGCGGAGGAGGTGCCGGCCCGCGGCCGTCCCTGATCCCGCAGTCCCCCACGACACCCCAACCCGAGGAGACCCTGTGGCCAAGACGAAGAAGAAGACGCTCCCGCTCGCCTACAAGCCCGTCGGCTTCGTGCTGGGCTGGGCCGGTGGTGCGCTGGCCGGACTCGCGTTCCAGAAGACGTGGAAGCTGATCCGGCACGAGGACGACGCGCCGGACGCGCTGGACCCGGACCGCGGCTGGGGCGAGATCCTGCTGGCTGCCGCGGTGCAGGGTGCGATCTTCGCCGCGGTGCGCAGCGCCGTGGACCGCACGGGCGCCAAGGCCATCGAGCGCTCGACCGGTGTGTGGCCGGTGCAGGACAAGGGCGGCCGGGACTGACCGGCCTCGCCGCCCGCCGGACCGGCCGGGCCGCCCCCGCCGCTCAGCCGAGTTTCGGCGCGGTGGGGGCGACGCGGCGCAGGGTGAAGGAGTGGCCGGCCGGGTCGGAGTAACCGCGTTCCTCGTACGGGCCGGAGGCGTCCTTGGTGTCCAGGGGCCGCCCGCCCAGGCCCACGATCCGGCGCTCGGCCTCGTCCAGGTCCTCGACCAGGAAGTCGAGGTGCACCTGGAGGGAGTTCTCGGGGCGCGGCCAGCTCGGCGGGGTCGCGTTCATGTCGCGGCGGAAGGCGAGCCGGGTGCCCTCGGCGGCGCGGATCTCCACTCGGTTGGCGGTCGCCTCGACCTGCTCGCCTTCCAGCAACGCCGTGTAGAACTCGGCGAGTTTCTCCGGTTCGGCACAGTCGAGCACCACGACGCCGGCCGTGAACAGGGGCATGTCTCCTCCGCGGGTCCGTTGACGCGGGGCGGCAGGGCCCGCCCCTCGCTCCTGCGGATACCCCGGTTTCAGTCCGTCACCAGCCAGCGGCCGTCGCGCATCAGCTCCCGGCCGTCGAGTTCGTCGGCCTCGCGCCAGGCCTGGACACGGCGGGGCAGGACGCGGAAGTACAGGTAGGGCGTGGTCAGTTCGCGCGGGTCGAAGCCCGTCTTGGCGGCGAAGATCTCGGCGTCCTCCTCCGGCAGGTCGTGCGGTTCCACGGCCGTGGCGGTGCCCTCGACGAGGACGACGTCGCGGGTGGGGCCGATGCCGATGCGGGCGACGCCGGTGGCGGTGAGATTGCGCCCGGTGCGGCTCGCGGCGGGGGTCGCGAACAGCAGGGTGGCACCGTCCCACACGAACGACAGTGGGACCAGATAGGGAGCCGCGCCGTCCTCGGCGGCGGTCGCGACCCAGGCGTCCACGTCGCGTTCGAGCCGGTGCAGGGTGTCGCGCTTGCGCTGCTGCGCGCTGCGCGGAGCTGTGGTGGTCATGCCACCAGTGTGGCCGCCGCCTCCCCGTCCCCGCGGACGACGCGCCCTCACTGCGTCCGCCCCTGCACCTCCGCCAGCCGGGCCGCCGCCGCGGTCAGCAGCAGGTCCAGGGCCGCCGGGTAGGAGCTGCGGCGCATGGTGGTGATCAGGTGGGGGGCGGTGGCGGCAATGTGCGGATGGGTGGCGGCCGGCAGGCGGGCGTACGTGGCCCGCCACACCGCGGTCTCCGCTTCGCGGGCGGCCGGCGGCAGGGCGACGCCCGCCGCGTCGAGGGCGCCGAAGGCGAGGGCCTGGTCGACGAAGGCGTGGTAGATGCGGACGGCCTCCACGTCCGGGAAGCCTGCACCACGCAGCACCCCGAGGATCGCCTCCACCGCGGCGATCTCGTGCCCGCGCCCGGTGACCCGGTGCGCGCTGAGCACCGCCGCCCGCGGGTGGGCGAGCGCGCCGGCGTGCATGCGCAGGCCGAGGTCGCGCAGGTCGGCCAGCCAGTCGCCGGTGGGCCGCCAGGTGCGCAGACCGCGGCCGATCAGCTCGTCGGCGACGGCGAGCATCAGGTCGTCGGTGTGCCGGAAGTAGCGGTACAGGGAGCTGGGGTCGGCGCCCAGGGCACGGCCCAGACGGCGCACGGAGAGCGCCTCCGCGCCGTGCTCCTCGATCAGCCGCAGCGCCGTGGCGACGATCAGCTCCTCGGACAGGACCACGCCCGTCTTGGTGGGCCGCCGGCGGCGGCGCTCGCCGGACGGGACGACACGGTCGGTCATGGAACGCCTCCAGGGTGCGCGATGCCTCCGGGAGCCGTGACCTTATGACAACACCGTTGACCTGTGAAGCCCGGCGGCAGTTTCATGTCCGCTCACCGGGGCCCGCCGGGCCCCCTGGTGCGAGGAGAGTGCCGGCATGGCCCATCAGCCACCCGCGCTGCGAAGAACCCTCGGCGTGCTCGACGGCGTCGCCATCGCCGCGTCCAGTACGGCGGCCACGACCAGCATCGGTATCGGCCTGGGCGTCACGGCCGGCGTGGTCGGTCTGCATCTGCCGGCGATCATGCTGCTGGCGTTCCTGCCGGTCCTGGGCATCGCCGGCGCGTACGCCCGCCTGAACCGCGTCGAGCCCAACGCGGGCAACGGCTATGTGTGGGTGGGCCGTTCGCTCTCGCCGTGGCTCGGCTTCCTGGTGGGGTGGGTGAACATCGTCGCGACGGTGGCGTTCCTCGCGTACACCACGGCCGTCACCGGCTCGGCCCTGCTGCAACTGGCCGGGGACGCCGGGCTGCACCGCTTCGCGGGGCTGACCCTCGATGCCGGCTCGACCGCGCAGACCACCGGATGCGGCATCGTCGTCCTGGCCGCCGTCACGCTCACCGCGGTGACCGGCGCGCGCACCGCGGCCCGTCTGCAGACCGGGCTGCTGATCTTCGAGTACGCGGTGCTGCTGGGCTTCTGCGGCTACGGCCTCGTCAGTGGCCCGCATCCGTTCCGCTGGGCGTGGTTCGACCCGTTCGCCCTGCCCTCCCCGCAGGCGCTCGCGCAGGGGCTGCTGCTGTCGGTGTTCTGCTACTGGGGTTTCGAGTCCGCGTTCAGCGTGAACGAGGAGGTGCGCGAGCCGCGTGACGCGTCCCGGGCCGGGTTCATCACGCTGGCGACGATGCTGGCGCTGTTCCTGCTCGGTTCCCTCGCCTTCCAGCGGGTCCTGAGCGAGCCGGAGCTGGTCGGGCACGGCGCGGAGGGCCTGGCGTTCTTCGGCGACCGGCTGGCGGACCGGCCGCTGGCCGTGCTGCCGCTGGTGGCGCTGATGTTCTCGGCGGTCGCCTCGCTGCAGGCCGGGGTGATCCCGACGGCCCGCGCGATGTTCGCGATGGGCCGGGACGCGACGCTCGGCCCCGTGTGGTCCCGGGTCAGCCCCCGCTACGGCACCCCGGCGGCCGGGACGCTGCTGATCGGGGCGCTGGCCGTGGCCGTCGCCGCGCTGTCGCTGGTGATCCCCCGTCTGTCGGACATGATCATGGCGACGGTGAACGCCGTCGGGATCGTCGTCGCCCTCTCCTACGCGCTCACCGCGCTCGCCGCCGCCGTACGCTTCCGCGCCCTGCTGCGCACCGACCCCTGGCAGGGGGTGCGGGCGGTGGTGCTGCCCGCGCTCAGCGCCGCCGCGCTGCTCGGCCTCGGCGGTTACCTCGGCTGGTCCTTCTTCACCTCCACCGACCACTTCGCGCTGCGGGCGGACAACGGCTGGTTCCTGCTGCTGACGCCGCTGATGATGATCGTCTCCGGATGCGCCGCGGCGGCGTGGGCGAAGTGGGGGCGGCGATCGCCGTACTTCCGCACCGGCCGGGGCACCGACGCGGACACGCCCGAACTGCTCACCACCGCCCCGTGACCCACGCGCACCACCTGCCCGCGACCCACGTTCACCCTCGGAAGGAACCCATGCACCCCGACCTGCTCTTCATCGACGGACCCGTGTTCACGCCCGGCGGCCGCCCCGCCACCGCCGTGGCCGTCACCGGTGGCCGGATCACCGCGGTGGGCGGCGACGAGCTGCGCGAGCTGGCCGGGCCGCGCACCGAGATCGTCGACCTCGCCGGGCGGCTGCTGCTGCCCGGCTTCCAGGACGCGCACGTCCATCCGGTGCCGGCCGGCCTGGAGCTGTCCCAGTGCGACCTGACCGGCGCGCGCACGGCCGAGGAGAGCGTCGCGGCCGTCCGCGCGTACGCCGCCGCGCACCCGGAGCGGGAGTGGATCACCGGCGGCGGCTGGTCGATGGAGGCGTATCCGGGCGGTACGCCGACGAAGGAGCTGCTGGACGCGGTGGTGCCGGACCGGCCGGTGTACCTGCCCAACCGGGACCATCACGGCGCCTGGGTGAACAGCCGCGCCCTCGCCCTCGCCGGCATCACCCGGGACACGCCCGACCCGGCCGACGGGCGGATCGAACGGGATGCCTCGGGCGAGCCGAGCGGGACACTGCAGGAAGGGGCGATGCAGCTGGTCGGGCGGCTCACCCCGGCGGCCACACCCGCCGATCTGAGGGCGGCGCTGCTGCACGCCCAGCGCACCCTGCACGCGCTCGGAATCACCGCCTGGCAGGACGCGCTCGTCGGGAACTTCCCCGGGATGCCGGACCCTTCCGAGGCGTACCGCGCCGCCGCCCGGGACGGCTCGCTCACCGCGCGGGTACGCGGCGCGCTGTGGTGGGATCGCGAGCGCGGGGCCGAGCAGATCCCCGAACTCGTCGAGAAGCGGGCCGAGCTGAGCCACGGGCGGTTCCGGGCCGGCAGCGTGAAGCTGATGCTGGACGGGGTCGCGGAGAACGGTACGGCGGCGCTGCTGGAGCCGTATCTGGACGGGTGCGGCTGCGTCACCGGCAACCGCGGCAAGAGCTTCGTGGATCCCGCTCTGCTGCCGAAGTACGTCACCGAGCTGGACGCGCTCGGCTTCCAGTGCCACTTCCACGCGCTCGGCGACCGGGCCGTACGGGACGCGCTGGACGCGGTCGAGGCGGCGCGGGACGCGAACGGACCGAGCGACACCCGCCCGCATCTGGCGCATCTGCAGGTCGTGCACCCCGACGACGTGCCGCGCTTCGCGCGGCTGGGCGCGGCGGCGAACATCCAGCCGCTGTGGGCGGCGCACGAACCGCAGATGGACGAGCTGACGATCCCGTTCCTCGGTCCCGAACGGGCCGCGTGGCAGTACCCGTTCGGCTCGCTGCTGCGCTCGGGCGCGCGGCTGGCCGCGGGCAGCGACTGGCCGGTGAGCAGCCCCGACCCGCTGCAGGGTCTGCACGTCGCGGTCAACCGTGTCGAACCCGGCGGTGACGGGCCGGTGTTCCTGCCGGATCAGCGCCTCACCCTGGCCGCCGCCCTCACCGCGTACACGTCCGGCTCGGCCCATGTGAACCACCTGGACGACACGGGCGAAATCCGCGTGGGCGCCCTGGCCGACCTGGTGGTGCTCGACCGGGACCCGTTCGCCGCCCCGGCGGAGACGCTCGGCGAGACGCGGGTGGCGCTGACGTACGTGGGCGGGGAGCGGGTGTACGCGGCCGCCGGGGCGTGAACGGTCAGCGCGTGGCCTGGAACGTGCGGCGGTAGGACTGCGGGCTGACGCCGATGGCGGTGTGCAGGTGCCGGCGCAGGGAGGCGCCGGTGGCGAAGCCGACCTCGGCGGCGATCTGGTCCACCGGCAGGTCGCTGGTCTCCAGCAGGTGCCGGGCGCGGGCCACGCGCTGCTGGATGAGCCAGCGGCCGGGGCTGACGCCGACCTCGTCGTCGAAGCGGCGGGCGAAGGTGCGCCGGCTCATCCGGGCGTGGGCGGCGAGGCCGGCCAGGGTGAGCGGCTCACCGAGGCGTTCCAGGGCCCAGGCCCGGGTCGCGGCCGTGCTCGCGGCGGCGCTCTCGGGCACCGGTCGCTGGATGTACTGCGCCTGCCCGCCGTCGCGGAACGGCGGGACGACGCAGCACCGGGCGATGGTGTTGGCCAGGGCGCTGCCGTGGTCCTCGCGCAGGATGTACAGGCACAGGTCGACGCCGGCCGCGGCGCCGGCGGAGGTGAGGACCCGGCCGTCGTCGACGAACAGCACGTCCGGGTCGAGCGCGATGTGCGGAAACATCCGGCGGAAGTCGTCGGCGAGCAGCCAGTGCGTGGTGGCCTTGTGGCCGTCCAGCAGTCCGGCCGCGGCGAGCACGAACGCGCCGGTGCAGATGGAGACGAGCCGCGCGCCGGGGCGGACGCGGGCGAGCGCGGCCCGCACCGCCTCGGGCAGGTCGGCGGTCACCCGGGCCGGTTCGACGGGCGCGACGATCACGGTGTCGGCGGTGTCCAGGATCTCGGGCCCGTGGTCCACGGCGACGGCGAAGTCGGCGTTGGTGCGCACCGGTTGCCCGTCGGCCGTGCAGGTCCGCACCTCGTAGCGGCCGGTGGGGCCGAAGATGCGGCTGGGCATGCCCAGTTCGAAGGGGTAGACGCCGTCGAGGGCCAGGACCGCGACCCGCTCGACACGCCCGGACGGCACGGCGCTCATGGCACTCGTCGCACTCGTGGCACGCGTGGCACTGGCACTCATGGCACGATCGTAGCGAAGGGTGGCCATCATGCCATTGTCCCGGCGGCCGCCGGACGACAGGCTGGACGACCATGAGCGATGACAACACGACGATGCGCGCCGTCCGTCAGGACGTCCTCGGCGGTCCCGAGGTGCTGAAGGTGGAGGAGGTGCCGCGGCCGAAGCCGCGGCCGAACGAGATGCTGGTGCGGGTGCGCGCCGCCGGCCTGAACCCGACCGACTGGAAGCACCGCGCCTTCCCTGCCTTCCTCGGCGAGCCGCCGTTCGTGCTCGGCTGGGACGTCTCCGGGGTGGTCGAGGCGGTCGGGATCGGCGTCGCCCGCTTCCGGCCGGGCGACGAGGTGTTCGGCATGCTGCCGTACCCGTTCGGTCACGGCTCGCACGCGGAGTACGTCACCGGGCCGGCCCGCGCCTTCGTCCCGAAGCCCGCCGGGATCGGTCATGTGCAGGCAGGGGCGCTGCCGTTGGTGTCCCTCACGGCGTGGCAGGCGCTGGTGGAGACGGCCGGGCTGCGGGCCGGGCAGCAGGTGCTGATCCACGCGGCGGCCGGCGGTGTCGGTCATGTGGCGGTGCAGATCGCCAAGGCCCTCGGCGCGTACGTCATCGGCACGGCGAGCGCCGGCAAGCACGCCTTCCTGCGCTCCATCGGCGTGGACGAGTGCGTCGACTACCGGGAGCAGGACGTCACCGGGGTGGTGAAGGACGTCGACGTGGTGCTGGACACGCTCGGCGGCGAGACCTCGGTGGACTCCCTGCGGGTGCTGCGGCCGGGCGGGATCGTGGTGTCGATCCTGCCGGTGGGCTCCGACGACTTCCCCCGGGAGGCCGAGCGGCTCGGGGTGCGCGCGGTGCGGATGCTGGTCGACGCCTCGCGCAGCGGTATGGAGCGGATCGCCGAGTTGGTGGAGGCCGGGAAGCTGCGCGCCGAGATCGCGGGCACCTTCCCGCTCGCCGAGGCCGCGGAGGCGCACCGGTTGGGCGACACCGGCCGCACCACGGGCAAGCTGGTGCTGGTGATGGACTGAGCCGCGCGGTCCCCGCCACCCTCCCGATCAAACTCGGCCGCAATTCGACGACATATGTCAATCGAACATGCTCAAATACTGTCGGCCGAGGGTAACTTGCAGAGCGGGAGCCCCTGTTGGGGTTCCCGTCCACGCAGCGGGTTGGAGGCGATGCCGTCGTGCAGCAGGACCCTGCGCCGCCCACGCGTCATCTGCGCGTCCGCGCCGACCGGGGTCACACGGTGCTGGAGTTCCGCGGCGAGATCGACATCGCCGCCGCGGCCGAGATCGCCCCGCACCTCGACCGGGCCACCGCAGGCCCCGCGCCCCGCGTGGTGATCGACCTGAGCGAGGTGGAGTTCTTCGACTGCTCCGGGCTGCGCCTGCTGTACCGGGCCCGGCGACGCGTGCTGGAGCGCGACGGCCGGATCCACCTGGTGTGCAGGCATGCCCTCACCCTGCGGGTGCTGCGGCTGACCGGCCTCGCCCGGCTGCTGCCGCCGCAGCCGACCCGGGACGCGGCGCTGGGCCGGCCCGGAGCGACTTCCGGCCATCTGTAGCGTCCGCGGACCGCCGGGGACACGGCGCCCCGCAGGCGTTCACGGCGTCCTGCGCCCGCCCGTGGCGCCCGTGCGCGGTCACGGGGTCTCGCGCGGTGCGTCGAACAGGGCGCTGACCGACTCGCCGTTGTGGATGCGCCGTACCGCCTCGGCCAGCGCCGGGGCGACGGTGAGGACGCGCAGCTTGCCGGTGCGCTCCTCGGCCGGCACCGGCACGGTGTTGGTGCACACGATCTCCAGCACGTCCGGCTGCTCGCTGAGCCGCTTGAGCGTGCCGGCCGCGAACAGCCCGTGGGTGCACGCCACCCGCACCGAGCGCGGCCCGGTCTCCCGCAGCCGCTCCAGCAGTTCCAGGACGGTACTGCCCTTGGCTATCTCGTCGTCGAGGACGATCACGTCCCGCCCGGCGACGTCACCGATGACCGAGCTGATGCTGACCCGGTCGTCCGAGTAGCGCTGCTTGGCGCCGGCCGCCACCTGCGCGCCGATCATCCGGGCGAAGGCGGCCGCCTCCTTGGCGTTGCCGAGGTCCGGCGAGACCACCGTGGTCCGGCTCAGGTCGTAGCGCCGGAAATACGCGGCCAGTTCACGCCGGGCGTGCAGATGGTCCACCGGGACCGAGAAGAAGCCGTGCACCTGCGGCGAGTGCAGCGTCATGGCCAGCACCCGGCCCGCACCGGCCGCCACGAGCAGATCGGCGACGAGCCGCCCGCCGAGGGAGATGCGCGGCGCGTCCTTCTTGTCGGAGCGGGCGTAGGAGTAATGGGGCAGGACGACGCTGATGCGTGCGGCGGAGGCGCCGCGGGCGGCATCGCACATCAGCAGCAGCTCGACCAGATGCTCCTGGACCGGCCTGACCAGCGGCTGGATCAGGAACACGTCCCGCTCCCGGCAGTTGGCCCGCAGCTGCACCTCCAGACAGTCGTTGGCGAACCGGCTCACCCGGGTGGGACTGAGCGGGACCCCGAGCTGGGCGCAGACCTCCTCGGCCAGTTCGGGATGGGCGCTTCCGCTGAACACGGCGATGTCTCGCACCTGGGTCTCCTCGTGGGCAGTTGCGGCCGACCGTCCCTGCCGACTGGTGTACCCGCCGATTCTTTGCATCAAAAATCAAGAAACCTGATCCAGACTCCGCGAAGCTCGACCCCGGATCCACTTGAACAACTCGAACCAGCCGGTAAAGAATGGCGGGCATGGCGAGACCGAAGAACCAGGGCGCGCGCCGCGAGGCGCTGATCGAGGCGGCCGGCCGGGCGATCTCCGAGCGGGGCATCGCCGCGCTGCGGATCAAGGACATCGCCGCGGAGGCGGGCGTCTCGGCGGGGTCCGTGCTGTACTACTACCCCGAGCTCGACGACCTCGTCTTCGAGGTGCACAGCGGCGCCGTGGAGCGTTTCCTGGGCCGGCGCCACGCGGTCACCGACGCCCTGCGCGACCCGGTCGAGCGGCTGCGCGCCGCCGCCGAGTCAGGTCTGCCCGCCCACGCCGACGACGCGGACCACCGGCTGCTGTACGAGCTGCACGGCCTGGCCGACCGCAGCACCGCGCACGCCGCGCTGATGGGCTCGCTCTTCGCCCGGGAGACCGCGCTCTACTCCACGATCCTCGAACTGGGCGCGGCGGCGGGCGAGTTCACCCTCACCGACCCGGTGGCGGACGTCGCGCGCAACCTGGTCACCCTGGAGGACGGCTACGGCCTGCACATCATCAGCCGCAACGCCGCCGTGGACCGTGCCACGGCCCTGCGCCTGCTGCTCGGCTACGCCCGCTCGGCCACCGGCTGCCCCCGCCTGTGACGGCCCGGTCCCCACGGCACGCGCGCCGGGGCCGCCCGGCTCCGGCGGGGTGTTCGCCTACGAGACGGAGCTGGGCGCGCTGCCCCGCGCCTTCCACCAGGCGATCGAGGACACCGTCCACACGACGATGCACACCGGCCCGCACGGCTGGGAAGTCACCGACTACCGGGTCACCCTGGTCCGCTCCGGCTTCTGCTCCCCGGTCAGCGCCGCCGCCGACTTCCGCGGGCTGACCCCCGTCGTGCTGCGCCGCGCCCTCGAGCGGGCAGGAACGCGGGTGTACGAGCCGTACCACGCGTTCGAGGCGGAGGTGCCGCCGGACACGCTGGCCGCGGTGACCGCCCGGCTCGCCGCCTGTGCGGCGGACGTCGTGGCGACGGCCCCGGCGCCGGCGGGCTGGCTGATCACCGGCGAGTTGCCGGCCCGGCGGGTGCGCGAGATGGAGCTGGGGCTGCCCGGACTCACTCGGGGCGAGGGGGTGTGGTGGTCGCGTCCGTCCGGTGACCGGCCCGTCCGCTGAAGGCCAACAAGGCGGTCTGGAAGTGGCGTTGGCGGGCAGGCGGTCTTCAGGAAGGAGGGACGTCGTCATGACCGATGCCCCCGCGCCGCCCGCCCGTCCGTCGCGTCGTCTGCCCGGCTGGGCGAAGGTGCTGCTGTCCGTGGTGCTGGTGTTCGCCGTGTTCTTCGCGGGGCTGCGGCTGAGCGTGCTGCCGGGCCTGCGTGACCTCTTCGGCACCGACACCCACGACCGCTCCGGCCCCGCCCTGCTCAAGTCCGTCAAGGACTTGAGCCGTTACGACGCCGCCTCGGGCACCTTCCAGGTCGTCGTCGACCTGGAGAAGGACGCCCGGTTCCTGCCGGACGCGATCCGCGGCACGCGCACCCTGTACGTCGGCGCGGGCACGGTCGACGCCTACGTCGACCTCGGCGCGCTCGGCGAGCGGGACGTACGCGTCGACGCCGACCGTACGACCGCTACCCTGCGCCTGCCGCACGCGCAGTTGGGCCGGCCGGCCCTCGACCCCGACCACTCCTACGCGGTCGCCAAGCAGCGCGGCCTGCTCGACCGCCTCGGCGACCTGTTCTCCGGCAACCCCAACAGCGAGCAGGCCGTGCAGAAGCTGGCCGTCCGGCACATCGGGGAGGCCGCGCGCGGCAGCGGACTGACCACGCGGGCCGAGGCCAACACGACCGCCATGCTCCAGGGGCTGCTGCGCTCCCTCGGCTTCGAGGAGGTGCACGTCTCCTACGGCGCCACGTGATCAGCCACCGAGCACCCCGGGCAGGGCCAGCACCCCGAGCAGGGTCGTGCCCACCAGCAGCCACGCCACGTAGTCGCCGATGTGTCCGGACTGCAGACGGCGCAGCGGCAGCGCCCAGTGCGGGGCGGCCAGCAGCTTCGGACGGGTGACGGCGACGGCGGCCAGGGCCACGGCGAGCAGCGAGGACAGCAGGCCCAGCAGCACTCCGGGCAGCGTCCAGTGCACGTCGCTGCGCACCCCGCCGGAGCCGGCCTCGTTGACGGCGTCGGCGACGGACGTGCCGGTGCCGGGCACCACGCCGACGGCGAGCGAGCCGGCCAGCAGCAGCGCCGGGACGGCCCGCATCGTGTCGGGAACGCGGGTGAGGCGGCCTTCCGTCTCGGGTTCCTCGTCGGCGCCGGTCGTCTCGTACTCCTCGCTGTCGGGCGGCCTGGGACCGAGGCCGAAGAAGACCCGTGCGGTCACCCGGAGCACCGCGCCCGCGGTGAGGGCGGACACGGCGACGTAGAGCACGGTGAGCGCGCCGCCCGCGGCCTCCTCGCCGACGGCCTTGCCGAGGCCGGTGCCGAACGGCGGCAGTCCGGCCAGGGCGAGCCCGCCGACGGCGAACATGAGCGCCACCCCGCGCATCCGGCGGGCCCGGCCGTGCAGTGCGTGTTCGTCGAGGCTGCCGTAGCGGTCCAGGAGGAGGCCGGCGCAGGCGAACAGCGCGGCCTTCACCCCGGCGTGGCCGAGGAGGTAGATCGCCACGCCGTCGTCGGCCTCGGGCGTGAGCTGTCCGATGCCGAGCAGGAACAGGCCGGTGTGGGCGACGGTCGAGTAGGCGAGCAGCCGTTTGATGTGCCGCTGGTACCAGCACATCACCGCGCCGACCACGGCGCTCAGCGCGCCCGGCACGATCAGGGCGTGCCCGGCGTCGGCCGCGGGCACCCCGCCCGGCCCGGAGAAGATGGTGGAGTACACCCGCCACACGCCGTACACGCCGAGTTCCACCATGACGCCGGAGAGCAGCATGCACACCGGGGTCGGTGCGACGGCGTGCGCGTCGGGCAGCCAGAAGTGGAACGGCACAGCGGCCGCCTTGACCATCAGCCCGGTCAGCACCAGTACGAACGCGGTCAGGACCAGGGCGTCCGGCCTGCCGTGCGCGTCGAGGCCGCGCCCGATCGCCGTCATCGCCAGTTCCCCGGTGCGCCCGTACAGCAGGCCGAGGCCCATCAGCATCGCGTAGGCGCCGAGGGAGGTGACCACGGCGAAGGTCAGCCCGCCCTGCACGGCGCTGGGTTCGTCGATGCGGTAGCCGGTCAGGGCGTAGGCGACGACGCTCATCAGCTCGAAGAACACGAACGCGTTGAACAGGTCACCGGCGATCGCGAAGCCGCACATCCCGGCCTGGAAGGCCAGCATCAGCGCGGGGAAGGACCCGGCGTGCCGGCGCGGCGGCTCGTCGAAGTAGTGCCAGGAGTACGCCAGGGCCGCGAGCGTGAGCAGGGAGGCGAGGGCGGCGAGGCCGAGGCCGGGGCCGTCCCCGACGACGACGATGCCGACGCTCTCCCCGTTCACGGGCAGCCAGCCGCCGACCCACTCCACCATGGGCGGCGAGGAGTTGGACAGCAGCACGAGCGCCAGGGCGAGCGTGCCTGCCGAGAAGAGACAGCCGATGGTCTCGGCGGCGAGGCGGGGCAGCCGACGGCCGACGGCGACGAGTACGCCCGCCCCGAGCATCGGCAGCGCGGCGAGCAGCGGGATCAGATGGTGCATCAGCCACGCAGCTCGGACAGCTCGTCGGGATCGACCGTGTCGTGCCGCTTGGCGATCTGCACGACGAGGGCGAGCAGCAGCGCGGTGACCGTCGCGCCGACGACGACGTCGGTCAGCGCGAGCGCCTGCACCACAGGGTCGACGACGGGACGCGAGCCGGGCTTGATGTCGGAGAACACCGGTGCGGTGGCGCCGTCGCGGTAGCCGACGGCCAGCAGCAGGACGTAGGTGGCGGCCTGGCAGACGGACAGACAGCCCACGGCGTGGATGAGGTTGCGGCTGGTGGCGAGGCCGTAGGCGCCGGCCAGGAACACCCAGGCGGCGACGAGGTACGGCAGGACGTGCATCACGTCTGCCACCCGTTCTCCTTTCCTTGCCCGTTCCCCGGCTCCTCCACGATCTCCACGGCCTGGTCCAGGAAGCGGGCGAGCAGGACGACGATCGCGCAGGTGACCTCCATGCCGATGGCCGCGTTCAGCAGCGGGACGAGCCCGCCGGAGGAGAGCGTGTTGAAGGTGCCGTACGGCAGCAGTGTGTTGGCGAGGAAGGCGGCGCCGGCCAGGAGGCAGGCGATGCCGGTGACGAGGTAGGCGCAGGCGGCGAGGGCGTCCGCGGACTCGAACAGGCTGACCGGGCGGATCCGTTCGAGGGCGCGGTAGTCGGCGCCGAGGTAGAGCAGGTGCAGGGCGGTCGCGGTGACGACACCGCCCTGGAAGCCGCCGCCGGGGCTGAGCTGCCCGTGGGCGATCACGTACAGGCCGGTGAGCACGGCGACGGGCAGCACGACGAGGGCGTAGCGGCGCACCGGGCGGGCCACGTCCGCGGGCTGTGGGGCGGCACGGTGTTCGTCGCGGGCCTGGCGCAGCAGGACGACGCAGCCGAGCACCGAGGCGAACAGGATGCTCATCTCGCCGAGGGTGTCGTAGGCGCGCAGGTCGAAGTT
Organism: Streptomyces sp. NPDC104814; assembly: GCF_055583185.1. Classification (NCBI taxonomy): domain Bacteria; kingdom Bacillati; phylum Actinomycetota; class Actinomycetes; order Kitasatosporales; family Streptomycetaceae; genus Streptomyces; species Streptomyces sp. NPDC104814. Next base: position 1,247,580 of record NZ_JBVJOL010000001.1, on the reverse strand, counting down.
GACCGAGGCGATCGTGTTGGCGGTGTGCCGGCTGAGGGCGGCGCGCACGGCGCGGACGCCGTAGGGATGGCTGCGGCCGCCGAAGGAGGGCAGGTCGAGACAGGCGGCGACGAGCAGCGCGGCGAGGCCGGCACCGCCGAACACCACGAGCCACAGCCGGGCCCGCCGGCTCACCGGGTGCTCCCCTTGCCGTCGGTGTCCTTGGCCCGGCGGCGGACCTTGCGGACCGTCAGCAGCAGCAACAGCGGGGTGACCGCGGCACCCACGGCGAGCTGGGACAGGCCCACGTCGGGTGCCTGCAGGACGGTGAACAGCACGGCGAGGACCAGCCCGAGCACGGAGAGCACCAGCGACTGCCGCACGGGGTCACGGGTGACCACGGCGGTGGTCGCGGTCCCGGCCACGAGCACCAGCGCGACGACGATCACGGCATCGGTCACCACGCCATCACCGCCTCGGACACGACGCCGCCGGACCGCCGCAGGCGGTCAAGGGGCGCGAGCAACGGCGCGACCAGCCACAACGCAACCCGCACAGGCCGCCGCAGGCGACCGCGGACAGCCACCCCCGCACGGAGTGCACCGCGCACAGGGGAACGGACGTCAGCCACCCCGCACCCCCGTGATGCCACCGGACAGCGCGCGGGAGGCGACCAGGTTGCCCGCGATCAGCAGCGCGCCGATCACCAGGAGCTTCACCATGGCCCGGCCGGGGCCGGTCGCCACGCAGAGGGCCACCACGGTCACCGCGCCGACGCCGGCGGCCGCCCAGGTCGCGCCCCGGGCACGCGGCGGGTCGTCGGCGAGTTCGTCGGCCAGCAGCCGGGCGAAAACGAGGGTGCCGACCGGGCCGAGCAGCGCGAGCAGCAGGGCGAGGTCGACGTAGGAGGTGCGCTGGTAGCCCTGGGAGAGCAGCAGCAGACCGGGGCAGACCAAGGCGGTGGACAGGTTCTGGGCGATGGCGCGGCGGCGCAACGGGCCGGTGGCGACGCCCCACAGGGCCGCCCCGGCGCCGCCGGCCAGGACGACGGCCGCCGCGAGGAGCCAGCCGTTCACCGTTCGGTCACCGCCCGCCGGGCGGCCCGCGCGGCGACCGCACCGACCGCCGCGGCGCCGCCGCCCACCGCGAACTCCAGCGGATAGACGGCGCTGATCAGCATCAGCCACAGCACGGCGAGCGCGGCCCACCAGGCGAGGAGTTCGCCCGCGGCGCGCAGTGCCGTACGTCTTTGCACCGCGCCACCTCCTCGTCGCCGCCGTCCCGCATCCTGCGGGCATCCAAGCACCGCGCGTGCTCCGCCGGGCGGCGGCACGCGCGGGTCTGCACCCGGAGTGCCCCGAGCGCAGGAACGGAAACCGGGCGGCGGGCCCCACGGTCGGGAGCGAGCAGCGGAGTGGCCGGGCGGATCGCGGGTAACCGCCGTGCCATGCAGGGAACTTGGAGGCAATCCACGATGGCCAGGCTGCCCTTCGCCGGGCGCAAGCCCCGCGCGCCGCGGCAACCGGAGGCCGGTCAGGGGCCGCTGCGCCTGGCCGTGCGGCTGCTGGTGATGGCGGTCGCGTTCGTCCTGATGGTGGCGTTCGCCGTGGTGCTGGCCCGGCTGACGCTGCGGCCCTCGCCGGCCTCGGTGGCGTTGACGCACACCAATCTGCACCCCGGGCGCTCCCTGAAGGCGTATCTGGACCAGCCGTCACTGCGCGACGCCGTGAAGCAGATCGGCGGCAATCTGCTGCTCGGTGTGCCGTTCGGGGTGCTGGTGCCGCTGGTCGCGCCGCGTGCCCGGCGGCTGTGGCGGGTGCTGCTGCTCACGGCGACCGTGATGCTGCTGGTGGAGCTGGCGCAGGGGGCGATGATCACCGGGCGGGCCTTCGACATCGACGACGTCATCCTCAACACGACCGGGGCGCTGGCCGGTTACCTGCTGTTGGGACGGCGGATGGGACGGGCGGTGCACGCACGGGCGGGCCGCGAACGCCGCGATCGGTGACATCACGGGCGGCCCACCCGGCGGGCCGCCCGGTCGGCAATCGCAGGTCCGTACCAGGGTATTGACGACCCCTTACTTCACTCCTTAAATCAAGAGGCGACACGCACCACTCCCCCACCCCCCACCTCGGTCCGGCCCGCCCGCGCACACGGGCCGCCGGACGGAAGGGAGAGCCGTGGTCCGCCCACGCCTGCTCCGCAGATGTCTCCTCGCCGCCGCCTCCGCCCTGCTCGCCGCGTCCGCCGCGGCGATCCCGGCCCGGGCGGCGGCCTCCGACGCGGCCCGGACCGCCGCCGTCACCGTGGCCTCCGACGCGGCCCCGGCCGCCGCCACGGTGTTCTCCGACACCTTCGACGGGCCCGCCGGTGCGCCGGTGGACTCCTCGAAGTGGCAGCTGGAGACCGGCGACAACGTCAACAACCACGAGCGGCAGTACTACACGTCCGGCACGAAGAACGCCGCTCTCGACGGGCAGGGCCATCTGGTCATCACGGCCCGGCGCGAGAACCCGGCCGGCTACCAGTGCTGGTACGGCACCTGCCAGTACACCTCGGCACGGCTGAACACCGCGGGGAAGTTCACCGCGCAGTACGGGCACGTCGAGGCCCGGATGAAGATCCCGCGCGGCCAGGGCATGTGGCCCGCGTTCTGGATGCTCGGCACCCCGGTGAACTGGCCGGACTCCGGCGAGATCGACGTCATGGAGAACGTCGGCTTCGAGCCGGCCACCGTGCACGGCACGATCCACGGCCCCGGCTACTCGGGCTCCGGCGGCATCGGCGCCGCCTACACCCTGCCCGGCGGCCAGGCCTTCGCCGACGCCTTCCACACCTTCGCCGTGGACTGGGCCCCGGACTCGATCACCTGGTCGGTGGACGGCACGGTCTACCAGCGGCGCACCCCCGCCGACCTGGGCGGCAAGAGCTGGGTGTTCAACAAGCCGTTCTTCCTCATCCTCAACCTGGCCGTCGGCGGCTACTGGCCCGGCGACCCGGACGGCTCGACCGTCTTCCCGCAGCAGCTGGTGGTCGACCACGTCTCGGTGACGACCGGCGACACGGCCGCCGGGGCGCCGATCCGGGGCCTGGCCGGCAAGTGCGTCGACGTCGCCGGGGCGAATGCCGCCAACGGCACCCCCGTCCAGCTCTACGACTGCAACGGCACCGCCGCACAGACATGGACGGCCGGCGCGGACGGCACACTGCGCGCGCTCGGCAAGTGCCTGGACGTCACCGACCGCGGCACGGCGGACGGCTCGACGGTGCAGCTGTGGGACTGCTCGGGCGGCGCCAACCAGAAGTGGGTCGTCACCGCCGCGCACGACATCGTCAACCCTCAGGCGAACAAGTGCCTGGACGTCACCGGGGGCGGCTCCGCCAACGGGACCCGGCTGCAGATCTGGACCTGCACGGGCGGCGCCAACCAGAAGTGGACACTGGGCTGAGCCGCCCGGCGGTCAGCGGCGCAGGGTCCAGGTGAACTTGCCCCCGCCCACCCAGCGGACGACATCGGGGTCGTCCAGGTCGTGGACCGTGATCCCGTACGCGGCGGCTGCCTCGAGGACGCCGATCACGCTGGTCGCCTCACCGACGACCTCGCCGTCGATTTGCACGATGCGGAACGGCGGCGTGCCCGGCTGAACCCCGAGCACCGTGATGCGCGGTTGGGAGATGTGAGGGCTCGCGACTTCGGTCATGTCATCGAGAGTAGAGCGGAACCGGGACGAACGGGTCATCCGGACCGTCCGTCCAGCAGCTCCAGCACCGCCGCCTCCACGGCGCCCTGGGTGGCCGGACGCCCGAACGCCCCGTGTTCGCCCAGCCGGGTGAGCACGGGCGCGATCGTCCGGCCCTGTTCGAAAAGTTCGAAGACGCGCGGGTCGATGTAGGAGGCACGGCAGACCGCGGGCGTATTGCCCAGGTAGTGGCTGACCTCCTTCACGGCCCGCACGGTCTGGCGGTGCCGGGCCGCCTTGGTGGTCCGGCCGTCCTCGCCGGTCCCGGCGACCGCGACGGCCGCGACGGCCGCGAGGACGGTGGCGTGCCAGGTACGGAAGTCCTTGGCGGTGACCTCGGTGCCGGACAGCCGGCGCAGCGCCTCGTTCAGGTCGGCGCCGTGCAGCTCGCGCCAGGCACCGCGCTCCCAGTACGTCAGCAGGCGCTCGCCGCCGTTCCGGCGCCGCAGCAGGGCTTGTACGACGGCGTAGGCCTCCTCGTCGACCAGGGCCCGGACGATCTCGGTGCCGCCCTTGGCCGGAAAGCTGAAGGAGATCTCGCCCCGGTCGCATGTGACGTGCTCACGCAGCATGGTGGTCAGGCCGTAGGTCTCGCTGTTCCTGGTGTGCCGGTCGCTGCCGATGCGGAAGAAGCCCCGGTCCAGCAGGCGCACCGCGCAGGCGGTGACGCGGGGGCGGCTCAGACCGCGTCCGGTGAGGTCGGCGCGGACCCGGCGGCGCAGGTCGGGCAGGGCACGGGCGACCTCGCGCACGTGCTCGTGCTTGGCCTGCTGCTGCCGGGCGCGGAACTCCTGGTGGTACAGGTACTGGCGGCGCCCGGCGTCGTCGGTGCCGACGGCCTGGAGGTGGCCGTTGGGCCAGGGGCAGATCCACACGTCACGCCAGGCGGGCGCGACGGCCAGGGCGCGGATGCGGGCCAGGTGCCCGGGATCGGTGACGGCGCGTCCCTGCTTGTCCAGGTAGCGGAAACCGCGGCCGTGACGGACGCGCCGCAAGCCGGGACGGTCGCAGGAGACGGTACGCAGGCGCATGGCCGGCCGCTCAGGGCCGACGCCAGGCGTCGCTGTCGAGGTGCGAGCCGGCCTGCGGCCCCATCCGCAGCATCCCGCCGTCCACGGTCCAGGACGCGCCGGTGACGTAGGAGGCGTCGGGTCCGGCCAGGAACGCGATGACGGCGGCGACCTCGCGGGCGTCGCCGGGCCGGCCGAGGGGCACACCGGGCCGGGACTCCGTGTGCACGTCGGTGTCCTCCTGGCCGGTCATGGGGGTGGCGATCTCCCCGGGGGCGACGGCGTTGACGGTGATCCGGTGCTCGGCCAGCTCCAGCGCCATCACCTGCGTGAGCAGGCCGAGGCCGCCCTTGGCCGCGCAGTACGGGGCGGCGCCGACGCGGGGCTGGTGCTCGTGCACGGACGTGACGTTCACGATCCGGCCGCCGTCGCCCTGGCGGATCATGTGCCGGGCGGCCTTCTGCCCGCACAGGAACGGGCCGACCAGATCGACGTCCAGCACCTCGCGCACGGTGTCCAGGTCCAGGTCGAGGAACGGCGTCATGGTGCCCGTACCGGCGTTGTTGACCAGCACGTCGAGGCGGCCCAGCCGCTCGCACAGCGCGTCGACGGCGTCGGCGTCGCCGGGCAGCCGCGTGAGGTCCATCCGCTCCACCTCGGCCCGCCGCCCGAGCGCGCGGACCTCCTCGGCGGTCTCCTCGGCGCCCTTGCGATCGGTGTGCCAGGTGATCCCCACGTCCATACCCGCCCGGGCCAGCCGTACGGCGGTGGCCCGCCCGATCCCCGAATCGGCACCGGTGACCACGGCGACCCTGCCGCCGGTCGGGCTCGGATCCGGCATGGGAAGCCTCCTCGTCATAGGGGAACCACGGTGAGTCACCGCAGTACCCGGGCGGACTCCCGGCAAACAGCGGACCCCGGCGCCGGGCGCGGCGGGCGGGGCAGCGGCCCGTCACTGCCTCGTGTGCGTCGCCGTGCGTGCCCTGCCGCCGTGGGGAACCCTGGGGGCAGGAGGTGGCGATGGATCCCGTGGCGGCTCTGGAGCGGATCGCGTTCCTGTTGGAACGGGCCCAGGAACCGACGTACCGGGTGCGTGCCTTCCGTACCGCGGCGCGTGTCGTGCGGGAGCTGCCGCAGGAGGAGCTGCGGGAGCGGGTACGCACCGGGACGCTGGAGTCGCTCAAGGGCGTCGGGCCGAAGACCGCGCAGGTGGTGCAGGAGGCGCTCGGCGGGCAGACCCCCGGCTACCTGCGCAAGCTGGAGGAGGAAGCGGGCAAGGCACCCGCCGTGCGGGGCGGTGAGGCGCTGCGGGCGGCGCTGCGCGGTGACTGCCATCTGCACTCGGACTGGTCCGACGGCGGCAGCCCGATCGAGGAGATGGGCCGGGCCGCCGCCGCGCTCGGCCACGACTGGGCCGTCCTGACCGACCACTCCCCCCGTCTGACGGTGGCCCGCGGCCTGTCCCCGGAGCGGCTGCGCGAGCAGCTCGGCGTGGTGGCGGAGCTGAACCGCACCTGGGCGCCGTTCCGGCTGCTCACCGGCATCGAGTGCGACATCCTCGACGACGGCTCCCTCGACCAGGAGCCCGAGCTGCTGGCCGAGCTGGACGTCGTCGTGGTGTCCGTGCACTCCAAGCTCCGTATGGACGCCCGGGCGATGACCCGCCGCATGGTGGCCGCCGTCCGCAACCCGCACGCCGACATCCTCGGCCACTGCACCGGACGCCTGGTCACCGGCAGAGGGCGCCCGGAGTCGCAGTTCGACGCGGACGAGGTGTTCGCCGCGTGCGCCGAGTCCGGCACCGCCGTGGAGATCAACAGCCGGCCCGAACGGCTCGACCCGCCCCGCCGCCTGCTGCGCCGCGCGGTCGAGGCGGGCGTGCTGTTCTCGATCGACACCGACGCGCACGCGCCCGGCCAGCTGGACTGGCAGATCAACGGCTGCGCCCGCGCCGAGGAGTGCGAGGTGCCCGCCGAACGCGTCGTCACCACCTGGTCCGCCGACGACCTGCTCGCCTGGACCCGCATCCGACGGGTGCCGTCCGGCGTGACGGGCGGCTGACGTGGTACCCGTGCGAGCCGCGAGAGAAAGGATCACCGCATGGACCGTGCCGCCGTCTTCGACGTCGACGGAACCCTCGTCGACACCAACCATCTGCATGTCGTCACCTGGTGGGAGGCCCTGCGCCAGGCGGGCCACCGGGTGCCGATGCACGCCGTGCACCGGGCGGTCGGCCTCGGCTCCGACGATCTGATCGCCCATCTGCTGGGCGACGACCGCGACAAGGACCAGGACGACCAGCTCAGCGCCGCACACACCGCGCTCTACGGCCAGTACTTCGACCGGTTGCCCGCCCTGGCGGAGGCCGGGGCGCTGCTGAAACGGCTGCACGGCGACGGCTGGGCCGTGGTGCTGGCCACCTCCGCGAGCGGCCCCGAGCTGAAGGCGCTGCGCGCCGCCATCGACGCCGACGACGCCATCACGGCGACCGCCAGCTCCGACGACGTCGAGGAGGGCAAGCCCTCACCGGAGCCCGTCGAGCACGCCCTGGAGCTGGCCGGGGTCCCGGCCGAGCGCGCGGTGTTCGTGGGCGACACGGTGTGGGACATGCGGGCCGGCCGCCGCGCCGGCGTGCACTGCGTGGGCGTGCTGTGCGGCGGCATCCCGCGTGCCGACCTGGAGGAGGCGGGCGCGCAGGCGGTGTACGCCGATCCGGCCGATCTGCTCGCCCGGCTCGACGACAGCCCCCTTGGGTGATCGAAACGGTGATCGATACGCACCTGCGGGATACCCGTCGCGCATGACACGAGCGACGGAGGCCGTACGGGGTGAGGCCCTTGCCATCGGCCGGGCGGTGAGTGCGGCCGTGCGCGGCCCGGGGCGCGAGCGGGATCTGGTGGTGCAGTCGCTGAAGGCGGCGGCGGCCGGGCTGCTGGCGTGGGTGGTGGCACGGATCTGGCTGAACGATCCGATGGCGCTGATGGCGCCGTGGGTGGCGGTGGTCCTGGTGCAGGCGACCGTCTACAGCTCGCTGCGCCGGGGCACCCAGCAGTTCGCCGCGATCTGCGCGGGCGCGCTGATCGCTTCGGGGGCGCAGGCGGTGACCGACGACACGACCGGCGCGCTCGCCCTGTCGCTGCCGCTGCTGATGCTGCTGGCGAACTGGCCGCGCTTCGGTGACCAGGGCGTGTACGCGGCGACGACGGCGATCTTCACGCTGACGGCAGGCGCGGTGTCGGCGTCCACGGTCGGCCACCGCATCGGCCAGGCGGCGCTCGGCGCGGTGATCGGGGTCGCGGTCAACGCGTTCGTGCTGCCGCCGGTGCATCTGCGGGACGTGCGGGAGAACCTGTCGGCGCTGGCCCGGGAGGCGGGCGACACGCTGCACCTGGTGGCGTCGGGGCTGCGCGAGGGCGACTGGGACGCGTCGGTGACCGACGAGTGGTCGCGTGCCGCCGACCGGCTGCAGCGGCGGTGCCGGGCGCTGGGTTCGGCGCGTGCCTGGAGCGAGGAGAGCCTGCGGCTGACCTCCGCGCCGCTGCGGGCGCTGCACCGGGTGCCGCAGGGGGTGCCGCCCCGGTCGGAGGACGAGCGGTTCGGACGGATCGCCGGGCACGTCACGGCCCTGACGCGGGCGCTCGCGGTCGCCGCCGACGACGCGCGCACACCGGCGCCGCCGCAGGGCGAGGCGCTGCGGTTGTACGCGAGCCTGCTGGAGCTGATCGGGGACGCCTGCCATGCCGAGGCGGACCGGTTCGGTGATCCGCACGCCGGGCCGCCGGTGGGCGACGCACAGCGCGAGGAGGAGTTGGAGGAGCTGCGGCGCCGGCTCCAGAAGAGCCTTCAGGAACACGTGGGTCTGGGCGCCTCGGTCGCGACGGTCCTGGGGACGCTGCTGCTCCAGGCGGAGAACATCTGGGCGGAGGCGGTACCGGGCCAGGACGCCGACACCGCTTCTCCCGCGTGACGCAGATCACCTCGAACGGCGACGAGCCGGGGAACACCGGCCGCCAGTTGCCCGTTGAACCAACCGTGGGTGCGGATGGGACAGTGTCCCCGGGCCTCACCTTTTGCCCACAGGGACGATCGTTCGGCTGAAGCCCTGTGGAGCCTTTCGCCGAGAGGCGACCGCCATCCGCGCCCACCACAGTCCGCCCCGACCGGTCTCCCCCGTCCGGTCGGGGCTCTTTTCTGTCCGGGCCCCGGCAGGGAGCGCCGGAGAACATGTCCTTTCCCGGGCCCCGGGAGTGGCGGCCCCACCGGCAGCGGGGCTGCCCGTGCGGGCCGGGGATTTTCCCGGCCCGGTCCGCCGGCTCAGGGAGTGGCGCTTGACTTCGAGTGCGCTTCAATTCCTAGCGTGCCGGGCATGAGCGACAGCGTCATCACCGCACAGCACAAGATCGGCTCCGGTTTCGGCGCCCGGTCCACCGCCGACGACGTCCTGGCCGGCCTCGACCTCACCGGCAGGCTCGCCCTCGTCACCGGGGGCTACTCCGGCCTCGGCCTGGAGACCACCCGGGCCCTCGCCAAGGCCGGCGCCCGGGTCGTGGTGCCCGCCCGGCGTCCCGCCGCCGCGCAGGAGAACCTGGCCGGCATCGACGGCGTCGAGGTCGACGACCTGGACCTCGGCGACCTGGACAGCGTCCGCGGCTTCGCCGAGCGTTTCCTCGCCTCGGGCCGCCGCATCGACTACGTCATCGACAACGCCGGCATCATGGCCTGCCCCGAGACCCGGGTCGGGCCGGGCTGGGAGGCCCAGTTCGCCACCAACCACCTCGGTCACTTCGCCCTGGTCAACCGGTTGTGGCCGGCGATCGAGCCGGGCGGCGCCCGTGTCGTGTCGGTCTCCTCACGCGCCCATCACTTCTCCGGCATCCGCTGGGACGACCCGCACTGGCAGCGGGGCTACGACAAGTGGGAGGCCTACGGCCAGGCCAAGACGGCGAACGTGCTGTTCGCCGTCCACCTCGACCGGCTCGCCCGGGACCGGGGCGTACGGGCCTTCTCCCTGCACCCCGGCGGCATCCTCACCCCGCTCCAGCGGCACATCCCCAAGGACGAGATGATCGAGCGCGGCTGGATCGACGAGAACGGCACCGTGCTCAACCCGGAGGGCTTCAAGACCCCCGCCCAGGGCGCGGCCACCCAGGTGTGGGCGGCGACCTCCCCGCAGCTGGACGGCATGGGCGGCGTCTACCTGGAGGACTGCGACATCGCCGAGCCGGCCGTCGAGGGCGCCACCACCGGGGTCAAGTCCTGGGCCACCGATCCGGAGCAGGCGGCCCGCCTGTGGGAGTTCTCGGCCGGACTCACGGGCGTGAACGCCTTCGCGGCCTAGCCGCGGTTCAGCGGGCTGTCGCGAAGTCCCGCAGGTCCGAGGTGAGTTGCGCGGCGTGGGTGGCGAACAGGCCGTGGCCGCCGTTGTCGTACACCTTCAGCGTGGCGTCGGGCGCCAGCTCGGCCGTGCGGCGCCCGGTGAGCTCCAGGGGCGCCGAGGTGTCGTGCGTGCCGTGGATCACCAGGACCGGCAGGTCCAGCTTGGTGATCTCCGGCGCCAGGTTCAGCTCGGCGATCAGCTCGCGCAGCGCGATCCCGGCGCGGGGTGTGGAGACGTGGCAGGCGCGGACCATGGACTGCACGTACGCGTCGGACAGCTCGTTGCCCGGCAGGTCCCGGGCGAAGAACGAGTCCGCGCCGTCCGCGAAGAACGCCGAGCGGTCCCGTCGCACGCCCTCGTTGAACGCCCGCATCGCCTCGGGTTCCAGGCCGTCGGGGTGGTCCGCGCACCGGACCAGGCCGGGGGCCACACCGGACACCAGGGCGAGCCGGTCCACCCGCGTGGTGCCGTGCCGGGTCAGGCAGCGCACGGCCTCCACCGTCCCGACGGAGTGGGCGACGAGGGTGACGCCGCGCAGGTCGAGGTGGTCGAGCAGACCCTGTACGTCGTCGGCGAGGCTGTCGAGGTCGAAACCGCCCCAGGCGTCGTCCGAGCGGCCGTGCCCGCGCCGGTCCAGGCCGACGCACCGGAAGCCCTCTTCGGCCAGCGGGTTCGTCTGCGCCTCCCACATGTCCGTACCGAAGTACGCGCTGTTGACGAAGACGAGCACGGGGCCGTCGGCCGGTCCGTGGTCGACGAAGTGCAGCCGGGTGCCGTCGACGGGGCTGGCGAAGTACGGCATGGGATGGCCTCCTGCGATCCGGTGGGCGGGTACGTCCCTCATCTTCGGCGAGGCCGGGGGCACGGGTCGATTACCCCGGAGGTCATGGCCGTCGCCGGGCTGCGTGTGCGGCCGGGCGGCGGGTACCCGGGCCGTCCAGCCACCGCGCGGAAGGGAGCCGAAGGTGAGCAGCACCTCGGGCAGCAGGATCGTCGTCACGGGCGCCACCGGTAATGTCGGCACCAGCGTGGTCCGGCTGTTGTCGGAGGACCCGCAGGTCGGATCGGTACTGGGGCTGGCCCGCCGGGTGCCGGACTGGTCGCCGCCGAAGACCGAGTGGTCGGCCGTCGACCTGTCCTCGGAGCGGGCCGGGCTCGCGGAGCGCTTCGCGGGCGCGGACGCCGTGATCCATCTGGCGTGGGCGTTCCAGCCGACGCACGATCCGGCGACCACCTGGCGGACGAACGTGCTCGGCAGCATCCGGGTGTTCGAGGCGGTGGCGGCCGCGGGGGTGCCCGCGCTGGTGCACGCCTCCTCCGTGGGGGCGTACTCCCCGGGCCCGAAGGACCACGCGGTCGACGAGTCCTGGCCCACGCACGGCTGGCCGGACGCCGCGTACTGCCGGGAGAAGGCGTATCTGGAGCGGACGCTCGACACCTTCGAGCGGGAGCATGCCGGGACGCGGGTGGTGCGGATGCGGCTGGCGTTCCTGTTCAAGCGGGAGTCGGCGAGCGAGCAGCGCCGCATCTTCGGCGGCCGCTTCCTGCCCGGACCGCTGGCCCGCCCGGAGCTGCTGCCCTTCCTGCCGGACATCCCGGGGCTGCGGGTCCAGGCCCTGCACACCGACGACGCGGCCCGCGCCTATCAGCTCGCGGTCGCCGGCGACGCGCGCGGTGCCTTCAATCTGGCAGCCGAGCCCCCGCTCGACGCGCGGGTGCTGGGCGAGCTGCTGGGCGCGCGCCCGGTGCGGCTGCCCCGTACGGCGGCCCGCTCGGCGATCGCCGCCGCGTGGGGGCTGCATCTGCTGCCGGCCTCCCCGCACCTGTTCGACGCGGTGCTCCGGCTGCCCCTGATGGACTGCACCCGGGCCCGTGTCGAACTGGGCTGGCGGCCGGAACGCTCGGCGACGGACGTGATCCAGGAGTTCCTGGAGGGCCTCCAGCAGGGCGCGGGCGCGAAGACGGCCCCCATGGCGGGCCGGAAGGTGGGCTGAGGCGGGCGCCGAGGTGGGCTGAGGCCGGCGGCCGCCCCCAGGGCCCGCCTGCCTCGCCTCGGACCGCCCCCTCAAGGCCTCTCAGCCCCCTTGAGGCCGCTCAGCCGCGGCGGTCGTCCAGGGGCGGTCGTTGTCGTCCCTCAGCCCGGCGGCTCGTCCGGGAGCGGCTCGTCCTGGTGGACGCCCCGGGGCTGCGACGCGCCCTCGCGGCCCGTGCCCGCCTCGTCGGTGTCGGGCACGTCGTCGGCTCCGCCGTCGTCCTCGGCGCCCTGGCCGGAAGGCCTGGCGGCCGGGGTCGGCACGTCCCAGCGGTCCTCGCCGCCGTCCGCCTGCTGGTCGGGCAGGTCCCGCGGGACCGGGTCGCCGTTCTCTCCGGGCGCCTCGGCACGATGTTCGGCCACGACATGCTCCTTTCCGCTCGTCCGGCCCCCGCGAGTACCGTGCCGGGGGCCCGCGAAACCCGCTTGACGATCAAGGAAGCCGCAGCCCTGGCGGACGCTCCCGGGTCAGCGCGGCACCCGGTCCTCCAGCGCCGTGCGCCAGGCCGGCTCCGGGCTCTGCGCGGCCGGTTCGGGGCGGCGGCCGCCGCGGCCGAAGAAGTCGGCCAGCGGGAGGATCGCCGCGCCGACCGTCACCGCGTCGGGGCCGAGCCGGCCCAGTTCGATCGTGACCTTCTCCGCCGGGTGCCGCAGCGCGTACGCGGTGGCGTGGCGGCGCACCGCGGGCAGGAAGCGGGCGCCGAGCTGGAGGCCGGCCCAGCCGCCGATGAGGATCCGCTCGGGCTGGAAGAGGTTGATCAGGTCGGACAGGCCGGCGCCCAGGTACTCGGCGGTCTCCTCCAGCACGGCCAGCGCGACGGGGTCGGCCGCGCTGCCCTCGGGCGGGTACGCCGCGGCGAGCATGGCGGTCAGGTCCGCCTCCTCGTCGCCGCCCTGCGGTGGCCGGCCGCCTTCCTCCGCCCAGCGTGCGAGCAGCGACTCGGCCCCGGCGTACGCCTCGAGGCAGCCGAGGGCGCCGCACCGGCAGCGCCGTCCCCGCACCCGTACGGTCAGATGGCCCCACTCCACGGCGCGCCCGTGTTCCACGTCCGGGGTGACCAGGCACGCACCGACGCCGGAGCCGAAGAGCACGACGACGGCGTTGCGGGCGCCGCGTCCGCCGCCGAACCACATCTCGGCCTGGCCGAGCGTCTTCGCACCGTTGTCGATGAAGTACGGCACGGTGTCCGGCAGCGGGGAGCCGGCGCGCAGCAGCGCCTCCAGCGGCGCGGCGTCCCAGCCGATGGTCTGACCGTGCACGACGGCCCCCTGCCCGGGCGTGTGCTCCACGATGCCGGGGACGCCGATGCCGACGCCGAGCAGTGCCTGAGCGCCGGTGCCGGAGGCGGCGAGCACCTCGGCGATGCCGTCGCGGATGTGGCCGACGATCGCCTCGACGGCGTATCCCCGCCGCTCCAGCGGACGCTCGGCGCGGGCCAGTTCGGTGAGGGTGAGATCGAACAGCTCCACCCGTACCCGGGTCTCACCGACGTCGACGCCGATCATGTGGCCGCTGCCGGGGGCGACGCGCAGCAGGGTGCGCGGACGGCCGCCGTCGGAGTCGACGCTTCCGGCCTCCTCCAGCAGGCCGTCGGCGATCAGATCGGCGACGACGTTGCTGATGGAGCCGGAGCTCAGCCCGGTGGCCGGGCCGAGCTCGAAGCGGCTGAGCGGCCCGTCGAAGTACAGGCGCTGGAGTACGGCCGTACGGTTGGCCCGCCTCAGATCGCGCACTGTGCGCCCGTTCCGCCCCGCCATGTGGCTCCTTCCGCCCCTGCCGACCTGCACCCTATCGCCGTACGGGGCGGGACGACACTTTCCCCACCACTTAGTTCACGGAGAAAGGTAAGCCGGTCGTCGGGCGGAACGTGCCGTCACCCGGCCGCGTACACGTCCTCGACGTACCGCCCGGCGGCGACCAAACCGTCCAGCCACCGCTGCGCCGCGGCCTCGTCGGCGCCCGGGGTGCGCTCCCGGTACAGCGTACGGAACGCCTCGCGCACGCCCGGGGCCATGCGCGCCCCGTCGCCGCAGACGTGGACGCGGGCACCGGCGTCGAGCAGCCGGCCGACCTCCTCGGCCTCGGCGGCGATGCGGTGCTGGACGAACATCCGTCCGTCTACCGGGGCCGCGCTGAAGGCGGGGCGCAGGGACACCGCGCCGGCGGCCTCGGCGGCCTGCAGTTCCTCGGCGTGCAGAAAGTCGGCGTCCGGCGCGTCGCAGCCGAAGTAGAGCAGCGCGGGTGGGAGGTGGGCGCCCGCGGCCAGGGCCGCCGCACGGTCGGCGATCGCACCGCGGAAGGGGGCGAGCCCGGTGCCGGCGGCGACCAGGACCACCGGGGCGGACCGATCCACGCGGAAGGCCTCCCGGCACGGCTGCACGCGCGCGTACACCGTGTCCCCGGGCCGTACGGCGGCGAGATGGCCGGATCCGGTGCCGGTGTAGTCGCCCTTGCCCGAGCGGGCCGGGGCCTGGAGCACGGAGACCATCAGGTCGGCGTGGCACGGGTCCTCGGCGGGGGACGAGGAGATCGAGTAGTGGCGCGGGCGCAGCGGGGTGAGCAGGCCGAGCAGCGCCGGCCAGTCGAGGGCACCGCGCAGGGCCGGATGGTCCTCGAACAGCTCGATCAGGGTGCGCGGGTCGTCGGCGGGGAGGGCGGCGAGGGCGGCGCGCTCGGGCGGGCAGGGGTTGGCGGCGGACAGGGTAGCGATCCGGTCGGGGCCGGGCCGCTCCTGCAACTCGACGTGGTGGGTGAGCAGTTCCCGCACCGTCACCGGCCGGTCGACGGCGAGTCCGTCGCGCCGGCGGCGGGTGGGGCGGATGTCCAGGACGGTGTCGAGGGCGACGCCGAGGGCCGCGGCGGCGCGCTCGACGAGACGGGGCGCGTTGGCGGGCAGCACCGTGAGGTGGTCGGCGGTGCGGTAGGTGACACCGTCGGGCAGCGCGAGGCGGACGAACCGCTTGCGGCGCGGGTGCCCGGGCGCGGTGAGGTCGTACGCCTCGGTCACGGTCATCGGCACCAGTGCGTGCCGCTCGGCGAGCGCGTCGAGCGGACCGCCGACGAGGGCCCGCACCTCGTACGCGGCGGCCGGTTCCGCGTCCTGCGCGGGGGCCGCGTCGGGGTCGCCGTACCGCTCCAGCAGCGCGGCGCGCAGCCGTACGGTGAAGTCGCGGACGGTGCCGGTGAGGTCGCCGGAGGCGTCGGCGGCGGCGCGGTCGGTGAGCCGGACGGCGCCGAGGGCGGCGAGGCGTTCGTCGATGCGGGTGGGCACGTGCTGGTAGGTGGCGGCCCAGGTGCGGTCGCCGACGCCGAGGACGACGTAGGTGACGCCACTCAGGTCGGGTTCGCCGTCCAGCCAGGCGGTGAAGGCCGTGGCGTCGTCGGTGGGGCGGCCGTTGTAGGAGGCGGCGGTGATGATCACGGGCCGGTCGGTGGGCAGTGCGTCCGCGTACGCGTCCAGGGCCGCGACCTCCGCCGCGCAGCCCAGCTCGGCCGCCTCGTCGGCGAGTTGGGTGGCGAAGGCGCGGCAGGTGCCGTAGTTGCTGCCGTGCAGGAAGAGCGCGCCGGTGCCGGGGCGGACCCGGGCGGGGAGGGTGCCGGGGGCGGCCGTCCGTTCCGCCTGGGCCGGGGCGGCGCCGGGCAGCGGCGGGTGGGCGCGGTCGGCGGCGGTGCGCGGGGTCAGGGTGAGCGTGAAGCCCTCGGGCTTGAGGGTGAGGGTCTCCATGACGTCGAGCCGGTAGCCGGCGTGGTCGTGCAGCCGGTAGCGGTGGACCAGCATGGCGAGCAGCATGGTGGCCTCGTGCAGGGCGAACTGCCGTCCGATACAGGCGCGTTCGCCGGTGCCGAAGGGTTTGTAGGCGTGCGCGGGGCGGGCCGCCTCGGCTTCCGGCGCGAAGCGGGAGGGGTCGAAGAGTTCGGGGTTGTCGCCCCACACGGGCTGCCGGTGCAGCATCGGTGTGAGCACGGTGACGGCCTGTCCGGCGCGCAGCGGGACGCGCCCGCCGAGCAAGGTGTCCTGCAGCGCGTGCCGGCTGAAGGCGGCGGCGGTCGGCCAGAGCCGGAGCGCCTCGCTGAGCACCTGCCGGGTGCAGGGCAGCCGGCCCACGTCCTCGTACGTCGGTTCCGGCTCGGCGGTGTCGCCCCACAGGGCGTCGACCTCACGTCGTACGAGGTGCAGGGCGGTGGGGTCCTTGGCCAGGTGGTACAGCGCGAACGACATCGCGCCGGAGGTCGTCTCATGGCCCGCGATGAGGAAGGTGATGACCTGGTTGCGGATGTTCGCGGGGTCCAGCGTGGTGCCGTCGGCGGGGTGCCCGGCGGTGAGCATCAGGCCGAGCAGGTCGGTGGCGTCCGGGGCGCCCGCACCGGGCTGCGTGCCGGTGCGGGAGGCGATGACGTCGTCGACGACCTGGGCGAGGTAGGCGGCGTCGTCCCGGAAGGCGCCGTCGGCGGCGGAGCGGTCCTCGCCCGGGGTGCGGGCCAGGCTGGTCATGCTCCAGTGCAGGCAGCGGACCATCGACTCGACGAAGGGGTGGGGGCGTTCGCGCTCGAAGGAGCCGAAGTCGTAGCCGAAACCGGCCAGTCCGATGGTGTCCAGCGTCATCCGCGTCATGTCGTCGGCGACGTCGACCGGCCGTCCCTCGGCGGCGGCGCGGTCCCAGGCGGCGATCAGCCGGCGCGCCACCTTCAGCATGACGGGGTGGTAGGTGCGCATCGACCCGAGCGCGAAGGCCGGCATCAGGATGTCGTGCGCCTTGGCCCAGTTGGGTTCGTCGTTGTACGCGGTGAACAGGCCGTCGGCCGCGAACTCGCGGACGTTGCGCAGCGCGGGGCCCACGTGCTTGGCGAACCGCTGCTCGTCGGCGAGGTCGGTGACGAGCTCGAGATCGGCGACGAACAGGGTGTCCCGTCCGTGCAGCCGGCGCACCAGCACCGGCCCGTGTTCCCGCATCAGGTCCATGACCTGCTGAATCGGGGTGAGACCGGGGCCGGTGGCGGTGATGTCGACGACGGGGACGCCGGGGAGGGCGGCGGTCCGGGGATGCGCTGCGGTGGGGGGCATGGCGCGACAACTGCCTTTCGCGGTAAGGACGTGCTGCGCTCCACCCTGGTCGACGAGCCCCGTCAGCCCGCGCCGGGCGACTACATGATTGTGTAGTGCGCGGATACGGGTCGCCCTTGCGCCGAGTGACTGGAGGTGCTGGTGGACTGGGGTCGGCAGGAGGCCGTGGTGTGGCGCAACCGCGCGCTGACGCTCTTCGACCGGGTGGCGGTGCCCGTCGCGGTCTGCGATGTGTACGGCGCGCTGCTGCTGGCCAATCCGGCGATGGCCGCGGAGTGCGGTACGACACCGGGGCGGCTGCGCGGCCGGCAGGTGCTGGAGCTGTTCCGGCCACTGGAGGAGGCGCAGGTCGAGCGGATCGCGCAGGCGCTGCGGCTGCGCCACCGCTCCCGCTATCAGGTCTCCGTGCGCTGGACGGCGCCGGGCGGGGCCGAGCGGCTCGGTGAGCTGACGGCCGACCCCGTGAGCGACACGGCCGACGACACGCCGGCGCTGCTGGTGATGCTGCGGGTGCTCGGCGAACGCACGCCGCAGGACCGGCCGTCCGCGCGGGTCACCGCGGTCGAGGCCCGTATCCTCGCGCTGCTGGCGGAGGGCGCCACCACGGCGCGCGCGGCGCGGGAGACGGGCCTGACGGCGGACGGCGTGACGTATCACCTGCGGCGGCTGTCCGCCCGCTGGGGCGCGGCGAACCGCACGGAACTGGTGGCCCGCGCCTACGCCTCCGGCGTGCTGGCGGCCGGAGTGTGGCCACCGGTGCCGTCGGCGACCGCGGACGGGCCCGCGTAGGCCGCGCCGGCGGCACCGGCATCGACGCCCGCCGCAGACCGGCGGCGACCGACGCCCACCGAGACTGCGCCCGTCGCCTGGGGACCGGGGACGGAGGCACCACCGGAAACGGAGACCGCCGGGGCGACACCCGTCACGTCGGGGCCGGGAACGGAGGCACCGCCGGAAGCGGAGGCCGCCGGGGCCTCGCCCGCTGCCACTCCGCCGGAAGCGGAGACCGCCGCCGCGGGGGCGGCGACCTGGGCGGACGCGACGGCGCTCACCTGCTCGGCTGCTCGCGCCGGGGCGCAGGCCGTGCCCGCGCCCTCGGGGGCGCCGAAGCGGGCGAGGGTGTGCCAGACCATCTTCAGGTCCTGCAGCGCGTACCGCCCGCTGCGGGCCGCGTCACCCAGGGCGCGCGGGTCGACCACGCCGTCCCGCGCGATGCGGGCGCCTAGTTCGGCGTACTCGGCGCCCCGGTAGTCGGCGTGACGGCGCAGCCCGTCCACGGTGAGCCGGTAGCCGGGGTGCCACTCGACGGGGCAGGGCAGCAGCCGGGCGGCCGCCTCCACGGGGGTACCGCGGTAGCAGGCGTCCAGGACCAGCGCCTCCACGTCCCGGGCGAGGAGGACACCGCCGTGCACCTGCGCCTCGATGTAGTCGTTCAGGGGGTCCTGGTCGTCGGCCTCGGCGAGGGCGATCAGGTGCGTGCCGGCGGCGACGCCGAAGTCGGCGGGTTCGGCCGCGCTGTCCGGGTAGCAGAAGGTGGCGCGGGCGAGCGCGGCCGGGGTGAGCCGGAAGTGCGCGGAGCCGAAGCGGGGTGCGGCGCCGACGACCTGGCGGCGGAAGTCCAGCGCACCGTACACGGGCCGCTCGTGCGGGTCGGCGTCGTCGTAGGCGCCGCCGAAGATGCGGCTCTCCCAGCGGAAGCGGTCACCGCCGGGGTGCGCGGTGAGGCCGCCGTTGCTGGTGCCGGTGACGAACTGCGAGTGGTAGACGCCGTCCCGGGCCAGCGCCCGCAGGATGGGCACCCCGTGGACGAGCCGGTCGGGGTGGAGGTTCAGGGTGATGCGGAGGTCCTCGGGGACGGGCGGGCCGGCCGAGCGGGCCGCGATGTAGCGCAGTGCGGTCCGCGCCCGCGGGGTGGTGTTCTCGGGGAAATCCATTGGCGTCTTCTCCTCGCCCCTGCCTAACCTAGGCGAAAACCTAGGGCTCCTAGGAATCGGATACCAGGAAGCAGTCATGAGATCACTCACCGAGCGGGACATCCGCAACTCGTTTATCAACTGCTCGAAGGGCGAGGCGAAGCGGCTGACGGTGCCCCGGGACCTCGACGGGCGCCCCTGGGACGACCTCGACTTCCTTGGCTGGCGCGATCCGGGCGCTCCGGACCGCGCCTACCTGGTGACCGAGCGGGACCAGGAGGCCGTCGGTGTCACCTTCCGCTTCACACCCGCCCAGCGCGCTGTTATGCAGCGCAGCCTGTGCGCCCTGTGCCTGACCTCGCATCCACGCGGCGGCGTGTCGCTGATGACCGCGCGCAAGACGGGTGCGGCGGGGCGGGAGGGAAACTCGGTCGGGCTGTACATGTGCACCGACCTCGCCTGCTCGCTCTACGTCCGTGGCAAGAAAGTGCCGGAGAACGGCACCCGTTTCGAGGAGAGCCTGACGGTGGAGGAGCAGATCGCCAGGACGACGGCGAACCTCTTCGCCTTCCTCGACAAGATCCGCGCCTGACCGGCCGGACACGGCTTGGCGCAGACCGCCGCAGGTCAGCGCGGGTCGCCGCCCGGTCGCCCGGCTCCTGCGGATGCCGTGAGCCGCTCCGGTCGCCGTCATCGGCGCGCCGGAACGAGCCACGCCACGCTCCTTCCTGCCGCGCGTGCGGCCCGGAAATCCCCGCCAGAGCGGCTCACTCCGGGTGTCACGGTGGGCCGTAGGCGTTCGGTTTCGGCCATGAGGCGTTCGAGGTCGGAGGGGAACGGGAACAGGCCAAGGGATGCGAGATGTACGTGAGTGGACGCCGGACCTCGAGCGACTGAGGCAGTGGCTCGCGCGGCTGTGGCAGTGGCGGCGGGACCCCGCGGTCGTACAGGCACTGCGGTCGGCGGCCGCGGCGACGGTCGCCTACGTCGTCGCGGTCCGGCTGAGCCCCGAACCGGCCCCGCTGACCGCCCCGCTGACCGCCCTGCTGGTCGTCCAGGTCACCTTGTACGCGACGCTCACCAACGGCATCCGCCGGGTGAACGCCGTGGTGGCCGGCGTACTGGTCGCGATCGCGTTCAGCCTGCTGGTGGGCCTGACCTGGTGGAGTCTCGCGCTGGTGATCGTGGCCGCGCTGGCCGTCGGGCACCTGGTGCGGGTCGAGGAGTACGTCCAGGAGGTCGCGATCAGCGCCATGCTGATCCTCGGGGTGACCGCGCACGGCGCGACGGCGTGGGCGCGGGTCCTGGAGACGCTGATCGGCGCCGTGGTCGGCATGGGGTTCAACCTGCTGCTCGCCCCGCCGGTCTGGGTGGACGAGGCGGGCGAGTCCATCGACGACCTGGCGCGGCGGATCCGGCAGATGATGCTGCGCGTCGGCGAGCAGGCCGCCGGACGCCCCTCCTACGAGCTGGCTGCGGCCCGGCTGCACGAGGCACGCCGGCTGGACCACGCCATCGCCGAGGTGGACGCGGCGCTGCGGCAGGCCGAGGACAGCCTGCGGTTCAACCCGCGGGTGCGCGAGGGACTGCTGCACCGGGTCGTGCTGCGCACCGGCCTGGACACCCTGGAGATCTGCACGGTCGTCCTGCGGGTGCTGGCGCGCACGCTCACCGACCTGGCCAAGGAGCGCGATCCGGAGCCGCTGTTCCCGCAGGCCGCGGGCGCGGCGATCGAGGAGCTGCTCTCCGAGATCGCCGACGCGGTGGTCAGCTTCGCGGTGCTGGTCACCACGCACACCAGCCACAGCGCCGAGTCGGCCGAGGAACGGCTCACGGCCCAGCTGCGGCAGGCCGCCTCCACCCGGGACAAGGTGGCCAAGCTGCTGCTGGAGGAGGTGCAGCACGACACCCGGCACTGGCAGCTGAGCGGGGCCGTGCTGACCGAGGTCAACCGCATGCTGGACGAGCTGGACACCGAGCACCGCTCGCGCCGGCTGCTGGAGGAACTGGACCGGCACACCCGTGAGCAGCGCGAACGGCTGCCGTGGGTGGTGGGGCTGCGGGAGCGCCTCGCGCTGTCGCGCCGGCTGCGGCGGGGCGGCCGGCGGCTGCGGGCCCGCATTCCGGAGCGGCTGCGGGGGAACCGCGGGGCGGGGATCCGGCGTTCTCCGTGACGGCACCGCGTGCGCGGTGTCCGACAAGGCACCACTGAGGGAGCGTGCGGATGAACGGTGGCGTGCGGATCGACGGGAACACCCTGCGGCTGCCGGGCGGTGTGGCGGTGCGGTTCATCCGCACGCTGCGGCTGCCCGAGTCGGGCACCCATGCGCTGCCGCCGGGGCTCGGCGAGTTCCCGGTGCGCCGGGTCGCCGACTACCCGGACACCGTGCCCGAGGCGTGGCGGGCGCGCGGTGGCGTGATGCTGCCGGTGTACCTGCGCGAGGCGATGTGGCTGTCGTTCGCCGGCAGCAGCGAGCCGGCCGCCCTGCAGATCGGGGCGGGCAAGGTGTGCGCGGTCTCCGGCAAGGCGTGGACCGGGCGGCTGTCGCGCCGACCGCAGAACTACGTCGTCCTGCCCCGCCAGCCGTGGCTGGACGGCATCAACTCCGGCCGCGGCACAGTGCGGCAGTTCGTCGCCGTGCCGCTCGGCCTCGGCGCGACCGTCGAGGGGCAGGTCACCGGCGAGGAGGTGTGGGGCGGCGTGCAGTTGCAGTCGTTCCCGCTCGGTGAGCGGGCGCTCCAGCGGTGGCGGGAGGAGCAGCGGCGCCTCGCCGAGACGATGGCCCGGCCCGCGTTCGGCGGCTACGGCGGCCCTCCGCCGGGAGCCGCGCCCACGATGGCGCCCGCGATGGCGCCCGCGCCGGGTGCCGCACCCGCCGCCCCGGGCGCCGCGCCGCGCGCCGCTGCGGCGATGGGGCTCGGTGTGGGCGGCTCCATGCGCCAGGAGGTCTACCGCGACGAGCGCAAGCTGTCCGACTGGGCGAGCGAGCCCGCCGGGCGGGTCTTCGTGCACCTGGTGACCCCGCCGGAGTGGCGCCGCATCACGGGCGAGGCCCCGCCGCCCTCGCCCGTCGACCGCGCGGCGTACACCCGGGCGGGCCTTCCCTGGTACGACTACTACGACGCCGACGCCGACGATCTGGCTCCCGCGGACCCGCTGCAGTCGGTCAAGCCGGTCGGCGAGTGGCTCGGCGACGACCACGACCCGTGGCAGGCCCCGGCCCCGCACCAGATCCATCCGCTGAAGGACGCCCCGGGCAAGCCGGTCACGGACGGCGACTGGTAGCGGGAGCGACGGGCGTCACCGAAGGCCGAGCCGGGCGGATCGCGGCAGCCGAGTCCGGCGCCCCGGTGCGTGCCGGGTGCCGCGGGCCCGGCGGCCCCGCTACACGCCCGGTACCGCGCACCCGGTGCCCCCGTGCACGCCCGGTGCACGCCTTGCAACAGGTGTTGCACGTCATCGGCTCGTCTTGCGAGGGTGACGGTCACGACCGGCGAGGCGGACGACACCTGGGGTGCGGGCATGGGCAGTGGTGGGCAAGGGGCGCGCGGGGCGGGCTGGAGCCGGCGCGGTGTCGTGGGCGCGCTCGGTGGCGCCGCCGCCTCCGTGGCGCTCGCCGCGTGCGGGACGGACCGGGACTCCGCCGGCCCCGGCGCCTCGCGTACGGCGGCCGCGCCGTCCCGGCGGGCCGACCGGTCGGCGTCCGGGCCGCGCCCGCTCTACCTCGGCACCTACACCTCCGCGCCGGGCGGCGGCACGGGCATCGGCCTCGCCGTCTACGACCCCGGCACGGGCCGGATCACCGGGCAGGGCACGCTGACCGGCGTGCCGGACCCGTCGTATCTGGCGGTGCACCCGGACGGCCGGACGCTGTACGCGGTCGACGAGCGCCAGGACGGCGCGGTGACCGCGATCCGGCGTGCCGACCGCACGGTGCTGGGCAGCCGGAGCACCGGGGGTGCGGCGCCCTGTCATCTGTCGGTGCATCCGGGCGGGCGGTGGCTGCTGAGCGCCAACTACGGCTCCGGGAGCGTGGCGGTGCATCCGATCGACGCCTCGGGCGCACTGGGCGAGCGGGCGGAGCTGGTCACGCACACCCGTCCGGCGCCGGGCCCCGGGCAGTGGGGGCCGCACGCCCACCAGGTCGTGACGAGCCCGGACGGCGGTCACGTCCTCGCCGTCGACCTGGGCACGGACACCGTGTACAGCTACCGTCTCGATCCGCGCACCGGACGGCTCACCGAGGTCGCGCGGGCCTCCGCCCCTCCCGGCACCGGCCCGCGGCATCTGGCCTTCCATCCCGGCGGCCGCCACGCCTATCTGGCCGGCGAGGTCGGCAACAGCGTGATGGTGTGCGGTTACGACCCGGAGAGCGGACGGCTGGGCATCGGCGCCCCGCAGTCCACGGGTGCGGAGTCCGGCACCAACTACCCGGCGCAGTTCGCCGTCACCGCGGACGGCCGGTACGCCTTTCTCGGCAACCGGGGACACAACAGCGTGGCGCGGTACGCGGTGGAGGCGGCCGGCGCCCGCCTCAGGCTGCTGGGCACGACCGATGTCGCGGGTGACTTCCCGCGGCAGATCGCCCTCTCCCCCGACGGCGGGCTGCTGTTCGCGGCGAACCAGAAGTCGGGCACGGTCAGCGTCTTCCATGTGGACGGCCGCACCGGTGATCTGCGCATGTCCGGGGAGCCGTTCCCGTCACCGGTCGCCGTCTGCGCGCTGCCGCTGTAGGGCGCGCGGGCAGCCGGAGCCGCTCGCCTGGGCGAGCAGGCGGTGCATGCGCTCGGTCAGCTGTCCGACGTCGTCGGCGGGTGCGTGGAAGGGCAGGCGTACGTCGCCGTGGGTGCTGGCGCGTTCGATGCGCAGTGTCAGCCCGTGCCGGTCGACGGCGAGCGGGCGGACCCGGACGGCGCCGTGCAGGCTGCCGGCGTCGATCAGACGGGTGAGCCGTTCGACGGCGTCGGGGTGGGCGTCGGCGAGGTGGGTGAGCAGCCGCGCCTCGGCGTCGGTCAGCGGGTCGGGCGCGGCGGCGGTGAAGTCGTCCACGGCGACGACGGCGGCCCCGGAGGGGCGGCGCAGGACCACCCGGCTGGGGTGGAAGGCGAGCTGGTCGTCCTCGTCGGCGAACCAGCCGGCGAGCCACAGCCGGGCGCGGATGCGGTGGCGGACGGGTACGGGGGCGACGTCGGCGAATTCGAGCACGGCGCCGGGCTCACCGCGGGGTGCGCAGATCGCGGCGGCGAGCAGCGGGCTGTCGTCGGGCAGGCGCAGCAGCACCCGCCCGTCGTCGCTCACGGTGTGCGCGCCGACGAACTCCTCGCGCCCGCCCTCGGCGGTCACCGCGCAGGACCACGCGGCGGCGAGCACGGACCGTGCCCGCTCGGCCGCTCCGGGCGCCGCGGCCCACGTCTGGCTGTCACCCATCACCACTCCTCCTAAGGTAAGGCTCACCTAACCTATCTGAGATCAGGGTGTGCGCCAACCAGGCCCCCGCCCTGGCGGCGCTCAGCCGGCGAGGACCCCGAGCAGTGCCCGCGCGCACAGGTCCCGTACCTGCTCGCGGCCCAGGTCCGAGCCGCGCAGCCATTCCAGGCAGACCGCCGTCGTGAACGCCAGCCAGCCGCGCACGGCGAGCCGGACGTCGGGGCGCCGCTCGAAGAGCGGACCGAACTCCGGGTCCACCGCCAGGGCGGCGAGGATCTGCCGTTCCTGCACGGCCAGCGCCCGCCGGTAGACCTGCCGTACCGCCTGGTCACCGGCCGCGTCGGCGCGATGGAAGGCGCGGTAGCCGTGGGCGTGGGCCCGCACGTGCTCCAGGTACGCGTCCAGGCCGGCGACGAGCTGCTCGCGCACCGGCACACCGGGCACCGCGGCCGTCATCCGCAGCATGCGCTCGCTCTCCCGCTCCACGACCGCGGCGAAGAAGTCCCGCTTCGTCGGGAAGTAGTGGTACAGCAGGCCGCGCGAGACACCGGCGATCTCCGCGACCTGCTCGATCCACACCTCGTCGTAGGGGCTCTCCGAGAACAGCCGGGCGCCGACCGTGAGCAGCTGCTCCCGGCGCTCCGCGGTGCTGAGCCGGCGGCGCGTGCGCTGCCCCTGGTTCGCGGCCATGCCCGCACTTTACTTGACGCGGATTCAACAACGGGACGAGACTGCTCCACGCTATTGAACCGGCGTACAACACTGCTCAACATGCCGCAGGATCAAGGGAGATCGCGCATGGCCGACGCCAAGGCGGACCACGGCCGTCAGACCAGGGGGTTCCGCAGCGCCGAACTGGGCTGGCCCGAGCTGGACCGCATTCCGCACCCACCGCACCGGCTGCCCCTGCTCGGGGACGTCCTCGGCGCGAACCGGACCACTCCCGTGCAGGACTCGGTGCGGCTCGGCCGCCGGCTCGGCCCGATCTTCCGGCGCCGGGCCTTCGGCAAGGAGTTCGTGCTCGTGTGGGGCGGCGGCCTCGTCGCCGACCTGTCCGACGAGTCGCGCTTCGCCAAGCACGTGGGACTCGGCATCGCCAATCTGCGTCCGGTCGTCGGGGACGCGCTGTTCACGGCGTACAACGACGAGCCCAACTGGCAGCTCGCCCACG
Organism: Streptomyces sp. NPDC104814; assembly: GCF_055583185.1. NCBI lineage: Bacteria > Bacillati > Actinomycetota > Actinomycetes > Kitasatosporales > Streptomycetaceae > Streptomyces > Streptomyces sp. NPDC104814. Next base: position 1,221,864 of record NZ_JBVJOL010000001.1, on the reverse strand, counting down.
ACGTCCTGGCGCCGGGCTTCAGCCGCGAGGCGATGGCGGCCTACCACCCGATGATGCTGGACGTCGCCGCACGGCTGACCGAGCACTGGGACCGGGCCGCCGCGGCGGGTCACGGCGTCGACGTGCCCGGCGACATGACCAAGCTGACCCTGGAGACGATCTCCCGCACCGGCTTCGGCCATGACTTCGGCTCCTTCGAGCGCCCCCGGCTGCACCCCTTCGTGACCGCCATGGTCGGCACCCTCAGCCACGCGCAGCGGCTCAACACCGTGCCCACCGCCGCGGCCCCGCTCCTGCTGCGGAAAGCGACCCGGCGCAACGCGGCCGACATGGCGTATCTGAACCGGACCGTCGACGAGGTGGTGCAGGCCCGGCGCGCCACGGGCGGCGGCGACGGCGATCTGCTCGACCGGATGCTGGAGACGGCCCATCCCGAGACCGGGGAGCGGCTGTCGGCGCTGAACGTACGGCGGCAGGTCATCACGTTCCTGGTCGCCGGGCACGAGACCACCTCCGGGGCGCTCTCCTTCGCCCTGTACTACCTCGCCCGGCACCCCGAGATCGCGGCCCGCGCCCGCGCCGAGGTCGAGCGGGTGTGGGGCGGGACCGGGGTGCCCGCCTACGAGCAGGTCGCCAAGCTGCGCTACGTGCGCCGGGTGCTCGACGAGTCGCTGCGGCTGTGGCCGACCGCGCCCGCCTACGCCCGGGAGGCACGCGAGGACACGGTGCTCGCCGGGGACCACCCCATGCGGCGCGGTGCGTGGGCGCTGGTGCTGACGCCGATGCTGCACCGCGACCCCGAGGTGTGGGGCGCGGACGCCGAGCGGTTCGACCCGGACCGCTTCGACGCCGCGGCCGTACGGGCCCGGCCCGGCCACGCCTTCAAGCCGTTCGGCACCGGGGCGCGCGCCTGCATCGGCCGCCAGTTCGCGCTGCACGAGGCGACCCTGGTCCTCGGCCTGCTGCTGCGCCGCTACTCCTTCCTGCCCGACCCCGGCTACCGGCTGCGGGTGGCCGAACGCCTCACCCTGATGCCGGACGGGCTGCGGCTGCGGCTGGAACGCCGGGCGCCCGCCGGCGTCCCGGCGACCCCGCGAACGGACGGCGAGGAGCAGGCGGACGAGCCGCGCACACCCCGCTGTCCCGCCCACGGGGCCGGGAGCTGAGCCGGATCAGCCGGCGAAGGCCTCCAGGTCCAGCCGCTCCAGCCGCTCGGGGTCGGAGAGGATGTACAGGCCGGTGATGCGGCCGTCGGCGACGGTGACGCCCATGACCGACGCGGGACCCTGCTCCGGCACGTTGACGAACCCGAGCGCGCCGTTGACCAGGACCATCCGCGCGGACGGCGCGAACCGGGAGAACAGCAGCGCCTGCTCGGCCACCGTCTTCGCACCCTGGAGCACCTTGGAGGCGCCCGCGCCCCGCACCAGTGCCCCGGCGTCGACGCGCAGCACGACCTCCGGGTGGAGCACGCCGACCAGCGCCTCGAAGTCACCGGCGCGCGACGCGGCGAGGAAGGCCTCCAGGACCTGCTTCTGCCGGCCGAGGTCCGGCTCGGCGGCCGGCTCGGCGCCGCGCACCCGGCGCCGGGCCCGGCTGGCGAGCTGCCGGGTGGCGGCCGGGGTGCGGTCCACGATCGGCGCGATGTCGTCGAACGGCACGGCGAACATGTCGTGCAGCACGAACGCGAGCCGTTCGTCGGGCTCGAGGTTCTCCAGGACGACCAGCAGGGCGAGGCCGACGGAGTCGGCGTGCAGGATCTCCTGTTCCGGGTCGACCAGGGCGAGGGGCCGCAGTTCGGGGTCCGGGACGTAGGTGTCGAACCGGTCGTCGATCGACTCCTCGCGGCGTGCGCCGCGCGAGCGCAGCAGGTCGAGGCAGACCCGGCCGGTCACCGTGGTCAGCCAGCCGCCGAGGTTCTCGATGGCGTCGCTGTCGGTGCGGCTGAGCTTCAGCCAGGTCTCCTGCACCGCGTCCTCCGCCTCGGCCAGCGAGCCGAGCATGCGGTAGGCCACGGCCCGCAGATGCCCGCGGTGCTCCTCGAAGCGGTCGGCCAGTTCCTGACTGGTGTCCATCCGTGCCTTACCCCCGTCGTCGCCTTGGTGCCGCGTCATCTGCCGAACAGTTCGAAGGCCACCGCCGGGCGGCCGCCGAAGCGCTCCGCGGCCGCCTCGGCGTTCGCCGTGAGGAAGCCGCGGGCGTAGGTCTGCGGGTCCTCGTCGGTCAACGCCTGGATGTAGGTGCGGTGTTCCAGCAGCGAGCGCACCGCGCGCTCCAGGCCCGGTGTGGCGTCCACGGCGTGGGTGGGCGAGGCCGACCCGGCGACCGCGACCCAGCGCACGCCGTTCCACGGCTCGAGTCCCTGCTCGGTCAGTTCGGGGAAGATCCAGCGGTTGCCCGCGTCGCCGGCCGCGTCCAGCACGGCCCGGCCCACCGCCACATGGTCGGGGGTGTTCCAGGCGACGCCGCCCCAGGTGTCCCGGTGGTTGAGGGTGATGACCAGCTCGGGCCGGTGGCGGCGGATCGCGGCGGCGATGTCCCGGCGCAGCGCCGGACCGTACTCGATCACCCCGTCGCGGTGGTCGAGGAACTCCACGCTCGACACGCCGACGACCGCCGCGCTCGCCCGCTGCTCCCGTTCGCGCAGCGGGCCGCACTCGGCGGGCTCCAGCGAGTCGATGCCGGCCTCGCCGCGGGTCGCCAGGACGTACGCGACCTCACGGCCGGCGTCGGTCCAGGCGGCGACGGCCGCCGAGCAGCCGTATTCGAGGTCGTCCGGGTGGGCCACCACGGCCAGGGCGCGCTGCCAGTCCTCGGGCAGGGGCAGTAACGCTGTCGTCGGCTCGGTCATGGGCGCAGACTAACCCCTGCCGGTGACAGCGGCCCGCCCTTTTCGATCTTGCGGGTGGGCGAGGCAGGGACAGGGGACGTCACACCTCGTCGCGGGCGAGGGCGAGGAGGCGGTCCAGGACGCGCGGGCCGCCCACCCGCACCCCGTCGTGCTCGAACTCGTCGGTCACCCAGGTGCGCAGGCCCCGGATCGAGCGCGCGGTGGCGAGGGAGTGGTCCGCGTCGACGTACATGTCGTCGTGGTACACGGCCGCGGCGGCCGGCACCTCGTTGCCGGCCAGGCGCTCCCGGTCGTACAGGGGCGCCCAGTCGGTGCGGGCGGCGAGCAGTTCGGCGGTGTCCTTCAGCGGGCGCAGCGCCGGGTCGCAGTCGAACATCCAGGGGTGGATCGTCTCGCCGGTGAACAGCAGGGGCCCGTCGCCTTGGAGTGCCTTGGCCGCGTCGAACTGGGGGAACTCGGCCCGGACCCGTTCGGCGGCCCAGGCGGTGGGGCGGGCGTCCTGGCCGTAGATCGACTCGTGCACGAGGGCGTACAGCGGGTGCGCGGCGTACGACAGCATGCCGCGCACCTCCTCCTGGAAGGTGTCCGACAGCTGCCGGCCGCCCGGAGTGGGCACGAACGCGTCCTCCAGCAGGTAGTGCAGGCGGTGGCTGCCGTCGCCGGAGCCCAGGTGGATGCCGAGGGACTGGAAGGCCTCGACGGTGAGACGGTACCCGCCGGGCAGGACCACGTCGTGGCCGAGCAGGTGCTCGGCGATACGGCGGGCCCGCTCGACGTCCTGCGGGTAGCGGGCGTAGTGCGCGGCGACCTTGCGTTCGATGCGCGGGTAGGCGGCCCGGTAGACGTCGTCGGCGTGGGCGTCGAGGGAGGGCAGCCCGCCGGTGATCAGCGCCATGGCCAGGCCCTCGGGGGCGGTGGAGAGGTAGTGGACGGTGCAGAAACCGCCGAAGCTCTGTCCGAGCACCGTCCAGGGGGCGCCGCCGGTGACCTGCGGGCGGATGGCCTCGCAGTCGCGGACGATGGAGTCGGCGCGGAAATGCGTGAGGTAGTCGGCCTGTGCGGCCGGGCCGCCGCGCAGCGGCAGCGTCTGGCGGTTGGCGGGGGTGGAGGCGCCGGTGCCGCGCTGGTCCAGCAGCAGCACCCGGAACTCGCGCAGCGCGCGGTCGAGCCAGCCCGTGCGGCCGGTGAAACGCTGCGCTCCGAAGCCCGGGCCGCCCTGGAGGTAGAGCAGCCACGGCAGGTCCTGGCGGGCTTTGTCGCTCGCGACCACCTCGCGGGCGTACAGCTCGATGGTCTCCCCCGCGGGGTCGGCGTGGTCGAGCGGCACGGTGAAGCGGCGGTCGGTGAGCTGGACGCCGGGCTGGCGGTAGCGGTCGGTCAACGCGTCTCCCCGGTACGGACGGTGGGTGCGGGTGAGCCCAGTCCAGCACACGCCCGGACACCGTGGGCCGCCGGGGCGACCGAACGGCGCTTCACCCGTCGCCGGCCGGTGGATCAGCGTCCCTGCAGGCTGGAGCGGCGCACCACCAGCTCCGGCTGGAGCACCACGCGACGGTGCTCGTGCGGCTGCTCGCCGCGTTCCTCCGTCTCCTCCAGCAGCAGCTCGGCGGCGAGCGCGCCGAGGGTGACGGCGGGCTGGCGCACCGAGGTGAGCGGGACGGCCGCGGCGGCGGCGAACTCGATGTCGTCGTAGCCGACGATCGCCAGGTCGTCGGGGACGCCGACGCCGGCGGCGTACATCGCCTGGAGCACGCCGAGGGCGAGCAGGTCGTTGGCGCAGAACACGGCCGTGGGCCGGTCGGCGAGGCCGAGCAGGCGGGCGCCGGCGTCCCGGCCGGCGGCGACGTCGAGACGCTCGGTGGGGATCTCGCGCAGCGCTTCGGGGCCGAGCCCCGCCTCGGCGAGGGCGCTCAGGGCACCGGTGCGGCGGTCGCGGACCTGGTTCAGTCCGGGCGGTCCGCTGACGTACGCGATCGAGCGGTGCCCGGCGTCCACCAGGTGCCGCACCGCCAGGGCTCCGCCGGCGATGTCGTCGACGGACACCGAGCACTCGGCGGCGCCCTCGGCGACCCGGTCGACCAGTACGAACGGGATGCCGTGCCGGCGGAAGGCGCCGATGTTGCGGCCGGAGGCGTCGGTCGGGGTGAGCAGCACGCCCCGCACGCGCTGCTCGGCGAAGAGGGAGAGGTACTCGGCCTCCTCACCGGCGCTCTGGGCGCTGTTGCAGACCATCACGCCGAGCCCCGCCTCGCGCGCGGCCCGCTCGGCGCCGCGCGCGACGTCCACGAAGAACGGGTTGCCCATGTCCAGCACCAGCAGGCCCATGATCCGGCTGCGGCCCGCGCGCAGCTGGCGCGCGGACTCACTGCGGACGTAGCCGAGCCGGTCGATCGCGGACAGGACCCGCGCCCTGGTCTCATGGGCGACCGTGTCCGGCCGGTTGATCACGTTCGACACCGTGCCGACGGAGACTCCGGCGGCGCGGGCGACGTCCTTGATACCCACCGACTGGGCCATCGGGCAGGGACCTCCTGGGGTACTGGAGCGGCGGGGAGAGCTTCACACTACGTCACGCGAGGTGGAAGACCTCGGTGAGCGGTGTCATCGCCTCGTCGGGACGGGAACCGTCGAGGGACTCGAAGAAGGACCCCATCTCGGCCTGCCAGCGGGCGTTGACCTCGGTGGCCCCCATCGCGGCCCTCGCGGCCTCGAAGTCCTCCGTCTCCAGATAGCCGACCAGCAGGCCGTCGTCGCGCAGGAAGAGCGAGTAGTTGCGCCAGCCGGTGGCCGAGAGCGCGGCGCGCATCTCCGGCCACACGGCGGCATGCCGTTCCCGGTACTCGGCGATCCGCTCCTCGCGGACCTTCAGCAGGAAGCAGACGCGTCGCATCGGGCGGTCCCCCCTCGTCGGTCAGAAGTCGAACCGGTCGATGTTCCTGGCGTCGAACACGGTCGGCTTGCCGAGGCTGATCACGCCGTCCTTGCCGATCGTGTACGTCGTGGAGCCGGCCTTGAACGTCTCGCCCTCCTTGCCGGTGATCTGGCCGGACGCCAGCGCGACGGCGGCACGGGCCGCGAGGTCGCCGAGCTTGGCCGGGTCCCACAGCTCGAACGCGTCGACCGTGCCGTTCTTGACGTACTTGCGCATGTCGTTGGGCGTGCCGAGGCCGGTCAGCTTGACCTTGCCCTTGTACTTGGAGCCGGACAGGTACTGGGCCGCCGCCTTGATGCCGACGGTGGTCGGGGAGATGATCCCCTTCAGGTTCGGGTGCTCCTGGAGCAGGCCCTGGGTCTGCTGGAACGACTGCTGCGGGTCGTCGTTGCCGTACGCGATCTTGACGAGCTTGACGTCCTTGTACTTCGGGTCCTTCAGCTCGTCCTTCATGAAGCCGATCCAGGTGTTCTGGTTCGTCGCGGTCTGCGCGGCGGACAGGATCGCGATCTCGCCCTTGTAGCCGATCTGCTGAGCCAGCAGCTGCACCTCGGTACGGCCGAGGTCCTCGGCGGAGGCCTGCGAGACGAAGGCGTTGCGGCAGTCGGTCTTGGTGTCGGAGTCGTAGGTGACGACCCTGATGCCGTTGCTCATGGCCTGCTTCAGCGCGGTGCACAGGGCACCGGGGTCCTGCGCCGACACAGCCATGGCGTTCACCTGCTGCTGGGTGAGCGTGTTGACGTAGGACACCTGCCCGGAGGTGTCGGTGGCGCTGGACGGACCGACCTCCTTGTACTTGCTGCCCAGTTCCGCGAGCGCCTTCTGGCCGCCCTTGTCGGCGCTGGTGAAGTAGGGATTGTTGACCTGCTTGGGCAGGAAGCCGACGGTCAGCCCCTTCTTGGTGGCGGCATTCGGGTCGGCCTTCCCGGCGGCCGCCCCGGCCCCGGGACCCTCGTTCTGCACATCGCTCTTGGTGGTGCCACCGCAGGCGGTGAGGGCGAGGGCGAGAGAGGTCCCGGCGGCGAGGGCGGCACAGGTGGGGCGGAGGGATGACTTGCGCATGGCGGAGAGTCCTTACATACGAAGGTGAGCTGGACGCGCCCAAAAGGGGCGCGGGGCTGTGTTGACATGCGGCTCCGCCGCGCGGGCGCGACCAGCCACAACCGGCTCGCAGCCGGAAACCGGCCTACCCAGCGGAGCGAACCGCGGAGCGAACCGCCGAGCGTGCCGCCCGCGCAACGGCGATCTGACGAGCAACGCGAGGCCCGAGCACGGAAACAACGAGCAACACCCCGGTCACGACGATCTGCGACTGCGCGGAGACGTTCAGCAGACTCATCACGTTCTGCAGCGCACCGAGCAGGAACACCCCGGCGATCGCGCCGCCCAGCGTGCCCTTGCCCCCGTCGAAGTCGATGCCACCGAGCAACACCGCGGCGACGACGGACAGTTCGAGACCCGTCGCGTTGTCGTAGCGCGCACTCGCATAGTGCAGGGCCCAGAAGATCCCGGTCAGCGAGGCCATGAGCCCCGTGGCGACGAACAGCAGCAGCTTGGACCTCTTGACCCGGATGCCCGCGAACCGCGCCGCCTCCTCGCTCGCACCGATCGCGAACAGCGACCGCCCGAACGGGGTGGCGTGCAGGACGAGCACGGCGACGACGAGCAGTGCGAGGAAGGGCAGGAAGGCCTGGGGCAGGAAGCTGTCGCCGACCCGGCCGGCGGCGAAGTCCAGGTACTGGGAAGGGAAGTCGGTGACCGCGTCGGAGCCGAGCACGATCTGGGCGATGCCCCGGTACAGGGCGAGCGTGCCGATGGTGACGGCGAGCGAGGGCAGGCCGAGCCGGGTCACGAGCAGGCCGTTGACCAGGCCGCAGACCACGCCGAGCAGCAGGCACAGCGGGATGATCGTCTCGATGGCCATGCCCTCGTTCCACAGCCGGCCCATCACCGCGCCGGACAGCCCGGCGGTCGACGCGACCGACAGGTCGATCTCACCGGAGACGACGAGCAGGGTCATCGGCAGGGCGATCAGGGCGATCGGCAGGGTGTTGCCGATCAGGAAGGACAGGTTCAGCGCGTTGCCGAAGCCGTCCACGAAGGAGAACGACAGCAGGAGCAGGACGATCAGCAGGGCACCGACCACCGTGTCCCAGCGGACGGCACGGGTCAGGGACTCAGGCATGGCGGGTGTCCTTCTGCGGGAGCGGCTTCACATGGGCCGGCTTCTTCTTCAGGGCGGCGGCCACCCGCAGGGCGACGATCCGGTCGACCGCGATGGCGAGCAGCAGCAGCGCGCCGTTGATGGCGAGCACCCACACGCTGCTGACGCCGAGCGCGGGCAGCACGCTGTTGACGGAGGTCAGCAGCAGCGCGCCGAGGGCGGCGCCGTAGACGCTGCCGGAGCCGCCGGTGAAGACGACGCCGCCGACCACCACCGCGCTGACGACGGTGAGTTCGTAACCGCTGCCGGTGCCCGAGTCGACGTTGCCGAACCGGGCCAGGTACATGGCACCGGCGAGTCCGGCGAGCGCGCCGCAGAAGGTGTACGCGGCGAGGATGCGCTTGCGCACGGGGATTCCGGCGAGCCGGGCGGCTTCGGGGTTGGAGCCGAGCGCGTACAGCTCACGGCCGCTGCCGTAGTGCTTGAGGTAGTACGCCGTGGCCACGAGCACCACGAGGGCGATCAGCGCCAGGTACGGGACCGCGGAGAAGCCGCCGGAGCCGAAGTCGACGAAGGAGCCGGGCAGGTCGGCCGCGGTGATCTGGCGCGAGCCCACCCAGATGGAGTCGACGCCGCGGATGATGTAGAGCGTGCCGAGGGTGACGACCAGGGCGGGCACCTGGCCGAGGCTGACGAGCAGACCGTTGAGCAGGCCGAAGCCGACGCCGAGCGCGACGGCGAGGACGATCGCCACGACGGGGTTGCCGCCGCCCTGGAGGTAGGTGCCGGCGGCGAAGGCGCTGATGCCGAGGGTGGAGCCGACGGACAGGTCGACGTTGCGGGTGATGACGACGAGGGACTGGCCGGTGGCGACCAGCACCAGGATCGTCGCGTTCAGCAGCAGGTCCTTGACGCCCTGTTCGGACAGGAACTGGCTGTTGCCGGCCTGGGTGACGGCGATCATCACCAGGAAGACGACCAGGATGGCCAGTTCGCGCATCCTGAAGACACGGTCGACGAGCCGGGTCCCGCCCGACTTGGGCACGTCGGCGACGGGGGCGGGGTCGGGAGTGATCACGGTCATGCCGCCCTCCCCGTGGCCGCGGCCATCACGGTCTCCTCGGTGGCTTCGGAGCGGGGGATCTCGGCGGTCAGCCGGCCCTCGTGCATCACGAGCACGCGGTCGGCCATGCCGAGGATCTCGGGCAGGTCGGAGGAGATCATCAGGACGGCGACCCCGTCGGCGGCGAGCTGGGAGAGCAGCCGGTGCACCTCGGACTTGGTGCCGACGTCGATGCCGCGGGTCGGCTCGTCCACGATGAGCACCCGGGGGCTGGTGGCCAGCCACTTGGCGAGGACGACCTTCTGCTGGTTGCCGCCGGAGAGCGTGGAGACGGCGTCCGCGATCCGGGCGTACTTCACCTGGAGCTTGACCGCCCAGTCGAGGGAGCGGCTGCGTTCGGCGCCTCGGTCCATGAGTCCGGCCTTGACGGTCGTGCGCAGACCGGTGAGGCCGATGTTGCGCTCGATGGACATGTCCATCACCAGGCCCTGGGCCCGCCGGTCCTCGGGCACGAGCGCGAGTCCGGCGGCCATCGCGGTGGAGGGCGCGCCGTTGGTGAGCCTGCGGCCGGCGACCTCGACCTCGCCGGCGTCCCAGCGGTCGATGCCGAAGACGGCCCGGGCGACCTCGGTGCGGCCCGCGCCGACCAGACCGGCGAGGCCGACGATCTCGCCGCGGCGCACCTCGAAGGAGACGTCGGTGAACACGCCCTCCCGGGTCAGCCGCCGCACGCTCAGGGCGACTTGGCCGGGCCGGACGTCCTGCTTGGGGTACAGCTCGTCGAGGTCGCGGCCGACCATGCGGCGCACCAGGTCGTCCTCGGTCATGCCGTCCAGCGGCTCGCCGGCGATCCAGGCGCCGTCGCGCAGGACGGTGACCTTCCGGCAGATCTGGAAGATCTCCTCCAGCCGGTGGGAGATGAACAGCACCGCCGCGCCCTGCTCGCTCAGGGTGCGGACGACACCGAAGAGGCGGGCCACCTCGCTGCCGGTGAGGGCGGCGGTCGGCTCGTCCATGATCAGCACGCGGGCGTCGAAGGAGAGCGCCTTGGCGATCTCGACGATCTGCTGGTCGGCGATGGACAGGCCGCGCGCCGGGCGGTCGGGGTCGAGGTCGACACCGAGGCGCTGCATCAGGGCGAGCGTGGCGGCGTGGGTGGCCTTGTGGTCGATACGGCCGAGGGCCTTTCTCGGCCGACGGCCCATGAAGATGTTCTCGGCGATGGACAGGTCCGGGAAGAGCGTGGGCTCCTGGTAGATCACGGCGATCCCCGCGTCGCGGGCGTCGCCGGGGCCGTGGAAGGTGACGGGACGGCCGTCGAGCAGCACCTGGCCGGCGTCCGGCCGGTGCACCCCGGCGAGCGTCTTGATCAGGGTGGACTTCCCGGCGCCGTTCTCCCCGGCGAGGGCGTGCACCTCGCCGGGGAACAGCTCCAGGCGGACGTCCCGCAGGGCCCGTACGGCACCGAAGGACTTCGAGACGTCCTTGAGCGCCAGCACCGGGACCGGCCCCGATTCGGACGGGTGGGTCATGTGGGCTCCTCGACGACGCCGGCGGGTCGGACCTTCGCGGCGCCGTGAAAGGTTTCAACTGGATTGCCGGGACCGTAGGCAGCGTCACTCGTCTGCGTCAATGGGTTCGTATCGAAAAACTCTCGACGCCAGAAGGTCACGCCCAGATTACGACGAAGAGGGCTCGACCGGGGCCTTGACACGCTTCCGGGCGGCTCATAGCTTCGCTGTCTGAATCGTTTCACCGATGGCGTAGTGGGATGCCGTCGCATCGATACCCCTGATTCACCGATGCCACCAGGAGTCCGGAAGTGACCGACCTCGCCGCGGTGAAGGCCGCGCTCAAGTCCCAGGCCGTCGAGACGCCGTCATGGGCGTACGGGAACTCCGGCACCCGCTTCAAGGTGTTCGCCCAGGCGGGAGTACCCCGTGACCCGTTCGAGAAGCTGGACGACGCGGCCCAGGTGCACGCGGTCACCGGTGTCGCGCCGACGGTGGCGCTGCACATCCCCTGGGACAAGGTCGACGACTACGCGGCGCTGGCCAAGCACGCGCAGGAGCGCGGGCTGACGCTGGGCGCGGTCAACTCCAACACCTTCCAGGACGACGACTACAAGCTCGGCAGCATCTGCCATCCGGACGCCGCGGTGCGCCGCAAGGCCGTCGACCACCTGCTGGAGTGCGTCGACATCATGGACGCGACGGGCTCGGCCGACCTAAAGCTGTGGTTCGCGGACGGCACGAACTATCCCGGCCAGGACGACATCCGCGCCCGGCAGGACCGGCTCGCCGAGGGGCTGGCCGAGGTGTACGAGCGGCTGGGCGAAGGGCAGCGGATGCTGCTGGAGTACAAGCTGTTCGAGCCGGCCTTCTACACGACGGACGTGCCGGACTGGGGAACGGCGTACGCGCACTGTCTGCGACTGGGCGAGAAGGCCCAGGTCGTCGTCGACACGGGACACCACGCACCGGGCACGAACATCGAGTTCATCGTCGCGACCCTGCTGCGCGAGGGGAAGCTCGGCGGGTTCGACTTCAATTCGCGCTTCTACGCCGACGACGACCTGATGGTGGGGGCGGCCGATCCGTTCCAGCTGTTCCGGATCATGTACGAGGTCGTACGCGGCGGCGGGTTCACCTCCGAGGTGGCGTTCATGCTCGACCAGTGCCACAACATCGAGGCCAAGATCCCGGCGATCGTCCGTTCGGTGATGAACGTTCAGGAGGCGACGGCGAAGGCGCTGCTGGTCGACCGGGCGGCGTTGGCTTCGGCTCAGGCCGCCGGGGACGTGCTCGGCGCCAATGCCGTGCTGATGGACGCGTTCAACACCGACGTACGGCCGTTGCTGCGGGAGGTGCGGGAGGAGATGGGGCTGGACCCCGAGCCGCTTGCCGCGTATGCCCGTTCCGGGTGGGCGGAGAAGATCGTGGCTGAGCGGGTTGGTGGGCAGCAGGCCGGTTGGGGGGCGTGAGCGTCTGCCGGGATCTGTCGTCTTCGGGGTGCCGGCCGGTTCGTGGCTGGTCGCGCCCGCGAGGCGGAGCCGCACATCACCTACAGCCCCGCGCCCCTTCAGGGCGTTTCCCTCCCCTCGTTGCAAAGGACTGGACGTTCATGACCACCCATCCCGAAGCCGCCGCTCTCCTCGCCCGTTCCCATCGGCTCGGCTCCGATCCCCGGAACACCAACTACGCCGGCGGCAACACGTCCGCCAAGGGCACCGCCACCGATCCCGTCACCGGTGAGGACGTCGAGCTGATGTGGGTGAAGGGGTCGGGTGGCGACCTCGGCACGCTCACCGAGAGCGGGCTCGCCGTGTTGCGGCTCGACCGGTTGCGGGCGCTCGCCGGGGTGTATCCCGGTGTGGAGCGTGAGGACGAGATGGTCGCCGCGTTCGACTACTGCCTGCACGGCAAGGGCGGGGCCGCCCCGTCGATCGACACGGCCATGCACGGACTCGTCGACGCCCCGCACGTCGATCATCTGCACCCCGACTCCGGTATCGCGCTGGCGTGCGCCGCCGACGGGGAGAAGCTGACCGCCGAGTGCTTCGGCGACACCGTGGTGTGGGTGCCGTGGCGGCGGCCCGGGTTCCAGCTGGGGCTGGACATCGCCGCGATCAAGGAGGCCCACCCGCAGGCCGTCGGCTGTGTCCTCGGCGGGCACGGGATCACGGCGTGGGGTGACACGTCCGAGGAGTGCGAGGCCAACTCGCTGCACATCATCCGTACCGCGGAGAAGTTCCTCACCGAGCGGGGCGTGGCCGAGCCGTTCGGGCCGGTAATGGCCGGGTACGAGGCGCTGCCCGAGGGTGAGCGCCGGGAGCGGGCGGCGGCGCTGGCGCCGTATGTCCGGGCCGTCGCCTCGCAGGACCGTGCGCAGGCCGGGCACTTCACCGACTCCGACGTCGTCCTCGACTTCCTGGCGCGGGCCGAGCATCCGCGGCTGGCCGCGCTCGGCACCTCGTGCCCGGACCACTTCCTGCGGACCAAGGTGCGGCCGCTGGTGCTGGATCTGCCGCCGACCGCGCCCCTTCAGGAGGCGGTCGACCGGCTGAAGGAGCTGCACGCCGCCTACCGCGAGGAGTACGCCGCCTACTACGAGCGGCACGCCACCGCCGACTCCCCCGCGATGCGCGGCGCGGACCCGGCGATCGTGCTGGTGCCGGGCGTCGGCATGTTCTCCTTCGGCAAGGACAAGCAGACCGCGCGGGTGGCCGGCGAGTTCTACGTCAACGCCGTCAACGTGATGCGCGGCGCCGAGGCGGTCTCCACGTACGCGCCGATCGAGGAGTCGGAGAAGTTCCGCATCGAGTACTGGGCGCTGGAGGAGGCCAAGCTCCGGCGGATGCCGGAGCCCAGGCCGCTGGCGACCCGGGTGGCGCTGGTGACCGGGGCCGGCAGCGGGATCGGGAAGGCGATCGCGCACCGGCTGGCCGCCGAGGGCGCGTGTGTCGTCGTCGCCGATCTCGACGGGGAGAACGCCGCCAAGGTCGCCGAGGAGCTGGGCGGGCCGGACCGGGCCGTCGCCGTCACCGTGGACGTCACGGACGAGGAGCAGATCGCCGCCTCCTTCCGCGAGGCCCTTCTCGCCTTCGGCGGGGTCGACCTGGTGGTGAACAACGCCGGGATCTCCATCTCCAAGCCGCTGCTGGAGACGACCGCGCAGGACTGGGACCTGCAGCACGCCATCATGGCCCGCGGTTCCTTCCTTGTCTCGCGGGAGGCCGCCCGGGTGATGATCGCGCAGGGGCTCGGCGGTGACATCGTCTGCATCGCGTCCAAGAACGCAGTCTTCGCCGGGCCGAACAACATCGCCTACTCCGCCACCAAGGCCGACCAGGCCCACCAGGTGCGGCTGCTGGCCGCCGAGCTGGGCGAGCACGGGATCCGGGTCAACGGCGTCAACCCCGACGGTGTGGTGCGCGGCTCCGGCATCTTCGCCGGCGGCTGGGGCGCCCAGCGGGCCGCGGTGTACGGGGTGGAGGAGGAGGAGCTGGGCGAGTTCTACGCCCAGCGCACCCTTCTCAAGCGGGAGGTGCTGCCCGAGCATGTGGCGAACGCCGTCTTCGCGCTCACCGGCGGCGACCTGACCCACACCACCGGCCTGCACATCCCGGTCGACGCCGGCGTCGCCGCCGCCTTCCTGCGATGAGCGGGCGCGTGAAGACGTACGCCGCGGTCGATCTCGGCGCCTCCAGCGGGCGGGTGATGACCGGACGGGTCGGCCCGGACGCGCTGGAGCTGACCGAGGCGCACCGCTTCCCCAACCGGCCCGTGCACACGCCCGAGGGGCTGCGCTGGGACATCCTCGCGCTGTACGCCGGGGTGCTGGACGGGCTGCGGGCGGCCGGCCGGGTCGACTCCGTCGGCATCGACGGCTGGGCCGTCGACCACGGCCTGCTGGACGCCGACGGGGCGCTGCTGGGCAACCCGGTGCACTACCGTGACCAGCGCACCGAGGCAGTCGCGGAGAAGGTGTGGGCGACGGTCCCGGCGGCCGAGCTGTACGCGGCGACCGGCATCCAGTACGCGCCGTTCAACACGCTCTACCAGCTTTCGGCGGCGGCCGGCACCGCCCAGTTCGCGCTCGCCGAACGGCTGCTGCTCATCCCCGACCTGCTGACGTACTGGCTGACCGGACAGCAGGGCACCGAGCTGACCAACGCCTCCACCACCCAGCTGATCGATCCCCGGACGCGGTCGTGGGCGTACGGGATCGCCGACCGGCTCGGGATCGACCTGGGGCTGTTCGCGCCGCTGCGGCAGCCCGGTGACCCGGCGGGCGTGCTGCGGGACGAGGTGCTGCGGGAGACGGGGCTCGGCGGGCCGGTGCCGGTGACGGCGGTCGGCTCGCACGACACCGCCTCGGCGGTGGCCGCGGTGCCGGCGACGGACGAGCGGTTCGCCTACATCTGTACCGGCACCTGGTCGCTGGCCGGCGTGGAGCTGACCGCGCCGGTGCTGACCGAGGAGAGCCGGGCCGCCAACTTCACCAACGAGCTCGGGCTGGACGGCACGGTCCGCTATCTGCGCAACATCATGGGGCTGTGGCTGCTCCAGGAGTGCCGGCGGGCCTGGGGCGAGCGGGATCTGGGCACGCTGCTGCGGGAGGCGGCCGCGGCGCCGGCGCTGCGGTCGGTGGTCGACGCCGGGGACGCGGCGTTCCTGGCGCCGGGCCGGATGCCGGAGCGGATCGCCGAGGCCTGCCGGGCGTCCGGTCAGCCGGTGCCCGGCACCCCCGGGGAGATCACGCGCTGCATCCTGGACTCCCTGGCGCTCGCCCACCGGCGGGCCGTTCAGGACGCGCAGCGGCTCGCCGGGCATCCGGTGGACGTGGTCCACGTGGTCGGCGGCGGCACCCGCAACGCGCTGCTGTGCCAGCTGACCGCCGACGCCTGCGGCCTGCCCGTGGTGGCGGGGCCGACGGAGGCCGCCGCGTTCGGCAACGTCCTCGTGCAGGCCCGGGCGCACGGGCTGGTCGGCGATCTGCCCGGCATGCGGCGTCTGCTGGTGCGCACCCAGCCGCTGACGCGGTACGAGCCGCGCGGTGACGCGGGGCGCTGGCGGGCGGCCGAGGCGCGGCTCACCGCACGGTGAGCCGGGTCTCCCCCGGCCACCGGGGCGCCGACTACCCTGCACTGGTCCGATGATCGATTCCAAGGAGCCGCGATGCGTGTCGCCCTGTTCCTGACCTGCGTCAACGACACGCTCTATCCGGACACCGGCCGGGCGGTGGTGCGCCTGCTGAACAGGCTGGGCGTCGACGTGGACTTCCCCGCCGGGCAGACGTGCTGCGGGCAGGCGCACTACAACACCGGCTACCGGCACGAGGCGGAGCCGCTGGCCCGGCGCTACGCCGAGGTCTTCCGCGACTACGACGCCGTCGTGACGCCGTCGGGGTCGTGCGGGGCGATGGTGCGGGAGCTGTATCCGCGCATGGGTGAGCGGGCCCGCGACGAGGGGCGCGGGAACGCGCTGGCCGAGGCGGTGGCGCCGGTCGTGCCGAAGACGTACGAGCTGACGGAGTTCCTGGTGGACGTGCTCGGCGTGACCGACGTCGGCGCCTGGTACCCGCACACCGTCACCTATCACCCGACGTGTCACGGGCTGCGCTCCCTGAGGCTCGGCGACCGGCCGCGGCGGCTGCTGGAGGCGGTCAAGGGGCTGGAGTTGGTGGAGTTGCCGGGCGCCGAGGAGTGCTGCGGGTTCGGCGGCACGTTCGCGGTGAAGAACGCCGACGTCTCGGCGGCGATGGGCGTGGACAAGGTCCGCAACGCCGAGTCCACGGGCGCACAGGTGCTGTGCGCGGCCGACAACTCCTGTCTGATGCACATCGGCGGGACCATGGCCCGGCTGAAGGCGGGCATGCGGCCGGTGCACATCGCGGAGATCCTGGCGAGCACCGAGGAGGAGCCGGCGGTATGAGCGGCACGTATCTGGGGATGCCCGCGTTTCCCCCGCCCTTCCCGGAAGCCGCGCGCGAGGCGGTGAACAACGCGACCCTGCGCGGGAATCTGCGGCACGCCACCCACACCATCCGCGCCAAGCGGGCCAAGGCGGTCGCCGAGGTCTCCGACTGGGCGGCGCTGCGGGAGGCCGGCAAGCGGATCAAGGACCACACGCTGCGTCACCTCGACCGGTACCTCCTGCAGTTGGAGGAGTCCGTGACAGCGGCGGGCGGCGTCGTGCACTGGGCGGCCGACGCCGAGGAGGCCAACCGGATCGTCACCGAACTGGTCAAGGCGACCGGTGAGTCGGAGGTCGTCAAGGTCAAGTCGATGGCCACGCAGGAGATCGGGCTGAACGAGGCGCTCGAGGCGGAGGGCATCCGCGCCTACGAGACCGATCTCGCCGAGCTGATCGTGCAGTTGGGCCACGACCGGCCGTCGCACATCCTGGTCCCGGCGATCCACCGCAACCGGGGCGAGATCCGGGACATCTTCCGCTCGGAGATGGCCGGCTGGGGCCGCCCGGCTCCCGACGATCTGACCGACACGCCCGCCGAACTCGCCGAGGCGGCGCGGCTGCATCTGCGGGAGAAGTTCCTGCGGGCCAAGGTCGGCATCTCCGGCGCGAACTTCATGGTCGCCGAGACGGGCACGCTGGTCGTGGTGGAGTCCGAGGGCAACGGGCGGATGTGCCTGACCCTGCCCGAGACGCTGATCTCGGTCGTCGGCATCGAGAAGATCGTGCCTGCCTGGCGGGACCTGGAGGTGTTCCTGCAGACCCTGCCGCGCTCCTCCACGGCCGAGCGCATGAACCCGTACACGTCGACCTGGACGGGGACGACGGACGGCGACGGCCCGCGGACGTTCCACCTGGTGCTGCTCGACAACGGCCGCACCGACACCCTCGCCGACCGGGTCGGACGCCAGGCACTGCGCTGCATCCGCTGCTCGGCGTGCCTCAACGTCTGCCCGGTGTACGAGCGGGCGGGCGGACACGCCTACGGGTCGGTCTACCCCGGCCCGATCGGCGCGATCCTCAGCCCCCAACTGCGGGGTACGGGAAGCGAGATCGACGCCTCGCTGCCGTACGCGTCGTCCCTGTGCGGGGCGTGCTACGAGGTGTGCCCGGTGGCGATCGACATCCCCGAGGTGCTGGTGCATCTGCGGGAACGCGTCGTCGAGGGCGGACCTGTGGTGCGCGACGGCAACAAGGTGGTGCTCAGGCCCGCCAAGGGGCACGCTGCCGAGCGGGCCGCGATGCGTGCGGCGCGCTGGGCCTTCACGCATCCCGGTGCACTGGGCGCCGGACAGCGGCTGGCCTCGCGCACCCGCCGCTTCCATCCCCGCGCCCTGCCGGGGCCCGGCCGGGCGTGGACGGGCAGCCGGGATCTGCCGGCGGTGCCGGCGGAACCGTTCAGGGACTGGTGGCAGCGCACCCACGGCGGGAAGGACGGGGCGAAGTGAGCGGCAGCAGGGAACGGATTCTGGGCCGGGTGCGGCGGGCCCTGGCGGATGTGCCGGCGGACGACCTCGCGTACGAGCGGGCGGTGCCCCGGGACTATCTGCGCGAGCACGGGGAGCGGACCGTCGAGCAGACGGTGGAGCTGCTGGCGGAGAACCTGGCGGACTACCGGGCGATCGTGCACCGTACGACCGACGAGGAGCTGCCGTATCTGATCATGCGGCTGCTGGCCGAGCGCGGATCCGGCTCGGTCCTGGTGCCGCCGGGACTGCCGCCGGAGTGGATGTCGGCCGCCGATGCGACGCGGGTGCACGACCGTGCGGTGAGCACCCCGCACGAGCTGGACCGGGTCGGCAGCGTGGTCACCGGGTGCGCGGTGGCGATCGCCGAGACCGGCACGATCGTCCTCGACGGCTCTCCCGACCAGGGGCGGCGCCGGATCACCCTGGTCCCCGATCACCACATCTGTGTCGTCCGGGTGCCGGAGCAGGTCGTCTCCTCGGTGCCGCAGGCACTCGGACGCCTCGACCCGGCCCGGCCGCTGACCTGGATCTCCGGCCCGTCGGCGACGAGCGACATCGAACTCGACCGCGTCGAGGGCGTCCACGGCCCGCGCACCCTGGAGGCGGTCCTCGTCGGCTGAGCCACCCTCGACCACCCCGGCCGCCCCGGCCGCCTCCGGCCGTCGCCCGGCCATCCCCCGGCCGCCGGGGGGCTGGGGCCGCCCCCCCCGCCGCCGGGGGGGCATCGCCCGGCCGTCCCTCGGCCGCCCCCCGGCCGCCTCCGGCCGTCGCCCGGCCGCCCCTCGGCCATCCCCCGGGCCGCCCCGGGGCCACCCCGGCCCCCGAGGCCGTCGCCCCGGCCGGCCGTGACAGGTGGGTGAACAAGCGCTTAGATAGGTGGCGTACGCCGCTCAGTCCGCGACCGCACCGGAGGCGCAGTTGTTCACGTCCGTCGACGATGTCTCCGCCCGTCTCGCCGAGACCGGCTACCTCGCCTCCCCGGCCGTGGCCACGACCGTCTTCCTCGCCGCGCGACTGGGCAAGCCGCTGCTGGTGGAGGGGCCCGCCGGGGTCGGCAAGACGGAGCTGGCCAAGGCCGTCGCCGAGGCCGCCGCGGCCCGGCTGGTGCGGTTGCAGTGCTACGAGGGCGTCGACGAGTCCCGGGCGCTGTACGAGTGGAACCACGCGAAGCAGCTGCTGCGGATCAGCGCCGGCCGCGACGAGACCTGGGACGAGACGCGCACGGACATCTTCAGCGAGGAGTTCCTGCTCTCCCGGCCGCTGCTCACCGCGATCCGCGGCGAGGAGCCGAAGGTGCTGCTGATCGACGAGATGGACAAGGCCGACGTCGAGGTGGAGGGGCTGCTGCTGGAGGTGCTCAGCGACTTCCAGGTGACCGTGCCCGAGCTGGGCACGATCACGGCGACGCGCCGCCCGTTCGTGGTGGTCACCTCCAACGCCTCCCGTGAGCTGTCGGAGGCGCTGCGCCGGCGCTGTCTGTTCCTGCACATCGGCTTCCCCGAGCAGGAGCTGGAGCGGCGCATCGTCCGGCTGAAGGTGCCGGACCTCGACACGGCACTGGCGGAGTCGGTGGTCCGGGTGGTCGGCGCGCTGCGGGCGATGGACCTGCGCAAGGTGCCGTCGGTCGCGGAGACCATCGACTGGGCGCGCACCCTGCTGGCGCTCGGCGCGGACAGCCTCGGCGAGACGGTGGTCCACGACACCCTCGGCGTGCTGCTCAAGCACCAGGACGACGTTTTGAAGGCGGCGGCCAAGCTGGACCTGGACGCCGTATGACGCTGCCGGCCGAGCAGGACGACGTCACGGCACGGCTGACCGGGTTCGTCGCCGCGCTGCGGGCGCACGGGGTGCGGATCGGCACCGGGGAGAGCGTGGACGCGGCGCGGGCCGTCCGCGCGCTGGGCCTGGCCGACCGGGAGCTGCTGCGGGAGGGGCTGGCCGCCACACTGCTGCACGGCGCGGGCCAGCGGCAGGTGTTCGACCCGGTCTTCGACCTGTACTTCCCGCGCGCGGTCGGCGGGCCCGGGCAGGAGCCGGCCGGGCGGGAGGACCTGCGCCGGCGGCTCGCGGCGGCCCTGGCCGCGGGCGACACCGAGGCCATGGGCCGGCTGGCCGTGGAGGCCGTCGACGCCCTGGGCGGATACGGGAATTCGCCCGGCTCGGACGGCTTCTCCTCGTACCAGACCCTGGAGCGGCTGCGGCCGCAGACGCTGCTCGCGCCGGTGCGGGAGCAGGTGCGGGCGCGGGGCGGGGGCGGCGGGTTCACCGGCCGGCTGCTGGAGGACGAGATCCGCCGTCGTATCGACGCCTTCCGTGCGCTGGTCGCGGCGGAGGCACGGCGACGGGTGGCGGAGCGGCGCGGCCGGGACGAGATCGCCCGGCGGGCGGTGGCCCCGACGGTGGACCGGGTCGACTTCCTGTACGCGGGCCGGGAGCAACTGGCCGAGCTGCGGCGGACGGTGCAGCCACTGGCCCGCAAGCTGGCGACCCGGCTCGCCGCGCGCCGGCGCCGGGCCGCGCGCGGCACGATCGATCTGCGGCGCACCCTGCGCGGTTCGCTGTCCACGGGCGGGGTGCCCATGCGGCCGGTGCTGCGCCGGCGCCGGCCCGCACGGCCGGAACTGGTGCTGCTGTGCGATGTGTCGGGGTCGGTGTCCGGGTTCTCGGACTTCACGATGCTGCTCGTGCAGGCGCTGCACGACCAGTTCGGCAAGGTGCGGGTGTTCGCGTTCGTCAACCGGGTCGACGAGGTGACCGGGCTGCTGGTGCGCGGCGCCGCCGACGCCGAGGGCCTCAGCGGGCGCATCCGCGCCGAGGCCACGCTGACCGGCTGGCACGGCAGCAGCGACTACGGCGTGGCACTGGGCGAGTTCGCCGAGCGGTACGGCGCCGCGGTGGGCCCCAGGACCACGGTGTTCGTGCTGGGGGACGCCCGCACCAACATGAGCGACCCGAACCTGCCGGCGCTGCGGCAGATCGCCGGGCAGGCCCGCCGGGTGTACTGGCTGAATCCCGAGCCGCTCGCCCAGTGGGGCACCGGTGATTCGGCCGCACCGGTGTACGCGGAGGTCGTCGAGATGCACGAGTGCCGCACCGTGCGGCAGTTGAGCGCGCTGGTGGGGCGTCTGCTCCCGGTGTGACGCCCCACCGGCCGACGTCGCCTCACTTCTTGGCGTACTCCTTGGCCATCTGGCCCTCGAAGTCGTAGGCGACGCACTGCTCGTCGCCCACGACCCAGGCGTCGTGTCCGGGCGAGCACACGAAGACGTCACCCGGACCGAGTTCGCTCTCGGTGCCGTCGTCCATGCGGATGCACATCCGTCCCTGGACGATGTAGCCGTTGTGGTTCACCTGGCAGCTCTCGGTGCCCGCGATCGGCCCCACCGACTCCGACCAGCGCCATCCGGGTTCGAACGTCGCGATGGCGAAGTCGCACCCGGTCAGATGGACGGCTTCGATGTGACCCTTGGGGAAATCGCGCCGCTCGTCCGGCTTGTCGAGCGTCTTGGCCTCCAGCATGACGCTCCTCCCTTCCCGCCGCGCCGCGCGCGGCCGGGGCCGGTCTCGTCCCCCTGCGGACGCAGGTGTGAGCGGCGGGGCCGGGCCCCGTACAGCCATCGTCCGCCCGTCCGCGCGCGACCGCCATTCGGGTGAACACCCCCCGGTTCTTTGGCCTGCGGGCCGCTCAGCCCTCTCCGCGGACGATCCGGGAGAAGCGTTCGGTGTCGACGTTTCCGCCGGAAAGGATCAGCCCGACGCGCCCCGTGGGGGTCCCGGTCCGGCCGGCCAGCAGGGCGGCGAGCGGGGTGGCGCCGCTCGGCTCAAGGACGATCTTGAGCCGTTCGAAGGCGAATACCATCGCCTGCCGGATCTCGTCGTCCGTGACCAGGGCGATGTCGTCCACGAGCCGCCGGTTGACGGAGAACGTCAGCTCACCGGGCGTGGGGAGGGCCTGACCGTCGGCGAGGGTGCGCGGCACCGGGATCTCGATGCGCCGGCCGGCCGCGAGGGACCGCTTGGTGTCGTCGCCGGCCTCGGGTTCCACGCCGATCATGCGGATACCGGGGCACAGGCCGGTGGCGGCGGTGGCGCTGCCGGCCATCAGTCCGCCGCCACCGACCGGGACCACCAGGGCGTCCAGCTCTCCGGCCTCCTCCAGGAGTTCGAGGGCGGCCGTGCCCTGCCCGGCCATGACGTGCGGGTGCTCGTAGGGCGGGATGAGCGTCAGGCCGCGCTCGGCGGCCAGCGCCTGCGCGAGGGCGACCCGGTCGCCGGTGTAGCGGTCGTACGTCACGATCTCGGCGCCGTAGCCTTCCGTGGCCGCCCGCTTGGACGGCGGGGCGTCCTCGGGCATGACGATCACGGCGGTGGTGCCGAGTTCGCGGGCGGCGAGGGCGACGGCCTGGGCGTGGTTGCCGGAGGAGTAGGCGGCGATGCCCCGCTGGAGTTGCCCGGGGGTGAGCCGGGAGGCGGCGTTGTAGGCGCCGCGGAACTTGAAGGCGCCCACGCGCTGGAAGTTCTCGCACTTGAGGAAGACCTCGGCGCCGACGCGCGCGTCGAGGGTGCGCGAGCGCAGGACGGGGGTGCGGTGGGCGACGCCCTTGATCCGCTCGGCGGCGTCGCGGACGTCGTCGAGGGTGATCGGCGCGCTCGTCATGTGCGGTCTCCGTTCGGGGTGCGGGACTGGGCGAGATAGCTGTAGGCCGAGGCGCGGGAGATCCCTAGGCGGCCGGCGACCTGCTCGACCGCGCGGCGCACGGCGAAGACGCCCTGGTCGTCCAGGCTGCGGAACAACGCGAGCCGGCGGGAACGGTCCAGCCCGGCCCAGGTCCGGTCCTGGCGGCGCAGATGGGCGTCGACGATCGCGTCGACCACGGAGTCGATGTCGTCGCCGAAGGTGGTGACCGGCGGTTCGGACGCGCCGCCCGCGGCCCCGGCGAGCGCCCCGAGCAGGGCGTGCGCCCGGTCGACTGCGGTGACGTCGAGGTTGACGCACAGGGCTCCGAAGACGGCGCCGGCGGAGTCGCGGAGCACGATCGTGGAGGACTTGAGGCGGGTGCCGTCGGCGGTGCGGGTGACGTAGTTCAGGTCGTCGCCGGCCTCGTCGCCGCGGGCCAGGACCCGCATGCCGATCTCGCTCATCGCGCCGCCGACCGCCCGTCCGGTGACCGATCCGGCCACGGCGACGACCGACTTCTCCGGCTCCCGGTAGTCGTGCAGCACGACCTCGCACACCGGGCCGAAGGTGGCCGCGATCCCGTGCACCACCGGCACCAGGGCGGCGAGGATCGCGTCGCGCTCGGCCTCCTGGGAGGTCGGTGTCATCGATGCGCTCCCTTGGATTGTGCGTCCAGCCGTTGGACGCACAATCCAAGCAGAGGGCGGAGGCCGGGGCAAGACCCGGGCGCGCCGCCCTCACTCAGTGGTTGGGGGTCGCCGCGCTGATCTCGGCCAGGGCCGTCGTGGAGTCCTCCAGCGTGGCGAGGTCGCCGAGGCTGACCATGCCGACCGGGCAGCCCCCGTGTTCGACGACCGGGAGGCGGCGTACGGCGTGCTCGCGCATGAGCTCGATCGCGTGGTCGGTGGTGTCGGTGGGCGCCACGGTCACCATGGGCGGCCGGCTGCACACCTTCCCGACGGCCGTGGTGTGCGGGTCGAAGCCGTCGGCGACGGCACGGATCACGATGTCGCGGTCGGTGAGGACGCCGAACAGGTCGCAGTCGTAGGCGACGAGGACGTCACCCACGTCCTGTTCGCGCATCACCCGGGCGGCCCGCTCCAGGGTGGTCATCGGTTCGACCGCGACCGCGCCGGGGTGCATCACGTCACGAATGAGCCGGCTCATGGGGTACCTCCCATGCCCGCGGAACGCTGACTGCTTGCAGCGTAGCCCGAACGGCCGACGGCAAACCGGACGGACGGGCGCCCGCGGGAAACCCCCTTCGGACCGGGGCCGGACACCTCCCGGCCCCACGGGCCGGGGTCACTCCATGAGGCCGGCCGCCAGGGTGGCCCCCAGCTCCCAGCACGCCTCGATGTCGGCCTTGGCGGGCTCACCCGTCACCGTCACCGGCTCGGCGGCGCGGCGCCAGCCCAGGCCGGTCGTGATCGCGTCGAGAGCCCGCAGCGCACCCGTCACGTCGTTGCCGCCGTGCACCCAAGCGCCGAACGGCCGGCCGCGGGTGGCGTCCAGGCACGGGTAGTAGATCTGGTCGAAGAAATGCTTCAGGGCCCCGGAGATGTAGCGAGGTTGGCCGGGGTGCCGAGCACGCAGGCGTCGGCCTCCAGCACGTCCGAGGCGGTCGCGGCGAGCGCCGGACGCCGTACGACCCGGACGCCCTCGATCTCCGGGGCGGTCGCGCCGGAGACGACGGCCTCGAAGAGCGCCTGGCAGTTCGGGGACGGCGTGTGATGGACGATCAGCAAGGTGGCCACGGCCCCCCACCCTGCCGGGACGCCCCCGCCGCACGCAACCCGCGCACCCCCGGCCCCCGCATGCACGAGGGTCGCACGGGTACTCCGGCCGCATGGCCGGTATCGAACTGAGAAGCAGCGCGTTCAACGACCATGCCGTGATCCCGCGCCGTTACGCCCTGGAAGGCGAGAACGTCTCCCCTCCGCTGGCCTGGTCCGGTGTGCCGGAGGGCACGGCGGAACTGGTGCTGCTGTGCGAGGACCCGGACGCCCCGTCGGGCACGTTCGTGCACTGGGTCGTCGTCGGCGTCGACCCGGGCAGCACGGGCGCGGAGACGGGCAGCGGCCCGCCCGGCGGCACCGAACTCGTCAACGGCTACGGCAGGCGCGGCTGGGGCGGCCCGCATCCGCCGCCCGGCGACGAGGCGCACCGGTACTTCTTCCGCCTGTACGCCCTCGGCGAGCCGTGCGCCCTGCCCGACGCGCCCTCGGCCGAGCAGGTGCACGAGGCGATGGAGAAACAGCAGCTCGCGAGCGGCACCCTGGTGGGCCTCTACCAGCGGTGACCGGCACGCGGACCCCCGTAAGGCGTGAGGAACGTCGAGAAAGGCCGATCGTGAACGAACCCCAGCACCCCGCCGAGCAGCACCCGCAGCCCGAATTCCCCGCCCAGGACCAGCCGCACCCCGGCTGGACCGGCCCCATGGACCCGCCGCCCGACCACGGTGAGGAGTCCTACCGGGGCAGCGGACGGCTGACGGACCGCAAGGCCCTGATCACCGGCGGCGACTCCGGTATCGGCCGTGCGGTCGCCCTCGCGTTCGCCCGCGAGGGTGCCGACGTGCTGTTCACCCATCTCGACAGCGAGAAGGACGAGGCGGCCGAGACCGTCCGCCTGGTGGAGCAGGCGGGCCGCCGGGCGGTCGCGGTGCCGGCGGACATCCGCGAGGAGGACACCTGCCGGGCACTGGTCGACCGGGCGGTGCAGGAGTTCGGCAGGATCGACGTCCTGGTGAACAACGCCGCCTACCAGATGTCCCAGCCGGACGGCATCGAGGCGATCTCCACCGAGCAGTTCGACCGGGTCATGCGCACGAACCTGTACGGCATGTTCTGGCTGACGAAGTTCGCCGTGCCGCACATCCCCGAGGGCGGCAGCGTCATCAACAGCGCCTCGGTGCAGGCGTACAAGCCGAGTCCGCATCTGCTGGACTACGCGATGACCAAGGGCGCCATCGTCACGTTCACGCAGGGCCTCGCGCAGATGCTGATCGACCGGGGCATCCGGGTCAACGCCGTGGCGCCGGGGCCGGTGTGGACGCCGCTGATCCCGGCGACGCTGCCGGACACGGCCGAGTTCGGCAAGCAGGCGCCGATCGGACGGCCCGCCCAGCCCGCCGAGATGGCGCCCGCGTACGTGTTCCTCGCCTCGCAGGAGGCGTCGTACATCACGGCGGAGATCGTCAACGCGACGGGCGGCACGCCACTGCCGTGAGCGCCACTGCCCCGGGCGTCCGGGACGGGGCTGTCCTCAGCCGTCCCGGACGCCCGGACGCCGCTGTGTTCGGCGCGTCGGACGCCTGGACGCCACTCTGCCCAGCGTGTCGGACGCCGGGTCGCCGCTGTGTTCAGCCGTTGCGGACGCGTCCGGCGGCCTCCAGTCGGTCGACGCACCACCGGCGGGCCGTGTCGGCGACCTCCTCCAGGGTGCCGGGCTCCTCGAAGAGATGCGTGGCGCCGGGCACGACGTGCAGGGTGTGCGGACCGGCCAGCTCGCGCGCGGCTGCCTCGTTGAGCCGCAGCACCTCCGTGTCCCGGCCGCCGACCAGCAGCAGGACCGGCGCGCGTACGGCACGCAGCGCGTCGCCCGCCAGATCGGGACGGCCGCCGCGGGAGACGACCGTCAGGACCCGCTCGGGCCGCCGGGCCGCCGCGACGAGCGCCGCCGCCGCGCCCGTGCTGGCGCCGAACAGCGCCACGGGCAGCTCGCCGGTCGACGCCTCCCGGCCGAGCCAGTCGAGGGCGGCCGAGAGCCGCGCACCGAGCAGAGCGATGTCGAAGCGGTGCTCGGCGGTGATCCGGTCGCGCTCGTCCTCCTCCTCGGTGAGCAGATCGACCAGCAGCGTGGCCAAGGCCGCCTCGCGCAGCCGCTCGGCGACCATCCGGTTGCGCGGGCTGTGGCGCGAGCTGCCGCTGCCGTGCGCGAACAGCACCACGGCCCGGGCGCCGTCCGGCACCACGAGGTCCCCGGTGAGCCGGGCGCCGTCGGCGGGCACCCGGACGGTTCGGGTGGTCATGGCCACTCCTCCCCTCGAAGGGGTCGTCTGCGCCTGCCGCAGTACCCCCGGACGGGGGCGGTCAGACACCGCCGTGCCGCCGCCTAGCAGCCGCCCCCCGCCCGCAGCAGCGCCTCGCGCGCCCGAGTGACGTCCGGGTCGTCGCCGACGCCGGGGCGCTGAACCAGGAAGCAGTCCCGTCGAGGACCTGGCGGTCGACACCGGCTGCGGCCGGCTCCTGACCGAGGCGCTCGCCGCCGGCCCACCGCTCGGTGTGGTCTGCCACGGCCCACCGCTCGGTGTGGTCTGCCACAGCCCGGCGGCGCTGCCGGCGGCCCGGTCGGCGGACGGCACCAACGCCTTCGCCGGCTACCGGGTGGCCGCCCTCGGCAGCCGGGGGCCACGCGCCCGGGTCTCCGGCCCGCCCAAGGCCAGGGCCCGCCCAAGGCCAGGGCCCGTCCGGGTGAACCGTGGTCTGCCGGGCCGCCCCGACATGCGGCCGGGGCGCCGGGGCTCTTGACTGAGGGCAGCGAAGCCCCGGCAGCAGCACGGCAGGAGGTCACGCATGGAGACATCCGACCCGCCCGAGAACGCCCCCCGGCCGGCCCAGGACTCCCCGCAGTCGGCCCAGGGGGCGCACGCCACCACTGCCTCACCCACCCCTCCCCCTCGCCCGCAGACGGCGCCCTCCGTCGGCGGCTCTCCCCCGCCCGCGCGGCCCGCACCGGGGCTGAACGCCGGGCGGCTGTGGGCCGGCGGGGTGATGGCGGCCGGCGTGGCCGGGCTCTCGGCCGTCGCGGCGCTGCTGGTGGTGCGCGGGGTGCTGGGGGTCGCGCTGTTCGTGCCCCGGGGCGACGACGTGATGCAGAGCGCCTCCACGGGGATGCTGGCGGCCGGCTCCGCCGTGGCCGCGCTGGCCGCGACCGGCCTGGTCCATGTCCTCGTGCTGACCGTCAAGCGTCCCGGCCGCCTGTTCACCTGGCTGGTCGTGACGGGCACGGCGGCGGCCGTGCTGCTGCCGTTCACGACGGCCGCGAGCACCGGCGCCCGCCTCGGCACCGCCGCGGTGCACCTGGCCGTCGGCGCCACGATCGGCTCCCTGCTGTCGGCGGTCGGCCGGGGAGCGGTACGCCGCGGGTGGTGACCACAGCCGTGTGCGCCCCGCCCAGCACCTGACAACAAGGCCGACCACCGGCCCCCCGCCTCGCGCCGGTCCACCCACACGTCGCGCCGGTCCGACCTGCCGCGCGCCTACGCCGCCATGTCGAGGAACGCCGTCACGCGGTGTACGAACCACTCCGGGTCGTCGAGCCAGGGGTAGTGCCCGGCGCCGGGCTGTACGGCGGCCTCCGCCTTCGGGAAGGCTTCGGCGGCCTGGCGGACCAGCGCCGGGGTGGGGCGAAGAAGAACGCCACGTCGGCGTCGTACTCCCGCTCCCCCGCCGGCCAGGCGCGCAGCGCAGCGAACGCCTCTTCGAAGCCTGGGCGGCCCTGCCGCAGCCGGGCGGCGGCCAGCCTGTCCTCGGCGCTCGCCCGCAGGCCCAGGGGCCGCAGGGCGGTGGTGATCAGTGCGAGCCGGGTCAGCCGGTACGGGTGGCGGGCCGCGTACAGGGCGGCGAGGCTGCCGAGTGGCCGAGGAGGTCCATCCGGTCCAGGCCGAGATGGACCCGCAGCGCCTCGGCGTCGTCCACCAGCCGGTCGCAGCGGTACGTCGCCGGGTCGGCCGGTGCCGCCGAGCCGCCGGTGCCGCGCAGGTCCAGCAGGACCAGACGGCGGTGCCGGGCGAGGCCGCCCAGGTCGCCCAGGTCGCCCAGGTAAGCGGAGGCCCGCTTGGGGCCGCCGGGCACGACGAGGGGGTCGCCGGAACCGCGCTCGTGGTAGGCCAGTTCGGTTCCGTCGGCGGTGGTCAGGATCGGCGTGATCGAGAGTCTTGCCCGCCGTGTTCCTGACGGGCGAGGGGGTTTCCGGGGTCCGCCGCGAAAAAGTGCGCCCCTCCCTCTTGCCTGCTCCCCTGTCGCCTGGATTACTGATCCCCAGCACCTCGACCGAATGATCGGTCGTCCGGATTAGCATGGTTGGTGAGGGAGAAGTCCCGATGGCGGATGCGACGGCGGACCTGCTGGACCCGGGGGAACGGCTCGACCGTGACGCCCTGCGCGCGCTGCAGCTCGACCGACTGCGGTCGTCGCTGCGGCACGCGTACACGAACGTGCCGTTCTACCGGGAGGCCTTCGACAAGGCGGGAGTTCACCCGGACGACTGCCGCACACTGGAGGACCTCGCGAGGTTCCCGTTCACCGTCAAGGCCGACCTGCGGGAGAACTACCCGTTCGGGCTGTTCGCCGTCCCCCGCGACCGCATCCGCCGGCTGCACGCCTCCAGCGGCACCACGGGCCGCCCCACCGTCGTCGGCTACACCGAGGGCGACCTGTCGCTGTGGGCGGACATGGTGGCCCGCTCGATCCGCGCGGCGGGCGGCCGCCCGGGCGACACCGTGCACATCGCCTACGGCTACGGCCTGTTCACCGGTGGCCTGGGCGCCCACTACGGCGCCGAGCGCCTCGGCTGCACGGTCGTCCCCGCGTCCGGCGGCATGACCGCCCGCCAGGTGCAGCTGATCCAGGACCTCGGGCCGCGGATCATCATGGTGACGCCGTCGTACATGCTCACCCTGCTCGACGAGTTCGAGCGGCAGGGCGTCGACCCGCGCTCCACGTCGCTGGAGGTGGGGATCTTCGGCGCCGAGCCGTGGACGGAGGAGATGCGCCGGGAGATCGAGGAGCGGTTCGGCATCGACGCCGTCGACATCTACGGGCTGTCGGAGGTGATCGGTCCGGGCGTGGCGCAGGAGTGCGTGGAGACCAAGGACGGCCTGCACATCTGGGAGGACCACTTCTACCCGGAGGTTGTCGACCCGATCACCGGCGAGGTGCTGCCGGACGGCGAGGAGGGCGAGCTGGTCTTCACCTCGCTCACCAAGGAGGCCATGCCGGTCGTCCGTTACCGCACCCGGGACCTGACCCGGCTGCTGCCGGGCACGGCCCGCGCGTTCCGGAGGATGCAGAAGATCACCGGGCGCAGCGACGACATGGTGATCCTGCGCGGCGTGAACCTCTTCCCGACCCAGATCGAGGAGATCGTGCTGCGCACGCCGGGTGTCGCGCCGCACTTCCAGCTGCGGCTGACCCGGGAGGGCCGCATGGACGCCCTCACCGTGCGCGCCGAGGCCCGCCCCGACGCCGGCCCCGAGGCCCGTGAGGCCGCCGCCCGGTCCATCGCGGCGGCCGTCAAGGACGGCGTCGGGGTCTCGGTCGGGGTCGAGATCGTCGATCCGGAGTCCCTGGAACGCTCGGTCGGCAAGATCCGCCGGATCGTCGACCTCCGCCCGCGCTGAGACGCGCGCCCCGCGCTGGGACGTGCCGCCCCGCACTGAGCGGTGCGCCGCGCGCGAGACCTGCGCCCCGCCGGGACGCGCGCCCCGCGCCGAGACGTGCGCTCCGCACCCAGACCTGCGCCCGCGCTGGCACGCGCGCCCCGCCCTGGGGCGCGCCCTCAGCCGAGCGTCGGCGGTGTCCAGTCCGCGTGCCGCAGCAGGCCGCGCAGCATCACGGCGGGCGGAGTGAGCCGTACCGCGGTGTTGCGCAGGCCGACGGCGAGCGGGTGGGTGAGCTGGTGGCCCATCCGGCCGGCCTGGCGCGCGGCGCGGGCGACACCGGCGCTGCGCGGGCGGCGCTCGGCGTCGTAGCGGGCCAGGGCCGCCTCGACGGAGGGCTCGGCGCCGAGCGCGGCGGCGAGCACCACCGCGTCCTCCAGGGCCTGGCAGGCGCCCTGGCCGAGGTTGGTGGTCATGGCGTGCGCGGCGTCGCCGAGAAGCGCCACCCGGCCGGAGGTGAACGTGGGCAGGGGCGTGGCCAGTTCGTGGATGTCGTGGTGCAGGACGTCCTCGGGACGGGTGGCCGCCAGCAGCGCCGGAATCGGCTCGTGCCAGCCGGCGAACCGGTAGCGTACGGCGGCCAGGGCGTCGGCGTAGCGGGTGCCCGGCGGTGCGCCGAGCACCGCGAACCACTCCGCGCGGCCGTCCGCCAGGGCTAGGTGGCCGAACTCCACGCCCGGGCCCCAGGTCAGAGAGAAGTCGGTGGGCACGGCGAGCGGCCCGTCGGTCAGGGCCCGCAGGACGGTGGAGCCGCTGTGCACCGGTCCCGGATGACCGGGCAGGAGCTGCGCGCGCAGCCGGCTGTTGACGCCGTCGGCGGCCACCACGAGGTCGGCCTCCAGGGCGCCGTCCGTGAGCAGTACCCGCGGCCGGGCGGGGTCGGTGCGGTCGATCCCGGTGGCCTGCGTGCCGACGTGCAGCCGGTCGGCGGGCAGCGTCTCGCGCAGCAGCCGGTGCAGGTCGGCCCGGGTGATGCCGTGGATGGGGTCCCCCACGGCGCGGGCGAGCGCGGCGCCGTCCAGGCGGGTCAGCCAGCGGCCGTCGGGGGTGCGGGTGCCGCCGGTGTGCACGGGCCGCGCCGCCTTCCGCACCGCCGCGCCGGCCCCGAGCGCGTCCAGCGCGCGCAGCCCGTTGGCGTGCAGGGAGATGCCGGCGCCGACGTCCGTGAGGACCGGCGCCCGTTCCACGACGGTCACCTCCCAGCCGGTCCTGCGCAGTCCGATCGCGGCCGCCAGCCCGCCGATGCCTCCGCCCACGACCACCGCACTTGCGCGCATGCCGCCCCCCTTCCTGGTGTTCCTCGTCGCCACGCTTCTACATCTGTAGAAGACGGCAGCAGCGTACGCCCGTCCTCTACAGCTGTAGAAACCGGGGTGTAGAAAGGACCGGTGACCACCGACCGACGTACCGTGCTCGCCGACGCGGCCATCGACGTCCTGGCCGAGGCCGGGATGCGCGGGCTGACCCATCGCGCCGTGGACCGGGCGGCCGGCCTGCCGTCCGGCACGACGTCGGCGTACTTCCGCACCCGGCAGGCGTTGCTGACCGCGCTGGTCACGCGGCTGGTGGCGCTCGACCAGGCGGAGCTGGAGGCGGCCGGGGCGGCCACGCCGGCGCCGCGGACGGCGGACGACCTGGTCGCCGGGATCGCCGCGCTCACCGGGCGCCGGCTCACGGGCGAGGGGCGGCGCCGCTCGCTGGCGCGCTACGCGTG
Organism: Streptomyces sp. NPDC104814; assembly: GCF_055583185.1. Lineage (NCBI taxonomy): Bacteria > Bacillati > Actinomycetota > Actinomycetes > Kitasatosporales > Streptomycetaceae > Streptomyces > Streptomyces sp. NPDC104814. The sequence goes on along the minus strand of NZ_JBVJOL010000001.1, from coordinate 1,190,074 downwards.
CGCGCTGGAGAGCGTGCGCCATCCCGAGCTGCGGGAGATCCTGCGGCCGCGCGAGAACACGGGCCGCGACCTCGTGCGCGCCTTCGTCGCGGCGCACGGGCACGCGGACGCCGAGGAACGCACGCTGACGCTGCTGACCTGCGTGGACGGGCTGGTCTTCGACCGGCTGGTGAGCGGCGGGGCGGTGTGCGCCGAGGAGATCCGGCGTCTGGTGGACACGGCCCTGCGCTGAGTCCGCTCAGCCCTTCGTGAGCCGGTCCCGCAGCTCCCGCTTGAGGATCTTCCCGCTGGCGTTGCGCGGCAGCGCGTCGACGAAGACGACCCGCTTGGGCGCCTTGAACGGGGCGAGCTTCTCCCGGGCGTGGGCGATGAGTTCGGCCTCCGTCACCGCGCCGCGCGGGACGACGACCGCGGTGACCGCCTCGATCCAGCGTTCGTCGGGCAGCCCCACCACCGCCGCCTCGGCGACGGCTTCGTGGGTGTACAGGGCGTCCTCGACCTGGCGGGAGGCGACCAGGACACCACCGGAGTTGATGACGTCCTTGACCCGGTCGACGATGGTGAAGTAGCCGTCGGCGTCGCGCACCGCGAGGTCGCCGGAGTGGAACCAGCCGTCACGGAAGGCCTCGGCGCTCTCCTCGGGCCTGTCCCAGTAGCCCTCGCACAACTGCGGGGAGCGGTAGACGATTTCACCGGGGGTGCCGGCCGGCACGTCCTTGCCGTCCTCGTCGACCACCCGCGCGTCCACGAACAGCACGGGCCGGCCGCAGGAGTCCATGCGTCCCTCGTGCTCGTCGGGTCCGAGCACGGTCGCCAGCGGGCCGATCTCGCTCTGTCCGAAGCAGTTGTAGAAGGCGAGGTGCGGCAGCCGCCCGCGCAGCCTCTCCAGCACGGGCACGGGCATGATCGAGGCCCCGTAGTAGGCCTTGCGCAGCCCGCCGAGGTCGCGGGTGGTGAAGTCGGGGCGGTTCGCCAGGGCGATCCAGACGGTGGGCGGTGCGAAGAGGCTGTCGCAGCGGCCCGTCTCGATGAGGTCGAACAGCCGCTCGCCGTCCGGGGCGTCGAGGATCACGTTGGTGGCGCCGACGGCGAGGTAGGGCAGCAGGAAGACGTGCATCTGCGCCGAGTGGTACAGCGGCAGCGAGTGAACGGGGCGGTCACCTGCGCTCAGGTCGAGGGCGGTGATCGCGCTGAGGTACTCGTGGACCAGCGCGCGGTGGGTCATCATCGCGCCCTTGGGCAGCGCCGTGGTGCCGGAGGTGTACAGCAGCTGGACCAGGTCCTCGGCGCGCGGCTCCGGCCCGTCGTACGGCGCGGTCGCGGGCAGCCGTTCGAGCAGCGCGTCGTCCGTGTTCCGCAAGGGCAGGGTCGCCACGCCGCCGGGCAGCCGGCCGGCGAGGTCCGGGTCGGTGAGCACCAGCGAACTGCCCGACTGGTGCACGAGGTAGGCCAGGTCGTCGCCGGTGAGGTGCTGGTTGACCGGCACGTGCACCAGGCCGGCGCGGGCGCAGGCGAGGAAGGCGATGAGATAGGCGTCGGAGTTGTGGCCGTATGCGGCGACCCGGTCGCCCGGCGCGAGGCCCTCGCCGCGCAGCAGGCCGGCCGCGCGGGAGACGGCGTCGTCGAGTGCCTCGTACGTCCAGGAGCGCTCGCCGTAGGTGACGGCGACGCGCGCGGGGGTGCGGCGGGCGCTGCGGCGCAGCACGCCGTCGACGGTGCTGCCGTGTCCGGGCGTCATGCCTCATGATCCTCGACGCGCACGCCGGGGCGGTCAAGACATGTGCGCGCTCCGGGGGACCCCGGCCGGGGTCGCACACGCCCGGCGCCGTTCCCCGCGGTGCGGCCGGAGCCTTCAACACGCCTGCCGTCACGGCGACATACCGGCTGGTACGCTTCTGCGCTCCTTCCCCCGACGATGTTGGGAGGCACGATGCGCACCCGCCTGAGACGCGCCGTCGTCGCGGCCGCGGCCCTGCTCACCGCCGCGTCCGCGCTGCCGGCGGCCGCCGCCGAGCGGCCGGTGAGGCAGGACCGTCCCGCGCACGGCGGTCTGTCCGCCGTCATCCGGTACACCGAGTACGGCATCCCGCACATCCTCGCCCGCTCCTACGCCGACCTCGGCTTCGGCACCGGCTGGGCCCAGGCCACCGACCAGGTGTGCACGCTGGCCGACGGTTTCGTGACCGTACGGGGCGAGCGCTCGCGGTACTTCGGCGCCGACGCGGCGACCGACGGTTCCCTGTCCTCGGCCTCCGGCAACCTCTCCAGCGACCTGTACTTCCGCGGCGTACGCGAGGCGGGCACGGTGGAGAAGCTCCTGCGGCAGCCCGCGCCGGCCGGGCCGAGCCGGGAGGTGAAGGAGCTGATGCGGGGCTTCGCCGCCGGGTACAACGCCTGGCTGGCGCGGCACCGGATCACCGACCCGGCGTGCCGGGACGCCTCCTGGGTGCGCCCGGTGACCGCGCTGGACGTCGCCGCCCGCTCCTACGCGCTCGCCGTGCTCGGCGGTGAGGGCAGGGCGATCGACGGCATCACGGCCGCGCAGCCGCCGATGGCGGGACCCTCCGGCGCGCAGGCACCCGACGCCGCGGACGCCGCGCGGGCCGCCCGGGCGCTGCTCGCCACCGACTCCGCGGACATGGGGTCCAACGCGGTCGCGTTCAGCGGCGCGACCACCGCGAACGGCCGCGGCCTGCTGCTGGGCAACCCGCACTACCCCTGGCAGGGCGGCCGCCGCTTCTGGCAGTCCCAGCAGACCATCCCCGGTGTGCTGAACGTGTCCGGCGGCTCGCTGCTCGGCTCGCCGACGATCTCCATCGGCCACACCCCGTACGTCGCCTGGAGCCACACGGTCGCCACCGGCGTCACCCTCGATCTGCGCCAACTGGCCCTGGATCCGGCGGACCCGACGGTCTACCTGGTCGACGGGAGGCGGGAACGCATGACACGGCGGACCGTCACCGTCGCGGTGAACAACGGCGCACCGGTGACCCGCACCCAGTGGTGGACCCGTTACGGCCCGGTCACCACGTCCCTCGGCGCCTCCCTGCCGCTGCCGTGGACGGCCACGACGGCGTACGCCGTGGGCGATCCCAACGCGGCCAATCTGCGCGGCGCCGACACCGCCCTCGGCTTCGGCCGCGCCCGCTCCACAAACGACGTGCTGGCCTCGCTGCGCCGCACCCAGGGCCTGCCGTGGGTGAACACGATCGCGGCCGACTCCCGCGGCCACAGCCTGTACACCCAGTCGCAGGTCCTGCCGCGGGTCACCGACGATCTGGCGCAGCGCTGTCTGACCCCGCTGGGCCGGGCCACCTACCCGGCGTCCGGCCTGGCGGTCCTGGACGGCTCGCACGGCGACTGCGCGCTCGGCAGCGATCCCGACGCCGTCCAGCCCGGTGTGTTCGGGCCTTCGCGGATGCCGGTGCTCAAGGACGCGCCGTACGCGGAGAACTCCAACGACAGCGCCTGGCTGGCCAACGCGGAGCGGCCGCTGACCGGTTACGAGCGGATCTTCGGCACCGTCGGCACCGCGCGCACGCTGCGCACCCGGGGCGCACTGCAGGACGTGGCGGCGATGGCGGCGCGCGGCGGGCTGACCGTGCGGGACCTCCAGGCGCAGCAGTTCGCCGACCGGGTGCCGGCCGGTGATCTGGCCGCCGCGGACGCGGCGAGGGCCTGCTCGGCGCTGCCCGGCTCCACGGCGACCGGCAGTGACGGCGCGGCGGTCGACGTGCGGGAGGCGTGCGAGGTGCTCGCCGCCTGGGACCACACCGTGAACACCGCGAGCCGGGGCGCGCTGCTCTTCGACCGGCTGTGGCGCAGGCTGCCGTCGGCGCAGCTGTGGAAGGTGCCGTTCTCGCCGGCGGACCCCGTGGGTACGCCGAACACGCTGAACACCGGCACGCCGGCGTTCGCCACGGCTCTCGCGGACACGGTGGCCGAGCTGCGGGCGGCCGGCATCGCGCTGGACTCCCCGCTCGGTGAGCACCAGTTCGTGGTGCGCGGCGGCCAGCGCATCCCGGTGCCGGGGGGCACGGAGTCGCTCGGCGTGTGGAACAAGGTGGAGCCGGTGTGGAACGCGGCCGGCGGCGGTTACACCGAGGTGGCCCACGGCTCCAGCTACATCCAGGCCGTCGGCTTCGACGGCTCGCGCTGCCCGGTGGCCCGCACCCTGCTGACGTACTCCCAGTCCTCGGACCCCGGCTCGCCGCACTTCAGTGACCAGACGCGGCTGTTCTCGGCGGGGCAGTGGGTGACCTCCCGCTTCTGCGAGAAGGACATCCTCACGTCGCCGGCGCTGCGGGTGATCAGGGTCGGCGAGAAGGGGTGACGCGGCGCGGCGCCCGGGGTCCGTCTCCCGGGCGCCGCGCGTCCCGCCCCGCGGCTCAGCTGCCGCCGACGCCCAGTGCCGCCAGCAGCACCAGCACCAGCGTCGTGGCGCCGAGGAGACCGTGGGCGGCGACCACGGGGACGGGCAGGTGACGCTCCGGGGGCGCCGTCTCGCCCGAGGTGCCCTGGTACACCGGCAGCCAGCGGCCGAACAGGGTGAAGCCGAGCAGGGCGACCGCGACGAGCAGGCCGAAGGAGGTCCAGGCCAGGGCGTGCTTGTCGGCGGCCAGGTAGACGATCCACACGACCAGGCCGGCCGCGGCGAGCAGGAAGTGCCCGAAGACGACGGGCGCGGGCAGGCGGGTCGGCGCCGCCTGCCGCGCGGGGCGCAGGCCGCCGCGGGCGATCCAGCGGGCGAGCAGGACGAAACCGCCGAAGGCGGTGACGACCCAGGCGACGAGAGCGGCGATGTCCATGGGCGGTCTCCAGAGTGCGTCAGGACGATGACGTGCTGCGGTAGCCGTCGGCCTGTGTGGCCTCGTCGGCGACCCGCACGCCGTAGCGGTAGGCGAGTTTTCCGCCGAGATACCCGGACAGGCCGAGGAGGGCGAGGGCGACGGCGGAGAGCGTCAGCTGCCCGGCGCCGACGCCCTCCTGTCCGGCGGTGCCGGCGCCGTGCCGCCAGGCCCAGCCGCCCGCGTAGGCGGCGGTGACGCAGAGGTTCAGCGTCATGTGGACCAGGGCCGTGCGGAAGGCCGGGGTGCCGGTGGGGATCGCGAACAGATCGAGGAAGCCGACGCAGGCCGCCGCCAGCGCGCCGATCACCCCGATGGCGATGAGCCACATCGATCCCTGCACCAGGAAAGCGGGCCGGTGGACGACGTGGGAGGCGATGTCGAAGACCAGGCTGCTCACCCAGGCGCCGATCGGCACCGTGACCAGGATCGGATGGAAGGGGTGTCCGTACGGTCCCGCCAGCGCACCGCTGACCGGCTGCTTGGCCTGCCGAAGATCAGTGTTCACGGTCATACCGGCACCTCACCTGTGGGTTATTTCACCAACGATTGTTGGTCTTATTCGAGGCGCCGGTCAAGCCCGGCGTCAACCCGTGGCTCACGGAGTTACCGTGGGCGCGTGACGTTCGATTCCTCCGCCACCGGCTCCCCGGCCCGGACCACCACCGACTCCGTGGCCGCGCTCGCCGTACTGGGCGACGAGTCCCGGCGGCGGCTGTTCGACTTCGTACGGCGGGCCCGGCGTCCGGTCACCCGGGAGGAGGCGTCGGCCGCGGTCGGGATCTCCCGCAAGCTGGCGGCCTTCCACTTGGACAAGCTCGTCGACTCGGGGCTGCTGCAGGCCGGGCACGGCGGGCACGGGCCGCGTCGCGTGGGGCGCGCCCCGAAGGTCTACGAGCCCAGCGCGCAGACACTGGAGATCAGCCTCCCGCCGCGCCGGCACGAGCTGCTGGCCTCCCTGCTGGCCGAGGCGGTGACCGCGGTGCGGCCGGGCGAGAGCGCGCACGAGGCGGCGCTGCGGATCACCCGGGAACGCGGCACGTCGCTGGGCGCCGAGGCGCGCGGCGGGGATGTGAACGCGTTCCTGGAGTCCCTCGGGTTCGAGCCCGCCGACGACGGCGGGGGCCGTACCGTGCTGCACAACTGTCCGTTCCACCCGTTGGCCGCGCAGGCACCGGAGCTGGTGTGCGGGATGAACCACGCCTTCCTGTCCGGCTATCTCGCCGCTTCCGGGCACCGGCGCACCACGGCGGTGCTGGAACCGCACGCGGGTGTGTGCTGCGTCGAGCTGGTCGACGAGGCCACGGACAGCGCGGAGGGCACCACGCCCCCCTCCTGCGCCCGCGACGAGGCCGACCACGCGTAGCGGCCCCTTCCGTCCCCCCGTCAGTTCCCTTGTGATGCACGCCCGTTGACATGGCCGCAGGCTGACGCGAAAGTTTCATGCGGCTCCACCATTACGGAAAGATACTTTCAGGGGTTGCGGGGGAGGCAGCGGTGGACGGACTGACGCGACGCCAACTCGGTTCCGGGGTGGCGGCATTGGGGGGCGCCCTGGCGCTCGTGCCGTTCCCGGCTGGACCGGCGGCGGCCACCGGAACGGGTGGCGGCGAGGGGGGCGACAGCGAGCCGGAAGGCGGCGGATCGGGTGGCGGCCGTTCGGGTGGCGGCGGGCCGACGCTGCGGCACGGCTCGGCCGAGCGCGCCGGACTGCTCGACGGGCATCTGCGCCGGCTCGTCACCGACGCGAAATCCTTCCTCGGCCCCTCCCCCAAACACCCCTGGTACGCGGGCGCGGTGCTGCTCGCCGGGCGCGGCGGCACCGTCGCCCTGCACGAGCCGATCGGCATGGCGGTGCGCTACCGGGCGTACGACGAGAAGACCGGCACCGGCGTCGAGTTCCCGCCGGAGCAACAGATCCCCATGGCCCGCGACACCGTCTTCGACCTCGCGTCGGTGTCCAAACTCTTCACCTCGCTGCTGGCCGTGCAGCAGATCGAGCGCGGCGCAGTGCGCCTGGAGGCGCCGGTCGCCTCGTACGTACCGGAGTTCGGGGCCGCCGGCAAGCAAGATGTGACCGTTCGTCAGCTGCTGACCCACACCTCCGGCTTCCGCGCCTGGATACCGCTGTACAACGCGCCGACGCGGGAGGAGAAGCTGCGGCTGATCTACGACGAGGCGCCACTGAACCCACCGGGCACCGCCTACCTCTACTCCGACCTGAACCTGATCTCCCTGCAACTCGTCCTGGAGCGGATCACCGGACGCCCCCTGGACACACTGCTGCACGAGGAGATCACCGGCCCGCTCGGCCTGAGCCGCACCCGCTACAACCCACCCACGTCCTGGAGAGCGGAGATCGCCGCCACCGAGGACGCCCGCAGACCGTGGTCGGGCCTGGACCGGGGCCTGGTGTGGGGCGAGGTGCACGACGAGAACGCCTACAGCCTGGGCGGCGTCGCCGGCCACGCGGGGGTGTTCTCCTGCGCCTGGGACCTGGCCGTACTCGCACGCACCCTGCTCAACGGCGGCCGCTACGGCCGGACCCGCATCCTGCGCCCGCGGTCCGTGGAGCTGATGTTCACCGACTTCAACACCGCCTTCCCCGGCGACGAACACGGCCTCGGCTTCGAGCTCTACCAGCACTGGTACATGGGCGCGATGGCCACGCCGCGTACGGCCGGCCACACCGGCTTCACCGGTACGTCGCTGGTGCTGGACCCGACGACCGACTCGTTCCTCGTCGTGCTCGGCAACTCCGTGCACCCGGTGCGCAGTTGGCGCTCCGGATCCGCGCCGCGGGTCGCCGCCGGGAACAACCTGGCGCGCGCCGTGCCGGTTCGCCCGTGGCAGGGCCGCAGCGCCTGGTTCTCCGGGATGGCGAGCGCGGTCTCCGCCACGCTCACGCTGCCACCGCTGGACACCTCGGCGGACGGCTGCCTGCTGACCTGCGCGCTGTGGTGGGACACCGAACCGCAGGCCGACGTGCTGGCGCTGGAGGCGTCCCCGGACGGCGGCACCACCTGGCAGCCGGTGCCGTTCACCACGACCGGCGCCGCCGACGGCCGGCGGGAACACCCGGCCGGCACGGTCACCGGCTGGTCGGGCCGCACCTGGCACCGGCTCGCGGCCACCCTGCCGCCCGCCCGCTCCCTCACCCTGCGCTGGCGCTACAGCACCGACCAGCTCTACGTCGGCCGGGGAGCGTACGTCGACGCACTGCGCGTGGAGACACCCGACGGCCCGGCCTTCGACGACCGCCGGCCGGCGGACGCGGCCCGGATCGAGGCGAAGGGATGGTCGGCGTCGGCCGATTAGGAGCTGTCCGGTCGGTCGGGCCGGGCGTCAGGCCGCGTGATCGGCGAGCCCCTGAGACCGGCCGACCGTCGGCACCCCGTCAGGGCCGGCCGGCCCGCCAGATGTGCAAGTGGCCCGTTCCCGGGAACGCGGGCGGGGCCGCGGGCAGCACGCCCTCCAGTGCGTAGCCGGCCTTCTGCGCCACCCGGCAGGAGGCGGCGTTGTCCGTCCGGTGCAGCAGGTCGAGGCGCGTCAGGCCCAGGGCGGTGAACGCCCAGTCGGTGAGGGCGCGCAGGGCACGAGGTGCCACGGCACGGCCCCGTGCGCGGGAGACGGTCCAGTAGCCGACCTCGGCGCCCGCTGCCGTCCGCTTGAGGACGACATGGCCCGCCAGCATCTCGTCGGCTCCGGCAGGCATCTCGTCGGCTCGGGCAGGCTCCACGACGGCGAAGGCCAGGCGTTCGCCGCTGTCCCAGCCGCTGACGCGGTCCCGCACCCAGCGCGCCGCGCTCTCCTCGTCGTGCACCACAGCGGTGATCCAGCGGCGCAGCTCCGGGTCGCGGTGGGCCTCGATCAGCTGCGGAATGTCGCGCGGGCTCCAGGGCCGCAGCAACAGGGCCGACGCGCCCTCGGCCGCTTCTGTCCGAAGCGCGACGGAGGTGGTGTCCATCCGCCGAGCCTACGCGGCCGGGGACGCGCCGGGGACACGGGCGCCGGGGGGTGTCTCGTCGATCAGGGAAGGGGCTGAGGTCCGCAGGTCGTGTTGGCGATGTGCGCTTTTCCGTTTCACCCGGGTATCCGGAGGTCTGCGGCCCATTCACCTTGTCTGCCGCCGCTCCTGTACGGCGGCCGCCTCGGCGGGCCGGCCCAGTTGCCGCAGACAGTGGGCCTCGTCGGTGCGGGCGGCGAGCGTGTCGGGGTGGCCCGGCCCCAGCAGGTGTGCGCGGGCGTCGGCCACCCGCCGGTACTCGGTGAGCGCGTCCGCCCAGCGGCCCAGCCAGCCCAGGGCGACGGCGATCTCCCGGTGACTGAGCAGGGTGTCGGGGTGGTCGGCGCCCAGAGCGCTCTCCCGCAGCCCGGCCACGTCCCGGGCCTCGGCCAGCGCCTCCGCCCAGCGGCCGAGCCGGCCCAGATTGACGCCGAGGGCATGGCGGGCGCGCAGGGTCTCCGGGTGGGCGGGGCCCTGGATCCGGGTGCGGTCCTCGACCAGCTCGTCGTACAGCCGCAGCGCCTCCGCGCCGCGGCCGAGCCGGCCGAGGCTGATGCCCGTCTCGTAGCGGGCGGCGAGCGTGTCGGGGTGGTCCCGGCCGAGGACCCGCGTACGGGCCGCCGTGACCTCCCGGTAGGCCTCCAGGGCCTGCGCCCACCGCCCCAGCTGCCCGAGCGCGTAGGCGACCTCGTACCGGGTGACGAGCGTGTCCGGGTGCTCGGGCCCCAGGACCCGGGCGCGCGCCTCCGCCACCTCGCAGGCCAGGCGGTACGACTCCGCCGTCCGGCCGACACGGCCCAGGCTGGCGGCGAGGTTGTGCCGGCAGCGCAGGGTGTCGGGGTGCTCGGCGCCCATCGTGCGCTCCCGTGCGGCGAGCACCGCCGCGTACACCTGGCGGGCGTCGTGGTGCCGGCCCAACTGGCCCAGTGTGTACGCCATTTCCTGCCGCACCGCGAGGGTGGCGGGGTGATTGGCGCCCAGCAGCCGGGTGCGGTGGGCGGCCACGTCCTTGTGGACGCGCAGTGCCTCGGCGGCCCGGCCGGTGCGGCTGAGGGCGACGCCGTATTCGTAGCGGCTGGCGAGGGTGTCCTGGTGATCCGGGCCGAGCAGCCGCTCCCGCTCGGCGGCGATGTCCCGGTGCGCCGCCCCCGCCTCCGCCCACCTGCCGAGCGTGCCGGACCGCAGGGCCGCCCGGTGCCGCTCGGCCAGCCCGGCGAGCACCACAGGGCCGGCTCCTTCGGGGCGGCGGTCCCCCGCGTCACTTCCGGCCCCCGAGCCCTTGCCCTCCCCGGAGCCCCTGCCGTCCCCGGAGCCCTTGCCGTTCCCCAAGCCCTCCCCCGTGCCGTTTCCGGCCCCCCTGCCATTTCCGGCCCCCCTGCCATTTCCGGCTCCGGGACCTCTGCGGTTCCCCGCGTCGCTTCCCGCCCGCGGGCCGCTGCCGGCACCGCCCCCACTGCCGGGCCCCCCGCCCGGTCCGGGGCCGCCGGGTTCGCGCGGGATCCACTCCCGGCTCAGGCCCCCGCCAGGGTCCGGGGCTGGGGCGTGCGGGCCCGGACCGGCGGCCTTGTGGCCCGTGGTCATGCCGCGCGTCCAGGACGGCAGGCGGCGCTCCCGCGGCGCCGGCTCCGGCATCCAGGCCGGAGCCGGCGCGGGCGGCGCGACGGACGCGTACACCGGCTGCGGCCGGCCCGCGCCGAGGCGGCGGGCCACCTCGTGGGCGTCCCGGGGGCGCTCCTCGGGCCGTTTGGCCAGCAGGTCGAGGATGATCTCCTCGAGCGTGCCGGGGAGTTCCGGCCGGTGGCCGCGCGGCGGGCGGGGCGGGGTGTCCCGGTGGCCGACGAGGACCGCCCAGGGGTCGTCGAGGTCGAACGGCGGCACTCCCGTGGCCATCTCGTACAGCACGCAGCCCAGCGAGTACAGGTCGCTGCGCTGGTCCACCTCGTCGCCGCCGATCTGCTCGGGCGACATGTAGTGCGGGGTCCCCATGGCGATACCGGTGCCGGTCAGCCGGGAGGTGAGGCCCATGTCGTGGCCGAGACGGGCTATGCCGAAGTCGCAGATCTTCACTGTGCCGTCGGCAAGGCGCACGATGTTCGCGGGCTTCAGGTCCCGGTGCACGATCCCCTGCTCGTGGGTGTGCGCGAGCGCGGCGGCGACCTGCCGGCCGATGTCCACGACGTCGGGGACGGCCAGCGGTTGGTGCTTGTTGTCCTCCAGCAACTGGCTGAGGTTGCGGCCGTCGAGCAGTTCCAGCACCAGGAACAGCACGCCCTCGCTCTCGCCGAAGTCGTGCACGACCGTCACCCCGCGGTGCTGGAGCGCCGCGGCCACCCGCGCCTCGCGCCGGAACCGCTCGCGCAGCACGCGGCCGAAGGACCCGTCGGCGTGCGCCCCCAGCGGCTTGAGGCACTTGACGGCGACCCGGCGGCCCAGCGACTCGTCGCGGGCCCGCCACACCTCGCCCATGCCGCCGCGTCCGATCAGGTCGAGCAGCCGGTAACGGCCCTGGATCAGCCTGGTGTCCCCCATCAGACGCGTCGCCCCCGTAAGCGTTCGCCCCGCCCTGGCCCTGGCTTGCCCAGTATGGCGGGCTATCGCCTTGCTTTGTACGGTGCCGGACGGGTGTCCGGGCCGAGCCGGGCGACCGCGCGCAGGATGTGTTTGGGCGGCAGCTGCCAGCGCAGACCTGCGGGTATGCGGCGCAGCAGGGCGCCGGTCGCCCGCAGTCGCCGGGTCACGACGGCGGGCGGCGGGGCCGCTTTGCCGTACAGCGCGTGGGCGTACGGCGGCAGTGAGGCGTACGCCAGCTGCGCCACGCGCCGCCACAGCACCTCGCGCGCCGGGACGAGCAGGGGGTGCGTCGGCGGGCGGCGGAGGAAGTCGTCCACGGCGCGTGCCTCGGGCGTGACGGCGAGCCGCGGCCGGACCTGCTCGAAGTAGGCGGCGAGCCGCGCCCGGTCGGCGGGTACGGCGTCGGGGTCGAGGCCGACCAGGCGGGCGCTGACGCGGTGTTCGGCGAGGTAGCGGTCGGCGGCGGCGCCGGTGAGCGGGAAGCCGGAGCGCCACAGCACGTGCAGATAGGAGTCGATCTCGGCGCAGTGCACCCACAGCAGCAGGTCGGGGTCGTCGATCCGGTAGCGCTCTCCCGTGTCCGGGTCGGTGGCCGTGAGCCGGCGGTGGATGCCCCGGACGCGTTCACCGGCCCGTTCGGCGGCCTCGCGGGTGCCGTACGTCGTCGTCCCCACGAAGTTCGCGGTGCGCCGCAGCCGTCCCCAGGCGTCGTGCCGGAAGTCGCTGTTCTGCATCACGCCGCGCACCGCGCGGGGGTGCAGTGCCTGGAGGTAGAGCGCACGGATGCCCGCGACCCACATCATCGGGTCGCCGTGCATCTGCCAGGTCACGGAGTCGGGGCCGAACAGCCCCGGGTCGGCGTCGCTCATGTGGTCCCCCTCGGCGGGCCTGCGGACATCGGGCTGACTTGCGCTGCGGAGGCGGCCGTCGGACGGCGGCCGTACGGGCGGACTTGCGCTGCGGGAGCCGGCCGTCCGACGGCGGTCGTTCGGGGCCGGATCCGGCCGGGGCGCCGAGCCGCCCGGGCGGCCACCCCGGGAGGCCGCCCGGGCGGCCTCCGGGGTCATGTGGCCCGGAAGTCCATCAGCAGATGCCCGGACGGGGTGGTGCGGACCTGGGCCGGGGCGAGTCCGGCCGCCGCGGCGAGCGCCGTGTACTGCTCGACGCTTCGTTCGTGCCCGCCGGAGATCACCAGCATGCGCAGGTCCATCTCGGCACGCATGGCCGCGTCGTCGCCGGCCCTGCCGTGCGTCTCGACCAGCAGGACCCTGCCGTCCCGGCCGGCGGCCTCGGCGCACCGGCGCAGCACGGCGACGGCCGGCTCGTCGGCCCAGTCGTGGATCACGGCGCTGAGCACGTACACGTCGGCGCCGGCGGGCAGCGGGTCGAAGAAGCTCTGCCCGGCGAACGCGCAGCGCTCCGCCAGCCCGCGCTCGGCCAGGAACCGGCGTCCGCGGGCGACGGTCTGCGGCAGGTCGACCAGGGTGCCGCGCACGCCGGGATGCGCGCCGAGCACCTCGGCCAGCAGTGCGCCGGTGCCCCCTCCGACGTCGACGACGTGCCGCACACCGGACCAGTCGTAGTCGGTGGCCGCCGTTCTGCGTAGCGAGCGGGCCATCGTCGCGTCGAAGGAGGCGGCGAGGGCGGGGTCGGCGGCGAGGTGGTCCCAGAAGGGCGCGCCGAAGACCTCCTCCCAGGCGGGCCGGCCGGTGCGGACGGTGTGCAGCAGCCCGGTGAACACCAGGTCCATCCGGCCGCCGAAACCGTCCAGGTCGAACCAGTCCCGCATCCCCGCGGGATGGTCCGAGCGCAGCAGTTCGGCCCGCTCGTCGAGGACGAACCGCCCGGGGGACGCCTCCTGGAACATCCCGTGGCGGGCGAGGTGGCGCAGCAGCCGGCCGAGTGCGTCGGCGTCGGTGCCGCTGCGCTCGGCCAGCTCGTCCACCTGCTCGGCGCCGGCGGCGATGAGGTCGGCCAGGCGCAGGGTCGCGGCCACTCTGACCGCCATGGGGGTCACCAGGTCCACGAGCGGTGCCAGCAGCTGCCAGTCCGAGGGCTCGCTCCGTTGTGACGGCATCCGCCCATGCTAACCAGGGCGTTGGTAGCGTGCCCGCATGACGACGTGCACGGAGTGCGGTTTCGCCTACGACCTCTCCCTGGCCCCGTCGGTACCGCGTCTCGCCGCGGACGACGCGGACGCCTACGGGCGGCTGCTGCGGCGCGACGCGTCGGCGCTGCGGCGCCGTCCCGCACCGGAGGTCTGGTCACCGCTGGAGTACGCCTGTCACGTCCGTGACGTGCTGTTCGTGCAGCGGGAGCGGGCGCTGGCCGCGTTGCGCACCGACACGCCGGTCGCGGAGTCCATGGGACGTGAGGAGCGGGTCGAGCACGACGGTTACGCCGAGCAGCAGCCGGCCGATGTCGCGCGGCAACTGCGTGACGGTGCGCTGATGTTCGGCCAGGTCCTGGGCCGGCTGTCACCCGCCGGCTGGGAGCGCACGCTCGTGTACGCCTTCCCCGAGCGCGCGGAGCGGACCCTGCGCTGGCTCGCCGTGCACACCCTGCACGAGCTGCGCCACCACCTGTTCGACATGCGCCGCGCCCTCGACGACCGGGAGACTGCTCGGTAGGAAATCTCGGAAACGGGGATCTGCGGGCCACCTCCCTTGTCGAGGGCCGTCGGAATCCGTCCTGTCCTGGGTACGTCGTCAGGCGAGCGTGCGGAGGAAGTCCGAACACGCCCGGGCGCAGTCCCGGCAGTGCCGTGCCGTGTCCTCGGCGCCGGGGTGGCGGTCGAAGACGTGGGCCGCTTCCAGGCAGACGGTCCGGCACCACTCCACCTGCACGCGGATGCCGGCCTCGTCCACACTGTTCTGCTCGGACAGCACGCGGCAGGTGGCATCGCACACCTCGGCGCACATGATGCCCTTGCGTCGTGTCAGTTCCTGCTCCGCGGTCCCTCCCGGGTCCACCAGGCTCGCCCGCAGCGCGCAGGCCCTGGCGCACTCGGTGCACGCCTGGGCACAGGCGAAGCGGTCCTCGAGGAACCGTATGAGCTCCTGCTGGGTCGTCGTCGAAGTCACGCGGTGCGGGTAGCCGGTGCCCACCGCACCAAACCCGGCCGCGGCCCGTCTCCGCGCCCGTTATCCGGGCGCCGTCGCGGGAACCCGGACCGTCCCGGAGGCCGGAGCGGAGGAGGTGGACGATGCCCGGACGACAGGAGCTGCCGTCGACCCTGGAGCGCTCCTCGAAGGACGCGCAGGAGACGTGGATCAAGGCGCACGACTCCGCGGTCGGGACGTACGGCGAGGGCGAGCGGGCCCACCGGGTCGCCTACGGGGCGCTCAAGCACACGCACGAGAAGGTCGGCGACCACTGGGAGCGCAAGGAGGGCGGCCGCAAGGGTCCCTCGGACCCGCGCTCGGCCCGGCCACGGCAGCAGGGCGGGCGCAGCGGCGAGGGCGTCGACGAGCAGGCCACGAAGGAGCACCTCTACGACCTCGCTCGGCGCCTGGACATCGAGGGGCGCTCGCGGATGTCGAAGTCCGAGCTGCTGGACGCGGTCCGCAAGGCCAATCGCTCGAAGACCCGGCAATCCCGTTCGCGGTGACCTGGTAGCGGGGCCGTTTGGGGGGTATTCGTGTGATATGAGCAGCGCAATGATGCAGATGGCCGCCCCGAGCGGCGCTTGGGTCCTGGGCCCCGTCATCGCCGGGGTCTTCCTCGTCGGCGGACTGATCGGCGCCTTCTGGTTCGGTGACGTCTTCAAGAGCCGTGAGCCGGCCCCGCCGCGTCCGGAGGAGCAGCCGCATCTGCCCCCGGGCGGCGCGGTGCGCGGCATCCAGCAGAACCGGGAACCGGAGGAGGTACCGCACGACGGCCGTCGCCGGCTCCCGCACGAGTTCGGCAATCTCGGCACCCGGCCGAGCGAGTCCCAGGAACGGCCGAAATGGGGCAAGGGCTCCAGCGGCTCGTTCGGCGGAGGCGGCCTGGGCGCCCACTGAGCTGCGGCACCCCGCGGTCGTACGCCCCGCCCTCGCGGGGCGCGCGGCCTCCGGGAGGCACACCCGCCCGGACCGGAGTCCATGCGCGAAGGGAAGTGACGTCCGCCCCGAGCAGGGCGAGGGCCACACCGGCTCCCCCCGTGTCCGGCGACCTCCCCCCAGCCCCCGCCCCACGGCACCTCGGACCAGCGCGGCAAGCCGAAGGGCAACCGGACCTGACCAGGTCCCCCGACGCCCCCGCCACCCCGGCCCCCGGGGTGGCGGGGGCGTCTGCGCGCGCGGGGGGCGGGGGCGGTTTTGCGCAGGGGGGTGCGGGCGGTTGCCGCAGGGGGACGCTTGAGGGCGGCGCACTGCCGGCGAGCCGACGCGCGGGCCGACCCACGACGGCGAAGCCCGCCGTCGGGGGCGAGAAGCAGTAGGCGAAGGCCGGTACGCAGGCGCGAAGCCACGCCCCTCCCGGGCCCGGAGCCCGGCACTCGGGGAGAGTGCCGCAGCACGGGCCAAGTCGCGAAGCAACGGCCCTGCGGCGCCACCGGAGCGCAACCCCGACCGGGCGGAGCCCCTACACGGCAGCGTCCCCCAAGGGGGCGCGCAGGGCCGACGCCAACCCGGCACTGGGAAGACCCGCAACCCCCGCACCGCCGAGCGAACTCGCCGGGCGGGGCCGCGGGACCGGCGCTCAGGCTGTCGTGGCCGTCCGGGCCGCTGTCAGGGCCTGGTCGGCGTAGCCGCGGCCGAACAGGACGGCATGGACCAGCAGCGGGAAGAGCTGGTGGAGGGCGATACGCTCGCGCCAGCCCGCGGCGAGCGGGGCCGCGTCCTGGTAGCCCTCCAGCACCCGCTGAAGGTGGGGGCAGCCGAAGAGGTGCAGCATCGCGAGGTCGCTCTCGCGGTGCCCGCCGTGCGCGGCCGGGTCGATCACCCAGGCGTGCCCGTCGGCTCCCCACACCACGTTGCCGTTCCACAGGTCGCCGTGCAAGCGGGCGGGCGGCTCGGCGGGCCCGGCGAGCTCGGGCAGCAGCTCGCAGACCCGTTCGACCACCGGCGCCTCGGTCGCACGGACGGTCCCCTGGTCGACGGCGCGGCGCAGATAGGGCAGGACCCGGTGCTCGGCGTACCAGCGCGGCCAGTCCGGGCCGGGCGTGTTGCGCATCGGGGCCCGTCCGATCCAGGCGTCCCGCGGCCCGCCGGGCGGCGCGGCGCCGAAGGCGGGGGCGCCGGCGGCGTGCAGCGCGGCCAGCTCACGCCCGAAGCGGACCGCGGCTTCGGCCGTTGGCGGCCCCTCGGGGACGCGGTCGGTGACCAGCCAGCGCTCGTCCTGCCCGTGCACCGCCGGCACCGGCACGGCGCCGGCGTCCGCGAGCCAGCGCAGTCCGGCCGCCTCGGCGCGCACCATGCCGGTCTCGTCGCCGCGTTTGACCATCACCGCGCGCCCGTCGTCCAGTGCGACCTCGGTGAGCGCCCCGGACAGCCGCTGCTGCCGGGTCACCCGCGCGCCGGTGAAGCGGGCCGCCACGGCCCCGGCATCGACACCGTCGGAGCTGTTCCACACGGCGCCCAGCGTACGGCCGTACACCGGGCCACCGGGCCGCGAACGCCCGCGGAATATGGCGCTCCGGTTGACGTTCCGGCTCTGAACGTCCAGCATCAAATCACTACGCTCGCACGCAAAACGCCCCATCGTCATCACACCCATCCCCCCTCAGAAGGTGGAGGCGGTGCTCCATGGCAGACAGGACGACCGCCAGAGGAATGACCGGCGAGTTGATCTCGGAATTCCTCGGCACCATGGTCCTCATCCTCTTCGGAGTCGGCGTGGTCGCCCAGGTCGTGGCCGCCGGCCTCGGAAATCACGACAGCATCGCCTGGGCCTGGGGGCTCGGCGTCACCCTCGGTGTGTACGTCGCCGCCCGGATCAGCGGTGCGCATCTCAATCCGGCCGTGACCGTGGCTCTGGCCTGCTTCAAGGGCTTCTCCTGGCGCAAGGTCCTGCCGTACGCGGTGGCCCAGACGGCGGGCGCGTTCGTCGCCGCGCTGATCGTGCGCTGGAACTACACGGAGGTCCTGGCCAAGTTCGACCCCGGTCACACGATCAAGTCACAAGGCGTGTTCTCGACCCTGCCCGGCAACGGTGTCTTCCCGGTCAGCCAATGGGGCGCGCTGCGTGACCAGGTGATCGGCACAGCCATCCTGGTGCTGCTGATCTTCGCGGTCACCGACCTGCTCAACACCCCGCCCGGCGCCAACCTCGCGCCCTTCATCATCGGCCTGGTGGTCGTGGCGATCGGTATGGCCTGGGGCACGGACGCGGGGTACGCCATCAACCCGGCCCGTGACTTCGGCCCCCGGCTGGCGAGTTTCATCACCGGGTACGGCACGGCATTCAGAGACCAGTACGGCGATCTCTACTTCTGGGTGCCCATCGTCGGGCCGCTCGTCGGCGGTGTGGTCGGAGCGGCGATCTACCACCTGCTGATCACTCCGATCCTGCGGCGCGGCGTGGAGGAGCAGGAACCCGGCCGCGTTCCCGCACCCGACGCGGGAGACCACGAATAGACGGCCGCCGCAGGCGTCCGTGCAGCACACCCAGGACGATCGCCGCGCCCACCGCGACCAGGTGTTCGCGCCCGGCCAGGTTGGGCACGGCGATCGACTCCCACACCATCGACCCGCCGGTGAGCGTGAACAACACGGGCGCCCGGCGGGTCACCGCCATGTACGTGAACAGCCCCACGACCGCCGCCGACGGGCCGGTGTCGAGCACCTGGCCGGTCTCCGGCGGCAGGCCCAGCCCCCACCAGCCCGGGCCGATCGCGATCATCAGCCGGGCCGCGAGCGTCCCGGCCAGCGTGGTCACGTAGGCGACGGCCAGCGTCCGGACGCGGCCGAGGGCCACCTCGGCCAGCGCGAACGCCAGGAACAGCGACGTGAGGCCCGCCCACACCGGCAGGTCCAGCGCCGGCACGTACAGCGACACCGGGGTGCGCAACAGCGCCAGCCACAGCGGCAGGTCGCCCCGGACGCCGCCGAGGACGCGCACCACGGTCGCGCCCACGGGGTACTGCGCGATCGCGTGGAAGAAGATCACCCCGACGCACGCCACGCATCCGAGCAGCAGCGCGCCCGGCCCGCGGCGCACGAGCCGGACGACCGGGTCGGCCACGACGCCGCGGAACTCGTTCCACAGCGTCCGCCCGACGAACCCCACCGCCCGCCGCATCGGCCCCCGTGGCCGCCGGCTCTCCCGCACCGCCGGCGGCACGGCTCCGGCGCCGCCCGCCCCTTCCCCGTATGGACGCCCCTCGCCCCGGTACACACCCGCCCCCTGACGCGGGGCCCGCCCCCGCCGCCCCCTCCAGCACGACCACCGCCATCGTAAGGAAGGCTCCCGGCCGGCCCGGGCAACCCCGGCCGGACGCCGGGCCGTTCCCCTGGCCGCGCCCCGCAGGTTACCGTTCGGTAGACAACGGGGTTCCGGAGGTGCGCCGTATGACGCTCGACCACGCAGGACTGGCCGACACCGCCCGTGCCCTGGCCCGGGGCGAGGTGAGCGCGCGGGAGCTGGCCGAGCGCACGCTGGAGCGGATCGAGGCGTCGCAGACGACGGTGAACGCGTTCCGCATCGTGCGGGCCGAGGCCGCCCTCGCCGAGGCCGGGGCGGCCGACCGGGAGCTGGCCGCGGGCGTGCGCAGGCCGCTGCTCGGGGTGCCGGTCGCCGTCAAGGACGACATGGACGTCGCGGGCGAGCCGACCGCGTTCGGCTGCTGCGGCGACCACCCGCCCGTCACCGAGGACGGGGAGGCGGTACGGCGGCTGCGCGCGGCCGGGGCGGTGATCGTCGGCAAGACCAACACCTGCGAGTTCGGGCAGTGGCCGCACACCGAGGGCCCCGCGTTCGGCGCCACCCGCAACCCGTGGAGCCCCGCGCACACGCCGGGCGGTTCCTCCGGCGGGTCGGCCGCCGCCGTCGCCGCCGGTCTGGTGCCCGCGGCGCTCGGCTCGGACGGCGCCGGCTCGGTGCGCATACCGGCCGCCTGGACCCATCTCGTCGGCATCAAGCCGCAGCGCGGCCGGATCTCGACCTGGCCGCGCGGCGAGTCCTTCCAGGGCATCACGGTCAACGGCACCCTGGCCCGCACGGTCGCCGACGCGGCGCTCCTGCTGGACGCGGCGAGCGGCAACCACGCGCGCGACCCGCACCGGCCGCCCGCGCTCACCGTGTCCGACGCGGTCGGCCGCGATCCCGGACGGCTGCGGATCGCGCTGTCGCTGAGGCCGCCGTTCACCGCGGTACCGGCCCGGCTGCGGCCCGAGGTGCGCGCCCGGGTCGTCGAACTCGCCGAGAAACTGGCCGGGTTGGGGCATGTGGTCGAGGAGGCCGACCCGCCGTACGGACCGATCGGGCTGACCTTCGTGCCGCGCGCCACCGCCGGCATCGCCGAACGCGTCGCCGAATCGCCGTTCCCCGAACTGCTCGACGCCCGCACCCGGGGCGCCGCCCGGCTGGGCCGGCTGCTCGGCGGCGTACCGCTGCGGACGGCCCGGCGGGCGGAGGCGGTGCTGCACCGCCGTATCGGCGCGTTCTTCACGTCGTACGACGTGATCCTGGCGCCGACCACGGCCGCTCCCCCGCCCCGCATCGGGGCCCTGCACGCGCTCGGCGGGTTCGCCACCGACCGGGCGATGATCGCGGCCTGCCCCTACGCCTGGCCATGGAACGTGCTGGGCTGGCCCGGCGTCAACGTGCCCGCCGGCTTCACCGGCAACGGGCTGCCGGTGGGCGCCCAGTTGCTCGGCCCCGCCCACAGCGAACCGCTGCTGGTGTCGCTGGCGGCCCGGCTGGAGGCCGAGGTGCGCTGGCACGAACGGTGGCCGCCCGGGGCATGGGCCGCGCCCGGACCGGCCCGTACGCTGTGACCATGGACGATGCGTCGATGGTCGGGCTCATGGGGCGGGTCACCGGAACGGTCGGGCCCGGACTGGTCGGCGAGGTGATCGTCCGGGTGCGGGGCGGCGCCGAGCACTTCCTCGCCTACCCGGCCGCCGGCACCGACCGGATCGAGCGCGGCACGGTCGTGATGGTGGTCGAGTATCTGCCGCCACGGACCGTCTACGTCACGGCCGCATACGACAGTTGAGCCCGCTGCGGCGCAGGTGAGAGGCGTCTGCGTCAAGATTGCAACAAGGATTCTCGGACGTCTTCCCGCGCGGGCCCGCCGGGCGCACACTCCCTTCGTTCGGTGCCGAAAGGGCACCATGCAAAGGGGGCGAATGCCGATGGTCGTCGGCGTCGTTGCGGGGGCGGTCGTCGTTGCCGTCCTGCTTCTGATCGGTCTGTTCAAGCTCATGTGGCGCGTCGCCGAACCGAACGAGGCGCTCATCATCTCCGGCTCCAAGCACCGCACGGAGGGCCTGGAGGAGGGCATGGGCTTCCGCATCGTCACCGGGCGCGGCACGCTGGTGCTGCCCGGCGTGCAGGCGGTGCGCAAGCTCTCGCTGGACCTGAACGAGACCGAGCTGCAGGTGGACTGCGTGACGCACCAGGGCATCCCGCTGAAGGTGCGCGGTGTGGTCATCTTCAAGGTGGGCGACGACTTCGTGTCGATCGCGAACGCGGCCCGCCGTTTCCTGGACCAGCAGCGGCTGATGTCGGAGCGGGTGCACAACGTCTTCGCCGGTCATCTGCGGTCCATCGTGGGCGGGTTGACGGTCGAGGACATGATCCGCGACCGGGAGAAGCTGACGGGTCAGACGCGTGCCGCGTGCGGCACGGAGATGGAGAAACTGGGCCTGATCGTGGACTCGTTGCAGATCCACGAGATCGAGGACCCGACCGGGTACATCCAGAACCTGGCGATGCCGCACGCGGCGGCCGTGCAGCGGGACGCGCGGATCGCGCAGGCCGAGGCCAACCGGCTGGCGACCGAGGCCGAGCAGCAGTCGTTCGCGCGGATGGCGGAGGCCACCCGGGACAGCGAGATCCTCCAGGCCGGCTACCAGGCCGAGCGGGACAAGGCGGCCGCGAAGGCGCGTCAGGCCGGTCCCCTCGCCGAGGCCGGGGCCCGGCAGGAGGTCGTCGTGCAGGAGACCCGCGTCGCGGAGCTGGAGGCGCACCGGCGCGAGCAGCAGCTCCAGGCGGACGTGCGCAAGCCGGCCGACGCCCGTGCCTACGAGACCCGCACGCTGGCCGAGGCCGAGCGTGACGCGCGGATCTCGGCGGCGCAGGCCAAGGCTAAGGAGACGGAGCTGGCCGCGGCGGCCGAGGCGACCCGGGTCAAGACGGCCGCGGGCGCGGAGGCCGAGGCGACGAGGACGCGCGGTGAGGCCGGCGCCGCCGCCACCCGGGCCACCGGTGAGGCCGAGGCGGCCGCCGCCCAGGCCAAGGGCCTCGCGCAGGCGGAGGCGGTCAAGGCCCAGGGTCTCGCCGAGGCCGAGGCGATCAAGGCGCGGGCCGCCGCCCTCGCCGAGAACCAGGAGGCGGTCGTCGCCCAGCAACTGGCCGAGAAGTGGCCGGAGATCGTCCAGGCCGGGGCCTCCGCCTTCGGCAACGTCGACAACATGGTGCTGCTCAACGGCGCCGACGGCATGGCGGACGTGTTCGCCAAGGCGCTCACCATGGGCGGCACCGGTCTGGGGCTGGCCCGCCAGCTGCTGGCATCGATGAACGCGAACGGCCAGAACCCGGGCGGTCCGTCGCTGAACGGGTCGGCTCCCCAGGCACCGCAGAGGGTGCCGGTCCAGGACGCATGAGGCATTGACCGCGTCCTCACGGGGGCACCCCCTAGGGTGCCCCCGTGACTGCGTTTACCGAAGAGGACGTCCCGGGCCGCCACGGCCCCACCGCCACCACCGAGGCCGACCCGCGTGAGGTCGGGCGGGTGCGCACCGAGTACGCGCCCGCCCACGACGGCGATCCCGATCCCGGCGAGATCGTCTGGACCTGGGTGCCGTTCGAGGAGAACGACGGCCGGGGCAAGGACCGGCCGGTGCTGGTCGTCGCCCGCGAGGCGGCCGGGACCGTGCTGGCCGTGCAGCTGTCCAGCAAACGGCACGACGGCGACAGGGAGTGGGTGCCGATCGGCAGCGGGCCGTGGGACCGCTCCGGGCGCGACTCCTGGGTGGACGTGGACCGCGTGCTGCGCCTGCACGAGCAGGGCATGCGCCGCGAGGCCTGCGCCCTGGACCGGATGCGCTTCGACCTGGTCCGCAGGCGGCTGGCGGAGCGCTACGGCTGGACCTGAGCGGCCACACCCTCGAAGCAGCGCTCGAAGGCGGCCCGGGTGTCGCCCTTGCGGTCCAGCACGCCGAAGACGACGTGCTCGAACCGCTGGGCGAACCGCCCGCCGGGGGCGAGCAGCGCGCGAAACGACGCCGCCACCTGCGCCGGGTCGTTGCGGAACACCCCGCAGCCCCAGGCGCCCAGTACCAGCCGCCGGTAGCCGTGCGCGGCCGCCACCTGAAGGACCCGTTCGGCCCGTACCGCCAGGGCGCGCGGCAGCTCGGCCGCGCGCTCCGGGGCCGAGCGCAGGACGACGCCGGCGTTCGGCGCTGCGGCGGTCAGGAAGCCGGCGTGGAAGGGCTCGTCCAGCAGGCGGCCCCGGTCGTCGCGGAAGACGGGCACGCCCGGGGAGTGGACGACCCGGTCGGTGTAGAACGGGTCGCGGTGGGCGCGGTGGTGGTCGTAGAACTCCGGAGCCCGCAGCAGGCAGGTATGCAGCGCAGAGGCGCGGCACAGGGCCTCCTCCTGGGCCTGCGCGCCGTTCAGGTAGCCGCCGCCCGGATTGCGGGCGGAGGCGAAGTTCAGGACGGCCACCGGGCCGTGCGCGAGGCGGCGGGCGGCCTGCAGGCTGCTCTCGCCGGTGACCTCGATCCGCGTGTCGGCCTGCGGCGCCCCGGGCACGGGCACCGGCTCCGGGCCGAACATCCGCGTGTCCTGCCGCGCCGCCTCGATCGCCCCCGCGAGGGACACCGTGTGCCCGTCCGCCCGGACGTACCGGCCGGTCTCGACGATCTTCTCCGTCTCCCGTGCGATGCCGCGAAGGCGCGCGCTCACGGCGTCACCCCCGTGGACGCCACGAGCGCGCGTTCCCCCGTCGTGCTCATGCACGCATCCTGAGCGATGCTGGTCGTGCGCCGCAACGCGTTTTCCCGGGCGTGGAACGCGGCGGAAAACCTGCGGGAAAGGAACCTTACGAAGCCCGGAACGTGTCGCCTGGCACTCTTGTGCGATTCGGCAGGAGCGTCTTGGCTGGGACGAGCGCGCCGCGCCCGGACCATCCCGGAGCCGGGCCGGCGGCATGGTGGACTCTCAGGAGGATCCCGACATGTCCGATTCGTCGTCTACCGCGGCGGGTGACTGTACGGAGCATCGCGAGCCCCGTACCCCTGTCACCGAGGCCGAGGTGGAGGCCCTGGTCAGGGGCATCTGCTTCAAGACCGGACCACCCCGCCGGCTCGGGGTGGAAGTGGAATGGCTCGTCCACGAGGAGCGCGACCCGCGACTCCGTGTGACACCCGACCGGCTCGACGCGGCCTACGCCGCACTGCGGAACGTACCCCTGGTTTCGGCCCTCACCGTCGAACCCGGCGGCCAGCTGGAGCTGAGCTCGCCGCCCGCCGCCTCCCTGATGGAGTGCGTCGGCACCGTCTCCGCCGATCTCGCCGCCGTCCGCGCGGTACTGCGCCGCGACGGCCTGGTCCTGGCCGGCATCGGCCACGACCCCTGGCACTCCCCGCGCCGGTATCTGCACGAACCCCGCTACGACGCCATGGAGACCTCACTGGACCGCGCCGGGCCGGGCGGGCGGCGCATGATGTGCTCCTCCGCCTCCGTGCAGGTCTGCGTGGACGCCGGACACGAGGAGCCCGGTCCGCTGGGCCACGGGCGCCGCTGGTGGCTGGCCCACACGCTCGGCGCCGTACTCGTCGCGGCCTTCGCCCACTCCCCGATGGCCGGGGACCGTCCCACCGGCTGGCGCTCCACCCGGCAACTGCGCTGGATGGAGATCGGGCCGGGCCGCGCGGGCGCCCCCGTCCAGGGCGGCGAACCGCGCGCCGCCTGGGCCCGGCACGTGCTGGACGCGCCCGTGATGTGCGTCCGGCGCGAGGACGGCCCGTGGGAGGTGCCCGACGGGCTCACCTTCCGTGAGTGGACCCGTTCCGGGGCGCACCGGCCGCCGACCCGTGCCGACCTCGACTACCACCTCACGACGCTGTTCCCGCCGGTGCGGCCGCGCGGCCATCTGGAGCTGCGGATGATCGACGCCCAGCCCGGCGACGACGGCTGGATCGTGCCGCTGGCGGTGACCGCCGCCCTGTTCGACGACCCGGAGGCCGCCGAGACCGCGTACCGCACGGTGAAACCGCTGGCGGAGCGGACGCTGGGGCTGCCCGCACCGCACAACCCGCTGTGGGCCGACGCGGCCCGTGACGGCCTCGGCGACCCGGAACTCGCGGAGGCGGCCGCCGACTGCTTCGCGGCGGCGCTGCAGGCACTGCCCCGCCTGGGCGCCACCACCGAGGTCACCGACGCCGTCGCCGCGTACCGGGACCGCCATGTGCTCAGGGGCCGCTGCCCCGCCGACGATCTGCTGGACGAACTGCACGGCGCGGACGCACGCGCCCACGGGAAGGACGACCTGCGATGACCGAGCCCGCGCCCGACGCCGACACGCTCCGCGAGCGCGCCCTCACCTCGCTCACCACCGCCCGCGAGCGCACCACCCTGCTCACCACCTGCGTGGAGGGGCCCGACCTCACCGCGCAGCACTCGCCGCTGATGTCCCCACTGGTCTGGGACCTCGCGCACATCGGCAACCAGGAGGAGCAGTGGCTGCTGCGCACGGTCGGCGGACAGGAGGCGATACGCCCCGAGATCGACCACCTCTACGACGCCTTCGAGCACCCGCGCGCCGAACGGCCCTCCCTGCCGCTGCTCCCGCCCGACGAGGCCCGCACATACGCCGCCCAGGTGCGCACCCGGGCCCTGGACGTGCTGGGGTCCGCCCGGCTGGACGGCACCCGGCTGACCGAGGCGGGCTTCGCCTTCGGGATGATCGCGCAGCATGAACAGCAGCACGACGAGACGATGCTGATCACCCATCAGCTGCGCACCGGACCGCAGGCGCTGACCGCCCCGGACCCCGACCCGGCTCCGCTGTTCACCGGTCCCGCCGAAGTCGTGGTGCCCGGAGGCCCGTTCACCATGGGCACCTCCGGTGAGCCGTGGGCGCTGGACAACGAACGGCCCGCGCACGTACGGGAGGTGGCACCGTTCGCGATCGACACCACCCCGGTGACGAACCGCGCCTACCAGGCGTTCATCGACGACGGCGGCTACGACGACCCCCGCTGGTGGGCCCGCGAGGGCTGGGACCACATCCGCCGCCACTCGATCCACGCACCGCTGTTCTGGCGCCGCGACGGCGGGCAGTGGCTGCGCCGCCGCTTCGGCGTCACGGAGGTCGTCCCGCCCGACGAGCCGGTGCTGCACGTGTGCTGGTACGAGGCCGACGCCTACGCCCGCTGGGCCGGGCGCCGGCTGCCGACGGAGGCGGAGTGGGAGAAGGCGGCCCGCTTCGACCCGGCGACCGGCGGCTCGATGCGCTACCCGTGGGGCGACGCCGACCCGGAGCCCGAGCACGCCAACCTCGGCCAGCGCCATCTGCGCCCGGCCCCGGCCGGCAGCTACCCCAAGGGCGAGTCCCCGCTCGGCGTACGGCAGTTGATCGGTGACGTCTGGGAGTGGACGGCGAGCGACTTCCTGCCGTACCCGGGCTTCACCGCGTTCCCGTACAAGGAGTACTCGGAGGTGTTCTTCGGCCCCGACCACAAGGTGCTGCGGGGCGGCTCGTTCGCGGTCGACCCGGTCGCCTGCCGCGGCACCTTCCGCAACTGGGACTACCCGATCCGGCGGCAGATCTTCTCCGGCTTCCGCACCGCCCGCTCGGTGGAGGCCGTCTGATGTGCCGTCATCTCGCCTGGGTGGGAGACGAGGAGCCCCTCGGACGGCTTCTGGTGGAGCCGGAGCACGGCCTGTACCGGCAGTCCTGGGCGCCCCGCCGGCAGCGGTACGGCACGGTCAACGCCGACGGTTTCGGGGTGGGCTGGTACGCAGAGGGCGACCCGGTGCCGGCGCGCTACCGCCGGGCCGGGCCGATCTGGGCCGACCAGTCCTTCGCCGACCTCGCCCGCGTGGTGCGCACCCGGGCGCTGCTGGCCGCCGTACGGGACGCGACGCTGGCCGGGGCCGACGCGGAGGCCGCCGCCGCGCCGTTCGCCTCGGGCCGCTGGCTGTTCAGCCACAACGGCGCGATCGCCGGCTGGCCGCGCTCCCTGGCCGCTCTCTCGCGCACCCTGCCCGCCGAGGACCTGCTGGCCCTGGAGTCCCGCACCGACTCGGCGCTGGTGTGGGCGCTGGTGCTGGCCCGGCTGCGGGCCGGTGACACGGCGGGCCAGGCCCTGGCCGACACGGTCGCCGAGGTGGCCCGGGCCGCGCCGGGATCCCGGCTCAACCTGCTGCTCACCGACGGCGACACGATCACCGCGACCGCCTGGGGCGACACCCTGTGGTACCTGGCCGAGCCGGGCCGCCGCACGGTCGTGGCCTCCGAGCCGTACGACGACGACCCGCTGTGGTGCGAGGTCGCCGACCGCACCCTGCTGACGGCGAGCCGCACCGAGGTGCTGCTCACCGAGCTCAAGGACCTCGATCAGGACGTACCCCCCAAGGAGCCCCGACCGTGAGCCCGTTCCGTATCACCCGCACCCTCCCGGAGGACGCGACGGACGCCGCCCTGCGCGCGGACGTCCTGGCCGGACTCGCGGCCACCCCGAAGACGCTGCCGCCGAAGTGGTTCTACGACGCCCACGGCAGCGATCTGTTCGAGCGGATCACCGCGCTGGACGAGTACTACCCGACGCGCGCCGAGCGCGAGATCCTGATCGACCGGTCCGGCGACATCGCCGCCGCCACCGGGGCCCGCACCCTGATCGAACTGGGCTCCGGCTCCTCGGAGAAGACCCGGTACCTGATCGACGCGCTGACCTCGCTGCGCACCTATGTGCCGGTCGACGTCAGCGAGAGCGCGCTCACCCAGGCCGGGCAGGCGCTCGCCGCCGAACGGCCGGAGTTGGAGGTGCACGCCCTGATCGCCGACTTCACCGGCGCGCTCGCCCTGCCGGACACACCGGGGCCGCGGCTGGTGGCGTTCCTCGGCGGCACGATCGGCAATCTGCTGCCGGCCGAGCGGCGCGCTTTCCTCGCCTCGGTGCGAGGGCTGCTCTCCCCCGGCGACGCGTTGCTGCTCGGCACGGACCTGGTGAAGGACGAACGGGTCCTGGTCCGCGCCTACGACGACGCGGCCGGGGTGACGGCGGCGTTCAACAAGAACGTCCTCACCGTGATCAACCGCGAGCTGGGCGCCGACTTCGACGCCGACGGCTTCGACCACGTCGCCCGGTGGGACGCGGAGCGCGAGTGGATCGAGATGCGGCTGCGCTCCCGTACCGCGCAAACGGTGAAGGTTCCCCCGCTCGGCCTCGCCGTCGACTTCGCGGCGGGCGAGGAGCTGCGCACGGAGGTCTCGGCGAAGTTCCGCAGGGAAGGGGTCGCGCAGGAACTCGCCGCGAGCGGCATGGAGTTGTCGCACTGGTGGACGGACCGGGAGGGACGGTTCGCGCTGTCGCTGGCCACGGTGCGCTGAGGGTTCCCCGCCCGAGGGGGGCCTCAGCCGAGACCCACCTTCAGTTCCTCGGTGATCCGGCGTGAGGCGCGCCGGGCCTCGGTGGCGGGGTCGGCCCCGGTCAGCACGGCGGTCATGTACCGCTTGATCGGGTTGTCGGCCTCGACCACCGCCCACTCGGGCGTGCTCGGGGTCGCCCGGCCGTGCGCGGCTCCGGCCGCCATGGCCGCGACCCCCTCCACCCCGTCCACGGCCGGGGCCAGCCTGGCCTTGTTGGGCACGTAGTTCATGGTCCGCGCGAGGTCGCTGTCCCACCGGGCGCCGGTGAGGGCCTCGACGACGGCGAGGGCGCCCTTGCGTTCGTCGGTGTTCTGCGGCACGACGAGGTCGGAGCCGCCGGTGAACACGGCCCCTGTACGGCCGGCGCTCTTGCCGGGGACGGGGAAAAAGCCGAGCTTGTCCTTGAGGGCGGGGTTCTGCTGCACGATGGACTGGGCGAGTCCGGGGACGGCCACGATCTGGGCCACCGTGCCGGACGCGAACACGCCTGCCTGCGGGGGGTGTTCCTCGTCGGCGCCGGCCGGCCCCTCGCCGAGGGCGTGCAGCCGCCGGTAGAAGTCCATGCCGCGCCGTGCGGCCGGGGTGTCGAGGGTGCCGCGCCAGCCGCCGTCGCCCTCCACGGCGAGTTCACCGCCCTCGTCCCAGATGAACCCGGCGAGGGTGTACCAGTCCTGACCGGCGAGGTAGATGCCCTGGTGGCCGCCGGAGTTCAGCTTCCGGGTGATCTCCAGCCACTCCTGGCGGGTCTTCGGCGGTGCGGTGACACCGGCCTCGGCGAAGAGGTCCTTGCGGTAGATGACGACGCGGTTGGCGGCGTACCAGGGGATGCCGAACTGCTGTCCGTCGCGCTGCCCCGGCTCGGCGAGTCCGGGCAGCCAGTCGTCCAGGCCCCAGTCGCGCATGGACTCCAGGGTCAGGTCGAGCAGTCCGCCCTTGTCGATGTACTGCGGGACCTGGGTGTTGCCGACCTCGATGACGTCGGGGCCGTCGCTGCCGTCGGCCTTCAGCGCGGCCTGCACCTTGGCGCCGATACCGGTCCACTGCTGGACGCGGATGTCGAGCGCGAGACCGGGGTGGGTGTGCTCGAAGTCGTCGGTGAACCGGCGCAGGAAGTCCGGTGAGGCGCTGTCCTTCATCAGCCAGACGGTGACCGTGCGGCGGGCCGCGCCGTCGTGCGGCAGGACACCGCAGGCGGTGAGCAGGCAGGCGGACGCGCAGGCGAGGGCGAGGAGACGGCGTGGCACGAGGGGGCTCCCGGGGTCCTGGCTGGAGGGCTTCAGGCTGCGGACAGACGAATGGGACCCGACGTGGGGGACGAGCGACTGACTCGAACGGGTGTGCCGGATTTTGGTATGGACCAATGCGAGGGGTCAAGGGTTTCCGCGAGTAAGGCCGAGCCGACCGCCTCGCGCCGAGCCGCACTCTGGGGCACGGTGGAGTGACGCGTGACACACATGTGCCCGCGCCCGCGAGAGGAGCACCCGCATGTCGAACCACACCTACCGGGTCACGGAGATCGTCGGCACCTCCCCCGACGGTGTCGACGCAGCGATCCGCAACGGCATCACGCGCGCGTCGCAGACCCTGCGCAATCTGGACTGGTTCGAGGTGACGCAGGTGCGCGGGCAGATCGAGGAGGGCTCGATCGCGCACTGGCAGGTGGGCCTGAAGGTGGGCTTCCGCCTGGAGGAGTCCGACTGACGCGCCCCCGGTCGGCTCAGGTGCGGCCCTCGCGCTCCTGCGCCACCTTCAGCTCGGTCGACGGCGTGGCCCAGCGGGCGCGCAGCACGGTGAAGCCCTCCCGCTCGGCGTCGTCGCACACCAGCTCGTCGTCGTCCACCAGGACCCGGACCTCACGGTTGCGGGCGAGCCGGCGCAGGGTCTGCAGCTTGGTGTGTCGGGCGGGCCGCCGGTCGTCGTCACGGCGCATGTACACGCGCCCTTCGGGCAGCCCGTGCCCGGCCAGCCACTCCAGGGTGTCGGCCCGGCACCGCTCGGGCCGACCGGTGAGGTAGACGACCTCGCACTCGCGCGCGCTCTCCACGGCCAGCGCGACACCCTCGGCGAGCGGCGGATCCTGCGGCGCGGCGGCGAAGAAGCCGTCCCAGTCCTTCGGCCGCCGCTCGAGGAACCGCTGCCGGTGCGCGGTGTCGGCGAGCGTGTTGTCGAGATCGAACACCGCGAGCGGACGACGGGACGCACGGGCAGCAGACGTGCGGGACGTAACAGTCACGCGGTCCACCCTAGCCCCGCCCCATGGATCATGCTTCTCCCATGCGAACCCCCGCCCGAACCCCCGCCCGAACCCCCGTCCGGACCCCCGTCCGAGCCCGCGTCCCCGCCCCCCGCCGGTCCTTCGTCGGTGCCGCCCGGCAGCGGCCCTGCACCCTCGTGGTGTGCCGGGGGTGCTGCTGCGGCAACGCCCGCAAGCACCCAGGCACCGATCACGACTGGCAGCTGCAGCGGTTGCGTGCCGCGGCCGAGGAGCACGGCTTCCAGGTCCGCACGACCGACTGTCTCGGCCCCTGCGACCAGGCGAACGTCATCGTCGTCCAGCCGTCGGCCGCGGGACGCCGGGCCGGCGGGCGGGCCGTGTGGGTGGGGTTCGCGATGGACGACGACTGCACGCAGGAGGTCATCGACTGGGCGGCCGCGGGCGGCCCCGGCGTGGCCGCGCCGCCGGTGACGCTGGAGTTGCAGGTCATCCGGCGGCCGGGGGCACGCGGGTAGGGCGCGTCAGTGGCGCGCGCCCGCCCGGTGACGCCGGTACAGGGCCGCGCCGCCCAGCAGCAGCGCCCCGCTCGCCAGAGCGGCCGGGAACATGCCGTCCGTCCCGGTCTCGGCCAGGGAGCTCACCGCGCCGACCTCCTCGACCGGGGTGCGCCCCAGCTCCGTGTCGTGGTGCGGGGCCGGCGGCTGCGCGTGCGTCGGGGGCACCGACCGGTCGATCGGCTGGTCCGGCGTCTGCGGCGTGCCGGGCTGCTGCGGCTTGGCACCGGAGGTGTTGGACGACTCGTTGCCGAACACCGGGTTGCCGATGCCGACCACGTCGGCCGTGTTGCCGCTGATGTTGACCGGGAGGTCGACCGGCAGCTGGACCCCGTTGCCGGAGATCACCCCGGGCGAGCCCTCGTTCGTCTGCCCCGCCGACGCGCCACCGCCCGTGCTCGACGAGCCGCCCTTGTCCGAGCCGTGCCCGCTCGAACCGCCCTTGTCGGAGCCGTGCCCGCCGGAGCCGCCCTTGTCGGAGCCGTGCCCGCCGGAGCCGCCCTTGTCGGAGCCGTGGGCGCCCGAGCCGCCCTTGTTCGCACAGGTGTTGCCGAACGCCGGATTGAGCAGGCCCACCACGTTCACGCTGTTCCCGCACACGTTGACCGGCACGGCCACCGGGAGCTGGATCCCGTTGCCCGAGCCGACACCGGGCGAACCGGCCAGGTTGCCGTCCGCCGTCGAGTCGGCGTGCGCCGCCGGGACCATGGCCATCGCACCGGACGCGGCGGCCACCGCGATCAGGGTGTTCCGGGTAACCCGCTTCATAGGTTCCCTGCCTTCCACAGATGAGAGAGATGCGGTCTTTCGCCCGCAACAGATGCAACGCCCATGAGCGGGAGGAGTTATGAAGAATCCACCGTTCGCGCGGCCGTGTCGGCGCGGCGGCACCCCGTGACGGCGGGAATCCCTCGCGCCCGCGGGCGTTGAACAGGGTGTGAGTGCTCTGATCGCCCGGACCCGTTTCTCCGTCCTCGACCGCTCCCGCACCCGGGAGGGACATCCCGTGGCAGAGGCGCTGCGCGACACCGTGCGCCTCGCGCGTGAGGTGGAGCGGCTCGGCTACCACCGCTTCTGGGTGGCGGAGCACCACGGTGTGCCCGGCGTGGCCGGTTCGGCGCCGACGGTGCTGGCCGCCGCGGTGGCCGGCGCCACCGAGCGGATCCGGGTCGGCACGGGCGGGGTGATGCTGCCCAACCACCAACCCCTGGTCGTCGCCGAGCAGTTCGGCGTGCTGGAGTCCCTCTTCCCGGGGCGAATCGACATGGGGCTCGGCCGGTCGGTCGGTTTCACCGACGGGGTGCGCAGGGCGCTGGGCCGCGACAAGGGCGACGCCGAGGACTTCGCGGCGCAGATCGGGGAACTTCTCGGCTGGTTCGGCGGCACCTCCCCGACCGGGGTGCACGCCCGGCCCGCCGAGGGGCTCACCGTGCCGCCGTTCGTACTGGCCATGGGCGAGGGCGCGCGGATCGCCGCCCGGCTCGGCCTGCCCCTGGTGATCGGTGACCTGCGCGGCCGGGAGAAGATGCGGCACGGCATCGAGGCCTACCGGGAGGCGTTCCGGCCCTCGCCGTGGGCGAGCGAGCCGTACGTGGTGATCTCCGGCACGATCGCGGTGGCCGGGACCGAGGAGGAGGCCCGGCGCCTGCTCCTGCCCGAGGCCTGGTCGATGGCGTACTCCCGCACGCACGGCACCTTTCCGCCACTGCCGCCCGCCGAGGCGGTTCGGACCCGGCCGATGACCGCGAAGGAGCGCGGCTTCTACGAGGCGGGGCTCGCCGGGCACATCGCCGGCACCGGGGAGCAGGTCGCCGCGGAGCTGGAGACGCTGCTGAAGGAGACGGACGCGCAGGAGGTGCTGGTCACCACCAGTACCTACGACCGTGCGGCGCTGCTGGACTCCTATCGCCGGCTGGCCACGCTGTTCGCATAGAATCGCGGGGTTTGTCCCCCCAGCGGTACGGAGTCCCGCCATGCACAGCCCCCACGACCCGTACGTCCGGGTGCGCGGCGCCCGTGAGCACAACCTCCGGGGCGTGGACGTCGACATCCCGCGCGACGCGGTGGCGGTGTTCACGGGCGTCTCGGGGTCGGGCAAGTCGTCGCTGGCGTTCGGCACGATCTACGCCGAGGCGCAGCGCCGGTACTTCGAGTCGGTGGCGCCGTACGCGCGGCGGCTGATCCACCAGGTGGGCGCGCCGAAGGTCGGCGAGATCACCGGGCTGCCGCCCGCGGTGTCGCTGGAGCAGCGGCGCTCGGCACCGACCTCGCGTTCCTCGGTGGGCACGGTGACGAACCTGTCCAACTCGCTGCGGATGCTGTTCTCCCGGGCCGGCACCTATCCGCCGGGCGCCGCGCGGCTGGACTCCGACGCGTTCTCGCCGAACACGGCGGCCGGCGCCTGCCCGGCCTGCCACGGCCTCGGCCGGGTGCACGACACCGGCGAGGAGTTGCTGGTCCCGGACCCCTCGCTGTCGATCCGGGAGGGCGCGATCGCCGCCTGGCCGGGCGCCTGGCAGGGCAAGAACCTGCGGGACATCCTCGACGCGCTCGGCTACGACGTGGACCGGCCCTGGCGGGAGCTGCCCGCCGAGCAGCGGCGGTGGATCCTGCTCACGGACGAGCAGCCCGTGGTGACGGTGCACCCGGTGCGGGACGCCGACCGTATCCAACGGCCGTACCAGGGCACGTACATGAGTGCCCGGCGGTATGTGCTCAAGACGTTCGCGGACTCCAGAAGCCAGACGCTGCGGGCGAAGGCGGAGCGCTTCCTGACCAGCGCGCCCTGCCCGGCCTGCGGGGGCAGCCGGCTGCGGCCGGAGGCGCTGGCGGTGACCTTCGCGGGCCGCACGATCGCCGAACTGGCGGCGCTGCCGCTGGCGGAGCTGGCGGACACCCTGACCGCCGACGGCGAGACGGCCCGCGTCCTCACCGAGGACCTGAAGTCCCGTATCGCGCCGGTCCTCGAACTGGGCCTGGGCTATCTCAGCCTGGACCGGGCCACCCCCACGCTCTCGGCGGGCGAGCTGCAGCGGCTGCGGCTGGCGACGCAGCTGCGCTCCGGGCTGTTCGGCGTGGTGTACGTCCTGGACGAGCCGTCGGCCGGGCTGCACCCGGCGGACACCGAGGCGCTGCTGACGGTGCTGGCGCGGCTGAAGCAGGCCGGGAACTCGGTGTTCGTGGTCGAGCACCACCTCGACGTGGTGCGCGGCGCCGACTGGCTGGTGGACGTCGGCCCGCGGGCCGGGGAGCACGGCGGGCGGGTCCTGCACAGCGGGCCGGTCGCCGGACTGGCGGGCGTGGCGGAGTCGGAGACGGCCCGCTTCCTCTTCGACGACTCCCCCGCGCCGGTGCGCGAAGTGCGCGCCGCACGGGGGCGGCTGGAGGTCGGGCCGGTCACCCGGCACAACCTGCGGGGGGTGACGGCCGTGTTCCCGCTGGGGGTCTTCACGGCCGTCACGGGCGTCTCGGGGTCCGGCAAGTCGACGCTGGTCGGTGAGATCACCGAGGACCTGCCGGGCGTGGGCCGCCTGGTCTCGGTGGACCAGAGGCCGATCGGCCGCACCCCGCGCTCCAACCTGGCGACGTACACGGGCCTGTTCGACGTCGTACGGAAGGTGTTCGCGGCGACGGACGAGGCGCGTGAGCGGGGTTACGGGGTGGGGCGGTTCTCCTTCAACGTGCCCGGCGGCCGGTGCGAGACCTGCCAGGGCGAGGGCTTCGTCAGCGTGGAGCTGCTGTTCCTGCCCAGCACCTACGCGCCGTGCCCGGACTGTGCGGGGGCCCGCTACAACCCCGAGACGCTCGAGGTGACGTACCGGGGACGGACGATCGCCGAGGTGCTGGATCTGACGGTGGAGGCGGCCGCGGAGTTCTTCGCGGACATCCCGGCCGCAGCGCGCAGCCTCGGCACGCTGCTCGACGTGGGTCTCGGCTACCTCCGGCTCGGCCAGCCGGCGACGGAGCTGTCCGGCGGTGAGGCGCAGCGGATCAAGCTGGCGAGCGAGCTGCAGCGCGGCCGCCGCGGCCACACCCTGTATCTGCTGGACGAGCCGACGACCGGTCTGCACCCGGCGGACGTGGAGGTGCTGATGCGCCAGCTGCACGGCCTGGTGGACGCCGGGCACACGGTGGTCGTCGTGGAGCACGACATGACCGTGGTCGCGGGCGCCGACTGGGTGATCGACCTGGGCCCGGGCGGCGGCGACGCGGGCGGCCGCATCGTGGCGGCGGGGCCCCCGAGGCAGGTGGCCCAGGAGGAGGGCAGCGCGACGGCGCCGTATCTGGCAAGGACACTGGGGCGCTAGTGCTGTGACCGGAAAGGTTTGCCGGAAAGCTCGCGGCGTCCGGTGCGGTGCATCGCAAGGCGGAGCATCGCCCGCGTACTGGATGTACTCGGGTGATGCGACAACGCGGCGAGGTGCCGTGCCGGGCGTCGCGAGCCGGTGAACCTTTCCGGTCGCAGCGCTAGGCCGCGTCCAGGGGCCGGAGGGCGGTGCGTCGGGGGGCGGGCACGGGTGTCGGGGCGGGGGCGGGCAGGTGCGCGCAGATGGGCGGCGCCGGTTCCGCGGCCCGTGCGAGGGCGCGGCGGTCCGGGTGCCGGTCCGGCGGGATCGGGGCGCGGACCTCGGCCTCGGCCACCAGATGGCGCGAGGACACCACCCGCCACACGCTGCTGAGCAGGGAGTCCTCGCCGACGAACGCGGGCGTGGTGGAGGACGAGCCCCCCGCTGCCCGGGAGCGCCGGTAGTAGCGCAGGCGCACCGGCTGCACGGGGACACCGGCGTCCAGCGCGGCCTGGAAGGCGGCATGGCGGAAGCGGCCCCGGGCGCGGCCGCACCAGGTGCTGCCCTCGGGGAAGACGGCGACGGCCTGCCCGGCGCGCAGCGCGTCGGCGATACGGGCGACCGTGCCGGGCAGGGCGCGCAGGCGGTCCCGGTCGATGAACAGGGCGCCGCCGCGCGCGGCCAGCGCCCCGGCGACGGGCCAGTGGCGTATCTCGGACTTGGCGAGCATGCGGGCCGGGCGGACGGCGGCCAGCAGCGGGATGTCCAGCCAGGAGATGTGGTTGGCGACCAGCAGCAGGCCGCCCGTGGGTGCGGCGGCGGTGCCGGTGATGCGGACCCGCACACCCGCCGCCCGCACGATCCACCGGCACCAGGCACGCACGGCCGGCGCGGGGATCCTCCCGGCGAGCGGGGACAGGGCGATCCCGGCGAGCAGCAGCGCGACCACTGCGGCCAGCCTGAGCACCGCGCGCGGTACGGCGGTGACGCGGGCGCTCGCCTCCACGCACGCCCCGGGAGTGCAGGGGGCGCTCGGCAGCCAGACGCTCATCAGGCCGGGACGAGGGAGAGGAAGTGCCGCAGATAGCGCGGGTCGACCCGGCGCATCGACAGCAGCACGTACAGGTCGGCGACCCCGAAGTCCGGGTCGTGGGCGGGTTCCCCGCACACCCAGGCGCCGAGCCGCAGATAGCCGCGCAGCAGTGCGGGCAGCTCGGCCCGGGAGGCCGGCGCGGCGGCGGTGCGCG
The DNA here is from genome assembly GCF_055583185.1 of Streptomyces sp. NPDC104814. NCBI lineage: Bacteria > Bacillati > Actinomycetota > Actinomycetes > Kitasatosporales > Streptomycetaceae > Streptomyces > Streptomyces sp. NPDC104814. The sequence continues at coordinate 1,153,601 of NZ_JBVJOL010000001.1, read as the reverse complement.
GCGTCCACGGCAGCAGCGGCCGTACCCGGAACTCCTCCGGGGCGAGGTGCCCGGCGCGCACCCGGTCCCAGGTGGCGGCGGCGAGGGTGCCTCCGTCGGCGAGCGGCAGGGAGCAGCAGCCGGCCAGCCACTCGTGACCGTGGTCGACCATGTAGCGGGCGATGCCGGCCCAGATGAGGCCGATGACGGCGCCGTCGCGGTGGTCGGGGTGGACGCAGGAGCGGCCGACCTCGACCAGGCCGGGGCGGATCGCGTCGAGCGCGGCGAGGTCGAACTCGCCCTCGGAGTAGAGCCGTCCGGCGACGGCGGCCCGCTCGGGCGGCAGCAGCCGGTAGGTGCCGACGACCTGCCCGGTGATCTCCTCGCGCACCAGCAGGTGGTCGCAGTACGCGTCGAAGGCGTCGATGTCGTACCCGGGCTGCGGGGTGGTGAGCAGGGCGCCCATCTCCCCGGCGAAGACGTCGTGCCGCAGCCGCTGGGCGGCCCGCACCTCGGCCTCGTCCCGGGCGAGGGAGACGGTGTAGCGGGTGGGCGCGGCGGGCCGCGGCGGACGGTCGAGCGTGGAAACACCGGTCATGGCTGACTCCTGGTACGGCCGTGAAGGGGACGAAAGGCGGTACCCCTCGTTTCTTCCGACGCCGGTTGGCGCGGACGTGACCGGAGCCGGGAGCGAGGATGTGGAGCTGTTGAATGGCAGGCACCGAAGCGAGACGGGACCGGGGAGAGCACCATCCCCCGGTCCCGCCCGTTCGCGCCCGACGGCGAACGTCTGTCAGCGCCTGGCGACCTTGCGGGTCGCGCGCAGCCACTCCTTGTTCATGTGGGTGATGGAGGTGAGAGGAATGCCCTTCGGGCAGGCGGTGGCGCATTCACCGGCCAGGGTGCAGCCACCGAAGCCCTCGGAGTCCATCTGGGTCACCATGTCCAGCACACGGGTCTCGCGCTCGGGCGAGCCCTGCGGGAGGACCCCCAGGTGGTTGACCTTCGCGGAGGTGAAGAGCATCGCCGCGCCGTTGGGGCAGGCGGCCACGCAGGCGCCGCAGCCGATGCACTCGGCGTGCTCGAAGGCGTAGTCCGCGTCGGCCTTCGGCACGGGGGTCGCGTGGGCCTCCGGCGCGGAGCCGGTCGGGGCGGTGATGTAGCCGCCGGCCTGGATGATCCGGTCGAAGGCCGAGCGGTCGACGACCAGGTCCTTCACGACCGGGAAGGCCGCCGCCCGCCACGGCTCGATGTCGATCGTGTCGCCGTCCCGGAAGGACCGCATGTGCAGCTGGCAGGTGGTGGTGCGCTCCGGGCCGTGCGCGTCGCCGTTGATGACGAGGGAGCACGCGCCGCAGATGCCCTCGCGGCAGTCGTGGTCGAAGGCGACCGGGTCCTCGCCGGCCAGGATGAGCTGTTCGTTGAGGACGTCCAGCATCTCCAGGAAGGACATGTCGGGCGAGATGCCGTCCACCTCGTAGGTGGACATGGTGCCGTCGGCGTCGGCGTTCTTCTGCCGCCAGACGCGCAGGGTGAGCTTCATGCGTAGCTCCGCTGGGTGGGGTGGACGTACTCGAAGACGAGGTCTTCCTTGTGCAGGGCGGGGGCCGCGCCGGTGCCGGTGAACTCCCAGGCCGCCGCGTAGCCGAACTCGTCGTCCCGGCGGGCGGCCTCGCCGTCGGGCGTCTGGGACTCCTCGCGGAAGTGACCGCCGCAGGACTCTGCGCGGTGCAGCGCGTCGAGGCACATCAGCTCGGCCAGCTCCAGGTAGTCGACGATGCGGTTCGCCTTCTCCAGGGACTGGTTGAACTCCTCGCCGGTGCCGGGCACCTTGATGCGGCGCCAGAACTCCTCGCGGATCTGCGGGATGCGGTCGAGCGCCTTGCGCAGGCCCCCGTCGGTGCGGGCCATGCCGCAGAACTCCCACATCAGTTCGCCGAGTTCGCGGTGGAAGGAGTCCGGGGTGCGGTCGCCGTCGACGGACAGCAGCAGGTTGAGCCGGTCCTCGGTCTCGGCCAGGACCTCCTGGACCACCGGGTGGTCGTCGGTGACCGTGTCCCCCAGCGGGTTGCGCGCCAGGTAGTCGTTGATCGTCGCCGGGAGGACGAAGTAGCCGTCGGCCAGGCCCTGCATCAGCGCGGACGCGCCGAGCCGGTTGGCGCCGTGGTCGGAGAAGTTCGCCTCGCCGATCGCGAACAGGCCGGGCACGGTGGTCTGCAGGTCGTAGTCGACCCACAGGCCGCCCATCGTGTAGTGCACGGCCGGGTAGATCCGCATCGGCACCTCGTACGGATCCTCGTCGGTGATCCGCTGGTACATGTCGAAGAGGTTGCCGTACTTCGCCTCGACGGCCCCCCGGCCCATGCGCTGGATCGCGTCGGCGAAGTCCAGGTACACGCCTTGGCCGCCGGGTCCGACACCACGGCCCTCGTCGCAGACGTTCTTCGCCGCGCGGGAGGCGATGTCACGCGGGACGAGGTTGCCGAAGGACGGGTAGATGCGCTCCAGGTAGTAGTCGCGCTCGTCCTCCGGGATCCGGTTCGGCGGTCGGGTGTCGCCCTTCGCCTTGGGCACCCAGATCCGGCCGTCGTTGCGCAGCGACTCGCTCATCAGCGTCAGCTTCGACTGGTGGTCGCCGGTGCGCGGGATACAGGTGGGGTGGATCTGTGTGAAGCAGGGGTTGGCGAAGTACGCGCCGCGCCGGTGCGCCCGCCAGATCGCGGTCGCGTTGGAGTTCATCGCGTTCGTCGACAGGTAGAAGACGTTGCCGTAACCGCCGGACGCGAGAACGACCGCGTCGGCGAAGTACGTCGAGATCTTCCCGGTGATCAGGTCGCGGGCGACGATGCCGCGGGCCCGGCCGTCGACGACGATCAGGTCGAGCATCTCGGTGCGCGCGTGCATCTCCACGTTGCCCGCGGCGATCTGCCGGCTCAGGGCCTGGTAGGCGCCGAGCAGCAGTTGCTGGCCCGTCTGGCCCCGGGCGTAGAAGGTGCGGGAGACCTGGACGCCGCCGAAGGAACGGGTGTCGAGCAGGCCGCCGTACTCGCGGGCGAAGGGAACGCCCTGGGCCACGCACTGGTCGATGATCTCCACCGAGATCTGCGCCAGACGGTGCACGTTGGACTCGCGGGCGCGGAAGTCGCCGCCCTTGACGGTGTCGTAGAACAGGCGGTGCACGGAGTCGCCGTCGTTGCGGTAGTTCTTCGCCGCGTTGATGCCGCCCTGCGCGGCGATGGAGTGGGCGCGGCGCGGGGAGTCCTGGTAGCAGAACTGGACGACGTGGTAGCCCTGTTCGGCGAGGGTGGCGCCCGCGGAGCCGCCCGCGAGTCCGGTGCCGACGACGATCACCGTGTGCTTGCGCCGGTTGGCGGGGTTGACGAGCTTCGCCTCGAAGCGGCGCGTGTCCCAGCGCTCGTTGATCGGGCCGGCGGGGGCCTTGGTGTCGGCGATCGGCTCGCCGAGCGTGTAGTCGACGTAGGAGGTCATGTCAGCTCACCACTCCGGTCATGACGCCCACGGGGACGGCGACGAAGCCGGCCGTGAGCAGCAGCGCGAGGATGTTCGCGACGGTCTTCAGGGCCCTGTTGCGGGTGCGGCTGCCGGCGCCGAGGGTCTGGGCGGCGCTGAAGAAGCCGTGCCGGATGTGCAGGCCGAGGGCGAGCATCGCGACGATGTAGATCACGTTGCCGTACCAGGTGGAGAAGGTGTCCACGACGTTCTGGTACGGGTGGCCCTCCTGGAAGCCGCCGGAGTGCACGGTGCCGGTGGTCAGGTCCAGGATGTGCCAGACGATGAACAGGCCGAGGATGATCCCGCCCCAGCGCATGGTGCGCGTCGCGTAGCTCGCCCGCGGCTTGGCGTGCACGTACTTGCTGGGCCGCGCCTTGATGTCGCGGCGGCTGAGCTGGTACGCGGACACAGCGTGCGCGACGACCGCGACGACCAGGACGACGCGGACCAGCCACAGCGTCCACTCGTAGTGCATGAAGGGTTCGCCGACGGTGCGCAGCCAGTGCGCGTAGTGGTTGAACTCCCCCGCGCCGAAGAAGATCTTCAGATTGCCGATCACATGGGCGACCAGGTACAGCAGCATGATCACGCCGCTGACGGCCATGACCGTCTTCTTGCCGACGGTGGAGTCCCACACGGTGCGTGCGATGGACGGCCGTCGGTCCGTCCGCGTTGCCAGAGCCATGTCTCAGCACGCTAGGGGCTGGGAGTGCGATCGGTCCAAGACATGGTGCGGCTTGAATCGATAGGTAGAGCCTATGCTGGCTGGATGCAGTTCCAGCAGCTCCAGTACTTCGTCGCGGTCGCCGAGACCCGCCACTTCACGCGGGCCGCGGAGCTGGTGCACGTCGCCCAGCCGTCGCTGTCCCAGCAGATCAAGGCGCTGGAGCGGGAGCTGGGCGCCGATCTGTTCCAGCGGGCGCGCGGCAACATCACCCTGACCGACGCCGGGGAGGCGCTGCTGCCGCTCGCGCGACGGATCCTGGCCGACGCCGACACCGCGCGCCACGAGGTGCAGGAGCTGGCGCAGCTGCGGCGGGGCCGGGTGCGGCTCGGCGCCACGCCCAGCCTGTGCACGGGCCTGCTGCCGGACGTGCTGCGCGCCTTCCACGACCGCTACCCCGGCATCCAGCTGCTGATCGAGGAGAGCGGCTCGCACGACCTGGTGCGGGAGCTGGCCCGCGGCGCGCTGGACCTGGCGCTGGTGGTGCTGCCCCTGCCGACGCCGTCGCCGGCGCTGACCACGGTGGAGCTGCTGCGCGAGGACCTGGTCGTGGTGTCCTCACCGGAGGCGCCGAAGCCGGGCGGCGGGCGGCGGGCGGTGCACATCGCCGATCTGGAGGGCGAGCGGCTGGTGATGTTCCGGCACGGGTACGACCTGCGGGAGCTGACGGTCGCGGCGTGCCGCTCCGCCGGTTTCGAGCCGGACTTCGCGGTGGAGGGCGGCGAGATGGACGCGGTGCTGGGGTTCGTGCGGGCGGGGCTGGGCGTGGCGGTCGTGCCGCGGATGGTGGCGGCGCGGTCGGGGCGGGGCCTGCGGGTCACTCCGCTGGTGCGGCCGGGGTTGCACCGGACGATCGCGTTGGCACACCGCAGCGATGTGGCTCCGCCTCGGGCCGCGAGGGAGCTGCAGCGGATGCTACTGGAGCGGTGAGGGTGGGTGCGGTGCGCTGGGACGCCGTCGTGCCTTGCCCCCTGTTCGGCGCCCGCGGGTTCATCGTGGTTGCTCGCGCAGTTCCCCGCGCCCCTGGCGGTCGGCACTGCGCGCCGCCGCCCGTATCGCCTCCAGCCGGCGGGTGCCGCCTGGGTGCGCCCCGCCTGTTTCGGAGGCGGGGCGCATGAGGGAGGCGCGGTCCGGTCGCCGTGTTCGCGCGGACGTCATCCCGTTGCGTCGGCCATGGCCAGTTCGTGCAGGCGCTCCGGGGGGCCGGGGCGGGCGTAGTACCAGCCCTGGGCCGTGTCGCAGCCCAGTATCCGCAGCTGTTCGGCCTGGGCGCCGGTCTCCACGCCCTCGACGGTGACCGCCAGGTCGAGGCTGTGGGCGAGCGAGACGATGCCCTCGACGATCTTCAGGTCCACGGGGTCCGCCGGGAACTGCTGCATGCCCTGCGTGAACGAGCGGTCCAGTTTCAGCACGGACACCGGCAGCCGGCGCAGGTTCGCCAGGTTCGAGTAGCCCGTGCCGAAGTCGTCCAGGGCGATGTCCACGCCCATCTCGGCCAGCCGGCGCAGCGGTTTGAGCAGGTCGTCGTCGGCGCCGATCAGGGCCGACTCGGTCACCTCCAGGCACAGCGCGTCCGGTGCGACGCCCGCGCGCTCCAGGATGTCCACGGTGTCCTGCACCAGGCCGGGATGGGTGAGCTGGCACGGCGAGAGATTGACGTTGATGCGCAGCGGCCCCGCCCCGGCCTCGCGTTCGCGCCACTGGCGTGCCTGGCGCACCGCCTGGTCCAGTACCCAGCGGCCGAGCGGCACGATGAGCCCCGTGTGCTCGGCGAGCGGGATGAACCGGTCGGGACCGAGCACCCCGTGCTGCGGGTGCAGCCAGCGCACCAGCGCCTCCGCCCCGCGCACACTGCCGTCGCCGAGGTGCACCAGCGGCTGGTACTCGATGAAGAACTCGCCGCGCTCCAGGGCCGCCGGCAGCGCCGTGGTCAGCCCGTGCCGGGTGATGGCACGGGCGTCGGCCTCCGGGTCGGCGAGTTCGAACCGGTTGCCGCCGGCCGATTTCGCCCGGTACATGGTGATATCGGCGCTTCGCAGCACCTCGGCCGCGCTGCGCTCCCCGGCGGCGCCCTCGACGATGCCGATGCTGCCGCGCACGGTCAGCTCACGGCCGTCGATGCGGACGGGGGCGAGCAGGGCGTTCATGATGCGCGCGGCGAGTTCGTCGGCCTCGCGGCGGCTGTCGGGGTGGGTGGTCAGCGCGACGAACTCGTCGCCGCCGAGCCGGGCCACCATCTCGCCGGGCGCGGTCGCGCAGGACTGCAGCCGGTCGGCGACCTCGACGAGCAGCCGGTCGCCGGCCGCATGGCCGAGGCTGTCGTTGATGGTCTTGAAGCCGTCCAGGTCGAGGTAGCACAGCCCGAAACGCTGTCCCCCGTCCCGGGCCAGGACCTTCTCCAGCCGCTCGAAGAACAGGGTGCGGTTGGGCAGGCCGGTCAGCGCGTCGTGCGTGGCCTCGTAGCGCAGTCGCAGGTTGAGCAGGCGGCGCTCGGTGGTGTCCTCCATCAGCGCCAGCTGGTACTGCGGTTCGCCGTCGGCGTCACGCAGCAGGGAGACCGTCAGATTGGTCCACAGGACCGTTCCGTCGGGGCGGTAGAACGCCTTCTCCACGTGGTAGTGCTCGCGTTCGCCGCGCACCAGCTCGTCGTACAGACGCCAGACCTGCGGGGCGTCCTCGGCGTGCGTCCAGTCTTTGACGTTGCGGCCGCGCACCGCCTGCTCACTGCCGCCGAACATGCGCACCAGCGCGCCGTTGACCTGCAGTATGGTGCCCTCGAGGTCGGCGATGCCGATCCCTATGGCCGCGCCCTCGAACACCGCGCGGAACCGGGCCTCGCTGGCGTGCAGCGCCTGCGCCACCACACCCTGCGCCCGCAACGCCGCCTGCGCGATGGCCTCCTGCTCGCCCAGGGTGCGCTCCCGCAGCGCCCGCGCGTAACCGGCGGCCATGGCGTGCTGGAGCCGGGAGCAGCGGGTGCGCAGCTCCTGCGGGTCGCCGTCGCCACCGCAGTAGAGCACGAGGTAGGCGTCCACGCAGTCCAGGGTGCGGCTGAGCGCCTCCGGGTCGGTGCAGTGCGCGGCGACCAGCGCGGCGCCGACGGCCCGGCCCTCCTCCGTGACCGTGGCCGGCGTGTGCAGGGCCTCGCTCAGCCGCCGGGCCAGCGGCAGCAGGTGCGCCTCGAACTCCGGCCGGGTCGCCGATGTGGAGGTGAGCGGGAACACCGCCCGGGTCCAGATCGTGGCGAACCGGCGCAGTCTGTCCTCCGGCCCGTCCGGCTCCGCGATCACGCCGTACGCCCCACGCCCGCGAACCCGGAGAAGGCGAACGGATCCTCGTCCTCCGGCGCCGTCTCGGGCCGCCACAACGGCATCGGCACCAGTCCCGGCTCCACCATCTCGTACCCCTCGAAGAACCGCGCGATCTCGTCAGGCGAGCGCATGACCAGCGGGTTGCGAATGTCGTCGTACACGTCCACCACGCCCCCCGCCCGCTGTGGAGGCACCGGGATTCCCTCGTACGAGGCATGCGTGAGCACCAGCAGGCTGCCGGGCGCGAGCGCGTCGCGCAGCTCGGCCACCGCCGCGTACGGGTCGTCCTCGTCCTCCACGAAGTGCAGTATGGCAACCAGGAGCAGCGCCACCGGCCGGTTCAGGTCGATCAGCCGCTGCACCGGCTCACTGGCCAGGATCTCGTGGGGCTTGAGCAGATCCGCCGCGACGACGTCGGAGTCCTCGTCGCCCGCCAGGACGGCCTGGCTGTGCGCGACCGCCACCGGGTCGTGGTCGACGTAGACGACGCGCGCTCCGGGGCGGGCGGCCCGGGCGACCTCGTGGACGTTGCCGAAGGTGGGGATGCCGGAGCCGATGTCGAGGAACTGCGTGATGCCCTCGTCGGCCGCGAAGCGCACGGCCCGGCGCATGAACGCCCGGTTCGCCTGCATGATCTTGGGCAGCCCCGGCAGGAACTCCATGGCCCTGCGGGCGGCTTCCCGGTCCACCTCGAAGTTGTGCGAACCGCCCAGGTAGTAGTCGTAGATGCGCGAGACGCTCGGCACCGAGATGTCGATGCTTCGGGGAGCCCAAGCGGGACGCTCCATCCATCTCTCCAAGGCGTAGGCGATCCGGTGTTCGAGCAGAGGCTACTGATCGTCGGGTCAAGTAGCGAGGGGAACCGGAAATTGACCGTCCGTTCCCGGTCACTGCCTGCGGCACGTGCGCGTGCGGCGCCGCGTCACGTTACTACCGCATGTGTCCGGGGTGCTGCGCAGGGTACAGGGTGCCGCACGCAGCGGACCGCCCCCTCCGTGCGGTGCGGAGGGGGCGGTCCGTCGGCCGTGCGCGCCGCCCGGGCGAGGGGGGGGCGGACACCCTGGGGAGGTGCGATCCGTCACTTCTTCGGCGCGCCGACCGGCTTTCCGTCGGGTGCGACGGCGTACCAGGTGCCGCCGACGCCCTGACCGTTGATGTCCCCGGGGGCCTTGTCACCGGAGAAGGTGTAGACGGGCCAGCAGTTGACCGTCTGCTGCTTGACGCCGTCGGGCCGGGTGAAACTCATCAGCCCCTTCTTCTTCACACCCTTGGTGTCCCCGGCGTCGACGGGTTCGACGGCCGGCCACTTCTGCAGGCAGGCACCGGTGCAGGCGGAGACCGGCTTGGGCCAGGCCTGGTCCTTCAGGAAGCGGTAGACGGTCATGCCGTTGCGGTCGACGATGATGTCACCGAGGTTGGGGTCCTTGCGGACGGACAGTCCGGGCAGATCGGACGCCTTCGCCTTCTTGCCGTCGGGGGCCAGCGCGAACCACTTGCCCTTGAGCCCCTGCCCCTTCACCTCGCCCGCCTTGGTGTCCTTGGCGTAGCGGTACGCCGGCCAGCCGCCGATGGTGAGCTGCTTGGTGCCGTCGGCGCGGGTGACCTCGCCCAGCTCCGACGGGTCGATGCCGGTGCCGGCGGTGACGTCGTCCGCGGGCACGGGCGGCCACACCTTGGCGCAGTCACCGTTGCAGGTCGACTTGGAGGGCTCGGCGGTGTCCTCGTCGAAGCGGTACAGGGTGCGTCCGGAGCCGTCGGTGAGCACCTTGCCCAGTTCCGCGTTGCCGGTGACGGACAGCTTGCCCGCGGGGACCGGCCGGGCCTGCGGTGCGGAGCTCGGGCCGGGAGAGCCGTTGCCGACGCCGTACCCCCCGCCGGCGGTGCCGTAGCCGCCGACCGGGGCCGTGGCGCCGACGTTCTGGGCGGCCGCCTGGGCGCCGCCGTCGCCCTGCCCGCACGCCGACGTCAGCGCCAGTACGGCTACGGCACCCACCGCGAGCGAGGCGCTCCGCCACGAGGTCTTCATCGTCAACTCCCCACGTTCACACGTCTGTTGCAGCGCCCTGTTCCGTCGCTGCACGGCATGGGGTACGCACGGGGACGGTGGGTGTGTTCAACGGCGGTGCGGAAATCTTTGCGGACGACGCCATTCCGTCGGGCAGGTGTGCGGCGGGTCGGACGTACGAACGTCAGCCGCGCAAGGCGCCACGCCGATCCGTGTCCCTCGTTCGGAGCATTCCGCGGCCGACCGGGCATGACGGGGTCCGGCGCACCTCATGATCTCCGTCGTGCATGGACCCGAACCGACCCGATCCGCCGTGGGGGCACGGGTGCTGGCCGCGGTGACCCTCAGCTGGTTCCTCGTGGGCGCACCGGCCGGGACGGCGGCGGCCGACGCCTGCGCCTACGCCTCGACCGGCCCCGACGGGGTGACGGCGGTGGCGGTGGCCGGAAGCCTCGACTGGCCGATCCCGCCCGGGTGTTCACCGAGCCCGACGCCCAGTCCGACGCCACCACCACCGCCACCACCACCGCCTCCTCCCCCACCACCGCCACCGCCTCCCCCGCCGCCGCCTCCACCTCCGCCCACGCCGAAACCGCCGCCGCCCAAGCCGGCACCGAAACCCCCGCCGCCCAAGCCGCGGCCGGTGCCTGCGGCCCCCGCACCACCGGCACCGGCACCCCGGCCCGCACCGGCCCGCCCGGCCCCGCCTCCGCCGCCCCCGAAGCCCGCCCCGACCCCGACACCCACTCCGACGCCGACACCACGCCCCTCCGCGAGCCCGGTGAGCTACCCGCGGTATCACGCCGCGCCGCACCGACGGCAGCCCAGCCACCACGTCTCACCCGTCGTCTATGTCCTGCTCATCACCACGCCCGCGATCGTGGCCGTCGCCGCGCTCCGCCCGCGCTGAGCCCTGGAGGTACCCCCGTTGCCGGAATGGCTTGTTCTCACCCTCGCGATGCTGGCCGCCTGTGTCGTGGTGGTCGTCATCACCCTCGTCCGCCACCGCACGGCGTCCGAGGACGAGGACCCCAGTGAGACTCCGGACGTCATCGAGTACATGACCATGTGGATCGGCGTGGTCTACGCCATCGTCCTGGGCCTGGCGATCGCGGGCGTGTGGGAGGCACGCAGCGCCGCGCAGGACCATGTGCAGGCGGAGGCGCAGGCGCTGCACGAGATCGACCAGCGCGTCCGGGTCTATCCCGCTCCGGTCCGTGACCGGATCCGGGCGGATGTCAACGCCTATGTCGGACACGTCGTCACCAAGGAGTGGAAGGCGATGGAGGACCACGGTGAGATGACCGAGCGCGGCACCCAGCTGCTCGGTCAGCTGCGCCGGGACCTCACCGACTACCAGCCGCGCAACGACTTCGAGGCGCAGGCCTACCAGCCGTTGCTCGACCAGATCACCGCGGCCGACGAGGCACGCACCGCCCGCGCGAACGCCACGTCGCCGACCATGCCGGGGGTGGTGTGGTTCGGGCTGCTCACCGGGGCGGTGATCACCATCGGCATGGTCTTCGCCCTCCAGATCCGCCGCACCCCGCGCGAACTGGTCCTGGCGGGCCTGTTCTCGGCACTGATCGCCTTCCTGCTGTTCCTGATCTGGGACTTCGACGCGCCCTACAGCCGGGACACGGCCGCGTCGATGGAACCGCTGCTCAGCCTCTTCCCCCATGCCAGGGGATGAGCCACGGCATGCCAGGGGACGAGCCACGGCCCGCGTGATGCCGCCGCGCCGGGCGCCTGCGGCCTTGGCCCGGCCGGCATGGACCGGGCCAAGGCGCCACGCCGACGGTGTCCCCCGGGGGATGCAGCCGCGTCACCCGGGCGATGCGGGTGGATCCCCCGGGTGACGCGGGTGCGTCGCCCGGGTGGAGTACACGCTTGACCCGTTCGCGCTACTGAGATCGCGGGGGTGCGGTCCCGTTCCTAGCGTTTCGGTCATCGAGGAGCACTTGTCGTGCACGCGGAGCAGGTCCGCCGCCGCTCCTCGGAGACCGGAGGAAACACATGCGCGCGATACGCGTCGCTTCGGCCGCTCTGCTGGGTCTCGGCGCCCTCGCCCTGACGGCGCCGGGCGCCGTCGCGCTGGGCGGCGGCAGCGACATCACCCCGTTCGGTTTCAGCGTCCTGCCGTCGACGGTGTCCGCCGGCGGGCAGGTGGTCCTCCAGGTCGACCGGGACCACGGGGGCTGCCGCGGAGCGGTCATGGTCTCCTCGGGCGTGTTCGACACGGTCACCATCGCGCCGCGCCGGTCGTCGGCGACGGCGACCGTCGACTGGGACGCACGCCCCGGCGCCGTCTACCAGGTGACGTTCACCTGTGACGGGGTGAGCGGGTCGACGGGACTGGCCATCGCCGGCGGACGGCCGGTGCCTCCGACGCCTTTGACGCCTCGGCCCCCGCGGCAGACGGTGCCGGGCGCGGTGCACGCCGGTGAGGGCGGCAGCACCGGCGGCTTCGACGCCCGCGAGATCGGCATGGGCGCGGCGCTCGTCGCCGGTGCCGTCGGTGCGGCGTATCTCTTCACGCGGCGGCGCGGCGGCGAGAGCGGCAACTGACCGGTGTGTCCCGCGCCGGCCGTGTGTGCCACAGGGCGTCGCCCCGGGCCCCGCTCGGGGGTCCGGGGCGACGCCCGGGTGGGGTGCGCGGTACGTCGCGCGCGGTGCGTCGTGCCTCGTGCGAAGGGGAAGGCGCGACGCGGGGGTCAGAAGCGCTTCTCGGCGCGGCGGCGCATCCAGAACACGCCGCCGCCGATGACGGCCGCGGCGACCAGCCCGCCGCCGATCGCCATGTCGGTGGGGGTGGCTCCGCTGGAGGTGCTGCCGCCCAGACCGCCGCGGACACCGCCGATGACGGTGAAGGCGGCCGGGTTGGTCAGCGTCTGGCCGTTGCAGTTGACCGTGATGCTGTGGGCGCCGGGGCGTGCGTTGTGGTTGATCGTCGCGGTCCCCTTGGCGGTCTGGTTGGCGCCGTGGATCGGGGTGAGCGGCGTGGGCTGGAACGCGTCCGAGGTGGCGGTGCCGCCGGACGGGCAGCCGTCGACGGTGATGGTGAGCTGCCCACCGCGGGCGATGACGCTGGGCAGCGCGACGATGTTGCTCAGTCTGAAGTTCATGCCGTCCCGCGCGGCGGCCGAGGGGGCGGCGAGGCCGAGGGCGGCGACCGCGGCGGCCGTGGCCGCCAGGGCACGAGAGTTGCGCATCTGATCCTCCGCGGAAGACACCCCGGGACCCGTCCCCGGTCGATCGGCGAGAAAGCGTCTCCCGGAGAAACCCTCAGATGCCGTGCGCGCTCCCGCATTTCGGGGATGGTCCGTCCCGGTGAGACCGCACCCGGCGCCTGAGGGCCACGGCCGGACATCACCGCAGGTCACGGTCCGTCAGAAACGATCCGTTCGGCCGCGCCACGGATGGCGCACAGGGGAACTCCCGCCACCCGTTCGCCGTCGCCTCCTCGCCGCTCGCGGCCACCGGACTTAGCGTTCTTCCATGCGCACCATGGCGCGGCGACGGCCGTGTCGAAAGGGGATGGCGAATGTCTGCGTCCGAGCTGTCCGAACTGGCCGAGGAGGCGGAGCGGCGGAGAAAGCGCGCCCCCTGGGGGGTGATAGCGCTGGTTCTGCTGACCGGTCTCGCGCTCATTCGCAATGGCTCCGGGGAATTCGACGTGGGCCCGCCGCAGCCGGCTTCGGCCGCGGCCGCCGACAGCCGCAGCGCCCCGGACCTGCTCGGGCGCGCGCCCGAGCCGCTGGCGTTCTCCGTGGCCGACCGGGTGCGTATTCCGGCGATCCAGGTCGACGCGCCCGTCATGCCGGTCGGCCTCGACGCGGACGGCTGGGTCGACGCGCCGCCCCCGGAGGACCCGAATCTCGCGGGCTGGTTCACCGGTGGTGTCTCGCCCGGGGAAAAGGGCACGGCGGTCGTCGTCGGGCACGTCGACAACAAGCAAGGCCCCGCGGTGTTCTACGGGCTGGGCGCCCTGAAAAAGGGAAATCGTGTCGAGGTGCACCGCCAGGACGGAAAGACGGCGGTGTTCGAGATCTACGGCATCGAGGTGTTCGCCAAGGCCGACTTCCCCGGCGACCGCGTCTACGCGTCCAAAGGCGCGCCGGAATTGCGGGTCATCACCTGCGGGGGCGGCTTTTCCAAGAAGAACGGTTACGACGGGAACGTCGTCGTCTTCGCCCGCCTGACCGAGGTCCGCTGAGCGGCATCCCGGCCGGCGGGCGAAGGCCCGCGCACTCCTACGTGTACGGGCGGCTCGGCACGCTCAGGTGGTAGCCGGAGTCCAGCAGGTGCGGCAGGTATCGGCGCAGCGCGGCCACGCTCTCGGAGCGGTCGCCGCCGGCGTCGTGCGAGAGCACCACGACGCCGGGACCGGCGCCCTCCTCGACGGCGCGGACGATGGCGCCGGTGCCGGGAACGGTCCAGTCCTCGGTGTCGACGGTCCAGGCCAGCGGTTCCATGCCCATCTCGGCGCCGAGCTGGAAGGCCGCGCGGTTCCAGGCGCCGTAGGGGGCGCGGAACCAGCGCGGGCGCTCGCCGTAGGCCTCCTCGATGACATCGCTGGTGCGTTCCATCTCGCTGCGGATCTCCGCCCGGCTCAGCTGGGTGAGCAGCGGGTGGGACCAGGTGTGGTTGCCGACGACATGGCCCTCGTCGGCCATGCGCGCCAGCAGGTCCCGGTTCCAGTCGGCCTGTTCCCCGCACACGAAGAACGTGGCCCGCACGTCGTGCTCGCGCAGGGTGTCCAGGATGCCCGGGGTGTAGTGGGGGTCGGGCCCGTCGTCGAAGGTGAGGAACATGGTGCGGCCGCGGGCGGCGAGCTTCAGCAGCGGTTCGCGCCGCACCGGTGTGCGCGGCGGCGCCGCCTGCGGCGGCCCGTACCCGGTCAGGGGCTGCAGACGGTAGGCGGACGGTTTTTCCGGAAGCCGCGCGGGGGCGCCGGCGGCGGGCGGGGCGGGGCGGGCCGGCTCGTCGGCGCCCTCCAGTGCGAACAGCCCGGCGGTCCCGGCCGCGCCCAGGGCGGCGGCCGCGGCGGTCAACGCCCGGCGCCGGGTGAGGAACTGATCCTTCTTCATGACCAATCAGTCGCCCGGGGACCGCGCGACGCACCACGGCACCACCGGACCGGGGGCGGGAAAACACCCGCTCGGCGCAAGCGGGCGTCCAGGCGGGCGAGCCCGGTCGCCCGTCCGGGCGCGCCGAGAGGGCACGCGAGCGGGCGCTCAGCGGCGGCGGACCAGGGGGAACGGGAGGGTCTCCCGGATGGTCAGACCGGTCAGGAACATCACCAGACGGTCGACTCCGACGCCGAGACCGCCCGTCGGGGGCATCGCGTACTCCAGGGCGTCCAGGAAGTCCTCGTCGAGTTCCATCGCCTCCGGGTCGCCGCCCGCGGCCAGCAGCGACTGCTCCGTCAGACGCCGCCGCTGCTCGACCGGGTCGGTCAGCTCGGAGTAGGCGGTGCCCAGTTCGGTGCCGAAGGCCACCAGGTCCCAGCGTTCGGCCAGGCGCGGGTCGGTGCGGTGCTGGCGGGTCAGCGGGGAGACGTCGGTCGGGAAGTCCTTGTAGAACGTGGGCAGCTGGGTGCGCTCCTCCACCAGCCGCTCGTACATCTCCAGGACGACGTCACCGCGCCCGTCGTCCTGGGTGTACGGCACGCCGGCGCGGTCGCACAGCAGGTGCAGCCGGGCCAGTTCGGTGCCCGCGTCGATCTCCTCGCCGAGGGCCTCCGAGATCGCGCCGTACACCGTCTTGACCGGCCAGCGCCCCGAGATGTCGTACTCCCGGCCGTCCTTGCGGGCCACGGGCGAGCCGAAC
The DNA here is from genome assembly GCF_055583185.1 of Streptomyces sp. NPDC104814. Classification (NCBI taxonomy): domain Bacteria; kingdom Bacillati; phylum Actinomycetota; class Actinomycetes; order Kitasatosporales; family Streptomycetaceae; genus Streptomyces; species Streptomyces sp. NPDC104814. Next base: position 1,138,237 of record NZ_JBVJOL010000001.1, on the reverse strand, counting down.
GCCGCCGTGGCCGCGCCCTGGATCAGTTCGCGCACCAGGTCGAGCATCACGTCGTAGTCGGCGTACGCCTGGTAGGCCTCCAGCATCGTGAACTCGGGGTTGTGCTTGTAGGAGACGCCCTCGTTGCGGAAGGTGCGGCCGAGTTCGAAGACCTTCTCCATGCCGCCCACGCACAGCCGTTTCAGATACAGCTCGGGCGCGATCCGCAGATACAGGTCGAGGTCGTAGGCGTTGATGTGGGTGGTGAAGGGGCGGGCGTTGGCGCCGCCGTGGATCTGCTGGAGCATCGGTGTCTCGACCTCGAGGAAGCCGCGATCCAGCAGGCCCTGGCGCAGGGCCTGGACGGCGGTGGAACGGGCCCGGACGACGTCGCGGGCGGCGGGGCTGGTCACCAGGTCGAGGTAGCGCATGCGCACCTTGGCCTCGGGGTCGGCCAGGCCCCGCCGTTTGTCGGGCAGCGGGCGCAGGCACTTGCCGGTGAGCTGCCAGGAGGTGACGAAGACGGTGGGTTCGCCCTTGTCGCTGGCGCCGGCCCGGCCGGTGGCGGTGATGTGGTCGCCGATGTCGGTGCCGGTGCGGAAGCGGGCCAGGGCGGCGCCCGTCCCCTCACGGGTCAGCGCGAGCTGGTGGTCGCCGGACCAGTCGCGCAGCACGACGAAGACGATCCCGCCGAAGTCGCGGACCAGCATGATCCGCCCGGCGACGGTCACGTCCTGTCCCTGGCGGACCTCGGCGAGGGTGTGGGTACGGGCGGGCACGCCGACCGGGTAGGGGTCGATGCCGTCGCCGCGCAGCCGGTCCAGCGTGCGGTGGCGGACGCGGACCTGCTCGGGCAGGCCCGCGTCCGCACCGACGGACCCGGTCTCGCCCCCTCCGTCGAGACCGAGCGCCGTGAGCGGCGGCAGCCCCTCGGTGGTGGTGGGCCGCCGCACCCCCTTCGGATGCGCCTTGCCCCGCAGCTTGCGCAGCGACGGTACGGCGACGAAGCCCTCGGCGATACCGGAGGCGAGGCCGATCCGGGCGAGGGCGGCGGCGTCGCCGTAGCACAGGAAACGCGGGTACCACTCGGGGTGGTACTTGGCGTTGGAGCGGTACAGCGCCTCCAGCTGCCACCAGCGGGAGAAGAACAGCAGCAGGCGGCGCCACAGCCGCAGCACCGGTCCGGCGCCGATGCGGGCGCCCTCCTCGAAGACCGAGCGGAAGACGGCGAAGTTCAGGGAGATGCGCCGCACGCCCAGCTTCGGCGCGGCCGCGCACAGCTCCGCGACCATGAACTCCATGATGCCGTTGGGGGCGGCGCGGTCGCGGCGCATGAGGTCCAGGGAGATCCCGTCGCGCCCCCACGGCACGAACGACAGCAGGGCGAGCAGGCGGCCGTCCTCCGCGAACGCCTCGACCAGCAGGCAGTCGCCGTCGGCGCTGTCCCCGAGGCGGTCCAGGGCCATGGAGAAGCCACGCTCGGTCTCGGTGTCGCGCCAGGCGTCCGCCTTGCCGACGATCTCCTCCATCTCGGCGTCGGTGAGCGCCTCGTGGCGGCGGATGCGGCAGGTGGCGCCGGTGCGCCGGACCCGGTGCACGGCCTGCCGGGTGACCCGCATGTCGCGGCCGTCCAGGTCGAAGGCGTGCACGTGCACGATGGCCTCGTCGCCCAGTTGCAGCGCGCCGAGGCCGGCGCGGGCGTAGGCGGTGGCGCCCTCCTCGGAGGCGCCCATCACGGCGGGCGCCCAGGCGTGCCGGCGGGCCACGTCCAGCCAGGCGGCGATGGCGTGCGGCCAGGCCTCGCGGTCGCCGACGGGGTCGCCGCTGGCCAGGCACACCCCGGCCTCGACACGGTAGGTGACGGCGGCCTTGCCACTGGGCGAGAAGACGACGGCCTTGTCGCGCCGGGTGGCGAAGTAGCCGAGCGAGTCCTGCTCGCCGTAGCGGCCGAGCAGGGCGCGGATGCGCTCCTCCTCGTCGTCGTGGAGGGCGGCTTCGAGGCGCTGGGAGCGGAAGAGGGTGGCGGCGGCGTTCAGCAGGGCGAGCGCGCCGAACAGGCCGAGCAGGAAGAACAGGGCGTGCGGCGGACGGCCGCCGAAGGAGCCGGCCGAGGCCAGACCGCCCAGGACCCGGTTGGCGGCCCAGGTCAGCCGCTGCCCGTACGGCAGGGTGCCGGGGAAGAGTGCCACCAGGCCCCAGCCGAGGAGGATCGCGAGGGCGAGCCCGCCCACCAGCACGGCGAGGGCACGGCGCAGCGCCCCGCGGCGGGAGGCGGCGTAGAACTCGCGGCGGGCCACGACGAGCAGCGCGAGGGCGAGGGCGCACAGCACCAGGGAGGGCAGGGACTCGGCGTACAGGCCGACGGCGACGCCTATGACGTCGGTGAGGACGACCAGGCCGAGGTAGACGACGACCAGCCACCAGGCGACCTTCTTGCGGGCGGCGGTGGCGGCGGCGAGCAGGAACAGGAAGACGGCGTAGGCGAGGTTGGCGCTGAGGGGGACCAGCAGTTGGTCCAGGAAGCGCACGACGGGGCTGAGCAGGTCGCGCAGGGGCTCGATGAGGGCGAGCAGGGCGCACAGCAGGCCGAGGGCGCCGAAGATGGTCGCGAAGCCTTCGGGCACCCGGCTGAGGAAGCCGCTCCCGGCGGGTCGTGTCGGTCCCGGGGCGCCCCGGCCCGGGGCGGCGTCCACGGTGGCACTCATGCATCCGACTGTAGGAAGGCCGCGGCCCGCTCGCCCGTCGAGCCGTCCCGGCTGGCGGGCGCGTCGGTGGCCTCCGATAGCCTCGGGTCGTGACGGAACAGCACTCTCACCGGTTCGGCTCTCACCAGTTCGAACGGGGTACCGACGGGCCGAAGGTGATCGTGGTCGGGGTGGACGGCTCCGACTCCTCGCTGCGCGCCGCGGCCTACGCGGGCGGCCTGGCCAGGCGGCAGCACGCGCTGCTGGCCGTGGTCTACGTGCAGCCGGTGCTGGCCGCGGGCGCGGCGCTCGGCGCGCCGGTCGTGGAGACGACCGACGAGATCGCCGAGGACATCGTCGCGCAGATCCGGGAGGCGACCGAGCGGGTCAAGGGGATATTCGAGGTGCGCTGGGAGTTCCACACCTTCCGCGGCGACCCGTACAACGGCCTGGTGAAGGCGGCGGACGAGCTGAAGGCGGACGCGGTGATCGTCGGCGCCTCCGAGCAGGCCGGCCACCGGATCATCGGCTCGGTCGCGGTACGGCTGGTGAAGGCCGGCCGGTGGCCGGTGACGGTGGTGCCTTAAGGACCCCGGCGGTACGGCGACGGCGAGCGGGCGCCGGCTCGCGGGCAGCCGAGTGACCGTGCCGGTGGCCGTGGCGACGACGCTGACGCCGTTCGGTGGCCGTCGCGGGTGAAGCCGCCGGAGACGCAGGCGGTGCGGCCGTCGGCGGACACCGCGACACTCGCGTGCGGGCCGTCCAGCGGGACGACCCGCTCCGAGCCGCGGCGAGCGGGCCGGTGGCGGCGCGGTGGTTCATCGCCGCCGGCCTTGCGCGGCGCGCAGTACGGCCGCGATGCCCGTGAAGCCGCGGCGCTCCGCATGCGCGAGGGCCGTCACACCGTCGCCGTCGGGCAGCGTCGGGTCGGCGCCCGCGGCGAGCAGGATCTCGACGACCTCCTGGTGGGTACGGCCGCCGTCGCCGAGGATGACGGCCTCCAGCAGGGCGGTCCAGCCCAGCCGGTTGACGTGGTCGACGTCGATGCCGGTCTCGGCCAGCACGGCGCGGACGTAGTCGACGTGGCCGCGTTCGCTCGCCGGGATGACGGACACGCCGCCGAAGCGGTTGGTGCGCGTCAGGTCCGGGCCGCCGGGCAGCAGCGCGCGCATCATGGCGACGCTGCCGGTGACGCCGGTGACCAGCCACGGGCTGTCCTGCCGGTCGTCCTGCGCGTCGACGTCGGCGCCCGCGGCGACCAGGACGCGGGCCACCTCGACCTGGTCGGCGAGCGCGGCGCGCAGCAGCGGGGTGCGGCCGGCCTCGTCGCGGGCCTCCAGGTGTGCGCCGCGGGCCAGGGCCGCCCGGACGGCGTCGGCGTCGCCGCGTTCGGCGGCCGCGAGCAGGGCGAGGCCGGCGGCGGACGGTTGCTCATGGGGCACGGCGTAACTCCTCCACAGGGTGGCGACGGGCGTCAGGACGGCGCTCAGGCGGGAGCGCCGGCGGCGCGCGGCCGGGGGAAGGCCGCGCGCCGCCGGTCGCCGGGCGCCGCGCCGGGTCAGGGGGCGCTCACGGGGGTGGTACGGCCGGTCAGCGGCCGTTGCTGATCGCGTCGACGCCGGCCTGCGCGAACTTCTCGTCCAGGTCGCCGGACGGGGCGCCCGCGACGCCGATGCCCGCGATCGGCGCGCTGTTGTACGCGACCGGGGCGCCGCCCGCCAGGAACAGCGTGCCGGGGATGTCCTTGAGGTGGGGGGCCTTCTCCAGGCGCTGGGCGAGCTCCGAGGTGGGCGCGTTCCAGGAGACGGCGGTGAACGCCTTCCTGACGGCGGAGTCGTAGGACTGCGGGCCGGCGCCGTCGCCGCGCAGGGTGACGACCGTGTTGCCGTTGCGGTCGACGACGGCGACGGTGACGCGCTGGCCGTCCTTCTCGGCGGCGTCCAGGGCGGCCCGGGCGGCGTCGGTGGCGGCGTCGATCGTGAGGTGGGTGCTGGTCGTGGTGGTCTTGCCCTTGAGGGTGGCCGGGGCGGCGGCGGGCGCGGCGGCCGGGGTGCCGGCGGAGGCGGAGACCGCGCCGGCCACACCGGCGCCGACGGCGGCGAGGAGGGCGGCCGAGGTGACGACCTTGGCGCGGGTGGAGAACTTCTTGGCCTTGTGCTGCATGCCGGACGGCTCCCTGTCATATCGCGTCGGCGCGGACCGCGGTCTGCTGCCGGGTCCCGCTCAGCGCTTCGTGCGCTGTGCCTCCAGCCTCCGCCCGGAGCGGGCCCGGGCCCGTCGGCGTCCCGGCTCGTCCCGGCGCACGCATCGGGTGACCTCCGGGTCATCCGATCGGATGACCCCCACCCCGGCCGGGGTGACCCTTCCTCGTGCGTGGCGTCTTCCCAGGACGGGTGGGCTGGGCCATCATGATCCGCCGTCAGCCGTTTGCCGATCGTGAAGAGGTGAGGCGTGTGGCCGGGCTCAGAATGGGCGAGGGCATTCTCCGTCGCAAACCGATCGAGCACATCGAGGAGACGGAAGTCGGGGAGGGCGCGCGACTGGAGAGGTCGCTGGGCCTCGGGCAGCTGACCGCGATCGGCGTGGGCGGCATCATCGGCGCCGGCATCTTCACGCTGGCCGGAACGGTGGCCAACGGCACGGCGGGCCCGGCGGTGCTCGTGTCGTTCCTGATCGCCGGTGTGGCCAGCGCCTGCGCGGCGCTGTCGTACGCCGAGTTCGCCGGGCTGATCCCGAAGGCGGGCTCGGCCTACACATACGGCTACGCGGTCCTCGGGGAGTTCGCGGGCTGGTTCATCGGCTGGGACCTGCTGCTGGAGTACACCGCGATCGTGGCGGTGGTGGCGATCGGTATCTCGGGCTACTTCAGCTTCCTCGTGGAGGAGATGGGCGCGAACCTGCCGCACTGGATGCTGGGCGCCCCGGGCACCGGCTCCGGTCACAAGGTCGATCTGTTCGCGGCCGTGCTGTGTCTGCTCATCGCCTGGCTGCTGAACCTTGGCATCCGCAGCGCGGCACGCTTCGAGACCTTCGTGGTGGTGCTGAAGGTCCTGGTGGTGCTGCTGGTGATCGGCGTCGGCTTCTTCCACATCGACACGTCGAACTACCACCCGTTCTTCCCGTTCGGTGTCAGCGGCGCCTTCACGGGTGCGGCCACGGTGTTCTTCGCGGTGTTCGGCTACGACGCCATGTCGACGGCGGCCGAGGAGTCCAGGGACGCCCAGCGGCACATGCCGAAGGCGATCATCTACTCGCTGGTGATCTCGATGGTGCTGTACGTGCTGGCCTGCCTGGTGCTGACGGGCATGCAGAACTACAAGGACATCGACCCCAAGAGCGGTTTCTCCACCGCGTTCAAGTCGGTGGGCCTGGACCGGCTCGCGGACGTGATCGCGGTGGGCGCGATCATCGGCATCCTCACGGTGATGTTCACGTTCATGCTGGGTGTGACCCGGGTGTGGTTCTCGATGTCCCGCGACGGGCTGCTGCCCGCGTGGTTCGCGAAGACGCACCCGACCCGCCATGTGCCGACCCGGGTGACCTGGATCGTCGGGGTCGCGTCGGCCGCCATCGCCGGGTTCGTGCCGATCGGCTCGGCGGCCGAACTGACCAACATCGGCATCCTGCTGGCCTTTGTGGTGGTGTGCGTGGCGGTGATCGTGCTGCGCTACCGGCATCCGGAACTGCCGCGGAGCTTCCGTACGCCGTGGATGCCGGTCATCCCGATCGCCGGGGTCGTCTTCTCGATCTGGCTGATCACGTTCCTGATGTGGGAGACCTGGGTGCGGTTCGCCGTCTGGTTCCTGATCGGCTGCGTGGTCTACTTCGGCTACTCCTACAAGCACTCGGCGCTGACGCGCCAGGACGCCACAGGGGCTCCGGAAAGCCGGTGAGCAGCGCGAGGAGGCCTCGGGACGCTCCCTGGTGAGGTAGTGGGCGGTGCCGTCGACGGTGGCGGCCCGCCGGTCGCGCACCGTGGACCAGCCGGCCGGCCCTGGGCGGCCGGCCGTCCGCGTCGACACCCCCCGGGCGTCTACCGCCGCCGGGCGGCTACTGCCCCATCACCAGGCCGTCCTTCGCCGCGCCGCGGCTGAGCACGACCTGGCGGATGCGGTCGCGGACCGCGCGCAGCTCGGCGCCGTCGGCGAGGGCGCGGTTGAGGTCCACCACCCGGCCCGCGTCCACGTCGAACAGCAGCGGAACGAACTCGGCCCTGGCCACCTCCCAGCGGCCGCCCGGCCGCTTCGGCGGTAGGAAGGTGAAGCGGCCCAGGGTGGACTGGTTGCCGCGCTGGTCCTCGACGCCGTTGTCGTCGTACATCTCGCCGGCGATCTCGTCGCCCATGCCGTAGACCACCCAGGTGCCGTTGACCTTCTCGTAGGCCTGCGGCACATGGGCGTGGGTGCCGAGGATCAGGTCGATGTCGGGGCGGCCGCCGTCGCGGGAGGCGGTCAGCCGGCGGGCCAGGTCGAGCTGGCGGCTGTCGGGCGCGTCCTGCCAGGGGGTCCCCCAGTGCAGGGAGACCACGACGACGTCGGCACCGGCCTTGCGGGCGGCCCGGGCGTCCGCGACGATCTTGCCCTCGTCGATGAGGTTCACGGCCCACGGCTGCCCGGGCGGCAGGGCGAAGTCGCCGGTGCCGTAGGTGTAGGCGAGGTGGGCGACCTTCGCCGGGCCGGCGCTCAGGAGCGTCACCGAGTTCGCCTCCGCCACGGTGCGCGCCGAGCCCGTGTGCTTGACGCCGGTCCCGTCGAGGGCCTCGAGGGTGCGCCGGACACCGTCCGCGCCGTCGTCGAGGGCGTGGTCGGAGGCGGTGGAGCAGCTGTCGTAGCCGGTGGCGGCGAGGCCGTCGGCGATCTCGGGCGGCGACTTGAAGACCGGACGGCCGGTGTAGTCGCCGTTCGCCCCGTAGGGGGTCTCCATGTGGCACAGCGCCAGGGCGGCCGGGGCGACGAGGGGTCTGACGCCGGCGAGCATGGGCCGGAAGTCGTAGCCGGTGCCGCCGGAGTCGAAGCGCGCCCGTTCGATGACCGAGGTGTGCGGCAGGACGTCCCCGGAGGCGACCAGGGTGAAGCCGCGCGGACCGGCCGGCGGGGCCGGGCGTCCGGCCTGTGCGCGGCGATCGGCCTGACAGGCGGCCCCGGCGGCGAGTAGGGCCGTCAGGGCCAGTGCCAGCAGTCGTCTGCGTGTGTGTGCGCGTACGATCATCAGTCACCCCAGCCTGGTCACATTTCCCTACGAATAGGTATGAGGGGGGCGGGCGCCGCAAACGGTTCGGGCGCCCCTTTGACCCGTCCGGTGTCCGCCGACCGGGAGGGACCGACCGTTCGCCGCACCGTTCACCGACGCGATCGACCGCCCGCCGCACAGCCGCGTACGCGCCCTGTCCGCCACCGGCGCCCTGCGGTGGCATACGGCCATGACGGCCGGAAACACCCTCACCACCCGGGCGACGACCGCCGAGCACGAACTCGCCGCGTTGCAGCGCGAGCACGGCCGGCCGCTGTTCGCGCTGCTGCTGCGGCTGTGCGACGGCGACCGGCAGCGGGCCGAGGACCTCGTACAGGAGACCCTGCTGCGGGCCTGGCAGCATCCCGAGGCCCTGCACGCCGACTCCTTCGACTCGGTACGGCCCTGGCTGATGACCGTGGCACGGCGGCTGGCCATCGACGCGCGCCGGGCACGGCAGGCGCGGCCGGCGGAGGTGTGCGACGAGGTGCTGGCGCAGGGGCACGCGCCCCTGTGCGCGGATCACGCGGAGCGGGCCGCCGCGACGCTCGACCTGCGGGAGGCTGTGAAGACACTCACTCCGCACCACCGTGACGTGCTGGTGCTCGTGTATCTGCGCGGGGCCAGTGTGGCGGAAGCAGCGACGGAGCTCGGCATTCCGCCCGGTACCGTGAAGTCGCGCGCGTTCTACGCGCTGCGCGCCCTGCGCCGGGAGCTTCCGGGATACGCGGCGGACCTGCGGTGAAACCGACCACAAGGTCAAAGCTTCGTAAAACGCCTGCTGCCGACCATGGTTGAGTAATCGGCTGTCTTCATCCGTGTTCCGGAGGAGGGCCCGCACCGGGCGACGCGCGACACCGGAGGAAGGCAGGAAGGGATGCTGTACAGAGGTCACCAGGGCACGGAGGGTGCCGGCGGCGGGGAACTCGTCGTCCCCATGGCCTGGTTGTACGCCGAGTACATCGCGGACGAGCTGCTGCGCACCGGCGATCTGATGCCGCCGACGTCGTTCGAGTTCCGCGCCGGGCGCGACGCACTGGCCCTGACGATCTTCCTGTCCGACACCGAGGGCGAGCTGTCCGGCATCCGGGTGGTGACCCAACTGGAGACCTGGCTGTCGCTGACGGCGTACGACCAGCCGTGGCAGGACTGGGTGCGCGAGCGGATGGCGGCCCTCACCGCGGAGGGCTCCGCCGGGCCCGACCTCGCGCTCGCCCGCGCGGCCTGGCGCTGGCTGGAGGAGACGGAACTCCTCGCCCCGGACCTGAACGCGGTGCCCGGCGGTCCGAGTGCCCTCGGCGAGGACGACGGGCCGAAGGTATGGACCCCGGCCTGGCAGCTGGGGCTGCCGCTGGGGCACCTGGCGATCCACCTCTTCTGACAGGACCGGCAGCCTGAGCGCCGCGGGCCCGGATTGCGGGGCGCCGAGCCCTGGCGGCAGGGCCACAGCGCGCTCCTGCCGGGCGAACGCCCAGGTCAGCGGGCGCGCCGCGGCCCGGTCGGCGCGCCCGGTACTCCCGGTCGGCGCGCCCGGCGTCCCCGTCGGCGCGTGTGCGCGAGCGCGCCGGAAGTTTCTGCCCTCCCGGACCAATCCGGGGGCCGGCCCGCTCCGAATCCCCCGCGGAGCTTTCCGTGCCTGGCTTGAGTCAATCGGTGGCGTGGTCCGTACCGATGGGTGCAAGGAGTGACCCCACCCGCACCCAACGGCACGAGGATTCGCATGAGGTCCCTGGAACGGCATCGCGACGTCGCCGCTTACGCGCTCGGCGTGCTGGACGAGGCGGAAGCCTTCCGCTTCGAGGACCACCTCATGGAATGCGCCGGCTGCTCGGCGCAGGTGACCGAATTCGGGCCGGTGACCCGGCAGTTGATGCTGTACCGGCGGGCCACACCGCGCTTCGTGCACCCGGCGCCGACCCCCGGCTCACGGTTGCTGGACCGGCTGCTCGCCGAGATCGGCCGCCGCCGGCGCACCGCACGCCGGCGCCTGCTGTACGCCGTCGCCGCCGCGGCCGTCGTCGCGCTCACCGCACCGGCCGTCGCCGTCCTCACGGCCGGCGGGGGCACCCGGGCGCCGCTCGCCGCGACCGACCCCCGCACCGGGGTGTGGGCACAGGTCACCACCCACGACGCGGACTGGGGCAGCCAGGTGCAGCTGAAGGTCAGGGACGCGGCCGGCACCCGCTCCTGCCGTCTGGTCGTGATCGGCCGGGACGGCTCGGAGCAGACGGTCAGCACCTGGAGCGCGCCCGGCGCCGACGGCCGCACGGCCACCATGGAGGGCAGCGCGGCCTTCCACCCCGACCAGATCGCCCGCTACGAGGTCCGCACCGCCGACGGCCACTCGCTCATCACCCTGCGCCCGCACTGATCCCCCGCGGCCACACCAGCAGCACCGGACACAGCGCATGGTCCACGACGAAGCGGGTCGGCGGTGACAGCGTCCTGGGGCCGGGCCGGCTGCGGTCGCCGTCACGGCCGAGGATCAGCAGGTCGGCGTCGCGGGACGCGGCCACCACCTCCTGTTCGGGCCGGCCGGTGCGTGCCGTGGACGTGCAGGGGCGGCCCAGCCGGTCCGCGGCGGCGGACAGCAGCCGCTGCCCCGACTCCGCGGCCAGCCGCTCCAGCCGGGTGCCGGGATCGTGCCCCGGGTCCGCTCGTCCCAGCAGCCCCGCGAACGCGCCGTGCGCGGCGTCCGGCACGTCATGGCCACTGACATGCAGCAGGACGACCTCGGCGGCGCCCGCGGCGTACGTACGCGCGGCGTCCACGCACGCACGCCAGGTGCCCTCGGCCACCCAGACGACGACGGCCATGCGGTCGGCCTCCGATCAGGCTCCGATCAACTGCAGGGAACCCCACAGTGCCACCACGGCCGCGCCCAGGGACAGGGGCACGGCGAACAGACCCAGAATGGTGAACTCCTTCAGCTCGACCTCGTGGTCGTGCTGGTGCACGATCCGCCGCCACAGCAGCGTGGCCAGCGAGCCGGCGTACGTCAGGTTCGGCCCGAGGTTGACGCCGAGCAGCACCGCGAGGACCGCTCCGGCGCCGGACGGCGCGGCCAGCGGCAGCAGCACGAGCACCGCCGGCAGGTTGTTGATCAGATTGGCCAGCACCGCGGCGAGCGCGGCCACCGCCAGCAGCGCCGCCGGCCCGGTGCCGCCCGGGACCAGATGGCCGAGAGCGCCCGCGAGGCCGTTGTCGACGACCGCACGGACCACGATCCCGAGGGACAGGACGAACGCCAGGAACGGCACGGACGCGGCCCGGACGATCTGGGACGGGCGGGTCCGCCGACGGGCCAGGGCGCGCACCGCCAGCACCAGCGCCCCTGCGCACGCCGCCCACGCCGGGTCCAGACCGACCGCGGAGGCGAGCAGGAAACCGGCGAGCGTGCCCGCGACCGTCACCAGCGCGAACACCGGCAGCGCGGGCGGCTCACCGGCCTCCGGCGTCTCGGCGCCCGCGCCGAGGTCGGTGGCGAAGAACCGCCGGAACACCGCGAACTCCACGGCGATCGCGGCGAGCCACGGCAGCGCCATCAGTGCGGCGAACCGGGCGAAGCTCAGCCCGCTGACCGAGAACGCCAGCAGGTTCGTCAGGTTGGACACCGGCAGCAGCAGCGAGGCGGTGTTCGACAGATGGGTGCAGGCGTAGACGTGCGGCTTGGGGCGCGCGCCCAGCCGGGCGGCCGTCGCGAAGACCACCGGCGTCAGCAGCACCACCGTGGCGTCCAGGCTGAGGACGGCCGTGATCACCGACGCGGTGACGAAGACGTACGCCAGCAGCCGCGTCGGGCTGCCCGCCGCGGCCCGCGCCATCCACGCCCCGCACGCCTGGAAGAGCCCCTCGTCGTCGCAGAGCTTGGCGAGGACGAGGACGGCGGCGAGGAATCCGATCACCGGGCCGAGGCGGGCCGCCTCCTCACGGGCGTGGTCCAGGGAGATGGCACCGGTGCCGACGACGATCGCGGCGGCCGGTACGGCGACGACGGCCTCCGGCCACCCCCAGGGGCGGACGACCGCGCAGGCCAGGACGAGGACGAGCAGAACGGCGGACAGCGACTCGGCGAGCATGGTGTTCAGGGGTGGGTCCTCTCGGGCGGACGGGTCACCCGAAAGTTCACCACAGGAGCGTGCCGCTCACTTCAGCAGCCGGGACAGCCGGCGGTCGGCGAGCGGCTTGCCACCGGTCTGACAGGTCGGGCAGTACTGCAGCGAGGAGTCGGCGAAGGACACCTCGCGGATGGTGTCGCCGCACACCGGGCACGGCTCGCCGGTGCGCCCGTGGACGCGCAGCCCGCTCTTCTTCTCCGCCTTCAGCCGGCCCGCGGCGACGCCCCGGGAGCGCTCGACGGCCTCGGTGAGCGTCTCCCGCAGGGCCCGGTAGAGGCGGGTGGTCTCCTCGGGGGTGAGGGAGGCGGCCAGTTTGAAGGGGGACATCTTCGCCGCGTGCAGGATCTCGTCGCTGTAGGCGTTGCCGACCCCGGCGATCAGGCTCTGGTCGCGCAGCGCGCCCTTGAGCCGGCGGCGCTCCTTGCCCAGGAGGGCTGCGAGGCGGGCCTCGTCGAAGTCGCCGGCGAGCGGGTCGGGGCCGAGGCGTGCGACGCCCTCGACCTGCCGCGGGTCGTCGACGACGTACGCCGCGAGGCGTTTTTGCGTGCCGGCCTCGGTGAGGTCGAAGCCGGCGCCGGTCTCCAGTGCGACGCGCAGCGCCAGGGGTCCCTTGCCGGGGCGGGGCGGCCCGTCGGGCAGGCGGTCCTTCCAGTGCAGCCAGCCCGCGCGGGCCAGATGGGTGACCAGGTGCGGGCCGCCGTCGGTGGCGAGGTCGAGGAACTTGCCGTGCCGCCGCACGGCGGTGACCTCGCGGCCTTCGAGGGCGCTCAGGGGCGGGTCGTAGGTTTTCAGGACGCTGATCGCGACGGGCAGCACGCGGACGATCTCGTGGCCGACCAGGTGCTCGGACAGGAAGTCCTTGAGCGCTTCCACCTCGGGCAGTTCCGGCATACGTCCAGAGTGCCATCCGCCGTCGCGGTGCTCAGGTCGGCGACCGCACCGGGTGTCGCCGCGCGCGGGCCCGCGGGGGCGCCCGGGCGGAGCCCGCAGCCCGGCGTCCGGGCCCGGCCGGTGCCGGTCACGTCGTCGTCGGCACCACGAACTCGCACCACACGCACTTGCCGCCGCCGCGCGCCTCCACACCCCACGCATCGGTCAGCAGGTCGACCAGGAGCAGACCCCGTCCGGAGACCCCCTGCACACCGGCCTCGCGGCGGCGCGGCAGGGCGCTGGAGGAGTCCTCGACGTCGACGCGCAGCCGGCGGTCCGGGCCGCCGAGCACCCGCAGGGTGACGATCGCGGCTCCCTCGGTGTGCATGAGGGCGTTGGTGATCAGTTCGTCGGCGACGAGTTCGATCTCGTCGGCGCGGTCCCGGGCGCCCCAGGCCCGCACGGCCGCACGGATCATGTGCCGGGCATGGGTGAGCCCCTCGGCGTCGCCGGGGGCGACGTGCTGCTGGAGGCGGCCGCCGGGGCGCGGTGTGTCCAGTGGGCGGCGGCGCAGCAGGAGCAGGGCGACGTCGTCGTCTCCGGCGCGTTCCTCGGCGACCTCGATCATCCGGTCGGCGAGCGCGCGCACGTCGTCGGGGCCCGCGGCGACGAGCGCGGCGAGGGCCCGCATGCCGTCGTCGAGGTCGGCTCCGGGCTGTTCCACCAGGCCGTCGGTGGTGAGCACGAGGGTGTCGCCGGGATCGAGCTCGACGGTGGCGACCGGATACTCCAGGCTGCCGAACTCGGCGGACAGCCCGAGCGGCAGCCCGCCGGGGACGGGGAGACGGCGGCAGGCGCCGTCGGCGGCGCGTACCAGCGGGTCGATGTGACCGGCGCGCACCACCTGGACGACACCGGTGGCGAGGTCGGCCTCGGCGTACAGGCAGGTGGCAAAGCGGTCGGTGTCGAGTTCGTGCAGGAAGACGGAGGCGCGGGCCATCACCGTGGCCGGAGTGTGGCCCTCGGCGGCGTAGGCGCGCAGCACGATGCGCAGCTGGCCCATGACGGCGGCGGCGTGCGTGTCGTGGCCCTGGACATCGCCGATCACGGCGCCGACGCGGCCTGCCCCGGCGGCGGTACCGCCGGGCAGCGGGATCAGGTCGTACCAGTCGCCGCCGATGTCCCGGCCGAGGACTCCGCCGGCGCTGCCGGCCCGGTAGCGGACGGCGACGTCGGCGCCGGGCACGCTGGGGATGGTGCGGGGCAGCATGGCCTGCTGCAGGCCCTGCGCGACGTCCTTCTCCTCCTCGTAGAACATCGCGCGCTGCAGGCTCTGCGCGATGCTGCTGCCGAGCGCGACGAGGATGTTGCGCTCCTCGGGCGTGAAGCCGCGCCGGTCGTTGTAGAGCAGGCCCATCGCGCCGATGGGGCGGGCCTGCACGATGAGCGGCAGGTAGGCGGCGGAGGTGATGTGCAGACCGGTGAGGTGCGGCCACAGGATCGGGTAGTCGGCGGCGAACTCCTCGGGCGACTCGATGAACCGGGGGCTGAGGGTGCGCACCACCTCGCCCATCGGGTACGGCTCGTCGACGCGGGTGATGCGGGTGCCCGGGACGGAGGCGCCGGCCGGGCCCTCCGCGATCAGCCGGATGCGCCCGGCCTCGACCAGGCCCATGACGAGGCTGGCCGCACCGAGGTGGATCAGGCCGTGGGTGTCCTTGAGGACGTCGATGACGTCCTGCACGGTGCGGGCGTGGGCGAGGGCGGCGGTGGTGAGCTGGACGACGTTGGTCTGCCTGCGGCGGTCCTCGTCCACGAAGGCCTGCTGGCGGTGGGCGGCGAACTCGTCGAGTTCCGCGGTGGCGTCACGGACGATGCCGACGATACGGCGGGGGCGGCCGCTGTCGTCGCGGCGGATGTAGCCCTGGGTGTGGGTCCAGCGCAGTTCGCCGGTGCGGCAGCGGATGCGGAAGTAGGCGCCGTAGTTCTCGCTGCCGTCCTTGATGGCCTGGGCGACCAGGGCGTCCAGCCGGCGGGCCTCGCCGGGCGGGACCCGGGCGGCGAGGGTCTCGGGGCGGCCGTCGTACTCGTCCGGGGACACGTCGAACGCCTCGTGCGCCTGGGCGTCCATGCTCATCAAGCCCGTGTCCAGGTCCCAGTCGAAGCTGCCCATGCGGTTGAGCGCCAGGATCGGATCCGGGTGGGCGGGCCAGTCGTCCGGGAGGGACAGCGCGCTCGCTCCCCGATCAACCATGCGCCCACCTTGCCAGGATTTGCCCGATTATTCGACCGGGAGGCAGGGGGGCGAGGGGGGGCGGCTCGCCCTCGTACGGGTTACCCGGGCGCAGTCGTGGCACACGGAGCGTGACGATCGGGCGGCGGGAGAATGTCGGGAGAGGAGCGCCGAGGCGTGGACTGGTTCACCGCATCCGACTACTGGCTGAGCCGGCTGGTCTTCCAGCGGGCGCTGGCCGGTGTCTACCTGGTCGCGTTCCTCACGGCGGCGTTGCAGTTCCGTGCGCTGCTGGGTGAGCACGGCATGCTGCCGGTCCCGCGGTTCGTCGCCCGGGTGCCGTTCCGGCGTGCGCCGAGCCTGTTCCAGCTGCACTACTCGGACCGCTTCTTCGCCGCGTGCGCGTGGGCGGGCTGCGCGGTGTCGGCCGCGCTGCTGGCGGGGGTGGACGGACATCTGCCGCTGGGGGCGGCGGTCGCGCTGTGGCTGGTGCCGTGGGTGCTGTACCTGTCGATCGTGAACGTCGGCCAGACCTGGTACGCGTTCGGCTGGGAGTCGCTGCTGCTGGAGACCGGGTTCCTCGCCGCGTTCCTCGGCAACGACGACGTGGCGCCGCCGGTCGTGGTGCTGTTCCTGCTGCGCTGGATCCTGTTCCGGGTGGAGTTCGGCGCGGGCCTGATCAAGATGCGCGGGGACGAGTGCTGGCGGAAGCTGACGTGTCTGTACCACCACCACGAGACCCAGCCGATGCCGGGCCCGCTGAGCTGGTTCTTCCACCACCTGCCCAGGCCGCTGCACCGGGTGGAGGTGGCGGCCAACCACGTCACCCAGCTGATCGTGCCGTTCCTGCTGTTCACTCCGCAGCCGATCGCGACGGCGGCCGCCTCGCTGATGATCCTCACCCAGCTGTGGCTGGTGCTGTCGGGCAACTTCGCCTGGCTGAACTGGATCACGATCGTGCTGGCGGTGCCGGCCCTGCGGTTCCCGGACGGCGGCGCCCCGGCGTCGGCGCCCGGCTCGGCGCCCCTGTGGTACGAGGTCCTCGTCCTGGCGGTGGCGGCGCTGCTGGTCTTCCTCAGCTATCACCCGGTGCTCAACATGATCTCCCGCCGCCAGGTCATGAACCGCTCCTTCGACCCGTTGCACCTGGTCAACACCTACGGCGCGTTCGGCAGCGTCAGCCGGGTCCGCTACGAGGTGGTGGTCGAGGGCACCCTCGACGAGGTGCCGCGCGAGGACTCCGACTGGCGGGAGTACGAGTTCAAGGGGAAGCCCGGGGATCCCGCGCGCTGGCCGCGCCCGTACGCGCCGTACCATCTGCGTCTCGACTGGCTGATGTGGTTCGCGGCGCTGTCCCCGGCGTACGCGGGCGCCTGGTTCGAGGGACTGGTGGAGCGGTTGCTGGAGAACGACCGGGACACCCTGCGCCTGCTGCGCCGCTCCCCCTTCCCGCCGGACACTCCCCCGCGCCATGTGCGCGCCCGCCTCTTCCGCTACCGGTACACGACCTGGACGGAGCTGCGGGAGACGGGCGCCTGCTGGGAACGGACGTACATCCGCGACTACCTGCCACCGACCCGGCTGGCCGGCCTGCCCTGAGCCGGCGCCGGAACGGGTGCCGGGTGGCGGGAGGATAGGGCGCCCCGACCTGGGTACGCGTGTGCGGCACCCCCCGGTGCCGAGCGCCCAGCACGCAGTGACCTTGAAGCAGTGGGAGATGACATGCGGCTCCGTCAGCCGGCCCCGGCACCGTCCCGGTGCTCCGCGCCCGTCCTCGCCGGACGGTACCGCCTGGACCGGCTCATCGGTTCCGGCGGCGCCGCCGACGTCCATCAGGCCCGGGACCTGCGTCTGGAACGCCCGGTGGCCGTCAAGGTCTTCCGCACCGGCGCCGACGCCGACTTGGAAGAACGCTTCCACAACGAGGCCGTCATCCTGGCCCGGTTGCAGCATCCCGGACTGGTCACCGTCTACGACGCCGGCCGGCACGACGGCCGTCCCTACCTGGTCATGCAGCTGATCGACGGCCCCACCCTGAAGAGGCGTATCGCGGCAGGCCCGTTGGCCCCGGGCGGGACGGCCGCGCTGGGTGCCGGTCTCGCCCGGGCGCTGGCCCACGCGCACGGCGCGGGGATCGTGCACCGTGACGTCAAGCCCTCGAACATCATGCTGGACGGCTCCGGACGGCCCCATCTGACCGACTTCGGCATCTCCAGGCTGCTCGACGCCACCACCCGCACCGCGCCCGGCTCACTCATCGGCACGGCCGCCTACCTGGCGCCCGAGCAGGTCCTCGGCCAGTTCGTCGGCCCGGTCGCCGACGTCTACGCCCTCGGGCTGGTGCTCCTCGAATGCCTCACGACCAGACTGGAGTACGACGGCGCTCCACTGGAGGCCGCCGTCGCGCGACTGCACCGCCCTCCCGTACTGCCCGAGTCCGTACCGGAGGAACTGGCCGGGCTGCTGCGGGACATGACCGCCCTGGACCCGTCCGACCGCCCCTCGGCACACGAGTGCGCACGGACGCTGACCTCACTGGCCCCTGCCGTCGGCCGCGGGCCCGCCCGGGCCGTGGTGACCGCCGTGCCGGCCGGGATGGCCGCCGGCGCAGTGCTCCGCGACCCGGACCCCACCCGCCCGGGTTCGTCACCGGTCACGGGCGCGGCCGGTGCCGGACGTGCCACGGGCGGGGCCGTCGACGGGCGTGCCACGGGCGGGGCCGTCGACGGGCGTGCCACGGAGGCGGCCATGCCGAAGGGCGTGCGCGGACGCCGTCTGGTCACCGGCGGAGCCGTCGCACTCGCCACCGCCATGGCCGCCACCCTCGCGGTCGCCGACGGCGCCTCCCACGCCGGCCGCGGCGAGGCGGCGACACCGGCCGTCAGCCGCCCCTCTCCGAAGGCGGCGAACACGACGGGCGCCAGGCCCGGGCAGGCCCCCGCCGTTCCGGTCTCCCCGACCGGCGACGGACCCGTGCGGCTCCGCGACGCCGCCCTGCAGGAGACTCCCCGTTCCGCCCCGGCCGGCCGGCCGGCCACGGTCGCTCCGGGCCCGGAGCGGGGCAACGGCAGGTCAGGCCACGGCAACGCGGCCTCACCTCATCACTCCGGTCCGGGCGACGCGCCCGAAAAGACCCAGAAGAAGGCCGAGCAGTCCCGGCACAAGGGCCACAAGAAGGACAGGCACTGACCGCCGGACGGGGCGCCACCCTGGCAGGCGCCCCGCCCTCCGCTCACGACCTGACAGCCGCCTGCCTGCTCACCCCCTGCGCAGCCGCAGCGTCACCAGTTCGAACGGCCGCAGGCGTACGGCGATCCGCTCGCCCTCGACGGCCGGGGCCGGCGCGTCCGGCAGCGGGCGTTCCAGCAGGTCGGTGACCGTGACCCCGGCGAGCGGGAATCCCGCGGTCAGCGTGGCACGGGTACGGCCGCCGTGGGCCTCGTGGAAGCGGACGACCACGTCGCCGCTGCCGTCGTCGGCGAGCTTCACCGCCGTGATCACGACCTCGTCCCGGTCGGCGGAGACCAGCGGGGCGACCTCGCCCGCCCCGGTCAGCCGCCGCTCGGGCAGATTGATCCGCCAGCCCTCGCGCACCGCGTCGCCGATCCCGGCGCCGGGCACCAGCGCGTGCCGGAAGCGGTGCACGCCCTGGTCGGTCTCGGGGTCGGGGAAGCGCGGGGCGCGCAGCAGGGAGACGCGCACCGTCGTGGTCGTACCGCCGTCGGCGCGGACCGTGCGGGTGACGTCGTGGCCGTAGGTGGAGTCGTTGACGATCGCGGCGCCCCAGCCGGGTTCCTCCAGGTGGAGGAAGCGGTGGTTGCAGGCCTCGAACTTGGCCGCCTCCCAGGAGGTGTTGGTGTGGGTCGGGCGGTGGAAGTGCCCGAACTGCGTCTCCGACGCGTACCGTTCGGCGTGCACGTCGAGCGGGAAGGCCAGCTTCAGGAACTTCTCCGTCTCGTGCCAGTCGACCTCCGTGTCGATCAGCAGCCGCCGCTCGCCCGGCGCCAGGGACAGCACCTGGGTGACCTTCGAGGAGCCGAAAGAGCGTGTCACCCGCACGGACCGCCCGTCCTCGCCCGCCTCGACCGCGTCTGTGCCGGTCAGGTCGGTGACGGTGTTGCGGTAGAACGTGTCGACGTCCCAGGCGTCCCACATGTTCGGGAAGTCCGGGTGCAGCTGCAGGAGGCCCGCGGCCTGCCCGGGTGCGAGGGCCTCGCGGTCGGCGTCGACGTCGTACACGGAGACGACCAGGCCGCGTCCGTCGATCTCCACCCGCAGATGGCCGTTGCTCAGCACGTGTCCGCCGCCGGTGTGGTCCTCGCGGGTCGTCTGGCCCTCGGTCGCCGGGGTCCCGGCGCCTCCGGCCGGGACGCCGGAGCGGGTGTGCGGGGCCGCGTTGAAGACCAGCGGCACCTGTCCCTCACCGGCCAGGGCGCGCTGGGCGGCCTCGATGATGCCGGTCAGCTCGGCGGCGACGCGTGCGTAGGTGGCGCGGGCCTCGCGGTGCACCCAGGCGATCGACGAGCCGGGCAGGATGTCGTGGAACTGGTGCAGCAGGACCGTCTTCCAGATGCGGTCCAACTCCTCGTAGGGGTAGGGAAATCCGGTGCGCACCGCCGCCGTCGCCGCCCACAGCTCGGCCTCCCGCAGCAGGTGCTCGCTGCGCCGGTTGCCCTGCTTGGTCTGGGCCTGGCTGGTCAGGGTCGCGCGGTGCAGTTCCAGGTACAGCTCGCCGACCCAGACCGGGGGTTCGGGGTGTTCGGCCTCGGCCTTGGTGAAGAAGGCGTGCGGCGGCTCCCAGACCACCGTGGGCGAGCCCTCCAGGTTCTTCAGCCTGGCCGCCTTGGCGACCATCTCCCGGGTGGTGCCGCCGCCCCCGTCGCCCCAGCCGGTCGGGGCGAGGGAGCGCCGGGCGACGCCCTTGTCCTTGAAGTTGCGTTCCGCGTGGGCGAGTTCGCTGCCCTTCATGGAGCAGTTGTAGGTGTCGACGGGCGGGAAGTGGGTGAAGATCCGGGTGCCGTCGATGCCCTCCCAGCGGAAGGTGTGGTGCGGGAACCTGTTGGTCTGCGACCAGGAGATCTTCTGCGTCAGCAGGTACTTCGAGCCGGCCGCCTTGATGATCTGGGGCAGGCCGGCGGCGAAGCCGAAGGTGTCCGGCAGCCACGCCTCGTCGTTCTCGATGCCGAACTCGTCGAGGAAGAACCGCTTGCCGTGTACGAACTGCCGGGCCATGGCCTCCGAGCCGGGCATGTTGGTGTCCGACTCCACCCACATCCCGCCGGCCGGCACGAACCGCCCGTCCGCCACGGCCTTCTTCACCCGGGCCCACACCTCGGGCCGGTGCTCCTTCACCCACGCCCACTGCTGGGCCTGCGACATGGCGAAGACGAACTCCGGCTCGTCCTCCAGCAGGGCGGTCATGTTGGAGGTGGTCCGGGCGACCTTGCGGACGGTCTCGCGCAGCGGCCACAGCCACGCCGAGTCGATGTGCGCGTGCCCGACCGCGCTGATCCGGTGTGCGGAGGGGACGGCCGGGGCGGCGAGGACGTCGGTCAGCTCGGCGCGGGCGCGGGCCGCGGTGCCGTTCACGTCCTGCAGGTCGACCGCGTCCAGGGCCCGCTCGACCGCCCGCAGCACGTCCCAGCGGCGCTGGGCGTCCACCGGCAGCTCGGCCATCAGCTCGCCGAGCACCTCCAGGTCGAGCACCAGCTGCCACACGTCCTCGTCGAAGACGGCGAGGTCCATCCGGGTCAGCGTGTACTGCGGCTCGCTGCCGGCGGTCTCCTGGTCGCCGAGCTGTGTGGGCACGAAGGGGTGGTAGTCGAGGATGACCGGGTTGGAGGCGGCCTCGATGTGCAGCCGTACCTCCTCGCCGCCCTCGACGGGCGCACCGATCCGCACCCACTGGTTGCGCGGGTTGAGGCCCTTCACGGGGGTGCCGTCGGGCCGGTAGACCAGGCCCTCGCACTGGAAGCCGGGCATGTTCTCGTCGAAGCCGAGGTCGAGCAGCGCCTCGACGGTCCTCCCGGCCCACGTCTCGGGCACGGTGCCGGTGACCCGGAACCAGCTGGTGCCCCACGGAGCACCCCAGCGGGCGCCGACCGCGATCGGCTCGGGCGTCGCGGCCAGACCCTCCTCGACCGGTACCGGCTCGCCGGGCGCGTGCCACACCGCCACGTCCAGCGGCACGGACTCGGGGTACACGGCGGGGCGGATGCGCTCGTCGAGGACGCGCTTGAGGCGGGCTTCGACCAGGTTGCGGTCGTCATGCATGCGGGTGCTCCGTAATCGTCCGCGGGTGGTTACCAGGGGTGGGTCAACGTCGCGGGGGCCGACGAGGTGTACAGCTCCCCCACCGCGCGCACTTCGAACCGTGCGGCGCGCTCGCCCTGCTCGGGCCGCAGGCCCGCGGCGTGGAAGGCGTACTGTCCGGTGGCGCCGAGGAAGCGGCGGGTGCCGTCGGGCAGGACGCGGTGCAGGGTGTACTGGCGGACGTCGCCGCCCGGCCGGTTCCACGCCAGGCGCACCTCGCCGCCCGCGGCGGCGGTGACCCGGAAGCCGGTGGGGGCGGCCGGCGCGGGGCGGGTGGTGCGGACGGCGAGCCGCCCCAGCCGCCAGCGGACGGGACCGCCGGCGGCGGGGACGAGCCGGATGCCGAGGGCGCGCAGGGTACGGCCGGCCAGTCCCGTGAGCGGCACGGTCACGGTGTGCCAGCCGTTGACGGACCTGGCTGTGGAGCCGCCGACCACCGGCGTGAAGGTGTACGGCGGCGGCGCCCCCGGTGCGTCCGGCTCGGCGGTGGCCGCACCGAGCTCGACGTCCACCTCTCCGGCATCGCCCCGGTACGTCAGCTCGACCACCGTGTTCCCGGTCACCGGCAGCCGCGTCGCGTACAGCTCCACGACGACCGGGTCGGTGAGCTCCCCGTCGACCAGCACACTGCTGCCGCCCCGCCAGGCATCGTCGAAGTCGAAGGAGACGGCGGGCCGCCGCCCGGCCGTGTGCACCGCCCACCGCCGCGACGGCAGCCGGTCCTGGAGCCCGAGATGGTTCCAGGGCGTCCCGGAGACCACCGCGCCGTCCTCGTACCAGCGCAGCCCGTGCCCGGTGTTGAAGACGCTGGCGAACGGCACGGACGTCACCGTCGAGCGGTCGGCCAGCGATACGGCCGGTGCCCGCCAGGGGTCGCCCGGATCGGGGTTCGTGGGGTCCAGCGAGCGCCCGGTCCAGAACCGGTCGTCGGCGGCGTGGAACACGGCCGGCTCGCGCTGCCCGTCGGGCAGGTGGTTGCGGGTCCACTCCGGCCGGTAGAAGCCGATCGAGGTGACGTGGTCCGACCCGGCCGGCACGACCGCGTCCCAGTTCACGGAGGTGTTCCAGCCGTTGGCCTCCACGTCCACGCCCGCCCACAGGTCGTACCGGCTGCGGCCGAGCCGCTCGGCGGTGGCGCCGGAGGAGGCGAGGCCGGACGTGCTCCAGCCGAAGTTGACGAACATGTCGTCGGCGGCCCGGAAGAAGGGCTGGTTGCGGCTGGTGAGCGCGTTCTGCCAGTCGACGTCGCCGTCCACGGTCATCGCGTCGTACCAGGTGATCCGCTGGCCGTGCGCCGCGCCCAGCGTCTTCAGCTCGCGCACGAAGCCGAGCATGTCCGTCCCGAGCGCACTGTCGCCGCCGCCTGTCTCGGCGTTGAGGAACCACCCGTCGAAGCCGTGGGCGGCGGCGACCGCGACGAGTCGCGCGGCGAGCGGATAGTGCCCGGTGGCGTCCTTCTGCACCAGGTCGCGGGTCCAGCGCAGCTGTCCGCCGTAGGCGGCGGGCGGCAGGAAGACGTTCCCGAGGACCGGCACGCCGTGGCGGTGCGCGGCGTCCACGATCGGCGCGTTGGGCGCGAGGATCAGTCCCTCTCCCGACGAGCCGCCCCAGAAGACCAGTTCGTCGATGTACGCCCAGCGGGTGAGGGCGTAGTAGTCGGCGGTCGCGGAGCCCTGGGAGGGGTTGCCCGCCGTCGGCCCGAAGGAGACGAGCGCCTGGACGCGGGCCTGCCCGGGGCGGGCGGTGGCGTTGGCCGGTGCCGGGGTGAAGCGGGGCGCGAGCGGGACGGAGGCCGCGTTGAAGGCAAGGTCGGGGTCGGTGGCCGCGCGCCAGGACTTCAGGCTGCGCCAGGTGATGCCGGGGCCGGGGCTGCCGGCGGGCAGGGAGTCGGGGTACCAGTAGGAGGCGTACGGCTGGAGTGACGGCGCCGCCCCGGGGGTGGCCCGGGCGGACGGCGAGGGCAGGAGGGCGGCGGCGCCGGCGGCCCCGGCGGCGAGCAGGACGGTGCGTCGGGTGGGGTTCACGAGCGGGTGCCTCCGGGTGGGGTGGGGAGTACCTGTTCGGGAGCGACGACCTCGGTGATGCCGCGCGCGGCCAGATGGGCGGTGTCCCGGGCGCGGGTGTCGAGGACGGTGGTGGGGCGGACGCCGTCGGCGACCAGTGAGAAGAAGGCGTCGAAGACGGGGCCGCCGGGGGCGCAGCGGGAGCGCTGAGCGGGGTCGGCGGGCACCACTAGGGCCGTGGTGCGGGCGGCGGGCGTGTCCCGGGGCGTGCGGGCGGCGCGGGCGAGGACGCGGGCGGTGTCCTTGGGCCGGCGGTCGTTGGTGAGCAGTCCGAGGCCGTATTCGAGGTCGGGGAAGTCGGCGAGGGAGCGGGAGACGTCGTGGGAGCACCACCAGGTGACGCCCCACAGGTCGGGGCAGTCCAGGGCGGCGGCGATGGTGGCCTCGGTGAAGGCGGCGGCGTGCTCGGGCGGGATCAGCGGCGCGGGGGCGCCGACCTCCTGGAGCCACACGGGCCGTGCCGGATCGCCGGCCCAGGCCTTGCTCAGCTCGATCAGATAGGCGGCGTGGTGTTCGGTGGGGATGCCGGTGCGGCCGTGGCGCTGGGCCGTGCCGTTGAACACCCAGGAGTGGACGGCGGTGACGGCGCCCTGGCGGGCGGCCTGGGCGGGGGTGAAGGGCTGGTCGTCCTGGTACCAGGTGGCGTCGTACTCGGCGTGCAGGTGCAGCCGGCCGGGGGCGCCCTTCTCGCAGGCGGCGAGCATGCGCTCCAGCCAGGCGTCGATCGCCTCGGCGCTCGCCCGGTCGGGGTCGGGGTGGGGGCCGGCGGAGAACTGGTTGATCTCGTTGCCGAGGGTCATGCCGAGGAAGGTGGGGCGGTCGGCGAGGGCGGCGGCCAGGGCGTGCAGGTAGGCGGCCTGGCCGTCGAGGACCTCGGGGTCGGTGAAGAGGTTGCGCCGGTGCCAGGTGCGGGTCCAGGCGGGCAGGAAGTCGAAGCTGCTCAGGTGGCCCTGGAGTCCGTCCACGTTGACGTCGAGGCCGCGTTCGGCGGCCGCGTCGACCAGGTCGAGGAGCTGCTCGATGGCGCGGGGCCGGATGAGGGCGCGGTCGGGCTGGAAGTAGGGCCACAGCGGGAAGACGCGGACGTGGTCGACGCCGAGGGCGGCGATGGAGTCCAGATCGGCGCGGACGGCGCCGGGGTCGTAGTCGAGCCAGTGGTGGAACCACCCTTCGCTGGGGGTGTAGTTGACGCCGAAGCGCGGGGCAGCGGGCATGTGCGAGGTCCTTGAGAGGGTCCTGGGAGGCGGGGCGTCGACAGGGGGGTCAGCCCTTCACCGCGCCCTCGCCGACGCCGCGGAAGAAGTACCGCTGGAGACAGGCGAAGAGGACGATGAGCGGGGCGACGGCGATGACGGTGCCGGCGGCGACGAGACGCTCGTCGTTCGCGAACGTGCCGTGCAGGTAGTTGAGGCCGATGGTGAGGGTGAAGCGGGAGGGGTCGCTGAGGACGATCAGCGGCCACAGGAAGTCGTCCCAGGCGCCCATGAAGGCGAAGATCGCGACGACGGCGAGGGTGCCCTTCACCGCGGGCAGCGCGATACGGGTGAAGCGCTGCCAGACGTTGGCGCCGTCGACGAACGCCGCTTCCTCGATCTCGTAGGGCAGGTTGAGGAAGGCGTTGCGCATCAGCAGCACGTTCATCGCGCCGATCGAGCCGGGCAGGACGACGCCGACGAGGGTGTTGTTCAGGCCGAGTTCGCGCATGGTCGTGAACTGGGCGATGACGATGCCCTCCACCGGCACCAGCATCGCCAGGATGAAGGCCAGGGTGGCGGCGCGCCGGCCCCGGTAGCGCAGCCGGGCGAGCGCGTAGCCCGCGAGGGCGGAGCCGACGCAGTTGGTGACGACGTTGGCGGCGGCGACCTTCAGCGAGTTCAGCGCGTAGTCCCAGACGGGGATGGTGTTCGCGACCCGCTCGTAGTTGTGCAGGGTGGGGTGCTCGGGCAGGAAGCGGGGCGGGGAGCTGAAGAGGTCCTCGGTCGGCCCCTTGAGGGAGGTCGACAGCTGCCACAGGAACGGTCCGACGGTCAGCGCCAGCACGGCGAGCAGCAGGACGTACCGCCAGGCCAGCTCCCACGCCCGGATGCGCCGGCCGTGTTCGTCGGTGAGGCGGGCTTCGCGGGCCGCCTCGGTGTGCGGTGCGGGGCGTGCCTTCTCGATGACGCTCACCGGTCCTCCTTCCGGTCGGCGCGCAGCACGAGCAGCATCAGGGCGACGGTGACGACGAAGACGACCAGGGAGATCGCGGAGGCGTAGCCGACGCGGCCGGTGAGGCCGGTGCCGGTGCGCTGGACCAGCATCACGAGGGTGGTGTCCTCGCCGGCCGGGCCGCCGCTGGGGCCGGCCATCAGGTACACCTCCGAGAACACCTTGAACGCGGCGACCGAGGACAGCGCGCCGACCAGCACCATGGTGGAGCGCACGGCGGGCACGGTGACCGTGAAGAAGCGCCGGACCGCGCCCGCGCCGTCCACGGCGGCGGCCTCGTGCAGCTCGCGCGGCACGTTGGCGAGCGCCGCCAGGTAGATGATCATGTAGTAGCCGAGGCCCTTCCACACCGTGACGGCCATGGCGCTCAGCAACAGCAGCCACTGGTCGCTCAGGAAGCCGATCCGGCCGACGCCGACCGTCTCCAGCAGGGAGTTCACCAGTCCGCGCTCGTCGAGCAGCCACACCCAGATCAGGCCGACCACGACGATCGAGGCGACGACCGGGGTGTAGAAGGCGGAGCGGAAGAAGGCGATGCCGGGGATGCTCTTCTGCACCAGCAGGGCGAGCAGCAGCGGCAGTACGACGAGGGCGGGGACGACGCCGACGACGTAGAGCGCGCTGTTGCGCAGGCCGATCCAGAACATGTCGTCGTGCAGCAGCTCGCGGAAGTTGGCGAGCCCGACGAACCGCCCGGGGATCAGGGTGCGGCGGTCGGTGAAGGCGTTGATCACCGTGGAGACGAACGGCCACAGGATGAACGCGCCGATGATCAGCAGCCCGGGGGCGGCGAACAGCCAGGGGCTGGTCGGCAGTTGGCGCCGCACCCGGGAGACGGTGGAGCCGGCCATGGTGGGTCAGCCCTGCTGCTTCAGCAGCGTGTCGCACTGCTTGACAGCGTTGTCCAGTGCGTCCTGGGGGCTCTGCTTGCCCTGGAGCGCCTTGGCGACCTCGTTGCGCAGCGCGGTCTTCATCTGCTCGCTGAACAGCACCGGCGTGTAGTTGACGGCGTTCTTGAGCGACTGGGCGGCGGCGATCCGCACCCGGGTGACGTCGGTGCCGTCCTGCCGGGTGAAGTACGGGTCGTCGAGCGAGCCGGCGGTGGAGGGGAAGATGGCGACCTTCTTGGCGAAGGACATCTGGTGCGCGGCGTCGGTGACGAAGTGCGCGAAGGCGATCGCGGCGGGCTTCTTCTTGGTCTGCGCGTTGACCATCACGCCCATCACGTACATGTTGACGTGCCCGGTGCTGGTGATCTGGTCGGTGATGCCGATGTTCTTGTACAGGTTCGGCGCGTTCTTCTTGAAGTTGTCGAGGTCGAGGGCGCTGCCCGGGTTCATGGCGACGGCCCCGGTGAGGAACTTCTTTCCGGACGACTCCGGGGTGGCGGTCAGCGCCTGCGGGTCGAGGGCCTTGGCGTCGTACAACTCCTTGTACTTGGTGAGGAGTTCCACGCCCTTGGCGTCATTGAACGTGAAGGCGGTGCCTTCCTTGTTCATCAGCTCGACGCCGTAGCGGCCGAAGTCCTCGACGGTGGGCACGTTGGCGAGGGTGGCGACCTTGCCGTCGGTCCGGTCGGCCATCTGCAGGGCGTCCGCGAAGAGTTCGGCGTAGGTCTTCGGCGGCTTGGCCGGGTCCAGTCCGGCCTTCGTGAACAGGGACTTGTTGTAGAACAGCGGTCCGGTGTTGAGGTACCAAGGGAAGGCGTAGGTTCCGCCGAGCCCGGGGACCCGGTGGCTCGCCCAGGCGCCGTCCAGGTACTCCTTCTTGTACTGCCCGGCCGCCTTGTCCAGGTCGAGGGCGAGCCCGGCCTTGGCGAGCGGGGCGACCAGGTCCGGGGAGACGTTGACGACGTCGGGCAGGGTGCCGCCGCCCGCGTCGGCGCTGATCTTGTCGGCGTAGCCCTCGGCGGGCTGGTCGATCCACTTGACGTGCGTGCCCGGGTACTTCTTCTCGAACTCGGCGACGACGCCTTCGAAGTAGTCCTTGAAGTTGGCCTTCAGGTTCCAGGTCTGGAACGTGATGTCGCCCTGGACCTTGCCCGAGGCGTCGTCCGAACCGCCGTCGTCGCCGCCACTGCCGCAGGCGCTCAGCGGCAACAGGACGACGGCGGCAGCGGCGGCGGCGAAGGTTCTGCGGGAGATGCGCACGACGGTGTGCTCCTTGTCGGGGACGGTGTGCGGTGGGGTGGACGGCCGGCCGGTGGCGCCGGGGCAGACCTTGCCCGCCGATTCCCGACGCCGTCAATGGATTCACGCGAACTAAAGTCTTTAGTTGGCCATTTGAGCAGGTCAGCGAGTTTGACAACGATCTCTTGCGGGAGATCACTAATGCGCTTTAGCCTGTTCGCACTCAAGCGCATTAGTGCATCGGGAGTTTGCGATAGGGGGACGGGTTGTCGGGCAAGCGGGTGCCGGCGCGCCGGCCGACGATGAAGGACATCGCACGGCGTGCCGGTGTCTCCGAGAGCGCGGTCTCCTTCGCGCTCAACGGCCGCCCGGGCGTCTCGGAGGTCACCCGGGACCGGGTGCGCCGGGTCGCCGAGCAGCTGGGCTGGCGGCCCAGCACGGCGGCGCGCGCGCTGTCCGGCGAGGGCGCGGCGACGGTCGGTTTCGTGCTGGCCCGGCCCGCCGACACCCTCGGCGTGGACTCCTTCTTCCTCCAGCTGGTCTCCGGCATCCAGGAGGTGCTGGCCGAACGCCATCTCGGGCTGCTGTTCCAGGTGGCGCGGGACGTCGGCGAGGAGTGCGCGGTCTACCGCCGCTGGTGGGCCGAGCACCGGGTGGACGGCGTACTGGTGGTCGACCCGCGCAGTGACGATCCGCGGCTCGGCCTGCTGGACGAACTGGGCCTGCCCGCCGTGGTCATCGGCGGCGC
Organism: Streptomyces sp. NPDC104814; assembly: GCF_055583185.1. Taxonomy (NCBI): domain Bacteria; kingdom Bacillati; phylum Actinomycetota; class Actinomycetes; order Kitasatosporales; family Streptomycetaceae; genus Streptomyces; species Streptomyces sp. NPDC104814. The sequence goes on along the minus strand of NZ_JBVJOL010000001.1, from coordinate 1,109,664 downwards.
CCCGGACGAACGGCACCCGGGGCTGTCCTCGGTGTGGGCGGACGACGCCGGGGCGATGGCGTCGGTGGTGGACCGGCTGTACGCGCTCGGCCACCGGCGGATCGTGCACATCGCCGGGCTGCCCGGGCTGGCGCACACCGAGCGCCGGGTGCGCACCCTGCGCGCCGAGGCGCGGCGGCGGGGCCTGACCGGGGTGGAGTCGGTGACCACGGACTACTCCGACGCGGAGGGCGCCGCGGTGACCCGCCGGGTGCTGGAGCGCTCCCCCGCGCCGACCGCGCTGATCTACGACAACGACGTGATGGCCGTCGCCGGGATCGCCGCCGCGACGGGCCTGGGCCGCGCCGTGCCCGGCGACGTGTCGGTGGTGTCCTGGGAGGACTCGGCGCTGTGCCGGCTGGTCAAGCCGTGGCTGTCGGCGCTGTCCCGGGACAGCGTGGAGTTCGGCCGCACGGCGGCCCGCGAACTGCTCGCACTGCTGGACGGGGGGCCGGCCCGGACCGTGCGGGTACCGGTGCCGCGGCTGATCGAACGCGACAGCACGGGGGCGGCGCGGCCGACTTGACCGATACGATGGACTCACCGTCAGATACCTGGCAGAAAAGGGGAATCGGGTTGGACGAGGGTGCGGCGGCAGTGGTCCCGGTCGAGATCGACGGGCAGCAGGTGCTGCTCTCCGTCGCTCCCGGCCGACGCGGGCCGGGATCCGGTCCTGCCGAGGAGCGGGAGATCGGCTGGCGTGCGGCGCGCCTGGATTCCGTGCTGGACGGTCTGACGGCGGCGGCCCGCGCGATGGGTGAGCGCCTGCGGCAGACCGGCGCGGCCAAGGCGACCATCGAGTTCGGCTGCGACGTCTCGTACGACAGCGGGCAGTTGCTGGCGGTGCTCGGCAAGGCGTCCGCCAAGTCCGCCTGGAAGGTGACCCTGGAGTGGACGGCCCCGGAGACACAGGGCCCGTCCGGGGACTAGCCGTGGACCGCTGGAAGGGACTGCTGGAGTCCGCGACGGTGGCCCTGGACCTCCCGGACGGCCGCGGCGGGGGCACCGGATTCGTCCTCGCCCCCGGGACCGTGGTCACCTGCGCACACGTGGTCGCCGGAGCGGAGATGCTGCGCGGGCGGACAGCGGCGACGGGACAGGAGTTCGTCCTCACCGCGTCCGCCGAGGACATCCACCGGTCGGCCGGCGGTCTCGACATCGCCTTCCTGCGCTTCGATCCGGGAGGCGTCTCCCCCGGCCCCGGGACCGTCCTGACGTCGTCCCACACGCGACTCGGCGACCCCCTGTGGGTGTACGGGCATCCACGCGGCACCTACCGTGCCGGGCAGGGGGCCGCACTGGAGTACCAGGGCGAGTCCCGGCCGGCCTTCGGCGACGCCGTGCCGCTGCCCCGCGGCTACGGCACTCCGGTCGGCGAGGGGTTCAGCGGTAGCCCCGTGGTCAACCTGCGGACCGGAGCCGTGTGCGGCATGCTCACCACGTCCAACGAGGCGGGCAGCGCCCACATGATCCCGATCGCGGAGATCCTCGCCCGCCACCCCGTCGCCGAGCCGCCCACCGCCTGGCTGCACGCGCTCACCAACGATCAGATACGCGCCGGGGAGTTCCGTCATCCGGGCCCGCTGCTGCGGGACTATCTGACGGCGGCCCGCGAGGGAGCCGACGAGCACCCGTACGCGGCACTGCTGACCGACACCGGTGACGTACCGCTGTCGACGGTCTACGTCCGCCAGGAGGTGTCGCACACCGACGCCGCCGACGGTCACGGCCCCCGGCGGCGCCCGGTGCCGAACCGTCCGGCGGAGAGTGTGCTCGCCGACGAACGGCACGTGCTGTTCACCGGCGGCGCGGGCGTGGGCAAGTCGAGCCTCCTGCGCCGGCTGACATACGTGGCCGCCACCGCCTGGCTGGAGGACCCCGCGCAGGCCCCGCCGTACATGCCGGTCCGGGTGGCCGCAGCGCAGCTGACCAACCGTCCGTTCCCCGAGGCCCTGGCCGCCGCGGTGGGGCAGGATCTGCCCGGGCTGCGCCGCTCGCCCAGCCCGGAGTTGTTCGACGCCGGGCCGTTGCCGCAGGTGGACTGGCTGGTGTGCGTCGACGGCCTCGACGAGGTGCTCGATCCCGAGGAGCGCGGCGCCGTCATCCGCCTGATCCAGCGGTGGGCGCGCGAACCCCACCTGCGGTTCGTGGTGGCCAGCCGCTCCCTGGTCACCGCCGAGATGAACCGGCTGGGCGCGCTGGGCCGCTACGTCCTCGACGGGTTCGGCGACCGGGAGATCACCGGGGTGGCCACCGCGTGGTTCGAGGCACTCGGCGTGCCCGACGCCGGACGCCGCGCGGCCGGACTCGCGCTCGACATGCGCCGCGGCCGGATGGGTGAACTCGCCCGCAATCCGCTGTACCTGACCATGATCTGCGCGGTGGCGGCGATACGCGACCTTCCGCGCAACCCCGCCGAACTGTACGAGCAGTTCATCGCCGTGCTCCGAGAGATGGGCGCACGCCGCCTGGCCCGCAGCGGCGGCCCGGTGCACGGCATCTCTCCCGGCCTGCTCGACGAGGTGCACGAGGTCCTCCGGGCGGTGGCCGAGCGACGGCAGGGCGGAGACCCGCGGCCCCTGCTCGACCAGGCACTCGACCTCCTCCGGGACCGGCATCCCGGGCAGCCGGCCGAGCGGGAACCGGTGTTCCGCGCCCTGATCTCCACCGGACTGGTGCGGCAGCACGGAACGGAGCTGGAGTTCCTGCACCACACTGTCCAGGAGTACCTGGCCGGGCAGGCCCTCGCCGACCGGCTCAGCCCCAAGGACCCCGAGGCGCTGCGCATCGTCCGTGAGGCGATCGCGGGTGAACGACCCAACCTCGTGCTGTTCATGGCCGCGCGCTGGCACGCACGGGGCATGCCGCTGGAGGAGTTCCTGCGCGCGGCCGTGGACAGCGGTGGCTGGCGCGACCTGTTGCTGTGCGCCACCGTACTGAGCGACGAACTCGCCACCGACGACGAGCTGACGGCTCGGTTCACCCGAGCCGTGATCAAGCTGCACGAGCGGTCGGTGCACGTCGGCGACCTGACCGTGGAGTCCGTACTCGACCGGCTGTACGCGGTGCTCGCCGAGGAGGAGCTGGCCGCCGTCGTGGCGGACCCGTCCGTCCCGCACCAGCCACGGATCGGCGCACTCCAGCACTACGTGCGGCGTGGCGGCGCCCGGGCCGCCGCTCTGTCCGACGCGCTCGCCAGCGACGGTGACCTTCCGGCGCCCCTGCGGGTGGAGGTGGCGCGGCTGCTCGCCGAGGCGGGTGAGCACGCCGCGGCCTGCGCACGTCTCGCCTGTCTGGCAGAGGACCTGGACTGTGTGCCGGAGACCCGCCTGAAGGCGGCACTGGCACTGCTACACCTGGACCCGTCCGCCGCGACCCGCTCTCTGTGTGTCGTCCTGCGCACAACCGACTTTCCCGAAGGGCACGTCGACGACCTGATGAAAAGCCTCCCGGCCGGCACGGACCTGCTCACCCGTACCGCGCTGGCCGATGCCGTGGCGAAGAACCCGGTGGTCTCCCGGGCCGGTCCGCAGCTGGTGCGGTATCTGCGCGTGACGCTGCTCGCCCGGGTGCGGCCCGACGATCTCGTGGACCTGTGTGCGGACCCCTCCGTTCCGGTGCACCTGCGCTACCGGGCGGCCCGCCGCCTGACCGCCGCGCCGGCCTCGGCGGGCGGCGCCGCGGCCCGGGACCTGTACGAGCGCCTGGCCGGCGCCCCGGAGTCGTCCGACGACCTGGTTGGACTCGTCGTGCGCCACATCGACGACGTACACCTGATCGAGCGGGTCGCGTGCGACGAACGGCGGTCCGTCCACACCCGGACCGAGGCGCTCAGACGACTCGTCGCGCTCGGTCGGGTCTCCGTCGCCGAGGAGCAGGCCCTTGCCCTGGCCGCCGCCGGGGTGGAGCCGTGGTCGGCGCACCACGTGGCCGGCGTCCTGCACGACCTGGGGCAGGCGAAAGCGAGCCGGCGGCTCCTCCTCGACGCTCTCAACAGCCCGGAGGCGGGCCGTTTCGAACTCGCCCTGTGCGGAGAGGCCCTCACGGACCTCGGGGCTTCGGCCGAGGTCCGCAGTGTGCTGGGGCGGGCGGCCACGGACGGCCGCATCGCCGCTTTCGACCGGCTCGCGGCCGCGGAGACTCTGGAGGACATCGACCCGGCGGCGGCCGGCGGTCTCCTCACCGGGATCGCCCTGGACCGCACCCTGCCCGGGGACGTGCAGCACTCGGCGGCGAGCAGCCTCCTCGACGCCGGGAACGGCGTGGTGTCCGCACAGGTGCTGCGGCGCGTGGCCGAAGACCCGTGGGCGGGGACGAAGAACCGCGTCGACGCGCTCACCGACCTGGCCAAGGTCGACGTACGAGGCGCGGCGGAGATCCTGCACCGGCTTCTCGACGAGTCCGGCCTGGCGGACGATCACGTGTGGCGGCTGCTCGACCTCGCCGACGCCCTGGCTCCCGATCTGACGCTGCGCAGACGGTTGGAGGCGATGATCGACGACGAGACCGTGCCGGCGGAGGACTTCCTGCGGGTCGTGAGCGACGGCCCACGCCGGGCGGCGTCCGTGCCGCGCCTGCGCCGGGCCCTGCGGCGGATCGCGGGCGACGCCGCCGGCCGGCCGGCGATCCAGGCTCCCGCCGTCGAGGGACTGCTCGGTCTGATCCCGTACCGGCGCTGGCGCACGCTCATGGCGGACCTGGGCGAGGACCGTCTGGAGGCGCTCGGTCTGCATACGGTCATGGGCGCGCATTCCTACGACACCGGGTTCCCCGAGTCCTCGGTGCGTCTGGCGTTCTACCACGAGGACGAGGGCGTCATCGGGCCCGCCGGACGCCTGGCGGACATCGACGTCGGCGAAGCCCTGGGCCGGTGGAGCGGGCTCGTGGCGCGACGGCAGCCGGAGGCCGTGACGCGCCTGCGCCACCTCTGCCGGCTGATCCACGACGACGCGGCGGCCGAGCGCGTGCAGGCGGCACTGCTCGGCTGGGCCCGGGATGCGTCGGCCCCGCTCGCCGAGCGGATCGCGGCCGCGGAGACCGCACACGCCTACCCCCCGGCAGTCTGGTACGCCCTGGCCGCCGACCCGGACACACCCTCCCCGCTGCGCGTGGCCGTCTGCGGGTACCTGCCCACCCAGGGCACGCACAACCGCATCCCCCTCGCCCGCGACCTCGCGAGGGACCCCGCCCTGCCCGTGGAGGTCCGTGCCCGGGCCGCCGCCCTGCTCGCGCAGGATCTGGGCGAGGAGGGGCGCCGTCTCCTCCGGGGCCTCTCGGGCCCGCACACCACGGACCCCGCGGCCCACGCGGCCGTGGCCGCCGCCTGGGAGGAACTGGACATCGGGGCCGAGGCCGTGTCCGCCTACCGGCGGGTGCTGGACGACGAGCGGGCCGAGGCACGGCAGAGGGTCGAGGCCGCGGCACGGCTCGCACGTTGGCGGGAGGCGCGCGACACGGCACGGCGGACCCTTCGCGCGGTCCTGTACGAGGCACAGGCCCCCGTCGACGTGCGGATCGACGCGGCCGAGGGGCTGCTGGCCCAGCGGGAGAAGGCCGAGGCGCATCTGGGACTGCTGCGGCTGGCCCGTGAGGGCGCACCCGGCACGGCCCAGCGGCAGCGGATCGCGGACCTGCTGCCGGACGACCTGCGCGCCCTGGCCCGGCTGGACCCGTCCGCGTGAAGCGGTGTCCGCGCGCACGGCTGGGGGCGAGCGGCCCCTCGACGTGCGGCGCCCGGCAGGGCACAGTTCTCGCTGCGCATCGCACTACTCACCGGTAATCACCTCGAGGAGCTGCCCATGACCAGCTGGGTCGGTCTGTCCGCCGCCGAGATCGCCGCCGCCGTGCGCGGGAAGCGGGCCACACCGCGGGAGGTGGTGGCCGAGCACCTCGCCCGGATCGACCGGCTGGACGGCCGGATCGGCGCCTTCCGCACGGTCCGCGCCGAGGCGGCGCTCGCCGAGGCCGAGGCCGTCGGCAGCCGGGGCGACCTCGGCGAACTCCCGCTCGCCGGGGTGCCGGTGGCGGTGAAGGACAACCTCGCCGTGCGCGGCGAGTCGACGCGTGTCGGCTCCGCCGCGACCCCGGACACGCCCGCCGAGGCCGACCATGTCACCGTGTCCCGGCTGCGCGCGGCGGGCGCCGTCGTCGTGGGCCTGACGAACGTCCCCGAACTGTGCGTCTTCGGTACGACGGAGGGGGTGCACGGCACCTCCCGCAACCCGTGGGACACCTCCCGCACGGCGGGCGGCTCCTCGGGCGGCAGCGCGGCCGCGGTCGCCGCCGGTTTCGTCCCCCTGGCACTCGGCAACGACGGCATGGGCTCGCTGCGCATCCCGGCCGCGAACTGCGGGCTGGTCACGATCAAGCCGGGGCGCGGCGTGGTCCCGGCCGGCATCGGGGAGGGCGACTGGTTCGGCATGGCGGAGAACGGCCCGCTGGCCACGACGGTCGAGGACGTGCGCCTGGCCCTGTCCGTCCTGGCCGGCACCGACGCCGTACGGCCTGCCGCGCCCGGTGCCCGCAGAATCGCCGTGTCCCTGCGCAGCCCGCTCGCCGGGGTCGCGGTCACCGCGCCGTACACGGCGGCGGTGCGTGCGGCGGCCGGACTGCTGGCGCGCGCCGGGCACACGGTACGGCGCGCCGAGCCGCCGTACCCCCTCTCGCTCGGGGTGACGGCGCTGACGCACTGGACGGCGGGCACCGCCGTCGACGCGGCCGCCCTGGACCGGCGGCTGCTGACCCGCCGCACCCGCGTCCACGCGGCCGTCGGCCGCCGCTTCCTGAACACCGTGCGCACCGGGCGGGCCCGGGAGCAGCTCGCGGGGCGGCTGGAGCCGTTCTTCGCGCACTACGACGTCCTGCTCACGCCCGCGCTGGCGCGCCGCTCCCCCGAGGCGGCGCCGTGGCACGAGCGGGGGTGGCTGCGCAACATCGCCGCCAACACCGCCTACTCGCCGTTCACCCCGCCGTGGAACCTGACCGGCTGGCCGGCCGCGACGATCCCGCTCGGCACCCTGCCCTCGGGCGCCCCCACCGCCGTACAGCTGGTGGGGCGCCCCGGGACGGAACCCGAACTCCTGCAGCTCGCCGAACAGTTGGAGGGCCTGCTGCCGTGGCGACGAACGGCGCCGCTGGAGGATTCCGGAGAGTAGCCCCGCGGCCTAGCGGCACAGGTCGTCGCCGAGCGGGGTGCGGGCGTAGTGGACGAGGCGGCCGGTGCGGGTTCGGGTGAGCAGGCCCGCGTCGTAGAGGACCGTGAGGTGCTGGCTGACCGCGCCCGGGGTGACGCCGAGGCGGTGGGCCAGTTCCGTGGTGGAGGCGGGTTCGGCGAGCAGGAGCAGCAGGCGGGCGCGGGGGCGGCCGAGGAGGCGGGCGAGCGCGTCACGGGTGACCGGCGGGGGCTCCTCGGACAGGGTGGCCCGGCCGCGGGCGGGATAGACCAGCACCGGCGGGCGGGACGGATCGATCAGCGGCTGGGCGCCCCGGGCGAACAGCGTGGGCAGCAGGACCATCCCGCGCCCGGCTATGCCCACGGCGTCGCTCCAGGGCGCGGAGACCGTGAAGTCCCGTGTGGACAGCCGCAGCCGGTCCTCGGTCCAGGTGAGCCGGTCGTCCAGCCCGGTCAGCATCGCGGCAGCGCCCTGCTCGGCGAGTACCCGCCCGCGGTGGGCGAGATCGGCCTCCAGGATGGTCTGCACCCGCGGCCACCAGTCGTCGCGCAGGCAGGTGTGCCAGTAGGCGTCGAGGGCGTCCGCGATCCGGGTCAGCAGCGCCGGCGGGTCGGCCAGGCCGCCTGCGATGACCGGGGGCAGCCAGGCCTCGGTGCGGTAGGTGGCGCGGAAGCCGGCGGCGACGACGTCCGGCGGAGTGCGGCGGAGCGTGCCGAGTTCGTCGGCGAAGGCGGGGCGGGCCCGGGAGGGGCGCGGGGTGAGGAAGTCGGGCACCCACAGCCACGGCGCGGACAGGGCGGTCAGCACCTCGTGGTCGAGGCCGGCCAGGCGCGGCCGGATACGGCGCAGCCAGGGCCGGTGGTGCGGATAGCGCGCCGGGTCGTGCAGGCAGCGCAGCGAGAACACCGTCTCCTGGAGCGGGGAGCAGGCGAAGGAGGTGGTGGCGAGGTCTCCGACGCCGAAGCGGAACTCGATCATTGAGCGCCAGGCTAAATCAATGCCGGAGCGCCCTGCCGACCGGGTTGTCTGATCGGCATGACCACGACACCCGTGTCCCCTGCACCGGGCCAGGACGGCGCCCCCGCGCCGGGCCGCGCCACCCGGGCCGGCGGACTGCTGCCCGCCGACCCGGCACTGCGCCTGGCGACGACGCTGACCGCCATCAACTCCCTCGGCAACGGCCTGTACTTCCCGCTGGGCGTCCTGTATTTCACCCGCATCGTCGGCCTGGACGCGACCGCGGTCGGCGTCGGCCTGACGGTCGCCGGACTGGTCGGTGTGGCGGCGGGGGTGCCCGCCGGGCGGGCGGCTGACCGGTGGGGCGCCCGGCGGGTCGGGGCGCTGCTGTGGGGCGGTACGGGTCTGGCGACGGCCGCGTACACGCTGGTGCACTCCTACGCCGCCTTCCTCGTCACGGTGGTCGTGGCGACGGGCCTGCAGACGGCGAGCCGTGGGGTGCAGGGCGCGCTGTACGCGGACGTGCTGCCGGCGGCGACCCGGGTGGAGGCGCGGGCGTATCTGCGGATGGTGACGAACGTCGGCATGGGGGCGGGCGGCGCGCTCGGCGCGGTCGCGCTGCAACTGGACTCGCGGGCCGCGTACACGGCTGTGATCCTGCTGAACGCGCTGTCGTTCGCGGGTCCGGCCGTGCTGCTGCCGCGGCTGCCGCTGGCCGCGCATGTCGCCGCGCGGCGCGGACCGGACGGCGGCGCGCCCGCCGACAGCCCGTGGCGTGCGGTGCGCGATCTGCCGTTCCTGGCGGTGACGGTGCTGAACGCGGTCCTGGTCGTGCAGTACTCGCTGTCCGAGGTCGGGCTGCCGTTGTGGATCGTGGAGCGGACCGGGGCGCCGCGCTGGACGGCGGCGCTGCTGATGATCGTCAACTGTGTGCTGGTGGCGCTGCTCCAGGTGCGGGTGGCCCGGCGCACGGCGCGGGTACCGGCCGCGGTGCGGGCGATGGCCTGGTCGGGCCTGCTGCTGGCCGCGGCCTGCGCGGTGTACGCCCTGTCCGCCGGCCTCTCGCCCCTGTGGGCGGTGCTGGCGCTGACGGCCGGCTCGGTGGTGCAGGTCTTCGCCGAGGTGCTGTCGGCGGCCGGTGGCTGGACGCTCGGCTACGAACTCGCCGACGCCCGCGCGCACGGTGTCTACCAGGGCGTCTTCGGTGCGGGCATGTCGGCGGGCATGATGGCGGGCCCGGCGTTGGTCACGGTCACCGCGATCGCCCACGGGTCGCTCGGCTGGGCGGTGTTGGGCGCACTGTTCGCCCTGGCCGGGCTCGCGGTCGCACCCGCGGTGCGCTGGGCCCACCGCGACGGCGACTGGCGCGGGGAGAAGGCCGAGGCGGGTTGAGGGAACGGGCGCGTCCGAGGCGGGCCGTGCGCAGGGACGCCGGGCGCGCGAACAGTGAGGCCCCTCAGGGACCGGGCGTACGCAGGGCGCGCGAACTCCGTCGGCTACAGGGCCTTGTACATGATGTGCAGTCCCACCAGCCCGTGCCGGGGGTGTTCGTACGCCTCCGGGACGGTCCCGAGGATCGTGAAGCCCAGGGACTGCCACAGGCCGACGGCCGGGTTCGTCTCGACGACGGCGTTGAAGACCATCCCCCGGTAGCCGTGGGCCCTGGCCTCGGCCAGGACGTGCCCGGCGAGTGCGCGGCCGACACCGCGTCCCCCCTGTCCGGGATCGACCATGAAACCGGCGTTGGCGATGCGGGCGGCCGGTCCGCCGTAGTTGGGCGTCAGATACGCGGAGCCGACGACGGCCCCGGTCTCGTCCTCGGCGACGTAGACGCGTTTGGCCGGGCTCATCCACAGGGCGCGGGCCGCTTCCTCGGTGGTGTCCGGGTCCCAGGCGTAGGTCTCGGCGGCGGCGACGATGCGGTGCCAGAACGGCCAGATCTGCGGCCAGTCCTCGGCCGCGGCTTCTCTGATCAGCATGGGCGTGAGTCTGGCACGCCCATGCGGTCGGCGATCGCGATGGTCCTGCCCCGGGGCGGGTCAGTCCACGCTGGGCAGGATGTGCGGCTCGGCGAGGTCGTCCTCGTATCCGGCGAGGCGGATGGGGGCGGACCGGGCCCACACGTCGAGGCTGCCGATCTCTCCGGGCCGGCGGCCGGCGCGCTCCGTGCGTTCCTTGGGGCGCTGCTCGCGATTCGTCTTCTCTGGTGTCACCGCGCACTCCTTATGTGTCGGTCACCCGGGGGGCGTACCGGCCATACTGCGGCCTGCTCTTCGACGCCCGCTCGGGTATGTCTCAAGGCGTTCGGACGCGGTGGCGTCGACAACTCACAGTGGATCAGGCCGTGGTGGACCGGCTTGCCCCATGACGGACGGTGGGTGTGGGTGGGACCCCGTTCTGCTGTCCGTCCGCTACAGATTAACCAAATGAGCGGGGGCCCGCTCGATGGGGCTGAAAATTTGGGGTAACCATGGCAAGTCACGCACATGTCCCCACTAGGGAATTGAACCCTTTTGACCGGTTTGATGCCTTTTATCAGTCACTCGATCGGCCTATGTGCCCGCGCGGGTCTTCGACTTCGGCCCGCCGTTCAAGTCCCGTTGGCCGAGCGATAAGCCGGCCGTGCTCTGCTGGCATGCCGGCACCGGCGGTCTCGCGCGAGGACACGGGAGGACAGGCGCATGGAACTGCGCAGCGTCGAGGAGCTGATGGATCTGCTGTACGCCTGCCGGGGCGTGCGGGACCTGCCGGCGCGCGCCGCCGGCCCGGCCGATCTGCACGACCACGCCCTGCGCACCGCGGCACTGCTGCGCCGGCGCCGGCCCGCCGACAAGGAGCTCCAGGTCGCCGGACTGGTGCTCGCCGTGGGACGCTTGCTGCGCCCCGGGGACGCCACCGGCGGCGCCGAACGGGCGGCCGGGGCCGTGCGCTCACTGCTCGGCGAGCGGGTCCACGAACTGGTGCGCGCGGTCCCGTCCGAGACCGCCGCCGCGGACGACGCGCTGCTCGCGCTGCGGCAGGCCGACGAGGAGGCGCGCACCGACGCCCTCGACGGCGGGGTCCTGGAGGACTGGCGCACGGTGCTGGAACTGCTCGCCGCCCCCCACGCCCGGACCGGCGCCGTCGACTGAACGGCGCGCCGGGCGCCCTCCACGGACCCCCGGCCGGTACGCGCTGTCACCACTTGCCGGGTGCGTAGTCCTTCAGGAAGACGCCGTACAGGTCCTCGCCCGCCTCGCCGCGCACGATCGGGTCGTAGACCCGGGCCGCGCCGTCGACCAGGTCGAGGGGCGCGTGGAAACCGGCCTCGGCCAGGCGCAGCTTGTCGTAGTGCGGGCGCTCGTCGGTGATCCAGCCGGTGTCGACGGAGGTCATGAGGATGCCGTCGCTGTCGAACATCTCCTGGGCACTGGTCCGCGTGACCATGTTCATGGCGGCCTTCGCGGCGTTGGTGTTGGGGTGCCCGGCGCCCTTGTAGCCGCGGTTGAAGACGCCCTCCATCGCGGAGACGTTGACGACGTACGCCCGGCCGCTGGCCGCCTTCTTCGCGGCGTCCGCCATCGCCGGGCGCAGCGCGCTGATCAGGATGAACGGGGACGTGTAGTTGCACAGCTGGGTTTCGAGCAGCTCGACGGGCGAGATCTGGTCGATGGTCTGCACCCAGGTGTTGGTGTCGACGACGTCCGGGACGAGACCGCCGGCGTCGATGGCGGTGCCGTCCAGGTGGCGGGCGACACTGGCGTTGCCCGCGACCAGGGCGAGGTCGGCGACCTTCTGCGCGTCCAGGCCGCTGGTGCCGATGGGCAGTGCGGCGATGCCGTCGACCGCGCCGGAGTTGAAGGCGCCGATCACATGGTGGGCGGGGAGCTCCCCGGCGGGCAGCGGGGCGCTCTCGCCGTCGACGAGCGCCGCGTACGCGGAGGGCCGGCGGCGTACGGTCTGCGTCGCGTTGTTGATCAGGATGTCGAGCGGGCCGGCCTCGGTGACCTGCTCGGCCAGGGCCACGGCCTGTGCCGGATCGCGCAGGTCGATGCCGACGACCTCGAGGCGGTGCAGCCAGTCCGCCGAGTCCTCCATCGCCTTGAAGCGGCGGATGGCGTCCTTCGGGAAGCGCGTGGTGATCGTGGTGTGCGCGCCGTCGCGCAGCAGCCGCAGCGCGATGTACATGCCGATCTTGGCGCGGCCGCCGGTGAGCAGGGCCCGCTTGCCGGCGAGGTCAGCGCGGACGTCGCGCTTGGCGCGGTTCAGGGCGGCGCACTCCTGGCACAGCTGGTGGTAGAAGTAGTCGACCTCTACATAGCGCTTCTTGCAGGTGTAGCAGGAGCGGGGGCGCTGGAGTATGCCCGCGATCCGGCCGGGCTCGACCTTGGAGGACGGCAGGATGCCCTCGGTCTCGTCGTCGATGCGCTCGGCGGAGCCGGTCGCGGTGGCCTCGGTGACCGCGCGGTCGTGGGCGGTCTTGGCGGCGCGGCGCTCCTGACGGCGGCGCTGCTTGACCGTGCGGTAGATGTGCGAGGTCGCCCGGCGCACCGCGATCGCGTCGGGGTGGTCGACGTCGATCCGGTCGAGCTCCTCCAGCACGCTCAGGCACACGGCCAGCCGCTCGGGGTCGATGCCGGGCCCGTACACCACCTCGTCCGTGATCGCCGAGCCGTCCTCTGTCACCGTCATCGCGCTGCCGATCCCTGTCCTGGTCCCGCGGCGCTCCGACCGCGCCCACTGTCGAACGCGGAATTCTAACGGAGCGCCGCACCCCGGGACCAAACGCGCGACCTCAGTGCGCGCAAGCTGTGAGCAGGGTCTCCACCTCACGGGTCAGGGCCGCCGCGAACCGGTCGAGATCCGGTACGGCCTCGGCGTCGGCGACGAGTCCGTAGTGGACCCGGCCCTGGTACGTGGAGACCGCGACCGCCAGGGACTGACCGCGGGCCAGCGGCGCCAGCGGATGGACCGCGGTGAGCGGGTTCCCGCCGAGCTTCAGGCTGAGGCTGGGCAGCGGCACGCTGGTGACCAGGATGTCGAACCACAGCCGGGCGGCCTGCGAGACCAGCGGCCCGCCGAGCCGGTGGCCGAGCGCCGGGACGTGGTCGGCGAGCAGCGCGACCGCGCCGGCGCCCCGGCCCGGGCCGGCGTCCTTGTTGCGGTCCATGGCGACGCGGACCGCGGCGAGCCGGCCCAGCGGGTCGCTCTCACCGACCGGAAGCCGTATCAGGTAGCCGGAGAGCCGGTTGCCCTGCGGGTGGGCGGTGCGCGGGCGGCGTTTGGACACCGGGATCAGGGCGCGGGGCGCGACGCCCTCGCTGCCGTCGCCGCGCTCGTCGAGCCAGGTCCGCAGCGCCCCGGCGACGACCGCGATCAGCACGTCGTTGACGGTGCCGCCGACGGTCTTGCGGACGCGGTGCACGTCGTCCAGGTCGAGGACCACGCCGGCCGTGCGGCGGGTGCCCGACGGCTCGGCGGTCAGCGCGGGCGTGCTGCGCATGGCGAGCGTGGACGCGGCCACCGAGGCGCCGATGTCGAGCGCGCGGCCGACGTCGGACAGCGCACCGGAGACCGCGCCGCGCACCAGCGAGGGCAGCCGGCGCATGTCGGGCAGGAGTCCGCGGGGCGGCTCGGCGGGCCGGGGCCGGGGCTCGGGCATGTCGATCGGGTCGAGGATGGCGGCGGCCAGGCCGAGCGCCCGCAGCCCGTCGGCCAGGGCGTGGTGGAACTTGAACAGCACCGCGAACGACACCCCGTCGGCGCCGGGCAGCACATGCGCCTCCCACGGCGGCCGGTCGCGTTCCAGCGGACGCTCCATGAGCCGGCCGGCCTCGGCGTGGAAGTCGGCGGTGGGGGCGTGCAGCCGGATGTGGTCGAGCGGGTCGAAGTCCGGCACGGGTTCGCGGACGGCACCGCCGAAGGACAACGGGGAGCGTGCCCGCGAGGGTTGCCACACGTCGCGGATGCGCATGCGCAGCCCGGGTACGGCCGCGGCGCGCGCGGCGAGCAGGTCGGCCGCGTGCGCGCCCGCGGTCGGCGAGTGCGCGGCAAAGATGCCGAGGGCGCCCAGATGCATGGGATGCTCGGGGGTCTCGATGTTCCAGAACGCCAGGTCGAGGGGTGCGAGCAGATCTGAAGTCAAGGGCTTGCCTCGCGTCGACGGACGGATGAACCAGCAGTCAAACCCCTGCACCCGATTACGGTCAAGTACGATCAGGCTACGCTCAGTTAACAGCAGATTAAGTCCCACCCTTTGAGTGGGCGGTGGGACACATGGGACCACTGTGGCCGGTTCGGCGCGGCAGGCACACGCTGTGCACGACACCCCACCCGGACGGCCGCGGGCCGACCGGGGTGGCGGTCGTGGCCGGCGGCCCGTTCGGGCCACCGCACACCGGCCGGGCACGGCCCGCCCAAGGGCAGCTCACGTCCGGGCGATGCGGGGGCCAGCGGCCGGCCGGTCCGCCGGCTACAGCACCCGCTGGCCCTTCCCGAGGGCGATCACTCCACCCTTGGAGACGGTGTACAGCTCCGCGTCCCGGCTCGGGTTGACGCCGATCGTGGCGCCCGGCGGCACCTCCACGTTCTTGTCCAGGACCGCACCGCGCACGATCGCACCCCGGCCGACATGCACGTTGTCGTGCAGCACCGAACCCTGCACCACCGCGCCCGGGTCGACCACCACGCCCGGCGACAGCACCGACCGGGTGACCTGGCCGCGGATCAGGCACCCGGCACTGATGATCGACTCACCGGCTATGCCCCCGGCGTTGAAGCGGGCCGGCGACAGGTCGGTGGAGTGGGTGTAGATGGGCCAGTGCCGGTTGTACAGGTTGAACGCCGGACGCTCGGCGATCAGGTCCATGTGCGCCTCGTAGTACGCGTCGAGGGTGCCCACGTCCCGCCAGTAGCCCTGGTCGCGGCTGGTCTCGCCGGGCACGTGGTTGGCACTGAAGTCGTACAGCTGCGCCTCCCCGCGCTCGGTGAGCTGGGGCAGGATCGAACCGCCCATGTCGTGCACCGAGCGGTCGTCCTCGGCGTCCCGGTGGAGGGCCTCGATCAGCGCCTTGGTGGTGAAGATGTAGTTGCCCATCGAGGCGAACACGCACGCCGGGTCGTCCGCGAGGCCCGGCGGGTCGGCGGGCTTCTCCAGGAAGCGCTGCACCGTCCGGCCGTCCGAACCCGGGGTGATCACACCGAAGGACGAGGACTCGCTGCGCGGCACCCGGATCCCGGCCACCGTGACACCCGCGCCGCCCTCGATGTGCTGGGCCAGCATCTGGCGCGGGTCCATCCGGTAGACGTGGTCGGCGCCGAACACGGCGACGTACTCCGGCTGCTCGTCGTGGATGAGGTTCAGCGACTGCAGGATGGCGTCGGCGCTGCCCAGGTACCAGCGCGGGCCGAGGCGCTGCTGGGCGGGCACGGGCGTGACGTAGTTGCCGAGCAGGCTGGACATCCGCCAGGTCGTGGTGATGTGCCGGTCCAGTGAGTGCGACTTGTACTGGGTCAGCACACAGATGCGCAGGATGTCGCCGTTGACGAGGTTGGACAGCACGAAGTCGACGAGGCGGTACGTCCCGCCGAAAGTGACCGCCGGTTTGGCGCGATCGGCGGTCAGGGGCATCAGGCGCTTGCCCTCTCCGCCCGCGAGCACGATGCCGAGCACCGAAGGACCACCACGACGCATGGCCGCTCCCCTCACCTGGTTGACCGATGCCTGCCCCTGGTCAGGGCGCGTTACGCCTGTTCGATGCCGCCGAGAATCTCCTCGTAGAGCGCTACGGTGCGCCGAGCGACCGCGTCCCAGCCGAACCGGGTGACCGCCCGCTCCCTTCCCGCCTCACCCATCCGCCGGGCTGCCGCCGGATCGGCGAGGACCTCGTCCAGCGCGCGGGCCAGACCCGCCTCGAAGTGTTCGTCCACGTCGACGAGTACCCCGCTCTCGCCGTCCTCGACGACCTCGGGGATGCCGCCGACCCGGGAGGCGACGACCGGGGTGCCGCAGGCCATCGCCTCCAGGTTCACGATGCCCAGGGGCTCGTACACCGACGGGCAGACGAAGGCCGCCGCGTGCGTGAGCAGCTGGATCACCTCGGGGCGCGGCAGCATGCGCGGGATCCACAGGACCCCGTCGCGTACGGCGCTCAGCTCCTCGTACAGCGTGCGGAACTCCCGGTCGATCTCCGGGGTGTCCGGCGCCCCGGCGCACAGCACGACCTGCGCGCCGCGGTCGATGTCGCGCACGGCCCGCAGCAGGTGCGGGACGCCCTTCTGCCGGGTGATGCGGCCGACGAAGAGCACGTACGGGCGGCTCGGGTCGACGCCGGCCCGGACGAGGGCGTCGGTGCCGGGGTCGGGCCGGTACAGCGCGGTGTCGATGCCGTTGTGGACGATGTGCACCCGGGCGGGATCGAGCGCCGGATAGCAGGCCAGGATGTCCTCGCGCATCGCGCCGGAGACGGCGATCACCGCGTCGGCCGCCTCGATCGCGGTGCGCTCGGCCCAGCCGGAGAGCGCGTAGCCGCCGCCGAGCTGCTCGGCCTTCCAGGGGCGCAGCGGCTCCAGCGAGTGCGCGGTCACCACGTGCGGGACGCCGTACAGCAGCTTCGCGAGGTGGCCGCCGAGGTTGGCGTACCAGGTGTGGGAGTGGACCAGGTCGCGGCCCTGCAGGGCCGCGGCCATCGACAGGTCCACGGAGAAGGTGCGCAGCGCGTCGTTGGCGTCGTCGAGGCGGGCCCAGGGACGGTGGCGCTGGATGCCGGCCGCCTTGTCCGCCGAGGAGCCCTCACCCCAGCAGTGCACGTCGAGATCGACCAGGGGCGCCAGTTCGCGGGCCAGGAACTCCACATGGACGCCCGCGCCGCCGTACACGTCCGGGGGGTACTCCCGGGTCAGCAGTCCCACTCGCACCCGTCGACCCCCTGTGCTCGGCGGCAGTTGCCCAACGGTCTCCTTTCATGGTCACCCAGACGGGGCGCGTGGGGAAGAGCGCGGGGGCCTCAAGAAGCAACAGTCGCCGCACACGCCTCCCCCGGGCACCCGGTAGTACAGGCAGCAACTGCGGCGGCGGAACGCCGGGAAACCGGTAGGACCGCCGGTGCCGGGGACGGTCGGGGTGCCGGTCGCGGGACCGGTCTGGGTGCCGGTCGTGGTGCCGGCGCCGACGAGGGCGGGGTGGGCGAGCAGGGCGGCGGTCAGGGTGCGGGCGTGGGACGCCGTGTCGGGGCGGTCGTGGGCGAGCGCCCAGCCGTGCAGTTGGCGGCCGGCTCCGGCCAGCGCCGAGGCGGCGTTGCCGCGCAGCAGGCCGGGGGCGAGGCGGTGACGGGCGCGCAGGGCCGCGGCGAGCGGGTGCAGATGGCCGTCCAGGACGGCGCGGGCGAGATCCGGCGGAGCGGAGCGGGGGTCGTCCCCCGGTGCGGCCGGGGCGTGCGGGCCAGGGCGCAGCTCCGTGAGCCACAGGTCGTCGGGCGTGCTGCCCTCCGGGTCCCAGCGCAGCAGCCGCGGGTCCAGGTCGGGGAGCGTGCCGTACAGCACGGCGCAGCCCAGGGCGACGGACCACAGCCTGGCCGCCAGCCCCTGGTGCGCGAGGGACGCCGCGACCCGCGCTTCGGGCGCGCGGACACCGGCGGCGACCCTGCGCACCCGGACGTCGAGCGGATCCGGGTGGACCTGCCCCCGTCCGCCACCGCAGGAGTCCGCGGGGGTGGGCAGCGCCCGTCCGGCGTCGTAGGCGTCCGCGAGGGTGGGCAGCCCGCGGTGCTCGGGTCCGGCGGCGCGCAGGACGAAGAAGCCGCCGAGCGGGCGGAGGGCGGCGAGGCCGGGGTCGAGGTCCACGGACAGCAGTAGTACCAAGGGCGTTCGAGGCCGTGATCACCGGGTCGGCGGCGCTGTCACCCCTCTGAGGGATGACGGGAGCCGAGTCGTACTCCATCGGCAGTAGGAAGCATTGCGTGCTCAGGGACGACGACGGGAAGAGGGCGAAGCGGCATCGTGTTGCTCATGCAAGCCGACTGTTCGTCGCGCCGGGCCCGGGGCCCCCGCCTCCCGCGAAGGAGCCGCTGATGAGCGCCCTCGCGCTGTCCGTGCTGCTGTCGCTCGTCTCCGCCGTCGCCTACGCGGCCGGGGCGATCGTGCAGGAGCGGGTCGCCGCGACCGGCCCCGGCGAGAGCTACGCCCCCATGCGCCGGCCCGCCTGGTGGGGTGCCCTGGCGCTGAACGGCCTCGGCGGTCTGCTGCACGTGGTGGCGCTCGCCTGCGGCCCGCTCAGTCTGGTGCAGCCGCTCGGCGCGCTCACGATCGTGCTGGCGCTGCCCATGGCGGCCGTGTTCGTCGGCCGCCGGGCCGGGGCGACCGCCTGGCGGGGCGCGATCATGGCCACGGTGGGACTGGCGGGTCTGCTGGCCCTGGTCGGGATGTCGGCGGCGCAGTCGCTGGACACGGCGCAGCGCGTGGCCGGCGCGCTGGTCGCCGGCGGTGCGGTCGCGGCGCTGATGGTGGCGGGCCGGGCCGCGCACCGGCACCCGGCGGTGCGCGGCGTTCTGCTGGCGACCGCCGCCGGTGTCGCGTTCGGCATGTCCTCGGTGTTCACCAAGACCGTCGCCGTGGACTTCACCGACGGCCCGGCGCTGTCCGACGTGCCGTCGCTGGCGGTCATCGGCGCGTTCGCCTGCGCCGGGGTCCTGCTCTCCCAGGCCGCCTACCGCGGCGCCGGCCTGACGGCGCCGCTGGCCACACTGACGGTGGTGAACCCGGTGGTCGCGGCGGCGGTGGGCATCACGATGTTCGGCGAGACCTTCCGCCACGGCACGACCGGCACGGTGCTGGCGCTGGGCTGCGGGATCCTCGCGGCGGGCGGGCTCATCCTGCTGACGACGGAGCGGCTGGCGGAGACGGCCGGGGCGCGCGGGGCGGAGCGGCCGGTACCGCCGGTGCCTGCGGCGGGACCGGACGAGGTGCCGGGGCGGGTGTCGACACCTGTACTGGGGGCCGTCGAGATGCCGTCGGACGTGCGGGCGTCTGTACCGGGGTCCGCGGAGATGCCGCCCGCGGTGCCGGCGCCCGCACTCGGGTTCGCCGGGGCGCCGGCGCCGGAACCGGCGTCCGTCGAGGTACCGGTCGTGGCGGCCGTGCCCGCGCAGGGAGGCGTACGGCCCGCTCCCGCGGCCTCGGCGGGTTACGGCGGGCGTGCGGCGGCGTACCGGGGCGGGGAGCCGGCGAGCGCGCCGGACGAGGTGCTCTACGTCTGTGCCCCGCTCTACGTCAGCCCCTGTGTCCCGGTGCTCGTGCCGGGCGTACCGGTCCTGGTACCGGACCGGCACCGCGCCCGGGTCAGATCCTGACGCCGCCGGCCCGCAGATACGCCAGCGGGTCCACGTCCGTGCCGAAGCCGGGTCCGGTACGGACCTCGAAGTGCAGGTGCGGGCCGGTGCTGTTGCCGGTGGAGCCGGTACGGCCGATGCGCTGACCACCGCCCACGGACTGTCCCGCCCGCACGGAGATCGCCGACAGGTGGGCGTACTGGGTGTAGCGGCCGTCGGCGTGCCGGATGACCACCTGGTAGCCGAAGGACCCGCCCCACCCCGCGTCCACGACCTCGCCCGAGCCGACGGCGCGCACGGACGTGCCGGTCGGCACGGGAAAGTCGACGCCGGTGTGGTAGCCCTTCGACCAGGAGGAACCCGCGACGTGGTACATCGTGCCGACGCCACCGCTGACGGGCGCGACGAGGGCGTGAGCGCCGGTTGCCTTCCGGCTCGGCCCCGGCGCGGCTTTCCTGGCCTTCTCCGCAGCCTTGTCCGCCGCCTTGTCCGCGGCCTTCTTCGGTGCCTGCTTCGGCGCCTTCTTCGCGGTCCTCTCGGGCGACTTCTGCGCCGGCGCCGCACTGCCCGCGTGGCGGTGGCTCGGCGGGGCGGCCTTCGTGGCACCGCCACCGTGCACCCGCAGCCGCTGGCCGGGGATGATGAGGTCGGGGTCGGCGCCGATGGTGGTGCGGTTCGCCTCGTACAGCCGCTGCCAGCCCCCGGGCACGTGCTCTGTCTCGGCGATGCCGGACAGGGTGTCACCGTGGATCACGGTGTACATCTCGGTGCGGCCCGCCCGGGACTGGGGCGTGGTCTGCGGCTGGACGTCGGGCAGCGAGCGCTCGGCGGACCGCTGCGCGGGCCGGGCGGCGGTGCGGGCGCTGTCCGGATGGACGTCGGCTGCCGGGCCACCTCTGGTCAGCCCGGCGCGTACCGAGCACACCGGCCAGGCGCCGGGGCCCTGTCCGTCGAGCACCTTCTCGGCGACGGCGATCTGCTGCTGCCGCGTGGCGAGGTCGGCACGCGCGGCGTACTTGCCGCCGCCGTACGCCGCCCAGGTGGACTGGGTGAACTGCAGGCCGCCGTAATAGCCGTTGCCGGTGTTGACGCTCCAGTGGCCGCTGGACTCGCAGGCGGCGACCTTGTTCCACGTGGACAGGTCGGCGGCGTGCGCGGCACCGGCACCGATGAGCGGCAGGGCGATGCCCGCACCGCCCGCCGTGACGGTGAGTGAGGCGCGGTTGATCCTGTTCGGCTGGTACCGGCGGTGCCGGCCGCGTACGGCCATGCTGGGAGCCCCCCTCGACACGCGTGAGCGTCAGGAGCGGCACAGTAGGCGCCGGGAACAGACCGTGACAAGACAGCGAATCAGCCTCCCCCGGTGCCAAGTGGCCGGGAACAGCCGTCCGTTGAGCCGGAGACTGAGGCACCGGGCACCTTCCGTGCGTACTGGGGGTGCGGCGCCCGCCGGATGTGCGGCGGGCGTAGCGGCACGTCAGCATGGTCGAGAGGCGATACTGGCGGGCAGGAACGGCACGATCTTCCCCCACCCTTCCCATGTCTTGCAGTCCCCATGTCTTCTAGGTCTTCGGGAGCAGACGGTATGAGCACTTCAGCGCAGATCGGCGTCACCGGACTCGCGGTGATGGGCCGCAATCTCGCCCGTAATTTCGCGCGCAACGGCTATGCGGTGGCGCTGCACAACCGGACGGCGGCGCGGACGCACGCGCTGGTGGAGGAGTTCGGGCACGAGGGCGACTTCGTCGCGACCGAGACCGCCAAGGAGTTCGTGGATGCGCTGGAGCGGCCGCGCCGCCTGGTGATCATGGTGAAGGCCGGCGAGCCGACGGACGCGGTGATCCAGGAGTTCGCCCCGCTGCTGGAGCCCGGCGACATGATCATCGACGGTGGCAACGCGCACTTCGCGGACACCCGGCGCCGCGAGCGTGAGCTGCGCGAACGCGGCATCCACTTCGTCGGCACGGGCATCTCCGGCGGCGAGGAGGGCGCGCTCAACGGCCCCAGCATCATGCCGGGCGGCTCGACGGAGTCGTACGACTCGCTCGGTCCGATGCTGGAGAAGATCTCCGCGAAGGCGGCGGACGGGGCGCCCTGCGTGACGCACGTCGGTCCGGACGGCGCCGGGCACTTCGTGAAGATGGTGCACAACGGCATCGAGTACGCCGACATGCAGCTGATCGGCGAGGCGTACCAGCTGCTGCGCGAGGTCGCCGGATACACGCCGGCGGAGATCGCGGAGATCTTCCGCACCTGGAACACCGGCCGGCTCGACTCGTATCTGATCGAGATCACGGCGGAGGTGCTGGCGCACGTCGACGCGGCCACGGGCAAGCCGTTCGTGGACGTGGTGGTGGACCAGGCCGAGCAGAAGGGCACCGGCCGCTGGACGGTCCAGATCGCCCTCGACCTCGGCGTACCGGTGTCGGGCATCGCGGAGGCGGTCTTCGCCCGGTCGCTGTCGGGCCACGCGGCGCTGCGGGCCGCGTCCCGCGAGCTGGCCGGTCCGAAGGCGGCGCCGCTGTCCAAGGCGGACGCCGCGACCTTCGCCGACCGGGTGGAGCAGGCGCTGTACGCCTCGAAGATCGTGTCCTACACGCAGGGCTTCCACGAGATCGCCGCGGGCAGCGAGGAGTACGGCTGGGACATCGACCTGGGAGCGGTGTCGTCGATCTGGCGCGGCGGCTGCATCATCCGGGCCGCGTTCCTGGACCGTATCCGCGCCGCGTACGACGCGCGGCCGGACCTGCCGAGCCTGCTGAGCGACGAGACGTTCGCCCGGGAGATCGCGGCGGCGCAGGACAGCTGGCGCGAGGTGCTGGTCGCCGCGACCCTCCAGGGCGTGCCGACCCCGGGCTTCGCCGCGGCCCTCGCCTACTACGACGCCCTGCGCGCCGAACGCCTCCCGGCCGCCCTCACCCAGGCCCAGCGCGACTTCTTCGGCGCGCACACCTACCGACGGGTGGACCGCGACGGCTCCTTCCACACGCTGTGGGGCGGGGACCGGTCGGAGGTCACGGCGTAGGGGCGGGGGGCTGTCCGGCGGGGGGGTCCGGCGGGGGCCAGGGATTGCCGGGGGGCCGCCCGCCCGCTGTCCGGCGGGGGGCCTGTCCGGCGGCGGGCCAGGGATTGCCGGGGGGCCGCCCGCCAGGGGGCCTCACGTACTGCCGGCAGGCCGCCCCCGGCGGTTCCCCCCCGCCGTAATGCCGGGAGGCCATGCCCCAGGCAGTGCCGCGGACTGCCGGAGAGGCCGTCCCCCGGGCGGTGTCTGCACGTACTGCCGGAGAGACCGCCCACCGGCGGTGCCCCACGGGCTGCCTGGGGGCCGCACAGCGGTGCCGCCCGGACCACCAGGGCGGCCGCGCCTCTTCGCCGCGCCGTACAGCGCCCCGGCTAGGTCAGGGGTGGCCCGGGTTCCGGGCTCGGAACGGGCTCGGGGCCCGGCGGGATCGGGGAAGGGTCCGGCTCCGGGAGCGGGGTCGGCCCCGGTGGCTGCGGGTTCGGGCCGGGCCCGGGAGGCGGGATCGGCCCGGGACCCGGCGGCGGAGGCGGAGTCGGCTGCGGACCCGGCCCCGGCGGCTGGGGAGTTGGTTCGGGCCCGGGGCCCGGGGGCTGCGGGGTCGGCTCGGGGCCTGGGGGTTGAGGAGTCGGTTCGGGCCCCGGCCCCGGGGGCTGAGGGGTCGGCTGGGGGCCCGGGCCGGGTGGTTGGGGGGTCGGGGTGGGGTCCGGGGGCGACACCGGATCCCCGTAGGGCGGCTGGGGATCCGGGCCGGGTGTCGGGCCCGGATGCACCGGGTCATGGAACGGGTCGGTCATGGCGTCCTCCGGCCGGTCGGTCGACGGTGGCTGCTGGACTACTCCCCCGCGTACCCGGCGCCCCCGCGGCCAGTCACCCGGTGGAGCCGTGACGCGCCCTCCGCATGGCCCAACGCCGGTGCGTGCAGCGCGGACCCGACCGCCACGGCCGGCGCGGGGGGCGAGGCCGGCCCGGCCCTCCGCCCTGGCGGACGGGCCCCCTCGCCCCCTCACGGCTCCCCCTTACCACGTCGCCCGGACGACCGGACGATCCGTCAGCCGAACATGCCCGGCTCGTAGCCGCCCGCCGGCTGCTGGACGAGGACGTTGGCGCGGTTGTAGGCGTTGATGAGGGCGATCAGCGCGACCAGCGCCCCGAGCTGCTCCTCGTCGTAGTGCTTGGCGGCGTTCGCCCACACCTCGTCGGGGACACCGCCGGCCGCGTCCGCGATCCGCGTGCCCTCCTCGGCCAGTTCCAGGGCGGCGCGCTCGGCGTCGGTGAACACGGTCGCCTCCCGCCAGGCGGCGACGAGATTGAGGCGTACCGAGGTCTCGCCGGCGGCCGCGGCGTCCTTGGTGTGCATGTCGGTGCAGAACCCGCAGCCGTTGATCTGGCTGGCCCGGATCTTCACCAGCTCCTGGGTGGAGGCGGGCAGCGAGGAGTCGCCGATCACCTTTCCGGCGGCGTTGAAGTGCCGGAACAGCTTGCCCGTCACCGGGTTCTCGAAGAGGTTCAGCCGAGCGTTCATCATGGGCTCCCTGTGAGTCGTCGTCACGTGCACCCATACGACGCGGCAGGCGGCCCCGATGTGACAGCTCCGAATGTGACCTGCGCCACTAGGGGCGCAGGGCACCGGCGCCGGGCTCTAGAACCGCCCGGGGTGGGCCGCCAGCCATGCCTTCGCCGCGGTGCGCAGCTCGGGGTCGGCGGCCGGGGCCTCGTCGGGATGCTTGGCGGCCCACTTCACGACGTACGGGCACAGCGGGGCGACCGGAACGCCCTCGCGCGCGGCGATGACGTACAGCTCGCGCGCGAGGGAGGAGGCGATGCCCTTCCCCTCGTGCGCGGGCTCGACGATCGTGTGGACCGGGACCAGGGCGGTTGCCGGAGCGTCGAGCACGAAGTACTCGATGTGCCCGACGACCTCGCCGTTGCCGAGGGCCTCCAGCCGGCCGGCGGCCCGGTCGTCGCGGATCTCGAT
Source organism: Streptomyces sp. NPDC104814 (assembly GCF_055583185.1). Taxonomy (NCBI): domain Bacteria; kingdom Bacillati; phylum Actinomycetota; class Actinomycetes; order Kitasatosporales; family Streptomycetaceae; genus Streptomyces; species Streptomyces sp. NPDC104814. The sequence continues at coordinate 1,085,196 of NZ_JBVJOL010000001.1, read as the reverse complement.
GTCGCTCATGCCACGCTCCTGATCATGGGTTCCGGCTCGCGTCAGGCCGAGACGGCCTGCGGGCTGCGCTCCTGGTCCGAGCCCGGCACCGGCTCCGACGGGTCGGCACCCAGGGCCACGATCCGGTTGCCCTGGTCCACGTGCACCACCCGCGGCGTCAGCGCCCGCGCCTCGGCGTCGGTGACCTGAGCGTAACTGATGATGATCACCAGGTCGCCGGGGTGCACAAGATGGGCGGCGGCCCCGTTGATCCCGATCACCCCGGACCCGCGCTCCCCCTCGATGACATACGTCTCGAGCCGCGCCCCGTTGGTGATGTCGACGATGTGCACCAGCTCACCGGGCAGCAGATCGGCGGCCTCGAGCAACTCGGCGTCGATGGTCACGGATCCCACGTAGTGCAGGTCGGCCTGGGTGACGGTGGCGCGGTGGATCTTGGACTTGAACAGAGTACGCAGCACTTTGGACTCCTGGAAGACGGCTCCCTGCCAGCTTTCTGCAGGTCAAGGGCGGTCTTAACTCTACACCGGCACGCGTCGAAGTCGATGTTTGTGAGGAACATCGCTTGCCAGTGGGGGCAAGGCTCCCTGCCTGGGCTTTCGCGTCAACCACCCTGTTGAGACGCCACCGACCAGGTACCTGTTCGGACAGCCTAGTCAGGATGTCCGGGAACTGATGCTGACCAGATGCTGACTTGTCTGACGTTGCATCAGGTGCGTGCGCCTCACAGGTATCAGCGCGAAGGGTTTGCCATGGCAAAGCAATCTCGGCAACGAGATAGAAAGGGGTGTCGAAACTCCGATTGTGCCCGTTGACAGTAGGCGGGTGTGCTGGTCGAGTCTCAGTGGGGCCGGGGGCGACCCCGGCCCCACTCGGTGGGTCAGACCTTGGCCTCAAGTACGCCCAGCGCCGTATGGAGGACCGGCTCCACGCGCAGGCGCGTCCCGTCCCGGTCGAACACCTGGAGGGCCTCCAGGCAGACGACGGCACCACGCGCCTCCCCGGACGAGAGACCAGCCATCTCGGCCGCAGTGACGAGGTAGGCGTCGTCATGCCAGTCGGTACCGAGCTGCTCAACGACCCCGTCGTAAGCGGCCTTGAGGGTGTCGTTCTCCAGTAGTCCCACGGCGTCGACGAACTGTTCGGCGCCGCTGCCCTGCTCCAGCCACGACGTCAAGTCTGCCAGCACTCGGTCCTGGTTCGGTCGGTGATCACGCAGTTGCAGCGCCTTGTCCAACAGGTACGGCCAGCCACCGGTCGCCTCCGCCAGGCGCGTCAGCCGTTCCTCCGTCTCGCACAGGCTGTGGCGTTGCGTCCAGTCCTTCAGGCTGCGCAGGTCATGCCGGCGCAGCACCACGACGGTGTCATGGTCGGCGTCGGGATCGGTGAGAAGGCCAGACCAGAAGCCGAGCTGTTCCACACCCGACACGAGGACCACTGAGCGGGTCGCCTCGGCGGCGTCGGGCAGCACGGCCCTGGCCAGGTCGAAGGACTCCCGGCAGGACTTCTCACTACTCTGCGAGAGATCGCTGATGAGCAGTCGCCGCTCGCCGGCGCGGCCGACGGCGAGCTCCCTGCGGAACGCCTTGGCGCTCCCGATCGCGGGCACGGACCAGCCCGCCACCCTGCCGGTCACCTCACGCAGAGTCCGTTCCACATCCGCGACGCCGGTCCCCTGCGTACCGAGAACGACGCGGACTTGGTTGACGTATTCGCCCAGCAGGTAATCAATCTGGTTAACGGTAAGCGGGGCCGACCTGCCGTCAGAGAGGTCCGGACGGCTCTCCAGGACAACGGTCTCCTCCAGCCGGGACTCCGTCTCCGCTCGCAGCAGCCGGGCCTCAATCTCCTGGGCGGTACCGATCATGCGCAGCGCGTTGGGCCCCCGCAGATGCCAGCCCTGCCCGTCGTTGTTCGGCGCCAGGACACCGAGGCCGACCATCTCCTGCAGATAAGCACGGAAACCCTCGCTGTCCAGGTGCTCGAAGCCGCGGGGCCACCAACCGGCACATTCCTCCCGCAACTCCCTGTCACTGAGCCGGGTTTCCAGACCGTTGTCCCGGGCATGCTGGGCAAGGACATTGGCGATGACGTGGTAGCGGTCGTCGAGGGCGAGGGTGTCTTTGAAGGCCGCGGTGATGTCGGAGCGCAGCGAGGTGTCCTGCTCCACCGCGTCGACATCGGACTCCTCGATGGTGTATGGAGGCGCCGCGAGTGGTGCGCGCGCCCGCTTGTCCTGCATGACCTGCACCATCCGGCTGCCGAAGATCTGCAGTAGGAAGGGCTGGTACGAGCAGAATCCGAGCACCCGGTTAACAAGGTCAACGTCGGCGAACTCAAAGCCGAGCGCACGCATCGGGTGCACGATCAGGTCGGCGGCGAACTGCGGGGCGAGCGGTCCGACGACCGTCGGGGTCTGCGCCAAGTGGCTGAACGGGCCGTTCCTGGCGAGCCGGGTGAAACGCTGCACCGAGTGCAGCCCGGCAAAGACCACCTTGGCCCGCCCGCGCGAGTCCTCGCCCAGTCCACGCAGCCGACGGGTCTCCGTGCACTCGGGGACGTCTGCCTCGAAGAAGCGGTCGCACTCGTCGAGGAGGATGAGTAGCCGCCGGTCGGGATCCTGAGCGAGCCACCGTGCGATCCCGTCGGTGACCCGCTGCCATGCCTCCTGTTGTGGACCCCGGCGTCGAGGCTCCTCCAGTACGCCCTGCCTGATCAGCTCCTGGTCCAGCGTGGGCCAGATGGCTTCGGCACCGAGTGCGGTGCCCCGGCCGATACCGATCTTGTCCAGGTTGAGGTAGAGCTTGCGGTAGGACCCCGGCCGCTGCTCCTCGAAACGGTCCCCCGCGTCGGCGAGCAGGGCCGACTTGCCGAGACCCCGGCCGCCATAGAGGATTTGGGTCCCCGCAGGATCGTGGATGCTCTTGCGCTCGCGGTCCCGGCCGTAGAACATCTCCCGGCCGATCTGGCCCCGCTTTTCCTTGATGTACGGGTTCACCGCAGAGAACGGCAACAGCGTCTCGGTCGTGGCGTCCACCCGCCGGTTGCCGTGCGCAATGAGGTAGGCCAGCGCGGCGTCGTCCACGACCATGATCGGCTTGGTGTCCTGGGAGGCAGCGGCCAGCTCATTTCGGGTCCTGCTGTCCAGCGTCCCGAAGTGGACGACCAGCAGACTGCTCTCGTCGGGATCCTGTAGGGCGCGGGTGATGAGCAGTTTGGCCGCGGGCCGGCCCCAGATCAACAGGGCGCGGAGCTTGCCGCCACGGTCCTTGATCTGCGATCCGAAGGCGGGCGCCCAGGCACGGCCGGTGACGTGCACGGGTGCGAGTTCGAAGAAGCGGTAGTCCTTGCCGCGCGGTAGGTCGTCCAGAGGCCGTGCGCGCCGGGCCTCGTATCCGAGGAGGGCCAGAGCCGGATTGAGGCTCTCGCGTGGGTTGATGTTGATACGGTCCTTGGTCGCGGCGAGCGTGCTCCACAACTCCAGAGCTGCGGTCGCCCGTTCGGCTTCCTCCTCCGAAAGTCCTGCGTAGTCCAGCGCGACGTTGTCGCCGTATCGGCCACGGGCGCGGACGGCCGCGATCAGCTCCGCGTCGATGCCGCCCGGCAACGAGTCCGGCACGGCGGGAAAGAAGGCTTCCAGATGCGAGTCCTCAGACCTGATCTCCGGCACCGGCTCGCCCAGTTCGAGGAAGTAGACCAGTTCAGCCGCGGTGGCTAGGCTGTCGGTGTCCAGATTGCGCAGGACTCGTTCGCGATCCTCCGCGCTCACCTCCGTCAGCGCGGCCAGCCGGGCACGCAGCCGGTCAGCGGCTTCCTCGCGGTAGCGGGGCAGCAGTTCCTCGACTCGGTCGAGGTTGCGACGGACCGCGGCCAGCTCGCCCGGCCGGTCGTGCTCCAGGTGTGCTCGGGCGTCCGCGAGCAGCTCCTGGAGGCTGACGTCCTGTTCGACGGTGAGCGCCTCGTCAGCCTGGGACCGCCGGAGCCGGGCGGCCAGTTGCCGCTGCTTCTCGGCGAGCGCCGCGTGGCGCTCCTTCTCGAAAGCGCCGAGGTGTGCGCGACGCTCCTCCGAGAGCGACAAGGTGTGGGCCGCAGGAAGGACATCGAGGTCCGCGAGGTCCGTGATGATGCGAGTCACACCGAATTCGTCACGGGCGAGCTGCTGCTCAATCGCGTCGTCCCAGGTACGGTCCACTGCAATCAGCAAGCGGTCCAAGGTCGGCTTCTCGCCCGGCACAGCAGGCTCGGCCTTGTGGAGCTCGACGTCCAAAACCGTCTGAACGTCCGGTTCGGCTCCCGTCTCGACCGGTCCCCTGTTCGCATCCAACCCGTGGAAGACCTCGGCGAACAGGTCCCGCGCCACGTAGGCGGTGGCTTTCGCCAACACGGCGGAGCTGCGTTCGGCCGCGGTGAGGTCGTCGGCGACCCGTTCACGCAGGCCGAGGAGGGAGAGGCGCAGGGATGCGACGGACTGGAACGCCCACACGTTCTCCTCCACGCGTCCTGCTTCCAGATCCCGCTTGACCGCACGCCACTGCCGAACGGCATCCCGGACGCGCTCTAGGCAGTGGCGGACGTTGTTGCGACCCGACCCCTGGATTCCACGACCGCCAGGCCCGCGAAGCGCGGCGTCCATCTCGTCGATCGCGGCCTCGACCTGAACTCGGCGAGCGAGCTTCTCCAGCAGCTCGTCGGCCAGGTGTTCGGCGTCCGGGGCCCCGGCCACGATGGCGGTGAGCACGCTGCCGAGCAGACCGGTCGGCGCCAGCCAGCTCTGCACCATGGCACTGGCCCGTTGGAAACGCAACCGAGGCACGGTAAGCAGAGCCTGGCAGGCATCCACGGCCGCACGCAGTTCGCCCTCGGTGTGGGAGACATCTGCAACAACGGCATGGGGCGGCGCGATGAGTAGTGCTCCCTGCAGTGCGCGCTCTGCAACCATGGTGGCCACTTCGTGCAGGGCATCGGGCAGTTGCGGGGCCAGCGCCCTCAGCTGCGCACCTACGACGGGCGCACCGGTCACGAGGGCCGCACGGACCAGCGTGGGCAGCAGGAGCAAGGACAGCGCGTCACTGTCGCCCTCCTTACGGGCTTCCCACTCGTTCAGTGCTTCCTCAATGACCTGAGCCGCTCGCCCGGTCCTGGAGTGCAGCAGTGTCGCCGCGGCGGCCAGGCGCAGGACCGTGGACTCGGTGTCCGGGCGGTCGGCGGCCTGCGAAAGGTGGGCGGCAAGCCCGAAGCGCTTCTCGGCGATGAGCCGGGCGAGGACGGGTTCAATGTCCTTCGTTCCCGTGTGGTGGGCGGTACCCATGGTGTTGTCGACGGCAGCGGTCACCGCGGGGTCGGCCGCGACCCGCCCTTCCCCCGCCGGTTGCTGCTGGTCGGGGTCGGCGGACCGGGGAGGTAGCTCGGCCATGACAGAGTCGGGAGTGCTGTGGTCCTGCGTCTCAGGCGCGCCGATGTCAGCCTGTGCGGCGGTGGCCGCCTCCGAGGATGTGACCAGTGCCGGCGCTTCGGGAACCTCGGCGGAGTCCTCGCCCTGCGGGGCGGCGGCCGTGTCGTGGGTGGTAGGCCTGTCCTCGGCCAGCGAAATCTGATGGTACAGGACGGCGGCCACAGCGTACGGCGGGTGTGCGACCGACAATTGCTGTTGGAGTTCGATGATCTCCTGCTGTGCGTCCAACCGGTCCTTCATGCCAGCGAGGCGCACCAGCAGCTTGAGAACGTGTGCGTACGCGTCGTCCTGTTCGTCCCACTCTTGCTTCGCAAGCAGTGACTCCGCCCTCAGCCTGGCGTCCGCGATCACCGCGGCCACCGCACTGCCCGGAGAGCAGCCTAGAGCCGTCACCGTCTCGACCACGTGACGGGCCTCGGCATTCCTCTCCTTCCGTTCGACGCGTGCACGAACCTCGTCGGTCGCCCTCAGGACATCGGTGAGGCGATCGGTGACTCCGGTGACGCCGAGTGCGGAGAGTACGCCCCGCGCACGGGAGAACGCCGGGGCGACGGTGGCAAGCGGCGCCAGATCCGTGTCGGCGGGCGGGCACCCATCGAGCAGTGCGGCGCTCACGCGGTCGGCGGCGCCTCGTGCCTGCTCGACGGCGTGCTTGAGCTTCTCCTCGACGAAGGCCAGGTCGTCCAAGGAACACCCCTCACCAGGGGGCTGCTCTCCCTGCTGCGCTGAGGACTCTGCCAGGTCCGGAACCGAGAGGTGATCGGGCCGCCGGGGAACCGGGACAGCAGCGGTCGGCTGAGTTTCCTGAGCCGCCGCATCCTCGTCCAGCGCGGTAACGTGGTCAGACTCGGGAGTCGCGTCGATCACCTGCTGAGCGGCCTTGAGTACGGCGGCCAGTGCCGCCTCGTCCGCCTCCATGCCGAACCAGTCGTGTTCCGCGGCCCATACGAGCAGTCGGGCGTCGTGCGCCGAAGCCTGAAGGTGGGAGAAGAGCGCCAAACGGAGCAGGCAGGTACCCCAGCGGTCTACGAGACCGGGGCTCATGTCGGCGACCCCGCCCTCAGCGACCACGTGATCGATGTCGTTCATGATCCGGGCGGTGAGATGGGACGCGGCATGCCTGTGGTGAGTCGGCTCCATCCGCTGCAGCCGCTTGAGGACCTGCTCACTGAGCACGCGTCCGAATCGGCGCGGCTCGACCTTGCGGAAGCCGAGGCCCCTCATGATGGCCTGACGATCCTTGGGGCCAAGGGAGTTCAACGCGAGTTCCGTCTCGCCGACCGTGAGGGCGTCCAGGGCAGCGTCCAAAACCTGGCCGAGCCCGTCGAGTGTTGCGGCGAGTTCCCTGAGCAAACCAACCGGTGTGCCGAGCGGGGAGTACGGTGGTTTGGCAACCACGGGATAGCTGACGGTCATTCAGTCCCGATCTCTTGTTTCCTGTGATGTGGATGCGGGGGGTGTGGCGTGTGGCGAGCGCATGCCCGGCCGATCCGGCCGGGGCGGATCAGCGCCGGCGGGAGTGTTCCGTGACGAAGGTGTAGCCGGGCGGCAGTTCCCAGCCGTCCGCCTTTCCGACGTGGCGGCAGTGCTCGCGGTAGGCAGCGCGCTGGGCATCCGTCGGATTCGAGCCCGCAGGCAGCCTCCGCAGAAAGCCGTGGACGTAGTGCGCGACACCGTGGACCTGCGGCGGCGCTCCGGCGCCCGAGCCCGGCCGTGGCACCACCACAGGGTTCGGCGCGTAACCGATCAGGGCGATGGGCGGCTCGCCGTCGCGGGCAGGATGGTGGGGCTCGCCGTTTACACCGCGACTGCCGATGGCCGGGTACAGGTGGTCTTCGGCGAGGAGCTCGTCCACAGCCTCCTCCAGTGCGGTGACTTGGTGGGGGGCGGGAGTTGTGCCGTAGACGCCTCGAGGGAGTGCGGCCCTGTCGAGAAGGGCATGTCCGTCGGGCGTGAGGCGGCCGAAGCGACGCACGGCACGCAGGACGAGACGCCGGGTGTCGAGGCCGGCGGACGAGTCACCGTCCCGGTCACTGCCAGGCGCTCCTTCCCGGGTGAGCACTCCCGGATCGTAGCGGTGCGCGATGAGCTGCCCGTGGATGTCGACGGGGTGTTCCAGTTCGACGGTGTGCACCCGGAAAACGGTGCCGCCGCGCGGCCACTGGATGTACAGACACAGCCCGGGGAAGAAGTCGATGGGCCACTGGACGTTCCGGAGCATGCCGGTCTCCCCGGTGAGATCCAGAAGCACCTCCTGGACTTCCTCGGACACGTCGAGCTCGCCGCCGGGGTGGCTGAGCTCCAGGCGTACCCGCACATCCGTGCCGAGATATGCCAACCCGTCCCGGGCCCTGGCACTCAACGGCAGTCGGTCCCCCATGAGGTGGGCGAGACGCAGCGGGATCTGCCAGCAGATCTCGCTGTCGTTGATCCTCAGGTAGTTCGGCGGACCGATCCAGTCACCGTCCACGAGCGGGGTGTCCGCGGGTTCGGCATCGACGTACGGTTTGTCCTCAGGCTGCTCCTCTTGGGGGACGCACTGTACGTGCGGCACCGCGACAGGCCGGGGCGGCGCAGGTGGATGCACCGTGTCATGCCAGCCGCGCCCCGCTGGGCGCAGCGGATCACTGTCGTCCGCCTCCTCCGAGCCCGGGTAGTGGGACCGCCAGATGCCACCGTTCTGGAAATCGTCGTCGAGGGTGATCCGTACGTCGCTCTCGACGCGTAGGCCGTTGTCCGTGTCTCCCCGGACGAAGTCCGCGACCGCCAGGTTGGCGCGGCACACCGTGACCGCGTATTCCACTCCGTTCAGCAGTGGTTCGGCACCGTCGACGCCGCGCAGCCTCGGCCCGATCGCTGTGTACACCGTGCGGGAACCATTCAGGCCGCGCCGTCGGCGGGTGGCAGGGGCCGCACTGCGTTCCAAGGAGCCAGTAAGGGCTCTCAGATCGTCGCCGCCCAGCGGCCCGTCCTGGCCGAGGGCGACCCCGATGCGGGTACGGGTCAGTGCGTAGTGACCCCAGCTGCGCAGGTTGTCGCTGGTGCGCAAGGCGTGATCGATGGTGTCCAGCAGTCCGCTGAGGGCGTTCTTCACCCGCTCCTCCGTGCCACTTCCGGCCAAGTGGGCGACGGACACGGGAACGAGGGGGCTCGCCAGTGCCTCCCGCTGGTGGGTCAGCAGGTGCTGCACGAAAGCGGTGCAGTCGTCGAGCCCGGCCTGCGGCGCCGAGCCGTAGCGGGCGTCAACGACGACGTGGCCGTCCTTGTTAAGCCACTTCTGACGGGCCCGGAAACGCTGCAACTTCACCTCGTCGAGCTGCAGCGCGGAGCCGAAGGCCGCGAGATCAGGGACCAGCAGCTCCCGGCGCACTGGGTCCGGTGCCTCCGATAGTTCGCCCGGTCCTCGGACACCGGCCGGTGCCCCGGACACCCACGCGGGTACGTCGGCACCCTCTTCGACGCCGGGGTGGCGGCCCTCCTTGTAGACGATTTCCGCGTACAGCGGGTCGGATCCGGTTTCGATGCGCACGAGAGCCCCGACGGGCAGGGCCGGTACTTCGTCGCCCAGCGTCAGGGACGGGAACGCGTCTGGGTCGAAGGGGCCCTTGCCGTGGCCTTCACCACCGAGTTCGTAACCGAAATAGGCCGCGTTAAAGGCGACCACGGTGTGCACCGGACACACTCGGTCGGCGACGACCGCCTCCAGATAGTGGCGTAACCGTTCCAGGTCCTCGGCGGGTGTGCTGCCGCGTCCGCCGGTCATGGCAGGAGTGAGCACAGGCTCGCCGTCGAACGGCCGCCAAATGTCCGGTCCAGTGCTGATCATCGTGGTCACGCCAAGCCGTCCTTCCGTTCAGATCCGCTTTCCGCCCAGCGGAGTCTCGTGTGTCGGACCGGGCGGACCGCTCGCCAGAGGCTGTCCGGGCCCTCGACTGCAGCCCCGGCTGCGGCCAGCCGCGTGAGGCTCGGGCTTACTGCTGCATAGGGCAGATCGGCGCGACCGCCGAAGTGGCGGCTTTCCCGGATCGCCCTCGGCAGGGGGATCATCTTTCGATTGATCGGGTTGTAGGAGGATTCGTCGCCGCGCAGTGCGTGCCAGAGCCGGCGCGGGTGTGCGCCCTGCGGCTGGAGCTGCAGCAGCCGGTGGAGCTGAAGGTCGACGCGCTGGTCGCGCAGTAGATTGTCGGCACCGCCTCCCTCGCGGGGCCGCGGGCTGTCGAAGGCCTGGGTGACGGCAGGGCGCCGGTCCTCCACGGGCCAGCGACCGGTGTCCCAGCAGGCCGAGCAGCGGCAGCGGGCCGTGGTGCAGCACCCCTCGGGCAGGTCGCTGACACCGAAGTAATCAGCGAAGACCCGTTGGGCGCAGACCGTGCTCGCGTCAAAGAAATTCCGGAGCCTGGCCAGTTCCTCGGCGGCTCGACGGCCGCGTCGGACGAGCAGCGGGAGGAACCCGTCGGGCACGGTGCCGGTGCGGGTGGTCAGACCGGTGACCAGGCGGCGGCTGGGTGCCGCGGAGACGTCCAGGAGCCCACGGTCGTGGAGGTCGGCGAGCAGTTCCCAGGTCGCCGACGGTCCATCGGCGACCGAGCGGTATTCGGGGTACCGGGCGGCGAGTTCCCGGTCGAGAGCTCGGACGTCGACCTGCCGTGGGGTGTCCCAGGACAGGGCGGTGTCAATGACGGTCTGCTCCAGTCGCAGGGAACCGGCCTCTTCCTCGTCGCGCTCCGGTGCAGTGGTAGGCGTCTGTCCTGCGCCGTGGCCGGCATGGCAGAGGTCGCCGGGCTTGACCGCGCAGAACGGCGGGTGGTCGCCGAGGTCCTCGACGGCGTTAAGGTCGGCAAGCGCGCTGAACGCCCGCATGATGCCGCCCTGGTAGCGCTCCTGGGTGTGCCGGTCGTCCAGCTCTACCTCGCTCAGCGCACCGCTCGCGGCGTCCTCGGCCATGAGCAGGTCGGCCAGCCGTACCGGATCGAGCGTGCCGTCCCGCTGGCCGAGGACAAGGCTGCCCATGCGCCGGAGCAGCGACGGGGGCAGTTCCTGGCCCGTCATGAAACGAACCATGCGCAGACCCCGGCTAGTCGCGAGGGCCAGACCACTGTTGACGGGACCGTCCCCGGCCGTCCCCCGGCCCGCGCCGTCCCGCCCCGCCCGACCCAACTGCTGGTAGAGCGCGGCCAGGTCGGTAGGCGGTGACACGCACATCACGGTGCGTACGTCGGGCCGGTTGACACCGAGCCCGAAGGCGGAGGTGGCCACCACCACGACCGGGGCGAAGCCGTCGTCGCCTTCCCGGGGTGCCTCCCGGAACTCCGTCATGACGGCCGCCTTCTCCGCCTCCGTCAGACGGCCATGGAACCGCAGCACGCGGACGCCGGCGTCACCCACGTACTCGCGCAGGTGGGTGTAGAGAGTGTTGACCTCCTTGACGGTAAGGCAGTAGAGGATGGCGTGACCGTCGAGCGCGTCGACGACGCGCTCGACCAACCCCGCCACACCTCCCTGTCCGAGCCGGTCGAGGGAGCGGCGGAAGACGGCGAGTTCGGGCCTGATCGGGTTCTCGCGCACCGTCAGGAGCCCGCCGACGACTCCGGGATGCTCCGCCTCGGCGGTTGCCTCGGCGGAAGCGGGCTCCGGGACCTGGGCGGGCAGACCGAACAGCCCCTCGCGCAGCGCCTCATGGACGGCCCTGTTGGCGGTGGCGGTCACCGCGGTGACCGCCACCCCGTGGTCCCGGCGCAGCTCGTCCAGGAACCTGCTGACCCGGCGCATGCTCGGCCGGAAGTCCTCCCATTGCGGAAGGGTGTGTGCCTCGTCCACGGCGATCCGGGTCACCCGGCCCGCCGCCGCGGCCGCGCGGACGGTCTCCCGGAAGCGCCGCTGGCACAGACGTTCCGGGCTGACGTAGACCAGGCGGATACCGTGGTCGGCTCGACCGAGGAGCTGGTCCGTCACCTCCGTCTTACCGGTCCTGCTGCTGGACTCGCGCAGCGGGGAGATGAGCGCACGGACCGCGCCACCGATGGACCGGTTCAGTTCAAGGGCCTGGTCGTGCATGAGAGCGATGAGCGGGCTGACGACCACGGTTACGCCCGGCAGGACCAGCGCGGGCAGCTGGAAGGTGAAGCTCTTGCCGAAGCCTGTGGGAAGCAGTCCGAGTACGTTGCGTCCCTCGGCCACGGCGGCGACGACGGCCTGCTGCGCCGGCTTGAGGGCCACAGGTTCGTCGACGAGCCGCAGCAATCCTCCGATACGGGCGCAGCGGTCCTTGAGCTCCTCTACCAGCAGGCCCTGTTCCCGCAACTTCTGAGTCTCCTCGGTGGTCAGTGCCAATTCGCGGATGCGCCTCGTGTGCGGCAGGAGGGTCTGTCGTTCAAGGGCTTCGTTGGTGCACAGCTCCGCGGCCCTGGCGGGATCCAGGAGGTGGTGGGCCGCCATGAATTCCCAGATGCGACGCCATCCTTCGGCCATAGTGACGACGTTGCCACCTCCGACGTCGCCGGTTTCCGGGGCGGGGCGCTGAAGTCCGTCATCGAGGCTGCCGAGGAAGGCACGTCTGTAGGAGCGGCGCAGGCTGCTTGCTCCCGCGAGTTTGCGGTCGCTGATGACGACGACGCCGCGGTGGCGGTCGGAGCGGATGAGCCGACCCACCGCCTGACGCAGCTGGAGCGCGGCGAGCGGCAGGTAGTAGTGCTCGGTGGCGGCACCTTCCGGATCGGGGTGGCCGGCCTGCTCGGCCCGTGCGGCGACCGCCGCGCGCCGGGCCTCCACAATCGGAGCGGCGAAGGGCGCGAAGGGCAGTTTGTTGATCCACACCAAACGCAGCCGCTCGGCGTCGGAGACGTCGACCCCCTGCCAGAGTCCCTTCGTGCCGACGAGAAACCCTCCGCCGTCACGCCGGTCGGTGAAGGCCTGATAGGCCCGGGCGTTGCCGAGAGTGAGCGCCTCGACGACTGGTGTGTCTAGGGCACGGGAGCGCAGCTCCCGTAGGAGGTGGAAGCCGATGCCCGCGGCCGTCGAGCGGGCGGTCGTGAGGATCACGGCGCCGCCGTCGAAGCCATTGCCGTCGGCGCGTACACGCGTCATTTCTGCGGCGAACCCACCGACTTGGTGGGCGACAGTCCGCAAGGCGCCCTCCTCCTGCTCCGCCCAGGAGGGGAAGTCGGAGAAGCACACGACCTCGGCCTGGCTGCGCAGGGCAAACGGAGAAGGCAGGGCCAGCGTCGGCAGATCGTCGGGCAACCCGAGTCGGGTCCGCATGAAGTTCCATTCCCCGGCTACACGCAGAGTCGCGGAGACGTAGTGGACGCGGTCGAAGGACTCTAGGTATCGCCGCCACTCCGGGTCTGCGGGCAGATCGACGGGACTGGTGGCGACACGGAAGCGGTAGGACCGCAGCTCTGCCCTGGGTTCGTCCACTTCCTCCAGATGTATGACGCGGGAAGGGGGAGCCTCGTCCAGGGTGAGGGCGGGGTCGAGAAAGGCGCGGATGTCGGCCGTGATCCGGTCGAGGGCATTGGTGAGGGAGTCGGTGTGCTCCGCGAGCGCGGTCAGGCGCTCGCGTACCAGGGGATCGATTTCGGCAGCGTGCTGGACCACGTACCGCTCCAGCGTGATACGACAGGACACGAGCGCCTTGGCGATGCTCTCCAGCACTAGCGACAGCCGCCGGGTGTGCTTAGTGCCGGAGGTTCCAGCGTAGGGGCTGGCGAGCGTGGTCGACCGGCTGCCGATGCGTACGCCCACGCCCTTGGCCTGGGCGTCGAAGGCCTGCGCCGCCAGTCGCGGAAGGCGTTCATCGTCAAGCAGACGCTCGAGGTCGGCAATCGCTGCAGCGGCCTGCTCCTTAGCGGTGCCCGGGTGCGCGTCCCCTATCCATGCCTGGTACTCCGGCAGCAAGGCTTCCAGGTCCTGGTAGTCGGCGGTCACAGTCAGCGCGGATGTGGCGGCGTTCTCCAGCTCATGCGCCTCGTCAATCACAAGGAGCACGTCGGGTCCGAGGGCACGCAGGTCGTCCAGGTGGGAAAGGACGAGCGCGTGGTTGGCAAGGATGAGGCGGTGGCTGTCGATCGACTCCCGGACGGTGTCGGTGTGCGCGGTGAGCGGGTTGCCTGCGCCGGGGCCGTAGTCGCCGTCGCGCTGCGACAGCGACTCCAGCCAGAGCGGCAGGCCGCGCCCGATGTAGTCGGTGAAAAAGGCGGGCAGGTCCACCGGGTCGACCGATCTGGCCGTCCAAGACTGCGGGGGCTCCTTAGCCGCGAGCAGGCGCAGCGCTAGGAACACGGCGAGTTCGCGGAACCGGCTCCGCTGGGAGATGCGAGCGCGGGCGGTGCCCGCGGAGCTGCGCCGACGCGTGGCCTCGGCAAGGGCCTTCGTCAGGGCTGCGAGGGAGAGCCGGTTGGACTTACCCTTGACCAGGTCGGCGACTCCGAGGATGCCCGGCAGGGCCCGCTCCAGGTCCTGGATGTCCTTCGCCATCTGGCTCTGCAACTGTTTGGTGTACGTGGCGATGACAGCGGTACGGCTATCGCCACCGGCGAGCCAGTCCAGCGCGGCGGCAAGTACGGCATAGCTCTTTCCGGTGCCGGTGGGCGCTTCCAGCATGCCGCCGACGCCGCGGTCGGTCCAGTCGTGCAGCGTCGCCGCCATCTCCTGCTGCGCGGGCCGGGGTTCAACGCGGGAGCCGTGTACGACCCGGGCGAGAGCGGTCGGCTCGACCCGCCCGCCGGCGCTCCGAAAGACGTCCGGCACGTCCACGGCGCCCTTGCCCGGTGCCCTTCCGCCAGAGGTTCGAAGCGGCATGTGCTGTCCAAACTCGGCACCCAACAGGCCGGCCACGCTCGCCTGCTCCCACACCCGCGGCTCTCGATCGTTGGCCGCCTCGCCCTCGGCCAGTTCCCGCAGCAACCGCCAGGCGTCGGAGTCGGGGCAGACGTCGGCAATGAGATCGCGCAATTCGGCCGTCCTGCCTGCGAACTCGGTGGCGGCCCGCTCCAGGAGGCGCACCAGCAGTACCGCATCGCCGTCCGCAGTATGGGCACGGAGGTCCGAACGGGAGACGTCGAGCTGAAGCGCGAGATCCTGAAGTCTGTGGGACTGGGCTGTCGGCCAAATGGCGTGCGTCAGGTACAGGCCATCGACAGGGCGCAGGGCGAAGAGCGGATCGCGGGTACCGGCCTTCTTCGCCGCTTCACTGACAACGGGGAAGTCCAGTGTCGTGCCGTTGTAGGCGACCACCACATCGGCACCCGACAGGAAGTCGCTCAGCTCCGTCCACGCCTGTTGCGGGGATAGCCCCTGGCCGAGGACGGCGTCCCGGATGCTGCCGTCACGCAACTCCTCAGTGTCCCCAGGGAACCTGAGGTAACGCCGCCAGAGGGGGGCCGCAGCGACCCATTCCTGATCGGCGCCGAACCTCACCGCTGCCACCTCGTAGACGTGCCGCTCCAAGTAGGGAACGGTCGCCGTAGTCCGTACGACGGTCTCGATGTCGAGAGCGACGGTCCGCAGCACGGATGCCTCGTCCAACTGTGCAGCGACAGCGGATTCAGCGCCTGGCTGGCGTCGCTTAGGCGCTACCTTTGCCGGGGGCGCAGATTCCTCCAGAACAGCAGGCCGGAGAAGGTCCCCCGAAGCGATCAGCAAACCTCCGCGGACCGCCTCGGCGATCAGCTTGACTAACCGCTGCTCCGGGAGTGTGCCGAACTGTCTCTTGGCCTCGACGACCAGTTCCCGTTCGGAAATTCCGGACGCAAAGGCGAGGACAAGCTCAGCAACCTTCCGCGACGCCGCAGAAACCGTCTGCCCTTCAGGCACGTACACCCCCCTTGCACACGGCCCTGGCCCATGCTCGACCGCGCCGCTCCGTCGACTCTCCCTCCCCTGGAGACCCGAGGCGTGGCCCACATCATAGTTTGATTCGAAAGATTATGGACCTTCCGTAGAAGATTCAGAGACGGCTGTCGGGTACGGGCAGGCGTGAGGCCACCGGCAACGTCAATATGCACGCCTGCTGGTACACCCGCCGGGACACGCCGGTCGAGGACTGTGAGGAACATCGCTTCGCTCGGGCGAGACGGCTTCAAGCCTGGGCTTTCGCGCCGCTCCGGCACCTGTTCGGCAATCTTCCGGGAAGCCCGGTGACTCATGCTGACCGGATGCTGACTTACCTGATGCGCCATCAAGAGTGTGGGAGACCACCCTGCACACGGACGACGTGCCTCCACGCACCGACCTGCCGGGCACCGACATCGCTCTGGTTCGTGGAACACGGTCCCTTTGGCCATCGGCCGGTCGGCGCTCGGCCGCCCCGGAAGCCGGCTCGCTGCCTGCCTCCCGCCCGAGGCGAAGTCCAGGTCACGCGCCCCTGCGCACTTGCGTGCGCCGCTCCTCCCTTCCGTACGGTCCAGCCGATGGCGAACCGCGCTCGCACACCGTGAAGGAGAGCTGTTGAAGCCGACCGAGGAAGTGCTCAAGGACCTGACCCAGCCCTCGAACCTCTCCGTCCACTCGGACGACGCGCTCGTCGGGAAGGTGAAGGACGCCATCGCGGCGGACGACGAGAAGCGCAAGGAGAATGAGGACGAGCCGCTCCGCCGGAAGCCCGCCCTCGTCCCGATCCTGCCGACCGAGCTGCCCCGGCAGTTCGAAGTGACCCTCTGGGACGTGCTCCATACCCTCGCCCGGGCCACTGCCCTGTCGTGGCGCGGTGCGGGCCGGGGGCTGGCGGAGCACTGGGGCGCACTCAAGTACACCCAGGCCCTGGCCGGCGGTCGTGACTCCTTCCTCGGCCTCACCGACGAAGGCCACCGCATCGCGGACCACTACAAGTCGCTGCAGTCCAGCGAGCTCGGCATCGGCTTCGCGCTCACGCTCGCCGAGCACATGCTGCGCAGCCGTTTCCCCGACCATTCGGTGACGATCGTCCCCGCCGACACGGCGTTACGCGCGGGCTGGGCCCTCACCAGCAGGGACAAGGGCGAGAAGGTGAAGTACCGCTATCGTCCCCAGTACTTCGCCGAGGTCTGGCGGCCGGGCGAGCCGTCCCTTGCCATCCCCCTCGCCTGCAAGGGCAACCACAGCGACTCCGCCACCTCCGCCGAGCAACTGGCCTCCGCCTCGGCCCATGTCGAAGCGGTCCACATCGGCGCGTGGAACGAGACCCCCGGCCTGCTGTTCAGCACACAACTCCCGACGGACGGCGGCACGATGACCGTCCACGCCCTCCAGGCGCCGGGCAGTGGCGGTCGGCTGTCCCCGGCAGAGGGCCGGGAAGCGAACCGGAACGCCCCGCCGTTCCAGGCGAACGTGATGCCGGACATCCATCCGCCGGCCGAGGGCCTGGTGGCACCGGAGCCCGTACGGGGCTGCCACGTGCAGCCGAAGGACTACGCCTGGTTCCAGGAGTCCCTGGCCCACACCACCGCGGCGGGCCTCATGGCCTTCACCGGCTCCGGCCACGCCACCGCCCGCCACCTGACCGACCGGCAGGGCCGCAAACGCTACACCGGTCTCGAACACGCGGCCAGCATGAGCATCCAGGACGCCGTCCACACCCTCTTCGGCAACGAGTACGTCGGCACCGACCACGTTTTCCGCCTCAACGGCCCCCGCGTCGAGGCGTTCTCCGGCGTGGACGAGGAGGTCTTCCGACTCCTCGCCAGGGGCGACATCGAGGAGTACCGCGCCCTCGTCCACGCGAGCCGCCACGTCCGCCCCCGCCTCACCTTCGACAAGGACTGGGGCGGTCCGGTCTCCGTCCACGCCGACGGCTCCGTCTTCGCCCTGCGGCTGCTGCCGGGGCAGAACGAGGAACCCTGCGCGTGCTCGTCTCGCTGACGCACCGCTGAGACGACAGGTCCGTCCGGACGGCCTCTGGGCGGACGACCAAACCACATGACGGCCAGGAGCATGGGCCTCGACTCGCGGTGACGGTGTAGGCGCGGGCGATACAGAGCATGGCCTTGCTCACCCGCCCCGAAGGACGGCAGCGTCACCCACGGCAGTGACCGAGCGGCGTACGAGCGGGCAGTGGCCGGCGAGTCCACGTTGTACGCCGTATGGCCCGGGGAGTGGTCCAGCCGCCTTCTCGTGATCGACGATCTGGACGAATACGCCAAGGCTCACGGCATCAAGCACGATGTGCAGCGGACAGGACTGATCGAGCATGTGCACCGGTCCGGTGGACCGAGTCGGACGACAAGCGGATTCCGCGCAGCCCGCGCATCGGCAACGAGGCGTGCTGGACTGCGGGTGCAAGATCGATGCTGGTAGTCAATGGATCCAGCCGGAAGCCTTCCGACCAATTCTTCGAGCTGGCTGTTACCGAGTTCCACCGTCGGGACCCGGACTGGGCCTGGGAATGGGAGCGGGATGCAATGTTTGACCGTTACCACACCCCGGTTTCGCCGTGAGTCCACTGCGGGCTATCGCTCGGCCGCCATGCAAATCCGTCGTGCAGGGCAGCCACCCACCGTGGACGACTCCGGGTTGGAACACCTGCTGGCTACACCGCGTCCTCTCGTTGCAACGGCGGTAGAGGGGATGGACGCGATGACTGCCTCTCAGGCGTTCTCGTCCTGGATGCGCGCACCCAGATCCTCCGCCCACTCCAGCGCCCACGCCTTGAGTTCTTCGATCTGCCGCAAGCTGAGCCCGTACGCGGTGTAGTCCTCGTCCTCGTACCAGTCCGCGCCGATCAGCCGGTCCCGGAGGTCTTCGAGGCTGAACTCGTCAGGGGCGCGACGACGGCCCAGGGATTCGAGGTCGGCGGTGGAGCGGTGGCGGGAGGCAGCCTGGACGTCGATGAGGTCGCGGACGGTGCCGCGGTCGGCGAGGGCACGGACCTTGGTGCCGATCACGTCGTCGAGGGAAAGAACGGGGCCGTAGAGGGTCTGGGCAGGCGGAGCCCAGAACGCCTCCTTGAGGACGTCGACCTCGCACTCCTCGCCGGTGTCCGGATCGGTGACGAGGAACCGGCCGCTGAGCGGATCGCTCTGGACGTGCGTGGTCCGCCATCCGCGCGCGCTGAGGCCGGCTGTGAGTGAGGCGACGATCTCCTGCATCGGAGCGGGGTTCTCGGTGGCGACGTCGAGGTCACGGCTGAAGCGTTCGACCAGGCCGTGGGCCTGCACGGCGTATCCGCCGGTGAGGACCAGAGGGTAAGGGGAGCCGAGGTCGAGGATGTCGGCGAGGAGACGCTCGTGGAGGGGAGTGAGCTTCACGCGGCGGTCGTGTCGGCCGGACCGGTGTGGAGCAGCTCGGGGAAGGCGTCCTCCCAGACCTCGCGGATATAGGGACTGATCAAGCGCCGCAGCACGGGCCACTGCTCGGCGAGTAGCCGGTGATGCAGGAGGGCCACCAGGTCCTCGCGCAGCCCTTCGGCGAGGACAGTCCGGTAGAGCGTCATGCGGGACTTCGGACGGTCCAGGCTGTAGCTCGTCCGCCCGGACCAGACGATGTGGAGCGGCAGGTTCACGTCGCCCTCGATGGGGCCGGTCAGCTCCTGCAAGCGCTCGGGCAGCCGGCTGCGGTAGCGGTCCCGCAGCACCTCGGCGCGGGGCGCGGTGATCGTCGTGTCCATGCATCCAGTATCGCTGCTGGGAGGCGGCGGCATGGCGGATACGGGGCTCCCCTGTCGTACGTACGGGGCGGGCGCCGCCCCCCTTCCCTCGGACATCTCACTCAGTGGGCGCTCAGCGCATCCTCGCCTACCCGTGCAGGCCCCCAGGTGGCGCGGCAACCGGCTGCCTTGCACGCCCGGACCAGCCCGCCTGCGGGCGCGGGTGATCATGACGCATCAGGTCACGCGGAGGGCCGCCGCGGTCGGACCGGCTGCGGCTTCGGTGGGAGCCAGAGACCTGCCGAGGCACCCGTCATGGCGGCCACCTGGTCAGCAAGTGGGGACGCTCCCGCGCCCGATGCTGACCGTTTGCTGACCTGAGCGGGACCAACAAGCCTCTGACCTGCAAAAACACCAAAATGCTAGATCTTGGACTTGAACATGGTGCGCAGCATGTCGGACTCCCGAAAGACGGCTCCCTGCCTGCTTTGTGCAGGTCAAGGGCGGTGTTCACTCTACCGCCGGCGCGCACCGGACTCGCAGACTGTGAGGAACATCGCTTGGCTCCGCCGAGCGGAGTTCCCACCAGGACTGATGCTGACGAAACTCCCGTTGGGAGACGCCGGGCAGCGCTACTCGATGTCGACACCGTGTGCGCGGGCCAGTCCGTCCAGACCATCGGCCCAGCCCTGACCGATCGCGCGCAGCTTCCACACCGGTTGGCCGCCGACGGTGTGCCGGTACAGCTCGGCAACGACCATGGCGCGAATGTCAGGGTCGACGGGTGGCTGGAAGGTCCAGGCCGTCCCGGAGGCACAGGTCACGTGCAGGGCGGCGTGAGTCAGGGCGCCGCAGGTGAGGCCGGCGGCGACATCCATGGTGACGGCGATGGCGACGCGCTGGATGTGCTGGGGCAGCGCGGCGGGGTGAAGGTCCGCGCGGTCCACTGCATACGAGCCCTCGGTCTGCTTGCCCAGGAGGCGGGCGGCGCCCCCGGCAGCCGAGGGCTGGTTGTAGAAGATGAAGTCCTCATCGCACGTGACCCTGCCGCCCGCGTCGGTCAGGAACAGCGTGAGGTCGGCGTCGGCGCCGGCGAAGCCGAAGGCGATGTGCATTCCCTGCAGGGCTTCGTCCGGGAGTACCAGGTTCTGTCCCGGTGCGAGCGCGATGGCACGAGCGTGGCTCGGCGGCGCGGGTGCGAGGCCCGCCATCGTGCCGGTGTGGCCCGGGGCGATGGAAGGCGGCGACAGGGTCGCCTCGCTCTTCCACTCGGCGAAAGGGCGGATGCGGTAGTGATCCGGTGAGTGAGTGGAGTGCACGTCGGGGACATTGGCGCGGAGGTCGCCGTCCAGGCCGGCCAGAGTGGCGTCACCCGGGGCTGGGTCGTCCTGGGCGTGGTCGAGGAGACTCTGCAGCCCGGGAAGCCGCATGGTGTCCAAAGGCTTGATGGTGCTGGACAGGTTCCCGGAAGCGGTGCTGGTGACCGCGCAGGTGACGTCCTGACCGATGTCGAGGAACCGCAGCGCGTCGTTCTCGTCCCGCCAGGGCCCGGCTTCGACGGCCTGGCGCGTCCAGTGGCCGTACAGAACGAAGCCGAGCCGCTGGGTGTCGGGCAAGCGGGTGAGGACGGCGAGGTTGACGGCGGTGATCCCGGGCGCCACGGCGAACGCCTCCTTGAGCGTGGCGACGACGTTCGACCCCATGGAGGTGAGCCACCACAGGGTGCGGTCCTTCTTGGTGAGCTTCTTGAGGGTGGGGCGCCCACTGGGCGTGAGACCGGGCGTCTGATCGGGCAGCGTGTCGATGTCCTGGTGCCGCATCACCACCGACAGGACCGAGTCGTCGACTCCCACCGCGCAGCCTGCGGCGGGGTTGTCGGAGAAGGCGTAGTTGACCATCTCGCACACGGTGTGCTCGTCGTTGGCCAGCAGGCACCGCCACCACTGGTCGGCCTCGGCGACGAGCCGCTGGTGGACACTGTGCAGGCGGGCCTCTTCGGCGGCGAGATAGACCGGCGCGTCCGCCTCTGCTCGCTGCTTGGCGGCAGCACGCTCGGAGCGGGCGAAGATCCCCAACCCGGCGAGATGATGGGCCTGTGCCTCCGCCAGAGCCCAGGCCAGGCTCAGCTGCGGGGGTCCCGGCACCACCGGCGAACTGATGGGGGTGAAGGACTGAAGGTGAACGCTGGTCGTCTGCCGCCGCAGCTCTCGTAGTTCGGCGATCGCGGCGTCGCGCTGTGCCTCCTGCTGAGCCCGTTCGGCCTGGCGGCGGGCCCGGTCCAGCTGCGCCGGTGAAGGGGCTCCAGTCCGCCGCCGGTTCGTGCGGATCGTGCCGGTACGGCGTCCTCCGCCCAGCGAGCTCGAGGCGTAGAGCGGACCCATCCCGGAGGAGATCCGCGTGCCACCGCTGCCCACACTGATACGCGCGGCCCTGGGTCCCACGGATGCGCGCACGCCCCGAGTCGAGACCCGCACGCTCATCCCTGGCACACCTACGCGGAAGCCGAAAGCCATGGTGTCCTCTGCATCCTTGCTGTGATCCGGGTTCCACCGGCCAGGGCACCCCGCACCCACCTGCTACGGCGGCGCGGCCGAGTTGCCGCTCATGGCTCGGCCGGCTGTGCCAGGCGCCTCATCTTCTATCTGTAGAAGACGGCCACACCGCCGTGGTGCGAGCAGGCGCCCTGGTGATGTGCTGCGTAGCTGTACGTGCCGTCGTTGCACAGGGCGGTAGCCCCGCCCGAGTCGGACGTTCCGCCACCGGAGTCGGAGGAGCCTCCCGACGCACTGCCGCCCCCGCTACCGGAGGAGCCCGAACTCGACCGGTGGGTCGCTGTTGACGCGGGGGTGACCGTCTTGGTCACGGTCACCGTGGGCTGCGGCGTGGCCGTTTCGGTGACCGAGACCGTGACCGTGGGAGCCGGCGCGGCCGTCTGGGTCGCGGTCGCGGTCACGGTAACGGTGACTGTGGGGCTCGGCTTGGGACTGGCCTCGCTGGAGCCTGCACCCGCGATGGTGGCACCGATGACGAACAGTGCGAATCCGCCGGCCCACACGCGCTTGCGCTTGTGCAACGGGCGGATGTCAGGCATGCGGACAGGCTCCGGCGGGCGAATGGCCCACGGCGGACCGGGCTGGTTCTGACTCACGTGGCGACCCCCCACTACGGAACATCCGGACGTCATGGCCCGGTCAGTTGAGCACTTTACAAAAATTCCCTGTAACGCACACACATCCGTTACACACTTGAGTCCGAGTGTCTGCTGCCGAGCCACCCCAGGAGGAACGCCACCGGTACGGAGATCAGGCCGGGGGTGCGGAACGGGTACCAGTTGAGGTCCGCGCCCGGCAGCAACGCGTACGCGGATCCCGACACGGTGGGAGAGAACAGCGTGAGGACGGTGCACAGCATCAACCCCCCGCAGCACCACAGCAGTCCTCGGCAGTTGAACCCCTTCCAGAAGAACGAGTAGACGAGCGTCGGGGCCACGCAGCGGTGGGCGGCCGCGGACAGCGTCAGGGCCAGGGCTCCCAGGACGACAACGGTCAGGCGCAGGACCCGCACCGGCCGGGTGTGGCGGCCGAGCGCTCGTCGCGCGCGAAGACGTCGTGCGTGAGACCGACGGCGGCCGCGAAGATCACGCTCGTCACGGTCGGTCCGGTCAGAACCGTCCGGCCACAGGTGCCGCGCCTCGACGGGCGTTGCGCCGGCTTCCGTTGATCAGATCGTTGAAACGGTCGACCGCCCAGAGGGTGCGCAGTCCCAGCGGGCTCATCATCATCGGGCGAGGGAACTTCGGTTCCTTCCTCCACAGTTCCTCGAGGTCCTCGTGCCGCTCGCCGTCGACGATGTGGTCGGCGATGAGGGTCCCGACATAGGGTGCCTGCGCCAGCCCGTGGCCGTTGCAGGCGATCGAGTAGAAGACGTTGTCCTCGATCTGCCCGGCCAGCGGCAGCCAGGACGAGGTGATGGCGATCCATCCTCCCCACGCACGCTCGATCGCGATGTCGGACAGGGCCGGAAACCGCGTCGCGAAGGCTTCGGCGAGTTCTTCGACGAGCTTCGGATCCGGTGTCTTCTCGGGGAGGGGGTACGTCGTGCCCCGCTCGAGCCGTCGGACGCCGCACACGATGGTGTTGCGCGGCGTGAGCCGGTAGTTCTCCATGATGGCGTGCTGGGTGACCAGTCCCGACCGACTGGTCCACCCCAGTGCGGCCAGCCGGGCGGGCTCGATGGGTTCGGTCTCCACCTCGATGACGTAGATGGGCACGGAGAGCCGGGGAGGGGTGATCTCCCACTCGCCGGCGTAAGCGTTGGTCGCCAGGACCACGTTGTTCGCCCGCACCTGGCCCCGCGCCGTGGTGAGGACCACATGGTCGCCGTCGCGCGTGACGTCGGTGACCTTCGTCTGCTCGAAGACGCGCGCGGACGTGCCGAGCAGTGCGCGGCGCAATCCCAGGGTGAACTTGCCGGGGTTCATCAGTCCCCCGACCAGCTCACGCATCCCGCCGAGGAATCCGCGCGGGATTCCGAGCTCTTCGCTCGTACCCAGCTCCACCTGGCAGCCTGCGCGCTTCAGGATCTTGGTCACACGGCGCACCCGGCCCATCTGTCCACGCGACACCGCCGCGAAGCAGTTGCCCGTCGGTTCGTAGTCGCAGTCGATGCCGTGCGTCTTGATGAGGTCTTCCACGTGGTGCGCGGCGTGCTCCGCGAGGCGGATCATGCCGGGCATCCTCTTGCGGTAGAGCAGATCGAGGAGTTGGAGGTCTCCGCCCGGAGCACCCGCCAGTTGCCCCGCGTTGCGGGAGCTGGCGCCGTGTCCGCAGAACTCGGCCTCCAGGAGCACCACTTGCTGACCGCGTTCGGCAAGTCGCAGCGCCGTCGACATGCCTCCGATGCCGCCGCCGACCACCGCGACCTCACAGGTGAGGTCGCCGGTCAGGGCCGGCTGGATGTCTGCCGGCGGATCGACCCAGCCGGTGAAGGTGGTGTACTCCACGTTGTCGGTCTTCATCGATGGTTCCTTCCGAGCGTGCTCTGGTCCCTGGTGTGGCGCTCAGGCCCGAGCAACGCTCTGTTCGTGCGGAGCCGGCTCCGCACCCGTGGCCACGTTGTGGTCGTGCAGTGCGCGGTACGAGCGGAAGTACACGAAGAGCTGGGTCCCCCACGTGGCGAGAGCGAGGGTGTAGAAGATGGTGCGGTACTCGTCGTCTCCCGAGATCGGGAAGAAGTCGTAGGTGATGGCGATGGCGGTCCCCGCAGCGGTGGCGAGCGCCGTGGCGATGGCCGGGCCCTTGGCGCGGATCTTCCACAGCCGCCGCACGAAGCAGGCGAGGAACAGGGTCGTGAGCGCGTTGACGATGACGTAGAACGTCGCCGGGCCGACGTGCAGCTCATGGCCGCGGAACTGCTGGAGGTACAGCCCGGCGGCGATGGCGAGAGCGAACGCGCCGATGTCGGCCGCCAGGGTCGGCTTGTACCGGTGCGTGACGCGCATCAGGCCCAGGACCAGGATCAGGGTGATGCCCACCGATCTGGAGAAGGCGTCGAAGAAATACGCGATGTTGTACAGGAAGCTGCCCGGGTCGCCTCCGAGGAGGGACCAGAGGAGGAAGTTCGAGCCGGACGTGGCGACGATCATCCATTCCAGGCCGAGCAGGTAGTTGCCGTACCGTCGGATGAACTTCCATCCGAAGACGAAGCCGGCGAAGATCATCCAGAGATCGGCCAGCATGAAGAGCAGTTCCTTCATGGTTCTCGCTCCTTTGAGGTGGGGCCCGATGTGCTGGTGAGTGGCCCGGCGGTCAGCCGGCCGTGTGCTGTTCGAGCACGGCCCTGAAGCCACCCTTGTGCCGCAGTCGCGACAGCGCGGTCGCGAGGATGACCAGCGCCGGGAAGATGAGTGAGACGTAGTAGGCCGTGGTGTACGCCTGGGCGCTCGGCATGTGAGCGCCGTCGAGGAGGTAGTCCGACGCCTTGAGGTTCACGAGTGAGGGGCTCAGCTGTCCGGCCGTCAGGCCGGCGACGTCCGTCGAGTGGTACACGAATCCGGAGGCGTTCAGCAGGATCGTGACGACCGCGGCACCGATCGCGATGCCGATGGCCATGACCGTGCCGGGCATTCCGGCCGCCATGCCCGCCTTCTCCTCCGGGACGACGAACTGCGGTATGGCGAAGGCGGCGCTGTAACCGGCCCGGCTTCCCAGGCCGATGACGCCCGAGGCGACGACGTACTCCCACGGCCGGTCGTGAGCAACGGCCAGAAACAGCAGCCCGGCCGCACAGACCGCGGCGCCGCCGGTCAGGATGGCGCCGGGGCGACCGCGCGCGATGAGCCTCTCCGAGTACTTGCCGCTGATGAACATCGTCAGCGCGAACGGCAGCATGATCAGGCTCGTCTTCAGCGGGTCGTAGGACAGGCCGTACTCCGCGAACCTCGTCGACCAGCCCGTCACTCCGCCGTCGGCCGAGACGGGCAGGCCGTTCGGGGTCTGGACGTAGTAGTTGGCCAGCACCAGGAACGCGGCGTCGATACAGCCGAAGAGCCCGGCCGACAGGCAGGCCGTGGTGACGTAGGGCGTGCGCAGCACCCCGATGTCGAACACCGGCTTCGTGGAACGGCGTTCCGCGAAGACCCAGGCGATGGCCGCGGCCACGCCGACGAGGAGGATCACCGCGCTGTTCTCGCCGATGGCGCTGTCCGGCGGCGCGCTGAGGGGCAGCAGGACGAGCGCCACCCAGCCGATCAGCCACATCGTGTTCACGACGCCCAGGCGGCCCTTGGACTGCGGCGGAGAGTTCGGCACGACCACCAGCAGGGCGGCGGTGGTGAGGGCGAAGAGCGCGGCCAGGATGTAGTAGAAGGGTGCGATCGACAGGCTCGGCAGCGAGCCGTCCGCGTTGAGGTGGGTGGGCAGTGGCCAGATCCGCACGGAGATGCCGCCGCCCACCATGCCCAGCACCACACCGCTTCCGGTGGCCATGATGAGGACCATGACCGCCGTCGACACGCCGTTGCCGGGCAAGTGCCGGCGCAGGAAGCTCAGCGGCAGCAGCTGGGCGGCGTTGCCGAAGCCGAGGAGCGCCGATCCGATCACCAGGGCGAGGTAGTTGTCGACGATCGCCGCGATCAGTGCGCCTCCCACGAGGAAACCACCGGCGAGCAACGCCATCGCACGCTCACTGAGCATGTCGGTCAGCCGTGGGATCAGCACGAATCCGGCGCCGCCGCCGAGCGTCAGCGCGCTGAAGATCCAGGTCGCGGCGCTCACCGAGTTGTGCGCGTAACTGGAGGTCATCACGGGCAGGAGCGGCGGCACCATGAACGCCACAGCGTTCGTCACGGTGGCCAGCAGGGCGGCGACAGCGATCAGTGCCTTCTTGTCCGCCGCGACCCGGGCCGGAGCCTGCGCGTCGGTCCGGCCGAGAATTCCTTGGGCGTCCATGGTCTTGGCCGGCTTTCTCAGGAGTGGCCGGGCAGCCCGGCGCCGATGGTTGTGTAGTCGTCGCGGCTCAGCAGGTCCTTGGGGTCGGACATCTGCCCATCGACCTCGACCCAGCCGACGTAGTGCTCCGAGGACCAGTCGAGTGCTCGCTGGATCTCCTCGGGGAACGACCGGAACTGCTCGAGCGTGTAGGTGAGGAAGTGGTTCTCCTCGGGGCGCAGGAACGCGAGGTCGTAGCCCGTCGACAGGCCGAAGCGGTACTCGTCCGAGGTGATGTTGCGGCCACCGCCGTGGTAGGTGGAGCCGATCCAGATGAGCGCCGAGCCGGCCTTCATCTGCGTCGGGACCGCCTCCTCGAGTCGCGGGGCGCGCTCGTCGTCCCACAGGTGCGAACCGGGAATCACGAGGGTGCCGCCGTTGTCGGCGGTGAAGTCGCTGACCGCCACCATGATCTGCACGCGGGCCTCGCGGCCGTAGGCGGGGTGGCGCCACAGCCAGACCGAGTCATCGCGGTGGAGCGGCTGCGAGCCCTGCCCCGGGCCGATCTTGATGGCCATCGTCGCCCCGATGTGCATCCCGGCGGGGAAGGGCACCGACTCCTCACCCATGTGGACATGGATCGGCTTGCTGAGGATGCGCTCGGCGACGCCTCGGAACAACGGGTTCAGGGCGATCGTCGCCATGTGCTCGGTCCGCGCGAACAAGCCGCACGCACGCTTGGTACTGTTGCCGGCGAACACCTCGTCGCGGCCCGTGTCGACCCCGTCCAGCACGGGGTCCAGGTCCTTCTTGATGCCTTCGATCGTGGTCTCGTCGAAGAGTCCTTCGATGATCACGCCACCGTCGCGCATGATCACCTCGACCGCGGCGTCCGCGGCGACGTCGGGAGTGAGACGCGCGAGTTCGTTCTTCGTCATGACAGGGGTCCGTTCTGGGAGGAAGGGGGGGTGGGGCCGCACCGGAGAGGGGGCAGGTCCTGTGATCGGGCTCATACGCTAGAGCAAACTTAGTCACCCGTTCAAGACGTATGACTAAGAAAGTCTCGGCCTGAGAGAGAGGTGACTGTTAAGCTGGGTCTTGACTTAATCAGGCGTCCGACTGTGTGGGGCGCCTCTCAACGGGAGGGTTACGTGGCACGCCGGATCTCCGCCGCCCAGCGGCGCAGCGACTTCATCAACGCCGCCGTGGAAGTCATCGCGACCCACGGCATCGAGGGCGCGACAACCCGACGGATTGCCGAGCAGGCCCAGGCGAACCTGGCGATGCTGCACTACTGCTACGACTCCAAGGAGGACCTCTTCGCCGATGTCTACGACTTCGTGGCCGGCAAGTTCCGCGAGGTGATCAAGGCCAGTGACCCGCACGCGGAGTTGATGGACACCTCTCGCCAACTCCTGCGTGGGGTCATGGAGTTCTATCTGGATTCGGCCAGCTTCACCGCGGCCACCCTGGAACTCATCAGCTGGGCGGGGCGTCAGCACGGTGGCCGCGGTATCGCGGTGTACGACCAGGCTCTGGAAACGGTGCGGACAGTACTGCGGGGCGCCGCCTCCGACCGGCCGGTCGAAGAGGAGACCATCAACCAGATCGCGTATGTCATCGCCACCCTGGCCGACGGCTTCGCCCTGAACTGGTTCACCTACGGGGACCGCGCCGCGGCCATGGAGCAGATGGACGTCTCGGTGTCCGTACTCGACAGCTGGCTCGCGGCTCGCCTCGGATCCGCGCCCGCGGCTCTGTGAGGACGGTGTCGTCTCACAACGGCAGGTCCGGCGAGTCGACGCCGACCACCCGGTCGCCGCAGAAGACACGCACCGACTCAGCCGGTCCGTGGCCGCCGATGCCCGCCGGGCCCCAGAAGCTCTGCGCCGACTCCTCACCGAGGTCGGCGAGCTTGGCGCCGTTCACGCGCACCTCACCGGCAATGACGCGGGAGCCGACGTCGATCGCCCGGTCGGTGTCGGCCCCGAACACGTAGGCATCGAGGCCCGAGGGATTCGCGTTGGCGAAGCGCAGGGCCTCCTCGTCGGAGTCCACGGCGTGCAGGGATGCGACCGGACCGAACAGCTCGGCGGTGGCCCGATCGGGGTCGGCGCCGGCGGCGACCGTCGGCGACAGGAAGAAACCGTCGAGCTCGGGCAGCCGGGCGGGCCGGTGGATGCTCGCCCCGAGGTCCCGCAGCCCCTCGATCCTGCTCTGCAGGGTCCGGAAGTGCGGCTCGTTGGAGATCGGCCCGATCTCGGTGTCCTCGGCGAGCGAGTGACCCACGACGAGCTTGGAGATCCGCTCGGTCAACGCCTCCAGAAGAGGATCGACCAGGCTGCGGTGAGCGAGGATCTTGCCCGGTCCCTCACACCACTGGCCGTTGAGCTTGGTCATGCCGTCGAGGATGCCGTCGGCGGCGACGTCGAGGTCGGCGTCGTCCAGGACCAGCACCGGATTGTTGCCGCCGAGCTCCAGCTGCAGGACCTTGAAGTCCTCGGCGGCGGCCCGCGCGATGGCCCGGCCGGCACCCGGTCCGCCGGTGAACGAGACGACCTTGACGCGCGCGTCGGCGGTCAGCTTGGCGCCGATGTCGCCGCCGCCGTGCACCAGTTGGAGCGCACCGCTCGGCAGGCCCGCCTCGACGAAGCACTCGACGATGATCTGCGCGCTGCCGGGCGCGTGCTCCGAGGGCTTGAGGATGACCGGGCAGCCCGCCGCGATCGCGCTGGAGATCTTGGCCGCGGGAATGAAGCTCGGACCGTTCCACGGCGTGAGGATCGCGGCCGGCCCCCACGGCACCTTGTAGAGGCGCACGTCGCGGCCGCCGGCCGCCAGCGCGGTGACACGCGGAATGTTCACCAGGTCCGACGCCGACGCCCGGATCCTCGCGGGCAGGAACGCCGCGACCTTGCGTGTGACACCGATGGGCGCACCGCTGGTCAGGGAGTCCGTGCGGGCGATGTCCTCGGCGCGGGTCTCGAGGATCGCGGCGACCCGCTCCAGCATGTCGGCGCGCTCACGCCGGGCGTCCTCGTCCCAGCGGCCGATGTCGTACACACGTTCCGCGTGCCGTAGCGCCCGTTCGAGATCGTCGGGTGCCGTGGTGACGAAGCGGTGGACGGGCTCGCGCGTGTTGGGGTCGACGTTCCAGGCGTCGTCGACCGTCTTGCACTCGCTCCACTCGTCGGCGATGTAGTTCACCGGCTGGGGGATCGAGATCTCGTTGCTCGCCATGGAACTCACCTCTGCGTTCACTCGTCGGTCAGTACTGGAGGTCGACGACGATGCGGGTCACGTCACCGGACTTCATCGCCTCGAAGCCCTCGTTGATCTCGCCGAAGGGGATGACCCGCGTCACCATCTCGTCGAGCAGCAGGCGTCCTTGCTGGTACAGGCGCGCGAGCTGGAGGATGTCCTGCCGCGCCTGGCCCGAGCCCATGTAGGAGCCGATGAGCCGCTTCTCCTCGAAGAAGAAGTCCGACGCCGGGAGAGAGAGTTCGGTGCCTCCGGGCGCGATCCCGACCAGGCACGCGGTACCCGTCGGGCGCAGGAGCGCCACAGCCGTCGCCGCGGTACGGGCCGAGCCGACCGCCTCGAAGGAGTAGTCCACTCCGTCGCCCAACTGGCGGTGCAGTTCCGCGACCACGTCGCCGGCCGCGCCGTTGACGACGTGGGTGGCGCCGTAGCCGCGTGCGGCCTTGAGCCGTGCCTCGTCCAGGTCGATCGCGACGATCGCCGACGCTCCGGCGAGCCTGGCCCCCTGGATGATGGCCGATCCGACGCCACCGCAGCCGATGACCGCCACCGTGCTGCCGGGCCTCACGCGGGCGCCGCGGAAGACGGCCCCGACACCGGTGACGACACAGCAGGCCAGCAGGCACCCGACGTGCAGCGGTACGTCGTCGGGGAGCCGCACCAGGGCGTTCTCCCGCATGAGGACGTGCCGGGAGAACGCCCCGATGTCGCCCAGCCGTTCGATCGGCCGGCCGTCCGTGGTGCGGAACGCGGGCCGCGGACGGCGGCGTATCTCCTCGACCCGTCGGCACTGGGTCGAGCGTCCCGCCTCACAGTTGGCGCACAGGCCGCAGGAGGGAGTCAGCGCGCCGACCACGCGGTCCCCGGGACGCAGGCCGGACACCTGTGCCCCGACCGCCTCGACCACGCCCGCCACCTCGTGCCCGACCACGACCGGCAGGCCGGTCGGAACCGTCCCCGTCATGTAGTGCAGGTCGCTGTGGCACAGCCCCACGTTCGTGACCGCGACCCGCACCTCGTGCGGCTCCGGGTCGTCGACCCGGATGACGGTCAGTTCGAGCGGCTCGTTGACCGCGGTGAGCACCGCGGCCTGGGTGTCGATCATGTCGACGTCCCCTCTGTCGGTTCCTGTGGCATGGGTGTGTTGAAGGTGAGGGCGAGGACGGGGCGGGGCTTACGCGCCGGTGCCCCGGGCGGACCAGAAGCCCTTGATCCCCGCACTGAGGACTCCGCTCTCCCACGACTTCCGCGCGGCGAGGTCCTCACGGGCGAAGGCCGCTTCGATCTCCTCCGCCCGGGGGCGCAGGAGAGCCAGGTGGAGGGCCGTCGTGTTGCCCTTGGGCGTCCACTCGATGACGGTGTCGACGGCCCGGCCGATCAGCGCGTCGGGCTCGACGATCTCGTCCAGGAGCCCGATCCGCAGCGCCTCCTCGGCTGCGATGCGGGGCGATCCGAGCACCATGCGCATCGCATGGCTCCCGACGAGGCGCCCGAGCAGCACGCTGGACGCGTTGGAGATCGTGATGCCCCGGCTGTTCTCCGGCTGGTAGTACTCCGTCGCCCGGGTTCCGATCCGGGCGTCGCAGCACAGGGTGATCTCCGAGGCGCCCCCGACGGCGAGTCCGTTGACCGCCGCGACCACGGGCACCCGCGTCTGCAGGATGGCCCGGGTGATGTCGTGGAAGCTCGCGAACGCCTCCTGGAACTCGGCGTCCGTGGACGGCGCGCTTTGCAGGTCCTCCCCCGCGGAGAAGGCACGCCCCTCGCCGGTGAGCACGATCCCGCGCACGCCGTCGCCGGTCCCGAACTCGCGGATGACCGTGGCCAGCCGCAGCCGGGTGGCCACGTCCATGGCGTTGAGCTTCTCGGGACGCCGGAGCGTGAGGACCGCGACGCCCCGCATGACGTCGACGTCGAGGTGGCCGCCGCCGGATGCGGCGGGTGTCACCGTCCTGTTCCGTCGTGCGCCGAGGTCGTAGGTCACGCCGGGCTGCTCCGCGGCGCGCGCCTTGAGAGCCGGCTTGGAGATGCGTTCGGACGGCGTCCGGGGGAAGTCGGCCACGAACTCCACATAGCGCGGCACCTTGAAGCGGGCGAGTTCCTTGCCGGCCCGCTCGACGATCGCCTCGGCCGTCGTACGACTGGCCGGCACACCGGCCGCCAGCTGGACGAAGGCCTTGACCTCCTCACCGAGGGTGTCGTCGGGTTCGGCGACGACCGCGGCCGCGACCACCACGTCGTCCCGCTCCAGGGCGGCCTCGACCTCGACGCTGGCGACGTTCTCGCCACCGCGGCGCACCATGTCCTTGATCCGGCCGACCAGTTGGATGCCCCGGTCGGGCCGGCGGACGACGACGTCACCGGTGTGGAGCCACACTCCACCGGCGGCTCCGTCCTCATGGCCGGGGTGACCCCCCTCGCGCAGGACCCGGGCCGTGTCCTCGGGGCGGTTCCAGTAGCCGCTCATCATGGGCTTGCCCGAGACGACCAGCTCACCGGGTTCGCCGTCCGGCACCTCGTTGCCGTCGGGGCCGATCACGCGGACCTGCTTGGTCGGCACCGGCTGCCCCAGGCTGCCACTGCCGACGGCGTCGACGTCGGCGAGCGGGATGAACAGGTCGACGCCGGACTCGGTCATCCCGTAGATCTCCCGCCACGGCGCGCCCCAGCGCTCCTCCAGCTGCGCGTGCAGGGAGACGGGAATGCCCGAACAGAGAACCTGGCGTACGCAGTTGTCGCGGTCCTCGGGCGTGCGCGGCTGCTTGAACAACAGCGTGGGCATCGATCCGAGGACGTAGAAGAAGGTCGCGCGGTGCCGGCGGACGTCGGCCATGAAGGTCGACGCGGAGAACCGGGGCAGCACGACCAGCGGGGCGCCGATCGTGAGGGCGAGCGCCGTGTTCCACTGCGGGTCCATGTAGGAGAAGGGCTGCGCGGTCAGGAGCACGTCCTCGGTGCCGAGTCCGGTCGCCGCCGCGCAGATCCAGCCCAGCCGGACCCAGTAGTCGTGGGTGAGCATGCACGCCTTGGGGAAACCGGTCGTGCCGGAGGTGTACTGCAGGTTCGCGAGCGTCCCGGCCTCGACCGGCACCGAAGGCGGCGTCGGCGGGAAGGGCTTGGACCCGTCGTTGGCGACGTCGACGACACGGACGTCGGCGAGCCCGTCCTCGGTCGCCAGGACGTCGGCGATCAGCCCGGCCCGTTCGGAGTCGGTGAAGACGACACGTGCGCCCGAGTCCCGGAGGACGAAGGCGAGGTCGCCCCGCCGGTAGGAGGAGTTGACCGGGACGGCGACCGCTCCGGCCTTGAGGGCGGCGAGCCACACGACCGGCCAGTGCAGGACGTTCGGGAGCATGATCGCCACACGGTCGCCCGGCTGTACGCCGTCGGCCTCGATCAGCCGGTGTGCCAGCCTGGAGGTCCATGCGTCGACGGCGGCGAAGGTCCACGACCGGTCGCCGAAGCGCAGGAACTCCCGCCGCGGTGCGTCCTGTGCACGCCGTGCCAGCAACCCCGTCAGGGTCGGGACGGTGGGGTCCTCGCCGAGCTGCTCGGGCTTCACCACCGGCTCGGGACGCGCCCGGGTGCGACCGGCTTGCTCGACTGCCAGGTTCTGAGTCATCGCACGCTCCTGTGCGTCTGTTCACCGCGGTGGGCCGCGAGCAGCTCCGCCGCGGCCTGGACGATCCACGTCATCGTCGGGTCCGCGCTCTTCATCCACTCCGGATGCCACTGGACCCCCAGCACCGGAGCACCGGGCAGCTCCACCGACTCGACCACGCCGTCGCTCGTCCGTCCGGTCACCACCAGGCCGGTACCGCAGCGGTCGACGGCCTGGTGGTGCCAGGAGTTGGTCAGCGCGTGCTCGCCGAACAGGCCGGCGGCGATCGAGCCCTGCTCGAAGACCACGAGGTGATCAGCGGTGCCGTCGGTCGGTGCGGCCTCGGCGGACAGGTGGCTCACGGAGCCGGGCGGGAGATCGGTGATCAGCGTGCCGCCGAGGGCGACGTTGAGCACCTGCAGCCCGCGGCACACCCCCAGCACGGGAATCCCCCGCTCCAGCGCGGCACGGACCAGCCCGATCTCGTACTCGTCCCGGGCCACGTCGTGGACCATCGGATTGGTCCGCGGATCGATGTCGCGGACCACTGCCGTGTCGCCGCCCCAGCACGCCGGATGGACGTCCTGTCCGCCGGTGATCACGACACCGGACAGCCACTGGCAGATGTCCGTCGCGTCGGTGTCGTACGACAGATGCACCGGAAGTCCGCCGGCCTCGGCGATCCGGCTTGCGAAGTCCGACATGTAGCTGTCGGTGCAGCGGTCGCCGTAGCGCTCGTCGGCTCCCTCGATCAGTTGGAGCCGGTACCGCCGCCCGGTGATGCCGATCAGCGGGCGCACGGTCACGGCCTCTTCGGACGCTCTCACGGCAGTTCGAAGTAGCGGACCGACTCCCACTCCGAGAGTTCGGCGAACGGGTCGCCGCCGGCGGTGTGGAACTGCATCCACTCCCACTTGCGCGACGCGATCCAGCAGTCGACGAACTCGGAGCCGAGGAGATCGCGCAGGATCAGGTCGGCCTCCAGGGCGGCAGCGGCCTTTGTGATGGTGTCCGGGATCCGCTCGATGCCCAGGCCCGGCGGCATGCACCACGCCATGTCGGTGACCGGCTCGGGCGGCTCGATCTTCCGCTCGACACCGGCGATGACACCGGCCAGCACGCCCGCGAGCGCGAGGTAGAGGTTCGCGTCCGCGCCCGGGAGGCGGTACTCCAGGCGGGAGTACTTGGGGTGCCCGCAGACGGCGCGCACCGCGGCGGTCTTGTTGCTGATGCCCCAGCTGATCGTGACCGGCGGCCCACTGAGGTCGACCAGCCGCCGGTAGGACGTGATCTGCGGCAGCACGATCGACGTGTTGCCCTCCATCGTCTCCAGCAGCCCGCCGATGGCGTGCAGCATCGTGTCCGACGGCCCGTTCTCGGCGTAGAACGCGTTGGCGCCGTCGCGCTGCAGGGACAGGTTGATGTGCGACGCCTGGCCGTAACCGGCGGTGGGCTTGGCCATGAAGGTGACGCTGTGCCCGCGCTCGAACGCGACCTCGCGCATGATCTGGCGGGTCCGCGCCCAGGCGTCACCGACCTTGATCGGGTCGCCCGGTGCGAGGTTGAGCTCGATCTGACCGGCG
This sequence comes from Streptomyces sp. NPDC104814, assembly GCF_055583185.1. Taxonomy (NCBI): domain Bacteria; kingdom Bacillati; phylum Actinomycetota; class Actinomycetes; order Kitasatosporales; family Streptomycetaceae; genus Streptomyces; species Streptomyces sp. NPDC104814. The sequence goes on along the minus strand of NZ_JBVJOL010000001.1, from coordinate 1,050,314 downwards.
GCGTCCTCGTCGCTCCACGCCTCCCACTCGATGCCGACCTCGTCGAGGCGGTCGGCCACGGCGTTCATGTAGTCGATCCAGTCCTTGGACTTGGCCAGGTGGTACGCCGTACCCGCGCTGCCGCCGAGGGGGGTCAGGTCGCGGTACCCGCGGGCGCGGGCCTCCTGGATCGACTCCTGGAAGACGGTCGCCTCGATCTCGACCGCGACGATCGCGGTGAATCCGTGCGTCGCCAGACGCTCGACCATCTTCCGCACGAGGTTGCGCGGACAGATCGGGACCGGCGTGCCGTCCTTGAGCCAGTAATCGCCGATGACCGAGTCGAGGCCCGGCTTCCACTCGACCAGGGTCGACATGTCGGGACGCAGATAGACGTCGTCGAGGTGACCGCGCCAGGCGGGGTAGGCGGCACCGAGCGCGGGAAGGTTGCCGAGGTCGAGGCCGAACAGGAGGTCCGCGAAGGGGAAACCGGCGTCCTTGCCTGCGGCGAACTTCTTGGGCGAGACGTTCTTGCCGAGGAAGCAACCCTCGTGGTTCGTCGCCTCGAGCCGGACGGCCCGCGTGCCGGAGGTGCGGAACGGCGCGCTCGTGGCGGTGGTGCCGAGCGGCGCGCTCGTGGCGGTGGTGCTGAGCTCAGACATCGAAACGGACCTTCCAGGAGGCGCCGGTCATCACCGACAGCTGGGACAAGGTGCCCTGGATGCCCAGGGCGCCCGAGGACAGGACGGCGAAGAGGTCGTCGGCTCCGGAGAACACGCCGGCGAGCGTCTCGGGAGCCCCGGCGATCAGGTACTGCGTGGTGCCCTCGCCGAGCACGGCCTGCTCCAGGCCCTCGGGCCCTTCGGTGACCGCGATCAGCACGTCGGGGATGCCCGGCAGGGAACGGGTCGCGTCCCAGAAGTGCTGAGCGGCTTCCCGCCACCCGGGCAGCGGCGGGTTGAGCGCCCGCAGGACGCCTTCGGCCAGGTCTGCGTCACCGGCAGGGTCGGCCGTCGCAGCGAAGCGCGCGTTGAGGTCGACGGTGACGGCGGCGTCCGGCTCGATCAGTACGCCGCTGGAGACGTCGATGCCGTGCTCGCCGAAGGTGATCGTCGCGGCCTGGGGCGTGTCGTGGGAGCGAACGGCCACGGTGCCGGTCGACCGGGTCAGGGTGTCGGCGGCATGCCCGGTGCGGGCCGAGTCACGCAGCGTGCGGCCGATCAGCCGCACGAGCGGACTGGCATCGTCCTCGATCCTGACGTCGGTCTCCGCGGCACCCGCGGAGGCCGACGCGGGAGCCGTCATGGTTCCGGTCATCCTTCGGTCCTTTCGACTTTCAAGAGCCAGGTGACGCGTGCGGTCGCCGCACGGCCCGAACAGATACGGGATTTCTTAGTCACATGACTCGGTCGGATGACTAGGATGGTGGGGCACGGTTCACACCGTGTCAACACCTCTTTCATCTCGCTGGAAGGCCCACGCACATGACCGAGCACGTCCCGCCCAGCTGGGAACGCCTCGACGCAGCCGCGCTGCCCGTCGCCCTGGCGATCACCGAGGCCCTGAAGACACCCGTCCGTGAGCTGGGCGCCAGGGCGGCCCGCGAGCTCCTGGCGAGCGCACCCCCGGACCAGCCGCTGACACCCCTCGACCGGGTCGACACGGTGACCGTCCCGACCCGTTCCGGAGAACTCCGGGCGCGCCTGTACCGCCCGGCGGGCTCGCCGGACACCGGACCGCGGCCGGCGCTGCTGTATCTCCACGGCGGTGGGTTCGTCCTCGGAACCCTCGACGGAGTGGACGAGGTCTGCCGAGCCATCGCCGCTCGCTCCGGGTGGGCGGTGCTCTCCCCGGAGTACCGGCTCGCCCCGGAGCACCCCTATCCGGCGGCCCTGGAGGACTCGCTCGACACTCTGGCCTGGCTGCGCGAGTCAGCCCTGGATGCGGGCATCGACCCGGACGTGATCGCCGTCGGCGGCGACTCCGCGGGCGGCAACCTGGCCGCCGCGCTCTGCCTCCACCTGCGAGATCACGGACTTCCGCTCCCGGTGTCGCAGGTCCTCGCCTACCCCGCGGTCGACGACCGGTTCGCCACGCCGTCCTGGACCCGGTTCGCCGACGCGCCCCTGCTGACCGCGGCCGACGCGCGCTGGCTCTGGGAGCAGTACATCGGCGCCGGCCGCGCCGACCAGTACGCGGCGCCCATGAAGGCGACGTCCCTGCGCGGGCTGCCGCCGGCGCTGGTCCTCACCGCCGAGGTCGACCCGCTGCGCGACGACGCCGAGGCGTACGCCGAACGACTGCGGCACGACGGCGTACCCACGACCGCCGTTCGCCACTCGGGCGTGTTCCACGGCTTCTTCACCGAGGTCGGTGTCTTCCCCCAGACCGACGCGGCGATCGACGACGTGGTGCGGCATCTGCGAGGCGCGACCGCCGCCCGCGCCGCATCCGCTTCCTGACCGCCGCCGGGCATTGACGAGGTCACGGTCCGTAGCTACATTCTTGGTCATTCGACCTAGACACATGACTAGGTCCGTGCCGTCCGCCGGCCCCCTGGACCACGAGAAGGCAGAGACCATGACCGACACCCCCTCCACCGCCCCGGCCGTCGACATCCTGTGCGTCGGCGCCGGGTTCTCCGGCCTGTACGCCGCCTACAAGGCGGCCGAACAGGGCTGGACGTTCGCCGGGTTCGAGACCGCCCCCGATGTCGGCGGCACCTGGTTCTGGAACACGTATCCCGGCGCCCGATGTGACGTCGAGAGCGTCTACTACTCGTACTCGTTCAGCGAGGAACTCCAGCAGGAGTGGACCTGGAGTGAGCGCTTCGCCCCGCAGGCGGAGATCCTGAGCTACATCAACCACGTCGCCGACCGCTTCGACCTTCGCCGGCACTTCCGGTTCAACTCCAAGGTGGTCGCGGCCCATTGGCTTCCGGACGAGCACCTGTGGGAGCTGACCCTCGACTCCGGCGACACCCGCCGTGGCCGCTACCTCCTGGCCGGCTCGGGCGGGCTGTCGACGCCGAAGGACTTCGACGTGCCCGGCCTGGAGAACTTCGCCGGGCTCACGGTGTCGACGAGCCGCTGGACGATCTCGCTCGACGACCTCGCCGGCAAGCGGGTCGCCGTCATCGGCACGGGATCGTCGGGCGTGCAGTGCATCCCGCTCATCGCCCAGGTGGCCGAGCACCTGACCGTGTTCCAGCGGACCCCCAACTACGTCTTCCCCGCCCGCAACGCTCCGCTGCCCGAGGAGACGGTCTCCGAGATCAAGAGCAAGTACCCCGCCATCCGCGAGGAGTGCCGGCAGTCCCCCGGCGGAATCCCGGACCGCCCCGTGACCGACTGCGCCTTCGACGTGTCCGACGAGGAACGTCAGGAGCGCTACGAACGCGCCTATGAGCGCAGCGGGTTCCTCGGTGTCGGCGCGGAGTTCGCCGACCTCCTCACCAATCCGGAGGCCAATGAGACCGCGGCGGAGTTCGTGCGTCAGAAGATCCGTCAGATCGTCCACGATCCGCGGACCGCGTCGCTGCTGGAGCCCCGGTTCCACCCGCTGGGCGCCAAACGCAGCTGCTTCGGAACCGACTTCTACGAGACGTTCAACCGTCCGAACGTCTCGCTCGTCTCACTGCGTGACGAGCCGATCGCGACCATGACCTCCGGCAGCATCATCACCGAGGGCGGCTCCTACGACGTCGACGCCATCGTTCTCGCGATCGGTTTCGACGCCTTCACCGGACCCCTGTACGCGCTCAACGTGACAACGCCTGAGGCAGGCCGGCTCCAGGACGCGTGGAGCGACGGCGTGCGCACCTACCTCGGCGTCATGACCGCCGGATTCCCCAACTTCTTCATGATCGGCGGTCCCCAGAGCCCCGCGCTCGCGAGCAACGTCGTCGTGACGATCGAGCAGGCGGTCGACTGGATCGCCGACCTGATCGCCCATGTCAAGGAAGAGGGCGCCGACGTCGTCGAAGCCACCCCCGAGGCACAGGACGACTGGGTGACCATCACCGAGGCGACGGTCAGCCAGACGCTGTACGCGACCACCGACTCCTGGTACCGCGGCTCCAACGTGACCGGCAAGCCGACCACCTTCATGGGCTATGTCGGCGGCGTCGGCAAGTACCGCCGCATGTGCACCGAGATCGCCAAGCGCGGCTACCCCGGAGTGAAGATCGGCGGAGAGGCGGTTGCCCGCCGCATCGGCCGCATCGACGAGGAGATCGCGTGAAGGTCGTGCACCAGCGGTACGTCGCCTACTCCGACGCCCACTACGCGGGCAACCTCGTCGACGGCGCGTTCAGCCTGAAGCTGTTCGGGGACGCCGGTACGCACCTGGCGATCGCCGTCGACGGCCACGAGAGTCTGTTCGCCGGATACTCCTCGGTCGAGTTCCTCGCTCCGGTCCGCGGCGGGGACGTCATCGAGGTCGAGGCGCGCCTCGCGGCCAGAGGCAGACGGAGCCGGACGATCGAGTTCGAACTGCGCGTCATCTGCCGGTCCTTGGACGAGACCGGCCGGGCGGAGGTACTGGCCGAACCCATCGTCGCCACGCGCGCCCGGGGGACGGGTGTCGTCCCCGCCGACGCAACCAGGAACGTGAGGTGAGGACGCCATGAGCACATCCGGCGACGTACGCGAAGAGGCGTGCGAGATCGTCGTGATCGGCGCCGGCATGGCCGGGTTGATGGCGGTGACCACCCTGTCCGATCGGGACGTCGTCGTCCTCGAAGCCACCGGCCGGGCCGGAGGACGCGTCGAGTCGGTGCGTCAGGGCGACTACTGGATCAACCTCGGAACCCAGTTCACCGAGGGAACCGGCACCTTGATCGAAGCCCTCGAACGCCACCGGATCCCCATGGGGACACTGGCCGGCAAGAAGGTGGCCCTCGCGCTCAACGGAAAGCAGGTCGACACCTCGAATCCGTTCGGCCTGATGTTCCGGTCCCGGATGAGGTTCATGGACCGGGTCGGAGTCGCGGCCGTCGGAGCTCGCATCGTCGCGGCCGTACCGTTCCTGGCGATGAACCCCGACAACGCCCTGGCGAAGCGGGTCCGGGCGGCACTCGACGCCCGCCCCGCGTCGTACGTGCTGCGCGGCATCCACTCCGACGTGGCGCGGGACATGGTCCGGTCCTGGTCCGGGCAGTGGATGGGATGCGAGCCGGAGGAGACAGCGGCCACCCAGTTCGTGATCTCGATGGGGATTCTCCTGACGGACCCGGCGAAGGTTCCCAACTTCTCGCTGCCGGCGGGAGGAAACCAGACCCTCACCGACATCCTGGCCGCCGACCTCGGCGACCGGCTGTGGCTCAAGTCGCCGGTGACGTCGGTGCAGTGGACCGAGGACGGCGTCGTCGTGGACTACGAGGACGACAGCGGACCGGCGCGGATACGCGCCCGCCGTGCCATCGTGGCCGTTCCCGGAGACGTGGCTGTGAAGATCATGCCCGGCCTCCCTCCCGGGTACCGGGCGGCGTTCGACGACATCCGCTACGGCCGGTACGTGGTGGTGGGCTACTTCACCCATGAGGAAGGCCCGCAGCGGTGGGACGACCACATCGCCGTGTCGACGCCGCAGCTGTCGTTCCAGGCGATGTTCAACCATGCCGCGGCGCAGCGCGGTCCCGGCCCGCGAAAGCCGGGCGGCGCGCTGGCCTGCTTCGCGGGCGGCGCGGTGGCCGACCGCCTGTTCGAGCTCACCGACGAGGAGATCGTCACCCGGTTCACCGCGGACCTCCTGTCGCTCTACCCCGAGCTCGAGGGCAAGCTCGGCGAGGGGATCGTCCGGCGTCACCACCGGGTCGTGCCGTTCTGGGCACCTGGCGGACGTGCCTCGCTGCCCACGCTGCGCCGGCACTTCGGCCCCGTCCACCTGGCCGGCGACTACCAGCTCGACATGCCCTCACTCGCCGACGCGGCCACGTCGGGCGAGCGGGCCGCGCAGCAGGTTCTGGCGAGCCTGACCCGCCCAGCCCCTCAGGCGGACCGGCTCCACCACCCACCGACACCGAGAGAACGCCCATGCTGAACCTGTCAGTCCTGCTCGAGGACTCCGCCCGCTCGTTCCCCGACCGTGACGCGTTGGTCCTCGGGCCCACTCGGCTCACCTACGCCGAGGTGGACGCCGCGGCCAACCAGGTCGCGAACCTGTTGGTCGCGCGCGGTATCGGACGGGGCGACAAGGTGGCTCTGAGCTGCCCGAACCTGCCGTACTTCCCGATCGTCTACTACGGGATCCTCAAGGCCGGCGCGGTCGTCGTACCCCTCAACGTGCTGCTCAAGTCCCGCGAGGTCGCCTACCACCTGGCCGACGCGGACGTGAAGGCGTACTTCTGCTTCGAGGGCACGCCCGAGCTGCCGATGGCGGCGGCGGGCCACGCCGGTTTCCAGCAGGTCGACGGCGTCGAGCACTTCTTCGTCATCACCTCCGACCCGGCTGCCGTGAGCCCGATCGCCGGCATCGAGACCCTGGGCCGGGCCGTCGCCGGGATGAGCCCTGTCTTCGAGTCCGCGGTGACGGAGCCCGGCGACACCGCGGTCATCCTGTACACCTCCGGCACCACCGGGCAGCCCAAGGGGGCCGAGCTGTCCCACGCGAACACGATGATGAACGTGATCGCCAACAACCGGCTGTTCCAGAACGAGCCGGCCACCGACAGTCATGTCGTCTGCCTCCCGCTGTTCCACACCTTCGGCGCCACCGTGCAGATGCACGCCGGCTTCTCGATGGCGGCGACGCTGCACCTGGTCCCCCGGTTCGACGCCGGCGCGGTGCTCGAACTGATGAACAGGGAGACCATCACCTTCTTCGCCGGCGTGCCGACCATGTGGTGGGGTCTGCTGAACGCGCTCACCGACGCCGTCGACGTACGCCGCATTGCGGACAACCTCCGCATCGGCATATCGGGCGGCGCCGCCCTGCCGGTGGAGATCCTCCACCAGATCAAGCAGCACTTCGGCGTCAGTGTCGTCGAGGGATACGGGCTCTCCGAGACCTCTCCGGTGGCCACGTTCGGCGACCGCGCGCTCCCGCCCCGTCCGGGCTCGATCGGCACCCCGATCTGGGGTGTCCGACTCAAACTCATCGCGCCCGACTGGACCGAGGTGACCGAGGCCGGCGAGGTCGGTGAGATCGCCATCAAGGGCCACAACGTCATGAAGGGCTATTACAACCGTCCCGCGGCCACAGCCGAGGTGATCCGCGACGGCTGGTTCCGCACCGGCGACCTGGCCCGTAAGGACAAGGACGGCTTCTATTACATCGTCGACCGGTCCAAGGACCTCATCATCCGGGGCGGCTTCAACGTCTACCCACGTGAGGTCGAGGAGGTTCTGATAGCCCACCCGGACGTCAGCCTGGCCGCCGTCGTGGGCGTACCGCACGACAGCCACGGCGAGGAGATCAAGGCCTTCGTCATCCTCCGGCCCGGCGCCTCTCTCACCCCCGGCGAGCTCGTCGCCTGGGGCAAGGAGCAGATGGCGTCCTACAAATACCCGCGCGTCGTCGAGTTCGTGCCGAGCCTGCCGATGACGGCCACCGGAAAGATCCTCAAGCGCGAACTGGCCTGAGCCCGCCGAACGCATCGACTCCCTCGGCTCCGCCGGCCAACTCCCCGGTCGCCGGATTCATCGTCACCCTCGCTCGGACCGGCGACCGGCTGTCCATGTTCATCGTGGACACCTCACTCCCCGGTGTCCGCGTGGGCGAACCCGACCTGAAGATGGGCAACCGCGGCCAGCTCACCGCCGACGTCCGGCTGGAGAACGTCGAGCTGAGCGACGAGAATCTGCTCGGCGGCGTCGAGGGACAAGGACTGCGTCACGCGCTGGCCACCCTCACCCTGGGACGCATCGGCATCGCGGCCGCCGGTGTCGGGATGGCGCAGGCCGCCTTCGACCACGCTGTGGCGCACCTTGCCAGGCGGCACGCCTTCGGACGACCGGTGGCCGCCAACCAGCACTGGCAGTTCCTGATGGCCGAGCGCGCCACGCAGATCGAGAACGCACGCTCGCTGTATCTCAAGGCCGCCCTGCGCCGGGACGGCGGCGAGACGTTCCCGGAGCCAGCGGCGGCGATGGCGAAGTACTACGGAAGCAGGCTGGCCGTCGACCTGGCCCGCGACGCCGTCCAGGCGTTCGGCGGACTGGGTTTCGCCAGGGAGCTCAGTGCCGACGGTACCCAGGGCCCGGTCGAGGCCCTCTACCGGGACAGCAAGATCGGCGAGATCTACGAGGGAACGAACGAGATCCTCAAGTGGGTCATCGCCCGCACCATCTTCGGCAAGGAGATCACGAAGTGAGCCTTCGGCAAGGAGCAGGCGATCAGGACATGTCCCTGGCCGGCCGGACCATGCTCATGTCCGGCGGCAGCCGGGGCATCGGTCTGGCGACATCTTCATCGACCATCGGCTTTGAGCGCCCCCGCGGAACGGTGTGGTGACCACCGGTCCGGGCTGAGGGTGACCGCCGGTCCGGCCGGCCCCAGGTGACCACCGGTCCGGCCCGAGGGTGACCGCCGGTCCGGACTGAGGGTGACCGCCGGTCCGGTCGCTTCGACGGTGACCGGATACAGTGCGCGAGAGGTCATCCCGGCCAGGGAAGGGAAGCGCGCGCGTGACCGACACCAGCAACACCCGGCCCGCCGAGGGTGAGGCGCGGGCGCCCCGGCCGAGCCGGCTGCGGCGCGTGATGCGCTACCTCCCCCTGGTCGCCCCCGTCCTGCTGTGGGCCGTGCCCTGCGGGGTGCTCCTGTACACCGGCCAGCACTGGCCGCTGCCCGTCACGTCGGCCGGCACCGTCCTGTTCGTCCTCGGCCTCGCCGGTATGCCGCTCGCGATGGCGCGCGGCCACGGCCGGCGTCAGCAGGACCGGGCGGCGATCGTCGGTGACACCCTGCTGGGCGTGAGCTGGGTCCTGTTCACCTGGTCCGTTCTGCTCGGCGTCTTCCTGCGCCTCGCGCTGGCCTTGGCCGGCGTCGGCGGGAGTGAGGACCGGGCCCGCATCGTCACGTGGGCTGTCCTCGGTGTCACCGCCGTCCTGCTCGGCTGGGGGTACACCGAGGCCCGCCGCGTGCCACGGGTGCGCCGACTGGACGTACGGCTGCCGCGGCTGGGCGCCGGACTGGACGGGCTGCGTGTCGTCCTCATCACCGACACGCACTACGGTCCGCTCGATCGTGCCCGCTGGTCGGCGCGGGTGTGCGACCAGGTGAACGCCCTGGAGGCCGACCTGGTCTGTCACACCGGTGACATCGCGGACGGCACGGCCGAACGCCGCCGCGCCCAGGCCGTCCCCCTCGGTACCGTGCGGGCCGCCCATGCCCGGGTGTACGTCACCGGCAACCACGAGTACTACAGCGAGGCCCAGGGCTGGGTCGACCTGATGGACGAGCTGGGCTGGGAGCCGCTGCGCAACCGCCACCTGCTGCTCGAACGCGGCGGCGACACCCTCGTGGTCGCCGGCGTGGACGACGTCACCGCGGAGTCCTCCGGCCTGGCGGGCCACCGCGCCCACCTCGCCGGAGCCCTGAACGGCGCCGACCCCGGTCTGCCCGTCCTGCTCCTGGCGCACCAGCCCAAGTTCATCGACCGGGCGGCAGCCGCCGGCATCGATCTGCAGCTCTCGGGCCACACCCACGGCGGTCAGATCTGGCCGTTCCACCACCTGGTCCGCCTCGACCAGCCCGTCCTCGCCGGTCTCAGCCACCACGGCACGCGGACCCTCCTCTACACCAGCCGCGGCACCGGTTTCTGGGGCCCGCCGTTCCGCGTCTTCGCACCCAGCGAGATCACCCTGCTCGTGCTCCGCAGCCCGCAGCCGCCCACCTCGCCGTAGCACCGGGAGGGCATGCCCCCCCATCACAGGATCGGGAACGGCCGCCCTCCGGCCCGCTGCTGACCGGAAGGCGGCCGTTCCCGAACCCGCGAGAGGCAGGTGGACTCAGCCGCCGCTCTTGCGCCGGAACGACCGCTGGCTCGCGGCCGGACCGTGTGCCGAGCGCACCTTCGACGCATCCGGGTTGGCGGAGACGTCGGCCGCGTCCGCCTGCGCGCCGCGCTTGCGGGCCAGGGCCTCACGGAACTTGCGCTTGAGGTCGTAGTTGCCGTCGCTGTCCGGCGCCAGAGAGGGCGTCTGCGGGGCAGCCGGCTCCGAACCTTCCGGCGATACGGGCTCTGCGGTCATGGTGACCTCCTGGGTCCGGGGGGTGAGCAAGCACAGCTTGTCATGCCGGACGAGGAGCGGGGCGCCGACAACATCATTTGGTCCGTTTCGGCGGGCGCCCCGTCGGCTGTCAGCCGTTGCGCCGCACGAGCGCGGCCTTGCGGGCCTCGGCGAGCTTGCGTGCCTCGCCGGCCTTGCGCGACTTGCCGCCGCTGCCGCGGGAGGGGTCCTTGCTGGTGCCGAGGCCGCGGAAGGGGGCGTTGCCGTTCTTGGGCCGGGGAAAGGCGGACCCTGCGTCGAGGGGGACGCCCGAGGGGGCCTTGGCGCCGGTGATCCGGCTCAGCTCGGCCTCGCCCGAGCGCACCTTGGTGACGGTCGGCTCGATACCGGCCTCGGCCAGCATGCGGCTGGTCTCGCGGCGCTGGCCGGACAGCACGAGGGTGACCACGCGGCCGGATTCGCCGGCGCGGGCGGTGCGGCCGGCGCGGTGCACGTAGTCCTTGGGGTCGGTGGGCGGGTCGACGTTGACCACGAGATCGAGGTCGTCGACGTGCAGGCCACGGGCCGCGACGTTGGTCGCCACCAGAACGGTGATCCCACCGTTCTTGAACTGCGCCAGGGTCCGTGTGCGCTGCGGCTGGGACTTTCCGCTGTGCAGGGCCCCGGCGTGCACCCCGTTGGCCCGCAGATGCCGGGTGAGCTGGTCGACGCCGTGCTTGGTGTCGAGGAACAGCAGGACGCGGCCGTCGCGGGCGGCGATCTCCGTGGTGACGGCGTACCGGTCGGGGCCGTGGACGACCAGCACGTGGTGCTCCATCGTCGAGACCGCGCCGGCGGAGGGGTCGACCGAGTGGACGACGGGGTCGTGGAGGTAGCGGCTGACCAGCTGATCGACGTCGCGGTCGAGAGTGGCCGAGAACAGCATCCGCTGGCCGTCGGGGCGCACCTGGTCGAGCAGGTCGACGACCTGCGGGAGGAACCCCAGGTCGCACATCTGGTCGGCCTCGTCCAGCACGGTGATCCGCACCCGTCCCAGGCGGCAGGCGTTGCGCTCGATCAGGTCGTGCAGGCGTCCGGGGGTGGCGACGAGCACCTCGGCCCCCTCACGCAGCGCGGCGACCTGCCGGCCGATCGACATGCCCCCGACGACCGTGGCCATCCGCAGCCGCAATGCCTCGGCGTACGGCGTCAGCGCCTGCGTGACCTGCTGGGCCAGCTCCCGGGTGGGCACGAGGATCAGGGCGAGGGGCTGCTTCGCTTCCGCGCGCCGCCCGGCCGTACGGGTCAGCAGCGGCAGACCGAAGGCGAGCGTCTTGCCCGAGCCGGTGCGCCCGCGCCCGAGGACGTCGCGCCCTTTCAGGGCATCGGGCAGGGTGGCGGCCTGGATCGGGAAGGGCTCGCGCACCCCGAGTCCGCTCAGCGTCCGCAGCACCGCCTCGGGCAGTGCCGAGTCGGCGAAGGAGACGACCGGACTCGTGGCCGGGGACTGGGCGGCAGCGCCGTGAGTGATGCCGGAGCCATCGGGATGCTTCATGAACAGCCTTCCGCAGGGGAACGTACCGAGGAAGGCCCGGCAGGCTGGAACAGCCCACGCACCAGCGGAACCGACCAAGCAGAATCGCCCACCGCGACGACCACGCAAACGCATGAGACTAGCACAGGGCAGAAACTCACGCCGTCAGGCGGCCCAGTCCGGCAGGCGCGGATTCCTCACTTCCCCAGGGATGTCACACCAGGGGCGCAGTTCCTTGTAGGCCTTCGCCTCGTCGTACGCGGGGTAGGAACCGTACCCGCCGTAGGCCTCGACGAGGGCGATGCACGCGGCTTCCGTCTTGGTGTGCACCGTCCCCGGGTCCAGTTGTTCGGCGCCGTGCGCCGCCGCCTCGTAACAGTTGGTGAGGGCGCCGTGATCGTCCGTCTGGTCACCGCTCGCGGCGGCCTTGTCCAACGCCACGACGGCGTCCGCGCAGTCGCGCGGCATCTCCGTGCCCTCGAAGCCGATCGTCTGGATCAGCTCGTCCACGGCGGCGTCGGCGGCCTTGTCGTGCTTCCCGTAGGTGTAGAAGAGGTACTTGCTGTACGGCAGCCACCACACGCGGTGGCTGCTCTTGCGGGAGCCGTCGTAGTCGGGCAGCACATCCGTGCCGAACGTCCAGCTCATGGCTTTCTTGCCGCCGACTTCGGTCAGTGGCCCCTCCTTCACGGAGATCACCGACTCGTCCGTGACGGTGTCACTGTCCTGGCTCTCCACGGACCACATGGAGCCGGAGCCCGTCTGGCCCTCCTTGATCTCGTCCAGGGTCAGGCTCGGCGCGTAGACAAGGCGTACACCGCTGTCGGAGTTTCCGTGCAGGACGAAGTCGGCACTGGTCGCGTCGGCCGTTGCCGTGCTCTGCGTGGTCTCCGTGGTCCCCCACGGCGATCCGGTGTCCGCAGCCTCGTCGCCCGACCGGAAGAACTCGAGCTCCGAGTCGGCGGGAAGCGTGACACGCAGGCCCCCGAAGAGGGCCACCGGTTCCGGTTCCTGTACGGGTGTTGCCTCGGCACTCGGGCTCTCGGGCGCGGAGGGAGACGGGGCGACCGGGGGCCGGCTCGCCGTCGTCCGCTTCGGCTCGGCCGTCGAGCCGGCGACGGGATGCCGGGCGGCGTCATCCGTCCCGTTGTTGCGGGCCGCCACGGCGCCGGCCACGACGCCCAGCACCGCGGCGCCGGCCACCGTGCAGAGGACAACGCGACGTCGTCGCGTACGGCGCCCGGGTGGTGTGGGCCCTGAAGCAGCGGTAGGCGGTGCCGGGGCATACGAAAACGGGGCGACCGGAGGGACGTCCCGGCGTGCGCCCTGTCCGGTAGGCGACGGCTCTTCGGGAACCAGGGGAAGAAGGGGCTTGGAGGGGAGCGCCGGAGCGGCGATCTCGTCGTCGTGCGCGGGCTTCTCGCCGGCAGGCCCCTCGGTGGTGGAGGGCTCGGCGGGCAGAGCGACGTTCCAGCGCACACGGTCCAGCGGCACGGTGACCTCGGCTCCGGCCCGTTCGAAGGACCGCGTGTAGGCCATGGTGGGGAAGACGGCGGTCCCCGTCGGCCCGTAGACGGCGGCCGCCCGCTCGGCGAGCTCCGCCGCACTCGGTCGCTCGGCGGGGTCCTTGCGCAGGGCGTCATGGACCAGGGGCAGCAGGGCTTCGGGTACGCCGTGGAGCGAGGGCGTGGCATTGATGATGCGGTGGTCGATCCCGGTGGGAGCTCCGAAGGGGTGGGCCGCGGCCGCGGCGTAGGCGACGAGCAGCCCCCAGGAGAAGATGTCGCAGGCCGGGAGGGTGGTGCCGTCGGTGAGTTGCTCCGGTGCCATCCAGCCGGGAGTGCCCGTCGTCACCGATGTCGCGGTGATGGCGGTGGCGTCCAGGTGGTGGGCGATGCCGAAGTCCACGACGCGCGGACCGTCGGCTGCCAGAAGCACGTTGGTCGGCTTCAGGTCGCGGTGGGCGACACCCGCGCCGTGGACGCAGGCCAGCGCGTGGGCGACGGCGGCCGCGAACGTCAGGAGGTTGTCCGCGCGCAGCGGGCCGGTGTCACGGACGTACCGCTGCAGGGTGTCGCCCCGGACGTAGGCGGTCGCCAGCCAGGGCAGCGGAGCGTCGGGGTCGGCGTCGACCAGCGGTACGAGGTAGGGGCCGGTGACCTTGCGCAGCGTGGCGGTCTCCCGGCGGAACCGGGCCCGGTGCGCGGGGTCGTCGGCGAAGCCCTGGTGAAGGACCTTGACGGCGAGGGGACGCCCGCTGCCGGGGTCGATCGCGTAGTAGACCGTGCCCATACCGCCGGTTCCGAGGTGCCGGACCGGCCGGAAGGGGCCGATGCGCTCGGGCAGGTTCACCGGCACGAGCAACGCCCCGATGCCGGGCACGGCCGTACGGACGGCGCCGTCCGTCCGCGGAGACCACACCGCGGACCGTGCTGACGCTTCATGTACCCCCCTGGTGTTCTGCGCCGTCACGACCGATCAGGACGGTGCGGGCGCGGCCGTCTCCGGGCGCCGGCGAACCTGTGGCGGCGGCCGTGCGATGAAGCCCCCCTCATCAGCGGATGACACTCTAATACCGGAACACCCGGCTCCAGACCGGCGACAGAGGAACCGTCAACTCCCCCGACCTGTGACCCCGGGGATCAGCCGACACCTGAGTGTCCTTCGGGCCGGGTGATGACGAGGCCGGCTCCCGCTGCCGGAAAGCGAACCCCTGTCTGACTGAGTACGGTCTGGTTCGGCGGGCGCTGGGGCGGTACTTTCGGCGGCGCGGCGATCAAACGGGCCGTTCGGCCGGTCCGGTGCGGCACCGGGACGTTTCGACGGGTTCAGTGCGGCGCAGGCCGTTCGGTGCGGCGGTCGGCTGCTCGGCGCGTGCCCCGCACGTGGGTGGTCCGCCGCCGTCACCGCGTGTGCGCGGGGACGCGGCGTTCGGCCCGCTCCAGGAGAGAAAGGTTCAGCGCCATGAGTTCCAGGATCCAGCCGACCGCGCAGGTCGACGAGGCCGCGACGATCGGGGACGGGACGACCGTCTGGGACCTCGCCCAGATACGTGAGGACGCGGTGCTGGGCAGCGGGTGCATCGTGGGCCGGGGGGCCTACGTGGGGCCGGGGGTGCGGATCGGGGACCACGTCAAGCTGCAGAACTACGCGCTGGTGTACGAGCCCGCGGTGCTCGGCGACGGGGTGTTCGTCGGTCCGGCGGCCGTGCTCACCAACGACTACTTCCCGCGGTCCGTGGACCCGGAGGGCCGGCTCAAGCGCGGCGCCGACTGGGAGGCGGTGGCCGTGACCGTGGGCGAGGGGGCTTCCCTCGGGGCGCGTTCGGTGTGTGTGGCGCCGGTGCGCGTCGGGCGCTGGGCGCTGGTCGCCGCGGGGGCGGTGGTCACCCGTGACGTGCCGGACTTCGCGTTGGTGGCGGGCGTTCCGGCGCGCCGGATCGGCTGGGTGGGCCGGGCCGGCGTACGACTGGTGGAGCGCGACGGTGAGCCGGGCGCGTGGGAGTGCCCGCAGACGGGCGCGCGCTACGACGAGAAGAACGGCGAACTTTTCGAGCGCGTATGACTTTCTGATTTTCGCAAAACGCCATTCCTCGAACATCCGCAGGCATAACATGTGTGCGTACTGTGGAGGCGGGGCACAGTGAGCACACAATCCAGCGCCCAGGGGGGGTACCGGGTGGGTACATCTGTGTCCGACGCGAGGAGCGAGCGCCGCTCCGGCACCTGACGTCCGACGATCGGCATCCGCGGATCCACATCCGCGCTTCGACGTCCGACGACCGGCGTCCGACGTCTGTTTCCGCCGTGCGGCCCCGTGTCCCGGCGATCACAAGTCTGTGCACAACTGGGGGGTTGGTGTGTCCACACGATGACCACTTCACGTCTCGCGGCGCTCGGCCAGGAGGAGCCGCCGCTTCTCTCCCTCGCCGGGCGGCTCCTCGCGCTCGCCGAGTCGGGGCTGCCGAAGATGCTGCTGCCCGGCGGTGAGGCCTTCGCCTTCACCATGGCGGGGCAGCAGCGCCCCGACGGCTCCTGGGCCCTTGAGCGGCGCGGGATCAGCACCCGGTACGCGGCCATCACCGCGCTCGGTGTCCGGTTCCTCCCCGAGGACCGCCAGCGCGCGGTGCTCGGCGGACGCACGGCCGAGGAGTTCGTCGGTCTGCTGGTCGAGTCGCTGCCCGCGGTGACCAACCTCGGTGACGCGGCGCTCATCGCCTGGGCCGCCGCCGACACCGGCCACCCCAAGCTCTCCGACGCCCTCGCCCGGGTCGAGGACCTGGACACAGCGGGGCGGCCGCAGTACACCGTCGAGGCGGCATGGGTGCTGTCCGCGCTCGCCGCGGCGCGCGAAAGCGCCGACGTGGAGGCCCATTTCGCCGCCGCCCGCACGCGTCTGCTGCGCGCCCGCGTCGGCGACAGCCCGCTGTTCCCGCACGCCACCGGGCCCGGCCTGCTGCCCTGGTACCGGGAGCACGTGAGCTGCTTCGCCGACCAGACGTACCCGCTGCAGGCCCTGGCCCGGGCGCACGCGAGCAGCGACGGCGGAGACCCGGAGGCGCTCGCCGCGGCCGAGGCGTGCGCGGAGCGCATCTGCGCGCTGCAGGGCGAGGGCGGCCAGTGGTGGTGGCACTACGACGCGCGCACCGGCCGCGTCGTGGAGGGCTACCCGGTCTACAGCGTCCACCAGCACGCGATGGCCCCGACCGCCCTGTTCGACCTGGCCGACGCCGGCGGCACCGACTTCGGCGCGGCGATCCGCAAGGGCCTGCGCTGGATGACGGACGTGCCCGAACTGGCCGGTGCCGCGCACCGGGAGCCGGTGATCCTGGACGAGCTCGGCGTGACCTGGCGCAAGGTCTTCCGGGGCGACCCGAAGAAGGCCGTACGCGCCGCCCGCGGGCTCGCCACCCGCGTCGCGCCGAACCTCCGGCTGACGGCTCTGGACCGGGTGTACCGCCCGCTGTCCGTGGACCGCGAGTGCCGGCCGTACGAGTTCGGCTGGATGCTGCACGCCTGGCTGGGGGGCCGTATATGAGCACGCGTCAGTCCCTGTTCGGGGTCGAGCTGGACGCGCTGACCATGGACGAGACGGTGGAGCGCTGCCTCGAAGCGGTGCGCGAGGGCCGACAGCTGGAGATCGGCGTGGTCAACGCCGCGAAGCTGGTGAACATGCGGCGCGACCCGCGCCTCGCCGACGCCGTCACCGGCTGCGATCTGGTCCTCGCCGACGGGCAGGCCGTGGTGTGGGCCGGCCGCGTCCTGCGCGCCCCGCTGCCCGAACGGGTCGCCGGCATCGACCTGTTCCTGCGGCTGCTGGCCGAGGCCGAGACGCAGGGCATCTCCGTGTACTTCCTCGGTGCGAAGGAGGAGGTGCTCGCCGAGATGCTGCGCCGGGTCGCGGTCCGTTTCCCCGGGCTGAAGGTCGCCGGCAGCCGCAACGGCTACTTCGACGACTCCGAGCAGGAGGCGATCGCGGACGGCATCGCCCGCAGCGGCGCCCGGATGCTCTTCCTCGGCATGACCTCGCCGAAGAAGGAGATCTTCACCGCCGCGCACGGCGCCCGCACCGGCGCCCGTGTCGTGCACGGCGTCGGCGGCTCCTTCGACATCCTGGCCGGGGTCACCAAGCGGGCCCCTGAGTCCTGGCAGCGGTGGGGGCTCGAGTGGCTCTACCGCGCGCTGCAGGAGCCGCGCCGCCTGGGCAGGCGCTATGTCACCACCAACGCCTCCTTCCTTCTCATGACGGCGCGCGAGTTCGTCCGGCTCACCCCGTCGCCCGCTTCCGCGAACAGGAGTCACTGATGCGCGTCGTCGTGGTTGGACAGGGTTACGTCGGCCTGCCGCTGGCCGTCCGGGCCGCCGAGGTCGGACACGAGGTGATCGGCTACGACGTCGACGCCCGGCGGATCAAGAGCCTCGCCGCCGGTGAGTCCTTCGTCGAGGACGTCTCCTCGGAGCGGATCCGCGCCGCGCTGGACGAGGGCACCTACAGACCGAGCGATCTGGCGCGCGACTGCGGCGGTTTCGACGTCGCGGTGGTCACCGTGCCGACCCCGCTGCACGAGGGCACGCCCGACCTGCGCTACATCAGGGAGTCGGCGGCCACCCTCGCCCGCTATCTGCGCCCCGGGGCCACCGTCGTCCTGGAGTCGACGACGTATCCCGGCACCACCGAGGAGCTGTTCGCGCCGATCCTGGAGGACGGTTCCGGCCTGAAGGCGGGCGCCGACTTCCACCTCGGCTACTCCCCCGAGCGGATCGACCCGGGCAACGCCGTGTGGGGTCTCCAGCAGACCCCGAAGGTGGTCTCCGGTGTCGACGCGGCCTCCCTGAAGGCCGTGCAGGACTTCTACGGGCAGCTCGTCGACACCACCGTGCCGGTGCGCTCCCCGAAGGAGGCCGAACTCGCCAAGCTGCTGGAGAACACCTTCCGGCATGTGAACATCGCACTGGTCAACGAGATCGCGATGTTCGCCCACCACCTGGACATCGACGTGTGGCAGGCCATCGACGCGGCCTCCACCAAGCCGTTCGGCTTCATGAAGTTCACGCCCGGTCCTGGCGTCGGCGGCCACTGCCTGCCGATCGACCCCTCCTACCTGTCCTGGCGGGTGCAGCGTGAACTCGGCCAGTCCTTCCGGTTCGTGGAGCTGGCCAACGACATCAACAGCCATATGCCGGAGTACGTGGCCCGCCGGATCAGCGACCTGTTCAACCAGCGACGCCGGTCCGTGAACGGCTCGCGCATCCTGCTGCTGGGCCTGGCGTACAAGAAGAACACCGGTGACGCCCGGGAGTCGCCGGCGCTGCGTATCTCCCAGCTGCTGCTCGACATGGGCGCGCAGGTGCGGGCGGCGGACCCGCACGTCGTGGAGGACCTGCCGGTGGACGCACGGCTGGTGCGGGTGGAGCCGGTGCCCGAGGAGCTGGCGGCCGCCGACGTGGTCGTCCTGCTCACCGACCACGACAGCTTCGACTACGAACTGATCGCCGAGTACGCCCCGTTCGTGCTCGACTGCCGTCGGCGCCTGGCGGCCGGCCCCACGATCGAGGTGCTCTGAGACATGCGAGCCGTCTGCGTCGCCGGGGCGCGACCCAACTACATGAAGATCAAACCGGTGATGGACGCCCTGGAACGCCGCGGCGCCGAGGTGGTCCTCGTCCACACCGGTCAGCACTACGACCCGGCCATGAACGACGTGTTCTTCGCCGACCTCGGCATCCGCCCGCCCGACCGCTTCCTCGGGGTCGGCTCGGGCAGCCACGCCGAGCAGACGGGACGCGTGATGACCGCGTTCGAGCCGCTGCTGGACGAGGTGTCCCCGGACATCGTCGTCGTGGTCGGCGACATCAACTCCACCCTGGCCTGCGCCCTGGTGACGGCGAAGGCCGGGCCGCTGCTCGCGCACGTCGAGGCCGGTCTGCGCAGCCGGGACTGGAGCATGCCGGAGGAGGTCAACCGGGTCGCCACCGACCGGGTCAGCGACTATCTGCTGGCCCCCTCGCCGGACGCCGTGGAGAACCTGCGCGCGGAGGGCTACCGGGACGACCAGGTCCACCTCGTCGGCAACGTCATGATCGACACCCTGTTGGCCAACCTGGAGCGGGCGAGGAACTCCGGTGCCCTCGACCGGTACGGCCTGACCCGGGGCGCGTACGGGCTGGTCACGCTGCACCGGCCGGCCAACGTGGACGACCCCGAGGTGCTCGCCGGGCTGCTGAAGGCGCTGGGGGAGATCGCCGGGCGCTGCCCGCTCGTGCTGCCCGTGCACCCGCGCGCGGCCGGGCGGCTGGCCGAGATCGGTGTGCCCGGAGGGGTGCGGCTGGTGCCGGCCGCCGGCTATCTGGACTTCATCGCCCTGCAGGAGGGCGCCCGGCTCGTGCTGACCGACTCCGGCGGGGTGCAGGAGGAGACCACCGCACTCGGCGTGCCGTGCGTGACCCTGCGGGACAACACCGAGCGTCCCATCACCGTCGAGCAGGGCACCAACGTGCTGGCCGGCCGGGATCCGGAGCGGATCGTCGCCACCGTGCACCGGGTGCTGGACGCCCCGCCCGCGCCGCGCCGGCCCGAGTTGTGGGACGGACGCGCGAGCGACCGTATCGCCGAGGTGCTGCTGGAGGGAGGCACCGCGCGCACCCGGCCGCGGCCGACCGACCGGACACTCCCCGAATGATCCGCTCGCACCATATGCTCGGGGCACATCGGGTCGCGAGGGGGGACCGCCATGGATCTCGCTGAGATCTTCCGTGTCATGCGCAGGCGCTGGAAGGTGCTGCTGCCCGGACTGCTACTGACCGCTGCGCTGACCGCGGCCGTGGCACTGACGGTGCCGGTCACCTACCAGTCACAGAGCACGGTGGTCCTGCTGAACTCGCAGAAGGCCACCGTCGCCTACGACGGCAACCCGTTCCTGAGCACGCAGACCTCGCTCACCGGCATGGCCGACAGCCTGGCCCGCAATCTCAACTCCGACGGTTCGCTGCGGGAGCTGAAGTCCCGTGGCGCGACCGGCACGTTCGAGGCGAAGCTCGCCGACAACGCGCAGGGACCGCTGATGTGGCTCACCGTGACCGGCGACGACAAGGCCGGTGTCCTGTCCGCGGACCGCATCCTGACGACGTACGCGCAGGAGCGGCTGGAGCAGTTCCAGCGGCAGCAGCGGGTCGATGCGAAGGCCATGATCCGCATGACGACCATCGTGCCCCCGCAGGACCCGGTGGCGCAGACCAAGACGCGGCTGGAGTACATGATCATGGCCGGTGGCCTCGGTCTGGTGCTGAGCCTGGTGGCCGTGTTCTTCGTGGAGGCGCGCCGGCGGCCGCGGCCCGCGCCTCCCACGCCCGGGGAACCGGTCGTGGAGCAGACGATGGCGCTGCGGACCGCGCCCAGCTGGTCCCGGGCCACCGACCACCGGCCCACGGACAACAGGGCCACCGACAGCCGGGCCACCGACAGCCGGTCGGCCGGGTCCCCCGACGCCGGGTCCGCCGCGAGGGCCGGGCGGTCCGTCATGACCGTGGAGTCCGCCGCCGAGCCGCTCGACGAGGAGTCTGCGCATGGAGAGCATGGACAGCGTCCGCACACCGGACAGCGACACCGCTGAGCCGGGCGGCGCCCCGGCTCCCGCCTCGATCGGTCACCAGGTCCGTTCCGCGGCCCGCTGGAGCCTGATCAACACCGTCGTCATGCGCCTGGGCAACTTCGCCACGGGCATCCTCCTGGCGCGCTTCGCGCTGGGACCGGCCGAGTGGGGCGTCTACGGCATCGCCCAGACCGTCCTACTGGTCCTGCTGTCGGCGAACGAACTCGGCGTCAGCCTGGCCCTGGTGCGCTGGGAGGGCGACCCGCGCCGCTTCGCGCCGACCGTGCTGACCCTCGCCACCGCCTCCAGCGGCCTGCTGTACGCCGCCCTGTTCGTGGCGGCGCCGACGGTCGCCGTGCTGCTGGACTCGCCCGACGCCAGTGGTGTGCTGCGCGTGATGTGCCTGTGCCTGGTGATCGACGGTGTGGCGCAGGTCCCGGCCGCCATCCTCACCCGGGAGTTCGCCCAGGGCCGGCGGATGGCCATCGACGCGCTCAACTTCGTCCTGAGCACCTCCGTGACCCTGGCGCTGGCGTTCACCGGCGGGGGCGCGATGAGCTTCGCCTGGGGCGCGGTCGCCGGCAACATCGCCGCCCTCGTCGGCTGCGCGCTGGCCGCCCCGGGCACCCTGCGCTTCGGCTGGGACCCCGTGCAGGCGCGCGCGCTGCTGAAGTTCGGGCTGCCGCTGGCCGGTGCGAGCCTGCTCGCGCTCGCCGTGGTGAACGTGGACACCCTGGTCGTCGGCTCCGCCCTGGGCGGGGTCTCGCTCGGCTTCTACGTGCTGGCGTTCAACATGTCCGGCTGGCCGGTGCGCATCATCTCCGAGGCGGCCCGGCGGGTGTCCTTCGCGGGCTTCTCCCGTCTCGCCGACTCCCCGCAGGCCCTCGCCCAGGGCTTCAGCCGCGCCCTGGGTGTCCTGGTCACCGGGACCGTCCCGCTGTGCGTGCTGCTCGGAGGTCTCGCGGCCCCGGTCGTCCGCCTGGTGTACGGCAGCACCTGGGTGCCCGCCGCGGCCGCGCTGCCCTGGCTGATGGCCCTGGGTCTGGTCCGCATCGGCTGCGAACTCGCCTACGACTGCCTCGTCGCCGCAGGTCAGCGCCGTTCCCTGATCCTCACACAGGGCCTGTGGGTCCTCGCCCTGATCCCCGTGCTGGTCGCCGGGGCCCGACTGAACGGCATCGTCGGCGTCTCCCAGGGCCATGTGCTGGTCGCCGCCGGTCTCGTCGTGCCGGTCTTCCTGTACGCGCTCGGGCGGGCCGGGATAGGCCTCGCACCCATCGCCCGTGCCTGCGTCTGGCCGTTCCTCGGCGGCGCGGTGATGACCGTGGCCGTGCTCGTCGCCGAGCGGCTCCTCGGCGACGGCCTGCTCGCCCTGTGTGTCACGGCCACGGCCGCCCTGGCCTGCTATGTAGTGTGCGTCCTGCCGAGCCGCGGGTTCCTGCTCGGCTCGCGTACCCCGGAGACCGTATGACGAGGCTGCGCCTCCTGCTCGCCGGCCTGGCCCTCGTGCTGTGCGCCGCCTGTTCGGCGGGCGGCGATCCCGCTCCGGCCCGCTCGCCCCTGCGCACGGCGGACGCCAAGCCGCCGCCGCCCGGGGAGGCCGGCTTCCCGGACGCCCGCACGACCGGCCCGCGCACCGCGCTCACCCCGCACTCCTCGAAGAGCCTCAGCATCCGGACCGACGGCACGGTCATCAAGGGCTGGGACCTCACCGGCTCCCTCGACATCTACGCGAACGACGTGACCGTCGTCGACTCGAGGATCACGTCGACCAACTGGTGGGGGATCAACCTGCGTCCCGGCTACAGCGGCCTGAAGGTGCTGCACAGCACCATCACCGCCGTCCCCGGCAAGGGCCCGGACAACGGCGGAGTGGACTACGCCGTCTCCAACATGGGGACCAGTTCGATCGAGGTCGGCTGGTGCGACATCTCCGTGTTCGGCAACGCCCTGTCCATGGGCCAGGGGTACCTGCACGACAACTACGTCCACGACCTCGTGCCGTTCCGCAACACCGGCGGCGAGTGGCAGCACACCGACGCGGTGATCAGCGGCGGCGGCAACACGGGCGAGCTGGTCGTCCGGCACAACACGCTCCTCAACCCGGTGCCCGTCGACCGGGGCGCGTCCGCCGCCATCGGGCTGTTCGCCGACAGCGGCCATGTCTCCCGGGTCACCGTGGAGCGCAACCTGCTGGCCGGCGGAGCGTACGCGCTGTACGGGGGCGGGCCGGGCGCCACCCGGGTCAGGGTCACGGACAACGTCTTCTCCCGCCGCTACCACCGCAACTCCGGTGTCTACGGGGCCGTCACCGCCTGGAACGAGGGCGGGAGCGGGAACGTCTGGCGCGGCAACCGGTTCTCCGACGGCACCCCGATCGTCCCCAAGCCGGCCGGCTGAGGAAGAGGATCATGCGACGCATCGTCCGCGCCCCCTGGGACATACTCAAGCGCGCCTTCGGCTGGCTCGTCCTGTTCGAGCTGCGCAACAAGGTCCTGCTCGCCCCCTCGGCGCTGCGCCTGCGCCGCTGGGAGAGGGCGGAGGTCCGCCGGCTCGCGGCCGGTGCCGCTCCCCCGCCCCCCGCGCTCGTCGCCACCGTCATCGCCACCCACCGCCGGCCCGACGCGCTGCGGGCGGCCGTCCGTTCGGCTCTCGCCCAGACCGTACGCGACCACGTCGTGATCGTCGTCGACGACGGCGCCGGGCTGACCGAACTCCCCGACGACCCAAGGCTGTTCGCGGTGTCACTGGCCCGCAACACCGGAGTGGCCGGCGTCGTGCGCAACGTGGGCATCCGGCTCACCCGCTCGCGGTACGTGGCGTTCCTGGACGACGACAACCTGTGGGAGCCGGACCACCTGGAGCGGGCGCTGGCGGTGCTCGAAGCGCCGGGCGGCCCCGACGGCGTGTACACCGCGCTGCGCCGCGTGCTGCCGGACGGCACCGAACGGGACGTGCTGTCGGTGCCGTTCGACCGCCGCCGGGCCGCCCGGGAGTCGTTCCTGGACACCAACGCGTTCGTCGCCCGGCGTACCCGGGCCCTGCACTTCAGCCGGCTGCGGCGCACCCCCGAGGTGATGCCGCGCGAGGACTGGGAGCTGATCCGCCGCTACAGCCGCGGCCACCGGGTGCGCCATGTGCCGCACGCCACGGTGCGGTACCTGGTGAACCCGGGGAGTTTCTACACGACCTGGTCGGCCTGAGGCCCGGGCGTCGCCCGCAGCGCCCCCGGGGTGAGCAGCGCACCGGCCGCGGCGCGGCTGGCGGCGCGGCCGAGGGCGGCGCGTGAGGCCTCCCGCAGCAGGACGGCCGCACGGAAACAGGCGGTGGCGAGCGGCCCGTGGCGCCGCCGGTACAGCCGTACCCGGTTGAGTGTGAGCAGGCTCCACAGCCAGGGCGACACCTGCGAGTCCCCGCCCAGGTGGACGGCCTCGGCCGCCGGCTCCAGTTGCGTGGCGTGTCCGAGGTCGCGCGCCCGCAGGCAGTACTCGGTCTCCTCGGAGTAGAGGAAGAAGGACTCGTCCCACGGGCCGCACGCGGCCAGGCAGCCGGCCGAGATCGCCATGAGGGCGCCGGTCGCCCAGTCCGCGCGGGTGGACCGCCGATAAGCGGCCGGGTCGGTGACGAGTTCGCTCAGCGCCGGGAACCGCCCGGCCCGGCGGTTGCCGATGACGGCCTCGCCGAGGGCCCGCAGCACGCTCGACTCCCGGCGCAGCGAGTGGTGCGGGGTGTCCCCGCCCTCCTCGTAGAGCAGGGGTACGGCGATGCCGACGCCGTCGCCGAGGCTGTCGACCAGGCGTCTGGCGCAGCCCCGCCGCATGCGGATGTCGGGGTTGCAGATGAGGACGGCGTCGTGGCCGTCGGCGGCGGCCAGGGCCGCGTTGACCCCGGCGGCGTATCCGGCGTTGCGTCCTGTCTGCACGACGGTGGCGTCGGGGGCCAGGGTTTTCAGGACGTCGACGGTGTCGTCGGCGGAGTCGTTGTCGGCGACGACCAGCTGCCAGTCCAGGCCGGTCATGCCGTCCGGGAGCGCGGCGAGGAACCCGGGGAGCACCGCGGCGCTGTTGTAGGTGACGACGATGACGGCGACGCGGCTCATCGGGACTCCACGAGGTCGGGAAGCCGGGCTTCGGTGGGCATGCTGCGGCTGACGACGGCGGCGGCAGCGGCCTCGCGGCGGATGAACCCGAGGTAGCTGCCTCCGGCGCCGAGCAGCAGGAAGAACATGCCGGCGAACATGGGGAAGCTCAGCGAGTCGAAGGTGGCGCTGATGACCAGGGCGACCAGGCTGGAGGCGAAGAACGCCTGCCCCAGTTCCCGGTCGGCCTCGGTGCGGGCGAGGCGGCGGATGGCACCGCCCTGGTGGATGCCGGTGACGAACAGGGTGAGCAGGGCGAGCAGCCCGACCACGCCCATCTCGGCGAGACCGAGCATGTACTGGTTGTCGGTGAAGAAGTACAGGTCCGGGGTGAAGGTGCCGAAGCCCCGCCCGAACAGCGGGTGTTCCTTCAGATACGGCACGATCGCGCTGTACTTGACCGTGCGGGCCTGGGTGCTGCTGTCGGAGTTGGACAGGAACGACGCGAACAGGCCGGTGATCGTGCCGATCAGCCCCGGCACGAGGACCTTGAAGACGGCCACGGACGCCGTCATGACGCCGATCGCGGCCCAGCGCCGGGCCGGCTTCCAGCGCACCACCATCACCACGGCCACCAGCAGCAGGCCGATGATCGAGGTCCGCGACACCGACAGCGGCAGCGCGCCGGCCAGCAGCACCACCGGCGCCCAGCGGCGCCAGGGCCGCAGATGACGGCGTACCGGATCGAAGGCCTGCTGGATCGCGAAGGGCAGCAGGATGGCCAGCACCCCGGCGAACTCCAGGGGCTGGGCCGTGGTGGAGCGGGGCCGGGTGAAGGCGCCGCGGTCCATGACGGACACCTGGGCCACACTGGTCTGCAGGCCGGGGATGTGCAGGGAGTCGGCGATGTTGGTGGCGGCGAAGAAGTCGTAGAAGCCGATCGCGGCGACGACGGAGGCGAGCACCACCACGCGGCGCAGCAGTACGTCCAGCCGGCCGCGCTCCTGCACGGCGGCGGAGGTCAGGACGACCAGGGACACCCACACCAGGTAGCCGATCAGGCCGCGGTCGGCGCCGAGGACCTCCTGGTGCGAACTCTCCCGCATGGCGTCGGCGATGTACGCCAGCAGGACGGCCACGCCGAGCACGCACATCGCGACCCGGACGAGCCGGGTGCCCGGGGCGGGCAGGATGCGGCCGCCGAGCCAGGTCGCGAGGTACCACAGCAGACCGAGCAGGGCGAAGACGTTGGCCGGGGTGCCGACGCCGCCGAGCGCGGGCAGGGCGAGGTTGGACGGGATGAAGAAGGCCAGCGCCAGATAGACGGTGAGGATCGCCGTGGCGTCGACGCGCCGGGCGAGCACGCCGGCCCGGCCCGGGTTCGCGGTGCGGGTCTCCTTCGGCCGGGGCTCGGCGCGCCGGCGGCGGACCACCGCGACGCCCTCCATCAGGATCGACAGCAGGAACGCGCTGACGACACCGAGGATGACGACGGCCGCGACGTCCTGGTAGCGGCTCTTGGACTTCGCCACGGGCGTCTGCGGCAGGACGACGGGCGCCGTCTGCACGAGGTAGGCGGGCGGTACCTTGGCGGCCTCCTGCAGGGCGGTGAGCTGCTCACCGGCGAACGCGGTCAGGGTGTTGGTCTCCGCGAGCACCTTCGCCCGGTCGGTTCCGGTGACGCTGAGCGAGAGCAGCGGGCTCTCGCTCTGCGGCGCGAAGCCCGCCGTGTACGGGTCGGTGACGCCCCGGCCGCGCAGTTCCCTCGCCGCGTCGCTGGATTCCAGGGTGCGGATCAGCACGTCGGCCGTGACGATCAGCGAACCGCCCGCGTTCGAGATGGGGTTGCCGAACGTCGGGGCCAGCCGTGCGACCGCCGAGGAGTCCAGCAGTGCCACCGAACTCTGCGACTGGTAGGAGACGGGCACCGTCATGTACAGATAACCGCCGCCGAGCAGACTGAGCAGGGTGAAGGGCACCATGAAGTACCAGCGTCTGCGCAGGATGGCCCATATCTCACCAAGGCTCATCTACCGTCCCCCCAATCGGTGGCATCACGCCGCGCGTCCTGCCAGTATCGGGGGTGACGGAAGGATCTCCTATGTCGCCCGGGAACGTCGCCGACGCACTGCTGCGGCGGTGGTACGTCGTGGTGGCCGCGCTGCTGCTGACGGCCGCCGGTGCCTGGCAGGTGGTGCGCCCCGCGCCCCAGTACGTCGGCTCCGCGGTGGTCGTGCTCAAGCCTCCGGTGACGCGGAACCAGCCCAACCAGCTGACCAATCTGCAGCCGCCGCTGGCCCTGGTCTCCTACTCGGTGATCCAGCAGCTCCAGTCTCCCGCGGGTGACCGGGAGTTGCGCGCGGCAGGCGTCGAGGGGACGTACCACCTGGTGCCCCGCAACAGCGGCACCAGCGCGACGCCCCGCTATCTGATCCCGTCGCTTCAGGTGCAGGCGCAGGCGTCGGACTCCGGCACCGCCGTGGGCGCCGTACGCCGGATCGTCGACGTCTACACCCGGCACGTCGAGGCGTTGCAGACGTCCCAGGGGGTGCCCGACGGGTCGCGGATCACCGCCTCGGTGCTGGTGTCCCCCAGCGCCGCCCAGGTGCAGGGCACGCCGAGCCGGGGCCTGGCCGGTGCCGCCCTGCTGGGCCTGGCCGGTGGTGTGGTGGCCGCGTTGTGGTTCGACCGGTATCTGATGGGCCGGCGCAAGGTCACGCCGGGACGGCACGCGGGCCCGCTTCCCGTGGCCTCCTGAGAACGGTCGCCTCACAGGCCGCGGCGCTTCCAGGACTGCCACCACAGCCACTCCCGGCCGCGGTCGGCCACCGCCGACCACACCAGCGGCTGGAGGTAGGGCATCGCCGCCGGCCCGATCCGCCGCCGCAGCCGCAGCGCGCGGTACTCCGGCAGCGCCCGGTAGCCCGGCAGGCACTCCTCGGCGAACGCCACGCACTCCTCGACCGGGACGACATCGGTACGTCCTCGGTCGTAGGCACGGTAGGCGCGGCGCAGGGCGTAGCGGGCGAGCCGGGTGTGGACCTGCTCGGCGAGGCGGTCGCGGTGGGGCAGCCGGTCGGCGCACTTGGCGAGCACCGAGTCGAAGGCGACGAGGCGCTGGCGCAGGTCGTCGAGCTGGCCGCCGAAGTCGGTGGTGGACATGTTGTCGCCGTGGACCCGGTAGAAGGCCTGGTCCGCGCCGCGTATGTAGCCGACGTCGGCGTGGGCGGCGAGCCGCATCCACATCTCGATGTCACCGGCGTGCGGGAGGGCGGGGTCGTAGCCGCCGACCGTGCGCTGGAGGCTGGTGCGGACGACGACCTCGGGTGAGGTGATGCAGCCCGTGCCCTCCGAGAAGCGCCGCTCCAGCCACCACTGGCCGGGGTAGACGACCGAGCCGGTGGAGCGGGTGCGGGCCTGCGGCAGGGGGCCGCCGTGCCGGAAGCGCAGGGGGCGGCCGTAGGCGAAGCCGGCTTCCGGGTGGGCGTCGAGGAGGGCTGCGGCGCGGACCAGGGCGCCCGGCACGAGCCGGTCGTCGGCGGACAGCAGAGCGACGTAGTCGCCGTCGGCCCAGTCCAGCAGGCCCTCGTTGTAGGTGGCGATGTGGCCCTTGTTGGTCTCGTGGACGTGGACCTCGATGCGCGGGTCGGAGGCGGCCAGCTTCTGCGCGACCTCGGCCGAGTCGTCGGGCGAGGCGTCGTCGATGATGAGGACCCGGACGTCCACGCCGTCCTGCTCGTCCAGGACGCTGCTGACGCAGTCGGCGAGGAAGTGGCCGTACTTGTAGCAGGGGATGACAACACTGACGGTGCTCATCGGGGCGGCAGCCAATCCCCGGTGGTGGTCCGCGCGGTGCGGGACCACCACCGGTGCGCTCGGTCGGTCAGTTCTTCTTCTTGCGGACGGTCTTGCTGGTCAGGGTCCAGCTGTGGGGCGTCACCGCGTGGCGGTGCGTGTCCCGGGCGCTGATCGTGACCGTGAACCGCGTGCCGTCCGGCAGCGGGGCCGACAGATGGACGGACACCTTGCGGGTGGCCCGGTCGTAGGAGGTGACGGCCGTGACGTGGAGCTTCCTGGCGGCGGCTGCCGTGGGGCCGGGCAGAACGGTCACGGTCGCGGTGACGGAGGACAGCGCGGTGCCCGCGGGCAGGGTCGCCACGAGGGGGGTGGCCGCGTCGGCGGTGTGGGACACCGAGGACGTGGTCACCTCCGAGGCGGTGGCCGGGGCCAGCATGGCGCTCGGGTTGTCGGCGGTGAAGACGGGGCCCACCCAGTAGTTCGCGGAACCGTAGGAGCTGTTCGGGAAGGCGGGGCCGGCACCGTACCGGTAGAGCCCGTTGTGGTGCGTGGTGGTGTCGGCGGTGGCGGTCAGCGGGTACGACTGGTGGGCCGCCGTGAAGTAGCCGCCGTCGACGGCGTAGTTGCCCTGCGGGGCGTGGTAGGAGACGACGTACGGGGTGCCGGCCGTGATGGCCACGGGCGTGGTGAAGGTCAGCGTCTGCCAGCCGGAGGGCGACTCGTTGGTGAAGGTGCCGCTGCCGAGCAGGGTGCCGTCGTCGCTCCACAGGCTGCCGGTGTGGGTGCCCGTGTTGCCGGTGCCCTTGTAGAAGGTGACACCGGTGACCCAGCCGTTGGTGGACGAGGTGAAGCGGGTGCCCAGTTCGACGGAGTTGGCGTCACCGGTCACGTCGGTGGTGGCGGGGACGGTGGCCGCGTTCCACAGCGTGCAGGGGCAGGTGACCGCCGGCGGGGTGGAGCTGGTGGTGAAGCTCCAGGTCACCGGGTTCGCCATGGCGTTGCCCCATAGGTCGGAGGCCTGCACGGACGCCGTGTAGGTGGTGTGCAGCGCCAGTTCGGTCGACGGGGTGAACGTCGCCTTGTTCGCGGCCGGAAGCGTGAGGGTGCCCGGTACGGCCGTGCCGTCGGGGTCCTTCACGGTGAAGGTGAGGCTGTCCGCGTCGACCGACGCGTTGAAGGTGGCCGACACCGGGGCCGTGATCGAGGAGTTGGTCGCGCCGGACGTCGGGGACGTCGCGGTGACGGTGGGCGGGGCGGTGCTGGCCGTCGAGGTGTCGAGGACCACGTCGACCCAGTAGTTGCTGCCCGAGGACTGCGAGGACGGGAAGGCGCTGGTGGAGCTGTACTTGTAGACGCCGTTGCCGCCGTCCGTGCCGGACTTCAGCGCGGTGAGCGGGGCGAGGCCCGCGTCGCCGTTGGTGAAGTAGCCGCCGTCGTAGGAGTAGCCGCCGTTGGGGGCGAAGTACGAGGCGACGTAGGTGGTGTTCGCCTTGACCGCCACCGGGGTGGAGAAGTTCAGCTGTTGCCAGCCGGAGGCCGACTCGGCCGTGAAGGTGCCGGTGGCCAGGCGGGTGCCGGAGGCGCTCCACAGGCTGCCGGTGTGGGTGCCGGTGTTGGCGGGCGCCTTGTAGAAGCGCACACCGGTGATCGAACCGGCCACCGTGGTGCGGAACTTGACGCCCAGCTCCACCGAGCTGCCGTCGCCCGCGTTGACCGTGCCGGGCACGGCCGAGGCCGGCCAGACGGTGCAGGGGCAGGTCTGCGGACCGACGGTCACCGCCAGGGTCGTGACGGCGCCGATGTTGACGCTGTCGTCGACCGCGCGGACCTTGATCGACGCCGCGCCCGGAGAGGTCGGCGTCCAGGTGTACTTCCAGGAGGTGAGGCCGGTGGCGGCGTTCCATGTCGTGCCGCCGTCGGTGGACACCTCCACGCGGGCGACGACCCCGCCGCCGGTGTCGGTGGCGGTGCCGGTGATGGTGACCGGCTTCAGCGCCGGCAGGGTGGCGCCGGAGGCGGGGCTGGTCACGGTGACCGCCGGACCGGTGGTGTCGGTGGAGGCGCCGGTGGCGACGAGGTTGCTCTGCAGCGTCTTCGGCTGGACCCCCATGTCGGCGAGGATGTTCACGGTCGCCTGCTGCATGCGGGCGTCCTCGGTGACGACGGTGTCGGCGGGGTTGTAGGTGGGGACGTTGGTCAGGCCCCACGACCACTGCACGGTGCCCGAGCCGAATACCAGCGCACCGGAGTCCTGGTCACGGAAGGCGACGAGGTTGTGCGTCGCGGTGCCGTTGCCGTACACGTTGCCCCAGTCCATGCGGAGCTTGCCGTCGTTGATGTCCACGGTCGTGGACGACAGGTCGATCGCTCCGGCCGGCCGGGTGCCGTTGCCGATGTCGCTGTCCCACTCGTAGCCGAGCGTGCCGGCCGGGAAGGTGGCGGTCTGGCTCGGTGAGAGGTTGGCGATGGAGGTGTTGCGCCACAGCCGGTTCTTGCCGTAGGAGCCGGGGACGGTGATGGCGTCGGCGCGGTAGCCGTTCACCGTGAACATGGAGCCGGTGAGGATGTTCGGCGGCTGGTAGGTCTGCCCGTACTGGGTGCTGGTCGGGTCCATCCAGGTGCCGGTCCAGATGCCGCTGGGGTCGGCGATGCCGTTGTTCTGCGCCATCTTGGTCATCTTGTAGCAGACCAGGGTGCGGTTCGCCGTGTTCGTGCCGTCGATGCTCGGGGCGAGGCGGGTCTTCCAGAAGACCTCGTTGCCGCTGAAGAAGGCCTCCCGCAGCCCGGCCTTGCGGGCCGCCAGCACATTGGAGTACTGGCTCTGCGTCCAGTACTCGTCGTGGCCGGAGGACATGTACACCTTGTGGTTCTTCAGCAGGGTGGCGCCGTTGGTCGACACGTCCACGCCGGACAGGTAGCTCACGTCGTAGCCATTGCGTTCCAGCCACGACAGCATCATGAACTCGGAGCCGTAGATGCCGTTGTCGCCGCCGATGTCCAGCGGCCGGTTGTAGCTGACCTCGTAGGCGCGGCCGTCGGGCGCGGGCCCCGCCCCGCCGTACAGGTCCTGGCCGCCGTAGTCGTTGTACGCCTGCCAGGTCTGGTCGCTGGTCTGCACGACGACGTCGGAGGTGCTGGAGTCCTTGCGGACGACGAACGGGTACGGCATCAGGCCGTCGCCGTCGGTCTGCGTGATGTTCGCGATGTACAGGCCGGACACGGCGTCGCCGGGCACGGTCCAGCTCGCCGTGACGGGCCAGTTGCCGCAGTCGACCAGGCCGGTGGCGCTCTTGGTGGTGCAGCTCTTGGGGCTGGTGATGTAGTTCGCCGGGTACGTCACCGCGGCCTGCGCCGCCGTCGACATCTCCCGGGCGCCGTCACCGCCGTACCAGCCCAGCCGGTAGATCTCGATGCGGTACGGGGTCTTCGACTGGACCTTGAACTGGACCGTGTCGCCCGCCTGGACGCTCTCCTTGGTGGTGAACCCCTTGATGTCACCGTAGGCGTTGGCCGAGAACCAGTCGGACTTGGGGCTGCCCGGCTTGGAGTTCTCGCAGACGACCGGGTTCGACCCGGCACCGCACGGATCGGTCACCGCCTGGGCGGGGACGGCCTGTGGCAGCACCGCCCAGATCAATGCTGCGACGACGGCGAGGCGCCCGCCCCGCAGCCGTCTGCTCCAACTGTTCATGTGTACCTCTCAGCGGTGCTGTGCCGGCCGACCCGTGCGGTCGGTGTGGAGCGGGGATCGTTCAGCCGGTGAGCGCTGCGGTGAGCGCGTCCACGACCTGCTGCTGCTGGTCCGGGGTGATCTGCGGGTAGAGCGGGAGGGACAGCATCCGCCCGGCCGCCCTCTCGGCGTTCGGGAAGTCGCCCGGGCCGTGGCCGAGATGGCGGTACGCCGGGGTCAGGTGGACGGGTTGCGGATAGTGCACGCCCGCGCCGATGCCCTCGGCGTTCAGCTTGCCGACGACCTCGTCGCGGTCCGCGCCGGTGACCTGGACGACGTACAGGTGCCAGACGTGGACGTTGCCGGGCTCCGTCACCGGAAGCACGAGCCGGCCGGCGGCCGCGAGAGCGGCGAGCAGCGTGTCGTAGCGGGCGGCGGCGGCGCGGCGGGCAGCGTTGCCGTCCGCGAGGCGGGCCAGCTTCGCGCGCAGGACGACGGCCTGCAGTCCGTCCAGGCGGCTGTTGAACCCGGGGACGTCGTGACGGTACTTCGCGACGCCGCCATGGTTGGCGATCGCACGGACCAGGCCGGCGCGTTCCTCGTCGTCGGTGAGGACCGCGCCCGCGTCGCCGTAGGCGCCGAGGTTCTTGCCCGGGTAGAAGCTGGTGGCGGCGATGGTGCCGCTGCCCGGCGTGCGGCCGTCGCGGGCGGCGCCCTGGCACTGCGCGGCGTCCTCCACGACGCGGACGTGGCCCGGGAGTTGCCCGGCCAGTGCGGTCACGTCGGCCATCTGGCCGTACAGGTGGACGGGCACCACCGCGCGGGTGGCCGGGCCGACCGCGTCCAGCGCGGCCTGCGGGTCGAGCAGGTGGCTGCCGGGCAGGCAGTCCGCGAGGACGGGGCGCGCGCCGATCCGCGCGACGGCGCCCGCGGTGGCGATGAAGGTGTTGGCGGGCACCACGACCTCGTCGCCGGGCCCGACCCCGCTCGCGCGCAGGGCGAGTTCGACGGCGTCGGTGCCGTTGGCGACGCCCACGCAGTGCGCGACGCCGCCGAAGCCGGCGTACTCCCGCTCGAAGAGGCGGACCTCCTCGCCTCCGACGAACGCCGTGTCCGCCAGGACGCGTTCGAAGCCGGCCCGTACCTCGTCGGCGACCTCCGCGTGGGCCGCCTTCAGGTCCACCAGCGGAATCCGGTTCATGCGCTTCGTCCCCCCATTGCCGTTGTCGCGAGTTCGTCCCGTGCGGGGGCGGCCGCCGGGCGCAGCCGCCGGGCCGGGCTCCCCACCCAGACCTCGCCCGGCGGTACGTCGCCGAGCACCGTGCTTCCCATCCCGATCTGCGACCACGCGCCGACCGTCGTGCCCTCCCGGACCAGGGCCCCGGCGCCCACATAGCTGCCCGTGCCCAGCCGCACTCCCCCGCCCAGGCGCACACCGGACGCGACGGTGACGTAGTCCTCGACGACGTCGTCGTGGGTGAGGACGGTCTGCGGCATCACCGCCACATGCGCGCCCACGTGGACGGCGGCCGTCAGCACGCAGTGCGCGAGCAGCACCGAGCCGGGGCGGACGTGTGAGGTCGCCGAGACGGCCGCGGTCGGATGGACCACGGTGGCGTAGCGGTCCTCGGGCAGGCCGAGGCGGCGCACCAGGCGCGCGCGGGCGCCGTAGTCGCGGGGGTTTCCCACGCAGATCACCACGCGGGCGTCGGGCAGGTCGTGGACCAGGTCCGTGCCGCCGAGGACGGGCACACCGTCGACGTCGGTGCCGTGCAGGGCCCGGTTGTCGTCGAGGTGCCCGAGCAGCGTGGCGTCGCCCGCGTCCCGCACGGCCTGTGCGGTCTCCCGGGCGAAGCCGCCCGCGCCGATGATCAGCAGCGTGTTCATCGTGCGGCCTGTTCCCGCAGGACCGCCAGCACGCGGTCCTGCTGGGCCTCGGTCATGGTGTGGAACAGCGGCAGGATCAGCGAGTCGCGGCTGATCCGCTCGGTGACCGGGAGCGGTGCGCCGGGGTGGCCTGAGTAGGCGGGTTCGAGGTGGGCGGCCATGATGCCGCGGCGGGCGGAGACACCGGCCGCGGCGAGCGCGGCGAGCAGGTCGTCGCGGCCGACGGGGAAGCCGGGCTCCAGCAGCACCCAGTAGGACTGGAAGTTGCTCTCGCCGTGCTCGGGGTCGCGGACCGGGGTGAGGCCGGGGATGTCCCGCAGTGACGCCTCGTAGCGGGCCGCCAGTTCGCGGCGGCGGCCGATCATCGCGTCGAGCTTGCCGAGCTGGACCAGGCCGACCGCGGCCTGGATGTCCGTCATCCGGTAGTTGTAGCCGACCTCGAGGTAGCTCTCCAGGACGGGCTTGTCGCTGGCGTGACGCTCGGCGGCCGAGGCGTTCATGCCGTGTTCGCGCAGCCGGCGCAGGCGGGCCGCCCGGTCGGCGTCGTCGGTGGTGATCATGCCGCCCTCGCCGGTGGTGACGATCTTGCGGGGGTGGAAGGACCAGGCGGCGATCAGCGCGCCCTGCCCGACGGGCTTGCCGCCCGCGGTGGAGCCGATGGCGCAGGCCGCGTCCTCGACCAGGGGCAGCTGCCAGTCGGCGCAGGCGGCTCGCAGGGCGTGCACGTCGGCCGGGACGCCGCCCTGGTGGACGACGAGCACGGCCCGGGTGCGCGGGGTGCGCACCGCGTCGACGGTGGCGGTCGTCAGGTTGCCGGTGGCCGGGTCCACGTCCGCGAACACCGGCTCGGCGCCGACGTAGCGCACCGCGTTGGCGGTGGCGATGAAGGACAGCGAGGGCACCACGACCTCGTCGCCGGGCCCGAGGCCGAGGGCGACCAGGGACAGGTGCAGTGCGGTGGTGCAGGAGCTGACGGCGACGGCGTGCTCGGCGCCGACCCGCTCGGCGAAGGCCCGCTCGAAGGCGGCGACCCGGGGGCCCTGGGCGACCCAGCCGGACAGCACGGCCTCGGCGGCGGCGTCGGCCTCCTCCCGGCCGAGCCAGGGGATCATCACGGGGATGCGGTCGGTGCTCACTTGGCCGCCTCCCGCTCCGCGCGCCACCACTGCACCAGGTCCTTGAGGCCGGTGCGCAGGTCGATGTGCGCTCTGAAGCCGAGCCGTTCGGCGGCCCGGGAGGTGTCGGCGAGGCGCCGCACGACCCCGTTCACCGTGCGGGCGGGGCCGTACTCGGGCTCCAGACCGGTGGCGCCCATCGCCTCCAGCAGGCCCTCGGCCAGCTCCTTCAGCGAGGTCTCGGTGCCGCTGGCGACGTTGAACACCTCGTCGGTGACGTCGGACTCGGCGGCCAGCACGTTGGCGCGGGCGATGTCGCGGACGTCGACGAAGTCCATGGTCTGGCTGCCGTCGCCGAGGATCAGCGGCGGTTCACCCGCCTCGATGCGCTCCATCCAGCGGATGAGCACCTCGGTGTACAGGCCGTGGATGTCCATCCGGGGGCCGTACACGTTGAAGTAGCGCAGCGCCACGTAGTCCAGCCCGTACATGGCGTGGAAGCTGCGCAGCATGCCCTCGTTGAAGGCCTTGGCGGCGCCGTAGAACGTGTCGTTGTGGTACGGGTGGTGGCGCTCGGTCGTCGGGAAGGTCTCGGCCATGCCGTAGACGGACGCCGAGGAGGACGCGACGATCTTGGAGACACCGGCGTCGACCGCGGCCTCCAGGACGTTGAAGGTGCCGTCGACCATCACCTCGTTGGCGAGGCGGGGTTCCTCCGCGCACTGCGTGATACGGATCGCGGCCAGATGGAAGACCAGGTCGGCGCCCTCGGTGACCTTGCGGACCAGGGCGGCGTCCCGGATGTCGCCCTCGACGACCTGCACGGTGCCGCTGCCCAGCGCCTGGGCGAGGTTGGCCATGCGCCCGCGCACGAAGTTGTCGAGCACGACGATCTCGCGGGCACCGCCCTCGGCCAGGAGGTCGACGAGGTTCGAGCCGATGGTGCCCGCCCCTCCGGTGACCAGGATCTTCTTGCCTCGTACGCTGCTCAACTGCTTAGCCCTCTCGCTGATGTGGAACGTCGGTGCCCGGCACCGGGGGGACGTCAGTGACCGGCGCGCAGGCCGACGACGGCTCCCTTGAACTGCAGGCTCCGGGAGGCCGCTTCGAGGATGTCCAGCACGCGCAGGCCCGCGTGGCCGTCGGTCAGCGGCGCCCGCCGGTGCCGGATCGCGTCGGCGAACTCCTCGGCCATGCCCCGCAGCGCCTCGCGTTCGGCGATGGCGGGGGCGACCATGTCCCCGGAGCGGTAGGAGACGAGCATGTCGCGGCGTTCGTCCGCGCCGATCTCCTGCGGAGCGGCCAGGTCGACGCCCCGGTCGTAGATCGCCACCCGCTGCAGCGGGTTGAGGTCGTCCCACACCAGGGTGCGTTTGGCGCCGCCCACCATGGTGGTGCGCACCTTCGTCGGGGAGAGCCAGTTGACGTGCACGTGGGCGATGGCCCCGGTGTTGAGCTGCAGCGTCAGATAGGCCACGCAGGCCTGGCCCGCGCCGATCGGGTCGGCGCCGTGGGCGGCGACGGCGACGGGCTCGACGTGGTCGGGGAGGATGAAGTCCAGGATGGACAGGTCGTGCGGGGCGAGGTCCCACAGCACGTCGATGTCCTTCTGGACGAGCCCGAGGTTGATGCGGACCGAGTCGACGAAGTGGATCTCGCCGAGTTCCCC
The DNA here is from genome assembly GCF_055583185.1 of Streptomyces sp. NPDC104814. Lineage (NCBI taxonomy): Bacteria > Bacillati > Actinomycetota > Actinomycetes > Kitasatosporales > Streptomycetaceae > Streptomyces > Streptomyces sp. NPDC104814. The sequence goes on along the minus strand of NZ_JBVJOL010000001.1, from coordinate 1,013,342 downwards.
GGAGTGGACCGCCTCCCGGATACGGCCCACGGCGGGCGTGTAGCAGTAGGTGTGGTCGCACATCAGGGTCAGGCCGCGCTCCTGCGCCTCGTTCACCAGGCGCAGGCCGTCGGCGTAGGTGGCCGCGAGGGGTTTCTCCACCAGGACGTGCTTGCCGGCCCGCAGGGCGGCCAGGGCGATGTCGAGGTGGGTCCCGGCGGGTGTGGCCACGGCGATGGCGTCCACCTCCGGGTCGGCGAGGACGGCCGCGTAGTCCGAGGTGGCCTGCACGGTCGAGTAGGCGCCGAGGACCCGCTGGGCGCGGTCCACGTCGAGGTCGCACAGCCAGCGCAGCCGGAACCGGTCGCTGGCCTGGAAGTTGCGGACGAGGTTGGGGCCCCAGTAGCCGGCCCCGACGACGGCGACCCCCAACGGCTGCTGCGTCACAGTGTTCCTCTTCTCCTGGCTCATCAGTGGGCCCCCGTTGTTCCGTGTGCGCCGGCTCATCAGTAGGCCCCCGTTCCGCGCACCACGGCCGAGCCGGTGCGCAGCAGGATCGAAAGGTCCAGACCCATCGACCAGTTGTCCACGTATCCGAGATCGAGCCGGACCGCCTCGTCCCAGGGCAGGTCGGAGCGTCCGCTGACCTGCCACAGCCCGGTGAGGCCGGGTTTGACCAGCAGCCGGCGCTTGATGTCCGCCGTGTACTCCTCCACCTCCTCGGGCAGCGGAGGGCGGGGGCCCACGAGCGACATGTGGCCCTTGACCACGTTGATCAGCTGCGGCAGTTCGTCGAGCGAGCTGCGGCGCAGGAACGAACCGACGCGGGTGACGCGCGGGTCCTGCTTCACCTTGAACAGCAGTCCGTCGCTGTTGCTGTTGAGGTGCTCCAGTTCCGCCCGCAGGGCGTCCGCGTCGGGCCGCATCGTGCGGAACTTCAGCATGGTGAAGTGGTCGCCGTAGCGGCCCACCCGCTGCTGCCGGTACAGGGCCGGTCCGGCGCTGTCCAGGCGGACGATCAGGGCGATCAGCAGCATGGGCAGGCCGAGGAGCAGCAGGAACAGCGCCGCGAGCGTGCGGTCCAGTGCCTCCTTGGGCAGCCGGGACAGCCGGGAGAGGTTCGGCGCCTGGACCCGCAGCAGCGGTACGCCGTTGGTGGGACGCACGGTCAGGCGGGCGGCGGACACGTCGGTGAGGACGGGCGCCAGCAGGAAGTCGGTGTCGTGGACGGCGGCCGTCCAGGACATGCGGCGCAGCACGGCGGCGTCGAACTCCGGGGCCGGGAGCACCACCACGGTGCCGATGCCCATGGCCCGGATCACGTCGTCCAGGTCGCCGGCGCCGCCCAGGACGGGCACTCCCAGCCGGCGTATCTGCGCGGTGTGCTCGGTGTCGCTCACACACACGCCGGCGACGTGCAGGGCGCGTGCGCCGCCGGCCCGCCGCAGGACGGCGGCCAGCTCCAGAACCCCGCGTGAGGGCCCGACCAGGAGCGTCGCACTGCGGTCGCGCCCGCGCGCCCAGCGCCGGTGCAGCCGGCGGCGCAGCGCGTGGCGCAGCGGCAGCGTGAAGGCGAGGGCCGGCACGGTGGCCGTCGTCATGTCGTGGAGGAACCCGGCGTCGTGGGTGAACACCCAGTACGTGCCCGCGAGTGCGGGCAGCAGAGCGGCGCCGCGCAGCACGCGCAGATACTCCTCGGCGCCCAGAGGAAGGGCGCCGCGCTCGTAGCCGCGGTGGGCGAACATCGCCGCGATCCACAGCGGGGGCAGCAGCAGCGCCACCACCCAGCGGCCGTACACCCCGTGGATCACCAGGGCGGCGGCCAGGGCCGCGGACACGTCCGCGACCAGCAAGGCTCTTCGGTACGTGCGTTCCCAACGTCTTCGGCGAGCATCTGGACGTCTGTGTTCCACAACCAGGTGCTCATGCGTGATCTCAATGGTCATGGACCCCCCACCACCACATGCGCAGCTAACCTGAGCCAACGAAAACCGGGCATGCGGTCGCGAGGTCCGCAGCCGGGACTGGATCGGCGCCGCAGTGTCTCCTCAGCACAACGGCACTGAAAAACAAGGAAGTTTCAGCGGTTCCCCAACCGCTTCATGCCCCCCGCGTGTCGGCGGCCGCCTCTCGGCACCCGGCGCACAACGCCGTTCCCTGACCTGCAGCCAGGGACTGGTTCCCCTCCCAAACCGGTCCGGCGGACCTCAATCTAGACCACGGGACGCAGTCGCGGGAACAGTTGGACGAAACACGCAGCACAACGGCGTCACCCGGGGCATACTGCCCGCGTGACGAGCATCGTGATCCCGGCGCACAACGAGGCGCGCGTCCTCGGCCGGCTCCTCGATTCGCTGCTGGACGGCGACGCCGGGGACGAGACCGACATCGTGGTCGTGTGCAACGGGTGCACGGACGACACCGCGCGGGTCGCGGCCGCTCGTGGTCCTCGCGTGCGGGTGGTCGAGCTGCCCGCCCCCTCCAAGCACGCCGCGCTGCGGGCGGGCGACGACCACGCGCGGGGCTTCCCGCGCCTCTACGTGGACGCCGACGTCGTGCTCACGGCCGCCGACGTACGGGCGCTCGCCGCGCCCCTGGACGACGGCACCGGGCGGGTCCTCGCCACCGCGCCGCGACGGCACATCCCGCTGGCCGCCTGCGCCTGGCCGGTGCGCGCCTACTACCGGGTGTGGCAGCGGCTGCCCGCCGTGCGCGAAGGGCTGTTCGGCCGGGGGGTCATCGCGGTCTCCAAGGCGGGGCACGCCAGGATCGCGGCCCTTCCGCCGCTGATGGCGGACGACCTGGCCGCGTCGCTGGCGTTCGCCGCGGACGAGCGGCGCGTGGTCGGCTCGGCGCAGGTGGTGGTCCATCCGCCGCGCACCTGGCGGGACTTGATCAAACGGCGGATCCGGGCGGCGGTCTCCACCGCGCAGGTCGAGCGGCAGGGCCCGCAGGGGGCCTCGGCGCGCACCGGCCGGTCGGACCTGACGGCGCTGCTGCGTGCGGAGCCGTCGCTGCTGCCGGGGGTCGTGGTCTTCGTCGTCGCGGCGCTCGTCGCCCGCCGTGGGGCCCGCAAGGCCATCCGCGCCGGGGACTTCGGCACCTGGCTGCGCGACGAGAGCAGCCGGCGGAACTGAGCGCACCGGGAGCCCTGGCACATGTACCTCACCGACCGCTCCGCGCCGGCCCGGGCGGACGCCGACGCGGGTCGCATACGGGGCCGGCGGCCCACCGTCGCCCCGGTCGTGCTGGTGCTCGGCACGGTCAGCCTCATCACCGACATCTCCTCGGAGATGGTCACCGCCGTCCTCCCGCTCTACCTCGTCAGCACCCTCGGCTTCAGCCCCCTGGGGTTCGGCACCCTCGACGGCATCTACAACGGCGTCAGCGCGCTGGTCCAGCTCACCGGCGGCCACATCGCCGACCGGGTGCGCGGCCACAAGCTGATGGCCGGGCTCGGCTACGGCCTGTCCGCCGCGTGCAAACCGCTGTTGCTGCTCGCCGGCAGCCTCGGCACCCTCGGCACGGTCCTGGCGCTGGACCGCACCGGCAAGGGACTGCGCACCGCCCCGCGCGACGCGATGATCTCCCTGTCCACACCGGCCGCGCACCAGGGCCGGGCGTTCGGCGTGCACCGGGCGATGGACACCACGGGTGCGATGCTCGGCCCGCTGGCGGCCTTCCTCATCCTGCGCGCGGCGGCCGACGGCTACGACGCGGTGTTCGGCGTGAGCACCTGCGTGGCCGTGCTGGGCGTGCTCGTCCTGCTGCTGTTCGTGCCGGGCAGGCGGCAGGGCGCGCGGACGGCGGAGACGGGTGCGGGGGCGGACGCGGGAGGGTACGCGGGAGGGGCCGGGGGCGCGGGAGAGGGCGCTGGAGGTGTCGAGGGCGCGGCGGAGACCGGCGCCGGGCGGCGTCCCGTACGCGTGCGTGAGGCCCTCGCCCTGCTGCGCCTGCCGCGGCTGCGGGCGCTCGCCGGGTGTGCCGCGCTGCTCGGGCTGACCACCGTCAGCGACGCGTTCGTCTATCTGCTGCTGCAACGGCGGGCCGGGGTCGGCGACGCCTGGTTCACGCTGCTGCCGCTGGGCACCGCCGTCGTGTTCCTGCTGCTGGCGGTGCCGATGGGCGCGCTGGCCGACCGGGTCGGGCGGCGCACCGTGTTCCTCGCCGGGCACCTGGCCCTGCTCACCGCCTACGCCCTGCTGCTGTGGGCGCCGGCCACACCGGTCCTCGCGCCGGTGGTCCTCGCCCTGCACGGCACGTTCTACGCCGCCACCGACGGTGTCCTCCCGGCCGCGCTCGCCGGTGTCGTGCCCGAGCACCTGCGCGCCAGCGGCCTCGCCATCGTCGGCACCAGCCAGGCCCTGGCCCGCTTCTGCTGCTCGCTGGCGTTCGGTGCCGCGTGGACCCTGTGGGGCGACGGCCCGGCGCTGGCCGGTTCGGCGGCCGGCCTGGTGTGCTGCGCCGCCGTCGCGGGCCTGGTGCTGCGGCCGGCGGACGGCACCCGATGACCACGCCGGGGACCGGCGCCGACGAGGAATCACGCACCGGCACCCGCACGGGAACCGGCACCCGCACCCGCACCACCGCACCGACGAACGCAAGGACCGGAATGACACCGCTGCGCCGCCGTCTGCTCATACTCCTCGCGGCGGTGCTGCTGCTCGCCGGCCTCGGCACCGGTGTCGTCCTGCACGCCGCCGCCCGCGCGGACCGGGCCGGCCAGGCGCAGTCCGGCGGCCCCGCCGTCACCGCGGGCACGCCCGCCCTCGACGACAAGGGCCGCCTGCTGTTCGTGAACGCGGCCGCCGGCCCGCACCGGGGCGCTCTCGCCTCCGTGCCGTCGAAGGACCCGGGCGGCGGGCGGATCGCGGCGGACCTGAAGTGCGTCCGCTTCTACGCGGCGGCCGGCACCGGCATCTGCCTCCAGTCCACCCCGGGTGTCCTGAAACAGAGCAACCGCGCCCTGATCCTGGACTCCCGCCTGCGCACGGTGCGCACGTTCCCGCTGGCGGGCACCCCGAGCCGGGCCCGGGTCTCGCCCAGCGGCCGCTTCGCCGCCTGGACCGTCTTCGTCTCCGGCGAGTCGTACTCGTCGGCCTTCTTCTCCACCCGCACCTCCGTGCTGGACACCCGCACGATGCGGCTGACGCCCAGCCTGGAGACGTTCTCGGTGATCAAGGACGGCAAGCCGTACCACGCCTCGGACGTCAACTTCTGGGGCGTCACCTTCGCCGCCGACGACGACACCTTCTACGCCACCCTGAACACCGCCGGCCACACCCATCTGGTCCGCGGGTCCCTCTCCCGGCGTACGGTGACCACCCTCGCCGAGAACGTGGAGTGTCCGTCGCTCTCCCCCGACGGGACCCGGGTCGCCTACAAGAAGCGGGTCCTGTCCGGTGCCTCGCTCTGGCACGAGTACGTCCTCGACCTCAGAACCCTGCGCCAGACGCCGCTCGCCGAACGCCACAGCGTCGACGACCAGGCCACCTGGCTCGACGACCGCACCCTCGCCTACGCCCTGCCCGCCGACGGCAAGGTCGGGAGCAGCGACCTGTGGAGCGTGCCGGCGGACGGCACGGGCACCCCCCGGCTGCTGATCGCGGGAGCGTCGTCCCCGGCGCCGCTGTAGCCCGCACCCCGCCCGCCGGACCCGCTGGAGGGGCGGGGACCGGGGAGCTTCGGTACGTTTCCGGTATGGGCATCGATGTCGACGCGTTCCTCCGTCGTCTGGCTCAAGAGCTCAGACCCCGGGCGGAGGAGTCGGCCGACCTGCTGCTGCAACGCCTGAGCGTCGAGATGCCCGACCTGTTGGAGCACGAGGAGATCGCCGCGCTGGCACTGGAGGAGACGGCCGGGCACATCCTCAGGTTCCTCGACGTGCTCGAAGGGCGTTTTGACGTCACCGAGGTCGAGGCGCCTCCCGAGGCACTGGAGATCGCCCGCCAGGCCGCCCGGCGCGGGGTGCCGATCAGCCGGCTGCTGCGTTCCTACCGCCTCGGCCACATGATCCTGGTGCAGCTGTTCCAGGGTGAGGCGGTCCGGCTGACCGACGACTGGGAGCTGATGAACGCCGCGGCGATGCGGCTGATCGGGGCGGCCTTCGCCTACGTCGACCGCGGGTCGGAGCAGGTCGTCACGGCCTACCAGGAGGAGCGCGACCGGCGGCTGCAGCGACGGCTGCTGCTGGCCAATGAGGCGAGCCGGCGGATCGGGACGTCCCTGGACACCGCCCGGACCGCCGAGGAGCTGGCGGAGTTCGGCACCGACGACTTCGCCGACCTGGTCACCGTCGACCTCCTCGACTCCCTCCTCCACGACGGCGACGCCCATCCTCCCGCTGCCCCGGGACGCACGCCGCTGCTGCGCCGTATCGCCCGGCGTTCGGCGCTGGACGACGACGTGGACCTGCCGGTCGCGGCCGGGCGGACGCACACCTATCCGGCAGAGTCGGAACCCGCGCGCGCACTGGCGTCGGGACAGCCGCGTCTGCACCCCGCCGCCGCGGCGTCCTTTGGCCATCACTCGGCCCTGCTGCTCCCCCTGCGGGCCCGCGGCAACACCCTCGGCCTGGCCCAGTTCCTCCGCCGCCGCACCGCGGCGCCCTTCGACGACGACGACCTTCTGCTGGCCCAGGAGATCGCGGCGCTGGCGGCGGTGTCCATCGACAACGCCCGCCGGTACAGCCAGGAGCGCGCCACCGCCCTCACCCTGCAGCGCAGCCTGCTGCCGCAGCGCACGGTGGAGCAGTCCGCCGTCGACACGGCGTCCCGCTATCTGCCGAGCGGTGCGCGGGCCGGCGTGGGCGGCGACTGGTACGACGTGATCCCGCTGTCCGGGGCGCGGGTCGCGCTCGTGGTCGGCGATGTCGTCGGCCGCGGTCTGCACGCCGCCGCCACCATGGGCCGTCTGCGCACGGCCGTCCGGGCGTTCGCGGACATCGATCTGATGCCCGATGAACTCCTCACGCACCTGGACGACGTGGTCATCCGTCTGCAGCGCGAAGAGGCGCGGGAGGACGGCGAGTTGAGCGCCACCTGCCTGTACGCGGTCTACGACCCGGTGTCCCGTCTGTGCACGCTGGCCAGCGCCGGCCATGTGGCGCCGGCGGTGGCGACTCCCCCCGAGACCGGTGACGTCGGCGCGACATGGTCGGTCGACTTCCCCGAGATGGAGATCGGTCCGCCCCTGGGGCTGGGCGGACTCCCCTTCGAGACGGCCCAGTTCGAGCTGGCTGAGGGCAGTCTGCTGACCCTGTACACCGACGGTCTCATCCAGAGCCGTGACCGTGACGTCGACTCCGCGCGCGCCGCCCTGTGCGACGCCCTCACCGACGGGCCGGACACCCCGGAGGACATCTGCGACCGGCTGCTGGCCGCCGTACTGCCGCCCAACCGCTCCGACGACGTCGCCCTGCTGGTGGCGCGGACCCGGGCCCTGGACCCCGGGCATGTCACCACGCTCGACCTCCCCTCGGACCCGGCGGCCGTCGCCGGTGCCCGCGTGCACACGTCCCGGACGCTGACCGCCTGGGGGCTCGAGGAGCTGTCCTTCGCCACCGAGCTGATCGTCAGCGAGCTGGTCACCAACGCGATCCGCTACGGCAAGGGCCCGATCCAGCTGCGGCTGATCCTCCAGTCCACGCTGACCTGCGAGGTCTTCGACGCGAACAGCACCTCGCCGCACCTGCGGCACGCCCGCACCTTCGACGAGGGCGGGCGCGGTCTGCTGCTGGTGGCCCAGCTCGCCGCGCGCTGGGGCACCCGGCACAGCCGCGAGGGCAAGGTCATCTGGGCGGAACAGTCCCTGCCCGCCGAGGCGGACGGCTTCCCCTGAGCGACGAACGGGTGGCCCCGTCGCGCCGGTGCTGCGCGGCTGCTCCGCCGGTCAGGTGCGCCGCCGTACACTGCTGCCCCGCCGAGTCCGCGTTCGAGGGAGTCCGTTGGTGCGTTCCTGGCTCTCCGAACGGCGGCGCGCGGCGGTGAGCGCGGGTACGGCGGCGGCGGTGCTCGTGGTCGCCCTGGTGCTCAACAGCCGCTCGCCGTGGATCTCGGGGGCGGACGTCGGCGTCCTGGTGATGTTCGTCTATCTCGCCTGCTATCTCATCCTCACGATTGCGGCGTTCGCGTCCGCCACCCCGGAGCAGATCGGTACCTGGGCCGACCGTTCCACGCGGGGGACCGTGCTCCAGCGCTACGTCCTCGGCACGGCGCCCGGTCCGGGTGTCTCGCTCTTCATCGGGGCCTGCGCGCTGGTGGTGGCGGTGGTGTGGCGGCCGGGTCATCTCGGCTCGGCGCTGCCCGAGGGCGTGCGGGTGCTGGCGACGCTGGCCCTGGTGGTGTGCGCCTGGATCTGCGTGATGCTGTCGTTCGCGGTCGCCTTCCACGCGGACAACCTGGTGGAGGACGAGCGGGCGCTGGAGTTCCCGGGGGAGGGCTCCCCGGCCTGGGCGGACTACGTCTACTTCGCGCTGTCGGTCATGACGACGTTCGGCACGACCGACGTCAACGTGACCTCCCGGGAGATGCGCCGCACGGTGGCGGCGAACGCGGTCATCGCCTTCGTCTTCAACACGGTCACGGTGGCGAACCTGGTGGCCGCCCTGACGTAGTCCTCCAGCTTGGGTCCACGTCGGCCAGGCCCGCGCCTACGGCTGCCGCCGGGAGCATGCCGCGGTGATCAGGGCCTGCATGACCCGTGCGTCGGTTCCGGCCTCCGGGTGCCACTGCACGCCGAGGGCGAAGCGGCCCGGGCCCGGCAGCTCGACGGCCTCGACGGTGCCGTCCTCGGCGTGGCAGCTCACCGTCAGGCCGTCGGCGAGCCGGTCCAGGGCCTGGTGGTGGTAGGTCGGCACGGCGACGGCCTCGGGCAGTGCCGCGGCCATCAGGGTGCCCGGCACCGGCTTGACCACGTGCCGGGCGAACACCCCGGGCGGGCCGCAGTGCCCGCCGTGTCCGACGACGTCCGGCAGATGCTGCACGAGGGTGCCGCCGAGGGCCACGTTGAGCAGCTGCATGCCCCGGCACACGCCGAGCAGCGGCGTGCCCCGGTCCAACGCCGCCGCGATCAGGGCGAGTTCCCAGGCGTCCCGCCGCTCGTGGGCGGGGCCGGTGCGCGGGTCGCGTTCGGCGCCGTAGCGGACGGGGTCGACGTCGGGGCCGCCCGCGACGACCAGGCCGTCCAGGCGGGCGACGGTCTCCTCGGCGGCGCCCGGGGCGTCCGGCGGCAGCAGGACCGCCAGCCCGCCGCACCGCTGGACCAGCTCGTGGTAGCCGGCCGGCAGGACGGCGGCGGGCTGGTCCCACACGCCCCAGCGCACGGAGGACTCGAGATAGGTGCTGATGCCGATGAGGGGCGTGGGCACGGGTCTTTCCTTCCGGGCGTCGGGCGGGTCAGTCGCGTTCGAGTTCGGCTTCGGCGGCCGCCAGCGCGGCGAACTCCTCCTCGGGGGCGGAGGCGACCAGACGCTGCCGACTGTAGAGGGCGAAGTAGGCGAGGGCGACCGCGTACACGGCCAGCGCGATCAGCGCGGCGGTCTTGTCGACCAGGAAGGTCGCGGCGAGCGCGGCGCAGGCCAGGACGAGGGCCACCGAGGAGGTGACCACGCCGCCCGGGGTGCGGTACGGCCGGGGCAGCTGGGGTTCGCGGCGGCGCAGCACGAGGTGGGAGAGCGCCATCAGGGCGTAGGAGATGGTCGCGCCGAACACGGCGACGTTGAGCATGCGTGCGCCGTCGCCGGTCGCGGCGGCGAGCGCGAAGCCGAGCGCGCCGGGCACCAGCAGCCCGAGGTAGGGCGCCTTGCGGCGGCTGGTCAGGGACAGGAAGCGGGGCAGGTAGCCGGCCCGGGAGAGGGCGAACAGCTGCCGGGAGCCCGCGTAGATGAGGGAGAAGAAGGAGGCGACGAGCCCTGCGAGCCCCGCGTAGTTCACGAACCGGCTCAGCGCGGTGGGCCCGTCCTCCCCTTCCAGCGCCGCGACCAGCGGATTGCCGGCGTCCTTGATCGCCGCGGAGCCGTGCGCGCCGGTGGCGGCGAGGAAGGTGACCAGTGCGAGGACGAGCAGGATGCCGATGGACAGGGCCATGGCCTTCGGCAGGGAGCGCGCCGGGTCCTTCGTCTCCTCGGCGGCCAGCGGTACCCCTTCGACGCCGAGGAAGAACCACATCCCGAACGGGAACGCGGCCCAGATGCCGAGGAGTCCGTACGGCAGCCAGGAGTTCGCGGCGAAGGCCGTGGGGTCGACGGGGATGTCGTCGAGCCGGCCGGCGTCGAAGTGGGTGAGGGCGCCGACGGCGAAGACGATCAGCGCGGCGACCGCGATGCCGGTGACGACGAAGCTGAAGCGCAGCGCCTCGCCGACGCCCCACAGGTGGATGCCGATGAACAGGGCGAAGCAGGCGAGGTACACGGGCCAGCCCGAGGTCAGTCCGAACAGGTGCAGGGACTCGACGTAGTCGCCGATGAAGATGGCGATGGCGGCGGGGGCGAGCACGTACTCGATGAGGATGGCGGTGCCCGTGAGGAACCCGCCCCAGGGGCCGAGCGCCCGCCGGGCGAAGCCGTAGCCGCCGCCTGCCGTGGGCAGCACCGCGGCCATCTCGGCCTGGGAGAAGACGAGACAGGTGTACATCACGCCCATCAGCAGGGCGGCGGCGGCCAGGCCGCCGAATCCGGCCTCGGCGAGGCCGAAGTTCCAGCCGGCGTAGTCGCCGGAGACGACGTAGGCCACGCCGAGTCCGGTCAGCAGCAGCCAGCCGGCGCTGCCGCGGCGCAGGGTGCGCCGCTCCAGATAGGCGTCGTCCGGCGACGGGGGCGCCGTGGGGGAAGACGGTGTCACGCGTGCGTCGGTGCCCTCGGTCATGGGCCGCTCCCTACCTCGAAGAAAGGTACGGGTGCACACCTTTGCGGTCCGGAGAGCGGAGCGCAAGACCCATGGGCTCTTCCCTTTCAAAGGTCTGTGTGCGTACCTTATGGCTTCCGTCCGCACCGACAGGAGGCCCCTCCCGTGGCTGACCGTACGCCCCCGCTCAGCGTCGACGACCTGGTGACACTCGTCGACACCGGGGAGATCCACACTGTCGTCCTCGGCTTCACCGACATGCAGGGAAGGCTCCAGGGCAAGCGGTTCGCCGCGCGCTTCTTCCTCAACGAGGTCCTCCGCCACGGCACCGAGGGCTGCAACTACCTGCTCGCGGTGGACACCGACATGAACACCGTGGGCGGCTACGCCATGTCGTCCTGGGAGCGCGGCTACGGCGACTTCGCGATGCACGCCGACCCCGCGACCCTGCGCCGCACGCCCTGGGACGCGGGCACCGCGCTGCTGCTCGCCGATCTGGCCTGGCACGACGGCTCCCCGGTAGTGGCCTCCCCGCGCCAGATCCTGCGCCGCCAGCTGGACCGGCTCGCCGAGCACGGCTGGACCGCGTACGCGGGCACCGAGCTGGAGTTCATGGTCTTCAAGGACACCTACGAGGCGGCCTGGTCGCGCGGCTACCGCGAGATGACCCCGGCCAACCAGTACAACGTCGACTACTCGCTGCTCGGCACCGCCCGCGTCGAGCCGCTGCTGGCCCGTATCCGCAACGAGATGGGCGCGGCCGGCCTGACCGTGGAGTCCGCCAAGGGCGAGTGCAACCTCGGCCAGCACGAGATCGCCTTCCGCTACGACGAGGCCCTGACCACCTGCGACCAGCACAGCATCTACAAGACCGGTGCCAAGACGATCGCCGCCCAGGAGGGCGTGTCGCTCACCTTCATGGCCAAGTGGGACGAGCGTGAGGGCAACTCCTGTCACATCCACCTCTCGCTGCGCGACGAGGCCGGCCGTCCCGTTCTCGCGGGCGACGGGCCGTACGGGATGTCCCCGCTGATGGAGCACTTCCTGGCCGGGCAGCTGGCGGCGATGCGGGACTTCACCCTGCTGTACGCGCCGGGCATCAACTCCTACAAGCGGTTCCGCCCCGGCTCGTTCGCACCGACCGCCGTCGCCTGGGGCCCCGACAACCGCACCTGCGCGCTGCGCGTGATCGGCCACGGCCCCGGGCACCGCATGGAGAACCGGCTGCCCGGCGGCGACGTGAACCCGTATCTGGCGGTCGCCGGCATGGTCGCGGCCGGGCTGTACGGCGTCGAGCACGAGCTGGCGCTGCCCGAGGCGTGCACCGGCAACGCGTACACCGGCGATGCCCGGCATGTGCCCGGCACCCTGCGGGAGGCCGCCGAGCTGTGGCAGTCCTCCCCCATCGCGCGGGCCGCCTTCGGCGACGAGGTGGTCGAGCACTACCTGAACATGGCCCGCGTCGAGCTGGACGCCTTCGACGCCGCTGTCACCGACTGGGAGCGTTTCCGTTCCTTCGAGCGCATGTGAGGAACCCCTTGTCCCACCACTCCGACCGCTCCGGACAGACCGAGCACTCCGAACAGTCGGCGCGCTCCGTCCACTTCGAGCACGAGATCGTCAATCCGGCGACCGAGGAGGTCGTCGCCACCGTGGCGGCCACGAGCGCGGCGGAGGTCGCCGAGGCCGTCACCCGCGCGGCGCGCGCCCAGAGCGCCTGGGCCGCTCTCGCGCCCGGCGACCGGGCCCGGCTGCTGCGCCGCTTCGCCGCCGTCATCGACGACCACCTGGAACAACTGGCGAGACTGGAGGTCCTGGAGGCGGGCCACCCCATCGGCAACGCCCGCTGGGAGGCCGGCAACGCCCGCGACCTGTTCGAGTACGCGGCCGGCGGCGTCGAGCGCCTGACGGGCAGTCAAATCCCGGTGGCGAGCGGTCTGAACGTCACCTTCCACGAGCCGCTCGGGGTCGTGGCGGTGATCGCGCCGTGGAACTTCCCGATGCCGATCGCCTGCTGGGGCGCGGCCCCGGCGCTGGCCGCGGGCAACGCGGTGCTGCTCAAGCCCGCCGAGACGACCCCGCTGACGGCGATGCGGCTGGCCCGGCTCGCGTTGGAAGCCGGCCTGCCCGAGGGACTGTTCCAGGTGCTGCCCGGCGCAGGCCCGGTCACCGGCGCCGCACTCGTCGAGCATCCGGGCGTCGCCAAGGTGGTGTTCACCGGGTCCACGGCGGTCGGCAAGCAGGTGCTGGCGAAGGGCTCGGCACAGCTCAAGCGGGTGACCCTCGAACTCGGCGGCAAGAGCCCGAACATCGTCTTCGCCGACGCCGACCTGGAGCAGGCCGCCGCCGCGGCCCCCGGTTCCTTCCTCGACAACACCGGCCAGGACTGCTGCGCCCGCAGCCGCATCCTCGTCCAGCGCGAGGTGTACGACCGCTTCCTGGAACTGCTCGAACCCGCCGTCAAGGACTGGCGGGTGGGCGATCCCGCCGACCCCGGCACCCAGATGGGCCCGCTCATCTCCGCCGCCCAGCGCGAACGGGTGCGTTCCTACGTTCCCGACAGCGTGCCCGTCGTCATCCGCGGCGAGGCACCCGAGGGCAAGGGCTTCTGGTATCCGGCGACGGTCCTGGAGGGCCGCCCCGGCGATCCGGCGGCAACGGAGGAGATCTTCGGACCCGTCGCCGTCGTCCTGCCCTTCGAGGACGAGGCGGACGCCGTACGCCTGGCCAACGCGACCGACTACGGCCTGTCCGGCTCCCTGTGGACCCGGGACGTGGGCCGCGCGATCCGCGTCTCGCGGGCGGTCGCCGCCGGGAACCTGTCCGTCAACTCCCACTCCAGCGTCCGCTACTGGACCCCGTTCGGCGGGTTCAAGCAGTCCGGCATCGGCCGGGAGCTGGGGCCCGACGCGCTGGCCGCCTTCACCGAGACCAAGAACGTCTTCATCAGCACCGAGGAGAACCGACCGTGACCGAGTCCACCATCTGCCGCCGCCTGGTCGGCCGCACCGCCGTCGTCACCGGAGCCGGCAGCGGCATCGGCCTGGCCACCGTGCGCCGTCTCGCCGCCGAGGGCGCGAACGTCGTGTGCGCCGACATCGACGCGGCCGCCGGCAAGGCCGCCGCCGACGAGGTCGGCGGGCTGTTCGTGCAGGTCGACGTCACCGACCCGGAGCAGGTCGAGGCGCTGTTCAAAACCGCGTACGACACCTACGGCAGCGTCGACGTCGCCTTCAACAACGCGGGCATCTCACCGCCCGACGACGACTCCATCCTGGAGACCGGCCTGGAGGCATGGAAGCGCGTCCAGGAGGTCAACCTCACCTCCGTCTACCTGTGCTGCAAGGCCGCCCTGCCCTACATGCGCCGCCAGGGCAAGGGCTCCATCATCAACACGGCCTCCTTCGTCGCGGTGATGGGCGCGGCGACCTCACAGATCAGCTACACCGCCTCCAAGGGCGGCGTGCTCGCCATGTCCCGTGAACTCGGCGTCCAGTTCGCCCGGGAGGGCATCCGCGTCAACGCGCTGTGCCCCGGACCGGTCAACACCCCCCTGCTGAAGGAGCTGTTCGCGAAGGACCCCGAGCGAGCGGCGCGCCGCCTGGTGCACATCCCGGTCGGCCGGTTCGCCGAGCCGGAGGAGATGGCGGCCGCCGTCGCGTTCCTCGCCAGCGACGACTCCTCCTTCGTCAACGCCGCCGAGTTCCTCGTGGACGGCGGTATCGCGGGCGCGTACGTCACCCCGCTGTAGGCCCCGCCGGCGGGGCCGGGCAGCGCACCCGCGGCGCCCGGCCCGCCGTACGGGACGGCCGCCGGTCCGCTCTCACGGCCGGCGGCCGTCCGCGTTCCGCGCACATTCCACGAGCGGCCGCCCGCGTTCCGCGCACCCCAGGAGGCGTATCCCATGTTCGGCAAGAGCCGTCGATGGCTGGTGGCCGGTGCGGCCCTCGCCCTGACCGGCGGGTCCCTCGCGGCCGGCCGCCCGGCCGTGGCGCAGCCCGCACCCCGTGCGTGCCCCGTCCTCGCTCCCTCGCCCGGCTGGTACGGCGACAACCGGGCCCTGCTCCAGCAGCTGATCGACCGTCATGGCCGTTGCGGAGCAGGGTCGCACGGCGCGAAGGACAAGCCGGTCGCCGTGTTCGACTGGGACAACACGGTCGTCAAGAACGACGTCGGTGACGCGACGATGTTCTGGCTGCTGCGTCACGACAGGATCCGCGAGCCCGCCCACCGGGACTGGCACACCACCAGCCGCCACCTCACCGAAGCCGCCGCACGGGCCCTCACGACCGCCTGCGGCACCTCCGCCCCGGCCGGTGCGCCGCTGCCCACCGCCACGGACACCGGCTGCGCCGACGAGATCCGCACGGTGTACTCCGACGGTGTCACGACCGGCGGCGAGCGCGCCTTCGCGGGCTTCGACCACCGCCGCACACAGCCGCAGTACGCCTGGCTCGCGCAGTTGCTGCGGGGCTGGACTCCCCACGAGGTCCGGCAGTTCGCCGCCGCGGCCCGGACGGAGAACCTCACGGCGCCGGTCGGGGCTGAGCAGCGGGTCGGCAGCGGACGGGAGACCGGCTGGGTGCGCTACTACACCGAGCAGCGCGACCTGATCCGCACGCTCCAGCGGTCCGGCTTCGACGTGTGGATCACCTCCGCCTCACCCGAACCGGTCGTCGAGGTGTGGGCGCGCGGCGCCGGCGTCGACGCCGCGCACACCATCGGCATCCGCAACGTCACCGCCGCCGGCCGGCTCACCGCGCACCTGGAGGGCTGCGGCACGGTCCGCGACGGCGCGGACACGCTGATCCCGTACATCGACGGCAAGCGGTGCTGGATCAACACCGTGGTGTACGGCGTACACGGCGCCGCGGCCGAGCGGCCCCTGCCCGCGGACCGCCGGCAGGTCTTCGCGGCCGGCGACTCCGACACCGACGTCACCTTCCTGCGCGACGCCACGGTGCTGCGCCTGGTGCTCAACCGCAACAAGACCGAACTGATGTGCCGGGCGTACGACGGCGACGGCCACGGCGGCGGCGACCGCGACCGCGACGGCCGCTGGATCGTCAACCCGATGTTCCTGCAGCCGAAGCCTCGCCGGGCCGACCCCTACCCGTGCGCCACGACCGGATACGAGAACCCCGACGGCACGCGCGGGCCGGTGCTCCATCAGGACGGTTCCGCCGTGCCGGACCAGTGGGACACGGTGTACCCGGAGGGCCTGTGAAAGACTGACGTGTTTCCCGTGCCTGTTCGGGCAGGGGAGAGACGACGTACAGCGAGTGGAGAAGCAGTCATGACCAACGTCCGCCTTTCGACGACGATGGGCGACATCGTCCTCAGCCTCGACGACGCCAAGGCCCCGAAGACGGTCGAGAACTTCCTGGAGTACCTGAACAGCGGCCACTACGCAGGAACGATCTTCCACCGGGTGATCAACGGTTTCATGATCCAGGGCGGTGGCCACGGCACCGACATGCGCATCAAGCCCGCCCCGCGCACGGTGGAGAACGAGGCCAAGAACGGCCTGAAGAACGTCAAGTACAGCGTCGCCATGGCGCGGACGTCCGCTCCGCACTCGGCCAGCGCGCAGTTCTTCATCAACGTCAGCGACAACAAGTTCCTCGACTACCCGGGCCAGGACGGCTGGGGTTACGCGGTCTTCGGCAAGGTCGTCGAGGGCCAGGATGTCGTCGACGCGATCGCGCAGGTCCCGACGGGTGCGCAGGACGTGCCCACGGATCAGGTTGTGATCAACTCCGCCGAGGTCGTGCAGGCCTGAGCCACGGCGGCTCTCCGTACGGCCGGCCGGGCGCCGGGTCCTCCTGAAGCAGGGGACGCAAGGCGCCCAGCACGGCACCCACGCACACGTCCCGCAGTTCGGTGCGGGTGCACGTCGGCTCGGTCAGCCAGTCCACGCACAGGACCTGGACGAAGACCAGCCAGCTCTTCAGCACGCCGGAGACGGCCTGCCGGGTACCCGGGTCGGTGACCGGCAGGACGCCGAGCAGGCGCTCGCGCAGGGCGTCCAGCTCGCCGGTGATGATCGTCTGGATCAGCCGGTCGCCGGCCAGGACCCGGTTGGCCGCCAGGACGGTGTTGCGGTTCTCCGCGAAGTACGCGATGTGCACGTCCAGGCCCTGGGCCAGCTGGTCCGCCAGGTCGTCGGCGGGGTCGAGCCGGGTCAGGTCGAGCAGCCGCTCGGCGACCTGCCGGTAGAGCGCGGCGAACAGGTCCCGCTTGCTGGGGAAGTACCGGTACAGCAGCGCGCGCGAGACACCCGCCCGCTCGGCCACGTCCTCCATCAGCACCTCGTCGTAGGGGCGCTCGGCGAACTGCCGCGCGGCGACGGCGAGGAGTTCGGCCCGGCGTTCATCGGGGGTGAGGCGGCGGCGAGGCGGCATGCGCGGCATGTTACTTGACATGTGTCTACTAGCAGCGCCTACGCTGAGTGCGTTACTGGACGTGTGTCTACTAAGTGACGGGGGCATCGGCATGACGAGGGTCGGAGCGCTGCGGGGACTGGCCTGGGCCATGGGGTACGCGTGCGTGGCCATCGGTCTCTTCCACGTGCTGCTCGGGAACGCCGCGATCCCCGGCGCCGGTTCGGCCGGGCCGACGGTCGACAGCTTCGGGCGGTTCATGGGCGCGGTCTTCGCCGGGTACGGGCTGGCCTGGCTGTGGGCGGTGCGGCAGTCCCCCGTCCCCGCGGCCGCGGTGCGGGTGCTGACCGCGGTGTTCCTGCTGGGCGGGGCCGCGCGGCTGCTGTCCCTCGCCGTCGAGGGCCGCCCGCACTGGTTCCAGCTGCTGCTGGCGGCCGTGGAACTCGGGCTGTCCCCGCTGCTGTGGTGGCTGGCGAGCGCCGAAGAGGAGACGCCGGGTGCGGGCGTCACCGACGCCGACGACACCCGCACGCCGACGGCCTGACGGCCGAGCGCCGGAACAGGCGGGAGCGCGCCTGAGGGAGGGCGGCGCGGACAGGCCGAGCGCCGGAAGCACCGGAGCCCGCCCGAGCGAGGTCGGCGCGGACCGGTGCCCGGTCCGGGGCGACAGGCCGTGAGCGCTGCGCGCTCTGCGAGAATGGCAGGCCGGTCTACCGAGCGCCGCAGACCGGCGGCGCTCGTCTCGCCCTTGGAGAGCACGCACGGTGTCCCGACAGCACGGAACCCCCTCCCCCGCCGGGGGCGGCCGCAAGCGCCCCACCCCGTCCACCCGCCGACGCGGACCCGACGCGACGGGCGGCGGACGCGGAGCCAAGCCGGCGGCCGGCGGACGAGGGACCGATCCGGCGGGCGCCGGACGCGGAGCTAAGCCGGCGGATGGCGGGCGCGGAGGCAAACCGGCGGGTAGCGGACGCGGACCCGATCCGGCGCGCGGCGGACGCGGAACCGACGCGACGGGCGGCGGGCGCGGGGCCAAGTCGTCGGATGTCGGCGGCGGTGGACGTCGGGCCGCCGATCCGGCCGGTGGCGGGCGACGTGGGCGGCGGTCGGCGCAGGCTCCGTCGGTTCGGGAGGCGGCGGGCGGCAAGGACGGGGCGGCCACCGCTGGTGGCCGGGCGCTGCCCGCGCCGCGCCGGGCGGACCTGCAGGCCGACTGCGCGTCGTGCTTCGGGCTGTGCTGCGTCGCGCTCCCCTTCGCCCGCTCCGCCGACTTCGCGGCCGACAAGCCGGCCGGTAAGGCGTGCGGGAACCTCCAGGCGGACTTCCGCTGCGGGATCCACACCGACCTGCGCGAGCGGGGCTACCCGGGCTGCACCGTCTTCGACTGCTTCGGCGCGGGTCAGAAGGTCTCCCAGGTCACCTTCGGCGGCACGGACTGGCGGAGCGCGCCGGGCACGTCCGGGGCGATGTTCGCCGTCTTCCCGGTGATGCGGCAGCTGCACGAGCTGCTGTGGTACGTCACCGAGGCGCTCGGCCTCCCTGAGGCCCGGCCCGTGCACCGGGACCTGCGCCGCGCGTCGGGCCGTATCGAGGAACTCACCCGGGGCAGCGCCGAGGAGATCCGCGCGGTCGACGTCAACGCGCTGCGCGGCGAGGTGAACGAGCTGCTGCTGCGGGCGAGCGAGCTGGCGCGTGCCGGGCTGCCCGGCACGCGCCGCAACCACCGCGGGGCGGATCTGATCGGCGCCCGGCTGGCCGGTACCGATCTGCGGGGCGCCAGTCTGCGCGGCGCGCTGCTGATCGCGGCCGGCCTCCAGCGCGCCGACCTGCGCTCGGCCGACCTGATCGGCGCGGACCTGCGCGACGCGGACCTCTCGGGCGCCGACCTCTCGGGCGCGCTCTTCGTCACCCAGGCCCAGCTGAACGCGGCCCGGGGCGACGCGTCGACGGTGCTGCCCGCGGGACTGGAGCGCCCCGGGCACTGGTGACGCCGGGCGCGGGCACCTAGGGCCTGTCGTTTGGATCATCCCGGCGTCGCGAGAGCGCCAAGGTCTCGCCGAGGAACGCACGGCTCGGCCCGTGCCGGGAGTCGCCCGGCCGCCGGGAAGTCGGCCGTTCGGTGCACTGGAGATGCGGCGGGCGAGCGGGCGCTGTTGACTGAAGTCACCGGCCCCGCACCGGAATCCACGACTCCGGCCGGGCCGCGTCCGGAACCCCGAGACGGATCGCGGCCCGGCCGGTGCTCCGGCACCGACCGGGTCCGGAAACCGCCCGGACGCCGCCCTCACCCCACGGTCTCCCCCGTCAGCCGCTCTGCCGCGCCCTGCGCCCGGGCGAACTGCGTCCGGTGCAGTTCCGCGTACCGTCCGTCCGCCGCGAGCAGCTCCTCGTGCGTGCCGCGCTCCACGATCCGGCCCGCCTCCACCACCAGGATCACGTCGGCCGTCCGCACGGTGGACAGCCGGTGGGCGATGACGACGGCGGTGCGGTCGGCGAGGGCCTCGGTCAGCGCCTCCTGCACGGCCGCCTCCGAGGTGTTGTCGAGGTGGGCGGTGGCCTCGTCGAGGATGACGACGCGCTGGCGGGCGAGCAGCAGCCGGGCGATCGTCATGCGCTGGCGTTCGCCGCCGGAGAGCCGGTAGCCGCGCTCGCCGACGACGGTGTCCAGTCCGTCGGGCAGGGAGTGGACGAGGTCGTCCAGGCGGGCCCGGCGCAGCGCGTCCCACAGGTCGTCGTCGCTCGCCCCGGGACGGGCGAGCAGCAGGTTGGCGCGGACGCTGTCATGGAAGAGGTGGCCGTCCTGAGTGACCATGCCGACGGCTCCGTGCAGCGAGCGGAAGGTCAGGTCGCGCACGTCGACGCCGCCGATTCTGACCGCGCCCGCGTCGGCGTCGTACAACCGCGGCAGCAGCTGGGCGATGGTCGACTTGCCGGCGCCGGAGGATCCGACGAGGGCGACCGTCTGGCCGGGTTCGGCACGGAAGGAGATACCTTGCAGGACCTCGGCGCCGCCGCGGGTGTCGAGGGCGGCCACCTCCTCCAGGGAGGCGAGGGAGACCTGGTCGGCGGCCGGGTAGGCGAAGCGGACGTCATCGAACTCGACGCCGACCGGTCCGTCGGGCACCTCGCGCGCGTCCGGCTTCTCCTCGATCAGCGGCTTCAGGTCGAGCACCTCGAAGACCCGCTCGAAGCTGACCAGCGCGCTCATCACCTCCACCCGGGCCCCGGCCAGCGCGGTGAGCGGCGCGTACAGCCGGGTGAGCAGCAGCGCGAGGGAGACGACGGCGCCCGCCTCCAGCGTGCCGCGCAGGGCGTAGTAGCCGCCGAGGCCGTAGACCAGGGCGAGGGCGAGCGCGGAGACCAGGGTCAGGGCGGTGATGAACGCGGACTGGGCGGTGGCGGTGCGGATGCCGATGTCGGCGACCCGCCGGGCGCGCAGCGCGAACTGCACCGACTCCTCGTCGGGCCGCCCGAACAGCTTGATCAGGGTGGCGCCGGGGGCCGAGAAGCGTTCGGTCATCCGCGTGCCCATGGCCGCGTTGAGCGTGGCGGCCTCCCGCTGCATACGGGCCATGCGGCTGCCCATCCGCCGCGCCGGGATCACGAACACCGGCAGCAGCACCAGCGCGAGCAGGGTGATCTGCCAGGACAGCGTCAGCATGACCGCGAGGGTGAGCAGCAGCGTGACCAGGTTGCTGACCACACCGGACAGGGTGTTGCTGAAGGCGCGCTGGGCGCCGATGACGTCATTGTTGAGCCGGGAGACCAGCGCTCCCGTACGGGTCCGTGTGAAGAACGCGACCGGCATGCGCTGCACATGATCGAACACAGCCGTCCGCAGATCGAGGATGAGCCCCTCGCCGAGCGTGGCCGACAGCCGCCGCGAGAGGATGCCCAGCGCGGCCTCGGCCACCGCGATCAGCGCGATGAGCAGGGCGAGGCGTACGACGTGACCGGCCTCGCCGCCCGACACGATCGAGTCGACGACGCGTCCGGCGAGGATCGGGGTCGCCACGGCGAGCAGCGCGGTGCCCACCCCGAGGACGACGAACAGGGCGATGCGCCGGCGGTGCGGGCGGGCGAAGGCGCCGATGCGCCGCAGCGTCGCGGGGTCGAAGGGGCGCCGCTCCTGCTGAGCGGTCATGACGCTGTGCAGCTGCGTCCAGGCGGTGGTTTCCATGCTCATGGACAGAAACGTAGAACCTCAATCATCGTTGAGGTCAATGTCCGCCGTCCGTCCCCCCGTTCGAAGGATCCGATGACCGTACGCAATGTGCCGGCCGCGCTTCCGCAACCCGCCGTTGGCGGGGTGCGGGGAACCTCTCCGGATGTGACCGCCGTCCCCCTTCCGCCGCTGCCGCAGGGACGACTCCCCCGTCGCGTCCCCGTCCGGCAGGTGCTGTGTCTGCTCCCGCTCCTGCTCGTCGCCGTCGTCGCCGTACAACACCGTGCCACACTCGCCGAAGGGTTCGGCCAGCTGCGCACCGCCGAGTGGCCGTGGCTGGTCGCCGCGGCCGGCGCGACGTGTCTGACCTGGGTGGCGGCCTCGTTCACCCGGCAGGGCGCGGTCGTCGAACGGCTGCCGCGGCGGCGGCTGCTGGCCACCCAGTTCGCGGCCGGTGCCGCCAACCATCTGCTGCCCACGGGGCTCGGCGCGAGCGCGGTCAATCTGCGCTTCATGACGGTGTGCGGGGTGCCGCTGGCCCGCTCCTCGGCGGCCCTCGCGCTGTACATGCTCGCCGAGTGCGTGGGCCGGCTCGCCCTGCTCTCGGCGCTGCTGATCGCGTTCCCCGACGCGCTGCGTCTCGGCCCGCTGCTGCCCGGCGGCGCGCTGCTGCCGCTGCTGGCGGCCGCCGCCGCGCTCGCCCTGGCCGCGGCCCTGACGCTGCTCTGCGTCCGGCGGCTGCGCACGGCCGTGCGCGGCTTCCTGCGCACCGCACTCGGCGAGGCCCGCTCGGTGCACGCGCGGCCGGCCCGCGCCCTGGCGCTGTGGGGCGGCTCGCTGGCCTTCCCGGCGCTGCAGGCGTCGGGGCTGGTCCTGGTCGGGCAGGCACTGGACCTTCCCGTGTCGCCCGCGCACATCGCGGTGGCCTACCTCGCGGCGACCGTGGCGGTGGCCCTGGTGCCCACGCCGGGCGGGGTCGGCTCGGTGGAGGCAGCGCTGGTGGTGGCCCTGGTCGCGGCGGGCGGCCCGGCGGCCGTGGCGACGGCGGTGGTGCTGGCCTACCGGATCCTCACGGTGTGGCTGCCCCTGCTGCCGGGCGCGCTCACTCTTGGGGCACTGGTCCGCCTGAAGGTGATCTGAGCGGGGCACTGGTCCGCCTGAAGGCGATCGAAACGGGCGACCGCCCGAAGGCAACCCGAGACGGGCGACCGCCCGAAGGCGACCCGAGAAGGGCGACCGCCCAAAGGCGACCCGAGAAGGGCGACTGCCCGAAGGCGATCAGATGCCCTTCGACCGCCCGAAGGTGATCCGAGACCGGCCAACTCGCGAGTAACCTGCCCCCGTCGCCGTACTGCGCCGCCCAGAGGGGGTTCCGTCATGCCGGTCCGCGTCGAACGACGAGATCACGTCACCACGGTCGTCCTCTCCCGTCCCGAGACGCGCAACGCCGTGGACGGGCCGGCGGCCGCGGAACTGGCCGCCGCGTTCCGGGCGTTCGAGGCGGACGACGAGGCGCGGGTGGCGGTGCTGTGGGGGGAAGGCGGGACCTTCTGCGCGGGCGCCGACCTGAAGGCGATGGGCGGAGAGCGCGGCAACCGGGTCGCCGAGGACGGGGACGGGCCGATGGGGCCGACCCGGATGCGGCTGTCCAAGCCGGTGATCGCCGCCGTAGCCGGGCACGCGGTGGCCGGCGGTCTCGAACTGGCGCTGTGGTGCGATCTGCGGATCGCCGAGGAGGACGCGGTGTTCGGCGTGTTCTGCCGCCGCTGGGGCGTGCCGCTGATCGACGGCGGAACGGTACGGCTGCCCCGGCTGATCGGCACCGGCCGCGCGCTGGACATGATCCTCACGGGCCGCCCGGTCCCGGCCCGCGAGGCGTACGAGATGGGGCTGGCCACGCGCGTGGTGCCCACCGGCACCGCGCGCGCCGCCGCCGAGGAACTGGCCGCCGCCCTGGCCCGCTTCCCGCAGGACTGCCTGCGTTCCGACCGCGCCGCCGTCCTGGACCAGGAGGGAATGGACGAGGGCGCGGCACTGCGCGCCGAACTCTCCCACGGCACGCGCGTGTTGGAGGAAGCCATGAAGGGCGCCGGCCGTTTCGCGTCGGGCGCGGGACGGCACGGCGCGTTCGACGAGGACTGACTCCAGGCCCCGGATGCCGTGAAAGCGGCGCGCGATCGCCGCCGGCCGCCCCACGAACCGCGGATCGCCGCCGGGCCGCTCAGGGGGCGGTGTGGTAGCCGCCGTCCACGCGGATCGCGGTGATGCCGCTCACGTACCGGCCGCCACAGCGGTCGTGGGGCAGGACCAGTTGCGGTCCGTTCCGGTCGAGCGGCGCGCCGTCCGCCGCGACCGCGAGCAGCACGGGGGCCCGCCCGAAGTCCGGGTCGATCTCCGCCCAGGACAGCAGGACATGATGGCCGTCGGTGCCGGTCAGGGCGATCAGGAAACGCAGCCGGTCCTTGCGGCGGGCCGGGTCGAACCCGGGACCGGCGTCGGACAGCACGTCGTAGAGCAGCGGACCCTCGAACGTGTGCTCCTGCATCCCGCTGGTGGCGCATTCGAAGCTGACCCGCGCCGCGTGCAGGGGCCAGCTGAGCAGATCGGACACGGTGATCCGGGCCGGACGCGCGAGATCCCCGCTCAAAGCGACCTCGGCAACCGGCCCGGCCGCCGCGACGTCCGTCCCCGTCATGGATGGGCTCACGGAGTACCACCTCCCGGGGGACCGTACCCGGACGGCAACCCGAGGGAAACGCAGATGCAACCCAAAACAGGCGAATGTTGTCGCTTGTGCGATGCAACAAGGACCTCGAATCCAGTATGCGCGTCAAGTGCCGCCGGATCGCGGGTCGGGGCGCAACGGGCCGGTACCTCCGGATGGCCTACCGCCGCCGGGTCAGTCCAGGACCAGCACCGCCTCCCGCTGCACCGGGGCGCCGGTGTGCTGAGCGGTCCTGGCCTCCACGGTCCATACGCCGGGCGGCGGCGAGAAGGTGGCGTGGTAGCCACCGTCCCCGTCCGGGACGAGCCGGCGCCGCTCGACGGTCTCCCCGCTGTCCGGTGCGACCAGGCGGCCCTCCAGCAACAGGCCGGGCTCCTCCGACACCGCGGTCACGGGCAGCGCCGTTCCGGCGGCCACCGCCTCGGGGACGTCGATGCCGAAACCGGTGCCCAGCATCTGGTACGGGCGATGGTCCAGGGCCTCGTAGCGGTCGTACAACTGCCGGTGCAGCAGGGCGTCGTTCGGCAGGGCCGTGTGACCGAGACGGAACCAGTCGACCCGGGCGCCGTCCGCCCACTCGGGCGGTGTGGCGGACAGGCACGGCACGGTGCCGTCCCCCTGCCAGCGGTCCGTGCCGGGGAGGCGGTCCGCGTACGTGACGGTCCCCGCCGACAGAGCGAGCGCGACGTCGGTCGGCTCGCCCTTGCCGCCCGAGGCGAACACCCGGTACGGGGCGGGGCGGCCGGCGAGCAGGTCCGCCGCGGTGTTCTCGCGGGCGGCCGTGTCCACCTCGCGGCGGAAGGCGAAGGCGTCGTCGACCATGGCGGTGTCGAGGTCCGGAAGCGGCACCGCGTCCAGCCGGGTCCCCGCGGTGTGGTCCGTCACGCACTGGTAGGTGGGCAGCAGTTGGTGGACGGACGGCATGGTGCGGGCGGCCGACACCAGGACCTCGCGCAGCCTGGTCCCGATGCCGAGAAGCTTGCGGCCGGACAGCGTTCCGGTGAGGATACGCACGGCCTTCACGGCACCCGAGTACGGCGTTCCGATCGTCACCAGCGACCGGCAGGTCTCGCGTCCGCCCAGGACCTCGAGGTAGTAGCGCGTGACCAGGCCGCCCATGGAATGGCAGACGAAGACGACCCGCGGCTCCTCCTCGTCGCCCGCCGCCCGCCGCTCCTCGCGCCACCGCTGGAGTTCTCGCTCCACGAACTGCTTCAGCCGGGCGGCGGAGTGGCGGTTGGACAGCCTCCAGTCGTAGGGGAAGACGGCGACCCGGCCCTCGGCCAGCTCGCCCAGGTGCCGGGCCAGCTCCCGGTAGGCCACGTGGGGCAGCAGCCCCGGGTAGATGCGCGGTTCGCGCAGCAGGCCGGCCGGCATCAGCGCGTGGGGGCCGTCGGGCGCGGCGTCGCCCAGGCCGGGAGGGAGAGCCAGCCGCTCGAAGAAGCGCTGCATGCCGACGGCCAGCCGGCCGCCGACGCCGAGCGACAGGTTCCACACGTCGTGACCGTCCGTGTCGCGCAGGACGCTTCCCATCACTCCGGGTACGAACACCACAAGGTCGTGTGCCACCTGCCGGCTCTCCTTCGCTCTTTATTTCCTGGGCTGCGGTCGTGCGGGTCACGCACCGGGCGGACGCAGGGTCAGGACGTCCATGCGCTCCAGCCCGACGGACGCCACGACGAGCCCCGATCCGTCGGGCTCGGGCCGGGCCATCACGTGGTAGACGGCGTAACCGCGATCCGGTACGCCCGCGGTGTCCCGCTGCTCGAGCGCGTCCCACACGTGCAGCTCGTGCGAGGCGTCGGCGGCCAGGACCAGCACCCGGTTGCCGGGAAGCGCGCGACAGACCAGGGACCGCACCGCCGTCACCGTGGTGCTCAACGGCCGTGGTTCCACGGCGTCACGTGGTGCGTCCGCCGCGGGGTGCGCGACGAAGACGCCCTTGTCGGTCGCCACGGCGACATGGCGGCGCCCTTCGTCGTCATGGGTGCCCGACACGGCGCGCACGGGTGCCCGCAGGGCGGGGTCCGCGGGCCTGAGGGGCACCGGGGTGCCTGGCTCGTCCCCTTCCCACAGCCATACGGTGTCGCCGGCGCCGGCCAGCAGGAAGGGGCGACCGCGGCAGGACTCGACGTAGGCGAGGTTGCGCACCATGTCGTTGGGCACGTGCAGCCGCGGCAGGGCCGTGGCGGACCGCACGTCCCAGCGCCGTACGTAGCGGTCGTCGGCGGCGAAGACCTGCACGGCTCCCCGTGCGGCCAGTGCCACGGCCTCCACGGCGCCGTCCTCCCCGGGGGCGACGTGCAGGGCGGTCGCCGGCCCGTCGCCGAGCCGGCGGACCATGACGGTGGGCCCGTGCTCGGTGCTGCGGCCGCCGGCCGCCAGCCACAGTCCGCCCGTGGTGTCGGCGCGCAGGTCCACGGCCTTGTAGGCGGCGAGCCCCGACTCGTCGTGGACGACCCGGCCGCGCAGGTTCCACACCCGTACGACGCCACGGGCGGCGAGTACGACGGCGCCTTCGGACGGACCGGTGCACACCAGCGCTCCGGCGTGTTCCATGCCCGGCGCGGGCAGACCCTCGCGGCCGGTGGAGGAGGCGGCGTCCGGCCGCGTCCCGTGTTCCCAGACCCGCACGCGGCTGCGGTCGGCGACGGCCACCCGGCCGCGCCGGTCGCGCAGCACGGCGACCGAGGTGGGCCGTGACCGGTGTCCGGTGAGCGGGGCCAGCTCATGGCCCGCGGCCACGGACCACTGGCGGATCCGTCCTCCGTCCACGGCGAAGAGCAGCGGTTCCTCCGAGTCGGACAGGGCGACGGTCGCTCCCGAGGGGTGCCGCAGCCTGGCCGTGAGTGCGCGCTCGGCCCGTAACGGTTCGCCGTCCGCCAGGCGCCACACCCGGATCTGCGGGCTGGAGCTGGTGACCGCGGCGACCCAGGGGCGCTCTCCCGCCGTGGTGACGGCGAGGCTTTCGACCCGGCCGGAGCCGGAGCCGAACGTGCCGCGGCACTGGCCGGTCCACGGGTCCAGCGCGGCCACTCCCCGGTCGCCGCCGAGCAGCAGGCAGGGTGCGGCCCCGGCGGTGGTCACGGCTGCGGCGAACACCTCGCCCACACCGCTCTGCCAGAACCCGCGATGCCGGTGCCGGTCGTCGCACCGTTCCCAGACGGCCACTTGGTGGCCGAAAGCGGCCGCGACTACCTCCCGGCCCGCCACGATCCCCGCGGCGACGGCGCTCACGGGCGCCGCCCAGCCGAACGCGTCGACGAGCCCCGTGCCGTCCGCGGGCCAGATCAGCACCCGCTCGGTGTCCGTCGCCACCGCCGCGGTCCCGCCCCCGGGCGGGGGAACGGCCAGCGCCGTCAGGCGGCGGGGCGCTCCGCCGAGCGCACCGGGCACGTGACCGCGTACGAGGTCGGGTCTGCCGCCGGTGCTGCGCCAGTGCCACAGGCGTTCACCGGCGGCGTACAGGCCGCCGTCGGGACTGGCCGCCACCACGAGGACGTTGCCGAAGGGCACACCGAGGCTGCGTTCGGGGGCGGAGCGCTCGGCGGTGGTCCACCGATCGCTCCAGTGCAGAGGCGCCGCGGAACGCGCCCAGGGCATCAGCTCCGGCTGCTGTCGCAGGGCCTCCGCCTGCAGCAGGGCGGCGCGTTCGGCGGGCGGCTTGGGCGTCAGGTCCTCGGCGACGGGCCGGTACAGTCGCGCCTCGGCCGAGGCGGCAGCGCCGGGGCGGTCGAGCTGGGCCACCAGCCGTTCCGGATCGAGCCGGACGAGCAGTTCGGCGTCCTTCAGGAGACCGGCCAGCTCACCGGCTCGTGCGGCGTGCGCCGCCGCGTAGCGCGCGATGTAGGGGTTGGTCGCCCCGCGTCCTCGGTACAGCGTGTCGTGAACGCGGCGGAGCACCGTCAGCAGTGTGGTGTGCGCCCGCTGTGCGGGGAGCCCGCAGGCGCGCAGCACATGGCTCGCGAGCGCCTCGTGGTTCAGCCGGTACACGGGTTGGCCGGCCTCGCCGTGCGCCACGATGTGCGCGCCGCCGGCCGCGCGGATCGCGACGATGTCGTGGGCCTCGTAACTTCTGTCGTCCCCTCGCTCGGCGGCGAGGGCCCGCGCCGCGGTGAGCCAGAGCCCGTCGTTCTCGGGCAGTCCCGCTCCGAAGGACAGCGCCAGTGGCAGGAGCAGACCGAGGGCCCAGCCGGCGGTGGGAGCCGGGCCCGGTGCGGCGGTGTCCAGCGCCCGCACCTCCTGCGCCAGGGCTTCGTCCAGTCCGGAGGCCAGTGCCTGGCGGAACTCCTCGTCGTCGGGGCCCACCACGCGCCCCAGCCGCAACAGGGCGGAGCAGTGCAGCTTGGCCACCAGAAAGGTGCCCTGGCTCTGTGTAACCAGGGCGCGGCACACGGCGTCCAGCGTCTCGCCGGCACCGCGGTAGGGCCCCGCGGAACCGCCGAGGCGGGCGCGCACATAGCCGGCGATGTCGTCGTGCCGGTCCGGCGCCTCGTCGAGGTCGAAGCAGGCGGCGCCGTCCAGGAGCGCTGCGGCGCCTCCTTGGGGCAGGGGCCGGGTGCCGATCAGGACACGGACGTTCGGCTCGTGGGAGAGCGGGACCAGGACGTCGGCGACGAGCGGGTCGAGCTGGGCGGGGTCCGCCTCGTCGAGTCCGTCGACCAGGAGGGTCGTCGACGCGGACGCGCGGCACCGGCGCAGCAGGTCGTCCATCACGGCCCGCAGGTCCGGCCGGCCACCGGCGGGTTCCGGGCATTCGAGCCCCTCGGCCAGCTCGCGCGCGCACTCGAGGGCGCTGCGGCCTCGGCACTGGATGCCGGCGTCGATGGCGCTGAGCAGCATCCTCTGCCGGGACCGGGACAGGCTGCGGTACTGCGGGGTGCCTGCGATGGTCATCAGGGCCAGCTGGGCGAGCAGGGCCGACTTGCCGGTGCCCGGGCCGCCGGTGACGATCAGCGCGCCGTTGCCGCCCGGCGCGCCGATCCAGTCGGCGAGGCGGTCGAGGTAGGCGCGTCGCCCGGTGAAGAAGCCGGTGTCGTCCTCGAGGAGCAGCCCGGTGAAGCGGCTTTTGAGCATCGACTGCACATGCGCGTCGAGCAGTTCCTGGCGGCGTGAGCGGGCGGCCGTGGACAGGGGGCGGGCCAGGGCGTCGTAGTACGGGTTGGCGAACAGGCCGACGAGCCTGTTGCCGCCGTGGAGTTGCGGGAACACGAGCTCGTCGGCGAGTTCGCTGCCGACGGCGTCGAGGACCTCGGCGGCGTGCAGGGCCTGTGCGTAGGGCGTCCACAGCAGCCGCTCGCGGAACTCCCGGCGCGGGTCGTCGCAGACGCGGCGGAAGGCGCTCAGCCAAGCGCCGAGTTTCGCCGGCTCGTTGCCGTGCACCGTGCCGAGGACGCCCACGCCGCGGAAGTCCGGCGACCCCTTGCCCGCCGGCTGCGGCCCGTGGTGGTCGTCCTCCCGGTCGAAGAACCCGGCGTGCACCTGACGTGCGATGTCCGAGGCGTGGCAGGTGTCGATGACCAGCAGGACGTCGCCGGTCACCTGCCGGAGCAGCCTGACCAGCCTGTCCGCGGTGAGATAGCCGTCGCCCTGGTCCGGCGTGAAGTCCCGGCAGGGCAGGAAGGCGGAGTTGCGGCCGTCCTTGAACCCGTGACCGATCCAATAGATGATCTTGCGCGGGGCTGGGGAGGCAGCGAAGCCCCGCAGCCCCTGCCAGACCTCCCGCTCCGTGCCGGTGACGGGCGGGCCGTCGGCCGTGAAGCCCAGCCGACGGGCCAGGGAGCGGAACTGCTCGGCGTGCTCGGGGGCGCCAGGAAGGTCGAAATGGGGGTGGTGGTCGTAGCTGTCCAGGCACACCACGAGGGCTTCACCGTGGTCCCCGCCCATACCCGCGCGCCTCTCCCCCGTCCGTGGAGCCATGTTGCCGCCCCTCGCATCGGTGTGCAACCGTCGTGTCCCGAAAGCACTTTGAGGGATGGGGGCACCCTTGCACGACCGGGAACACTTCCGTATCGGGCCGCTGCGCACCACGTGCTACGTCTACGAGGGGGACGGCACGCGGCCGATCACCGAGCGGAACCTCAGGGTCTACTACGAGGCGGACGAACCCGTGTACGTGCCGGAGGAGGTGCGACGCTGGCGTCAGGAGATCGAGGACGAGCAGCGCACCCGTGCGGTGGCGGGTCACGACCGGCGCTGGAACCATCCGCGGTTCGCGGTGGAGTCGGTGGCCGTGACCCGCAGCGACGACCGTGAGGACCCGATCGTGGAGATCAGATTCTCGCCGACCGACTACTTCACCTTCCTCGCCGCCCAGCAGCTGGACCGACGGCTCGAAGAGGGCGAGGGCGCGGGGACGACGCTGCGGGAGCACTACCTCGACGGCCGGGACCCCATCCTCGTCAACGGCTTCCTCTCCGCCAGCTTCGGCGCCAATGTCGCCGTGGTGACCGGCCGGGACGGCAAGATGCTGTTCTCACGGCGCAGTCCGACCGTCGGCGGCAACGCCGGGAACTGGAACTCCTCGGCGAACGAGGGGCTGTCCGGCGAGCACGACCTCAAGGACGGGGTGCCCGACCTGTTCGGCGCCGCCCGGCGTGCCCTGCGCGAGGAGCTGGCCGTCCACGAGGGCGACCGCTGTGAACTGGAGCTGCTCTCCTTCGCGATGGACACCGACCGCCACCAGTGGGCCGCCTTCTTCCTGGCGGTACTGCCGGACCTCGGCGAGGACCAGTTGCGCGACCGCTGGAGCCGGGGCATCGACGACAAGTGGGAGCACAGCGAGTTCCGTTTCGTCCCGGCGGAGCCCGACGACGTACTGGCGTTCATGCTCAGCCCCGAGGTGCGTGGCCACTGGACGCCCTGCGGCCCGGCCCTGTTCCAGCACGCGCTGGTCCGTCTCATGACGCGCCGGCTCGGTGACGCGGGCAAGGGCCGGCTGGCCGTGGAGCGGGCCATCGAGCGGGCCGTGGCCGATCCTGCCGACGCGCAGGCGTGAGCGACCGCAAGGTCCCTCGCCCACCCCGCCCGGTTTCGAACTGCTGTCTGTCATGCGGCAGGATGAGCGCTCGCGCCGTGCTCTGACGCCCCGTCGGGGGCCGGCGGCGCGCATCCCCGTACGAGCAGTTCGAGCAGGTGACAACGTGATGAGACTTCACATCCCGCCGTCGGCCGCGGGCGCCGGCGACCGTCCTCGTGGAGGCGGCCGGTGAACCGCGCGCTGACCCTGGACGACCTGGTGCTGGCCGGCATCGCCCTGGCAGCGGGCTTGGTGGCGGCGTTCTTCTCGCGCACCCTGCTGCGCTGGCTGGCCAAGCACGCCAAGCGGACGAAGTGGAGCGGCGACGACGTCGTCGTGGACGCCCTGCGCACCGTCGTGCCGTGGGCGGCCATCGCGGGCGGTGCCGCGTCGGCGGCGGCCGTGCTGCCGCTGACGCGGACCGTGCAGCGGACGGTCAACCAGTCCCTGACGGTGTGGCTGATCTTCGTCGTCACCCTGTCGGCGGCCCGGGTGATCGGCGGGCTGGTTCGCGCGCTCACCCAGTCGCGCTCCGGCGTCGCCGGGTCCGCGACGATCTTCGTCAACATCACCCGGGTGCTGGTCCTGGCGATCGGCTTCCTGGTGGTGCTGCAGACCCTCGGCATCTCCATCGCGCCCCTGCTCACGGCCCTCGGCGTGGGCGGTCTGGCGGTCGCGCTGGCCTTGCAGGACACGCTGGCGAACCTCTTCGCCGGCATCCACATCCTCGCCTCCAAGACCGTGCAGGTCGGCGACTACATCCGGCTCAGCAGCGGCGAGGAGGGCTACGTCGAGGACATCAACTGGCGGCAGACGACCGTGCGGGCGCTGTCCAACAACCTCGTCGTCATCCCGAACGGCCAGCTGGCCAAGACCAACATGACCAACTTCTCCCGGCCCGAGCAGGACCTGACGATCCTGGTGCAGGTCGGCGTGGCGTACGACAGCGACCTGGACCATGTGGAGCGGGTGACCAACGAGGTGATCGCCGAGATCATGACCGAGATCACCGGCGCCCTTCCGGACCACGAGCCCACCATCCGCTTCCACACCTTCGGCGACTCCCGGATCGGCTTCACGGTGATCCTGGGCGTCGGCGAGTTCAGCGACCAGTACCGGATCAAGCACGAGTTCATCAAGCGCCTGCACAAGCGCTACCGCGCGGAGGGCATCCACATTCCGGCCCCCGCCCGCACGGTCACGCTCCAGCCGGGCACGGTGACCATCCCGCACCAGCGGGCGAGCGAGGACACGCGGCCGGTCATCGTCCCCGGGGAGTAGAAGCGCCCCAAAGGGGCGCGGGGCCCCTTTCGACATGCGACTGCCGCCGCGTGGGCGCGACGAGCCACGACAGACGGGCGGTCGCCGGACCACCCATACCCCCCGAGCTGTGAAGCGCCTGCCCTGAGCACCGCGCCGTAGGCTTTACGCGGCATGACCTCCCCCACCGACACCCGCCTGATCGACCGACGGCTGGACGCCCTGGCGCGCCAGCCGTTCCGGTCGAAGTTCCACCTGCGCGGCCGCGACCGCGCCACCGCCGAGCTGAAGGGCCCGGCGACGATCCGCAGGCACGCCCACGACCTGATCGCGAAGCGCCTGGCACCGGCCGAGCCGTACAAGGACGGCAAGCAGACGCCGTACCGCGGTCACCCGGTGTTCGTCGCCCAGCACGCGACCGCGACCTGCTGCCGGAGCTGCCTCCAGCGCTGGCACGGGATCGGCAAGGGCCGTGAGCTGAGCCACGCCGAGCGGGACTACGTGGTGGAGGTGATCTGCCGGTGGATCGGGCGCGAGATGACCGGCGGTACCGGCCCGGACACGGTCCGCCGCCGGTGAGCCGGGCCAGCGCGGCCGGGCCGCGCGCTGGGCGCCCACGGCGCCGAATCCGGCCAGGACCCTTGTCGAGCCGGACCGCATCACGAGATATCTTGATGTCGAGCAATGTTGCAGACGTGGAGCGGAGCACCCGGTGACTGACTCGACCATCATCTATACGCACACTGACGAGGCCCCGGCCCTGGCGACGTATTCCTTCCTGCCGGTGGTCCAGGCGTACGCCTCGCAGGCCGGTGTCGATGTGAAGACCCGCGACATCTCGCTGGCCGGGCGCATCATCGCCGTGTTCCCGGAGTACCTCACCGAGGACCAGCGCATCCCGGACGCGCTGACCGAGCTGGGCGAGCTGGCCAAGACGCCGGCCGCGAACATCATCAAGCTGCCGAACATCTCGGCGTCCATCCCGCAGCTCAAGGCCGCGATCGCCGAGCTGCAGGGGCAGGGCTACGCGCTGCCGAACTACCCGGACGAGCCGAAGACCGACGAGGAGCGCGAGATCCGCGCCCGCTACGACAAGATCAAGGGTTCCGCCGTGAACCCGGTCCTGCGTGAGGGCAACTCCGACCGCCGCGCCCCCGCCTCCGTCAAGAACTACGCCAAGACCCACCCGCACCGCATGGGCGCCTGGACCGCCGAGTCCAAGACCGATGTGGCGACCATGGGCGAGAACGACTTCCGCTCCACCGAGAAGTCCGTGATCATCGAGCAGGACGGCACGCTCAAGATCGAGCATGTGGCCGCCGACGGCGCCACCACCGTGCTGCGCGAGTCCGTACCCGTCCTCGCCGGCGAGGTCGTCGACGCGTCCGTGCTGCGCGTCGCCCAGCTGCGCGAGTTCCTCGCCGCGCAGGTCGCCCGCGCCAAGGCGGAGGGTGTGCTGTTCTCCGTGCACCTGAAGGCCACGATGATGAAGGTCTCCGACCCGATCATCTTCGGCCACGTGGTGCGCACCTTCTTCCCGAAGACGTTCGAGAAGTACGGCGAGAAGCTCACCGCGGCCGGTCTGACGCCGAACGACGGTCTGGGCGGCATCCTCAAGGGCCTGGACGCCCTCCCCGAGGGCGACGAGATCAAGGCCTCCTTCGACGCGGAGCTGGCCGAGGGCCCCGAGCTGGCCATGGTCGACTCCGACAAGGGCATCACCAACCTGCACGTGCCGTCCGACGTGATCATCGACGCGTCGATGCCGGCGATGATCCGCACCTCCGGTCACATGTGGGGCCCCGACGGCCAGGAGCACGACGCCCTCGCCGTCATCCCGGACTCCTCCTACGCCGGCGTGTACCAGGCCGTCATCGAGGACTGCAAGGCCAACGGCGCGTTCGACCCGTCCACCATGGGCTCGGTGCCGAACGTCGGCCTGATGGCGCAGAAGGCCGAGGAGTACGGCTCCCACGACAAGACCTTCGAGATCGCCGCCGCCGGCACGGTGCGCGTCGTCGACGCCTCCGGTGCCGTGCTGATCGAGCAGAGCGTCGAGGCCGGTGACATCTTCCGCGCCTGCCAGACCAAGGACGCGCCGATCAAGGACTGGGTGAAGCTGGCCGTCACCCGTGCCCGCGCCACCGGCGACCCGGCCGTCTTCTGGCTGGACGAGACCCGCGCCCACGACGCCAACCTGATCGCCAAGGTCGAGCAGTACCTGCCCGAGCACGACACCGAGGGCCTGGACATCCGCGTCCTGTCCCCCGTCGAGGCCACCAAGCTGTCGGTGGAGCGCATCCGCCGCGGCGAGAACACCATCTCGGTGACCGGCAACGTGCTGCGCGACTACCTGACCGACCTGTTCCCGATCCTGGAGCTGGGCACCAGCGCCAAGATGCTGTCGGTGGTCCCGCTGATGGCGGGCGGCGGCCTGTTCGAGACCGGCGCCGGCGGCTCCGCGCCCAAGCACGTGCAGCAGCTGGTCAAGGAGAACTACCTGCGCTGGGACTCCCTGGGTGAGTTCTTCGCGCTGGTCCCGTCCTTCGAGCAGTACGCCGAGGCCACCGGCAACACCCGCGCCAAGGTCCTCGCCGACACCCTCGACCGCGCCACGGCGACCTTCCTCAACGAGGACAAGTCCCCGACCCGCCGCGTCGGCGGCATCGACAACCGCGGCAGCCACTTCTACCTGTCCCTGTACTGGGCGCAGGAGCTGGCGCAGCAGAGCGACGACGCCGAGCTGGCCAAGGCCTTCCAGCCGCTCGCCGAGACGCTCGCCGCGAACGAGCAGAAGATCGTCGACGAGCTGAACGCCGTCCAGGGCAAGCCGGTCGACATCGGCGGCTACTACCAGCCCGACCCGGCCAAGGCCGCCGCGGTGATGCGCCCCTCGGCCACCTGGAACGAGGCCCTGGCGTCCCTGAGCTGAACGCCCTGAACGTTCCGCACCCGGCGCCGGTCACCTGACCGGCCCGGGACACCACC
Organism: Streptomyces sp. NPDC104814; assembly: GCF_055583185.1. Lineage (NCBI taxonomy): Bacteria > Bacillati > Actinomycetota > Actinomycetes > Kitasatosporales > Streptomycetaceae > Streptomyces > Streptomyces sp. NPDC104814. The sequence goes on along the minus strand of NZ_JBVJOL010000001.1, from coordinate 977,983 downwards.
TCCGCCCCGACCGCGCACCGCCCGGCCGGGGCGGAGGTGTCTCCGGGCGCGCACCGCCCGGCCGGGGCTGAGGTGTCTTGCGAGGGGCCGGGTGCGCCCTCGGCTGCGTCCTCGGCTGTGGCACCTTGATCATGCACACCGTCCCGACAACGCCCCCCGGAGCCGCCCCGTGACCCCCGTCGAGCCCTCGTTCGCCCTGCTCCCCGGTGCCGCCGACTCGCCCGTGCTCCTGCATGTGCCGCACTCCGCGCGGGAGATACCGGACGACGTGCGCGCCGGGATCGTGCTCGGTGATCCCGCGCTGGAGCAGGAGCTGGACCACATCACCGACGCGCACACCGCCGAGATCGCCGCAGAGGCGGCCCGGGCGGCCGGGGTGACGCCGTGGCGGTTCGTCAACCGGCTGTCGCGGCTGGTCGTCGACCCCGAGCGGTTCCCGGACGAGCGGGAGGAGATGCGGGCCGTCGGCATGGGCGCCGTATACACGCGGACCACGCACCGCGAGGTGCTGCGACCCGACGGACACGACCCGGAGCCGCTGCTGGAGCGGTACTTCCGGCCCTACGCGCAGGCCATGACCGAGGCCGTCGCGCAGCGGCTCGACGCCGTCGGGCGGGTCGTGATCGTCGACGTGCACTCGTACCCGGCCGCGCCGCTGCCGTACGAGCTGCACGGCACCGGACCGCGCCCGCCGGTGTGCCTGGGCACGGACGCCTTCCACACCCCGCCCGCCCTGCTGAAGGCGGCGCGCGAGGCGTTCGCCGGGTGCGGGGAGACCGGGCTGGACAGCCCGTTCAGCGGGACGTACGTACCGTTGGACTTCTACGGCCGTGAGCCGCGCGTCTGCGCGCTGATGGTGGAGATCCGCCGCGACACCTACATGAGCGAGCCGGGCGGCCCCGCCGGGCCGGGGCTCGGCAGGCTCGCCGACGCCCTGGCCGCTCTCGTGGACGCCGTCTCCGGCTGACCCGCGGCGCGCACGGATCAGGCCCGCAGCCACTCCGTGACGACGACGTCCCCGCCGGTCCGCAGCCGCAGGGCGAACGGGCCGGCGGGCGGCGCGGCGGCGCTGAAACGGCCCATCGTGTCGGCCGTCAGCGCGGCCCCGGCGTGCGGCCCGCTCAGCACCTCCACGCTCGCCGGCTGCGGCGGCAGTACCTGCCCGAACAGCCCCTCGGCGCCCACCTCGACGTCGACCGTCAGCTCCCCGGCCTGGAAGGTCAGCATCCGCGGCACGTCCGTCGCCCCGCGCACGGGCAGAGCGCCGGTCAGCGAGTCGAAGGTCAGCTCCGCGATCCGGGCGTCGAGGTCGTACAGGGCGTACGCCTCCACGGCGATCGCGCTCAGCGCGGCCGGCAGCGGATCCAGCACGTCGGCGGCCGCGCGCAACTCCCCTTCCAGCCGGTCCAGTTCCCCTTCCTCGGCCGGTCCGGGGCCGTCGCCGTCCACCGTCCCGAAGTCGCCGTCCACCGGCCCGAAGTCGCCGTCCACCGGCCCGAAGTCGCCGTCCGCCGCCCGGGAGTCTTCGTCCCCCGGCTCGAACTCGTCGCCCGTCGCCCCGAAGTCGTCGTTCCCCGGCCCGAGGCCGTCCCCGTTGTTCACCGCACCCCCCGTGCGTCCAGTCGCGCCCGCAGCCGGCGCAGGCAGCGCTGGCGCAGCGGGCCGATGCTGCCCACGGCGATGCCGAGCGCCGCGGACACCTCCTGATAGCTGGGCGGCGGCGAGGCCATCAGCACCCGCAGCAGCCCCTGGCACCGCTCCCCCAGCGCCCCCAGCTCCCGCCGCAGCCGGCGGATGCGCTCGCTCTCGGCGGCCGCCTCCTCCGCCTGCAGCAGCGACTGCTCCGGCGTGTACTCCTCGCTGGCCCGGTCCAGCAGTCGTGGATCGTCGGTCAGGGTCAGCCGTTGCAGACTCCTGATCACCTTCAGCGACTCGTGCCGCGCGGTGCTCGCCAGCCACGACCCCGCCTTGTCGGGCTCGCGCAGACGCCCCAGGTGCTGGGCGAAGCGGAACCACACGGTCTGGTAGACCTCGTGCGCGTCGGCGTCCGAGAGCCGGTGCGCGCGCACCACGGACCAGACCAGCGGGCTGAGCCCTTCCACCAGCGCCTTCCAGGCCGCGCCGTCACCGTCGACGGCGGACCGGACCAGCGTGCCGACCTCTGCACGGTCCACGACTGCCCCACTCCTCGTGTACGGCACGTCATGGTACGCCGTACGCAGGGCGGCCCCGCTCGTCATGACGCCGGGGCGGCCGCCGGACGCCAGGTGGGCGGCCGCAGTGCCGGCACGTGCGCCCCGCGTACCTCGGCGAACTCCCGGTTCGCGGCGAGCAGTCGGTCCCGCGCCGCACGCGGGTCGGTCTCCTGGTGGGCGCTCATGTGCGCGGCCACGAGCCCGGCGGCGACCGGGGTGGCGAAGGAGGTGCCGCTCCAGTGCGCGAGACCCTCGAACATCACCTGGTCCGGCTTGGCGCCGGTCTCCCCGTCGTCGCTGAGCAGTCCGGTGTGGCTCGGCGTGGTGCAGGTGCAGGCGTAGCCGAAGCCGTAGCGGCAGGCGTCGTAGGTGGAGTGGTGGTAGACGTACGGCACGGGCGTGCCGAAGCCGGTGAAGGTGCTGGTGAGGCGTTCGCCGGGGGCGTAGGCGCGCACCCAGGGGCCGTGGTTGGTGAAGCAGGCGCCGAACTCGCCGTCGTCGCGCAGCGCGCCGACGCTGAGCACCGCGTCCTCGAAGCCCGGCACGGTGGCGTAGGCGGCCGGCCAGAACGGGGCGGCGCTGGAGTTGTTGCCGGCCGCGGCCACCAACAGGGTGCGTTGTTCGCGCAGTTCGCGCAGGAAGGCGTCGACGCCGAGCAGGCCGTCGGTGCGGCCGTTGGAGGTGCCGGCCGACAGGCTGAGGATGTCGGGCCAGCCGTGCCGGTCGACGGCCTCGAAGAGCTTGTCCCCGAACTCGGACTCCAGGATGGCGCCGGCGTCGTTGAGGGTGCCGAGGACGGTGATGTCGGTGCTGGGCGCCACGGCGGCGAGCAGCCCGGCGATGAAGGTGCCGTGGCCCATGTACTGGCGCAGCACGCCCGACTCGTCGGTCTCCTGGGGGTGGGTGTCGCCCCGGGTGTGGGCGAGCAGCGGGTGGGCGCGGTAGTCGTGGCTGAGGCCGTTGTCGATCACCAGCACGCCCACGGCCCGCTCCGGGGCGTAACCGGCGTCCTCGGCCGCCGGGTTGAGGCGTGCGGCCCGTCCTGCGGGCACGGGCTCGTCGCCGGGGCAGGAGTTCACCGCGATGGACACCACGTGGTTGCGGCTGACGAGCCGGCGTCCGGTGCGGTCCTCGGCCTGCCGTACGGCGCGCAGCGCGTGACCGACGACGGGGTCGACGGGGTGGCTGCCCCGGCCGGGGTCGCCGACCTGGACGCGGGTGATGCCGGAGCGGTTGGCCTGCGGGCCCGCGCGCCGCACAGGGGCGGGGTCGAGGCCGTCGGTGGCGGTGAAGTGGGCGCGGACGGCGTCCTCGACGAACGCGGCGTCGTCGCCGTCGCGCACGAGGACCACGCCCTTTTCGAAGACGAACTCCGTCGCGTCGTCCGGGCCGAGGGCCAGCGCAACGCCGGGCATGGAGCGCTGGATCTGGTCGAACTGCTCGCGGAACCGCTGTGGTGGCATGTCGTGTTCCTCCCCCTCGGGGCGACCGTCGTAGGTGAGAGCCGCCGGGTCGCCGCTTGATACAGAGGCACACCGGTGGGGATGCGGTTCCCGGTCCCCTACCATCCCTAGGGTGACCTCGGGAAGCGACTCGGTGTTCGACCTGCTGCCGATGGTGTTCGCGGCCCCCCACGAGGCGCTGGCGCGGGCGCGGGAGGTGCTGGAGGCGGACCCCGGCCCGGTGCGCGCCTCCGTGGCGCACCAGGTGATCGGCATCTGGCAGCGGGACTGGGGCGACCTGCGGCTCGCGCTGCGTCATCTGCGGCGCGCCCGGGACTTCGCGGCCCGGGCGGAGCTGGCCGACCGGGAGGCGGACGTGCTGGCCACGCTCGGGGTGGCCCTGGTGCACGCGGGCCGCACCCGGCAGGGTCTGGCGGCGCTGGAGCGCGGCGTCGAGCGGGGCAGCGGGCACACCAGGGCGCAGGTGCTGTTCCGCCGGGCCTATGCCCGCTGGGTGCTCGGCCGGCACCGGGAGGCGCTGGAGGACGTACGCCGCGCGATCCCCGTGCTGCGGCAGGAGAACGACGTCATCTGGACGGCGCGGGCGCTGACCCTGCGGGCCACCGTGCATCTCGCGCTGGGCTCGGTGGAGCGGGCGGACGCCGACTTCACGGCGGCCGAGGCGCTGTGGGACACCACCGGCCAGGAGCACGACAAGGCCGACGCCGTGGAGAGCCGGGGACTGGCGGCGTTCCGCGCCGGCGACGTGCCGGTGGCGCTGCGGCTGCTGGACGAGGCGGAGCGGCGGTACGCGGAGCTGGGCACGCCCCCGTTCATGCTCGCCGTCCGGCGCTGCGAGGTGCTGATGGCGGCGGGGCTCGCGCCGGAGGCGCGGGCCGAGGCGGACGCGGCGATCCGGGCGCTGGACGGGATCGGGGGGCAGCCGACCCGCAAGGCGGAACTGCTGCTGGCCGCCGCTCGGGCCGCCCGCCCGGCCGGTGATCCGCACACCGCGATCGCCCGGGCGGCGTTGGCGGTACGGCTGTTCGCTGCGCAGCGGCGCCCGTGGTGGGAGGCGCACGCCCGGCTGGTGCTGATCGAGGCGCGGTTCGCCGCCGGGCGGGCCTCGGGGCGGCTGGTGGCGGACGCGGCGCGGGTCGCCGAGCGGCTGGCGTCGTTCGGGGCGCCGGCCGCGCCGGAGGCGTCCCTGCTGGCCGGGCGTATCGCGCTGGCGCTGGGCCGGCCGCGGGACGCCGAACGGCACCTGGCGCTGGCGGCGCGCAGCCGGCACGGCGGGCCGCCCCTCGCCCGGATCACCGGCTGGGCGGCGCAGGCGCTGCGCGCGCGGGCCGCCGGGTCGAGCCGGGGCGTGCTGCAGGCGTGCCGCAGCGGCCTGGCCGTGCTGGACGCCCACCGGATGACGCTCGGCGCCTCGGAGTTGCGGGCCCGCGCCACCGAGCAGGGCGCGGAGCTGGCGGCGCTGGCGCAGCGGGCGAGCCTGGACTCCGGCGGGCCGCGGCGTCTGCTGGAGTGGAGCGAGCGGTGGCGGGCGACCGCGCTGAGCGCGCCGCCCACCCGTCCGCCGGCCGACCCGGCGCTGCTGAGCAACCTGACGGCGTTCCGGGAGATCGCGGCCCGTGCGGAGGAGGCCCGCGCCGAGGGCCGGGCCGTGCCGGCGCTGGAGCGCGAACAGCGGCGGCTGGAGCGGGAGATCCGCTCCCGCACCCTGCACCTGCGCGGGGACGCGCCCGGCGGCGCCGACCGGTTCGACGCGGGGCGGCTGCTGGAGCGGCTCGGCGAGGGGCGGCTGGTCGAACTCGCCGTGGTGGACGGACGGGTGCACGTGCTGCTGGCCGGGCGGGGCCGGGTGCGGCGGTTCACGGCCGGGCTGCTCGCCGAGGCGGAGGCGGAGGCGGAGCATGTGCAGGCGGGGCTGCGCCGGCTCGCGCACCCGGGCGGCCAGGCCCGGCTGCCGGTGCTGCTGGCGGCGGGGCGGCGGCTGGAGGAGCTGCTGCTGGGCGAGGCGGCCCGGCATCTGGGCTCGGGCCCGCTGGTCGTCGTACCGCCGGGGCGGTTGCATCGCGTGCCGTGGGCGGTGCTGCCGTCGCTGAGGGAGCGGGTGGTGAGCGTGTCGCCGTCGGCGAGCAGCTGGCTGCGCGCCCGGGACACCGAGCCGCCCGCGGACGGCCGGCACATCCTGGTCCGCGGGCCGGGGCTGGCCACCGGCGGGGCCGAGGTGCCGGAGCTGGCCGGGCGGTACGGCGCGCCGACCGTGCTGGAGGACGACCACGCGCGCACGGCGCGAGTGCTGGCGGAACTGGACGGAGCGGCGCTCGCCCACATCGCCGCGCACGGCGCCTTCCGCGCGGACAGTCCGCTGTTCTCGTCGCTGCGGATGGCCGACGGGCCGCTCACCGTGCACGACTTCGAACGCCTCGCGCGCAGTCCGTACCGGATCATCCTGTCCTGCTGCGACACCGCCCGCTTCGCCTCGGTCGGCGCCGACGAACTGCTCGGTCTGGTCACGGCGTTGCTGCCGCTGGGCACCGCCGGTGTGGTGGCGGCGAGCGCGCCGGTCAACGACGCGGCGGTGGTGCCGCTGATGCTCGCGCTGCACAAGGGGCTCGGCGCGGGCCTGTCGCTCGCGGAGGCGCTGCGCGACGCCCGCGCCGCCGTCCCGGACGACGCGCTGCACCAGGCGACGGGCTGGTCGTTCACCGCGTTCGGCGCGGCGTGACGGCGGCGCTTTTCGAGGATGCGGCAGGCACCGCGCCTCGCAGCAGGGCTGCGACCGGACATCCCTAGGCGGACCGCTGTTCCCGTGGCGGTTCCACGAGCCGGGGCAGGGCGTCGCGGTCGCCGGTGCCGAGGCGGGTGTAGGCGCCGTAGAGGTGGTTGCCGACGGTCCGCACGGACAGGGTGAGGCGTTCGGCGATCTGCCGGTTGCTGAGGCCGGCGGCGGCGAGGGTGACGATCTGCCGCTGGCGGGCGGTGAGTTCGCCCAGCGCCAGTGCGGACAGGGCCGGGGTGCGTGCGTCCGGGCAGCGACGGGCGAGGGCGGCGGCCCGGGTGCGTGCGGTGCGGGCGGCGGCCGGGTCGCGGTGTACGGGGACGGCCTGGGCGTACGCCTCGGCCGCGAAGAGCAGGAAGCCGCGTTCCGCCAGTTCCCCGGCCACCCGGTCCAGGGCGGGGCCGTCCGCGGCGGCGAGGGCTTCGGCGTGCCGCGCGAAGACGCTGCCCGGTGGGAGCAGAGCGAGGGCCCGCTCGGGGGCACCGAGCCGGACGGCGTCGTACGCGTCGCCGGGCCCGACCGGCGCGAGCGCGGCGCCCTGCTTCCCGAGCGCGGTGGCGCACCACGCGGAGGTTTCCCCGTCCGGCACGGGCTGCCCCGACTGGGCCGCGGCAAGGGCCAGTTCGGCATGGCAGGCCGGGTCGTCGGGGCTCAGCCGGGCCCAGGCCATCGCCTCGCGCAGGGCTCCGCGCAGGCGGGCGAAGCGGGCGCGCAGCGCGGCGTGGGCGGCCGGGACTCCGGTGCCCTCCGTCGCGAGCCAGTCCCCCACCGGGGTGGGCAGAGCGGTGACGTCGTCGGCGTCGATGCGCCGTTCGAGCGCGGCCGTCTCGTCCTTCAGGGCGAGGGCGACGTCGTCCGCCGCGGGCGCCAGGCGGCGGGCCCGCAGCCGGCCGGCGGCGGCGCGCAGCACCGGTCCGTGCAAGGGATGGGCGAGGCGTACGGCGTCGTCCTCGTCGACGTCGATCAGCCCGGCGGCCTCCAGGCGTTCGAGGGCCGGCAGGTCCAGGGCGCCGGTGTCCAGCGACAGGGGCTCGGCGAAGGCGAGGCGGTCGAGCGTCTCGCGCTCGGCGGGGCAGGTCCGGCCCAGCGGTGTGGCGGCGTGTTCCCGGATCGCCGGGGTGACCGGCAGCGGCCCCCGCCAGGCCCAGGTGCCGGTGCCGGGCACGGGGGTGAGCCGCTCGTGGGTGCGCAGCGTGTCCAGCAGGTCGCGCAGCAGCCGCAGGTCACCGTCGGCGAGCCGGTGCAGACGGGCCGCGGTCAGCGGTTCCGGGGCGCGGCCGGCGCCGGCCGTGAGCAGGGTCGCGGTGTCGTCGGCGGGCAGGGGCGCGAGGGCGAGGCGGGGCAGCAGGTCGCCGGTCCACAGCCGGGCGATCGGTGCCGGTGCCGGGTGGCCGTCGGTGAGGAGGACCAGCAGGCGGGTCCGGCCGTGCACGGCCAGCTGGTGGACCAGCGCGGCCGAGGCGTCGTCCAGCCACTGGGCGTCGTCGACGAGCAGCTGCCGTACGCCGCCGAGCCGGCGCAGCGCCTCCTGCGGGGAGGCCACGTCCGGCAGCAGAGGGGCGAACGCGGCGTAGGGCATTCCCTGGGCGCCGGGGGTGCCGGCGATCCGCGGGCAGTCGGTGCCGCGCAGGGCCTCGGTGGCCAGCCGGGTCTTGCCGCAGCCGGCACCGCCTGTCACCACCAGCCCGGGGCGGGCGCCCGACAGTGAGCGGCGGACGAGTTCCCGTTCGTCCTCGCGGCCGGTGAACGGCCAGGGCAGCCGCAGGGTGCGCGCGTCGCGTTCGTAGGTCGTCACGACAGCAGGAGCGCGCCTACTCGGTTTTGATACAGGGCGACTTGAGTACCCCCCGACTCAGGCGGCCGGGCGGCGGCCCCGGGCAGGCTGGGACGCCTCAGCCGGCGTGTACGACATCGTCCGAACCACAGTCCGGCGCCGGGGGAAAGCGGCCGGCACGCCATCCTCGGGGGAGGTGACGTGCCGGCCGCGGCCGGCGCTGTCAGGGCGGCAGGAGGCGGGTGAACACGATCCTCGCCACACCGGGTCCGTCGTAGTCCTCCTCCACGCGCGCCTCGAAGCCGAGGCTGCGGTGGAAGGCGAGCGAGCCGCTGTTGCCGACCGAGGTGATCGCCTTCAGCCGGAGTGCGCCCTGGCCGCGGGCCGCCTCGGTGAACGCCTCGTACAGCCGGCGGCCCAGGCCCGTGCCCCGGCTGTCGTCGCGGGTGGCGATCAGATGGACGTAGCCGGTGCGGTCCGGGGTGACGAAGCCCACGAGGTAGCCGCGGATGCCGTCGTCGGCGCGGGCCACCAGGCAGGTGGCGCCGAACTCCTGGACGAACACCGGCTGGTGCAGGGCCCGCAGGTCGCGCTCGCCCCAGTAGCGGGGGTGGTCCGCCACCACCTGGTGCAGGTCCCGCACCGTGGCCCGGGTGATGTCGAGTGTCATGGGCCGATCATGGCACCCGGGCCCCGGTGGCCGCCGTGGAGGAGATCAGGAAGCCGCCCGCTCGCCCCGTACCGTGTCGTCGGGGTGGGCGAGGCCCAGGTGGTCGCGGAGGGTGGTGCCCTCGTAGTCGGTGCGGAAGACGCCCTGTTCCCGCAGGAGCGGGACGACGGTGTCGGCGAACTCGTCCAGGCCGCCGGGGGTGATGTGCGGGACGAGGATGAAACCGTCGGAGGCGTCGGACTGCACGAACTCGTTGATCGCCGCCGCCACGGTGGCCGGGGAGCCGACGAAGTTCTGCCGGTTGCCGGTGTGGATGACGAGGTCGCGGATCGACCAGTTGTTCGCCTCGGCCCGTTCCCGCCACTCGCGGGCGGTGGCCAGCGGGTCGCGGTACATGCGCACCTGGGCGCGGCCCCGGGCGATGTGGTCCTCGCTGACGTCCGGGTCGACGTCGGGCAGCGGGCCGTCCGGGTCGTATGCGGACAGGTCCCGGTTCCAGACGAACTCCAGATGGCGGATCGCGGTGGCGCCGCTGACCTGCTGCCGGCGCACCTCACGGGCCGCCTCCTCGGCCTCGGCGTCGCTGTCGCCGAGCACGAAGGTCGCGGCGGGCAGGATCAGCAGCTGGTCGGGGCGGCGGCCGTACCGGGCGAGACGGCGCTTGACGTCCTGGTAGAAGGCCCGGCCGGTCTCCAGCGTGCCGTAGCGGCTGAAGATGGCGTCGGCCTCGGCGGCGGCGAACTCGCGGCCCTCGTCGGAGTCGCCCGCCTGGAAGATCACCGGGCGGCCCTGCGGGGAACGCGGGACGTTGAAACGGCCGTGGATGTCGAAGTGCTTGCCCTGGTGGACGAACGCGCCGGCCTTGGCGTCGGACAGGAAGGTGCCGGTGGCCTGGTCGGCGACGATCTCGTCGCCCCGCCAGGAGTCGAACAGCTCGTGCGCGGTGGCGAGGAACTCCTGGGCGCGGCTGTAGCGCTCCTCCTGGGGCAGGAAGCCGCCGCGGCGGAAGTTCTCGCCGGTGAAGGCGTCCCAGGAGGTGACGACGTTCCACGCGGAGCGCCCGCCGGAGAGGTGGTCGAGGCTGGCGAACTGACGGGCCACCTCGTAGGGCTCGTTGAAGGTGGAGTTGATGGTGCCGGTCAGTCCGAGATGCTCGGTGACGGCGGCGAGCGCGGCCAGCACCGTGAAGGTGTCGGGGCGGCCGACGACGTCCAGGTCGTAGATCTGACCGGCGTGTTCGCGCAGGCGCAGCCCCTCGGCGAGGAACAGGAAGTCGAACTTGGCGCGTTCGGCGGTCTTCGCGAAGTGCACGAAGGAGTCGAACTCGATGTGGCTGCCGGCCTTCGGGTCGCTCCACACGGTGGTGTTGTTGACGCCGGGGAAGTGCGCGGCCAGGTGGATCTGCTTCAGGGGCTTGGTCATGGTCTCCGGGTCCCTCCGGCTCAGGCGGTGGCGTAGCGGTTGGCGGGGCGGGCGAGGCCCAGCAGGCCGCGCAGGGTGCCGGCCTCGTAGGCGCGGCGGAAGGCGCCACGGCGCTGGAGCTCGGGGACCAGTGCGCGGGTGATCGCGGGCAGGTCGTGCCCGGCGACGGCCGGCCGGAGCCGGAACCCGGTCAGCCCGGCCGCCTGGAACTCCTGGAGCAGATCGGCGAGTTCGGCCGGGGTGCCGGCGAAGATCCGCGCGTCGCTGGTGTACGGCTCACCGGCCGCGGCGTCCAGCCGTTCCCGGCGGGCGGCGGCCGCGCCGGGGGCGTCGTCCAGGAAGACGACGAGGTCGGCGAAGACGTGCAGCGGTTCGTCGGCCCGCCCCGCGGCCTCCTGCTCGGCGCGGATCTCGGCCACGGTCGCGCGGGCCTGCGCCGTGTCGTGCGGGGTGACGTAGCCGACGTCGGCCTGGCGGGCCACCAGCCGGTAGGGGACGCTCCAGTGGGCGAGCGCCGTGACGAGAGGCTGGCCCTGCGGCGGACGGGGTGTGATCGAGGGGCCCTTCACGTCGAAGTGCCGGCCCTCGAAGTCGATGTAGTGCAGCTTGTCCCGGTCGATGAAGCGCCCGGTGGCCGCGTCCCGGATCTCCGCGTCGTCCTCCCAGCTGTCCCACAGCCGGCGCACGACCTCCACATGGTCGGCGGCCTCGTCGAACAGTTCGGTCACCACCTCCCGCGCGGCCGGGCTGTCGTAGGCGTCGATCCGGGGAACGGTCCGGCGGCCGAAGTGGGCGGCCTCGGTGGGGCGGGCGGAGATCTGTACGCGCAGGCCGGCCCGGCCGGTGCTGACGTAGTCCAGGGTGGCGATGGCCTTGGAGATGTGGAACGGCTCGGTGTGGGTGGCGACGACCGTCGGCACGAGGCCGATGTGCGAGGTCAGCGGAGCGATTCGGGAGGCGATCAGGACGGCGTCGAGCCGGCCGCGTACCTGGTCGGTGCGCTCGTCGGGGTCGAGGAAGTGCGAGGACTGCGGGCCGAGGCCGTCCTCGATCGTCACGAAGTCGAGGAGGCCGCGCTCGGCCTCGGTGACGAGGCCGGCCCAGTAGCCGGCGGTGAACAGCTCGCGGGGCCGGGCCACGGGCTCGCGCCAGGAGGCGGGATGCCAGCCGGTTCCGTCCAGGGCGACGGCGAGGTGCACGGGAGCAGCGGGAGTCGAGGACACGAGGGGTGCCTTCCTGAAGGTTCCTGGAGGTCTGTGGGAACACGCCGGCCCCGGGGAGCGACGGGGCACGGACGCGGCGGAGGCCGCGAGGCGGCCGGGTACGAAGGGCCGGCGGGCCGCGTTGTCAGGCGCGACAGAGCGCGCCGGCCACGCGCAGCAGGTCGATGTGCGGCCGCGTGTGGAGGCGGACGGCGTGCGGGCTGCGGGGCACGGGCGTCACCTCCGGGGTGCGGGCGGCTGCCGCCGCGCGAGGGTCGTCGTCGCTTTCAACGCCCGGGACCGGCGCGGGTGTTCCCGGGGTCAGGAGTTGTCCAGCGGCAGACCGGGCGGGTTGATCCGTGACGTGGTGACGGCCTCGTTGGAGAGGTTCCACGCCTTGAGCCACTGCGCGTACTGGCCGTTCTTGATGAGGTGGTCGATGGCGTCGGCGACCGGCTTGGCCAGCCCGCTGCCCTTCTTGGCGGTGGCGGCGATCAGGCCCTGGAGGGTGGCGCCGGCCCCGGAGAAGGTGCCCGCGGTGCGGGTGGCCTGCGGAGTCTTCGCGGTCTGCGTGACGTGGTAGGCGATGCCCGGGTTGGGGCCGAAGTAGGCGTCGATCTTGCCGCTGCTCAGGGCGAGGTAGGTGCTGTTGTGGTCCTGGTAGTACTTGACGGTGAGCTTCTTGCCCTCGCTCTCCAGCTTCTTCTTCCACTCCAGCAGGATCCGCTCCTGGTTGGTGCCGCTGCCGACGGCGACCGTCTTGCCGGCGAGGGTCCGGTAGTCGCCGTCGAACGTCCAGGTGTCGGCCTTCGGGACCTCGAAGGCCAGGTTGTCCTGCCGGTAGGAGGCGAAGTCGTACTTGCGCTTGCGCTCCTCGGTGTCGGTGACGTTGGAGAAGAGGACGTCGGACTTGCCGCTGTCGAGGCCGACGAACATGTTCTCCCAGGTGGAGTTGCGCACCTCGGGCTGGAGACCGAGGACCGCGGCGACGAGCCGGCCGAGGTCGGGTTCGGCGCCGGTGAGGGTCTTCTGGTCACCGCCGACGTAGGCCAGGGGCGGGAAGCCGGACGGCAGGGCGCCGACTCCGATGCGGAGGGTGCCGCGCTTTCTGATCTCCGCGGGCACCTCGGCGCTGAGGGACTTCACCTCGCTCACCTTCAGGGTGGCTTCCTGTGCGGCCCCGTTGGACAGCCGTCCCACGGTCACCGTCCCGGCGGCCGCGCTGTCGGCCGTGGTCGCGGCCTCGCTGTCCCCGCCGCAGGCGGCGAGCGAACCGGCGAGGAGCACGGCGGCGGTGGCGGCGGTGAGTCCGCGCAGCAGGGGGCGTCGGATGAGGCGGGAAGTCATGGCAGTCCTTGTCGCTGGGTGTACGGGGTGAACGGAGAGAGACGACGGCGGTGCGGTCGTACGGCGGCTTCGCGTGAGTGCGGCCGTACGACGGCTTCGCAGCGGTGCGGTCATACGGCGGCTTCGCGGCGGGCGCGGGCCCGCAGGCCGGTGAGACCGGCGCGCAGCCGCTGCAGCGGGGTCGGCGGCAGGGAGCGTGCGGCGCCGCGGGCGTAGTGGCGTTCGACGTAGAACTGCACGACGGAGATGGCGCTGGTGAGCAGCAGGTACCAGACGGTGACGACCAGCAGCAGCGGCACGATGTCGCCGGGATAGGTCGAGCCCATGGTCTGCGCGGTGCCGAACAGGTCGAGCAGGGAGACGTAGAAGACCAGGGAGGTGCTCTTGACGAGGCCGATCAACTGGTTGACGTAGTTCGGGATGATGGAGCGCAGCGCCTGCGGCAGGGTGATCCGGGTGAACTGGCGGCTCCTGGGCAGGCCGAGCGCGGCCGCCGCGTCGTGCTGGCCCTGGTCGACGGAGAGGATCCCGCCGCGGACCACCTCGGCGGCGTAGGCGGCCTCGTTGAGGCTGAGGCCGACGACGGCGACGACCATGTCGGTGGCCAGCCGTGACTCGTCGAAGGTGAGGAAGGCCGGCCCGAAGGGGACGCCGAGGCTGAGGGTCTTGTACAGGGCGGAGAAGTTGTACAGGAACAGCAGGACGACGATGAGCGGGACGGAGCGCAGCGCCCAGACGTAGGTCCAGCTGACCAGGCGCAGCACCGGGCTCCTGGAGAGCCGGGCGAGCGCCAGCAGGATGCCGCCGAGGAGACCCAGGACCGCGCTGTAGGCGGTGACCTGCAGGGTGATGAGGAGGCCGTCGAGGATGGTGGGACGGGAGAACCAGTAGGCGAAGCGGTCCCACTGGTAGAAGCTGTTGGTGGCCAGTCCGTGGACGAACTGGGCGAGCAGGACGAGCACGACGGCCGTGGCGATCCAGCGCCCGGGGTGGCGCAACGGCACGACACGCGGCGGTTGTTGCTTGTCCTGAGGGGTGTCGAGGGTTGGCGGCTCGGCGAGGGAGACGGCTGGGCCTCGGGTGTGGCTCATGGTGGGCTCCGGCGGGGAGTCGGCGGCGCCCCTCGGCCGTGGCGGGCCGCGCGCGCCCGCGTCCGGGCAGCACGGGGCGGCTGCCGGGCGGAGGGGGCGGGGCGCGGGGAAACGCACGGGAGAGGGGGCTCGGGCGGGCGACGGCACGCCGCGGGTGCGGGGTGCGGCGAGGGAGCGCGGGGCGGACGGCTGAGAGGTCAGCCCCGGCAGCGGGCTCGGCCCGGTGCGGTACACAGTGCGCTGTTGACGCGCAGGAGGTCGACGGCGCGGTCGGCGACCAGCGGGTTCGCATACGGCCGCACGCAGCCCACGGCGCGGCGGGCCGCCGTGCTGGGAGCTGCGTGCATCACGTCACCGTCTCTGTTCCGGCCCTCACGGGGCCTCGCGCTTACCGAACGTCATCCGGTCCGGTCGTCACCTGGGGCACCCCACCGCGGAGCGAGGGTTGCCGGTCAGCGAGCCAGGGCTTGTCGCTGACGCTCATGACCGTTCTGGGCCGTAATTAAGACAGCTGCCCGAACGGCTGTCAACGGCCGTCCACCTGCTGGGACCTGGCGTGACCGGCCCAGTCGAGGATCTGCACGGCGGACCCGGCGGCCTCCAGCCCGCGGCAACGGGCGTGGTGGCGGCGGGCGATGCCGTCGAGGTCGAGGTGGGTGCCGAACGCCGGGTGGGCGGTCAGGCGCCGGGCGTGGGACCACAGGGCGGGGTGGCCGGCGACGCGCTGCACGGCGGCGGCGTCGAGGTGATGCCGGTGCACGGTGTCGAGCTGCACCAGGGCCACCCACAACTCGATGTCCGCGGCGGTGAGTTGTTCACCGAGGAGATACCTCTGCCCGGCCAGCAGCCGCTCGGCGTCGTCCAGCGCGGTGAGCAGGGTACGCAGGGCCGCCGCCCGTTCGGCGGGGTCGGCGGCGGCCGATCCGGCGCGCTGGGCGGCCTCCTGGATGCCGTCGGCGCACAGCCGCTCCACGGCCTCGATCCCGGCGGCGCCTGCGCGCGGGTAGAGCGAGGGGTGGCCGGAGGCGAAGTGCCGGTCCAGGTCGCGCATGATGTCGCCGGCGTGCGTGCTGACGATCCGTCCGGACCAGTCGTCGCTGAGCACGGGGTCGAGGGCCGGGCCCGGGTGGTGGTGGGCGCTGGCCTCGTACAGCGGGCGCAGGGTGCGGTGTCCGCCGTCGGGGCAGTCCGGGACGGCGGGCAGGAAGGTGACCGGACAGCTCTCGTCGAGCCCGAGCAGGCTGTGCGCGACGGCGATGCGCAGCCCGTCGGGACTCGCGGTGGACACGTGCAGCCGGTAGCGGCGGGGCACGGCGTAGTGCCCACTGCGCGCGTCCCGCCCGATCCGTCCGCGGAAGGCGGACGCGGACGGCACGGAGGGATGGGCGGCGAGCGGTGCGACGGACATGGGTCTCCCAGGGGTCGGGCGCGCGGACGCACGCGGGGTGCCGGCGATGAGGGCGGCGGGACGGGTGGGCGGCGCCCGCGGGAGCGACGGTGACGTCACACGGACGGCGCCACGGAGCACAGGGAGGTGCTGCCGGCCGCGTCTGCGCGCGGCGCACGAAGGGCGGGGGGCCCGGGCTCAGACGGCCGGGCCGATGGCGCTGCAGACGCGCAGCAGGTCGATGTGACGGCGGGAGGTGAGCAGGGGCGACCGGCTCGCTCGGGCGTGGGCCGGGAGCGGTGCGCGAGTCGACATGCCATTCCCTACCTGTTCACTAGGATTCCCTGCTCTGGAGTGTCGATCCGCCACGGTTCACCGTCAAGGGGGCGTCCACCGGTTGGTCATGCGCACGCCCGGACGGCGTCCTCAGCCGCTGTTTTCCGTCACATGATCCGTTCCTGGTGACGGCATTGTCCGGACTCCGTCACACGGGGCGCCGCGGTGCTGCCGTGGGAGCCGAGTCGTTGTTACGGTCCGGATCGGTGTGCGGCCGAAGCGGCCGCCCGTGACCAGGGGGACGTCCCGACATGACTGCTCATCGCCTCAGACCCGCAACCATCGCGCTCGCCGCCGCCGCGCTCGCCTCGGTGCTGACCGGCTGTCAGGGGGACGATTCGGCCGCCGCAGCCGCGGGTTCGCCCGGCGCCGCCGCCACGGCGAGCCAGGCGCCCGGCACCTCCGGCGGCGGCACGGGCGGGACGGCGGCGGGCACCGCGGGAACGGGCGGGACGGCGACGGGCACGGCCGGGACGGGTGGCGCCGGTTCCACGGCGACCGCGTCGCCCGGTGCGGCCGGTGCGGGCGGCACCGCCGGTACGGCAGGGTCCCCGGCGAAGCCCGCCGCGAAGGCCTCCGGCGCGGCGAAGGGCAAGGCGCCGGCCGCCGGCTGCTCCGACAAGGCGCCGGACCCGGACCATGTCGACCCCGACGAGATCGCCGTCTACCGCGTGGAGGAACTCCCCGCCGGCACCGGGAAGGTGAACCTCGTCATTCAGCACGGGGCATGGGGCTGCCCCGGCAAGGACTCCGACGGGGCGCCGTTCGTCGTCACGGGCGAGGACAGCCGCTGGGCCCTCGACCAGGCCGCCTACGTCACCGCCACCAACCCGATCGTCGCCGGCAGCGCGAACCAGCGCATCGGCGTGCAGGAGCTCGTGGACTGGGTCAAGGCGCACCCCGACTCCGGCCTGGTGTTCAAGTACGCGACCGGCGACGACGGCGCCATCCACAGCCTGGAGCAGGTCTACACGCCGTAGAAACAGTCGAGGGCCGGTCGCGGATTCCTCCGTGACCGGCCCTGACGTGCGACTTCGTAAAGTCGGGACGACAGGATTTGAACCTGCGACCCCTTGACCCCCAGTCAAGTGCGCTACCAAGCTGCGCCACGTCCCGGTGCGTCGCACGCGGTGGACCGCGTGATCACGCAGGTAAACCCTACCCCACCCGCACGGGTGCTCCCGCCGGGCGACGGCGGGCGGGAGCGGTCAGCCGGCGCCCGTGTACGCCGCCGTCGTACGGTCGGCGGTCTGGCGCGCCCGGCGCTCGTCCTCGCCGCTCGCCACGTTCGCGGCGTACCAGGCCTCGCTGCTCTCGGTGCAGAAGCGGCGGCCCTCCTCGGAGGTCATCCACGCCATGCCCTCGGCCGGGTCGACGCTCGCGCCGGTCCGCAGGTGCACGGTGAGACCCACGAGCATGCCGTCCCAGCCGACGCCGACCGCACCTGGCCCGAACTCGGCCCACTTGGTGTCGTCGACATGGGCGATGTGGTCCAGCTCGAAGCGGGTGCGCCCCTCCCCCTCCGGCGTCAGCCGCAGCTCGATCCAGCTCACCTCGCCGCCGTACTCCCAGGTCGCGGTGAAGCCATGGGGTGCCTCGCAGCGCTCGATGGTGCCGCCCGCCTGGTCCTTCAGCTGGAAGCGGCCGCCCTCGCGCAGATCGCCCTCGACCGGCAGAAACCAGCGGGGGATGCGCTCGGGGTTGGTGCAGGCGTCCCAGAGGTCGTCGAGCGGGACGTCGTAGGTGCGGCTCACGGTCACCACGCGGGCCTCGCCCGCCTTGAAGTCGCGGCGGCCGACGGTGCGGCGCACGCTGCTGATCTGGTGGGTCACGTCGATCACGGGGTGCTCCTCGGGGGTTCGTCGGTGCCGTTCAGCCGGCGCTCGCGGCGGCCGCGGGCGAGCTCGGTGGCCAGGGCGTCCAGGTGCGGGGTCCAGAAGCGGCGGAAGCGGTCCAGCCAGGCGTCGATGTCCCGCAGGGGCTCGGAGTCGACGGCGTACAGCCGCCGGGCCCCCTCGGCGCGGACCGTCGCGAAGCCGTTCTCCCGGAGCACCTTCAGGTGCTGGGAGACGCCGGGCTGCGATATCCCGAACTCCGCCCGAACGGCCTCGGCGACCGCCCCGGCGGTCATCTCCCCACCGGCCAGCAGCTCCAGTATCCGGCGCCGCACGGGGTCGGCGAGGACGTCGAAGGCATGCATACAGCTATATTATCAGCGACTGCTTATATAAGTACGGGCTGATGCGACTGGATGAATCCGGACGCAGCGTTGCCCCGCCCGCTCCCCGTCCTCTTGAACAGCGACGCCCGTGTCACTTGATGACCGCGTTCGCCACGACCACCACGAAGCCGAGGAGTGCGTCCACCGCGCCGATGGCCAGTGCCGTGGGCCAGCCGCGGCGTGACTGGCGGGCCGTGACGAGGCCCAGGATGAAGAGCAGGGCGATGTTGAGGGTGAACGCCGGGTATTCGACGCCGTCGGGGGGCCACCAGCCCCAGCCGGCTCCGGCGAGGACAAAGACCGTCGGCAGGACGGCCGTGACCAGGGGCCATTCGTCGGCGAGGGCGCGCAGGGCGTCCCAGCGGCGGTGCGGGCCGCGTTCGGCGATGTAGTGGGCGTAGCCGTGGGCCAGCGCGGAGGCGAGGGCGGTGATCAGCAGCCACAGGGCGTCGTAGCGGCGGCTGCGTGCGGAGGAGTGCCCGTACTGGGTGAGGGCCGCGACCATGGAACTGGCCAGGACGGCGCCGTAGACACCGCCGAAGAGGATCATCTCGCGGGTGTCGTGGCCGCGCGACGCGGTGGCCTTCGGCGGGGAGTCGGAGTCGGCCATGCCCTCACGATCACCCGGGACCCGGTCGCCTGCCACTTGCGACGATGTGTCTCCCCGGCCGGGGCGAACACGCACACTGTGTCCAGCGCCGCGGCGGGAGCCGTCCGGCTAGGGTCGCAGCATGATCCACTCCTTCGCGCTGCACGTCCCGGACGCCGAGCTCACCCCGGAGCCGCTCGACCCCGCCCAGATCCTGTCCGGCTCGCCCGAGGTGACCGGGAAGGTGGTGTGGGAGTCCGAGGACGGCCGCCAGATCCGCGGCGTCTGGCAGATCACGCCCGGCGTCGTCACCGACACGGAGGCCGACGAGATGTTCGTCGTGCTCAGCGGATCGGCCACCGTCGAGGTCGACGGCGGCCCGACCCTGCACGTCGGCCCCGGCGACATGGCGGTCCTGCGCGAGGGCGACCGCACGACGTGGACGGTGCACGAGACGCTGCGCAAGGTGTACGCGATCAATCAGTGACCGGGGCCTTCCCCGGGGACGGTGACGCACGGTCCCGTCGTCCCGCGCACCTCCAGGTGCGGTGCGGTCAGCTGGACTCGGCCGGGGCCTTCTCCGTGCTCCAGGCGTTGCAGTAGGCAGCGTGCTGCGCGGCGGCCCAGCTCGTGGCCGGCGTTGTCGACCGTGGTGAGCCAGACGTGGCGGAGCCGGGAGATGTTCGTGTTGTCGTAGCCGGCCACCGAGACGTCCTGTGGCACCTTCAGGCCCAGTTCGGCGGCCGCCGTCAGGACGCCGACCGCCGTCATGTCGTTGACCGCGAAGACCGCCGTCGGCCGGTCGGGGCGGCTGAGCAGGCGGACGGTGGCCCGGTAGCCGCCCTCCTCCGTCAGGTCCCCGGGCTCGGTCAGCCGGCCGAGCCCGTGCGCGGCCAGCGCGGACGCGTAGCCCTTCCGGCGCAGCTCGCCCACCGCGCCGTGCCCGCCGATGTGGGCGATACGGCGGTGCCCCAGTCCGACGAGGTGCTCCACGACGAGCCGGGCGCCCTGCTCGTCGTCGCCCGCCACCACGTCCACGCCCGGCAGCACCGGCTCCCGCGCTCCCGCCACCACCACCGGGAGCCGCTCGGCGACCCGTGCGAGCCCGGCCGGGTCGGGCAGCGTACCGACCACGATCAGGCCGTCGACCCCGAGGTCAAGGAAGGGGGCGGCGAGGTCGTGGCCCGCGCGGCGGCCGAGGCGGGCGTCGGAGAGCAGCATGTGCAGGCCGGCCGTCTGCAGGGGGGCGTCGAGTCCGTCGAGCAGCTCCACGAACCAGGGGTTGCGCAGGTCGTGCAGGAGCACTCCGACCGTGCGGGAGCGTCGTTCGCTCAGGGTGCGGGCCGCCGCGTTGGGCCGGTAGCCGAGCTCCCGCACCGCCCGGAGCACCGCGTCGCGCTTCTCGGGGCGCACCTGGGCGGAGCCCCGCAGCACCAGGGAGACCAGCGACTTGGACACCCCGGCGCGTTCGGCCACGTCGCGGATCGTCGGCTGTCTCATGCTGTGGACCGTTCCATGAAGTGGTGTCGGTGTCAAAGTGCTTGACAGCCCCGGTAGCTCCGCACAAGGTGACGGGAGATGAGCGATTGGAACGGTCCAAATCGATGCCGTCCACGCGGATGAGAGGGCTGTCATGGCACGCACGCTCGGAGTGGCCGTGATCGGGTTCGGCTGGATGGGGCGGGTGCACACCCAGGCGTACGCGCGCGTGCTCCACCACTTTCCCCTCGTCGGCCTGCGGCCGCGCCTGGTCACCGTCGCCGAGGAGGTGCCGGGGCGGGCGGAGGAGGCCGCCGCGCAGTTCGGCTTCGTCGCGACCACCCGTGACTGGCGTGAGGTCGCCGCCGATCCGCGTGTGGAGGCGGTCAGCGTGACCGCGCCGAACTTCCTGCACCGCGAGATCGGCGTCGCCCTGGCCGAGGCGGGCAAGCATCTGTGGATCGAGAAGCCGGTCGGCCTCGGCGCCGACGACGCCCGCGCGGTCGCGGGCGCGGCCGCACAGGCGGGCGTGCAGGGATCCGTCGGCTTCAACTACCGCAACGCCCCGGCCGTCGAGGCGGCCCGCGAGCTGATCGTCTCCGGGGAGCTGGGCGCGGTCACCCATGTCCGCATCCGGTTGTTCAGCGATTACGCTGCCCATCCCGACGGTGCCCTGACCTGGCGTTACGAGCGTGAGCGCGGTGGCAGCGGGGTGCTCGGCGACCTCGCCTCGCACGGCGCGGACCTCGCCCGGTACCTGCTCGGCGAGATCACCGCCCTGACCGCCGACACCGCGGTCTTCGTGCCCGAGCGGGCGCGGCCCACCGGTGCCACCGCCGGCCATGCCCGCGCCGTGGGCGGCGCACGCGGCCCGGTGGAGAACGAGGACTACGTCAGCGCTCTGCTGCGCTTCGCCTCCGGCGCCCGTGGTGTGCTGGAGGCCTGCCGCGTGTCCGTCGGCGAGCAGAACGCCTACGGCTTCGAGGTGCACGGCACCAGGGGCGCGGTCTTCTGGGACTTCCGGCGGATGAACGAACTGGGCGTCAGCCATGGCACGTCCTACCAGGACCAGCCGGTGAGCACGGTGTACGTGGGCCCGGGTGCCGGCGAGTACGGCGCGTTCCAGCCGGGCGCGGCGAACGCCATGGGTTACGACGACCTGAAGGTGATCGAGTGCCACCGGTTCCTGCGCTCGATCGCCGAGGGGGCCCCGCACGGGGCGACCCTGACGGACGCCGTGCGCAGCGCGACCGTGCTGGACGCGATGGCACGGTCCGCCGAGACCGGGACGTGGGTCACGCTCCAGCCGTGACGTCAGGCTTCGACAATGCAGGCTCCGGCTCCGGCGGTGATGGCCAGGCTCCAGCCGCGACCGTCACGCCTGCCGCGTGAGCGTCCGCAGGCGTCGTACGCCGTCCGCGAGGGCGTCGGCGACGTCGCGCGGCGGTGTGTCCGCACCGCCCGGGACGGTCGTGCGGGCGAGCAGCGGCAGCTCCACCTGCACTCCGGGTCCGCCGGCCATGTTCACCGGGTTGCGGGGGTGGACGCCCCGCAGGGCGGCGGGGATCAGCGCCAGGTCGGTGACCGGCTCGAACCGCGGCCGCAGCGCCTGGAGCCCGCCCGCCATGAGGTGCGCCGCGCTCCGGTCGGCGCCGCCCAGGAAGATCGCGCGGGGCGCGGCGGGCCGTAGGTGCCCATGCAGCGATACGACGACGTCGGCGCGGGCGAGGAAGTCGCGCAGCAGGCCGCAGGGGGCGGCGGCCATCCGCGCCGAGGTGATGTGCACCGGTTCTCCGTCGTTCTGGCGGAACACCAGTCGCGCGGCCCCGCACCGCTCCGCCAGTTCGTCCGCGAGTTCGCCGGTCCCGCCCTCGACGCTTGCGTGCAGGGCGAGCAGGCCGATGCCGTCGCCCGGGGTGAGCGTGACCGTGAAGTCGACGCCCTCGATCGTCACGCGCTCGCTCCGCGTGCGTCCCGCGCCGGTCATCGGGCGGCCTGCGGCGGCATGTTGTACGGGGTGACGACCTGGATCGCCGACGGCAGCGTGGGCCCGGCCGGCGGGAGCGCGCCGTGCGCCCGCATCACCAGGTGGCAGGCCTCGCGCAGGTCCTGGCGCAGGTCGTGGTGGAGGACGGCGGACAACCGGTGTTCGCGCAGCAGGCGCGTGTTGTCGTGGTCGAGGTCGTGGGCGACGAACACGGCGCACGTGCGGCCGAGGTCGGCGAAGGCGCGGAGCGTGGCGATGTTGCCGCCGCCGATCGAGTACACGGCGCGGATGTCCGGGTCGCGTTCCAGGGCGGCCCGCACGAGGTCGTACTGGGTGGCGTCGAGCCCCTGGCCCTCGGCGATCTCGACGAGGACGCGCCCGGGGTGCCGGGCCCGCATCGCGCTGCGGAAACCCATCTCGCGCTCCTCCTCGTTGCGGAAGAAGCCGCTGCTGAGGCTGGTGAGGACGTTGCCTGGCCGCTCGCCGAGCCACTGGCCCATCAGATAGGCGGCGGTGGCGCCCGCGGCGCGGTTGTCGATGCCGACGTAGCCGAGGCGGGTGCTGGCGGGCAGGTCCGTGGCGAGGGTGACCACGGGGATGCCCGCGGCGGTGAGGCGGCCGACGGCGGCGGTGATCTCGGGGACGTCCGGGGCCTTCAGCAGCACCCCTTGGGAGCCCCTGCGCGCGATCCGGTCCAGGACGCGGACCTGTTCCCCGACCGGTCCGGTCTCGCGGAAGTGGAAGCGCGAGCGCAGCACGGCCGGGTGCAGGGACGGCAGTTCCGCCTCCAGAGCGGCGCGTACGGCGGTGGTGAACCGTTCCGGGGCCTGCATCACGATGTCGATCATGAAGGTACGGCCGATCAGCCGGACCTGGGTGCGCTGCCGGTCCAGGTCGGCGATGGCCCGGCGCACCTCCTGCGCGGTGGACGTGCGGACCCCGCCGCGGCCGTTGAGCACCCGGTCGACCGTGGCCTCGCTCAGCCCGGCCTGACGGGCGATCTCCTTGATCGGGAAGGGGTGGCCCACCGTCGGCTCCTTGAGGGGTTTTTGATGGCTGCCTGCCGGTTGTTCGCCGTGTTTGTCCTGACAAGAATGACAGAGCCGCGCCCTTCGTGACCCGCACCGGGCGCCCTGGACCACGCGGCACGCCGTGAACCGAAGGGACCGCGATGTCCGCCACCGCACCGCAGCGCGCCTGGCTGTCCGAGCCGGACTGCGACCTGACCGCCTTCCGCACCCTGGTCGAGCGGACCACCGACCCGGCCGCCTACCCGCATGCCACCGCCGTCGAGCACAACGTGCCGCTCTACGACGCCGGGCGGCCCGGCTCGCGCCGCGAGGTCCAGGCCGAGATCGTCCGCGTCCTGGCCGACGGCCCCGGGGTCGCCGTCTTCCGCGGCGCCTTCCCCGACCCGGCGGTCGTCGACCGGCTCACCGCCGTCTTCGAGGCGCTGATCGCCGGGCAGCGCGCCGCGGGCCGGACGGCCGGTGACCACTTCGCGCGCCCGGGCGCCAACGACCGGGTGTGGAACGCCCTGGAGAAGGCGGCACTCCACGACGCGGAGGCCTTCGCCGACTACTACGCGAACGACGTGGTGGCGCTGGTGTCAGAGGCCTGGCTCGGTCCCGCCTACCAGATGACCTCCCAGGTCAACGTGGTCAACCCGGGTGGCGAGGCGCAGCAGCCGCACCGCGACTACCACCTGGGCTTCCTCGGCAACGAGACCGCAGCGGCCTACCCGGCGCATGTGCACCGCCTCTCCCCCGTGCTCACCCTGCAGGGCGCCGTCGCGCACTGCGACATGCCGGTGGAGTCCGGGCCGACGCTGTATCTGCCCTGGTCCCAGCTGTACGAGCCGGGGTATCTGGCCTGGCGGCTGCCCGAGTTCCGGGCGTACTTCGCCGAGCACCATGTGCGGCTGCCGCTGGCCAAGGGGGACGCGGTCTTCTTCAACCCGGCGCTCTTCCACGCGGCCGGCACCAACCGCTCGGCGGACATCCGGCGCACGGCCAACCTGCTCCAGGTGTCCTCCGCGTTCGGCCGGGCCATGGAGAGCGTGGACCGCGAGGCGGTCGTGAACGCCGTCTACCCGGTGCTGCTCGAGCGCAGGGCCGAGGGCGTGGGCGAGGCGTGGCTGGAGCGCGTGATCGCCGCGAGCGCCGAGGGCTATCCCTTCCCGACCGACCTCGACCGCGACCCGCCGGTGGAGGGGCTCGCCCCGCCGTCGCAGGCCGATCTGCTGCGGCGGGCACTCGCCGGGGAATGGTCCCCGCAGGCGCTGCGCGAGGAGCTGCGCGCGGCCGCCGAGCGGCGCGGGAGCTAGGAGAGACATGGGGCTTCTCGACGACAAGGTCGTCCTGGTCAACGGCGGCAGTCAGGGCGTCGGCGCGGCCGTCGCCCGCGCGGCGGTCCGGGAGGGCGCGGTCGTGGCCGTCTCCGGACGCCGCCAGGAGCCGGGCGAGGCGCTGGTCGCGCAGCCCACGGCAGGCGGCGGCAGGGCGCTGTACGTGCGGGCCGATCTGGCCGACGCCGGGCAGGCCCGGGCGGCCGTGGCCGCGGTGGTGGACGCCTGGGGCCGTATCGACTGCCTGGTGAACTCCGCCGGGCTCACCGCGCGCGGCACACTGCTCGACACCACGCCCGAGCTGTTCGACCAGCACATCGCGGTCAATCTCCGGGGGCCGTTCTTCGCGATGCAGGCGGCCGTCGCCGACATGCTGTCGCGCGGGGCGTCCGGCACGATCGTCAACGTCATCACGTCCTCCGCGCACGGCGGGCAGCCCTTCCTCGCCCCGTACGTGGCGGCGAAGGCGGGGCTCGCGGGACTCACCCGCAACGCCGCGCACGCCCACCGCTGGGACCGCATCCGGATCAACGGCCTGAACATCGGCTGGACCGCGACCGAGGGCGAGGACGCCACCCAGCGCGCCTTTCACGGGGCGGGCGACGACTGGCAGGAGCGCGCGGCGGCGCGGCTGCCGATGGGGCGGCTCGGCCGGCCCGACGAGATCGCGGACTTCGTGGTCTTCCTGCTGTCCGACCGGTCCGGGGTGGTCACCGGTTCCGTGATCGACTGGGACCAGAACGTCCTCGGCGGACTGGACTGACCTGCACCCGGACCGACCCACGCCCTCTTCCTACCTGGCAAGGAGCACCATGCGCATCGGAATCCTCGGCCTCGGCCGCATCGGGTCCTTCCACGCCGAGACCCTGTACGGGCTCGACGCCGTCGGGTCCCTCGTCGTCACCGACCCCGTGGCGAACGCGGCGAAGGCCGCCGCCGAGCGGTTCGGCGCCGAGGTCGCCGACTCACCCGAGGCGCTGCTGGCCTCCGGCGTGGACGGCATCGTCGTCGCGGCGGCCACCGACGCCCACCCGGCGCTGATCCGGGCCGGTGTGGCGGCGGGCGTGCCCGTCTTCTGCGAGAAGCCGGTCGCCCGCACGATCGCCGAGGGCGTGGAGGTGCTCCGCGCCGTCGAGGGCAGCGGCGTGCCGGTCCAGATCGGCTTCAACCGGCGCTTCGACGCCGGGTTCACCGCGGCCCGCGCCGCGGTGCGCGCCGGGGAGCTGGGCACGCTGCACACCGTGCGGTCCACGACGCTGGACCCGGCGCCGCCGCCGGCCGCGTACGTCGCCGCGTCCGGCGGCATCTTCCGGGACTGTTCGGTGCACGACTTCGACATCATCCGCTGGGTGACCGGCCGCGAGGTGACCGAGGTGTACGCCGTCGGCGGCAACCGGGGCGCCGAGCACATCCGGCAGGCCGGTGACGCCGACACCACCGGAGCGCTGCTCACCCTCGACGACGGCACCATCGCGGTGGTGTCCAACTCCCGGCACAACGGCCGCGGTCACGACGTCCGGATGGAGCTGCACGGCTTCCGGGACTCCCTCGCCGTCGGCCTCGACGACAAGCTGCCGCTGCGCTCGGCCGAGCCCGGTGTCACCTTCCCCTCGGGCGTTCCGCACGACTTCTTCATGGACCGCTTCGCCGCGGCCTATCGCGCGGAACTCGCCGCGTTCACCGAGCTGATCGCCGGCACCCGTCCGTCCCCGTGCACGATCGAGGACGCCCTGGAGGCCGGCTGGATCGCGGAGGCCTGCACGCTGTCCCTGCACGAGCACCGCCCGGTGACCCTGGCGGAGGTACGCGACGGCGAGTGACTCCGGGCCGGCCGTGGACTCTCAGTGGGCCGCCGGTTCCGCCGGGAGGTTGAAGACGTGGTTCGGGGAGATGATCTGCGTGACGGCCTGGCCGAAGAGGGTGCTGGGTTCCTCGTTCTTGTAGTTGATGTCGGTGTTCAGCATCACGACGACCGTCGCCTGTGCCTCCGGCAGGTAGATGGTGAGGGACTCGTAGCCGGGCAGGGAGCCGTTGTGCCCGATCCAGCCCTGCACGTTGAAGATGCCGAGTCCGTAGCCGGCGCCCGGGATGGGGGTCGCGGGCGTGATCAGCCGCTGCTTCTGCGTCGCGGGGCTGATCATGTCGCCGCCGCCGGGCAGCTTGCCGGTGGCCACTGTGCGCGCCCACACCCGCAGGTCGTCCAGTTGGGAGATCATCGCGCCGGCCGCCCAGCCCCAGGAGGGGTTCCAGTCGGCGGAGTCCTCGACCTTCCCGGTCGCCGTCTGGTTGGTGTAGCCCTGTGAGTGCGGCGTCGGGAACTCGTTGCCGGTCGGGAAGAGTGTGTGCTTGAGGCCGACCGGGTCGAGGATCTTGTGCTGGACGTAGTCGTTCAGCTTCTGCCCGCTCTCCTTCTCCACGACCAGGCCGAGCAGGATCAGGTTGGTGTTGCAGTAGTAGAACTGCTGACCCGGCGGGAAGAGCACCGGGTGCTTGAAGGCGTAGGCGAGCAGTTGCTGCGGGGTGAAGGGGCGCCGGGGGTCGGAGGTGAGCGCCTTGTAGAAGCCCTCGTCCTGCGAGTAGTTGAACAGTCCGCTGCGCATGCCGGCCAGCTGCCGAATGGTGATCTTGTTGCCGTTGGGCACGCCGCTGACGTATTTGTCGATGGTGTCGTCGAGGCCGATCTTGCCCTGGTCGACGAGTTGCAGCACGGCGGTGACGGTGAAGGTCTTCGTCTCGCTGCCGATGCGCATGTACAGGTCGGGGCTCATCTTGCGTCCGGTGGCCTTGTCGGCGACGCCGAAGGACGAGACGTACTGCCCCTTGTCGGGCGTCCACACGCCGACGGTCACGCCGGGAACGCCCGCCTGGTGCATCACCCGCTGCACGGCGGCGTCGAGCTGCTTGTGCACGGCCGGCGTGAGCGCGCGGACGGCGTTGCCGGACGGGGAGGGCGAGGTGGACGCCGTGGTGCCGGACGGCGACGGCGACGTGGGCCCCGTGGGCGACGTCCCGGAGGGCGTGGGCGAGGTTGCGGTCGGCGACGGCGACATCGTGTCGGTCGGCGAGGTGGGGCCGGACGGTGACGGCGAGGGCGCCGCGACGGCCGCGCCGCCCACGGCGGGCGCCGCCAGGGCGCCCAGTGCCGCGGCGACGACAACTGACCTGCGCAGTCGGGTGGACCCGTACGACATGGGCTGACTCCCGGGGAAGAGGACAGGAGGGACGGCCCCGCGAACGTCGTGTAAGGCGGCGGGACAGCGGCCGCGGACCACAGGGCGACGGCCCTGATGCATCACTGGTCCCAGCGGTCACACCGGCTACCTCCAGCATAGGAGCGCCCGTCTGTCACGTCCTGTCGAGCCGAACGGGTCCCCGAGCCGTCATCAGGCCCTGTGGGCGTCCTCAGACCCCGCAGGAGCGCAGGAAGCGGCGGGTGCGGACCGCGATCGGCAGGGGCCTGTCCGGCTCGCAGGGGTACATGTCCTGCTCGACGATGGCGAACAGGTCCACGCCCAGCTTCTGCGCCGCCACCAGTACCGGCTCCAACTCCGGTACTCCGGAGGGCGGTTCGCACATCACTCCGCGCTGCACCGCCGGACCGAACGGCACCCCGTGTGCCACGACCTCGGCCAGGATCCGCGGGTCGACCTGCTTGAGGTGCAGATAGCCGATGCGCTCGCCGTAGGTCTCGATGAGCTTGACGCTGTCGCCGCCGCAGTAGGCGTAGTGCCCGGTGTCCAGGCACAGGTTGACGAGGTCGGAGTCGGTGGAGTCGAGGAAGCGCTCGACGTGGGCCTCGGTGTCGATGTGGGTGTCGGCGTGCGGGTGGACGACGATGTCCAGGCCGTACGTCTCCTTCACCTCGTGTCCCAGGCGCTCCATGCCCTTGGTGAGGTGGGCCCACTGCTCGGCGGTCAGCTCGGGCGGTTCCAGGATCTCGGCCGTCTTGTCGTCGCGCCAGAAGGACGGGATGACCACGAGGTGCCGCGCGCCCATGGCCTGGGTGAGCGCCGCGACCTTCGCGACGTGCTCCCAGGTGTCGTCCCACACCGACAGGCCGCGGTGCAGGCCGGTGAAGACGGTGCCCGCGGACACCTTCAGGCCACGGGCGCGCACCTCGTCGGTGAGCCGGGCCGGGTCGGTGGGAAGGTAGCCGTAGGGGCCGAGCTCGATCCACTCGTAGCCGGCCTCGGCGACCTCGTCGAGGAAGCGCTGCCAGGGCACCTGGACGGGGTCGTCGGGGAACCAGACGCCCCAGGAGTCGGGGGCGGAGCCGACCCGGATGCGGCTCGGAGCAGCGGGCATGTCAGGGGTTTCCTTCCGACGTAGGGGCCGCCACGGGTGCGGAGAGGTCCTGCGCCTCGGGGAGCCCCTCCACGTCGACGCCCCGGACCTGGGAGAGTTCGTGCTTGAGCGCGGCGAGTTCGGTGCCGCCGGCCATGTGGTTGGTCAGCTCTTCGAGGCTGACCTCGCTGCGGGCGGCGGACAGCTCCAGGGTGCCCAGGCGCAGCACGTTGAAGTGGTCGCCGACCATGTAGGCGTGGTGGGGGTTGTGGGTGATGAAGATGACGCCGAGGCCGCGGTCGCGGGCGGCGGCGATGTACTTCAGGACCACACCGGACTGCTTGACGCCGAGGGCGGCGGTCGGCTCGTCCAGGATGAGCACCCGGGCGCCGAAGTAGACGGCGCGGGCGATGGCCACGCACTGGCGCTGGCCGCCGGAGAGGGTGCCGATGGGCTGTTCCAGGTCGTCCAGGACGATGCCCATGTTGCGCAGCTCCTGGTCGGCCGTCTTCTTCATGAGGCCGATGTCGAGGCGGCGGACGGGCCAGGGGCCCTTGGTCATCTCCGAGCCGAGGAAGAAGTTGCGCCACACCGGCATCAGCGGGACGGTCGCGAGGTCCTGGTAGACGGTGGCGATACCGCGGTCGAGGGCCTCGCGCGGGGTGCTGAAGCGCACCGGCCGGCCGTCGACGAGGAACTCGCCCTCGGTGTGCTGGTGCAGCCCTGAGATGATCTTGATGAGGGTGGACTTGCCGGCGCCGTTGTCACCGAGGACGCAGGTCACCCGGCCGGGCAGGACGCTGAGGTCCACGCCGTGCAGGGCGCGGATGTTGCCGTAGGACTTGCCGGCCGCGCGCAGTTCGACGAGGGGCGCGTCCTTCTCGGGCACGGTGTCCGCGAGGATCGCGCCATGGGGTCCGCCGGTGGTCATGTCGCCTCACCTCCTCGTCGCGGTGCGCTGCACGTACAGGTTGATCAGGACCGCCCCGAGGAGCATCACCCCGAGGAACGCCTTGAACCAGTCCGGGTTCCAGCCCGCGTACACGATGCCCTGGTTCACCATGCCGAACATGAACGCGCCGAAGACGGGGCCGATCGCGGAGCCGTAGCCGCCGGTGAGCAGGCAGCCGCCGATGACGGCCGCGGCGATGTAGATCAGCTCCTGGCCGACGCCCTCGCCGGACTGCACGGTGTTGAAGGAGAACAGGTTGTGCATGCCGACGAACCAGGCGCCGAAGCCGACGGTCATGAACAGCGTGATCTTGGTGAAGTTCACCGGTACGCCGACGGCCCGGGCGCTGTCCTTGTTGCCGCCGACGGCGAAGATCCAGTTGCCGTACTTGGTGCGCAGCAGCACCCAGGTGGCGAGCGCGGCGAAGACCAGCCACCACACCACCGTGATCTTCACCTGGACGCCGCCGACGTCGAAGGAGGAGGCGAAGACCTTTCTGGCCTGGTTGAAGCCGTCCATGTCGCTGATGTCGTCGGTGGCGACGTTGCCGGTGACGAGTTTGGTCACGGCGAGGTTGACGCCCTGGAGGATCAGGAAGGTGCCGAGGGTGACCAGGAAGCTGGGCAGTCCCGTTCTCACCACCATCCAGCCGTTGAAGGCGCCGACGCCCAGGGAGACGATCAGGGCGACAACCACGCCGGTCCACACGTTCATGCTCAGCTGGAAGCTCAGCATGCTCGCGGTGAGGGCGGAGGTGATCACCGCGACGCCGGACGACAGGTCGAACTCGCCGCCGATCATCAGCAGCGCCACCGGCAGGGCCATGATGCCGATGGTCGAGGACTGGTAGAGCACCGTGGCCATCGAGCTGCCCTGACGCACGGTCGGCGCAGCGATCAGGAAGAAGACCAGGACGGCGACGGCGCCCAGGAAGACACCGACCTCGGGCCGCGCGAGCAGCCGGAACACCAGGGAGCGCCGGCGGGTGCGTCCGTCGGACTGCCCGGGGCCGGGGGCCGGCGGTGTCCCCACCGCCGGCGCAGCCTGCTGGGTCATACCGATCACCGGGTGCCCTTCGCGGCGAAGCTCGCGACCTGGTCGACGTTGGCCTTGTCGACGAAGGCCGGGCCGGTGAGCACCGGCTGCTCGCCGCCGCCGCTGTAGTTGCCGTTGTTCTTGTAGAGCCACAGGGAGTCGACCGCGAGGTAGCCCTGGAGGTAGGGCTGCTGGTCGACCGCGAACTGGATGGTGCCGTTCTTGATGGCCTTGGTGAGGTCCTTGTTGAGGTCGAAGGTGGCGACCTTGGCCTTGCTGCCGGCGTCGCCCACCGACTGCACCGCGGTCAGCGCGAACGGCGCGCCGAGCGTGACGACGTAGTCGATGCCGCTGTCCTGCTTGAGCTTGGCGGTGATGGTCGACTTCACCGACGGCATGTCGGTGCCGTTGACGTAGAGGTTCT
The DNA here is from genome assembly GCF_055583185.1 of Streptomyces sp. NPDC104814. NCBI lineage: Bacteria > Bacillati > Actinomycetota > Actinomycetes > Kitasatosporales > Streptomycetaceae > Streptomyces > Streptomyces sp. NPDC104814. The sequence goes on along the minus strand of NZ_JBVJOL010000001.1, from coordinate 947,008 downwards.
CCACGGAGCCGGAGAAGGTCTTCTTGACGCCGTCGCAGCGCTGGGTCAGGCCGATGTTGCCCTGCTCCTGGATGACGCACACGGCCTTCTTGGCGCCGACCTCGTTCAGCTTCTTGCCGAAGGCCTGGCCGGCGACGGTCTCGTCCTGGCCGAAGAACTCCAGCAGGCCGAGCTTCTTCCAGTCGCTGACGCCGGAGTTGAGGCCGACCACGGGAATGCCGGCGCTCTTGGCCTTGGCGACGACGCTCTTCATGGCGTCCGGCTTGGCCAGCGTGACGGCGATGCCGTCGACCTTCTGGTCGATGCCGTTCTGCACGAGGTTGGCCTGGCCGCCGGCGTTCGGGTCGGCGGAGTAGACGAGCTTGATGTTGTCCTTGGCCGCCGCGGCCTCGGCGCCCTTGCGGACGATGTCCCAGAAGGTGTCGCCGGGCGACTGGTGGGTGACCAGCGCGACCGTCATCCGGGGCGTGTTGGCCTTGCCGGCGGACGCCGAGCCCCCGCCTTCCTCGGCCTTCTTGCCGCCGGAACTGCTGGAGCAGCCCGCGAGGGCCAGGGCCGCCGCCGCGGCCAGGGCCACGACCGGGGCGAGTCTGCGGGAGTGAGAAGAGCGGTCCATCTTTCCTGCACCTCACTGTGCGACGTCTGCGACGGGGGAAAGGGAGGGGATCGGGAGCCGTGCCGTACGGCTGTTGCGCTGGGACGGGATACAAGTCGCTGCGGCGCCCGCTGTCAATACTTTGTTAAGACATCATTTCACATCAAGGTCCGAATGTAAGTACAAACTATTGACAGTGTCCGCTCCCGGCACCTACACCTGGGAGGCGGCAGGCCCGCCGGTAGGCGGTCGATCCCTACCCCAGGGGCGCGGGCGTAGCCCTGACGCGGAAACGGAGCGACGTGTTGACTCTCAGCATCCCCGACCTCGCCACGGTCCGCGCGCGGCACCCGGAGGCCGTCGCCGAGGCGGCCGCCCGCCGCGTCCGGCGGCCGCTGCTGAACGGCTCCGGCAAGCTGCTGATCGTGGCCGCCGACCACCCGGCGCGCGGCGCGCTCGCCGTCGGCGACCGGAGCCTCGCCATGGCCGACCGGGCCGGTCTGCTGGAACGCCTGTGCACGGCGCTGTCGCGGCCCGGGGTCGACGGGGTGCTCGCCAGCGCCGACGTCCTGGAGGACCTGCTGCTGCTCGGCGTGCTGGACGGCAAGGTCGTGATGGGCTCGATGAACCGCGGGGGGCTCGCGGGCGCCGCCTTCGAGATGGACGACCGGTTCACCGGGCACCGCGCCGCCGACCTGGTCCGGCTGCGCTTCGACGCGGGCAAGCTGCTGCTGCGCATCGACTACGACGACCCCGGCTCGCTCACCACGCTGGAGGCCACCGCCCGTGCCATCGACGCGATGGCGGAGCTGCGGCTGCCGGTGTTCGTCGAGCCGTTCCTCTCGCACCGCGTGGCCGGCCGGGTCCGCAACGACCTGTCCGCGGCGGCCGTCACCCGGTCCATCGCCATCGCCTCCGGCCTCGGCGGCACCTCCGCGTACACCTGGCTCAAGCTGCCCGTCACCGACGACCCCGACGACATGGGCGAGGTACTGCGGACCTCGACCCTGCCCGCCGTGCTGCTCGGCGGTGACGTGGGCGACGACCAGGACGCCGCCTACGAGCGCTGGCGCAAGGCGCTCAGACTGCCCACCGTCCACGGCCTGGTCGTGGGCCGCTCGCTGCTCTACCCGGCCGCGGGCAGTGTGGAGGAGGCGGTCGACACGGCCGTCGGACTGCTGTGAAAGACCGACCGAGTCCCCCCGACGCCCGCGGTCGCGAGGGACGCCCGCGGTCCCGGGGGACGCCCGCGGTCCCGGGGGACGCCCGCGGTCCCGGGGGCCTGCCACGCCGGCCCACGCCCGCCCCGGGGGCCGGGCCGGGACTTCCCGTCCTGCGCGGCTGCGCGCGGGAGCCGGGAGCCGGGAGCCGGGAGCCGCCGAGGGTGCGGGGTCCGGGGGCCCGGGAGCTACGGGAGTTCCCGAGGCAGGGAGCTGCGCGGGTTCCGGGGGCCCCGGGAGCTGCGTGGGGCCGGGGGCGCGGGAGCTGCGGCTGCCCGGGAGCTGTGGGCCCAGGGCCGCAAGACCGCAGGACCGCAGGACCACAGGCCCGCAGGACCGCAGGCCCGCCGGCCCGCAGGGCAAGCCCACCCAGGCCCCCGCCCGGGAAACGCCCGGCCCCCCGCCCTGGGGCCCACCCCGAGGCCACCACACCCGCCCCCCCACCCGGAGGCCACCGGCCCCACCCGGCCCCCGCCCGGAGGGCCCCCCTGGGACGCCCCCACCCGGGGAAGGTCCGCCCGCCCGGGGAAGGTCCGCCCGTCCGGGGAAGGTCCGCCCGTCCGGGGAAGGCTGCTTCACGACGCGTGCTGCTGTGAAACGGAGGAGTTCATGACGTACCACCTGCCCGCGGGCAAGGCGGCCGCCGGGTCCTACGCCGTCGACGTCGGCCCCGAGGAGGCCGGCTGGGGGTACTCCGCCCTGCGCGTGCTCCAGCTGCCCGCCGGTGGTTCGCACCGCTTCGACACCGGCGACAGCGAGTGGATCGTGCTGCCGCTCAGCGGCTCCTGCACGGTCGCGGTCGCGGACGACTTCGGTCACGACACCTTCGAGCTGGCGGGCCGGCGGGACGTCTTCAGCTCGGTCAGCGACTTCGCCTACGCCCCGCGCGACGCCCGCACCACCGTGACGTCCGCACGCGGCGGCCGCTTCGCGCTGGCCGGCGCCCGCTGCACCCGCCGGCTGCCCGCCCGCCACGCCCCCGCCTCCTCGGTCCCGGTCGAGCTGCGCGGCACCGGGAACTGCTCCCGGCAGGTCAACAACTTCGCGGCAGCGGACGTCTTCGACTGCGACAAGCTGATCGCGGTCGAGGTGCTCACCCCCGGCGGCAACTGGTCCTCGTTCCCGCCGCACAAGCACGACGAGCACCGCCCGGGCGAGGAGTCGGTGCTGGAGGAGATCTACTACTTCGAGTTCGCCGCCCACGGCGCCACGCCCGGCCTCGGCTACCAGCGGGTCTCACCGTCCGGACGGGGCCGGGGAACGGACGTGCTGGCCGAGGTCCGCGACGGCGACGTCGTCCTCATCCCCGACGGCTGGCACGGTCCGTCCATGGCGGTGCCGGGCCACCCCATGTACTACCTCAACGTCATGGCGGGCCCCGGCACCGAGCGGTCCTGGCTGATCTGCGACCACCCCGACCACGCCTGGATCCGCGACACCTGGCCCGGGCAGCCCGTCGACCCCCGACTGCCCCTCTACACCGCCCCGGAGACCCCCCGATGAGCGCCCGCACCCTCCGTCTGACCACCGCCCAGGCCCTCATGCGGTTCCTCGCCGCCCAGTACACCGAACGCGACGGCGTGCGCCGCAGGCTGATCGCCGGCACCTGGGGGATCTTCGGCCACGGCAACGTCGCCGGGATCGGCCAGGCGCTCGTGGAGTACGCGGAGGTCATGCCGTACCACCAGGGCCGTAACGAGCAGGCCATGGTGCACGCGGCCGTCGCCCGCGCCCGTCATCTGAACCGGCTGTCCGCCATGGCGGTGACCACGTCCATCGGCCCCGGCGCCACCAACCTGGTCACCGGCGCCGCCCTCGCCACGATCAACCGCCTGCCGGTCCTGCTGCTGCCCGGCGACTACTTCGCGGCCCACCCCGCCGACCCACTGCTCCAGCAGCTGGAGCACCCGGTGGAGGCGGACGTGTCGGTGAACGACACGCTGCGCCCGGTCTCCCGCTGGTTCGACCGGATCACCCGCCCCGAGGCCCTGATCGTGAGCGCGCTGCAGGCCGTGAGGGTGCTGACCGACCCGGCCGAGACCGGCGCGGTGACGCTGGCCCTGCCGCAGGACGTGCAGGCGGAGGCGTACGACTGGCCGGTGGAGTTCTTCGCCGAGCGCGTGTGGTTCGTACGGCGGCCGGCACCGGACCCCGTCGAACTCGCCGAGGCCGTCCGGGAGATCAGGGCCGCGTCGCGTCCGCTGATCGTCGCGGGCGGCGGCGTGCACCACAGCGAGGCCGAGGAGGCGCTGCGCGCACTCGTGGACGCCACCGGCATCCCGGTCGCCTCCACCCAGGCGGGCAAGGGCTCGCTGCGCCACGACCACCCCGCCGACGTCGGCGGCATCGGCCACACCGGCACCGCCGTGTGCGACGACCTCGCCCGCACCGCCGACCTGGTCATCGGCGTCGGCACCCGCTACTCGGACTTCACGACCGCCTCCGGGACACTCTTCCGCAACCCCGGCGTGCGGTTCGTGAACCTCAACATCACCGCCTTCGACGCGCACAAGCTCGCGGCGCGCACCCTGGTCTGCGACGCGCGCAGCGGTCTGGAGAAGCTGGCTGCGGCGCTCGACGGGCACCGCGTCGACGCGGCGTACGAGGCGGAGTACGCGGCGGGCAAGGAGCGCTGGGAGCAGGTGGTGGACGCCGCGTTCCGCGCGCCGGACGACAGCGCGGTGCCGACGCAGACGCAGGTGCTCGGTGCGCTGGACGCCGTCGTCGGCGACACCGACGTGGTGATCAACGCGGCCGGGTCGCTCCCCGGCGACCTGCACAAGCTGTGGCGGGCGCGCAGCCCGCGCCAGTACCACCTGGAGTACGGCTACTCCTGCATGGGCTACGAGATCCCGGCCTCCATCGGGGTGCAGCAGGCCGCGCCGGACACGGTGGTGTGGGCGCTGGCCGGCGACGGGACGTATCTGATGATGCCGACCGAGATCGTCACGGCCGTCCAGGAGGGGCTGCCGGTCAAGCTGGTGCTGATCCAGAACCACGGGTACGCCTCCATCGGCGGGCTGTCGGAGGAGACCGGCGGCGAGCGCTTCGGCACCGCCTACCGCCACCGGGCCGCCGACGGCACGTTCACCGGGCCGCCGCTGCCGGTCGACCTCGCGGCGAACGCGGCCAGCCTCGGCATGGAGGTGCTGCGGGCCAAGACGGTCGCCGAGCTGCGCGAGGCCCTGAGCACCGCGCGCTCCACGGACCGGCCGACCTGTGTGTACGTCGAGACGGACCCGGCGCCGACGGCTCCCGGGGCGGAGGCCTGGTGGGACGTGCCGGTCGCGGAGGTGGCGGGCCGCGAGGCCGCCGTCGCCGCCCGCGCGCGCTACGAGCAGCGGCTGGCGGACCGCCGCCGCCATCTGTGAGGGGGGCTTCATGAGGCAGCCGCGCACCGCGGGGCCCGGCACGGACGCGGTGGACTTCGCCCTGGACCGGGCCAGTCCCGTCCCGCTCTACCACCAGCTGGCCCAGCAGCTGGAGGCGGCCATCGGGCGCGGCGTGCTGGTCCCGGGCAGCCTGCTCGGCAACGAGGTGGACCTGTCGGCCCGGCTCGGCCTGTCCCGGCCGACGGTCCGCCAGGCCATCCAGTCCCTCGTCGACAAGGGCCTGCTGGTGCGGCGCCGCGGGGTCGGCACCCAGGTGGTGCACCGCCAGGTCCGGCGCCCGCTCGAACTCAGCAGTCTGTACGACGACCTGGAGGCGGCCGGGCAGGGGCCCTCCACGCAGGTCGTGCGCAACGAGCGGGAGCCGGCGAGCGCCGAGGTGGCCGCCGCGCTGGGGATCGCCGAGGGCGAGGAGGTGATCGTGCTGGAGCGGCTGCGGCTCACGCACGGCAAGCCGGTGGCTCTGCTGTGCAACCACCTGCCCGCGACCCTGCTCGACCTGGACACCGCGCGCCTGGAGAAGACGGGTCTGTACCGCCTGATGCGCGCGGCCGGCATCACCCTGCACAGCGCCCGCCAGCGGGTCGGCGCCCGCTGTGCGACGGCCGCCGAGGCGTCCCGCCTGGACGAGCGGCAGGGCGCCGCGCTCCTGACCATGCAGCGCACCACGTACGACGACACGGGCCGCGCGGTGGAACACGGCACCCACATCTACCGCGCGTCCCGCTACTCGTTCGACTTCCAGTTGCTGGTGCGGCCCTAGAAGGGACCTCCTGGGCGGGAGCGGCTGCCCGTCCGTCGTCTTGACGGGCCGCCGTGAGCGGAGCACAGTCGGGATATACGTCGTAAACGTACACCACGTAGTGCGCGAAGGAGCCCGGTCCATGAGCGCACCGTCAACGATCCTGGTCACCGGCGGGGCCGGTTTCCTCGGCAGCCACACCTGCGTCGACCTGCTCGACCACGGCTACGAGGTGATCGTGGTGGACCACCGGTCACCCGCCCTGCGGCAGGTCCTCGCCCGCGTCGAGCGGCTCGCGGGCCGGTTCGTCGGTGCCGTGTACGAGCTGGACATCCGCGACCGCCGCGCGCTGTCGGCGGTCTTCGCCCGGCACTCCGTGGACGCCGTCGTGCACTTCGCCGCGCTGACCTCGGGCGAGGAGTCCCTGACCCGGCCCATCGAGTACTACGACGTCAACCTCGGCGGCACCACCACGCTCCTGCACTCGATGCAGGAACACGGCGTGCACCAGCTGGTGTTCTCCTCCACCTGCACCCTCTACGAGCCCGCCGAGCAGGGGGCGCACGCCGAGAGCGACCCGGCCGGCCCGCGGGACCCCTTCGCGGCCTCCAAGTGGGCCTGCGAACAGCTCCTGGCCGACGTCTGCCTGCGCCGACCCGAGTACACGGTGGTGTGCCTGCGCCACTTCACGCCGGCCGGCGCGCATCCGAGCGGACTGCTGGGCGAGGGCGGACCCGGCACACGCGACTCGCTGGTGCCGTCGATAGCGCAGGTCGCGGTCGGCCGGCGCCCGCACGTACAGGTGTACGGCGATGACTATCCGACGTCCGACGGCACCGCGGTCCGCGACTATCTGCACGTCCTGGACACCGTCGACGCGCACCGGCTGGCGCTGAACCATCTCGCCGACGCGACGGGGCTGCACGTGTACAACCTGGGCAGCGGGCGGGGCTCCTCGGTGCTGGAGGTCGTCGCCGCGTTCTCCCGGGTGTGCGGCCGTCAGCTGCCGTACGAGATCGTGCCGCGCCGCCCCGGGGACGCGGCCCGGCGGGTCGCCGACGCCGGGGCCATCGGCCGGGCCTGGGGCTGGCGGCCGAGCCGCAGCCTGGACGACATGTGCCGCGACGCCTGGCGCTACCAGCGGCTGGATCCGGTGGGTTACGGCGACTCGGTGCACCGACCCCGCTCCGGCGGGGAGTGAGCACCGCACGCGAAGATGCGCCCCGGCGCACGGCGTGCCTAGGATCATTACGCCCCGTTAATCGCCCCAGGTTGTCCCTCGTACGCAGCCCGGTTGTCCTCCGAGTTGGGAGGCGCGCGTGCCAGTGCTGCCGACTCGCCGGCTGCCGGCCGCCTATCTCGCGACGGTCCTGGTGGTCACCTGTGTCTACCTGCTCGTGCCGGTGCTGCGGACACCACTGTGGGCGCTGATCGGACTGGGCGGCGCGCTGGCCGTCCTCACCGGAGTACGGCTGAACCGGCCCGCCGTGCGCTGGCCGTGGCTGACGCTCGCGGCCGGGCTGCTGGCGTTCGCGGCCGGCGACACGTACTACAACGCCCAGGAGCAGTACTTCCACGCGGTCAACCCGTTCCCCTCCCCCGCCGACGCCTGCTATCTCGCCGTCTACCCACTGCTGGCGGCGGGGCTGTTCGGGCTGGTCAGGCACCGCTGGGTGGGCCGCGACCTGCCGAGCCTGCTCGACTCGCTGATCGTCACCACGGGCGTGGCGCTGCCGGTCTGGGTGTACCTGGTGCAGCCCGTGGCCGGGCAGGACGAGCTGACCTGGATCCAACGGGCGATCAGCGTCGCCTATCCCCTCGGGGACCTCCTGGTGCTGGCGATGCTGGCCCGGCTGCTCGCCCCGACCCGCGTCTCCGGCCCCAACCCGGCGGTCCAGCTGCTGGTGCTGGGCACCTTCACGCTGCTGTGCTTCGACATCGCCTACGGCTTCCTGCAGCTCAACGGCACCTGGCAGACGGGCACGCTGCTGGACTCGGGCTGGGTCGTCTTCTACACGGCGTGGGGTCTGGCCGGGCTGCACCCCGCCATGGCGGAGCTGACGGCGGCGGAGGCCCGGCCGCAGTCGCTGCTCCTGCGGTGGCACCGGCTGGTCCTGCTCGCCGCCGCCACCCTGATCGCCCCGACGCTTCTCCTGGTGGAGGAGCGGACGGGCCGGGTGCACGACGCGACCGCGCTGGCCTTCTTCTCGGCCCTGATGTTCCTGCTGGTGATCTTCCGGCTCACGGTCATGGTCGTCGCGCACCGCAAGGCCGTGGCCCGCGAGCAGGCACTGCGCAAGGCGACCGTCGCGCTGGTGTCCGCGATGACACCGCAAGAGGTGACGGCGGCCTGCGCGCGGGCGGTCGGCGGCCTCTTCGGCCCGGACGTCTCGCACCGCTCCCTGCTGCTCACCGCGGCTCAAGCCCAGGAGTTGCATGCCGCTCTCGGCCGCCGGTCCGAAGGCGGCCAGGGCGCCGGAACGGCCGAGCCGTCGTCCCGCTCGCTCGCCGTGCCCGTGGAGCGGCTCGGCCCCCGGTTCGCCACCCGGCTCAGCGGGCTGCCGAGCGCACTGGTGTGCGCCGCGGCGCCGCCCGGCGCGTCCGCCGACACCGCGTCGGCGGGCGCTCTGGTGGCGGCAGGCCCCGAGCGCCGGCTCAGCGAGCTGCGCGGCTCCCTGGAGATCCTCGCCTCGCACGCCGGGCTCGCCCTGGAGCGTGTGGCGCTGCGGCAGGAGATCGTGCGCAAGGAGAGCGAGGCGTACTTCCGGACGCTGGTGCGCAACGCCTCCGACGTCATCCTCATCGTCGACGACGACACCACCGTGCGCTACGCCAGCCCCTCGGCCCGGGCGGTGTTCGGCCGCAGCGACCTGGCCGGGACCGACCTGCGGGACCTGGTGGCGCCCGGCGACCGGGACCGGGTGGCCAGGACCCTGGGGGTGCTGGGCCGGCACGGGCGCCACGAGGCGCACGACCACTGGTGGGTGCTGCGCGGCGACGGCCGGGTCGAGGTGGAGGTGCGCTGCAGCGACCTGAGGCAGGACACCACGGTGGGCGGGATGGTGGTCACCCTGCGCGACGTGACCGAACAGCGGCAACTGGAGCACGAGCTGACACAGCGGGCCTTCCACGACCCGCTGACGGGGCTGCCCAACCGGACGCTGCTGCTGGAGCGGACCGCCCGCGCCCTGCTGCGCGGCCGCAGGGAGTCCACGCTGACCTGCGTGCTCTTCCTCGACCTCGACGACTTCAAGACCGTCAACGACAGCCTGGGGCACTCCACCGGCGACCGGCTGCTGAAGGCCGTGGGCGAGCGGCTGGCGCACACGCTGCGCCGGACCGACACGGCGGCCCGCCTCGGCGGGGACGAGTTCGCGGTGCTGATGGAGGACGCCCGGCAGCCACTGGACGCCGAACTGCTCGCCGCCCAGCTGATCCAGGCGTTCAGCCGCCCCTTCCACCTGGGCGACGAGGCGGTCGCCGTCTCCGCCAGCGTGGGTGTGGCCACCGCGCTGGACAGCTCCGACGCCGAGGAGCTGCTGGCACTGGCAGACATGGCGCTCTACGCCGCCAAGGCGGCCGGCAAGCGGCAGTGGCGCCGTTTCCTGCCGCAGCTGCGGGTACGGGTGGCGCAGCGGCACGATCTGCTGGCGCATCTGGACGACGCGATCGCGCAGGAGCGTTTCTCCCTGTGCTACCAGCCCGTCGTCGACCTCGGTCAGCCGGCGGCGCAGGTGGTGGGGTTCGAGGCGCTGGCCCGCTGGCCGCACGCGCCGAGCGGCCTGGTGCCCCCCGACCAGTTCATCCCGCTCGCCGAGGAGACGGGGCACATCGCCCCGCTGGGCGCCTGGGTGCTGCGCAGCGCCGTCTCCGACATCGCCCGGCTCCAGCGCCGCGTCCAGCCCGCCGAACCGCCGTACGTCAGCGTCAACGTCTCCGGCCGGCAGTGGCGGGACCCCGATTTCCTGGGGGCGGTGTGCCAGGCGCTGGACGCGTCGGCGCTCGATGCGCGCTCGCTGCAGCTTGAGCTCACCGAGTCGGTGCTGATGCAGCGGGACGGGTACATCGACGCCGCGATCGGCCGGGTGCGGGACCTCGGGGTGCGGATCGCGGTGGACGACTTCGGTACCGGGTTCTCCTCGCTGCGCTATCTGCGGGAGTTCCCCCTCGACGTGCTGAAGATAGACAAGACGTTCATCGACGACCTGCCGCGCGACCCGCGGCAGGTGGCGCTCGTCGAGGGGATCGTCCGGATCGCCGACACGCTCGGCCTGACCGTGATCGCGGAGGGCATCGAGCAGCAGGCGCAGCGGGAGCTGCTGGCCGACATGGGCTGCCGGTTCGGGCAGGGCTACCTGTTCGCGCCGCCGATGTCGCTGGACGAGGGAGAGGCCGTGCTGCGCCGCACGGCCACGGTGATCGCGGCACCGCGCACGACCACCGCCGACGGCTCACCGGCGGCACCGCGCACGACCACCGCCGACGGCTCACCGGCGGCACCGCCGGGGTCGGCGGCGGGCGGCGGGCGGGCCGCCGAGAAGGGCGGGGCCTCGTCCGCGCCGGCGGCCCCGGTGCGCAGGGCGGCGACGGTCACGGCGCCGGGCAGCGGGACAACCCTCGAGAGGGGACACACCACCATGGACCCTACGCCCGCACCTCTGGCTCCGGGCCGGCGTGATCCCCGCTGGACGGACCTGGATCGTCTGCGCCGCACCAGCCGGATGAGCGACGCCGTCCTGGACGAGGTGCGCGGCCGCCACATCCGCTCCGGGGACCACTGGCTGGTCGACTTCGCTTCCTGCAACTACCTCGGCTTCGACTACGCCCCGGAGATCATGGAGGCGATCGGCCCGGCCGTGCGGGACTGGGGCACGCACCCGAGCTGGTCGCGTCTGCTGGGCAGCCCCCGGCTCTACCCGGACATCGAGGAGCGGCTCACCGCGCTGCTCGGTGCCGAAGACACCCTGCTGCTGCCGACGGCCACCCTCATCCACCACGCGGTGATCCCGTTGCTGGCGGAGCAGGGGGACGTGTTCGTGGAGGCCACCGCCCACCGCACGGTGTACGAGGGGTGCGTGGCGGCCCGGGGTCAGGGCGCGAGCCTGCACCGCTTCCACGCCGAACGGCCGGAGCAACTGGACGCGCTGCTGCGGGACGCGCCGTCCGGCACCCCGCGTCTGGTGTGCCTGGACGGCGTGAACAGCATGAGCGGCAACGTGTCCGATCTGCCGACGCTCACCGGGATCTGCCGGCGGCGCGGCGCGACGCTGTACGTCGACGACACGCACGGCTTCGGAGTGATCGGCGAGCGCTCGCCGACCGAACCGAGCCCGTACGGCCTGCGCGGCAACGGCGTGGTCCGGCACACCGGTGTCTCCTACGACGGGATCGTGCTGGTGGGCGGGTTCTCCAAGGCGTACTCGTCGCTGCTGGCCTTTCTGGCGCTGCCGCGTGCGCTGAAGGACCATCTGAAGATCGCGGCCGGCCCCTACCTCTACTCCGGCCCCTCCCCCACCGCCTCACTGGCGACCGTACTGGCCGGCCTGGACGTCAACGAGCGCCGGGGGGACGCGATCCGCGCGGACCTGTACCGCAAGACGGCACGGGTGCTCGACCTGGTGCACGCGCTGGACCTGGACACGCCCTGCGAGGGCGAGCTGCCCATCGTGGAGATCCCGGTGGCCGACCCGGACGAGCTGGATGCCGTCGCCGACTTCCTGTGGGACCACGGCGTCTACGTGACCCTCGCGGCGTATCCGCTGGTGCCGCGCCGGCAGGTCGGCTTCCGTGTCCAGATCACGGCGCTGAACTCCGACGACGACATCGACCGTCTCGGCGAGGCGCTGACCGGGCTGGACGCGCGGGGCGCGCTGCGGCACCGCGGCTGAGGCGGGCGCCGATGTCGATCCGCAACGACGACGTGGACTGGGACGGCTGGCCCGTCGAGGACTACCTCACGGAGAACTACCGCGAACTGCACCCGTGCGACGCCGCGGTCATCGCCCACCACGCCGCGTACTACCGCACTCTGCCGGCCGACGGGCTGTCCCGCACGGTGGAGTTCGGTGCCGGTCCGAACCTCTATCCGCTGCTGCTGGCCTCCGCGGTCAGCGCCGGGATCGACGCCGTCGAGGCGGGTGCCGCCAACGTCGCTTATCTGCAGCGGCAGTTGGCCGGCGGACCGGACGGCAGCTGGAGCGCCTTCCATGCGTTGTGCCGGCGGCTCGACCCGCGGATCGCGGCGTCGCCGGCGGCCGCGCTGGCCCGGGTGCGGGTGGTGCACGGCGATGTGCGGGCGCTGCCGTCCGGGACGTACGCGCTGGCGTCGATGCACTTCGTGGCGGAGGGGGCGAGCGAGGACTTCGACGAGTTCGCCGCGTTCTGCCGGCACTTCGTGCGCTGTGTCGTGCCCGGTGGGCATCTGGTGGCGGCGTTCATGGAGAACCTGCCCACCTACCGCATCGGGGCCGTCTCGCGCTGGCCGGGCTGCCCGGTGGACCGCGAGCGGGTCACGCGGGTGTTCGCGCCGCTGACGCAGGAACTGGACGTCACCAGGATCGACGCCGACCCGACGCTGCCGGAGTACGGGGATACCGGGATGGTGCTCCTGACAGGGCGAACGCGGTCTCGGCCAGCGCCAGGTGACTGACCGACTTGGGAATGTTGCCCAGCTGGCGGCCGGCTGCCGGGTCCCACTGCTCGGCGAGGAGTCCGACGTCGTTGCGCACGGCGAGGACGTGCTCGAACGTCTCGCGGGCCTTGTGGACATGGCCGGTCGCTGCGAGGGTATCCGCATACCACAAGGAGCAGGAGATGAACGCTCCTTCCCGACCGGCCATGCCGTCCACGGGGTGCACCCCTTCGCCGCCGGGTGCGTAGCGGTGCAGGAAGCCGTCTTCTTCGAGGGCCCGCAGGGCGTGGACCGTGCTGCGTACCCGCGGATCCTGTGCGGGCAGGAAGCCGAGCCGCGGCATCAGCAGGGCGGTGGCGTCCAGGGCGGGGGAACCGTAGGACTGCACGAACGAGCCCTGGCGGGCGTCCCAGCCGTCCCGGCAGACCTCCCGGTGCACCTCCTGGCGCATGGCCCACCACTGCGCGGAGGAGCCGTTGCGGCCCAGCAGCTTTCCCATGCGCAGGGCGCGGTCGGCGGCCACCCAGGCCATGACCTTGGAGTGCACGAAGTGGCGGCGTTCCCCGCGCACTTGCCACACACCCTGGTCGGGCTCGTGCCAGTGCCGCAGCAGGAATCCCATCAGCGCCTCGACCAGCTCCCACACGTGGGCCGGCATCGGGATGCCCGCCCGCAGGGACTGGTAGAGGGTGTCCAGCACCTCGCCGTAGACGTCCAGCTGGAAGCGGCCGGCGGCCGAGTTGCCGAACCGGACGGGGCGTGAGCCCTCGTAGCCGTCGAGCCAGTGCGCCTCGGTCTCGCGCAGCAGCCGCTGGCCGCACACGCCGTAGCCGTTCTGCAGGTCGGCGGGGTCGCAGGCGACGGTGCGCACCAGCCAGCCCAGCCAGTCCACCGCCTCCTCGCGGTAGCCGCTGCGCAGCAGGCAGGACAGGGTGAGCGTGGAGTCGCGCAGCCAGCAGTAGCGCTGGTCCCAGTTGCGTTCGCCGCCGATGCAGCCGGGCAGCGAGGTGGTGGGGGTGGCGACGACACCGCCGGTGGGGGCGTAGGTGAGGGCCTTGAGCGTGATCAGGGAGCGCACCACGGCGTCCCGCCAGGGCCCTTGGTAGCGGCAGCGTCCGGCCCAGCCGCGCCAGTACTCCGTGGTCTCCTTCAGCAGCGTCTCCGCGGGGACGGCGAGCGACCGGGGTGGATCGGTGTGGTGCGAGGGCGCCCAGGCGAGGACGAGGGCGATGCGCCGGCCCGCGGGGACGGTGAGGTCGGCGACGGTGGCGTGCTCGTCACCGGCCAACGGCCCCTCGCCGTCGAAGCGCAGCCACACCGCGTCGGGTCCCGCGACGGCGACGGTGCAGCCGCCGATCCCGCGCACCCAGGGCACGACCCGGCCCTGGTGGAAGCGCAGCCGCAGCTCGCTGCGCAGTGACACCTCGCCCACCACGCCCTCGACGATCCGGACCAGGCAGGGCAGCGGTGAGCCCGGGGGCATGAAGTCCGTGACCCGCGCGACGCCGGTCGGGGTGCGCCACCAGGTGTCCAGCACCAGCGAGTCGGGCCGGTAGGCGCGCCCCGCGCAGATGCCGTCACCGGTGGTCGGGGCGAGGCGCCAGAAGCCGTTGTCGGGTGTCCCGACCAGCGCGGCGAAGCACGCCGGTGAGTCGAAGCGGGGCAGACAGAGCCAGTCGACGGAGCCGTCCCGGCCGACCATGGCGGCGGTGCTCATGTCGCCGAGCAGGGCGTAGTCCTCTATGGAGGTCATGGTGTCCCGCCTCCCGCGGGGCCGTGGGCGAGGTGTGGCACCTCCGTGCGGCCGGCCCACCAGCAGGCCACCACGTGCTCGGCCCGTGTGCCCTGGGCGGAGCAGTCCGGTGAGGCCGGGCCGCTCTTCGGGGCGGGCAGCTGGGCCCAGAACCACCAGTGGACGCCCGCCCACCAGGGCAAGCCGGTGAAGGTGCGCAGCAGCGCCTCGTAACCGGCGGCCTGTTCCCCTGGGTCGGGCGGGACCGAGCCGGCCGACGCGCCGCGCACGCCGGCGTACCCGGCCTCCGCGAAGAGGATGGAGCGGCCGGTGCGGGCGGCGAACTCCCCCAGCGTGTCGCGAAGGGGACCCCACGCCTGGACGAACGTCTGCGTGTCCCGGCGCGGGCCTGTGGGCAGCGGCCAGTGGACGTCCACACCGATCAGATCGACCGCGTCCCAGAAGGTGACGTGCTCGTACTCCTGAAGGGCCGCCGCGTACAGCAGCGAGCCGCCGTAGACGACGCGTGTGCGCTCGACCAGCGCCAGCCACCGGGTGCGGTCGTCCACCGTGCCGGAGAGTTCGGTGCCCACGGCGAACGCGTCGGCGCCGTAGCGGGCGGCGAGTCGTGCGTAGTGGGCGATGAACTCCGTGTACGCCGCGAACCAGTGGGCGGGCCGGGCGGGGTGGATCGTGCCGCGGTACGCGGCGTCGTCGAGGTCGAGGTGGGGCTTGAGCAGGGCGTTCAGGCCGTGTGCGTGGGCCAGGCGGATCATCCGCACGACCCCCTCGTCGGTGGTGGTGGTGCGGTGGGGGCGGATGATGTCGGCGGCCGGGGCGGGCTGGTACCAGGTCGGGATGAGCTGCACCCAGTTGGCGCCCGAGCGCGCGATGCGGCGCAGATACTCGGCGGCGCGGGGATCGTCGTAGCCTTCGCGCGCGTAGCTGGGGAGTGCGAAACCGCGTTGCCGCGGAAGGATCCCGGGTCGGGGGGCCAGGTCCGCGTGGCACGGCCCGTGCAGGGAGGGTAGCTGCGTGTCGGTCATCTCGCCGCCCCTTGCCGGGGATCGCGGGGATCACCGTATCCGTATCGTGTACGTTTACGTCGTATACAGACAGGATGGCCCCGCAAACGCGTAAGGTCAAGTCACGAGGAGGGCGGTCCATGGCGAAGAACCCCGACACCACCCCGGCGCGGCGCGCCAGCGACCGGGGCCGTTACGGCCGGCTGAGCCGGGAGCGGGTGCTGACCAGCGCGCTGGAACTGGTCGACCGCGAGGGCCTGGGCGCCCTGAGCATGCGGCGGCTGGGCGCGGAACTCGGTGTCGAGGCGATGGCCCTGTACCGGTACGCGGAGGGCAAGGAAGCGCTGCTGGACGGTCTGGTCGAGGCGATGCACCTGGACCTGCACGCCCGCCTGGACGCGGAGGCGCCGGCCTCCGAGGGCGACCCCGACTGGCGCGCGGAGCTGCACCGCTTCGCCCGGACGCTGTACGACGTGTGTCTGGCCCATCCGCACGCGGTGCCGCTGCTGACGACCCGGCTGCTGGCCGTGCCGATGGCCCGCAGGCCCCTGCCGGTGCTCCACAGCCATGAGCGGGTGCTCGGCCTGCTGGAGCAGGCCGGCCTGGACGAGACCACCACGGCCGCCGCCTTCCAGGCCTGTCTCGCGTGGCTGCTCGGCTATGTCTCGGTGGAGCTGCGCCCCATGGTGGACAACCCCGACGAGCCGGACCCGGCGTTCCGTCTGGGCCTGCACCGCCTGCCGCCGCAGGAGCTGCCCACCCTGCGCCGCGCCGCGCCGGCGCTCGCCGAACGCGGCGGACCGCAGGGGCTCGCGGCCGGTCTGGACGCCCTCCTCGACCGTTTCGCGCACACCGGGCCGGCCACACCGTGAGCCCTGCCGCACTCCCCCGGCCGGGCCGTCACCAGAGCTTGTCGATCCGCCCCGAGTGCAGCGCGATGCGGCTGTCGCGGAACGACGGCTCCGCCGCGCGGCTGCCCGCGGTGAAGAAGCAGGACATGGTCACCTTGTCGAAGGCGGACCAGTCGCTCGGGAACGGCGACTCGGCCGTCCCGCCGACCAGGACGGCGCCGGGCAGCCGGCGCCAGCCGGCGCTCTCGTAGAACGCCTGCAACGGGCGGTCGCAGGTGAACAGCCCGACTTCGAGGCCCTGGTGGGCCATCGCCTCCCGTGCGGTGCTCACCAGCCGTCTGCCGTGGCCCCGGCCGCGCACCTCGGGCCGTGTGACCACCGTGCTCAGCCCGCCGACCGCCCAGCGCCGCCCGGCGTGCGTGATCTCCTTGGTCAGCACGTCCAGGGCCGCCAGCACCGTGTCATCCGCCACGAGCAGCAGGGACACCGGGCACAGCGCCGGGTCGTGCACGGGGTCGAGGGACGCGGCCGACGCCTCGTCCGAGGATGGCCAGGCGCCTTCCTGCAGCGCCCGTACCTGCCGCCGCAGCCCGGCCGGGACGGCCTCCTCGGGGTAGGTCAGAACCGTCGCTTCCGCGGGGACGGGGATCACCGCGCTCCTTCCGTCGGGGCCACCGTTCAGGGTAACGGCACCGCGATCATGCCGTGAGGGGCCGTCCCCCGGGGCGGCCCCTCACGGCCTGCTCTGCGCCCGGCCGGTGACGGGGCGTCGTCACGCGGCGGACCGGGTGCCCTCGCGTGCGGTGAGCGCGGTGTGGATCAGCCGGGCCCCGGCACGCGCCGTGCGGTGGTCCGCGTCGAGTCCCGGGTTCAGCTCGGCGATGTCGCACAGCGCCAGCTTGCCGCTGACGGCGACCCGGGAGCAGACCCGCTCCACGACCTCCATGCCGACCCCGTACGCGGCCGGCGCGCTGACGCCCGGCGCCGTGCCGGCGGGCAGGACGTCGAGGTCGACGCTGAGGTGGACCAGATCGCAGGAGGCGAGGAACTCGTCCACGAAAGCGTCGACCCGGGGCCGGTCGAGCGGCCCGCACTCGGTGTCCGGCAGATACCGCACCCCGAGGTCGTCCGCCGTGCGGAACAGCCGCTCGGTGTTGCTGGGCCGGCTGATGCCCAGCACCCAGTAGTTCAGCGCCCGGCCGCGACCGGCCTCGTCCCGCGCCATCTGCAGGAACGGGGTGCCGGAGCTGGGCACCGGATCGTCGCGCAGATCGAAGTGGGCGTCGAGGTTCAGCACCCCGAGCCGCGCGCCGCCTCGCACCGCACGGCTCGCGGCCAGGCCCAGGTGGCTGCCGTAGGCGACCTCGTGACCGCCGCCGAGCACGACGACGGGGACACCCCGGTCGACGAGCGGGGTGATCGCCCTTCCGAGCCGGCGCTGGCCCCCCTCCAGGTCGCCGTCGGTGACGGCGACATCGCCCGTGTCCAGGGCGCGCAGCGGATGCGGGAGCGCCATGGAGGCCAGGGCGCGGCGCAGTGCGGTGGGACCGTCCGCCGCGCCCTGGCGGCCTTGGTTGCGACGGACGCCCTCGTCGCTCGCGAACCCGACGAACGCGGCGTTGTACGCGGCGCCTTCGTCGTGGGCCGCACCGGTGTCCGGTACGACGGCGTGGTGCCAGCGCAGGGTGTCGGTGCCCGGACCGTCGTCGCGGCCCGTCCAGGGTGCGGGCGCCACGTCGACGCGGGGAGTGCGCGAGGTGCTCAGGGTGTCGCTCACTTGTCGTCCGTCTCCGCCATCGGGATGCGCACCCCGCGGTCCTCGGCGACCGAGGCGGCGTACTCGTAGCCGGCGTCGACGTGCCGGATGACGCCCATGCCGGGGTCGTTCGTCAGCACCCGCGACAGCTTCCGGGCGGCCAGGTCGGTGCCGTCGGCGATGCAGACCTGGCCGGCGTGGATCGAGCGGCCCATGCCGACGCCGCCGCCGTGGTGGATGGACACCCAGGAAGCACCGGAGGAGGTGTTGACGAGCGCGTTGAGCAGCGGCCAGTCGGCGATGGCGTCGGAGCCGTCGAGCATCGACTCGGTCTCGCGGTACGGGGAGGCCACCGAACCGGAGTCGAGGTGGTCGCGGCCGATGGCGACCGGGGCGGACAGCTCGCCGGAGGCGACCATCTCGTTGAACCTCAGGCCGGCGCGGTGCCGTTCGCCGTAGCCGAGCCAGCAGATGCGGGCGGGCAGGCCCTCGAACGCGACGCGCTCGCCCGCCATCTTGATCCAGCGGTGCAGGTGCTCGTTGTCCGGGAACAGCTCCAGGATGGCCTTGTCCGTGGCCTCGATGTCCTTCGGGTCGCCGGACAGGGCGGCCCAGCGGAACGGGCCGAGGCCCTCCTCGAACAGCGGGCGGATGTGGGCCGGGACGAAGCCGGGGAAGGCGAAGGCACGCTCGTAGCCGGCCTTGCGGGCCTCGTCACGGATGGAGTTGCCGTAGTCGAAGACCTCGGCGCCCTTGTCGAGGAAGCCGACCATGGCCTCGACGTGCCGGGCCATCGACCAGCGGCTGCGCTCGGTGAACGCGGCCGGGTCCTTCTGCGCCAGCTCGTGCCACTCGGCGACGCTCACGCCGATCGGCAGGTACGACAGCGGGTCGTGCGCGGAGGTCTGGTCGGTGACGATGTCGATCGGCGCGTCCATCCGGAGCAGCTGCGGGAACACCTCGGCGGCGTTGCCCTCCAGGCCGATCGACAGCGGCCGGCCGGCCTCCTTGGCCTCGATGGCGAGGCTCAGGGCGTGGTCGAGGTCCTGCGCGGCGACGTCCAGGTAGCGGTGCGCGATACGGCGCTCGATGCGGGTCGGGTCGACGTCGACGCAGATCGCGACACCCTCGTTCATCGTGACGGCGAGCGGCTGGGCGCCGCCCATGCCGCCGAGGCCGGCGGTGAGGGTGATCGTCCCGGCGAGGGTGCCGCCGAACTTCTTGCGGGCGACTGCGCCGAACGTCTCGTAGGTGCCCTGGAGAATGCCCTGGCTGCCGATGTAGATCCAGGAACCGGCCGTCATCTGGCCGTACATGGTCAGGCCCTCGGCCTCCAGGCGGCGGAACTCCTCCCAGTTCGCCCAGTCGCCGACCAGGTTGGAGTTGGCGAGCAGCACGCGCGGCGCCCACTCGTTCGTGCGCATCACGCCGACCGGCTTGCCGGACTGCACCAGCAGCGTCTCGTCGTCCTTCAGCGTCTTCAGGGTGCGCACGATCGCGTCGTACGCGGGCCAGTTGCGCGCCGCTTTGCCGGTGCCGCCGTAGACGACGAGGTTCTCCGGGTGTTCGGCGACCTCCGGGTCGAGGTTGTTCATGAGCATCCGGAGCGCGCCCTCCTGCTGCCAGCCGAGGCAGTTCAGGTCGGTACCGCGGGGGGCGCGGATGGTGCGGGAGTCCGGGGAAACGCCGGTCATGGTGCCTCCAGGGGAAGTCGCGTCCGGGCAGGCCGAAGGGCGAGCCGAACAGGCGGGAAGGGGAATGTTGCCGACAAGCCGAGGCCGGGGCGACACCACCCATGACAGGCGACGCCGCGGCCCGGAGCCAGCACCCCGGCCCCGCTTTCTCGCATCCGAGACGACTACGGCGTGAGGGCACCCGGGCACACCGCCCGCGGAAGGGCGGGCGCAGGGAGGCGGGACGGGGCCGCGGCCTAGAATTCGGGCCGGACCCGAACGCGCGACGAGGACGGTGAGCGGCTTGACCGCAAGGGATGCGGAGCTGGCCCGGCTGTACCAGGAGCGCACCGCGGGATCGCTGCCGGCGTACCAGCGCGTGAAGGACCTCGTCACCGAGCAGATCACCAGCGGGCGGTGGCGCGAGGGGGACGCGCTGCCCTCGGAGAACCGGTTCGTGGAGTCGCTCGGGCTGTCCCGTATGACGATCAACCGGGCGCTGCGGGAGCTGAGCACGCAGGGGGTGCTGCGCCGGGTCATGGGCGTGGGCACGTTCGTGGCCCGGCGCAAGGGCACGTCCCCGCTGGTCGAGGTGCACGACATCGCCGAGGAGGTCCGCCGCCGCGGCCACCGCCACCGGGCGCGGGTGCTCCAGCTGTGCGAGGAGGAGGCGGGGCCGGAGCTGGTCGCCCAGTTCGGGCTGGGTGCGCGGCGCACCGTCTTCCGCTCGCGTGTGGTGCACATCGAGGACGACGTGGCGATCCAGCTGGAGGACCGGTACGTGCACCCGCGGTTCGCGCCCGGCTATCTCGACCAGGACTTCACGCGGCGCACCCCGAACGCCTTCCTGTCCGAGGTCGCGCCGCTGGACCGGGGCGAGCACATCGTGGAGGCCGTGCTGCCGTCGCCGGAGGAGGCGGGGCTGCTGGGCATCGGGCGGTCCGAGCCGTGCCTGCTGATCCAGCGCCGCACCTGGTCGCACGACGCGCTGGTGAGCGTCGCACGGCTGCTGCATCCCGGGTCGCGCTACCGGTTGCAGGGGACGTTCGAGGCGCACTGAGCACACCCGTCCGGCTCACCGAGGGAACGGCACCCGCCGCGGGAACCCCGGCCGACAGGCGCTCGGCGCACGGCCTGCCGTCAGGCGGTGGCACCCGCCTCCGGGGACCTCGGCCGACGAGCGATCGGCGCCCGGCCTGCCGTCAGCCGCTCGGCGCCCGGTCCGCCGTCAGGGGTTCGGCGCTCGGCCGGACATGGCCGACGTCAAGCGCGCCGCTCCCTGGCGGAGCACATCGCGGACGTACTCCTCCTCGTGCCGTGAGTAGTGCCGCCGCCAGGTGCTGCTGAGCGCGGCGACGGGCAGGGCGTTGTGGTCGAACGCCGCGACGCCCACCGACCGGAAGCCCTCCGACACCAGCTCGACCTCCTCCGACCAGCCCCGCTCCCGGTCCTGCGCGAGCAGGGCGAGCAGTTCGGTGAGCGAGCGGGGTCCCCTGCCGGTCCGGGTGACGAGGTCCCCGGGGCGCGGGAAGAGCGCCCGGACCTGGGCCGGCGGCACATACGCGAGGATCGCCCGTCCGCTGGCCGTCAGATGGGCGGGCAGGCGTACCCCGATGTCGGTGACGAGGGCGCCGTCCACGTCCGCCGACCACCCGGTCGGCGGCCGCTCCTTGAGCAGGTACACCGTCTCCGCGCCGTACAGGACGCCGAGATGGACGGTCTGCCCGAGGCGCGCGGCGAGCGTGCGCAGGACGGGACGCGCCAGCCGCTCGAGCGGCTCGTGGCGCAGATAGGCCGAGCCGATCTCGAACGAGGCGACCCCGAGCCCGTACGCCTGCTCCTTCGCCACGTACGCCACGAAGCCGCGTTCCACGAGGACGTTGAGGATGTGGTAGGCCGACGAGCGGGGAATGCCCAGGTCACGGGCGAGCGCGGCGACCCGCACGGGCCGGGAGCGGCCGGCGAGATGCAGCAGGATGTCGAGCGCGCGCCCGACGGCGGGCGAGGTGCTGCTCGATGTGGTCGCGTGTCCGGTCATTGGTCCACCTCTTGACCCTCCTGTCTATACAGGAATATACAGGGGCCTCACCTGATCGGGCGCGTCGAGGGCCGCGGCGCCGGCACCTCCCGCCCGCTCTTCCCCGTCTGCACGTCTCGTCCCCCCGTCTGCACGTCTTCCCCTCCGTCCCGCCCCGGCCCTCCCCGTGCGGCCGCGGCCCGGAGGGGGACGCCCCACCCAAGGAGGGTCTTTTCCTTGAGCACCGCCAAGGCCGCACTGAGCAGGGGGCTCACCGCGCGGCACATCCGCTTCATCGCCCTGGGTTCCGCGATCGGCACCGGGCTCTTCTACGGTTCCTCGTCGTCGATCCAGGCCGCCGGGCCCGCGGTCCTGCTCGCGTATCTGATCGGCGGCGCCGCCGTCTTCCTGGTGCTGCGCTCGCTCGGCGAGATGGCGGTCAGCCGGCCGTGCGCCGGCTCGTTCGGAGAGTACGCGACGAAATACCTCGGCCCGTTCGCCGGGTTCGCGACCGGCTGGACGTACGCCTTCGAGATGGTGATCGTCGGCCTCGCGGACGTCACGGCCCTGGGCGTCTACATGGGCTTCTGGTTCCCGGGCGTACCGCGCTGGATCTGGGTCCTCGCGGCCGTGGGTGTCGTCGGCGCGATGAACCTGCTCAGCGTCAAGGCCTTCGGCGAGCTGGAGTTCTGGCTCTCCCTGGCGAAGATCGTCGCCATCGTCGCCATGATCGTCGCCGGTCTGGCGATCCTGGTCTTCGGCATCACGGACGGCGGCGCGCAGGCGAGCGTGTCGAACCTGTGGAGCAACGGTGGCTTCTTCCCGCACGGCGCCCAGGGCTTCGTGATGTCGTTCGCCGTCGTCATGTTCGCCTTCGGCGGCACCGAGGTCATCGGCGTCACCGCGGGCGAGGCGCAGAACCCCGAGAAGACCATCCCGAGCGCCATCAACTCCATCCCGCTGCGGATCGTGCTGTTCTACGTCCTCACCCTGGCCGTGCTGATGTCGCTGTCGCCGTGGCAGCACGTCGGCGACGGGGGCAGCCCGTTCGTGCAGATCTTCGCGAGCATCGGCGTGAAGTCCGCGGCGGCCGTACTGAACGTCATCGTGATCGTCGCGGCGCTGTCCGCGATCAACAGCGACATCTTCGCCGCCGGGCGGGTCATGTACGGCATGGCCGAGCGCGGTCAGGCGCCTGCCGTGCTGCGCAGGCTGTCGAAGAACGGGGTGCCGTGGACGACCGTCGTCATCATGATGGCGGCGCTGCTGCTGGGCGTGGTGCTCAACTACGTGATGCCGGAGCAGATCTTCGTCGTCATCTCCTCCATCGCCACGTTCGCGACCGTATGGGTGTGGCTGATGATCCTGCTGGCGCAGGTCAGGGCGCGGCGCGCGATGACGCCCGAGGAACAGGCCGCACTGCGCTACCCGGCGCCGCTGTGGCCGTACGGGCAGATCGTCACCGTCGTGTTCATGAGCGCGGTCCTGGTGCTGCTCGCCTTCTCCTCCGACACCCGCATCGCGCTGGTCGTGGGGGCGGTGTGGCTGGCGCTGCTGGGCGCGGTGTACGCGCTGTGGCTGCGTCCGCGGCTGCGCGCCGGGGCGGCGGCCGGCGAAACGTCTGGGATACCGGACACCAACTCCGCCGAGACCGTCGCGGCACGGTACTGACATGGGAGTTCATGGAGTCATGAACGTGGAAGTGAATGTCGGCCCCCTGTCCCCCGAAGACGTCGTCGCGGTTGCCCGCCACGACGCGCCCGTCGTGCTCGCCCAGGACGCGCTGAAGGAGATCGCGCGCAGCCGTGAGGTCATCGAGGGCCTCGCGGACGACGTGGTGCCCCACTACGGGGTCTCCACCGGGTTCGGGGCCCTGGCCACCCGGCACATCCCGACCGCGCTGCGCGCGCAGCTCCAGCGCAGCCTGGTCCGCTCGCACGCCGCGGGCTCCGGGCCCGAGGTCGAGCGCGAGGTCGTCCGCGCGCTGATGCTGCTGCGCCTGTCGACGCTCGCCACGGGCCGTACCGGCGTGCGGGTCCAGGTCGCCGAGACCTACGCGGCGCTGCTGAACGCGGGAATCACGCCGGTGGTGCACGAGTACGGTTCGCTCGGCTGTTCCGGTGACCTCGCGCCGCTCGCGCACTGCGCGCTCGCCGTGATGGGCGAGGGGAGGGTGCGGGACGCCGAGGGCGAGCTGCGGGACGCCGGCGACGCGCTCGCCGAGGCCGGGATCAGCCCGGTGGTGCTCAGCGAGAAGGAGGGGCTCGCCCTCATCAACGGCACCGACGGCATGCTCGGCATGCTCGTCCTCGCCTGTCACGACCTGCGGGGCCTGGTGCGGGTCGCCGACATCACCGCCGCGATGAGCGTCGAGGGGCAGCTCGGCACGGACGCCGTGTTCGCCGCCGACCTCCAGGCGCTGCGGCCGCACCCCGGGCAGGCCGACAGCGCCGCCAACCTGCGGTCGCTGCTCGCCGGTTCGGGCATCGTGGCGAGCCACCGCGGTCCCGAGTGCACCCGGGTTCAGGACGCCTACTCGCTGCGCTGCTCGCCCCAGGTGCACGGAACCGTGCGGGACACCCTGGCGCACGCCGAGCTCGTCGCCTCCCGTGAGCTGGCCAGCGCGGTCGACAACCCCGTGGTCACGCTCGACGGGCGGGTGGAGTCCAACGGCAACTTCCACGGGGCGCCGGTCGCCGCCGTACTGGACTTCCTCGCCATCTCGGTGGCCGACCTCGCGTCGATCTCCGAGCGGCGCACGGACCGGTTCCTGGACACGGCCCGCAACCACGGGCTGAACGCGTTCCTCGCCGACGACCCCGGCGTCGACTCCGGCCACATGATCGCCCAGTACACGCAGGCCGCGATCGTCTCGGAGCTGAAGCGGCTCGCCGCCCCGGCGTCCGTCGACTCGATCCCCTCCAGCGCCATGCAGGAGGACCACGTCTCGATGGGCTGGTCGGCCGGACGCAAGCTGCGCCGCGCCGTGGACGGCCTCACCCGCGTCCTCGCCGTCGAGCTGTACACGGCCGCCCGCGCCCTCGACCTGCGCTCCCCGCTCGACCCCGCGCCGGGCACGGCCGCGGTGCGCGACGGTCTGCGCGAGGTCGTGGCCGGCCCCGGGCCCGACCGCTGGCTGGCGCCCGAGATCGAGGCCACCTTCGCGTACGTCTCGTCCGGCACCGCCGTGTCCAGGGCGGAGGCCGCGGTGGGCGCCCTGGCCTGATCGACGCCGCCTCACCGGGCCCCGGCCCGCCGTCCTGGCGGGCCGGGGCCGCGGGCGTTCCGTCCATGGGACGCCGGGCCGTGATCACGTAGTAGTCGAGCAGACCGTCGCGGCACGGCATCCCCTCGGCCGCGCCCCGCAGGAAACGCAGCCGCTTCGGGTCGCGGGCGAGCAGCTCGGCGTGGGCCTC
This sequence comes from Streptomyces sp. NPDC104814, assembly GCF_055583185.1. Classification (NCBI taxonomy): domain Bacteria; kingdom Bacillati; phylum Actinomycetota; class Actinomycetes; order Kitasatosporales; family Streptomycetaceae; genus Streptomyces; species Streptomyces sp. NPDC104814. The sequence goes on along the minus strand of NZ_JBVJOL010000001.1, from coordinate 921,961 downwards.
GCGGGCCCGCCCCAGCTGCTCCTTGGGGACGTCCACGCCGGCTACCGCCGCACACCCGAACTCGAGGCGCCGTACCAGGCGTCGCGGGCCCGGCGTGACGGCGAGACACCCCCGAGCCCGCAGCCGATCCCGACGGCGCGGCTGCGTGCCGCCTCGGGGGCGAGGGCCCGCACCACAGGCGGATCTCCGGGGAAACGCGCTGCCCGCCGGGGCCGCTCACCCGTCGCGGTGGCCGGCCGCGGCCATGCGTTCCTTCAGCGCCTGCTCGGTGAAGACGCGGTATCCGGTCTCGGGCCGGTATCCGTGGATCTCCCGGGTGTCCAGCGCGGCCATGTAGGCGAGGACCGCCTCGTCGACGATCTGCCCGGGCACCAGGACCGGGAAGCCGGGCGGGTAGGGGGTGACGAAGGTCGCCGAGACGACCTCCTGGCCGTTCTCCAGCGCCGCGCCGATCTCGTCGGCCGTCAGATAGGTGCAGGCGCTCTCGTCGTAGGCGAGGAAGAAGGCGCCGCGCACATCGCCGGCGGGCACGGCCGGCTGCGGCCGGAACGCGCCGTGGAAGGCGCTGAAGTCGGGCAGCGCCGGGGCGCCGCCGTCGAGCACGGCGGTGCGCCGCAGGTGCGCGGAGCGCTCGGCGGGCGTCATCTCCTCGACCCGTTCCTCCAGTTCGCCGATGACCTTGACCAGCACCTCGATCAGATACGCGACGGCGCTGCGGGTGGTCCCGATCGTCGTCATGAACAGCAGCGTGTTCGCGGTGCTCTTGTTGACCTGCACGCCGTGACGGTCCATCAACTGATCGTGCTTGAAGGCGTCCCCGTCGATCCCGGTCGCCGCGATGTGCAGCGTGGCCCGCGTCGGGTCGAGCACGAACTCGTCCTCCCGCCACGCGGCGGCCATCCCGGCGAAGCCCGAGCGCAGCGGCTGCTCGACTCCCGAAGAGCGAAAACGCGCGGGAATCAGCTCCGGCGTCGTGAGGAACCGCAGGTAGCGGCTGAGCACCGGATGCCGCTCGACGGCGTCGCGCAGCACCCCGGCCTGCTCCAGCTGCTTCTGCACCAACTCGAACCCCTCCAGCGCGGCCTGCCGCCGGCCGAGGTCGAGGGAGGCGAGGATCTGGTAGTTCGGCGAGGTCGAGGTGTGCGTCATGTACGCCTCGCGGAACGCCTCGGCCGCCTTGCGCCGGAAGTCCTGGTCGAAGACGTGGATCATCGAGCCCTGGCGCAGCGAGGTCAGCGTCTTGTGCGTGGACTGGGTCGCGTACACCCGCACGCGGACGCGTTCGGGATCCGGCAGCAGCCGCCGCGCCAGAAGCGTCTCGTCGTCCGGGTCGTCGCCGAGGGCGGCGCGGTGCTCGTCCCAGCGGCGCCGGTAGGCCGGGTCGCGGTAGCGGTCGGTGAGCGTGCGGGCCGCGGCCATCGCGGTACGGCCGCGGTAGACCGGATGGAAGCGGGCGAACGCGAACCACGCCTCGTCCCACAGGAACGCCAGGTCCGGCTTGAGGGCGAGGCACTCCTCCATCACCCGGGCCGGGTTGTAGACGACACCGTCGAAGGTGCAGTTGGTGAGCATCAGCAGCTTCACCTTGTCCAGCAGCCCGGCACGGCGCAGCATCAGCAGCTTGCGCTTGATCTCCTCGATCGGTACGGCGCCGTACATGCCGTACCGGTCCAGCGGATAGGCGTCCAGGTAGACGACCTGCGCGCCGGCCAGCATCAGGCCGTAGTGGTGCGACTTGTGGCAGTTGCGGTCCACCAGCACGATGTCACCGGGTGCCACCAGGGCCTGCGCGACGACCTTGTTGGCGGTGGAGGTGCCGTTGGTGACGAAGTAGGTGCGGCGCGCCCCGAACGCGCGGGCCGCCCGTTCCTGCGCCTCGCGCAGCGGGCCCGTCGGGTCCAGCAGCGAGTCGAGGCCGCCGGAGGTCGCGGAGGTCTCGGCGAGGAAGATGTTCATGCCGTAGAAGTCGGCCATCTCCGGGATCCAGTGCGAGGAGACGACCGACGTGCCGCGGGAGATGGGCAGGGCGTGGAAGACGCCCGTGGGGCGGCGGCTGTGGGCGCGCAGCGCGGTGAAGAAGGGGGCCCGGTAGCGCTCGCCGATGCCGTGCAGGATCGACAGGTGCAGCTCCAGCACGCCCTCGTACACATGGAAGACCCGGGCGAAGCCCCGGCCGAGTGCCGCCGCGGTGCGCTCGACGGCGCCGTCCGCCATCAGGTACAGGTCCAGCTCGGGGCGCAGCTGAAGCAGCCGGGTGCCGAGGGCCTGGGCGCGCTCCTCGAAGCCGGTGCCGTCGGCGGGCGCGTCCGCCGCGGGGCGCTCCAGGAAGCGGCGCAGCACGCTGAGGTCGTGGCGGGAGCGGTCCGCGAACCCGTGGCGGATGACGACCGCCTGCACGCTGGGGTTGACCAGTGCGGTGACCACCGCGTCCTCGACGCTGGGCGCCACGACCAGTTCGTAGGCGAACTCGTCCTCGGGGCGGCGGGCGCGGTGCAGTGCCTCGCGCAGCGCCGACTCCTCCGCCCGGCTCAGGGCGCCGACGACGAGCACCTCGCAGTAGGGCCGCGTGGGGCCGGGTGCGTCCGCCGCCACGGCGTCCGGGTGCCCGGAGGGGTGGGTGCCGGTGCCCAGGGCACGGTTCAGCTGGTCGGCGCGGCGGGCCAGGCGGTGCAGGTCACCGCTCTCCTTCAGACGGCGCAGCTCGGCGAGGCCCGGCGCGCCGGGGAAGGCCCAGCAGTTCTCGATCGGCGTCAGGAGCGAGAGCAGTTCGTCGACACGGGCGGAGGCGGAGGCGCCCGCTGCGGGGGCGCGGCTTTCGCCCGCGAGGCGAGGTGCCCCGTCCGCGGGGGCGTGGGTCCCATCCCCGAGGCGGGGTGTGCCTTCCGCCGGGCCCGGGGTCCACTGCGCCGGGCCGCGTGCCCCCTCCGCGAGGCCGGGTGCCCCCGCCCCCTCGGGGCGGCCGGGTGCCCCCTCCGTGAGGCCGCGGGTGCCCACCGCGAGACCGGGGGTGCCCTCCGCGAGGGCGCCTGTCTGCTCCGCCAGGGCGCTCCAGGCGTCGGCGCGCAGGTGACGGACGCTGGTGTAGACGCCCGCTCCGGGCGGTGGCCCGGCCATGGCCGCCTGCTTCACCGTTACCGGGGGGTCGATCTCTGCCATGGGCTCCATGGCGTCCATCAAGCCGCAGGTCACAACCCTGACGCCATGGCCCCACCGGGCAATCCGTCTCGCATCCAAGACGTCGCGGAGCGCGTCCGTCCGCACGGCCCGGGCGGACGTAGTCTCGCGCCATGTCCGTCGTACCAGCCGCCGCCCAGGTCCTCGCCATCCTCCGCTATCTCGCCGGGCAGGCCGGGCCCGTGCCGGCCGCGGCGATCAGCCGGGACGTCGGCGTGCCGCGGTCGACCACCTACCACCTGCTCGACACGCTCGCCCGCGAAGGGTTCGTCGTCCATCTGCCGGAGGAGAGGCGCTACGGCCTCGGGGTCAGCGCGTTCGAACTGGGCTCCGGCTACAGCCGCCAGGCGCCGTTCGAGCGCCTGGCGAGGGTGCCGCTCGCCCGGCTCGTGGACCGCACCGGACACAACGCGCACCTCGCGGTGCTGCACGGCCGCGAGGTCATCTACGTCATCGAGGAGCGCGCCCCGGGCCGTCCGCCGCTGGTCACCGAGGTGGGTGTACGGCTGCCCGCCCACCTGACGGCCAGCGGCCGGGCCGTCCTGGCGCGGCTGCCGACGGCACAGGTGCGGGCCCTGTTCCCGGACGCCTCGACGTTCGTACGCCGCAACGACCTCGGGCCGACGTCGCTGTCGGCGCTGCGCCACCTGCTGACGGAGGTACGCGCGCGTGGCTACGCGACGGAGGAGGACGAGATCACGACGGGCTTCTCCTCGGTGGCCGCCGCCGTGCTGGACCACACCGCCCACCCGATCGCCGGGGTGGCGGTCACGTTCCCCGGCGGCGAGGTCGACGAGGCGCAGCGGCTGCGGATCGCCGACGAGGTGGGCCGCGTCGCCCGCGAACTGACCCGCCGGGTGGGCGGCGTGCCGGGCTGACGCACGCCGTCGCCGGGCATACGCGAAAGGCCGCTTCGGATGTCTCCGAAACGGCCTTTCACCTGCGACTTCGTAAAGTCGGGACGACAGGATTTGAACCTGCGACCCCTTGACCCCCAGTCAAGTGCGCTACCAAGCTGCGCCACGTCCCGGCCGCGCGGACCCACGGGTGTCCCGCGTGATCGCGCGAACAGCACTTTACCCCACACCGGGGGCTGGGCCGAAGGGGGCACGGGCCGCACGGGACAATCGAGCCATGGCAGGCACGGCAGGCAACGGCGGTCGGGACCGGGACGGCGAGGGGCGGGCGCGCAACGCACGGCCCCGGGACGGGCTGGGCCGGCCCCTGCCCTACGGCGCCCCGGGCGTGGCCCGGCAGCCGGAGGGGGTGGTGCGCGCCCCGGAGGAGTCCGTGGCCGAGGCGCAGGCGCTGCTGGACGACGGCAAGCCGTTCCACGCGCACGAGGTGTTCGAGGACGCCTGGAAGTCGGGGCCGCAGCGGGAGCGGGCCCTGTGGCGGGGGCTCGCGCAGCTCGCGGTGGGCCTCACGCACGCGGCGCGCGGGAACGCCACCGGCGGGGCGCGGCTGCTGCGGCGCGGCGCGGGTGCCGTCGAGGAGTGGACGGCGGACACCGGCGAGACACGGCCGTACGGCATGGAGCTGGGCTCTGTCGTGGCCTGGGCGCGGGAGCTGGCCGCCGTGGTGGAGGCCGGCGGCGGGCCCGTGGACGCCCGGGAGCGGGCCCCGCGGCTGCGCTGACCGGCGGGCGGTGCGGTCACTGTCAGTGGCGTACGGCAGACTCGGGGCGTGCGAAAGATTCATGTCATCGGGATCGGTGCCGGCGATCCCGACCAGCTGACCCTGCAGGCGGTCAAGGCGCTGCGCGCCACGGACGTGTTCTTCGTCCTCGACAAGGGCGAGGTGAAGAACGACCTGGTCCAGCTGCGCCGGGACATGCTCGAGGCGCACATACCCGAGGGCGGGTTCCGGGTGGTCGAGGCGCGTGACCCGGAGCGGGACCGCCGTGCGGGCGGCGCCGCGTACTCCCCGGCCGTCGGGGACTGGCGCAGCGCCCGCGCGGGCATCTACGAGCGGCTGATCGCCGAGGAGCTGGGCGCGGAGGAGACCGGCGCGTTCCTGGTGTGGGGCGACCCGGCGCTCTACGACAGCACGATCGCGATCCTGGACGAGGTCCTCGAGCGGGGCGCGGTCGCCTTCGACTACGACGTCGTGCCCGGTATCAGCAGCGTCTCCTCGCTCGTGGCCCGGCATCGCACGGGGCTGAACCGGGTGGCGCGGCCGGTGCAGATCACCACCGGGCGGCGCCTCGCGGAGGGCTTCCCGGAGGGGGTGGACGACGTGGTCGTGATGCTGGACGCGCACCAGGCCTTCCGGCAGTACCTCGACCAGGACATCGACATCTACTGGGGCGCCTATCTCGGCACCCCGGACGAGATCCTCGCCTCCGGTCCGATCGCCGAGGCCGCACCGCGTATCGAGCGGCTGCGGGCCGAGGCGCGCGAGCGCAAGGGGTGGATCATGGACACGTATCTGCTGCGCCGCAACCCGAAGAACGCCTGACGCACCCGCCCGGGCCACGGGCATGCGGGGGCGGGCCGCCGGTGTGAGCAACCGGCACGGGCGGCGGCCTGACCTCCGCGAGGAACCGCCCCAGTCCCTCCGGGCCGTTCACCGCCTGCGGGCCATCCACAGCCTTCGAGCTGTTCACCGCCTGCGGACCGTCGGCCGTCTGCGGGCCCCGGTCGAACCGCCCGCGGGCCCCGGTCAGCCGCGGCCGAAGCCCAGCCGCTCCAGGACGCTCGCGACATCCGGCACCGCCGTCACCCCGTCCGGCAGCGGCGGGCGGCGTACGACCACCACCGGCAGGCCCAGTGCGCGGGCCGCCGTCAGTTTGGCCGCCGTGGCTTCTCCCCCGCTGTCCTTGGTCACCAGGACGTCGATGCGGTGCTCCCGCAGGAGCCTCGTCTCGTCGTCCACGGTGAACGGGCCCCGCGCGAGGATCACCTCCAGCCGCGGCGGCAGCACAGGCCCGGGCGGCTCCACGGACCGTACGACGAAGTCGATGTCCGCCAGGTCGGCGAAGGCGGCGAGGCCGAGGCGGCCCGTGGTGAGGAACACCCGTCGGCCGAGGCGGGGCAGCTCCCGCGCGGCCGCGTCCAGCGATGCGACGGTGTGCCAGCGGTCGCCGGGGCCCGGACGCCAGCCCGGCCGGCGCAGCACCACCAGCGGTACGCCGGTCAGCGCGGCGGCCTCGGCGGCGTTCGCCGTGATGCCGGCGGCGAAGGGATGTGTCGCGTCGACGACCGCGCTCACCGCCTGCTCCCGCAGCCACCCGGCGAGCCCCTCGGCGCCGCCGAACCCCCCGACGCGCACCTCGCCGTCGACCGCCTGGGGCCGGGTCACCCGCCCGGCCAGCGAGGTGGTCACCCGCACCCCCGCCCGCTGTGCGAGGACGGCGGCGAGACGGCGGGCCTCGGTGGTGCCGCCGAGGACGAGGACGTGCGGGGTCGGCATGGCGCCGAGCCTACGAGGTGCCGGGTCCCGGCAGGTCACCGGCTCTGGCGCCGTATCCGTCCCGCGGCCACGTCGCCGGTGGCGGGGCAGTCGCGGGGGGCCGGACAGCCACCGGTGGCGGAGCGGGCGCGGGCGCACCGGCGTGGGCCTGAGCCGTGGCTCCGACGCCGGTGCGACCGTGGCCCTTCAGGTCCGCTCGGGGACGACGTCCCCGCCGGACGGCCTCAGAAGTCGTCCGCGCCGTTGCGCAGTTCCGGGGTCCAGTAGCCGGTGAGGGCCTTGGCCGGGTCGACCGCGATGCCCTCGCTGCCGGGCGCGGTGACGGCGATGACCGTGGAGTCGCCCTCCAGCGTGACGGAGAACGCCGACACGGGCTCGTTGTCCTCGTCGACCCCGCCGTCCGACAGCTTCACCAGGGCGTAGGCCGGGGCGCCCGCCCCGAGCACGACCGGCGCGGCCGGCTTGCTCTTGGCGACGGAGGGGACGTCCTGCTTGTGGCTCTCCAGGAACTGGATGTGCGGGAAGCCCGGCAGTCGGCAGGAGTGCCTCGTGGTGTTCTTGGCCGTGAGGACGATGTGGGTGTAGGGCGGGCCGTCCTGCAGGGCGGCGGTGACGCGCACGTCCCGTGCGGTGCGGACCGGCGTGGAGGCCTTCGCCTGCTCGCCGGTCGAACCGGTCGAGCCGGTCGAACCGGTCGAACCGCCGGAGGCGCCGGAGGAGCCCCCCGAGCCCTTCGAACCCGCCGAGCGCGCCGAGCCGCTCGTCCCGGACGCACCGGACGCATCGGACGCGCCGGTGCCCTGGCCGGCCGTCGACGCGGCGGCATCCGGGGACGACGCCACCGTGGCCGACGTGGTCGGCGCGGACGACGACGTGCTGTCCGAGTCGCTCTGGCAGGCGGTGAGCCCTGGAGGCCGAACGGGCCCAGTGGCTCGCCGCACTGCGCCGGGCGCACGACACCGGCCGGCACCGGCAGGTGCTGGACACGGCCGAGGCGATGCACTGGTTCTCCGATCTGAACCAGCACTGGGAGCAGTGGGTGGAGGTGTTCCGCCTTTCCGCCGACTCCGCCCGGCTGCTGGGCAGCAGACGGGAGGAGGCGGTGCACCTCAACTACCTCGCCTGGGCGTACAACCTGTGCGTGCACGACCCGCTCGCCGCCCTGTCCAGGGCCGACGCGGCACTGGACGCGGCCCGCGAGTGCGGCGACGGACTCCAGGAGGGCTGGGCGCTGGGCTACGGCGCGGGCGCACTCCATCGGCTGGGCCGTATGGAGGAGGCCGAGGCGCGCCTGCGCGAGGGCGCCCTGCGCTTCTCCGCACAGGAGTCACCGCAGGGCCGGCTGGGCGAGCTGACGATCCTCAACACCCTCGGCGCTCTGCTGCGCCAGACCGGCCGGGCGGCCGAGGCGCTGGACATCCACCGCCGCTGCGAGCGGATCTGCCGGGCCGGGGTGCCGGGGCGTACGACGGAGCTGATCGGGGTGTACCACGCCGTCGCCCGGCAGCAGATCGGCAACGACCTGGCGGCCCTCAAGCGCTGGGCCGAGGCGGAGGAGCCGCTGCGGCAGGCCCTCGCGGCGTTCGAGGCCGCGCACATGCCGTCCTGGACCGAACAGGCACGTCTCGACCTGGGCCAGGTGCTCGCGACACTGGGACACCTCGACGCGCGGGAGACGCTGCTCACCGCCCGCGACGCCCTCGCCGCGCTGAAGAGCCCGCGCCAGGCCGAGGCCGCCACCGCCCTCGCCGCGCTCGACGAAACCGGAGCAGGAGCAGGAGCAGGAGCCAGAGACAAAGACAGAGCAGGAGCCCGAGCCGGAACCCGAGTCGATGGCGCCCGGCGCGCGGGGACCGGCAACGCCTAGCGCAGCAGCAGTTGCAGGCCGCCCAGGACCGTCGCCGCGATGACGAGTTGTTCGAAGAGGCGCTGGTTGATCCGGTGCACGGCCCACTTGCCGAACAGCGCACCGGGCACCACGAACACCGCGAGCGCCGCGTCCAGCAGCAGCGAGCGGCCGTCGATCAGCCCCAGGCCGGCGCTGAAGGGCACCTTGGAGACGTTGACGATGAGGAAGAAGAACGCCGACGTGCCCAGGAACCCGAGTTTCCGGAAGCCCGCCGAGAGGAGGTACATCGACATCACCGGTCCGCCCGCGTTCGCGACCATCGTGGTGAAGCCGCCGAGGACGCCGTAGGAGCGGGCTTTCAGCCGGCCCGCTCGGGTGGTGACCTCGTCGGGCTGCGCCTCCTGCTCGGCCGTGCGCCGGCGCCACACCGTCACCGCGGCCATGACCAGCAGGATCACGCCGATCGAGATCCGTACGATGCCGTCGCCGGCCCACATCAGGAACAGGGTGCCGGCCACCACACCCGCCGCGACCGCCGGGAACAGCCGCCACAGGGTGGGCCAGTGCGCGTGCCGCCGGTAGGTGAGCACCGCGAGCACATCCCCGGCGATCAGCACCGGGAGCAGTACGCCGGTGGAGGCGCGGGCCGGCAGGACCGCCGCGAAGATCGCCAGGCTGACGGTGTTCGCCCCGCTCACGGCGGTCTTCGAGAAGCCGACGAGCAGCGCCGCAAAGGCGAGCGCGGCGAACCCCCAGCCGGATATGTGCCACAGCGTCATCGTGTCCATGCGAACACCGATGCTATGTCGTCGTTCGCCGGCCGCACCGGCGGGCCTCAGCCCCCGGCGTACTGCGTGCGCAGCTCCCGCTTGAGCACCTTCATGCTCGGGCCCAGCGGCAGCGCGTCGGCGAACTCCACCCGCCGCGGGTACTTGTGCCGGCCCAGGTGCTCCTTGGACCACGAGGTGAGCGCGGCGGCGTCCGGGGCGGTGCCGGGCGCCGGGACGACGACCGCACACACCTCCTCGCCGTGCAGGTCGTCCGGCAGGCCGATCACGGCGACCTGGGCGATGCCGGGGTGGCGCATCAGGACCTCCTCGACCTCGCGCGGGTAGACGTTGTAGCCGCCGCGGATGATGACGTCCTTCTTGCGGTCGACGATCCTCAGGAAGCCGTCCTCGTCCTTGGTGCCGAGGTCGCCGGTGCGGAACCAGCCGTCGACCACGGCCTCCGCGGTCGCCTCGGGGCGGCCGAGGTAGCCGGAGAAGACGTTGTGACCGCGGATGACGACCTCGCCCAGCTCACCGGGCGGCAGCAGTTCGATGCGGCCCTCGACCTCGGCGCGGGCGATCTCCACGTCGACGCCCCACAGGGGGTGCCCGATGGTGCCCGCCCGGGTGCCGAACCAGGGCTGGTTGACCGTCGCCGTCGGCGAGGTCTCCGACAGCCCGTACCCCTCGTAGATGCGCGCACCGAACGCCGCCTCGAAGCGCTCCAGCACCGCGACCGGCAGCGAGGCGCCGCCGGAGATGCACACCCGCAGCTCGGGCAGGGCCGGCGCGCCGGCTGCCGCGGCGGCGAGCGAGACGAACATGGTGGGCACGCCGTGGAAGGTGTTCACCTTCTCCGCCACCATCAGCTCGATCGCGCGTGCCGCGTCGAAGCGGGGCAGCAGGACGAGGGTGGCGCCCGCCCGCCAGGTGGAGTTCATGGACACCGTCTGCCCGAAGGCGTGGAAGAGCGGCAGCGCGCCGAGCGCGGTGTCGTCGGGGCGGATGTCGTTGGCGTCGAAGGCGTTGACGGTCGCGTTCATCACCAGGTTGAAGTGGCTGAGCACGGCGCCCTTGGGCACACCGGTGGTGCCGCTGGTGTAGAAGACGACGGCCGGGTCGTCGGCGTCCCGGGTGACGTACGACGTAAGCGGTTCGGCGTTCGCCGCCAGGGTGGCGAACTCCTCGCCGAGGGTGACGACCCGCACGCCGGTGGCCTCGGCGGCGGCGCGCCCGGTGTCCGCCTGCGCGGGGTGGACCAGCAGCAGCGTGGCGCCGCTGTCGCGCAGGACGTGCTCGACCTCGGGTGCGGACAGCAGCAGGTGCACGGGGACGACGACCCCGCCGGACGCGGCGACGGCGTAGTAGGCGAGCGGGAACTCGGCGGTGTTGGGTGCCATCAGGGCGACGCGGTCCCCCGGCGCCACGCCCAGCCCGGTCAGCGCGCCGGCCTGCGCCAGCGCCTGCCGCCACACCTCGGCGAAGGTCAGCCGCCGCTCGCCCTCGATCAGGGCGGTCTTCTCCGGACGGCGCCGGGCGTTCTCGGCGAGGATGACGGCCAGGGAGAGGGTTGCCATGGAGTGTCGCTCCGATTCCTTGCGGCTCTTGTTACCGGATCCCGTGCGGGGAGTCCTCGTGGTCCTGCTGCGCAGGGCTCGGTGCCGCTCGGCCGGCACCGGTCCCGTTGCGCTCGGCTCAGTGCCGTTCGACCAGCACCGCGCTGCCCTGGCCCACGCCCACGCACATCGTGGCGAGGCCGCGCTCGGCGCCCGTGCGGCGCATGCGGTGCAGCAGGGTGGTCAGGATGCGGGCGCCGGAGCAGCCGAGCGGGTGGCCCAGCGCGATGGCGCCACCGCTCGCGTTGACCAGGTCGGGGTCGATGCCGAGCTGGTCGACGCATGCGAGGGCCTGGGCGGCGAACGCCTCGTTGAACTCGGCCTCCTGCACGTCGCCGATGCTCCAGCCGGCCCGGGCGAGCACCTTGCGGGTGGCCGGGACCGGGCCGATGCCCATGACGTCGGGGTGGACGCCCGCGGAGCCTCCGGCGACGTACTGGCCCATGGATTCGAGCCCCAGCTCGTTCAGCGCCTCCTCGCTGGCCAGGATCAGCCCGGCCGCGCCGTCGTTCATCGGGGAGGCGTTGCCCGCGGTGACCGTGCCGCCGGAGCGGAAGACGGGCTTGAGGCGCGCGAGCTTGTCGTAGGAGGTGTCCTCGCGGACGCACTCGTCGGTGTCGACGACCGTGCCGTCCGGACGCTCGACGGGCAGGATCTCGTCGTGGAAGTGGCCCATTTTGCGTGCCTCGGCGGCGCGTTGGTGGCTGCGCAGCGCGAACTCGTCCTGCCGTTCCCGGCTGATGCCGTACCGTGCGGCGACCTCCTCGGCGGTCTCGCCCATGGCGAGCAGGCCGTGCAGGTCCTTCATCGCCGGGTTCACCAGCCGCCAGCCGAGCCGGGTGTCGTGGGTCTCGATGCGGTGCGGCAGGGCCTCGTCGGGGCGGGGCAGAACGAAGGGCGCGCGGCTCATCGACTCCGAGCCGCCCGCGATGACGAGCTCGGCCTCGCCCGCGGCGATCGTGCGGGCGGCGGTGGTGACCGCTTCGAGGCCGGAGGCGCACAGCCGGTTGACCGTGGCGCCGGGGACGCTCTCGGGCAGGCCGGCGAGCAGGGCGGCCATGCGGGCGACGTTGCGGTTGTCCTCACCGGCCTGGTTGGCGGCGCCCCAGTAGACGTCGTCGATCCGCGCGGGGTCGAGCGCCGGCACGTCGGCGATCAGGCCGCGGATCACCGCGGCGGCGAGGTCGTCGGGGCGGACGGAGGACAGCGCGCCGCGCAGCTTGCCGATGGGGGTGCGGCGGGCGGCCGCGAAGTGGACGGGACGCAACGGAAGGACTCCTGACCGACGGCGCTGTGGACCAGCGAGCTCTTAATTAGCACTGCTAGTTTTGGACTATAGACCGCGGGACCGCCCCCTGGGAAGATCCCCCCTTGCCAGCTGCACCCACCCGGCGGAGGACACATGGCCGAGTCCCGCGAGCACGTCCTGACCGGAACCCGCGGCACCATCGTCGCCCGCGAGTGGCCGAACCCGCACGCCCGGTACCTCGCCCTCGTCGTGCACGGCTACGGCGAGCACATCGGCCGCTACGGGGGCCTCGCGGACGTCCTGCTGGAGCACGGCGCGGCGGTGTACGGACCGGATCACACCGGGCACGGACGGTCGGCGGGCGAGCGGGCGGTGATCGAGGACTTCGAGGACGTCGTCACCGACGTGCACACGGTGGCCCGGCTGGCGCGGGCCGCGCACCCCGGACTGCCGGTGGCGCTGATCGGCCACTCCATGGGCGGCCTGATCGCCGCGCGCTACGCCCAGCGGTACGGTGACGACCTGGTCGCGCTGGTGCTGTCCGGGCCGGTGATCGGCGCGTGGGAGACACCCGAGCGGCTGCTCGCGCACGCCGAGCGGCACGGCGAGATCCCGGACGTGCCGGTCAGCCCGGCCGCGCTGTCCCGCGATCCGGCCGTGGGGGCGGCGTACGCGGCGGACCCGCTGGTGTGGCACGGGCCGATGAAGCGGCCGACGCTCGAGGCGTTCGTGCGCACGCTGCAGACCGTGGCGGAGGGCGGTGACGTGGGCCGGCTGCCGGTGCTGTGGCTGCACGGCGACGACGACCGGCTCGTCCCGCTGCCGGGCAGCCGGATCGGCGTCGAACGGCTCGCCGGGAACGGCGGGCCGGCCGAGCGGATCTACGGCGGTGCGCGGCACGAGGTGTTCCACGAGACCGACAAGGACGAGGTGTTCGCCGAGGTCACCGGGTTCGTGGACCGGGTGCTCACGTCCTGAGACGGCCCGGACCGCATCCCGGACGCACCGCCCGGGCCGCGGTTTGCCCTCCCGGGGCACGGGCACCCGCGCGCCCATGGGGTGGCCGCGGCACGCCGCCGACGGGACCGGACTCGCGGGAACGTGTGCGCCGGGCCGCTCCGCGCTCTCGAGAGAACGACGTGAGGAGGAGAAGCGCGCATGACCGTGGTGAAGAGCACGCTGCCCGAGGACGCCCGCCGGATCACCGGCCAGGCCCTGCAGGAGACCCTCGTGGACCTGCTCGGCCTGTCACTGGTGGCCAAGCAGGCGCACTGGAACGTGGTGGGGCCGCGGTTCCGCTCGATCCACCTTCAGCTGGACGAGGTGGTCACGGCCGCCCGCGATTTCGCCGACACCGTGGCGGAGCGTGCCGCGGCACTGGGCGTGACACCGGACGGCCGCCCCGAGACCGTCGCCGCCGCCTACGGGCTGCCCGGCGCGAAGGAGGGCTGGCTGCGCGACACGGAGGTCGTGGGGCTGATGGTGCGGTCCCTGGAGGAGGCCGTCACCCGGCTGCGGACCCGGATCGAGGCCACCGACAAGCCCGACCCGGTCACCCAGGACCTGCTCATCGGCATCACCGCCGAACTGGAGAAGCAGCGGTGGATGTTCGAGGCGGAGAACTTCCCGCGGGACTGACCGGGCGTGCGAACCCCGTACCACCGAACCCCGTACGACCGAACCCCGTACGACGTGCGACGCAACGAAAGGGGCAGCCGATGACCGACGCCCTCGAACTCGACGCGCTGTGGGAGGACTTCCACCGCGCGGTGAACATGACCTCCGCCGAACTGGCCGCCTGGCTGAAGGTGCGCGACGCCGCCGAGGACACCGAGCCCCTGCCGGAGGAGGCGGGGAGCCCGACCGGGCAGCACGTGCTGGCCATCCTGCAGAAGCGGCGCACCGACTTGACCCAGGACGATCTGCGGGTGATGCGGAAGGTCGTCGAGACCGTGGACGAGGAGGCCGACGTCGAGAACGAGCCGGAGGCCGCGGACACCCGCCGCCGGCACCGGCTGATGACGATCGGTCACGACCCGCTGAAACCATGAGCGACGACCGGCGCGCGCAGCGGGAGCTGCTGCGGGAGCTGGTGCGCGCCCAGGGCCGCACCTACGCCGAGCAGGCCGGTATCCGGCTGCGGGACACCCCGCAGCCGCTGTACCGGCTGCTGGTGCTGTCCGTGCTGCTCAGCGCCCGCATCCGGGCCTCGGTGGCGGTCGCGGCCGCGCGCGAGCTGGACGCGGCCGGGTTGCGCGATCCGCGCCGGATGGCCGAGGCGGACTGGCAGCAGCGGGTCGACGCGCTGGGGCGGGGCGGCTACCGGCGCTACGACGAGCGCACGGCGACCATGCTGGGCGACGGGGCCGAACTGGTCGTCTCGCGGTGGCGGGGGGACCTGCGGCGACTGCGCGAGGAGGCGGGCGGCGACAGGGACGAGCTGCGCCGGCTGTTGCAGGAGGTCCCGGGGGTGGGGCCGGCCGGTGCGGACATCTTCCTGCGGGAGGTGCAGCGGGTGTGGGAGGAGGCCGGGCCGCTGGTGGACGGCAAGGCGCTGCACGGCGCCGCGCGGCTCGGGCTGCCGGAGGATCCCGGTGAGCTGGTGCGGCTCGCCGGGGATACGGAGACGGCGGTGCTGGCCGCGGCACTGGTACGGGCCGCGCTGGACAAGGCGGTCGTGGAGGACGTACGGCGGCGGGTTCAGGGAGACTGACCCCCTTCCCCGCCCCTCGCCTGCCTGCGGCGGCCGGTGCCGACCGTGGCCTCCGGCCGCCGCTCGCGGGTGCCGGTCAGGCCGCCAGGCGGGTGAGGGCCGCCGCGACCAGGGTCTGGACGCCCGGCAACAGGACCGCCGGGTCGGGGGCGAACAGGGGGCTGTGGTTGCCGGGGACGTTGGCGAACTTCTCGGCGAGTTCCACGCCCGGGGCCGCCTCCCACACCGGGGCCGGTGTCGAGGTGACGTACCAGTAGTCGTACGGCACGCTCTCGGGTGCCAGCAGGGAGAAGTCCTCGCTGCCCATGGCCGGGCCGAAGTCGAAGACGGTGTGCTCGCCGAACAGGGCGCGGTGCACCGCGGCGATCTCGCCGTCCAGG
Organism: Streptomyces sp. NPDC104814; assembly: GCF_055583185.1. Lineage (NCBI taxonomy): Bacteria > Bacillati > Actinomycetota > Actinomycetes > Kitasatosporales > Streptomycetaceae > Streptomyces > Streptomyces sp. NPDC104814. The sequence continues at coordinate 906,796 of NZ_JBVJOL010000001.1, read as the reverse complement.
GCGGCGTCGTTGACGGTGTTCGGGTAGCCCTGGTGCACGCTCACCTCGGGCGGGATCGGGCAGCCGGCCGCCGCGCACTCGCCCTCCACGATCCGCCGGACCGCCGTGAGGACGCGTTCGCGTACGGCGGTGTTCTGGGTGCGCAGGTTCAGGGCGAGCCGGGCCTCGTCGGGAATGATGTTGTGCTTGGTGCCGGCGTGGAAGCGGCCCACGGTCAGCACCGCCGACTCCTTCGCCGCCACCTCACGGGAGACCACACTCTGCAGCCGGGTGACGATGTACGCCGCCGTCACGACCGGATCGACGGTGGACTCGGGGCGTGAGCCGTGGCCGCCGACGCCGTGCACGACGACGTCGATGTCGTCCGCGGCGGACATGGTGAGGCCGGGGGTGTGCGGGTAGAACCCGGCCGGGCCCGGGGCGACGTGCTGGCCGAACAGCACGTCGGGGCGCGGGAAGCGTTCGTGCAGTCCGTCCGCGACCATCGCGCCCGCTCCCCCGCCGCTCTCCTCGGCTGGCTGGCCGATCACGACGAGCGTGCCGGACCAGGTGGCGCGGGCCGCCGCGAGGGCCTCGGCGGCCCCGGCCAGCCAGGTGACGTGCAGATCGTGACCGCAGGCGTGCATCACCCCGTCCGCGGTCGAGGCGTAGGGCAGCCCGGTCGCCTCCCGCACCGGCAGCGCGTCCATGTCGCCGCGCAGCCACACCACCGGCCCGTCGCCGTTGGCCAGCACCCCCACCACACCGGTGCGGGCGACGCCCTCGGTCACCGCGTATCCGGCCGCGCGCAGCCGTGCGGCGAGCCGGTCCGCGGTGCGGTGCTCCTGGAAGGCGAGCTCGGGATGGCGGTGCAGGTCGCGGTAGAAGTCCTCGAGCTCCGCGGCCTTCACCGCGTCGGTCACCTCACGCGTCAGTCGGGCCACCGCGGACGGATCGGTCATGCTGCTGCCTCCTTGTGATCGACTGCGGCGATTCTCGGCCGACGGGCCCGGCCGGCTCCAGTCCCCAGCGCTCTGCGGGCGGTTCCGCAAGTGACCGCGAGGTGAAAATATGAAAATGGCCGATTCAGTTCCGTGCGGGAGCGGGCTCTGCGTCATAGGTTGTGGCAGAGATCACCTGCGCGAACCCGAAAGGACGGCGGTCACCGATGTCCGGAGTCCAGGACGAAGCTCTTGGCTCAGCAACAGCATCCTCCGGTTACACCCAGCGGCTCGCCCGGCTGGAGACGGCCGGCGTCCGACGGCTGCTGCCGACCCAGGCCCCGTACCGCTGGAATCTGCGGCGTCTGCGCCTCGGCCGGGTTCTCGACGTGGGCTGCGGGCTCGGCCGCAACCTGCTGAACTGCGGACCCGACAGCGTCGGAGTCGACCACAACGCCCACTCCGTGGCCGTGTGCCGTGAGCGGGGGCTGACCGCGTACACGCCGGAGGAGCTGGCCGCGACACCCGGGTGCGGTCCCGGCTCGTTCGACAGCCTGCTGTGCGCGCACGTCCTGGAGCACATGGACGAGGAACTCGCCCAGAGCGTGCTGGAGCAGTACCTTCCGCTGGTCAAGCCGGGCGGGTCGGTCGTGCTCATCACGCCGCAGGAGGCCGGGTTCAAGACCGACGCCACGCATGTGCGCTTCGTCGGCTTCAAGGAGCTGGACCGGCACGCGAGGCAGGCGGGCATCTCCGTCGCGCGGACCTACTCCTTCCCCTTCCCCCGGGCCATCGGCCGGGTCTTCCCCTACAACGAGTTCGTGCTGGTCGGCCGGGTGGCCGGCTGAGCGGCTACGGCAGCCGCAGAACGCGGGCGATGGTGCGCAGGACGCCGTCGTCGTTGTTCGAGGGGGCCAGGTGCCGGGCGCGGCGGACGACGTCCGGGTGGGCGCCGGTCATCGCGAAGGACCACTCGGCGGCGTCCAGCATCTCCAGGTCGTTGAGGTAGTCGCCGAACGCCATGGTCTGGGCCGGGGTGATGCCCAGCTCACGCTGCAGCCGGCGGACGGCGGCGCCCTTGTCGGCGGTGCGGTTCATCACGTCCACCCAGTGCTCGCCGGAGACGACGACGCGGTGGGTGCCGGCGAACTGCGCCAGGCCGGGGGCGGCGCCGCGCTCGGCGGAGCCGAAGTCGTACACGGCGACCTTGATGAAGTCGTCGTCGACGGCGGTGACGTCCGGCACGACACGGTGCTCGGCGTAGTACTTGCGCACCTCGGCCAGGAACGCCTCGTCGGTGCGCTCGACGTACGCGGCCCGTTTGCCGCACAGCACGACGCCGGCGTCGACGCCGGCGGCGGCGAGACGGCGGGCCGCGCCGACGATGCGGACGGCGGCCTCCCGCTGGAGCGGGTCCGAGCTCAGTTCGACGCCGTCGCGCACCACGTAGGTGCCGTTCTCGGCGATGAACACCATGCCCTCGGCGACGTCCGCGAACTGCCTGGCGAGCGTGGCGTACTGGCGTCCGCTGGCCGGGCTGAACAGCACGCCCCGCTCGCGCAGCTGCTCCAGCGTGCGCCACAGGCCGGGCGGGACCTGCTTGTCGTCGTCCAGGAGCGTGCCGTCCATGTCGGTGACGATCAGCCGGATGTCGGCGGGGGTGTCACCGGAGCGGGGCTCGGGGGTGCTGACCAGGGGCGCGCTGCTGTAGGGCATGTCCTGCTCTCGATCGGGGGCGTCCTTTCCACCCTACGGGAGGTGCCCTCGCGCCCCTTGTCCCGATTCCCCGGACCCTCGCGCCCTTGTCCCGATTCCCCGGACCCAGTGCCCGGCCCGATCCCACGTCCCGGTTCCCTCGTCCCGACTCCCTCGTCCCGGTTCCCTTGTGCGGATCCGGGGGACAGCGTGATCACCGGGCGGCACAATGAGGCGGCGACGTCCGGTGCGACGAGGAGGATGCGATGACCACGCTTGCCGATCCCGTCCCCGGCGGACGCCCGGGCGACGTCGAACGGGCCACCGCGCTGGCCGGTGAGCTGTCCGGGCGGGGCGTGCACGGGGTGGTGCTGGCGTATGTCGACACCGCCGGTGTCACGCGGATCAAGACCGTTCCGGCCGCGAAGCTCGCCTCGGCGGCGGCGTGGGGCGTCGGGATGTCCCCGGTGTTCGACACCTTCCTGGCCGGTGACGGCATCGCCACCACCGATGTGCTCGGCTCCCCCGACGGCGATCTGCGCCTCTTCCCCGACCTGGACCGGATCACGGTGCTGGCCGGGCAGCCCGGATGGGCATGGGCGCCCGTCGACCGGATCACCCAGGACGGCGCGCCGCATCCCGGGTGCAGCCGGACCTTCCTGCGCCGCATCACCGCGGACGCGGCCCGCACACACGGGCTGTCCTTCCGCGCCGCGATCGAGATCGAGTGGTCGGTGGGCCTGGCGTCGGCGCCGGACGGGGAGTTCGCGCCCGCCGCCACCGGTCCCGCCTACGGCGCCGAGCGGCAGGTGGAACTGGGCGACTACCTCGCCGATCTGCTGGCCGCCTGTCACGCGCAGGGAGTGGACGTCGACCAGCTGCACCCCGAGTACGCCGCCGGGCAGTTCGAGATCTCCGTCGGCGCCCTGGACCCGGTCGCGGCGGCCGACCGCAGCCTGCTGGTGCGGCACACGATCCGCGCGGTGGCCCGGCGGCACGGGCTGCGGGTGTCGTTCGCGCCCGCCGTGCTCGCCGAGGGCGTCGGCAACGGCGGACACGTCCACCTCTCCGCCTGGCGGGCCGGGACGAATCTGCACACGGGCGGCGAGGGCCGGTACGCGATGACGGCCGACGGCGAGTCCTTCGCGGCGGGCCTCCTCGCCCATCTTCCCGGTCTGACGGCGGTGACCGCGCCGAGCCCCGCGAGCTATCTGCGGCTGAAACCGTCCCAGTGGGCGGGGGTGTACACCGCCTGGGGCCTGGAGACCCGCGAGTGCGCCCTGCGGATGGTCGCCGGCATGGCCGGCCGCCGCGCGTCGGACGCGAACGTCGAGGTCAAGCCCGTCGACCTGGCCGCCAACCCCTATCTCGCCCTGGGCTGTCTGCTCGCCGCCGGGCTGGACGGCCTGGCGTCGGGCGCCGTGCTGCCCGACGAGGTCACCGGGGACCCGGCGTCGCTGCCCGCCGAAGAGGCCGCGAAGCGGGACGTGCACCGGCTGCCGGTGTCCCTGACGGAAGCGGTGGACCGGTTCCGCGCGGACCCGGTGCTGCGCGACGCGCTCGGCCCGGTCCTCGCGGACGCGGTCGTCGCCGTACGCGAAGGAGAGGTCGCCGCCGTCGCCGGACTGGACGACGCGCAGGTCGCCGCTGCCTATCGGTGGCGGTACTGACCATGGGCGCCGTCGCCGACGCGCTCGCCGCGCTGCCGCTGGTGGACCACCACTGCCACGGCGTCGTCGCGGCCGACCTGGACCGGGCCGGCTTCGAGGCGCTGCTCACCGAGGGCGACCGCTGGCCGGGGACGTCGTCCTTCGACACACCCGTCGGCCTCGCCGTACGCCGGTACTGCGCTCCCCTGCTCGATCTGGAGCGGCACGCCCCGCCCGAGGAGTATCTGGCGCGCCGGGCCGAGCTGGGCGTGCGGGAGGTGAACCGGCGCTTCCTCGCCGCCGCGCACACGGAGGTGTACTGCGTCGACACCGGTTTCGCGCCACCCGGATCCGTCGGCCCCGCCGAGGCGGCCGGAACGGCGGTGGCGTACGAGGTGGTACGGCTGGAATCGGTCGCCGAGGCGGTGGCCGCGCGCGGGGTCGAGGCGGACGCGTACGCCGGCGCGTTCCGTGCGGCCGCCCAGGAGGCCGTACGGCGGCCGGGCGTGGTGGCGGTGAAGTCGGTCGCGGCCTACCGCACCGGTTTCGCGCTGGACCCGGCCCGCCCCACGGACGCGGAGGTCACCGCGGCGGCCGCGGCCTGGCGGGCGCACGGCGGCCGGCTCGCCGACCCGGTGCTGGTACGGCACCTGCTGTGGACGGCCGTCGACCTGGGGCTGCCGCTCCAGTTGCACGTCGGCTTCGGCGACAACGATCTGCGGCTGCACCGCTCGGATCCGGCGCTGCTGACGGACTGGCTGCATCTGACCGCCGGCACGATCCCCGTCCTGCTGCTGCACTGCTGGCCGTACCAGCGGCAGGCCGCGTATCTGGCCGCGGTGTTCGAGCAGGTCCACCTGGACGTCGGCCTCACCCTGCACCATGTCGGCCCGGCCCGTGCGCGTGCGGTGCTGGCCGAGGCCCTGGAGATCACGCCGTTCCACAAGCTGCTGTACAGCTCCGACGCCTGCGGTGTGGCCGAGTTCTACACGCTCGGGGCGCTGGCCTTCCGGCGGGGGCTGGCCGAGCTGCTGGAGGCGCGGGTGGCCGCCGACGAGATGGGTCTGCCGGACGCGCTGCGTATCGCCGAGTGGGCGGGAGCACACAACGCCCGCCAGGTCTACCGCCTTTCCGGTCCCTCCTGAAAGTATGATCAAACAATGTCTGACATGACCGAAACCACGCCCGGTTGGCTCTCCTCCGACGAGCTGGAGCAGGCGCGGGCGCGCATGCCGATCCTGTACGTGGAGGCCGTCCCCGTCCGGGTCGACGACAGCGGCGAAGTCACCAGCATCGGCCTGCTGCTGCGCATCGGGCCGGACGGAACGGTCAGCCGGACACTGGTCTCCGGCCGGGTCCTGCACCACGAGCGGGTCCGCGACGCCCTGCTGCGGCACCTGGAGAAGGACCTCGGGCCGGTGGCCCTGCCCCGCATCCCGGCCTCTCTGCAGCCCTTCACCGTGGCCGAGTACTTCCCCACGCAGGGCGTCTCGCCGTACCACGACCCGCGCCAGCACGCGGTGTCGCTCGCCTACATCGTGCCGGTGACCGGGGACTGCCGGCCGCGTCAGGACGCCCTGGACCTGGTCTGGTTCGACCCGCACGAGGCGGCCTCACCGGGCGTGCAGAGCGAGATGCCGGGCGGTCATGGCTTCCTGCTCCGCCAGGCCCTTGCGCATCTGGGCCTGCCGCACTGACACCGGGTCCCTCAGGTCTTCTCCGCGAGACTCGCGAGGACCTCGGCGCAGATCGCCAGGGCCGTCTCGGCCGGGGTGCGCGCGCCGAGGTCGAGGCCGATCGGGCCGTGAACGGCGCTCAGCCGCTCCTCGGTCACGCCCGCGTCCAGCAGGGCGGCGGTGCGCCGCTCCTGGGTGTGCCGGGAGCCGAGCGCGCCGACGTACGGGACACCCGAGGTCAGCGCGGTGTGCAGCACGGGCACGTCGACGTCGGGCTCGTGACTGAGGACGACCAGGCAGGCGGCGGCCGGGCGTGCGGCCAGCAGTGCGCGGGCCCGCTCCAGGTCCTCGGTGACGGTGGCGTCCCAGTCCAGCAGCCGGGCCTGCGCCTGGAGCAGCTCGGCCAGTTCGCCCGCGCCGACGATCACCAGGTGCACGACGGCCGGGCAGGTCTCGACCAGGACGACGCCGTCGCCGTCCGGCAGCGCCTCGCGGCCGGCCCGGTGCCGGCGCAACAGTGCGCGGGCCTGCGCGGCGGCGTCGGAACCGACGGGTGAGCCGGCGGCATCGGCGTCCGCAGCGGCGGGTGAGAGGGCCGCGTCGGCGGGCGGGGCGGCGGTGTCGGCTTGCGCGTCGGCGGGAACCACGCGGCTGACGGCCTCGTGGCGGGACGCGTCGAGGTGGGTGAGCAGCGCGGCGTCGGCGCCGTCGGCGAGCAGGTCCCACCAGCGGGCGGGCAGGGCGGACAGCGGCTGGAGCAGGATCTCGGCCTGGCCGCCGCAGGTCAGCCGCGCCTGATGGACCTCGTCGGCGTGGACGGACACCGTGCACACCCGGGCGGTGCGGCCGGCGGCGGTGAGCGCGGCGGCCTCGCCGGCGAGGAGCCGGTCGAAGGCGCCCCGGTACAGGGCGCCGTGGCAGCGGCCGTCCGCGTCGATCAGCAGCGCGTCGGCGGGCCGCTTGGGCCCGAACCCCCGCTCGCTGAGCGGCCGGGCGAGCACTCCGGGCCGCCCCTGCGCGATCCACTGGCGCGCCGTGTCCGCAAGCTCACGCATGACCGGGCCCTCCCTGTCGGCTCGCGGGCCAGGTTACCGGGGCGGCGAACGCGGCGGAGGAAGCGCCGGTGACGGGGGGCGTCAGTGACGGTCCAGTTCTCCCCAGACGATGAGGCGGTGCGTGTAGGCCCGGGTCAGCGGGTCGCGGTCCGCGCAGGTGGTGAGGGTGATGCGGGCCCGGTCGGGCGTGACGCCGGGCCTGTTGGGGACCGGCAGGACGACACCGACGTCGGTCGGCTCCACCGTCCTCGTGCCGGTGACCCGATAGGTGTACGTCCGCCCGTGCCACGCGACGACGAGTGCGTCGCCCCGCGCCAGCGTGTCGAGCCTCCGGAAGGGCTCGCCCCAGCCGGTCCGGTGACCGGCGACCGCGAAGTTGCCCATCTCGCCAGGCATCGCGGAGCCCGGATAGTGTCCCGGTCCCTCCGCGAGATCGTTCTGGGTGACGCCCTCGACGATCACCGGGTGGTACCCGGCGCCGAATCTCGGGATGCGCAGGACCGCGAGCGCGGTTCCGTCCCGGGGATCCGGCTGCGTCCGCGTCCGTGGTGTGCCGGTGGCGACGGCCGGCTCGTCGTGCCCGGCCGGGGGATGCGCGAGCTGTGCGCGCAGGTCGCGCTGGGCGCGGCCGTAGGCGAGGTCGTGCTGCCGGTTCTGGTACAGGGCGAGACCCCCCACCAGCAGCCCGGCGAGGATCAGACCGATACCGAACAGACGGATCAGTGTCCGCATGGTGCCTCGTCCCTGGGTGTGCGGCGGGGCCGCGGGCAGGCGGCCCCGCCTCGGGGGGTGGGCCGGCGATCGCTAGGTGTCGTCGTCGTGCGCTCGGCGCGGAACCAGCCGCAGCACGGCGAAGCCCGCCGAGACGAGGACGAACATCACGACCCAGAACCAGATGCTGTCGACCCCGCCGGTGACGGGCAGGACGCCTGCACCGACGCCGGCGGAAGCCGCGGTTCCTGCGCCTGTGTAATCCGCCATGAGGTGCTCCTTCCATACGCACAGCGTCCGACACCGCAGACGGGCGGCTGCACGCCAATGACAGGACGATCGGGGAAAGCAAAAGCACGCCGGAAGGACCCCCGGATCCGTGGATTTACGCGCGCTTTCGAAAGGGATGTGCCGGCGACACTCGGTCCCGCCGTGACGGCGCTTGTTTACGCCGTATCGACGCCTGTTTACGCCGTATACATACAACCTTCTCTCCGTGTGCCGCCGACGTCAACCCACAGCGGCGTCCAACCCGCAGCGGCTTCGGCTCCGGCCCTCACGGCGCCCCCCTTCAGCCCGAGTCATGGCTCTGGCCCGGCGGGCCGGCCGGCCCGACGAGGCGGTCGAGCAGCGCGTCGAGGCCGGCGGCGAGCCCGGCCGGTCCGGCCGGCTCGGCAGTCGTCGCGGCGCGGAGTTCGGGCAGTTCCTCCGGCGGCTCCATGAGGCACAGGTCCACCGCCGGATAGCCGTGGATCCAGGTGAGGCAGGCGCGGAAGACGCCGGGGACGCGGTGCTCGTCGAGCCCGGCCTCCCGCAGCAGGGCGAGCACCGCCGCGTGCCCCCTGAGAACGGCGGACGGCCGGCGCGCCGGCGGCGCTTCCAGCACCCGGGTGGTCAGCAGGGGCGCGGCCCGGGGGTGGGCCCGGCAGATCTCGTACGTCGTCCGGGCGATGCGGTGCAGACCGGCCCGCCAGGGCTCCGTCCCGTCCGCCGCGTCCGGCCGCCCCTCGGCGGCCCGGCGTTCCTCCTGTTCGCGGTACAGCTCCTCGATCAGCCCGTCGAGGAGCTCGTCCTTGCTCGCCGCGTGCCGGTAGAGCGCCATCGCCTCCACACCGAGCTCGGCACCCAGACGGCGCATGCTCAGCGCGGCGAGCCCCTCCCGGTCCACCAGTTCGAGGGCGCCGAGCAGCATGCGGTGCCGGCTCAGCCTGCCGTACCCGCCACCGCGTCCCGTGGCCGCCATGCCGCACCTCCACGACCCCTCGGCGCACCGTGCCTCGCATCGTGCCTCGCGTTGACTGCGGACCTCCCTCGTTCCATAGTGTACGTATACGCCGTAAACATACATTTCGAAACCCATCCGGTTCTGCTCGACGGAGGGCGGACGTCATGTCTCGCACCGAGGGTCACGGCACGGTCCATGGCGCCCCGCACCAGGTGGTGGTGGTCGTGCCGGCCTACAAGGAAGTCGACTCGCTGCCGCGCGTTCTGGACGCGCTCAGCCGGCAGACGCGTCCCGCGGACCGCGTGATCCTCACCCTCGACCCCTACCGGGACCAGCGGAGGACAGCCGAACTGGAGCGCATCGGCCGGCGCGCGGGCGCGGAGGTGCGGCACTCGGTCGGCAACCGGCACAAGAAGGCCGGCAACCTCAACGGGGCGCTGCGCGAGCTGCTGCCCACCCTCGCCGACGACGACGCGGTGCTGGTGCAGGACGCCGACACCTACCTCGATCCCCACTTCATCGAGGTGACGCACGCCGGACTCCGTGCGGGCTACGGCGCCGTGGGCGGCAATTTCCGCGGCCGCGAGGGCGGCGGACTGTGCGGCGCGTTCCAGCGCAACGAATACGTCCGGTACGCCCGGGACACCGCACGCAAGCGGGGAAAGGTGCTGTGCCTGACGGGCACCGCCTGCCTGTTCCGCGTGGCGGCACTGAGGGACGTCGTGGCCGCGCGGCGCGACGGACGGCTGCCGGCCGGGGACGGCGTCTACGACACGAAGGTGCTGACCGAGGACAACGAACTCACCCTCGCCCTCAAACACCGCGGGTGGCGCGTCGTCGCCCCGTCCCACGCCACCATGACGACGGAGGTCATGCCGACCTGGGGCGACCTCGCCCGGCAGAGACTGCGCTGGAAGCGGGGAGCGCTGGAGAACCTGTTCGACTACGGGCTCACGCGCCACACCTGCGAGGGATGGGCCAGACAGCTGGTCGCCCTGCTGGGGACGGCCGTGTCCGCCATCTACGTCGGAGCCGTCCTGTGGTACCTGACCACCGGAGCCGGCCTGCACATCGCCCCGTTCTGGCTGGCCCTCACCGGGTTCTACGCCATCGAGCGCGCGATCACCGTGAAAGCCCGGGGATGGAAGGTGGCGGCCACCTCGATGCTGGTCCTGCCCGAATGGTTCTACGACCTGTTCCTGCAGGGAGTGCACATCCGGGCCCTGGCGGAATCGGCGCTGCGCCGGGAACGCACCTGGTAGGCGGGGGCGTCGCCGGGGCGGCCATCGTTTGCCCGGGAAAGCAAAGAGAGGCCGCTTCGGCTTCTCGCCGAAACAGCCTCCGACTCGCGACTTCGCGAAGTCGGGACGACAGGATTTGAACCTGCGACCCCTTGACCCCCAGTCAAGTGCGCTACCAAGCTGCGCCACGTCCCGTTGCCCGTCTGACCTGGGGTTTCCCCCGGCCGTACGGACAGGGAAACAATACCGCACTCGCGTCGGTGGTCGCGCGCCCCTTTCCGGCGGGCCGCCACGGGAGCCGAAGCGGAAGCCGGAGCCGACGACGTAGCCGATGACGCGTCCGCCGAGGCGGCCTCCCGGGCGGCCTCCGGGGTGCCACCAGGGTGCCACCCGGGGGGGGCTTGACCTCAAGTCCGCTTGAGGTTGCACGCTCGTCGGCATGACGATCACCGAGGAAGAGGTGCGCGGGTACGGCTACGCCGACCTGCCCGCACTCATGCGGCTGATGACCGGCGACGAGAAGCACGGGCCGGCCGCCACGTCCACGCTGGACGCGCTGTGGGTTCTGTACGACCGGGTGCTGCGGGTCGCACCGGACCGGCTCGACGACCCGGCGCGGGACCGGTTCCTGCTGTCCAAGGGGCACGGGCCGATGGCGTACTACGCGGTGCTGGCCGCGAAGGGGTTCGTGCCGGTCGCGTGGCTGACCGGCTTCGGGTCGTACGACTCGCGGCTCGGGCACCACCCGGACCGGATGCTCGTGCCGGGCGCCGAGATCGGCAGCGGCTCGCTCGGGCACGGGCTGCCGATCGCGGTCGGCGCCGCGCTGGGGCTGCGCGCGCGGCGGCTGCCCGATCCGGCGGTGTGGGTGCTGATCGGGGACGCCGAACTGGACGAGGGCAGCAACCACGAGGCCATCGCGTTCGCCGGGCCGGCGGGGCTCGACCGGCTGCACACGGTCGTGATCGACAACGCTTCCGCCAGCCACGCCCGACCCGGTGGGATCGCGGCCCGCTTCGAGGCGGCGGGCTGGTCGGCGGTGACCGTGGACGGTCGCGACCACGACGCGCTGTACACCGCGTTCACCGCACCCCATCCGGGTCGCCCGCACGTCGTGGTCGCCCGTGTCGAGCCGAAGTACGCCTGATCCCGGTACCTCCGACCCCGAAGGAAGAGTTTTTCTCATGGAGACCATGCGCGAGCGGTTCGCCCCTGTGCTGACCCGGCTGCTGGACGAGGATCCCCGGGTCGCCGTCGTGCTCGCCGAGATCGGCAAGGACGGTTTCGCCGAGGCGACGCGCCGCCATCCGGACCGGGTGGTCAACGTCGGCATCCGCGAGCAGCTGCTGGTCGGCGCGGGCGCCGGGCTGGCCCTGACCGGGCTGCGGCCGGTGCTGCACACCTTCGCCAGTTTTCTGGTGGAGCGGCCCTTCGAGCAGGTGAAACTGGACCTCGGCCACCAGGGCCTCGGTGCCGTACTGGTCAGCGCGGCCGCCTCCTTCGACTGGCCGGCGGGCGGCTTCACCCACATGGCGCCGGGGGACGTGGCACTGCTCGACACCCTGGACGGCTGGACCGTGCACGTTCCCGGCCATCCCGACGAGGCCGAGACCCTGCTGCGGCACGCCGTCGCGGCGGGCGACGACAAGGTGTACGTGCGGCTGTCGGTGCAGGCCAACACCCAGGGGCGGCCCGTCGACGGGGAGCGGTTCCTGACCGTGCGGGAGGGCCGGGCGGGCGTCGTCGTCGCCGTGGGGCCGATGCTGGACGCCGTACTGGAGGCGACCGAGGGTCTGGACGTGACCGTGCTGTACGCGACGACCGTGCGGCCCTTCGACACGGCGGGCCTGCGCCGGGCGGCCGACGCGGCCCGGCCGGACGTCGTCCTGGTCGAGCCGTATCTGGCGGGCACCTCGACGGCCGCGGCGAACGACGCCCTGGCCGACCTGCCGCACCGGGTGCTGGGCCTCGGCGTGGGGCGGCGCGAGCTGCGGCGCTACGGGACCATCGAGGAGCACGTGGCCGCGCACGGCTTGGACGCCGCCTCGCTGCGGGAGCGGATCGCCGGGTTCGTGCGCTCGGCCGGGTGAGCCGGCCGTGCCCGTCCACACCGGCCCGGGGTGAGCCGGCCGTGCCCGTCCACACCGGCCCGGGGTGAGCCGGCGTCTTCCGTCCGCACCGGCGCGCGCGGGGGCAGCCGGTTCCGTCCGTGCCGGCGTGCGCCGGGTCAGCCGTGTTCCGTCCGCGCCGGCCGCGGTATCGACGTTCCGCCGCGCGGGGTCGCGTCGGCGCGGACCAGGTCGCGTATCGCGGGCACGGAAAGGAGCGCCAGGGCGACGACGACGCTGGCCGCCGCGGACACCAGGAGCACGTGGTCGGCGCCCAGCGCCGAGGCGGCGGGGCCGGCCAGGGCCTGGCCGACGGGCATCATCGCGAGGGAACCGGCGACGTCGTAGGCGTGGATGCGGTTGAGGACGTCGGCGGGGACCTGGGTCTGCACGCTGGTGGCCCACATGACGCCCCAGAACGACATCGCCGCCCCGGCGACCGCGGCCCCGGCCGCCATGGCGGGCACGCCGAGGCCCGCACCGACGCTCGCCGGGAAGGCGACGAAGCCGAACAGCGCGATCGCCCCTGCGCGCAGCATGCGGCGGGGGCGCAGCCGCAGCGCGAGCAGTCCACCGACGACGGTTCCCGCACCGAGGGCGGAGTTGACCAGGCCGTAGGCGCGCGGTCCGTGGTGCTGCACCACCTCGGTGGCGACCAGGGGCACGCTGGGCCCCCACACCGCGATCATGTACAGACACCAGACGGCGATCACGCCCCACAGCCACGTGCGCGACCGGAACTCGTGCCAGCCCTCGACGAGATCGGCGCGGAAGGCGCGGGCACCTCGCCGGACCGGGCGGTCGCCGTGCGCGAGCGGGGGCATCCGGATCAGCAGCAGGCACAGGGCGCTGACGGCGTAGGTGGCCGCGTGCGCCGCGAACACACCGCCCGGGGAGGCGAATCCGACGAGCAGACCGGCGAGGGCGGGGCCGGCGAGCTGCGCGGCGGACTCGGCGATGCGTATGGCGCCGTTGGCGCCCTGGATGTCGGCGGCGAGACGGGGCACCGTACTGGCCACGCCGGGCTGGAAGACGGCGCCCGCGACACCGTTGGCGAACGCGATCGCGCAGATCTCCCACAGCACCACGTGGTCGGCGAAGAACAGGGCGGCGGCCAGGGACTGCGTGCCCAGCCGGACCAGGTCGGCGCCGATCATCAGCTTGCGGGTGGAGAAGCGGTCGGCGACGACCCCGCCGAAGACGACGAGCCCGGCGAACGCGGCGGCGGTCGCGGCCATGGCGAGACCGACCGCGCCCGCTCCGTACCCGCGTTCGAGCAGCCCCGCGGCGAGGGCCACCGGCAGCATGGTGTCGCCGAGCCGGGCCACGGCCCGCGCCGTGAAGAACAGCCCGAAGTCCCGGGACCACACTCCCGCACCGCCGCTCACCACCGTGGCCGCGCTGTTCCCGGCCCCTCCCGCGCCGCCCCTCGGCGCGCTCCCGCTGTCACCCAATTGAGGCCCTCCCTCCCGGTGTCCCCCGGCAGCCGGAGCCCCCTCCGCTCCGGCTGCCTTCACTGCCGTCTGCCGGCACTACCCGTCACTGCCGTCGGATCATGCCACTCGGCACTGACAACGCCACGGGTTTTTCCACCCCGCGGTCATTCGGGGGCCGGCTGCCCCAACTCCGGGTAGGACTCCAGCAGTCGGGACGGTGCCGCCTGGCGCCAGGAGTCGGCGAGGATGTCGCGCAGCTCCTGCTCGTCCTCCAGCGCCCGGAGCCGGACCCGGATCCAGGCGAACTGCGCCTCGTGCCCGGCGATCCAGAACTTCCCCGGCTCGGCCAGCACGAGTTCGTCGCGCTCCTCCTTCGGGCAGCGCACCGCCATGGAGGTCTCGTCCTCGGGCAGCGTGGCGAACATCTTCCCCGCGACCCGGAACGTGGGCATGCTCCAGGCGATCTTCTCCGTCGTGTCCGGCAGGGACAGCGCGACACGGCGTACGTCTTCGGCATCCGACATGGCAGGAACCGTAACCGCCGCCACTGACACTCACCCGCCGGGGCCGACCGCCCCGACCTGCTTGTAGTACAGGGTCGTCGGCCTCAGGACGCCTTCGGGGCTCGCCGCGTAGTCGGGGATCGTCCCGGCGCGCGTCCACCCGGCCGAGCGGTACAGGGACTCGGCGGGGCTGCCGGTCTCGGTGTCCAGGTGCAGCAGCGTGATCCCGGACGCGACGGCCGCCTCCTCGGCGCCGGCCAGCAGGGCGCGGCCGAGTCCGCCGCCGCGCGCACCGGGGTGGACCATCAGCTTGACGATCTCCGCGCGGTGGCGGCTGTTGGGCTTGTCGGGCAGGGCGAGGCTCACGGTGCCGACCGGCCGGCCCGCGTCGTACGCCACCCACACCATGAGCCGTCCGGCGGCCACGGCCTGCGCGCGCTCGCGCCACCAGGCGACGGCCTCGGCCGGTGTCAGGGGCGCGAGGAAGCCGACGGAGGCACCGCCGGCCACGGTGTCGACCAGCAGTTCCGCCAACTCCGCCGAGGCGGCCAGGACTTCGGGGGCCTCGAGACGTTTCACGGCCGCACCACCGCCAGCAGATAGCGCACGCCGGTGTCGTCGTCCGCGCACCGGAACCGCGTCGCCCCCCACACCCGCATCCGCAGGCAGTCCCCGGTGACGAGGCGGTGCGTGACGTCCTGCACGGTGACCTCCAGGGCGCCCTCCAGCACCCAGATGTGCTGTTCCAGGCCGGCCACGGGCGGACGGTCGTAGGCGAGGTCGGCGCCCGGGGCGAGGCGGCCCTCGACGAGTTCGCCGCGCAGCCCGGTGTGCGGCGGCGACACGGAACGCCGGACGAAGCCGGAGTCACGGTCCTCCCACACCGGTTGGTCGGCGGCCCGCAGCAGCGGGGCCGGTTCCGCCTCGACCTCGCTGAGCAGCTGGGACATGGTCCGGCCGTAGACGTTGCACAGCCGGTTCAGCAGGGCGGCGGTGGGGCTGGTCTCGGCGCGCTCCGCCCGCGACAGTGTCGACCGGCTGACCCCGCTGCGCTCCGCCAGCTCCCCCAGCGACCAGCCCTGCTCGGCCCGCAGCTCGGCCAGGCGCCCGGCGAGACGGAGGTCGATCGACTCCGGAGGACTCTCCTCGGTTCTCATATCCGGGACGCTATCCCGGATATGAGACGACGGTGTTACGGAAGCCTCACCGGCGCGTTGGTGCGGACGACCGGTGTCAGCTGGCGGCCGCCGCGGACAGCGCGTCCAGGACCGGGCGGATCAGCGGGTGTTCCTCCGCGCCCCGGCGCACGGCGGCGAAGACCCGGCGGGTCGGCGGCGCGCCGTCGACGGGGCGGACGACGACACCGGTGAGGTCCATGCCACGCAAGGCGGAACGCGGTACGAGGGCCACTCCGGCGTCGGCCGCGGCGAGGGCGACGACCGCGCGGAAGTCGTCGGAGGAGTGCTCCAGCCGGGGCTGGAAGCCGGCGTGCTCGCAGGCCAGGACGACCACGTCGTGGCAGGGGTTGCCGGGGTAGGGGCCGATCCAGGGGTCCTTGGCCAGGTCGGCCAGGGGAACCTCGACGGCGTCGGCGAGGCGGTGGCTGACCGGGACGACCGCGTCGAACGGCTCGGCGTAGAGCGGCATGTGGGTGAGGCGGGGGTCGTCGGCGGGCGGGGCGCCGCGGTACTCGACGGCGACCGCCACGTCCACCTGCCGGTCCAGCACCATCGGCAGACTGGCGTCGCCCTCGGCGTCCTGGACGCGGATGCGGATACCGGGGGCCGTCCCGGCGAGCCGGGCCACCGCGGGCGCGACGACCAGCGCGATGCCGGTGGCGAAGGCGGCGACGGTGACCGTGCCGGCCTCCCCGGAGCTGTAGGCGGCCAGTTCCGCCTCGGCCCGCTCCAGCTGGGCCAGGACGGCGTTGGTGTGGCTGAGCAGGATCTCACCGGCCGGGGTGAGCCGTACGCCCTTGGCGCCGCGCTCGACCAGACGGTGACCGGTCTCCTGCTCCAGCGCGGTGAGCTGCTGGGAGACCGCCGAAGGGGTGAGGTACAACGCGGCGGCAGCCGCCGTCACCGTGCGGTGGTCGGCCACCGCACGGAGGATGTGGAGCCGCCGCGCTTCGATCACGGAATCGATTCTCTCAGGTCGCCAGGACAACCCGGACCCACACCGCACAAACCGGAAGGCGACCGACCTGCCCCTCACCGACCCGACCGGGCCGGCTCCCGACCGGCCGATCTGGAGCCGACGCCCGGCTGGATCGGGAGCCGACGACCGGCGGGTCGGGGGGCAATGACCGACGGGGCAGAGCCACGCCCTCCCGGCCCGGGCCGGACCGGCCAGTCCTGAGCCGGACCGGCCGGCTCAGGACCGGACCGGCCGGCTCAGGACCGGGCCGGCGTTCCCGTCAGGACCGGGCCGGTCAGGTCGGGGCCCGGACCGGTCCAGCCCGGTCAGGCGTTCAGTTCTGCGCGGGCCGCCACGAACGCGTCCACGGCCCGGTTCACGTCCTCCGTCGAGTGCGCGGCGGACAGCTGCACGCGGATGCGGGCCGCGCCCTGCGGGACGACCGGGTAGGAGAAGCCGATCACGTACACGCCGCGCTCCAGCAGCAGCTCGGCCATCCGGCCGGCGACGGCCGCGTCACCGATCATCACGGGGGCGATGGCGTGGTCGCCGGGGAGGATGTCGAAGCCCTCCTCGGTCATCCGGCGGCGGAACAGCGCGGTGTTCTCGTTGAGCCGGACCCGCAGGTCGTCGGCCGCCTCCAGCAGGTCGAGGACCTTCAGCGAGGCCGCCGCGATCACCGGGGCGAGGGTGTTGGAGAACAGGTACGGCCGCGAGCGCTGGCGCAGCAGGGCGACGATCTCGGCGCGGGCGGCGACGTAACCGCCGGAGGCGCCGCCGAGCGCCTTGCCCAGGGTGCCGGTGATGATGTCGACCCGGTCCATCACCCCGTGCAGCTCGGGGGTGCCGCGGCCGGTGGGGCCGACGAAGCCGACGGCGTGCGAGTCGTCGACCATGACCATCGCGTCGTAGCGGTCCGCCAGGTCGCAGATCTCCGCCAGCGGTGCCACATAGCCGTCCATGGAGAAGACGCCGTCGGTGACGATCAGGCGGCGGCGCGCGCCGGACGCCTCCTTCAGCTGGCGCTCCAGGTCCTCCAGGTCCCGGTTGGCGTAGCGGAAGCGGCGGGCCTTGGACAGGCGGATGCCGTCGATGATGGAGGCGTGGTTGAGGGCGTCGGAGATGACGGCGTCCTCCTCGCCGAGCAGCGTCTCGAAGACACCGCCGTTGGCGTCGAAGCAGGAGGAGTACAGGATCGTGTCCTCCTGGCCGAGGAAGGCCGACAGCCGCGCCTCCAGCTCCTTGTGGACCTCCTGGGTGCCGCAGATGAAGCGCACCGAGGCCATGCCGTAGCCCCAGCGGTCCAGGGCCGCGTGGGCGGCGGCGACGACCTCGGGGTGGTCGGCGAGGCCGAGGTAGTTGTTGGCGCAGAAGTTGAGGACCTCGCCGGGGCGGCCGCCGGCGGTGACGTTGACGGTCGCGGACTGTGGGGTGTCGATGACCCGCTCGGGCTTGTGCAGCCCGGCGGCGCGGATCTCGTCGAGGGTGGCACGCAGGTCGTCGCGCACGGATTCGAACATCGTCAAGCTCCTAGGAGTGCTCGCGGGGAAGAGGCCGGGGCGGGGTCACGCGGTCCAGTCGAGGATGACCTTGCCGCCCTTGCCGCTCGCGGCGTCCGCGAACGCCGCCTCGAAGTCGCGGTAGCCGTAGCGGCCGGTGATCACGGGGGCGAGGTCGAGGCCGCCCTCCAGCAGCACCGACATCGCGTACCAGGTCTCGAACATCTCCCGGCCGTAGATGCCCTTGATGGTGATCATCGAGGTGACGATCCGGGCCCAGTCCACCGGGAACTCCTCGGCGGGCAGGCCGAGCATGGCGATACGGCCGCCGTGCGTCATGTTGCCGATCATGTCGCGCAGCGCCTCGGGCCGGCCGGACATCTCCAGGCCGATGTCGAAGCCCTCGCGCAGGCCCAGCTCGCGCTGCCCGTCGGCGATCTGCTCCCGCGCCACGTTCAGGGCGAGGCTCACACCGATCTTCCGCGCCAGCTCCAGCCGCTCGTCACTGACGTCGGTGATGACGACGTGGCGGGCCCCGGCGTGCTTGGCGACGGCGGCGGCCATCAGGCCGATCGGGCCGGCGCCGGTGATGAGGACGTCCTCGTTGACGAGCGGGAAGGACAGCGCGGTGTGCACGGCGTTGCCGAAGGGGTCGAAGATCGCGGCGACGTCGAGGTCGACGGGGACGCGGTGCACCCAGACATTGGTCGCGGGCAGCGCGACGTACTCCGCGAACGCGCCGTCGCGGCCGACGCCCAGACCGACGGTGGCGCGGCACAGGTGGCGGCGGCCGGCCAGGCAGTTGCGGCACTTGCCGCACACCAGGTGGCCCTCGCCGCTGACCCGGTCGCCGACGGCGATGTCACCGACGTCACGGCCGGTCTCGACGACCTCGCCGACGAACTCGTGCCCGACCACCAGCGGGGTGGTGATGGCCTGCTGCGCCCAGCCGTCCCAGGCCCGGATGTGCAGGTCGGTGCCGCAGATGCCGGTGCGCAGCACCTTGATCAGGACGTCCCCGGGGCCGATGGCCGGCTCCGGTACGTCCGTGAGCCACAGTCCGGGCTCCGCCTTCTCCTTGACCAGCGCCTTCACGCTACGGCTCCTGTGGTGCTCGGGCCCGGGCGCGGGCAGGCCGAAGAAGCCCGCGTGCGGGAAGAGGGATGGGAATGCGTTCAGCAATCTGCCGTATAGCGCACGCCGGGGTCCATCGAGCTTTTCTTAAGCGGCGTCTCAGCTTTCCTTCACGCCTTCGGTCCAGTCGTCACACCGGCCCGCGCTCCTTCGGCGGCCGGCCGTCCCACCGGCCCGCGCCCGCCTGGCGGCCGGCCGTCACACCAGCCCGTGTTCCAGTCGCCCCGCGAGGTCGGCGGCCGCGGACTTGATCGTCTCCAGGCCGGCCTTGCCCCAGGTCCGGGGCGCGCGGTCGGCGACGCACACGGTGCCGAGGACCGTTCCGGTGGAGTCGATGAGCGGGGCGCCGAGGTAGGAGCGGATGCCGTACTCGTCGACGACCGGGTTGCCGGCGAATCGCGGGTAGTCGGCGACGTCCTCCAGGGCCAGGGCGCGGCGGCGCACGGCGACATGCGGGCAGTAGCCGTGGTCGCGCGGCAGGACCCGGCCGAGGGCGGGGCGCGGCGGCTCGCCCGGCACGGGGGGCGGCGGGGGCGGCGCGTGCAGTCCGGCGAAGAACTGGGCGTCCGCGCCGAGGAAGTTGACCATTCCGAACGGCGCGCCGGTGAGGTCGGCGAGGTGGCCGGCGTAGGAGTCGAGGGCGGGCTCGGGCCGGTCCCCGAGGCCGAGCAGGTGCAGCCGGCGGGCCCGGGCGGGGGCGTCGCGGTCCTCGGGGGTGAGCAGCAGCCGGCCGACGGGGCTCGGCGGCTCGTACCTCATGGCCGTTCTCCAGCGGTGCGGGGGTGGTTCGGGGGAGGGTCTTCGGGCGTCACGTTCTCTCCTGTCAGGCGCCGCGGGTGGAGGCGGGGGCGACGGGGGCGTAGGCGATGAGGTGCCGCACGAGGGTGAGCAGGGTCTGTACGCCGGAGGCGGAGATCCGGGCGTCGCAGCGCACGACGGGGATCTCCGGGGCCAGGTCGATGGCGGCGCGGATCTCCTCCGGGTCGTAGCGGTGGGCGCCGTCGAACTCGTTGACGGCGACGATGAAGCCGAGGCCGCGCTCCTCGAAGAAGTCGACGGCGGCGAAGCACTCCTGCAGCCGCCGGGTGTCGGCGAGGACGACCGCGCCGAGGGCGCCCTCGCACAGTTCGTCCCACATGAACCAGAACCGCTCCTGTCCGGGGGTGCCGAACAGGTACAGCACGTGCTCGGAGTCGAGGGTGATGCGGCCGAAGTCCATGGCGACCGTGGTCTCCATCTTGTTCTCGATGCCCTCGAGACTGTCGGTGGCCGCGCCGACGGTGGTGAGCAGTTCCTCGGTGCTGAGCGGGGCGATCTCGCTGACCGCGCCCACGAAGGTGGTCTTGCCGACGCCGAACCCGCCCGCGACGAGGATCTTCAGCGCGGTCGGGAAGGGGTCGGTTCCGGTGTCGTCGTCGTGCGCCGGGTACGGGGGCGTGCCGGCGCGGGGCCCGGAGGGGCCGCCGCCCTGGGCGGAGAGGCCGCCGGGGTACGCGGAGAGCCTGCCGTGGCCGGAGCGGTCGCCGTGGCCGGAGCGGTCGCAGGACGTCTCAGAGCTGTCGTCGTAGTCCATCGAGCACTGCCTCCAGTAGGGCCCGGTCGGTGGGTTGGTGGTGGTACGCCGGGGGCTTGGTGGTGAGCGCCCCGGTGTCGACAAGGTCGGACAACAGCACCTTGGTGACCACCGCCGGCAGCTTCAGGTGGGCGGCGATCTCGGCCACCGAGACGGGTGCCCGGCACAGGTCGAGTGCCTGTGCGTGTTCGGGGCCGAGATAGCCGAGGGGGGTCGCCCCGGTGGCCATCACCTGTGACATCAGATCGAGTGCGACGCTGGGGCGGGTGCGGCCGTTGCTCACCGTGAAGGGGCGCACCAGCCGGCCCGCCGCGTCGTCGAGCCAGGGTCCCTCCCCTGCCGCGGCCACGCTCAAGGCCGCATCACCGGGCGTTCGGCGGACTGCTGGCGGGGGGCGGTGACCAGGTAGGGGCGGACGCTCTTGACGAGCATGGCCATCTCGTAGCCGAGCACGGCGGCGTCCGCGTCGCGGCCGGCGAGCACGGCGAGGCAGGTGCCGGAGCCGGCGGTGGTGACGAAGAGCAGGGTCGCGTCGAGTTCGACGACGACCTGCCGGACGTCACCGCCGTCGCCGAAGCGCACTCCGGCGCTGCGTCCGAGGGAGTAGAGGCCGGAGGCGAGGGCGGCCATGTGGTCGGCGCTGTCCACGTCGAGCCCGTGCAGGGACTTCACGAGCCCGTCGCAGGAGAGCAGGACGGCGCTGCGGGTGTGGGGAACGCGCTGGACGAGGCCGCTCAACAGCCAGTCGAGGTCGGTTGCCTGGGCGGTCGGCGCATCGCTCGCCATGGTGGATCGACTCCTTGGGGTACGGGGTGGGGCGGGAGCGGTGGGGGTGGTCATCCGGCCGGTGCGCTCCCGTCGTGCCGGGTGGTGAGACGGTCGGGCGCGGGGGCGGCGGGGTGGTCCGGCGCGGAAGCCGGTCTGCCGTCGCGGGCGCCGGGTGCGTCGAGCGGCGCGGGCAGGTGCACGGCGCGCAGCCCGGAGTACGGGGTGTGCGGGACCTGCGGGGCGTGCCGGGCGTGCTCGGGCGGGAGGTGCAGGGTGGTGGGCCCGGTGGCCGGTTCCGGGCGGGGCGCGGCGGCCGGGTCGAGGCTCTGCTGGGCCTCGGCGAGCGTGATGCCGCGCCGGAAGGCGGCCATCAGGTCCGGGTCGGGTCCGGCGGCGTCGTCCTCGGGGCGGGGCACGGGGCCGCCGCGCAGTTGCGGGACGATGTGCTCCTGGGCGCGGCGCCGGGGCAGCCCGGGTCTGCCCATGGTGCCGCGGACGGCGCCGGCCCGCGGGAGCGGCGGGGCGCCCGCGATGTCCTCCACGGCCGCCCGGTCCTCGGGCCGGATGCCGGGCACGGCCGCGGCCGGGGTGGGCCGCTCCTGCTGCCGCCCCCGCACGGGCAGCGGCGGAACGCTGTCCCCGTAGGCGCCGCTCCCGGGAGCGACGGCAGGCTGTGCGCCGGCGGGGTGTGCGGCGCGTTCGGCCTGCGGGGAGGCGGCCTGCTCTGGCAGCGGTGGCGCGGTCGCCTCGGAATGCGCCGCGTCCGGCCGCCCGGCGCCGGTGTGCCGGTCGCCCTCCCGCGGCCGTACGACCGGCACGGCGCCGTCGTCGCCGTCCGGGGCCGTGGCGTGGAGCGCGGACGCGGGATGCGGCTGGTGCGGTGGCACGGCGTAGAGCCCGGTGGGCGGCGCCTGCGGCGGCGGTACGACGACGGGGTGCGGGCCGGTACCGGAGTCGTGCGGCCGGCTCCCGGCCGGGGGGACGGCACCGAGGCCGGAGTCGTGCGGCCGGCCACCGGCCGCAGGGACGGCACCGGCGCCGGGCTCGTGCCGTCCGGTCGCGGCCGCCGGGACGGCACCGGGACCGCTCTCGGAGTCGGCGCCGAGCAGGGCCTGCGGGACGACGAGGACGGCCTGGACCCCGCCGTAGATGTTGGTCTGCAACCGGACCCGGATGCCGTGCCGCCGTGCGAGCTGGGAGACCACGTACAGCCCGATGCGGCCGTCGGCGAGCAGCCGGGCGACGTTGACCTGGTCGGGATCGGCGAGCAGCTGGTTCATCCGCTGCTGCTCCTCCATGGGCATGCCGAGGCCACGGTCCTCGACCTCGACGGCGAGGCCGGAGGTGACGAGGTTGGCGCGCAGCAGGACCTGGGTGTGCGGGGCGGAGAACACGCCGGCGTTCTCGACGAGTTCGGCGAGCAGGTGGATGACGTCGGCGACGGCGTGGCCGCGCAGGGTGCCCTCGATCGGCGGGACCAGTTTGACCCGGGAGTACTGCTCGACCTCGGCGATCGCCGAGCGCAGCACCTCGGTCATGGAGACGGGGTGGCTCCACTGCCGGCGGGAGACGGCGCCGCCGAGCACGGCGAGGTTCTCGGCGTGGCGGCGGATGCGGGTGGCGAGGTGGTCGACGTGGAAGAGGCTCTTGAGCAGGTCGGGATCCTCGATCTCGTTCTCGAGCTCGTCGAGGATGGAGATCTCCCGGTGCACCAGGGACTGCAGCCGCCGGGCGAGGTTCTCGAAGACCTCCAGTTTCTGCTCGCTGCCGGTCTGGCTGGACAGCTGGGCGGCCTGGACCACGGCGGTGACGGCGGCGTCGTGCGCGCGGGTCAGGTCGGCGGCGAGCAGGTCGAGGTCGTCGGCGTCGGCGCCCGGTGCGTGGCGTTGCGGGGGTGCGGGCGGGGCCTCACCGCGGCGCAGCGCCTCGACCAGGGCGCGCAGGTCGGCCTCGCCGCGCGCGCTGCGGCGGCGCAGGACGCCGACCCGGTCGCCGACGGAGCGGGCCGTGCGGTCGGCGGCGACGGCGGCGATGACGATGCCGGCGAGGGCGACGGCGGCAGCGCCGGCCAGCACGGCCCACAGGGTGGCGCCGGGGCGTGGCGCGGAGGTGCGGACGGTGAACAGCACGGCCGCGCAGGCGCTCAGTGCGACGGCGGTCGGCGGGAGCACGGCGAGGCGCAGCAGCTGCGGCCGTATGTGGGCCTCGGGGACGGAGGGGTGGGTGCGGACTGCCGGTCGCCCGTGCCGCCCGCCGCCCTCACGGCGGTCTGCGCGTGCGGCCGGTGCGCGGAGGTGAGACATCGGTGTCCTCGTACTGGGGGCCTGGTCCGTCGGGCTGCTCTCGCCCGACGGACACTCACAGTAGTCGGCAACGCATCATGTGCGGTGGGCAGTTGACAAAGTCCCACGCACGGCATCCCGCTCTGGTATGACGCTTCGTACGACAGACCGATAACCCTGCTCGGACAACGAACAGTGGCGATCATTCTTCGATCAGGGCTGTTCAGGAGTGGTCGTGGACCAAAGTGAGGGGCGGGAGGCACCTCACCTTCCGACCCCTGCCCTCGTCCGCTTCCGGTTCGGCCGGCACCCGGCGGAGACCACTCGGGACCGGTCCGCGCCCCGTACAGCTCTCCCCTTTACATCACCCTGCGTCACCAGCCGCGCTGACGTGACATCAGAGCGCTCCGCGCACATGGGCAGAGGACATCCTCGGCCGTCAACACCACCGGGTGTGCCCGGAGTTCCCTGGGCGCCCCGCTCGCGAAGTCCGTTGAAGGCGGAACTGTTTGACGGGAATGACGGCCTCGCCACGAGGTGCACGCCGAGGGCATCGAGCGGATACTCGAAGTAGGCGCGTTCACGGGTGCCGTCCGGCTTGTCGGACGTGATCGCAGGGTCACGGCGCCACCGCCCCTCCCATGATCAACGCGCCTCGGCGCTCCGCGACCGCAGTGGTCCTGCCGGTCGGGACGGGCACGGTCGTTCCGCGATACCACGAACGATCCACGTACGCACACCAGAGGAGCGAGGCGCACCGCCGCTTCCTCTTGCACGCGAGGTTTCCCATGACCAGGACCCACCACCTCCATTGCATCATTCCCCCGCACCTCCTCGAAAAGCTCATGCGAAGTGACGACAGCGAGGTGCACCAGGCGGCGTTGGCCACCATGCTGACCACCGCCTCCCTGCGCGGCGAGCGCACGGTCCGGGCGTCCCTCGCCGGTACCGCCGCCCTCGGCGGCGGCCGCAGGACCGTCTTCGACTGCCGGCACGGCAGCTCTCTGCCCCTCGCCGTCCACGCCCGCTCGGAGGACGGGCCGGCCTCCGGGGACGCATCCGTCAACCGTGCGTTCGACGGACTCGGCGCGACGCGCGACTTCTACCAGGCGCTGTTCCACCGCAACTCGATCGACGGCCGGGGGATGCGCCTGGACGGATACGTCCACTTCAGCTCGCACTTCAACAACGCGTTCTGGGACGGCCGCCAGATGGTGTTCGGCGACGGTGACGGAAAGATATTCACCGACTTCACCGGATCCCTCGACGTCATCGCCCACGAGCTGACGCACGGAGTCACCGAGAACACCGCCGGTCTCGAATACCACAACCAGTCCGGGGCCCTGAACGAGTCCATCTCCGATGTCTTCGGCACGCTGGTCAAGCAGTGGTCGAGGAAGCAGACGGTCGAGGAGGCCGACTGGCTGATCGGGCCCGAGATCTTCACTCCGGGCATCGAAGCCGACGCCCTGCGCTCCATGAAGGCACCCGGGCAGGCTTACGACAACGCCCTGTTCGGCAAGGACCCCCAGCCCGACCACATGAGCCGATACGTCAACCTGCCGGACAGCGAGGCCGGTGACTCCGGCGGCGTGCACATCAACTCGGGCATTCCGAACAAGGCGTTCTACGAGACGGCGGTCGGCATCGGCGGGTTCGCCTGGGAGGCTCCCGGTCTCATCTGGTACGAGTCGCTCAAGGCCTCGAGCCCGGACACGCAGTTCCAGGACTTCGCGGACACCACGTACCAGAAGGCCGGGGAGCTGTTCGGGGCCGGCGGCACCGAGCAACTGGCCGTGCTGGCCGCCTGGCAGGAGGTGGGCATTCAGATCAGCGGCGTCCCGGCGGGGGTCGCCCGGGCGCAGGGCCTCGCGTCCGGCCGCAACGGCGGTGCCGGCCGTGAGGACGGCATGGCCTCCCTGACCAAACAGGTCGGGGCGCTGGCTGCCCAGGTGGGAGGACTGGCCAAGGACCTGGCCGCGCTGAAGGGCAGGTGATCGCCGGCGAACGACCGCGGGCGGGCCGGCCCCGGCCCGCCCGGAACGGCGAGGGAGGGCTGCCCTCAGGAGCGCGTGCTCGGCGCCGGGGCCTCGTCCGTCGTCACCGGTCGCCCGCCAGGTCGAGATCGCCGTGGCGGGAGTCGTCCGGAATCGCGTCGCCCGGCCCGGGCCGGCGCCACGCATCGACGCCGGGGTGCGCCACTGCCCGCCACCACGGCTCGACCGGCACGTCACCCGTGGGTTCGAACGGCTCGCCCGGACGCGGGAGCGCCACCAGCTGGCCGGCCTCGGCGGCAGCGTGGCTCGTCCACTCCCCCGGTTCGGCCCAGGCGTGCGGGGCGAGGTTGAAGGTGCCCCAGTGGATCGGCAGCAGCGCGCCGTGCGGCTCGCCGCCCTGGAGGTCGAGGTGGGCGCGCACGCCCTCCTCGGGGGTCATGTGGATGTCCGGCCAGAACTCGCTGTACGCGCCGATCTGGATCATCGTCGCGTCGAACGGGCCGTGGGCGGCGCCGATCTCCTGGAAGCCGTCGAAGTAGCCGGTGTCGCCGCTGTGGAAGATGCGGTGCGACTCGCCCGCGACGACCCAGGACGCCCAGAGCGTGTGCTGGGTGTTGCGCAGGCCGCGGCCGCAGAAGTGACGGGCCGGGGTCGCGGTCAGGGTGAGGGAGCCGATCTTGGTGTCCTCGTGCCAGTCCAGCTCGCGCAGCCGGCTCTCCGCGACGCCCCAGCGCTCCAGATGGGCGCCGACGCCGAGCGGCACGGCGAACAGCGTGTCGGTGCCGGCCAGCGCCTTGATCGTGGGCATGTCGAGGTGGTCGTAGTGATCGTGGGAGATGACGACGACGTCGACCGGACCGAGCGCGGCGAGCGGCAGCGGCGCCGGGTGCAGCCGTCTGGGACCGGCGAAGGGGAACGGCGAGCAGCGCTCACCCCACACGGGGTCGAAGAGCACCCGTCGGCCGTCGATCTCGGCGAGCACGCTGGAGTGGCCCATCCAGGTCAGCCGCAGCCCCGTGGCCGGCGGCCGGGCGAGGTCGGCGAGCGTGGTGGCGTGCACCGGGACCGTGCCGGTCGGGGAGCGCCGGGGGCGGAACTCGTTGTCGAAGTAGACCTTCGCGAAGTCCATCGCGGAGCCGGACGGACGGGTGCGGGCGGTGCCGCCCGGGTTCACGAACACCCCGTCCTTGAAGTGGGGCGATCGCCGGATGCGCGCCAGTCGCTCACCGGCCGGGTCGGCACCGAAGGCCGCCGGTCTCAGCGCACGCAGCCCGGCGCTCGTGGGACGCAAGCCGGTCACGGCACCTCCAGAAGAGTCGGGACGTTCCATTATGGTCCGCCCCACCGGGAACGACCGGCCCGGCGACCCAGGGGCCCTGGAGGATTCGGCCCGGAATATGGTGCCGGTGTCAGCTCCGCCGACCGGTCGGCGAGAAGGGCGGCGAGGCCGGTCCACCGTCCGGCCTCGCCGCCCTTGCGAAGGGGAAACGCACGTCGCGGCCCGGCTTCGCCTTCCGAGCCGCAACAACCATGCGTCCTCCGGGTGCCACGTACAGTGCCGCCCAAACCACACCGAGTCAGGATCGGGCGGGCCGCGACCCGAACGCCTCAGCCGGCGGCCGGCCGGGGCATCAGTACGCACACGGCCTTGCCGGTCGGGACGGGGATCACCGTCACCCGCTCGGCCAGGCGGCGGACCATGGACCAGCCGAACCCCCCGGCCTTGCCGCTCAGGTCGGGAACGCGCGCGCACGGAGGCGTGGGGTCGGAGTCGAGCACCGTCACCTCGACCGCGTCCGGCCGGGCGTCCAGGCTCAGCACGCACGTCGCGCTGCGCGCGTGCCGCACCACGTTGGTGACCAGCTCCGACACCACCAGTTCCACGTCATCGGCCGCGCGGCCCTCGAGCGGGGGGACCAGCTGGCGCAGGTAGCGCCGGCACAGGCGCCGGGCCCTGACGGGGGTCTCCGGGTCGCTGTCGAGGACCGTCTGCCGCGGCGGGCCGACTCCGGTTCCCGGACGATGGCGGATCACGCGTTGCCTCCCTGACTGGCCGGTACGTATCTGTTCACCACGTGCCGGTGCGCCTGCCCGGTCCTGGCGCCGCCATTCCCCCTACGGTGACCGCACCGGCCCCGGTTCAGCGAGTGGTGAGCATGCCCTCGCGCAGACGCTTCAAGGTCCGGGACAGCAGCCGTGAGACATGCATCTGGGAGCATCCCAGGTGCTCGCCGATCTGGGCCTGGGTGAGTTCCTCGACGAACCTCATGTGCAGGATCTGCCGGTCGCGCTCGCCGAGGTCGGCGATCAGGGGCGCCAGGGCGTGGAAGTCCTCCACCAGTCCCATGGCGGGATCCTCCGCGCCGATGAAGTCGGACAGCACCATCTCACCGTCCGGCTCGCCGCCGATGGTGGCGTCCAGCGAGGAGGAGTTGTAGCCGTTGGAGGCCATGCGCGCCTCGATGACCTCCTCCTCCGACAGGCTCATCAGCTCGGCCAGCTCCCGCACGGTCGGGGTACGGCCCAGCCGGGAGCGCAGCTCTTCGGTGGCCCGGGCGAGCTCGACGCGGGCCTCCTGCAGGCGGCGGGGCACGTGGACGGCCCAGGAGGTGTCCCGGAAGAAGCGCTTGATCTCACCGACGATGTAGGGGATCGCGAAGGAGGTGAACTCCACCTCACGGGACAGCTCGAAGCGGTCGATCGCCTTGATCAGGCCGATCGTGCCGACCTGGACGATGTCCTCCATCTCCTCCGCGCCGCGGCTGCGGAACCGGCCCGCCGCGTAGCGCACGAGGGAGGTGTTCATCTCGATCAGGGTGTTGCGCGCGTACTGGTACTGGGGAGTGCCCTCCTCCAGCACCGCAAGCCGCTCGAGGAACGCCTTCGTCAGCTGCCGGGCGTCCTTCGGCGCGACCGTCCGGGGGTCGGTCACCTCCGGCAGGCCGGCCGTCCTGCCGTCCGCCTCCGTGCGTGACGCCGTCGCTGTCATCATCCCTCTCCCCTTCTCGTGACCTCCCCGACCGAAGCAGCCAGTGAGGCGCGCTTACCCCGGTCCACGCCGGGCATGCCCGCGCTCTCCGATCACCTGCGCTGCCGACAGCTCCGGCGGTCGGGGCGGCTGCGGCGACGGCGTCACCCGTCCGCTTCCCCGCGGGCGGCCAACTGCCGGGTGCGACAGCGTGGGTTGAGGTCCTCCGGCGCGGGCAACCGCAGTAACGCGGCGTGGTTGTGGGAACAGCGTGCGCCACGGAAGGTGACGACTCGAAGGAGGCCGACAATGACGTGGTGGGGTTGGACGCTTCTCCTCGTCGCGCTGGTGCTGCTGCTCGTCGTGGGAGCCGTCGCCCTGCAGGCGCACCGCCGCTCCGGCACGGTCCTGGTGGTGCGGCGCGAACGGCGGCCCCGTCGGGGAGGTGCCCGGTGAGCACGCTCCTGCTGGCCTCCGAGCTGACCGGGCGGGTCGTGGTGACATTGGGCGGCGAAGCCCTGGCGAAGGTCAAGGACACCGTCTTCGACGCTCCGGCGGGCCGGATCATCGGGTTCACGCTGAGCGGGCGCGGCCTGCTGGCGGGGCCGTTGCGGCAGAGTCTGCCGTTCGCCGGCGTCCATGCCGTCGGGCCGTCCGCCGTGATGGTCCGCGAGGAGACGGCCCTGGTGGAACGGCGGGCGGTCATCGGGTCCGGCGAGGCCGCGCGCGGCGATGTGCTGGGCGCGCCGGTTCTCACGGAGCAGGGCGCGCAGGTGGGGACGGTCCTCGACCTCGTCGTCGCGAGCGGTGCAGGCGGCCGGGTGGTGGGTTTCGAGATCGCCGCCCACGCGGATCTGAAGCGGCGCCGGCGCAAGGTGTTCGTGCCGCGTGGCGAGACGCTCGCCGTGTCCGGACAGGCGCTGGTCGTCCCGACGTCGGCGCGTCACTTCATCGCCGACGACCTGCCGGACTTCGCGGCCCAGGTCGAGGCCTTCCACCTGCGGACCCGGCAGGGTTCCGCGGATACCGTCGCCCCGGGCGAGGACGCAGGAGGACGCCGATGATGCTCTTTTCGCAGACGCGCGGACTGCCGGTGCTGACCGCCGTCGAGGCCGCCTCCCTCGGCAAGGTGGAGGCGGTGTCGGTCGACGCGGCGACGGGCATGGTCTCGTACCTGCGTCTGTCCGGTGCTCCCGGCCAGAGCGACGCGGTGTCCTGGAGTGCGGTCGAGGCGGTGGGTCCGGATGCCGTCATCGTGCGTTCGCGGGTGGCCGCCGACCGTACGACGCCGGATGTGCCGGAGCATCACGAGGTCGTCGGGCGCCGGGTGTTGACGGATCAGGGGGTCGAGCACGGCACGGTCAAGGACGTGGCGTTCGACCCGGCCTCGGGACGTGTGCTCACCCTGTTCACGGCTCTGGGCGACATCCCCGGCGAGCGGCTGATCGGCGCGGGCTCGTACGCCGTGGTGGTGCGGGCGGACGGCAGGTGATCACCGGGCCGCCGCGGACGAAGGGCACGCTCCAGGGCGGTGCCGGTGCGACCGGGCCGGCACCGCCCTAAGCCGTGAACGCCGGCGCCGGATCGCCGTACGATCCGCCGGACGGGCGAAGAGGCGGACGGTAGTACCGCTTGCCGCTCGCCTCTTCGGGTACAGCGTGGGGATGGGGGGCGTACCCGGTCCTGGAGCTTACGGAAAGTGATGTGTTGGTGACCCGTCTCGGCAGCCCCGGAGGCGACCAAGCGAGGGGATCACGCGACGGCGTCGAGGCGGTCGCGCTGGAGATCGCCGATGCCGTGGACAGTCTCACCGACCTCTGGTCGGCGGCCGCCCAGCAGGCCGCCCTGCGCTTGTCCCTGCATCAGCTGAGGGCGTTGCGCGCCGTGGACGCGGCTCCGGATGTGAACCTGACGGCCTTGGCCGAGCAGCTGGGGATAGGGCTGCCCACGGCGAGCCGGCTGTGCGACCGGCTGGAGGCCGCCGGCCTCCTCGAACGTACGGCCCATCCGCACAAGCGGCGGGAGGTCCGGCTGCGGCTCACCGGCCAGGGGAACCGGGTGCTGGACGACGTGGCATCCCGGCGGGCGCAGGCCCTGGGCGCCGCCCTGGCAGCGATGGCACCCGAGGAGCGCGCGGCCCTCAGCCACGGCATGCGCGCCTTCCTGGCGGCCCTGGAAGCAGGTGAGCAGGACGCCGGTGACCGGGACGCCGGTGAGCAGGACGGCGGGGAGCAGGACGCCGGTGGGCGGCAAACCGGTGCGCGGCGGGCCGGTGCGCACGAAGCCGCACGGAAACCCGGGGCGTCGCCGTCGCCCCCCGCGCAGCGATGACGAGCGTGCTCACCCGGCCGGGTGCGGGTCCCTTACCTCGTTCGTGGCGGTACGCCCGGTCCAGTCGAGGCAGACCACCGCGGCATCGGCCATGAGGTCCCTGCCCCCGAAGTGCTCCCACAGCGCGGAGACGACGGC
The DNA here is from genome assembly GCF_055583185.1 of Streptomyces sp. NPDC104814. NCBI lineage: Bacteria > Bacillati > Actinomycetota > Actinomycetes > Kitasatosporales > Streptomycetaceae > Streptomyces > Streptomyces sp. NPDC104814. Next base: position 875,751 of record NZ_JBVJOL010000001.1, on the reverse strand, counting down.
ACGCGCGGTCTCGTGCGGGGGCGTCTGCCGCGTCGCGCTGAGGACCTGGCGCAGCGCGTGCTCGCCGAAGAGGTCGCCGAGCGCGGAGCGGGTGTTGTGGACGCCGGTGCTGACGGCGACGAGCCGGTCGCCCGGTTCCACGCGGAAGGTCTGCTCGTCGTACGGGGTCTCCTCGAACATGCCGAGGGGCAGCTGCGCCTCCAGGTCGACCTGCCGGATGGTGCCCTCGCGCAGGAGGTAGAGGACGGGTGATCCCGCGTCCACGGCACGGACCAGGCCGGTCGTCAGGTCGAAGTGCAGCAGGAGGGTGGAGGCGTACGCCTTGCCGCCGTAGTGGGCGTAGAGGGCCTGGTCCGCGAGGCAGGCCTGGTCGGCGAGGGAGATGCCGGCCCGGCGGGCGTTGCGCAGGGCGCTCACCGCGAGGCTGGTCAGCAGGGACGCGTCGATGCCCTGCCCCATGCCGTCGGTGACGGTCAGGGTCAGGTGATCGGCCCCGGTGGACCAGTCGAAGTTGTCGCCGCCGATGGCGTAGGCGGGTTCGAGGTGCGCGCCGATGACGTACTCGTCGCGGGCGCAGCCACGGCCCGGCAGGAGCTGCCACTGCATTTCGGCGGCGAGCGTGAGGCGACGGGTGCGCCGGGCCAGAAGGTACAGGTCGGTGTCCCGGCCCGCCGTGACCACCTCGTGGCCGAGCGCCGTGGCGAAGTCGCCCAGCCGCAGCACGGTGACCGGATCCGCGGCCGCCGCGGGCAGCCGGACGGTGAGCACTCCCAGTCGGTCGCCGCGCACGGTGATGGGCAGGTGCACCACGTGGACGGCCGGATCGGGGACCACCTCCACCACCGGGCTCTGGCTGATGAAGGCACGGCCGGCGGGGCCGTCGTGGGCGGGTACGGGCTCCCCTGTGTGCGGCAGATGGGTGACCGGTTGCAGGACCCGCAGACCGTAGTCGGCCAGGAAGAGGGTGGTCTCCGATGCGCCGACCTCCTCGGCGAGGAGGCGCTGGGCCGTGGCGACGAGTGCGTGCGGCGGAACCGCCCGCAACCGGCTCTCCACGGACGGAACGGACTCGGAGGCATCCATGGCGTTCACCTTCTCCCCTTGCGGTCTCCACGCTATCGCGACGCGGGAACCGCCATACGGTGCTTCGGGAACCGCCATACGGTGCTTCGCCGCGCACGCGTCACATCGCGTCGCCGGCCGCAACGCGACGTCGAGCCCCGCCCCGGGCGCAGGCGGCCTCGGTGGCGGACGGCGGTCCGGAGGCCCGGAGCGCGATGGTGACGGTGGTGCCTTGTCCGGGCCGGCTCTCGATGCCGAAGTCCTGCACGAGACGCTGGGCCCCGCTCGGTCCGAGACCGAGGCCGCCGCCCGTGGCGCAGCCGTCGGTCATCGCCTGCTCGATGTCGCGGATGCCCGGCCCTTCGTCGGTGAAGGACAGCCGCAGGCCGTGGGACTGTCCGTTGTCCGGCGCCGTCGGCTCCATGTGGCCGCCCCCGCCGTGGATGAGGGTGTTGCGGGCCGGTTCGCCGGCGGCGGTGATCAGCTTGGTCTGCTGGACCAGGCTCGGACCGAGGTCGGCCGCGGCCTGCCGGACCGGTTGCCGCACCCAGGCCAGGTCGGCGTCCGAACCGATCGGGACGGTCGTCGTGGCGATGGGCCGGCGTGCATCAGGCACCCCAATCCCGGGCCGCGGGGCCGGCGGGGCACGAGGTCACCGGCGGCTCGGCAGGGCGGGTGCCCGGGGGGACACTTCGACGCCCTGCTTGCTCAGTGCGTACGCCAGGGCGTCGGCCAGGCTGCCGCGCGTGATGATCGTGCCCAGGTCGATGCCGAGGTGGACCATGGTCTGCGCGATCGCGGGGCGGATGCCGGAGACGATGCACTCGGCCCCCATGAGCCGGGCGGCGGCGACGGTCTTCATCAGATGCTGGGCGACGAGGGAGTCGACCGTGGGTACGCCGGTGATGTCGAGGATCGCGAAGTCGGCCTGCTGGTCGACGATCGCCTCCAGCAGGTTCTCCATGACGACCTGGCTGCGGGCGCTGTCGAGGGTGCCGATCAGGGGCACGGCGACGATGCCGTCCCAGAGCCCGATGACGGGGGTGGCCACCTCGAGGAGTTGCTGGCGCTGCCGCTCGATGAGTTCCTCACCGGCGCTGAGCGTCGTCTCCATGACCACCAGCCGCAGCGTGCCCATCAGCAGCGCCAGCGCCAGGGCGCAGTCCTGAGGGTCGGCCCCCGAGTCGTCGGGGAACTCACCGCTCAGCAGCTCGGCGGCCGACACCCGCAGGGCGGCGACCTCGTCGGCGATCTGCGCCGTTGTCGATCCGCTGCGGGTGCGGGACGCCGCCGTGCGCCCCAACTGGTCGCGGGCCGCCTGGAAGCCGGGCGCCGTGATGTCCTCCAGCCGGCCGGTGGCGGCGACGGCCGCCAGGGCGGCCACCACGGCCTTGCACGCCTCCACCGCCTCGTCGCGCGAGACGGTGAACACCGTGCGGAACAGGGCCGCGTCCGCCCAGCGCTGGGCGAGCTGCTCCCGTCGCTGTTCCAGGAAGACAGTCAGTCTCCGCGCCGTCGTCTCTTGGGCCGCGTCCTGCTCCGACACCCGCATCTTCTCCTTCGGTACGGGGGCCCACGCCCCTGATCGGCTCAGCCACCGCCGATCATTGCCGCATGGCAAACATTAGCGCCGGGCGGGTGACGCGAACAACACGCCCTCCGCGGACCGGATGTCGCGGGCGGTGCCACCGGTCACCGCCCCCGCCAGTCGAGGCAGACCACCAGGGCGTCGTCGTCCGGGGCGGGCCGGCCGCGGTGGCCGGTCAGCTCCCGCAGGATGGCGCGCGGGACCTCGGCGGCGGGCAGCAGGCGGGTGGCCTGGATCGCCCGGGCCAGCGCGGTGTCACCGTAGGACTCGCCCTTGGGCGAGGCGACGTCGTACACCCCGTCGCTGACGAAGATCAGACGGTCGCCGGGCTCGACCTGGAACTCCTGGACGACGTAGTCGGTCTCCTCGAACATGCCGAGGGGCAGCTGCGCCTCGAAGCGGACGCGTTCCACCACGCCGCCGCGCAGCCGCAGCAGCTGCGGGGAGCCGGCGTCCACCACCCGGGCACGACCGGTGGCGAGTTCGAAGTCGAGCATCAGCACCGACAGATAGCAGCGGCCCTGATAGTGCGCGTAGACCGCCTGGTCGGCGAGTGCCGCCTGGTCGGCGAGGGAGATGCCGGCCCGCCGTGCGTTGCGCAGCGCGTTGATCGCCAGGTTGGTCAGCAGGGAGGCCTCGATCCCCTCCCCCATGCCGTTGGTGACGTAGAGCAGGAGGTGGTCCGCGGTCAGGGACCAGTCGAAGTTGTCGCCGAAGATCGCGTACGCGGGCTCCAGTTGGGCGCCCAGTTCGTACTCCGGGCGCGCGCAGGCACGTCCGGGCAGCAGCTGCCACTGCATCTCGGCGGCCAGGGTGAGCCGGTCCTTGCGGCGCGCCTGCAGATACACGTCGGTGTCCCGCTCGGCCACGATCACCTCGTGTGCGAGCACCTCGGCGATCTCCGCGAGTTCCGCGAGGCACTCTTCGACATGAGCGCCGTCCGGCAGGGTGACCGACAGCACGCCGAGCCGGTCACCGCGCACGGTGACCGGCAGGTGGACCCGCGCCAGGCCCTCGCCGAGCGTCTCCACGAAGGGCTGCTGGGCTCCGAACGCCCGGCCGGCCGGGCTGTTGTGGACCGATACCGGCTCCAGGGTGTGCGGCAGCACCGACACCGGCTGCAGCACGGTGAGGCTGTAGTCGGCCATCAGCAGCTCGACGGACTCCGCCGCGTACTGCTCCAGCAGTACACGACGGACGGCGTCGAGCAGCTCGTGCGGAGCCGCCGTACGTACAGCGCGTTCAGCGACCACAAATCTCTTCACGATGGTAAGAACACCAATCCTTTGCCGGTGTATCACCGGACATCACTCGGGGACTTCGGTCGTCCGATCCGTCTACCCGGTTGCCGGGCCATCAGTAGCGGACCCGCTCGTCCAGGGGATGTCCCGCCACTCACACCGGGCTCGCGGCGTGAGCGGCGAGACGCCCCCTAGTACGCTGACTGCCGTCCCAGCGCCGACGAGAGTGTGACCGTGACGTCCTTCCGCGCCCGCCCGCAGCCCGACGAAGTCGCGCGCGTGACCGCCACGGCCGCGGAACTGCTGGAGGTGGTCTGGGGCCGGGCCTCCACCGCGCCCGCCTCCGCGTCACAGCTGCGTGTGCTGCTCGTCCTCGAGCACCACGAGGGCATCAATCTGCGCACCCTCGCCGACTCCCTGGCCTCTACGCCTCCCTCGACCAGCCGGCTCTGCGACCGGCTGCAGGCCGCCGGTTTCGTCGACCGAGAGACCAGCCGCGCCGACCGGCGCGAGGTGCGCCTGCACCTGAGCAGCCGCGGCCGCGCCTTCCTCGCCGACCTGCGCGCGCGAAGGCAACAGGAGCTGCAGGCCGTCCTCGACGTGATGCCCGCGGCGAAGCGCGCCGCCCTCCTGGAGGGCCTGGAGGCCTTCTGCGACGCCGCCTCGGCGCAGATGCGCCCCGAGGCCGACGCCGGCAGCCGGTCCGCCTGAGAAGCCAAGCGCGGGGCCCGGGGCCACCGGCACCCTCGGGTGCGGGGCGTCGGCGCACGGAGCAGTGCCCGCCCACCGCAACATTCCCAGACCCTTCCCGCGCACGGACGACACCGCTACTTTGTTGCCCCACCAATATTATTGTCAAACGGCAACAATCACGCGGTCGTCGCCGGGGCTCCAGCGCGGCCGTGCCCCAGGACGGGGGCGGGCATTCGCGGTGCCCGGCCCCGTGCGCTGCACTAGGGTGATCAGCCGTGGCGAGAGTGCGGTTGAGCGTGGCGGAGCGGCGGGAGGAGATCCTGCGGGCCGCCGTGGAGCAGATCGAGGAGCGGGGCGTGGCGGCGGTGCGGATCGCCGACGTCGCCCAGGCGCTCGGCGTGAGCAACGCGCTGGTGCTGTACCACTTCTCCACCAAGGAGAAGCTGGTCGCGGCGGCCTTCGCCTACGCCGCCGAGGCCGACCTCGGCCGTCTGCAGGAGCTGCTCGGCCGCCGTACCACCGCGCTGCGCCGGCTGCGCGCGGCGGTGCGCTGGTACGCGCCGACGGGGCAGGCCAAGGGCTGGCGGCTGTGGATCGAGGGCTGGTCGGCGGCCCTGCGCGAGCCGCCGCTGCGCGAGGTGGGCCGCGCCCTGGACCGGCAGTGGAAGGCGGCGCTCGCCGAGGTGATCGCGCAGGGGGTGGCCGCGGGCGAGTTCACCTGTCCCGATCCGGCCGCCGCCGCGCTGCGGCTGACGGCTCTGCTGGACGGGCTGGCGGTGCAGCTCACCGCGTACGGCGGCACGGTCTCGCGTATCCGGGCGCAGGAGTGGGTCGACGAGGCGCTGGCCCGCGAACTGGGGCTGACCCGGGAGGCGTTGACCGCAGGAGGACGGTGAGCAGAACCCGGGGAGCGTACCCCGGGGGTTCGCAGCGGCGTCCCGGGCCCGGCGTGAACCGACTGCACGCACCGGGCTGTACGGGCCGTTCCCGGCCTGACGGCGGGCGAGGGGCGGTCGCACCCGTGGCAGCCGCCCCTCTCCGCGCGGCTCAGGCGACGGCCGCGATCCGCATCTTGATGTCGTCCGGGGACAGCGTGCCCTTGGCGGTCACATGGTCGCCGGAGGACTCGCCGCGCAGCCGCCGCCCGATCCACGGCACCAGGTACTCGCGCGCCCAGTGGACGTCGTCGCGCCGGACCTCGAGCGTGCCGCGCGGCGGCAGCGGCGGCCAGGGCTGCTCGGGGTCGGCCGGGATCCTCAGGCCGAGCGCCTGGCCGGCCCGCAGCGCCACCCGCGTGTGCCCCTCGGGCGACAGGTGCAGCCGGTCGCCGTCCCAGGCCCGCCGGTCCTGCACCGACTTCAGCGACCACAGGTCGAGCACCGGGCATCCGTAGCGGTCGGCGATGGCCCGAACGTGCCCGTTGTAGGTGGCGATCTTGCCGCGCAGGTGCTTGAGGAGCGGGACGCCCCGGGTGTCGAAGCCGGTCGTCACCATGACCGTGCCGGCCACGGCGGCGAGCTGCGCGACCGCCCTCTCGAACCGCTCGGCGACCTCGTCGGGGTCGGTGCCGGGCCGGATGATGTCATTGCCGCCGGCACAGAACGACACGAGGTCGGGGGCGAGTTCGACGGCCCTCGGGACCTGGTCGGCCACGATCTGGTCGAGGAGTTTGCCGCGCACCGCGAGGTTCGTGTAGGTGAAGTCTCCCTCGGGCCGCCGGTCGGCGAGGAGTACGGCGAAACGGTCGGCCCAGCCCACGAACTGCCCGTCGGGGCCCGGGTCTCCGACGCCTTCGGTGAAGCTGTCCCCCAGCGCCACGTACGACCCGATCACTGCTCTGCTGTCACTCTTCGAATCGTCTGCCACAGCCGTCCATGATTCACCCTTGAATGTGACCTACGCGACCGTAGGCAGGGGTTGACGGACGGTGAGATAAGCCACTCCACGTGTCCGGCCGTGTCGGGAATAACCGCCCCGGCCATGTGCCCGGCCGGTCCGGGCACACCGAAGGCCGGACACCCGTGGATCGGGGTCCGGCCTCGGTGGCGTGTCAGGCGGGTGGCCGCCGGGGCGGCGCGGGGTCAGCCGACGGTGACGCCGTGGGCGCGCAGGTAGGCGACCGGGTCGACGTCGGAGCCGTAGTTCGGCGTGGTGCGGATCTCGAAGTGCAGGTGCGGGCCGGTCACGTTGCCGGTCGCGCCGGACAGGCCGAGCTGCTGACCCGCGGTCACGCTCTGGCCGGCCGAGACGGAGATCTGCGAGAGGTGCGCGTACTGGGCGTAGTAGCCGTCGTTCAGCTTGACGACGACCTGGTTGCCGTAGGCGCCGCCCCAGCCGGCGGAGACGACGGTGCCCGCGCCGACGGCCTTGACGGTGGTACCGGTCGGGACGACGAAGTCGACGCCCGTGTGGTACCCGCTGGCCCACATGCTGCCGGGCGTGTGGTACGCGGTGCCGATGGTGGCGCCGGTGACCGGGAGGGTGAAGCCGGAGGCGGTGCTCGCGGGCTGGGCGGGCTTGGCGGCCTCGGCCTTCGCGGGCTCGGCGGCCTTCGCGGCGGACTTGTGCGCGGGCGCCTCGCTCTTGTGCGACGGGGCGGCGTGGTGCGACGCGACGGCCTTCTTGCCGAGGGTCAGCTTCAGACCGGGGTGGATGAGCGACGGGTCGCTGCCGACGGCCTCACGGTTGTCGTCGTAAAGCTTCTTCCAGCCGCCGGCGACGTGCTGCTCGTTCGCGATCCTCGACAGGTAGTCGCCGGACTTGACGGTGTAGACGCGCACGCCGGACTGCGGCGCCTTCTTCGCCTCGGACGGCAGGCTCTGGACGGCCTTGCCGGACACCGACTGGGCGGCGGTCTGCGGCGTGGCCGCGTGCGCACCGGCGGCGCCCATGAGCGGCAGCGCGAGCGCGGCGCCACCGGTACCGGCGACGGCGAGCGTACGGGCGAAACGCTGGGACTTCGGACGACGGTGCTTACCCTTTGCGGGCATGGCGCTTTTCCTCTCCGGCGCCTGCGAGGTGAGCTGTCGGGTTCGGGCTGGAGATGCCCGGCCGCGCTGGGCGCGGCTTCACCCCATAGCCGTTCCGGGAACCGGAACAGGCGGTCGTACCTGTGGGTCCCCCGCTCCTGCCGTGCGTCGGGTGGGTGGGTGCGGTGCACCGGACGGCGGCAGGATTCGGCGTCCGTCCGGATTTCGTGGGGAACGTAAGCGAGCAGGACGCACGGGGACAAGCGAAAGGTTGCGTGAACGGGCGCTTCTCGTGATCCAATGCCGGAATACGCCGTCACGCTGTGTGAATTGGATCTGCTGTCGGTTCGTCAATTCACCAGGAAATACTCAATCATTACGTGGACATGACGTACGACGGACGGTCACGGTTATGACCCTCCTCACGCGGCCACCTTCCAGGGATCCTCAATTCATTGCGAGTTGGAACGAAGGCGCCAATTCGGGCAGAAGGCCCAGATGTGACGTGGGCGGATATCCATCCCATTCGAGTGCCGTCTCCGGGGAGGCGGGGACAACCGGTTGCCCCGGGAATCCATGTCGTATCGTCGAAGGGCAGCCCGTCGGCCATTCGAGCCGTGTCGGCGGGCACGAGCGGGAGGAGCCCTTCGTGACGCAGCAGGTGCCGTCGACCGAACCCGAGCTGACCGGAGTGCGCAACTTCCGAGACGTGGGCGGCCTGCCCACGGTCGACGGGCGGCGGGTGCGGCACGGCGTGCTGTTCCGCAGCGGCCACCTCGCCCACGCGACGCCCGAGGACACGGTGTACCTCTCCTCCCTGGGGCTGCACACGATCTTCGACTTCCGCAACGCGGCCGACCAGAAGCTGGAGGGCCCGGACGTCGAGCTGCCGGGCGTGCGCAACGTCAACCTGCCGCTGTCGGACCCGGCGGACGGCGCCGAGTTCTGGAAGATGGTGCGCGACGGCGATCTCGACCAGCTGCGCGGCATCCTCGCCGACGGCAAGGGCGCGAACCGGATGATCGCCTCCTACCGCACGATCATCAAGGAGCGCACCGGCGAGCACTCCCGGGTGCTGCACGCGCTCGCCGAGGACAGCGTCCCGGCCCTGATGCACTGCGCCGCGGGCAAGGACCGCGCGGGGCTGTCGATAGCGGTCACCCTGCTCGCCCTGGGCGTGGAGAAGGACGCCATCGTCGAGGACTACCTGAAGTCCAACGAGAAGCACCGCCGGTACAAGGTGCGCCGCAGCGGCTCGGCGGAGTCGGCCTACACCCCCGAGGTGATGGAACTGCTCAGCCCGCTCTTCGACGCGCGCGCCGAGTACCTGACGGCGGCCATGGAGACCATCGAGGAGACCTGGGGCGGCGTCGACGCCTACCTGGAGCAGGGGCTCGGGCTCACCCCCGCGGGCCGGGAGCGGCTGCGGGCACGCCTGCTCGACTGACGGCGGGACGGCGCGGCGGCGCCGGCGGCGCCGGCGGCGGGGGGACCTATCGGTTGGCGCCCAGCTCGAACAGCAGCCAGATGAACCCGGCCAGGACGTGTCCGACGGCGATGTAGATGATGAGCCGGATCCACAGGGTCCGGGGGAACTTCTCCTCGAAGTTGCTCATCGTGCCTCTCCAGGGTGGGCGGGCCCCAGGCACAGCGTGGCCGTGGGGCTCTGCAGCAGGGTGTGGACGAACAGGAGCTCCAGACCGCCGGGGTCCTCGGCGGCGATCCGGTGCGGGGTCAGCGAGTCGAAGTGCGCGCTGTCCCCCGGGCCGAGCCGGTGGGTGGTGTCCCCGAGGCGCAGCCTGAGCCGTCCGGCGAGGACGTACAGCCACTCCTCGCCGGGGTGCACGCGCACGATGTCCCCCTGCGCGCCGTACGGCACCTGCACCCGCAGGGCCTGCATACCGCGGCCGGGCGCGCCGGCCTGCCGGTACGTCCAGCCGCCGGCCGCCGTCGGCTCCATGTCCGCGCCGCGCACCACGGCGTCCCGCTCGGCGACGTTCTCGCCGAGCAGCTCCGAGACGGTCGTACTGTAGATACGGGCCAGCGCGAGCAGCATCGGCAGGGATGGCTGGCGCTGTCCGGTCTCCAGACGGGACAGATGGGCCGGGGACAGACCGGCCTCGCGGGCGGCGGCCTCCAGGGTGAGGCCGGCGCGGCGGCGCAGGGACCGCAGCTGCGGGGCCACCGCGGGCAGGTCGCCGGCCGGTTCCGCAGGGGACTCGGAGGAGCTCATGCCTCCCATTGAGCCGCGGATTTGCCTCTGCGGCAAATCTCTTGCCTCAGAGGCAAAGCGGCCGCCGCCGACCGGTCCGCCACCCGCTGACCGCTCGCGGAGCGCCTGGCCCACGCCCGAGCCGCCCACGGACCGCCCCGCCGGACCCGCGCCGGCCGCCGCCCTGTCCGCGAGCCCGCCCGGGCCGTCGGTCGCCGCTACCGGTTCGTCACCGCCTGTTTGATCAGGGTCTTGCCGAAGTCCCACATCAGCCCGTTGCCGCTGTGCGCGTCGTCCATCACGGCCGTGAAGGCGTCGATGAAGCGGTCGACGTCCGCCTCGTCGATGATCAGCGGCGGGATCAGCTTGATCACCTCCAGGTGGTCGCCGGAGACCTGGGTGAGGATCCGGTGCCGCTGGAGCAGCGGTACGACGACCATCTGCGCGAACAGACCCTTGCGGGCGGCCTGGAGCATCGTCCAGCGGCTGCGCAGCTTCAGCGAGGCGGGCCGGCCGAACTCGATGCCGATCATCAGCCCGCGGCCGCGGACGTCGGCGAGCAGTTCGTACTTCTCGGTCAGCGCGGCGAGCCGCGACTTCAGCAGCTCCCCCGTCCGGCGCACCCCGGCGACGATCTGCTCCTGCTCCATGACCGACAGCACGGCGAGGCCGCACGCCATCGCCTGGGCGCCCGAGCCGAAGCTCGCCGAGTGCACCAGGACCCGGTCCATGGACGAGTAGACCTTCTTGAAGATCCACTCCTTGCCCAGGGTGGCGCCGACCGGCACATACCCGCCGGAGAGCGCCTTGGCCACGCAGACCAGGTCGGGTTCGACGCCGTCCTCGTGCTGGTAGGCGTAGAAGTCACCGGTGCGGCCGAGGCCGGTCTGCACCTCGTCGGCGATGAGCAGCGCCTTGTGCCGGCGCAGCAGCTCCTGCGCGGCGCGGAGATAGCCGGGCGGGGCCTCGTGCACGCCCTTGCCCTGGATCGGCTCCACGATCAGGGCGGCCACGTCGCCCTTGCTCAGCTCCCGTGCGAGCGCGTCGAGGTCGCCGAGCGGGACCGCCGTGTCGGGCAGCAGCGGGGCGAAGCCGTCCCGGAACCCGGACTCGCCGTTGACCGACAGCGAGCCGGTGGTCAGCCCGTGGAAGGCGTGGTCGCAGTACAGGACGCGCGGCTTGCCGGTGGCGTACCGGGCGAACTTCAGGGCGGTTTCGACGGCCTCGGTGCCGCTGTTGCCGAAGAACACCCGGTCCAGGTGCGGGCTGTGCGCGAGCAGCCGTTCGGCGAGCAGGCCGGGCAGGGGCTGGCAGTCGAAGCGGGTGAGGTCGGCGAGGTCGAGGTCGAGGACGTCGTGCAGCGCCTTGCGGACGACGGGGTGGTGGCGGCCGAGGCCCATCACCCCGAACCCGGCGAGCATGTCCAGGTAGTCGTTGCCCTCGGCGTCGAAGAAGTGGGCGCCCTCGGCACGCTCGTAGACCTTGTCGAAGCCGATGGTGCGCAGCATGCGCGGGAGCTGCGGATTGAGATACCTGGCGTGCAGCTCGTAGCGTTCCCCGCCCCGCTCGGCGAGCAGGGCGCCGAGGTCGAACTCGGTGGTCATTCACTCTCCTTGGCTGTGCCGTCGAGGTCCATGACGGCCAGACTCGCGCTGATCCGGCCCGCCACCTCGACGGGCGTGAGGCCGATGTCGGCCAGCACCTCGCCGCGCTTGGCGTGGGCGAGGAACTGCTCCGGGATGCCGAAGCGCCGTACCGGCACGTTGACGTCGGCGTCACCGAGGGCGAGGGCCACCGCGCTGCCGACGCCCGCCGCGCGGCTGTTGTCCTCGACTACGGCGACCAGCCGGTGTTCGGCCGCGAGGGCGGGCAGCGCCGCGTCGACCGGCTTCACCCAGCGTGGGTCCACGACCGTGCAGCCGATGCCCCGGGCGTGCAGCAGTTCGGCGGCCTGCAGGCACACCGGCGCCATCACGCCGACCGCGACGAGGAGGACCTGCGGGCTCTCCGCCGAGCGGTGCAGCACGTCGAGGCCGCCCACGCGGTCGATCGCCGGGATCGACGGCCCGACGGACTCCTTCGGGAAGCGGACCAGGGTCGGCGCGTCGTCCACGGCGACGGCCTCGCGCAGCTGGGCGCGCAGCTGGTCGGCGTCGCGCGGCGCGGCGATCCTGAGGCCGGGCACGACCTGGAGGACGGACATGTCCCACATGCCGTTGTGGGAGGGACCGTCGACCCCGGTGACGCCGGCCCGGTCGAGGACGAAGGTCACCCCGCAGCGGTGCAGCGCGACGTCCATCAGCAGCTGGTCGAAGGCGCGGTTGAGGAAGGTGGCGTAGACGGCGACGACGGGGTGCAGTCCGCCGGTGGCCAGGCCCGCCGCGGAGACGGCCGCGTGCTGTTCGGCGATGCCGACGTCCCACACCCGGTCCGGGAAGCGGGCGGCGAACTTGCCGAGGCCGACCGGGTGCAGCATGGCCGCCGTGATCGCGACGACGTCGTCCCGTTCCTCGCCGATCCTGACGATCTCGTCGCCGAACACGGAGGTCCACGACGGCCCGTCGGCGGGGACGAGCGGCGCGCAGGTGAGCGGGTCGATGACGCCGACGGTGTGGAAGTGGTCCTCCTCGTTGCGCAGGGCGGGTTCGTAGCCGCGCCCCTTGACCGTGAGGCAGTGCACCAGCACCGGGCCGTGGAAGCGCTTGGCGCGCCTGAGGGCCGACTCGACGGCCCTGATGTCGTGGCCGTCGATGGGGCCGACGTACTTCAGGCCGAGGTCTTCGAACATGCCCTGCGGGGCGAAGGCGTCCTTGAAGCCCTTCTTCGCGCCGTGCAGGGACTCGTAGACGGTATTGCCGACGACGGGGGTGCGCAGCAGCACCTCCTTGCCCCAGGCGAGGACCTTCTCGTAGGAGTCGGTGGTGCGCAGGGTCGCCAGGTGGTTGGCGAGACCGCCGATGGTGGGCGCGTAGGACCGCTCGTTGTCGTTGACGACGATGATCAGCGGCCGGTCCCTGGCCGCCGCGATGTTGTTCAGCGCCTCCCAGGCCATGCCGCCGGTCAGCGCGCCGTCACCGATCACCGCGACGACGTGGCCCTTCTCCCCCTGCACCTGGCGCGCCTTGGCGAGGCCGTCGGCCCAGCCGAGCGCGGTGGAGGCATGGCTGTTCTCGATGACGTCGTGCTCGGACTCCTCGCGCGAGGGGTAGCCGGACAGGCCGCCCTTGCCGCGCAGCTTGGAGAAGTCCTGACGGCCCGTCAGCAGCTTGTGGACGTAGGACTGGTGGCCGGTGTCCCACAGGATGCGGTCGGCCGGTGACTCGAAGACCCGGTGCAGGGCGATGGTCAGCTCCACCACGCCCAGATTGGGCCCGAGGTGCCCGCCGGTGCGGGTGACCGCCTGCACCAGGAACTCGCGTATCTCTTCGGACAGTGCGCCCAGTTCCGCCTCGGACAGCGCCTTCAGGTCGCGTGGTTGCCGGATGTTCTCCAGGATCGTCACGCTCGGGCCCCCTCTCGGTCCGTGCCGTATGTCAACTCACCGTCACTGCCGGTGTCCCGGTGGCGGGTGCGGAGCCCTCCCGCTCCATCTGCTCGGCGATCTTCATCGCCTCCTCGATCAGGGTCTCGACGATCTTCGATTCGGGTACGGTCCTGACGACCTCGCCCTTGACGAAGATCTGGCCCTTGCCGTTGCCGGAGGCGACGCCGAGGTCGGCCTCTCGCGCCTCGCCGGGGCCGTTGACCACGCATCCCATCACGGCCACCCGCAGGGGCACTTCCATGCCCTCCAGACCGGCCGTGACCTCGTCGGCGAGCTTGTAGACGTCGACCTGCGCGCGGCCGCAGGACGGACACGAGACGATCTCCAGCCGGCGCTCCCGCAGGCCGAGGGACTGCAGGATCTGGATGCCGACCTTGACCTCCTCGGCCGGCGGCGCGGACAGCGACACCCGGATGGTGTCGCCGATGCCCTGGGAGAGCAGGGCGCCGAAGGCCACGGCCGACTTGATCGTGCCCTGGAAGGCGGGGCCGGCCTCGGTGACGCCGAGGTGAAGGGGGTAGTCGCAGCTCTCGGCGAGCTGGCGGTAGGCCTCGATCATGACGACCGGGTCGTTGTGCTTGACCGAGATCTTGATGTCGCGGAAGTCGTGCTCCTCGAAGAGGGACGCCTCCCACAGGGCCGATTCCACCAGCGCTTCCGGGGTCGCCTTGCCGTACTTCTGGAGCAGGCGCCGGTCCAGCGAGCCGGCGTTGACCCCGATACGGATCGGGGTGCCGTGGTCCTTCGCGGCTCGCGCGATCTCCTTGACCTTGTCGTCGAACTGCTTGATGTTGCCCGGGTTGACACGCACGGCCGCGCAGCCGGCCTCGATCGCGGCGAAGACGTACTTCGGCTGGAAGTGAATGTCGGCGATCACCGGGATCTGCGACTTGCGGGCGATGGTGGCGAGCGCGTCGGCGTCGTCCTGGGTGGGGCAGGCCACCCGCACGATCTGGCAGCCGGACGCCGTGAGCTCGGCGATCTGCTGGAGCGTGGCACCGATGTCGGACGTACGGGTCGTCGTCATCGACTGCACCGACACCGGGGCCCCGCCCCCGACCGGCACCGGCCCGACGTGGATCTGCCGCGACAGGCGTCGCGCGGCGAGCGGCCGGGCCGGTACCTCCGGGACCCCCAGGGAGACGGCGGTCATCGCCTCACTCCCGGTTCCCGGAGACGGTCTCGCGCATGGCGCGCAGGGACTCCTTGAGCGATCCCATGGTGGCCAGCACCGCGGTGGGCTCGTAACCGCAGTGCGCCATGCAGTTCGCGCAGCGCGGGTCCTTGCCGCGGCCGTACTTGTCCCAGTCGGTGTCCTCGATCAGTTCGCGGTACGTCGGGACGTACCCGTCGCTCATCAGGTAGCAGGGGCGCTGCCAGCCGAAGAGCGAGTAGTTCGGGATCGCCCAGGCGGTGCACGGGAAGTCGACCTTGCCCTCGAGGAAGTCGAGGAACAGCGGCGAGTGGTTGAGCCGCCAGCGCCTGCGGTTGCCGCCCGCGAAGGCCTTCTTGAACAGCTCGCGGGTCTGCTCGACGCCGAGGAAGTGCTCCTGGTCCGGGGCCTTCTCGTAGGCGTACGCGGGCGAGATCATCATCTCGTCGACCTGGAGGTCGTCGTTGAGGAAGTTCAGCACCTCGATGATGGTCTGCGGGGTGTCGGTGTTGAAGAAGGTGGAGTTGGTGGTCACCCGGAAGCCGCGCCGCTTGGCCTCCTTGATGGCCTCCACCGCCTCGTCGAACACACCCTCCTTCGCCACGGACTCGTCGTGCCGCTCGCGCAGCCCGTCGATGTGCACGGCGAACGCGAAGTACGGGGACGGCGTGAACTTGTCCATCTTCTTGCGCAGCAGCATCGCGTTGGTGCACAGGAAGACGTACTTCCGCTTGGCCACCAGCTGGCGCACGATCTCGTCGATCTGGGGGTGCATCAGGGGCTCACCGCCCGCGATGGACACCATCGGCGCACCCGACTCCAGTACGGCGCCCACGGCCTGCGCGACCGGCATGCGCTGCTTGAGCACGCCCGCGGGATGCTGGATCTTGCCGCAGCCCTCGCACTTGAGGTTGCAGGCGAAGAGCGGTTCCAGCTCGACGATCAGCGGGAACTTGTCCCGCTTGCGCAGCTTCTGTTCGGCCAGGTATGTAGCGACCTTGATGGACTGGCGCAGCGGCATGGCCATCTGGCTCACCTCCGGGGGAGCAGCACATTGCGGTGCCATTCGAAGAAAGTAGGCAATACGGATCGAAGAACGCGGAAAGCCGATATTCCACCGCGCAGCGTGCCGATCCGGACGAGCTCATGTTCTGGAGCGTCCACGACCACCCGGACGGCCGCAACCGGGCGCTCACCGGCCCGGACGGCGCTGAAGAGGGTGGCCGCCGACTCCATGTCCACGGCGATCGCGCCACCGGCGGCGAGCGCGGACCGTTCGGCGCCGCGTACGACGTGGTCGGAGCCGGTGAGCGGACCGGTGTGGACGGTCCGCCCGGGCAGGGTGCGGGAGAGTTCCTTCACGAGGAGTTCCGTGCCGACGCACGGCACGGCCGAGCGCGGGTCCCGGGTCTCCTCGGCGACGACCAGGTCACCGGGGTGCATCCCGGGGGCGAGCCCGGCGCAGAAGCCGGTGGCGAGGACGGCCGCGTCGGTCAGCGCCGGGTCGGTCAGGGCCCGCTCGACCGCGCGCTCGGCCGCCTTGGGCCCCATGCCGGTACGCAGCACGGTGACCGGCCCGCCCGCCCCGCTCTTGTCGCCGGCGCGCAGGGCGAGGTGCTCGATGCCGAGCGCGCAGGCGATCAGCAGCGGGGCGGGGGCGGGCTGGGTGCTCATCAGGTCCCCTTGGCCTCGGCGCGGGCCCGGTGTGCGGGGAGCCGGTCGGCGAAGGGGTCGCCGTGGACGTACCGGCCGAGCGCGGTGAGCGGGAAGACCTGCCGGTACAGGTGGTAGTTGATGGAGAAGTCCCAGGGGAACCCGGTGCCGGTGAAGTAGGGCTCGTCCCAGGAGCCGTCCTCCCGCTGGGTCGAGGCGAGCCACTCGACGCCGCGCTCGACGGCCTTGGACTCCCGCTCCCCCGCCGCGAGCAGCGCCATCAGCGCCCACGCCGTCTGCGAGGCGGTGGAGGCGCCCTTGCCGCTCCATTTCCTGCTGTCCTGGTAGGAGCGCAGGTCCTCGCCCCAGCCGCCGTCGTCGTTCTGCACGGACTCCAGCCAGGCCACGGCCCGCCGGATCGCGGGGTGCGAGCCGGGGATGCCGGCCGCGGTGAGCGCGGGGACGACGGACCCGGTGCCGTAGACGTAGTTGACGCCCCAGCGGCCGAACCACGAGCCGTCCGGCTCCTGTTCGGCCAGCAGCCACTCGATGCCGCGGCGGGTGCGCGGGTCGTGGGCGAGGCCCTCGACGGCCAGCATCTCCACCACGTGCGCGGTGACGTCCGCCGAGGGCGGGTCGATGACCTCGCCGAAGTCGCAGAACGGCAGCCGGTTCGGGAAGGGGCTGGTGTTGTCGACGTCGAAGGCGCCCCAGGCGCCGTTCTTCGACTGCATGCCGAGGTTCCAGCGCACCCCGCGGGAGATGGCCTTCTCGACGCGCTCCGGGTCGTGGTGCGCGACCCGGCGCAGCGCGAGGACGACCTCTGCGGTGTCATCGATGTCGGGGTAGTTGTCGTTGTGGAACTCGAACGCCCAGCCGCCGGGCGGGAGTCCGGGCCGCTTCACCGACCAGTCGCCGGGGCGCACGATCTGCTCGCCCAGCATCCAGTCGGCGGCCTTGACCAGTTGCGGGTGGTCGGCGGGCAGCCCGGCGTCGGCGAGCGCGATGGTGGCGAGGCACGTGTCCCACACGGGCGACTGGCACGCCTCGATCATCCGGGCGCCGTCCTCGCGCCACACGGCGAAACGGTCCAGCGACTCCAGGCCCGCGCGCATGACGGGGTGCTGGAGGTCGTAGCCGAGCAGGTGCAGGGCGATGACCGAGTACACGGCCGGGGGCTGGATGCCGCCCCAGCAGCCGTCGTTCTCCTGGCGCTCGATGATCCAGCGGGCGGCGGTGTCCATCGCGGCCTTGCGCAGCCGCTTCGGGACGACTCTGCGCAGGGCGTGCAGACCCTTGTCCAGGCGCTGGAAGGCGCCGTCCCAACTGGCCACGGGGGCAAGGGGCTTGACCGGGTTGGGCTGGGCCGGATCGGTATGCAGTTCGTCCAGCGCGAAGGGCGCGGGGCGGACGGGGCGCTTGGCGGAGACGACGGTGAGCGGCACGATCGTCTGGCGGGCCCAGCAGCCGAAGTCGTAGATGTTGAGCGGGAGCCAGTGCGGGAACCAGATCAGCTCCGGCGGGAGTTCGGGCAGGTCCTCCCACTTCCACCAGCCGAACAGGGCCAGCCAGATCCGGGTGAAGACCCGGGCCGCGGCGATCCCGCCGCGCTCGCGGATCCAGGCGGACGCCCTGGCCATGTGCGGGGCGTCGACCGCGTCGCCGGCCAGCCGCAGGGCGACGTAGGCCTCGACGGTGGCGGACAGATCGCCGGGGCCGCCGTAGAAGGTGGCCCAGGTGCCGTCCTCGCGCTGCTCGCCGCGGATGAACAGGGCGGCGGCGCGGGTGGTCTCCTCGTCGCGGATGCCCAGGAACTGGCGGAGCAGCAGGTCCTCGGCGTCCATCGTGACGTTCGTCTCGAGGTCGCCCTTCCACCAGCCCTCGGCGTCCTGCGTCGAGAGCAGGAAGTCGGTGGCGCGCCGCACGGCGCGGGTGGCGGCTTCGTGCACCCCGGCCGCCCCGGGGGTGTGGGTGTCGGTGTCGCTGGCCGCGGCAGCGCGGGACGGCAAGGCCGCCCCGGTGCTTCCGTCGGTCGTCGCTGTCATGGCTTCCCCTTCGTGCAGTCGTGCGAGTCGTGCTGCTGTGGGTCCGCCGTCGGCCGGTGCTCTTGTTGCGGAGCTGCCGGCCGGCGACTACGCGAGGATGGTCGTTCTCCCGATAGTGATCATCTCTTCCGTACGACGACGAAGTCGGCGAGCGCCGTGAACTGGTCCCGCACCCGGTCGGGCATGTCGACGGTGTCGAGGGCTTCGATGGCGATGGTGTGCTGGCGGCGCGCCTCCTCGGCGGTCCAGTCCCGGCCGCCGGCCTCCTCGATGAGGCGGGCGCGCTCGGCGAACTCCTCCTCGGAGAAGTTCTCGAAGTCGCTGGCCTTGGCGTCGGCGGCGAGCAGCTCGCCGAGCCGGTCGGAGGCCGCGCCGCCCGCCGCGAGCGCGGCGACGACCGGCAGCGACTTCTTGCGCTGGCGCAGATCGCTCCAGGTCTGCTTGCCGGTGGCGTCCGGGTCGCCCCAGATGCCGAGGAGGTCGTCGACGGCCTGGAAGGCCAGGCCGAGGTGGTAGCCGTACGTCTCCAGCGTGTCCGCGGTGCGGTCGTCGGCGCCGCCGAGGACCGCGCCGATGGAGCTGGCGCAGGCGAGCAGGGCGCCGGTCTTGTTGCCCTCCATCTCCAGGCACTCCTCGACGCTGACGCGGTCGCGGTGCTCGTAGGAGATGTCCTGCGCCTGACCGTCGATCAGGGCCCGGCTGGCGGTGGTCAGACGCCGGGTCGCGCGGCCGGCGTCGGTGGTGCCGAGCTCCAGCAGGACCTCGTTGGCCAGCGCGAACAGGGCGTCGCCGACCAGGATGGCCTGGGCGGGGCCGTGCACCTTCCACACGGTGTCGCGGTGGCGGCGCTGCTCGTCGCCGTCCATCAGGTCGTCGTGCAGCAGCGAGAAGTTGTGCACGAGCTCGACCGCGACCGCGCCGGGGACGCCGGTCTCCGGCGCCGCCCCGGTGACCTCGGCGGACAGCACGGCCAGGGCGGGGCGCACCGCCTTGCCGCCGTCACCGGAGGACGGGTTGCCCGCCGCGTCGATCCACCCGAAGTGGTAGGCGGCGACGGTGTCCATGGGAGGGGCCAGGCGGTCGACGGCCGCCCTCAGTACCGGCGTGGCCAGTGTCCGGCCGCGCTCCAACAGCGCGGCCACGTCCACCTCGGTGGCACGAGCGGCCGTCGAGGCCGGGGGGACAGGGGGCACAGTTACTCCTCTTGTTGCGGTACCGGGGGTGCGGGGGTCTGCCTCGCCGCGCTCACCGAGCATCACGCCGCCTCCTCGAGAGCGAAGAGACGGCGGGGGCGGGGCCGGCCCAGGGCGCCGAGGGCGGCCTCGGCCGCGCTCACACCGCTGCGGACCGCACTCTCCATGGTCGCGGGCCACCCGGTGGCGGTCCACGCTCCGGCCAGGTACAGGCCGGGGGTTCTGGTGCGGGCGCCGGGCCGCAGCCGCCCGACGCCGGGGGTGGGAGCGAACGTGGCGGTGCGCTCCCGGGTCACGAAGAAGTCCCGCACCTCGGCGCCGCGGGTGCCCGGCAGCAGCCGCTCGAGCTCGGGCAGATAGCGTGCGCGCAGTTCGGCGACGGGCAGGTCGATCTCGTCCTGCACGGCCGACTGCGACAGCGCGAGGTACTGGCCCGAACGCAGCCCGGAGGACTCCGTGCGGTCGAAGACCCACTGCACCGGGGTGCCCAGCGCGGAGAGGAAGGGCGCGTCGAGCACCTTGCGGTCGTAGACGACATGGACGTTGAGGATCGGCGCGGTCCCGATCCGCAGCAGGTCCTCGGGCGCGTCGAGCGCGCCGGGCGGCAGCAGGTCGTGGGCCTCGCGCTGCGGTACGGCGAGGACGACGGCGTCGGCGGTGAGCGTCTCGCCGGGAACCTGAACGCGCAGCCGTCCGTTTCCGTCTTCACTGACGGAGGTGACGCGTGTACGGACTTCGGTGCGCACGCCCGCGGAGTCGAGCGCCTTGCGGGCCAGCCGGTCGTGCAGATCTCCCAGGGGAACGTGCGCCCAGCCGATGTCGGCCGCGCCCGGTTCGGAGAGCAGACCGGTCTTGAACACCATCGCGGCGAGGGCGAGGGAGGCGTCGGAGGCGACCGCGTTGAGGGTCGCGACCCCGACGAGGTCCCACAGGGCCTCCACGGCGCGCGGCGACTGGCCGTGCGCGGCGAGCCAGCTGCCGAAGTCCTGCGTGTCCAAGGCCGGGTCGGTGAGGTCGAGTGCCTTGAGGGCGAGCGCGGCCCGTCCGACCTTGGCCCGCTCGGCGAGCGAGAGGTGCGGGTAAGTGGCGAGGCTGCGTCCCAGGTGGAGCGGTACGGGCAGCGCGTCGCGGCGCAGCCGGCCGAGCCGCCGTCCCGCGGGCTTGTCGAGGTCGACCACGGGCACGTCGAGGCGCTTCTGCAGCGGGGCCAGCGCGGCGCCGTCGATGCGGTCGAGGAACCAGCGGTAGGCCGTGCAGCAGCGCAGGTAGACGTGCTGGCCGTTGTCGACGGTGAGGTCGCCGCGCTGGAAGGAGAAGGCCAGGCCGCCGAGTCTGGGCCGGCCCTCCAGCAGGGTGACGGCCAGGCCGGCGTCGGCGAGGGCGAGCGCCGCGGTGATGCCGGCGAGGCCGCCGCCGACCACGACGGCGTGCCGCCCGTTGCCGGCCGGCTGCGGCGCGTCCGCGTACGGCCCTGCGGACCGCGTCCCGTCGCTCATCGCGCCCCCTCCCCCGCGTTCGCCGCCTGCCCGCCGAGCGCCGCACGCGCGGCCGTCGCCGTCAGGGACGCCGCCACCCCCACGAGGGTTGCGCGCGACGGTCCCCCGGCCCCGGTCCCGCAGACGGCGGGGCGCCGGCCGGCCCGCAGGCCGACGCGGCCCACGCCGACGCGCACGGGGCCGGCGGGGGCTCTGCGGATGCCGTCCTGCACGGCGGGCTTCTTCACACGCGCCTCCTGACGGTCTGCCGGGAGATGTTGCGGGCGTCCAGTCCGGACAGGCCGCGTACGGCGACGTAGGCCTTCTCGTGTCCGGGCAGTGAGACGCGGCCGCGCAGCACGGCCTCGGGCTCGCGCTCGATGCGGTCCAGCAGCCGGCGGTAGATGCCGGCCATCGCGGCCACGCAGGCACCGCTGCGTCGGTCGAGCATGGGCAGCAGCCGGTAGCCCTCGGCGAAAAGGGCGCGGGCCCGTCGCACTTCGAAGTGCACGAGGCCCGCGAAGTCGGAGCCCTCCGGTGGGGTCGGCCCCCGGAACCCGGCGGAACAGCCGAATTTGGCGAGGTCGTCGGCGGGCAGATAGGTGCGGCCGCCCTCGGCGTCCTCCCGGACGTCTCTGAGGATGTTGGTGAGCTGCAGCGCGAGCCCCAGCGTGTCGGCGTACTCCGGGGCGCGTTCGACACCGCGCGCCCCCGGTTCCGTACCGAACACGCCGAGCGAGAGGCGGCCGATGGCGCCCGCCACGCAGCGGCAGTACACCTTCAGGTCGTCCCAGGTCTCGTACGTCTCGCCGCGTACGTCCATCAGGACGCCGTCGATCAGCTCGTCGAGTCCGCCCAGCGGGATCGGGAACTGCGCGGCGGCGTGGGCGAGGGCGACCGCGACCGGGTCGGTGTCGTCCTCGCCGACCTCGCCGGCGCGTACCCGGCCCAGCACCGCCCGCGTCTCCTCCAGCCGCGTCGCCTTGACCTCGGCGTCGAGCGCGCCGTCGCCGATGTCGTCGACGCGACGTGAGAAGGCGTACAGCGCCGACATCGCGCGCCGCTTGGGCGTGGGCAGCAGCCGGATGCCGTAGGCGAAGTTGCGGGCCTGCTGTCCGGTCACGGCCTCGCAGTAGCGGTAGGCGGCGAGTACCGGTGCGGACACGTGTGACGGAGGCTCCACGGTCCGGATCACCCCTCTCCTCGCAGGGTCACGCCCACCTCGCGCAGCAACTGGACCTTGCCGTGCTTGGGAGGGCCGGAAAGTACGTCGTATTCGGCGGCGGCGATCGCGTCGATCGCCGCCCTTCCCCCCGCCACGAACCCCGCGAGCAGCAGTTTCAGCCTGCCGTGGACGCTACCCACCAGGGGGGCGCCTTCATTCAGCAGCCGGCGGGCGCGTTGTGCTTCGAACGCGACCAGCGCGCGCACCGATGCGCCCGCGCTCGCCGCGGCGAGATCCGCCTCGGCGACGTGAAAGCGTTTCATGTCGGCGGCGGGCAGATAGATGCGGTCACGGCCGAGGTCCTCGGCCACGTCCTGGAGGTGCTCGACGATCTGCAGGGCCGTGCAGATCTGGTCGGAGCGGCGGATCCGCTCGGGCGTGGCGGTGCCGGTGACGGCGAGCACCAGCCGGCCCACGGGGTTGGCGGACAGTTCGCAGTACGCGAGGAGGTCGTCGTAGGTCTCGTAGCGGGTGACGAGCTGGTCCTGGCGGTTGGCCGCGATCAGGCCGAGGAAGGGCTCGGGGGTGAGCGCGCGGCGGTGGACCGTGCGCTGGAGCCGGCGCAGCAGCGGGTGGCGGGGCGTGCCGTCGAAGACGCGGCGCAGGTCGGCCTCGAAGGCGTCCAGCAGCAGGAGGCGGTCCTTCGCGTCGCCGTCCGCCACTCCGAGCAGCCGGGCGTCGGCGCCCCCGGGGGCGAGGTCGCCGTCGCCGATGTCGTCGACCAGGCGGGCGAAGCCGTAGACGGCCATCAGGTCGTCCCGCCAGGCCCGGGGCAGGAAGAAGGGGGCCACGGGGAAGTTCTCGTCCGCGGCCTTGGCGAGGGTGCCGCGCTCCGGATCCGTACGGGGCCGCGTCGTCGCCGTGTCCGTCACCGCCGGCTGCCCGGGGCGGGGACGGCACATGCTGCGCCCAGCTGGGGAGTTTCCGTAGCCATTGCCGTCACATCTCCCGTTCTACACCGCGGACCCGATACACACTATTTCGGACACGCCGCCCGACCCCCCGCGCGGCGTCCCCGGCGCAGGGTGTCGCGCATTATCTCCCCACTTGCCGCCTTTGGGGACTGTTCCAGCTTACGTTGTACAACGCAGCCTGGATCCCCGGGGTGTCCTGCGCATCACAACAACACACCGATCGCGGTCAAGATTCCTCATGCCGCCCGGAGTTGACGTTTCCTTTGCACGACGAGGGCCCCGCCGGACCCTCCTGTGCACGGCGAGGGCCCCGCCGGATCCGGTCCGGCGGGGCCCTGGCACAGGCGGGTCACTTGCCCGTGAACTTCTCGTACTCCTTGAGGACCTCTTCGGTGGGGCCGTCCATGCGCAGCTCACCGCGTTCCAGCCACAGCACCCGGTCGCACGTGTCACGGATGGACTTGTTGCTGTGGCTGACCAGAAACACCGTGCCGGCCTCCTTGCGCAGCTCCCGGATGCGTTCCTCGGAGCGCTTCTGGAACTTCGCGTCACCGGTGGCGAGCGCCTCGTCGATCATCAGCACGTCGTGGTCCTTGGCGGCCGCGATGGAGAACCGCAGACGGGCGGCCATGCCGGAGGAGTAGGTGCGCATCGGCAGGGTGATGAAGTCGCCCTTCTCGTTGATGCCGGAGAAGTCGACGATGTCCTGGTAGCGGGTCTTGATCTCCTCGCGGGACATGCCCATGGCCAGACCGCCGAGGATGACGTTGCGCTCGCCGGTCAGGTCGTTCATCAGCGCCGCGTTGACGCCCAGCAGCGAGGGCTGGCCGTCGGTGTAGACCCGGCCCTTCTCGCAGGGCAGCAGCCCGGCGATGGCGCGCAGCAGGGTCGACTTGCCGGAGCCGTTGGAGCCGATCAGGCCGATGGCCTCGCCCTTGTAGGCGACGAACGACACGCCGCGCACGGCGTGCACCTTGCGCACGCCCCGCGCCGCGTCGTCGGAGCCCCGCTTGAGTATGCGGCTCAGGGCGGCGGTCGCGCTGCCCTTGCCGCCCTTCGCGCCGTTGACGCGGTAGACGATGTGCACACCGTCCGCGATCACCGTCGGGATGCGTTCGGTGCCCTGCTGCTCAGCCACGGCCGTACCTCTCCTCCGCCTTCCAGAAGTACACGAAGCCGCCCACGGCGAACAGCGCCGCCCAGCCGCCGGCCGCGGCCCAGACGTGGTCGGGCAGGTTGCCCGCGCCGTAGCCGTCGATGAGGGCGAAGCGCATCAGGTCCATGTAGATCGCCGTCGGGTTCCACTGCAGCAGCGTGGCGATCCACTGCGGCTTGTTGGCGAGCATCACCGGGATGGAGAACATCACGCCCGACGCGTACATCCAGGTCCGCATGACGAACGGCATGAGCTGCGCGAGGTCCGGGGTCTTCGCGCCGGCCCGCGCCATGATCAGCGACAGCCCGGTGTTGAAGCAGAACTGCAGCACGAGTATGGGAATGATCAGCAGCCAGGACAGGTCCGGGTAGCTGCCGAAGCCGATCGCGAAGATGAACAGCACGATCATCGAGAAGAGCAGCTGCTGCAGCTGCTGGAGCGAGAACGAGATCGGCAGCGAGGCGCGCGGGAAGTGCAGCGCGCGCACCAGGCCGAGGTTCCCGGAGATCGCCCGCACCCCGGCCATCACCGAGTTCTGGGTGAAGGTGAAGACGAAGATGCCCGTGACCAGGAACGGGACGTAGACCTCACGCGACATGCCCCGGTCGGCCCTGAGGATGAGGCCGAAGATCAGGAAGTACACGGCCGCGTTCAGCAGGGGGGTCGCCACCTGCCACAGCTGGCCGAGCTTGGCCTGGCTGTACTGGGCGGCCAGCTTGGCCGAGGAGAAGGCCATGATGAAGTGGCGCCGGCCCCAGAGCTGGCGGACGTACTCCCTCAGCGGCGGCCGGGCGCCGCTCACGGCCAGCCCGTACCGGGCGGCGAGCTGTGCCGCCGTGAGGCCCTCGTCGGGCGACGGTGCCGCGCTCACCGCGACTGTGCCGTCATGCGTTGTCTCACTCACAGTGGAAACTTTCGTCTTCGTTTCGATGCGCAGCCTGTGCGGGCTGGGCACGGGCTGGGGGCCAGGGGTCGGGCCGCCGGCGTGCCGTCGGGAACGAGCTTCTCAGATGATGGGGGGCCGGCCCAGCCGGGTCAGCCGCCACACGGTACGCCACCGCATGGGGCGGCGGGGACCGCACGCGGTGGTCCAGCCCTCGCGGAAACCGCCCAGCCACGCCTTGAGCGCCGGCCGGGAGGGACGGCGGGCCAGCGTGAGCAGCAGCCACACCCCGAGGTAGACCGGGACGAGGGGGGCGGGCAGGTTGCGGCGGGCCAGCCAGACGCGGTTGCGCGCGACCATGCGGTGGTAGACCGCGTGCCGCGAGGGGGCGGTCGTCGGGTGGTACAGCACCATGTCGGACCGGTAGTCGATCATCCAGCCCGCGTCCAGGGCCCGCCATGCCAGGTCGGTCTCCTCATGGGCGTAGAAGAACGCGTCCGGCAGCGCCCCGACCTCGGCGAAGACCTTGGTGCGGACGGCGTTGGCGCCACCGAGGAAGGTGGTGACCCGCGAGGAGCGCATCGGGTCCGAGGCGCGCAGCCGCGGCACGTGACGGCGCTGGGTGACGCCGGTGTCCGGGTCGGCGATGCGGAAGCTGATGATGCCGAGCTCGCTGTCGGCGGCGAACGCCTCGCGGCACAGCTCGGCGGTGTCCGTGCGGGCCAGCAGACCGTCGTCGTCGAGGAAGAGCAGGATGTCGACGTCCCGGCCGCCGGGCCCGAACGCCTCGATGCCGACGTTGCGCCCGCCGGGGATGCCGAGGTTCTCCGGCAGCTCGATGGTGCGCACGCCCGCGGGGACGTCCGGCACGGGCGAGCCGTTGCCGACGACGACCACCTCGACCCGGTCGCCGTCCTGCTTGGCGACCGAGTCGAGCAGCGCGCGCAGCTCGTCGGGGCGGTTGCCCATGGTGATGACGACCGCGCCGACCTTCAGCGGGGCACTCATTTGAGCCTGCTGGAGGCGAGGACGGACACCAGGTGCAGCAGCGTCTGCAGCAGCGCGATCCCGGCGAGTACGGCGGTGCCGAGTCGGGTGAAGAACAGGTCTCCGCGGGCCTGGTCGGCGATCGCGAGGACCAGGATCAGCAGCGACGCCTCGATGCCGAGGATCAGCCGGTGGAACTTCAGCGCCGCCGCGGCCTTGCGGGCCAGCGCCATGCCGGAGGAGCGCAGCTCGGACGCCGTCTCCTGCACGGGCGGCTTGCCGGCCTGGTGGCGGGCGACGCCGACCAGGTCGGTCTCGGCCTTGATCAGGATCGCGCCGAGCGCGGCGAGGGTGCCGAGGAACGCCCACAGCCAGTCGATACGGCCGCTGCCGAACAGGTCGGCGGCGCGCAGCCCGAGGCCGACCAGCACGGCGGCGTCGGTGAGGTAGGCGCCGACCCGGTCGAGGTAGACCCCGCCGAGGGAGTACTGCTGCTTCCAGCGGGCGATCTCGCCGTCGACGCAGTCCAGCAGCAGGTACAGCTGGACCGCCACCACGCCGAGGACCGCGCCGGGGATGCCGGGCACCAGCAGCGCCGGGGCCGCGAGGACGCCGCACACGGTCATCAGGTAGGTGAGCTGGTTGGGGGTGACCCTGGTGTTCACCAGGTAGCGGTCGATCCGCAGGGACACCTCGCGCATGTAGAGGCGGCCCGCCCAGTGCTCACCGCTGCGCCGGTCCTTGACCCCGGCGGGGTGCACGACCGGGCGGAGTTCAGCTACCGATGGCCTTGACATAGTCGGCGTAGACGTCCTTGATCTGTTCGGTCGTGAGGTCGAGGTGTTCCAGGATCGTGTAGCGGCCGGGCCGGGTCTCCGGGGCGAACTCCACGACCCTGACGAACTCCTCGGTCGTGAAGCCGATCTCGGCGGGCAGCACCGGCAGACCGTGCCGGCGCAGCACCTCGGCCATGTGGGCCGACGCCTCGTGCGCGCCGCGCAGGTACATCGCGAAGCTCGCGCCGAGACCGCACTGCTCGCCGTGGCTGGCGGCCCGCTTGGGGTAGAGCAGGTCGAAGGCGTGGTTGATCTCGTGGCAGGCGCCGGAGGACGGCCGCGAGTCACCCGAGACGGACATGGCGATGCCGCTGAGGACCAGCGCCTCGGCGAGGACCTGCAGGAAGTCGTTGTCGCCGATGCCGCCGGGGTGGCGCAGCACGGCCTCACCGGCCTGCCGGGCCATGGCCGCGGCCAGGCCGTCGATCTTCTCGCCGTTGACCCGGTTGGCCAGCTCCCAGTCCGCGATGGCGGAGATGTTGGAGATGGCGTCGCCGATGCCGGAGCGCACGAAGCGGGCCGGGGCGTCGCGGATGACGTCCAGGTCGATGACGACGGCGATCGGGTTCGGCACACCGTAGGAGCCGCGGCCGGCGTCGTTGTCGAGGGTGGCGACCGGGGAGCACAGGCCGTCGTGCGCGAGGTTGGTCGGCACGGCGACCAGCGGCAGCCCGACACGCGCCGCGGCGAACTTGGCGCAGTCGATGATCTTGCCGCCGCCGAGGCCGACGACCGCGTCGTAGCGGCCGCCCTTCATGTCGCCGGCCAGCCGGATCGCGTCGTCCAGGGTGCCGCCGCCGACCTCGTACCAGGTGGCGCCGGGCAACGAGGGCGCGATGCGCTCGCGCAGCCGGGCGCCGGAGCCGTTGCTGACGGCGACGGCGAGCCGCCCGGAGTGCGAGATCCGCTCGTCGGCGAGGACGCCCGCCAGGTCGTCGAGGGCACCCGGGCGGATGTCCACGACGACCGGCGTGGGGATCAGCCGGGTCAGTACTGGCACGCGATCACACGCCCCTTGGCGAGGTCGTCGTGGTTGTCGATCTCGACCCACTTGACGTCGCCGATCGGCGCCACGTCGATCTGGAAGCCGCGGTTGACGAGCTCCTGGTAGCCGTCCTCGTAGTACAGCTGCGGGTCGCGCTCGAAGGTGGCCTTCAGCGCGTCGGCCAGCTCGGCGGCCGCGTCGCCCTCGATGAGGGTGACACCGATGTACTCGCCGGTCGCCTCGGCCGGGTCCATCAGCTTGGTGATCTTCTGGACGCCCTTGGCGGGGTCGACGACGACCTTCATCTCCTCGTCGGCGAGGGACTTCACGGTGTCCAGCGCGAGGATGATCCTCTTGCCGTCGCCACGGGCGGCGAGCAGGGTCTTCTCGACGGAGACCGGGTGCACGGTGTCGCCGTTGGCGAGGATCACGCCGTCCTTGAGGGCGTCACGGCCGCACCACAGGGAGTAGGCGTTGTTCCACTCCTCGGCCTTGTCGTTGTCGATCAGGGTGATCTTCAGGCCGTACTTGGCCTCCAGGGCCTCCCGGCGCTCGTACACGGCCTCCTTGCGGTAGCCGACGATGACCGCGACCTCGGTCAGGCCCACCTCGGCGAAGTTGCCGAGGGTGAGGTCCAGGACGGTGAGGCTGTCCTCGGCGCCCTCGGGCCCGACCGGCACCAGTGCCTTGGGCAGGGTGTCGGTGTAGGGGCGCAGACGCCGTCCGGCGCCGGCCGCCAGCACGAGGCCGATCATGCGGGTTCTCCTTCGTCGTGTACGGCGGGTGCGCCGCCCTGGTGGGCGGACACCCAGAAGCGGATGCTCTCGGCGAGCACCAGCAGGGCGATGATCACGGCCAGTGCCGTGAGCGCGACCTTGAACTGCGGGGCGGTGAGCAGCGCGGCCAGTACCGCGACGAGCAGCGTCCGCCCCTCCTGTCCCCCGGTGGCGCGCACCAGCCAGGCCGGGGGCGCGCCGGCGTCGCCGCGGATGCGGTACACCGTGTCGTAGTGATGGTAGGCGACGGCCGCCACCAGCCCGAAAGCCGCCGGAAGCGCCCCGTTCACGTCCGCTGTCGCGGCCAGCGCGAGCACGGTGACGTACTCGGCGGCGCGGAAGAGCGGGGGGACGAGCCAGTCGAGGGGGCCGGTGAGCGGGCGGGCCACGGCGAGCGCCGAGGTCAGGACGTAGCCGGCGGCCGCGAGGGCGGACCACACACTGCCCTGACCGGTCAGGAGCGAGACGGCCACGACCGCGGCACCGCCCAGTGCGGCCACGGCGGGGACGGCGAAGCCGGGCAGCCGCCGCCCCGGCAGCACACGGGCGAGGCCGTGGGCGAGCGGCCCGGAGTCGGCCAGGTCCGCGAGCGCCTGCGCCGCGCGGTCGGTGGTCCGGCGGGCCCTGCGGGCCAGGGAACGCAGCACCCGGCCGGCCGTCGTGTAGACGGAGGCGAAGGCGCAGCCGATGAGCAGGGCGTAGAAGGTGATGCGCGGGGTGGTCGCGGCGGTGAGGACCGCGATCATGGCCCACCGCTCGCCGATGGGCAGGATGATCATGCGGCGCACCCACAGGGTCCAGCCGACGCCGTCGAGCCGGTCGGTGGGGGCGGCGGGCTCGGCTGCCGCCGTGGCGGGGGCCGCGTCGTCGGTGGCCTCGTGGAAAGCGAAGTCGACCATGTGCCGGCCGGTCTGCAGGATCATCGCGCCGAGCGCGAGGGCCCATACGTCGTCACCGCCGCGGGCCGCCCCGAGGGCCAGGCCCGCGTAGTAGGCGTACTCCTTGGCCCGGTCGAAGGTGGCGTCCAGCCAGGCGCCGAGCGTGGAGTACTGCAGGGAGTAGCGAGCGAGCTGGCCGTCGGTGCAGTCCAGCACGAAGGAGGCGATGAGCAGAACGGCAGCCGCGACGAAGCCGCCGCGGGTGCCGGTGGCCGCGCAGCCCGCGGCGATCAGCGCGGTGAGCAGCGAGGCGGTGGTGACCTGGTTCGGAGTGAGGCCGCGCCGGGCGCACCAGCGGGCGATGTGACGCGAGTACGGGCTGATGAAGAAGGTCGTGAAGAAGCCGTCGCCGGCCTTCACGGCCGACTTCAGGCGTACGGCCTCCTCGTCGACGGCCGCGACGGCCTGCCGCGCCTCGTTGCGGGCCTGCGGGTCGGCCGGCACGGCGGCGACGAGACTGCCGAGCGCCGGCTTGTGGACGCCGGTGCCCTCGGCGTCGAGGGCCGCGGTGACGCGGTCCGCGAGACCGCCGACGACGGTGTGCGTGGCGCCCGGGGCGGCCGGGGCGCTGGTGGCGCCGGAAGCGGAGGTTTCGCGGGCCATCGCGCGGGTGAGGGCCTGGCGGCCGGCCGGCTGGGCGCTCACCGCGCCGGGGATCGCGGCGAGCGGGAAGCGGGGGTCGGTCAGGCCGAGCCGCAGGGCGTGCAGGTGGCCGACGAAACGGGCGTCGACGACGGCGACGCGCTGGTCACCGGGGACGGCGGCGAGCAGGGACTCGGCGTCGGCGGCGTCCGAGGCGAGCCGCACCTCGAAGCCCAGCGCCCGCAGGTCGTCCTCGATCGACGCTCCGGGGACCGGCTGGCCGGTGAGGATGGCGGTCGGCAACCGAACTCACTCCCTGGACACCGGCGCGTCGGGCGCCGGTCGTGTGCATGGTGGGGGGTGCCGCTGGGTGCACCAGGCGGGCGGCATGTCGGCAGAGGCTATCGGATGCCGCGAAGCGCGTGTTCACCGCCCGTTCAACACCTGATCGACGCGGACGGCACCGCCCTTTGCCGCGATCATCATCGGTGATCGCACCCCCACCCCACAAACCGCCCCCGACAGACACCGCATGAAGGGACATACCGGCGGGGCGCTCCGCAGGGTTCCGCGCGGCGGGCCGGGGCCGTGACGGCGCGGGCAGCAGGCGGGGCGCGATGGCGCGGGCGATGGCGGGGGCCGTCGGCGAAGCCGTCCGCAACCTCCTGACCTGGGATTCGTTTGTGCAGGTCAGGGCATATGACAACGGTGTTCAGTGCCGCGTTGCCGGATACCCCCCACCCGTAGTTGACTGGGGGCTCGGGCGTTCACAGGAGGAGTTTCATGGGGGCTGGGCACGATCACGCGCACGGTCACGGCGGGCATGCGCACACCGCCGGGACGGCGACCGCGGCGTACCGCGGGCGGCTGCGGGCGGCGCTGGGGATCACGCTCACCGTGATGGTGGTCGAGATCGTCGGCGGTCTGCTCGCCGACTCCCTCGCGCTGGTCGCCGACGCCGCGCACATGGCGACCGACGCGCTCGGCCTCGGCATGGCCCTGCTGGCGATCCACTTCGCGAACCGTCCGCCCAGCGAGCGCCGCACCTTCGGCCTGGCCCGCGCCGAGATCCTCGCCGCGCTCGCCAACTGCCTGCTGCTGCTCGGCGTGGGCGGTTACGTCCTCGTCGAGGCGATCCAGCGCTTCGTCACCCCCGCCGCCACGGAGGGCGGGCTCACGATCTTCTTCGGTGTCTTCGGTCTCGTCGCCAACAGCGTCTCGCTCGCCCTGCTCATGCGCGGCCAGGCGGAGAGCCTCAACGTGCGCGGCGCCTTCCTCGAGGTCGCCGCGGACGCGCTCGGCTCGGTCGCCGTGATCATCGCAGCGGCGGTGATCCTGCTCACCGGCTGGCAGGCCGCCGACCCGATCGCCTCCCTGGTCATCGGCCTGATGATCGTCCCGCGCACCGTCAAGCTGCTGCGCGAGACCCTGGACGTGCTGCTGGAGTCGGCGCCGAAGGGCGTGGACATGGCGGAGGTGCGGACGCACATCCTGGCCCTGGACGGCGTGGAGGACGTGCACGACCTGCACGCCTGGACGATCACCTCGGGCCTGCCGGTGCTGTCCGCACACGTCGTCGTCAGCACCGAGGTCCTCAACGCGATCGGCCACGAGAAGATGCTGCACGAGTTGCAGGAGTGCCTCGGCGGCCACTTCGACGTCGAGCACTGCACCTTCCAGCTGGAACCGGGCGGCCACGCCGAGCACGAGGCCCGTCTGTGCCACTGAGCGCCCCCGTCACCGCCCCCGGCTCACCCGGAAAGGACGGTTCCGCGGCCGTCGCCCCGGGCAGCATCAACCACCGGGCCCCCTCCCGGTGACCGGGCGGTCACGGCCGCGGTCCGCGTCGGCGCGGGACATGCGGCGTGCCGTCAAGGGCCGGGAGTGCCGGAAATGTACGGCAGACTGGGGCCCGTAGGACGATGCGAAGGATGGGTATGCCGATCACACCTGCCACCGCGACGCACACCTCGTCGTCGAACGGCACCGCGGACGCGATTTTGCTGGAGCTGGTCGACGAGAACGGCGTGACGATCGGCACCGAGGAGAAGCTCGCCGCCCACCAGCCTCCCGGGCAGCTGCACCGGGCGTTCTCGGTGTTCCTGTTCGACGAGACCGGCCGGCTGCTGCTCCAGCAGCGGGCGCTCGGCAAGTACCACTCCCCCGGCGTCTGGTCGAACACCTGCTGCGGCCACCCCTACCCGGGTGAGGCGCCCTTCGCCGCCGCCGCCCGGCGTACCCACGAGGAGCTGGGGGTGTCCCCGTCGCTGCTCGCCGAGGCCGGCACGGTGCGCTACAACCACCCGGACCCGGCGTCGGGCCTGGTGGAGCAGGAGTACAACCACCTGTTCGTCGGGCTCGTGCAGTCCCCGCTGCGCCCAGACCCGGAGGAGGTCGGCGCGACGGCCTTCGTGACCCCGGCGGAGCTGGCCGAGCGCCACGCGAAGGACACGTTCTCGGCCTGGTTCATGACCGTGCTGGACGCGGCGCGTCCGGCGGTCAGGGAGCTGACGGGCCCGAGCGCGGGCTGGTGAGGACCGCTCCGGTCCGGTGAGCGCCGCCCCCGTCCGGTGGGCGCGCGCCGCCGGGCCGGCCGCGGAACGTTACGGCACGCGCGCGGGCGTGAGCGGCAGGGCCGCCCAGATCACCTTGCCGCCGCTCGCCGTGTGCTCGACGTCGCACACCCCGCCACCCTCCCGGGTGATCTCGCGGACCAGCAGCAGCCCGCGTCCGCCGAGCTGCCCGTGGTCGGCCTCCAGGGCGGTCGGGCGGTAGGGGTGGTTGTCCTCCACGGACACCCGCACCCATTCGGCGCCGACCGCCACCTCCACCGCGAGCATCGGCGAGAGCAGCGCCGCGTGCCGGACGGCGTTGGTCACCAGCTCCGAGACGATCAGCAGCAGTCCCTGCAACAGGTCGGACGTGACCGGGACGCCCTGGCGGTACAGCAGGTCCCGCACGGCGTGCCGGGCCTGCGGTACCGAGGCGTCGACGGCGGGGGCGGTGAACCGCCACACGCCTTCGTACGGCAGCGGGCCCGGTCCCGGCGGGCCGGCGGGGACGTCCGTCCCGCCCGCCGGGCGGGGGGCGGACCCGCGCCCGTGATCGTCCATCGTCCGGTCGCCACCTCTGCGCTCGATTGTCACCACACGTCGAGTGTTGAGAACGCGTCGCTCCCCTCCACCCGGCTGACCAGAAGTAGACGCATATCGAGCATTTGTGACCGTTGGCGTATGACACGGTCAGATGTGGGACTGCTCGTGTCGCGGTCGTGCCGCCTTCCGGAACTCTTCGGGTTGTACGGGTTCTGCACGGCCCGCACGCCCCGGGCGTCCGCCGGGTCTTCGCCCAGCGTGGGACGTTTCACCTCGCCCCCGTGCGCGGTCTCACTCCGGCCCGGGGCGGCGGCGCCGATAGCATCCGGCCATGGAGCCCGAGCTGCAGCACAGCGTCACCGACGCGGTCGCCACCGTCGTCATCAGCCATCCGGCCAAGCGCAACGCCATGACGGCGGCGATGTGGCGGGCGCTGCCCCCGCTGCTGGACACCCTGGCCGCCGATCCGGACGTGCGGGTGCTGGTGCTGACCGGCGCGGGCGGCACCTTCTGTGCGGGCGCCGACATCTCCACGCTCCAGGGCTCCGCCGAGGAGGCCCAGCGCCTGGCGGTGCTCGCCGAGGAGGCGCTGGCCGCGTTTCCCAAGCCGACGCTGGCCGCGGTGCGGGGTCACTGCGTGGGCGGCGGCGCGCAGTTGGCCGCTGCCTGCGACCTGCGGTTCGCGGAGCAGGGGGCCCTGTTCGGGGTGACGCCCGCGAAGCTCGGGATCGTCTACCCGTCCTCCGCGACCCGCCGGCTGGCCGCGCTCGTCGGACCGGCGACCACCAAGTACCTGCTCTTCTCCGGTGAGTTGATCGACGCCGAGCGGGCCCTGCGCACCGGGCTCGTCGACGAACTGCTGCCGGAGGGCGAACTGGACAAGCGGATCGCCGAGTTCACCCGGGTCCTTGCCGCTCGTTCCCAGCTCACGCAGGCCGCGGCCAAGGAGTTCGCGAACGGCCGCACGGACCGCGAGGCGCACTGGGCCGAGCAGGCGCGTGGCAGCGGCGACACCGCGGAGGGTGTCGCCGCGTTCCTGGAGCGCCGGGCGCCGCGCTTCACGTGGACCACGTCGGGCTGACCCTCAGGTCGTGCTGACCCTCACGTCATGCACATCCCCGGGTCATGCCGATTCTCGGGTCACGCCGGTCCTCGCGTCGCGCCGGTCTGCGCGTCACGCTCTGCCCTCACGTGAGGGCGAAACGGCTCGCGGTGCGGAACTCCTCGACGAGATGCGCGGGCGCCTTCTCGGGTGACCCGGCGTCGTAGGGAGGCTGCGGGTCGTACTCGGTGAGCAGTTGGACCGCCTGCGCGTGCTCGTCGCCGGCGATCCGGCCGACCAGGGCGAGCGCCATGTCGATGCCGGAGGAGACCCCGGCCGCGGTGACGTACTTGCCGTCGAAGACGACCCGCTGTCCCGTCGGTTCGGCCCCGTACTGCCGCAGCAGGTCCAGCGCGGCCCAGTGACTCGTCGCGCGCCGGCCGCGCAGCAGGCCGGCGGCGGCCAGCAGCAGCGAGCCGGAGCACACCGAGGTCGTCCAGGTGCTGGTCGCGTCGGCCGTGCGCAGCCACTCCGCCAGGGCCTCGTTCCCCGCCTGGTCGAAGGTGCCGGGGCCGCCCGCCACCACGACGACGTCGGGGCTCGGCACCTCCCGCAGCGCCCGGTCGGCCGTGACGGCGAGGAAGCCGGTGTCGGTGCGGACGGCGCCCGGTTCCTCGGCGACGAAGTCGACGTGCGCGTCCGGCAGGCGGCTGAGGATCTCGTAGGGCCCGACGACGTCGAGGGCGGTGAAACGGTCGTAGACGACCATGGCGATCTGCATGAGGTCCCTTTCGGCAAGTGGTGGCGGTTCAGCGGACGGTGGCGGGGCGGAACCGGCGGCGGTACTCCGCCGGGGAGACGCCGAGGGCCTTGACGAAGGCGCGCCGCATGGCCTCCGGGGTGCCGTAGCCGCTGGCGCGGGCGACCTCCTCCACGCCGTCGCCGGTGTCCTCCAGCAGACGGCGGGCGTGCTCCAGACGGACCCGGTCGACATAGCGGCCCGGTGTCGTGCCGGTCTCGGCCTGGAACGCGCGCGTGAAGTGCCGTGGCGACAGCCGGGCGCGGGCCGCGAGCGCCTCCACGCCCAGATCGCCGTCCGGATGCTCGGTGATCCATTGCTGCACCTCGCGCAGCGGTTCACGGGCGGCGGTCTGTGCGGCGAGCTGGGCGCTGAACTGCGCCTGGTTGCCGGGCCTGCGCAGGAAGACGACGAGGTGGCGGGCGATGGCGAGCGCGGCGTCCCGGCCGAGGTCCTCCTCGACCAGGGCGAGGGAGAGGTCGATGCCGGAGGTGACCCCGGCGGAGGTGTGCACATGACCGTCCCGGACGTAGATGGGGTCGGGGTCGACCTGGACGGCCGGGTGGTCACGGGCGAGCGTGCCGCAGTACGCCCAGTGCGTGGTGGCGCGCCGGCCGTCCAGCAGACCCGCCCGGGCGAGCAGGATCGCGCCCGTGCACACGGAGACGAGCCGCCGCGCCCGCGGTCCGTGCCGGCGCAGCCAGTCGACCAGCCGCGCGTCGGGGCTGCGGGTGCCCTGCCCGCCCGGGACGAGCAGGGTGTGCGGGTCGGGCGTGTCCTCCAGCGCCTCGTCCGGTACGAGGAGCAGGCCGCTGGAGGTGCGCACGGGGGCGCCTCCCAGGGACGCCGTACGCAGGCGGTAACTGCCCGGCGTGTGGTTCCCGGCGCCCGCGAAGACCTCCAGGGGGCCGGTGACATCGAGGCTCTGCACGCCGTCGAAGAGCACGAAGAGAACGGTTCGCTGCGCCATGCCGACGATTCTTCGGCAGCGGCGTGATGGCGGCAACGACGAATTTCCCACCTTTTCTGCCATGCGGTCCGAGGCGGAGGGTGCGCGGGGCTGGAGTCGGATACCGACTGGTCGGTAACGTGCACGCCCATGACTACCGCCCTCCTGCCGCCGCGCGCCGGACGCCACTGCCACAACGCGCTGAACACGCTGCACGCCACGCACTACTTCGCGCCCGAACTGGGCAAGGAACTCGCCTCCCTGGGAGTCACACACCCCCGGGCGGTCAACTTCGCCGTCCGCTCGGCGGCGCTCGGACCGGTGGGCGCCGGCACCGTCGCCGCGGCCTTCTACAACTACCGCTACGACCTGGTCGCCGAGCATGTGCCCGCGGTGTGGGAGACGGCCGCGCCGGCCGAGGTGCTCGCGGCACGCGTGCGTGCCGTCGACGGCGCGCTGCGCCGGCTGCTGGGCAAGGAGACGATCGCGTCGCAGGAGATGGCCGAGGCGGCAGGGCTGGCGCTACGGGCCGCCGAGGCCTGTTCCCGCCCCGGGCGGCCGCTGTACGCCGCCCACGCCGACCTGCCGGTGCCGAAGGAGCCGCACCTGGCTCTCTGGCACGCGGCGACGCTGCTGCGCGAGCACCGGGGCGACGGGCACCTCGCCGCGCTGCTGGCGGCCGAGCTGGACGGTCTGGAGGCCGTGGTGACCCACACCGCCACGGGCAAGGGCATGGCGCCGTCCTGGGTGTTCACCACCCGCGGCTGGACGCGCGCGGACTGGGACGCGGCCCAGGGGCGGCTGCGTGAGCGCGGTCTGCTCGACGCGTCGGGCGAACTGACCGAGCGGGGTGTGGCGCTGCGCGCGGACATCGAGGAGCAGACGGACCGGCTGGACCGGGCCCCCTACCAGCACCTGGGCGCGGAGGGTGTCGCACGGCTGACGGATCTCGCCGGCACCTTCGCCCGCACCACCGCCTTCGCGGGCGCCTTCCCGGCGGACCTGCTCGGCAAGGGCTGAACCCCCGCCCGCCGGCAGCCGGCTCGCAGGCCCGGGCATGGGCGAACCTCCCGGCCCGGCCGCTGCCGGCTCGCAGGTCCGGCAAGGGCTGAGCCGCAGGTCCGGGCATGGGCGCAGCACGGCGCGGTACCCGGTGCGGGACAGCGACCCGGACGAGCAAAGGGGATGTACGTGTTCCGTGCGATCGCAGACGTTCTGCGCCAGATCGGCTCGGCGGTGGCCACCGTGGTGACACTGCCGTTCCGCGCCGTGGCCCGCCTCTTCGGCGGCGCCTCGAGCACGGCCCGGGGCCATGGGGCCTGAGCCCGCAGGGCGGGGCGGGCCGGCGCGGTGGTGACCACCGCCCGCCCGCCCCGCGCCTCCCGTCCCCGCCCGGAGGCACGATCCCGCCCCGCCGGGGCCACGCCCTGATCCCCTATGTCGGTGCCGCCTGCCACAATTGCCGCGCAACCCGATGTGGAGAAGGCGGTACGGGATCGTGACGACACCCGGATCCATCGAAGTAGGGTCCATCGAAGGCAGGATCGCCGAGGAGCTCGGCGTACGGGAGCGGCAGGTGAAGGCCGCCGTCGAGTTGCTCGACGGCGGCTCGACGGTGCCCTTCATCGCCCGCTACCGCAAGGAAGCGACCGAGATGCTCGACGATGCGCAGCTGCGCACGATCGAGGAGCGGCTGCGCTATCTGCGGGAGCTGGAGGAGCGCCGGACGGCGATCCTCGAGTCGGTGCGCGAGCAGGGCAAGCTCACTGAAGAGCTGGCGGCGCAGATCCGCGGCGCGGAGACCAAGGCGCGGCTGGAGGACATCTACCTGCCGTACAAGCCCAAGCGGCGCACCAAGGCGCAGATCGCCCGCGAGGCCGGTCTCGAGCCGCTGGCCGAGGGGCTGCTCGGCGACCCGTCCGTCGACCCGCTCGCGGCCGCCGCGGCCTTCGTCGACGCGGACAAGGGCGTCGCCGATCCGCAGGCCGCCCTGGACGGCGCCCGGGCGATCCTCACCGAGCGGTTCTCGGAGGACGCCGACCTGATCGGCGAGCTGCGCGAGCGGATGTGGGTGCGGGGCCGGCTGGCCGCGAAGGTCCGCGAGGGCAAGGAGGAGGCGGGCGCCAAGTTCGCCGACTACTTCGACTTCGCCGAGCCGTTCACCGAGCTGCCCTCGCACCGGATCCTGGCGATGCTGCGCGGCGAGAAGGAGGAGGTCCTCGACCTCGTCCTGGAGCCGGAGGAGCCCACGGACGGCCCGTCGTCGTACGAGGGGATCGTCGCCGCGAAGTTCGGGATCGCCGACCGCGGACGGCCCGGCGACAAGTGGCTGAAGGACACCGTCCGCTGGGCCTGGCGCACCCGCATCCTCGTCCACCTCGGCATCGACCTGCGCCTCAGGCTGCGCACGGCCGCCGAGGACGACGCCGTGGGTGTCTTCGCCGCCAACCTGCGGGACCTGCTGCTCGCCGCCCCGGCGGGCACGCGCGCGACGCTCGGCCTCGACCCCGGTTTCCGCACGGGCGTCAAGGTCGCCGTCGTCGACGCCACGGGCAAGGTCGTCGCCACGGACGTCATCCACCCGCACGTCCCGGCGAACCGGTGGGACGAGGCCATCGCCAAGCTGGCCCGGCTCGCGAAGGAGCACGCGGTCGAGCTGATCGCCATCGGCAACGGCACCGCCTCCCGCGAGACCGACAAGCTCGCCGGTGAGCTGATCACCAAGCACCCGGAGCTGAACCTCACCAAGGTGATGGTGTCGGAGGCCGGCGCCTCGGTGTACTCGGCGTCGGCGTTCGCCTCGCAGGAGCTGCCCGACATGGACGTGTCGCTGCGCGGCGCGGTGTCCATCGCGCGCCGGCTGCAGGACCCGCTGGCCGAGCTGGTGAAGATCGACCCGAAGTCGATCGGTGTCGGCCAGTACCAGCACGACCTGTCCGAGGTGAAGCTGTCCCGTTCGCTGGACGCGGTCGTGGAGGACTGTGTGAACGGCGTCGGCGTCGACGTGAACACCGCGTCCGCGCCCCTGCTCGCCCGTGTCTCCGGCATCACCTCCGGGCTCGCCGAGAACATCGTCGCGCACCGCGACGCCAACGGCCCCTTCACCTCCCGCGCCCAGCTGAAGAAGGTGCCGCGGCTCGGCCCCAAGGCGTACGAGCAGTGCGCGGGCTTCCTGCGCATCCGCGGCGGC
This sequence comes from Streptomyces sp. NPDC104814, assembly GCF_055583185.1. Taxonomy (NCBI): domain Bacteria; kingdom Bacillati; phylum Actinomycetota; class Actinomycetes; order Kitasatosporales; family Streptomycetaceae; genus Streptomyces; species Streptomyces sp. NPDC104814. Next base: position 836,566 of record NZ_JBVJOL010000001.1, on the reverse strand, counting down.
AGCGACCCGCTGGACGCCTCCAGCGTGCACCCCGAGGCGTACCCGGTGGTGCGCCGCATGGTGAAGACCACCGGGCAGGAGGTCGCCTCCCTGATCGGCAACACCTCGGTGCTGCGCTCGCTGAAGCCGCAGGAGTTCGTCGACGACACGTTCGGTCTGCCGACCGTCACCGACATCCTCAAGGAGCTGGAGAAGCCCGGGCGCGACCCGCGGCCCGCCTTCAAGACGGCCACCTTCAAGGAGGGCGTCGAGAAGATCTCCGACCTGAGCTCGGGGATGATCCTGGAGGGCGTCGTCACCAACGTGGCGGCCTTCGGTGCCTTCGTCGACGTCGGTGTCCACCAGGACGGCCTGGTGCACGTCTCCGCGATGTCGAAGACGTTCGTCAAGGACCCGCGTGACGTCGTCAAGCCGGGTGACATCGTGAAGGTGAAGGTCCTCGACGTCGACATCCCGCGCAAGCGGATCTCGCTGACGCTGCGGCTCGACGACGAGGCGGCCCCGCAGGAGAAGTCCGCCTCCCCCGCCGGCGGCCGGCAGCGCGGCGGGCGTCCGCCGCAGCAGCGCCAGGGCCGTGGGGGCGGCGGTGGCGGTGCCGGTGGAGGTGGCCGGCAGGACCGGCAGGCGCCGGCCCCGGCGAACAGCGCCATGGCCGACGCGCTGCGCCGCGCGGGCCTGCTGGGCGCCGACAAGAAGGGCCGCCGCTAGGCCGTTGCGGGGCGCCCGGTTCCGTTCCGGCAGGGGCGGGGCCGGGCGCGCTCGTACAGTGGCCGTATGACCACTTCGCGTGTGCTCACCTGGGACGTACCGGCGAGCGGTGGGTACGAGACGGCGTGGGCCGACTGCGGCCAGGGCGCCCTGCACGCCCGGGGGCGAGCGGTCGGCACCACGCCGGAGCCGTACTGGATCTCCTACGAACTGGAGACCGCGGAGGACTTCGTCACGCGGCGGCTGCGGGTGACCGCGGAGACCGCCGCCCGCACCCGCACCCTGGAGCTGCGCCACGACGGCCGGGGCGGCTGGAGCGCCGACGGCGAACCGCTGCCCCAGCTGACCGGCGCCCTCGACTGCGACCTCGGGCTGAGCCCGCTCACCAACACCATGCCGGTGCTGCGCCACGCCCTGCACCGGGCGGCGGGCGAACAGGAGTTCCTGATGGCCTGGGTCTCGGTGCCGGGCCTGGTCGTACGGCCTTCCCGGCAGACCTACACCCACCTCGCCCGCCTGTCCGGCGGAGGCGGCCGGGTGCGGTACGCCTCCGGCTCCTTCCGCAGCGACCTGGAGATCGACGCGGACGGGTTCGTCGTCCACTATCCGCAGCTGGCGACGCGGATCGCCGCGGAGTGAGACAGCAGCGCGCGGCCGCCGCACCGGCGGCGGCCTGCGCGGCGGCGGGACCCCTACCGTTCCGTCACCTTGCCGTCGGCGACCTCCAGGCGGCGGGTCACGTGGACCGCGTCCAGCATGCGGCGGTCGTGGGTGACCAGCAGCAGGGTGCCCTCGTAGGCGTCGAGGGCGGATTCCAGTTGCTCGATGGCCGGCAGGTCGAGGTGGTTGGTCGGCTCGTCGAGGACCAGCAGGTTGACTCCCCGGCCCTGGAGCAGTGCCAGGGCCGCCCGGGTCCGCTCGCCCGGGGAGAGCGTCGCGGCCGGGCGCATCACGTGGTCGGCCTTCAGGCCGAACTTGGCGAGCAGCGTGCGCACCTCGACCGGCTCGGTGTCGGGCACGGCCGCGCAGAACGCGTCCAGCAGGGCCTCGGTCCCGTGGAACAGCTTGCGCGCCTGGTCGACCTCGCCGACCAGCACGCCGGAGCCCAGCGTGGCGTGTCCCGCGTCCAGCGGGACCCGGCCGAGCAGGGCGCCGAGCAGGGTGGACTTGCCCGCGCCGTTCGCCCCGGTGACCGCCACCCGGTCCGCCCAGTCGATCTGGAGGGAGACCGGGCCGAAGGTGAAGTCGCCGCGCCGGACCTCGGCGTCCCGCAGGGTCGCCACGACCGCGCCGGAGCGCGGGGCCGAGGCGATCTCCATGCGCAGCTCCCACTCCTTGCGGGGCTCCTCCACGACGTCGAGGCGCTCGATCAGCCGCTGCGTCTGGCGGGCCTTCGCGGCCTGCTTCTCGCTGGCCTCGCTGCGGAACTTGCGGCCGATCTTGTCGTTGTCGCCCGCCTTGCGCCGGGCGTTCTTCACCCCCTTGTCCATCCAGGAGCGCTGGGTGCGCGCCCGGTCCTCCAGCGCGGACTTCTTGTCGGCGTACTCGTCGTAGTCGTCGCGGGCGTGCCGGCGGGCCACCTCGCGCTCCTCCAGGTAGGCGTCGTAGCCGCCGCCGTAGAGGTTGGTCTGCTGCTGGGCGAGATCGAGTTCGAGGACCTTGGTGACCGTGCGGGTGAGGAACTCGCGGTCGTGGCTGACGACGACCGTGGCCGCGCGCAGCCCGCTCACGAAGCGTTCGAGGCGCTCCAGGCCGTCGAGGTCGAGGTCGTTGGTGGGCTCGTCCAGGAGGAAGACGTCGTAGCGCGACAGCAGAAGCGAGGCGAGGGAGGCACGTGCCGCCTGGCCGCCGGACAGGGACGTCATCGGCTGGTCGAGGCCCACGGCGAGGCCGAGGGAGTCGGCGACCTCCTCGGCGCGCTCGTCGAGGTCGGCGCCGCCGAGGGCGAGCCAGCGTTCCAGACTCACCGCGTACGCGTCGTCCGCGCCCGGTGCGCCGTCGACCAGCCCCTGCGTGGCCTCGTCCATGGCGCGCTGGGCGGCCGCGACGCCGGTGCGGCGGGCCAGGAACTCGCGGACGCTCTCCCCCGGCCGGCGCTCCGGTTCCTGCGGGAGGTGGCCCACGGTGGCCGTCGGCGGGGACAGGCGCAGCTCGCCCTGCTCGGGCGGGACGAGCCCGGCGAGCATGGTCAGCAGCGTGGACTTGCCCGCGCCGTTGGCACCGACCAGCCCGATCACGTCTCCGGGCGCGACGACGAGGTCGAGCCCGGAGAAGAGCGAGCGGTCGCCGTGCCCGGCGGCGAGGTTCTTGGCGACGAGAGTGGCAGTCATCAGGGCGCCGATCCTAACGGCCGCCGGTGACGGCGACGCGCCCCGTGGGGGTGCGGCGGCGGTCAGCGCAGGGCCGCCACCAGGACGTTGCCCGAGGTCCGGGCCACGATCCAGCACTGCCCCTTGACCGTCCCGGGGTCCAGCGGGATGCGATGGCCGCCGGTGCCGAGGACGCCGTCGAAGATGTCGTGGGTGTGGGTGCGCGAGAGCCGGTCGACGCGGTACGCCGTCAGCCGCACCCGGCACGTCGAGGTGACCTCGACGGCCGCCTCGCCCCGGGCCGCGGTCAGCCGGGTCAGCCGGCGCTGCCCGGCGGGTCCCTGGTCCAGTGCCTGTTCGATCTGCGCCACGAGCAGCGGCACGACCGGCGTCAGGGCGTCCACGTACGCGGCCTGCACCCCGGCGGCCTCGAACGCGCGGCGTACGACGGCGCGTTCGGCGTCTCCGACGCCCCGGCCGAAGGCGACGGCGCCGTAGCCGCGCAGTTCCTCGGCGGGCACGCCGTCCGCGTCGTGGGCGATGTCGGCGCCGATGCCGATGGCGCGCAGCGCGGCGGCGAGCTTGGCGAGCAGGGCCACGCGGGCGCCGATGAGGAGCACGCGTCGGCGCCCGGTGTCCGGCAGCGCGGCCAGCGCCGCCCGGTACTGCTCGCCGCGGAACCGGAACGGCCCTATGCCGTGGTAGCCGTCGCGTTCCAGATCGACGTCGTCGCGGGTCTGCCAGGCGAAGTCCCGCCAGACGTAGTCGTCGCCGTCGTGCTCGATGACCGCGGTGACCGCCCCGCAGGCCAGGTCGGCGCACTCGGGGCAGCCGTAGATGACGAACCGCCCGCCGGGCAGCGGCGCGTCGGCCTCGCGCAGCAGACCCCGCACCTGCTCCGTGAAGATCGCGGGCGGCACGTCGGAGGCGAGCGGGGAGACGGCGTCCAGGTCGGCGAGCCGGAACAGCAGCGGGCGGCCGTCCACGACGAAGTCGAGGAAGTCCCGGTGGACCTGGTAGCCGCCGTCGGCGAGGACGGAGCCCGCGCGGGTCGCCGGGGCCAGGCCGAAGGTCGCGTACGCGGCAGACATGGGGTGAGTATTCCCGCGCCGTCACCGATGTGAGCGCGGCATGACACATTCCGCTACCGTCCCGGTGTGGAGAGTGAGCGCGGGGACGACGTGATCGTGGTCGGCGGCGGTGTCGTGGGGCTGACCACCGCCCTGGTCCTGGCCGAGCGCGGCCGGCGGGTGCGGGTGTGGACGCGGGACCCGGTGGAGCGGACGACCTCGGCGGTCGCCGGCGCGCTGTGGTGGCCGTACCACATCAAGCCGGTGGCGTCGGCGCGGAGGTGGGCGCTGCGCTCCCTGGACGTGTACGAGGAGTTGGCACAGAGCCCGGAGGCGACCGGCGTACGCCTGGTCGAAGGGGTACTGGGCGAGACGGAGCTGGACGAGGTCACCGGGTGGGCTGCCGCGCGGCTGCCGGCGCTGCGCGCCTCGGCGAAGGAGGAGTACGCCGGGTCGGGGGTGTGGGCGCGGCTGCCGCTGATCGACATGGCGGTTCATCTGCCGTGGCTGCGGCGGCGGTTCACGGCGGCGGGCGGGGTCGTCGAGGAGCGCGCGGTGTCCGGTCTGGACCGGGTGCCGGCCGCGGTCGTCGTGAACTGCACCGGTCTGGGCGCCCGCGAGCTCGTCCCCGATCCGGCGGTGCGGCCGGTGCGGGGGCAGTTGGTCGTGGTGGAGAACCCCGGGGTGCGCACCTGGCTCGTGTCGACCGCCGCCGGCGGCGAGTTGGCGTATCTGTTCCCGCACCGGGACCGTCTGCTGCTGGGCGGCACCGCGCAGGACGGCGACTGGTCCACCGAGCCCGACCCGGCCGTGGCCGAGGCGATCGTGCGGCGGTGTGCGGCGCTGCGGCCGGAGGTGGCCGGTGCGCGGGTGCTGGAGCACCGGGTGGGGCTGCGGCCCGCCCGGGACGTGGTCCGCCTGGAGCGCGAACTCAGGCCGGACGGGCGGGTGGTGGTGCACAACTACGGGCACGGCGGCGGGGGCGTCACCGTCGCGTGGGGCTGTGCGGAGGAGGCGGCCGGCTTGGCCGCCCCCTCCTGAGGCGGGATGAGGGTCAGGGCACGCGCGGGGTGTTCCGGGGCCCGCGCACGCCCTCCAGCGTGGCCGGGTGCGGGGCCGGGGCGGCCGCTCCCGCCGTGGCGCGGGCGAAGGCGCCGGCGCCGCCGACGAGCGGGAGCCGGGCCGAGGTCCGGGACAGGTCGAGGGTGAGGGTCGGGGTGGTGGACGGCGGGTCGATGAGGTCCTTGTCGGTGCCGGCCACGATCAGCGCCAGCCGGTGGCCCTTCGGTACGACGTGGTCGGTCGCCGCCAGATCGACGGTGATCGTGCAGGACCGGCCCGGGACGAGCGGCTCGCCCTTGCCGGGGTCGGCCCAGGTGCCGAGATCGGCCCAGCCGCGGCTGACGACGGTGTAGCCGACGTCGGTGGTCCTGGCCCGTGTCTCCTTGAAGCAGGCGCTGTCGCCCGGGGTGCTCGCGCCCCAGCAGGTGCGTTCGGTGAGGGTCGTGATGCCCTCGGCGGCGTCGGCGTAGTCGCGGATGGTGGCCGGGCCGACGTCGACGAGGACCGCCGACAGATGGGCCGTGGCGGTGGTCGGCGTCGCGGTGACGGTGACCTTCGAGGAGCCGGACAGGCGCAGGTCGCGGGTGAGCGGCGCGGTGGTGAAGCCGGCCTTGTCGGGGGTCGGCCGGTCGAGCTGCGCGGCCCAGTCGGTCTCGCTGTGCCGTGGGTCGTCGGTGAAGGTCGCGGTGCCGGTGGCCGGGCGCAGGCCGAGGGTGCCGACGCCGGGCTGGGCGCCCGGGGCGGGCCGCAGGGTCGTCGCCCGGGTGCCGCTCGGCGGCCAGAGGGGTGAGGTGGTCCACTGGTCCGGGCGGCGTTCGATGTCGGCCATCGGTTCACGGTCGATGCCGTTGTCGTAGCCGAGGAGTTCGTGGTCGAACCAGCGGTGCAGGGTGTCGACCCAGGCGGCGCGGCGGAAGTCGAAGGGGTCGACGTGCCCGGTCTGGGAGAGCCAGATCTTGCGCTTGACGCCGTTCTTGGCGAGGGCGTCCCACCACTGGCCGAGGTGCTTGGTGCGCACGTTGAGGTCCTGCATGCCGTGCACGAGGAAGACGCTCGCGCGGACCTTCTTCGCGTCCTTCACGTAGTCGCGTTCGGTCCACAGCGGGGTCAGGTCTCCGCTGCGGGGCGCGCCGTCGACGAGCTTTCGCTGGACGGCGGCGCAGCGGGCGCGGGCGTCGGGGCTGTCGACGTAGTCGGACAGCCACTCGGGGCCGGAGTCGTACAGCGGGGCGCCCTGCTGGAAGTAGTAGTCGTACCAGGAGGAGATCGCGCTGATCGGGACGACGGTCCTCAGGCCCTTGACGCCGGTCGCGGCGACGCCGTTGGCGATGGTGCCGTCCCAGCTCTTGCCGATCATGCCGGTGCGGCCGTCGGTCCAGCCGGCCTTCACGGTGGTGTCGCCGGTGCGGGAGGTGTACGCCTTCGCGCGGCCGTTCAGCCAGTCGATCACGGCCTTGGCGGACAGGACGTCGGAGCGGCCGCCGACGTCGACGCAGCCGTCGGAGCGGTTGGTGCCGGCCAGGTCGACGCCGACGACGGCGTAGCCGCGCGGAACGAAGTAGTTGTCGTAGAACAGCGGCATCTGCACGACGTGGCCGTCGGCGTCGTAGGTCTTCTTCTGGCTCTCGTTGCCGCGGCCGCAGCAGGAGTAGTAGGGGCTGGCGTCCATGATGACGGGCACCTTGCGGCCCCGCGCGGCGGGTTCGCTCGGCCGGACGATGTCGGCGGCGACGCGGTCGGTGCGGCCGTCGCCGTCGCCGTCGTATCCGGTGTCCACCCAGACGGCTTCGCGGATGGCGTGCGCGTAGGAGTAGACGGGCCGGCTCTCGCGCGGGGTCGCGTGCGCGGCGGCCGGGGTGAGGAGGGCGGCCACCAGGGCGGCGACCGCGGCTGTCACGAGCGTTCTTGTGGTCGTGAAGCGCGTGCGTTTCGGCATGCGCGGACGGTACATCGGTCAACTCCTGTACAGAAGAGCGCACACGGGGGCCGCTGGGCCATGCCGGGCGGGCAGAAGGTGAGGAGTGTCGAGCGGCTTCGGTCATGACGGCTGAATGGCGATCGTGTGACAGGAGGGGCCATGGACATGACCGGGGGTGGAGGGACTGAATAGGCTCGAACGAACTTCGGTCCCCTACGACTTGGAGCTTTCGTGCACCGCAGAATCATCGCGCCGGGCGCACTGGCCGCCGCCTCCGTCCTGCTGGCGATCCCGGCATCGGCGGCGAGCTTCTCCCCCGGCGCCCCGGGCATCGGCGATCCCTATTACCCGGCCTACGGCAACGGCGGATACGACGTCTCCCACTACGACCTGAGGCTGAAGTACCAGCCCGCGACCGACGAGTTGGAGGGCACGGCGACGATCCTGGCGCGGACCACGCAGGATCTGAACCGGTTCGACCTGGACTTCCTGCTGGACGTCAGCGAGGTCCGGGTCAACGGCGCCAAGGCGGCTTTCACCACGTCGGGCGAGCACGAGCTGGTGGTCACGCCGAGGACGCCACTGCCCAAGGGCACGGCGGTCACCGTGGTCGTGCGCTACAGCGGGGTGCCGTCGTCGAAGAAGGCGTACGGGTTCACGAGCTGGCACCGCACCCCCGACGGCGGCATCGGGGCGAACGAGCCGGAATCGGCCTGGTGGTGGTTCCCGAGCAACGACCACCCCCTGGACAAGGCCACCTACGACGTGTCCGTGCTGGTGCCCGACGGCACCCAGGCCCTGTCCAACGGCACGCTGCAGTCGACGAGTTCCAAGCTCGGCTGGACGCGGTGGAACTGGCGTGAGAACAAGCCGCAGGCGACATATCTGGCCACCTTGGCGCTCGGCAAGTTCGACCTCACGACATCCACCTCCGAGGGCGGCGTCCCGGTCGTCAACGCCTACAGCAAGGACCTCGGCGACAACGACGGCGCGGCGCGGGCCAGCGTGGAGCGCACCGGGGAGCTCGTCGACTGGCTGAGCGGCTACTTCGGGCCGTACCCGTTCTCGTCGGCGGGCGGCTATGTGCCCAACACGACGACGGGGTACGCGCTGGAGACCCAGACCCGGGTCTACTACAGCCCGCGGCAGTTCGCGAACGGCGCCAACACCTCCGTCGTCGTGCACGAGCTGGCCCACCAGTGGTGGGGCGACAGCGTGTCGCTCAAGAGCTGGAAGGACATCTGGATCAACGAGGGCTTCGCGCGGTACGCGCAGTGGCTGTGGTCGGAGCACGAGGGCGAGGGCACGGCGCAGGAGCTGGCGGACTACGTGTACGCCTCGCACCCGGCCGACGACGCCTTCTGGACGGTGAAGCCGGGTGACCCGGGTCCGGACAACCAGTTCGACATCGCGGTCTACGACCGGGGCGCGCTGGCCATCCAGGCGCTGCGCAACGAGATCGGTGACGACGCGTTCTTCAGGATCCTGAAGGGCTGGCCGCAGCGGTACGCCTACGGCAACGCGTCGGTGGCCGACTTCCAGCGCTACGCCGAGCAGGTCTCCGGCAAGCCGCTGGCGTCCCTCTTCGACACCTGGCTGTACGAGCCGGCGAAGCCGGCCACCCCGGCGGCCCACGCGCAGTCCTTCGCCAGGTCTTCCACGCCCCCGGCCCAGCCGAAGTCCTGGAAGAAGATCGCGGCAACGAACGAGATCCACTCCCACTGAGCCTTGCCCCGGCAGTTCCCCGCGGCCCGAAAGGGGCGCGGGGAACTGCGCAACCAGCCACGACCGACCAGCAGCCAGGTGGGCCGCGCAAGGACCTCCCGCGGCCGCGCCGGAGGCGGACCTCACCCGTGGTCGTACACGGTGACCGGTATCCCCCGCCGCACCAGCCGCTCGGTGATCAGGGGCTCGACGCGGGACCACTTCCCACCGGCGAGCCCGCAGCCGATCCGCGGCATGTGGACGGACGCGCCGAGTTCGAGGGCCTGGTCCGCGACACGGGCCAGCGCGGCGTCGATGGCCTCGTAGCGAACCGGCACGCCCTTGCTGCCCGTGCGTATGCCCCGCTGGCCGACCATGTTGGCCACCCAGAGCTGCCGCTCGACCTGGACGAACTGCACGGCGCCCAGGCCGAAGTCGTTCGCCGCGCGGTCGCGGTGCCAGGCGCGGTACGCCGTCTCCGGCTCCGGCCAGCGGCGCGAGAGCGCCAGGACGAAGCCCTTGCCCCAGCCCCCGATGTCGTTGCAGACGTGGGCGATCAGCTTGACGCCCTTGACCGAAGGCACGGTGGCGTCACCCCGGACATACGTGATCTCCGACATGACGCCACCGTACGCCGTGCCACTGACAGTGGCTGGGATGGTGCTACTGGGGCAGTTCGTGGGCCGTGTTTTCGGTGACGCGGCGGCGGACCGCGAACCAGCCTGCGGTCAGGAGGACCGCGATCAGCGGGATCAGGAGCAGCGTCTTGCGGCCGACGTCGGGGTCGTTCCACATCATGCCGAGGCAGGCCAGCAGGAACGCCACCGTGGCGATCTCCGTGACGGGGCTGCCCGGCAGGCGGAAGTTCGGCCGGGTGACCAGGCCCGCCTTCGCCCGGCGCACGAACACCAGGTGGCAGATCATGATGATCACCCAGGTGCTGATGATGCCGAGGGACGCCACGTTCAGCACGATCTCGAAGGCCTGGCTCGGCATCAGGTAGTTCAGGCCCACGCCGAGCACGCAGATGCCGCAGGTCAGCAGGATGCCGCCGTACGGCACCTGGCTGCGGCTCATCACGCGGGTGAACTTCGGCGCCGAGCCCGCCATCGCCATGGAGCGCAGGATGCGGCCGGTGGAGTACAGGCCGGAGTTCAGCGAGGACATCGCCGCGGTCAGGACGACGAGGTTCATCACGTCACCGGCCGCCGGCACGCCGATCTTCGACAGGACCGTCACGAAGGGGCTCTGGTCACCGGAGTACACCGACCCCGGCAGCAGCAGCGCCAGCAGGACGACCGAGCCGACGTAGAACAGACCGACGCGCCACATGATCGAGTTCACCGCGCGCGGGACGACCTTCTCCGGCTCGGAGGTCTCGCCGGCCGCGACGCCGACCAGCTCCAGCGCCGCGTAGGCGAAGATCACGCCCTGCATGACCAGGACGACCGGCATCACACCGTGCGGGAAGACGCCGCCGTGGTCGGTGATCACGCCGAGGCCGGGCGTGTGACCGCCGACCTCGTGCTGCGTGGCCAGCAGGAAGATGCCGATCAGCATGAAGGCGACCAGGGTGACCACCTTGACGATGGAGAACCAGAACTCCATCTCGCCGAAGATCTTCACCGAGATCAGGTTCACGGTGAGCACCACCGCGAGCGCGATCAGCGCCAGCACCCACTGCGGGATGGGCGTGAACAAACTCCAGTAGTGCGTGTACAGCGCGATCGCGGTGATGTCGGCGATCCCGGTCGTCGACCAGTTCAGGAAGTACATCCAGCCGGCGACGTACGCGCCCTTCTCCCCGAGGAACTCGCGCGCGTACGACACGAAGGATCCGGAGGAGGGACGGTAGAGGACCAGCTCGCCGAGCGCCCGCACCACGAAGAAGGCGAAGATGCCGCAGACGAGGTAGGCCAGCGCGAGGGCGGGGCCCGCGTTGTGCAGCCGGCCGCCGGCGCCCAGGAAGAGGCCGGTACCGATCGCGCCGCCGATCGCGATCATGTTGACGTGGCGGTGCTTGAGGTCCTTGCTGTAACCGGCGTCGCCCGCGTCCGCGGGCGTAGCGGTCGCCGCGGGGTGGGCGGCGGCCTGTGCCGTGTGCACGGCTTCCTTGCTCACGGGTGGTTCCACTCTCTGGTGCGGCCCGAGCGGGTTGCCCTCGGGACTCGTACGTGTGGGTCGGCCCGCACCACCCCCTCACGGCACAGACCAAGGCAGCAGCTTCCCAGAGAGATCACTTCTCATGCGATGGTCCATGTCACAGAGCGGTTCTTCTCACATGGGGTTCACACCGCGTTCACCAGCCACGACGTACCGCCCACTCCCGGCACGAGTGGTGTCACAGCACCGATGAGACAGTGATACTGCTGCACATGACGACCACCGAGGAGCCGACCCTCACGATCGACGAGCTGGCCGCCCGCGCGGGCGTCACCGTGCGCACGGTCCGTTTCTACAGCACCAAGGGTCTGCTCCCGCCCCCCGTCCTCGGCCCGCGCCGGGTGGGCCGCTACGGCGCCGGTCACCTGGCGCGCCTGGCACTGATCGAGGAGTTGCAGCGGCAGGGCATGACGCTCGCGGCCATCGAGCGGTACCTGCGGCAGCTGCCGGCCGATCTGAGCGCCCGGGACCTCGCGATGCACCGCGCGGTGGTGGCGTCCTGGGCGCCGGACACGGTGGAGTCGGTGAGCCGGGAGGAGCTGGAGCGGCGGGCGGGCCGCGCGCTGAGCGACGAGGATCTCCAGCGGCTGACCGCCATGGACGTGATCGCTCAGGACGGCGACGGCCACCGCGTCGACGCCGGGCTGCTCCGGCTGGGCGTCGAGCTGCTGGACGTACCGCTGTCGCAGGAGACGGTGCTCGCCGCCCGCAGCGCGCTGATCGAGCACTCCCGCGCGGCGGCGCGGGAGCTGTCGGGGCTGCTGCGGGCCGCGGTCGCCGACCGCGGCCCGCAGGACGTGAAGGAGCTGTCCGCCCATATGCACCCCCTGGTGGTGCAGGCCCTCCTCACGACCTTCCAGCGGTCGCTGCGCGAGGAACTGCGGGAGTGGCTGGACGGCACCGAGGAGTGAGGCGCCCCCTCGGCGCGCGTCCGGGCCGGTGGCTCAGCGGCCGTCGGTGAAGGTCTCCCCCCGCTCCGCCTTCTCCACCAGCAGCGCCGGCGGCGTGAAGCGCTCGCCGTAGCGCTCGGCCAGCTCACGCGCGCGTGCCACGAAGCCGGGCAGGCCGCCCTCGTAGCCGTTGATGTACTGCAGCACGCCGCCCGTCCAGCCGGGGAAGCCGATGCCGAAGACGGAGCCGATGTTGGCGTCGGCGACCGAGGTCAGCACGCCCTCCTCCAGCAGCCGGACGGTGTCCAGCGCCTCGGAGAACAGCATGCGCTCCTGCATGTCGCGGAACGGGATCTCGCGACCGGGCTCGGTGAAGTGCTCCCGCAGGCCCGGCCACAGCCGCAGCCGCTTGCCGTTCTCGTCGTACTCGTAGAAGCCGGCGCCGCCGCTGCGGCCGGGGCGGCCGAACTCGTCGACCATGCGGTCGATGACAGCCTCGGCGGGGTGCCCCGCCCAGGTGCCGCCCGACTCCTCCACGGCCCGCTTCGTCTCGTTACGGATCTTGCGGGGCAGGGTCAGCGTCAGGTCGTCCATCAGGGAGAGCACCTTGGCCGGGTAGCCGGCCTGCGCCGCCGCCTGCTCGACGGACGCGGGCTCGATGCCCTCGCCGACCATGGCCACGCCCTCGTTGATGAAGTGGCCGATCACACGGGAGGTGAAGAAGCCGCGCGAGTCGTTGACCACGATCGGCGTCTTGTTGATCTGCCGCACCAGGTCGAACGCGCGGGCAAGGGCCTCGTCGCCGGTGCGCTCCCCCTTGATGATCTCCACCAGGGGCATCTTGTCGACCGGCGAGAAGAAGTGCAGCCCGATGAAGTCGCCCTGCCGCTCGACGCCCTCGGCGAGGGTGGTGATGGGCAGCGTGGAGGTGTTGGAGCACAGCAGCGCGTCCGGCGCGACGACGGACTCGATCTCCTGGAACACCTTGTGCTTGAGCGCGGTGTCCTCGAACACGGCCTCGATGACCGCGTCGCAGCCCGCGAGGTCGGCGACGTCGGCGGTGGGCGTGATGCGGGCGAGCAGCGCGTCGGCCTTCTCCTGCGTGGTGCGGCCCTTGGCGACGGCCTTGGCGCACAGCTTCTCGGAGTAGCCCTTGCCCTTGACGGCGGACTCCAGCGCGACGTCCTTCAGGACGACGTCGATGCCCGCGCGGGCGCAGGAGTAGGCGATGCCGGCGCCCATCATGCCGGCTCCGAGCACGGCGACCTTGCGCACCAGGCGGGGCTCGACGCCCTTCGGGCGGTTGGCGCCGGAGTTGACGGCCTGGAGGTCGAAGAAGAACGCCTGGATCATGTTCTTCGAGGTCTGGCCCGCGGCCAGCTCCACGAAGTAGCGGGCTTCGATGACCTGCGCGGTCTCGAAGTCGACCTGGGCGCCCTCGACGGCGGCGGCAAGGATGTTGCGCGGCGCCGGGTAGGGAGCGCCGTTCGTCTGCTTGCGCAGGCTCGCCGGGAAGGCGGGCAGGTTGGCGGCGAACTTCGGGTTCGCCGGGGTGCCGCCGGGGATGCGGTAGCCGGGCCGGTCCCAGGGCTGCTGGGACTCGGGGTGGGCGTCGATGAAGGCGCGGGCCCGGGCGATCAGCTCCTCGCGGCTGTCGACGACCTCGTCGACCAGGCCGTTGTCCAGGGCGCGCCGCGGGTTGTACTGGGTGCCCTGGAGGAGGACCTTCAGCAGGGCGTCGGTGATGCCGAGCATCCGGACGGTGCGCACGACGCCGCCGCCTCCGGGCAGCAAGCCGAGGGTGACCTCGGGGCAGCCGATCTTGGAGCCGGGGGCGTCCAGGGCGATGCGGTGGTGGCAGGCCAGCGCGATCTCGTAGCCGCCGCCGAGGGCGGCGCCGTTGAGCGCGGCGACGACCGGCTTGCCGAGGGTCTCGATGCGGCGCAGGTTGCGCTTGATGGCCAGGCCGCCGTCGAAGAGGTCCTGCGCGGTCTCGGGGGTGACCCGGATGAGGTCGCGCAGGTCGCCGCCGGCGAAGAAGGTCTTCTTGGCGGAGGTGACGATGACGCCCCGGATGGTGTCCTTCTCCGCCTCCAGACGGTCGGCGACCGCGGCGAGCGAGTCGCGGAACGCCTGGTTCATGGTGTTGGCGGACTGGTTGGGGTCGTCGAGGACGAGGGTGACGACACCCGTGTCGTCCTGTTCCCAGCGGATGGTGGTGGGCTCAGTGCTCATGGAAGCTGCTCCGTGAAGGTCCGTGATGGCCGTGGTGATCCGTTGGGAAGGTCAGATGCGCTCGACGATCGTGGCGATGCCCATGCCGCCGCCCACGCACAGCGTGGCGAGGCCGTAGCGCTTGTCCTGGCGCTCCAGTTCGTCGACGAGGGTGCCGAGGATCATCGCGCCGGTCGCGCCGAGCGGGTGGCCGAGCGCGATGGCACCGCCGTTGACGTTGACCTTGTCCAGCGACAGGCCCATGTCCTTCACGAAGCGCAGCACGACCGCCGCGAACGCCTCGTTGATCTCGACGAGGTCGATGTCGTCGATGGTCAGCCCGGCCTTGGCGAGAGCCTTGCGGGTGGCCGGGGCGGGGCCGGTGAGCATGATGGTGGGCTCGGAACCGGACACGGCGGCGGAGACGATCCGGGCGCGCGGGGTGAGGCCGTAGCGCTCGCCGACCTCCTTCGAGCCGATGGCCACGAGGGAGGCGCCGTCGACGATGCCGGAGGAGTTGCCCGCGTGGTGGACGTGGTCGATCTGCTCCACCCAGTGGTACTTCTGCAGCGCGACCGCGTCGAAGCCGCCCAGCTCGCCGATGTCCGCGAAGGACGGCTTGAGCTTCGCGAGGGAGTCGGCGGTGGTGCCGGGGCGCAGGTGCTCGTCGTGGTCGAGGACGACGAGTCCGCTGCGGTCCTTGACGGGGACGACGGACCGCTCGAAGCGGCCCTCCTTCCAGGCGGTGGCCGCGCGCTCCTGGGACAGGGCCGCGTACTCGTCGACGTCCCGGCGGGTGAAGCCCTCGATGGTGGCGATGAGGTCGGCGCCGATGCCCTGCGGCACGAAGTTGGTGGCGAGGTTGGTCATCGGGTCGTTGAACCAGGCGCCGCCGTCGGAGGCCATCGGCACCCGGGACATCGACTCCACACCGCCCGCGAGGACCAGGTCCTCCCAGCCCGAACGGACCTTGGCCGCGGCCAGGTTGACGGCCTCCAGACCGGAGGCACAGAAGCGGTTCTCCTGTACACCGGCGACCGTGTCGGGCAGGCCGGCGGCGATCGCGGCGATCCGCGCGATGTCGGAGCCCTGGTCGCCGACCGGACCGACCACGCCGAGCACGATGTCGTCGACCGCCGCCGGGTCCAGGCCAGGGAAGCGGGCCCGGATCTCGTGGATGAGGCCGACGACCAGGTCGACGGGCTTGGTCCCGTGCAGGGAGCCGTTGGCCTTGCCGCGTCCGCGCGGGGTGCGGATCGCGTCGTACACGTACGCTTCGGTGCTCACGAGGAGGCCTTTCGCTGAGGGTCGGAGGAAGGCTGGGGGCGGGAGGACGGCGGGGGCAGCAGTTCGGGTACGTCCCAGTCGCGGGCCACGTCCGCGGTGTCGGCGCCGGGCTGCGCGGGGCCGCTGCGGATGGTGGCCGGGGTCGCGGAGAAGCGGGGCGCGGGGGCCGGCTGGGTGATGCCGCCGTGATCGGTGAAGGTGGAGCGGGCGGCGAGGTGAGGGTGGTGCGGGGCCTCGCGGAGCGAGAGCACGGGGGCCACACAGGCGTCTGAGCCCTCGAAGACGGCCGTCCATTCGTCCTGGGTGCGGGACTTGAAGCGGGCGGCGACCGCCTCGCGCAGCTCGCCCCAGCGGGTGACGTCGTGCCGGGCCGGGGCGTCGTCGGCGAGACCGAGCAGGTCCGTGAAGGCGTCGTAGAACCGCGGCTCGAGCGCGCCCACCGCCATGTACCGGCCGTCGGCGGTCTCGTAGGTGCCGTAGAACGGGCAGCCGCCGTCGAGGAGGTTGGCGCCGCGCCGGTCCTGCCAGCCGCCGGCCGCGAGCATGCCGTGGATCATCGCCGACAGATGGGCGGTGCCGTCGACGATCGCGGCGTCGACGACCTGCCCGGTGCCGCACGCGCGTGCGTGGTGCAGCGCGGCGAGGAGTCCGACGACGAGGTAGAGGGAGCCGCCGGCGTAGTCGCCGAGCAGGTTGGCCGGCGGCGGGGGCGGCCGGTCGGGGCCGCCGATCATGCCGAGGGCGCCGGTGACGGCGATGTAGCCGATGTCGTGACCGGCGCGGTCGGCGAGCGGGCCGTCCTGGCCCCAGCCGGTCATGCGGCCGTAGACCAGCCGGGGGTTGCGGGCGTGGCAGGCCTCGGGGCCGACGCCGAGACGCTCGGCGACGCCGGGGCGGTAGCCCTCGATGAGGAGGTCCGCGCGGGCGGCCAGGGCGAGGACGCGCTCGGGGCCGTCCGGGTCCTTGAGGTCGACGACCACCGAGCGCTTGTTGCGGTTGGTGACGTCGTACGCCGGGTCGATGCCGAGGCCGGGGCCGCCGGGCCGGTCCACGCGGACCACGTCGGCGCCGAGGTCGGCCAGGAGCATGGCGGCGAACGGGCCGGGGCCGATACCGGCGAGCTCCACCACGCGCACGCCGGTCAGCGGTCCGGGTCCGGGCGTCGGGACCGGACCGTCGCCGGGCGTCGGGACCGGACCGTCGCCGGGCGTCGTCGGTGCCGTGGCCATCCAGCCCCCTTGCTGTGACACAACCGATGTAACACCAGTGATGCTAAGAACGTGTTCCACCGGGCACAAGACCCGGACGAGCAAGCGCTTAGCCAATTATGGACAGCTGCCGCCCGAACGGCCTCCCGCCCGGCGCCCGCCTCACCCCGCGTCGAGCTCCGCGACGAGCCGTTTGGGCGCGATGGCGCGGTAGCTCTCCTCCACCCAGTCGCACAGCAGCTCCGCGGCCGGGGCGCCCGCCCCCTCCAGGGGGACGCGCACCCAGCCCGCTCTGCCGAGGCCGTACCCGGCGGGTTCGGCTCCCGGGGAGGTCAGGGCGTGGGCGTGCGCCGCCTCGTCCGTGAGCTTCACGGTCACGGCCAGGGGATGGCTGCCGTCGGTGACACCGAGGAAGGCGAAGACCTTCCTGTTCACCTTGGCGACCGTCTCGCCCCAGGGGAACTCCTCGGCCGCACCGGGCAGGGACAGGGCGAACCCGCGCACTCTCTCCCATTTCCGCAGCGCGCTTTCGGCCACCGCCATCCGCCACCTCCGGCCTCGTCGTCGGCTCGCGCACTCCTCACGCTAGCCTCGGCCACCGACAGCGGCGCGGCCGAGCGGACCGGGGCGTGTCACGAGCGGGTGCCGAACGAACCGAGGGGTGTCATGAGCAGGCTAAAAGGGACGGACCGTCCGTACGACATCGTGCTCTTCGGAGCCACCGGCTTCGTCGGGACGCTCACCGCGGAGTACCTCGCCGCGCACGCGCCCGAGGACCTGCGCTGGGCGGTCGCCGGACGCGACACGTCGAAGCTGGAGCGGCTGCGGGAGCGGCTGCCCGGCGGCGAGCGGATCGGTGTGCTGCGGGCCGACGTCGCCGACCCCGCGTCACTGCGGGAACTCGCCGAGCACGCGCGCGTGGTGGCGACCACGGTCGGGCCGTACATCCGGTACGGCGAGCAGCTCGTCGCCGCCTGCGCGGAGACCGGCGCCGACTATCTCGACCTGACCGGCGAGCCGGAGTTCGTGGACCTGATGTACGTCCGGCACGACGCTCGCGCGCGGGAGACGGGTGCGCGTCTGGTGCACGCGTGCGGCTTCGACTCCGTACCGCACGACCTGGGCGTGCTGTTCACCGTGGGGCAGCTGCCGCCGGACGTGCCGCTGACCGTGGACGGCTTCGTGTCCGTCGACGCGGCCTTCTCGGGCGGGACGCTGGCCTCGGCGCTGAACCAGTTCGCGCGCGGGCGGCAGATGGTGGCGGCGGCCCGGGACCGCGCGCGGCACGAGCCGCGGCTGGTGGGCCGCCGGGCGACCGCCCCGATCGGCGCGCCGCACTACGCGCGCGAGATCGGTGCCTGGGCGCTGCCGCTGCCGACCATCGACCCACAGGTCGTCCAGCGGTCGGCGCGGTCCCTGGACCGCTACGGGCCCGACTTCCGCTACCGCCACTACGCCGCCGTGCGCCGGCTGCCGGTCGCGGCCGGCGGCCTGGCGGCCGTGAGTGCAGTCGCGGTGGCCGCTCAAGTGCCGCCCGCCCGGCGCTGGTTGTCGGACCGGGTGCGTCCAGGCGAGGGGCCGGACGCCGAGAAGCGGGCCCGCAGCTGGTTCCGGGTGCGCTTCGTCGGCGAGGGCGGCGGCCGGCGGATCTTCACCGAGGTGTCGGGCGGCGACCCCGGCTACGGCGAGACCGCGAAGATCCTCGCCGAGGCGGCCCTGTCCTTGGCCTTCGACGACCTGCCGCCGACGTCCGGGCAGGTCACCACGGCCGTGGCGATGGGCGAGGCGCTGACCGAACGGCTGCGGGCGGCGGGCATCGTCTTCCGGGTCGCCGCGCGGCGTTGAACCCGGGCGCCTAGAAGGGCCGGCTCACCACCGTGTAGATCATCCCGCAGATCCACGCCAGTCCCGCGAGCACGGAGAGGACGAGCGCGACGTTCACGGCACGCTCGACGGGCCGGGCGGTGTCGTCGAGGGACTTGGCGGCGCGATGTGTCGTCATGCGGGACAGCCTTCCGCCCGCGGGGCCGTGGCACATCCGTACGCGTACTCAGCGCACGTACTCAGAACGCGTACGCGCGCGGGTCGGGTACACGCACCCGGTGCATGCGTGCCCGGGTGCACCCTGCTTTGAGACTTTCACCGGCGGCCTTCGAGGCTTTCACCGGTGGCAGAGCCGTGATCCACGCGGCCCGTCGGCGAAAGTCTCACAGGAGACGTCAGTGAAACGATGGAAGGCATGAAGTTCCTTCTCGACATCACCCTGGACGAGGCCGCGAGCAGCGAGGACAAGGCCCGTGAGCTGAGCCGGATCCTGCGGTACTGGGCCGGAAACGTCCGCCACTACCCGCTGGAGGCCGGCGACGGGTCGGCCGTGTACGACGCGGACTACCAGGAGGTGGGTGCCTGGCGGGTCGTCGCCTCCTGAAGCGCCCGGCGGCACAGCGCGTCGGCCCGGCGGGTCGTCTCCGGCAGCCGGTAGGCCGGCGTCAGCGCCAGGGTGTGGGCGCAGGCGCCGGCCAGACTCACCCGGTGACCCACGGACACGAACACCGGCTTGACGCCGTCACGGGTGCGCAGCGCCCGGCCGACCTCCTCGGCGCCGGCCAGCAGCGGCGAGGACGAGCCGCGCGGCGCGTCGGGGTCGTCGTAGGTGAAGGTGAACGGGTTCTTGGCGACGCCGATGGTGGGCAGTCCGGTGAGCACGCCGAGGTGGCTGGCGAGCCCGAAGCGGCGGGGGTGGGCGAGGCCGTAGCCGTCGCACACGACCAGGCCGGGCGGGCTGGGCAGCGCGTCGAGGGCGGCCAGCACCGTCGGTATCTCGCGGAAGGCGAGCAGCCCCGGCACATAGGGGAAGGAGACCTGGCCGACGGCGGTCGCCTCGGCGACGACGTCGAGTGTCGTGGCGTCCAGGACGACGGCCGCCGCGGCGACGACGTCGCGTTCGTCGTCGTAGGCGACGTCGACGCCGGTGACGTGCCCGGTCCCGGGCGGCGGCCCCGGCTCGTCGAGCACCACCCGGGCCCGCAGCTCGTCCTGGACGGCCCGGGCCTCTTCCTCGGTCGCGGGCCAGCCCGCGGGTACACGTACGGTCGTCATGATGACCAGGAGCCTACGGTGCCGCGGCTCGTGCGGGCGCAGACCGCCGGTCGCGTGCGTGAGGGAACTGCATCCGCACCGCGCCGCTCGAGGCGTCGACACCGTCCGGCTGGACGAGCTGCACGCTGAGCGTGCAGGGCCACGGCCCGGCCTCCGAACGCAAGGAACCCCGCGACGGCGGGGTGATCATCGCCGTCGCGGGGAACCGCGCGCAGAGACGCTCGGCCGTGCGGCCTCGCTCACTTACCGAGGGCGCGCTGCAGCTCGCTCTTGTTCATGTGGGAACGGCCGTGGATCTCCCGGCGCTTGGCCTCCTCGTACAGCTGGTCGTAGGTCTGGCCCTCGGAGCCCTGACCCTGGGAGCCCGTGCCGGACCGCTGGCCGCCCCGCTTCGAGGGCGACGGCCCCGTGGTGGAGCTGCGGCTCGCGGTCTTGGACTCGCCGGAGCGGGCGCGTTCCTTGTTGACGGTCCGTGCGGCCATCTCCTTGGCGCGCCCGGTGCTCGCGCCCCGCTCCTCGGCGCTCTCCTTGATGTGTTCGTACTGGCGTTCCCGCTTGGGGCTGGAACCGCGTGGCATGTGCGTTCACTTCCTTCCGGATGCGGTCCCCGAGTACCCCCATTGCACCCGAATGTGCCTGCCGGGGCCTGTTTCAGGGCTCCAAGCGGGCCACGCGCCCCTGCTCGCCCGCGGCCCAACACGCCCGGTCCGCCGTGCAGTCCACGGTGTCGTACGACCCGGTGTCGACGGTGCGCCAGGTGCGGCCCGCGTCCGTCGTCAGATCGGTGCCCGTGGGGCCGACGGCGAGGGCGGCGCCCCGGCTGTGCGGGAGCCAGGCGGCGCCGGAGCGGTAGGCGGGCGGCGGGCGGTCGGCCGGACGCCAGGTGCGGCCGCCGTCCGCGGTCACCGCCGCCGCGAGCGGCGAGGGCTGATCGGGGCGGTAGTCGCCGCCGACGGCGAGTCCGTGGGCGCGGTCGCGGAAGGCGAGCGCGAAGACGCCGCGGGCCGGGTCGCCGGCCGGGACGGGGACCTCGGCGGCGGTCCAGGTCAGGCCGCGGTCGGCGGAGTGCAGCACGCGCGCGTGGGCGGCACCGCCGGTGGCCAGCCAGACGTCCTTCGGCCCGGACGTCACCAGGCACTGGCCGCTCGCCGCGAAGCCGGCCTCGCCGTCGAGGGCCGCGGGCATGCCGCGCTCGGGGAGCACCGTCCAGGAGCGGCCGCCGTCATCGGTGGACAGGATGCGGAACCGTCCGTCGACGGGGTCGCTCATCGCCAGGCCGTGCCGCTGGTCGAAGAAGGCCAGGCAGTCGTAGAACGCCTTCGGGTCGGTGTTGCGGAAGGACTCCGTCCAGGTCGCGCCGCCGTCCTCGGTGCGATACACGCGGGACGCCTCGCCCTCGCCGATCGCCAGGACCACGGCGCGGCGCGCGTCGAACGCCTCGACGTCCCGGAACTGCAGTTCGCCGGCGCCGGGCGGGGAGACGTTCCGCCAGTGCGCCCCGCCGTCGGTGGTGCGCAGCACGGTCCCCCGGGTGCCGGCCACCCACGCGGTCTCCCGGTCCACGGCGGCCAGTCCGCGGAAGCGGACGGAAGGCGCCGCGGTGTCCTTCAGCGCCCAGTGGGGCCTGGGGTGCGCGCCGGTGGACGTGAGCGCCCCGGGGGGCGTGCCCCGCGGGCCGTCGTGCGCCTGTGCCGGGGCGGCGGCCAGGGCGGCGGCACCGCCGCGCACAGCGCTCCCGAGGCGGTCCTGCGGCTCGTGCGGCCCTTGCGTCCCTTGCTCCTCGTGCCCCTCGTGATCCTCATGGCGGGCGAAGCTAGCCGACCGCCCCGGTGCCGTCCAGAGCGCACCCGCCCCGAGCGGCCTTCCCCGCCCGGAGCACATCCGCCCCAAGTGACCTTCCGGGCACACCGGAAGCAGTCGGACACCCTCGTGCATGAAGGCGGTGACAGAGGTCACTCGCTCTGTGTGTGCACGGAACGGCCGGTTCCTACGTCTCTTGAAGTGACCGGCCTCATCCGCCCCCGCCGCCCGTCCATCCGTCCAGCCGTCACAAGGGAGCAAGGCGTTGTCCACCGTCATCGAGCAGCCCGTTCAGGCACGTCTCGTCGCCGCCGCGCCCCGGATGCCGAACATCCCCGCCACGCTGCACTACGACCGCCGGGATCCCTTCGCGGTCCGGATGACCTTCCCCGCGCCGGCCACCCTGGAGGGCGTCGAGGTCTGCTGGACCTTCTCCCGTGAGCTGCTCACGGCCGGCCTGGAGACCTCGGAGGGCCACGGCGACGTCCGCGTGCGGCCGTACGGCTTCGACCGCACGGTCCTGGAGTTCCACGCCCCCGAAGGCACGGCCGTCGTCCATGTCCGCACCGGTGAGATCCGGCGCTTCCTGCAGGCCACGAGTGAGCTGGTGCCGGTGGGCCTGGAGCACCTGCAGCTCGACCTGGACCACGGCCTGGCGGAGCTGATGCGGGACGCCTGCTAAACGTGGTGCGCGCGTGTGGGGGGCGCCGTGCGTCCTCCCCGTGGGGGCGCGTGAGGGTGCGCCCAGCCGTCGGCTCTGCCCGGGCTCCGCGTTGCGGTGCGCCGCCCGCCGTTTATTCGTTGACAGCCCCACACCCCCCTCGTACGCTGTACAGCGGTCCTGTTGCCGTCGATTGGAGAAGGACGTTGCTCGTCTGAGGTCCTGAGACACCGCGCCGCACCCGTCAGGTGTGTGCGTAGCGTGCGACCTCGGCATACGAGCCGTCCCCCGGCGCAGGGCCTCGCTGTTTCCCCTGCCTTGCCGGACCCTCGGCGGTCGCCGTCTCGCGGTGTCTCGATACGCGTTTGCCCTCCTTCCGCATGCGAGCAACCGCGAGGTCCCATGTCCGTATCCCTCACCTGCGCTTCCCTGTCCTTCGCCTGGCCGGACGGCACGGTCGTCCTCGACGGCTTCGACGCCTCCTTCGGCCCCGGCCGCACCGGGCTGGTCGGCGTCAACGGGTCCGGGAAGTCCACTCTGTTGAAGCTGATCGCCGGGGAGCTGGTCCCCACCGACGGAGCCGTGCGCGTCGCCGGGGAGATCGGCTACCTGCCGCAGAACGTCACCCTCGACACCGCGCTGCGCGTCGACCAGGCACTCGGCATCGCCGCGCAGCGCGCCGCGCTGCACGCCATCGAGGCCGGTGACGCCGCCGAGGAGCACTTCGAGACCCTCGGCGACGACTGGGACGTCGAGGAGCGCGCCCTGGCCACCCTCGGCGAACTCGGCCTCGGCCACGTCACCTTGGACCGCACCGTGGGCGAGGTGTCGGGGGGCGAGTCGGTGCTGCTGCGGCTGGCCGCGCTGCTGCTGCGCCGACCGGAGGTCCTGCTGCTCGACGAGCCCACCAACAACCTTGACCTGTACGCCCGCCGCCGGCTGTACGCGGCCGTGGAGTCCTGGCCGGGCGTGATGGTCGTGGTGAGCCACGACCGCGAACTGCTGGAGCGGGTCGACCAGATCGCCGACCTGCGCGGCGGGGAGATCACCTGGTACGGCGGCAGCTTCTCGGCCTACGAGGAGGCGCTCGCCGTGGAGCAGGAGGCCGCCGAGCGCATGGTGCGCGTGGCGGAGTCCGACCTGCGCAAGCAGAAGCGCGAACTGGCCGACGCCCAGGTCAAACTGGCCCGCCGCAAGCGGTACGGGCAGAAGATGTGGGACAGCAAGCGCGAGCCGAAGATCGTCATGGGGGCGCGCAAGCGCGCGGCGCAGGAGTCCGCGGGCAAGCACCGCATCATGCACGAGGAGAAGCTCGGCGAGGCCAGGGAGCGGCTCGACGAAGCCGTGGAGGCCGTACGGGACGACGACGAGATCCGGGTCGACCTGCCGTACACCGCCGTTCCCGCGGGCCGCGGCGTGCTGACCCTGCGGGATCTGGAGCTGGCCTACGGCGCGCGCGTCGAGGGCGGTTTCGATCTGCACGGTCCGGAGCGGATCGCGCTGATCGGGCGCAACGGTGCGGGCAAGACGACGCTGCTGCGCACGATCGCCGGTGAGCTCGCTCCGGTGGCGGGCGAGGCGACGGCCCACGTCCCGCTGCGTTTCCTGCCGCAGCGGCTCGACGTCCTGGACGGCGAGCTGACCGTCGCGCAGAACGTGGCCCGGTTCGCGCCGGGCGCCACCAACAACCGGATCCGGGCGCGGCTCGCCCGCTTCCTGTTCCGGGGCGCTCGCGCCGACCAGAAGGCGGCCACGCTGTCCGGCGGCGAGCGCTTCCGGGCGACCC
This sequence comes from Streptomyces sp. NPDC104814, assembly GCF_055583185.1. NCBI lineage: Bacteria > Bacillati > Actinomycetota > Actinomycetes > Kitasatosporales > Streptomycetaceae > Streptomyces > Streptomyces sp. NPDC104814. The sequence continues at coordinate 812,687 of NZ_JBVJOL010000001.1, read as the reverse complement.
TGGCCGCGCTGATGCTCGCCGAGCCCGCCCCGCAGCTGCTGATGCTGGACGAGCCGACGAACAACCTCGACATGGCGAGCGTCCGTCAGCTCACCACAGCGCTGGAGTCCTACGAGGGCGCGCTGCTCGTGGCCAGCCACGACCTGCCGTTCCTGAGGTCCATCGGCATCACACGCTGGCTGATGCTCGACGGAGAACTGAAGGAAATCACGCCAGAAGCTGTCGGGTATCCCGCCTAGCGTCGAGGGCATGCGCGACTACATCACCCTCACCGGAGCCAGGGAGAACAACCTCAAGGACGTCACCCTCCGCATCCCGAAAGGCCGGCTGACCGTGTTCACCGGCCTTTCGGGATCGGGCAAGTCGTCGGTCGTCTTCGACACGATCGCCGTCGAGTCGCAGCGGCAGCTCAACGAGACGTACACCTGGTTCGTGCGCAATCGGCTGCCCCGGTTCGAACGGCCGCGCGCGGACGCCATGGAGGACCTGTCCCCCGCCATCGTGGTCGACCAGCGGCCGGTCGGCGGCCACTCGCGCTCCACCGTCGGCACGATGACCGACGTCTACGCGGTGATCCGGGTGCTGTTCTCCCGGTGCGGCACCCCGAGCGCCGGGGAGGCCACGGCGTACTCCTTCAACGACCCGTCCGGCATGTGCCCGACGTGCCACGGGCTCGGCCGCACGGTCCGGCCCGCCTGGGACCGCATCCTCGACCCGGCCCGCTCCCTCGCGGGCGGTGCGATCCTCTTCCCGCCGTTCGCCGCGGGCACCTGGCAGGGGCAGACGTACACCAACACGCCGGATCTCGACGTGCACAAACCGGTCGGCGAGTTCACCGGCGCCGAGCGGGAGTTCCTGCTGCGCGGGCGCGGCACGCGCGTGAACGTCGACAACACCGGCGGATCGCGCGACATCGACTACGAGGGGCTGGCCGACCGGTTCGAGCGCCTGTACCTCAACCGGGACCTGTCCGCGCTCAGCGCGCGCACCCGCGAGACGGTCGAGCGCTTCCTCACCGAGGACACCTGCCCGCGCTGCGCGGGCGCCCGGCTGAACGAAGCCGCGCTGGCCACCCGGATCCGCGGCCGGTCCATCGCCGACTGCGCCCGGATGCAGATCACCGACCTCATCGCCGTACTGAGGGAACTCGACGACGATCCGCTCGCCGCGCCGATCGCGCGGGCCGCCGTCACGGCGCTGGAGCGGATCGAGGCGATCGGCCTCGGCTATCTGAGCCTTGACCGGGAGACGTCGACGCTGTCCGGCGGCGAGGGCCAGCGGCTGAAGACCGTGCGGCACCTGGGCTCCAGCCTGACCGGGATGACGTACATCTTCGACGAGCCCAGCGCCGGGCTGCACCCGCGTGACGTGCACCGCCTCGGCGACCTCCTGCTGCGCTTGCGCGACAAGGGCAACACCGTGCTGGTCGTCGAGCACGACCGGGACGTCATCGCGCTGGCCGACCATGTCGTCGACATGGGCCCCGGGGCCGGCACCGACGGCGGGCGCGTGGTGTTCGAGGGCACGCCGCGTGAGCTGGCCGGCGCGCCGACCGCGACCGGGCGCTGCCTGCGCCGCCGTACGACGCTCAAGCCGCGGGTGCGGCGGGCGGACGGCGGCCTGTGGGTGAAGGGCGCGGACCGGCACAACCTGCGGGACGTGACGGTCGAGTTCCCGACCGGGGTGCTGACCGCGGTCACGGGGGTCGCCGGGTCGGGCAAGTCGACCCTGGTCGCGGAGTTCACCGCCGCGCATCCGGACGCCGTGGTGGTCGACCAGTCGTCGATCGGGATCTCCGCGCGCTCCACTCCGGCGACGTACCTGGGGATCATGGACACGGTACGGCGGATCTTCGCGCGCGCGACGGGCAGCGAGCCGGGCCTGTTCAGCTTCAACTCCACGGGGGCGTGCCCGGCGTGCGAGGGACGCGGGGTGCTGTACACGGACCTCGCGTTCATGGACCCGGTGACCACCACCTGCCCGGACTGCGGCGGCCGGCGCTTCCGGGAGGACGTGCTGCGGCTGACGGTGGACGGTCGCTCGATCGCCGACGTGCTGGCGATGACCGCCGAGGAGGCCCTGGACTTCCTCGGCGACAGCGCGGTGGGCCCGCGGCTCGGCGCCCTGCGCGACGTCGGCCTGACCTACCTGACACTGGGCCAACCGCTGTCCACGCTGTCCGGCGGCGAACGGCAGCGGCTGAAGCTCGCGACCCGGCTGCACCGCACCGGCGCGGTGTACGTCCTGGACGAGCCGACGACCGGCCTGCACATGGCCGACGTGGACGGGCTGCTGGAACTGCTGGACCGGCTGGTGGACGGCGGCAACACCGTCGTGGTCGTGGAGCACCATCTCGACGTGGTGGCCCACGCCGACTGGGTGATCGACCTGGGCCCGGACGGCGGCCGGGACGGCGGCCGGATCGTCTTCGAGGGCCCCCCACGCCGATTGCTCACCCACCGCACCTCGGCCACGGCGGAGTACCTGCGCCGGGCCGCCGGCTGACGGCGGGGGCAGATCGGCCCCGGTTCGCGGACCGCACGAGCGCCGGTCCGGGGTTACGCCCTGGTAACCCCTCCCCACCCGGGGTTTCGCCGGGCGCGCCTCGCCCTGCATCATGGCGGACCGGTGCCGCATGATGGCCCGGAGAACCACCCGCCGATACGGAGACCACGCTCGTGCCCAGCAAGAAGGCCCTCGTCCGCCGCCCCAGCCCCCGACTCGCCGAAGGTCTGGTGACGCACATCGAGCGGGAGCAGGTCGACGCCGAGCTGGCGGTCGAGCAGTGGGAGGCGTACGTCGCCGCCCTGCGCGCGCACGGCTGGGAGGCGATCGAGGTCGACCCGGCCGACGACTGCCCCGACTCCGTGTTCGTCGAGGACACGGTGGTCATGTACAAGAACGTCGCCCTCATCACCCGCCCCGGCGCCGAGTCCCGCCGGCCCGAGACCGCCGGCGTCGAGGAGGCCGTGGCGCGCCTCGGCTGCTCGGTGAACTGGATCTGGGAGCCGGGCACGCTGGACGGCGGCGACGTGCTCAAGATCGACGACACGGTCTACGTCGGCAGGGGCGGGCGCACCAACGCGGCCGGGGTGCAGCAGGTGCGGGCCGCCTTCGAGCCGCTGGGCGCGCGCGTGGTCGCCGTACCGGTGAGCAAGGTGCTGCATCTGAAGTCGGCGGTGACCGCGCTGCCGGACGGCACGGTGATCGGGCACATCCCGAAGGTGGACCGGCCGGCGCTGTTCCCCCGGTTCCTGTCGGTACCGGAGGAGTCCGGGGCGCACGTGGTGCTGCTCGGCGGGGCGAAGCTGCTGATGGCGTCGAGCGCGCCGCGCACCGCGGACCTGCTCACCGACCTCGGTTTCGAGGTGGTCGCGGTGGACATCAGCGAGTTCGAGAAGCTCGAGGGCTGTGTGACTTGCCTCTCGGTCCGACTGCGGGAGCTGTACGCCTGACGGGTGACGGCCTCACTCTTACGGCCCTGGGATCTGCGGATTCCGGGGCCGTGACGTCTTTCCGGCGGGCGGGCTCGACGGCGCTGATCAGCACTGTTTACGACGCCCTTAACCTACGGTTACGTAACCTACGGACTCGTAGCCTACGATTCCGTAGGTTCCGGCGCCGCACCGCCGGAGGCTTCCGCTCCGTTACGTCCCCCTGGAGTATCCGTGACGATCACCTCGACGCACCTCGGCAGTTCTGCCGGCTGGACCGACGCCCGGCTGCTGTACGCACTGGAGGAAGTGGTCGAGAAGGAACTGAACCGGCATCTGCAGGTCGCCAAGGACTGGATGCCGCACGAGTACGTGCCGTGGAGCGACGGCCGTAACTTCCCCGGCCTCTTCGAGGACGGCGAGGCCTGGGACAAGGAGCAGTCCAAGGTCACCGAGATCGGCCGGATCGCGCTCGTGGTGAACCTCCTGACGGAGGACAACCTGCCGAGCTACCACCACGAGATCGCCACGCTCTTCGGCCGGGACGGCGCCTGGGGCACCTGGGTGCACCGCTGGACCGCCGAGGAGGGCCGGCACGGCATCGTGATGCGGGACTACCTGCTCGCCTCACGCGCGGTCGACCCGGACAAGCTCGAGCAGTTCCGCATGGCGCACATGAGCGAGGGCTTCGAGTCCGACAACCGGCACTCGATGCTGCACTCGGTCGCCTACGTCGCCTTCCAGGAGCTGGCCACCCGCATCTCGCACCGCAACACCGGCCACCAGTCCGGTGACCCGGTGTGTGACCGCATGCTGGCGCGCATCGCGACCGACGAGAACCTGCACATGGTCTTCTACCGCAATCTGCTGAAGGCGTCCTTCGAGATAGCGCCGGACCTCACCATGCAGGCGGTGCGGGACGTGGTGGTCAACTTCCGCATGCCCGGCCACGGCATCCCCGGCTTCGAGCGGGCCGCGGCGCAGATGGCGATCGGCGGCGTGTACAACATGCGCATCCACCACGACGACGTGCTCCAGCCCGTCCTGCGCCACCTGAAGGTCCTGGAGATGGACGGCTTCGGCCCCGAGGGTCTGCAGGCCCAGGAGGAGCTCGGCCTCTACATGGGCGGCCTGAACGACGAGGCGACGAAGTTCGACGAGAAGCTGGCAGCGCGCCGGGCACGGATGGCGGCGCGCGCGAGCGCCTGACGCCACGGCACCGCGCGCCGCTGCGCCGCGCGGCCGTCCCCCGGCGGTCGCGCACGCCCGCCGCGAAACGGCGGGCCGGACGCCGACCGCTCCGCCGCCCGGTGCGGGCGGCTGCCCCACCGCAAGGCCCGGCCGCGGACTGCGGCTCGCCACCTTCGGATTCGAACCGGCGTGTACGCCCGCGCAGGCGTGCGACCGCCTCTGCGCTGCGTCCGGGCGCGCCCGGGGATCTCAGCGGTACGGCCCCCCGCGAGCCGTACCGCTTTTCGATTCCCCCGACGGGGACGTGCAGGGCGATGACCGGCCGGGGCGGTCACGGGGCGGTGCGGCGCAGGGCCTGGCGTTCCTTCTCGGACAGGCCGCCCCAGACGCCGAAGCGTTCGTCGTGCTCCAGGGCGTAGTCCAGGCAGGCGGAACGGATCGGGCACAGGGCGCAGATCCGCTTGGCCTCGCGGACGGAGCTGCCGGGCTCGGGGAAGAAGAAGTCGCCTCCGGTCTGCGCGCACAGCGCCTCCTGCTGCCAGGCGAGGTCGGGCATGTCGATCGTCTCGGTGTACATGGCCGAGAGCGTGCCGTGCGGCGCAAAACGTTCGATCAACGCCGGATCAACGCCTCCCCCGGGCCTCCGGCCACCCGATGATGCCCCCGCCACCCTGCGGTGCGCACGGCGGCGCGCGGGCCGGTGTCGTGGCGGCGATTGTCAGTGGGCGGTGCAAGACTCGGCAGAGCAGACAACGGGACCTTCGAAGGAGGGCGACGATGCTCACCACCCGTTTCGTCAACGGCGCTCCGAACTGGATCGATGTCGGCACGGCCGACATCGAGGGCGCCACGCGCTTCTACGGCGCCCTCTTCGGCTGGCGGTTCCAGTCGGCGGGGCCCGAGGCCGGCGGTTACGGCTTCTTCCAGCTGGACGGCAAGACCGTGGCCGGCGGCGTGCAGACCACACCGGAGCAGGGGCCGCCGGCCTGGACGGTGTATTTCCGCAGCGCGAACGCCGAGGCCACCGCGAAGGCCGCCGAGCAGGCGCACGGCAGCGTGCCGTTCCGGCCCATGGACGTGATGGGCGAGGGCACCATGGCGGTCCTCGCCGACCCGGCCGGGGTGCGGTTCGGCATCTGGCAGCCGGGGCGCACGAAGGGCGTCGACGTCGCCGGTGACAGCCGTTCACTGACGTGGGTCGAGCTGTACACGGCGGACATCGCCGCGGCGGCCGCCTTCTACCACTCGGTACTGGGCCTGGAGACCTCGGCGGTCGCGTTCCCCGGCGGCACGTACACCTGCGTCAACCCGGCCGAGGGCGGCGAGGACGCCATGTTCGGCGGGATCGTCGCCCTGGCGGACGACCCGGCGGAGACGGAGGCGCACTGGCTGCCCTACTTCGAGGTGCCCGACGTGGACACGGTCGTCGCCACGGCGCAGGAGATGGGCGGCACGGTCCGGGTGCCGGCCATGGACGTGGAGGGGGTCGGCCGGATGGCCCGGCTCGCCGATCCGTACGGAGCCCGGTTCGCAGTGATCAGGAGCGCCCCGCGGCAGGAGTGACGGCCGTGCGCGGGGTACCGCGACCGCCGGACCACGTCGCCTACGCGGACGCGCGACGCACCAGTGTCGTGGGCAGCACCACACCGGGCGGCCCGTCCGCCGCACCTGACGCCCCGTCCACCGCGCCCTCCTGCGCCGCCGTGCCGTCCTGCGCCGCCGCGCCGTCCTGCGCCGCCGCGCCATGGGGGGCCACGCCGCCCAGCAGCAGGCGGGCCATCAGCCTGCCCATCTCCTCGATGTCCTGACGGACCGTCGTCAGCGGCGGGTCGGTCTGCTCGGCGACGGTGACCATGTCGTCGAAGCCGATGACGGCGACGTCGTCGGGGACGCGCCGCCCGTGCTCGCGCAGGACGCGCAGGGCGCCGGCGGCGCTGAGGTCGTTGCCGGCGAAGACGGCGTCCAGGTCGGGACGGCGGTGCAGCAGCTCGCGCATGGCGCGTTCGCCGCCGGCCGCGGTGAAGTCTCCCTCGGCGACCAGCGACGGGTCGCTCTCGCCCAGGGCGTCCCGGTAGCCGTCGAGCCGGTCCGCCGCCGACGTCTGGTCGAGGGGGCCGGTGATGTGGGCGACGCGGCCGCGGCCCAGGGAGAGCAGATGGCGGACGGCCTCACGGGCGCCGCCCCGGTTGTCGCTGTCGACGTACGAGGCGCTGCGGTCCCCGTCGCGCCAGCCGGGGCGGCCGCCGAACACCGTCGGGACGCCGGCGTCGTGGATCAGGCCGGGCAGTGGGTCGTCGAGGTGCAGCGAGAAGACGAGCGCCCCGTCGACATGGCCGCCGGCGAGGTACCGGGCGACGCGGGCGTGGTCGTCCCGTCCTTCGGTGAGCAGCAGCACGAGCTGGTTGTCGTGCGCGGTCAGCTCCCGGCTGATGCCGCGCAGTTGCAGCGCGAAGAAGGGGTCGGCGAAGACACGGGTCTCGGGTTCGGCGATGACGACGGCGACGGCGTCGTGGCGCCGCGTCACCAGGCTGCGGGCGGCCTGGTTGGGGACGTAGCCGAGTTCGTCGACAACGCGCCGGACCCGCTCCACGAGGTGCGGCCTGACTCCGTCCCCGCCGTTGACCACCCGGGACACCGTCGCCCGGGAGACACCGGCCCGGGCGGCGACGGCCTCCAGCGTGGGGCGCGGGGCTGTCTCGGTCACATCGGGCTCCTCGGCGGCGGGGTGCGGCCCAGGATAGCCCCGGTGAGCGGGGGCGAGCCCCGCCGCCCACGGCGACCGGACGCGCCGCGGACGATCCGATCCGCGACGATCCGCGCCCCCGCCGCCCGCGGTCGCGGTCGCCGGGCCGCGGTCGCCTCGCCCGTCTCGTCCGGTGCGTCACCTAGGACGGTGTGTCGGCGTCGTCCGCCGGTTGGGTCCGGCGGGCGCGGCTCGGCTGGACCCGTTTGGGCTCGCCCGGCATCTTCGGGTATTCGGGCGGGTAGGGCAGGTCGCCGAGGCCGTGGTCGTGTTCGTCCTTCGTCGCCAGGTCGAGCAGCGCCTGCAGTGAGTAGCGGTGGTCGTCCATGTCGGCGTGGACGTCGCCGAGTTCGGCGAAGCGGGCCGGCATCGTCACGAGGTCGAAGTCACGCGGGTGGGCGACTCCGACCTCCTCCCAGCGCAGGGGCGCGGAGACGGGGGCGTGCGGGCGGGGCCGTACGGAGTAGGCGGAGGCGATGGTGCGGTCGCGGGCGGTCTGGTTGTAGTCGATGAAGATGCGCTCGCCGCGCTCCTCCTTCCACCACTTGATGGTGACCTGCTCGGGCATCCGGCGTTCCATCTCCCGGCCCACGGCGATCGCGGCGCGGCGCACCTGGGTGAAGGTCCAGCGCGGTTCGATGGGCACGAAGACGTGCAGGCCGCGCCCGCCGGAGGTCTTCGGGAAGCCGCGCAGTCCGCCGAACTCGTCGAGGACGGCGCGCAGTTCGTGGGCGGCGCGGGCGGCGTCGTCGTAGTCGGTTCCGGGCTGCGGGTCGAGGTCGATGCGCAGTTCGTCGGGGCGGTCGACGTCGTCGCGGCGCACCGGCCAGGGGTGGAAGGTGAGGGTGCCGTACTGCGCGGCCCACAGGACGGCGGCCTCCTCGGTGGGGCACATCTCGTCGGCGCTGCGCCCGCTGGGGAAGGTGATGTGGGCGGTGGGGATCCAGTCCGGCATGTTCTTCGGGGCGCGTTTCTGGTAGAACCACTCGCCGGTCACACCGTCCGGGTAGCGCTCCAGCGTCGTGGGGCGGTTGCGCAGGGCGCGCAGGATTCCGGGGCCGACCGCCTGGTAGTAGCGGGCGAGGTCCAGCTTGGTGAAGCCGCGCTCCGGGAAGAAGACCTTGCCGGGGTTGGACAGCCGTACGGCCCTGCCGCCCGCTTCGAGTTCCACCGCGTCACCCATGCGGCCACGGTAGGCGCAGCCCGCACACTTCGCATACCGGATGAATCACCCGGGACCTCACGGGCGGACATCCGTGACGAATCGTACAGTCGGTGCATGGACCTGCCCGTCATGCCGCCCGTGAAGCCGATGCTCGCCAAGTCCGTCGCGAAGATCCCGCCCGGGATGCACTACGAGGCGAAGTGGGACGGATTCCGCGCGCTCGTGTTCCGCGACGGGGACGAGGTCGAGCTGGGCAGCCGTACCGGCAAGCCGTTGACCCGGTACTTTCCCGAGCTGGTGGCGGCGCTGAAGGAGCGGGTGCCCGAGCGGTGCGTGCTGGACGGGGAGATCGTGATCGCCCTGGAGGGCCGGCTGGACTTCGACGCGCTGACCGAGCGCATCCACCCCGCCGACTCACGGGTACGGATGCTGGCGGAGCGGACCCCGTCCTCCTTCGTGGCGTTCGACGTGCTGGCGCTGGACGACCGGTCGGTGACCGACGTGCCGCTGACCGACCGGCGGGCCCTGCTGGCCGAGGCGCTGGCGAGTGCGACGCCGCCGGTGCACCTGGCTCCGGCGACGACGGACATCGAGGTGGCCCAGCGGTGGTTCGAGGAGTTCGAGGGGGCGGGCCTGGACGGGGTGATCGCCAAGCCGCTCGGTCTGCGCTACGTCCAGGACGAGCGCGCCATGTTCAAGATCAAGCACGAGCGGACGGCGGACGTCGTCGTCGCCGGTTACCGCTTCCACAAGTCGGGGCCGATCGTCGGCTCCCTGCTGCTCGGTCTCTACGACGACAAGGGCGCGCTGCAGCATGTGGGGGTGTCGGCGGCGTTCTCGATGAAGAAGCGCGCCGAACTGGTGGAGGAGCTGGAGCCGCTGCGCATGGACGACGTCACGGGGCATCCGTGGGCGGCCTGGTCGGAGGAGGCCGCCCACGAGACGGCGCGGCTGCCGGGGGCGCCGAGCCGCTGGTCGGGCAAGAAGGACCTGTCCTGGGTCCCGCTGCGGCCGGAGCGGGTGGTGGAGGTGGCCTACGACCACATGGAGCACGGGGCGCGCTTTCGGCACACCGCCCGCTTCCGCCGCTGGCGCCCGGACCGGACACCGGAGAGCTGTACGTACGCCCAGTTGCAGGAGCCGGTGCGCTACGACCTCGCGGAGGTCCTCGGCGACTGACCGGCCGCCGCCGAGGTCACAAGGCCGCCCGCGAGGTCACGCAACCCGCACCCGCAAGCCTGCTCGCGCGGTTCCGCGTCGCCCCCCACCACCCACGAGCCGCCCGCCGGTCCGCGAGGTCACCTCACGGCTTCATCAGGACCTTCACCGCGCCGTCCTGCTTCTTCTGGAACATCTCGTAGGCGTGCGGTGCCTCGTCCAGCGGCACCCGGTGGGTGGCGAAGTCGTCGACGCCGAGCGGATCCTCGTCGGTGAGGTACGGCAGAATCTCGTCGCTCCAGCGGCGGACGTTGGCCTGGCCCATGCGGACCTGGATCTGCTTGTCGAACAGGGTCAGCATCGGCATCGGGTCGGCCATGCCGCCGTAGACACCGACCAGGGAGAGCGTGCCGCCGCGGCGGACGAGTTCGATGGCGGTGTGCAGGGCGGCGAGCCGGTCGATGCTGAAGCGCTCCATGAGCGGGCTGACCAGCTTGCGCGGCATCGACGAGGTGGCCTGCTGGGCCAGCTTGGCGATCGCGCTGCCGTGCGCCTCGGTGCCCACGGCGTCGATCACTGCGTCGGGCCCGCGTCCGTCGGTCTGGTCGCGGATGGCGTTGACCAGCTCCTTCTCGTTGTCGAAGCTGCTCAGGTCGAACGTCTCCACGCCCCGTTCCTTCGCCCGGCGCAGCCGCTCCGGGACGAGGTCCACGCCGAACACCCGCCCGGCGCCGCGCACCTGGGCGACCCGGCAGGCCATGTCACCGATCGGGCCGAGACCGAGCACGGCGACGCTGCCGCCCTGCGGGACGTCGGCGTAGGCGACGGCCTGCCACGCGGTGGGCAGCACGTCGGAGAGGTAGACGAAGCGGTCGTCGGGCGGCCCCTCGGGGATCTTGATGGGACCGAACTGAGCCTGGGGAACGCGCAGATACTCGGCCTGCGCCCCGGGTACCGAGCCGTACAGCCGGGTGTAACCGAAGAGCGCGGCGCCCATGCCCTCGCCGGAGACCTGGGTGGTCTCACACTGGGTGGGCAGCCCGTTCAGGCACATCCAGCAGTCGCCGCAGGCGATCTGGAACGGCACGACGACCCGGTCGCCGGCCATCAGGTCCGGCACCCCGGCGCCGACCTCCTCGACGATGCCGATGGGTTCGTGGCCGAGGATGTCGCCCGGCGTCATGAACGCGGTCAGCACCTCGTACAGATGCAGGTCGGAGCCGCACAGCCCGGAGGACGTGACGCGGATGACGGCGTCCGTGGGTTCCTGGATCGTCGGATCGGGGACCGTCTCCACCCGCACGTCCCGCTTGCCCTGCCACGTCACTGCCTTCATCGCGCCGGCTCCCTCCACCGTGGGTGCGCTTCCGGACCTGCGCCCGGGTACCCGGACGGCCCTGCGCGAACCGTCGGGGGGCGGTTCCGCTGAGCCGATCGGCCGAGCCGGCGCGACCGAGGGGACGTAACCGGGTATGTCACTGAATGATCCGATTACCGGACTATCGATGACCGAGCTGGGCGGGTGGCGACGGTGGGCACAGGACGTGGGGCGCGCGCACGGCAACGGCGCACGGTGACGACGACGGCCTTCCTGGCCGTGACGCTGACGGTCGCGTCGGCCGCGGGCTGCACCACGGGCACGAACGCGGCCGACGACGGACGCGACCAGGGGCACGGGACCGCGCCCTCGCCCACCGGGCAGGAGACGAGACCCACGTCCATCGGGCAGGGGACGAGACCCGCGCCCAGCGGCCAGGAGACGGGCCCCGCGGTCAGCGGCCGGCCCTCGGGGCCCTCGCCGAGCGGTCAGGAGACGGCCCCGGGGCCCGTGCTGGCGGTGAAGATCGACAACGCGCGCGCGGCCCGGCCGCAGACCGGTCTGGGCGCGGCCGACATCGTCTACGTCGAGCAGGTCGAGGGCGGGCTGAGCCGGCTGATGGCGGTGTACGCGACCGCCGCGCCGTCCGTGGTCGGCCCGGTGCGCAGCGCCCGTGAGTCGGATCTGGAGCTGCTGCGCCAGTTCGACCGGCCCACACTCGCCTTCTCCGGCGCCCAGAGCAAGCTGCTGCCGCTGATCGACCGGGCCCCTCTGCGGGCGGAGACCCCGGGCCGGACCAGGGGCGCCTTCGAGCGCGGCGCCGGCCGTCCCGCTCCGCACAACCTCTTCCTGCACCCGCGCGCGCTGCAGGACCGTGAGCCCGGCGCGGCCGCCCTGACCACCGGTTTCCGCTACGGCGCGGCGCCCGCGGGAGGGCACCCGCTGGCGACGCGCACCGTGCGCTTCCCGCTCGCCACCTTCACCTTCACCTGGTCCGCGAGCCGGCACCGCTATCTGGTCGCGATGGACGGCGCACCAGCGGAGACCACCGACACGGGACCGATGGCACCGGCCACGGTCGTCGTGCAGTACGTCAAGGTGCGCCCGTCCGAGTTCCACGACTTCCTCGGCCACGCCACGCCGTACACCGAGACGGTGGGGGCGGGAGCGGCGACGGTGATGCGCGACGGGCGGGCCTACCGGGCGACCTGGAAGCGCCCGACGGCCACGGACGGCACACGCTTCGAGACGAACGACGGCAAGCCCATGACCTTCGCCCCCGGCCAGGTCTGGGTGGTCCTCGCCAAGGCCGCCTGACCCCCGCGGGCACCCCGGCCGGTTCCCCTCCCCCGCAGCCACCCCGGCCGGTCCCCCTGCCCCGCCGGCACCCCGGCCGGTCCGCGTGCCGGTCAGCCGTGGGACGCGGCGACCGGCTCCGCGGGGTTGCGCAGCCCCTCCGCCGCGTCGGCGACACGGCGGATCAGGTCGAGGAACAGGCTCTGCTCCTCGGCGGACAGGGGCGCGAGGAAGACCTGGTTCATCCGCGCCGTGCGGACGGACAGCTTGCGGTGCGTGCGCAGTCCGTCGTCGGTCGGGCGCAGCAGGGAGCGGCGGCCGTCCTGGGGGTCGCGCACCTTGTCGATCAGACCGCGCCGGCCGAGCCTGCTGATCACCTCGGCGATCGTGGAGCGGTCGAGCCCCACCCGCTCCCCCACCGTGCGCTGGTCGAGGCCAGGCTCGGCGACGAGCGCGTTGAGCACCGCGAACTGCGGTGAGGTGATCTCCTCCGAGACCATGGTGTTCCAGAGCAGGTAGTGGGCCTGCTGGAGCCGCCGGGCGAGGTGCCCGGGGTGCGTCGAGAGGTCCACCGCGGCCATGTGCGCTCCCGTGGTCGTTTTCGTTGGTGTACTGAACGATACCTGCCCTTAATCCCCCTGTCCGCAGCGGACCTCCACGCAGACCCCAGCTCTTGACGCGTCAGACGACCGGTGGCAGCGTGAGGGCCACCTCGCTGGAATACTCAGTGCGCTGACTAATTGGAGGGCTTACCGGATGGACAAGGTGGTCGCCTCGGCCCTGGAGGCGGTGGGTGACGTGCCGGACGGCGCGTCGCTCGCGGTCGGCGGGTTCGGGCTGAGCGGTGTGCCGAACGTGCTGATCCAGGCGCTGTACGAGCGCGGGATCGCCGGCCTGAGCGTGGTGTCGAACAACTGCGGTGCCATGGAGACGGGTCTCGCGGTGCTGCTGGCCGCGGGGCGGATCGCCCGGGTGACCGGCTCCTACATCGGGGGCAACAAGGAGTTCGCCCGGCAGTACCTGGCCGGCGAGCTGGAGGTCGAGCTGATCCCGCAGGGCACGCTCGCGGAGCGGCTGCGCGCGGGCGGCGCCGGCATCCCGGCCTTCTACACGCCGGCCGGGGTGGGCACGCAGGTCGCCGAGGGCGGCCTGCCGTGGCGCTACGACGGCTCCGGCGCGGTCGCGCTGGCCTCGCCGCCCAAGGAGGTCCGTGAGTTCGACGGCACCGAGTACGTGCTGGAGCGGGGCATCCGGACCGACTACGCACTCGTGCGGGCGGCGAAGGGGGACCGGCACGGGAACCTGGTGTTCAACAAGTCCGCCCGGAACTTCAACCCGCTGGCCGCCATGGCGGGGCGGATCACCGTCGCCGAGGTCGAGGAGCTGGTCGAGCCCGGCGCCCTCGACCCCGACGCGGTGCACGTACCCGGCATCTTCGTGCAGCGGGTCGTGGCGCTGACCGCACAGCAGGCGGCGGACAAGAAGATCGAGCAGCGGACGGTGAGCAGCTGATGGCCTGGACGCGCCAGGAGATGGCCGCCCGCGCGGCGAAGGAACTGAAGGACGGGCAGTACGTCAACCTCGGCATCGGGCTGCCCACACTGATCCCGAACCATCTTCCGCCGGGTGTGGAGGTCGTCCTCGAATCGGAGAACGGCATCCTGGGCACCGGCCCCTACCCCGCCGCGGACCAGGTCGACCCGGACCTGATCAACGCGGGCAAGGAGACCGTGACCGTCCTGCCGGGCGCCTCCTTCTTCGACTCCGCGCTGTCGTTCGCGATGATCCGCGGCGGGCACATCGATGTCGCGGTGCTCGGCGCGATGCAGGTCTCCGCAGGCGGCGACCTGGCCAACTGGGCCGTCCCGGGCAAGCTGGTGACCGGCATCGGCGGTGCGATGGACCTGGTGCACGGGGCCCGCACGGTGATCGTGGTGATGACCCACACCGCCAAGGACGGCAGCCCGAAGATCCTCAAGGCATGCACGCTGCCGCTCACGGGCAAGGCGTGCGTGAACCGCGTCATCACCGACCTCGGCGTCCTGGACGTCACCGACGACGGGCTCGTCCTCGTCGAGACGGCGCCCGGCGTGAGCGTCGACGAGATCGCCGCCCGGACCGACGCCCCGCTCACCGTCCCGGAGAACGCCCTGTGAACCCGGTCTACATCGTCGACGCCGTACGCACCCCGTTCGGCAAGTACAACGGCGCCCTGGCCGGTGTCCGCCCGGACGACCTGGCCGCGCACGCCCTGCGGGAACTCCTGGCCCGCACCCCTCGGTTGGACCCGGCCCGCATCGACGACGTCCACCTCGGCAACGCCAACGGCGCCGGCGAGGAGAACCGCGACGTCGCCCGCATGGCCGCGCTGCTCGCGGGCCTGCCCACCAGCGTCCCCGGCGTCACCGTCAACCGGCTGTGCGCCTCCGGCCTCGAAGCGGTCGTCCAGGCCGCCCGGGCCATCGCCGTCGGGGACGCCCACATCGCCGTGGCCGGCGGTGTGGAGTCCATGACCCGCGCCCCCTACGTCCTGCCCAAGAGCGACACGCCCTTCCCGGCCGCGCACACCGAGCTGTACTCGACCACGCTCGGCTGGCGGATGGTCAACCCGAGGATGGACCCGCAGTGGACCATTCCCCTGGGTGAGTCGGCCGAACTCATCGCCGACAAGCACAAGATCACCCGCGAGCAGCAGGACGAGTACGCCCTGCACAGCCACCGCAAGGCCGCCGACGCCCAGGCGCGGGGCCTCTTCGACGCCGAGATCACCCCCGTCCCCGTCCCGCGGCGCAAGGGCGACCCGGTCACGTTCGCCGCCGACGAATGCGTACGCCCCACCGCCTCCCTGGAGGCGATGGCCAAGCTGAAGCCGTCGTTCCGCCCGGCGGACACCGGCACGGTGACGGCCGGCAACGCCTCCCCGCTCAACGACGGCGCCGCCGCCCTCCTCCTCACCGACGAGGAGGGCCTGAAGGCCACCGGCCGCGAGCCGCTGGCCCGGGTCTCCGCCTCCGGTGTCTGTGGCATCGACCCGCGGTACTTCGGCCTCGGCCCCGTCGAGGCCGTCCACCGGGCCCTGGCCAAGGCGGGCAGGACCTTCGACGACCTGTCGGTCCTCGAACTCAACGAGGCGTTCGCCGCGCAGGTGCTCGGCTGTCTCGCCGAGTGGCCCGACGTCGACCCGGCGATCCTCAACCCGCAGGGCGGCGCCATCGCCCTCGGCCACCCCCTCGGCGCCTCCGGTGCCCGCCTCGCCGGCACCGTCGCCCACCAGCTCGCCCGCCGGGGCTCCGGCACCGGCGTCGCCGCGCTCTGCATCGGCGTCGGCCAGGGCCTCGCCCTCGTCCTCGAACGTTAGGAACTCCGGGGAACCCCATGACTCTCACCCAGCACGACATCGACCAGGAGATCGCGGCCGAGCACGCCGCGTACGAGAAGCGGCTCGCCGACGGCGCGCCCGTCGAGCACCACCCGCGGCGCGACTACGCGCCGTACCGCTCCTCCGTCCTGCGTCACCCGCAGCAGCCGCCCGTCACCATCGACGTCACCAAGGACCCGGAGCTGGTGGAGCTGCACTCTCCCGCCTTCGGCGAACGGGACATCACGGAGACCGACAACGACCTGACCCGGCAGCACACCGGCGAACCGGTCGGCGAGCGGATCACCGTGTCCGGCCGGCTGCTCGACCGCAACGGACGCCCCCTGCGCGGCCAGCTCGTGGAGATCTGGCAGGCCAACTCGGCCGGCCGGTACGCCCATCAGCGCGAACAGCACGACGCGCCGCTCGATCCGAACTTCACCGGCGTGGGCCGCACCCTCACCGACGACGAGGGCCGCTACCACTTCACGACGATCCAGCCGGGCCCGTACCCGTGGCGCAACCACGTGGGCGCCTGGCGGCCGGCGCACATCCACTTCTCGCTGTTCGGATCGGCGTTCACACAGCGGCTCGTGACGCAGATGTACTTCCCGAACGACCCGCTCTTCCCGTACGACCCGATCCTGCAGTCCGTGACGGACGACGCCGCCCGGCAGCGGCTGGTGGCGACCTACGACCACGGTCTGTCGGTGCCTGAGTTCTCCCTCGGCTACCGCTGGGACATCGTGCTGGACGGCCCGAGGGCCACCTGGATCGAAGAAGGACGCTGAGGCGACATGACGACGATCGACACGAGCCGGCCGGAGAGCGTGCTGCCCACGCCGTCGCACACGGTCGGCCCCTTCTACGGATACGCCCTGCCCTTCCGCGGCGGCGAGGAGATCGCCCCGCTCGGCCACCCGGACACCATCACGGTGCACGGTCGCGTCCTGGACGGCGCGGGCAAGCCCCTGCCGGACGCCTTCGTGGAGCTGTGGGGTCCGGACCCGGACGGCAACATCCCGCAGGTGGACGGCTCGATGCGGCGCGACCCGGCGACCGGAGGCCATCTCGGCCGCAACGGCGTGGAGTTCACCGGCTGGGGCCGGATGCAGACGGACGCGAACGGCCACTGGTACGCGCGCACCCTGCGGCCCGGCCCGCGCGGGCACAGTGCGCCCTGTCTGAGTGTGTGCGTGTTCGCCCGGGGTCTGCTGGTGCACCTGTTCACACGGATCTATCTGCCCGGCGACGACACCGCGCTCGCCGCCGATCCACTGCTCGCGCAGGTGGGCGACCGGCGCGACACGCTGATCGCCCGGGACGAGGGGAGGGGGACGTACCGTTTCGACATCCGCCTTCAGGGCGAAGGCGAGACGGTTTTCCTGGAGTTCCAGTGACATCCGAGGCAACGGACACCGGCCTGCTCGCCCCCGGGTGGGCCGGCTCCCCGGCGGCCGCGGCGACGAGCGACGCCGCGTTCCTGCGCGCGCTGCTCGACGCCGAGGCGGCCCTCACCCGCGCCCAGGCGGCGCTCGGGCTCGCGCCGCGCGGGGCCGCGCAGGCGGTCACCGAGGCGGCCGCCGACCAGGGCGCTTTCGACCTCGCCTCGCTGGCCGCACGGGCCCGGGGCGGCGGCAACCCGGTGATCCCGCTGGTCGCGGACCTGACGAAGGCGGTCGGCGAGGAGTACGGCGCCTACGTCCACCGGGGCGCGACCAGCCAGGACATCCTGGACACCGCGGCGATGCTGGTCTCCGCGCGCACCCTTGACCTGGTCCTCGCCGACCTCGCCCGCACCGAGCGGGCGCTGGCCCGGCTCGCGGCGGAGCACCGCGACACGCCCATGCCGGGGCGGACGCTCACCCAGCACGCCGTACCGACGACCTTCGGTCTGAAAGCGGCAGGGTGGCGGTCGCTGGTACTGGACGCGCGGGACCGGGTGGCGGCGGTCCGGGACGCACTGCCCGTGCAACTCGGCGGCGCGGCCGGGACACTGGCGGCCTTCACGGCATACGGCGCCGAGGACGCGACCGCGCTGCCCGCCCGGTACGCCAGTGAACTCGGCCTGTGCGCGCCGCGGTTGCCGTGGCACACACTGCGCACACCGGTCGCGGACCTCGCCGGGTGCCTGGCCTTCACCGCCGGGGCGCTGGGCAAGGCGGCCGTGGACGTGCTCACCCTGTCCCGTACCGAGATCTCCGAGGTGGCGGAGGGCAGCGGGGGCGGCTCGTCGGCCATGCCGCACAAGGCGAACCCGGTGCGCGCCACGCTGATCGCGGCTGCCGCCCGCCGCGCCCCGCAGCTCGCGGCCACACTCCACGGAGCGATGGCCGCCGAGGACGAGCGGCCGGCCGGGGCCTGGCACGCGGAGTGGGAGCCGCTGCGGGACCTGCTGCGCCTGGTGGGCGGCGCGGCCCGGGACTGCGCCGAACTGACGGAGAACCTGCGCGTGGCGCCGGACGTCATGCGCGCCCACCTGGACCTCACCCACGGGCTCATCGTCTCCGAGCGGCTGTCCGCGGAACTGGCCCCGCTGCTCGGCCGCGCCCGCGCCAAAGAGCTGCTCACCGCGTGCGCCCGGCGGGCCGCGGAAGAGGGCCGCCCGCTCGCTGAACTCCTCGCCGAGCAATCCGCGTTGAAGGACGTCGACCTGGGCGAACTGACCGACCCCGCCCGTTACACCGGCTCCGCCGGAGCCCTCACCGACCGTGCGCTGGAGCGACCTTGACCGAGAAACTCCTCAACCACCTCACCGAAGGCCCGGACTCCGCTCCCCCGCTGCTGCTCGGACCCTCGCTCGGCACGTCGTACGCGCTGTGGGACGACATCGCGCCCGAGCTGTCGACCGGGCATCGCGTGGTGCGCTGGGACCTGCCGGGGCACGGCGGGTCGGCCGCCGAGCTGATCGGTCCGGGCGCCACCGTCGGCGAGCTGGCCGACCTGGTGCTGGCCCTCGCCGACTCCCTCGGGATCGACCGCTTCGCCTACGCCGGGGTGTCGCTGGGCGGTGCGGTCGGACTGCATCTCGCCGTGCACCACCCCGAGCGGCTCTCCTCCCTCGCCGTGCTGTGCTCCTCCGCGCACTTCAACGGCGCGGGCCCCTGGAAGGAGCGGGCCGAGCGGGTGCGGCGGGAGGGACTGGACTGGCTGGTGAAGAGCGCGGACGCCCGCTGGTTCACGGAGGGTTTCACCGTGCCGCGCCTGGTGCGCGACCAGGCGCAGGCCGACCCGGCGGCGTACGCGGCCTGCTGCGACGCGCTCGCCGCGTTCGACCTCACCGACCGGCTCCCGGAGATCACCGCACCGACGCTGCTGGTCGCCGGGCGTGAGGACGCGGCGACCCCGCCCGCGCATCTGCGTCAGATCGCGGACGCGGTGCCGGGGTCCACGCTGGTGGAGCTGCCCGGGGCAGCGCATCTGGCGCCCGCGCAGTGCCCGCGGGCCGTGCTCACGGCGCTGCGCGCGCACCTCGGCGGAGGGGCAGGCCTCGGCATGGCCGTACGCCGCCAGGTGCTCGGCGACGCGCACGTGGACCGGGCGCAGGAGCGGCAGACGCCGTTCACGGCGCGGTTCCAGGACTTCATCTCCCGCTACGCGTGGGGCGAGATCTGGACCGATCCGACGCTGAGCCGCCGCGAACGCAGCATGATCACCGTGACCGCGTTGGTGGCGCACGGCCACTACGACGAGCTGGCGATGCACATACGGGCGGCGCGGCGCAACGGGCTCACGCCGGAGGAGATCGGCGCGGTGCTGCTGCAGACGGCCGTCTACTGCGGGGTGCCGGCGGCGAACTCGGCGTTCGCGACGGCCCAGCGGGTGCTCGCGGAGGAGGACACCGGCGACTGAGGGTGTCCCCGCCGGTCGTAGGCTCGGCCGCATCTCCCACGGGGGTGTGCGGTCGGCCTACGGTGGTGGCATGTCCACTGTTCTGATCACCGGGGCGACCTCGGGTCTCGGGCGGTACGTCGCCTTCGAGCTGGTGCGCGCCGGGCACCGCGTCCTCGCGCACGGGCGGGACGCGGGCCGCACCGAGCGGCTGGTCGAGGAGCTGCGCACGGAGGGCGAGGCCGAGGGCTTCGTCGCCGACCTCGCCTCGCTCGCTCAGGTACGCGACCTGGGCACACGGGTCGCCGCGGCCCGTCCGGATCTCGATGTGCTGATCAACAACGCGGGCCTGGGCTTCGGGGCGCCGGGCGGCGGCAGGGAGATGAGCGCCGACGGCCACGAACTGCGCCTGGCGGTCAACTATCTGGCGCCGGTCGCCCTCACCCGCGCCCTGCTGCCGGTCCTGCGCAGGAACACCCCGGCCCGGATCGTGAACGTCGGCTCGGCCGGGCAGGAACCCCTCGACCCCGGCGATCCGGAGCTGACCCGTCGCTACAGCGGGACGTCGGCGTACCGCCGCAGCAAGTTCGCGATGACCGCGTACACGTTCACGCTCGCCGAGGAGCTGGCCGGCACCGGCGTCGCGGTGAACGTGCTGCACCCCGCCACCTATATGGACACGTCGATGGTCCGCGAGGCGGGCGTCTCCCCGTGGAACTCGGTCGCGGACGGCGCGCCCGGCGTGCTCGCCCTGGCGACCCGGGAGAGGGGCTCGGGCGGCTACTTCGACGGGACGCGGCCGGCGCGGGCGCACGAGGCGGCGTACGACCCGCGGGTGCGGGAGCGGCTGGCCGCGGTGACGGAACAGCTGCTCACGCTGTGACACCCTGCGGCACCCGGTCTCGCGGTGCCGCGCGAAGGCACCCCACCCGGCTCACGCGGTGCCGCCCGAAGGCATCCGGTGCGCGGTGCCGCCATCGGCATCCCGTTGCAGGAGGCGCCGTCCGCGTTCACGAGGTGACGCGGCTCAGTCCCCGGACCGTCTGAAGTGCCTGTGTCGCCCGCTCGGCCAGCCCGTCGGCGCCGCAGGAGCGGGCCAGCGCCAGGCCGCGTTCCAGTTCGGCCTCGGAGCGGGCCAGGATGCCGTGCTCGATCCGCGCGGCGGCGTGCTCGTACTGCGCAGGCGAGGCCGCCAGACAGGTCACGGCCTGCGCGGCCAGGTCGACCGCGCGGCGGCCGGTCTCCAGGGCGGCCGCGCAGCGCAGCGCCTCCCCGATGGCGGTGTCGGTGCCGAAGCGCTCGGCGCGACGGCGGGCGTCGGCGGCGAGCCGGGCGGCGCGGGCCGGGTCCTCGACGGCCAGCGCCCGGGCCAGGTCGCCGGCCCAGGGCACCATCACCGGATTGTGGTGGCCGCGCGAGGCGGCCGCCTTCTCCGCGGCCTCCAGTTCGTTGATCCCGTCCTTGGTACGGCCGACGGCGAGCAGGAGCCGGCCGCGCAGGGAGCGGGGGTCGGGCAGCACGATGGTGGAGGGGTACGGCGGGGCGAAGTCGTACTGCTCGGCGATCGACCAGGCCTCCTCCACATGGCCGCGGGCGAGGAGCGTGTCGACCAGGTTGCAGGTCGCCGACCAGTACAGGGGCAGGCCGCGGCCGACGCGTTCGGCCAGCCGCAGGGCCTCGCGCAGGGACTCCTCGGCCTCCCGCAGCCGGCCCCGCCTGCGGTGCCCGAAGCCGACGTAGGCGTGGGCCAGGGCGAGGTGGCCGCCGCTCCAGCCGGCGGACTCATAGGCGCGCAGGGCGTCGGTGAAGAGGGCCTCGGCGCGGTCGAGCCGGTCCGTGTAGGCGTAGGCGCTGGCCAGCATCATCGGCAGTTCGAGGCCCCACTCGGTGTCGGTCCAGCCGAGTCCGGGGGCGAGACGGCCGTTGACGAGGGCGCGGTCGCACACCTCGACGACCTCCTCGGCGTTCTCGCCGCGGCTCATGGCGTCGAAGCCACGCAGGATGAGCAGGGCGCGCTCGGAGTTGTCGCGTCCGGTGCAGGTGCGGGCGAGTCCGGCGAGCCGCTCGGAGCGGCCCGGGGTCGGGGCCTCACCGGCGTGGATGCCCTCCCACATGAACTGCACGGCCTGAAGGCGCAGCCTCGCCGGGCCGTCCGGCAGCCGGGCCGCCTCGGCCTCGACGGTGCGGACGGCCTCCTCCAGCTGGTCGTTGTGCAGGAGGGCCTGCGAGAGGCGTACGACGGCGTCCACGCGGACGTCTTCGCCGAGGCCGGGCAGGGCGAGGGCCTGGCGCAGGTGGCCGATCGTCTTCGCGGGGGCGGTGAGCAGCGTGGCGCAGCCGAGCTCGAACAGCACACGCGCCCGGACCTCGGGCAGCGGCGGCTCGAGCAGCGCGCGTTCCAGGCAGCGGCGGGCCGCGTCGGGGGCGCCGACGGCGAGGTGTTCGCGGGCCGCCTCGCGCAGTTGGCCGACGAGTTCCTCGTCGTCGTCCGGGTGGACCTGGAGCAGATGGCGGGAGGCTGCCGCGGGGCCGAGGCCGAGGTCGGTGACGAGCCGGGCGGCGATACCGTGCATGGCGCGGCGCAGCGCGTCGGGGATGGAGTTGTAGACGGCGGTCGCGATCAGCGGGTGGACGAACTCCAGGGCACCGTCACGCGCGGGGCCGGCGGCCGGGTCGGGCGCGGTGAGGATGCGCGCGTTCTTCAGGAGTTCGGCGCAGCGGACGGCCTCCTCGCGCTGCATGGTGGCGAGCCGGGCGACCAGGTCGATGGTGATGGCGTCACCGAGGATGGCGGCGGCCCACGCGAACCGGGTGGCGTCTATGCCGAGTTGTTCGAGGCGGGCGACCAGGCCGCCGCCGCGGGCGGAGCGGTTGAGGTCGCGCAGTTCGGCGGCGGAGGACTCGGCCGGCAGGAGTTCGCTGTCGCGGACCTTGGCGAGGAGCTCGACGGTCTCGTACGGGTTGCCGCCGGTGACGGCCCACACCTCACGGCAGAACGGGGCGTCGGCGTGCGCGCCGAGCGCGGTGCGGGTGAGGCCGGCGACGGCCTCCGGGGTGAGGGCGCTGAGGACGGTGGCGGGGCGTCCGGCGGCGGCGACGGCCTCCAGCAGCCGGGCGTTCTCCCCGGCGATCTCACCGGGCCTGCGGGCGACGACCACGAGGACGGGCAGGTCGTCGAGGCGTTCGGTGAACGCGGCGAGCCAGCGCAGCGTCTCCTGGTCGGCCCAGTGGGCGTCGTCGATGAGAAGCACCAGCGGCCAGTCCCGCGTGGCGAGGCGGCGCACGGCGGCGACGAGTCCGTCGCACACGCCCTGCGGGTCGGCGTGGCCCTCCCCGGGTTCCGCAATGCCGAGGGCGGGACCCGCTATGTCGTACCAGTCGCCGAGGTACTCGCGGGCCTCCTCCGGCAGCATCGGGACGAGGGCGGGTTGCAGCAGCTGCCGTACGACGTTGAAGGGGACGGATCGCAGGGTCTCGCCGCCGCGGGCCGACCAGACGGTGCAGCCGCGCGCCTCGGCGATCCGGCGGGTCTCGGCGAGCAGCGCGGTCTTGCCCAGGCCGGCCTCGCCGCGGAACACCAGCAGGGTGCCGGAGGTCGTCCGGTCCGCGCACAGCTCGTCCACCGCCTGTGCGACGACGGCGAGTTCCTGCTCGCGCTCCACGAGGGAAGCCGAGGCGGCCGCCTCCGTCATCCCGCTACCTCCCCAAGTCGCCCGAACGACGTACCGATGTCGAGCCTAGCCCCCTCGACCGCCGAACGGTGCGCCGTCACCGCAGGTATTGCCGCGGAGGGTGAAAGGGAGTATGGCGAATCGCAGGCCGGGCCTGCGGGGTGCGACGACTCCGTCAACGAGGGAGAGGGGGCCGGGAATTGACGAGGAATCGGCCGGAATGTGACGCCGGGGCGTCCGCCCGTCGTTTCCGCCCAGGGTCTCCGCCCGGCAGGACGGACCGCGCAACGCCTCCGGCGGATGCGCCGGATGCACGGGCCGACTCCGGCCGGGGGGCGGGCTGGTGGACGACGCAGCCGGGGCCGGCTCCCCTGGCGCGGGGCAGCGGACCGAGTTGTGGGCGGGGGTTCTCATCCGGCTTTCACGGTGGGCTCATACGGTGGGGGCATGACGCAGGTGACTCCTCCCGGGTGGTATCCCGACCCCGGGCAAAGCAGTGACGGTCCCGCCACCGAACGCTGGTGGGACGGCGGGGCGTGGACGGACCGGACGCGCCCGGCGGGGACGGCCGCCGCCTGGGGTCCGCCGGGCGACGGTCCGGGAACGCCGGCCCAGCCCGGCCGGCCCGGTCAGGGAGACCATCCCGCGCAGCCTGCGCCCGTCGGGCAGCCGGGGTACGCGGGGTCCCCGGCCCATCCCGGGTACGCGGGGTACCCGGCGTATCCGGCATACCCCGGGCAGCCGCCGGCTCGGCGTGGGCGGCGTGGGCTGCGGCTCGGTATCGCCGTCGCCGCAGCGGTCGCCGTGCTGGCGAGCATCGGCGTCGGCGTCCACGCCCTGACCGACGGCGGCGGCAGCGGCCGGCGCACCGACGCGCGGCAGGGGCAGGGACAGGTGCCCGGGCCCGACGACCGCGGCGGCCGCCCGGGCGGGGGCGGTGACGGCGGTCCGGGCGGCCCCTCGCCGTCCCCGGGACAGAGCGAGGCGCCGAAGATCCACAGCGGCTCGGCGACCGACGCGGCCGGCGGCATCAGCCTGCCCATCCCGGACGGCTGGTACGGCCAGGAGTACGCCGCCGGCGCCGCCGTCACCTCCGACTCCTCCTATCCGTGCCCCGGCGACACCTCGCAGACCTGCACCAAGGGCGGCGCGTACGCGGCCCCCGCGACCCTCCTGGGCGCCCGGGGGTCCACCCCGGAGCAGGTCGCCAAGGCGGACATCGCGGAGAACGCGAAGGAGTCCTACGGCGGTGCCTCCTACGGCGCGATCACCTCGCACCAGGTGCTCGCCTCGCAGGCGGTCACGGTGGCCGGGCAGAAGGGGTATCTGGTCCGCTGGAAGGCGGTGACCAGCAAGGGTGCCGACGGCTGTGTCGAGTCCCTGGCGTTCCCGTCCCCGGCCGACCCCCGGATGATCGTCCTGGTCCGCTTCGGTGTGGACGCCGACCAGCAGGTGTCGGTCATCGACCGGATCACCCAGGGGATCAAGCGGGCGAGCGGCGGCGGCTCCGGACAGAGCGTCTGACCCGCCGTACCCGGACGCACAGCGGCCGGGTGGGACCCCCTCCGCTCAAGGAGGGTCCCACCCGGCCGGGGGGTGCGCGCCGCCCCCGTCCCCACGGTGCGGCGCGGCCGGGTCACCGTCCAGTCATCCCATGGACGGCGGCCCGGGTCTTCAGGTGAGGCCCAGCGCCGGGAGCACCACGGCCTCCACGAACCGGACCAGATAGTCGGAGTCCGCGTACTGCCCGTCGATGACGGGCCGCACCCGCAGGACGCCGTAGAGCTGGACCGGGACGAACTCAAGCGCCGGGTGGTCCGCGGCGATCTCGCCGCGTTCGACGCCGCGGCGCAGGATGGCGCGCAGCGCCTCCATCTCGGGCTCGACGAGCGCCTCGCGCAGCGCAGCGCGCAGCTCCTCGTCCTGCATCACCGCGTGCCCCAGCGCCTGGAGCAGGCTGGTGTCCGGGCCGGACCAGGCCCCGGCCTGCCGGGCCGCCTCGCGCAGGTCCGCGGCGACCGAACCGGTGTCGATGCCGGCGAACCGGCAGGCCCGGTTGGAGCGCAGCGCGGCCGCCACGAACTGGGGCTTGGTCTTCCACTGCCGGTACAGCGTGGACTTGCTGCACCGCGTGGAGGCGGCGACGCCCTCCATGGTGACGGCGTCGTACCCGCAGACGCGGATCTGGTCGAGGACGGCGTCGAAGAACTCCTGCTCGCGCTCGGGCGTGAGCTTGGAGCGGCGCGATGCGGCGGCCGTCTCCGGCCCGTCCGCGGCCTGCGACGTCATCGGGGCTTCACCTCGCTGGGATCCGTGGGGCGTCGACTTCCAGTGTGTCGCACCTCAATCGATACGCCAGTGTACCGGTACTCGTGCGTATCGGTACACTGGCGTATCGGTACGCAGTCGTATCGATGAGAAGCACCGCACCACCGTCAGTGAAGGGGCCGGGGGATGAACGCCCGCACCGAGCCTGAAGAACCGGAACCAGAAGCAGCCGGACCGGAACACGCCGAGCCGGGCGACACAGCCGCGCGCACGGCGCGGCCGCCGCTCCTGCGCGAGCTGCTGCTCGTCGCCGGGCTCTTCCTCGTCTACAAGTTCGGCCGGCAGCTGGCCACCGGTCACACCGGCGATGCCTTCCGCGACGCCCGCCACGTCTGGGACCTGGAGCGGACCCTCCACCTGCCCGGCGAGGGCGCCGTGCAGTCGCTGCTGCTGCACGGCGACACGCTGGTCCACCTGG
Organism: Streptomyces sp. NPDC104814; assembly: GCF_055583185.1. Classification (NCBI taxonomy): domain Bacteria; kingdom Bacillati; phylum Actinomycetota; class Actinomycetes; order Kitasatosporales; family Streptomycetaceae; genus Streptomyces; species Streptomyces sp. NPDC104814. The sequence goes on along the minus strand of NZ_JBVJOL010000001.1, from coordinate 786,776 downwards.
CGAACACCTACTACGCGACCGTGCACTTCCCGGTCACGGCGGCCTTCCTGATCTGGCTGTACCTGCGCCGCCCGGCCCACTACGTCTGGGCCCGCCGGGTCCTGGCCGTCCTCACCGCGGCCGCCCTGGTGCTGCATCTCACGTTCCCGCTGGCCCCGCCGCGGATGCTCGCCGGGACCGGACTGATCGACACCGCGCGGGTCTACGGCCCGTCGGTGTACGGGCCGCCGCAGAGCGACCACCTGTCGAACCAGTTCGCGGCGATGCCGTCGCTGCACTTCGGCTGGGCCCTGATGGTCGCGATCGGCCTGATCGCCGCCACTCGCTCACGGTGGCGCTGGCTCTGGCTGCTGCACCCCGCGCTGACCCTGCTCGTCGTCGTCGGCACGGCCAACCACTACTGGCTGGACGCGATCGTCGCGACGGCCCTGCTCGGCGCCGCCCTCGCGGTGATCCATCCGCCGTACCGGACGACGACGACCGCCGGCCGGGGGCGCGAGCAGCTGCTGCCCGCCGAGGAGCGCGAGCTCGCGGGGGTGGCCCGGTGAACGCCGCCCTGCTCGCCGTCGTCCTGTCGCTGTTCTCCGCCGTCGCCTACGCCGCCGCGGCGGTCGCCCAGGAACGACTCGCGTCCCGGTCGTCCGGCGCCGGGCTGCTGCACATGCTGGGCAGCGGAGCCTGGTGGTGGTCGGTCGGGCTGAACGCCGGCGCGGCCCTGCTGCACGTGGTCGCGCTGAAGTACGGCCCGCTCACCGTCGTACAGCCGCTCGGGGCGCTGACCCTGGTGGCGGCGGTGCCGCTGGGGGCGCGGATGGCGGGGCGCCGGGTCAGCGCGATCGAATGGCGGGGCACCGGCTTCACGCTGCTCGGGCTCGGCGCGATCCTTGTCACCGCGTCCGGTCCCGCGCCGGCGGACGTGCTGAGCGTGCCCGAGGCGCTGGCGGTCGCAGGCGCCACGGCCGCGCTGATCGGCACGCTGTCCCGGCCGGGCGCCCGGCCGGGCCTGCGGCACGCGACCGCGTCCGGGCTGGCCTCGGGCGTGGCCTCCGCGCTCACCCAGACGGTCACCGTGGCCGCCACCGACCACACCGGTCCGCTGCTGAGCGTGCAGGTGATCGGGGTGGCGGTGCTGGTCGCGGCGTTCGCGACGGGCGGGCTGCTGCTGTCGCAGACCGCCTACCGGGGCGGCCTCGGCGCTCCGCTTGCGGTGGTGACGCTGGCCAACCCCGTCGCCGCCGCCGTGATCGGCGTGGCCCTGCTGGGCGAGCGGCTCCAGGGCGGCGCGCTCGGCATCCTGCTCGCGCTCGCGGGCGCGGGGTGCGCGGCCTGGGGTGTGGTGCTGCTGTCCCGGGCGACCCCGCAGCCGGCCGGGACACCCGCACCGGGACCGGCACCGGCGACGGCGCCCGCACCCGTGGACGCACCCGCACCCGTGGACGACGAGCACCCCGTGGCGGCCGTTCTCGCCCTGGACCCGAACGCGGCGGTGCCCCGGCCGACGAGCGAACCGGGGCACCTGAGCGTGCTCTGAGACGGTGACGTGCGCTGAGAGACGGCGGCCTCAGCCGAGGCCGCGGGAGTCCTGCTTCAGCGCGGTGTCGACTGTCAGGGCCGTCGCGACGACCAGGCTGAGCAGCGGGTCCGGCAGCTGGTAGTGGATCTGCAGGACGTAGTTGTCCGCGGTCGTGAACATCGTCTTGGCGAGGCCTTCCCAGGTCTTCGTGATCCGGGCCACCTCGTTGTCCGCGTGGTCGACGATCGCGAAGTTCCACGCGCGCCAGTTCTCCGCCTTGATGGCACCGACCTTCTGGCCGTTCACCATCATCGCGAAGTTGATCTTCCCGAAGACGTTCTGCTGGACGATCTCACCGACCGGCGTGCCGTCGGGGCGCTCGACGATCACCCGGGACTTGAAGATCTTACCCGGACGGGTCAGCAGCATCACCGGCTGACCGTAGGCGTCGCGGATCTCCAGCTTGACCTTCATGAACTGGTCGATGCTGTACAGGAACCGCACGATCTTGCGCAGGACGCTCTGACCGACCTGGACGACCGCGCCGAGCTCCCGGCCGTGCTGGTCCATGACCTTGTACTCGTTGGTCAGCTCGATCAGCTTGGCCTTCTGGTTCACCACCAGGACCGGCTCGGAGAACAGGGTTCCGCCACCGGCGCCGCCCCCGGCGACACCGGCCTGCTGCTGGACCTGGCGCTGGACGCGCGGGTCGGGACCGGCCTGCTGCGCCGGCAGCTGCGGGGCGGCCGGGGCCTGTGCCGGGGCCTGGGGGTGGTGGCCCTGGGCCTGGGGCTGAGCCTGCTGGTCGGCGTGGGTGTGCTCGGTCCACTGGGTACCGTCCCAGTACCGCAGGGTCTGCTGCGCCCCGTGCGGGTCGGGGTACCAACCTGCAGGTGTGTTCGAATGCGTGGTCACCGGGGCACACTATCGCGCACCGGCCGGAAAGCAACCGTCGTTCCGGCGGGCGCCCGTGACCCGGGCGCCCGCCGTCCGAAGCCTGAACGCCGGTCAGACCGTGGCGATCGCAGGGTCGCTGACGCCGGGTTGACCATTCTCGACATGTCCGGCGAACCGCCGCAGATAGGACGCGTCACCGTCGGCCGTCACGGTCAGGTCGTACCAGCGCCGGCTCCCCGTCAGGTCGACGAGCTGCTTCACGGTGGCGCCCGGCCGCACGCTCACCGAGCGCTTGGCCCCGCCGTAGCCGTCGATCACGGTCAGACCCGCGGTGCCGGAACCGGAGTTGGTGAAGGTCAGCTCCAGACCGTCCCCGCTCCGCCGGGCGGTGACCTCGGGACCGGTGACCTTGTTGCGGCCCTTGAAGGCGCGCAGGAAACCGTTCGGGCCGTGCACGGTGAGGTCGTAGGAACCGCTCGAATACACCGAGTTCCAGGTGTCCGCAAGGGACTTCCCGGCCTCCGTGGTGTACGTCCAGGGGCCGTCGGTGCGGTTCCCGGAGGTGACGAGGAAGGCCGCACCGGCGGCGGCGCCGGAGGCGAAGGTGAGGGTGAACTTCCCGGCCGCCGCGTCGACCTTGCCGTCCACGGCCGGGTCGTACTTCAGCGGGCGGGCCGGCCGCAGCCCCCGCTCCTGCTTGGGCAGCGCCCCGGTGGCCGGCGGGACGGGCTTGTAGTCGGGGTGGCGCAGACGGTCCGGCGGCTCGTAGCCGGCCGTGTCGGGCAGCGTGACGCGGCCGGTGTCGGTGCGGGAGAAGTCGAAGGCGGAGGTCAGGTCGCCGCAGACGGCCCGGCGCCAGGGCGAGATGTTCGGCTCGCGCACGCCGAAGCGGTTCTCGATGAACCGGATGATGGAGGTGTGGTCCAGCGTCTCGGAGCAGACGTAGCCGCCCTTGCTCCAGGGGGAGACCACCAGCATGGGGACGCGCTGGCCGAGCCCGTAGGGGCCGGCGACATGGCTCGCGTCGCCCTTGAACACGTCGAGGGAGACGTCGACGGTGGACTTGCCCTGGGCGGCGGAGCCGGGCGGGAACGGCGGTATCAGATGGTCGAAGAAGCCGTCGTTCTCGTCGTAGGTGATGAACAGCGCGGTCTTCGCCCACACCTCGGGGTTGGAGGTGAGCGCGTCCAGCACCTGGGCGACATACCAGGCGCCGTAGTTGGCCGGCCAGTTCGGGTGCTCGGTGAACGCCTCGGGGGCGACGATCCAGGACACCTGCGGCAGCCTCCCGGCCGCCACGTCGGCCTTGAGCCGGTCGAAGTAGCCCTCGCCCTTGCGGTAGTCGGTTCCGGTGCGGGCCTTGTCGTACAGCGGGCTGCCCGGCTGGGCGTTGCGGTACTGGTTGAAGTACAGCAGCGAGTTGTCGCCGTAGTTGCCGCGGTAGGCGTCCGAGATCCAGCCCCAGCCGCCGCTCGCGTCGAGGCCGTCACCGACGTCCTGGTAGATCTTCCAGGACACCCCGGCGCTCTCCAGGCGTTCGGGGTACGTCGTCCAGCCGTACCCCTTCTCGTCGTTGCCGAGGACGGGGCCGCCGCCGGTGCCGTCGTTGCCGACGTAGCCGCTCCACATGTAGTAGCGGTTGGGGTCGGTGGAGCCGATGAAGGAGCAGTGGTACGCGTCGCAGATGGTGAAGGCGTCGGCGAGCGCGTAGTGGAACGGGATGTCGTCGCGGTTCAGGTACGCCATCGTCGTGGAGCCCTTGAACGGCACCCACTTGTCGTACTTGCCCCCGTCGAAGGCGGCGTGCCCGTCGTTCCAGCCGTGCGGGAGGTCCTGGAGGAAGGCCATGCCCAGGTCGTCGGCGTCGGGGTGGAAGGGGAGGATGTCCTTGGTGCCGTCGGACTGGTACCAGACGGGCTTGGCGCCGGGCCGGGTGGTGGCCGGGCGGGGGTCGCCGAAGCCGCGGACGCCTCTGAGGGTGCCGAAGTAGTGGTCGAAGGACCGGTTCTCCTGCATGAGGACGACGATGTGCTCGACGTCCTCGACGGAGGCCGTGCGGTGGTTCGCCGGGAGGGCGGCGGCGCGCTGGATGCTCGCGGACAGCGCGGTGAACGCCGTGGTGGCGCCCGCGAGTTGGAGGAAGCGACGCCGGTTCACTTCGGGCATGGGGGACAGACCTCTCGTCGTGGCGGCGGCAACTCGCCGGTGAATGACGGAATGTGCGCGCAGCGAGTGTTCCAAGAGCATCAAACGTCAGGGAAGGGTCTGGTGGCACTCATGTGAACTCATCGCTACGGCAGGTGTGCGGAACCGGCCACCCGGGGAGGTCGCGATCATGACAGTGACGAGGACGACGGTACCGACCAGGACAAAACGCCCCATACGGCAGCTTCTTGCCGCTTCTGTGGGCAATGCCGTCGAGTGGTACGACTGGTACGCCTACACGTTCCTGGCGACCTACCTCGCCCGGGCGGTGTTCCCCAAGGGCACGGGGAACTCCCTGGTGCCGCTGCTGTCGACGTTCGCCGTGTTCGCCGTCGGCTTCTTCATGCGGCCCGTGGGCGGGCTGGTCATGGGCGCCATCGCCGACCGGCGCGGACGCCGGGCCGCGCTGACGGTCACCATCCTGCTGATGGGCGGCAGCAGCCTGCTGGTCGGTCTCACCCCGACCTACGCCTCGGCGGGGCTCGCGGCGCCGGTGGTGCTGGTCGCCGCCCGACTGCTCCAGGGGCTTTCGGTGGGCGGGGAGTTCGCCGCCTCGACCACTTTCCTGGTGGAGTCGGCGGGCCCGGGCCGGCGCGGGCTGTTCTCCAGCTTCCAGTACGTCTCCACGACCGCGGGACAGCTCGTCGCCTCCGGGATCGCGACGCTGCTCGTCGACACCCTCGCCGAGTCCTCGATGAACGGCTGGGGCTGGCGCGTGCCGTTCTGGCTCGGTGGCCTGTTCAGCCTGGTCGGGTTCTGGATCCGGCGGGGCGCCGAGGAGACCCGCAGCGACGAACAGCAGCGGGCGCCCAGGCCCGGCCTGTTCGAGGCGCTGCGTCGCCATCCACGGCAGTCACTGCTGATCGCCGGCATCACCGCGGGCGGCACCCTCGCCTACTACACCTGGACGTCGTACCTGCCCACCTACGCCGAACTCGAGGCGGGCGTCGCGAAGCCCGACGCGCTGCTCGCGGGGACGATCTCACTGGCGTTCTTCGCCGTGCTGCAGCCGCTCGGCGGGCTGCTCTCCGACCGGCTCGGCCGCCGCCCCCTGCTGCTGTTCTTCGGGCTGGGCTTCGCGCTGCTGTGCGTGCCGCTGCTGCACGCGCTGCGCGACTCCTTCGCTGTGCTGCTGCTGGTGCAGTGCGCGGGCATGGTGCTGCTGACCGGCTTCACCTCCATCAGCGCCGCCGTCAACGCCGAGGTGTTCCCGCCTCGCGTGCGCGCGGCCGGTATCGGCTTTCCGTACTCGCTCACGGTCGCCCTCTTCGGCGGCACCGCGCCGTACGTCGGCACGCTGTTCAAGCAGTGGGGGCAGGCGGGCCTGTTCCCCTGGTACGTCGCCGTGCTGTGCCTGGTGTCCTCGCTGGTGTACCTGCGGCTGCCCGAGACCGCCCACCGGGAACTGGAGCGCTGACCGACCGGAGCCCTGCCCCGGGCCGTCACACCCGGCTGCCGGTCGCCGTGTCGGCGGACAGCCGCTGGGCGACGTAGATCGGGACGACGGAGAGCAGGACCAGGACGGCCGCGACCACGTTCACCACCGGGGCCTGCTGCGGGCGGGTCATGTTCTCGAAGATCCACAACGGCAGGGTCTGCACCCCGGGTCCGGCGGTGAACGTGGTCACCACGATCTCGTCGAAGGACAGCGCGAACGCCAGCAGCCCGCCCGCCAGCAGCGCGGTGCGCACCAGAGGGAAGGTGACGTCGGCGAAGGCCCGGAAGGTGTGCGCGCCGAGGTCGGCGGCGGCCTCCTCGTACGAGCGGGAGGTGCGCCGCAGGCGCGCCACCACGTTGTTGAACACCACGACGATGCAGAAGGTGGCGTGCCCGACGACCACGGTGAACAGGCCGAGGCCCACACCGAGCGGTTCGAGCACCGTGGAGAAGGCGGAGTTGAGCGCGATGCCGGTGACGATGCCGGGCAGCGCGATCGGCAGGACGACGACGAAGGACAGCGCGTCGCGGCCGAAGAAGCGGTACCGGGCGACGGCGAAGGCGATCAGCGTGCCCAGCACCAGGGCGATCGCGGTCGCTCCGAGGCCGGCCTTCACCGACACCCACAGGGCCGCGCGGGCCCCGGAGTTCTCCCAGGCCACCTGCCACCAGTGCAGGGTCAGCCCGGGTGGCGGCCAGCTCGCGCTGCGGTCCGGGCTCAGGGAGTTGACCAGGACCAGCAGCAGCGGCACGTAGATCACCGCGAAGCCGAGCCCGGCGGCGGTGCGCAGCGCGATGCGCGCGGGACGGGACAGTTGCACGAGTCGGACACCTCCTCTACAGGCTGCTGAGCGCACCCGTGCGGCGCATGGCCAGCAGGTACAGCACGATGACGACGACCGGGACCGTGCCGAGGGCCGCGGCCATGGGCAGGTTGAGTTCGATGTTGGAGTACACGAGGTTGCCGATCAGCTGGGTCTTGCCGCCGACGATCTGCACGGTGATGTAGTCGCCGAGGCTGAGCGAGAAGGTGAAGACGGACCCGGCGGCCACGCCCGGCAGCACCATCGGCAGCACCACGGACCGGAACGTCCGCCAGGGCCGGCCCCCGAGGTCGGCGGAGGCGTCCAGCAGCGCCCCGGGCAGCTGCTCCAGCGCGGTGTGGACCGGCAGGATCATGTACGGCAGCCACAGGTACGTCAGGGTCAGCACCGTCGCCGGCAGCCCGAACCCCGGGCCGGACAGCCCGAACGGCTTCAGCATCCAGTCGGCGAGGCCGCCCTCGGAGAGGATCAGCCGCCAGGCGTACACCTTGACCAGGTAGCTCGCCCACAGCGGGGTGAGGATCGCGACCACCAGCAGCGGCCGCCACTTCGGCCGGGCGACGCGGGCGGTGTAGAAAGCGAGCGGGAAGGCGATCACCGCACACAGGACGGTGACGGCGAGGGCGACGCCGATGCTGCGCACGATCACCTGGCGGAAGACCGGGGTGGTGAACAGCGCGCGGAAGTTGTCGGCCGAGAAGACCTTGACGACCTGGGAGGTGAAGGAGTCCGTCGTCCAGAACGCGGCGACGAACAGCACGGTGAGCGAGCCGAGGTAGAGCACCGCCAGCCACAGCAGCGGGGCGGTCAGCAGCAGGGACAGACGCAGGCGGGGGCGCCGGTGCAGCGCCCCCGCGAGCCGCCGGACACGGTCGCGTCCGGCGGTCTCGGGGGTGACGGCGGTCATGGCTTCAGCCCTTGATCTCGGTCCAGGCCTGGACCCACTTGGCGTACGGCACGCAGCGGACGTCCGTGCGGCCGTCCAGGCACTGCTCGATGGGCGTGTTCCAGAAGGCGATGTTCTTCCAGTAGCCCTCGTCGGCTGCGTGGTAGACCGTGCAGAAGTTCTTGTCGCTGGTCAGGGCGCACGCCTTGGAGTTGGCCGGGGCCTCGCCGAAGTACTCGGCGACCTGGGCGTTGACCTTGGGTGAGACGATCCAGTCGAGCCACTTGTAGGCGCAGGTGGGGTGCTTGGCCTTGGCCGAGACCATCCAGGTGTCGGACCAGCCGGTGGAGCCCTCCTTGGGCACGAACGCCTTCACCTTGGCGCCCTCGTCGGCGGTGAGGTTGGCGATCACCTGCCAGGTGGTGCCGACGAGGGAGTCGCCGCTCTTGAAGGCGGAGACCTCCTTCAGGTAGTCGCTCCAGTACTCGCCGACGTCCGCGTTCTGCTTCTTCAGCAGGCCGACGGCCGCGTCGAACTGCTTCTGGTCCAGCGCGTACGGATTGGTGATCTTCAACTCGGGCCTGGTGGCCTTGAGGTACAGCGCCGCGTCGGCGATGTAGATCGGCGAGTCGTAGGCGGTGACATGGCCCTTGTACTTCGGGGCGTCGTCGAAGACGGCGGACCAGGAGGTCGGTGCGGGGCTGACCTTCTGGGTGTTGTACATCAGCAGGTTGGCGCCGCGGCCGTGCGGGATGCCGTACATCTTCCCGTGCACGGAGTTCCAGGCGCCGTTCTTCAGGCCGCTGAAGACGTCCCTATAGTTCGGCACGAGGGCGGTGTTGACGGGGGCCGCGTCGCCGGAGGCGATCAGGCGCAGCGAGGCGTCGCCGGAGGCGGAGACGGCGTCGTACTCGCCGGTCTTCATCAGCTTGACCATCTCGTCTGAGCTGGCCGCGACCTTGGAGTGGACCTGGCAGCCGGTCTGCTTCTCGAAACCGGAGACCCAGTTCACCTTGGGGTCGTCGGAGCCGTCCTCGACATAGCCGGCCCAGGCGATCAGGTTGACCTGGCCCTCGGGTGTGCCGAGCCGGGAGGGGGCCTTGAGGTCGGGCGGGTTGAGGCCGCCCGCGCCCGCCTTGGTGCCGGAGGAGCCGCAGGCGGTGGCGGCGAGCAGCAGCGCGGCGGCGGCCGCGGCCTTCCATGCGGGGGTGAAGCGCATGACGTACTCCAGTCGGATCAGTGGGGGACGTGGACGGCGTGGCGGCGGTGCCACTGGAGGCGGACCCGGGTGCCGCGGTAGGCGGCGACGTCCTCGGAGGAGGTCTCGAGGTTCTGCTGGAGGGCGGTGAGGCGGCCGCCGGCGTCGAGGTCGACGAGGAAGCGGGTGGCGTCGCCGAGGTAGACGACCTCGGCGACGGTGCCGGTGGCCGAGGAGTGCTCCGGCTCGTCGGCGCCGTCGGCCTCCTTTCGGACGCGGATCTTCTCGGGGCGGATGCTGTAGGTGCCGGGGGCGCCGACGATGCGGTGGGCGGACTCGCCGTCCAGCAGGTTGGAGGTGCCGACGAAGGAGGCGACGAAGCCGGTGGCGGGGCGTTCGTAGATCTCGGCGGGGGTGCCGACCTGTTCGATGCGGCCCTGGTGGAAGACGGCGATGCGGTCGCTCATCGTCAGGGCCTCCTCCTGGTCGTGGGTGACGAAGACGAAGGTGATGCCGACCTCGCGCTGGATCGCCTTCAGCTCGACCTGCATCTGCTCGCGCAGGCGCAGGTCGAGGGCGCCGAGCGGCTCGTCGAGCAGCAGCACCCGGGGGCGGCCGACGAGGGCACGGGCGAGGGCGACGCGCTGGCGCTGGCCGCCGGAGAGCTGTGCGGGGCGGCGCTTGCCGTAGCCGTCCAGGCGGACCTCGGCGAGGGCCTTGCGGGCGCGGACCAGGCGTTCGGGCTTGGGGACCTTGCGGATCCTCAGGGGGTAGGCGACGTTCTGTTCGACCGTCATGTGCGGGAAGAGGGCGTAGTCCTGGAAGACGGTGTGCACATCGCGTTCGAAGGGCGCGCGGCGGGTCACGTCCTGTCCGGCGAGTTCGATCCGGCCCGCGGTCGGGGTCTCGAAGCCGGCGATCATGCGCAGGACCGTGGTCTTGCCCGAGCCGGACGGGCCGAGCATGGAGAAGAACTCCCCGTCGCGGATCTCCAGGTCGACCCCGGCCACGGCGGTGGTGTCGCCGAACGACTTCCGCAGCTGCCGCAGCCGGACGGCCGCCCCTGCGGCGGGCTCCCCCGGAGTCCCGCCGGCCTTCCCTTCAGCAATCCCCTCCATGGGCGGGAACCTTTCTGACGCCTTCGAGCGTTGACCGATGGAGCGAAAACATATGAAGTCATAGTTCAAAGCTCAAGGCCCCCTTAGGGTAAAGCTTGAGTCAACGCACAAGGTGGTGGCCGTGAAACAGCAGCAGACAGCCGGCGGCGCCCGCGCGGCCGTCTTCGCGCCGCTCGACAGCCGGGCCCGGGTGGAGACGGTGGTGCGCCGGCTCGGCGACGCCATCGAGCTCGGCCTGCTCGCCGACGGCGAGCAACTGCCCGGCGAGAGCGAGCTGGCCGGGCAGCTCGGCGTGTCCACGGTGACCCTCCGGGAGGCACTGATGGCCCTGCGCCAGCAGGGTCTGGTCACCACCCGGCGCGGCCGGGGCGGCGGCAGCTTCGTCTCCCTGCCGGACCTGCCCGCCGAGGAGCGCCTGCGGACCCGGCTGCGCGGCTGGAGCACCGAGGAGCTGCGCGACCTCGGTGACCACTGGGCGGCGCTGTCCGGGGCGGCGGCCCGGCTCGCGGCGCAGCGCACCGAGCCGGAGGACCTGACGCAGCTGCGGCGCACGATGGAGGAGTTCACCGCCGCTAAGGACGCCGCCGCCCGCGCCCGGATGTACGGCCGCTTCCACGTGGAGCTGGCCGCCGCCGCGCAGTCCGCGCGGCTGACCCGCGAACAGGTCGCGCTCCAGACGGAGATCGGGGCGCTGTTGTGCCTGGTCCTCGGTGACGACGCGGGCGCATGTCGTGAAGAAGTCGCGGACCGTCACCGCGCCGTGATCTCGGCGGTGCAAGATGGGGCCCACGACTCGGCCGGCGCGCTGGCCGAGCGGTGCGTACGGGAGTCGACGGCACGGCTGATCGCCGTACGGCTCGCCCTGTAGGCCTGTCACGGCCCCGGCTGCTGGAGGGCGCCATGAGCTCGAGCCCCGGCCTTGCCGCCACCGCTCCGCCCGCGCCGGACCTCGGCGCCGCCCGGCGGGTGGCGCACCGGGTGGGCGGTGCGCTGGAGGCGGTGTTCGCGGCCGTTCTCGCGACCGCCGACGAGACGGCAGCCCTGCTGAGCGCGGTGGCCGCGACCGGCCGCCGCCCCACCAGCGCGGACCTCGCCGCGCTGCGGCCCGCGCTCCATCTACGGCTGCGGCGGCAGGAGTTGATCTCCGGGGTCGGTTTCGTGGCGGCACCGGAGCTGCTTGCGGACGCTCCCGCATGGCTGGAGTGGTGGCAGTGCGGGCCCGAGGGGGACGTACGGCCGCTGCTGCCGTATCTGGACCCGGAGCAGTCGGCGTACGCGGACTACACGCACTGGGAGTGGTTCGCGCTGCCCCGTGACACCGGCCGGCGCGCCGTGGCCGGTCCCTACGTCGACTATCTCTGCTCGGACGAGTACAGCCTCACGCTGTCCGCGCCGGTCACGGTCGCGGGCCGCTTCGCCGGCGTGGCCGCGGCGGACGTCTATCTGCGGCACTTCGAGGCGGCGGTCCTGCCGCTGCTGCGCACCCTGCGGCTGCCGGCTCGCCTGGTCAACGCCCGGGGCCGCGTCGCGGCCTCCGCCGACCCCACCCACCTGGCCGGCTCCCTGACCAAGGGCCCCGACTTCGCCGGCGCCCTGGACCACCCCCACGCGACAGCCCTGCCGGGCCTGCACCTTCTCCCCTGCGGCGAGGTCCCCCTCCTGCTGACCCTGAGGACCGACTGAGCGACGGCGGTGCACTGCGTCCGGGCGGGGGGTGTGTGCTCGGGTGCGGGCAGAGGCCGGGCCGGGGCGGGCCCGGCCGCCCCCTCCCCCGGTGGCACGGGTGCCGTCGGCGACCTGAACGCCGGCGGTGACCCGTCAGGTGCCGGGGGTGGGGACCACCGTGAGGTGGGCCGCCGAGCGGGCTCGGCGGCGGCCGCGCGGGGGCGGGGCCGTGCGGCGGGGCTCGCGCAGGACCAGGGTGAGCCGGGTGCAGCCCATCTCCCGCAGCACCGGCGTCGTCTCGTCGATCAGCCGGCACTCCGTGGCGCCCCGGCGCGGATCGGGGTGCAGCAGCGGCCGTACCGCGCCGTCCTGCCGCAGGCCCTCCTCCCCCACCGCGCGCATCCAGTGGGGCAGCCCCTGCCGGAACGCGGCCTCCATGATCGGATCCTGGGCGATGTCCCGGCGCACCGCCTGCAGCACCGGATCGTGCGCGTGCCGCTCCAGCGCGGTGCGGAACTGCGCCAGCATCGGCAGGCACCAGCTCGTCTCGTGGTCGCCCAGGACCGCGCCCGCGTCCGGGTGGAAGAGCACGAACCGCAGGAAGTTGTCGCCGGGCATCGCCGTCGGATGCGGGGCGACCGCCCGGAAAAGTGACTGATAAGCGGCGTTGGCCAGCACCACGTCCCAGCGGTGGTCCACCACCAGGGACGGCAGCGAGAGCGCGGCCATCAGCGTGGTGCAGTCCTGGAGATAGGCCTGGGCCTCGGGAGAGTCGGGGACGAGCCGCGGCGCCGGCCGCTGCCCACCTGCCTGATATGCCATCGGGAGGTCACCCCTTATGACTCTGCGGCCTTCACGCGGCGCCCCGATCCTCGTGCCCGGACACTTGCCGTGTCAACTATCGTGGCATTCCGCGCTCGTTGACGGCTGAAATTGGCCACAGTTGTGGCGAGACCTGGATGGAAGTTCGAACCAGCGGATAATCTCCGGGCAGTTCACGACTGCCGGTGCGGCGCGACACGCCTGTGAGAGGGCTGTGAGAGACGTGGGAGACCTGTCGGTGACGGATGGCTTCGAGGTTCCGGACGCCACTCCGTCCGCTGTGCTGTCCGCCGTCGTCACCCGGGTCACCGCACTCGCCGACCGGCTCGGCGTGCCGCACTCCGAGGTGTTCGACACCGCCCGCCTGTCCGTGGCCTGCGGTGTCCCCGAGCCCGTGGTCAAGGCCCTGCTCGGCGGCCGCCCGGCCGGAGAGCCCGACGTCCAGGCGCGGTTCCTGCAACGCCTGGACCTGCTGCGCCGCACCCGGCTCAAGCCCAACGGGCGCCGCTACACCCAGCAGGAGATCGCCGACGGCGCCGGCATGTCGCGGCAGCAGGCGGGCGCGCTGATCAACGGCGACCGGCGCCCCACCATGGAGCACTGCGACGCCCTCCAGCGCTTCTTCCGCGTCCACGCGGGCTTTCTGACCGCGGAGGACCCGGAGGCGCTCGCGGGCGCGCTGCAGCGCACCGAACAGGATCTCCTGCAGCGGCTCGCCGACCGGGAGCGGGCGGCGGCCGCGGCCGCCGACGACCCCTTGGAGCGGCTGCTGCAGGACCACGGGGTGCGCGGCATCGCCTGGCGGGCCGCACAACTGCCCACCGACCAGCACCGTGACAAGGTCGCCGAATGGCTGGACATGCTTCTGGAGAGCGTCAAGCGGCCCGAGTCGTGAACCGGGGGAGGACCGTGGGCATCGCCAGGGACATGCGCCGTCTGTGCGGCGCGCTGGTCACCGAACTCGACCTGCCGGCACCGGCACCGCCGGTCGAGCTGTACACCGCGCTGTGCTCCGCGATGGGCCGGCGCCGCGGCCGGCCCGTGCGGCTGCGCACCGCCCCGTTCCCGCCGGGCACGGCCAGCGGACTCTGGCTCGACATGGCCGACCAGGATCTCGTCGTCCTGGAGGAACGCACCGCGCCCGACCACCAGTTGGTGATCCTCGGGCACGAGCTGTGGCACATGCAGGCCGGGCACGGCGGCCATCCCGTCGGCGGCGCGACGGTCGCCGCACGGCTGCTGGGCGAGGACGTCGACCTGCGCGCGACGGTGCGTGCGATCGCGGCGCGCACCCGTTTCGACGAGGGCGAGGAGCAGGAGGCGGAGGCCTTCGGCATGCTGCTGGCCAGCCGGTGCCGTACCTGGCTGGCGGGCTCGGCACTGCGCGCACCCGTGCAACGGGACCGCCTGGCGGGCCGCATCGAGGCCTCACTCGGCTATCTGGGCCCACAGGGCTGAGCGGGACGCCGGAGCGGCTGAGCCCGATTGTCAGTGGGGGACGGCAAGCTGGTCTCATCACGCCTACACGGGGAGGGCCGATGCCGACCACCGTACTGACCGACCGCGAGCGCACCGCCGTTCAGGCCTATCTGCGGCTGCTGCACACCGTCCGGGCCGTCTACGACGACGGGGCGGGCCCGCCCGGGGTGCCCGGCCCTCCCCCGGTCCCGACCGCGGTCCTGGCCGAGGCGGACCAGGCCCTCGCCGAGGCGGGCCTGACCGGCAACGAGGAGTCGTTCTTCCACCTGCTGCACGGCTGGCACGCCTGACGGGGCCGGGGGGCGCGACGCCCTCGCCGGCGCCCTGACGGGGCCCGGGGGCCCGCCCCGCGACCGGCGCGGTGCGGTGCGGTCCGATGCAACGGGACGCCGCACCGGCGCCAGCGGGGCCGACCCCGCTCGCGGCCCGACGCCCTCGCCCGGCGGGGTCGCCTGGCGGCCCGGCCCGGCGCGGCGCGGTCGCCTGGCGGCCCGGCGCGGCGGGGGCGGCCCGGCGGGGCGGGGGCGGCCCGGCGGGGGCGGGGGTGGCCCGGCGGGGGCGCGGGTGGGCCGGCGTGGCGGGGGCGACGGGTCGCCCCTCGCCGGCGTCCTGACGGGGCCCGGGGGCCCGCCCCGCGACCCGCGCGGTGCGGTCCGACGCAACGGGACGCCGCACCAGCGACAGCGGGGCCGACCCCGCTCGCGGCCCGACGCCCTCGCCCGGCGGGGTCGCCTGGCGGCCCGGCCCGGCGCGGCGCGGTCGCCTGGCGGCCCGGCGCGGCGGGGGCGGCCCGGCGGGGGCGCGGGTGGCCCGGCGTGGCGGGGCGGCCCGGCGGGGGCGCGGGTGGGCCGGCGTGGCGCAGCCCCCGCCGCGCCCGCTCACGCGTGGGACACGGCCACCCCCGCGCCGTTCACGCGCGTGGCGCGGCCTCCCCCCGCTGCTCAAGCGTGTGGCACCGTCACCGTCGTCGCGAGTAGGCCGCGGGCTGCTGTCCAGTGGCCCGAGAAGTGCTGGACGACGCGGCCGTTCAGCGACGGGCCGGGGACGAGGAGTTCGGCGCGCAGGGTGCCGTGCGGGCGGCCGTCCGGGGCGGGCCGGAGGTCGATGTCCGCCTCCGTGAAGTCCAGCCAGCGGCCGGTGAGCGGGAACCACGCCTTGTAGACGGACTCCTTGGCGCTGAACAGCAGCCGGTCCGCGTGCAGCCCGGGCAGCGCCACGGCCAGCTCGGCCAGGCGGCGCCGCTCCGCGGGCAGCGACACCGCGTTCAGCACCCCGTCCGGCAGCGGCCGGTGCGGCTCCGCGTCGATGCCGAGCGAGGCCAGATCCGCCGCGGCGACGAGCGCGGCAGCGGCGTAGCCCTCGCAGTGGGTCATGCTGCCGGTCACCCCACGGGGCCAGCGCGGCGCGCCGCGTTCCCCGGGCAGCAGGGGCTGCGGTTCCACGCCGAGCTTGTCCATCGCGCGCCGGGCGCACACCCGTACGGCGGCGAACTCGCGGCGCCGTTTGGGCACCGCCTGTGCCACGACGGCCGCCTCCTCGGGGTGCAGCAGTGCCTCGTCGTCGCCGTCGAGGTCGTAGGTCTCGACGGCGACGACGCAGGACGGCAGGAGTTCCTCGATCACGCCCGGCCCACCTCCGCCGGGAGGATACGGCGCAGCCGCCCCGGTGGCTCGGACCGCTTGCGCCACTCGCGCGGGTAGCCCACCGAGACCTCCTCGAAGCGGACGCCGTCCTGGTGGGTGGTGCGCGGGATGTGCAGGTGGCCGTAGACCATGGCGGCGACGTCGAAGCGGCGGTGCCAGTCGGCGGTGAGCGTGGTGCCGCACCACATGGCGAACTCCGGGTACCAGAGCACCTCGGTCGGGTGACGGTGCAACGGGTAGTGGTTGACGAGCACGACCGGCAGGCCGTCGGGCAGCTCGCCGAGCCGCCGCTCGGTCAGCGCCACGCGGGCCCGGCACCAGTCGTCCCGCGTCGGGTAGGGGTCGGGGTGCAGCAGTTTCTCGTCGCTGCAGACGATCCCGGTGCCGCGCGCGTAGGCCAGCCCCTCCTCCTTGGTCGCGCAGCCCGCCGGCAGGAACGAGTAGTCGTACAGCAGGAAGAGCGGGGCGACGGCCACCGGCCCGCCGGGGCCCTCCCAGACGGCATAGGGGTCCTCCGGCGTCAGGACGCCGAGATCGCGGCAGACGTCGACGAGGTGGTCGTAGCGGGCGACGCCGCGCAGCGCGACCGGGTCGCTCGGATGGCTCCACAACTCGTGGTTGCCCGGCACCCACACCACCTGGCGGAAGCGGCTCGCGAGGGTCTTCAGGGCCCAGCGGACGTCGGCGACGGTCTCCGAGACGTCACCGGCCACCAGGAGCCAGTCGTCGTCGGTCTCCGGGCGCATCCGCTCCACCAGCGCCCGGTTCTCCTGGTAGCCGATGTGCAGGTCGCTGACGGCCAGCAGCCGGCCTTCGCCCCGGGCCCTCGATGTCACGTGCCTTCCCCCTCCGTCGCACGAACCCCCACCACCAGAACACACCGTACGCGGTGGGCGCGCGGCCCCGGAGGGGTGCCCGCGGCGCGTCCGGGGCCCGTCCCGCAAGCCGTAACACAGGCGTTGCACGCGGGGCCCCGGGAAAGCCGTATGATCCCCCCGACACCACCGCCGGGGCTCCCTGAACGCAGGGCGGTTCGGTGTCCCTCCCTCACTTCTGCCCGGGCACGGGCCGCCGAGTCCTGCCCGCATACCCGGAAGGCGGCCTGCATGGTCTCTCGCGTACGCGTCTGGCTCAACCGCACGTACGCGGAGAACGTGTTCTTCATGGATCAGCTGCGGCGAAATCCCGAGGACCGGGCCGTGGAGATCCACGCCACCCACGGCGATCCCGACTCCCCGGTGCCGGCCGCGGCGGACACCTCCGAGCCGGAGCCGGAGGGCCTGTCGTCGGCGGCGTACGTCGAGTACGCCCTCGACCAGTGCCGGCGGCGCGGCATCGACGTGTTCGTGCCCCGGCTGCACCAGGCGGCGATCACGGCGCAGCGCGCGGAGTTCGCCGCGGCGGGCACGGCCCTGCTCGCGCCGACGCCGGAGGCCGTCGCCGTCTTCCAGGACAAGGTGGTCGCCTACGAAGCCGTGCAGGCGATCGGGGTGCCGGTGCCGCCGTGGTGGCGGGTGCGTACCCCGGACGAGTTCGTGGCCGCCGTCGAGGAACTGGAGGCGGCCGGTCACCAGGCGTGCTTCAAGCCGGCGTCCGGGGCGGGCGGGGTGGGCTTCCGGGTGGTGAGCCGCGCCCCCTTCTCGCTCGTCCAGCTCAGCGGCTTCCCGAGCCCGTACGTGAACCTCGACCTGGTGGTGGACGCGCTGCGGCGGGCCGAGGAGCCGGTGGACTGGCTGGTGATGCCGCGGCTGGAGCAGCCGGAGGTGTCGGTGGACTGCCTCACCGGTCCCGACAACCGGATCCGGCTCGCCATCGGCCGCACCAAGAACGGCCGCCGCCGGGGTTTCACCCTGCACGAGCGGTGGCTGGAGCCCGCCCGGCGCATCGCGGAGGGCTTCGGGCTGCACCATCTGTCCAATGTGCAGTTCCGCATGTTCGGCGACCGGCCGGTGCTGATGGACGTCAACACACGCCCGGCGGGCGGGCTGCACCAGCTGTCGCTGTGCGGGGTGAACGTGCCGTGGGCGGCGGTGAAGCTGGCCCTGGGTGAGGACCCCGGGGTGATCGAACCGCCGTTCCTGGGGCCGGACTACACGGTGGTGGCGGGGCCGCGGGCGCTGCGGTCGGTGACGCTGCCGGCGCAACGGGTCGACTCCGTCGGCGCGCGGGCGGGCGAGGCACTGCCGCTCTAGGGCTCCTGCTCCGTGCGCTGCCGCCAACCCCTTCCGCCGCCATCCCCGCACACCCACCCCCACCGGCCCCACCGGTATGGACCAATTTCCGTCCGGAGCCTTGACGGGCCGATTGGTCCATACCACATTGGTGCGCGCACCACCCCCGCACATCCGTGCACTCCCGAACACCCCCATTCCTTCAGGGAGATCGCGTGCGCTCCACACCCCCCAGACGCCCCATGCGTCGCCTGCTCGCCCTGCTCGGCTCCGGCGCGCTCGCGCTGACCGGCGCCATCGCCCTGCCCGGGACCGCGCAGGCGGCCAACATCCTCGGCAACCCCGGCTTCGAGTCCGGCTCCCTCTCCCCCTGGTCCTGCACCGGCAACCTCGGCTCGGTCGTCTCCTCCCCCGTGCACAGCGGCGGCAAGGCCCTCGCCGGCGCGGTGACCTCCAGCGACATCGCCAAGTGCAGCCAGACCGTCTCCGTCCAGCCCAACACCACCTACACCTTGCAGAGTTGGGTGCGCGGCTCCTACGTCTACCTGGGCGTCGACGGCGGCGCCTCGACATGGACGTCGTCGCCGTCGGCGTACAGCCCACTGTCGGTGTCGTTCACCACCGGCGCCTCCCAGACCAGTGCCACCCTCTACGTCCACGGGTGGTACGCGCAGGGCACCTACTACGCAGACGACATCAGCCTCGACGGGCCGGGCGGCGGCGGAGGCGGCTCCGACACCCAGGCGCCCACCGCACCCTCCGGCCTCACCTCCACCGGCAAGACGTCCTCGAGCGTGTCGCTGAAGTGGAACGCCTCGAGCGACAACGTCGGCGTCACGGGCTACGACGTCTACAGCGGCGCGAGCAAGGTGGCGAGCGCCTCCGGGACCAGCGCCACGGTCAGCGGGCTGTCGGCGAGCACGAGTTACACCTTCACGGTGAAGGCGCGCGACGCGGCCGGGAACGTCTCCGGCGCCTCCAACGCCGTCACGGTCACCACGGACGCCGGCACCGGCGGCGGAGGCGGCGGCTTCAAGCAGGCCGCGCCGTATCTGTACGAGGGCTGGGGCGACCCGCCGAGCCCGACGACGGTGATGAGCGCGACGGGCGTGAAGTGGTTCACGATGGCCTTCGTGCTGGACTCGGGCGGCTGCACCCCCGCCTGGGACGGGCAGCGGGCGCTGACCGGCGGGGCCGACCAGTCCGCCATCAACGCGATCCGCTCCGCGGGCGGTGACATCGTCCCCTCGTTCGGCGGCTGGCAGGGCAGCAAGCTCGGCGCCAACTGCTCCTCCGCGAGCGCGCTCGCCGGGGCGATCCAGAAGGTGATCGACGCCTACGGCCTGAAGGCGATCGACATGGACATCGAGAACACCGACGAGTTCGAGAACGAGGCCGTCCAGGCGAAGATCCTCACCGCGCTGAAGACGGTCAAGGCGAACAACCCCGGCCTGAAGACCATCGTGACCTTCGGGACGTCGACCACCGGTCCGACGTACTACGGCAACCGGCTCATCGAGCAGGCCAAGTCACTGGGCGCCGACATCGACGTCTTCACCATCATGCCGTTCGACTTCGGCGGCGGCTCGGACATGTACGGCAACACCGTGAACGCGGCCGAGGGGCTGAAGGCCAAGCTGAAGTCCACCTTCGGGTGGGACGACGCGACCGCCTACTCCCACATCGGCATCTCCGGCATGAACGGTCTGTCCGACCAGCAGGAGAACACCACGCCGCAGATCTGGACCCAGATCCGCGACTGGGCGAACTCCCACCACATCGCCCGGCTCGCCTTCTGGTCGGTCAACCGCGACCGGCCCTGCCCGGGCGGCGGCGTGGCCGAGAACTGCTCAGGAACCAGCCAGAGCAACTGGCAGTTCACCTCCATCACGGCCGGGTTCACCGGCTGAGCCCACCCCCCACCCCGGTTCCCCCCGGCCTCCGGCGCCGGGGGGAACTTTTTTCCCGCGGGGGTGTATCAGACGGTGGCCCCGGCGCTCTCGATACCGGGAACGGGGGAAGCACCACAGGATCCCGGACGGGGGAAGCACCGGGATCGCACGGGGGAAGCACGGGGGATCGGACCGGCCGGCCGCTGCGCACGGGGGAGCGGCCGGCCGGCCCGCAGCACGTCACCGAGCCGGCCGGGGCCTAGGGGGTGTCTCGTCGACCGGGCGTCGCGAGCCCGGCGTGATCGGCGAGACACCCCCTGACTAGGTCAGATACGCCAGTCCCGGGTGCACGGCCCGGTAGCCGTCGGTCAGGCGCCGTGCCACGGTCACCGAGTCGACCAGGGGGTGCAGCGCGAACGCCTTCACCGCCGTCTCCCGGGAACCCGACTCCGCCGCCGCGAGCACCTCACGCTCGACGGCCTTCACCGCGCAGACCAGCCCGGTCGCATGGCCGGGCAGCGGGTCGGCCGCCACCGGGTGGGCGCCGTTCGCGTCGACCAGGCAGGGCACCTCGATCACCGCGTCGGCGTCCAGCGCCGCCAGCGTGGAGCGGTTGCGGACGTTGAGGATCAGCGTGGTGCGCTCGTCACGGGCGATGGCCCGCATCAGCGCCAGCGCCACCTTCTCGTAGCCGCCGGACAGGTCGTCGGCGTCGCGCTCGCCCGCGCCGGCCGCCTCCCGGTTCTCCGCCATATAGGTCGCCTCCCGCTCCGCACGGGTGCGGTTCCAGGCGGCGAGGGCGGGCGTCGCCGGGTCGCGGACCTCGTCGTAGAAGCGGGCCTGCTGGTCGCGCAGGAAGGCGCCGCGGGTGCGCTCGGCCTGCTGATAGGCGGCCACGGTCTCGCGGTTGAAGTAGTAGTAGTGCAGGTATTCGTTGGGGATCGCGCCCAGCGAGCGCAGCCACTCGGCGCCGAACAGCTTGCCCTCCTCGAAGGAGGTGAGCAGCTTGTCGTCGGCGAGCAGCCGCGGCAGTTCGTCGCGCCCGGCCACGCGCAGGCCGCGCACCCAGCCGAGATGGTTGAGGCCGACGTAGTCGATCCACGCCTGCGCCGGGTCCGCGCCGAGCACCCGGGCGATACGGCGGCCGAGGCCGACCGGCGAGTCGCAGATGCCGATGACCCGGTCCCCGAGATGCCGGGACATGGCCTCGGTGACCAGTCCGGCCGGGTTGGTGAAGTTGATGACCCACGCGTCCGGCGCCAGAGCGGCCACGCGGCGCGCGATGTCCACGGCGACCGGCACCGTGCGCAGCCCGTAGGCGATACCGCCCGCGCCGACCGTCTCCTGGCCGAGGACACCCTCGGCCAGCGCGACCCGCTCGTCGTCGGCGCGGCCCGCGAGGCCGCCGACGCGGATCGCGGAGAAGACGAAGTCGGCGCCGCGCAGCGCCTCGTCGAGGTCGGTGGTCGTCGTCACGCGCGGGGCGTCCGGCACGGGCGCCGCCTGCTCGGCCAGCACCCGGGCGACCGCGCCGAGCCGGCCGGCGTCCACGTCGTGCAGGACCACCTCGGTGACGCGGCCCTCGGCGCGGTCCGTCAGCAGCGCCCCGTACACCAGCGGCACCCGGAATCCGCCGCCGCCCAGAATCGTCAGCCTCATACCGCTCCCACCTCGTCCGCCACGCGGGCACCCTACCCGCCGCCCGACCGCTCCGTCGGCGCTCCTGCCCGGGCGGCGTGGTCACGCGGTGCCGTCCGGCACCGCCGGAGCTCTGGACCAATAATTGCAGGACGCAATAGTTGTTGCGGACCCCAGGATCCGGCATCCTGGGACACCCGACGACCGAGACCCAGGGAGAGCGCCATCAGCCCGCGGCAGACGAAGCAGCCCACCCCAATGGACGCGGACGAGCCGTGGATGCGCGCGCTGCACGCGGACGCCGGCTATCTGCTCTACCGGCTCGGTCTGCGCTCGGGACAATTGTTCAACGCGTTCCTGCAGGAGTCCGGGCTGCGCCTGCGCCACTACGCGGTGCTGCGCTTCCTCGCCACCTCCGAGGGTGCCCTCCAGCGCGAGCTGGCCGCCCGGCTCGGATACGACCCGAGCGCGATCGTCGGCCTCGTCGACGACCTGGAGAAGCAGGGCCTGGCGGAGCGGCGACCGGCGCCCGACGACCGCCGCAGCCGGATCGTCGTCCTGACCGAGACCGGCCGCGCCTTCCTGCGCGGTACCGACGAGGCGGGCCGGCGCGTGACGGCGAAACTCCTCGCCCCGCTCGACGACACCGACCGCGAGACACTGCACACGCTGCTCCGGCGCATCGCGGAGGCCGGCCTCGACTGAGCCGCGGCAGCGACGGCGAGGACCCGTCGGCCGCAGGCGCCGCACCGCGCCGCACCGCGGGGGCCCAAGCGCGCCCGACGCGGTGCAGGCTGCGCCGCCGGTCGTCAGGACATCCCGACGCGCCCGCGGGCCACTTCGTGTGCCGCGCGCAGCATGGCCTGCTGGTCCTCGTCCAGGCTCCGCGGCCGCGGACCGCGCGGCCCGACGGCGAAGAACGAGATGGGCCCGTAGAACGGGCCGTCGTGGCAGTCCAGCAGGCGGAGCATCTCGTGGGCGACCAGGTTGGCCGGCTCTTCCGAGGCGGTGACCAGCTCACCGACGTAGGCGTGCACAGGCGACGGATCCGGCAGGGTGATGCGGTCCACCAGGCCCGCCCCTGCGGCGCCGACCTCGTCCCGCATGGTGTCGACCGGTTGGGAGCGGAACTCGAGGCTGCCGTCGGGGGTGACGAGCGCGTACGTGATCGGCCGCTCGTTCGACTCGCGCTTGCGGCCGGCGCGGAGGTCCTCGAGCAAGGAGTGCATGGAATCGCCCAGCTTCTGGTCCTCACCGAAGTCCTCCATGTCGCCGTCGAACTCGGCGGCCTCGACGGCCCGGGACTCGGCGCGCTGTCTCAGAGTGCGGAATCGGCCGAGCGCCTCGGCTTCGCAGGCCTGCTGCTCCAGCAGGCGCAGTGCGGTGGCGTGGGTGGCGGGGCGAGGGACCCAGTGGGGCAGGTCGTACTCGTCCATGCGGCGGTCTCGGGCGTAGCCGATGCGGCGCTCGAGGTTGGTGACAGCGGCGGCGGAGACGCTTCCCGGCTTGAGGCCAGGGGTGCGCTGACCCCATGCGACGGAGCCGGCGGCGGAGCTCCAGGCGATCGCGACGAGCTGCCCGAGGGTGAAGCCTTCTTCGAGTGCGTTCAGGAACCTGTCGTAGGCGTCGGGAAGGCGGTGCTCCGGAATGGGTTCCTCGTCGTACTTGCGGATGAGGAGGCCCTCGAGGTAATCGACGGCCATGCCGGCTTCGAGTTCGCGCACGTGGCGGCGGACCTCAGCGGCACGGTTGCGCAGCAGGTGCCCGATCAGGTGGGTGATCTCCTGGCGCGCCGTTGTCTTCCCTCCTGGACCTGGGGCGATCCGCCAGGGGACCTGCGCGACGTACACCCCGCGGACGGTGCCGTCGTCGTGGTAGGTGAAGTCTCCGGTGGTCGCTGGGGTGGTGGGGCAGATCCACCGCTCCTGATGGAGGGACCGGAAGACCTCGATGTCGGTGCCGGCCGAGGAGGTCAGCGTGTAGTCGAGATCGCGCAGAGGCCCGACCGACTCGGTGTCCTTCCCCTGCATGATCTCCACCATGGCCATCAGGGTGAGAGCACCCACGAGGCTGGGGTGGACGTCGGGAACGGCTCGCTCGGCCTGCTCGCCCAGCCACGCACCGGCGGCGTCGACCCGCTGTGTGTCCTGCTGCCGCTGCGCTTCTGCCGCGCGTTCGGCTTCTGCTTTCCGGGCAGCGGCTCGGGCGGCCGCGCAGTCCGTGCACACCTTGTTCGCGTCGACCGGTCCGGCCGGGAAGTCAGGGCGCCAGACGGCGGTCGCCGCCATGTCGGATCGGCTGGTCACCACGGTGGGAGCAGCGCAGCCGGGGCACACCACGGTCAGCAGCTCGGCCCGGCACGCTCCGCGGACGGCCCTGTAAACCAGCGAGGTGGAGCCGATCGCGGCGACGTGCCGGGTCCACTGGCCGGGAGTCGTGAACTCCCAGTACTGACGGCACATCTCCGCGATGTCGTCCGGGGTGTCCGGGTGGATGTGGACCTCCAGGAGCGGCTGTTGCGCATTCGGATACAGCACCCTCCGGACGGCAGGCGGCTGCGGCCGAGCCGCGGCCCAGTGCCGCTTCCTGCGGCGCTCACGCTTCCCCATCGCGTCCCCCTCCAAGTGAGTTCACCACGGTATCGACGACCACTGACAATCCAGCTCGAATCGGCCGCAGGTGCCGGTCAGTGACGTCTCTCGCCGGGCACGTCCCCGACGAGGAGAAGCGGTCGCCCGTCACGCCGAAGGAAGCCGGACGACAGTCTCGCCGTCGCTCAGGATTCCGGTGGCGGCGCGAGCCATGGCGCCGGGTCGCGGCGCGAGCCATGGCGGCCGGTCGCGGCCCTAGCCATGGCGGCCGGTCGCGGCCCGAGCCATGGCGGCCGGTCGCGGCCCTAGCCATGGCGGCCGGTCGTGGCGCGAGCCATGGCGGCCGGTCGCGGCCCGAGCCATGGCGGCCGGCGGCGGCGCGGGAGCGACCGTTCACCCCCTTCGCGGTATTCGCGACCTGAACTCCCGTGCCCCGAAGGGACTTTGTTGGCTTCAACCTCTTGACGGCCGCAGTGACGGAGAGCACATTGGCCGCACTTGAGAGCGCTCTCACACAGCATCCGCCTGCGACTCCGAGAGGCACCCCCCAATGACCGCATCACCCCGTACACCGAGACGCCGCCCGCTGCGGCGGGCTCTCGTCGCCGCCCTCGGCACCCTCGGTCTGGCCGCCACCGCGGCGGGCATCGCCGTCCCTTCCGCCGACGCCGCCGCGCCGGCGCCCCCGTCCGGCTGGACGCGCGTCTTCGTGGACGACTTCGACGGCCCCGCGGGCTCCGGCGTCAACACCGCCAACTGGCAGTACGACACCGGCATCTCCTACCCCGGCGGCCCCGCCAACTGGGGGACCGGCGAGGTCGAGACGATGACCAGCAGCACGAGCAACGTCTCGCTCGACGGCAGCGGCAATCTGCGCATCACCCCGCAGCGGGACTCCGCCGGCCGCTGGACGTCCGGCCGTATCGAAACCACACGCACCGACTTCCAGCCACCGGCCGGCGGCAAGCTGCGCGTCGAGGGCCGGATCCAGATGCCGGACGTCACCGGCACGGCCGCCGAGGGCTACTGGCCGGCGTTCTGGGCCCTGGGCGCGCCCTACCGGGGCAACTACCAGAACTGGCCCGGCGTCGGCGAACTGGACATCATGGAGAACGTGCAGGGCCTGAACAAGGTGTGGGCCACGATGCACTGCGGCACCAGCCCGGGCGGCCCCTGCAACGAGACCACCGGCATCGGCAACTCCACCGCCTGCCCGAGCACCACCTGCCAGTCCGGCTTCCACACCTACGCGATGGAGTGGGACCGCTCGGTGAGCCCGGAGGCGATCCGCTTCTCCGTCGACGGCGTCGTCTACCACACGGTGACGGCGAATCAGATGGACGCCACCACCTGGGCCAACGCCACGAACCACGGCTTCTTCGTCATCCTCAACGTGGCCATGGGCGGCGGCTTCCCGGACGCCTTCGGCGGCGGGCTGGACGGCGACACCCAGCCGGGCCATCCGATGGTCGTGGACTACGTGCAGGTGCTGACGGCCGGTGGGAGCGGTACCACTCCCCCGCCGTCCGGCAACCGCGACGCGTACAGCCCCGTCCAGGCCGAGTCGTACGACAGCCAGTCCGGCACGATCACCGAGGCGACCTCCGACAGCGGCGGCGGGCAGAACATCGGTGCCGTGGCAAGCGGTGACTGGGCCCTGTACAAGGGGGTGAACTTCGGTTCCACGGCGGCCCGGCAGTTCTACGCCCGGGTGGCGAGCGGTGCCGGGTCCGGCGTGAGCGGTCTGGTCGAGGTGCGCCTCGACAGCCGCAGCAACGCCCCGATCGGCAGCTTCGCGCTGGCCAACACCGGTGGCTGGCAGTCCTGGCGGACGGTCCCGGCGAACATCAGCGCCGTCACGGGCGTCCACGACGTCTATCTGACGTTCACCAGCGGCCAGCCGGCGGACTTCGTCAATGTGAACTGGTTCGACTTCGGGCACTGACGGGCGACCGGCCGGGCCGAACACCACCGGGGAGGCGGCCTGCGCCGGCTCCCCGGCTCACCGGCGCCCTGCCTCGCTCCACCGCCCGACGCCTCCCGGGACGGGCATGGCATCCTGTGTCGGCACAGGACGTCACGGATGCCGGAGGACGAGGGCAGGCGTCCGGGGGGTCGGGGTAGATCGATGAAACTCTGCTTTCTGGTGGAGGAGCAGTACCGCCACGACGGCATGCCGGTCGAGGTGATACGCCAACTGACGTCCTGGGGGCACCAGGTGGACGTGATGCGGCCGGGCGGCTCCCTGCTGCACATGACGGAGGCGCTGCAGGGCGCGGGGCACGACGCCTGGATCCTCAAGACGGTCTCCGGCGGTCCGGGGCTCACCCTGCTGGAGGCCGCCGCCGCGGCCGGGACGACGACGATCAACGACGCCCGCTCGATCCGCGGTGTACGGGACAAGGCGCTCGCCGCGTCGATCGGCCGTCTCGGCGGACTTCCGCTGCCGCCCACCTACGCGGCGGCCCGGCCCGACCTGCTGACGCACATCCCGCAGTCGGAGTACCCGATCGTGGTCAAGCCCGCCGACGGCAGCTCGGGACGGGCCGTGCATCTGGTGACGTCACCGGACCACCTCGCGGCGATGGCTCCCGAACTGGCGGCGGAGGGCATGCTCATCGCCCAGCCCTACGTCCCCAACTCGGGCGTCGACATCAAGGTGTACTGCGTCGCCGGCGAGCTGTACGCGACCGAGCGCCGCTCCCCGCTCCGCCCCGACCACGCGGTGGCCGAACGCCGTGTCCCGCTGACGGCCGAGGTGGCCGCGATCGCCGCCCGGGCCGGAGCGGTCTACGGCCTCGATCTGTACGGCGTGGACGTGGTGCTGGGGCCGGACGGCCCCGTGGTCGTCGACGTGAACGACTTCCCCAGCTTCCGTCAGGTCCCCGACGCGGCCGCGCGGGTGGCACGGGCGGTGCTCGGGCTGGCGGCCGCCGGGGGCCGGGCCGCCGCACCGGTACAGTCCGCCCGGCCGCGCATGCCGGAACAGCGGGAGCGGTCCGCGGGCGCCGCGTCGCCGGCCGGACCGGCCGTGTCCCCGGCCGCGACGACCGCGCCACAGCCGCGTTCGGATGAGGCGCAGGTTCCGGTCACGGCGGGCAAGACCGCATGAGAATCGGCCTGATCACCTCCGATCCCGGCCATCCGCTGCTGACCGCCACGACCGCGCTGCTCGCCGACGAGCGCGCGGTGCACACGCTGGACCCGGAGACGGCGGGACCTCCCGAACCGCCCGCATCCCTCGCCGACGTGTATCTGCTCAAGGCGCGCACGCCGCGGGCGATCTCACTCGCCCGCGCGCTGGAACGGCGGGGGGCCCGGGTGCTGAACTCGGCTGCCGCGACCGCGTTGTGCCAGGACCGCGTGGCGATGGCGGAGCACGCCCGGCGGGCCGGCCTGCCGTTCGCACCCACCCGCGCCCACCCGGCGCTCGCCCGGCTCGCCGACGGCCCGGGACTCACCGCTCCGCTGGTGGTCAAGAGCCGGCACAGCCGCAAGCACGACCTGGTGGCCCGTGTCGACAGCGACGGGCAGCTGCGCCGGCTGGCCGCGGCACACCCTCTGGAGCCGGTCGTGGTGCAGGAGTTCGCCGCCAACAACGGCTGGGACCACAAGCTGTGGGCGATCGGCGACCGGACCTTCGCGGCGCTGCGCCGCTCCGAGCTGTCGCCCGAGGGCCGCGGCCCCACCGTGCCGCTCGGCGCCGAGAAGCTGCCGCCCGGCTGGGCCGCCCTGGTCCACCGGGTGGGAGAGGTCTTCGCCCTGGACGTCTACGGCGTCGACGTCCTCGACACCGGCGACGGCGTCCCGCTGATCGTGGACATCAACGCCTTCCCCGGCGTCCGTGACCAGCCCGGCGCCCCGCAGGCCCTGGCCGCCCTCGCCCTGTCGGCCGGTGCCTGACCCGCGGTCACACCGAGGCCATCGCCCAACGCGGCCGTCGGGCAGCGCCGTACCACCCCGATCCGTACCCCGTCCGCACCCCCGGCCCGAACCCCGTCCGCACCCAGGCCCGTTGGGCAGGCCCCTACCGCAGCTCCGCCCGGAACGCCGCCGGTGTCCGGTCGGTGTGCTGGTGGAAGAACTTGGAGAAGTTGGCGGCGTCCGGGAAGCCGACCGCCACGCCGACGCGGCCGATGGGGAGGTCGGTGTGCGCCAGCAGCCGCTTGGCCTCCAGGACGACCCGTTTGTCGATGAAGCCCTTGGGGGTCTCCCCGGTGGCGGCGCGCACCGCGCGGACCAGGGTGCGGCGGGAGTACCCGAGGGCGTCGGCATAGGCGCTGACGCTGTGGTTGGCGGCGAAGCCCTCTTCCACCGCGTCCCGGAAGCGGGTGAAGGTGGTGTCGCCCGGCTGCCGGGCCGCGTCCGTGGAGCCGGCGGCGAGATGGGCGAGGCGCAGCAGGAACGCGGTCAGGGTGTGCCGCAGGACCGCGGTGTGCAGGCTCAGCGGGAGGGTGTCGGTGTCCTCGTACTCGCGCCGGAGCTGTTCCAGGGCGGTGCGCAACCCGGTGAGCTGGGCCGGGCCGGGGTGGAGGAGAGGCGGCAGGTCGTAGCGGTACAGGCCGGTGGCCTCGACGGTGGCGCGGGGCAGGAAGCCGGGCTGCATGGTCAGGACGGTTCCGCGGTACCCGGTCTCCTTCGAGAAGCGGTGGACCTGACCCGGGCGGATCCACAGGACGTCACCGGCGTTCGCCTCGTATTCGGCGAAGTCGACCATGTGGCGGACGGGGCCGTGCGTGAAGAGCATGACGACGTGGAAGTCGATGCGGTGGACGCGGTCGAGAGGGGCCTCGGAGTGCCAGGTGCGACCGCTGCCCATCGGGCCGACCTGCATGCCCACACCGCCGACGCTCGCACCGACCGGGAAGGGGAAGGTTCTGATCCCGTCCACGCCCTCGCCGGCGTCGCCGTTGTGCCTGGTTGTGTCCGCCATGTCCGTCTCGTGCCGTCCCGGTCGCGCGCTCGGTGTCCCACTTTCACCACAGGCTGACACACGCAGACCTTCCGGCGAAAAAGTCAGACTTTTAAGTTTGAACGCGTCAGAGCATAAGCAGCGCTTCTTGCGAGGACTTCTTGAAGATGAGCACGCACACACCCGACACCCTCGAGTGGACCGACCTCGACCGGCGTGCCGTCGACACCGCACGGCTGCTGGCCGCGGATGCCGTGCAGAAGGTCGGCAACGGCCACCCCGGCACCGCGATGGCCCTGGCCCCGGCGGCGTACACGATCTTTCAGAAGGTGATGCGGCACGACCCGGCCGACCCGGAGTGGACGGGCCGTGACCGGTTCGTCCTCTCCCCCGGTCACACGTCGCTGACCCTCTACACACAGCTGTACCTCGCCGGGTACGAGCTGGAGCTGGACGACCTGAAGGCGTTCCGCACCCACGGCTCGAAGACGCCCGGCCACCCCGAGTACGGGCACACCGCCGGAGTGGAGACCACCACCGGCCCGCTCGGCCAGGGCGTCGCGAACGCCGTCGGCATGGCGATGGCCGCCCGTTACGAGCGCGGGCTGTTCGACCCGCAGGCCCCGGCCGGCGAGTCCCCCTTCGACCACATGGTCTGGGCGATCGTCTCCGACGGCGACCTGCAGGAGGGCGTCTCCGCCGAGGCCTCCTCGCTCGCCGGTCACCAGAAGCTCGGCAACCTCGTCTTCCTCTACGACGACAACCACATCTCCATCGAGGGCGACACCGCGACCGCGTTCTCCGAGGACGTGCTGAAGCGGTACGAGGCCTACGGCTGGCACACCCAGCGCGTCGAGCCCGCCGAGGACGGCGACATCGACGTCCACGCCCTGTACGCCGCGCTGAGGGCCGCACAGGCCGAGACCGGGCGGCCGTCGATCATCGCGATGCGCACGATCATCGCCTGGCCCGCCCCGAACGCGCGGAACACCGAGGCCGCCCACGGCTCGGCGCTCGGCGAGGCGGAGGTCGCCGCCACCAAGCGCGTCCTCGGCTTCGACCCCGAGCGGAGCTTCCAGGTCGACGCCGACGTCCTCGCCCACACCCGTGCCGCCCTGGACCGGGGCGCCGACGCGCACGCCGCCTGGGACAAGCAGATCTCCGTCTGGCGCGAGGAGCAGCCGGAGCGCGCCGCGCTGTTCGACCGGATCGTGGCCGGGCGGCTCCCCGAGGGCTGGGAGGAGGCGCTGCCCGTGTTCGAGGAGGGCAAGGCCGTCGCGACGCGCGCCGCCTCCGGCAAGGTCCTGCAGTCACTGGGCGCGGTCATCCCCGAGCTGTGGGGCGGCTCCGCCGACCTGGCCGGCTCCAACAACACCACCATCGACAAGACGTCGTCGTTCCTCCCGGAGGGCAACCCGCTGCCGGAGGCGAACCCGTACGGCCGTACCGTCCACTTCGGGATCCGCGAGTTCTCGATGGCGGCGGAGATGAACGGCATCGCCCTGCACGGCAACACCCGCATCTACGGCGGAACCTTCCTCGTGTTCTCCGACTACATGCGCAACGCCGTACGGATGTCGGCGCTGATGCAGCTGCCGGTGACCTACGTGTGGACGCACGACTCCATCGGTCTCGGCGAGGACGGGCCGACCCACCAGCCGGTGGAGCACCTCGCCTCGCTGCGCGCCATTCCGGGCCTGAACGTCGTCCGCCCGGCCGATGCCAACGAGACCGCGGCCGCCTGGGCCGAGATCCTGAAGAGGCACGCCACCCGTCCCGCCCCGCACGGGCTCGCGCTCACCCGCCAGGGCGTGCCGACGTACGCGCCGAACCCGGACGCGGCGAAGGGCGGCTACGTGCTGCGCGAGTCGTCCACCGACACCCCGGAGGTGATCGTCATCGCCACCGGTTCCGAGGTGCAGCTGGCCGTCGCCGCGCGGGAGCGGCTGGAGGCCGAGGGAATCGGCACGCGCGTGGTGTCGATGCCGTCCGTGGAGTGGTTCGAGGAGCAGCCCCGCGCGTACCGCGAGTCCGTCCTGCCGCCGGCCGTGAAGGCCCGGGTCGCGGTCGAGGCCGGGATCGGTCTGACCTGGTACCGCTACGTCGGCGACGCCGGCCGCATCGTGTCCCTGGAGCACTTCGGCGCCTCCGCCGACGCCACGACCCTCTTCGCCGAGTACGGCTTCACCCCCGAGAATGTCGCCGCAGCAGCCAGGGAATCGCTGGCCGCCGTGCGCGGTTGATCCGACCGCCAGAAGGAAGATGATCACTGTGACCGAAGCAACCGCCACCGCGGTAGCCCTCAAGCGCCTGTCCGACGAGGGCGTGTCGATCTGGCTGGACGACCTCTCGCGCACCCGCATCGACAGCGGCAACCTCGCCGAGCTCGTCGCCACGAAGCACGTCGTCGGCGTCACCACCAACCCGTCGATCTTCCAGGCCGCCATCGGCTCCGGCGAGGGCTACGAGGCCCAGCTGGCCGAGCTGGCCGTGCGCGGCGTGACGGTGGACGAGGCCGTCCGCATGATGACCACCGCCGACGTGCGGGCCGCGGCCGACGTGCTGCGCCCGGTGTACGAGGCGACCGGCGGCCGGGACGGCCGGGTCTCCATCGAGGTCGACCCCCGTCTCGCGCACCACACGGCGGCGACGATCGCCGAGGCCAAGCAGCTCGCCTGGCTGGTGGACCGCCCCAACGTCATGATCAAGATCCCGGCGACCAAGGCCGGTCTGCCCGCCATCACCGAGGTGATCGCCGAGGGCATCAGCGTCAACGTCACGCTGATCTTCTCGCTGGAGCGCTACCGCGCCGTGATGGACGCCTACCTCGCGGGTCTGGAGAAGGCCGCCGCGAAGGGCCTGGACCTGTCCTCCATCCACTCCGTGGCCTCCTTCTTCGTCTCCCGCGTGGACGCGGAGATCGACAAGCGCCTCACCGTCCTCGGCACCGACGAGGCGCTCGGGCTCAAGGGCCGCGCCGCCGTGGCCAACGCCCGTCTCGCCTACGCGGCCTACGAAGAGGTCTTCGCCGGTCAGCGCTGGCTCGCCCTGGCCGGCGCCCGCGCGAACAAGCAGCGCCCGCTGTGGGCGTCGACCGGGGTGAAGGACCCGGCGTACAAGGACACCCTGTACGTGGACGAACTGGTCGCCCCCGGCACCGTCAACACGATGCCCGAGGGCACCCTGAACGCCGTCGCCGACCACGGCGAGATCACCGGTGACACGGTGTCCGGCGGCTACGCGCAGGCCCGCGCCGACCTCGCGGCGGTGGAGAAGCTCGGCATCTCCTACGACGCGGTGGTGCAGAGGCTGGAGGACGAGGGCGTCGCCAAGTTCGAGACGGCCTGGCAGGACCTGCTCAACGCCGTGGCGAAGGCTCTGGACAGCAAGGGGGTGGCAGCGTAAATGACCGCGACACCACTGATGGAGCTGACGGCCGGGTCCGCCGGCTGGGCCAACCCGCTGCGCGATCCGCGCGACCGCCGGCTGCCGCGGATCGCGGGCCCCTCGGGGCTCGTCATCTTCGGCGTGACCGGTGACCTGTCCCGCAAGAAGCTGATGCCGGCCGTGTACGACCTGGCCAACCGCGGTCTGCTGCCGCCGGGCTTCTCCCTGGTCGGCTTCGCCCGCCGGGACTGGGAGGACCAGGACTTCGCGCAGGTCGTGCACGACGCCGTCAAGGAGCACGCCCGCACCCCCTTCCGTGAGGAGGTGTGGCAGCAGCTGTCGGAGGGCATGCGGTTCATCCCCGGCGACTTCGACGACGACAGCGCCTTCGACCAGCTGCGCCAGACCGTCGAGGAGCTGGACGCGGCCCGCGGCACGAGCGGCAACTACGCCTTCTACCTGTCGGTGCCGCCGAAGTTCTTCCCGAAGGTCGTCCAGCAGCTGAAGAAGCACGGTCTGGCGGACGGCCCCGAGGGGTCCTGGCGGCGGGCGGTCATCGAGAAGCCGTTCGGCCACGACCTGGCCAGCGCCATCGAGCTGAACTCGATCGTGCACGAGGTGTTCGAGCCGGACCAGGTGTTCCGCATCGACCACTACCTCGGCAAGGAGACCGTCCAGAACATCCTGGCACTGCGCTTCGCCAACCAGATGTTCGAACCGATCTGGAACCGGTCGTACGTCGACCACATCCAGATCACCATGGCCGAGGACATCGGCATCGGCGGCCGCGCCGGCTACTACGACGGCATCGGCTCGGCCCGGGACGTCATCCAGAACCATCTGCTGCAGCTGATGGCGCTCACCGCGATGGAGGAGCCGGCCGCGTTCGACGCCGAGTCGCTGCTGACCGAGAAGCTGAAGGTCCTCAGGGCGGTACGGCTGCCCGAGGACCTCGGCAAGCACACCGTGCGCGGCCAGTACGCGCCCGCCTGGCAGGGCGGTGCGAAGGTGCGCGGCTACCTGGAGGAGGACGGCATCGACCCGAACTCCACCACCGACACCTACGCCGCGGTCAAGCTCGGCATCGACAACCGCCGCTGGGCCGGGGTGCCGTTCTATCTGCGCACCGGCAAGCGGCTCGGCCGCCGGGTCACCGAGATCGCGGTGGTCTTCCAGCGCGCGCCGCACTCCCCCTTCGACTCCACGGCGACGGAGGAGCTGGGCCAGAACGCGATCGTCATCCGCGTCCAGCCCGACGAGGGCGTGACGGTCCGCTTCGGCTCCAAGGTGCCGGGCACCTCGATGGAGATCCGGGACGTGACGATGGACTTCGCCTACGGCGAGTCCTTCACGGAGTCCAGCCCGGAGGCGTACGAGCGCCTCATCCTGGACGTGCTGCTCGGCGACGCCAACCTGTTCCCCCGCCACCAGGAGGTGGAAGAGTCCTGGAAGATCCTCGACCCGATCGAGGGCTACTGGGCCACGCACGGCAGGCCGGCGCAGTACCCGTCGGGCAGCTGGGGACCCAAGGAAGCGGACGAGATGCTCGCACGAGACGGACGGAGCTGGCGCAGGCCATGAGGATCGACCTGACCGACACCACGGCAAGCAAGGTCAACAAGGCCCTCGTCCAGGGGCGCCGTGCCATCGGCACCCCGGCGGTGGGCATGGTCCTGACGATGGTCATCGTCACGGACGAGGAGAACGCCTACGACGCGATCAAGGCGGCCGAGGAGGCCTCGCACGAGCACCCCTCGCGCACCCTGGTCGTCATCAAGCGGCACGCCCGCACCCCGCGCGACCGCCAGGCCTCCCGGCTGGACGCCGAGGTCCGGGTGGGTTCCGAGGCCGGCACCGGCGAGACCGTCGTGCTGCGCACCTACGGCGAGGTGTCCGACCACGCCGACTCCGTCGTCCTGCCGCTGCTGCTCCCCGACGCCCCGGTCGTCGTGTGGTGGCCGGTGGACGCGCCGGAGAACCCCTCCAAGGACCCCCTCGGCGCGCTGGCCCAGCGCCGCATCACCGATCTGTACGCGGTCGAGAAGCCGCTGGAGATGCTGCAGACCCGGGAGCGCACCTACGCCCCCGGCGACACCGACCTCGCCTGGACCCGGCTCACGCCGTGGCGTTCGATGCTGGCCGCCGCCCTGGACCAGGCCCGTGCCACGGTGATCTCGGCGGCCGTCGAGGCCGAGGCCGACAACCCGGCCGCCGAGCTGCTGGCCCGCTGGCTGGAGGCCCGCCTCGGCGTCCGGGTGGACCGCGTCGTCACCGCGGGACCGGTCGTCACCGCGGTCCGCCTGGGCACCGCCGAGGGCGAGATCGTCATCGACCGTCCCGAGGGCCCGCTGGCCACGCTGACCCTGCCCGGCCAGCCCTCGCGCACCCTGGCGCTGAAGGTCCGCGCCACCTCCGAACTCATCGCCGAGGAGCTGCGCCGCCTCGACGCCGACGAGATGTACGCCGTCGCCCTGCGCGGCGAGGGCGAGGTCACGAAGGAGACTGCCGCACATGTCTGAGACCCCGCTGCTGACCCGGCGGCCCGAGTGGACCGCGCTGGAGGACCACCGTGCCGAGTGGCAGCCCCATCTGCGGGAGCTGTTCGCGAGCGACCCCGGGCGCGCCGAGCGGTACGTCGTGCGCGTCGGTGATCTGCGCATCGACTACTCCAAGAACCTGATCACGGACGAGACCCTCGCCCGGCTGCAGGAACTGGCCACCGCCACCGATGTGTTCGGGCTGCGCGACGCCATGTTCCGCGGGGAGAGGATCAACGTCACCGAGAAGCGGGCCGTGCTGCACACCGCGCTGCGCGCCCCGCGCGACGCGGTGGTCGAGGTCGACGGCGAGAACGTGGTGCCCGGGGTGCACGCGGTGCTCGACAAGATGAGCGCCTTCGCCGAGCGGGTCCGCTCAGGCGAGTGGACCGGCCACACGGGCCGGCGGATCCGCAACGTCGTCAACATCGGCATCGGCGGCTCCGACCTGGGCCCGGCGATGGCGTACGAGGCACTGCGCGCCTTCACGGCCCGCGACCTGACGTTCCGTTTCGTCTCCAACGTCGACGGCGCCGACCTGCACGAGGCGGTGCACGGCCTGGACCCGGCCGAGACGCTGTTCATCGTCGCCTCGAAGACCTTCACGACGATCGAGACGATCACCAACGCCACCTCGGCGCGTGCCTGGCTGCTGGACGGCCTCGGCGGTGACGACAAGGCGGTGGCCAAGCACTTCGTCGCCCTGTCGACGAACGCGGAGAAGGTCACCGAGTTCGGCATCGACGCCGACAACATGTTCGAGTTCTGGGACTGGGTCGGCGGCCGCTACTCCTACGACTCCGCGATCGGCCTGTCGCTGATGATCGCCATCGGCCCCGACCGCTTCCGGGAGATGCTCGACGGCTTCCACACCGTCGACGAACACTTCCGCACCGCGCCCGCCGAGGCCAACGCCCCGCTGCTGCTGGGCCTGCTGGGGATCTGGTACGGCAACTTCTTCGACGCCCAGTCGCACGCCGTCCTGCCCTACAGCCACTACCTGTCGAAGTTCACCGCGTATCTGCAGCAGCTGGACATGGAGTCCAACGGCAAGTCCGTGCAGCGCGACGGGCGCCCGGTGGAATGGCAGACCGGCCCGGTCGTGTGGGGCACCCCCGGCACCAACGGCCAGCACGCGTACTACCAGTTGATCCACCAGGGCACCAAGCTCATCCCGGCCGACTTCATCGGCTTCGCCCGCCCGGTCGCCGAGCTGAGCGACCGCCTCAAGTCCCAGCACGACCTGC
Source organism: Streptomyces sp. NPDC104814 (assembly GCF_055583185.1). NCBI lineage: Bacteria > Bacillati > Actinomycetota > Actinomycetes > Kitasatosporales > Streptomycetaceae > Streptomyces > Streptomyces sp. NPDC104814. The sequence goes on along the minus strand of NZ_JBVJOL010000001.1, from coordinate 750,714 downwards.
TGATGGCCAACTTCTTCGCCCAGACCCAGGCCCTGGCCTTCGGCAAGACCGGCGACGAGGTGCGCGCCGAGGGCGTGCCCGAGGAGCAGGTCACCGCCCGCACCTTCCAGGGCAACCACCCCACCACCACGATCCTGGCCCCCGAGCTGACCCCGTCCGTGCTCGGCCAGCTGGTCGCGCTCTACGAGCACAAGGTGTTCGTGCAGGGCGCGATCTGGAACATCGACTCCTTCGACCAGTGGGGCGTGGAACTGGGCAAGGTCCTCGCCAAGCGGGTCGAACCCGCCCTCACCGAGGGTGCGGACGTACCCGGTCTCGACCCGTCCACCGCAGCGCTCGTCGCGGCCTACCGCGACCTCAAGGAAGTGAAGTAACCATGCAGATCGGTCTTGTTGGTCTCGGCAAGATGGGCGGCAACATGCGCGAGCGTCTGCGCAACGCCGGCCACGAGGTCGTCGGGTACGACACCAACCCCGAGATCTCCGACGTCGACAACCTCGTCGAACTCGCCGACCGGCTCGCCGCGCCGCGCGCGGTGTGGGTCATGGTCCCGGCCGGCGCCGCCACGCAGAACGTCATCGACCAGCTGTCGGGCATCCTCAAGCCCGGCGACACCGTCATCGACGGCGGCAACTCCCGCTGGACCGACGACGAGAAGCACGCCGAGGAGCTCGCCAAGCGCGGCATCGGCTTCGTCGACGCCGGTGTCTCCGGCGGCGTCTGGGGCCTGCAGAACGGCTACGCGCTGATGGTCGGCGGCGAGAAGGAGCACGTCGACCGGCTCAAGCCGATCTTCGACGCACTCAAGCCGGAAGGCCCCTACGGCTACGTCCACGCGGGCAGGGTCGGCGCCGGGCACTTCGCGAAGATGGTCCACAACGGCATCGAGTACGCCATGATGCAGGCCTACGCCGAGGGCTGGGAGCTGCTGGAGAAGGTCGACTCCGTGGACAACGTCCGCGAGGTCTTCCGCTCCTGGCAGGAGGGCACGGTCATCCGCTCCTGGCTGCTGGACCTCGCCGTCAGCGCCCTCGACGAGGACGAGCACCTGAACAAGCTGCGCGGCTACGCCGAGGACTCCGGCGAGGGCCGCTGGACGGTCGAGGCGGCCATCGACAACGCGGTGCCGCTGCCCGCGATCACGGCCTCCCTGTTCGCCCGGTTCGCCTCCCGCCAGGACGACTCGCCGCAGATGAAGATGATCGCGGCGCTGCGCAACCAGTTCGGCGGCCACGCCGTCGAGTCCGCGAAGAAGTGACGAGGCGGTGGGAGACCTTCTTCTCGTCCGCCACGGCGAGACCGAGTGGAGCCTGACGGGACAGCACACCGGCTTCACCGACCTGCCCCTCACCACCCACGGCGAGGAGCAGGCCAAGTCCCTGGCTCCGCTGCTGTCCGGGCGGCCCTTCGCACTGGCTCTCACGAGCCCGCTGCGGCGGGCCGTCCGCACGGCGGAACTCGCGGGCCTCGGCGCGGCACCCGATCGTGACCTGCACGAGTGGGACTACGGGGCGTACGAGGGCGTCACCAGCGTCGACATCCACCGCACCCGCCCCGGCTGGGACCTGTGGACCGACGGCGTCCCGCCCGGGGACAGCCCCGGCGAGTCGCCGGACGAGGTGGGGGCGCGGGCGGACCGGGTCCTGGCCCGGATCGCTCCCGCGCTGGACGCCGGAGACGTGATCGTGGTCGCCCACTCCCACTTCCTGCGCGTCCTGACGGCCCGTCGCCTGGGCCTGCCGCCGTCCCAGGGACGGCTGTTCCAGCTGGCGACGGCGACGGTGAGCCGGTTGTCGCTGGAGCACGGGCGCCCGGTGATCGCGGAGTGGAACGTCCGCGCGTAGAGGCGTGGTTGACAGTGTGCGATCAGCCCGCCAGAGTCGCGGCCGATGGAGATCAACGATCTGACACCGGCAGAGCAGCGAGTCTGGCGGGCTTTCCCGCGGGGCGAGGACGTGGACTTCCGTGCCGCACCCGACGAGGACGCGGCCGGCGGTCAGGACTGGGGCCCCGAACGCACGCTGCGGGCCTCGGTCCTGCGCGCCCTGCTGGTCAGCGCCCCCACCGAGGAGGGGGAGATATCGGCGCTGCGGGTCACCGGTGCCCGGATCACCGGGCCGCTCGATCTCACCCACGCGGTGCTCGAACGGCCCGTACGGATGAGCCGCTGCTACTTCGATGAACGCCTGGAGTTCTACGGCGTTCAGCTTCCGCGCCTCAGCCTGCGTGGCTCGGTGCTGCCCGGGCTCAATCTCGCGGGTGCCCGCGTCGAGGGGATGGTGCGACTGAGCGAGTGCCGGGTGGCGGGTCGGCTGATGCTCGCCGGAACCCAGATCGGGGGCGCGCTGTTCCTGGATCGGGCCGAAGTCACGGCTCTGGACGACTCACCCGTACTGCAGCTGAACCAGGCCCGCATCGGTGACGACCTGTCGGCCCCCGGCCTGCGCACCCGCGGCGGGATACGGGCCACCGGCGCCTCCGTCGCCGGGTCGGTCAACCTCAACGAGGCCCGGCTGAGCCACCCCGGCGGGGCGGCGCTCGACGCCGAGACGCTCGCCGTCGAGGGCGACTTCCAGATCCGGGACGCCGAGGTGCACGGGGGGCTCGGCCTGCGTGGCGCCCGGATCGCAGGGCGGCTCGACCTGTCGTACACCCTCCTGTCCCATCCGGGCGGCACCGCGTTGCAGGCGAGCAGCAGTTCGCTGGGCGAGCTGTGGCTGCGCCGCGGGCCCGCCATGGAGGGCAGCCTCAACCTGCGCCGCAGTCAGATGGACGCGCTGTTCCTGGACCCGGAGGCAGTGCCGGCCTCCGTGTATCTCAGCGACCTCACCTACACCGCCCTGACCCCGCACGAGCCCGCCGAACGCCGTCTGCCCATGCTGGAACGCGACCGCAACGGCTATGTCCCGCACGCCTACGAGCAGCTGACGGCCGCCTACCGGCGCACCGGCGACGACCATGCCGCCCGGCTCGTGCAGCTGGCCAAGCAGCGCCGCCACCGCCGCACCCTGCCCTGGTACGGCCGGCTGTGGGGGCTGGTCCAGGACGTCACCGTCGGCTACGGCTTCCGGCCGCTGCGGGCCGCCGTCTGGCTGCTGTCGCTGCTCGCGGTCGGCTCGGCCGCCTTCGCGCTGCACCACCCGCAGCCGCTCAAGGCCGGTGAGGCTCCCCCGTTCAACCCGGTGTTCTACACCCTCGACCTGCTGCTTCCGGTCCTGTCCTTCGGGCAGGAGTCCGCGTTCGCCCCGCGCGGCGGGTATCAGGCCCTCGCCTACACCCTGGTGCTCACCGGCTGGATCCTGGCCTCCACGGTGATCGCGGGTGTCACCCGCGCCGTCAGCCGCCCGTGACTCCGTGCGCGAGGTGCTGCGCGGCCAGCCGCACCGGTGCGTTCGCCGCGCCGTAGCCCTGGTGACCGCCGTCGCGCTGGACGAGTTCGAAGAAGACGTGGCCGACGGTCCGCGTGTAGCAGTGGCGGAACTCGCCGCCGTGCGGGTCGCGGTCGTAGAGGATGCCGAGGTCGCGGTAGGCGGCCAGTTCCTCCTCGGGGAGGTCGAAGCGGGCGGCCAGGTCGTCGTGGTAGTTGGCGGGCACCGGCAGCAGCCGGCCGCCCGCCGCGCGGAAGCGGCGCGCCGCGGCGACCACGTCGTCGCAGGCCAGCGCGATGTGCCGGGCGTGCGCGGTGGCGTCGCCGGGGGCCGCGCCCACGGTGAGCGCGAGGCGGACCGCGCCGTCGGCGGTGGCGACGGCGCGGCTGCGCATCAGGCCGTAGGGGTCGGCCAGGTCCACGCTCTCCTGGGCGTCGAGGCCGAGGACGGACCGGTGGAAGAGGGCGGCCTCGTCGAAGTGGTGCCAGGGCTGGGTGAGCGCGAGATGGTCGATGCCGCGGATGCCGGTGTCCGGCGGGGCCGGGGCGACGTCCGTGAAATCGGCGCGCCAGTCGGGGCGCCCCGCTGTGCGGCCGGGGGCGCAGAAGAACAGTTCCGTGCCGTCGGGCGCGGCCACCGCCTCCAGCGGCGCGTCGCCGGGTGCGCGGCGGCGGGGCAGGACGGGGGCGAGCAGGGCCTCGGCGCGGCGGGCCGCGGCGGCCGGGTCGGGTGTCGTGAGGCCGATCGCGGCGAGCCGGGTGCCGTCGCGGCGGGCGGCCGCCCCGGTGTTGACCAGAATCCGCGCGTCGCCCTGCTCCCACAGGTCGACGGGCTTGCCGCGGTGGCGGGCGGTGCGGGTGAAGCCGAGGGCGCCGAGCACCGCGGCGGCGGGGGCGGGGTCCGGGGTGAGGAGTTCGGCGAAGGCGACACCCGTGGGCACGGTCGGTGCGGGCAGCGCGGCCGCGCCGGTCTCCTCCTGGAGGACCAGCAGGGAGCGGCGGCCGTCGACGGCGGTGGGGCCGGGGTCGGCCTGCCGGAAGACGTCGTTGAACACCTCCAGGGACAGCGGGCCGGTGTATCCGGTGCGCAGCACGTGCCGGACCAGACCGGCCACGTCGAAGCCTCCCTGGCCGGGGAAGCAGCGGTAGTGGCGGCTCCACTGCAGGACGTCCATGGCCAGGCGGGGCGCGTCGGCGAGCTGGAGGAAGAAGATCTTCTCGCCGGGGATGTCCTCGATGCCCTTGGGGTCCGAGCCACGGGAGAGGATGTGGAAGCTGTCGAGGCAGGTGCCGAGCGCCGGGTGGTCCGCGGCCTCGACGATCCGCCAGGCGTGGTCGTACGTCGACACGTGCCGTCCCCAGGCCAGTGCCTCGTAGGCCACGCGGACGCCGAAGTCCTGGGCGAGGCCGGCGAGCCGGGCGAGCTGGCCGGCGGCGAGGGCGTCGTCGTCGGTGGCGAGCGGGTGGACGCTGGAGCAGACGAGGACGGTGTCGCCGCCGAGGCGGCGCATCAGCTCGAACTTGTGCCGGGCGCGGCGCAGAGCGCGGGCGAACTCCTCCTCGGGCAGCGCCTCGATGTCCCGCATCGGCTGGTACAGGTCGATGGCCAGGCCGAGGTCGGCGCAGCGGGCGCGGATCTCCTCGGGGGTCAGCGGGCTGGCGAGCAGGTCGTTCTCGAAGAGTTCGACGCCGTCGAAGCCGGCCCGGGCGGCGGCCGTGAGTTTCTCGGTCAGTGAGCCGCTCAGGCAGACGGTGGCGATACAGGTGCGCATCGGTGGCCTCACGGGGTGGTGGTCGCGGCGGCGCCGGTCAGTGCGGCGAGGTCGGCGAGCATGGCCGCGCTGTCGGGTTCCCGCCCGGTGAACAGGCGGAACGCGTCGGCGGCCTGGAACGCGGCCATGCCGCCGCCGTCGAGGGTGGCGCAGCCGAGCGCCCGCGCGGTGCGCAGCAGCTCGGTCTCCAGGGGGCGGTAGACGACCTCGGCGATCCACAGGCCGGGGTGCAGCAGCTCGGCGGCGAGCGGCAGGCCGGGGTGGGCGGCCATGCCGGTCGGGGTGGCGTGGATGACGCCGTCCGCGCCGGTGAGCAGCGCGGGCAGCTCGTCCGGGGTGGCGCCGACCGCGCGGCCTGCGCCGAAGTGCGCGGACAGGGACGCGGCAAGGGTGGCGGCCCGCTCGGGCTGTGCGTCGACGAGGGTGATCCGCTCGGCGCCGAGGGTGAGCGCGGCGTGCGCGACGGCCGCGCCGGCGCCGCCCGCGCCGAGCTGCACGACCCGCTCCAGCGGGGCGTCGGGCAGGCCCCGGGCGAAGGAGGCGGCGAAGCCGGTGACGTCGGTGTTGTGGCCGACGGCCCGGGCGCCGTCGAAGACGACCGTGTTGACCGCGCCGAGCGCCTCGGCCCGCGGGTCCAGGGCGTCGAGATGGGGGATCACCAGCTGCTTGCAGGGGTGCGTGATGTTCAGCCCGTCGTAGCCGAGGTCGCGGGCGGAGCGCACCAGGTCGCCGACCGCCTCGGGGGCCAGCCGGAGCGTGTCGAGGTCGAGGAGCCGGTACAGACAGCGCAGGCCCTGGCGGTCGGCCTCCCGCTGGTGCAGCGCCGGACTGAGGGACGGGCCGATGCCGGAACCGATCAGTCCGACGAGAAAGGAGTCACCGGGCACTGCTGACCTCCGGAGCTAATGTACGAACCAGTACGTTAGCTATATCAGCCGAACGGGCCCGCGCAAAGCCCCGGCCCACCGGACACCGGCCGCCTTCTACAATCTGCGCACTGGCCCAACGCATCGGGGGAAGCCCATGACCAGCGTCGACGAACCGGCACGCACCGGCGGACGGACCCGCGACGCCGCCCGGACCCGGGCCGAGATCCTCGACGTGGCGACCCAGGAGTTCGCCCGGGCCGGCTACGACGGGGCCCGCGTCGACGAGATCGCCGCCCGCACCCGCACCACCAAGCGGATGATCTACTACTACTTCGGCGGCAAGGAGCAGCTGTTCACGGCCGTGCTGGAGCAGGCGTACGCGGTGATCCGCGAGGCCGAGCAGCGCCTGGACGTCGAGCACCTGGACCCGGTCGCGGCCATCCGCCGGCTGGCGGAGCTGACGTTCGACCACCATGAGCAGCATCCGGACTTCATCCGGCTGGTCAGCATCGAGAACATCCACGAGGCCGAGCACATCGCGGCCTCCCGGAAACTCGCCCGGATCGGCTCGCCGGCGCTGGACGTCATCCGCCGCATCCTGGCCGCCGGCCGGCGGTCGGGCCTGTTCACGGCGGACGTCGACGCCGTCGACCTGCACGCGATGATCAGCGCGTTCTGTTTCTTCCGGGTCTCCAACCGGCACACCTTCGGGGCGCTGTTCGACCGCGACCTGCTCGCACCGGCGGAGCGGGAGCGCTACCGGACCATGCTGGGCGACATGGTGATCGCGTATCTGACGGCGGAGCGCGCCGACGGCTGACCTCCGCGGACTACGGTCCGCAGACTTCGGCCGGGCGTCACCTCTTGACAGGGCGGAAACACGGGCGCAACATCGCTTGCCATCGCGACTAACTATCCAGTGGGTTAATTAGCCGAAGATCCGGCTCTCCCCCGCTGTCCTCGCGTTGTCCGCGGTCGTCCTGCGGTCGTCCTGCGGTCCTTCCGCGCTCGTTGCGTGGTCGTCCGCCGGTCGTCCCGCGGTATTCCGCTCACCCCGTTCCGCCTACGGTGGAGTCCCCCGAAGGAGCACGCCGTGTCCGTCCCCGCCGCACCGCACGACGCCACCGCCCCGCCCGGCCAGGCCAGGAAGGCGGCGGCCGCCGCCTGGATCGGCAGTGCCCTCGAGTACTTCGATTTCTTCATCTACGGCAGCGCGGCCGCGCTGATCTTCCCGAAGGTCTTCTTCGACTCCTCCGACCCGGCGACCGCGACCCTGCTCTCGCTCGCCACGTTCGGTGTCGCCTACGCCGCCCGCCCGGTCGGCGCGCTCTTCCTCGGGCACATCGGGGACCGGCTGGGCCGTAAGAAGATCATGGTGTTCACGCTGATCCTGATGGGCGTCTCGACGTTCCTGATCGGCTGTCTGCCCACCCGCGCCCAGGTCGGCGGCCTCGCTCCGGTGCTGCTGGTGGCCTGCCGCGTGCTGCAGGGCATCTCGGCGGCCGGTGAGCAGGCCAGCGCCAGTTCCATGACGCTGGAGCACGCGCCGCCTGAGCGGCGCGGGTTCTTCACCAGCTTCACCCTCAGCGGTACGCAGGGCGGTCAGCTCATCGCCACGCTCGTCTTCCTGCCGATCGCGGCGCTGCCCGAGGACCAGTTGCTGTCGTGGGGCTGGCGGGTGCCGTTCTGGCTGAGCATCCTGGTCGCGGTGGCCGGCTATCTGGTGCGCCGCCGGCTGGCCGAGACCCCGGCGTTCACCCGGCAGGCGGCGAGCGAGGGCGTGGTGAAACTGCCGCTGGCGGTGCTGGTGCGCGAGCACTGGGCGGACGTGCTGCGGGTGATCGCCGGCGCGCTGATCGCCTCCGTCAGCACGGTCTTCACAGTGTGGGCGCTGGCGTACGCCACCAGCGACGCGGTCGGGATGGACCGGTCCGGGATGCTGTGGGTGGGCGCGCTCGCCAATCTCGTGGCGCTGGGCGCGATCCCGCTGTGGGCGCGGCTGTCGGACCGGATCGGCCGCCGGCCGGTGTACCTGGCCGGGGCGGTGGGCAGCGCGGTGACGATGGCGCTGTACCTGTGGGCGATCTCCACGGGCTCCTACCCGCTGACGCTGGTGTGCGGCGTCGTGGCGTTCGGGATCGTCTACAGCGCCGCGAACGGCGTGTGGCCCGCGTTCTACGGCGAGATGTTCTCCACCCGGGTCCGGCTGTCCGGCATGGCCGTCGGCACCCAGATCGGGTTCGCCATCGCCGGTTTCGCGGTGACGTTCGCGGCGCAGATCGCCGGGCCGGGCGGTGACGACTGGGCGGCGGTGGCACTGTTCACGGCCGCGCTGTGCGTGCCGCCGGTGATCGCCGCGCTCTCCGCACGGGAGACGCACCGGGTGCCGACGGAGCTGCTCGGGGAGCGGCCGGTGCCTCCGGCGGCACAGCAGGAGACGGTCACGGCCTGACCGTTCGCACCCACCGGAGCCCCGGGAGCCGTACCCACGGCGACCGGGGTCCCGTACTACGGCGCATCCCCGCGCCGGAACTCGTCCGGACCGTCCGGTGGCCGACAGGAGGGCCCCTACGGCGGCGGGTGCCGTGCGGCCCCTACGGCCGCGGGTGGCGTGGTTCGTACAGTCCGATCTCGCCGCCGCCCGGCAGCCGGAACCCGGTGAGGCGGCCCCAGGGCGCCTGCACGACGGGGCTGAAGTCGACCCCCTTGTCCGCGAGTTCGGCGATGGTCGCGGTCAGGTCGTCGCACATCAGCATCAGCTCGTGCGACGGCTCGCCGTCCGCCGGATGGCAGGCCACCTCGGCGGGTGGCATCTTGAAGATCAGCCAGCCGTTGCCGGCGTCGACGTGCGGCCAGCCCAGCACGTCCCTGAGGAAGGCCCGGTCGGCCTCCGCGTCCCTGCTGTACAGCACCACGTGCGCCCCATTGATCACCCCGGGGAGGCTAGGGCGCCCGCGCGGTCCCGGCAAGCACCGGCCGGGACGCGTCGCCGAAGTGGTACTGGCGGTGGTGGCGGGGGCACGCGGCACGGTTTCCGTGCCGGATGAGTGCTGCCGGATGCGTGCCGCCGGGTCAGTCCTGGCGCGGCGCCACCGCCGCGTCGAGCAGGGGGGCCAGTTCCTCCACGGCCGTGTGGAGCGCGCGGGTGTCGCGTTCGCTGCGGGCCAGGAGGATGGCGCCCTCCAGGGTGCTGATCATCACGGTGGCGAGGGAGCGGGCGCGGTCGTCGGGGACGTTCATGCCGGTGAGCGCCTCGGCCACCGCGCCGGTCCAGGTGGCGAACGCCCCGGCCGTCGCCTCGCGGGTGCTCTCCCCGGAGGCGGAGCAGTCGACGGTGGCGGCGGCGACCGGGCAGCCCGTGGCGAAGCCCCCGCTCTCGTACTCGTCGATCCACTGGCGGGCCATCGCCGCGAACAGGCCGCTGGGCGTGGGGACGTCGAGCCGCGCGAGGAAGCGGGGCACGCGCCGGGCGGCGTACCGGCCGGCCCAGCCGACCGCCTCGTTGACGAGCTGTTCCTTGCCGCCGGGGAAGTAGTGCTGGAGCGAGCCGCGGGGCGCCTCGGCGTGTGCGGCGACGTCGCGCATCCCGGTCGAGCTCACACCGTCGCGCCGGATGAGCTGGGCGGCGCTGAACACCATCCGCTCCCGTGGTCCCGGTCCGGACCCCGCCATCGTCAGACCTCCCATAACCGTCGCCGAGCCTGCGCCCAGGGTAGGGCCGGACGGCCTTCTATGACGACGGTCATGGAGCCGCGCTACTATGACCGCTGTCATAGCTTCGTCGGAGGAGGGCGGACGCATGCACGTCGGCTTCATCGGTCTCGGCGTCATGGGGCAGCCCATGGCCCTGCGTCTGGCCGCCGCCGGGACCCCGCTGACCGTGTGGAACCGCACGCCGGGCCGCGCCGAGCCGCTGCGCGCGGCCGGTGCCGCGGTGGCCGCCGACGCCGGCGAGGTCTTCGCCCGGGCCGGCACCGTGTTCCTGATGCTGGCCGACGAGGCGGCCGTCGACGCCGTGCTCGCCCGGCACACCGCGGAGTTCACCGCCCGGGTGGCCGGACGGACCGTCGTCCACATGGGCACCACGTCCGCGGAGTTCTCCCGCGCCCTGGAGGCGGACGTGCGCGCGGCGGGCGGCCGGTACGTCGAGGCCCCCGTCTCCGGATCACGGGTGCCCGCCGAGCAGGGCCGGCTGGTGGCGCTGCTGGCCGGCGAGGAGGAGGCGGTGTCCGCGGTACGGCCGCTGCTGGCGCCGATGTGCCACCAGGCGTTCGTCTGCGGTGCCGCCCCGAACGCGCTGCTGATGAAGCTGTCGGTGAACCTGTTCCTGATCACCCAGGTGACCGGGCTGACCGAGGCGTTCCACTTCGCCGGACGGCAGGGGCTGGACCCCGCGCTGTTCCTGGACGTGCTGGACGCCGGGCCCATGGCCAGCGCGGTGTCCCGGATGAAGGCGCCCAAGCTGCTGACCAGGGACTTCGCGGTGCAGGCGGCCGCGCTGGACGTCCTGAAGAACAACCGGCTGATCGCCGAGGCCGCCCGCGCCCGAGGGCTCGCCTCCCCCCTCCTCGACGCCTGCCACGCGCTGTTCGAGGAGACGGTGACACTCGGGCACGGAGGCGCGGACATGGTCGCGGTGCTGCGGGCGATCGAGGCGCGGACCGGAGCGCCGGCCGGGACACGGACGCAGGCGCCCGGCGAGACGCGATCCGGGGCGTCCTCCGCGGGCTGATCCGCCGGGGCCGTCAGCCGCCGAGGGCGCCCCTCGGGATGCCGTACACCCGCTCCACGGGCAGGCGCAGGACCACACGGCGCTCGCGGACCATCGCGGCGCGGTAGTCGTCCCAGTCGGGGTGCTCGCCCTGGATGGCCCGGTAGAGCCGGACGAGTTCCTCCACGGTCTCGTCGTGCGGGTCCTCGGCCACCGGGGAGAGGTCCGCGGTCGCCTCGACGACCGTGTAGGCCCATCCATCGGCGGTGGAGACGTGGTACGTCGCCCGCGGATCGCGCCGCAGGTTGCGCGTCTTGGCACGGTCGTCGGTCAGCGAGATCCGGATGACCCGCTCGTCGGGGTCGTAGTGGTGAAGGACGTTCGACAGCTGCGGGCGGCCGTCGCGCTTGAGGGTGACGAGCGCCCCGCCCGGCCGCTCGGAGAGCAGGGCGAGCAGCGCGTCCTGATTCGTGTCGTGAGTCATATCTCGCTCAACTCCCCCGCGGCATCCCTCATTCCCCCGAGTAGACACTGTCTACGTCCGGCTGGTAGACAGTGCCCATGACTGCTGCCGAACCGGCCGATCTGCGGACCCGTCTTGTCGACGCCGGCGTGGACCTGGTCGCGCACGAGGGCGTCCAGGCACTGACCCTGCGGGAGATCGCCCGGCGCGCCGGCGTCTCGCACGGGGCGCCGCGCCGTTACTTCCCCACCCATCTGGAGCTGCTGTCGGCCATCGCCCGCCGCGGCTTCGACGACCTGGCGAGCCGGGTCGCGGCGCGGGCGGCCACGGGCTCCCCGCGCACGGAGGCCGAGGAACTGGCCCGGCTGTACGTGGAGTTCGCCCGGGACAACCCCGGCATGTACGAGCTGATGTTCCGTCATGATCTGCTGGAGAGCGGCCGTCTCGGGCTGCGGGAGACGAGTCTGCCGCTGTTCGGCGTGCTCGTGGACCTGGTGGGCCGGGCCCGGCCGGACGCCGACGCCCGCACGGTCGCGGCCGCGCTGTGGGCGAACCTGCACGGCATCGCCCAGCTGTGGCGCTGGGGCAGCCTGTCACTCGCCACCGGAAGCGAGGACATCACTCCCCTGCTGCGCAGCACGCTGGACGCCCACCTCGGCTCCGGGACGGCCCGGTGAGGCGGCGCACGGCCCTGGCGTGCAGCGTCGCGGGCGCGGTGATCGTGGCCCTGGACGGCACGGTCCTCACCGTCGCCCAGCCCACCCTCGGCGCGGACCTGCACGCGCAGGTCGGCCAGGTGCAGTGGACCACCACCGGATACCTCATCGCGGTGGCCGGCCTGCTGGTGCTCGCGGGGCGGCTCGCCGACCTGCACGGACACCGGCGCGTCTTCGCCGTCGGCATGCTCGGCTTCGGCGCGGCCTCCGCCGGGATCGCGGCGGCCCCCGGCGTGGGCTGGGTCGTCGCGCTGCGGGTCGTGCAGGGCGTCTTCGGGGCCCTGCTCCAGCCGGCCACGCTCGGCATGCTGCGCGCCGCCTACCCGCCCGACCGGCTGCGCCGGCCGCTCGCCGTGCGCACGGCGGCCATCGGGCTGGCCGCGGCGACGGGACCGCTGATCGGCGGCGCCCTGACCACGGCGGTGGGCTGGCGGGCGGTGTTCCTGGTCAACGTCGTACCGGCGGCGTTGTTCGGGCTGCTCGCCCTGGCCCCCGGGCAAGGGGATGCGCCCCGCCGCGAGCGCCCGGCGCCCCGTCCGGACCTGTACGGCGCCGTGCTGCTCGCGCTCTGCCTGGCCGGTTCGGTGCACGCTCTTGTCGCCCTCCCGGTGTCCGGATGGACGCCGGCCCGCGGGCTCGAACTCGCAGCAGCCGTGGGGGCGGCCCTGCTCTTCGTGCGTCATGAGCGTCGTACCGCCGATCCGCTGGTGCCCGCCGACGCGGTCGGCGCGCCCGGAGTCGGCGCCGCACTGGGCATGCTGGTGGCCGCGTCGGCGGCCCTCCAGGGCGCCCTGTTCCTGTGCGTCTACGTGCTCCAGCGCGACCTCGGTCTGGACCCGCTGCACTGCGCCCTGACCGCCCTGCCGCTGGCCGCGCTGATGATCGTGGCCGCGCCGGGCTGCGCCGTCGCGCTGCGCCGGGCCGGTGCCCGCCGTACGACCGCGGCGGCGCTCGCGGCCCTCGCGCTGGGGCTGCTGGTCCTCGCCCGCGCCACCGCCCCGCTCGCCTTCGGTGCCGGGTTCGCACTGCTCGGCGCGGGCTTCGGCACGGTGATGGTGGCGGCCACCCATGTCGTCGTACGCCAGGCGGCCGCGCGCTCGGCCGGGGTGGCGGGTGGTCTGCAGCAGACAGCGCTGAACCTCGGTCCGGTGCTGGGCGTGGCTGCGGCGACCACCCTGTGGGGTCTGGCCGGACCGCGGGCGGCCCTGCTCGCCCTGGCAGTCGTGGCGGCGGCGTCCACGGCGGCGGCACGAGCGCTACCGGGACGGGACACCGGCCCCGGGACAGCGACCCAAGCGGACGCGGAGGCGGGGGCGGAGGCGGGGGCGGAGGCAGGCGCGGAAGCGGCCGGGGACGCGGCGACCGCCGCGGAAGCGGCCGGAACGCTTCCCGCCGCTTCCGCGCGGCCTGACGTCTGACGCCCCGCCGGTGGGGTATGCCGGTGGAGGGGCACGCGGCGACGAAGGACACGCGATGGCACTGCTGCGACAAGAGGTGGAGCCGGGCGAGGCCGGGCTGGACGCGAAGGCGCTGGACCGGCTCGACCGGCATGTCGTCCGCCTCGTCGAGGAGGGCCGGCTGCCCGGGTTCCTGATCTGCGTGGCGCGCGGCGGACGCGTCGCGCACCTCACCTGCCACGGCCTGCGCGACCTGGCCGCCGGGGCGCCCGTCGAGCCGGACACACTCTGGCGGATCTACTCGATGACGAAGCCGGTCACCGCGGTCGCCGCGCTGCTGCTGGCCGAGGAGGGCCGGCTGGCGCTCGACGACCCGCTCGAACGATATCTGCCGGCGTTCGCCGCGCCCCGCGTGTACGTCGCCGGCGAGGGCGCCGACGTGCGGACCCGACCGGCCGCCGGGCCCGTCCTGATCCGGCACCTGATGACCCACACCGCCGGTCTGACCTTCGGCTTCTACCACACCCACCCGGTGGACGCCCTGTACCGGGCGGCTGGCCTGGAGTCCTCGGTGCGGCCGGGCTGCGACCTCGCGGAGACGATCGAGCTGTACGCGAGCCTGCCGCTGCAGTTCGACCCCGGCACGCAATGGAACTACTCGGTTGCCTCCAATGTGCTCGGCCGGGTGATCGAGGTGGTCTCCGGGCAGCCGCTCGACGCCTTCTTCACCGAGCGGATCTTCCGCCCGCTCGGCATGACCGACACCGGCTTCCACGTGGGAGACGAACAGGCCGAGCGGCTCGCCGAGTTGTACGGCGACGCGGACGACGGCGGGATCACGCCGATCCCCGGACTGCCGGTGCGCGGACGGCCCCGGTTCCTGTCCGGCAGCGGCGGCCTGGTGACGTCCGCACCCGACTGGCACCGCTTCATGGAGATGCTGCGCCGCCGCGGGGAACTCGACGGCGTACGCCTGCTCGCGCCCCGCACGGTGGCGGAGATGACCCGCAACCAGCTGCCGGGCGGTGCCGACCTGAGGTCCTTCGGCAGCCGCCCGGCCCATGACGAACCCGGCAACGACGGCGTCGGTTTCGGCCTCGGCGTCTCCGTCGTCACCGACCCCGCCCGCACCCTGGCACCGGCCGGGCCCGGCACCTTCGGCTGGAGCGGGGTGGCGACCACGACGTTCTGGGTGGATCCGGGCCGGGAGCTGACCGTGCAGTTCCTGACCCAGCTGCGGCCGAAGCGCTCCCTGCGGCTGTTCCCGCAGCTCAGACGGCTCGTGCACGAGGCGGTCACCGACTGAGCCGGGGCCGGGTCAGGACCAGTGGGCCACCGCGTCCAGGTGCGGCAGGTGATGGTCCATCCGCTCCCGCTTGGTGCGCAGATACGTGATGTTGTTCTCGCACGGCGGGATCAGCAGCGGCACCTGCTCGGCGACACCGATCCCGTGCCGCACCAACGCCTCGCGTTTGAGCGGGTTGTTGGACATCAGCCGCACAGAGTCCACGCCCAGGTCGGCCAGCATCGCGGCGGCCACACCGTAGTCGCGGGCGTCCACCGGCAGCCCGAGGGCCAGGTTCGCCTCGACGGTGTCCAGGCCCTCCGCCTGCAACGCCATCGCCCGCAGTTTGGCCAGCAGCCCGATGCCCCGGCCCTCGTGGCCCCGCAGATACAGCACGACACCGCTGCCCTCGGCGACGACCGCGCGCAGAGCCGCGGCCAGCTGGTCGCCGCACTCGCAGTGCCGGGAACCGAACGCGTCACCGGTGAGGCACTCCGAGTGCAGCCGGGCCAGGACGTTCTCGGTGCCCAGGTCGCCGTGCACGAGCGCGACCTGCTCCTCGCCGCGGTCGTGGTCCAGGAAACCGATCGCCTGGAACATCCCGTACACCGTCGGCAGCGGCGCGCTCACGACGCGTTCCACACCCGTGCGCCGGTCCTGCTTCTCGCCGAGGACGCCGAGGGGCGCCGTGCTGTTCTCTGTCATGATCTGATTCCTCAGC
Source organism: Streptomyces sp. NPDC104814 (assembly GCF_055583185.1). Taxonomy (NCBI): domain Bacteria; kingdom Bacillati; phylum Actinomycetota; class Actinomycetes; order Kitasatosporales; family Streptomycetaceae; genus Streptomyces; species Streptomyces sp. NPDC104814. The sequence goes on along the minus strand of NZ_JBVJOL010000001.1, from coordinate 735,413 downwards.
TCTGTACGAAAGGCCGTGAAAACATGAGTGGTTCGGGCTCGGTGACAGCGGGAGACGGTCCGGTGCCGGCGGGTCACGGTCTGCTGCCCGCGGACACCACGGAAGACGTACGGGCCAGGGCGGCGGACGGTTCAGCACGGGTCGCCGTCCTTCCCGTCGGCAGCCACGAGCAGCACGGCCCGTACCTTCCGCTGGCGACGGACACCCTCGTCGCCTGTGCGATCGCCCGGGAGATCGCCGCCGCGTACCCCGTGCAGCTCCTCCCGCCGGTGACGATCTCCTGTTCGCACGAGCACGCCGGCTGGCCGGGCACCGTCAGCATCTCCGCGGTGACCCTGCACGCGGTGGTCCGGGACATCGCCGCCTCGCTGCGCCACTCCGGCGTCGAGGCCCTGGTCGTCGTCAACGGGCACGGCGGCAACTACGTGCTCGGCAACGTCGTCCAGGAGGCGTCCGCGCGCGGCGAGCGCATGGCGCTGTTCCCGGCCGCCGAGGACTGGGAGGCGGCCCGCGTGCGGGCGGGGGTGGCCACATCGCTGCTCACCGACATGCACGCGGGCGAGATCGAGACGTCCGTTCTGCTGCACGCTCACCCCGAAATGGTCCGGCCCGGCTACGAGTCCGCCGACGTCGTCGCCGACGACCGCCGTCATCTGCTCACCGTGGGCATGTCCGCCTATACGGCTTCCGGTGTCATCGGCCGTCCTTCCCTGGGCTCGGCGGACAAGGGCAGGGAACTGCTGGCGGCCCTCGCGGACTCGTTCGGGGCGTACTTCGCGCTGCTCACGGCGGCCGCCGGGGAGTAGCCGCGGGCGGGCAGCGCCAGCACGCCGGGCAGGGCCGCCGCGAAGCACAGCACGCCGTAGACGACCGCGACGGCCAGCCCGGTGTCCGCGCCGAGCCCGGCGGCACCGAACGCCCACGCGGTCACGCCCTCGCGCGGCCCGAACCCACCGACGTTCAGCGGCAGTCCCATCACGAGCAGGGCGAGCACGGCGAGCGGCAGCAGCGTGACGAGCCCGGTGCCGGGCGCGGCGGCCCGGGCCGCGAGGACGAACGTCGCCAGGTGACCGGCGAGCACGACGACCGAGGACAGCAGCACGCCGGGCCCGTTGCGCCGGGACAGCAGCCCCTCGCGGGCCTCCGCGAGCGCCGCCCGCAGCGCACGGGCGCGGCGCGCAGGCGCCCCGGGTGCGCGGTTCATCCGGACGGCGAGCGCGACGGCCAGCGCGCCGACGGCGGCGAGCGCGGCGACCGGGACGGCATGCCGTACGTCGTCGCGGACCGGGGAGTCCACGACGAGCAGCACGAACAGCCCGGCGCCCGCCAGGACGGCCTGTCCCGCGGCGCGTTCCAGCACCACCGCCCGCACGCCGCGTCCCAGGTCGCCGGCGCTGCGCCCGTGCCGCACCGCGCGGTGCACGTCGCCGAGGACACCGCCGGGCAGGGCGGCGTTGAGGAACAGCGCGCGGTAGTAGCCGGCGAGGGCGGTGCCGAAGGGGAGCCGGATGCCGAGCCCGCGGGCCACGAGCGACCAGCGCCAGGCGCTGCACGCGGTGGTCACGGCGCCGATCCCGACCGCCAGGGCCAGCGTCGGCACATCGATCCTGCGCAGCCCGTCGACGAACGCCCCGGTCCCCAGCCGCCACACCAGCAGCCCGAGGATCACCACCCCGGCGACCGTACCGAGATGCCGTCGCAGGGGTGCCGACCGACGCGGGGCGGGGGGCGGCGCCGCCGGGCCGGAGGCGGACTGGGGCACGGTCGCTCGCGGGACCGGCACGGTGGCACCGGGGCGGGACGCCGTGACACCGGGAGCCGACGCGGTGGCGTCCGGGCGCGACGCCGTGACGCCGGGATGCGACGCGGTGGCGTCCGGGCGCGACGCCGTGGTGTCGGCGGCGGTCCCGGAGCCGGTTGCCGCCGGGGCGGTACGACCGGTGTCGGGGCCGGAGGCGGCCGCCTCGGGCGGCAGCACGCCGACCGCCGAGGCTGCCGTGGACGCCGAGACCGCCGAGGCCGCCACGCGGTCGGCGGTCGGACTCTGCCTCCGCGTCCTCATGGCGTGCCGCCGTTCGGGCGGGGCAGGGCCAGCAGGTCGCTGTGGTGGACGGTGACGCGCAGTTCGCCGTCGGCCAGCGACGCGAGCCGGGCCGCCAGGTAGGCCTCGGCGCGTCCGGCCAGCTCCGGGCGGTGCTCCACGGCGGCGCCGACCCAGCCGCGCAGCCACTGCGCGGTCAGCTCGGGGGCGTCGGGCCCGAGATGCCAGGGGCTCGGGCGGACCCGCACGGTGGCGCCGTACGCGGCGAACGCCTCGCACGCCGCGGTCACCGCGTCGGGACCGAGCAGGCCGGTGCGCCGCTGGTGGTCGTTGAAGGCGGCCGTGATCTCTTCGTCCAGCGGATCCCCCGGGGCCAGCTCCACTCGTCCGGCGACGGAGAGCGTGAGCAGCGCGGGGCAGCCCGCTCCGGCGCACGCGGCGGCGAGGGCGTCGACCTCGTCGCGGGTCAGCACGTCCAGCAGCGCGGACGCGGTGACCAGGGTGGCTCCGGCCAGCGCGTCCGGGGTGAGCCGGGCGACGTCGCCGCGCCGGGTCTGAACGGTGACCCGGCTGCCGTCGGCGGCGGCGCGCGGGGCGCCGGCGGCGGCGAAGTGCAGCAGATAGGGGTCGCGGTCGTGCAGCACCCAGTGCTGGGCGCCGTCCAGCCGGGGCGCCAGCCAGCGGCCCATGGAGCCGGTGCCGCATCCCAGGTCGTGCACGACCAGTCCGCCGGAGCGGCCGGGCGGGCCGGCGAGCCGGATGCGCAGCGGATCCAGCAGGTCGGCGGCGCGCGCGGCGGCGTCGGCCGGCTCCCGCAGCCGCAGCCACTCGGGCGCGTACCGGGCCGGTTCCTCTGGCGCACCCGGCCGCAGCCGTACGGTCTCCCGCTCCCCCGGCCGGGTCACGGGCCCGGCGCCGGGAATCACGGCGGGCGTACCGCCCGTCGCCCGGGCCTGCACGGCGGCCTCGGGCTGCCGAGCCGCCGGAGCGGGCGCCTCCGAAGCCGTCCGCGCCTCGCGCGGAACGCGGCCGTCCGCGGCGGTCGCCGGCCCTGTCATGCCGGCCTCCCGGACGGCGCCGGGAGCCTGCCGAGGACGGCGGCCAGGCGCTGGGCCGTCGTGCCCCAGCCGCTCAGGGCGGCCCGGCGGGCGCGCGCGGCCGTCCTGAGGCGGCGGCGCAGCTCCGGGTCGCCGAACCAGGCCCGCAGGGCCGTGGCGAGGGCGGCGGGGTCGTCCGGGGGGACGAGAAGGCCGGGACGGGTGCCGTCGGGGGCGCGGCCGAGCGCCTCGGGCAGGCCGCCGACGTCGGTGGCCAGTACCGGAACCCCGCGCGCGAGGGCCTCGGTGACCGCCATGCCGTAGGTCTCGCCCGCGGAGGCCAGGACCATCAGGTCGGCGGCGGCGTAGGAGGCGTCGAGGGCGCCCGCGGTGCGCGGTCCCGTCAGGCGGACCCGGTCGTCGAGGCCGTGGGAGCGGATCGCCGAGCGGACGCGGGATACGTAGGCCGGGTCCTGGGCGGTCCCGCCGACGAGTTCGCAGCTGAACGGCAGTCGGGCGGTGGCGGCCAGGGCCTCGACCAGCCGGTGCTGGCCCTTGCGCGGGGTGACGGCGGCGACGCACAGCAGACGGGAGACGCCGTCGGTGCCGGGTGCGAGGGGCGCGATGTCCGCGCCGGGGGCGGCGACGTGCACCGCGTCCGGGGCGAGTCCGTGGTGGGCGACGAGCCGGCGTCCGGCCCAGGCGCTGGTGGCGATCACGGCCGGTACGGCCCGCAGCACCGCCCGCTCCCGCGCGTCCAGGTCGGCGGCGACAGCCGGGGCGAGCCCGGTCTCGTCGCCGAGCGGGAGGTGGACGAGGACGGCGAGGGACAGCCTGCGCGCCGCCGGGACGACGACCTCCGGTACGCCGCAGGCGACCAGTCCGTCCAGCAGGACCACCGAACCGTCGGGGATCTCCCGCAGGGTGCTCTCCAGCGCGGCGCGGGCGGCGGCGTCCGGGCGGGGCCAGGCGCCGGCCACCAGGTGGGGGTGGGGCTGCCAGCCGAAGCCGGGCAGGTCCAGGCCCACGCGCCGGTCGTAGGCGTTGCCGCCGCTCGGTGCGGACGGGTCGTCGACACCGGCCGGCATCACGAAGTGCGCGGTGCGCAGGGACATGGGGATGATCCCGCCGTCGGTCGGGGGTACGGGCTGCGCGGGTATGTGGGCGAGCCGCTTCTTGCGCGTCGTCGTGCCCGTCACAGCGCACGCTCGTAACTCGCCCACGCCACATGCGACTCGTGGAGGGTGACGGAGAGTCCGGCGATGCCCCGGGCGCCCTCGCCCAGCGCGCCCTTGTGGATGCGCTCGGCGAGACGGTCGGCGATGACCTTGGCCAGGAACTCCGTGGAGGTGTTGATCCCGGCGAAGTCCGGTTCGCTGTCGAGGTTGCGGTAGTTCAACTCGCCGACGACGGCGCCGAGTTCGCGGGTGGCCAGACCGATGTCGACGACGATGTTGTCGTCGTCCAGCTCCTCGCGCCGGAAGGTGGCGTCCACCAGGAACGTCGCCCCGTGCAGACGCTGCGCGGGGCCGAAGACCTCGCCGCGGAAGCTGTGGGCGATCATGATGTGATCGCGGACGGTGACACTGAACAACGGACGACCCTCCAGGTGCGGCGCGTCGGCTTCCCCGGCCGATGGCCGCCGGGGATGCCTTCCAGTACGGCTCGTTCCTCCCCCGCGTTCAGTCTCTCCTCACCTTTTCGCTCAGGTCAGGCGCTCGGGCCGGTACCGAGGTGCCGCTCAGGTCAGGCGCTCGGGCCGGGATAGCGGATCCGGTGGCACAGGGCCGGGAGCTCGCCCGACGCGAGCCGGGGCAGTACCTCGGGCAGTTCGTCGAAGGCGGACTCGCCGGTGACGAGGGCGTCGAGGGCGGGGTCGGCGAGCAGGTCGAGGGCGAGCGCGAGCCGGTCGCCGTAGGAGCGGGAGGCGCGGGCCGGGGAGACGGTGCCGACCTGGCTGCTGCGGATCGTCAGGCGCCGTGAGTGGAAGGCCTCGCCGAGCGGGAGACGGACCGCGCGGTCGCCGTACCAGCTCAGTTCGACGACCGTGCCCTCGGGGGCGAGGAGTTCGAGCGCGCGGGCCAGGCCCTGCTCGGTGGCGCTGGCGTGCACGACCAGGTCGCAGCCGCCGAGCGCGTCCTCGGGCGCGGCGAAGCCGGCGCCGAGCGCCTCGGCGGTGCGGGCGCGGCCCGGGTCGGTGTCCACCAGCTGGACGCGCACGCCCGGGAAGCGGGCGAGCAGGGCGGCCACCGAGCAGCCGACCATGCCGCCGCCGATCACCGCGATCCGGTCGCCGACCAGCGGCGCTGCGTCCCACAGGGCGTTCACGGCGGTCTCCACGGTGCCCGCCAGCACGGCCCGGTGCGCCGGCACCTGCTCGGGTACGACGGTGAGGGCGGCCGCGGGGACGACGTACCGCGTCTGGTGCGGGTACAGGCAGAAGACGGTGCGTCCGGTCAGCTCCGGCGGTCCCTCCTCCACCACGCCGACGTTGAGATAGCCGTACTTCACCGGGCCGGGGAAGTCGCCCTCCTGGAACGGGGCCCGCATCTGCGCGTACTGGCTGACGGGCACCCCGCCGTGGAAGACGAGGGTCTCGGTGCCGCGGCTGACCCCGCTGAACAGGGTGCGCACCACGGCCTCCCCTTCCGCCGGTTCCGGCAGGGTGACGTCGCGGACCTCGCCCTGCCCTGGCGAGCGCAGCCAGAACGCACGTGCTGAACGGATCATCGGCATCCTCCTGAACGATCGGAAGGCGGTGCACGTACCGGGATGTGCACAGGCCGCGCACAGTACGCGGCGTTGATCGACTCTGTCACTCGGCCGGAGGGTGTTCGGTGGCCCTGAACGACATGTACGCAACGAGGCCGGTCCAGCAGGAGCCCGCCGTGGGCGCGGGGGTTCAGCTTCTGTTGCTGGGCCTGCTCGGCGCCGCGATAGGACTCGGCCCGGTGGGGTGGCTGACCGGGCTCGTGTTCGCCGTGGTCAGCTGGGCGGTGCTGTCGCGGGCCCTGCACCGTTCCGGCCTTGACTCGTTCGGCCCGGCGAACCGTGTCACACTCGGCCGCGCGACCCTGGTCGGCGGGGTGACCGCGCTGGTCGCGGACTCCTTCGAGGGCGCGCCGCCGGTGACGCTGTTCGTCGCGCTGACGGCGGTCGCGCTGCTGCTGGACGGGGTGGACGGCAAGGTGGCCCGCCGCACCGGCACCACGACGGCGCTGGGCGCCCGATTCGACATGGAGGTCGACGCGTTCCTGATCCTGGTGCTCAGCGTGTACGTGGCGCTCGACTTCGGCCCGTGGGTGCTGCTGATCGGTGCGATGCGCTATGTGTTCGTCGCCGCGGCCCGGCTGTGGCCGTGGCTGACCGCCCCGCTCCCGCCGAGCACCGCCCGCAAGACGGTGGCCGCGCTCCAGGGCGTCCTCCTGCTGCTGGCGGCCTCCGGCCTGCTCCCGGTGCCGGCGGCCACCGGGGTGGTGCTGCTGGCGCTGGCCCTGCTGACGTGGTCCTTCGGCCGGGACGTGGTGTGGCTGTGGCGCCGCGCGCCCCGCGTGCCGCACACGGTCCCGGTGCCGGACCGGGCGCGGGAACAGGCACCGGAACAGGCGCAGGCCCAGGAACTGGATCTGGCCGCGCGCTGACGCCTGCGCCCGCGCCTCACACCACTGCCTTGCGTGGCAGCAGGGTGATCGCCGCCAGCGGTACGGCGGCCAGCGCGAGCCACGGCGTGGCGGGCGGCAGGCCCGGGTCGAGCAGGACACCGGCCGCGGCGGAGCCGGCCAGCACGATGAGCCCGGACACCGAGGACAGCGCGCCGGTGTACAGGCCGAGCCGGCCTTCCTCGGCGAGGTCGGGCACCCAGGCGCGGGCGGCCGGGGCGACCAGCATCTGACCCAGCGTCAGCAGGACGACGAACCCGGCGGCCGGCAGCAGCCCGCGCACGCCGGTCCACCCGGCGGGACGAAGGACCGCGACGACGGCGAACCCGGCCGCGATCAGCGCGAGACCCGCCACCATCGCCGAACGCGGCGTGAGCCGCTCCCCGGCCAGCCGCGTGACCGGCAGTTGCGCGGTGACGACCAGCAGCGACGACAGGGCGAACAGCCAGGCCAGCGGTGCCTGGGAGCCGGCCGCGCGCTCCACCTCGGCGGGCAGGGCGAGGTAGAGCTGGTTGTAGGCGAGCAGGTAGGCGCCGTACGCGCAGCACAGCGCGAGGAAACGGCCGTTGCGCAGCAGCACTCCGATGCCGCCGCCGACGCGCACCGCGACCGCCCGTCCCGTCGTGTGCCGTGGCAGCAGCCAGGCGTGCCCGGCGAGGACGACGGCGAAGATCCCGGCGCCCGCGAGGCACACCGTGCGGAAGTCGACGTCCAGCAGCAGCGCGCCGAGCAGCGGCCCGAGGAACGCCCCGGCCTGCCCGGCGACCGTGAACAGTGCCAGCACCCGGGTGCGTGGGCCGCCACCGGCCTTCTCCCGGGCGACGGCCTGCCGGGCGACCTCGGACTCGACGGCCGGGGAGAACAGCGCGGCGGCGAAGCCGATGAGCAGCACCGCCCCGATCACGGCCCAGGTGCGCTGTGCGTACCCGAGCCAGACGAATCCTGCGATCCTGAGCGCGCACCCGGTCAGGACGACGGGCCGGATGCCGTGGCGGTCGGTGAGCGCGCCGCCGACCACGAACAGCCCCTGCTGGCTGAACGTGCGCAGCCCCAGCACGAATCCGACGAGCCAGCCCGCCATGCCGACGCCGCGTCCGAGGTGGTCGGCGAGGAAGGGCAGGACGGCGAAGAAGCCCAGGTTGAAGGCGAGCTGGGTGAGGATCAGCAGCCGGAGCAGCGCCGTCATGCCACCGGCCCGGCCACGGACACGGGACGCCCCGCCCTGCGGGCCCGGTCGCGGCGTGGCAGCCGCACTCCGCCCGCCGCACTGACGGCGAGCGCGCCCAGCAGGGCGAGGACGGCGGCGGGTGCGAGGACGGCCCAGGGGGCGCGTTCGGCGTACGGCTGGTTCTCGGCGAGCAGCAGGCCCCACTCGGGGGACGGCGGCTGCGCACCGAGGCCGAGGAAGCTCAGCGAGGCCAGCGCGAGGGCGGTGCCGGGCAGGCGCAGCAGGGCGTGCCGGGTGACGGAGGGCAGCACGGCGGGCAGCAGGGCGCGGCGCAGGACGTGGAGGCGGCCCGCGCCGAGCGCGCGGGTGGCCGTCAGATGCAGGGTGGCCCGCTCCTGCCGCAGCAGCGCGGAGGTGTGCGCGGCCAGCGGTGCCCAGGCGACGGCGAGCACGGCGAGCGCGGGAGTGGTCGCACCGCCGCCCCGGACTGCGGTGACGAGGAGCGCGGCGAGGACGGGCGGGATCGCGTTGACGGTGTCGACGAGCGGCCCGGACAGCCGGGGCAGCAGCCCGAGCAGGACGCCGGCGAGGAGCGCGGCGGCACTGATGCCGAGGGCGAGCAGCAGGGTGTCCAGGGCGCCGTGCGCGATGCGGGCGAGCAGGTCCCGGCCGAGCGCGTCGGTGCCGAACGGGTGCTGGGCGGAGGGTGGCCGGAGCCGGGCCGTGGTGTCCAGCGTGAGCGGGTCGCGCGGCAGGCCGAGGGCGACGACGGCGGCCAGCGCGCCGCCGTACACCAGCGGCAGGGCGGTGCGCGGGCGCGGGGCGGGCCGGTGCAGAGTGGGCAGGGCGCCGTCGCGCAGGGCGGGGCCGGTCAGCACACGGATCGCGAGGTGGGCGAGTGCGGTGGCGGCGGCCGCGAGCAGGAGCAGCGCGAGGGTGCCCGCCTGGAGCACCGGCAGGTCCTGGGCGAGGGCGGCCTGCAGGGTGGTGCGTCCGAGGCCGGGGATGTCGTAAACCTGCTCGACGGCGACCGCACCGCCGGTGATGCCGACGACGAACAGACTCGTGTTCGGCAGCAGTGCGGGCAGGCAGCGGCGGACGGCCTGACGGGCGATACGGCGGCGGGGCATGCCGCGGGCGGCGGCGGCACGGGCCCAAGGCTCGGCGAGGGCGGTGGGCAGCAGGTCGTCGAGGAGCCGGCCGAGCACGGCCCCGGAGGGCAGGCCGAGAGCGAGCGCGGGCAGCACCGTCCAGCGCGGCCCGTACCAGCCGAGCGCGGGCAGCCAGCCGAGCTGGACCCCGACGACGGTGGCGAGCACGGAGGCGGTGAGGAATTCGGGCAGTGCGGCGAGGACGGCGGTGCCGCTGCCGCCGGCGCGGCGTGCGGTGCGTCCGCGCAGCGTGCGGGCGGTGACGAGTGCGGCGGTGACGACGGCGACCGCGAGGGCCGCCGTCATCAGCAGCAGGGACGCGCCGAGGGCGTCGAGCACGGTGGGGGTGACGTCGGCGCCGCTGAGCCACGACTGCCCGCCGGCTTCCCGCAGCCATCGCAGGAGGAGACGCAACGGTCCCTCGTCGAGGTGCAGTTGGCCGCGGATGTCGGCGAGCACCTGGGCATCGGGGTCGCGGTCGGCGGAGCGGGCCTTGAGGACAGTGCGGGCCGGGTCCGTGTGCGTCAGCCAGGGCAGCAGCCCGATGGCACACACGAGCCCGGCCGCGAGGGAGGTGCGCCACAGCAGGGCGCGCAGGGTCGCGCGCATGGTCAGCGGTGCGTTCCGGGGCCGACGAGGGTGCGCTCGTACGGGTCGAGCAGCACGCCCCGCACCGTGGTGCCGACGCCGGTGACGATCCGCTGGTGGACCAGCGGGACGACGGCGTCGGTGCCGAGGACGGCGGCCTCGGCGGCCATGACGGCGTCCTGCCGTGCGCCGGTGTCCTCGGTGGACTCGGCCCGGGCGACGGCCCGGTCGACGTTGCGGTCGCACAACTGGGCGATGTTGTAGTTGCCGTGGCAGGTGTGGTCGCCGGCCAGGACGGCGACGGGGTCGCCGGTGTCGACGAGGGTGTTGCGGGCGAGGACGAAGGCGTCGAACCTCCCGGCGAGCGCGTCGCTCTCCAGCCGTGAGTACTCCCGCACCTGGAGCGTGACCCGGAACCCGGCCTTCTCCAGCTGCTGTTTCAGCACCTGGGCGACTTCGGGGAGTTCGGGACGGTTGTCGTAGGTGGCGAGGGTGATCGCGGTGCCGTCGACGGCGCCGGGAGCCCGGTGCCGGGGCTCGGTCCGCTTGCCCGCGGCCCAGGTGACGGCGGGCCCGTAGATGCCGGCACCGGCGTCGGCATGTCCCTCGTACACGCCCCGGGCGAGGGCGGTGGTGTCGACGGCGGCGCGCGCGGCGGCGCGCGTCCCCGGGTTCTCGAAGGGTCCGCGGGCGGCGTTGAGCAGCAGGCTGGTGGTGCGGGTCGTGGCGGTCTCGTGCCGGGTCGCCGCGTCCAGGGTGGCGGCCTGGGCGACCGGGACCGCCTCGGCGATGTCGACCTCGCCGGTGCGCAGGGCGTTGGCGCGGGCGGTGCCGTCGGCGATGAAGCGGGCGTCGATGCCGGCGGCGTGGGCGAGGCCGCCCCAGTAGCGGTCGTGCCGGTCGAGGGTGGCGGCGGTGGCGCCGGTGACCTTGGTGAGCCGGAAGGGGCCGGTGGCGGTGGAGACCGGGTCGACGTGACCCCTGCTGTCGTACGCCTTCGGGGCGAAGACGGCCAGGCTCGGGCTCGCCAGCCGCAGCGGCAGGATCGGGTCGGGCGCGGCGGTGGTGACGCGGACGTCGTGGTCGCCGGCGGCCTGGGCGGTGAGGGTGACCCCGGACAGGGCGGCGGGGGCGGGCTTGGCCTGCGTGGCGCGGGTGAGGGCGGTGGCGACGGCGGCCGGGGTGACCTCGGTGCCGTCCTGGAAGGCGGCGTCGCGCAGGGTGAAGCGCCAGGTGCGGGCGTCCTCGCGTCGCCAGGACGCGGCGAGCGCGGGGGTGGCGGTGCCGTTGGCGTCCAGGGCGGTCAGACCCTCGGTGACGCCGAGGCGGCTGAGGATGGTGGCGTCGGCGCCGTACGGGGAGAGGTTCTCGGCGGGCGGGAAGGCGAGGGCGACGCGCAGCCGGGAGCCGCCGGCGGCCCGGGCGCCGTCGCCGCCGTCCTTCTCGGCGAAGCAGCTCGCGAGGAGGGGGACGAGGAGGAGCGGGGCGAGCAGCCGGAGGCGGCGTATGCGGGTCACCGCGTCACCGCCTGGGCGGGGGCGGGCATCGGGATCTCCATGTGCAGCACGCCGTTGCCCCCGTGGGCGTCCTCGCGCTCGTCGTGGACGACGGTGCCAAGCGACCGCCAGAACGCCTCGGCGCCGGGCACGGACGGGTCGGTGTGCAGATAGACGGCCCGGTAGCCGCCGTCGGCGGCGGCGAAGGCGAGCAGTTCGCGCACGAGCCGCCGGGCGAGACCGCGCCTGCGGTGCTCGGGGCGGACGTAGACGCGGCGCAGCTGGGCGGTGGTGCCGCAGGGGTAACGCTCGGCCAGCGGGCGGGGGTTGGGCGGGTGCGCGGGTCCGCGGGAGTCGAGCGCGGCGGTGGCGACGACGCCGTCGGTGGCGTCGACTGCCACGAGGAGGGTGTGCCGGGGCGGGACGAGGTAGGCGCCGGCGAGGTCGATGATGTCGCCGTGCCAGCGCGGCACGTATCCGGTGCCGAAGTCCCGGTAGACGGTGTCGAGCATGACCGCCCGCGCGCCGTCGAGGTCGCCGGCGGTGGCGGGCCTGATGCGGTGGTCGGTGAGGGGTCGCGGGTTACTGATGCCTTGCTGTCGCACTTGCACATCATATGCATTAAAGGGCAAGGCAAGATCGGCCCGGTCCTGACGGAACGCCGGCCGGGGGATGGCGGTGAGCATGACCCCACTGTGCCACATGACATTCATTTTCAAAAAGAGCGCTGGGGTGGCCGGATCACCGGGCGGAACCGGTCACCAGCCCGGATACCGCTCCCACCACTGCGGATCCCACGCCGGTACGAACTCCATCCCGCTGGGGGAATCGTCGAGTTCCAGGGTCATGTCACGGGCCAGGGTGTCCAGCACCCAGGCCAGTTCATGACGGCTGATCAGATCGGTGGGCAGGGCCTCGACGCCGTGGACGGCGCCCAGCAGCGCGCCGGTCACACAGGCGACCGAGTCGCCGTCCGGGGCGCCGGCGGCGAAGGTGAGCGCGGCGCGGATGCCGGTGCGCCCGGGGAAGGACGCGGCCGCGTAGACGGCGCCGAGCAGGGCCGCGGGCGCGGTGGGCTCCGGGGCGAGACGGGCCAGGTGGCCGGGGTGCGCGGGTTCGTCGGCCGCGCGGCGCAGTGCCGCCGTCAGCAGGGCGTGCTCCTGCCCGGTGAACGGCAGGTCCGCGGCGGGGAGTTCGGCCAGGCCCGTGTGCAGCGCTTCCCTCACGGCGTCCTCGGGCCGCGACGGGGTGTGGGTGAGGCAGTGGCGGGCGAGGAAGACCGCGTGCGCGGTGGCGCTCTGAGCCGCCGGGTCGCCGTGCGTGAGGCCCGCGAGCGCGGCGGCCTGGGCGACGCCCGCGGGACCGGTGGCCGCGACCGGGAGCGTCCGGGTCAGCGCGTGGCAGCCACGGCTCGGGGTGGCCATGCCCGGCTCGCCCTGCTCGATCCGGGTCAGGGCCGTCACCGTCGCCGGTGCGCTGCCCCGCCGTTCGGCCAGCGCGGGCACGCCCGCGAGCCAGCCGTCCGGCCAGGGGGTGTGGCCGTACCGGTTCCAGCGGCGCTGCATGGTCTCGCGGGCGATGCCCTGGAGGTGGGCCCAGCGGCTGTAGGCGTGCAGGACCACTCCGGGCGCATGGCAGATGCCCTTGTGGTTGACGCGGACCTGGGCGCGGATGATGCCTTCGGCGGTGAAGCAGGCCAGTTGGGTGCTGACGCCGGCGGGCAGCGGCCCGCCGGCGGGCAGCCCGCCCCGCGCCGCCCCCAGCGTGTCTCCGATCGCCAGGCCGAGCATCAGCCCGCGGACGCGGGACTGCCGGGCGAAGAGTTCCCGCTGAGGGTCCTTGGCATGGGGCAAGGCGGCACGCCTCACTTTCTTCCGTGGGGAGAAACCGGATGCGCCGGTCAGAGACCGGCCCGCTCCAGCAGGACCGGCAGCGCCTCCGGCTTCACCTTCTGCACCGACCGCACCTGCCCGATCCCGAGCTGTTCACGGCCCACGGGGTCGCGGGACAGCGCCTTCGTCGCCTCGGTGAGCAGCGTCGCGCCGACCAGGTAGGAGACCTCGCTGTCGTCGGGGTCCTGCCAGGGTTCCTCGTCGACCTCGCCGACCGCGCAGACCGCCGCGTCGGGGTGGGTGAAGAGGAACCAGAGCCGGTCCCCCGGTTTCATTCGGTTACGGCGGCTGAGCCAGAGCTCCAGTTCGGGCTCCTCCTCGGCCAGTTGCCGGATCGTCTCCCGGTCGGCCGGTTCACCGTCCAGCATGTCCAGTTGAGGATTGAGGATGTAGATCCAGTCCGCCACGGCTCTCCCCTCGGTCAGGACGCTCGGCCCACGGCCACGCCCACAGCAGCGCCCCATGGTGCCAGGCGGACGGCGCCGGTGCGAACTCGGTTTCGGTGAACGGACGGCGGTGCGGTCCCCGGCAGGCGTCGCCGCCCTCTCACGCCGCCTCCCGCACCCCGCCCCGGTGCTCCCGGATGATCTCCGCGTACCGGTGTCCCGACGCCTTGATCGTGCGTTTCTGGCTGGTGTAGTCGACGTGGACCAGGCCGAAGCGCTTGTCGTAGCCGTACGCCCACTCGAAGTTGTCCAGCAGGGACCAGGCGAAGTAGCCGGCCAGCGGAGCGCCCTTGCGCAGGGCGGAGGCGCAGGCCGACAGATGCTGCTCCAGGTACGCGCGGCGCTCCGGGTCGTCCACGGTGCCGTCGGGGCGTACGGCGTCGGGGTAGGCGGAGCCGTTCTCGGTGACGTACAGCCTGCGGGCGCCGTAGTCCTCGGTCAGGCGCAGCAGCAGCGCCTCGATGCCGCTCGCGTCGATCTCCCAGTCCATGCCGGTGCGCGGGACGCCGGGCCGGTCGACGGTGCGCACGTGCGGGGCGGGGCCGGCCGGGTCGTCGGCGACCGTCTGGGGGAAGTAGTAGTTCAGGCCCAGCCAGTCCAGCGGGGCCGCGATGGTCTTCAGGTCGCCCGGCTCCTCCGGCAGGTCCACGCCGTACACCTCGCGCATGTCTGCGGGAAAGCCACGGCCGTGGACGGGGTCCAGCCACCAGCGGTTGGTGTGGCCGTCCAGGCGGTGGGCCGCCGCGAGGTCCTCGGGGCGGTCGGTGGCCGCGTGGACGGTGGAGAGGTTGTTGACGATGCCGATCTGTGCCTGTGGGGCGGCCGCGCGGATCGCCTCGGCCGCCAGGCCGTGGCCGAGCAGCAGGTGGTAGGAGGCGCGTACGGCGGCCGTGAGATCGGTCCAGCCGGGGGCCATGCGGCCCTCCAGATGGCCGATCCACGCCGAGCACAGGGGTTCGTTGAGGGTGGTCCACAGGCGGACGCGGTCGCCCAGGCGGGCGGCGACGGTCTCGGCGTACTCGGCGAACGCGAAGGCGGTGTCCCGCTCGGGCCAGCCGCCGCGGTCCTGGAGCACCTGGGGCAGGTCCCAGTGGTAGAGGGTGACGGACGGGGTGATGCCCGCCTCCAGCAGGGCGTCCGTCAACGCGTCGTAGAAGGCGAGGCCCTTGGGGTTGACCGGGCCGTCGCCGCCGGGCAGGACGCGAGGCCAGGCCACCGACAGCCGGTAGCCGTTCACCCCGAGCCGGCGCATCAGGGCGACGTCCTCGCGCCAGCGGTGGTAGTGGTCGCAGGCGACGTCGCCGTGGTCGCCGCCCGCCGTCATGCCGGGGGTGTGCGAGAAGGTGTCCCAGATCGACGGCGAGCGGCCGTCCTCGGCGACGGCTCCCTCGATCTGGTACGCCGACGTGGCGGTGCCCCACAGGAAGTCGGCGGGGAACGCGGCGAGGTCGATGGTCACGGAGGTCCCTTCGGGAAATGCGGGAGAGGCGGGAGAGGCGGGAGTGGGCGGCAGGGTCACTTGACGGCTCCTGCCGTCAGACCGGCCACCAGATAGCGCTGGAGCAGCAGGAAGCCGGCCACCACCGGCACGCTGACGACCAGCGAGGCGGCCATGATCTGGTTCCAGTACACGTCGTTGAGGGTGGAGTAGCCCTGCAGGCCGACCGCGAGCGTGCGGGTGGTGTCGTCGGTCATCACGGACGCGAAGAGGACCTCTCCCCACGCCGTCATGAAGGCGTAGACGGCGACGGCGACGATGCCGGGCACCGCGGCGGGGACGACGATCCGCAGCAGCGCGCCGAGCGGGCCGCAGCCGTCGACCAGGGCCGCCTCGTCGAGGTCGCGCGGCACCGAGTCGAAGTACCCGATCAGCATCCAGATCGAGAACGGCAGGGAGAAGGTGAGGTACGTCAGGATCAGGCCGCCGCGCGAGCCGAACAGCGCGATGCCGGTGGTGTTGCCGATGTCGACGTAGAGCAGGAAGAGCGGGAGCAGGAAGAGGATGCCGGGGAACATCTGCGTCGACAGCACGGTCACCGTGAAGACCCGCTTGCCGCGGAAGTCGTGTCGGCTGACCGCGTAGGCGGCGAACACCGCGACCACGACCGAGCAGACCGTCGCGGCGCCCGCCACGATCAGGGAGTTCACGAAGTAGCGGGCCAGCGGGATCGTCGTCCAGATGTCGATGTACGGGCGGATCGTGAGGCCGCTGGGCAGCCAGCGGAACTTCCCCGACACGTCCGCGAGCGGCTTCAGCGAGCTGGAGACCATCACGTACACCGGCAGCAGGACGAAGCCGGAGAGCAGCGTGAGGAAGATCCGGCGGGACCAGAGGAACGAAGCCGGCGGCGCCATCGGGGAGTTGTGTCTCGGTACCGGGAACGCGACGGGTGTCGGTGCGAGGCGGCGGTCACGCGTCGGCGCGAGGGGTGCGTCAGGCATCGGTGGTCCTCCGTCCGCGGGTGGTCAGGGCCAGGTACACGCCCGTCACCGCGAGCAGGAAGAGCAGCAGCAGAACGCTCATCGCCGCTCCCGTGCCGAAGTTCCAGGTGACGAAGGACGCCTGGTAGATGTGCACCGAGATCAGGTCGGCGGCCTGTGGAGCGGCCCTGCCGAACAGGACGAACGGGGTGTTGAAGTCGTTGAACGTCCACAGGAACAGCACCAGGACCAGCACCTGGTTGACGGGCCGGAGCGAGGGCAGGGTGATGCGGCGGATCTGCTGCCATGTCCCGGCCCCGTCCAGGGCCGCCGCCTCGTACAGCTCGCGCGGGATGTTCTGCAGCCCGGCGGTGACGATGAGGAAGGCGAACGGCCAGCCCTTCCACACCGAGACGGTGAGCAGGGCGTAGAAGCTGTTGTCGCCGATCAGCCAGAAGGACCGCTGGTCGGTCAGGTGCAGCTGGTCGTGCAGGACGTGGTTCACCAGGCCGTTGTCGTGCTGGAACATGAACACCCAGGTGATGACGGCCGCGTAGACCGGCAGCGCGTACGGCACGAGGAACAGCGCGCGCAGCAGACCGCGGCCGGCGAACGCGTCCTGCATGAAGATCGCGGCGGCGGTGCCGGTCAGCCAGCACAGGGCGACGGACAGCAGGGTGAAGGCGACCGTGACGAGGAAGGAGTGCAGCAGGGCCTGGCCCACGGGCGCGTCGAAGTCGACCGACACCGTGTAGTTGCCGAGGCCGGCCCAGGGCGCGCTGCCCCAGTCGCGGATGAAGAACTGGGTGAGTTCCTTGAAGCTCATCACGACGCCGACGACCATCGGCACCAGATGGACGAGGAGTTCGAGGACCAGGGCGGGCAGCAGGAGCAGGTACGGCAGGGTGGCGCGGCGGATCCGTCCGGGGCGGCGGGGAGCGCCCGCGCGGGCGGACGCTCCCTTGTGCAGCGCCGGCTCGACGGCGGTGGTCGTCGTCATGTCGGTCACTTCGCCGGCATCTGCTGCTGGGCCTTGGCCAGCGCGGCCTTCACGGAAGCGGTGGTGACGGGACGGCCGGCGGCCGCGTCGGCGAACAGTTCCTTGACGGCCGAGCCGACCGCCGTCTCGAACTGGGACTCGTCGGCGACCTGCGGCAGGGCGGCGGCGCTGGTGGCGAGGGTGTTCTTCAGCACGGCGTTCGCGGGAGTGGTGAACGCCGCGTCGCTCTGGGCGTTCTTCACCGGCGGGATGGTGCTGTAGGCCTTGTTGAGGATCTTCTGCTCCTCGTCGCTCGTCAGGAACTTCACGAACCGGGTGGCCCCGTCGGCGTTGTGGGTGTTGCGGAAGACGGCGAGGTTGATGCCGGCGACCATGGAGTTGACCTGCGTCCCGGTGCCGGGGGCGCCCGACTGCACGGGGACCGGGGCGATGCCGTAGGCGTCCTCGCTCATGCCCTGGGACCTGAGGTTGGCGGAGGCCGACTGCCACAGCAGCATCGCGGTGCGGCCCTTGGCGAAGTCGCTGACGGACTGGTTCTGCGCGTACTCGGCGTTGCCGGCCGGGATCACCTTGTCCTTGGCCATGAGGTCGACGTACTGCTGGACGGCGCTGACGACGCCGTCGCTGGTGAAGTCGGGTTTGCCGTCGGCGGTGAAGAAGTCGGCACCGTGCTGGCGGGCGAAGACGAAGACGTGGTGGATGTTCTCGGAGACGTTGGCTCCCTCGGCGCCGAGCGCCTGCTTGCCCTTGGCCTCGATCTTCTTCCCGTCGGCCACCAACTCCGCCCAGGTGGCGGGTGGCTTGGCGATGCCCGCGTCGGCGAAGATCTGCTTGTTGTAGTAGAGGGCGTACGCCATCGAGTACAGCGGCAC
Organism: Streptomyces sp. NPDC104814; assembly: GCF_055583185.1. Classification (NCBI taxonomy): domain Bacteria; kingdom Bacillati; phylum Actinomycetota; class Actinomycetes; order Kitasatosporales; family Streptomycetaceae; genus Streptomyces; species Streptomyces sp. NPDC104814. The sequence goes on along the minus strand of NZ_JBVJOL010000001.1, from coordinate 717,642 downwards.
CGCCGCCGGGTCCTTGCCCGCGGCGCCGGTGGAGCCGAGCGCGGAGTCGACGAACCGGTCCTTGCCGCCGATCTTGCCGAAGTTCGCCGTGTCCCAGGGCAGCAGGGCGCCGGTGGCCTGGAGGGACGCCGACCAGGTGTTGCCGATGTTCAGCACGTCCGGGCCCTGACCGGAGGTGGTGGCGGTGAGGATGCGGTTGAGCAGGTCGGACCAGGGGACGACCTCCAGCTTCACCTTGATGCCGGTCTGCTTCTCGAACTTGGCGAGTTCGGGCCCAAGGACCTTCTTGTCCTCCTCGATGCTCGCGCCCTGGTTGGAGGCCCAGTAGGTGAGCGTCCCGGGCGAGTCGTTCGACCCGCCGCCGGTGGCCGAACCTCCCCCGCACGCCGTGGCCGCGAGGGCGAGGGAGAGGGTGACGGCGCCGACGGCCGCGACTCGGATGCTGCGCATGCTCCAGGTGATCCCTTCCGGGAAGCTCATCACATCTTAATTTAGGGCGTGAGTTAAACCGCGAAAGGCAAGCGCGTCAAGGGCTTTGACGCGGATCGTCGAACTCGGCCGAGGGGCTTGACGCGTCCGTTTCAAGGATGAACCATTCCCCGGCAGGAGAGCGCTCCCCGCACCGCCGGCCGTTCACTTCCCGAACGGCCGCTCCCCCTCCCACCCCCCTTGGAGAGCCGCCCCATGCCTTCCCAACCCCCCGCTGCCGACGGCCCGTCGACCCCTGCGCCCCGCCGCAGGGCGGTCCTCGCCGCCGCGGCCGCCGCCCCGGCCCTGGCCGCCCTGCCGGCCGCCACGCCCGCCTCCGCGGCGCCCGCCTCCGCCGCGCCCGCGTCGGGGAAGCGGCCACGCCCTCGTGCCCTGCCCGGTGGCGGCGACCTCGGCCCCAACGTGCTGGTCTTCGACCCCGCCACGCCCGACATCCAGGCCCGCCTCGACGCCGTCTTCCGGCAGCAGGAATCGGCCCAGTTCGGCACCGGCCGCTACGCGCTGCTGTTCAAACCCGGCACCTATCGCGGCCTCAACGCCCAACTCGGCTTCTACACCTCGATCGCCGGCCTCGGCCTCTCCCCCGACGACACCACCATCTACGGCGATGTCACGGTCGACGCCGGCTGGTTCGGCGGCAACGCCACCCAGAACTTCTGGCGTTCGGCGGAGAACCTCGCCCTCGTCCCGGCGAACGGCACCAACCGCTGGGCCGTCGCCCAGGCCGCACCCTTCCGCCGCATGCACGTACGCGGCGGCCTGAACCTCGCGCCCTCCGGCTACGGCTGGGCGAGCGGCGGCTACATCGCCGACAGCCGGATCGACGGGCAGGTCGGCCCGTACTCGCAGCAGCAGTGGTACACCCGCGACAGCACGATCGGCGGCTGGCTCAACGCCGTGTGGAACATGGTTTTCTCCGGCGTCGAGGGCGCTCCCGCGCAGAGCTTCCCCGACCCGCCGTACACCACGCTCGACACCACACCCGTCTCCCGCGAGAAGCCGTTCCTGTACCTCAGCGGCGGCGACTACCGCGTGTTCCTGCCCGAGAAGCGCACCGCCGCGCGCGGCGTGACCTGGGGCAACGGCACCCCGCGGGGGACGTCGCTGCCGCTCGCGCAGTTCTACGTCGCCCGGCCCGGGGTGAGCGCCGCCACCCTCAACCAGGCCCTCGCCCAAGGGCTGCACCTGCTGCTGACACCGGGGATCTACCACGTGGACCAGCCGATCCAAGTGGACCGCCCGGGCACGGTCGTCCTCGGCCTCGGCTACGCCACCCTCGTCCCCGACAACGGCGTGACGGCTGTGAAGACCGCCGACGTCGACGGGATCCGGCTCGCGGGGTTCCTCATCGACGCCGGCCCGGTCAACTCCGCCACCCTGCTCGAGGTCGGGCCGCCCGGCGCCTCGCGCGACCACTCGGCGAACCCGGCCACCGTGCAGGACGTGTTCGTGCGCATCGGCGGCGCGGGCGCGGGCAAGGCCACCACCAGCATGGTGATCAACAGCCGGCACACCATCGTCGACCACACCTGGGTGTGGCGCGCCGACCACGGCACCGGCGTCGGCTGGGAGACCAACCGGGCCGACTACGGCATCGTCGTCAACGGCTCCGACGTACTCGCCACCGGACTGTTCGTCGAGCACTTCAACAAGTACGACGTCCAGTGGTTCGGCGAGCGCGGGCGCACGGTCTTCTTCCAGAACGAGAAGGCCTACGACGCCCCGAACCAGGCCGCGATCCAGAACGGTCCGGTCAAGGGCTACGCCGCCTACAGGGTCGGCGACGCCGTCACCACGCACGAGGCGTGGGGGCTGGGCAGCTACTGCTACTACAACGTGGATCCGACGATCGTGCAGCACCACGGCTTCTCAGCCCCGCAGCGGCCCGGTGTGCGCTTCCACGATCTGCTCGTGGTCTCCCTCGGCGGCAACGGCCAGTACGAGCACGTCGTCAACGACACGGGCGCGCCGACGTCGGGGACGTCGACGACACCGTCGACGGTCGTGTCGTATCCCTGACACCTCGGCCCTGGCGCCTCATCCTCCGGTGGCCCGGCCGTCGGCGGCCCTCCCCTGTGCGCGGGGAGGGCCGCCGGCGGCGCGGCGTCAGGCGGGCGCGTACCCGGTCGGGCGGGCCGTGAAGGTGCCGCGGCCCTGGGTGCGGCTGCGCAGACGGGTGGCGTAGCCGAAGAGTTCGGCCAGCGCCACCGTCGCGGTCACCACCGCCGCGCCGCCGCGCGTGCGCGACCCGGTGACCTTGGCCCGGCGCGCCGCAAGGTCGCCGAGGACCGCGCCGACCGCGTCCTCGGGCACGGTCACCGTGACCTCGGCGACCGGCTCGAGCAGCAGCGGGACACAGCCGCGCAGCGCCTCGCGCAGACCGAGCCGGCCGGCCGTGCGGAAGGCCGTCTCCGAGGAGTCCTTCACATGCGTGGACCCGTCGGTGAGCGTGACCTTCAGCCCCGTCACCGGGTGCCCGGCCAGCGGGCCGCCCTCGGCCAGCGCGTCCCGGCAGCCTGCCTCGACCGCGCGGACGTACTCCTGCGGCACCCGGCCGCCCACCACGCTCGACGCGAAGACGAAGCCGGTGGTCCCCGGGCCGCCCGGCAGCGGCTCGACGTCGAGGACGACGTGCGCGAACTGGCCCGCGCCGCCGTCCTGTTTGACGTGCCGGAAGACGACGCCGGTGACACCGCGGGCGATCGTCTCGCGGTGGCTGACCCGCGGGCGCCCCGTGGTGATCTCCAGCCCGTGACCGCGGCGCAGTTTCTCCGCCGCGACCTCGAGGTGGAGTTCGCCCATGCCGGACAGCACGGTCTGACCCGTCTCGGGGTCGGTGCGGACGACCAGGGACGGGTCCTCCTCGACCAGCCGGGCCAGCGCGGCCGACAACCGTTCGGAGTCGGTGCCGCGGCGGACCTCGACGGCCACCGAGACGACGGGTTCGGCCGCGCCCGGCGGTTCGAGCACGATCGGCGCGCCCGGCGCGCACAGGGTGGTGCCCGCGCGGGCCGACTTCAGGCCGACGACGGCCACGATGTCACCGGCACCCGCCCGGTCGACCGCCGCGTGCCGGTCGGCCTGGACGCGCAGGATGCGGCCGACCCGCTCGGTGCGGCGCGCGGTGGCGTCCCACACGGTGTCTCCCTTCTCCAGTGTTCCGGCGTACACGCGCAGATACGTCAGGCGTCCGGTCGCCGTGGCGGTGACCTTGAACGCCAGGGCGGTGAACGGGGCCGTGGGGTCGGCGGGACGTTCCTGACCGTCCTGCGTGCCCCGGACCGGCGGGCGGTCGGCCGGCGAGGGCAGGTAGGCGACCACGGCGTCCAGCAGCGGCTCGATGCCCCGGTTGCGGTAGGCGGAACCGCACAGCACGACCACGCCGTCGCCGCTGAGGGTCAGGTCCCGCAGCGCAGCGCGGAGCGTGTGTGCCGAGAGGGTCCCCCGGTCGCAGAACTCCTCCAGCGCCGCCGGATGCCGTTCCGCGACGGCCTCCTCCAGCATCCGGCGCCGGCGCCGGGCCTCGTCGAGGACCGTGTCCGCGACCGGGCCCTCGGTGACCGGCTCGCCGCCGTCGGACCAGGTCAGGGCGCGCATGCGGACCAGGTCGACGACGCCGGTGAAGGCGTCCTCCGCGCCGAGCGGCAGCTGCGCCACCAACGGTGCGGTGTGCAGCCGCGCGCGGATCGACGCGACGGCCGCGTCCAGGTCGGCGCCCGCGCGGTCCATCTTGTTGACGAACGCGATCCTGGGCACGCCGTGCCGGTCGGCCTGGCGCCACACGGACTCGCTCTGCGGCTCCACGCCCGCCACCGCGTCGAACACGGCGACCGCGCCGTCCAGCACCCGCAGCGAGCGCTCCACCTCGTCGGCGAAGTCGACGTGGCCGGGGGTGTCGATCAGGTTGACGCGGTGGCCGTCCCAGGCGCAGCTGACGGCGGCGGCGAAGATGGTGATGCCGCGGTCGCGTTCCTGCGGGTCGAAGTCGGTGACGGTGGTGCCGTCGTGCACTTCGCCGCGTTTGTGCGTGGTGCCGGTGGCGTACAGGATCCGCTCGGTGACGGTGGTCTTGCCGGCGTCGACGTGGGCCAGGATGCCCAGGTTGCGGACGGCGGTGAGCGGGTGGGTGGGGTGACGGTCGAGTGCGGTGCGCACGGCCCTCATGCCTTTCGGACGAGATGTGGTCGGGGCAGCGCGATCTCCCGGACGCGTCGACGGCGTCCAGTGACATGACGGACCGTCAGATGAGCGTCGCGGGCTTCCGGTGCCGGCCGCGCAGCGGGCACCGGACGGCACGGGACACGAGGATCACCTCGTAGCGGGCGCGGGAAGCGGCGGCAGCGGTGCGGTCACGCATGGCCTGCTCCCCTCACTGGTGATCGGTGTCGATGGTCATCGCGCGCCGTCGGCAGGGGCGGCGCGCGATGCGTGGCGAGTCTAGGAAGACGGCGGGTGGCGGGGCATCCGATTTTCCGTCAGGTGCCGGTCGTACCCGCAAAGGCGTAGAAGTGGGCGCGCACCCGGCGCAGCCAGGCGTCGGCCGCCGACTCGTCGGGGCGCGGGGGCAGGGCGCTGGGCGTGTTCGCGAAGGCGTCCTCGTAGTGCCGCAGCAGCGGCTCCGCGGCCGACGGGTCGGCGGCGACCCGCTCGCCGAAGGAGTGGTAGGCGTCGGGGTCGTCGACCCGGACGGTCAGCGCGCCGGTCGCGTACAGCTCGAAGCCCTGCGCGCACAGCCGCCGCAGGTGCCGGGCGTGCTTGGCGATCCGCGCGGGCGGGGCGGTCCCCTCGGCCCGGTGGGTGAGCTTGCGGAACTGCTGGGTGGCGTAGCCGAGGCAGGCGTCGCGGACCCGGTGGGCGCTGAGCAGGCTGGAGCGCAGGGCGATGAGTTCGTCGCCGAGCGGGGTGCGCACCTCGTACAGCTCGTCCGGCAGCCACACCAGTTCCATGACGGTCGGGTTGCCGCCGAGGGCCAGCCGGCACCACTTGGCGGCCTCGTGCAGGGTGCGGTCCGGTGCGGTGGAGACGTGGGACTCCTTGGGCTGCCGCAGGCCGTGCAGCTCCTCGGTGGGGACGGCGTACAGGCCGAGCCGGTCGATGTCGGAGCCCTCGCGGGCCAGTCCGTACGCCGTCGAGCCGACGATGCCGGACAGCAGGACGTATCTGTCGCTCACAGGTCCCCCCGGTGGTGGTGCGGTCCGTCATCATGCCTCGCACCACCGTTCACCGGCCTCGCATTTTTCCCCGCCGGGGGGGGGCTCGCGGGCCGGTGCGCGCGCCTGCCGGGAGCGGAGCGGTGCCCCCGGTTCACCGGGAAGGGTGATCCAGGCGGCCGGATGCGCCCGGCCGCCGGGTGCGCGCGGGTTCGGCGGCGGGCCCGGACGGGCATCGTGAAGACGAGGCACCGCACCGGGGTACGGCGACGGCACCGCGGCCCGCGCGGGCGGGGCGGGCCGAGGGGCCGTGCCCTGGACACGGCCGGTGCCGGGCTGTCGAAGCGGCGGCCGGGGCGCCTACGATTCACCTGCCCCGCGGCGGCGGGCCCGACACCGGACCGGAGGCGTCCCCGCCCGTCCCGGACGCCGTCCGGGTCCGGCAGGGGGAGGGGGGACCAGGCGATGGCGACGGTGGTGCGCACAATGCGGCGGGTGTCCGGGGCGGTGCCGGGCCTGGTGCTGGGCGGAGCGGCGGCGCTGGTCGTCGGCGTGCTGATCGGTCTGCCGGTGGACACCAGGGGGCTGATGCACTCCGGCGGTTACGTCTTCACGGCGGGCCTGCTGCTGGCGGTCGGCCTGTACGGCAGTACGTACGCGATCGACGTCAAGGCACTGCGGGCGGACCTGACCGGGGTGCTGGTGGCGGTCACGCTCGGGGTGGTGCTGAAGGCCGCACTGATCGCGGGGACGATGCTGCTGTTCTTCCGGCGGCCGGAATCGCTGGTGCTGGGGATGGCGGTGGCGCAGATCGACCCGCTGTCGGTGGCCGCGCTGGACCGCGAGGGGCGGATGTCGCAGCGGGCCAGGTCGCTGCTGAAGGCATGGGCGTCCTTCGACGATCCGATGACGGTCCTGCTGACGCTGTATCTCGCCGGGTACGCCTATACGGCGGCCGGGCACTCGGGCAGCCCGGAGGTGGCCTCCGGGGGCGTCGGCGGCTATCTGACCGGGCTCGGTCTGAACGCCGCACTGCTCGGTGCGGTGGTCGCGGTGTGGTGCGCGGGTCGGTGGGCGGTCCGGCGGATGCCCGGCGCGGTGGCCGCGCGGCGGGCCGGTGGCGCGGGCGCGGTGCTGCTGGTGGTGGCCCTGCTGGTGCTCGCGGCGGCGCAGCAGTTGATGCTCGCGGTGGCGCTGGCCGGTCTCGTGGTGCGCTCCCGGACGGTGGGCCGGGTGGTCGACCGGGCGGTGGGCGGCGCGTTCCTCGTCGCCTTCCTGGCACTCGGTCTGCTGCTCGCCCGGGGCGTGTCCTGGACGCAGGGTGTCGTGCTGGGTACGGCCGCGTTCGCCGCGCAGGCGCTGGTGGCGCTGCTGGTGCTGCCGCTGTTCGTGCGGGGCCTGCCGCGCCGGGACCGGATCGCGCTGGGGCTCGCCCAGCAGAACGGCATCACGGCGGTGCTGATCGCGCTCACCCTCGAGCGTGATTTTCCGGGCACCGCGGGGACGGTCGGCCCGGCCGTCCTGACCGTCAACGCCCTGTACGGGGTGGGTCGCCTGCTCCAGGACCGCCGGCCGCGACTGCCGGGCCTCCTCGGCCTGCGGGAACTCGCCGCGGCCACCGTTCGTCACTCTCCGTACCACCGCGAGGCGGTGGAGGCGAGGGCGGTGGAGGCGAGGGCGGCGGACGAACGGACCGCGGCCTAGGGGGTCTCTCGTGCGGCGTGATCGGCGAGACACCTCCTGGAGGCGGCGGCCCATGGGACGGGGCGGTATCGGGCGCGGGGCGGCAGGGGTACGGCGAGCAGGGGTCACCGGGGTGGCCGGACGGGGAGAGGCGTGATGAGGCAGCGCAGGGGACACGGCCGGACGGGGGCACCGCGCGCAGGCCGTCCGCCCGGCGCCCGCCCGGCGGCGCGGGCCACCGCTCCCCCGCGCCGCCCCGCAGGCAGCCGGGTCCGTCGCTCCTGCGCGGCGGCCTGCGGGGCGGCGCTGGTGCTGCTGGCCTCGGGCCCCGCGTGGGCGGGCCCGGGTCCGTCCTCGGAGCGGGACGTGCAGCTGGTGTACTGCCTGGACGGCGCGCACCGGGCCGGGCTCGTCGCGGCGGCCGTCCGCCTGCACCTGCTGGCGCCGGGCAGCGCGGCCGCGCCGGACGCGGTGCTGCCGGCCGACGGATCGAGCCAGGGCGCGGGAAAGGGCGTAGGCGCGGGCAAGCGCCCAAGCACCGGCGATGGCGCGGGCGTCGGCAAGGGGGGTGGCCCGATGACCCTGCAGCAGTGGGCCGAGCGGCGGACGGAGGCGTTCGGGCGGGCCTGTTCCGCGCTCATGGCCGCCGCCTCCGAGTCCCCGGGCGCGGCGGCGAAGGACGACGGCGGGGGCGGCTGGTTCACGGACTTCCTGAAGCAGTTACCGCTGCTGGCCGCCGGTGCGCTGCTCACCCTCGGCGGCCAGGCGTCCGAGCGGCTGTCGGCAGAACGCCGCCAGTTCCAGCAGCAGTTGACCGGCGAGGAGAGCGCCTACCGAACGGCCGTCCACGACTACCTCGCCGCGTACGAGAGCGACGAGCGGGCCGATCACGGCGCGGTGCGCCAGGCCCGTACGGCCCTGGCGCGCACCCTGAACCGGGTACCCGGCCCGCCGGCGCGCCGGGACGCGGGGCGGGCGGCCGCCGACGCGTTGCCGCTGGGCCGGCCGCTGCGCGGGGACCAGGACGGCTATCTGCTGGACACCGAGGGCCGCGCCCAGTACGCGGACGAGCAACGCAGCGCCCTGGAGGACCGGCTGCGACCGATATCCGACCTCAACCGGAGCAAGGTGTACTGGAGTTGGCGTAGCGTGCGGGACCGGATCGGGCGGCGGGAGAGAGCGGGGGCGGCCGTATGAGCGGGGGTGAGCACCGCACGAACCCGTTCGGGGTGTACGTGCCGGGCAGCAGAAGCCAGGTGCCCGGGATACCGGCCGTCCCCCGGGACGACCATCCCCTGGTGCCGTGGGCGGAGGAGGAGCACGCGGGGCAGTGGGTCGACGTCGACCATGTCCGCGAACAGGTGGAGGAGTTCCGGCGCTGTCTGGCCCGGCTACCGGAGATGATCATGCCGCATGTGGACCGCGGCCATCTGGTCGTGGTGACCGGTCCGGTCGGCATGGGCAAGACCACGCTGATCCACCAGTGCATCCACCTCGCCCACCAGTACCTCGCCCGGCTCGACGCGGACGCCGGCGGCACTCCCGAGTACCGGCGGGGGCTGCGGCCGCCGCGCCCGGTCGTCGCGATGACCGGCGGATACGTCAACTACGGCAACGACGTCAGCTGGGACGAGCGCGGCGACTTCGCCGAGACGCCGGGCATCAACGCGGCCATACGGGACAAGGTCGTCGAGGCGCTGCGCGGGTACTTCCCCGACGTGGCCCTGGACCCGGTGATCGACGGCGGTGACGTCCACAAGGCGTTCGGCGCGATCAGCGCGCTGCTCGCCCAGCAGAACTGTCTGCTGTTCGCGATCGTGCCGCACATCGACTGGCGGGACGCCGGAGGCGAGGTGCGCGGCAAGTTCCTCAGAACGTGCCTGAGACACGCGCAGAGCCGGATCGTACTGTTCGTCGAGATCAGCCACCAGAACCCGCGCACCGCGCGGGAGGTGCTCGGGGACCTGCTGTCCTACCCGGAGGTCACCCATCTCTCGCTCGGCTCCCTCACATCGGAGGACCCCGTGAAGTTCATCGAGGCCGTCCGGGGCGGCCATCCGTCCGTGGACGGCCCACCGCCCGCGGCCGGTGACGCGTGGAACCTGCTGGACGTGCGGCAGCTGCGCAAGGAGTGCTTCGAGATCGCCGAGCGGCAAAGACGCCAGGGTGGCCGCGTGCGGGTCACCGCCGCCGACCTGCGCGCGCCCACCCTGGACCCGGCCGACCTGGGACGCACCCCGCCGCCGGCTCCGCACCGGACGCCGGGACAGCGGGCCGCGCCGCCTGCGACAGGGCGGCCCGTGGCGCCGCCGGACCGGTGGTCCACGCCGGCGCCGGGCCACTGAACGGGCGGGCCCCCGGGTCCGTCTCACCCCACCGGGCCCCGAGCCGCCGCCCCGACACGCAGCGGCCCGAGCCCGCGCCCCTGTCGCCCCGCCTGCAGCGGCCCGAGTCCCCGCCCCTGTCGCCCGACCCGCAGCGGCCCGCGTTCCTGCCCCGCCGCCCCGACGCGCACCGGCCCGTACCCCCCGCTCCCGCCGCTCGCACCGCGGACACCACCGTCAGAACCCGAGGAGTGCCATCATGGCCCCAGACCGTGGAGACCTCTGGCACGACAACCCCTTCCCGCTGAGCCCGGTCGTGCGGCTCGGCCCGACGTCCGACCTCGGGGAGTCGGCCGCGGTGGCGGCCGACTCGGGCAACGCCCACCTCGACACCCCGCTCGTCACCGATCTGCAGGCCCTGGTCGGCGACTACTTCGCGCCACCCTCGGCGGGCGGCCGGCGCGGGCGGGTCGTCGCCCTGGTCGGCGGGTTCGGCCTGGGCAAGAGCCACGCGCTGCGCCGCGCCTACCGCACGGTGCGCGAGCGGCACGGCGACGCGGCGACGTGGATCGTGGACGAGCCGGCGCAGGACATGGGACGGCTCTACCGTGACCGGCTGCGCGGCCCCGCCGACACCCCGCAGGGCCGGCAGGCCTTCGAGGACCTCGTGCGCGACTACTACGCCTACGTCACGGCCGGCTGGGTCGGCGGCGAGGAGGACGACCCGCGCCGCGGCACCCTGCGGGAGATCGCGGCCGGACTGCGCGACCGCACGCTCGACCCCGACAAGGTCGTCACGGCGCTGCGCTACGACCCCGAGGTGCTCCACGCCGACCTGCGCGGCACGCTCGGCGAGGTGACCGAGCACCGCCGGTTCGCCACCGCGCTCGCGCTGCTGCTGCAGCCGCCGTTCCGCCGCATGGTGTGGAACTGGCTGAGCGGCGAGGAGCCCGCCGAGCCGCTGCGCGAACGGGGCATCACCGAGGCCATAGGACCGCAGCCGGGGCGAGCGGACAACGCGGCCGGCATCGACCGGGTCTTCGACGCGCTGGCCGTACAGGGCTTCCTGCACGGCCGGGTGGGCAACCCGTACGTGCTGCTGCTGGACTCCCTGGAGAAGGTGCTGGAGTGGCCTGAGGAGGCCCGGCGCACCTTCTTCGACGCCTTCGAGCGCCTCGTCAACATCTGTGCGAGCCACGGCGGTCTGCTGGTCTTCTGCACCTCCCCGGCCGGGTTGCAGGCGCTGCGCGGCAGCGTGCACGAGCGGGTGGTGCAGCTGTGGGCCAACGGCCTGGACGGCCGCGACACCCGTGAGCTGGTCGCCCGCTACCTCGCCGCGGCGGGGACGGCGGGCACCGGGCCGTTCGACGAGGAGGCGCTGCGGCTGCTGCCGGAGCTGACCGAGGGCGTGCCCCGGGAGATCCTCAAGACGTGCCGGCAGGCCTGGCAGCTCGCCGAGGACGAGCAGGGCGCGGTGCGGCGGGTGCCGGGTTCGGCGGTGCTGGCGGCGGTGCGGGAGCTGCACGAGCGGGTGGCGTACCGGCAAGTGCTGGCCGACCTGCACGAGGCGCTGGACGTCGGGCAGTGGCGGATCGCCTCCCGCGACCCGGTGCCGGCCCGTCTGGCCCGCTCACCGGGCGGCCGGGAGGAGGTCGTGTACTGGCTCTCCCCCGCCCCGGACGCCTACATCGCGGTGATCTACGGCCGGTCGGTGCTGCTCGCCGACGACGCCGAGCGGGTCGCCGCCCATGTCCTCGGGCTGCGCAGCGCGGTACGGCCGTATCGGCTGGAGGTGCTGCTGGTGGTGAACGGGCTGGTGTCGCAGGCGATGCAGGACCGGCTGGGACGGTCCATCGGTTCCCGGCCGCTGGTGTACCGGCAGGGCGGTTTCGGCCTGAGTGCGCACGACGCCCTGCTGCAGCTGGAGCGGCGGCTGGTGGAGGAGCGGCGCGAGGAGGACCTGCTGGAGCTGGGCGAACGCATGCGCCGCGACCTGGAGCTGCAGACCGCCCGGCTGGACGAGATGCACCGCACCCTGGCCGGCCTGGCCCTGGACACCCGGCCCGCCGCCACGGACCGGGCCACGCCGGCGCGCGGCGAACCGGAGCCGGACGCCGCCGCGTTGCCGGGGCCGGTGCGGCGCCGCTTCCGGGACGCGCTGGCCATGCTGGAGGCGGTCACCGGGCGGGTCGCGGGCCGTTCGGGGCGCGCGGCGGCGACGCCGGCCGATCTGAGTGTGCTGGGCTGCGCGACGCTGGTGCGGGAGCTGACGGAGCGCTTCCGCGCGGCGGTCGCCGCCTGGGCCGCCGCGACCGTGCCCGGCGCCGCGCCGACCGAGGCGGAGCTGGGCGAACTGCGCCGGATCTGCCGGGAGTACGAGAGCGCGGTGGAGGTGCTGCCGGTCCATCTCCTCGGCGGCGCCGACCAGCGTCACCGCCTCACCCCGGCCCGCACGGTGGAGTCGCTGGCGGAGGAGGTGTGGGGAACGCTCAGCGCGGCGTGGTGAACCGCCCGGCGGGCGTCGCCCGCAGGGCCCGGGCCAGGCCCGCCAGGCGCTGTTCTGCGTTGCCGACCTGCCGCTGGTCGAGGGTGACGCCCAGCAGGAAGGCGTGCGGCGAGGTCCAGTGGACGTACACGGCGCCCTCCTGCACATCGAGGACGAGCCGGTCCAGGGGCGCGCGGCCGGGCGCGGGCGGGGTGATCAGGCCGAGCGCGTCGGTGAGGCGTACGACGTGGCCGCGCAGGCTGCGCGAGAGGTCGCGGTAGGCGGTGCGCCGGGTGCGCACGCTGACGTCGATGAAGCGGGGCCCGAGTTCCCCGGCGTCGAAGACGTCTCCGACGCAGACCAGCGTCCAGTCGCGGTAGTAGCCGGCGTAGTGCAGGTCGGCCGGGTTGACGTGGCTGCGCCACAGGTCGCGCAGTCGCTCCTCGTAGACGGTGTCGGCGGCCGCGGCCGTGCCGAAGTCGATCCGCGGGCCCTCGGGGGCCGGGAGTGCGGTGAGGTGCGGTTTGGCCACCGGGTCACCGCCGAGCAGTTCGTCGGGCAGTGAGTGGATCTCCGTGCGGATGCGGGTGACCAGCCGGTTCATGGCGGTGTCGGCGGCGGGCACGCCGTCGCCCAGGTCGGTCACCGCGGCGAGGAACTCGCCGGGCCGGGCGCGGCCGCCCCACAGCCCGCCGCGGGGGCCCGCGACCACGGTGCGCATCAGCTCGCCGGTGCCCAGCGGGCGCAGCACCAGGCCGAGGTCCTGGGCGCACAGCAGCAGCCGGCTGCCGGGCAGGGACTCGCCGGACTCCTCGTCGCCGGGTTCGGTGAGCAGGCTGCTGAGCGGGGCGAGGGGGGCGCGCAGGACCGCGAAGTCGAGGATGCCGTTGCTGTAGTGGCACAGGCTGCGTATCGCCGGGGTGGCGGCGACGGTCTCCTCGCACATCTCGGTGATCACGCCGTGCCGCTTCACGGTCCAGTGCGACTGCTTCAGCGTGCTGGTGTGCTGGGGTGCGGGAGCTGCCACGGGTACGCGCCTTTCGGTGGGGTGGGGCCGGCCGCCGGTGCCGGGATGCGGGCGTCGGGCCCGGCCGGGTGGGGTCTACAGGCCGGGCAGCTCCAGGTCGATGTCGTAGCCGGAGGGCGGCGCCGGGCGGGCGCCGCCGGTGCCGGTGAGGTGGTCGAGGTGGAGGGCGACCCGGCGTCCGTCGGGCCGGTCCGCGACACCGAGGTCGCCGAGCCGGGTCAGGGCGGAGCGGGCCAGTTCGACGGCCTCGTCGGTGCGGCCGGCCGCGGCGAGCGTGGCGGCCAGGGAGTTCTCGGCGGCGGCGACCCAGGGGTGGGCGCCGCCCAGCTTGTGGCCGAGCAGGTTGAGCCCGGCGCGGCCCGCCTCCTCGGCCGACCGCGGCTCGCCCATGTTCCGCAGGTGGACGCCCTGCCGTACGTGGCACAGGCCGGTGTAGGGGTGGCCCGCGCCGAAGGTGCGGGCGAAGATCCCGGCGCACTGGCGGGCCTGCGCCTCGGCCTCCTCGTGCTTGCCGAGGGCGCCGAGGTCGGCGGCGTAACTGAACTGGCAGCGCAGGGTGTCGAAGCGGGAGGCGCCGAACCGGGCGAGGTACTCGGTCAGGGCGCGCCGGTCGCGTTCGTGGGCGCGTTCGTAGCCGTAGCGGGGGTCCTTGACGGCGGGGAAGCCGTCGGCGAGGCGGCGTTCGCCGACGGCGAGGCCGACCTCGGTCCACAGCCGGTCGCGGCCCCAGGAGTCGCCGAGCCGGCGCAGCCGCCGGCGCAGCAGGTCACGGGCCTCGCCGTCGCGGCCGGTGGCCCGCAGCAGATAGGCGAGCAGGTCGGCGGAGTCCCAGGCGACCGGGTCGTCCTCGCCGCCGACGGCCTGCCGGTGGCGGAAGCGGTCCTGCAGGCGGGTGAGGGCGTCGCCCGTGCGGCCGGTGAGCGCCTCGGTGAGGGCGAGGTTGTGCTCGACCTGCACGGTGGCGGGGTGCTGGGGGCCGAGCAGCAGGGTCAACCCGTCGAGGGCGGGCCGCAGTTCGAGCAGGGCGTCCTCGAAGCGGCCGAGGGCCCGCAGGGTCGCGGCGTAGGAGTCGGCGGACAGCAGGGTGCGCGGGTGGGTGATGCCGAGCAGTCTGCGGTGGCCGAGCAGCGCGTCCTGGGCGAGGCGGCGGGAGGCGTCGTAGTCGCCGCGCAGGCGGTGGGCGCGGGCGGTGAGGTTGAGCAGCCGCAGATACTCGGGCGACTGCTCGTCGTCGTCTCGGTGCCAGGCGTCGCGTGCCTGGGCGGCGATGTCGAGGAGGCGTTCGAGGTCGGTTGCCTCGGCGCGCTGGCTGAGCGCGTTGAGGTGGCGCAGCAGGGAGCGGCGCACCCGGGGGCGGGTGTCCTCCCACAGCCGCAGTGAGTACACCTCGCGGGCCCAGTCGGCGGGCAGGTCCTGGCTCTCCTGCGGCGCGTACTCGGCGAGGACGCCGCGCAGCACCGACTCGATGTGCTCGCGTTCGGTGTCGCTCATGCCGGCCCGGATCAGGTCGCGCAGCCCGTGGTGCTGGGCGAGCGGCTGGGCGGCGCGGTCGAAGTCGACGTCGAGGAGGCCCACTTGGGCGAGTGCCCACAGGGCGACGCTGACCATGTGCTCGTCGGGCAGCTGCACGTCGTCGGGGTGGTGGGGGTCGCCGGTGCGGGGGTCCGCGAGGTCGTCGTCGCGGGCGAGTTCGGACAGGATCCGGCGCGAGCGCAGCAGTTCCAGGCCCATGCCGCGGCCGGTGAGCAGGGATGCGGCGTCCAGCAGCCAGCCGAGCGCGTCGCGGTGCGGGGACTCCGAGCGCCAGGCGGCGGCGCCCGGGGTGGTGCGGGCGACCTGCCGCGCCACCTGCACCATCACGGCGACCGGGGTGGCCGCCTCGCCGCGTTGCAGCAGCTCCGTCTTGCCGGCCCGGTACTCGGCGAGCAGGTCCCGCACGGCGTCGCGCACGGCGGCCTCGGTCGTGAGGTGGTCGTGGCGGTGGTGTCCGGCGGCCCGCTCGGCCAGGCAGTGCGCGGCCAGGTGCAGGGCGTGCGGCACGAAGTCCACGACACTGCCGACCTGCCCGGCCTGCCCCTCGCTGATCTCCGGCACCCGCTCGGCGAGCAGCGCGCGGCTCTCGTCGGCGGTCATGGGCGGCATGGGGTACGCCGTGAGTCGCGGACGCCGGCCGAGGGGGGAACCGGGGGCGGGCTCCCCGGTGTCGGTGGGCTGTTGCGCGCCTCTTCCGTCCGCGCCCGTGGCGTCGTCCGCCGCCGGGGCCGGTTCCGCCAAGGCCGGTTCCGCCGGGGCCGGTTCCGCCGTCGCCGGGGCGGTGCGGCTGGTGATCAGGACGTGGCCGTGGTCGTGCGGGGAGGGCAGAAGGCCGGTGAGGGTGGACAGGTCGGCGACGCCGTCGTAGATCAGGAGCCAGCTGGTCGGCTCGTCGGCGCGGGAGAGACGGCCGAGCAGACGGGGGATCGCGTCGCCGGAGGTGTCGGCCGGTCCGAGGCCGTCGTGCGGGCTGTCCAGGCACCCGGCGAGGCGGCGCAGCCCGCGTTCGACGCGCCGGCGTTCCCAGGCCCGCACCCACCACACGACGTCGTAGCCGGAGCCGTAGCGGTGGCACAGCTCGTGCGCGGCCTCGCTCTTGCCCCAGCCGCCGGCCCCGTGTAGCACCAGGCACGCACCGTCCTGCCCGGCGGAGCGCAACCGGTCCTCGACGGCGGCGAGCAGTTCGTCGCGGCCGACGAAGTCCCGGTTGCGGGGACCGATGTTGTGCGTCTCGGGCAGCCGGGGGAAGGGCGTGGCGCCGGGCGCCTCACCGGCGGGACGGGGGTCGAGCCCGAGACCGGTGTACAGCAGCCGGAGCGCCTCCTCCTCCCCTGCCTCGCGCAGGTCGATCCGTTCGTGGTGGGCGGCTTCGGCGTACGGGAACGGCTCGTCCACGAGGACGATCCGCACGTCGGTGTGGGACAGCGCGCCGATCTGGGCGAGCAGGGTCTCGTCGGTGCCGTCGGGTGCGAGGAAGAGCAACGCGCCGCCGCGCCCGGGGCGTTCGCCGGTGTAGGTGTCGGCGCGGCGCGCCTGCGTGCGCACGCCCTTGGCGGCGAGCCGGTCGCGTACCCAGGCCGCCCAGGGGGCGTGCCGGGCGGAGTGGACGACGGTGACCTCGTTCAGCCGTGGGGCGCGGCGGGCGCGCAGCCAGTCGGCGAGCCGCTCGTAGTAGGGGCGCAGCCCGATGACCGTGCCCGCGCCCTCGGAGTGGACGGCGAGGCTGCGCGCGTCCTGGTAGAGCGGGTTGTAGGGGATCTCGAGGAAGGGGATGTCGGTCTCGCCGAGCGTCGCGGCGAGCGGCCCGAAGCGCCGCCGTACGCGTTCGCGGGCGTCGCGCAGCCGGTCGTGGACGCGTACGTCGCTCTTGAGGCCGAGGGTGAGCAGCCGCACGGGCCGCCGGGCGCGGGCCGTGAGGTCCTCGGCGAGGGCGGCGGCGCCGTCGATGGACCAGGCGGTCATCGCGAAGCACACGACGAGCGCGTCGGCCGGCGCCGCGGTCCGGGCGGGTTCGTCGGCGTCGGGGGTGTCCGGTACGGGCGCCTCGATCAGGACGTGGTCGTAGGCGGCGGCGACGGGGTCACCGGCGAGGGGCCGGTCGGGGTGCGGGCGCGTGGTGGTGACCCGGCCGGGCACGGGCGGCGGCAGCAGCGCCGGGTCCGGGGCGCCGGTGCGGCCGTCGACGAGCAGCACGCTGCGGCCGGTCTCGGCGAGGATGTCCGCGACGTTGCGCAGGGTCGTGCTCAGGCCGACGTTCTCGGAGGCGGCGACGAAGACGGCGAACGGACCGGTGCGGTCGGGGGAGTTGACGTCGGGCATGACCTCTCCGCTCGGCGCGGCGCGACGGGACGGTGCGATGGGGAAGACGGCGGTACGGCGGCGGGGCACGGGCGGTGCCGGACGGCGCCGACGCCTCCCCGGGAAAGGACAAAACGGACGCTCGGGGGGTGACAGTACAGGGCGTGGCCGGTGGCGTCACGGCCGCGGCTCCGTGTCCCGGCGCTCACTGGCTCTCTTTGTGTCCGGTGACGAACGGGTCGCCCTCGGCGCAGCTGTCGTGGACCCGGCGCAGCAGCTCGCCCAGCACGGAACCGGGCAGGGCGGCGATGTCGTCGGGCGAGAGCGCGGCGATGTCCAGGACGGCGGACTCCACGTCGCCCTCCACGCCGTCGCCGCCCGCGGCGCGCACCTCGGCGGGGGCGGTGCCCTCGGCTGCTTCCACGGGGTCACTCCCTGGGGTCTCGTGGCCGGGCCCACCTCGGGGCCGCGTGGCCGCGCCGGTGGCCGTCGTTTCAGCGTAACGCCGGGGCCCCCGGCGGCGGCAGCGTACGGACGGCATCCGTGCGGTCAACTGCGCGGTCTCTCACCTGCGTTGTCTCATTAGCGATGTTGACGGTGCGTCGAGGGCCCCCGAATACTGGTCGGCATGCGGGCCGGACGGGCTGTGCCTGACGCCCGTGGCAGGCGGGGCCCGTGGCGAGGCCGTCGGGGGGAAGCGGATGAGTCGACCGCCACTGCGCCGCGCCGAGCCGCCGTGGCCCACCACCGCCGACGTGGCGGCGCGGCGGGCGGCCGGCTGGCAGCCGTATCCACTGGACTCGTTCGTCCTCAAGGTGCACAGCCGCTGCGACCTGGCGTGCGACTACTGCTACATGTACCGGGCGCAGGACACCGGTTGGCGGCGCCAGCCGCGCATCATGGCACCGGCCACGGTGGAGCGCATCGCGTGGCGCATCGCCGAGCATCTGGCCGCGCACGGCGCGCGGGAGGCGGGCGTGGTGCTGCACGGCGGCGAGCCGCTGCTGGCCGGCGACCGCGCGCTCGCCGACACGGTGGGCACGCTGCGGGCGGCGGTCGGCGACGGCGTGCGGCTGCACCTGTCGGTGCAGACCAACGGCGTGCGCCTGACCCGGCAACGGCTCGACCTCTGCGGCGAGTTGGGGCTGCGCATCGGCGTCAGCACCGACGGCGGCCGCGCGGCGCACGACCGGCACCGGCGCGGCGCGGACGGCCGCGGCAGCCACGCCCGGGTGAGCGCGGGGCTGCGGCTGCTGTCGAGCGAGCGCTACCGGCCCCTGTTCGCTGGGCTGCTGTGCACGGTCGACCTGGCGAACGACCCGGTGCGCACCTACGAGGAGTTGCTGGCGTACGCCCCGCCGGCCGTCGACTTCCTGCTGCCGCTGGGCACCTGGCACACCCCGCCGTCCGGCCTGGACCCCACCGGACGGCGCACCCCGTACGCCGACTGGCTGTGGGCCGTCTTCGAGCGCTGGTACGGCGCTCCGGTGAAGGAGACGGGGGTCCGGTTGCTGGACGACCTGATGGCGCTGCTGCTCGGCGCCCCGGTGCGCACCGAGTCGCTGGGTCTGTCCCCGGTGCGCTACGCCGTGGTGGAGACGGACGGCACGCTCGCGCAGGACGACGCGCTGCGCACGGCGTACGACGGGGCCGCGCGCACCGGTCTGGACGTGTGGCGGCACTCCCTGGACACGCTGCTCGGTCACCCCGGGATCGCGGCGCGCCAGTGGGGCGCGCAGGGACTGTGCGCGCAGTGCCGCGCCTGCGCCCTGCACCGCGTCTGCGGCGGCGGCCACTACGCCACCCGCTACCGCCCCCCGACGGGCTTCGCCAACCCGAGCGTGTACTGCGCCGACCTCGCCGCACTCATCCGGCGCGTCCGGCGACGGCTGGCGGCGGACCTGCCGGGCGTGGCCCGGCGCGCCGAGCCGCTCACCGTCGACGGCACCGGCCACATGGCCCCCTCCCCCGACCGCGGTGACGACAATCCGACGCCGCTGACCGCGGAGGCGGTATGACACCGTCGCCGTACCGGATGCCGGGCGCGCTGTTCGACGCGGTCGCCGCGGGCGGCGGCGGGGCCGAGGCGCTGCGGCTGCTGGCCCGGGCCGAGCACAGCCGGCGTCTGGCCTGCGCGTGGGCCTTGACGGACGCGGCGGCCCGCACCGGCGGCCGGGTCGCGCAGGAGGGCGCGTCGGCCTGGGAGTTGCTGACCGCGGCCGCGCGCACCGCGCCGGACGCGACGGCGGCCGTCCTCACGCATCCCGTCTCCGGGCCCGCGCTGTTCGAGGTGCTGTCCCGGCTGACGCGGCCGCGACCGAGCGAGGAGCCGCCGATGGGCCGGTTCACGGCGCTGGCCGCGGCGGCGGCGGCGCGCGCGGGAGTGCCGGGGTGTACGGCGTTGCCGGTGGACGGGACGTGGGTGGTGCTGCCCTCGCTGGGCCGGGCGCGTTTCCCGGGGGCGCACGCCGGCGACCGGGCACAGGTACGCATCGGCGCCGAGGGCCGTGCGCGGATCGTGCTCCGCACGCCGGACGGCACCGAGGACGCGGTGACGGTACCCCCGGCGCCGTACCGGAGCGGCGGCCGCTGGCACGGGCCGCATCTGCTGGCCACGCTGGAGGGCGGGGCGCCGCTGCTGCTGGACGTGGTGGACCGGCCGTCGTTCCCGCACGCCGCCGACCGCCCCGACGGCATCGGCCCGCGTGAGGCGCGGGCATGGGCGGCCGTGGCCCGGGAGGCGTGCGCGCTGCTGCGCACCGACCACCCGGAGGTGTACGAGGAGCTGGCGGCGGGCGAGCGCCTGCTGGTGCCGCTGGCCGGGCCGGGGCCCGGCATCGTCAGCGGAAGCAGCGCGGAGACCTTCGGCTGTGTGGCGCTGTCGCTGCCGCGGACGGCGGCGGGGTTCGCGGTGACCGTGGCGCACGAGATGCAGCACAACAAGTTCGCGGCACTGCTGCACCTGTTCGACCTGTTCCACGCGGGTGGCCCGGAGCGCTTCTACGCCCCCTGGCGTCCCGACCCGCGTCCGCTGCTGGGGCTGTTCCACGGGGCGTACGCGCATCTGGGCGTGGCCCGGTTCTGGAACCGCCGCAGTGAGCGCGAGTCCGACCCGCGCACGCGTTTCGAGGCGCACGTGCAGTTCGCCCGCTGGCGCCTGGCCGCCCGCGAGGCGACGCTCGTCCTGCTCGCCTCCGACCGCCTGACACCCCTGGGCCGCCGCTTCGCCGACCGCATGCTCGCCACCCTGGACACCCTGTGCCGCCTGCCGGTCCCGCCGGCGGCGGTCCACCGCGCGGAATCAGAGGCCCGAGCCCACCGCAACGCCTGGCACGACCGCCACGGCGGCCACGGCGGTCCGGAGGGGGAACGGATGCTGTCGGCGTGACCGGCGGACCGGGCGGGAGAGCGGCGCGGGCTGGGCAGAGGGCTGCACCAAAGGGCTTGGCAAAGAAAAAGACCCCTGCGGTGCAGGGGTCTCACTGGTGTCCGAGGGGCGAGTTGACCGCTGACGATACGGTCGTGGTGGCACATGGGCAGATCCGCCTATCAGACGGAACTTGAGTCACACCTCTGCTGAGGTCTTGTCGCGTGCCCCCGTCACTGTATGAGCGGGGGCACCACGCCAATGCCGGCCGCGCCCGGCGGCGTCAGGCCGGTGGTCAGTTGACTTTCCAGTCCTGGCCGGACCAGTACGGCTGGCGGAGCTTGAACTTCTGGATCTTGCCGGTGGCCGTACGGGGGATGGCATCACAAAACTCGACGCTCGTCGGCGCCTTGTAGCCGGCCATGCGCTGCTTGCAGTGGACGATGATGTCGGCCTCGGCTGCCGTGGCTCCCTCGGCAAGCACCACGAGGGCCTTGATCGTCTCGCCCCACGTCTCGTCCGGCACCCCGATGACGGCGACCTCGGCGACCGCCGGGTGGCTGAAAATGGCGTCCTCCACCTCGATCGAAGACACATTTTCGCCGCCTGTGATGATCACGTCCTTCTTCCGGTCGGAGATCGTCAGGTGACCGTCGGACTCGTCGATCCTGCCACCGTCGCCGGTGTGAAACCACCCGCCCTTCAGGGCCACCGCGGTCTCCTGCGGCTTGTCCCAGTACCCGTCCAGCACGACGTTCGACCGGGCCAGGACCTCGCCGGTCTCGGAGACCTTCAGCTTGACTCCCAGCGCGGGCAGTCCTGCACGGGACAGCTTGCGCGCCCGCTCCCCAGCGGGCAGTGCAGCATCTGCCGGCCTGGACCGGTTGAACGTGAGCAGCGGGGACGTCTCGGTCAGACCGTAGATCTGCGTGAACTCCCAGCCCAGTTCCTCCCCCACCCGCTGGATCAGCGTGCTCGGAGGCGGAGCCCCCGCGCACACGATCCGTACCCGATCACGGCCAGGGATCTCTCCTTCCCATGAAGCCGCCGCATCCAGCACCGCCTTCCACACCGCCGGCGCGCCGCACATGAGCGCCACGCCGTGCCGGTCGACCCGGCGCAGGATCTCCGCGCCGTCGACCTTGCGCAACACCACCTGTTTCACGCCCAGTCCGGCCATCACGTAGGGCATGCCCCAGCCGTTGCAGTGGAACATCGGCAGCATGTGCATATACACATCGCGTTCCCACGCCCTGGTGTGCAGCCCGAAGGTCATCCCGTTCACCCAACTGTTGCGGTGGGTCAGCTGCACCCCCTTCGGGCGGGCGGTGGTCCCTGACGTGTAGTTGCTCGTCGCGGTGGCATCCTCGTCCGGGGCCGACCACGGGCGGGGGGGCTACGCCGAACCGCATCAGCTCGGTCTCGGTCTGCTCCCCGAGGACGAACCGGTGGCGCGCCTTGACTCCGGACAGAGCCTCGTCCAGCTCCGGGTCGACGAGCAGCACCGTCGAGCCGCTCTGCTGCACCACGTACTCGACCTCATCGGGCTTGAGGCGGAAGTTGACCGGCACGCAGATCCGACCGCTCATCGGCACCGCGAACAACAGCTCCAGCAGCCGTGCGGAGTTGTGGCTGACCACCGTCACCCGCTCACGCTCACCCACGCCCAGCGCATCCAGCCCCGCCTGCCAGGCTCGCACCCGCTCACCCAGCTGCCCGTACGTCGTCTCCCGTACCGGCACGCCTGGCTGATCCGGCTCGTCCACCACACCGGTGTCCGAGGCGAGACCCCACTCGGCCCGCTCGAGAAAATCGGCGACCGTCATCGGAACACGCATAGCTCACTCTCCTGCATCCGGAACACCTACTTCACGCGGAAGCGCCGTGGGCGCCTCCCCCTGAGTGGTGGACACGCTGATACTGGATCTGCTTGATCCGGACGAAGCGAGAAGACCGCCGATGGCGATGAAGGACTATTCGGAAGAGTTCAGGGCCGATGCTGTGGCCTTGTACGAGTCCACGCCCGGGGCGACGTACAAGAGCATCGCCGCTGATCTGGGCATCAACCGGGCCACTCTGCGGGAGTGGGTACTGCGGGACCGCGAACGCCGTGGTGCTGGCCCTGACGGCCGGGCCGGGGCCAGGAAGGCTCCGGCTGGTTCCGGGCAGACGGCGCCGGCCGCCGATCCCGACGAGCGGATCCGGCAGCTGGAGGCCCGGGTCGCCGAGCTGGAGGCGAGTGCAAGCCAGTTCAGACGTCACCCGATCGTGCAGCAGATCCCCGAAATGACCCATCAGCCCTCAGCTGCCACCTCGTCGCCTTCCTCCGGCGTGCCGTCCTCAGGGATAGCTCCGATTGACGCTGTGCCAGGCTCAGCCTGCTCGGGCTCTTCATACGGCAGGGCATACTCGACGGTGAGCGATGCCAGATGCAGGGCGAGCGGGAGCCCCAAGGCATCGGTGTAGTCGTAGGCGAAACGCTGCTGATGCACGAACATGGCCCACGGTTCAGGATCGTCGCCCGACTGCAGGCCGACGACACCGATCTCGAGCAGTTCCGGGTTCCAGGCCGCCTTGTCCGGCTTCCGCAAGGAGCGTCCGCCGTCGTTGCGGTGTTCCGTGAATTTGCTGATGTCCCGGGCGTGCTTGTGCTGGCTCGCCTTGTCGGAAGTGCTGTAGAAGATGCGGTTGCTGTCACCTGCATCGGTCGGCCGCCACAGGCCCTTGGCGACACCGGCTGCCTCGTCACCGTCCGGGGCCCACCACTGCGCGGTCTCGTCCCGTACGCTGCCCGCGACCCGTACGACGCGCAGCTGGCGGCCGTGGGCAGCGAGGCGCTGGAGCGGTCCGTTCCCCAGTCTCATTCCGTCCGCGACCAGTCCCTTGTTCTGCAGCCAGGGCCAGCGTTCACGAATGTTCTGGGCATGGGTGAGGACCAGCGTGGGCTCGCCGCGCAGCTTGTAGAGCGTCTGCTTGATGAAGAGGGCGGTGGCATCCTCTTGTTGCTGCCGGAACTTGAGGTCCGTGCCTCGGACGCGCCCGACGAGGTTCTTGAGGAGCTCCGGATAAGGAACCCAGTCCTGCGTCTCAGGCGAGCGTCCCATCACACAGCCCTGTCCCGGCCGGATCAGCACGGCGATGGGGGTGAACTGCGGGTACTGGTTGTCGCCGCCGATCCGCCGTTTCACGAGCCAGAAGGCGACCTGGTTGAGTTTCTCGGGGATCCGCTCGCCCACAGAGTGTTCGGGGACGATCCGCATACCGAGCTGCCTGAGTCCGTCGCTCCACGCTGCCGCGGCACGGTGAGGCCCAGAGTCTTTCTCGGGCACGGTTCCCGCGGGATCGGGCAGATCGAGAAACTGGCTGACGAGCCCCGCGTCGGCGCATCCGACACGGATGGCGAACTTGGGGTCGCTCGTGCGGCGCTTGAAGCCGTCTCGTCCCTCCAGTTCGACGAAGGCGAGCTGCGCGGGGCTGGCGGTGTCTCGCATCCAGTCGTGGAGTGCGGTACCTACCTCGGCACGGCGGACATCGACGGCCGCGTCCCATTCGACCCCACGCCGGGGTGCCCTGTCTCCGCCGAGCCGGCTCGCGAGTGCGCCGGCCTGACGCACGTGAATGCGCACGGTCAGGTCAGGGTGCTCCCACGCCCAGAGTTCCGGCCCCGAGGCAACGCAGTGCCCGGCCAGTCCGAGGTTCTCCTCGGCTGCCGCGATCAGCAGATCCCTCATGGCATCGGTCTGGTACAGCAGCACGGCGGTGAGCCCACCGGCACCGACGGCCTGAGCGACCCTGAGGCGTCGTTCGGCCGCGTTTCGCAGCAGGATCTCGGTGTTCCTCCTGGCGATCCCCGCCTTCTCCTCCTCGGTTGCGGTCTTCTTCACCGAGAGCGTGTCCTCCAAGACGTTGAACGGCATCTGGCGACGGATCCCGCTCCTCTCGAAGGCCCCGATGCGGACGAACTCCGGTTCCAGGGCCGCGGCCGCCCATTCGGTGAGCCTGCGCCGCTCCATCGGCATGATCCCGGACTTGACCCCGTGCGCGCCCATCATGGTGTGGTGCAGCACGGCCGCGGTGACTCCTTCGCGGCCCGTGAGCCAGCTCTCGGGCTCCTTCGCCATCAGGTCCGCGGAGGGGAAGTTGGCCACGGCTGACACCTGGCTGAGCATGCCCTCGGGGCCGCCCTGGACCCATTCGTGCCCCCCGGACATGGGTACCCAGCGGATCGCGCCGACCGCGAACCGCTCCGGCGAGGGCCCGTCGGGCACCAGGCTGTCGTCGGCGAGCAGATACACGGACACACTGCCCCGCTGCGGCATCCACACGGGGCCGCGTACCCAGCGGCGCACACCGGTTGTCAGATGGAGACGGGGCGTCGGATCGAAGGGCACCGTGCGCAGGGAGAGCCGGATGTACGCGGAGTAGTACCACACTCGTTCCTTGGCGCCCCTGCCGCTGGTGTGCTCCAGCGGCGGCCACGAGACGAGTTCCGCACCGGGCGCCCCGGCAGCCTGGGCCACCTGCCGGAAGTGGAGCCGCTGGCCGAAGTGCTCGTACGGCGGGTCCTGCCGAGCGATGCGGGAGGCCAGTGTCTCGGGTAGCAGCCGCCACAGGTGGTCAGCAGGGCTGGCGGTGCCGCCCTCCGTCAGAGTCTGCTCCAGCATGTCGACGCCGACGAGCCCCCAGTCCAGACCGTCGATATCCAGCTGCCCGGCGGTCTCCTTGACCTTTGCGTGCCCTTCGGCTCCGGGCTGCAGGTCGCGCAGCCAGGCGTGGATGAAGCTGCTCATGACGGCTTTCGGGTACGGGGCGTTCGCGTAGAGCCATGGCTTGGCGTCGTCCAGCGGAGCCTTGGCAGCGACCGACACCAGGTCGGGGGCGACCGCCGCGATGAGACGGTTGAGCCGACCGATGGGGACCTGCATGCGATGACGGGAATATCGCTCGGGTTTTCCGTGCAGATAGTGCTCCTTGAGGGGGTCGCGCCACGCGCGGGGAAAGGACAGCGCGTAGTGCGTGACGAGGAAGGGGCCGACGTCCGGCGCGGGCACGAAGGCCGCCGGCTGGATGCGGTCATAGGCCATGGTGAGGACTGACTCCGTTCGTGGACGTGACTGTGGCTTTGGCTGTGATGGGCGCGGCGTGCGGCGGCGCGTTGTCAGTCCATGTCGGCCAGCGCCCGGTACAGGGGCTCGTACAGGGCTGTGACCAGGGACTTGTCCATGCCGGGAACGCGCGAGTGTGGGGTGAAATAGGGGGCGAGAAGCTGCCGCATGCTGGCCAGAAGACTCGTCGCGGGGGTGTCCGTGGCCTGCAGGCCGGCCTCGCGCGGAGAGAAGGCGGCATCGACGAACACGACCCGTGCAGGTACCCCTCCGCGCACGAGGCGGCCGATCACCTGCCACATGACGACCAGCTGATCCCAGGTGAACGCCTCCTTCTCCTCCTTCGGCAGGCTCGTCCACGACAGCCTCCGGGTGAGGAAACGGTTCCACTTCTGGCGGGCGGCCCGGCGGAAGGCAAGACCTGCCCGGTCGGGGGTGCCAGCCGCCAGCGCCGCCTGGTGGAAGGCTCGCTCCGGGCCGCGGACCTGCCGTACGGCCCAGTCGTTGACGGCCTGGACCGCGAGCGCGATGTCGTCGGGGCGGGGATGCGGGCGTGCCAGGAAGTACACGGTTCCTATGGCCGCCTTCCCTCCAGGGAGAACGATGTTGTGGCCACGTTCGACAGCAAGCAGCGGGGCCACCAGGATTTCTCCGTCCGCCTGTCCTCCCCTGGCGTAGCCCGCGACGTCACCGCGCCGCAGAGGCCGCGGCTCCGTGCTGCGCGGCAACACCGTCCACGCGGTGTCCAGGTCGGCGTCGTCGGAGACAAGACGGCTGACCCTTCCGGTCCACTCGGGAATCGAGTTGAGGTACTCGGCTGCTTTCCTGGCTTCCTCGTAGCTTCCGACGAGCAGGAGGATGCGCCTGCGCTCGGGGTCGTCGATGTCGTCGAGTTCCTGTTGCAGCGCGCTGATCGCATCCGTGAGACTACGGTCGGGCTCGGCTAGCTGGTGCAGCATCTGGACCAGCGCCTGGGGGCGCTCCTCCGGGTCGCAGCCGGACAGCCGAATCGGTGTGCTCCCACCAGGCCAGTGGAGGAACTCCTTCCGGAACTCGGTACGCAGAATCGCCTCGACTTCATCGGGGTGTGGCCTCAGGACCGCGTCCACATCGGCATGCACGTGGTAGCGGCTGGACGTCCCCGCCCAGCTGGTGGCCGACATCAGCAAGACATGCGGGCCGGGCCGGCCGTCCACCGCCGTCAGCTCCGGCAGCATCAGGAGCAGTTCCCGCCCCACGCCGTTGCAGCGGAAGAACCGCAGTTCACCGCTCTGCTCGCCGTCCTTGCGCCGCTCGTCGATCTGGAACTGGAAGCCCAGCACGTTACCCATGGGCGATTCGGGGATCATCGGCTCGTAGTCGCGCGGCGGGCGTCGCGACAGTACATTGGACGCAGCATCCAGGTTAAGGGCGGCTTCGACGCGCTGCCACAGGCCCGTCATGAAGTTGAGCCGGTGGTGCAGGGCCGCAAGCACCAGGGTGAACTCGAAGCGGGACACATGGGGATGCCCGGCCTCGTCGAGGTCCACGGCGCCATCCAAAAGCCGCGTGAGCACCGCCCGCGCCCGCGAACGTGTCACCGAGCCATGGGGGGCATGCAGCAGCCCCAGTGTGAGGTGGACGAGTTCGTTGACGACGGCGGCCTCGTCCCTGCTGTCCTCGTCTGCGTTCCCGGTCGCCGTCGGCTGGGGCTGGAGCGGGTCGTCACGGAACCGGTCGAGGATGCGGTCGATCCGCGCCCGCTGCCGCTCCCTGTGCGTCCGCTCCGTGCCCTCGGAGGCCGTACCGGGGTCGGTGTCCTTGAGTTCGGGGAACCAGGTGTTGATCAGCCACTGGTGGAGTGTGAGCGCACTGAAGTAGTCCTGGGTGATCCAGAGCCGCAGCGGCCGGTTCTGAATGAGCCGCGCGTACAGTCGGTCAGTCGCCGCACGCACCGTGTTCACGGCGTTTGTCCAGTCGTCGACGTCTCGTGCCGAGAGCTGGAGCCGGGCATGACGGGCAAGTTCGGTCAGCGCGTGGCCGGCGACCTCGTCAATCCACGAGTTCGGCGCGCGCCCGGCCAGCGTGGCCGCCGGGGCGAAGGCCGTGTCGAGTTGCATCTGGACCCGGTCTGCCTCGTCGATCACCACCAGGTCGCTCATGCGGCAGGCAAGCTCCAGGTAGCGCAGCCGCTCTTCCTGAAGCTGTTCTGGTACGGAACTGTGGACCAGGCTCGCCGGAGTCGCCACCCATACATCGGCCTCGACAAGTTCCCGGGTGGCCCGGTGACGTGGGCAGCGCGACCACAGGGGGCAGCCGTGTCGCTTGGGCCGCTCGTCGATCTCCGGTTCGGGATCCGATATGCCCGTCGACTCGCCGGTGTCGGTCTCGGCGCCGAAGGGAGACGTCGTCGAGCCTGTCCCAAAGGGTTCCCGGCGTACTGAGTAGAGGTTGCCGCACGGGGCTTCGCCGATCCGCAGCGGCCGCTCGGCCTCCACTCCGCGCAGGGCGTCGAGCGGGCAGGCGCTGTTGACATAGGCGAAGCCGTCGTGCCGGTGTGTGAGCAGATTGGGGGCGCCCGTGGAGGCGATGCGCCGGTGCAGGCGCTGGATGTGCCGCTCCCTCGTGGACTGCCCGAGTACGGGTGCGGCACGCACGTCCAGTCTGTTCAGGAGTTCGGTGACGGCAAGAGTCTCGGCCACATCTCCGACGACAACAGTGATCCGCAGTCCCCGCTCCTTGACCGCCCAGAAGGTGAGGATGTCCCGCAGGGTGCTCTTGCCCGCCCCAACCATGCCGACGAGATGCAGCAGCCCGTCGACGCGCAGCGTGCCGCCGGCCGTGAACGCGCCCTCGTCCTCGTCGCGTACGAGCAGTTCGACCCGGGCGAGCCGGGCTGCCCAGCAGCTGAGCGGTACACCTTCCTGGCCGGCCTCGATCTCGTCCATGCGGTGTGCGGCCCGCTCGAGCTCCGCCCAGTTGACGCCGAGCGGCTTCCCCTCTCCCGTGGGGAGAGTCTGGATGTCGTGCCCCGCCGTCTCGGGGTCTTGCAGTATGTCCTCGGTGAAGGTGACGGCGTAGCGCCGGTCGCGTACCGGGAACACGTACTCACCGGCATGGGCGAGCGGCAACCGCCGCAGCGCGTACGGGGGCGGGCTCGCGAGCACCTCTTCGTAGCGCTCGAAGCGGCGGGGAGCTCGCGCGGGTGCCCGGCGCACCGGCACACAGTCCGCCGACTCCAGGTCGAAGCCACGCAGTTCCTGGGGGACGCGGATGTATGCCTCCAGGGCAAGTCTCCACTCCCTGCGCCGGCGCAGATTGAGCAGATAATGGCGAGCCCGCTGGATGCGTAGCCGCTGCTCCGCGGTGCGCACGTCGCCGAATGCCTCACCGAAGGGGTAGCCGCTGAACAGCGTCCAGGCGTCCCCTGCCGCACGCGCGGGCATCACCGACTGCAACAGATACAGGCCGAGTTCCACGTCGAGGAGCTCGCCCGGCCGGAGCGACACCGATTCCGCGGGCCACGCCTCCTTGAGAGGACCGGTCAGCTCTCGATGCCAGCCGCTGCGGTCACGCATTCCGACCTCCCTTCTTCGTCGTGCCCAGGGCAGCCCTCGCCTGGCACAGAAGTTCCTTGTCCGTGAGCAGTTCGATACGCCCGCCGGTTTCCTCCGGCAGGTGGTGCAAGAACACCTCGCGGTAGCCGTCCCGCTCCTGGAAGCGGTATGCAGGGACGATCAGCAGCCCCCGGTCGTAGGGCGGATCGCAGCGCAGTGGTGTGGTGCCCCGGGCGAGCAGGGCAGGGTTGGCGCGGTCCTTGACGTCGACGGCCCACACGCTCCCGCCCGGGAGGGTGATGTGCAGGTCGTACGCGTCGTAGTTGGGCCACATCCGCACCTGGATTCCCAGGCCGGCGAGCTCCGCCTCGAGTCCGGTCTCGGCCAGCCCCGGGCCGGTGATGAACGTGCGCAGCGGGCGGGTGAGGTGATACAGCCCGCCGGATGCCGTGGGAGCGATCCGGCGTCCCGCCCTGACCGTCTCGCGTCGGCAGCGGTCGAGCTGACACGCGTACCCGCCGTCACGCAGCGGCACCAGCAGACAGCCGCAGCGGGCGCAGGTTGTGCAGTGTCCGTTGCCGACGTGGGCCGCGGTCACCGGCTCGTAGCAGCGTTTGACCGTGGCGTGCAGCAGAGCGAGATCCAGGTCCGAGCCGAGGAGGGCGATCTCGGCACCGGTGAGGACGGGGCGCTCGATGAGCAGTCTGCGGAAGGCCGTGTACGCGTCCGGGTCCTTGGCCGCCCGGGACAGGGTCAGAGCCTCCCCCAGCAGCTCGTTCTCGATCTGCTCAGCTGCCGGGTCGGGGGCGGAGATCGCCCATTCCAGGCACTCCTGTACGGGCACGGCCGTGTCCGGGTCGACCAGCCGCAGCCCGCCGGTCTCCTCGTCCGGCAGGCCGAAGGGCCACCACTCGGCCAGCGGTTTCTCGCAGGCCCACCTGGCCAGCTCCGGCACACTTCCCGGGGCTGGCTTCCCCAGCCGCAGGCAGCCCAGCACCAACTGGTTGTAGGCAGCCTGTGTGGCGTCAGGGTAGACGGGATCCCCCGGCCCGCGCAGCTGCGACAGCCGCACCAGGCCGGTGGCGACCAGCCGTAGCATCCGCTCGGCGTCCCCACGCCCCTGTTCAGCGCTCACCGTTGGCCTCCTTCAGCGCGCTCCCGCACCACTCGGACACCGGGCAGATCCGGCAGTGCCGTCCGGGCTTGGGGGTGAACACCTCGTCGCTGCGCCAGGGTTCGGCATACGAGTAGATCAACCGGCGGGCTTGCGCGACCCGTTCGGGCTCGTGGTACGGCTCGATGACCAGGGGATCGCCGCTGTCGGGCCTGAGCACTTCCAGCTCCACCCGCGCCCCCTTCGGGTCGCCGTCCAGCGCGCCTTCGGCGAGCAGGACCACCGCGAGGGCCAGTTGCGGGTCGTACGTGAACGGGTCGCCGCGGAAGGTGTCGTCGCTCTGCGTGGTCTTGATCTCGCGCCAGACGGGAGATCCGTTGTCCTGGTACAGCATGTCGGGCTTGGCGAGCACGATGACGTTGGCGGCGGTGTCGTAGAAGGCGAGCCGGGGCTCGATCTGCACGTCGGTGACGTTCTCGTTGTTGAAGGGGCACAGGTCGAGGTGCTGGGCCAGCATCCGGGAGCCGGTCCGGGCGAACTCACCCTTCATACGGTGCGGTTCGTCGCCCCACTCGGTGTCGGCCCACGGCATGTCGTGGGCCGCACAGGGGGCGATCACGCCGCCGTGATTGGTCTCCAGATGGGCGTGCACGGCCTTGCCGAGCAGGTTCTCCGGGCTGTACTCGCCCGTGCGCGGCAGGTTCTGGCTGTACGCGAGGTACTGGGCGGGGCACCTGTTGTAGTAGCGCAGGTCACTCGCCGAGACATGTCTCAGCGGTCGCGGGGTCCGCGCGCTTGGGATGCCGAGCAGCCCCGGCAGCCTTGGCAGCGCCTCACACGTGGTCAGCCGCCGGCAGTCGGTGCAGGTCTTCCCAGGGGTGGCCGGTCCGCCACGAGTCAGCTCGGCGACCCTGTCCTTGCCGTGTTCCTCGTAATAGGCGCGGACCTGCTCGGGCGTGCCCTCGAAGAGCAGCCGGTAGGAGCCGTCGTGGAGACCGGTCAGGGCGACCCGCACCTGGTCCACCTGCTCCGCCCCGCACAGCTGGTACGGATGACCAGGCTTCTCGCCCTGCTCGGCCGGTTCACCGAAGGCGGCGGCGTAGGCGGCGATCGCCACTCGGGCGGCTTCGACATCCCGGTCACGGACACTGCCGAAGGACAGAAAAGAGAACTCGCGCAGCCGACGTCCGGGGTTGTGGTGCTGCAGCCCCCAGGCGGTCAGCTCCCACTGCCTGCCGTCCCGCTCCCTCGCGGCCACCCAGGGCAACGGCTGCGGGATGACGGGGGGCGCACCCGTCGGCCGGTCGCGCTGCAGCCAGGAGCCCACCGCGTGACGTACATACCGCTGCTGCGCACGGTGCAGGGGACGCTCTGCCCGGTCCAGTACGCGGCGGAGCGCCTCGTCAGACGCGACACCGTCGCACTCCACCAGCCGCACGGCGACCACGACCAGCCCGAGGACGAAGTCCTCCAGCCGCCCCTTGGGATGCTTCGGCCGCATCGGAGGCCAGGCTGCGGGCCGCGCCTTGGACTCCGCGCGGTGCAGGCACGTGTACTGCTCCGCGCCGGCCAGTGACGCCTGGACACGCACCAGTGCGCCGCTGCCCTTCAGCCCGGCAGGCGGGGGCCAGTCGCCCGCGTATGCCCCATCCCCCACTGCGCGTCTCCTTCACTCCGTACGGCGCACATGGCGCGGCCCACCCCTCGGCACGGCCGCCGAAGCAACCTGCCGTGAAACCATACCACCGCCCCCTGTGAACGTAGCCAACCAAATCTGTGATCCAAAAATTTGTCCGCTGTGATCCTGGTCGGCGCTGGTGGGATCACGTAAGGTCACCGATGGGCGCGCCTGCATGGGGAGGCGCGAGCAGACGAACGCGAGGAGCCGAGGAGCATGACCACAGGGCGAGTGGAGGTGACCGCCGCGGACATCGCACGGATCGCCGACGTCAAACCGACCGCCGTCAGCAACTGGCGCAAGCGCCACGACGACTTTCCCCGCCCCGTCGGCGGCACGGACCGCAGCCCGCGCTTCGACCTCGGGCAGGTCGAAGCCTGGCTGAGGCAGCAAGGGAAGGCCCGGCGCATTCCGGTGGCCGAGCGTCTGTGGCAGACCTTCGAATCCGTACGCGGTAGCAGCGCCGCCGAGGACGCCCTCGCACTCACGGGTGTCCTTCTCCTGCACCTCCGCCTCCACCCGGAAGAGCCGATCCCCCGGGACAAGACGGGGTTCGGGCAGCTCATGGAGCGCGCCGAGCACACCTTCGCGCATGTCCCCGGAGGTGCGGTGGGAAGCCTGGGCCAGCTGGTCACCCCCCTCCAATACGACCTGGGCGCCCGCCAGCTCTCCCTACTTACCGCCGCCGCGGAGACTGCCGCAGCCGAGGGGGCCGAGGAGACCTTCGGTCAACTGTGTGCACGGTTCCTCGCCCAGGGCCCGCGCTCGGGCTTCGCCGCCACCCCGCGTGAACTCGCCGACCTCATGGTCACGCTCGTCGGACCGCTGGCCACCGGCACGGTTCTGGACTCCTCGTGCGGCAGCGGTACCTTCCTCCTCGCCGCCGCCGAAGCGGGGAGCCACCGACTGCAAGGACAGGAGCTCAACCACTCGCTGGCGGTGCTCGCCGCCCTGCGCCTGGCCTTCCGCAACGCGGACAGGGGCGATACGGCACCGGTCTCCTTCGACATCCAGACCGGCGACTCCCTCCGCCGTCCCGCCTTCCCGCGCGGGCGCGCGGGCGCGGCCGTCGGCCACCCCCCGTTCGCCGACCGCAACTGGGGATACGAGGACCTGACCGCCGACCCCAGCTGGGAGTACGGCATCCCGCCGCGCGGTGAGTCGGAGCTCGCCTGGGTCCAGCACACCCTCGCCCACACGGCTCCCGGCGCGCCGGTGGCTCTTCTGCTCCCGCCCGCCGTCGCCTCGCGCCCGTCCGGCCGGCGCATCCGCGTGGAGCTGCTGCGCCGAGGAGCATTGCGCGCGGTCATCTCCCTCCCAGGCGGGTACGCGGCCCACTACGCGCTGGCCCTGCAGATCTGGGTGCTACGACACCCGAGCGTGGACGACCCGGACCCGGAACGGCTGCTGGTCGTCGACGCGAGCGCGGAGACCGATCCGCGCGAGCTGATCGCCAGCATCTGGTCCGAGTACGCGGCCGATCCCGGCAGCTTCACACCGAGGCCGGGCGTGGCCCGCGCTGTCCCCCTCCTCGACCTGCTCGAGGACGCCGACGTCACCCCCCGCCGTCACCTGCCGCAACCGACCGCGCCCGGGGTGTCCCTGGCGGCGCTGTCCGCGACCCGGTCCGCCGTCGAGGACCACCTGAAGGCACTACTCTCGCGGCTGCCCTCCGTCCCCGAGCTGCCCGAGCTCACCGAGATCGAACGGGCAGGCATTCGCACCGTGTCCCTCGGAGAGCTGGCCAAGAGCGGCGCGGTCGTCCTGCGCCGCCCGGCCCCGGCGGGAGGCTCGCGTACATCAGAGGGCCCGCCCGGTCCAGGGGAGGCCCGAATCGTCACCGCCCGGGACGTCGTTGAAGGCCGCCCGGCCTCCGAGTCCGGCCCCGCTCCCGAGGACCCGCTGCAGCACCAGCCCGTCCGGGCCGGAGACATCCTGCTCCCGGTGGTCACCCAGACCGTCGTCGCCCGCGTGGCGACGAACGAGGACGCGGGCGCGTATCCCGCGCCCACACTGCACCAGATCCGTGTGACGGACACCGAGCTCCTGGATCCGTGGTTCGTCGCGGGCTACCTGTCCAGCAGCGAGGGCGGTCATCAGGCCGCCTCCGCGAGCAGCTCACTGGGCCTCCACACGCGTGTGGACCCGCGTCGTGTGCGCGTGCCGTTGCTGCCGATCGAGCGGCAGCGAGTGTACGGGGAGGCTTTCCGCACCATCGCCGAGTTCACCAGGGCCCTGCGGGCGGCCCACGATCTCGGGCAGGATCTGGCTCGTAACTCGACGGACGCCGTCGCGGCGGCGCTGCGGGGCGCCGACGCGGACGACGCCGTGCCGCTCTCGCTCTGACCGAAGAACCTTGGATGTTAAGGACGTACGTGGAGACCAACCCCAACGCCCAGTCCGCTGCTGATCATGCGGCAGCGACGAAGCTGGCGAACCGCATCTGGCAAGTGGCCGACCTGCTGCGCGGGGACTACAAGCGCTCTGACTACGGCAAGGTGATCCTGCCGTTCACGGTGCTGCGCCGGCTGGAGTGCGTGCTGGAGCCCACCCGGAAGCAGGTTCTGGAGACGCATGAGCGGTGGACGGCGAAGGGGGTGAAGTCGGACCCGTTCCTGCCCGCCGAGTCGGGTTACGCCTTCTACAACAGGACCCAGCACACTCTCGCGGACATTGCGGGAGCGCCGGAGGACGAGAAGGACAACCTCCCGAAGTACGTGCGCGGCTTCTCGGACAACGTCCGCGAGGTGTTCGCCCAGTTCCGCTTCGAGGAGCACATCCAGCGCCTGCTGGACACCGGGCTGCTGCACAAGGTCGTGTCGGAGTTCGCAGACCACGACCTGCACCCCAACACCGTCTCGAACCATGTGATGGGGTACGCCTTCGAAGAGCTCATTCGGAAGTTCTCCGAGGAGTCGAACGAGACGGCCGGTGAGCACTTCACGCCGCGCGAGGTCATCAAGCTGATGGCGGGGCTGCTCATCGCCCCGGACATGGCCGAGATCAAGGTCCCGAAGATGACGCGGACGGTGTACGACCCCACGTGCGGTACGGGTGGCATGCTCAGCGCCGCCCAGGAGTTCATCCTCCAGCACAATGCGCAGGCCAACGTCTTCGTCTTCGGCCAGGAGCTCAACCCCGAGTCGTGGGCCATCTGCCGCTCCGACATGATGATCAAGAATCAGGATGTGGAGAACATCCAGCTGGGCAACACCCTGAGCAAGCCGTTCTTCCGGGACAAGACCTTCGACTACGTGCTCTCCAACCCGCCGTTCGGCGTGGAGTGGAAGAAGGTCAAGGAGGACGTCGAGAGTGAGCGGGACGACCTCGGCCACCGGGGCCGCTTCGGAGCCGGAACGCCGCGCATCAACGACGGTTCACTGCTGTTCCTGCAGGAACTGATCTCCAAGATGAAGCCGGTCGAGGACGGCGGCAGCCGAATCGCCATCGTCTTCAACGGCTCGCCCCTGTTCACGGGCGCGGCCGGCTCGGGTGAGTCCGAGATCCGGCGTTGGATCCTGGAGAACGACTGGTTGGAGGCCATCGTCGCCCTGCCGGACCAGCTCTTCTACAACACCGGTATCTCCACGTACTTCTGGATCCTGACGAACCGCAAGGACCCGGCCCACAAGGGCAAGGTCATGCTCGTCGACGCGCGGGACTATTGGGTCAAGATGCGCAAGTCGCTGGGTGACAAGCGGAAGATGATCAGCGAACAGCAGATCGACGACATCATGCGCCTGTACGGCGAGGCTCTGTCGATCGCGGAGGAGGAGACGCACGAGCTGCACGGCAGGGTGAAGGTCTTCCGCAACCGCGACTTCGGCTATCACCGCATCACGGTCGAGCGCCCGCTGAAGCTGCGCTTCGAGGTGACCGAGGAGACGCTGGAGGAGGCGCGCGAGTCGAAGGCGATGCAGAAGCACTTCGGCGAGGGTGAGGGCGTCGAGGGCTTCGTGGACGCCCTCAAGCCGCTGATGGGGAAGGTCTGGGCCACGAAGAAGGAGGCCTGGGCCGAGGTGAACGCCGCGCTGGCCGAGGCCGGCGTCGCGTGGTCGAAGGCAACGGCCTTCCAGAAGGCTCTACGAGAGCTGATTGGCGTGCGGGACCCCGAGGGTGAGGTCCAACTGAAGAAGGGCGAGCCCGAGCCGGACCCGGAGCTGAGGGACTACGAGAACGTCCCGCTGGACGAGGACGTGGAGGCGTACCTGACGCGCGAGGTACTGCCGCACGTGCCGGACGCGTGGATCGACCACGAAAAGACAAAGATCGGCTACGAGATTCCGTTCACGCGGCACTTCTACGTGTACACGCCGCCGAGGCCGCTGTCGGAGATCGACGCGGAGCTGAAGGCGCTGGAGGAGCAAATTCAAGCGCTGCTGGGCGAGGTGACCGAATGACATCGATCTGCAACACCGGTCTATCCACATCCTCTAGCGTGTCGTGGCCTTCTAACTGGCGCACGGTTCCCTTGTGGTCGATGTTCGAGCGCATCAAAGACGTCGGGCATCCACAGGAGGAACTACTGAGCGTTTATCGCGAGCATGGTGTAGTGAAGCGCGAGAGCAGACATGACAACTTCAACAAGGCGGCGCTGGACCGCAGCATCTATCAGCTTATCCATCCAGGGTGGCTGGTCGTAAACCGCATGAAGGCATGGCAAGGATCAGTGGGGATTTCACCATTCCGCGGGATCGTTTCGGGACACTACATTTGCTTTCGACCGCAACACAATGAGGACCCCCGCTTCCTGAACTGGCTTTTCCGCTCGGACGTTTACGCAACCGAATACGCCGCGCTCTCACGCGGCGTACGGCCAAACCAAGTCGAGATCGACAACGACGCACTCCGAGTGCTCCCCGTAAAGCTACCTCCGCTGGGGGAGCAGCGACGCATTGCCGACTTCCTCGACACGGAAACAACACGCATGGATAAGCTGATTGAAGCACAGGAGCGCCTGGTCGCAAAGCTTCAAAGCCGGCGAGAGGCTGGAATCTTCGCGGAGGTGACGGGCGCACGCACATCAAACCACCGCCCGTCATCCCTGGCTTGGGCAGACACGATCCCTCTCGAGTGGCAGGAGGTACGCCTGGGACTCCTGGCACGCATGGGTAGTGGTCACACCCCAAGTCGCTCAAACCCTGAGTGGTGGACAGATTGCACAATCCCGTGGATCACAACTGGCGAGGTCAGCCAAGTACGTGATGACCGGCGTGAGACCATCACGGAAACGCGCGAGAAGATCAGCATGCTCGGTTTGGACAACAGTGCCGCCGAAATTCACCCGGCGGGCACTGTCGTTCTTTGCCGAACCGCGTCGGCGGGGTACTCCGCCGTCATGGGGCTGGATATGGCTACAAGTCAGGATTTCGTGACGTGGACTTGCGGGCCACGTCTCGACCCCTACTACCTGCTGTGGAGTCTCAGGGCAATGCGTAGTGACCTCCTTGGTCGGCTGGCCATGGGGTCTACTCACAAGACCATCTACGTCCCCGACCTTCAAATGCTTCGCATTCCGTTGCCGAACATGCAGGAGCAGCAAGCGATCGTGAAGCGTATCCGCGAGCAGAACGCCAAAATTGACGGCCTCGTCGATTCGGTCCGCAAACAACTCGCCCTGCTGGCCGAGCGCCGCCAAGCCCTCATCACCGCCGCCGTAACCGGCCAACTCGATGTCACCACCGCCCGAGGAGTGGACGCCGCATGACCAGCGCCACCCCAGCCCCCGTCCCGGCGCAGGTCCGCGCCGCCAGCGAGGAGGCCTTCGAGGTCGCCGTCACCGAGGCACTGATCGCCAACAAGTGGCGCGCAGGGCAGACCGGCGACTACGACGCGGAGCTCGGAATTGACACCGCGCAGGTGTGGGACTTCCTCGGGGCAACGCAGCCCCAAATCCTGGACAAGCTCAAGGAGCTTGCTGGCGTAGACGCCGGCAATGACGCCGCGAACATCGCCATGCGCGAGTTCGTACGCCTCCTCGCCAAGGAGATCGACCAGCGCGGCGCGCTAGACGTCCTTCGCAACGGCGTCAAGGACCGTGGCCTGCATATCGACCTCGCGTACTTCCGGCCCGCGCATGCGATCGCCGAGGACGCCTTCGACAACTACCGCCGCAACCGCCTCTCCGTGACCCGGCAGTTGCGCTACTCCCCAGACCACACCAAGGAACTGGACCTCGTCCTTTTCGTCAACGGCATCCCCGTGGCGACCGCGGAGCTCAAGAGCTCGGCCTCCGCCCACCCTCAGACCGCCGAGGACGCCAAGAAGCAGTACCGCTTCGACCGCGACCCGAAGGACCTGATCTTCGCCAAGCGTGCCCTCGTCCACTTCGCTGTGGACGAACAGCTGGTCTTCCTCACCACCAAGCTCAAGGGGCAGAAGACCGACTTCCTCCCCTTCAACCGGGGCTCGGAAGGCCCCGGCAACCCCGGTGGCGCCGGCAACCCGGCTCTCTCCCCGGACGGCCCCGCCTACCGCACCGCCTACCTCTGGGAGGAGGTGTGGCAGCGAGACAACTGGCTGGACCTCATCAAGAGGTTCCTGCATGTCGAGGACCCCAAGCATAAGAAGGGCCGCGCCGGGACCGCCCGCCGCATCTCCGTCCACGACCGGACGCTGATCTTCCCTCGCTACCACCAGTGGGACGCCGTCCGGAAGCTCACCGCCCACGCGGCCCGCTACGGTTCGGGGCAGAACTACCTCGTCGAGCACTCCGCCGGCTCCGGAAAGTCCAACACCATCGGCTGGCTCGCTCATCACCTCTCAGTACTTCACGGCTCCGCCGAGCCCGACGCCCTCGACCCGAAGGCCGTCGACGAAAGCCGTATCGAGGCAAACAAGCCCGTCTTTCACAAGATCGTCGTCATCACGGACCGCACGGTCCTCGACGACCAGCTCCAGGACACGATCTACCAATTCGACCACACTCCCGGAGTCGTCCAGCGCATCAAGGCCCAGGACGGGGCCAAGTCCAAACAGGTCGCCGAGGCCCTCGCCAACACCGGTACGAAGATCATCATCGTGACGGCGCAGACCTTCCCGTATATCCTGGAGGGCGTCTCCTCGCTCAAGGAGAAGCGGGTCGCGATCATCGTCGACGAGGCGCATTCCGGCCAGTCCGGTGACTCCGTCGCCAAGCTCCGCAAGGTGCTGCGGGGTCTGGGCGCCGAAGAGAACACGAGCACGGACGAGGAGGACTTCCTCACCTCCTCCGCCGCCGAGCGCAAGATGCATCCGATGCTCTCGTACTTCGCCTTCACCGCCACGCCCAAGCGTAAGACACTGAACCTCTTCGGTGTGAAGGACCCCGCCACCGGCCTGATGCGGGGATTCCACGTCTACTCGATGAAGCAAGCCATCGAGGAGGGCTTCATCCTCGACCCCCTCCGCAACTACTGGCGCTACAGCACCAGTTGGAAGGTCGACAAGGAAGGCGCCGACGAGATCGAGGTGGCCGAGGACAAGGCCAAGGGCGAGCTTGCCAAGTTCGTCTATCTCAACCCGATCACCTTGGCCCAGCACGCCGAGATCGTCATCGACCACTTCGCCACCCATGGCCGCCGTCGTCTCGGCGGCCGGGCGAAGGCCATGGTCGTGACCCGTTCCCGCAAGGCCGCGTACGAGATGCACAAGCACCTCGTCCAGTCAGCGAAGGACCTGGACTGCGAGGATTTGGGCATCCTGGTCGCCTTCTCCGGCGAGCTGGAGGTGGAGAAGGAGATCGACGGGGAGGTCAAGAAGGTCAAGGTCACCGAGGCCGAGATCAATGGCATCTCCGAGAAGGAGCTCCCCGAGGCCTTCGCCTACACCCGCGCCGACGACCCTCACGCCGCCCTCCGCACCGGTAAGCCAGGCGGCGCACCACAGCGCACCGAGTACCGCATCCTGGTCGTGGCCGAGAAGTACCAGACCGGCTTCGACCAGCCGCTCCTCACCCACATGTACGTGGAGAAGCCGCTGACGGACGTCGCCGCTGTGCAGACCCTCTCCCGGCTCAACCGCACGCACCCTCTCAAGAACCAGGACGACCTGTTCGTCCTCGACTTCGTCAACGACCCCGACGACATCAAGAAGGAGTACGCCCCCTACTTCAAGGAGGCCCGTACCGAGCCTGCCGACCCGAACCTCCTCTACCCCGCCCAGCGCAAGGTCATGGACCACAGGCTGCTGTACCCGGAGGAGATGAGCGCCTTCATCACTGCTCTCGCCAAGGCCCAGCCCGCTGCCGGAACCGTCACGGCCGGCCAGCCCGCCGAACGCAAGTGGGAGAAGGCCCACGCGGCCCTCTACCGACACACGGACGGGGCGCGCGCCCGCTTCGTCGAGCTCCAGGAGAAGGACCGGGAAGCCGCCGAGCAGTTCCGTTCCGACCTTCAGGACTTCCTGCGCCAGTACGGCTTCCTGTCCCAGCTCATGCCCCACCCGGACACCGACCTGGAGCGGCTCTACCTGTACGGCAAGCACCTCGCCAACGTCCTGCCCCCGCCTCCGCACGATCCGTCCCTCGACGTTGGGGAGCTGGACCTCACCCACATGCGGGTGACGAAGGTCGGCGAGTACGACATAAGCCTCACCGACGAGGACGCCGAGGACCTGCCGCCGTACGGCGGGGACGGTGTCGGCGTGTACAAGGACCCGGCAAAGGCTCTGCTCTCCGAGATCATCGACGACTTCAACGAGCGTCATGGGCTCGGCCTGAGCGAGGCCGACCGCATTATGTACGAGGAACGCATCGTCGCCGCCGCAGAGGACCAGGACCTGCAGGAGGCCGCCGTTGCGGCCCGCAACGAGGGGGACTTCGAGCACCCCTTCAACAAGCGCTTCCGCGACATCATGATCGAGCGCGCTGAGGCGGACACCAAGTTCACGGAGAAGTACTTCTCCGACGAGGAGTTCCAGGGCAAACTCCTCCAGGAGGCCCGGCGGGCGGCGTATCGCCTGATCCGACGCCGGCACAATCTGCCGGACACGCGCTGATACGCGAGGGAGGGGGCGGAACCCACCGCTCCCTCCCTACCTACGCCGTGACTCAGCTCTCCGAGGCGTATCCGATGAACGCCGTCCAAGCGGTGGGATCCACAGCCAGCTGCGGTCCCTGCTTGTCCTTCGAGTCCCGGACGTAGACGGCTTCGGGCACGGCAGCCACCTCCACACAGTTGTCGCCCTGTGTACCGCTGTAGCTGCTCTTGAACCAGGCCAGCTCGGTGGTGCTCATAGCGCTCCTCGCATCTGCTCCAGCAGGCACACGGTGGCCTCTCGGCCGAGGGCCTGCGAGCGCATCTTCCCATAGCGCTGGAGCATCGCGCTGACGTCTTTCGGGGCAGTGATCAAGTCGCTGTGCTGCTGCCCCTCCGCATAGCCGATCCACTGGTGCTCGGAGGTCTCCGCCAGGTACATCGGCCCGTCAAGGCCGGCGTGATCCGGCTGCTGAGCAGGCATGATCTGGATCTCAACGTTCCGCAATCGGCCCACCTCCAGCAGATGGTCAATGAGGATCCGCGTCACCTCCTTGCCGCCAGTCTGCCGCTCCATCAAGCCTTGCTCGACCATGAAGCTGAAGGCGGTATTCCGCCGCTCGATGAGTAGCTTCTGCCGCTCCAGCCTGGCCATGACCTGCCGCTCGATCTGCTCCTCCGTAAGCGGTGGCAAGCTGGCGTCAAACACGGCCCTGATGTACGCCTCCGGCTGCAGCATCCCCGGCACCACCCGGCACTCGTAGGCGTACAGGCTGATCGCGTCCTCTTCGATCGCCGCCCACTCCCGGAACCACGAGGCCAGCCCGACTCTCCGGGTCAGGTACTTCGCGGCCGCTCGCAACACCCCACCTGCGTCGAGGACTTCCTCGCCCCGCTCGACAAGGTCCTTCGGCGGGAAGCGGCGCCCCTGCTCGATCGATGCGACATAGTGCGTCGAATATCGCACCCTCGGCGCGAAGTCCTCCTGTGTCAGGCCCGCCTTGTCCCGCAGAGCCTTCAGCACCGCGCCAAAGGTCTTCAGCGCTTCCGAAGTCTCCGGTTCACCGTTGCCCGCCATACCAGGCACCTCCCGCGTACCATCCGCTCCCCGCCCAACTCATCCATGGTCACGGCCTGTTACGCGTACTGTCCACCCCATGAGCCCGTACAGTCCCCACAGTACGAGCGTCGCCGCTGGTCACCCGCCCTCCACCAGCGGAACTGTGGAGTCATGCCACCCCACACCTCTGTCACCGTACGTGTGTTCACCCAGCGTTTCAGCTCCACCCCCAAGGGCGCGCGCCTTGCCCGCCTGCTCGCCGTGCAGCAACTCGATGACTGGGGATTGCCCTACAGTTCCGAAGGCTCCGGCAACGCGGCCGTCATCGTCGCCGAGCTCGCCTCCAACGCCGTCACCCACGGCCGAGTACATGGCCGGGACTTCGAGCTCGCCCTCGTCCTCGCCGGCCCGACCCTTCGTATCGCGGTGTCGGACGCCCGGGGCGAGCGCCTGCCCCACGTCACCGGCGCACCTCAGCTCCCGGAAACCGAGGCCGGTCGCGGCCTCCTCCTGGTCGCCGCGCTCGCCAGCCGCTGGGGCGTGGAGCCTCGCCAGCACATCGGCAAGACGGTCTGGGCCGAGTACACCCTGAACGAGACCTCGTGAGGAAGCAACCCTGGTCAGCCCTCTTCCTCCTGGGCGGCCAGCCATTCCTTGGCAAGCTCCCACAGGTTGCGCTTGCCGTCGAGCACCCAGCGCGCCGGGCCCTGCACCGCCACCGGGGCTTCCTCCCACCCTGCGAGCTCCCAGATATGGGTGACGAGGCCGCTGGCCGAGTAGGCCTTGCCGTCGTAGGACCAGATGAGCGGCTTCGTGCGGTCGTTCTGCCACCGGGCCTGCGACCTTCGCTCGTCCGCCGCGAGCCACTCCTTAGTGGCTCGCGTTTCCGGAGCGTTGTACGGGACATACACCAGCGGTGTCCCCTCCGCGAGGATCCCGGCGTTGACGAGGGTCGGCACGACGTTGGGGCGACGGCGCCGACGCTTCTGCTGGGCCGGCGGCTGGTAGTCGTCGGCCAGCTGCGGCACGGAGGCCCTGCCGCCGACATCCTGCGCCACGATCCGTGCCAGTTCCCTGCACCGCGTCTCGTTGGTGAACGTACTCGTGAGGAAGGACGTGGGACCGTATTCCTCGTCCACCCTGTAGATGAGCCAGGAGAGAACAGATTCGGTCAGCTTCGGGACAGACTCCAGCACGGAATCGAGCGGGTAACCCGGCTCGTCGATGTCCGCAAGGTCGAGCAGCTGGAAGACCAGATGCGTGATCAGCAGGTCGCCGCGCTGGGCCGTGTCCTGGGCTCGCCCCCGAAGGCGCTTGCGCAGGACGTCGAGGGCCTTGCCCACCTCCCACTGGATCTGCACGCAGCGCCAGATACGGAAGGCGCTCGGGGCCTCACCGAAGAGCCGGGAGTAGGCGCCCCCGTCGCCTCGCTCCCACAGCAGATCGGTGTCCCGCTTGGCCCGTACGGTGAGTTCAGGGGTCCGGCGGGCGCAGGCGAGGGCGACGGCCGCGTGCACGACGGAGCAGCCGGACTCCGGCGCGGGATCGGCCTCGCCGCGCTTGTAGACGTACGTCTTGCCCAGGGTCAGATCGAAGTCCTCGCGGATGAGCGCCTGTGTCTCGTCGAGGGCGATGAAGTCCCGTCGCGAGACATCGTTCTGGGTGTTCGTGGTCTCGGTGATGCGTGCCGCGTACTCGGTGCGTTCGTCGCCCAGGGAGATGACCCGGACCATCACATCGGCGTCCTCGACGGTGTCCGGGGTCACCTGCATCGCCTTGTGGATGGAGGTGACCGTCTGAGCGCCGTTGACCACGCTGACATGCGTGAGCCTCAGTTCCACGGGATGGTCGGGACGGCGGCGGTCGGGGTAGTAGGGCTCGATCCTGTCGCACAAAATCGTGATGCCGTTGTTGAAGTACCAGAAGTTCTCGGGCTCGTCCTTGAGCGTCTTCTCGATGCCGGAATTGATACGGGTCCGCCCCAGCGACTGCCGGATGTTCTGCGAGAACAGACGGGCACCGTGGTCCTCGTACCAGGCTGCGATGTCACGGGCGGCCACGCTGCCCTGGTAGGCCAGGAACGGGATGTCGCGGTGCACCCACTTCGGCATCCGCACCGTCACGTTCACGGGGTCGGGGGTACGATCCTCCCTCAGCTGCCGCAGCAGCTCCCCG
This sequence comes from Streptomyces sp. NPDC104814, assembly GCF_055583185.1. Lineage (NCBI taxonomy): Bacteria > Bacillati > Actinomycetota > Actinomycetes > Kitasatosporales > Streptomycetaceae > Streptomyces > Streptomyces sp. NPDC104814. The sequence goes on along the minus strand of NZ_JBVJOL010000001.1, from coordinate 673,664 downwards.
GTCCCCATGAGCTGGTACGCCAGCATCGGCCCGTGGCCGTGGTGGTCCTCGACGGCCCGGTCGAGAATGGTGGTGGTGTGGGAGCTGAGCGGGTCGCTTCCGACTACCGCGATGATCAGGGTGATCTTGAGGTTGGTATCACCCATCGCCGAGTCGAGAAGCGCCGTGAAGGGCTGCAGCTTGTTGTTGAACGCGTCGAACTGCCGCTGCTCCAGCAGGCGCAGCCCGTCGACGAACGCGCGGGCCGCGTCCGTGTGGAATCCCGCCGTACCTTTGTCGCTCCACTTCGCCTGGACCAGCCACACCTGGGCGCCATCGGTGACCGCCACGGCGTCGATGCCGTTGTCGTCGCTTCCGTCGATCACCGCTTCGGCACAGGCCTTGGGCTCCCAGCCCGTCACCCGGCGGATCGCCGTGGCGGCCACGGCACGTGACAGGAAGGCGCGTCCTCGCTCCTGCTCGGAATTCCGCTGAAGATCACTCTCGTCGATGAGCCCGCGGTACGCCTGAGTCAGAGCAGTCCGGATCTGGTGCAGCTCCAAGGGTGTCGTCCTCACAGGTCCCCGCCCCGTACCGCTCATCTCTCACACCTCGGTGACGCTCATTCAGCTGTTTTTGTTTCCGCGCACGTCCACCCTAGCCCGGCCCTTACCGACCGTGTCGGGCAATGGCCGATGGCAATCCCTGCGGCTGGACCTGACGTTGCCTCACCCGCCAGACTGATCGGGAACGATCACGGGGAGGCCCACCGGCATGACAGCGCAGCATCCGAGACTTGTCGCGGATCGGTACGAGCTGAAGGCGCTGCCCATGCCCGGCGGCATGGGGCTGGTGTGGGAGGGGTACGACACCCGCCTCGACCGTCCTGTCGCGATCAAACAGATCCGCGCCGACAAGGCGCACACCTCCGCACAGCGGGCCGAGTTGATCAGTCGGTTCCGGCGCGAGGCGAAAGTGACCGCCAAGATCGAGCACCCGGGTGTGCCGGCCGTGTACGACGCGGCCATCGACAAACCGGATGACTCACCCGACGGCGTCGCGGAGCTGTACCTCGTCATGCAGCTGGTGCGCGGTGAGGATCTGCGGGACGTCCTCGCGCAGCACGGTGCGCTGCCGGTCGCCTGGGCGGTCTCCGTCGCGGCGCAGGTGTGCTCGGTACTCTCGTACGCGCACGCTGTGCCCGTGGTGCACCGGGACCTCAAGCCCAGCAACATCATGATCGACACCGACGGCTGGGTGAAGGTCCTCGACTTCGGGGTCGCCGCGGTGCTCGGAACGGACGTCACGCAGATCACCGACACCGGCCGTATGGTCGGTACGCGTGAGTACATGGCGCCCGAGCAGTTCCTCGGCGTCGGAGTGAGCCCGCGCAGCGATCTGTACGCCCTCGGGTGCGTCCTGCATGAGATGCTCGCCGGGAAGAAGGTGTTCGACGGCAGCAGTGATCCGGCGCTGCAGCACGTCCACGAGGATCCGGTACCCCTGCGCGTGCTGCGTCCCGAAGTGCCACAGGCGCTGGAGCGGATCGTACTGGAGCTGCTGGCAAAGGCGCCCGAGGACCGGCCGGACAGTGCGCAGGACGTCCACGAGCGGCTGGTGCCGTATCTCCCGGTGAGCAGCGCGGGCGCCGATGGGCCCGCACCGGCCGGTGTCGCCGATCCGACGCGCCCGTATCGCGCTCCGCTCGCCCCGAAGGCAAGGCCACGGCCCGCCGCCGAGCCGCTCGTACCGTACACGCCGACCGTCCTGGATCCGGCAGCCGCTCCTCCGCCCGCACCCGCGACCGTCTCCACGCCCTCCTTCGCGGTGCCCCGCGTGAGTGAGGAGGACGTCGAAGAGGCGGAGCACCATGCGGTGCGGCTCTTCGAGGAGGAGCGGTACTCGCAGGCCGCGGGCGTGCTGGAGGAGATCCTCGACCAAGCCGGGTCCGACGACCCGCTGCTCCTGGGGCTCAGGCAGGTGTACGCCGCCGTACTGTTGGCAGGCGGCGACTACCGTCGGGCGCTGGCTGCCTTCCAGCTGCTGGCCGCCGCTGCGGGCAGGACGGAAGGACCGGACAGCGAGGACATGCGCGAATACCGGCAGCAGATCGCGCTGTGCCACGCCATGCTCGGCGAGCACGAGCAGGCGCTCGACGCGTACCGCGCCCTGCTTCCCGGCGCCGCCCGCGAGGAGGCGCTCGCACTCCAGGAGAAGATCGCTGCTCTGCTGCTGACATTGCACCGGGTACGAGAGGCGGCCAGGGTGCTGCGTGGTCTCCTGCGCGACCTGGATCCGGCGAGCCCGGAGGCCGGGCGCGTCCGCGAGCTCCTGACCCGTATCGAACTCACCGGCGGCACCGGCAGCTGAATCGGGGCCTTTCGCTCCTTCCCCACGAACCGACAGGAGGCCGACCGTGCCGCATCTCGCCTTTGACATCGGCTTCTGCGCGGAGCTGCACAAGCTGCAACCGCCAGTGAAAAAGGGGTCTTCGGCGCCTGGGAGAAGTTCGAGAAGCTGACGCTCCAGCAGCTGTTCAAGGATCCGGGGCTGAAGCTCGAGTCGCTGACGCACGCCCGCGACCCGCACATCCGCACCATCCGCATCACCGACTTCTGGCGCGGTGTCGTCCTCGCCCCCGGCTCGGGAGAGATCTTCGTCCTTCTGAAGGTGATGCAGCACGACGCGGCGATCGCCTGGGCGAAGAAGCAGAAGTCCAGCATCAACGCGGTGACGCGAGCAGTGGAGATCCGCGACGCGGGGATGCTGGAGGAACTCGCCCCGGCCGCCGAACGGATGGCCGCAGAGTCCCCGGACCGGCGGCTGTTCGACCATGTCACCGACAAGGAGCTCAAGTCTCTCGGCGTCGATGAGGACACCCTGCGCCAGGCGCGCAGCCTCGTGGACAAGGAGCAGCTGGAGCTGTTCGCGCCGTATCTGTCGGCGGACCAGCGCGAGGTCCTGGAACACCTGGCTGAGGGCTTCTCCGTCCAGCAGGTCTGGCAGGAGCTCGTGGCCTACCGGGCGCAGCCCGCTGACACCCACGACTACGACACGGCCATCCGTAACGCGCGCTCCCGTATCACGCTGGTCACGGCCTCAAAGGAGCTGCAAGACATCCTGGAGAAGCCGTTCGCGGCCTGGCGGGTCTTCCTTCACCCCTCCCAGCACCGGATCGCGTACCGGCCCAGTTACTCCGGTCCCGCCCAGGTCACCGGCGGACCCGGGACCGGCAAGACGGTTGTCGCGCTGCACCGAATCCGGCACCTTCTGGGTCATGTGCGCGACGGTGAGCGGATCCTGCTCACCACGTACACGAATGCGCTCGTCCACGCACTGCGGTCCGGCCTTCGGCAACTGGTGAACGATCCACGGCTTCTCGACCGCGTCGACGTGTGCACGGTCGACGCATTCGCGCACCGGGCAGCCGCACGCGCAAACGCTCCTGCCCTTACTCCGCTGAACGGCAGCGAGGAAGAGCAGTACTGGATCCGTGTCATCGACGACCAGGGCTTGCCGTGGACAGCCCAGTTTCTGGCACAGGAGTACCGGCACGTGGTGCTCGCCCAAGATCTCATCAACCAGGGCGCGTATCAGGCAGCACAGCGGCGAGGCCGTAGCAGCGCCCTGCCGTCCGACCGGAAGCCTCTGGTGTGGCAGGCGGTCGAGCGTTTCAAGGAACTGCTCGCCGAGGACCAGCGCTGTACCTACCTCCAGCGCGCAGCCGAGGCAGCCCGTTCCCTGGCGGATGCGGGACCGTTGTACCGCCACATTGTGGTGGACGAGGTCCAGGACCTTCATCCGGCGCAGTGGCGACTGCTGCGCGCCGCCGTCCCCGAGTGCCCCGACGATCTGTTCATCGCGGGCGATCCGCACCAACGGATCTACGACGCGAAGGTCTCACTCAAGGCCCTCGGCATCAAGGTCTCCGGGCGGTCAACCAAGATACGCAAGAACTACCGGAGCACTCAGGAGATCCTTAGCTGGGCGGTCTCGTTGCTGGCCCGGCGACCGATCGGTGAACTCGCCGACGACGAGATTGAGGAGACCTTTTTCGGCTACCGGTCTGCGCTCCACGGCGGTACGCCACTGACCCGCGACACCGATGGGCAGGACGAGGAACTGGAGGCACTGGCGGAACAGGTCCGCAAGTGGATCACCTCTGGGGTGCGACCAGGAGAGATCGGCATCGCTACCCGCTTCAACCGGGGTGTCGGGTCGGTCGTGAGCCGGCTGTCAAAGGCCGGTATCCCTGCACGCAGACTGCGCGCCGAGTCCGCGGATGACGCTGACGAGGTGGCCGTGGGCACCATGCACGCCTTCAAGGGGCTCGAGTTCCGCTGCATCGGCGTCTTCGGCGTGAACGAGGGCGCCGTTCCCTACCCGAAGGCGGTCACACCACTTGATGTCGACGCGGTCCAGCACGGTACGGATCTCCTCAGCGTACGCTGCCTGCTGTTCGTCGCCTGCACCCGGGCCCGCGAGCAGCTGTACGTGTCCTGGTCCGGCAAACCGAGCCCGTTCCTGCAAGAGGCGGGCCTCACCGGGTGAGCCTCCGACAGCAGGGACACAAGTACCGTCTGGAAGCGCTGACCGGCCCCGAGGGCTCACCGCGCTTCTTCGGCTACCTCTCCTCCTCGCGCTGACCTGATACGCGGAAGCGAGGAATGCGAGCGGCATCTCACCCGCTACCAGGCTGCCCTCGAAGCCGGAGCGGACCCAGCCGTCGTCACCTGGCGGAGCAACGAAGCACAGCGCAACAAAGAAGAGGCGCAGAGGAAGTTCGACGCGCTGCCCGCCACCACCCGGAAGACGGAACCACCACTCAGCACCGACCAGATCGGGGCGATCACTGAGAGAATCGAAGATATCGCACAGCGCATCCACCCCGCCGACATCGAGAAGAAGGACCCATACGAAGCCCTGGGCGTCACCATCAGCTACGAAAACGTAGCGAGGACCGCGACCATAGGTCGAGGCCCTCGCTACCGTATTGTTACTACGAGTGTCCGAGGGGGGACTTGAACCCCCACGCCCGATAAAGGGCACTAGCACCTCAAGCTAGCGCGTCTGCCATTCCGCCACCCGGACAAGGTGTCTGCCGCTCGGCGAGGGGCTTCCCCGCGGCGACGAGGACAACCATACCAAGGTTTCGCAGTGCCTTTCACCTGCGTATCCGTGCGGTGGGCGCGGCGCGGACGGGGTCGAAGAGGGCCGTCACCGTGGGCGCCCGGGCGGTCACTCCTCGCCGGTCGCGAGCGTCCGCAGTGCCCGGACCAGCGTCGCCGCCGTGTCCTCGTCGAGCGCGGCGAGGAAGCGCCGCTCGGCGGCACGGCGGGCCTCTTCCGCGCGGCGCAGGCAGTCCCGGCCGGCCTCGGTCAGCTCGACGATGTTCTTGCGGCGGTCCAGGGGGCTGCGCCGGCGCTGTACCAGGCCGTGCTCCTCCAGGCCGTCGATCAGCGCGACCATCGTGGTGCGGTCGACGCCGAGCCGGGCCGCCGCCTCCACCTGCGACAGCGGTTCGCCGCCGGCGAGGACGACCAGAACGGCCAGCTCGTGGCCGTCCACCCCGTGCGGCGCCAGGGCCTCGGCGGAGAGGCGGGCGAAACGGGCCTGTGCGTGCTTGAGGAGGTAGCCGAGCCGGGACTCGAGCGGCGCGGGCTGCTGATCGCTGACCATTCCCCGACTGTATTCGGGAAACTGACTGTCAGTTTCGCTGATGATTTACTACGCTGATCGTCATGACCACTGTTCGGTTCGGCCTGAAGACCACCCCCATGCACGTGTCCTACGAGGACATCCGCCGCGTCTGGCTCGAGGCGGACGCCGTGCCGGAGATCGAGGACGCGTGGCTGTGGGACCACCTGCTGCCGGTCGCGGGCCCCGCGGACGGCGAGGTGTACGAGGGCTGGACGCTGCTCAGCGCGCTCGCCGCGCAGACCGAGCGGCTGCGGCTCGGACTGCTGGTGACCAGCAACCGGATCCGGCCGCCGGCCCTCCTCGGCAAGATGGCCGCCACCCTCGACGTGATCTCCGGCGGGCGGCTCGTCCTCGGGCTCGGCGTCGGAGGCACGCATCAGCCGGCTGGCGCCGGAGGGATCGCCGGGCCCAATCCGGCGATCGCGGAGTACGCGGCGTACGGGATCGACCTGGTGCCGCCCGCCGAGGGCATCGCGCGGCTCGCGGAGACCGCCGAGATCCTCAAGCTGATGTGGACCGAGGACGTCTTCGACTTCGAGGGCCGTCACTACCGGCTCCACGGCACGCGCAACGAGCCCAAGCCCGTGCAGCGGCCGGGGCCCCCGCTGCTCATCGGCGGCTGGGGCACCCGGCTGCTGCGACTGGTGGCCGAGCACGCGGACGCCTGGAACGTCCCCGGGCCGCCGCACAACAGCGTGGAGTTCGTCGCCGAGCGCTCCCGCGTCCTCGACGCGCACTGCGCGGACCTCGGACGCGACCCGCGCGAGATCGAGCGCTCGGTGCAGGTGCTCGTGTCGTACGACGACCCGGCGGCGACCCGCGAGACGGTCGCCGCGCTGGTCGCCGCCGGGATGAACCACATCGTGCTCAGCCTGCCCCGGCCGTACCCGGTCGGCGTCGCCCGGTGGCTGGCCGACGAGATCATCGCCGGCACCTGAGGAGGGGCCTCCCCGTGACATCGGGGCTGCCCCTCCTCAGGGGTTGCGTCACTTGCGGCGCAGGGCCGCCATGTTCCGGTAGCCGATCGCCGCGTGCTCCAGCGACTGGCCCGGGTTGGCGGCGCTGGGCGCGTTGTCCTGCTCGACCATCGGGTTGTGGTAGTTGCGGTGGCCGACGCGGGAGAAGAACGTCGTGTAGTCGATCACGCCGGTGCCGAACGGCACCATGTCGTAGCCCATGCCGTTGGTGTTGTTCACGACGCCGTCCTTGGCGTGGAAGAGCGGGTAGCGCTTGTCGTACCGCTCGACCAGGCCGGCCGGGTCGAAGATCTTCGTCTGCGTGGAGCCGTCGTGGGCGGTGTAGGTGCGGAACTTGTACTGCGCCACATGGGCCCAGAAGATGTCCATCTCCAGCCAGACCAGCTGCGGGTCGGTGACGGTGAGGAAGTACTCCAGCTTGCGCAGGCCGGAGCTGCGGGTGGGCCGGCCCTGGGCGTCGAGCGGGCCGCCGTCCAGCAGGAAGCCGTAGGCGGCGTCGTGGTTGTGGGTGTACAGCTTGATCCCCGCGGCGCGGGCGATCTCGCCGAGGGCGTTCCACTTGTCGGCGGCCACGTCCCAGTCGGACTTCACGGCGCTGGAGGTGGGGTCGCCACCGGTGCCCATGTGCGCCATGCCGAGGATGTTCGCGATCTCCAGGTGCTTCTTGAAGGTGTCCAGGTCGGCGCTGGTCAGCGGCCAGGACGGCGGGATGAAGCCGTGGTTGCCCTGGGCGCGCAGCCCGTAGTCGTCGAGCCAGCCGCGCAGCAGCCTGGCGCCCTGCGCGGACTCCAGGTTCGCCCCGCCGGGCGCGTTGGCGTGCTGGCCGTAGCCGGCGAACTCCACCTGCCGGTAGCCGAACCGGGCCAGCTGCTCGAAGACGGCGCGGAAGCCGGAGGGCAGGGTGCTGGTCAGCGGGTCGCGGCCGATGGCGTCGCGGACGGTGTACAGGATGATGCCGCGCCGGTCGGCGGGCACCAGCTCGTGCCCTCTGGCGGTGCCGTTCTCCGCGGCCGCCGGGGTGGCGGCGTGCACGGGGGCCGCGCCGAGGACGGGCGCGGCGATCGCGCCGGCCGCGACGGCGGTGCAGGTGCTCAGGAAGGAGCGGCGGCCGATGCCGAGGGAGCGGCGCAGCTGGTCGTCGGGGGTGCGGATGTCGTTCACGGGTGCCTCTCTTCGCCAGGGTGGTCCGGTCCGTCGAGACCGGCAAGGTGGAGCAGCAGGGACTTCACGTCGGTGGCCGCGATGCGGTCACCGACGGCGCGGGGGGTGGAACACAGGACGAGCGGACCGTCGTCGTCGCTCGTGGGGAGGCGGCCGTGGCTGCCGCGCACGGGTGCCGGGTCCAGCGGCACGACCGCCATGCGGTAGCGCAGGCCGAGCTTCTTGCGGGCCAGGGCGCCGGCCGCGCGGAGTCTCACATACGGATCGAGCGGGTCCATGAACAGCTCGGCCGGGTCGTAGCCGGGTTTGCGGTGGATGTCGACGAGCCGAGCGAAGTCGGGGGCGCGGGCGTCGTCGAGCCAGTAGTAGTACGTGAACCAGGCGTCCTCGTCCGCGACGGCGACGAGGTCGCCGGCGCGGGGATGGTCCAGGTGGTGGGCCTTCTTGCCCTCGTCGTCCAGCAGGCGGTCGATGCCGGGCAGGTGGTCGAGGGCGGCGCGGGTGGCGGCGAGGTCCTCGGGGCGGCGGACGTAGACATGGGCGATCTGGTGGTCGGCGACGGCGAAGGCACGGGAGGCCATCGCGTCGAGGTACTCCATGCCGTCCTGGGTGTGCACCTGGAGCAGGCCGGCGCGGCGCAGGGCGCGGTTGATGTCGACGGGGCGGCGCACGGCCGTGATGCCGTACTCCGACAGGGCGAGCACGGTACGGCCCTGCGCGCGGGCGTCGTCCAGCAGCGGGGCGAGGGCCGCGTCGAGGTCGGCGGCGGCACGGTGCGAGCGCGGGTCGTCGGGGCCGTAACGCTGGAGGTCGTAGTCGAGGTGCGGGAGGTAGCAGAGGGTCAGGTCCGGCCGGCGGGTGCGGTTGAGGTGACGGGTGGCGTCGATGATCCAGCGGCTGGAGGTGAGGTCGGCGGTGGGTCCCCAGTAGTGGAAGAGGGGGAACGTGCCGTACTTCTCGGTGAGTTCGTCGTGGAGGGCCGGGGGCCAGGTGTAGCAGTCGGGTTCCTTGCGGCCGTCGGCGTAGTACACCGGGCGGGGGGTGACGGTCCAGTCGGTGTCCGCGCCCATGGCGTACCACCAGCAGACGTTGGCGACGGTGTAGCCGGGGTGGGCGCGGCGGGCGGCGTCCCACACCTTGTCGCCCTCGATCAGGGCGTTGTGCTGCCGCCACAGCAGGACGTCGCCGAGGTCGCGGAAGTACCAGCCGTTGCCGACGATGCCGTGCTCACCGGGGTGGGCGCCGGTGAGGAAGGTGGCCTGGGCGGAGCAGGTGACGGCGGGCAGGACGGTGTCGAGGGGGGCGCGGGAGCCGTGCTCGGCGAGGGCCTTCAGGCGCGGCATGTGCTCCAGCAGACGGGGGGTGAGGCCGACGACGTCCAGGACGAGGAGGGGGTTCGGCTCGGCGGTGTCGGTGCGGGTTCCGTCCGGTCGGCTCATGGCAGCTCCTTCAGGCCGAGGTCGGTCAGCAGGTCGCGGGCCAGGGTGAGTTCGGCGGCGATGCCGTCGACGAGCCGCTCCCGCGTGCGGGGGCGCAGCTCGGGCGGCAGGGCCTGCCAGGTGTAGGTCTCGACCTCGAGGTGGCGGGTGAGGGGGTGCGGTCCGCCGGCCAGCCGGGCCAGGGCGGCCTTGAGGACGGGCAGGGTGGAGGTCAGCGGCGGTGCGGGGTCGGCGTGCAGCGGCACATGGAAGTGGGCCCGCCAGGGCGTGGCGTCGGGCAGCGTGTCACCGCTCAGGGCGTCACCGAGGTCGTCGGTGCCGCGCAGGCCGGTGGCGGTCGCGGTGCGGGTCTGGTGCAGGAAGCGCGGCTCGGCGAACGCGGCCAGCGCCTCCCGCACCTCGGGCAGATGCGGCTGCTCGGCGTGCAGCGCCGCGGACAGCTGCGACTTGACGACGGGAACGCCGGCCGCGGTGAGGGCGGTCAGGGCGGTGTCCGGGTCCTCGAAGGAGGTGGCGAGGTGGCACGTGTCCACGCACACGCCGATACGGGGATGGCGGACCGCGGCGAGGGGGGCGAGGGCGTCACCGGTGGTCTCGATGACGCACCCGGGCTCGGGTTCCAGGCCGATCCGCACGCTGCGTCCGGTCAACTCCTCGAGCGTGTCGAGGCGTTCGCCGAGCACCCGCAGTGCGTCGAGCCCGCGGTGGGTGTCGGCCGCGGTGCGCCAGGCGAGCGGCAGGGTGGAGATGCTGCCCTCGGTGACGTCGTCCGGGAGCAGGGCGGTGAGGATACGGGCGAGGGCGGTGGTGTGGTCGAGGCGCTCGGGCTCGGACCAGTCGGGCCGGTACACGCGGTACTTGACCTCATCGGCGCCGAATCCCTCGTACGGGAAGCCGTTGAGGGTGACGACCTCCAGGCCGCGCCGGTCGAGTTCGTCGCGCAGTCCGCGCAGCGCGGCCGGGTCGGCGGCCAGGGAGCGGGCGGCGTCCTGCGCGAGCCACAGGCCGATGCCCAGCCGGTCGCGCCCGAGGCGGCGGCGCACCGGCTCGCAGTGGTCGCGCAGCTGCGCGCGGACGCCGTCGAGGGTTTCGGCCGGGTGGACGTTGGTGCAGTAGGAGAGGTGGATCGTGGAGCCGTCGGGGTGGCGGAAGCGCATCGGCGTCACTCCCCGCCGCGCAGCACGGAGTTGCCCTCGTGGGTGGGGCCGGTCGCGGCCACGTCCAGGACGAGGCGGCCGCTGAGCCCGTAGAACTCGACGGGGTTGCGCCACAGGACGCGGTCCACGTCGTCCTCGGTGAACCCTTCCGCCAGCATCAGGTCGGCGACCTTGCGGGTCTTCAGGGGGTCGCTGCGGCCCCAGTCGGCGGCCGAGTTCACCAGTAGCCGTTCGGGGCCGTAGGTGCGCAGCACGGCGACCATGCGGGCCTCGTCCATCTTGGTGTCCGGGTAGACCGAGAAGCCCAGCCAGCAGCCGCTGTCCTTGGCCTCGCGCACCGTGGTCTCGTTGAGGTGGTCGACCAGCACCCGCTCGGGGGCCAGCGCCGACTCGCGCACCAGGTCGAGGGTGCGGCGCAGACCGGCGAGCTTGTCACGGTGCGGGGTGTGCACCAGCGCGGGCAGGCCGTGGTCGGCGGCGAGCTGGAGCTGGACGGCCAGGGCCTTGTCCTCGGCGGGTGTCATGGAGTCGTAGCCGATCTCGCCGACGGCGACCACGCGGTCCTTGACGAGGTAGCGGGGCAGGTCGTCGAGGACGGGTATGCAGCGCGGGTCGTTGGCCTCCTTCGGGTTGAGGGCGATCGTGCAGTGGTGGGCGATGCCGTACTGGGCGGCGCGGAAGGGTTCCCAGCCGAGCAGCGAGTCGAAGTAGTCGTGGAAGGTGGCGGGAGCGGTCCGGGGCTGGCCCAGCCAGAAGGCGGGCTCCACCACGGCGCGTACCCCGGCAGCGTGCATCGCCGCGTAGTCGTCGGTCGTGCGGGACGTCATGTGGATGTGCGGGTCGAAGATGCGCATCACCGATCCCCCTCCTCGGTCAGGGCGAGCACATGGCGCAGGTCGTCGGGGACACGACGGCCGGCGGCGGTGCGTTCCGCGGCGTAGTCGCGCAGCATGCGGGCGAGTTCGGCGTCCCCGCGGGCGCGCCGGTCCAGGTCGGCGACAGCGTCGACGGGCACGCCGGTGAACAGGCACTTCAGTACGGCGTGCCGCCAGGCGTGGGCGTCGAGGTGACGGGCGGCGTACGGCCCGACGGCGGCGGCGAGCAGCCGGGTGTCGTTGGTGCGCAGCGCGTCCTCGACGAGGGGCAGGGCCTCCGGTCCGGCAACGAGGCCGGGCAGCGCGCGCAGCACGGCGAGGCGTTCCTCGGCGGTGCCCTGGTGGTAGACGCGGGCGAGGGCGTCGGGGGCGGGGCGGGCGGCGGCGAGGATGAGGGAGCGTGCGGCCTCGGCGTGCTCGGGTCCGCAGCGCCGGCCCGCCTCGGCCAGGCGCAGTTCCCACACGGAGATCGGGCCGTGCGCGCCGGGGTGCGCGGTGGCCTCGTCCAGCGCCCGGTCGAGCCAGGCGCGGGCGGGCCCGGGGAGACGTCCGCGCAGGTCGTCGGCGGTGGGGTGGGTCATGAGGTGCTCCCTTCGGCGTGCCTGAGGAAGGGCAGGGAGAGCGCAGCGAAGTGCGGGCCCGCGTGGGAGTGGCGGGGCAGTTCGACGACGGTGAGGCCCTGGTAGCCGGCGTCGGCGAGGGCGGCGAGGACGGGCGGGAAGTCGATCTCGCCGTCGCCGAACGGAAGGTGTTCGTGGACGCCACGGCGCATGTCCTCGATCTGCACGTGCCGCAGCCAGGGCGCGGCGGCCCGGACGCAGTCGGCGGGCGGCAGCGGCTCCAGGCACTGGCAGTGGCCGATGTCGAGGGTGAGGCCGAGGGGTTCCGGGTCGCCGAGCAGGCGGCGCAGGCGGTGGAAGTCGTCGAGGGTGGCGAGCAGGTGGCCGGGTTCGGGTTCCACGGCGAGCGGGACGCCGGCCAGGGCGGCCGCGTCCAGCACGGGTGTGAGGGCGTCGGCGAGCCGTTTCCAGGCGGTGTCCTCGTCGGTGTCGTCGGGGGGCAGGCCGCTGAAGCAGTGCACGGCGTGTGCGCCGAGGTCGGCGGCGATGCTCACGGCGCGCAGCAGCAGGCCGGTGCGGCGGGCGCGGTCGTCGGGATCGGCGTCGAGCAGGGACGGGCCGTGTTTGCGGCGCGGGTCGAGGACGTAGCGGGCGCCGGTCTCCACGGTGACGCCCAGCCCGAGTGCCGCGAGCCGGTGCGCGACCCGGCGGGTGCGGGCCGCGAGGTCCGGGGCCAGCGGGTCGAGGTGCATGTGGTCGAGGGTCAGGCCCACGCCGTCGTAGCCGAGGCCGGCGAGCAGGGCGAGGGCGTCGTCGAGGCGCAGGTCGGCCAGGCCGTTGGTGCCGTAGCCGAAGCGGAGGCTCATGTGATGCTCACCTTCCTCGCGAGGCGGGCCCCGAGCGGGGCGAGGGCGGCGATGAGCAGCGCGCCGGACCGGGCGCCGGAGCGGGCGGCGAGCGCGGCCTGGAGCGGGATCGTGGCGCGGATTCCGGCGCCGACGGCGCGCTGGGTCAGCGGGGGCGAGGGGTTGAGGGCGGCGTGGGTGTAGGGGCGGGCGGCGGTGGCGGCGTACAGGGCGGTCAGGGCGGGGACGAGGGGGTCGCTCCAGCGTGGGGCGGGTGTGCCGCCTGCGTGCCGGGCAGGGCCGGGGGCGCTGGTCGGCGTGGGGCCCGGCAGCCCGCGGGTGGCTGCGTCGCCGTGGGCTGCCGGGAGACGGTGGGTGAGGAGGGCGGTCGTGGCCAGGGCGGCCAGGGGGGCCACGGCGGAGCCGCCGCGGGTCTCGGTGCGGGAGACCGTCGTGACGGCGAGGGTGTGGGTGCCGAGCAGGGCCGCGGAGGGCACGGCCGCGCGGGTGCCGCCCGCGGTGGCGGCCGCGCCGAGCAGCAGGTCGAGGGCGCGGGCCGCCGCCATCGCGGCGGGACCGGCCGGGGTGTGCTTGAGGACCAGGTCGTACGCCCAGACGGTGGCCGCGAGCGGTGCGGCGACGGTGAGGGCGGGGCGGCCGGCGCGGGCCGCCAGGCCCAGGCCGGCCGCCGTGAGCGCACCGGCCGCCGTGAGGGCCGCGGCGGGGCTGACGCGGCCCGACGGGAGCGGCCGGTGCGGGCGGTCCACGGCGTCCTCGGCGCGGTCCGCCCAGTCGTTGAGGGCCATGCCGGCCTCGTACAGGCACACGGAGGCGCCGACGGCGAGGAGCGTGCGCCGGTTCGGCCGTACGGCGGCAGCGGCGGCGCCCGCCAGGACGTCCCCGGGGACGGTGCACAGGGCGGGCAGCCGCAGCAGCTCGGCCCAGGCGCGCAGCCGGGGGTTCACCGCGCTCCCCCGCCGAGCCGCTCGGCGAACCGCAGCAGTGCCGCGTACTGTTCGCCCAGCGCCGCCGGGCCGTCCCCCACCGGGTCCTTGAAGTAGAAGCCGAGGTCGGTGAGCGGGCCGCTCAGGCCGGCTTCGTGGGCGCGTGCGGTCAGCCGGGCCAGGTCGAGGACGAGGGGTGCGGCGAGGGCGGAGTCGCAGCCCTGCCAGATGGTCTGCAGGACCATGCGGGCGCCGAGGAAGCCGTCGAAGGCGACGTGGTCCCAGGCGGTCTTGAAGTCGCCGAGCGCCGGAACGTCGTCGATGTGCACCTCGCCCTGCGGGACGGAGCCGAGAGTGTCGGTGAGGACGCGTTCCTTGCCGGCGTTCTTGGCGGCCGCGGCGGCCGGGTCGGCCAGGGCGGCGCCGTCGCCCCCGCCGAGCAGATTGGTGCCGGACCAGGCCCGCACGGTCAGCGAGCGCTGCGCGAACATCGGGCCGAGGACGGAACGCAGCAGCGTCTGCCCGGTCTTGCCGTCCCGGCCCGCGTACGGCAGCCCGCTCGCGGCGGCGGGAGCGGCGAGCGCCGGGTGGTGCAGGCCGGTGGAGGGGGTGAAGTTGACGTAGGGGCAGCCGGCGCGCAGGGCGGCGGCCGCATAGAGGGAACTGGCGGGCAGTTCGCCGCCGGCGGGCGCGGGTTCGGTGGAGGCGACGTTCACGACGACGACCCGTGCCAGATCGTTTCTGCGGGTGAAGTCGGCCAGGTCGGCGGTGAAGGTCTCGATCAGCCGGTCCGCGTCCCTGGTGTCGCCGGGCAGGGGGCCGCCGGGCCGGATCTCCCGTTCGGCGGCGGCCAGTTCGGCGGCGACGGCCGACGGCAGGCCGTGTGGCAGCACCCCGGCAGCGGCCAGCTGCTCGGCGCGTTTGGGCAGCGGGCAGTCGACGGTGTCGTGGCCGCCGAACACCAGCGAGCCGAGCGGGGGCAGCCCGCCCGCGGCGAACGCCGGGGTCTCGGTGACCATCCCGGTCGGTGGGTGCAGGGCCGCCGTCAGCGCGGCGCAGCCCGCCACCACGGTCGTGGCGACCGAACCGCGGGCGCCTATCAGCCAGACTCCGGTACGGGACGCGGACATGGGCAGCCTCCTTGTCGCGTGCGAACCCTCGAAAGGGGTTGGGGGTGAAGACGGCGGGCGGGAGTCCGGCGTCCCCCGCCCGCCGCCGCTCAGTCGCCCTCTCCGGGCAGTTCCTTGATCCGGATGTCGCGGAAGGACACCTCGTCACCCACTCCGTGGTTCTGGATGCCGATGTGCCCGTCCGCAAGGCTCCGGGCCGGATCGGTGTTGGTGAAGTCGTTGATCTGCACGCCGTTGAGCCACACGCGCAGGCGCTCGCCCTGCACGCGGATCTCGTACGTGTTCCACTCCCCCGGCGGGTTCAGCGCACGGTCGCGCTTCTTCAGGTCGGCGGACCGGAAGCCGTAGACGGACCCGGTGGTCTTCTCCGGGACGTCGGTGGCGTCGATCTGGACCTCGTAGCCGTTGTTCACGGCCGACCACGGGTCGTCCGAGGGCGGGAAGCCCACGAACACACCGGAGTTGTCGTCGCCGGCCGCCTTCCAGTCGAGCTTCAGGGAGTACGACCCGAAGCTCTGGTTGGCGTACCACAGCAGGCCCATCCCGCCGGACGAGGTGAGCGTGCCGTCGTCGGACAGGGTGAAGGAGCCGGGTCCGGCCTGCCGCCAGCCGTCCAGGGAGGTGCCGTCGAAGAGCGGCCGGTAGCCGTTCTCCGGCCGGCAGTCGGCCTGGGCGGCGCCGATGGCGTACCGGATGCCGCCGAGCAGGTGCTGCCTGAAGGCGGGGTCGGCGTAGGACTCCTTGGTGTGGCCGCCACCGGTGTAGAAGGCGCGGCCGCCCTGGTACTCCTGGCACCAGGCGATCGGATGGTCGCCGTTCATGGTGCCGCCGCTGTACGACGACTCGTCCAGCGAGGCGAGGACATGGGCCCGCTCGCGCGGGTTCGAGCGGTAGTTGTACCACTCGTCGGTGCGGTCCCAGGCGGCCCCGAGGTGGGCGGTCGCCGGGTGGGCGCGGTCCTCGACGTTCACCGTGGCGGGCTGGATCGCCGGGTGCGACTGGAAGTACGCGCCGGCGAGGCCGCCGTAGAACGCCCAGTCGTACTCGGTGTCGGCGGCGGCGTGGATGCCGACGTAGCCGCCGCCGCGGTGGACGTAGTCCTCGAAGGCCCGCTGCTGGGCGGGGTTCAGCACGTCCCCGGTGGTGGACAGGAACACCACCGCCGCGTACCGGCGCAGGTTGCCCGGCGTGAACGCGCCCGCGTCCTCGGTGGCGTCGACCGTGAAGCCGCCGCCGGCACCGAGCTCCTTCACGGCCGCGACGCCCTCCGGGATGGAGTCGTGCCGGAAACCGGCCGTCTTGGAGAAGACCAGCACCCGCTTGCCGTCGCCGGGCTGGGAGGTCGCCGGGCCGGTCGCGCAGCCGAGCAGCAGCGCGGCGCAGACGGCGGCGGTCGTGACTCTGCCGACGGTTCGCATGACGGCCTCCTCTCAGCCGGTCGTGAAGGTGAAGTCGTCCAGGTCGAACAGGGCTCCGGCGCCGCCCTTGAACACCAGGTAGAGCGTGGTGGTGCCGCGCGGGGCACGGGACAGGCCGGCTTCAACGTCCCGGTAGGTCTCCCAGCCGCCGGTGGCCGGGACGGCCGCCTTGCCGAGCAAGGTGCCGGTCGGGGAGCCGGCGTGCACCTCGAGGGTGCCGCCCGCGCCGCCGGAGGAGACCCGGGCGGTGATCTTGGTGGCGTTGCTCAGGGCGTACGGCGTGAAGGAGATCCAGTCGCCGTTGTCGATGTTGCCGACGGTCCTGCCGCCGTGCGCGGTGTCCTTGGTGACGACGTCGACGCCGGAGCCGGCGCCGAAGTGCTCGGCCTGGCGGTGCTTGGGCTGGGTGACGTGCCGGGTGTGCGTGGTGAGCGGGGCCTGGCCGCCGCCCCCGTTGTCGGTGTACTGGGCGTCGAAGACACCGAAGATGTTGGCGTCCTCGTCGTGGCCGCCGTCGGCGCTGGTCTGGATGGTGCCGGAGCAGCCGGTGGCGGAGGTCAGCGGGTGGCCGTGGCTGTCGTGGCCGAGGACGAAGGTGACGGTCACCTTGGAGCAGTCGATCGCCCGGCCGTCCTCCGGGTCGGTGACCTTCACCTTGAACGGGATGGCGTCACCGAAGCTGAACAGCTGCCCGTCCTGGGGCAGTTCCAGGGTGACGGTGGGCGCGGTGTTGCCGACGACGATCTGCACACTGGCGCTGCCGGTGCGGCCGGTGGTGTCCTTGGCGGTCAGTGTCGCGGTGTAGGTGCCGTTCGTCTTGTACTTGTGCGTGGGGTTGGCCTCGGTGGACGTGGCCCCGTCACCGAAGTCCCAGCTGTAGGTGAGGGCGTCGCCGTCCTGGTCGCTGGTGCCGGCGGAGGAGAACTGCACCTTCAGCGGAGCCTGCCCGTTGGTGCGGTTCGCGGCGGCCTGGGCGACCGGGGAGTGGCCGTCGGTGGCGTTCTCGATGCGATAGAGCGCGGAGTTGTCGTCGCCGCCGAACCAGGCCAGGCCGTAGTCGAGGACGTACAGGGCGCCGTCGGGGCCGAAGGCCATGTCCATCACCTGGGTGCCGGTCCAGGGGAACGCGTTGATGGACTGCACGGTGCCGTTGTCGTCGCTGACGATGCGCTTGATCCAGCGGCGGCCAAACTCACCGGCGAAGAAGTTCCCGTCGTACGCCTGGGGGAACTTCACCGGCGAGTCGAGCGCGGGGTCGTAGTGGTAGACCGGGCCGCCCATCGGGGACTCGGAGCCGGAGCCGAACTCGGGTACGGAGCCGTTGTCGTAGGGGATCCAGGCGGGCTGGGCCGGGGGCAGGTCGGTCAGGCCCGTGTTGTGCGGGGAGGTGTTCTTGGGGGCGTTGCAGTCGAAGGCGGCGCCGGAGGTCTTGGTGGCGAAGTCGTAGTCGATGTAGGCGTCGTTGGCGCCGGTGCAGTACGGCCAGCCGAAGTTGCCTGGGCCGGTGACCCGGGCGAACTCGACCTGGCCGGCGGGTCCGCGGGTGGGGCTGGCGGAACCGGCGTCGGGGCCGTAGTCGCCGACGTAGAGGATGCCGGTCTTCTTGTCGACGCTGAACCGGAACGGGTTGCGGAAGCCCATGGCGTAGATCTCGGGCCGTGTCTTGGCCGTGCCGGGTGCGAAGAGGTTGCCGTCGGGGATGGAGTAGGAGCCGTCGGCGTTCACCTTGATGCGCAGGATCTTGCCGCGCAGGTCGTTGGTGTTGCCGGCGGTGCGCTGGGCGTCGAAGCCGGGGTTGCGGCCGTCGCGCTCGTCGATCGGGGTGTAGCCGTCGGACTGGAAGGGGTTGGTGTCGTCGCCGGTCGACAGGTACAGGTTGCCGGCCGCGTCGAAGTCGATGTCACCGCCGACGTGGCAGCACAGGCCCCGGGTGGTGGGGACGTCCAGGATCTGCTTCTCGCTGGCGAGGTCGAGTGTGCCGTCGGTCTTCAGCACGAACCGCGAGAGCCGGTTGACGCCGTCGAAGGGCGCGAAGTCGGCCGCGGTGCCGTTCTCGGGGGCGTCGCCGGCCGGGGTGTTCATCGGGGGCGCGTAGTACAGGTAGACGAACCGGTTGTCCGTGAAGTCCGGGTCGATGCCGACGCCTTGGAGTCCTTCCTCGTCGTGCGAGTACACGGCGAGCTTGCCCGCGAGCCTGGTGTTGCCGGCGGCGTCGGTCAGACGCAGCTCGCCGTCGCGGGAGGTGTGCAGGACGGAGCGGTCCGGCAGGACGGCGAGCGACATGGGCTCACCGACCTCCGCCTCGCCCTTGGCGAGGGTGACCTGCTGGAAGTCCTCGGCGGCGGTTGCCTGTTGGTCGGCGACGGCTGCGCCGGCCGGCGGTGTGGTGAGGGTGAGCGAGGCGCCCGCGAGCAGGGCGCCGCTGAGCAGGGCGAGTGCCGTGCGCAGACGTGAGCGAGCAGATCTGGTGGTGCGGTCGTTCCCGTGCACGAATGCCTCCAGATGAGGGGCTGGTTGTACGGGCGGGTGGAGACGCCGGGATGCGCCGTCATCCCGGAGCGGTGACGCTTACGCGGTGGTCAGTTGCCGAACGCCGCGTCGAAGGACGCCGACGGGGGTTCGAAGTCGTACGCCTTCAGGCGGGTCAGGGCCTCGGGGGCGCCCTGCAGGCGGTCCATGCCGGCGTCCTCCCACTCCACGGAGACGGGGCCCTGGTAGCCGATGGAGCGCAGCATGCGGAAGACGTCCTCCCAGGGGACGTCGCCGTGGCCGGCGGAGACGAAGTCCCAGCCGCGCCGCGGGTCGCCCCAGGGCAGGTGGGAGCCGAGGCGGCCGTTGCGGCCGTCGAGGCGCTTGCGGGCTTCCTTGCAGTCGACGTGGTAGATCCGGTCGCGGAAGTCCCACAGGAAACCGACCGGGTCGAGGTCCTGCCACACGAAGTGGGAGGGGTCGAAGTTCAGGCCGAACGCGGGGCGGTGGCCGACCGCTTCGAGGGCGCGCCGGGTGGTCCAGTAGTCGTAGGCGATCTCGCCGGGGTGGACCTCGTGCGCGAACCGTACGCCCTCGGCGTCGAAGACGTCCAGGACCGGGTTCCAGCGCTCGGCGAAGTCCTCGTAGCCGCGCTCGATCATCGACTCCGGTACCGGCGGGAACATCGCGACCAGGTGCCAGATCGCGGAGCCGGTGAAGCCGATGACGGTGTCGACGCCGAACGCGGCCGCGGCGCGCGCGGTGTCCGCGATCCGGGCGGCGGCCCGCTGCCGTACGCCCTCGGCGTCGCCGTCGCCCCACACCTCGGCGGGCAGGATCGCCCGGTGGCGTTCGTCGATGATGGCGTCGCACACCGCCTGGCCGACCAGGTGGTTGGAGATCGCCCAGCAGCTCAGGCCGTACTTGTCGAGCAGGCTCTTCCTGGAATCGAGATACCCCGGGTCGGCGAGGGCCTTGTCGACCTCGAAGTGGTCGCCCCAGCAGGCGAGTTCGAGACCGTCGTAGCCGAAGTCGCGGGCGAGGCGGCAGACCTCTTCGAGGGGCAGGTCGGCCCACTGGCCGGTGAACAGCGTGAACGGACGCGGCATGGCGGTGGCTTCTCCTCAGAGCCCGACGGGCGTGTAGACGGAGTTCTTCTCGGCGCTCTCCTCGACCGCGGCGAGCACGCGTTGCACCTGCAGCCCGTCGGCGAAGGAGGGTTCGGGACGGCGGCCGTCGCAGACGGCGTGGACGAGATCGCGGGCCTGGTGGACGAAGGTGTGCTCGTAGCCCAGGCCGTGGCCGGGCGGCCACCAGGCCTCCAGGTACGGGTGGCCGGGCTCGGTGACGAGGATGCGGCGGAAGCCGGCGCGCTCGCCGGGCTCGGTGCCGTCGTGGTACCAGAGCTCGTTGAGCCGCTCCAGGTCGAAGGAGAGCGAGCCGCGTTCCCCGTTCAGCTCCAGACGCAGGGCGTTCTTACGGCCGGTGGCGTACCGGGTGGCCTCGAAGGAGGCGAGGGCGCCGGAGGTGAACCGGCCGGTGAACAGCGCCGCGTCGTCCACGGTGACCGTGCCGGTGCGGGCGGCGGCGGTCCCGGCGGACAGGCCCTGGACCGCCCCCGCGGGCAGCGGGCGTTCCCGCACGAAGGTCTCCGTCAGCGCGGACACCCCGGCCAGGTGCTCCCCCGCGACGTACTGGGCGAGGTCCACGATGTGCGCGCCCAGGTCGCCGAGCGAGCCGGAGCCCGCCTGCTCCTTGCGCAGCCGCCAGGTCAGCGGGAACGCGGGGTCCACCAGCCAGTCCTGGAGATACGTCACCCGCACGTGCCGCAGGCGGCCGAGCCGGCCCTCGGCGACCATACGGCGGGCCAGCGCGGTCGCCGGCACCCGGCGGTAGTTGAAGCCGACCATCGCCACCAGGCCGCGCGCCTCGGCCTGCCGCGCCGCGCGGACCATCGCCTCGGCCTCGGCGACGGTGTTGGCGAGGGGTTTCTCGCACAGCACGTGCTTGCCGGCGGCGAGCGCGGCGAGCGCGATCTCGGCGTGGCTGTCGCCGGGGGTGCAGATGTCGACGAGGTCGACGTCGTCGCGCTCGACCATCTCCCGCCAGTCGGTGACGGCCGCCGCCCAGCCGTGCCGGTCGGCCGCCGCGCGCACCGCGGTGGCGTCCCGGCCGCAGATCACGGCCAGCTCCGGGCGGCGGGGCAGGTCGAACACCCGGTCCACGGTGCGCCAACCCTGGGAGTGGGCGGCGCCCATGAAGGCGTAGCCGACCATCCCGACGCGCAGCGGCGGTCTGTCCCGGCCCGCTGAGCCGGCCGGGCTCGCCGGGCTCTGGGTCCCGTCTGACTGCTGCGGCTGTGCCATGGGGTAAGTCCTCCGTCCTCGTCGTGACGACGTCGTGGCGGTGCGGTGGGGGGTGCGGGGCTTGCGGTCCGGTCGTGGATCCACCGCGCGGCGGGCCTGGCGTACGCGGGTCCTCCGGTCGTGGCTCCACGGCGCGGCGGGCCTGGCGTACGCGGGCCGCTCCACTGGGTGCGCCGGCGCCGCGGCGCCATGGGTACGGCGGGGCCCTGCGTCCTCGCGCCGTACGGGGCCGGCGTCCTCGCGCGGGGGCACCCCCGTGGCCCCCGCGCGGGCCGCGACCCGCGACGGGCGCGGACGCCGGTCAGCGGAAGCCGGTGGGCATGTACTGGTCGACGTTGGTCTTGTCGACGACGGCCGAGTAGAGCGTGATCGACGACGGGATCTCGTACTCGGCGAGGCCGCCGACGCCCTTGCCCTGGCCGAGGGCGCGGGCGAGGTCGATGGCGGAGGCGGCCATGGTGGGCGGATAGAGCACGGTCGCCTTGAGCACGCCGTTGTCCTGCTTGATGGCCTGGAAGGCGGACAGCGCGCCCGCGCCGCCGACCATCAGGAAGTCGTCGCGGCCGGCCTGCTCGATGGCGCGCAGCGCGCCGACGCCCTGGTCGTCATCGTGGTTCCACAGTGCGTCGAAGCCCGACTGGGCCTGCAGCAGCTGGGCCATCTTGGCCTGCCCGGACTCCACGGTGAACTCGGCCGCCTGACGGGCGACCTTGCGGATGTTCGGGTAGTTCCTCAGCGCGTCGTCGAAGCCCTGGGTGCGCTGTTTGGTCAGCTCCAGGTTGTCCAGGCCCGCGAGTTCGACGACCTTGGCGTTCGGCTTGCCCTTCAGCTTCTCGCCGATGTAGTGCCCGGCGTTCAGGCCCATGCCGTAGTTGTCGCCGCCGATCCAGCAGCGGTAGGCCTGCGGGGTGTTGAAGACGCGGTCGAGGTTGACCACGGGTATCCCGGCGCGCATCGCCTTCAGGCCGACCTGGGTGAGGGCCTTGCCGTCGGCGGGCAGCACCACCAGCACGTCGACCTTCTTGTTGATCAGGGTCTCGATCTGGCCGATCTGCTGCGCGGTGTCGTTGGAGCCCTCGGTGATCTCCAGGCTGACGTCGGCGTACTTCTTGGCGCGGCTCTTGGCGTTGTCGTTGATGGCGTTGAGCCAGCCGTGGTCGGCCTGCGGTCCGGCGAAGCCGATCGTGACGTGCTTGCCGGGCTTGTCGTCGGCGGCCGGCCGGTCGTCCGCGGCCGGGGCGGCGTCCTTCGGCTCGTTGCTGGTGCAAGCCGTGAGGAGGGCTCCGGCGGAGACGGCGGCGGATCCGAAGAGCAGTCCTCTGCGGGTGGGCAGCTGGGGCATGGCGGGGAACCTTTCCTCAGGTCGTGCTTGCGGTACGGCGCTGGACCAGCACGGCGGCGACGATGATCGCGCCCTTGGCGATCTGCTGGACGTCGCTCTGCAGGTTGTTCAGGGCGAAGATGTTGGTGATCGTGGTGAAGACCAGGACGCCGAGCACGGACCCGGTGATGGTGCCGCGCCCCCCGGTGAGCAGGGTTCCGCCGATGATGGCGGCGGCGATGGCGTCGAGTTCGTAGAGGTTGCCGTTGGTGTTCTGGCCGGAGCCGGACAGCACGATCAGCAGGAAGGCGGCGATGCCGCAGCACAGTCCGGACAGCAGGTACAGGTACAGCCGCTGGCGGCGGACGTCGATGCCGGCGAGCCGGGCGGCCTCGGCGTTGCCGCCGACGGCGACGGTGCGCCGGCCGAAGGTGGTGCGGTTCAGCAGCAGCCAGCCGAGGACCGTCACGAGTGCGAAGACCAGCACGAGCGGCGGGATGCCGAGGACGTAGGAGTCGCGTTCGCCGAGACTCAGCACGCCGTCGATGCTGACGATCTGCGTCTTGCCGTCGGTGATCTGCAGGGCGAGGCCGCGGGCCGAGGCCAGCATGGCGAGGGTGGCGATGAACGGGACCATCCCGCCGTACGCGATGAGCAGGCCGTTGACCAGGCCGCAGCCGACGCCGACGGCCATCGCCGTGAACAGGATGCCGGCGAAGCCGAACTCCTGGGTGGCCAGCGTCGTCGCCCACACCGAGGCGAGCGCGACGATCGCGCCGACGGAGAGGTCGATGCCGCCGGAGGTGATGACGAAGGTCATGCCGACGGTGACGACACCGATCACCGAGGCCTGGGTGAGGACGAGTTGCAGGTTGCGGGTGTCGAGGAACTCGTCGGGCTTGGTGACACCGCCGATGACCACGAGCACGGCGAGCACGCCGAGCAGGGACAGGGTGCGGACGTCGGCGCGGGCCATCAGGGTGCGCCAGGCGGGCAGATGGACCTGCGGCACCTTTCCGGTGCCGTCCCGCGGCGGGGAGACGTGCTGCGTCATGACGCCGGGCTTCCTTCCATGACGAGGTCGAGGACGCGGTGTTCGTCGAGCTGCCGGGCGGGTGCGGTGTGCACCACATGGCCCTCGCGCAGCACCAGGACGCGGTCGGCGAGGCCGAGCACCTCGGGCACCTCGCTGGAGACGAGGAGCACCGCGAGACCCTCGTCGGCCAGGCGCCGTACCACCGCGTACAGTTCGGCGCGGGCGCCGACGTCGACGCCGCGGGTGGGTTCGTCGAGCAGCAGGACACGGCAGCCGCGCAGCAGCCAGCGGGCCAGGACGGCCTTCTGCTGGTTGCCGCCGGACAGGGCGCGCACGGGCACGGAGGGGTTGTCGGGCCGCAGGGACAGCTCACGGACGGCGGCGCGTGCGGCGCCGCTCTCGGCCCCGCGGTCGATCCAGCCGCCGCGCGAGAAACGGGACAGCGAGGAGACGGAGACGTTGCGGGTGACGGACTCCAGCATCAGCAGCGCCTGAGCCTTGCGCTCCTCGGGTGCGAGCCCGAGCCCGGCACTCACGGCGGCGCGGACACTGCCCGGTCGCAACGCACGTCCGTCGACACGTACCTGACCGGCCGTCGGTTTGCGTGCGCCGTAGATCGTCTCCAGGATCTCCGAGCGTCCGGAGCCGACGAGTCCGGCGAGACCGACGATCTCCCCGGCGTGTACGTCGAGGTCGAGCGGTGCGAACTCGCCGTCCCGGGCGAGGCCACGCACCTGGAGCACCGGGGTGCCCGTGGGCAGCTCGGCCGGCCGCTCGGGGAAGACGTACTCCACGTTCCGGCCGGTCATCAGGGCGACGACGTCACGGGTCGGGGTCGTCTTCGCGGGCAGTCCGCCCGCGACCGCCCGCCCGTCCTTCAGCACGGTGACGCGGTCGCCGATGCGGCGGATCTCCTCCAGGCGGTGGGAGATGTAGACGACGGCGACTCCGTCGGCGGTGAGGCCGGCGACGATCCGGAAGAGGTTGTCCACCTCGTCCGGGTCGAGCGCGGCGGACGGCTCGTCCATCACGATCAGCCGCACGTCGTGGGACAGCGCGCGGGCCATGGAGACGATCTGCTGCTGCGCGGCCGACAACTCCCCTACCGGTCGCCCGGGTTCGATCTCGGGGTGCCCGAGTCGCGTGAGCAGCGCGGCGGTCGACTCCTTGGCCGCCTTGCGCCGTACGACGAAACCGGCGGCCGTGGGCTCGTGGCCGAGGTGGACGTTCTCGGCCACCGACAGGTGCTCCACCAGGTCGAGTTCCTGGTAGATGGTGGCGATGCCGAGGCGCATCGCGGCGATCGGCGAGCGGAGGGTGACCTCCTCGCCGTGCCAGCGGATGGTGCCGGTGTCCGGCTGGTGGGCCCCGGCGAGGACCTTGATGAGGGTGGACTTGCCGGCCCCGTTCTGGCCGAGCAGGCAGTGCACTTCGCCGGCCTGGACGTCGAGGTCGACGCCGTCGAGGGCCCGGACTCCGGGGAACGACTTGGTGATGCCGGACATGCTGAGCAGCGGTGGTTGTGGTGCCATGCGGATTCCCCTCGGCGGGCGTGCGGGCCGGGTCAGGGCGGTTCTGGGCAGGGCGGAGCAGGGCAGGGCGGAGCTGGGCAGGGCGGAGCTGGGTGAGCGGGTCCGGGCTGGACCGGACCGGCGGTGAGGCGGTTCTGGGCAGGGCGGAGCGGTGCGCTGTGCTGTGCTGGTGCGCCGGTGTGGGGCCGGAGGTGACGCGCGTGCGGGGCCGGAGGTGACGTGAGGGCGGAGCCGGTGGGCTACGCCGGTGAGAACAGGTGGTCGCTGATCAGCCGGGCCGCGCCGATGACTCCGGCGACGGGTCCCAGCTCCCCCAGGACGATGGGCAGGTTGCCGGTCGCCAGCGGCAGCGACTGGCGGTAGACCTGGGTGCGGATCGCGGCGAGCAGGGTGTGGCCGAGTCCGGTCACCCCGCCGCCGATCACCACCAGGCCGGGGTTGAAGAAGCTGACCAGGCCGGCGATGACCTGCCCGGTACGGGTGCCGCCCTCCCGGATGAGATCGAGGGAGGTGGCGTCACCGGCGGACGCGGCCGCGGCGACGTCGGCGGCGGAGAGGGTGCCGCCCGTCTCCAGCCGTGACGCCAGTTCCGGCGACAGCCCCTGACGGGCGGCCTCGGTGGCGTCGCGGGCCAGGGCGGCACCGCTGAAGTGGGCCTCCAGGCAGCCGCGGTTGCCGCAGGCGCAGGGACGGCCGTCGGGCACGGCCTGGATGTGGCCGATGTCCCCCGCGCTGCCGGTCACCCCGCGGTGGACGCCGCCGCCCACCACGATGCCGCAACCGATGCCGGTGCCGATCTTGACGCAGAGGAAGTCGCCCACGGAGCGTGCGACGCCCGCGTGCATCTCCCCCATCGCCATCAGGTTCACGTCGTTGTCGACCATGACGGGGCAGCCCAGTTCCTGGCTGAGCGCCTCCCGCACGGGGAAGCCGTCCCAGCCCGGCATGATCGGCGGTGCCACCGGGACGCCCTCGGGGAAGCGGACGGGCCCCGGGACGCCGATGCCGGCGCCGTCGAAACCCTCCGCGAGCCCGGAGTCGCGCAACTTCGCGGCCATGGACAGCACGTGCTCGAAGACCGCGACGGGTCCCTCGCGGACGTCCATGGGCTGGTTGAGGTGGCCCAGGACCTCCAGCTCGGCGTTGGTGACGGCGACGTCGATCGAGGTCGCGCCGATGTCGACGCCGAGGAAGCGCAGCTGCGGGTTGAGCCGGACGTTGTGCGAGCGGCGGCCGCCGCGCGAGGCGGCGAGTCCGTCGGCCACGACCAGGCCCGTCTGCAGCAGCCGGTCGACCTCCACGGCGAGCTTGGACCGCGAGAGGTCGATCTGATCGCCCAGCTGGGCGCGGGAGTTGGGTCCCCCGTCGCGCAGCAGCTTCAGCAGCTGAGCCTGATGCGTGTTCCCGGGTCGTGCGGTCATGCGCCTCACGTGCCCCTCCCCGCCTCATATCGGCCACTGTCGTCGGGCTTTCGAGGGGAACGTAGCAGTGACTGTTGAATGTGGGAAGAAGTCGCGCACGGATTCCCGCAGACTTCTTCCACTGACAGGACAAAGCCCTGTGCCGCCAACTGCCCTGCCTGCGGGGCCCCTTGCGGTCGGCGGGCACACCGATCACCTGGGGGAACACGTGAACACCGCACCACCGGAGCCGGGCCGCAGAGACGCAGAACACCCGCCTGCGCCGCACACCCTGCGCGGGCAGTCAGAACGCCCGCCTACGTGACGGCCGCGCGCAGGCCGTCGAGAGGTCCGGCTGCATGACGGCCGTGCGCGGGTGGGCCGTCAGGGCGTCGGACGCTCGTGGTACGAGCGTCGGTCGTGCTCGGTGTGTTCGCGCATCAGGCGGGTGGCGAGGCTCTCGTCGCCGTCGGCGATCGCGGCGATCAGCGCGCGGTGCTCGATCCACGACTGCTGCCCGCGCCGGCGCGCCACCGGCGTGTGGTACCAGCGCACCCGGCGGTCCACCTGGGCGGCGAGGTCGGCGAGGACGGTGTTGCCGGCCAGCTCCATGATCGTGGCGTGGAAGCGTGCGTTGAGCGCGACGGCGGCGTCGACGTCGTCCGCGGCGACGGCCTCCTCGCCCTGTGCGCACAACTCCTCGAGTCGGGCGATGCCGTCGCTGGCGGCGGCCGCGGCGGCGAGCCGGGCGGCCTCGGCCTCCAGCAGGGTGCGGACGGTGAGCAGCTGGTCGGCCTCCTCCTCCGTCGGCTCGTGCACGAACGCGCCCTGGGCGGGCGGGCTCGTGCACGAACGCGCCCTGGGCGGGCCGCAGATCGACCCAGCCGTCGGTGTTGAGCCGCTGCAGCGCCTCGCGCACCGGCTGCCGGGACACCCCGAGATGCCCGGCGAGTTCGCTCTCCACGAGGTGCTGACCGGGGCGCAGGGCACGCGTGGTGATGAGTTCGAGCAGGGCCTCGTAGACGCGCTCGCGCAGCGGTCCGGGCCGCTCCAGTCGGGGCACCGCGCCCTGCGGCAGTCCGCTCGACAACGTCGCTCCCCTCGCGGGACTCGGCGGGACGGCACGCGCAGCAGACCATCAGGACCGATTGTCTTTCGTCTACAGGCTACGGCGCCCAAAAATCAGCCGGCCCAAGCCCTGCGCTCCCTTTTCACCACCGTTTCCACAACCGCCGACGGCAGTCCCCCCGGCCCGCCACCCCTCAGGGACAGCGCACGACCTGGCCCGCGTACGACAGGTTGCCGCCGAAGCCGAACAGCAGCACCGGGTCGCCGGTGGTGATGCGGCCCTGCTCGACGAGCTTCGACAGGGCCAGCGGGATGCTCGCGGCGGAGGTGTTGCCGGAGTCGGTCACATCGCGGGCGACGACGGCGTTCGTGGCGCCGATGCGCTCGGCGAGCGGTTCGATGATGCGCAGGTTGGCCTGGTGGAGCACGACGGCGGCGAGGTCCTGCGGGGCGATGCCGGAGCGTTCGCACGCCTGCCGGGCCAGCGGCGGCAGCTGGGTCGTCGCCCACCGGTACACGGACTGCCCCTCCTGCGCGAACCGGGGCGGCTGGCCCTCGATGCGCACGGCGTGCCCCATCTCCGGCACCGATCCCCACAGCACGGGGCCGATCCCGGGCTCCTCCCCGTCGGCGCACGCCTCGACCACCGCGGCCCCGGCCCCGTCGCCGACCAGGACGCAGGTGCTGCGGTCGTTCCAGTCGGTCACCTCGGACATCTTGTCGGCGCCGATGACCAGGGCCCGGCGGGCGGCGCCGGCGCGGACGGTGTGGTCGGCCGTGGCGAGCGCGTGGGTGAACCCGGCGCACACCACGTTGACGTCCATCGCGGCCGGCCCCGGGATGCCGAGCCGGGCGGCGACCCGCGCGGCGGTGTTCGGGGAGCGGTCGATCGCGGTGGAGGTGGCGACCAGGACGAGGTCGATGTCGCCGGGCGCGAGGCCGGCCGCGGCGAGCGCCTTGGCGGCGGCATGCGCGGCGAGTTCGTCGACGGGTTCGTCGGGCCCGGCGATGTGCCGTGTGCGGATGCCGACCCGGCTCCTGATCCACTCGTCGCTGGTGTCGACCAGTCCGGTGAGGTCCTCGTTGGTGAGCACCTTGGCGGGCTGGTAGTGGCCGACGGCGGCGATCCGTGAGCCGTTCATCTGGAGGGTCCCCCTCGTTGGCTGGGCAGCGGGTCCCTCAGTCTGATCAGTGACTCACGGGTACGAGGGCAGCCGAAGCGACAGGAATCGGGCGCGGGCGTTGTCGGCTTCCGTCAGAGGCCGGGCCGCTTCCTGCAGGGGCCGGGCTTCCTTCAGAGGCCGGGCCGCCGCATCCTCCAGGAGAACACCTTCGCGATCTCCGTCGCCGGCCGCGGCTTCGACGCGCGGATCGCCGTCGAGCACGACGCTCCGCTGCCCGACTGACGCTGCACGTGCAGGACAATGAGATCGTCTAGGTCACCTCGCCGCACGACAACCCGGTGACCCACGGCAACCTCTGCATCAAGGGGCGCTTCGGCTACCAGCAGGTACAGAACCGGGACCGACCGGGACGGATGGGGACCATGGGACGAGTGACGGAACGACGCAAGGTGATCCGGGTACGGGACGGGGCGGTCTCCACCCGCCCGGACACGCTCGTCGCCGAGGAACCCCTGGAGATCCGGCTCGACGGCAAGCCCCTCGCCATCACCATGCGCACCCCCGGGGACGACTTCGCGCTGGCGGCGGGGTTCCTGGTCAGCGAGGGCGTCCTGGCGGAGGCGTCCGACCTGGTCAACATCGTGTACTGCGCGGGCGCCACCGCGGACGGCTCGAACACGTACAACGTGGTGGACGTCCACACCGCCGCTCACGTGGTCGTCCCGGACATCACACTGGAGCGCAACGTCTACACGACGTCCTCCTGCGGCCTGTGCGGCAAGGCCAGCCTGGACGCCGTGCGCACCACGGCCCGCTGGCCCATCGCCGACACGCCCCCGCTGCGGGTGACGCCGAAGCTGCTGTCGGGCCTGCCCGACCGGCTGCGCGCGGCCCAGCGGGTGTTCGACCGCACCGGCGGCCTGCATGCGGCGGCGCTGTTCTCCGAGGACGGGGACCTGCTGGACGTGCGGGAGGACGTGGGCCGGCACAACGCGGTGGACAAGCTGGTCGGGCGTGCCCTGCAGAGCGGGGACCTGCCTCTGTCCCGCACGATCCTGCTGGTGTCCGGGCGCGCCTCCTTCGAGCTGGCGCAGAAGGCCGTGATGGCGGGCATCCCGGTGCTGGCCGCGGTGTCGGCGCCGTCGTCGCTGGCCGTGGACCTGGCGGCGGAGACGGGCCTGACCCTGGTGGGCTTCCTGCGTGGCGCCTCCATGAACGTGTACGCGGGCGAGGAGCGGATAGCACTGAAGGCCACGGCCGACCAGGGCTGATCCTCCCCGGCGGCACGACGGCGGGGCCCCGCGGGCGGGGAGCGCCCCCTGCGCCGCGGGGCCCCGTCTCAGCCCGCTCCCGTCCGCCGGAGGCGCGTCCGGTCCACCGTCACCACGGTTCACGGACGGGGCCGAGTCGAGCCGGGCGGACGCCTCGTGCTCCGCGGCGGCGAGCGCGAGCCGGACGCTGCCGCCGAGGTCGGCCTCCGCTGCCGGGGCGAGGTGACCGCGCTCAGCCGTCCGTACCGGAGATCCTGGTCAACAGGGCCAGGAACCGCTCCCGTTCCTCCTCCGTCAGGGGCGCCAGCAGCTCGGCGTTGGCCTCGCGGGCCAACTCCTCGCACCGCTGAAGCATCCGCTCGCCCTCCCGCGTGAGCCGGACGGCGTTCTTGCGACGGTCCTGCGGGTCGGGTTCGCGCAGGAGAAGGCCGGCGGACTGGAGGTCGTTGAGGATGCCGACCAGGTCCTTGGGGTCGAGCCGGACGCTGCGGCCGAGGTCGGCCTGCGCGACCGGGGCGAGGTCACGGACGGCGGAAAGCACCACGTGGTGCCACATCTTCATGCCCTGCCCGGCGAGCGCCTCGGCGACCAGGGCACGCCCGCGTGCGGCGGCGCGCCCGAGCAGCCAGCTGGGCAGGGAGCGGATCGCGGGCAACGGTGCTTCGGACATGCGAGCACCCTAACCGGAAAACCATTGGGACTCCCTACGACTTTCGGATACCGTTGGGACTCCCAACGAGTTCCGGGGGTGCCCGGCGTCCCGGCGCCGGGGGTTCCCGCATGTCGACCGGAGGTACTCATGCGCCGCATCCGATACGACCGCCCCGGCGGCCCCCTCTTCCTCGAGGAGACCCCCGTCCCCGAGCCCGGCCCCGGCGAGCTGCTCGTGCGGTGCGAGGCGATCGGCGTCACCCTCCCCGTCGTCCGCAAGGTCACCGAGGCCGCGGAGCCCATCGCGCTCGGCGGCGAGATCGCCGGTGAGGTCGTGGCCGTCGGGGAGGGCGTGACCCGCTGGGCGCCCGGCGACCGGGTGACCGGGCTGTGCTTCGGCCACGGCTACGCCGACTTCGCGCTGCTGGGGGACGCGATGGCCTCACCGGTGCCGGACACGGCCTCCGCAGTCGACGCGGTCGCTCTCGTCCGCAGCGGGCTCGTCGCCTACGGCGCGCTGGACGCGGCCCGTCCCGAGCCCGGCGAGACGGCACTGGTCACGGCCGCCGCGAGCGGAGTCGGCCATCTCGCCGTGCAACTGGCCCGTATACGCGGCGCGGCCCGGGTCACCGGCGCCGTCTCCGACCCGGCCAAGGCCGGCTTCGTGCGCGCGCTCGGCGCCGACGAGGTCGTGGTGTACGGCGACGAGAACTGGGGCGAGCCGGCCGACTACGCACTGGACGCCGTCGGCGGCGAGCTGCTCACCCCGGCCCTCGCCGCGCTCGCCGCCGGCGGCCGGCTGGTGGCGTACAGCTCGGGCGGCGGGACCGTCCAGGCGTACGACCTGCTGGTGGGCGCGAAGTCCGTCATCGGGTTCCAGATGGCCCGCATCGCCCGGGGCCGGCCGGCCCTGTACGAGCAGTGGCGCGCGGAGCTGTGGCGGCTGTTCGCGGACGGCTCGCTCAAGCCCGCTGTGCACGGCGAGTTCGCGCTGACCGACGCGGCAAAGGCGCACGAGGCGATCGAGGACCGGGTGAATCTCGGGAAAGTGGTGCTGGTCCCGTGATGATCCGCTCAGCACCCTCAGCGCAGGGCGTGGTCCTGTCGCTGCCCCTGGACCGGGTCGGCGGCTGAGTCCTCGGCGTTCGTCCCGGGGTCGTGGGAGCGCCGCTTGGCGATCACCGCGCACACCATCAGCTGCATCTGGTGGAACAGCATCAGCGGCAGCACGGCGAGCGAGGCCTGCGGGCCGAACAGCACGCTGGCCATGGGCAGCCCGGACGCCAGCGACTTCTTCGACCCGGCGAACTGGATCGCGATCCGGTCGGCGCGGCCGAAGCCGAGCCCCTTCGCGCCGTACCAGGTCAGCAGCAGCATCACCGCGAGCAGCACCGCCTCGACGACGAGCAGCCCGCCGAGTCGGACGGGGCTGACCTGGTGCCAGATGCCCCGGACCATGCCCTCGCTGAAGGCGGTGTACACGACGAGCAGGATGGAACCGCGGTCGGCGAGCCCGAGCACCTTCTTGTGCCGGGCGACGAAGCCGCCGATCCAACGGCGCAGCAGCTGCCCCGCCACGAACGGCACCAGCAGCTGCAGCACGATCTGCACCACCGAGTCGGCGGAGAAGCCGCCCGCGCCGCTGCCGAGCAGCCCGGCGGCCAGCAGCGGGGTGACGACGATGCCGACCAGGGAGGAGAAGGAGCCGGCGCAGATCGCGGCGGGCACGTTGCCGCGGGCGATGGAGGTGAAGGCGATGGAGGACTGGATGGTGGACGGCACCAGCGTCAGGAAGAGCAGGCCCTGGTAGAGCGGCTGGGTGAGGAAGACCGGAACGAGTCCGCGGGCGGCCAGGCCCAGCAGCGGGAAGATCACGAAGGTGCAGGCCAGGACGGTGCCGTGCAGCCGCCAGTGCTTGAGGCCGTCCAGCGCCTCACGGGTGGACAGCCGGGCGCCGTAGAGGAAGAACAGGAACGCGATCGCCGCGGTGGACGCGCCGGAGGCGATGTCGGCGCCGGTGCCGCGCGCCGGGAGCAGCGCGGCGAGCCCCACCGTGCCGAGCAACAGCACGATGTAGGGGTCTATCGGCATCCAGCTCGGCCACTGCAGGCGTTTCACGGTGCTCCACGTGCTTCGTCGTCGGTGCGTGCGGGGCCCGGCGGCCCCCTTCCCGGGCGAGGCCCGGAGGGCCCCCTTCCATCGTGCTCCCGGATGCCGTGATCGGGAATCCGGCATACGGCTCTGACTGTCATCGCGATTCATGATGAGCGGCTAGGCTGACAGGCGTGTACGACCCCTCCCAGCTGCGCACCTTCCTCGCGGTGGCGCAGACGCTGAGCTTCACGCAGGCCGCGCGACGCCTCGGGCTGCGTCAGTCGACCGTCAGCCAGCATGTGCGGCGGCTGGAGGACGCCACCGGGCGCACGCTGTTCACCCGGGACACGCACGCCGTGGAGCTGACCGAGGACGGCGAGGCGATGCTCGGCTTCGCCCGCCGGATCCTGGAGGTCCACGAGCAGGCGACGGCCTTCTTCACCGGGACCCGGCTGCGCGGCCGGCTGCGCTTCGGAGCCTCGGAGGACTTCGTGCTGACCCGGTTGCCGGAGATCCTGGAGGGCTTCCGGCACGACCATCCCGAGGTCGACCTGGAGCTGACGGTCGAGCTGTCCGGCATCCTGCACGAGCAGCTTGCGGCCGGGAAGCTGGACCTGGTGCTGGCCAAGCGGCGCCCGCAGGACCCGCGCGGGGAGCTGGTGTGGCGGGACGATCTGGTGTGGATCGGGGCGGAGCGGCTGCGCCTGGACCCCGACCGTCCCGTCCCGTTGATCGTCTACCCGCCGCCGGGCATCACGCGGGCGCTCGCCATGGAGGCGCTGCAGCGGGCGGGACGCCCATGGCGGATCGCCTGCACCAGCGGCAGCCTGAACGGCCTGATCGCGGCGGCCCGCGCCGGCCTCGGGGTGATGGCGCACTCCCGCGGTCTGGTCCCGCCCGGCCTGGTACGCGTCCCGGACCGGGCCGGTCTGCCGGAGCTGTCGGGTGTCGACTTCGTGCTGGTCCACGGCCACCGCCGCCCCTCCGCCCAGGACGCCGCCGACGCCCTCGCCGCGGCGATCCTGGCGGGCGGCGACCGCTTGCAGCGCCGCCGCCGGACCGGCGTCGGGTAGCGGTCCGGGCTGAGAATTCGGGTGCGGCCGCCCGCGTCGGCGGCCCGCGGTGACGGAATCCGGGGCGCCGGCGCTGACCGGAGTGAGACGCCGACGCGAGCCCGGATCGCCCGGCGACCCGGTCGTACAGATTCGGTGGAGATTGCGGCGCCGAAACTTACGGAACCGTCGGTTTTCTGTCCGACCCTTCCGCATGTGCGCCCATTTTCCGTCCATGACCAGCGGGGACCCGGAGGCCGCCCGCCGCCGTCGCCCCTCCCGTCCCGCCGCCGCGTGGGGTAGCTTTCACGGCGCTGCGCGGGCGCCGAGGACGAGCCGGGCGCCCGGGACCGGGGAGCGGGGAGCGGGTTTGCGCGAGTACACCAACCCTCCGTTGGCGCTGTCGCCGCCGGTGGGCGGCCTGGCCGACGTCGTCTTCCGGCATGCCGAGACCGATCCGCTGCACGTCGCGCTGGGCCGCAAGGACGAGAGCGGACAGTGGCGGGACGTGACCGCGGCCGAGTTCCGCGACGAGGTGCTGGCGCTGGCCAAGGGGTTGCTGGCGAGCGGCATCCGGTTCGGCGACCGGGTCGCGATCATGTCCCGTACCCGCTACGAGTGGACGCTGTTCGACTTCGCGCTGTGGACGATCGGCGCCCAGGTGGTGCCGGTGTACCCGACCTCGTCGGCCGAGCAGTGCTTCTGGATGCTGTACGACGCCGAGTGCACGGCGGCGATCGTGGAGCACGAGGACCACGCGATGACGATCGCCACGGTCATCGACCGGCTCCCGAGCCTGCGCCGGCTGTGGCAGCTCGACGAGGGCGCCGTGCAGGAGCTGTACGACGCCGGCGCCCACCTGGACGACGACGTGGTGCACCGGCACCGCGAGGCCGTCACCCCCGAGTCGGTCGCCACGATCATCTACACCTCCGGCACCACCGGCCGCCCCAAGGGCTGTGTGATCTCGCACGCCAACTTCATGTACGAGGCGGACACGGTCATCGGGCGCTGGGAGCCGGTGTTCCACTCCAGGAAGGGCGACGAGGCGGCGACCCTGCTGTTCCTGCCGCTGGCGCACGTCTTCGGGCGGATGGTGCAGGTCGCGGCGATCCGCGGCAAGGTCCGCTTCGGTCACCAGCCGCAGCTGAACGCGGCCGCGCTGCTGCCGGATCTGCAGGCGTTCCGGCCGACGTTCATCCTGGCCGTGCCCTACATCTTCGAGAAGGTGTTCAACGCGGCGCGGCGCAAGGCGGAGAAGGACGGCAAGGCGGGGCCCTTCGAGAAGGCCGTCGAGGTGGCCGTGAAGTACGCCGAGGCGGTCGAGGCGAAGGCATGGGGCATCGGCCCCGGCCCCTCGGCGGGGCTGCGCATGCAGCACCAGTTCTTCGACAAGCTCGTGTACGCGAAGGTCCGCGCGGCGATGGGCGGCCGGATCCGCAACGCGATGTCCGGCGGCTCGGCGATGGACCGCCGGATGGGCCTGTTCTTCGCGGGCGCCGGCGTGCAGATCTACGAGGGCTACGGCCTGACCGAGTCGACGGCGGCGGCCACCGCGAACCCGCCCGAACGCACCCGCTACGGCACCGTGGGGCAGCCGATCCCCGGCGTGACCGTGCACATCGCCGACGACGGCGAGATCTGGCTGCGCGGCGGCAACGTCTTCCAGGGCTACCTGAACAACCCCAAGGCCACCGACCAGTCCCTGCACGACGGCTGGCTGGCCACCGGCGACCTCGGCCAGCTGGACGAGGACGGCTATCTGACGATCACCGGCCGCAAGAAGGAGATCCTGGTCACCTCGGGCGGCAAGAGCGTCTCGCCGGGGGTGCTGGAGGAGCGGGTGCGCGAGCATCCGCTGGTGAACCAGTGCATCGTCGTCGGCAACGACCGCCCGTTCATCGCCGCCCTGGTCACCCTCGACCAGGAGGCGGTCGAACACTGGCTGCAGATGCGCAACAAGCCCCGTCTCACCGCGTCGGAGCTGGTGCGCGACGCCGATCTGGAGACGGAGGTGCGCCGCGCGGTCGTGGCGGCGAACACCCTCGTCTCGCAGGCGGAGTCGATCCGCACCTTCCGTATCCTCGCCCAGCCCTTCACCGAGGAGCACGGCCTGCTCACGCCGTCACTGAAACTGAAGCGCAAGGCGATCGAGAACGCGTACGCCCGCGAGGTGGAGGCGCTGTACCAGGTGTGAACCGTCGCACGGCGGGCGACGGATTTCGCGGTCAGGAATGCATCACGGCCGCTGATCGTTGACGATGTCCGTACCACCTGACGGACAACCGAAGGATCAAGAGCTCGTGAGCAGCAAGGTCCCCCCGATCACCCTCAAC
Source organism: Streptomyces sp. NPDC104814 (assembly GCF_055583185.1). Taxonomy (NCBI): domain Bacteria; kingdom Bacillati; phylum Actinomycetota; class Actinomycetes; order Kitasatosporales; family Streptomycetaceae; genus Streptomyces; species Streptomyces sp. NPDC104814. Next base: position 637,759 of record NZ_JBVJOL010000001.1, on the reverse strand, counting down.
AACGGCATCGAGATGCCCCAGCTGGGCTTCGGCGTCTGGCAGGTGCCGGACGACGAGGCGGAGCGGGCCGTCGCCACCGCCCTGGAGGCCGGGTACCGCAGCATCGACACGGCGGCGATCTACGGCAACGAGGAGGGCACCGGCAAGGCCATCGCCGCCTCCGGTCTCCCCCGCGAGGACGTCTTCGTCACCACCAAGCTCTGGAACAGCGAGCAGGGCTACGACTCGACGCTGCGCGCGTTCGACACCTCGCTCGCCAAGCTCGGCCTGGACTACGTGGACCTGTACCTGATCCACTGGCCGCTGCCGTCCAAGGACGCCTACGTCGACACCTACAAGGCGTTCGAGAAGCTGTACGCCGACGGCCGTGTCCGCGCGATCGGCGTCTCCAATTTCCTGCAGCCCCACCTGGAGCGGCTCATCGCCGAGACCTCGGTCGTCCCGGCGGTCAACCAGATCGAGCTGCACCCGCACCTCCAGCAGGGCGCCGCCCGCGAGTACCACGCCGAGCAGGGCATCGCCACCGAGGCCTGGTCGCCGCTCGGCTCGGGCAAGGGCATCCTGGAGATCCCGGCGATCGTCGCGATCGCCCAGAAGCACGGCCGCACCCCCGCCCAGGTGGTGCTGCGCTGGCACCTCCAGCTGGGCAACGTCGTGATCCCGAAGTCCGTGACGCCGTCGCGGATCAAGGAGAACATCGCGGTGTTCGACTTCAGCCTGGACGACGAGGACCTCGCCGCGATCAGCGCGCTCAACGAGGACCGGCGCCTGGGCCCGGACCCGGCGACGTTCGACGTGGTCTGAGCATCACCCTGTCGGACGATCACCCCTCCCGATCGTCACCCGATCACCACGCCGCCCCGGGACCCGCCGTCCCGGGGCGGCGTGGCGTTCCGCGCCGGGCGGGCGCCCGGGCTAGCGTCCCTGACCCGTGCACTCGTTTCCCACAGCGCGTACGCGTACCCGATCCCGCCGTCTCGCCCTGCCCGCGGCGGCCGCCCTCCTCGCCGCCGGTGTCCTCCCGGCGCTCGCCGGCCGCGGTGCCGGCGAGGCCTTCGCCCACGAGGCCTCCCTGGCGGCCCCTCTCGCCCACGAGGGTTCGGTGGCCGCCGCCGACCTGCTCGCCAAGGTGCGCTCCTGCAAGCAGGTGTCGCACGGCCTGTACCGCACCGACCAGGACAAGGCTCCCGCCGTCCCGGTGTGCGGGGCGAAGGGCGCGGTGTTCTTCACCGCCGACCTGGACATCGACTGCGACGGCCGCCCCAGCGCCCGGTGCAGCAGGGCCACCGACGCCTCGTTCCAGGACGACACCGCCTTCCACCAGTCCGACGGCAAGCCGCTGCGCGCAGACCGGCTGCCGTTCGTCGTCGTCCCCGGCGCGAGCGACCTGTGGGACTACCGCGCGGCGGGCGTGCGGGGCGGTGGCGTGGCGGCGGTGATCCACGACGACCAGGTCGAGTACGCGGTCGTCGGCGACGTGGGCCCGAAGCAGATCATCGGGGAGGCGTCGTACGCCACCGCCGACGCCCTGGGGCTCGACCCCGACCCGGAACACGGCGGCACCGACGCCCCGGTGACGTACATCCTGTTCACGGACTCCCAGGTCACGCCGCTCGAGAGTCACGGCGCGGCCGTGACCCTCGGCGAGCAGCTGGCCCGGGAGTTCCTGAGGAACAACTGACGCCGGGCGTCGTCAGACGGGCTGCCCGACGGGCCGTACGACGACCGTGTTGACGTCGACGCCCTCCGGCTGCCGCATCGCCCAGACGACCGAGTCGGCGATCTGGTCGGCGGTCAGCAGATGGCCGGGCGGCAGGCTGCCGTAGGCGTCCCAGAACGGAGTCTCCACCCGGCCCGGCGCCACCAGCGTCACCCCTATGCCGAACTCGGTGACCTGGCGCCGGGTGTTCTCCGCGAGCCCGGTCACCGCCCACTTCGTCGCGCCGTACAGGTTGCCCGGACCGTGGACGAACCCGGCGACGCTGCCGACCAGCACGATCCGGCCGCGGGTCTCCTTGAGGGCGTCGACGGACGCCCGGATCAGCAGCGCCGGCCCGAGCACATTGGTCAGCACCATCTCCGGCCAGAGCGCCGGATCGCCCTCCGCGACCGTGTCATGGGTGGCGAAGCCGGCGTTGGCGACGACGGTGTCGATCCGGCCGTACGCCTTCAGCGTGCGCGCGACGGCGTCCTGGACGTCGGCGTACTCGGCGGCGCTGCCGGCGACCGTCAGCAGTTGCTCGGGCTCCCCCAGCAAGGCGGCGAAGTCCCGCAACCGCTGCTCACCGCGTCCGGTGACGGTCACCCGCCACCCGTCGTCCAGCAGCTGCCGCGCGACGGCCGCGCCGATACCGCTGCCGCCGCCGGTGATGAGTGCGACCGGAGAATCGGTCATGACAAGCCCCCTGAGATGTCGTTCGCGTGGTGAACGAGCGGGAGTTCATCAGTTGGAGCGCACTCGATGTCAAGGACGGCCGGTCAGTACGGCCTGACCGCCGTGTGGACGGTGTGCGCGGCGAGGACGAACACGTCCGGGCGGTGGTGGACGCTCGCCGGGTCACCGGGGTCGAGGAGGCGGTCCAGGGCGGCGCGGTCCTCCGCGTCCAGGTCGTCGCCGAAGTTGTCGCGCTGCCGGTCGAGGAAGGTGACCACATGAGCGCGGGCCCGGTCGGGCACGGGCGCCGGGATGTCGAGCAGGAAGGTGCGGGTGCGGGTGTGCTTCAGGCCGGCCGCGGTGAGCAGCGCCGCCCAGTCCTCGGTCACGGCGACGCTCCCGGGCAGCTCGGCGCGCATCCGGGCGAAACGGTCCTCCTGCAGCGCGTCCAGCCGCGCCTGGAGCCCGGGGCGGCCGAAGCCGATGTCGCGGGGCAGGTGACGGGGCGGGAGGCCGCCTTCCAGCAGGGCCAGCGTGCCGCCGGGGGCCAGGCGCTCGGCGAAGGCGGCGAGGGCGGCGCGCTGGTCGCCGAGGTGGTGCAGGCTGCGGCTGGCCCACAGCAGGTCGGCGGGGTAGTCGAGGTCGTCCAGGGCCTCGGGCAGGTCCCCGGCCAAGGTGGCGAAGCGGTCGGCGACCCCGGTGCGCTCGGCGCGCGCCCGGGCCCGCTCCAGCAGCGGCGCGGAGCCGTCGGCGGCCAGCACCCGCGCGCCCGGGAACGCCTCGGCGAACAGGCAGGACACCACGCCGGGCCCGCTGCCCGCGTCGACGATCAGCCCCGGCTCGGTCACCTCCTTCCCCAGCCAGGCCAGCGCCCGTTCGTACAGGGGCGTGAACAGCTCGGCCTCCGACTCCAGGTACGCCGCCATCTCGGCCCAGTCGATGTCGGTGCCGTGGTCGTGGCCGTGGCCGTGCGCGGGGTGGTGGTGCTCGTGTGCCATGGTGGTCAGCCTCTCGTCCGGATGCGACCAGCGTGCGCCGACGCACGGCGCGGCGGCCAGCACTGTTGCCGGGACGGCAAAACGCGCGACGGCCCGGCCGTCGGGTCCGCGATCCGCCGGGACCCGGGCCGTGCGGCCCGGGTCCCGGCGGTCGCGCCCGGGGCCGGCTCCCCACTGCCGGCCCCGGACGGACGTGCACCCGCTACGGCAGCGGCGGGTAGGCGTTCTGCATCAGCTGCTGGAACTGGGCGGAGAACCAGTGGCCGGCCAGCGGCGCGTTCGGCAGGGCACCGCTGGGGTTGTTGCCGTTGCGTGCGTTGCCCCCGTACGTCGGGTCGCACATCCGGTCGAAGCCCTTGCCCTCGTCGTTGGCGACGGCGGAGCTGGACCCGTCCGACTCCCCCGGCGGCTTGACCCAGACATAGGCGTCGATCCCTGCGGCGGGCGCCGCGACGGGCCGTTCGCCGAGGCCCGCGCCGCTCTGGTTGCACCAGTTGCCGACGTGGAGGCGCCGGTCGGTGCGGCCGCCGTTGACGTAGTCGTCGACGGAGGTCAGCGGGCCGGGACCGGCCGGGCGCGCGGTGCCGCCCCAGCCGTTGCGGGAGGTGTCGATCAGCATGCCCAGGCCGGAGTTGAAGCCGGCCGCGACGAGCTTGTCACGCAGTCCCTGGGCGAAGGACTGCTCGTCGACGTACTGGTTCCAGTCGACCCACTTGGACTGGCGCACGGTCTGCCCGTTGACGGTGTCGGTGACCTTGACGTACGGCTCCTTGGTGGGGCTGTAGTTGGCGGTGTTGACGATGAACCCGGTCACGTCGTTCACGCTCGCGCCGTTGGAGGTCGCCGTACGGTAGAACTCCTGCACGGAGGGGCCGAGGTTGGTGTCCCAGCCGAGCCAGCCGTGGTGACCGGCGTCGATGTAGTTGTAGACGTTCGGGATCGCGCCCAGCTTGTCGAGGGCGTAGCCGACGCCCTTCTCGTAGTTGCCGTTGGCCTTCATGGTCACGCAGGCGTCGGTGGTGGTGCTGGTGCCGCCGGCGTTGGTGACGAGGTTGGGCAGCGAGTCGGGTTCGATGACGGTGGCGATGCGCAGGCCCGCGTACTTCGCGTCGGACAGGATCGATGCGATCGGGTCGATGTACTGCGTCTTGTACCTGTCGATGTCGTTCGGGCCGAGTTCGCCGTTGGAGGCGAGGGCGGCGCAGTCGCGGCCGGGCAGGTCGTAGATGACCAGCTGGACGACGAGGTTGCCGGAGCCCTTCTGCTTGAGCGCCTCGTCAAGGTGGGCGCGCAGCCCCATGCCGCCGTTCACGCCGTTGATCGCGGCGATCCGGTCGAGCCAGACGTAGGTGGGCTGGTTGGCGATCCGGCTGCCGCCCGGCTCGGCGGCGGCCAGCGCGGACCACTCGGGGTTCACGTACACCTTGGCCCCGGCGTAGGGGTTGTCCACCCGGCCGGTGGGATCGGGCGTCGGGTCGGTCGGCGTGGGGGTCGGGTCGGTCGGCGTGGGGGTGGGGGTGGGGGTACCGCCGCCGTCGACGGTGCAGGTGACGCCGTCGAGGGTGAACGTGGCGGGCACGGCGTTGGCGCCGCTGTAGGAGGCCTGGAAGCCGAAGCTCGCCGAACCGCCGGTGGGCAGAGCGCCGTTGTAGGACTCGTTGGCGGCGGTGACGGCGGCGCCGGACTGGGTGACCTTCGCGTTCCAGGCGTTGCCGATCTTCTGGTTGCCGGCGTAGGTCCACTTCAGCGACCAGCTCGACTTCGCGGCGCCGTTGTTGGTGACGGTGACGGCGGCGGTGAAACCGGTGTCCCACTGGTTCTGCACGGTGTAGCCGACCGTGCAGGCGGGCGCGGCGGCCGCGGCCCCGGCGGGCACGGCCGTGAGGGCTGCCGCACCGGAGCCGGCGGTCAGCGCCAGGGCGGCGATCAGGGCAAGTCTCGTACGACTCATGGGGGGTTCCTTCTAGGTGAGGGGGTTGAGGGCGCGCAGGTGGTCGCGCAGACCGGTGCCGTACGCGGTGGGGGTGCCGTCGTAGGAGGAGATGAGCGAGGGACCGGAGGAGCAGTCCCAGGTGTTCCAGGTCCAGCCGAGATAGGACAGACGGTGGTCGTCGAACCACTTCACGGCCCGGTCGACGAAGGAGTGGCCGCAGGTGTTCTCCCCGATCTCCCCGGCCACCAGCGGGACTTGCGCGGCGACCGGGGCGAGCGTGGAGTTCCAGCAGCTCTCGCCGGCGCAGGCGTTGAAGTTGTATCCGTGGTACGCGGCGGCGAGATTGCCCGCCGGGTCGGTGGGCCGGTACGTCAGCCACTGGCTCAGGTCGTTGGAGTAGGCCAGGCCGCCCAGCATGAGCACGTTCTGGGCGCCGGTGGCGCGCACCGCGTCGACCAGGTCCTGCATGCCGGCGACCTCGTAGCCGATCCCCGGGCAGGTGCCGCCGTCCCGCCAGCACTGCCAGGCCTGGGCGGTGGTGGAGGTGGCGCGGTCCGGGTAGGGCTCGTTGAACAGGTCGAAGACGACGGCCCGGTCGCCCTTGAAGGTGCTCGCGACCGACGACCAGAACGACGGGCTGTACTGCGCGTCCGGCATCGGCTTCTGGCAGGTGGCGTGCACGTCGGAGCAGCCCGCCGAGTTGCCGGTGTACTGCCCGTGGGTCCAGTGCAGATCGACGATCGGTGTCATGCCGTGCGCCTCGACCCGGGCCACCAGCTCCTTGACGGCGCTGATGTAGTGGGCGCCCGCGTACTCGGGCTCGACGTCGGGCAGGCCGAGCCAGCACTCCTCGTTGAGGGGGATGCGCACGGCGTTCGCCCTCCAGTCGGCGATCGCCTTGAGGGCGGCGTCGTCGACCGGGCCGTCCCAGATGCCGTGGCCCTGGACGCACATGAACTCGCCGCCGGAGCGGTTGACGCCGAGCAGCCGGTGCGCCGTGCCGCCGGCGTCGACGAGGGTGCCGCCCTGGACGTGCAGGGCTGGTGCGGTGCCGCCGGAGGGCGGCGGGTCGGTGGGGCCCGGACCGGTCGGGTCCGGGGTCGGTTCGGTGCCGGCGTTGCAGGGGGTGCCGTTGAGCTTGAAGACGGCCGGTACGGCGTTGGTGCCGGAGAACGAGCCGAGGAAGCCGACGCTCACGCTCGCGCCGGTGACGAGCGTGCCGTTCCAGCTCTCGTTGGACGCGGTGACGGTCGTGCCGGACTGCGACCACTGGGCGTTCCAGCCCTGGGTGACCTTCTGGGAGCCGGGGAAGTCGAAGGTCAGTCGCCAACTGCTCAGCGCTGCCGTGTTGTTGGTGACCTTCACGGCGCCCTGGAAGCCGGTGTCCCACTGGCTGGTGACGGAGTACTCCACCGTGCATGCGGGCGCGGCGGCCTGTGCGGTGACGACCGGCACGACCGCTGTGGTGAGCAGGGCGATCGCGCCGCCGACGGCTAAGAGTCCTGAACGCGGGGGGTGTCTCATCGAGCGACTCCTTGCAGTTCGGGCGCGTGAGGCACACGCGCCGACTGGATGGAACCGCTCCCACTGGTGCGACGGAAGGTAGCGCCGAGGAGCCGGGATGAACAGGGGGCGCACAGAATTTCCCGGAAGTCGCCCCCGTCGAATCTTTTCGACTCTTCAAGCGTCTTGACCCTCCGTCACCGCGTCCCCACTATGGGAGCGCTCCCACTGGTTCAGGCCTTGACTTCTCCGAGCCCGTACACCCCGAGCCGCAAGGAGGAACCAGCACCATGCATCCCCCACCCCGCGCACGCGGACCCGTACGGCGGCTGTGGACCGCCGCCGCGGCGGCCCTAGCCCTGCCGCTGTCGATGCTGGCGGGCGGCGCGACGACCGCGCACGCGGCCGCGCTCCAGTGCAGCGTCGACTACAAGACCAACGACTGGGGTTCCGGCTTCACCGCGGACCTGACCCTCACCAACCGCGGCACCGACGCCGTCGACGGCTGGACCCTGACCTACGCCTATGCGGGCAACCAGACGCTCAGCAACGGCTGGAACGGCACCTGGAGCCAGTCCGGCCGGACGGTCACCGTCAAGAACGCCTCGTACAACGGCACGATCGCCGCCGGCGCGGCCGTCGGCACCGGCGCGCAGTTCACCTACAGCGGCACCAACACCGCACCGGCGTCCTTCGCGATCAACGGCACGCCCTGCACCGGCGCGCACCAGCCGCCTGTTGCCGTACTGACCAGCCCGGCCGCGGGCGCGGTCTACACGCAAGGGGACGCCGTCCCCCTCGCGGCGACCGCGGCCGCCGCGGACAACGCCTCCATCAGCAAGGTGGAGTTCTACGACGACACCACGCTGCTGGGCACGGACACGACGGCGCCGTACGCGCTCCCGGCCTCTGGTTTGACCGTGGGCAGTCATTCCCTGGTGGCGAAGGCGTACGACAGCCTCGGCGCGTCGGCGTCCTCCACCCCGGTCGGCATCACGGTCGCCGCCGGGCCGTCCGTGGTCGCCTCCACGAACCAGCTGGCGGTGCGGCAGGGCAAGACGGCCTCGTACGAGATCAAGCTGTCGACGCGGCCCACCTCCGATGTCATCGTGACCACCGCGCGGACGGGCGGCAACAACGGTCTGAGCGTCTCCGGCGGCGCCTCGCTCACCTTCACCCCGGGGAACTGGTCCACCCCGCAGAAGGTGACGATCACCGCGGACGCCTCGGGGACCGGCGCGGCGGCCTTCGAGTCGACGGCCCCCGGGCTGGCGAAGGCGTCGGTGACGGTCACCCAGATCGCGGCCGCCAAGGAGTACGACGCCCGCTTCCTGGACCTCTACGGGAAGATCACCAACCCGGCGAACGGCTACTTCTCGCCCGAGGGCATCCCCTACCACTCGGTCGAGACGCTGATCGTGGAGGCCCCCGACCAGGGCCACGAGACCACGTCCGAGGCGTACAGCTATCTGCTGTGGCTGCAGGCGATGTACGGCAAGGTGACGGGTGACTGGTCGAAGTTCAACGGCGCGTGGGAGCTCATGGAGAAGTACATGATCCCCACCCACGCCGACCAGCCGACCAGTTCCTTCTACAACGCCTCCAAGCCGGCGACCTACGCGCCCGAGTACGACACCCCGAACGAGTACCCGGCCAAGCTCGACACCTCGGTGCCGGTGGGCTCGGACCCGATCGCCGGTGAGCTGAAGAGCGCCTACGGCACCGACGACGTCTACGGCATGCACTGGATCCAGGACGTCGACAACGTCTACGGCTACGGCAACGGGCCCGGAAAGTGCGAGGCCGGCCCGACGGCCACCGGGCCGTCGTACATCAACACCTTCCAGCGCGGCCCGCAGGAGTCGGTGTGGGAGACCGTCCCGCAGCCCACCTGCGACGCCTTCAAGTACGGCGGCAGGAACGGCTATCTGGACCTGTTCACCGGCGACTCCTCCTACGCCAGGCAGTGGAAGTTCACCGACGCCCCGGACGCCGACGCGCGTGCGGTGCAGGCCGCCTACTGGGCGGACGTGTGGGCCAAGCAGCAGGGCAAGGGCACGGCGGTGTCCGGCACGGTCGCCAAGGCGGCCAAGATGGGCGACTACCTGCGCTACGCGATGTACGACAAGTACTTCAAGAAGATCGGCAACTGCGTCGGTCCGTCCGCCTGCGCGGCCGGCACCGGCAAGGACGCCTCGCACTACCTGCTGTCCTGGTACTACGCCTGGGGCGGCGCCACCGACACCTCGGCCGGCTGGGCCTGGCGCATCGGCTCCAGCCACGTCCACGGCGGCTACCAGAACCCGCTCGCCGCGTACGCCCTCAGCTCCTACGCCGACCTGAAGCCCAAGTCGGCCACGGGCGCGGCCGACTGGGCCAAGTCCCTCGACCGGCAGCTGGAGTTCTACCGCTGGCTGCAGTCCTCGGAGGGCGGCATCGCGGGCGGCGCGACCAACAGCTGGGCGGGCCGCTACGCCACCCCGCCGGCCGGTACGGCGACCTTCTACGGCATGTACTACGACCCGGCGCCCGTCTACCACGATCCGCCGTCCAACCAGTGGTTCGGTTTCCAGGCGTGGTCGATGGAGCGTGTCGCCGAGTACTACCAGCAGACGGGGAGCGCGGCCGCCAAGGGCGTCCTCAACAAGTGGGTGAAGTGGGCGCTGTCCAAGACCACGGTCAACCCGGACGGCACGTACCGCATCCCCTCCACGCTCCAGTGGACCGGGCAGCCGGACACCTGGAACGCGGCGAGCCCGGGCGCCAACGCGGGCCTGCACGTGACCGTCGCCGACTACACCGACGACGTCGGCGTGGCCGCCGCGTACGCCAAGACCCTGACGTACTACGCCGCCAAGTCCGGTGACACGCAGGCGAAGTCGACGGCGAAGGCGCTGCTGGACGGCATGTGGACCCACTACCAGGACGCGCTCGGTGTGGCCGTCCCGGAGACCCGCGCCGACTACAGCCGCTTCGGCGACAGCGTGTACGTGCCGAGCGGCTGGAGCGGGACGATGCCGAACGGCGACGCGATCAACTCGTCCTCGACGTTCGCCTCGCTGCGGTCCTTCTACCAGAACGACCCGGCCTTCTCGAAGGTCGAGGCCTATCTGAAGGGCGGCGCGGCACCCGTGTTCACGTACCACCGGTTCTGGGCCCAGGCGGACGTGGCACTCGCCCTCGGCTCGTACGGGGAACTCCTCGAGTAGCCCCACCCACCATGCACACGCCGGGCGACCCCCCGACCTGGGGAGCCGCCCGGCTCCCGTGTCACCGCGCCGGTCACCCGGACACGTCCACGGCTTCCGGCTTCACAGAAGGCCCGTCGCCGGCGAACACCTCCGGCCCCGGCTCTCTTTCCCGGTGAGGTCCTACGCCCTTTTCGGCTCGTGCGCCCCGGCGTGCGCTCTTGTGGACGCATTCGACTCCCCCGACCTTGGTGCAGAGGTGCAGTTGCTTCACGACGACGGGAGACATCTTTGCGGCGTTGGTGGAACGACACGGTGGGCCGGCTGTCGGTGACGCTGGCGGTGATTTTCGAGCGGTTGGCAGGACGCGAGGCCGCGCGGCGGGCTCTGCTGCGGCGGAACGAGGCCCTGCGGCGAGCGCACCAGCGCGGTGTGCCGGTGGAGGTGCTGGCGGCACGCCTCGGCCTGACGCCGGCGTGGGTGCGGTCCGTGATCAGGAACCCGGAGAAGGCCGCACTCGAGGAAGCGGCGTAACCGGGGGAGACGGACAACGGCAAGCCCCCGGTCGGCGTCGCCCGTCGGCCGGGGGCTTCCGTGTTCCGCCTGCGGACGCTCACGACGCGGAGGCGGCCGCTCTCGGCCGGGTCGGCATGCCGTCGCGGAGGAAGGAGCTGGAGTGGTCCCTACGGCCCTGCCCTGGTCTCGGGGAAGACGGCGGGGGCGTTCGCTGGTCGGTGTCGGGGAAGGGGAGGGTGGCGGGGCTACCGGGGCTTGCGGAATGCTCGGAGTGTGAACTGTGGGTCCGGGCGGGGGCGGTTCTGGTCCGGCAGTTCGGCCAGCCGGGCCGCGTACTGCTCGGTGAGGGGCCGGCCGGGCGGCAGGGTGACGAACCAGCCGCGGCGCAGGTCGGCGATCGTCCGGCGCGGGCTGCGGCCCTGACCGCGTCCGGTGAAGCGTGCCTCGCCGGCCGGGACCAGGCCGTGCTCGGTGGCGTACTTCTCGACGAGGCCGGCGGCGTCCCGGGCCTCGCTCGGCGGCCGGGAGGCGAGGACGGCGTCGATGTCGCTGCCGACGTTGTGCGCGGCGGCCTTGTCGACCGTGGTGACGTACACCCCGCCGGGTACCAGCACCCGGGCGCACTCGGCGACGACGGTGCGCACGTCCTGCGGTGAGCCCAGCAGATGCAGCAGCCACACGCTGGTGACCGCGTCGAACGCGGCGTGCGCGAAGGGCAGACGGCGTGTGTCGGCGCGGACGACGGTGCCGGGCAGGCGGGCGGCGGCGTGCCGGGTCATGGTCTCGGCCAGATCGGCGCCGGTGACCGCGAGACCGGGGCGGGCCGCGGACAGCCGACGGGTGACGATGCCCGTGCCGCAGGCGGCGTCGAGCATCCGCCGCGCGGTCGGCGGTATGAGGCTCAGCACGGCGTCCGCCGCCGCGGCGGCCCGTGGTTCGCCGCCGCGCAGGGCGTCGTAGCGCTCGGCTTCCTTGTCGTAGTCCAGCACGGCCCGCTCCCCCCTCGTCCGCGTGTGCCGGTCAGTCGGCCCCGTGGCCCGGGGCCAGGTCCTGCACGCGGCGCGCCAGCTCGAAGTCCAGCTCGGTGACCGCGCCGCCGGCGCTGTGCGTGCTCACCGTGAGGGAGACGGTGTTGTAGCCGAGGGTCAGGTCGGAGTGGTGGTTCAGCTCTTCCTGCACCTGGGCGATGTGGATGACCATCGCGGTCGCCGCGAAGTGGGAGGCCAGCCGGTAGGAGCGGGCGAGGCGGTCCCCGTCGAGGGACCAGCCCGGCAGCTCGGCCAGCCGGTCCTCGATCTCCTTCTGCGACAGCGGTTCGACGGCCATGCCGGGCTCCCTTCAGCGGGGTCGCGTACGCGTCCAGCCTGCCACAGCGCGGCGCCGAGAGCGCTGGTCGACGCGGTACGTCCGCCCCGGCGGGGCCCGGATCCGGCCGCGCGGACGGCGCCACCGCACCCGCCGGTCGTGAGGGCTCCCCGGCGCTCCGGCGCCCCCGGCCGCACGACGGCGCCGCGGCCGGGGCCCGCCTCGGATACGGTCGTGCCCATGACCACTGTCGCGTCCGGCACCGCCCCCTCCCCGACCGCCCCCGCCGGCCAGGGCTTCGGCCCGCTGCTGCGGGCCTGGCGGGTACGACGGCGGGTCAGTCAGCTGGAGCTCGCGCTGCGCGCCGACTCCTCCGCCCGGCACATCTCCTTCATCGAGACGGGCCGCTCGCGGCCCAGCGAGGAGATGGTGCTGCGGCTCGCCGAGCACCTGGAGGTGCCGGTGCGGGACGTCAACGCCCTGCTGCTGGCGGCCGGTTACGCTCCGCGCTACCGGCAGACCCCGCTGGACGACCCGGCGCTCGGTGCGCTGCGGGACGGCATGGAGCGGCTGATCCAGGGCTACGAGCCGTATCCGGCACTGGTGGTGGACGGGCTGTACACCGTTCAGGCGGCGAACCGGGGCATCATGATGTTCCTGGAGGGCGTGGACGAGGACTTGCTCGAACCACCGCTGAACGCGATGCGGTTGACGCTGCACCCGCGGGGCATGGCGCCGCGCATCCGCAACCTGCGCGAGTGGCGCGGCCATCTGCTGGCGCAGATGGAGCGGCAGATCGCGCTGCAGCGCTCGCAGGAACTGCGCGAGCTGTACGAGGAAGTGGCGGCCTACCCGGTGCCCGAGGGCTCCGCGTCGGACACCGAGCCGGAGGAGCCCTACCCGTACTTCGCGCTGCCGCTGCGGATCGAGCACGAGGGCCGGGTGCTGTCGTTCATCTCGTCGATCTCCACGTTCAACACGCCGATGGACATCACGGTCGCCGAGCTGGCGATCGAGTCGTTCCTCCCTGCCGACCCCGCCACAGTGAAGTACCTTCATTCCCTGGGCGATTGACGGGACACGGCACTGGGGAGGGACGGGGTGAGCGAGCGGCGGCCCGCGCCCACGGTGGGCCAGGTGGTGCTCGGCAGACGGCTGCAGGAGCTGCGGGAGGCGGCCGGCCTCAAACGCGAGGAGGCCGCGCAGGTGCTGCGGGTGGCCCCGGCGACGGTGCGGCGGATGGAGACGGCCGAGGTCGCGCTGAAGGTCCCGTACGTGCAGGTGCTGCTGGAGGCCTACGGCGTCGGTGCGGCGGAGGCCGCGCAGTTCGTGGCGCTGACGGAGGAGGCCAACCGGCCCGGCTGGTGGCAGCGTTTCCACGACGTGCTGCCGGACTGGTTCAGTCTGTTCGTCAGCCTGGAGGGCGCGGCGCGGCTGATGCGTTCCTACGAGCCGCACTTCGTGCCGGGGCTGCTGCAGACGGAGGGCTACGCGCGCGCCGTGCTGGAGTCCGGCACGATCGGGCGGCGCAGCCCCGCGGCCACCGAGCGGCACGTGCGGCTGCGCATGGAGCGGCAGCGGCTGCTGGAGCGCCCGGACGCGCCCCATCTGTGGGTGGTCATAGACGAGACGGTGCTGCTGCGCCCGGTGGGCGACGACCCGGCGATCATGCGGGAGCAGCTGGAGAAGCTGCTGGAGTTCGGCGAGCGGGACAGGGTCACGCTGCAGATCGCCGAGTTCGCCTCCGGTCCGCACCCGGGGACGTACGCGCCGTTCTCCCTGTTCCGCTTCGCGGAGCCGGAGCTGCCCGACATGGTGGTCTCCGAGTACCTCAGCGGTGCGCTGTACCTGGACTCCCGCTCGGAGGTGGCGGTGCACCTGGAGGTGCTGGACCATCTGACGACGCACGCCGCGTCCGCCGAGCGCACCAAGAAGATCCTCACGGACCACCGTGACCGGCTGAGCTAGGAGAGCACCGCACATGACCGGATCCGACACCGCGCCGCCCCGTATCGACACCGGCAGGCCGCACCCGGCCCGGGTGTACGACTGGTGGCTGGGCGGCAAGGACAACTACCCGGTGGACGAGGAACTGGCCCGCCGCATCCTCGCCGTCGACGGCACCGTGGTGCGCGGCGCCCGCGCCAACCGCCGGTTCATGCACCGGGCGGTGCGCACGGTGGCCGAGGCCGGCGTCCGCCAGTTCCTCGACATCGGTACCGGCATCCCGACCGAGCCCAATCTGCACCAGGTCGCGCAGGGCGTGGCTCCGGGGGCGAAGGTGGTGTACGCGGACAACGACCCGATCGTGCTGCGGCACGCCGAGGCGCTGCTGCGCGGCACGCCGGAGGGGTCCACGGACTATGTGCACGCCGACGTGCGGGACGTGGACACGCTGCTCGCCCGGGCCGCCGAGTCCCTGGACCTGGACCGGCCGGTCGCGCTGTCGCTGGTCGCCCTCACCCACTACCTGAGCGCGGACCCGGACGGGGACGACGTCCACGGCCTGGTCCAGCGGTACGTCGACGCACTCGCCCCCGGCAGCCATCTGATCCTGTCCCAGGTCACCCCGGATCTGAACCCGCAGGCCATCGAGAAGGCGGCGGAGAACTTCCGGCGCAGCGGCACCCCGTTCTACCCGCGACCGCTCGCCGAGTTCTCCCGCTTCTTCGAGGGGCTGGAGCTGCTGGGCCCGGGGGTGATCCCGGTGACCGGCTGGCGACCGGAGCCGGTGGACGTCGCCGCCCAGGCGGAGGGCATCGTGCCGGTGTACGCGGGGGTCGCCCGCAAGCCCTGACCGACACGCCGTCGCCGCCTCCCCCTCCCCCGGCCCGCCGGTCCCCCTGACCCGTACGGATGCGCTGGACAGGTGCCCGAACCCTGCCGCCCCTAGCGTCGGCCCTGAGGGCGAGCAAGGGAGGGCCCGTGAGCGACACGCGCATACCGCCCACCGAGCCGGGCGCGGCCCTGCTGCGCGCCGGCCGGTTCTTCCGGCCGGGTACGCCCGCGCCTGACCTGCACAGCATCGGGCTGACCGGTGGCCGGGAGGCCGACGCCTTCTACCGGGACCGGTGGAGCCACGACAAGGTCGTCGACTCCACCCACGGCGTGAACTGCACCGGCTCGTGCCGCTGGAAGGTGTACGTCAAGGACGGCATCATCACCTGGGAGACGCAGGCGACGGACTACCCGTCGGTGGGCCCGGACCGTCCCGAGTACGAGCCGCGGGGCTGCCCGCGCGGAGCGGCGTTCTCCTGGTACACCTACTCCCCCACCCGGGTGCGCCACCCCTACATCCGCGGCGTGCTGCTGCAGATGTACCGCGAGGCGCGGGAACGGCTCGGCGACCCCGTGCTGGCCTGGGCCGACATCCAGAACGACGCCGAGCGCCGCCGCCGCTACCAGCAGGCCCGCGGCAAGGGCGGCCTGGTGCGGGCGACCTGGGACGAGGCGGTGGAGATCGTCGCCGCCGCCCAGGTGCACACGATCAAGACGTACGGCCCGGACCGGATCGCCGGCTTCTCGCCGATCCCCGCGATGTCGATGGTGTCGCACGCGGCCGGGGCCCGCTTCCACTCCCTCATCGGCGCCCCCATGCTGTCGTTCTACGACTGGTACGCCGACCTGCCCGTGGCCTCCCCGCAGGTCTTCGGCGACCAGACCGACGTGCCGGAGTCGGGCGACTGGTGGGACGCGGCGTATCTGATGATGTGGGGCTCCAACGTCCCCGTCACGCGGACCCCGGACGCGCACTGGATGGCCGAGGCCCGCTACCGCGGCCAGAAGGTCGTGGTGGTCGCCCCGGACTACGCCGACAACGCCAAGTTCGCCGACGAGTGGCTGCACCCGCACCCGGGCACGGACGGCGCGCTGGCCCTGGCGATGGGCCATGTGATCCTCAAGGAGTTCTTCGTCGACCGGGAGACCCCGTTCTTCGCGGACTACGTGGGCCGCTTCACCGACCTGCCCTTCCTCGTCACCCTCACCGCGCGCGACGGGGGGTACGTGCCGGGCAAGTTCCTGCGGGCGGCCGATCTCGGCGACCGGTCGGAGGGCGCGGAGTGGAAGACGGTGGTGCTGGACGCGGCGACCGGCCGGGCCGTGGCACCGAACGGCTCGCTGGGCTTTCGCTGGACGGAGTCCGGCAAGGGCCGCTGGAACCTGGAACTGGGCTCGGTGCAACCGCAGTTGAGCCTGTACGGCAGCCGGGTCGCGGCGGGTGTGGAGGTGCTGCTCCCCCGCTTCGACACCGAGGGCGGCCCGCACGGGCAGGGACGCGGCGAGGTGCTGCGCCGGGGCGTGCCGGCGACCCGGCTGGGCGGCGCCGACGGTCCGCTCGTGACGACCGTCTTCGACCTGCTGCTCGCCCAGTACGGCGTGGGGCGCCCTGACCTACCGGGCCGCTGGCCCGCCTCCTACGACGACGCCGGCGCGCCGGGCACGCCCGCCTGGCAGGAGGCGCACACCTCGGTCCCGGCCGCGGCGTGCGTGCGCATCGCGCGGGAGTTCGCGCGGACCGCCGAGCGGTCCAAGGGCCGCTGCATGATCCTGATGGGCGCCGGCACCAACCACTGGTTCCACTCCGAGACCATCTACCGGGCCTTCCTGGCCCTGCTCCAGCTGACCGGCTGCCAGGGCCGCAACGGCGGCGGCTGGGCCCACTACGTCGGGCAGGAGAAGTGCCGTCCGGTCACCGGCTGGGCCACGCTGGCCGCCGGTCTGGACTGGTCGCGGCCACCCCGGCAGATGATCGGCACGGCGTACTGGTTCCTGAACACCGACCAGTGGCGCTACGACCGTTTCCGCGCCGATGTGCTGACCTCACCGCTGGCCGAGGGACGCCTCGCCGGGATGACGGGCGCGGACTGCCTGGCGCTGTCGGCGCGCTCGGGCTGGATGCCGTCGTATCCGACGTTCGACCGCAACCCGCTGGAGCTGGGCGAGGCGTTCGGTGATCCGGTGGCGAAGGTGGTGGCCGAACTGCGGGCGGGCACCTTGAAGTTCGCCTGCGAGGACCCCGACGCGCCGGAGAACTGGCCGCGGGTGCTGACGCTGTGGCGGGCGAACCTGCTCGGTTCGTCGGCGAAGGGCGCCGAGTACTTCACCAAGCACCTCCTCGGCACGCACTCCTCGCTGCGCGCCGAGGAGGCCGCCCCCGCCGAACGCCCGAGGGACGTGGTGTGGCGTGCGGAGGCGCCCGAGGGCAAACTCGACCTGCTGCTGTCGCTGGACTTCCGGCACACCTCCTCCACACTGCTGTCGGACGTCGTGCTGCCGGCGGCGACCTGGTACGAGAAACACGACCTGTCGTCCACCGACATGCACCCCTTCGTGCACTCCTTCACCCCGGCCGTGGACCCGCCGTGGCAGGCGCGCACCGACTTCGAGGCGTTCAAGGCGCTCGCCGAGAAACTCAGCGAGCTGGCCGTGGACCACCTCGGCGTGCGCAAGGACCTGGTGGCCTCGCCGCTCCAGCACGACACACCCGGGGAGATCGCGCAGCCGGGCGGGGTGGTGCGGGACTGGAGGCGCGGCGAGTGTGATCCGGAGCCCGGGAAGACCCTGCCGAACCTGACCGTCGTGGAGCGCGACTACACGAAGATCGGCGCGAAGTTCGCCGCCCTGGGACCGCTGGCGGAGGAGCTGGGCCTGCCCGCGAAGGGCATCGCGCTCAGGCCCGACGAGGAGGTGGAGCGGCTGCGGCAGCTGAACGGCACCGGGCACCAGGGGCGGCCCTCGCTCGACACCGCCGTGAAGGCGGCGAACGCCATTCTCGCCCTGTCCGGCACGACCAACGGGCGCCTGGCCACGCAGGGTTTCCGCACGCTGGAGGAGCGCACCGGGCAGGAGATGGCCCAGCTGGCCGCCGAGCACGAGGGCAAGCGGGTCACGTACGCCGACGCCCAGGCCGCGCCGGTGCCGGTCATCACCTCGCCGGAGTGGTCGGGCAGCGAGGCGGGCGGGCGGCGCTACACGGCGTTCACGCTGAACACCGAGCATCTCAAGCCGTGGCACACCCTCACCGGGCGCCAGCACTTCTTCCTCGACCACGACTGGATCCATGAACTGGGCGAGGCGCTGCCCGTGTACCGGCCGCCGCTGGACATGAACAAACTGTTCGGTGAACCCCGCCTCGGCCCCGACGGGCAGCGGGAGGTGACGGTGCGTTACCTCACCCCGCACAACAAGTGGTCCATCCACTCCGAGTACCAGGACAACCTGTTCATGCTGGCGCTTTCCCGGGGCGGGCAGACGATCTGGATGTCACCGCAGGACGCGGACGCGATCGGCGTCACGGACAACGACTGGATCGAGGCCGTCAACCGCAACGGCGTGGTCGTCGCCCGCGCGGTCGTCTCGCACCGGATGCCGCCCGGCACGGTGTACATGCACCACGCGCAGGAACGCACGGTCGCCGTGCCGAAGACGGAGACGACGGGGATGCGCGGCGGCATCCACAACTCGCTGACCCGGCTGATCCTCAAACCGACCCATCTGGTCGGCGGCTATGCCCAGTTGTCCTGGGCGTTCAACTACCTGGGCCCGACGGGCAACCAGCGTGACGAGGTGACGGTGATCCGCCGCCGCGCTCAGGAGGTCGAGTACTGATGCGTCCGATGGCCCAGATCGCCATGGTGATGAACCTCGACAAGTGCATCGGCTGCCACACCTGCTCGGTCACCTGCAAACAGGCATGGACCAACCGGCGGGGCATGGAGTACGTCTGGTTCAACAACGTCGAGACCCGGCCCGGCCAGGGCTACCCGCGCCGCTACGAGGACCAGTCCCGCTGGCGCGGCGGCTGGGAGCTGAACCGGCGCGGGGCGCTGAGGCTGAAGGCGGGCGGCCGGCTCAGGAAGCTCGCCGGGATCTTCTCCAACCCTCGGCTGCCGGAGATCAAGGACTACTACGAGCCCTGGACGTACGACTACAAGAACCTCACCGACGCCCCGCTCGGTGACGACTTCCCGGTGGCCCGGCCGGTGTCGTCGATCACCGACAAGCCGATGAAGATCGAGTGGTCGTCGAACTGGGACGACAACCTCGGCGGCGCGCCCGCCTACGGCGACCTCGACCCGATGGTGGAGCGCACCCGGCAGCAGGCCTCCGACAAGGTGCGGTTCGCCTACGAGCAGACGTTCATGTTCTATCTGCCGCGTATCTGCGAGCACTGCCTGAACCCGTCCTGTGTGGCGTCCTGCCCGTCCGGGGCGATGTACAAGCGCACCGAGGACGGGATCGTCCTGGTCGACCAGGACGGCTGCCGGGGCTGGCGGATGTGCGTGACGGGATGCCCGTACAAGAAGGTGTACTTCAACCACCGCACCGGCAAGGCCGAGAAGTGCACCCTGTGCTATCCGCGGATCGAGGTGGGGCTGCCCACCGTGTGCTCGGAGACCTGCGTGGGCCGGCTGCGCTACCTCGGGGTGGTGCTCTACGACGCCGACCGGGTGGCCGCCGCGGCCGCCACGCCCAGCGAACAGGATCTGTACGAGGCGCAGTTGGGTGTGTTCCTCGACCCGGACGACCCGGCCGTGCGGCGGGCCTGCGAGGAGGCGGGCATCGCGCACGACTGGCTTGAGGCGGCCCGCCGCTCCCCGGTGCACGCGCTGATCAGCCGCTACCGGGTGGCGCTGCCGCTGCACCCGGAGTACCGCACGATGCCGATGGTCTGGTACATCCCGCCGCTGTCGCCGGTGGTCGACGCGCTGACGGAGAGCGGGCACGACGGCGAGGACGCGGCCAACCTGTTCGGCGCGATCGACACGCTGCGCATTCCGCTGGAGTACCTGGCCGAGGTCTTCACCGCCGGTGACACACGTCCCGTGCGGGCGTCGCTGGACAGGCTCGCGGCGATGCGCTCCCACATGCGGGCGATCAACCTCGGCGAGGAGCCGGACGCCGCCGTGGCCGCGGCGGCCGGGATGAAACCGGACGAGATCGAGGCGATGTACCGGCTGCTGGCGATCGCCAAGTACGAGGACCGGTACGTCATCCCGACGGCCGCCGTCGGCGACGCCCGCCGGCTGGAGGAGTCCGCGCTGCCCGACGAGTGCTCGCTGGAGTTCGACGGCGGCCCCGGCATGGGCGGCGACGGCCCGTTCGGCGGGGACTCCGGGCGCCGCAGGCTGCCACTGGTGTCCGTGGAGAACTTCCACCTGCTGCGCCGCAGGCAGACCGCGGACGACGAAGCCGAGGTGGCCGACCCGAAGGAGGCACCCTGATGCCCTCGGACGCCGTGCTGTACCAGGCGGCCGCGCTCTGCCTGACCTACCCCGACGACGACCTGTTCGCCCGGCTGCCGCTGCTGCGCGAGGCGGCGCCGCAATTGCGGGAGTTCACCGATCACGCCGCCGTCACCGAGCCGCAGGAGCTGGCCGCGCACTATGTGCGGGTCTTCGACCTGAAGAACCGGCACAGCCTCTACCTGAGCTGGTGGCGCGACGGCGACACCCGGCGCCGCGGGATGTCACTGGTCCGCTTCAAGGAGCAGTACCGGGCGCACGGCCTGGAGTTCACCGACGAGGAACTGCCGGACTTCCTGCCCGCGGTGCTGGAGTTCACCTCCCGTACCGGCGACACCGGGCTGCTCACCGAGTACCGCGACGGGCTGGAGCAGCTCCGGGCGCGGCTGACCGCGTTCGGCACCCCGTACGCGGCCGTCCTGGACGCCGTGTGCGCCGCGCTGCCGCCCGCCCGTACCGAGGTGCGCCGATGACCACCCTGCTCTGGGGCGCCCTGCCCTACGTCGCGTTCGTCCTGCTGGTGGCCGGTCTGCTGTGGCGCTACCGCTACGACCGGTTCGGCTGGACCACCCGCTCCTCACAGGTGTACGAGTCGCGGCTGCTGAACATCGCCTCACCGGCCTTCCACTACGGCATCCTGTTCGTGCTCGCCGGGCACCTGATCGGGCTGTTCGTGCCCATGTCGTGGACGGACACGCTCGGGGTGAGCGAGCACGCCTACCATCTGCTGTCGCTGTACGGCGGCACCGCCGCCGGGGCGCTGACGGTCGCCGGGATCGCCCTGCTGGTCTACCGGCGGCGCACCAAGGCGCCGGTGTTCCGGGCCACCACCGTCAACGACAAGCTGATGTACCTGGTGCTGCTGGCCGCGCTCGTGCTCGGCATGGCCGCCAAGCTCACCCACTCCTCCGGCGACGGCTACAACTACCGCACGACGATCGGCCCCTGGGCGCGCAGCCTGTTCACGCTCCAGCCGAGGACGCAGCTGATGGAGGGTGTACCGGTGCTGTACCAGGTGCACGCGGTGGCCGGCATGGCGCTGATCGCGCTGGTGCCGTACACCCGGCTGGTGCACATGTTCAGCGCGCCGGTGCAGTACCTGTTCCGGCCGTACGTCGTCTACCGCAGCCGCGACCCGCGCCGGCTGGGGCCCCGCCCGGAGCGGCGGGGCTGGGAGCGGACGGGCGGCTGAGGAGTCAGGTCCGTCCCACGACCGTCAGGTCGACGTCCTTCGTCTCGCGGTACCGGACGAACGACACCGTGCTGAGCAGACAGAGACCGGCCACGTACCAGCGGTACCAGTCGGCGTGGCCGTGCGTGGCCAGGTACTCGATCAGATAGGGGGCGGTGCCGCCGAACACGGCGACGGTCAGCGCGTACGGCAGCCCGACCCCGCTGGAGCGCAGGGCGGTGGGGAACATCTCCAGCGTCGCCACCGGCGCCGCCGCGGCATAGCAGCCGAACAGCAGCAGCGCGGCCGTCATCACCGTGAACAGCCGCACGGCCGAGCCCGACAGCGCCCCCATGAACAGCGGCGACAGACACACGAACCCGGCGCCGAACACCAGCAGCAGCGGACGGCGCCCGAACCGGTCGGCGGCCATGCCGAGCACCGGCAGGGCGGCCATGAACACCACCTGGGCGGCGACACCGGCCCACAGCGCGGCGTTCGCCGGCATCCCGTACCGGAGCTGGGCGTACAGCGGAAGGTAGGCGGCGAAGGTGTAGTAGACGACGGTCGCCCCGAGAGTGAAGGCGACCACCCGGACCGCCGCGCGCGGATGCCTGCGCACCGCCTGCCACGCAGGGTTGCGGGCCGGCTCGCGGACCGCGCCGTAGACGGGTGTCTCCGCCATCCGCCCGCGCAGGTACCAGCCGTAGAGGGCCAGCAGCGCGCCGAGCGCGAACGGCACGCGCCAGCCCCAGCCGGCCAGCTGAGCGGGCGTGAGCGTGGCGTGCAGCAGCAGCGCGAGCAGGGTTGCCGCGAGCGTGCCGAGCGTGGTGCTGACGTAGATGGCGCTGGAGTACAGGCCGCGCCGCCCGGCCGGCGCCGTCTCGCTGACGTACGTGCTCATCGCGGCGCCCTCGCCGCCCGCGGACAGCCCCTGCACCGCCCGGCCCACCACCAGCAGCACCGGCGCCAGGACGCCGACGGACCGGTAGGGCGGGACGACGGCGATCAGCAGGCTGCCGCCCGCCATCATCAGCAGGGACAGCCGCAGCGCCGCGCTGCGCCCGCGACGGTCGCAGTACGCGCCGATCAGGGCCCCGCCGAGGGGCCGGAACAGGAATCCGACGGCGAACACGGACAGTGTCCGCAGGACGTTCGTGGCCGTGTCGCCGGCCGGCTGGAGCTGCGCGCCGAGCAGCGCGGCGAAGGTCACGAACGCGCCCCAGTCGAACCACTCCATGGTGTTGCCGATCGAGGCGACCATCACCCGGCGCAGTCCGCCCCGCCCGGTCTCCGTCGACGTCGTGCTGAGGGCAAGGGTGCTCACGATGCGGCCCCGGTCTTCCTGGTCGTCGTGGTCGTCGTGGTGTTCTGCGGCGCCGGTGACGGGCCGTTGTCGAGCCGGGCACGGACGTCGTCGGCCTCGGCGGCACCGATCTCGGTGAACACCGCCAGGGCCCCGGTCCAGTACGCCTGCGCCCGCTCGTGGTCACCGCCGAGCGCGGCGACCGTGCCCAGGACGTGCTCGGCCCGGGCGACGTTCAGACGCTGCGCGGTCGGCCGGGACAGGGCCAGCGCCCGTTGCGCGCACTCCTCGGCCCGCCTCGGATCGCCCAGGGCCAGGTAGAGCGGGGCCAGTTCCAGCAGGACCTTGCTGCGGGCGACACGGTTGGCGTTGGTCTCGGCGAGGACGCGGGCCGCCTCGGCGTGTCCGAGGGCCTCCTCGCCGCCCAGCAGCCGGTCGATGACGGCGAGCCGGGCCAGCGCGTACGCCTCGCCGTCCACGTAACGGATCTGCCGGGCCCCCTCCAGTGCCCTGGCCGCGTAACCGGCCGACTCCTTGAGCGCGTCGAGACCCGCGCTGATGGCCGACAGCAGGCACAGCGTCTGCACCTCGTAGGTGCGGTCGCCGCACTCCTGGAAGGAGCTGAGAGCCCGCTGCGCGGACTCCAGCGCGCTCTCGTGCCGGCCGAGGTCCAGGTCGACCAGAGCGAGCCCGTACAGCGAGATGCTCCGGTCGTAGGAGGAGTCGATGGACTCGGACGCCTTCAGGGCGCGCGTGAAGCAGGACCTCGCCTCGGACAGCTCCCCGGTGGCCTGGCGGACCAGACCCAGGTTGCGCAGGCTGTAGGAGTTGATGTGGTGCAGGCCGAGCGTGCCGGCGGTGGCCAGCGAAGCCGTGAGGAACTCGGTGGCCCGGACCATGTCGCCCTGCGTCCAGTGGATGAACCCCAGCAGACCCTGCGTGGTGGCCTCCAGCCGGGGCGAGCTGATGCTGTGGGAGACGTCGAGCGCCCGCCGTGCCGCCTCCTCGGCCTGCGCGCCCCGGCCCAGGCTGAGGTGGGCGAGGCTCATGTTGTTGAGGGTGGCCGCGACCTCCTCGGCCATGCCGAGCCGGTCGTGCAGGGCGAGGCTCTTCTCCTGGTGCGCGATGGCCCGCTCGTAGTCACCGAGGGTGTTGTAGAGGTTGGCGAGGCTGCGGTGCATCGCCGCGACACCGGGTTCGTCGTCCTGGGACTCGGCGGCGGACAGACCGATCCGGGTCGTCTCGTCCCACTCGGTGCGGTACTTGCCCGTCCAGAAGAAGCCGCGCAGGGCGTCGGCCAGCCGCCAGGAGAGGTGGTGCGGGCCGTGGGTGCCGAAGTGGCGCACGCACGCCATCAGGTTGCGCCGCTCGGCCAGCAGCCAGGCCATGGCGTGGCTCTCGTCCCGGAACCGCGGCGCGTCGAAGGTCGCGCTGGACCGGGCCGGTTCGGCGAGCCGGACGAACTCCGAGTACAGCACGTCGGCGGCGGCGCAGGCACCGGCGAGATACCACCCGCCGAGCCGCCGCAGCGCCTCCTTGCGCTCCTGCGCGGAGTTCTCCTCGCCGGCGCGGTCCTGCGCGTACTCGCGCAGCAGGTCGTGGAACTGGTAGCGGCCCGGGGCGGTCTGCTGCAGCAGGCTCGCCGTCTCCAGCCGGCTCAGACCGGACCGCGCCTGCGCCTCGCTGATGTCGGCGAGCACCGAGACGGCGGCGGGGGTGAAGTCGGAGCCGGGGAACAGCCCGCTGAGCCGGAAGACGGCGCGGTCGTCCGGCGTCAGGGCGTCGTAGGACAGGGCGATGGCCGTGGAGACGGCGGACGTCGTGTCTCCGTCGACGGAGAGGGCGGCGAGGCGGTTGCCCTGCCGCAGACTCTCCAGGTACACGTCGGTCTGTCCGCCCGGGGCGCTGATGAGGTTGGCCGCGGCGATCCGCAGCGCGAGCGGCAGGTACGAGCACAGCGCGGCCACTTCGTCGACCACGTCGGGCCCGATGCTCACGCCTGCCTGGCGCACCATGCCGGTGACCAGTTCGGCGGACTCCCGCGGGCTGAGCGTGCCGACGCCGATCACCTGGGCGCCGTGGGTCACCGCGAGGGAGCGCAGCTGCCGTCTGCTGGTGATCAGGACGGAGCAGCCCGCGTCACCCGGGATGAGCGGGAGCACCTGCTCGGCGCTGGAGGCGTTGTCCAGCACCACCAGGATGTTCTTCCCGGTCAGCTTGGAGCGGTAGAGGTTCGCCTGCTCCACCGGGTCGACCGGGATCTGGTCCGCCGGAACGCCGAGGCTGCGCAGGAACTGCGAGAGCACCTGGTCCGGAGGGAGCGGCGCATAGGCCCCGCCCCGCTCGTAGCCGCGCAGGTTGACGTAGAGCTGTCCGTCCGGGAACGCGGCGCGCACGCGCCGGCCGAGGCACACCGCGAGCGCCGTCTTGCCCACGCCGGGCGGCCCGGACAGGACGACGACGGGAACCCCGGTGCGGTCCGGCGCCGGGGGCAGGACCGCCTCGACGCGGGCGCCGATGTCGTCCCGTCCGACGAACCCCAGGGCGAGCGGCGGCAGTTGGGCGGGCACGGTGACGACCCGGTCCGTGCCGGGGCGGGGCCCGTCGGGGGCCGCCAGCGAGGGGTCGGATTCGAGAATGCCGGTGTGCAGCGCGCGCAGCCGCTCGCCGGGCTCGATGCCGAGCTGCTCCACGAGTTCGCGGCGGGCCTGCTGGTAGACGTCCAGTGCCTCCGCCTGCCGCCCCGAGCGGTACAGGGCGAGCATCAGCAGGCTCCAGAAGTTCTCCCGCAGCGGATTGTCCATCGCGGCCGTGCGCAGCTCCTTGACCAGCTGTGCGTGCCTGCCGCAGTGCAGCTCCGACTCGAAGTACGCCTCCAGGGCGCCGAGGCGCTCGTCCTCGAGCGCCGGGACCTCGTCCTGGCGCAGCGAGTCGGAGGGAATGTCGGCGAGCGGCGCCCCGCGCCACACGCTCAGTGCCTCGCCCAGCAGCCGGGCCCGCTCCTCCGGCGTGGTCGTCTGCTGTGCGGTCAGGACCAGGCGGCGGAAGCGCGTCAGGTCGAGTTCGTCCTCGCGCAGGTCGATCCGGTAGCCGCCGGCCGCGGTCTCCACCAGGCCGGCGTCGCCGAGCAGGAGCCGCAGCCGGCGTACGTAGGTGTGCAGCGCTCCGCGCGGGTTCGACGGCTTGCGTTCGTCCCACAGCCAGTCGGCGAGCCGGTCGTTGTCGACCACCGCTCCGGCCCGCAGCAGCAGGGCGGCCAACAGGACCCGGAGTTTTCCGGAATCCATGACCTTTTCATTGCCGGCTATTGACGCGGAGAGTGGTCCGAGAATCCCGAAGTTGTTCCCGTCGCGGTGCACGGCGGCACTCCGCGAAGGGATGAATTCCGTTCTTGCCATGTGTGGTTCTTGCCTTCCCCCATAGGCTGCGCACAACCGCCCCCGTCACACGCAACGCACCATTGCGGAAATACGCACTTCAGGGGTCTGGTCGGGTTGTGCGGTTGACAGAATAAGGGAGAGGTGTGACAACCCGGTGACCACGGGTTGTTCGGTAGATCACACGGCGAACTCCTCGGCGGCATGACGCGCGGGTGAATCCACCACGTTCGTCACCCCCGCTCACCCCGTTCCGGTGAACCAGCGGATCGTCGTCGTCAGCGGGTCCGACGACGCCGGGTCGTCGAGCTGAAGGAGGGGACGCGGGCTGCGCAGGGCCCGCAGGAAATCCCGCTGCGCGTCGGCGCGTGCGGCGCCGCCGTCCGGCGGCGCGGGCTCGTCCCGGGGCGCGGGCTCCATCTGCGGCGGTGGTACGACCGCACCGGGCGCGGGAGGGTGCGGGACGGAGGCAGCGGCATCCGGCGTGCGCGGCGGCGCCGTCTGCCGGCCGGCGCCGTGCGGGAAGCAGGCGGCCTGCGCCGCGCCCACCCGCGCTCTCGGCTGGGGCCGCGCGGAAGCGGTCCGACCCGTCAGGTGACGGCGCATCACGGTCTCCTTCGTGCGCATCACGGTCTCCTTCGTGTCCGGATCAGGCGCGGCTCGGGTGCCGGCCGGTGTGATCCGACGGGTGGGACCGGCGGAGGTGGTCGACGATCAGCTCCCGGATCACCGGCGACCAGTGCGGGGGGAAGATGTGGCCCATGGCGGCGATACGCCACAGCCGCGCGCGGGGGATCACCCGGCGCAGTTCCTCACCGTGCTCCAGCGGGAAGACCGGGTCCTGCTCGCCGTGCACGACGAGGGTCGGCACGTCGAGGGCGGGGAGCCGGCCGGTGAGCGGGGGCGTCCGGTCCAGGGCCGTCAGATGGCGCCAGGAGGTGTCGGGCCCCTCCGCACGGGACGCCACACGCCGGACCAGGTCCTCCCAGTAGACCCGGTCGAACGGGACGTTGGGCCCGACCAGCACCCGCCAGCCGTCGACCGCGGCGGCCAGTGACTCCTCGGGGCCGCGCGGCGGTGACGCCGTGAGCCGGGCGACGTGGTCCACCATCGCCGGACGCGGACCGGGCAGTCCGGTGCACGGCGGGCGCGAGACGTCACCGTTGGCGTCGGGGGAAGAGGACAACAGCACCAGGGACCGCACGAGTTCGGGCCGCTCCAGGGCGAGCAGCTGGGCCACCATGCCGCCGAACGACTGGCCCACCACATGCGCCCGGCCCAGCCCGAGCCCGGTGATCACCTCGGCGGCGTCCGCGGCCGGCACCGAGAGGTCGTACTCCCCCGCGGACCTGCCCGATCTGCCGGTGTCCCGGTGGTCGTAGCGCACCACGAAGTAGCCGTCCGCGGCCAGCAGCCGGCACAGTTCGTCCGGCCACCCGATGCCGGGCACCGTGCCGCCCATCACCAGCAGCAACGCCGGGTCACGGCGGCTGCCGAACGTCTCCGTCCACAGCCGCAGCCCGTCCCGCGTCGTGATTGGCCTCTCCACTGGGCTGTATGTCCCCTTGGTAGTGTGCGTCGGGACCACGATCATCCGTCCCTGGGGGAACACATGACCCGCGCCCGCACGGCACTTGTCCTGATTGACTTGCAACGGTGGATCGTCGACATGCCGTGGCAGCCGATCAGCGGTGACGCCGTGGCGGACGCGTGCGGAAGACTGCGAGAACACTTCACGGACACCGGCTCCTCGACCGTCGTCCTGGTCCGCTACGTACGGGCCGACGGCGCCGACGGCGGCATCGCCGCCGCCCCCAACCAGCTGGTGGCGGCCTGCGCGCCGCGCCCCGGCGACCACGTGGTGACCAAGAACGGCCTCGACGCCTTCGAAGGCACCGACCTCGAGGCGCTCCTGCGCCGCGAGGAAGTCACCGAGGTGGTGATCGCGGGGCTGTCCACCGCCCACGGTGTCGCCGCCACGGCCGCGACGGCGGTCCGCCTGGGCCATGACGTGGTCGTCGTCTCCGACGCCACCGCGAGCGTGGACGAGGCGCAGCACCGCGAGGCACTCGACCGGCTCGCCGCGTCCGGCGCGCGCATCACCTCGTTCGCCGGCCTGACGGCCGCGCAGGCTGCCGGGAACTGACCCGGCGGCCTGCGGCCGGGCCGCCTACTGGTAGCTGACCGCCGTCGGCTTGACCACGTACACGATCCGGTGCGCGGCGTCCGGCGGCGGCCCGTCCAGCTTCATCCCGTACCGCTCGGCGAGCTGCGCGAAGAACTCCGCCGAGGAGTCGTCGTCGATCCGGACCACCTCGCCGCGGATCTCCAGGTAGCGGTAGGGCTGCTCCGGGTCGTTGACGGACACCGCGACCTGCGGGTTCGCCGTGATGTTCTTGTACTTGTAGCGGATCGTCGTGTTGGTGAAACGGATGTACTCGCCGTCCCAGGAGAACCACATCGGGTTCACCTGGGGTCCGCCCGCCCGGCGGATCGTGGCCAGGTGACCGAAGAGCGGCCGTTCCAGCAGGTCACGGTGGCTGTCCGGAATGAGACTCATGCGGTGTGTGCCTTCACTTTCTCGTGTGCGCCCCGCCGGCTGTCGAACAGAGGCCGGAACAGGTCGGTCAGTCGGGCCCGCATCGCGCGGGCGTCCCTGGTGGTGATGTCCACGTGGCCGTCGGGCCGGGCGAGCACCAGGGCCGGCCGGCCGCGGTGTGCCACGGTGCGGACGTCGAGGACCACGTCGAGCCGGTCCGCGCACCAGCGGCTCAGCTCCCGCGTCTCCTCGTCCGGCTGCCCGGCGACGATCAGCGTGTGGCGCAGGTCGTCGAGGCGGCCGCGCAGCGGCTTCGGCACGAGCGCGCCGGGCACGAAGCCGGCGACCTTGCCTCCGGCCGACGCGTCGGCGCGGTACTTCGTGCGCAGACCGGCGAGCCAGGGTATGTAGGCGAGGTCGAACAGGCGCAGTCCGGAAGCGACCCGCAGCGCGTTGTCCCGCAGCACGACCTGGTGCCGCTTGCGCAGCAGCCACAGCCGGGTCTGCACGTCGGCCTGGCGCACCACCGCCCGCGCCACGTCCCCGCGCTCGGCGGCATAGGTGTCCAGCAGCCGCTGCGCGCTGCGCCCGTGCCAGACGAGGGCGAGCTTCCACGCCAGGTTGTGGGCGTCGTTGACACCGGTGTTGAGCCCCTGGCCGCCCGCCGGGCTGTGGATGTGCGCGGCGTCCCCGATCAGGAAGACCCGGTCGACCCGGGTCGTCTCGGCGTGCCGGGCGTGCACGTTGAAGACGCTGATCCAGTCGGGGTCGCGCAGCCGGATGCCGCCCGGTCCACGCTCGTCGACGAGCTGCTGCACCGCCGCCAGGTCGATGTCGTCCTGGGTGACACCGGGGGGCGCCGAGGTGAACACGCGCCAGCGCCCGTCCGGCAGACCGCAGGCCACGAGGATGCCCCGCGGCGAGCAGAAGTAGTGCGTCATGCGGTGGTCGAAGGACGTGTCGACCATCACGTCGGCCACCACGAATCGCAGTTCGTAGGTGGAGCCCTCGAAGCCGACACCCAGGTGCCCGCGTACGGTGCTGCTCGCCCCGTCCGCTCCGACCAGGTAGGCGAACTCCTCCTGGCGCTCGGTGCCGTCCGGGCCGCGCAGCGTGGCCCGCACCCGGTCGCCGAGCTGTTCGAAGCCGAGCAGCTCGGTCGCCCACTCCACGGTTCCCCCGACGGTGGCGAGGTTGGAGCGCAGCACCTCCTCGATGTCCGGCTGCGGGCAGATCAGGGGCTGGGTCTCGGGACGGTAGCGCAGGTCGGCGATGACCTTGCCGTCGGAGTAGTACCGCATCTGCGACTGGGGCAGCGCGCGGGCGGCGAGCAGGTCCTCGCCGCCGACCCGGTGGATCAGTTCGACGGTGCGCGGCCACAGGCCGAGCGCCTTGGACAGGGTGGTGGGGCCGTCGGCCTTGTCCACGCAGCGGACCGGCACGCCCCGGCGCAGGAGTTCGGTCGCCGCGGTCAGCCCGGCCGGTCCCCCGCCGGTGACGAGGACGGGCAGCGCATCCGCCGGGGTGCTCATACGACGGCCTTCTCGGGGGCGGGCTCGGCGGGCGCCGTCTGCTGGGCGGGCTCGCGCAGCATCACGCCCACCAGCACCGCGCTCGCGGCGCAGATGGCGACGACCACCCACAGCACGAGGTGCAGCGCGTCGGTGTAGCCGCCGGTCAGCAGGGCACGGAAACCGGAGCGGGCGGAGCCGGCGACGCTGCCGGCGGCGCCGGCCAGGTCACCGCTGATCACACGGTCGGCCAGGGCGCCCGCGTCGGCGCCCCGGGCGCCCGGGATGCCGGGCAGGCCGTCGGCGATGTGCGAGCGCGTCGAGTTGAGCAGCACGGCGCTCATCACGGCGATGGCGAACGCCTCACCGGCCAGGCGCATCGTGTTGAACATGCCCGCGGCGGCACCCGCCTGGGTGGGCTCCACGGAGGTGATCGCCACACCGTCGACCAGACCGGCCGTCATGCCCATCGAGATGCCGAGCAGCAGCAGCGGACCGGCCAGCGAGGCCACCGACGCGTCCGGGGCGATCAGCGTGAGCCAGCCGGCGCCCAGCGCGGCGACGACGAGGCTCAGGGTGAGCACGAGCCGGGTGGAGACACCGTTCTTGACCAGCTTGCTGACGACGAGCGGCACCACCAGGACGGGCAGGGTGAGCAGCATCATCGTGGCGCCGGAGGCGTTGATGCTCATGCCCGCCGCCGAGGTGAAGTACGTGGGCAGCAGCACCAGCAGGCACACGAAGCTGAAGGACAGCGCGACGGGGATCAGCGAGACCGCCATGAAGCGGCCCTGGCCGAGCAGCGAGAGCTGGAACATGGGCTGGCGCTGGCGCAGTTCGGCGACGACGAAGAGGGCCATCAGGACGACCGCGGCGGTGAACAGCAGCAGCGTCGTCGCACTGGTCCAGCCCCGCTGGGGGCCCTGGACGATGGCGAACATCAGGCAGAACAGCGACAGGGTGAAGGTCGTGGTGCCGGCCCAGTCGACCTTGGTGGCGGCGGGGTTCCTCGACTCGGGCATCGCCGGCACCGCGAACAGCACGATCACGGCGACGACCAGGTGCGACACGAACACCGCACGCCAGCCGAAGGCGTTGACCAGCGCACCCGCGGTCGACGGGCCGAGCGCCAGACCGGCACCGGCCGACGAGCCGAGGATCGCGAAGGCACGGGCCTGCGCGGCGCCCTCGAACGTCGTGGCGAGCATCGCGGCGCCCGCCGTCATGACCGCGGCGGCGCCGAGCCCGGCGAGCGCACGGGCCACGTCGAGGACGACGATGCTGGACGTCACCGCGCTGGCCAGGCTGGACAGGGCGAACAGAACGGTTCCGGCGGCGAACATCCGGCGCCGGCCCAGGATGTCCGCGAGCGAGCCGCAGCCCAGCATGAAGCAGGCGAAGGCGAGGTTGTAGGCGTTGACCACCCACTGGAGCGGGGCGAGCCCGACGTGCAGCGTGGAGCTGATGTCCGGCAGGGCGACCGAGGTGCCGGTCAGCGAGGCGGGCAGCACCAGGACGGCGAGGCACACCGCGGCGAGAGTCAGCGTCGGATTACCGCGTGCGGAGTCCGGACGAGCCGTGCTCATGAAGCGTTTCCCTTTCGTGGGGGGGTGATGGGGGTATGCGGAGAAGGAGAGGTGGGTGGGTTCAGCGGGCGGGACGGGCGACGACGGCGCAGGTGAAGCCGAAGCCTCCGCCGGCCGAGATGGCGAGGGCGATGTCACCCGGCGCGAGCAGGTCCTGCTCCCGGATCGCCGTCAGGTTCGCCGCCATGTCACCGGCGCCCAAATGGCCCGTGCGGGTGCCGAGTTCGACGATCTCCGCCTTGGTCAGGCCCTCGACCGCCGGATGGTAGGTCTCGCGGCGGACCTTGACGCCGACCCGGGGAAGGGCGAGGAGGCGGATACGCGGGTCGTCCGGTTCGATGCCGGCCTCGTCCAGCGCCGTCGTGACGATGGTGCGCAGCGCGGTGTGCACCCCGCGGTAGAAGCCGTCGAGGCCGACGTCGGTGATGTACGCCTTCTTGGTGCGCCGGACGTCGATCCGGTCACTGGTCCAGCGGCCGGCCGGGGTGAACTCGTCCCGGCCCCGGTGCAGCCCCTCGGCTTCCGAGACCGCGGCGCTGGACAACCCGAGCAGGGTGAACTCGTCGGCGGTGTCGTCGCGTTCGTGCAGCAGCAGGGCGGTGGCGCCGTCGCCGTAGAAGACGCCGTAGTCGCCCGCCCAGCGGTCGAACCCCTCGTCGGGGAAGCGGTCGCCGGTGGTGACGAGCGCACTGCCCGTGGCGGGGTCGGCCAGGAGCCGGGAGGCGGCCGCCTCCAGGGCGGTTCCGCCGCCGTTGCACATCACCTGGATGCCCAGCGGCACGCCGCGCACCGCGCCGACGCGGTGCGCCACGTAGTGCGCGGGCGACCAGAAGTCGTGTCCCTGGTGGTGGATCCAGGCGTGGGTGGTGAAGCCGAGGGCGGAGCCGTCCCAGCCCGCGGCGGCGAGGGCGTCCCGGGCCGCCTCCACCGCCATGTCCGGTGCCGAGACGGTGTCCGCCACGGGCACCTCGGTGACTCCGGTGTTCGTCAGGTCTTCTTCGCTGATCCTGTCGCGGGTGAGGGCGTCCTGGGCGGTTTCCACGGTCTGCGGCAGCCAGGTCGTGACGGCCCGGATTCCCAGCCCGTTACCGAGTCGCATCGTCGATTTCCTCCGTGCTCGTGGTGATGGGGGCGGTCAGGAGTGACGGCGTGGACGCACCCCGCGGGGCGGGCGGGCCGGTGGCCGGGTCCGCAGCCGCGGTCCCCTGTGCTGCGGCTGCGGACCCGACGGCCGAGGGGAGCCTCATCCAGCCGTGACGGCCGGCGTGCTCCACGAGCACCGGGTCGTCCCCGACGATCCCGGCCCGGCCCACACAGGCCAGGAGCGGCAGGTCGGAGGCGTGATCGCCGTAGGCCACGCACGCCTCGGGCCAGGCTCCCGAACGGTCCATCAGGGCGCGGGCGGCCGTGGCCTTCCCCTCGCCGATCACGGTGCTGAGCACCTCGCCCGTGTAGCGGCCGGCGGCCACCTCGGGCTCGCTGCACAGCACGTGGTCCGCGCCGAGGTACTGCGCGATGGGGTCGAGGCAGGCCCGGAAGGAACCCGAGACCAGGGCGACGCGGTATCCCTCGCCCTGGAGCCGGCGCAGTTCACCCACGGCTTCGGCGTGGAAGAACCCGGCGCGCCGGTGCACGGCGGCGAACCAGCGCCGCCCGCTCTCCGCGACCGCCGCCCGCTCCATCCCGGCGTAGGAGCGGTAGTAGGCCCGGTTGGTCTCCTCGCGGGGCACGCCGGCCCGTGCGGCTCGCGTCAGGGCGTCCGCGGCCGCCCGGTAGCGCTCCTGGTCGGCGAGGTGGAACTCCAGGAAGGAGAACATGCTCTTGAGGCCGATGAGCGTCTCGTCGACGTCGAAGAACGCGATCCGGGCCGGCCCCGCCGGGCCGCTCGCCCGCTCGTTCGCGGGGAGTCGGGTGATGCCGCTCATCGGCTCAGTACCTGCTTCCCTGGGCCGGGGGCAGCGCGTCCAGGTCGGCCAGGTCCTGCGCGGTGAGGTGGACGTCCGCCGCGGCCAGGTTCTCCCGCAGGTAGCGGGAGTTCTTCGTGCCGGGGATCGGCACGACGCGTTCGCCCTGCGTGAGCGTCCAGGCGATGGCGACCTGGGCGGGCGTGACCGCACGGCGGTCGGCCACCTCCCGGACCACGTCGACGATGCGCTGGTTGGCCTCCATCGCGGCGCGGTGGAACCGCGGGCTCGCGGCGCGGAAGTCGGTGTCCTCGAACTGGTCCGCGTGCAGCGTCCCGGTGAGGAAACCGCGGCCCAGCGGAGCGAACGGGACGAAGGTCGCCCCCACGCTCTCGCACCAGCCGACGACACCGCCGCCCTCGCCCTCCAGGGCATCGCGCGTCCACAGCGACAGCTCGGACTGCACGGCCGTCACCGGGTGGATCGCGTGCGCCTCGCGGGCCTGTGCCACGGTCGGCTCGGACAGGCCGAGCCAGCGCACCTTGCCCTGCGCGACGAGTTCCGCCATGGCGCCCCAAGTCTCGGACAGCGGCACCGCCGGGTCGATGCGGTGGACGTAGTACAGGTCGATGACGTCGGTGTTCAGCCGCCGCAGGCTGGCCTCCACCGCCCGGCGCAGATAGGCCGGAGAGTTGTCGCGGTGGGCCTCGCGCGCCTTCAGGTCGTCCAGGACGATGCCGAACTTCGTCGCGACGACGGCCTCCTCCCTGCGGCTCGCGACGGCCCGGCCCAGCAGCGTCTCGTTGTGGCCCGCCCCGTACAGGTCGGCGGTGTCCAGCAGGTTGCCGCCCAGGTCGAGTGCCTCGTTGATGACCCGGATCGAGCGCTCGTCGTCCCGGGCGGACTCCTGATAGAGCCAGCTCATGCCCATGCACCCGAGGCCGACGCTGCCGATTTTGGTTCCCGTGTTGCCCAGATTCCTCAGGAGCACTTTCTTCTTCCCTTTCCTGTCAGACGGCCGCGAGGACGAGCGCGGCGTTGTGCCCGCCGAATCCCAGCGACGTGCTCACCGCGACCTCCAGGTCGGCCTTGGCCGCCGTGCCCGTCGCGATGTCGAGGTCGATCGCGGGATCGAGCTCGGTGAGGTTGGCCGTCGGAGGGACCAGCCGGTGGTGCAGTGCCAGCGCGGTGAAGGCGGCCTCGACGGCGCCGGCCGCCGCCAGCGTGTGTCCGGTGACGCCCTTGGTCGACGTGACCAGCGGGCGCTCGCCGAGGACCCGGCGCAGCACGCGCCCTTCGGTGACGTCGTTCAGCGGAGTGGACGTACCGTGCGCGTTCACGTGGTCCACGTCGCCCGCGCCGACCCCCGCGTCGGCGAGTGCGGCGCGCAGGGCACGTTCCATGCCCGCACCACTCGGATCGGGGGCGGTGGCGTGGTGGGCGTCGGACGACCAGCCGAAGCCCACGACGTCGGCGTAGACCCGCACGCCCCGCGCCCGGGCGTCCTCGGGCCGTTCCAGGACGAGGATCCCCGCGCCCTCGGCGGCGACGAAACCGTCGCGCGCCACGTCGAACGGCCGGGACGCGGCGGCCGGGTCCTCACGCCGCCCCGACAGGCCGCCCATCCGGGTCAGCCCGGTGATGGTCGCGGGTGTCAGCGCGGACTCGGCCCCTCCGGCGAGCACCACGTCACAGGTGCCGGACCGCAGCAGATCCCGGGCCAGGCCGATCGCGTTGGAACCGGACGCGCAGGCGGTGGCCGTGACCATGCTCGGCCCGTACGCCTTGACGTCGATGGCCAGATGCCCCGCGACCATGTTCGACATCCCCATGGGGACCGTCAGCGGGGAGACGCTCTTCGGCCCGTCCTGAAGGAACCGGCGGTGCTGCTCCTCCCAAGTGGCCGTGCCGCCGAGGGAGTTGCCGACGATGACACCGACCCGGGTGCCGTCCCAGCTCTGCGGGTCGAGGCCCGCGTCGGCCACCGCCTGGCGGGCGGCGACGATCGCCAGCTGAGTGAAGCGGTCCAGTCGCCAGGCGCTGGCGGTCCCGAGCAGCGCCCCGGCGTCGAAGCCGGGCACACGGCAGGAGAAGTCGACCGGGAGACCGGCGAGTTCGGGATCGGGGGCGGCGGTCGGCCGGCCGGAGCACACCCGCTCCCAGCTGGTCCGCGCGTCGAGGCCGGCCGGGGTCACGAGTCCCAGACCCGTGATCGCCACGGCCCCCTTGGACGAGTCGGTCACGCCCGCACGCCCTGGGACTCGATGAGCTCGACGGTCTCGGCGATCGTCGTCTCGCCCTGGAGGAGGTCGTCACCGAGGTCGGTGCCCAGCTCCTTGTTGATGATCATGGTGAGCTCGATCAGTGCGAGCGAGTCGAGACCGAGGTCCTTGTAGCAGATGTCCGCTTCGGCCTTCCCGGCGGGCACGCCGAGCTGGGTGACGAGGAGACCGGTCAGCTTTTCGTGGATCGCGCTCATGGCTTTGCCTTCTTCTCGGTGCGTGGATGTCTACGAACGAAGGGGTGTCTACGGATGAAGGGGGTGTCTGCGGATGAAAAGGGTGTCTGAGGGTGAAAAGGGTTTCTGCGGGTGTAGGGATCGACCGGTGCACGCCGGTCGCGGACCGGAACGGTCAGCGCGCGTGGGCGAGTTCGGCCGGGGTGGACGGGTACGGCAGCGGTTCGACCGACAGTTCGGGGAACCGCAGGGCCGCGGCCCCCCAGGTGAGCCCCCCGCCGAAACCGCACAGCAGCACCCGGTGGCCGGGAACGACCGACCCCGCGGCCACGGCGTCGG
This sequence comes from Streptomyces sp. NPDC104814, assembly GCF_055583185.1. NCBI lineage: Bacteria > Bacillati > Actinomycetota > Actinomycetes > Kitasatosporales > Streptomycetaceae > Streptomyces > Streptomyces sp. NPDC104814. The sequence continues at coordinate 601,505 of NZ_JBVJOL010000001.1, read as the reverse complement.
TCAGCGCCAGCGGGATGGACGCGGCGACGGTGTTGCCCACCCGGTCGAGGTTGGCGACCACCTTCTCCTCGGGCAGGCCCAGCTGCGCGCCGACCGCCGACAGGATGCGGATGTTCGCCTGGTGGGCGACGAGCCGGTCCAGCGATTCGACCGGCCAGCCGAGTCGTTGCGCGAGCCGCAGCGACGACTCGCTCATCCGGGTCACGGCGTTGCGGAACACCGAGCGGCCCTGCATGGCGAAGAACGCGTCGCCCGGCTCGGCGAGCCCCTTCGAGCGGTACTCGGACCCGCCGCCCGGCACGGTGATCAGGTCGGCCTGGGAGCCGTCACTGCCCAGGTCGAACCCGAGCAGCGCGCCGCGCTCCTCCGGGTGACCGGCGCGCAGCACCGCGGCACCCGCGCCGTCCCCGAAGATCGCCCGGGTCGTACGGTCCTCGGGGGCGAGGATCGTCGAGAAGGTGTCGGCGCCGATCACCAGCGCACTGTCGGCCACCCCCGCGGTGATCATGCTCGACGCGGTGGCCAGCGCGTACACGAACCCCGTGCACACGGCCGCCACGTCGAACGCGGGGATGTGGCCGAGCCCGAGCCGGCCGGCCACCTCCGGCGCGGTGGCGGGACACGGGTGGTCCGGGGTGCTGGTGGCGAGGACGAGGAGGTCCACCCGGTCGGTGCCCGCCGAACCGAGGGCCCGCGCCCCCGCCTCGACCGCCACCCCGGAGGTGGACAGCCCCGGCGGGACGACGAACCGCTGCCGGATCCCGGTGCGCGTGGTGATCCACTCGTCGCTGGTGTCGAGTTCCCGGGCGAGGTCGTCGTTGGTGATCCTGACCGGCGGCAGCCAGCCGCCGAGCCCGGCCAGTACCGCCGCTCGTGCGCTCACCGCGCCCTCCGGTGCGAGGCGGGGACGGCCGCGGTGGCGACGGTGCCGGCCGCTATCTCCTCACCGTTCTGCCGGAAGAGGACCCGGAAGGTGCGGATGCCGTCGCTCTCGTCCTCCGGGACCGCGCTGACCGTGGTCGGCGCGTCGAGCTCGGCGAACCTGGTGAAGGCCAGGTCGAACCCGACCATCGTGGTGGCCTCCGCGGGCCGGCCGAGGAGCCGGGCACCGCAGAACAGGGCCGCCTGCCGCGCCGCCTCCGTGAGCACCATCCCCGGCAGGTGGTCCTGCGCGTGGTCGAACATGCTCGGGTTGTCGGTGGGGATGCGTACGCCGGCGACGATGCCGTCTCCGTCCCGCACCGGCTCGGTCAGCAGCGCGTTGACCGGGTTGGCACGCCCGACCTCCGGCGCGTCGACCGTCGCCGGCACGGCCGCGACGTCGTCGGAGGAGACGGGCGGGCTGCCGCGCCGCTTCGACCGGATGACGGAGTACGCCGCGGACGACACGTAACCGACCGCCATGCGCACCTCGCCGACCTCCTGGCCCGCGAGGAAGAACCGCATGTCGTACGCCGCCGACCGCGCGGGGGCGCTCGCCCCGGTGGGACGGTCCGTGGTGACCTCCATGGTCAGTTCCGCCGGGTCACCGGAGTGGGCGTGGAACAGGCCCGGCAGCCGCATCGACCACGACTGCAGGACGAACTTCGTGTCGTCGTCGACACCGAGGTGCCGGTGCGCGCCGCAGGTCTCGGCCTGGCGGGCGCACTCCAGCAGGAGCACCGGGTCGACCACCGTGTGTCCGGCGTGATCGGTGAAGTAGGCGTGAGAGGAGGGGAGCTGGGCGCCCGCGAGGAAGCGCTGCCCGTCCACCGCAGCGGTGTCGGTGAGGAAGACTTCCGACAGGGCCCGGCGGTGGAGCAGGCGCCGGTCGACCGACCGGACGAACTCGAGCTCCCGCAGACCGGGGGTGAAGGCACTGGTGGTCACCGTCATCGGTGGGTAGCCCCTCTCTCGAGAACGCCGCGTTCCCCTCGCCGGCGTTCTCGGCATCTCGTCGTGGTGCGCCGCCGGACGAAGGCGTCCGCGGCGGATGCGAAGAAAACTAGCCACGGCTTCTGTCGCCCCACTGTCGGAGCGTGTAAGAGGCTGACTCGGGCCTGTAAGGAGGCTGACTCGAGAAAGAGTCGAGGCCCTGACTCGAGGGTGGGAGGAGGCCGACTCGAGGAGCGGGACACGACGTCGCGGCGGGTGCGGAGCCGTGACGACGGCGGGGAAACGACAGCGCGGACCGTCCCCGGAAGTCCCGGGGGCGGTCCGCGCCGGTGTGAGGGGTGCGGGGTGCGGGCTCAGGCGAGCTTCGCGTCCAGCGTGATCGGTACGGCCTTCAGGGCCTGGCTGACCGGGCAGTTGGCCTTGGCGTCCTGCGCGGCGGCGACGAAGGCGTCGTTGTCGATGCCGGGGACGGTGCCCTCGACGGTGAGGTGGATGCCGGTGATGCCCTCACCGGGCTGGAAGGTGACGTCGGCGGACGTGACGAGCTTGGTGGGCGGGGTGCCGGCCCCGGCCAGACCGTGCGACAGCGCCATGGAGAAGCAGCTGGAGTGGGCGCCGGCGATCAGCTCCTCCGGGCTGGTCTTGCCGTTCGCCTGCTCGGCGCGCGACGGCCACGACACCGGCTGCTGACCGATGCCGGAGGAGTCGAAGGTGACGACACCGTTGCCCTCGAGCAGGTTGCCTTCCCAGACGGTGTGTGCGGAACGCGTGGTGGCCACGATTCTTCCTTTCGCGTGTGGTCCCGCCCAAGCGGGTTCCCTAGGCCCCCATCCGATCACATTTCCCCACGCCGCACGCGCAGGATGGGCCCCTCACGCCGCGCTCCGCTGCCGCCGCGCCGCGAGCCACGCGTACACCGGGACGCCCGCGAAGAGGAACAGCACGCCCTGGTAGACGGCCGCGTAGCCGGCGCCCGCGACGAGCCACAGCGAGAAGCCGAAGGCGAGCGCGGCGAGGACCGCGTCGCGCACCAGCCGCACCCGGTCGACCTGCTCGCCCCGGGCGAGGTGGAAGATCTGCGCGGCGGTGGCCAGCAGGTACGGAACGGTCGCGGTGAAGGTGGTGACCAGCACCAGGATCTCGAAGACCCGCGCCGAACCCGCCGTGTAGTTGTAGATCGTCAGCAGGGAGGCGAGGACGACGGTGACGCCCACGCCGACGGTCGGCACACCGCGCCGCTTGCGGGTGAACGCGGCCGGGAACAGCCCGTCCCGGGCCGCCGCGTAGGGAGTCTGGGCGCTCAGCAGGGTCCAGCCGTTCAGGCAGCCGGTCATCGACACGAGGGCGGCGAGCGCGACGGCCCAGCCGCCCCAGGAACCGCCGAACATGGCGTTCACCGCGTCCGAGAACGGGGCGGTGGAGTGCACCAGCCTGTCGTGGGCGACCGTGCCGAACACGGCGAGGGTGCCGAGCAGATACACCACGGCGGCGCCGACGGTGCCGATCACGGTGGCGCGGCCGACGTTGCGGCGCGGGTCGCGCACCTCGCCGGCGCTGACCGCGGCGGACTCCACGCCCAGGTAGGAGAAGAGCAGGATCGCGGCGGACGCGGAGATCGCGCCGAGGGTGCTGCCGCCGCCCGCCTGGAAGGGTCCGAGGTTGCGCGCGTCGAAGTGGAAGAGGCCGCCGATGGCGACGAGCAGCAGCGGCGCGAACTTCAGCACGGTGGAGATCAGCTGCACGGCGCCGACGTACCGGCTGCCGGCGAAGTTGGACAGGGCGGGCAGCCACTGGATGACGAGCGCGGCCAGGCAGGCGCTCCACTTGTGGTCGTTCACCGGGATCAGCACGTCGAGATAGCCGACGGCGGCGACGGCGAGGGCCGCGTTGGAGACCCAGGTGGTGATCCAGTACGCCCACGCGGCCAGGAAGCCGGCGAAGTCACCGAAGGCCTCGCGGGCGTAGACGTAGGGTCCGCCGGTGCGCGGGTCGCGCTCGGCGAGCCGGCCGAAGACCAGGGCCAGCGCGATCGCACCGAGCGTCAGCACGCCGAAGGCGAGCAGGCTGACGGTGCCGAACGGGGCCACGGAGGCCGGGAGGAGGAAGATGCCGCCGCCGATGATGTTGCCCATGACGAGGGCGGTGGCGACGGGGAGCCCGAAACGCCGGGCGTGCTTCTCGGGTGCCGACGCGGACCGGGTCGCGGTCGCCTCGGGGGCCGGAGCCTGGACGGTCCCGGAGTCGTGCATGGAGTGGTGCGCCTCTCGTACGTGCTGGGTGGCCCGGGATCGCCGGGCGGCCCGCCGAGCTGCCGGGCCGGTGTCCGGGATCGCCGGACGACCGACCATGGTCGGTCACCGCTGCGAGTCGCTCCAAATCACGCGCTTTTGTCCTGTACGGCCGGGTCGGGCACCGCAAAAGGTGTGCTCCCGAGGGCCTCGTACCGCGAATCGTCCACCGGCACCTGAGGGCCGTCCGCCTCGCTCAGCCAGCGCCGCAGCACCCGGTGGAGGTGCTCGGCGCCGACGAGATCCGCTCCCTCGGCCACGGGCGCGGACAGCGCCAGGGGCGACAGCAGGAAGGGCCGGCTCTGGGCGCCGCCGAGGCCGCCGTGGGAGCCGATCTGCTCCTCGAAGGCGAGCACCTCGCCGTCGGCGGGATCGTAGGCGGAGTTGACCATGATGTCGGCGGCGTGCGGAAAGGAATGGGTACGGCGCACGGCGTCGGCCGCGCCGGGCCCGAACGGGGCGAGCGGCCCGCAGCCGTCCTTCAGCTCCCCGACCGGTATCGCGGCCCCCCGCGCACCGAGCACCACCCCGCCGTGCTCGGCACTGCGCACGAGCAGGAAACCGACGCCGGGGTGGTGGGCAAGGGTGGGCAGCAGAGCGGGGTGGCGGGCGTCGATCTCCTCCCGGGTCATGCGGTGCGGGACGTCCGGGAAGGAGACCAGGCCGAGGTTGCCGGAGGCCAGCACGACCGGCTCGGAGCGCCGCCCGGAGGGCCGGTGCTGCTCGCCGCCCTCCTCCACGGGCCGGCGCAGCGCGGCGCGCACGGCGCTGCGGGCCTCGGCACCGCTGCGGGTGCGCCGGGCACGGCGCGGCACGGGCAGCCCGCACCCGGCCCGCACCAGGTCGCCGAGGGTCAGCCCGTACCGGGAGCGGAAGGTCTCCCCCGGGCTCTGGCCGTGATCGGACAGCACAACGATCCGGTAGGGCCGAGGGGCATGCTCGGCGGCCTTCTCGATCAGCGCGAGGGACCGGTCGAGCCGCTGCAGCACCTTCTCCGCATCCCGGCCGGCCGGGCCGGAGTGGTGGGCGACCTCGTCGTAGGCGACGAGGTCGGCGTAGACGCTGGTGCGGCCGGCCAGCAGGTCGCCCATGACGGCGGCCACGACGACGTCGCGTTCGACGACGGTGGCGAAGGCGCGCACGAGGGGGTACAGGCCGCCGCGGCCGACCCGCGGCCGCTGCCGGCGCACCCGGGCCCGGACGGACTGGCCGATCTCCCGGCCGGCCTCGGCGACGAAGGACAGGGCGGTGCGGACGGCGTTGGCCGGATCGGAGAAGTAGGCGAAGTACCCGGCGCGGGAACGGTTGGCACGGCCGATACGGGCGGACACCGACAGGACGAGGGCGTTCTCGTCGGCCCCGCCGCTGAAGAGGTTGCCGCGGCTGGCTCCGTCGGCGGTGAGCAACCCGCCGTCATGCGTACGGGCGACGGCGCGTCTCTGCAGCTCGGCCGCCGACGACGGCCGGTTGCACACCATCACCTCCCCCGTGTCCTTCTCGTACCAGCGGAAGGCGGGAACGTCGTGGTTGGAGCCGTGCAGGATGCCGAGCTGGCTGGCGCCGGTCTGGCTGGACCAGTCGGTGCGCCAGGCCGTGAGCCGGTGGGTGGGCTCGCCGAGCCAGCGGGCGACGGTCGGCATCAGCCCCTTGTCCACGGCGTTCCGCAGCACGTCGTGACCGACGCCGTCCAGCTGGAGGAAGACGGTGCCGGGCCCGGACGGACAGGGCGGCCCGCGCCGGCGTCTGCGCGTGGCGAGCCGCAGCAGCCGGCGCCGATAGGCGTCGTCGTCCCGCACCGCGAGGGCGGCGCCGGTCGCGGAGGCCACGGCGGACATCACGGCGGCGACGATGACGGCCGTCTCGGGAGCGGCGGCGCTGTCACCGGAGGGGTTGATCCTCAGCGCGAGCCACAGCAACGACCCGTTGAGGAAGAACACCAGCAGCCCCAGCAGGAGGGCCGGCACGAGCAGCAGCAACCGCACGAGCAACGGCCACACCAGCGCCGACAGCAGACCGAACGCCCCGGCCCCGAGCGCGGCGGTCACGGCGATACGGGTCGCGCTGTCCCCATCGGCGGACTGCAACTGGAAGTCGGGCAGCAGCCCGGCGAGCACGAGCATGGTCACGGTGGAAGCGGCCCACACGACGACGCTCCGCCCCACCTGCCCGACCACCCGCCCCCAACGCCCTCCCCACACAGCGCACCAACCTCCCGTCCCGGCCTCCCACCCACGAAGACCTCCGGCACTACACCCTGTCATACCGGTTTGTCCTGGGAGGGGGGAGGCCGGGAGGGAGGGCGGGGGCCGGGATGGGAGGAGGCCGGGAAGGAAGGAGGCCCGGAGGGGAGGGCGGGGGCCGGGAAGGAAGGAGGCCCGGAGGGGAGGGCGGGGGCCGGGAAGGAAGGAGGCCCGGAGGGGAGGGCGGGGGCCCGGGTGGGGGCTGGGCCGAACACATGAGGTGCAGGGGCGGGGCCCCGCCGGGGTCCGGGGCGGAGCCCCGTGACGGGGTGCAGGAGGCGGGGCCCCCGCCGGGGTCCGGGGTCGGAGCCCCGTGGCGGCACCTCCTGGCCAACCGAGACGGGTGGGCGGGTGGGCAAACACCCCCCGGGGTCCGGGGCGAAGCCCCGTGGCGGCACCTCTTGCGCAAGCGAGACGGGTGGGCGGGCGGGCAAACACCCCCGGGGTCCGGGGCGGAGCCCCGTGGCGGCACCTCCTGGCCAACCGAGACGGGTGGGCGGGCGGGCAAACACCCCCCCGGGGGGCGCGGGGCGCAGCCCCAGCGAACGGCAACCGAGGCCAAAGCAAGACCGGCGGAGCCCTCAGCGGCCGTCGTACCCCGCCGTCGGCATCGACAGCCTCCGATGCACCCGCGCCTTCATCTGCGCGTCGTACGCCGGCTCGGCGCAGCCGACCGTCTCCACCCGCACCCCCCGCCGCGCGCACTCCGCGGTGAACTCCTCCACGGAGGACAGCGCGGACTCCAGCACCCGCCGACTCGGCGCGACGAACACGTCCCGGCCCGCCCGCACCCCGTCCCACAGCACGCAGTGGTCGGCCCGCAGCCCCCGGACGAGCAGTTCCCGCGCGACGACGTAGCCGCGCTCCGCGGCCCAGCGGGCGCACATCGCGAACTGGCTGCGGGAGTCCACCAGAAAGGGGTCGCTGTCCAGCTCCTCCAGCGGCGTCAGACCGGCGATCGCCGTGACGCGGACCTGGGCCGGCCGGCCGAAGGCACCCCGCACCTCTCCCATGGCGTCCCCCTCACCTCCGGGTTTCGCCGCCGACCCTACTCCTGCCCGTAGGCTTCGGGGGAGTCGCGCGAAGGAGGCATTGAGGTGCCGGTGGAGATCACCTGGTGGGGTCACGCCACCTGCACGGTGGAGGACTCGGACACCCGTGTGCTCACCGATCCCCTGTTCACCCGCCGGCTGGCTCATCTGCGGCGCCGCCGCGGGGCGCTGCCGCCGCCGGACGCCTGGCGCGCGGACGTCGCACTGGTGTCCCATCTGCACGCCGATCACCTCCACGTGCCCTCCCTGGCGCGGCTCGCGCCGGGCACGCGCCTGCTGGTGCCCCGCGGTGCGCCGAGCGCCGTACCGGGGCTACGGCGTCTGACGCATCTGGATCTGCGCGAGATGGCTCCCGGCGACGAGACCCGGGCCGGGGATCTGGTGATCCGCGCGGTGCCGGCCGAGCACGACGGCCGCCGGCTGCCGTTCGGCCCGCACCGCTCGCCCGCCCTCGGGTACGTCGTCGAGGGTGAGGCGCGCACCTATTTCGCCGGGGACACCGCTCTGTTCGAGTCGATGGCGAAGGAGGTCGGCCCGATCGACGTGGCGCTGCTGCCGGTCGGTGGCTGGGGACCGTACCTCGGGGAGGGGCATCTGGACGCGGGGCGGGCGGCGCAGGCCCTGGCCCGGCTCGCGCCGCGCTGCGCGATACCCGTGCACTACGGCACGTACTGGCCGATCGGGATGGACGCGGTGCGCCCGCACGAATTCCACGCGCCCGGCGAGGAGTTCGTGCGGCTCGCGGCCCTCAGGGCCCCGGACGTGACCGTGCACCGGCCGGCGCACGGCGAGAGCGTGCGCCCGGCGGTCGCCCCGTGAGCTGGCTGGCCGCCGCGGTGACGGCGGTGCCGACGCAGTCCACGCAGCAGGCGCTCGGCTACCCGTCGCTGTTCCTGCTGGTGCTGATCGGCGCGCTGGTGCCGGTGGTGCCGACGGGCGCGCTGGTGAGTTCGGCGGCGGTGGTCGCCTTCCACCAGACGGCGCCGTTCTCGCTGGCGCTGGTCTTCGTCACGGCGTCGCTCGCCGCGTTCTGCGGGGACGCGGCGCTGTACTGGCTGGGCCGGCGCGGGATGCGCTCGCACAGCGGCTCACGCTGGCTGGAGGCGATCCGGTCGCGGGCGCCGCAGGAGCGGCTGACGCAGGCCCAGGACAAGCTGGCGGAGCACGGGGTGGCGGTGCTGGTGCTGTCCCGGCTGGTGCCGGCGGGCCGTATCCCGGTGATGCTGGCGTGCCTGCTGGCGAAGTGGCCCCTGCGGAGGTTCGCGCGGGGCAACCTGCCGGCCTGCCTCGCGTGGGCGGTGACGTATCAGGTGATCGGCATCCTCGGCGGCTCGCTGTTCCCGGAGCCGTGGGAGGGCGTGGTGGCGGCGATCGCCCTGACGATCCTGGTCAGCGCGGCCCCGGCCCTGTGGCGCCGGCTGCGCGGCACCCCGGCCGGCTGAACCGGGGCGGCCCCCGGCCTCCCCCACCCGCGGGAGCCTGCTCCCCCCACCTTCCCGCACCCGCCACAGCCCCGCCCCCTACGCCCCTCACGCCCCCGGCGCCCGACGCCCCTCACCCACCCGCCACAGCTCGCCCCCGCGCCCCGTTCCCCGCACCCCCCGCCCCGCCCCGCGGCAGCCTCAGTCCCCCGGCTCCAGCACCCGGGACGCGCCCACCGCCAGGTCCCACAGGTCATCTCGGTCCAGTCCGGCCCGCTGCCACGCGTCCCGCACCCGGGTCAGCGGTTCCAGGACGGGTTCCGCGGAGAGGATGAACGTCCCCCAGTGCATCGGGGCCATTCTGCGGGCGCCGAGGTCCAGGGCGGCCTGCACGGCCTCCTCCGGGTCGCAGTGGACGTCGCTGAGCCACCAGCGCGGGTCGTAGGCGCCGATCGGGAGCAGGGCGAGGTCGATGCCGGGGTAGCGGCGGCCGATACGGCCGAACCAGTGGCCGTATCCGGTGTCGCCGGCGAAGTACAGCCGCCGGCCGTCGGGGGCGGTGAGCACCCAGCCGCCCCACAGGCTGCGGCAGGTGTCGGTGAGGGTGCGCTTGGACCAGTGGTGGGCGGGGACGAAGTCGAAGCGGACGCCGGACAGTTCGGCGCCCTCCCACCAGTCCAGTTCGGTGACGCGGGTGAACCGGCGCCGCTGGAACCAGCGTCCGAGCCCGGCGGGGGCGAACACCGGGGTGTCGCGGGGCAGTCGGCGCAGCGTGGGCGCGTCGAGGTGGTCGTAGTGGTTGTGGCTGATGACGACGGCGTCGACGCGCGGCAGCTCCTCCCACTCCACGCCCACGGGCGTGATGCGGGCGGGCGTGCCGAGGATGCGGCGCGACCAGACCGGGTCGGTGAGCACGGTCAGTCCGCCGACGCGGACCACCCAACTGGCGTGTCCCGCCCAGGTGACGGCGAGGGTGCGGGCGTCGACGCGGGGCAGCGGGGCGGGAGCGCAGGGCACGCGAGGGATGTCGGCGAGGCCCTCCTTGCCGGGGCGCACCGCTCCCTCGCGGGCGAAGCGGGCCATCGCCTTGAGGCCGGGCAGCGGGGCGGTGAGCCGGTCGTGGAAGGTGCGCGGCCACACCCGCCGCTCCCCCAGCGGGCGGGGCTCGGCGAGGGGCGGGAACGGCGGCGCGAAGGACGACGGGGGCGATGCGGGGGCGTCCGGCGCCGGTGCGGGCGTGGCGCCCGCGGAGGCCGGGGACGGCGTCGTGACGACAGGAGTGGGGGACGGCGTCGTGACGACAGGGGTGGGGGACGGCGTCGTGCTCGTGACCGTGCCGGTGGCGGGCGTCTCGGACTGCTGCGTCATCGAGGAGGCTCCCATCGCTGGGCGTCGTCGCGGAGGTCGTCGAAGACGGACCGCACCGTCCTCAACGCGCGGTGCACGTGTGGCAGTTCCAACGGCGCGGGGGACGTGAGGCATTCCGCGCGCTCGGCGTCCGTGCCGCCGAGCAGCGGACCGGTGGTCAGCCGCACGCGCAGCGCGGCGAGGTCGTCCCCGAAGCGGTGGCCGCCCGGCGCGGGCATGCCGAGCCGGGCGGTGAGGTACTCCTCCAGGTCCTGCGCGTCGCCCACTCCGTGCCCGGCGAGCGCCGTGCGCAACGGGCCGAGGTCGGCGTACAGATGGCGGCCGGCCTGCGGCGGGCGGGCCAGGGCGCCCGCGGTGACGACGGCGTCGTGCAGGGCGGCGGCCACGCGCGCGTGCAGCGCCACGGTGGCCGCGACCCGGGCGGCCACCGGCTCGGGCTCGGTGAGCGCGTAGGCGGCCGCCGCGGCGACGGGTGCGGCGACATGGGCGCCGAGCGCGGTGAGGATGTCCAGCACACGCGCGTGCAGTTCGCCGCCGCGGCCGTCCGCCGGGAACCGGGCGATCGCCGCGGGCCAGCCGGCCGGCAGCAGCGCGCCGGCCAGGTCGCTGACGACGGTGACCTGTCCGGGCAGCATCTCGGCAGGGCTGAGCAGCACGGTCCGGTGCCGGGCGTGCAGGGTGTCGCGCCAGGTCTCGTCGCTGACCAGGTGCAGTCCCTCAGCGGCGGCGGCCTCCACCGTCTCGTGCAGCAGTTCCGGCGGGGCGACGGTGCCGGTCGGGTCGTCGGCGAGCGACAGCACCAGCAGCCGGGGCTCGCCGCCCTCGGCGCGGACCCGGCGGACGGTCTCCAGCAGGGCGTAGGGGTCGGGTACGCCGCCGGACTCAGCGGGGGTCGGCACGTGGAAGACCGGTCTGCCCAGCACGCGCGCGTACGGCCCCCACCAGGCCGCGCAGGGCCGGGGCACCAGGACGTCCCCGCCGAGGGCCGCGGTGAGCGCGAGCAGCAGCGCGGGCGCACCGGGCGCGGCGGCGACGTGGCAGGGCTCGCCGGGCAGGCCGCGCCGCTCCCAGTAGCCGCAGGCCGCCTCGGTGACGGCGGGTGAGCCGCCCACGGGTTCGGCGTCGGCCCGGTCGGCGGCGGCGCAGACGCGGGCGGTCAGTTCGGGGAGCACCGGCAGTCCGGTGCCGGGCGGCGGGGGGCCGTAGCGGACGGGGCCGTGCCCTTCGGGGTCGGTCCGCCGCATGCGTGCCTCCGCGCAGTCGCTCGTGCCGTGGGGCGGGCCGGTGCCGCATCACCGTCTCGCCGCTTCGCCTCCAGGTACCCACGTCGTGCGCCCCCCATGGCTCGGGGCGCGGGTTGCGCCGCTCACAGCCGCCCGCCGCCGCTCGGCTCAGGGGCGGTTCCGTTCGCGCCGGCGCAGCCGGTGCGCGGCGGCGCCGGCCGCGCCGAGGATGAGCAGTCCCCCGGTCACCAGGGCGGGCGCCGAGGTGGTGAAGGCTCCGCCCTCGCCCGCCTGCACCCCGTGTTCGATCGCCGGGGGGCGGGCGGTGGGCTGCTGCCAGGCGGGAGCCGGCGAGACGGGTTCGTGCTCGGGCGGTGCCGGCTTCTCCTCCTTGCCGCCCGCGTCCTCCTTGTCCTTGCAGGGCGTGAGGGGGGCGCCGGGGCAGCCGGGGGCGGCGGTGGCACCGTGGGAGGCGTGGGCGACGGCGAACGTGGTGCTCCAGGGCCGGCCCTTGCCGCCCGGCGGTGCCGGACAGGTGCCGTCCACGGTCCAGCCGGCCCCGGCCCCGTCCAGGCCGTCGAGGTCCTCGGCGGGGACGATCTTCGCGGTGCCCTTGTAGGCGGGCCCGGACAGTTCGTCGTCGCCGCCGGGCACCTTCTGCAGTTTCACGGTGCCGTCCGCGAACGCGGCCTCGGAGCTGGCGTCGATGCTCTCGGGCGCGGGTCCGCCCGTCGGGTCGCAGGTGACGGACACGGTGACGGTGCCGCCCGGCTCCACCGAGGCGGGACTGATCTGCGCGGCCGGCGCGGCCGGGTCGCCCGGACCTGCCTGCACGGCCGTGTCCGGCGGGTCGAGCGGGTCGGCCGGGTCATCCGCGGCCCCGGCCGGTGCGGCACCGGCCAGCACGACCAGCGCGGCGACGGACAGGGCACGGGCGGTGCGGCGCATGGGGTGGACTCCTTCGGCCGTACGACTGCGGGCACGGGGGTGTCGTGCCGTACAGCCATCACAGCCGCCGGGAGCCGAGGACGCGCGCGGCCGGACGCCGTTGGGGGGAGGAAGGGCAGCCGACCGGGTGATTCGGCCGGCGCGAGGGCAGCCGACCGAGGGGCGCGGGGAACTGCGCGCTCAGCCCACCACGATCCGCACCCGGCATCGGGCCGACGGCCCCCACGGTCCTACTCCGCCAGAACGTCGTCCCGCAGCCGCGCCACGCACCGGCTGATCAGCCGGGACACATGCATCTGCGAGATCCCCAGCTCCTCCGCGATCCGGCTCTGCGTCATGTCGCCGAAGAACCGCATGTACAGGATCGCCCGCTCCCGCTCCGGCAGCGCCGCAAGCCGCGGCCGTACCGCCTCGCGGTCCACGACCGTGTCCAGCGCCGTGTCGGGCGAGCCGAGCGTGTCGGTCAGCGCGTAGCCGCCCTCGGCGCCCGTCATCTCCGCGTCCAGGGACAGCGCGGTGAAGCTCTCCAGCGCCTCCAGACCGGCCTTGACGTCCTCCTCGCTGAGCTGCGCGCGTTCGGCGATCTGCGCGACGGTGGGCCGCTCGCCGGAGACGGTCTGGGACAGGTCCTGGACGGCCGAGCGGACCCGGTTGCGCAGGTCCTGGACGCGGCGGGGCACGTGCAGGGTCCACATGTGGTCGCGGAAGTGCCGCTTGATCTCACCGGTGATGGTGGGCACGGCGTAGCTCTCGAAGGCGTTGCCGAGCTCGGGGTCGTAGCGGTCGACGGCCTTGACCAGGCCGAGGGCGGCGACCTGGCGCAGGTCGTCGTAGGACTCGCCGCGGTTGCGGAAGCGTCCGGCGAGGCGTTCGGCCATCGGCAGCCACGCCTCGGTGATCTCGGCGCGCAGGGCGTCACGCTCGGGCCCCGGCGGCAGCGCGCCGAGCCTGCGGAAGGCGTCGGCGGTGTCGGGGGCGTCGTCGTGCGGGTGCGTGCCGGTTCGGGTTCGCATGGTGCGTCGCTCTCCCCTGGGTGCTCTGGGTGGACGGTCACCGAGGGAATGCGGCAGGCCCGGACGGGGTACGCCGGGGCCACGTGCAGCCGTTCCCACGGACGTGCCTCCGGTCCGAAGCACTGATCCTGCGCCTGCCCCCGGCCCCGGCGGGCAAACCCACGCGCAGGTTTTCCGGGGTGCCTGCGGGTGACTCGTCCCGTGCCGACGCCCACCGAAGCCTGTGCGACCTGGAGGTACTGCATGAGCAGCAAGGTGTCCGACTACGTCCTCGAGCGGCTGCGCGACTGGGGCGTGGAGTGTGTCTTCGGCTATCCGGGTGACGGCATCAACGGACTGCTCGCCGCCTGGGGACGCGCCGAGGACAAGCCCCGCTTCATCCAGTCCCGGCACGAGGAGATGTCCGCGTTCGAGGCGGTCGGATACGCCAAGTTCAGCGGCCGGCTCGGGGTGTGCACGGCGACATCGGGGCCCGGCGCGATCCACCTGCTGAACGGCCTGTACGACGCGAAGCTGGACCATGTGCCGGTCGTCGCGATCGTCGGCCAGACGCACCGCACCGCGATGGGCGGCTCCTACCAGCAGGAGGTCGACCTGCACACGCTGTACAAGGACGTCGCCTCCGACTTCGTGGAGACGGTGACGGTCCCCGAGCAGCTGCCGAACGTGCTGGACCGGGCGATCCGCACCGCCTACGCGCGCCGCGCCCCGACGGCCGTGATCATCCCGGGTGACGTGCAGGAGCTGGACTACTCGCCGCCGGGCCACGCCTTCAAGATGGTGCCCTCCAGCCTGGACCGCAGTTCGTGGACGGCGATCCCCTCGGAGGAGTCGCTGCGCCGGGCGGCGGAGGTGCTGAACGCCGGCGACAAGGTGGCGATCCTGGTCGGGCAGGGCGCGGCCCACGCGCGGGAGGAGGTGCAGCACATCGCGGAGCTGCTGGGCGCGGGCGTGGCGAAGGCGCTGCTCGGCAAGGACGTCCTCAGTGACGAGCTGCCGTATGTGACCGGCTCGATCGGTCTGCTGGGCACCCGTGCGAGCTATGAGCTGATGCGGGACTGCGACACGCTGCTGACGATCGGCTCGTCGTTCCCGTACTCGCAGTTCCTGCCGGAGTTCGGCAAGGCGCGGGCGGTGCAGATCGACATCGATCCGCACATGGTGGGCATGCGCTACCCGTACGAGGTGAACCTGGTCGGTGACGCGAAGGCGACGCTGGACCGGCTGATCCCGATGATCGACTCGGGGCGCGGACGGGAGTGGTTCGACACGGTCTGCGACAACGTGCAGCACTGGCAGCAGGTGATGGAGCGGCGCGCGCGTCTGTCCGCCGACCCGATCAACCCGGAGTACGTCGCCGCCGCGCTGGACCCGCTGCTGCCGGACAACGCGATCGTCACCTCCGACTCGGGGTCGACCGCGAACTGGTACGCGCGGCACATCACGATGCGCGGCACGATGCGCGGTTCGCTGTCCGGCACGCTGGCGACGATGGGCCCCGGGGTGCCGTACGCGATCGGCGCGAAGTTCGCCCATCCGGACCGGCCGGTGGTGGCGCTGGTCGGCGACGGGGCGATGCAGATGAACGGGCTCGCGGAGATGATCACCGCGGCGAAGTACGCCGACCGCTGGCAGGACCGGCGGCTGGTGGTCGCCGTGTGGAACAACCAGGACCTCAACCAGGTGACGTGGGAGATGCGGAGCATGGAGGGCGCGCCGTCCTTCCTGGAGTCGCAGGCGATCCCGGACGTGCAGTACGCGGCGTTCGCCCGCTCGCTGGGTCTGACCGGCGTGCGGGTGGAGAAGCCGGAGGACGTGGAGGCGGGCTGGCGCGCCGGTCTGGAGGCCGACGGTCCGGCGGTGATCGAGTTCCTCACCGACCCGGCGGTGCCGCCGGTGCCGCCGCACGCCACCTGGGAGCAGATGGAAGCCACGATCGCGTCGATCCTGAAGGGCGACGCCGACCGGAACTCCATGGTCAAGCAGGGCTTCAAGGCGAAGGTGCAGGAGTTCCTGCCGAGCCGGGAGAAGAAGTGACCGCCGAGAGGAGCGGACATGCAGCGAGGCAGTGACCGGATGAGCGTCCACCGCGACGACGAGATGAAACACCAACTGCAGGGGCTGCTGAGGTCCGGCCACCCGACCCGGACCGAGGAGTGGCACGACCCGGAGCCGGCCGCCGACGACGACCCCGAGGTCTGGGGCGGCCCGGTGGCGCCCGGTGGCCTCGGTTCCTCCCTGGAGACGGTGCGCCTGGAGCTGGCGCGGATCCTGGGCCGCGGCTCCTTCCCGGCGAGCCCTCATGAACTGATCGGTGTGCTGCGCCGCAACAACGCGCCGGACCCGCTCGTGGCCGCGCTGGAGGGGCTCCCCCGCAAGGCGCACTACGGCAACGTCCAGCAGCTGGCCGAGGCGGTCACCGGCACCCGGTCCGCCCGCACCGAGTCCACCCGCACGAAGGGATGATCATGCGTATTGCTTTTCTGGTGGCCCCCGAGGGCGTCGAGCAGGTCGAGCTGACCGATCCGTGGCAGGCGGCGAAGGACGCCGGACACGAACCGGTGCTGGTGTCGACGAAGCCGGGTGAGATCCAGGCGTTCAACCACCTGGACAAGGCAGACACCTTCCCCGTCGACGAGGTCGTGGGGGACGCCTCCGCCGGCTCCTTCGGCGGACTGGTGCTGCCCGGCGGCGTCGCCAACCCGGACTTCCTGCGGATGGACGACAAGGCGGTGGCGTTCGTCAAGGACTTCTTCACGCAGGGCCGGCCGGTCGCCGCGATCTGCCATGCCCCGTGGACGCTGGTCGAGGCCGACGTCGTACGGGGGCGGGTGCTGACCTCGTGGCCGAGCCTCGAGACGGACATCCGCAACGCGGGCGGCACCTGGGTCGACGAGCAGGTCAAGGTCTGCGACCACGGACCGAACAAGCTGGTCACCAGCCGCAAGCCGGACGACCTGAAGGCCTTCTGCGAGACGTACCTGGAGGTGTTCACGCAGGAACAGCCGGCCTGAGCGACCGAAGACCCGCCGGGGCCCCTCGCGGCGCCCGGCGGGCCCCTCGGGGCGCCCGGCCGGGATGCCGGGCCGGTCGGCCGGGATGCCGGCGGGCCGCTCGGCCGGGAAACCGGGCCGCCCGAGCGGCGGCCGGCCCGGCAGGCCGCCAGGCCCGGGTGGAGGCCGCAGGCGGGCGCAGCCTGGGCGCAAGCCCGGATGCCGGCCGCAGGCCCGGATGCCGGCCGCAGCCCCGGGTGCAGGCCGCAGGCGGGGTGCAGGCTGCGGCCCGGCAGGCCGCAGGCGGGCGCAAGCCCGGGTGCAGGCCGCCCGCCCCGGCGGGGTGCCGGGCTGCACGAGTGCGCGGGTCGCCGGCCGAGGGCCGGTGTCAGGAGGTCAGGAGCGGGGAGTCGCCGACTCCCCGCTTCCGCGTTCTCGGGCGCCTTCCCTGGTGCGGCCGGCCGCGACGGGACGGCTCGGGTTGCGGCGCAGGTACTCCCCCTCGAGCTGCGCCATGCGTTCGTTGTGGGCGCGCAGCGCGTCGTTCGAGCCGTACAGCAGGGTGTCGTGGCGCGTGCGGTGGATCGTCTCCAGCTCCCTCATCAGCTGCTGGTCGTCCAGTCGCTCCGGGTCGACTCCGCTCATGGTGGTCCCGTCCGTCGGTCGTGTTCGTGTCTGCGGTCCGGGTACCCGCCCGGTGAGCACTACCCCCGAGCGCGTCACGGGAGGGAGCCATGGATCTCGCCTTTCTGCATCCACTCTATGAACAGTCCGGCCCCTGGGCCTCCGTGTACGTCGACCTCTCCCGCCATGCGGAGGACACGGCGCACGAGCGGGAACTGACGGCGCAGGCGGTGGCGCGGGAGCTGGCCGGGCAAGGAGCGGACGAGGCGACCTGCCGTGCGGTGCGTGAGGCGGTGGACGAGCTGCGCCATGCGAGTGATCCCCACGGGCGCGCGCTGTTCGCGCGGGACGGCGAGGTGGTGCTGGATCCGCCGCTGGCCCGGGCACCGGTGCGGGGCAGCTCCGCGCAATGGGCCCCGCTGCCGCGGGTGTCGCCGCTGCTGGAGCTGGCCGGCGAGGATCCGGTGTGCGTGGTGGCGTACGTCGACCGCAAGGGCGCGGACTTCGAGCTGCGCTCGGGGCTGGGCAGCCAGGGAACCGGTTCGGTCGGCGGGCGGCAGTGGCCGGTGCACCGCACCGCCTCGGCCGACTGGTCGGAGCGCCACTTCCAGCTGCGGGTGGAGAACACCTGGGAGCACAACGCGGCGGAGATCGCCGACGCGCTCGCGGTGTGCCAGGAGGAGTCGCGCGCCGATCTGCTGATCCTGGTGGGTGACGCCCGCGAGCGGCGGGCCGTGCACGACCGGCTGCCGCAGCGGCTGCACGGGGGTGTGGTCGAGGCCGACCACGGCTCGGGCAGCCGGCTGCTCGACGCGGAGGTGGAGCGGGCGCGCGCCGAGCATGTGCGGCGCCGGGCACTGGAGGACCTGGACCGCTTCCTGGCCGCCCGCGGGCCGGGCGGCGAGGGCCGCGCGGCCGCCGTGGAGGGTGTGCCGGCGCTGGTGGAGGCGGCCCGTGAGCACCGCATCGACGAGCTGCTGATCCGGCCGGACGGCCCGGACACCCACCGCGAGGTGTGGATCGGCGAGGACCCGGACCAGGTGGCGGTGCGCCGCACGGAGCTGAGGACGCTCGGCGAGCAGCACGCATGGCCGGCGCGGGCCGACGACGCCCTGCTGCGCTCGGTGGTGACGACGGGGGCCCCCGCCATCTCGGTCGACCCGGCCCTGCCGGAGCAGGCGGACGACACCCCGGCAGGCGGCCTGGGAGCACTGCTGCGCTGGAGCTGACCGGCGCCCTCGGCACGCCGGCCCACACCGCACTCGGCGGCCACCCACCGATCAGCCGAGTCGGCAACGCATCAGGTCAATACGCTTAGCGCGCCCGCTCCACCCGGCGTTCGTCCCACACCGGCTCCGGGGTCTCGCGGACGTGGCCGTCCGTACCGAAGACCAGGTAGCGGTCGAAGGAGCGGGCGAACCAGCGGTCGTGGGTGACGGCGAGGACCGTGCCCTCGAACGCCTCCAGGCCCTCCTGGAGCGCCTCCGCGGACTCCAGGTCGAGGTTGTCCGTCGGTTCGTCCAGGAGCAGGGCGGTGACGCCGGCGAGTTCCAGCAGCAGGATCTGGAAACGGGCCTGCTGCCCGCCGGAGAGCCGGTCGAAGCTCTGCTCGGCCTGCTGGGTCAGCTCGTAGCGGCGCAGCCGGGACATCGCGGCGCCCCGGTCCTGGGAGTGCTGCGTCCACAGGATGTCCAGCAGCGTCCGGCCCGCCAGCTCCGGATGGGCGTGGGTCTGCGCGAAGTGCCCGGGCACGACCCGCGCGCCCAGCTTCCACTCACCCGTGTGCGCCACGTCCTCACCGGCGAGCAGGCGCAGGAAGTGCGACTTGCCGGAGCCGTTGGAGCCGAGGACGGCGACCCGCTCGCCGTAGAAGACCTCCAGGTCGAACGGTTTCATCAGGCCGGTGAGTTCCAGGCCCTCGCAGGTGACGGCGCGTACGCCGGTGCGGCCGCCCTTGAGGCGCATGGTGATGTCCTGCTCGCGGGGCGGCTCGGGCGGCGGGCCGGCCTCCTCGAACTTGCGCAGCCGGGTCTGGGCGGCGGCGTACCGGGAGGCCATCTCATGGCTGACGGCGGCTGCCTGACGCAGGTTCAACACCAGCTTCTTCAGCTGGGCGTGCTTCTCGTCCCAGCGGCGGCGCAACTCCTCGAAGCGCGCGAAGCGTTCCCGGCGGGCCTCGTGATACGTGGCGAAGCCGCCGCCGTGCACCCACGCGTCGGCCCCGGCCGGCCCGGGCTCCACCGAGACGATCTTCTCGGCGGCGCGGGAGAGGAGTTCGCGGTCGTGGGAGACGAAGAGCACGGTCTTGCGGGTCTCCCGCAGCCGTTCCTCCAGCCAGCGTTTGCCGGGCACGTCGAGGTAGTTGTCCGGCTCGTCCAGCAGCAGCACCTCGTCGGTGCCGCGCAGCAGCGCCTCCAGCACCAGCCGCTTCTGCTCGCCGCCGGACAGCGTGCGCACCTGCCGCCACTGCGCCTTGTCGTACGGCACGCCGAGCGCGGCCGTGGTGCACATGTCCCACAGGGTCTCGGCCTCGTAGCCGCGTGCCTCGGCCCAGTCGGACAGGGCCTGGGCGTACCGCATCTGGGCGGCCTCGTCGTCGACGGTGAGCAGGGCGTGCTCGGCGGCGTCGACGGCGGCCGCGGCCGCGCGGATCCGGGGCGAGGCGACGGAGACCAGCAGGTCGCGTACGGTCGTGTCGTCCCGTACGGACCCGACGAACTGCCGCATCACGCCGAGCCCGCCGCTGACGGTGACGGTCCCGCCGTGCGGTTTCAGCTCCCCGGAGATCAGCCTGAGCAGCGTGGTCTTGCCGGCGCCGTTCGGGCCGACGAGCGCGACGACGGCGCCTTCGCCGACCCGGAAGGACACGTCACCGAGCAGTGCCCTCCCGTCGGGGAGGTAGTACTCCAGGTGCGCGGCTTCCAGATGTCCCATGGGCAGGCATTCTCCGGTGCGGTGGTCGGCGGCGGCAAACTCTTAATCGCGGGGCCCGCGGGCCGGCCCCCGCGGACACCCGTCACTCGGCGTCCGGGACGGGCTCGCCCGTCGGGCCCGCCTCGCCCGGCGGCACCACCGTCTCGTCCGCCCAGGTCAGGGCCGTCCAGCCGGTGGACGGGCTGCCTTCCAGCACGACCACGCCGGTGTTGCGCAGGGGGTGCGCGGCGGCGAAGGGGACCTCGACGTTCGCGGCGCGGGCCGCGGTCCACAGACGGATCACGGCGCCGTGGCTGACCAGGGCGGCCGTGCCGGCGCCGCTCGCCGCGGCCTCGGCGACCACCTCGTCGTACCGCTGGAGCACCTCGTCGCCGCTCTCGCCGCCGGGCAGGCGCAGCCCGGTGTCCCCGGCCGCCCAGGCGAACACCGTCTTCATGTACAGCTCACCCTGGGCGCTGTCGCCGGGCAGCATCTCCAGGTCGCCCGCCGTGACCTCCCGGATGCCGTCACGGACGCGCACCTGAAGGCCGCGGGCGGCGGCCAGCGGGGCGGCGGTGAGCTGGGTGCGGATCAGGGTGGAGGCGTAGAGCGCCGTGATGTCCTCGTCCGCCAGCGCCCCGGGCAGGGCGGCGGCCTGCTGCTCGCCGAGGGCCGTCAGAGCGGGGCCGGGCACCGCCGTGTCCAGCAGGTGCCGCACGTTGGAGGGGGTCTCGGCGTGGCGGACGAGCAGCAGACGCATGCGGCGGTCTCCGTGCGGTGTGGCCCCCCGGTCGGCAAACGGCCACTTCAGGGTACCTGCCAGGGTATGAGTCCCGATGTCGACCTCACCGCGCCCCGGTCCGGGGGCCACCCCCTGCGGCAGAAGCTGCTCGCCCTGGACTGCCGTCTCTTCGAGTTCGCCGCGAGGCGGCACTGGCCGGCCGCCGAGCCGGTGCTGCCCCGGCTGAGCCGCAGCGCCAACCACGGCCTGCTGTGGTTCGCGACGGCGGCCGCCGTCGCGGCGAGCCGCACCCCGCGCGGCCGCCGGGCCGCCGCCCGCGGTGTGGCCTCGCTCGCGCTGGCCTCGCTGACCGTCAACACGCTCGGCAAGCGCTCGGTGCGCCGCGACCGGCCGGTGCTGGACCCGGTGCCGCTGGTGCGGCAGCTGAAGCGGCAGCCGATCACCACGTCGTTCCCGTCGGGCCACGCGGCGTCGGCGGCCGCGTTCGCGACCGGGGTGGCACTGGAGTCCCCGGCCTGGGGCGCGGCCGTGGCACCGCTGGCGTTCTCGGTGGCGATGTCCCGTGTCTACACCGGCGTCCACTTCCCGAGCGATGTCCTGGCCGGTGCGGCGCTCGGCGCGGGCGCCGCCTTCGCCGTACGCGGTCTGGTGCCCACCCGGGCCCAGCAGGAGCCGTCGGCCCGGCCGCGCGCCGACGCTCCCGCGCTGCCGGACGGGCAGGGCCTGGTGCTGGTGGCGAACACCGCGGGGGGCACCGCCGACCGGGTGCGGGCGCTGCGGGACGCCCTGCCGGCCGCGGAGATCGTGCAGTGCGCGCCGCAGGACGTGCCGGCGGAACTGGAGAAGGCGGCGGCGCGGGCGGTCGCGCTCGGCGTGTGCGGCGGCGACGGCACGGTCAACACGGCCGCCGAGGTCGCCGTGCGCCACGGGCTGCCGCTGGCGGTGCTGCCGGGCGGCACGCTGAACCACTTCGCCCTCGACCTGGGCCTGGAGGGCGTCGGCGACCTGGCCGGGGCGCTGACGCGGGGCGAGGCGGTGCGCGTGGACGTGGGCCGCTTCACCTCCGGCGAGCGGCGCGGCGTCTTCGTCAACACGCTCAGCCTCGGCGTGTATCCGGAGCTGGTGCGGGAGCGGGACCGCTGGGCGCACCGCGTCGGCGGCTGGCCGGCCGGGGTGCTGGCGGCGCTGCGCGTGCTGCGCGCCGACCGGCATCCGCTGGAGGCGGAACTGGGCGGCCGGCCCCGTCCGCTGTGGCTGCTGTTCGTCGGCAACGGCACCTACCACCGCACGGGCCTCACCGCGGGCCGCCGCGTGGACCTGGCGGACGGGCAGCTGGACGTGCGGGTCGTGCACGGCGGGCGCCACCCGGCGCTGCGGCTGCTGTCGGCGGCCGTCGCGGGCCCGCTGACGCGGTCCTTCGCGCACGCCGCGGTGCAGGTGCCGCGGATGCGACTGGCCGGTATCGCCCCGGGCACGCTGCTCGCCTACGACGGTGAAGTCGCCGAGGTGCAGGGCGAGGTGACGGTGGAGAAGCTGCCGCAGGCACTGACCGTCTACCGGCCCGCGGCCGCGAACTGACGCCCCGTCAGTCCACATGGCAAAACGCGTATCTCATCATGCGGCCGACGCGCGTACCGTGACGAGCACCTGCCGGGGCATCCGGCCGGGCTCGACGAGGAGGGCACAGCCATGCCGAAAGCGCAGGAGACGGCCGTCTACACGCACGGGCACCACGCGTCGGTGCTGCGATCGCACACCTGGCGCACCGCAGCCAACTCGGCCGGCTACCTGCTCGGCGCGCTGAAGCCGCACATGAGAATCCTGGACATCGGCTGCGGCCCGGGCACCATCACCGCCGACCTGGCCGCGCTGGTCCCCGACGGCCATGTCACCGGCGTCGACCGGGCCGAGGGCGTCCTGGAGCAGGCGCGGGCCGAGGCCGCCGGGCGGGGTCTGACGAACGTCGCCTTCGCCACCGCCGATGTGCACGCCCTGGACTTCCCGGACGACACGTTCTGCGTGGTCCACGCCCACCAGGTGCTGCAGCACGTCAGCGACCCGGTCCAGGCGCTGCGCGAGATGAAGCGGGTCACCAGGCCCGGCGGCTTCGTCGCGGTCCGTGACGCGGACTACGCGGCGATGACCTGGTACCCGCATCTGCCCGGCCTGGACGACTGGCTGGCGCTGTACCACCGGGTGGCTCGCGCGAACGGCGGCGAGCCGGACGCGGGGCGCCGGCTGACGGCGTGGGCGCGCGCGGCCGGCCTGACCGACGTCACCGCGACCTCCGGGACCTGGACGTACGCCACGCCCGAGGAGCGGGAGTGGTGGAGCGGTCTGTGGGCCGAGCGCACGACGGCCTCCGCGTTCGCCGGTCTGGCCCTCGCCGGCGGCCACGCCACCGAGGACGAGCTGGCCGCGGTGGCGGCGGCGTGGCGGGAATGGGGAAAGCACGAGGACGGCTGGTTCGCGGTGCTGCACGGCGAGATTCTGTGCCGCAAGGAAGTCTGAATCCTGCTTTTCGGGAAACCCGGAAAGCAGGAGGTTCAGACTATGGTTCCCATCCTGCTGGTACTGCTTCTCGCGATCGTGCTTTTCGGTCTCGGATTCGCAGTGAAGGTCCTGTGGTGGATCGCGTTGGCGGTCCTCGTGGTATGGCTTCTGGGATTCCTGCTGCGGAGCACAAGTGCGGCAGGCGGCAGGGGCCGTTGGTACAGGTGGTGACACAACCGGAAGCCTGACTCCCGGGGCCTGCCCCGGGAGTCGGCACATCTCCCCGGAGTCGAAACGCCTTCGGCCGAGTCACTCCGAAAAGGTCTTCACGGCCTTCGGCCGAGTCTCACTCCCGGGGAAGCAGCGGTCCGAGCGGCCCGAGGTCCAGATTGAGGTCCTCGGGCCGCAGCCCGTAGCGGTCCCGCAGTTCCGCCATCCGGTCCTCCAGCAGCATCAGGGTCAGCCCGATGCGCTCCTCCTGCTCCTCGGTCAGGCCGCCCTCGTCGAAACGGCGCACGGCCTGGCGCTCCATGAGCTGACGCAGCAGCTCCACCACCGTCAGGACGAGCTTGACCAGGTCCCGCTCCACGGTGTCGGGATCGAGGTCCATACGGCGATCGGTCACGGCACCTCCTTGCGCGAGGGGACCAGCGGGTCGAACGGCGAGGGCACCTGGGCGTTCACCGAGCTGATCAGCGCGTTGAGGTCGATGCGCACCAGATCGACGTCGGCGATGCGCAGGGTGATGTCCCCGGTGATCACCACGCCGCCGGCCAGCAGCCGGTCCAGCAGGTCCACGAGCGCGATCTCACGGCGTTCGACGACGGTCACCCGGATCCCTCCCCCACCGGCCGCGGAGTCTCCACGAACGAATAGGCGGCCCACGGGCCCGTGAGTTCCACGCGCATTCCGGGGACGTCGTCCTTCGTCCGGTCCACGAGTTCCACGAATTCCTCGGACGCAGCCCGCGGCACCAGATAGGCCGCATTGAGCACATTGCGTCCGGCCGCACCGGAAAGCGCCGGGTTCTGCGGCGCGTGCACCCGGGAATCGACGGCGTGCGCGGAAAGGGACTCGTGCAGTCGCGTGGCGAATTCCTCGGCCTTCTGCCACATGTCCTCGTGCGCCCGGGCGCGCATGCTGCGCCGGCGCAGATAGTCCCGCCCCGACGCGGCCGGCGCCGCCCCCGAGGGCGCCTGCGGTGACGGGGTGCCGCGCTGGGCCTCCTCGCCCTGCACCTCCGCGTACACCTTCACGCCCCACTCGACCTTGCCCTCGAGCCGGTCGAGGGTGCGCCGGAAGTCGCGTTCGCGGGCCTCCATCATGGTGCGCACCCCGCTGTCGTCGTGGAAGACGGTGCCCAGGCGCAGCGGCAGCGGGGTGGTGACGACGGTCAGCGCGTCGATGACGCCCTGGTGGGCGCGGGCCGTCGCGGTCACCCAGTCCAGGTCCTCCAGGTGTGCGCGCAGCGGCTCCTCGGCGAAGTCGCGGGCCGGGACCTCACTGTAGACGGCGACCAGCCCGTGGTGGGTCAGATGCCGGGGCGGTGCCCCGCCCACGCCCGTCAGCTGCGCCTGGAGGGGCGCGCTGAACGGGCGGCAGACGGCGTACACGTACCGCAGTCCGGTCATGGGGCCTCCTCCTGGCCGCGTCCGGGCTCCAGCTCCGCCAGCCGGGCCCGCAGCTCGGCGTTCTCGCGGGTGAGTTCGTCGCGGCGGGCGCGGCTGGAGAGCGCCGGGTCGGTCTCCCACCAGTCGATGCCCATCTCCTTGGCCTTGTCCACGGAGGCGACGATGAGCCGCAGCTTGATGGTGAGCAGTTCGATGTCGAGCAGGTTGATCCGGATGTCACCCGCGATGACGATGCCCTTGTCCAGGACACGCTCGAGGATGTCGGCGAGGTTGGCTCCGCTGCCGCCCCCGTAGGGCTCGGGCATCCGGCCGGACAGAGGGCTGGGTGACGTCATCGCCGGCTCCCGGAGTACTCGTCCTCGTCCTCCTCCTCTTCCTCGTACTCGTCGTCGGCGTCCCCGGCGCCCTCGTCCTCGTAGCCCTCCTCGGGCTCCTCCTCGTACTCGCCCTCTTCCTCGTCGTACGGCTCCTCGTCCTCCTCCTCGTCCTCCTCCTCGTCCTCGGCCTCGGCAGGCTGCCGGTCCTCGTTCTCGGGGGCCTGCTCGTCCTCGTCCTCGTCGCCGGAGGACTCCTCGTCGTCGTACTCGTCCTCGGCCTCGGCGCCTTCCGCCTCCTCGCCTTCGCCCTCCTCGCCCTCGGCCTCCTCGGCCTCCTCGGCCTCCAGGGCCTCCTCGTGGCTGCGGACGACCTCGCCGTCCTGGATCTCGCCGCGCCAGCCCTCGTCCGCCTCTCCCTTGAGGGTGATGAAGCGGGCGTAGTTCTTCAGGTCGAGCCGGGCCCGGCGGCCCTGGGCGCGCCAGATGTTGCCGGTCTTCTCGAACAGGCCGGAGGGGTAGTACTCGATCACCAGCAGGACGCGGGTGAGGTTGTCCGCGAGCCGGTGGAAGGTGACCGCGCCCTTCGTGGTGCCCTTGGCGCCCTCCGACGTCCAGGCGATGCGGTAGTCGGGGACCTGCTCGGTGGTGGTCGCCTTCCAGCTGCGGCTCGACCAGAACACCTTGGCCTGCCAGTCGGAATGGGTGTCGTCGGCGCGGCTCGCGCTCTTGACGCCCTTGGCGAAGGTGCTGAAGTCCTGGAACCGGGTCCACTGGTCGTAGGCGGTGCGCAGCGGCACACCGACGTCGATGTGCTCGATGATCACGGTCGGCTTGTTGCCGGCGCGTCCCTTGCCGCCCTTCTTGCCGCCACCGCCCCCGAGGCCCTTCAGCTTGTCCATGACGCTGTCCTTGGCTCGGGAGGCGCCGAGTTCCAGGGCGGTGCGCAGCGGGCCCTTGCCCTCGGCGAGCTTGCGCCCGCCGTCCAGGGCCAGCTTGGCGAAGCCCGGGCTGTTGCCCTCGGCGATGTCGTTCAGTTTCACGGTGGTCTCGCCGAGCTTGCGCCCGACGCCGCTGAGCATCCGGGTCGCCTGCGCGGCGAGGTAGTCCTGCACTTCGGACTTGAGCCGGTCGGCGGCCTCGCTGTGCGCCAGGTCGGCGAGCGGGTTCTTGTCCGTGGCGCCCTTGGCGGCGCCTGCCGCGCCCCGCGCCGCGGAGCCGGCCGTTCCCAGGGTGTCGGTCATCGTTCACCGCCTCCCTTCTGCTGGCCGCCCCCGCCGGCGGTCCTTTCCGCCGTCCTGCGGGCCGAGGCAGTCTTCTTGGCGGCGGCGCCGGAGCCCGGCGCCTTCTTGGCGGCCTTCTTGGCCGTCGCGGCCTTCTTGGCGGGGGCGGCCTTCTTCGCCGGGGCCTTCTTGGCCGCCTTCTTCGCCTTCTGGGCCGAGCCCGCCGCCTTCTTCGCCGGGGCCCCGCGCTCACCGCGCGGCCTGTGCGACCTGTCGTCGCCCTCGTCCCGGTCCTCGGCGTCGTCGTCGCCCTCGTCCCGGTCCTCCGGCTCCTCGTCCTCGTCGGGCTCCTCGGCCCGGTCCTCCGGCTCCTCGTCCTCGTCGTCCCGCTCACCGCGGGAAGAGCCGCCGGAGGCCTGGTCGCGCAGATCGGCCGTACGGGAGTGCAGCCGGTCGGCGAGGGCGCCGATCTGCCGCTCGACGAGGGCGCCGGAGGCGGCCTTGCCGACGCCGCGCAGATCCCCGCGGAGCTGATCACCTATCTCTTTGAACTGAGGATTGTTCTTCAGTTGCTGGTTCACCAAGTCGGCGACCATACGCGGGCTGAGGTTCAGCCGTTTGCCGGCGACCATGCTGCCGACGGCGATCGCCAGCTTCGCCTTCTTGGTACGTCCGAGGACGTATCCGGCCCCTACCGCGAGGCCCAGTCCCATTCGGTTCATTGCGGTGTCCACTCACCTGTTCCCGCGCTCGCGCGCGTCGCCGTCTCCAGCCGGTCCAGAAGCTCGTCCTCCTGGCGGTCGAACTCCTCCTCGGTGATCTCCCCGGCCTCCAGCCGTTCCTCCAGGCGGGCCAGCTCGGTCCGTACGGTGGCCGGGTCGTAGTAGATCCGTTCCGCTTC
Source organism: Streptomyces sp. NPDC104814 (assembly GCF_055583185.1). Classification (NCBI taxonomy): domain Bacteria; kingdom Bacillati; phylum Actinomycetota; class Actinomycetes; order Kitasatosporales; family Streptomycetaceae; genus Streptomyces; species Streptomyces sp. NPDC104814. Next base: position 574,243 of record NZ_JBVJOL010000001.1, on the reverse strand, counting down.
CTGGAGGACCTGTTTGATCACCCAGCCACTGCCGCGCACCGGTGCGAACGGCAGCAGCAGCACCTCACCGAGCAGGCCCACGACCTCACCCCTCTTCGGTCTCCGCGGTGCCGGCCAGGGTGGCCGTGTGCTCGGCCGGGCCCGGGTCGACGAAGCTGTAGGGCGGCAGCGGGCCGTTGACTCGGATCTCCAGCTGCGGCAGGTCCTTGCGGGCCTGCTCGACGGAGGCCAGGAACCGCTCCGCGCTGTCCTTGTCCACCAGGAACGACATGTTGGCCAGCCAGCCGGTGGACTCCGGCCCCGCGCTGACCGCGTCGGCGTTCGGCTCCAGCAGCCGCTGCAGGACGGTGCCGTCCTCGGCCTCCTTGGCCTTCACGGCGGCGGCGACCATCTCGCCGAGGCGCAGCTTGTCGTCGTAACTTCCGCCGCCCGCCCGCCTGTTGGCCTCGGCGAGGCTGCGGATCTCCGGGCTCTCCGCCATCACCCGGTGCAGGACGGCCTCTTCCACGTGGTTGGCCTTGATGTTGTACTCCACGCGGTTGTCGAGGGCGCGCAGGCGTTCCTTGTAGTGGTCGGCCCGCTCGGTGAGCACCGAGGTGACGGTGTCGTCGTCGGGGGCGACGCTGCCGAACCGCATGGGCAGCACACAGCCGGCCGCGCCCGCCTCGCCGAGCACGTTCTGGTGGGCGAGCAGGTCGCGCCGCTTGGGCCGCAGCCCCTCCGGGGCGTCGCTCACGACGGCCGCCAGGTCACCCGCCCTGAGGATGCGCACGGGACGGGCGGGCTCGCCGACCCCCTCCATGCCCTCGGGGAGCTTGGGGTGGGAACTCGCCGTGATCCCGTAGACGTACGTGCTCACTCCTGCTCCTCCTTCCGGCGGGCGGCCGTGCTCTTGCGGGGCCGCCGCTGCTCGGTCTCGCCCTCGCCACGGGCCTGCTTGAAGGCGTCGGAGATCGTCTCCGCGGCACCGGACAGGGCGCCCTTGGACTTGCCCTGCGCGCCGGACTCGGTGACCTCGCCGACCAGGTCGGGCAGGCCCGGGCTCTTGTGCGGCCCGGACTCCAGGTCGAGCCGGTTGCACGCCTCGGCGAAGCGCAGATAGGTGTCGACGCTGGCCACCACGACCCGTACGTCGATCTTCAGGATCTCGATGCCGACGAGGGACACCCGCACGAACGCGTCGATGACGAGGCCCCTGTCGAGGACGAGCTCGAGAACGTCGTAGAGGCCGCTGCTGCCGCCTCCGCCGCCGGACTGCTGTGCCGGGACAACGGTCATGCCGACCGTGCCTCCTTCTGTCGTGGTCGTGTGTTCGGTCGTCGAGAGCGGCGGGCTACCGGCCGCGGGCGTCGGCCCGGCCGCGCTCGTAACGACGGACCTTCCGGTAACCGGTGAGCTGGCCCTCGGGGTCCAGCTCCACCTGGTAGCTCGCCATCAGGCTCATCGTGTCGGGCACCCGGGCGAGTTCCAGGACTTCGACCTCCAGCGCCCAGCCGTCCTCCGTCTGCTCGAAGGACGACACGGACTCCGGGCTCATCCCGGTCAGCTCGGCGAGCTGGGCCCGTGCGTTGCGGAGCACTTCCATCGGCCTGATCCGCGACTCGGCGGTCTGCCGCTCCTCGGGTTCCCGCTTACGCGCGGGCTCCCGCTCCTCGGGTTCCCGTTCCTCCTCGGGCTCCCGGTCTTCGGGTTCGTTCGGTGAATTCTGCGAATCTCGCGTGTTCTTTGTGTTCGCCATGGCCACCTCTCTCCTCCGTGTGGCCGCTCGTTCCATGGCCAAACCTTCACGGGGGCAGGCGCAAGCGGCGCGGCCGGCTCCGCTCGCGGAGGGTGGCCGGTCAGCCGCGCAGCGCGTCGAGCCGGCGCCGCGCGGGCCCGAGCGCACGGCCCCGGCCCTGCAGCCCGGCCCATGGGTCGGTGCGGGCCTGGTCGACGGCCTCGGCGAGGGTCCAGTGGCGGGCGTCGACACCGTCGTCGTCCAGCTGGTCCCAGGTGACGGGGACGGCGACCGGCGCGCCGGGCAGGGCCCGCACGGTGTACGGGGCGACGGCCGTCTGCGCGTAGGCGTTGCGCTGGATGTCCAGATAGAGCCGGTCGCCGCGGTCCTTCTTGCGGGCGGCGGTGGTGAGCCGGCCGGGGTGTTCCGCGGCGAGCAGCTCGGCCGCGTCGCGCGCGAACTGCCGTACGGCGTCGAAGTCCTGATGGCCGGCCAGCGGGACGACGACGTGGATCCCTCTCGATCCGGTCGTCATCGGGGCCGACGGCAGGCGCAGCTCGTCGAGCAGCTCGCGCAGCCACCGGGCGGCCTGCCGGACGGCCTCGAAGTCGTTCCCGGAAGGGTCGAGGTCGAACACCATCCGGTCGGGTGCGCCGACGTCGCCGGTGCGCGAGAGCCAGCGATGGAAGGTGAGACAGGCCTGGTCGGCGAGGTACACGAGGGTGGCGGTGTCGTCACACACCGTGTGGCACACCGTGCCGTCCTCCTTCGGCAGCTCGACGCGGGTGATCCACTCCGGATAGTGCTCGGGCGTGTTCTTCTGCATGAACCGGGGCCCGTCGACGCCGTCGGGATGCCGCTCGAGCATCAGCGGCCGGCCGCGCAGATGCGGCAGCATGAACGCGGCGACGGACCGGTAGTAGTCGACGAGGTCGCCCTTGGTGTACTCCTTGGCGCCCGGGCCGCCCGGGAAGAGCACCTTGCCGGGCCGGTGCACCGGCACGCTGCGGCTCCCGGCCCGCACCGTCCGCGTGTCGTCGCGGTCGCTCACCGCACGACCGCCTCCCCGACCAGCAGCCGTCCGGCCGCCGCGATGGACTCGGCGTCGATGCCGGCGGCGTGCAGCGCCTCCTCGGGCGTCGCCGAGCCCGGCATGTTCCGTACGGCGAGCCGGACCAGCCGCGGCACCGGACGCCCGTCGGAGAACGCCTCCGCCACGGCGTCACCGAGCCCGCCCTCGGGGTGGTGGTCCTCGACGGTGAGCAGACAGCCGGTCTCCTCGGCGGCCCGCCGCAGCGTCTCGGCGTCGACCGGCTTGACCGAGTACAGATCGATCACCCGCACGGCGATGTCCTGCGCGGCCAGCGCGTCGGCGGCGGCGAGCGCCTCGGGCACGGTGACCCCGGCCGCGACGATCGTCAGCCGGTCCCGGGCGGAGGAGCGCAGCACCTTGCTGCCGCCGACGGGGAACTCCTCGTCGGGTCCGTAGAGCACCTCGCTCTTGCCGCGCGAGGTGCGCAGATAGCGGATGCCGTCCAGGTCGGCCATGGCGGCGACCAGCTTCGCCGTCTGGTTGGGGTCGCACGGGTAGAGCACGGTGGAGCCGTGCACGGCCCGCATCATCGCCAGGTCCTCCACCCCCATCTGGGAGGGCCCGTCCTGCCCGATGGCCACTCCGGCGTGCGAGCCGACGAGATTGATGCCGGAGCCGCTGATCGCGGCCATGCGCACGAAATCGTGGGCGCGGGTGAGGAAGGCGGCGAAGGTCGCGGCGTACGGCACCCAGCCGCGCGCGGCGACTCCGACGGCGGCCGCGACCATCTGCTGCTCGGCGATGTAGCACTCGATGTACCGCTCGGGGTGCTCCTTGCCGAACAGCTCCGCGCGTGTGGAGTCACCGACCTCGCCGTCCAGCGCGACGACGTCGCCGCGTCCGTGTCCCAGGGCGGCGAGGGCCTTGCCGTAGGCGTCCCGGGTGGCGGCCTCCTCCCCCTTGCCCCAGCGGGGCAGCTCGTAGGGCTGGGTGGTGGCGGAGCGCAGCACGGTGACGGTCGGCGGCTCGTGCACCTGTACCCGCAGGTCGCGCACTCCGCCGAGCTGCTCGATGGCCTCCTCGGCCTCCGGCAGCGGCTTGCCGTGCAGGCCCTCACGGTCCTGGACGCCCTCGACGCCCTTGCCCTTCAGGGTGCGGGCGATGATCGCGGTGGGCTGTCCGGCGGTGGACAGGGCTTCGCCGTAGGCGCGGTCGATGGCGTCCACGTCGTGGCCGTCGATCTCGATGGTGTGCCAGCCGAAGGCCTGGAAGCGGCGGGCGTAGGCGTCGAGGTCGTGGCCGTGCCGGGTGGGCCCGCGCTGGCCGAGCCGGTTGACGTCGACGATGGTGATCAGGTTGTCGAGATGCTCGTGGCCGGCGTGCTCGGCCGCCTCCCACACTGACCCCTCGGCGAGTTCGCTGTCGCCGGTGACGACCCAGACGCGGTAGCCGTCGTGCTCCAGCCGCTTGCCCGAGAGCGCGATGCCGACGCCGACGGGCAGGCCCTGCCCGAGCGAACCGGTGGCGGTCTCCACCCAGGGCAGCCGCTGCGGGGTCGGATGCCCCTCGAGCCTGCTGCCGAGCTTGCGGAAGGTCAGCAGTTCCTCGTCGCCGATCGCCCCGGCCGCCTTGTACGCGGCGTACAGCAGCGGCGAGGCGTGGCCCTTGGAGAGCACGAAACGGTCGTTGCCGGGATGGTCGGGCCGGTCGAAGTCGTAGCGCAGGTGGTTCGCGAGCAGGACGGCCATCAGATCGGCCGCGGACATCGAGGACGTCGGGTGCCCGGAGCCCGCGGCGGCGGCTGCGCGCACGCTGTCCACGCGCAACTGCTGACCGAGTTCGGCGAGTTCACCGGTGTTCATGAGTCTCCTTGAGCGTCGGTACGGGTTTCGTCGGGGGACGTCCCTGCGGTCCACGTCCGCCGCGCAACGGTCCGCCTGACCGCGTTTCCCTCCGGGGGTGGACCAAACGTGACCTCCCGGGCGGGGGGGGAGGCCGACCGCGCCGCACAGCCCGTTGCACCGGCGGAGCACTGGGTACTCGCTCTCTCACCGTCCACCCAGCCGACCACGCACACCCCGGAGGCGCCGCCCATGCCCCAGTACGGCTACTTCCTCTCCTGCGAGCAGTACGGACCCGCGGAGCTGATCGAGCAGGCCCGGATGGCCGAGCAGGCCGGATTCCAGGCACTGTGGATCTCGGACCACTACCACCCGTGGAACGACGCGCAGGGCCAGAGCCCGTTCGTGTGGTCGGTGATCGGCGCCCTCTCCGAAGCCGTGTCACTGCCGATCGAGACGGCGGTCACCTGCCCCACCGTCCGTATCCACCCGGCCGTCGTCGCACAGGCCGCCGCGACCAGCGCGGTCATGACGAACGGCCGCTTCCGGCTGGGCGTCGGCACCGGCGAGGCCCTCAACGAGCACATCGTCGGCGGCCCGTGGCCCCCGGCCCACGTCCGGCTGGAGATGCTGGAGGAAGCCATCCAGGTGATGCGCCGGCTGTTCACCGGCGAGGAGGTCAACCACCACGGCACGCACTACACGGTGGAGAACGCCCGTCTGTACACGGTCCCCGACGAGCCCGTCCCCATCGACATCTCCGGCTTCGGCCCGGCCGCCGTCAAGCTGGCCTCCCGGGTGGGCGACGGCTACATCACCGTCGCGCCGGACGCCTCGATGGTGGAGCAGTACCGCAAGGGCGGCGGCGGGGCGAAGCTCGTCAGCGGCGGCACCAAGGTCTGCTACGACACCGACAAGGACGCCGCGGTCCGCACGGTCCACCGTCTGTGGGCGAACGAGCAGCTCCCCGGTGAGCTCTCCCAGGTGCTCCCCTCCCCCAAGCACTTCGAGCAGGCCCAGCAGCTCGTCACCGAGGACATGGTGCGCGAGAACCGGGTGTGCGGCGACGACGTGGACGAGCACGTCGCGGAGCTGCGCCAGTTCGCCGACGCCGGCTTCGACATGGTCTACGTCAACCAGATCGGGCCGGACGTGCGCGGCTTCTTCGACTTCTACCGCACGAAGGTGCTGCCGCAGCTGGGGTGAGCCTCGTCCCGGCGTCTTCCCCGACGGCGGGGGCGGTGGGCCGCGGGGTGGCCTGCGGCCGACGGGGTTGACGCCGTCGCCGTCGGGGGTCTCCTCGTTCACCCGGGTGCGGGTGGTGGGTGGCTGGTCGCGCAGTTCCCCGCGCCCCTGGGCCGGCTGCAGAACCGTCGCCTCGAGACCGCACCCCTTCGGGGATCGCGTCAGGCCCGGTGGTGGGGAGCGGTGTCGTCGGGGCGCTGTGCCGTCTGGCCGGCCGCCTCGGGCGCCGGGGTGCCCACGGCGGGGGCGACGGACGGCATCGGCGGGTACTGCGGGGTCGCGCCGGGTGCCGGTGCGGCCGGCGCGGTGGCGTTGACGGCGTCTTGGGCCGCACGCTCCCGGTCGGACCGTGCCGAGGACGGCCGGGCGGCGCCGCGCAGCAGGTAGGCGGCCACGCCCAGGAGCGCGGCGGTGATCAGCGCGGCCGCCCAGCCGGGCAGGCCGAGCGCGAGCGCCAGTCCCACGGCGAGCGCGGCAGCCGCACCCGCGTACAGCGCGGCAGCGCCGGACGCCGCGTACAGCAGGGCGGTGCGGCGCCGTTCCCGCGTCTGCCGCCGCAGTTCGTCGCGGACGGTCTCGCGGGCCACCTGCGCCAGTTCGTCGACCAGGTGCTTGTCCAGATGCTCCAGGTGATCCAGCGGTTTCATACCGTGCGGGTACCCGGCGCCGAGGGGCCGTAACGGAGTGCAGCGGGCCGCCGGCCGTGGGAACCGGGTGAAACGATCACCGGTCCGCGCGTGCCCAACTAGGCCCTGCGGTATGGAGATCCAGGGTGCCGCACTCCGTGTCTGCGTCGACGACCTCGAGACCGCCGTCCCCTTCTACGAGCGGCTCGCCGGTGTCAGAGCCCTCCGCTTCGAGCGGGGCGGCGTCCAGGTCGCCGCGATCGGCTGCTTTCTGCTGATGAGCGGCCCGGCGGCGGAGATCGAGGTGCTGCGCAAGGTGGCGGCGACGATCGCCGTCGCGGACGTGGACGAGGCGCACACCGTGCTCAGCGAGCTCGGCGCGGAGATCGTGGCCGGGCCGGTGCCGACGCCGGTGGGCCGCAATCTCATCGCCCGCCATCCCGACGGGGCCGTGTACGAGTACGTGGACCGCCGCCGCCCGTAACCCCGCCGTCGGTAACCGCTACCCCGCCGTCCCCGGCCCCGCCACCCCCGGCACCAGCCACCCGCGACCCGCCGCCGACGGCCGGGCCGCCTCGGAACGGCCCCCTCAGGACGGCCGCATCCGGAAGTCGTACCGCTCCGGGAGGGGGTCGTCGGTGAGCCGGGCCCACAGCCGCCCGATCACCTCGTCCCCCTCCCGCAGGTCGGCGACCTCGAACCCCGCGTCGAACACCGCCCGTGCCTCGCCCGTCCTGCCCTCGGCGAGCAGCAGGGCCGCCCCGAGCAGCCGGAACCGGCCGCGTTCCCGGGTCTGCGAGGGCAGCCGCTCCCACACGGCCCTCGCCGCCTCCGTACGGCCGGCGGCCAGCAGCGCCTCGACGGCCTCCCGGCCGAGCGCGGCGGTGGCGGCCGCCCACTGCGGGCCGTCGCCGTGCGGCTCCCGGCACAGGGCGTCGAAGGCCTCGGCGTAGCGCTCGGCCGCCCGTTGCCCGTGGCCGCCCTCCCGGTCGGCGACGGCGAGGCAGCGCAGCAGCGGCCACCGCGAGGGCGCGAGCGGCAGCGCCCGCTCCCAGCTGCGCACCGCCTGGGCGCGGTCGCCGACGTGCCACTGGGCGACGCCGAGGTGGTACTCGGTGTGCGGACGGGCCGGCGCGGCCTCCAGCATGTCCCGCCAGTGCGGGGCGACGAGGCTCTCGCCGGGCGGCAGCTCGCCGCTCGGTGCGGGCAGCGCCCCGGTGCGCAGCAGTGCCAGCCAGGGCTCCTGCTCCTGTCCGAGGGTGGTGTCCGCGAACGGCGTGCCGGGCAGCTTGAAGCCGCCGCGCAGCACCTCCAGCGCGCCCCAGCCGGAGCCGGCGGCGAGCGTTTCGACGGGTTCGGTGTCGGCGTACGGCAGCCACGCGGCGTAGGCGGCGTCGACGTCGGCCGCCGGCAGTACGGCCGCGAGCCGGGCCTCGGCCCGGTCGACGACGGTGTCCCACTCCCCCTGGGGGCTGGCCTCGAGCGGGCCGTACGCCTCCAGCCAGGCGATCTCGCTCGCCTCCTCCAGCCGCACGTGCTCCAGCTGGGTGCGGGCGAGGCCGGCCTGGATCTCGCAGTAGCCGCCGGTGCCGGGTTCGGTGAGCCACTGCTGCCAGCGGCGGCCGCCGGGCAGGTGGCCCCACACGAACAGCTTGCGGCCGCGCAGCACGTCGGTGGAGGTCTGCACCAGCCCGTGGCCGCTCTCGTCCAGCGCGGCGATCCAGGGGCGGCGCCGCGCGGGCACGTCGTAGAAGTAGTCGGCGGCGTACGGGCTGCCCAGGGGGTAGCTGCGGTCGGCGCCGTCGTACGCCGGGACGGGGACGCGGCGCAGCCGGCGCTCGTAGCCGAAGTGGTAGGCCTCGTTCGCCGGGGCGAGCACGCGGCACTCCTCGGGGACGGCGATGTTGGACCACCAGTAGGTGGGCACGGGCCGCTCGTGCGGGTTGCGGATCCGGACGCCGACGTGCAGGAAGTCGGAGCCGTCCGGCAGCCACAGGTCGACCTGGAAGGGCAGGTCGCGCAGCCGCTCCCACTCCCACAGCCGCAGCATGTCGGTGCCGTCGGGGCCGGGCACGCGGGCGGCGTGCAGGGGCGCGCAGGACAGGGTCGTGTGGCCGGTGGCGCCGATGTTCCACTCGATGCCGCCGGAGTACCAGGCGCCGTTGAGGGCGAAGTTGGCGGGCTGCAACACCGGGTTGCGGTAGAGGAGTTCGCGTCCTGTCGGCTTGTGCAGCAGGGAGACGATCCGGCCGCCGAGGCCGGGCAGGACGGTGGCGCTCAGCCGGTCGTTCTCGATGACCAGGGCGTCGAGGCGGCGCGGTGCGCGCCGGCGGCCGTAGCCGTCGCGCACCCGCACGGGCAGCAGGCTGGTCAGCGGGGCGTAGCCGATCTGCCGGGCCGTGTCGCGCGGCAGGTCCTCCTTGTCCCGGTCGTCGATGTGGTGCATCTCGTCCAGGGGCCGCAGCGCGGGCAGCGGATTGTCCGGGCCGAGGTCCGCGGCGGGCAGGGTCAGTACCTCACGTCGGATCGTCGTCACGACGACCATGGAAGCGGTTGCCGGGTGATCCGGCCAGGGCCGCTGCGGGTCAGGGTTGCGCAAAGCCGCCGGTTTTATTCGGTGGGCGGGGCGGCGGGACGCCCGTACAGTCGGCGCGTCGACCACCGTCACGAAGGAGCACGAGCGTCCCATGAGCGAGCAGCACACCTACCGGGTGATCGTCCGGGGTACCTGGGACGGGCTGGGCGAGGAGGCCCGGGAGCGGCTGGTGGCGGAGTCGGGCGCGCACGGGCTGGCGAGCATGCGCTTCACCGAGGAGGGCACGCTGAGCTACGAGCCGCGGCCGCTGAAGCACTTCTCGATGCGGTTCGTGGTGGTGTCGGATGCCGGGGACGGCGAGGAGATGGCCGCTGCGATCGCGGAGGACCGTGCCGCGGCCGCGCTGCGCGCTCTCGGGTACGGCTTCGGGGAGCTGAAGTCGTCGGTCACCGACCTCGACACCATGAAGATCAATTACAAGCCCGCATCTCGGCGGTGATCGCCCAGCGCTCGTGATCGCGCCAGGCCCCGTCGATGAAGAGCATCTTCGGCGAGAACCCCTCGAGCCGGAAGCCGCAGGCGCGGGCCAGGCCGATGGAGGCGGCGTTGCCGGGCTGGACGTTGATCTCCAGCCGGTGCAGCCGCATCGGGCCGAAGGCGTGGCCGACGACGAGGTCGAGGCCCTCCTTCATCAGCCCGCGTCCGGCCGCGTGGGCGAACGCGCCGTAGCCGAGGGCTCCGCTGAGGAAGGCGCCCTCGACGATGTTGTTGATGTTGATGAACCCGGCGATGTCCCCGCCGTCCTTCTCGCAGACCAGGAATCCGGCCTTCGTCGGGTCCTCGATCAGCCGGGACGCGTATGCCGTATAGGCGTCGGCGCTGTCCGGCGGGAACAGCCAGGGGTGGTGCAGATCCTTGCTCTGCCGGGCCCGTGCGGCGAACTCGGGGCCGTCGTCGTAGGCGAAGTGGCGTATGCCCACGCGGGGCCCCTCGGCGAGCCAGCGGGATGCGGTGTGCGGCATTCGAACACTGTACGACGCGACCGGCGCCCGTGCGCGTCGTCCACCGGGGGTACCGCGGTGGACCCGCGGGCGAGGTCAGCTCAGTGCCGGCTCGTCCAGTGTCAAGGTGCCCGCTGAGGCGTCGAGTTCCGCCGCGACGCCGAACGGGATCGTCAGCGCTCCCGCCCCGTGGCCGAATCCGAACTCCTCGGCGACGGGCACGCCGAGCCCGCCGAGCCGGTCGGCGAGCAGCGCCCGCACCCGCTCGTAGGGGTCGCACCGCTCCCACGAGCCGAGCAGCACCGCGCGTACGCCGTCCAGCCAGCCGGAGCGCAGGAGTTGGGTGAGGTAGCGGTCGAGGCGGTAGGGCTCCTCGCCGACGTCCTCCAGGCACAGCAGGCCGCCGCGCGCCGACGGCCGGGCGTGCGGGGTGCCCAGTTCGGCGGCGAGCAAGGACAGGCAGCCGCCCAGCAGTACGCCCCGCGCCCGGCCGGGCACCAGCGCGCCGCTCCCGGACGTGATCGTGCGGACCGTCTCCGGGGCGAACAGGGTGGCCCGCAGGTGCTCCTGGGCGCGGGCGTTCTTGACGAAGTCGATCCCGGCGGCCATCGGGCCGTGCAGGGTGACCAGGCCGAGCCGCGTCGCGAACGCCTCGTGCAGCGCCGTGATGTCGCTGAAGCCGACGAACACCTTCGGCCCGGCGGCCGCCATCGCCTCCCAGTCGAGCAGGTCGGCGACGCGCTGCGCTCCGTAGCCGCCCCGCGCGCACAGCACGGCGTCGACGGCCGGATCGCACCAGGCGGCCTGGAGGTCGGCGGCCCGGTCCTCGTCGGTCCCGGCGAGGTAGTCGAAGTCGCGGTGCCGGTCGAGCACATGGGGCGCGACGACCGGGTCCAGATCCCAGCCGCGCAGCACGTCGAGCCCGGCCTGCAGCCGCTCCTCGGGCACGGGTCCGCTGGGGGCGACGACGGCCACGCGGGCGCCGGGGGCGAGGCGGCGGGGCCGCAGCAGCGGCTTCACTTGGCCAGCTCCAGCCGCGGTACGTCCGTCACCGTCAGCCCGAACACCTGGGCGTACAGGGACAGTTCGGCCTCCAGGGCGTGGACCATGGTCTCGGCCCGCCGGAAGCCGTGGCCCTCTCCTTCGAAGGCGATGTAGGCGTGCGGCAGCCGCCGGCCCTCGATGCGGGCGAGGAACCGTTCGCACTGCTCGGGCGGGCAGATCACGTCGTCGAGCCCCTGGAGCAGCAGGAAGGGCACGGTGATGCGGTCGGCGTGGGTCAGGGGCGAACGCTCGGCGTAGCGTTGCGCGTCGAACGGTCCGACCAGGGAGTCCAGGTAGCGGGACTCGAAGTCATGGGTGCCGTCGGCCCAGCCGACGAGGTCGAGCACGGGGTAGATGATCGTGCCGCAGGCGTAGACGTCCGTCGTGGCCAGGGAGGCGGCCGCGGTCCAGCCGCCGGCGCTGCCGCCGCGGATCGCCAGCCGGGCCCGGTCGGCGGTGCCCTCCTCGGCGAGGGCCAGCGCGACGGCCGCGCAGTCCTCGACGTCGACCACGCCCCACTGCCCCCGCAGCCGCTCGCGGTAGGCGCGCCCGTACCCGGTGGAGCCGCCGTAGTCGACCTCGGCGACCCCGATGCCGCGCGAGGTGAAGTAGGCGATCTCCAGGTCCAGCACGAGCGGGGACCGGCCGGTGGGCCCGCCGTGCGCCCACACCACGTACGGGGGCCGTTCACCGTCCGGTGCCGCGCAGTGCGGGTGGTGCGGCGGGTACACGTGCGCGTGGATCTCGCGTCCGCCGGGGCCGGTGAAGGTCCTCTCCTGCGGCTCGGGGCAGTAGGCCGGGTCGACGGCGTCCCGGTGGGCGGCGCCGACCACCCGGGCGCGCCCGGTGCAGGTGTCCAGCTCGACGACCTCGCCCCCGGTCCGCGGGCTCGCGCCGACCGCGAGGACCCGGTCGCCGTGCGCGGCCAGGGTGGCGGCGTACTCGGTCCACGGGCCCACGGCGTCGGCCAGGACGCCGGTCTCCGGGTCGAGTATGCCGAGCACGGCGGGCCCGCGCCCGTGCAGCACGGCGATCAGCCCGCTGTCCAGCGGCGCGAACCAGCGCTGCCCCAGCTTCCACAGCGGCCCGCCGAACTCCTCCTCGCGCGGGCACAGCGCCTCGCCGTCCCGGTACAGGTTCCACCAGCCGGTGCGGTCGCTCGCGTACAGCAGCCGCCCGTCCGCCGACCAGTCGGCCTGCGCGACGGACTCCTCCTGGCCGCCCGCGACGACCCGCGGGTCGCCGAAGGTGCCGTCCGCGCCGATGTCGGCGACCAGCAGCTCGGTGCCGTCCCACGGCATCCGTGGATGGTCCCAGGCCAGCCAGGCGGCCCTGCGCCCGTCCGGCGCGAGCCGCGGCCCGGAGACGAACCGGTGCCGTTCACCGGTCAGTTCACGCACCGCCCCCCGGTCGCCGGCGGCCGATCCGTCGAGCGGTACGGCGGCCAGGACACGCCGCACGTCGGTGGGCGCCGGGCCGGTGAACTCCTCCAGCACGCACCACACCTCACCGCGGCCGGGCAGGATCTGCGGCTCGGCACAGCGCGGACCGGCGGGCGTGAGCGGGCGGGGCTCGCCGCCGGGTTCGTACGCGTACAGCCGCTGATCGGGGAAGTGCGTGAACACCACGAGCGGCCGGCCGTCGTGCAGCACCCCGTCCCAGGGCCGTCCGCCGTACTCGATGACCCGGCTGCGCACGTTCCACGGCGCGGGCAGAACCGGCTCCGTGCGGCCGTCGGCGTGCCGCCGCACCAGGGCGCGCCGGCCGCCCTCGGTGGGACGCGGCTCGGTCCACCAGGCCTCGTCGCCGACGAAGCCGACGTCCTCGGGGCGCCCGTCATGGGCTGCGGCGAGCGCCGCGTCGACCGGCGACGGCCACGAGCCGTACGGCAGGATCTGCACGGTGTCCCTCCTAGGCGGTGCGCAGGAAACGGTCGAGGACGTGGACGCCGAAGTGCAGGGCCTCGACGGGCACGCGTTCGTCGACGCCGTGGAAGAGGGCCTGGTAGTCGAAGCCCTCGGGCAGCTTCAGCGGGGTGAAGCCGTAGCCGGTGATGCCGAGCCGGGAGAACTGCTTGGCGTCCGTGCCGCCGGACATGCAGTACGGCACGACATGCCCCTCCGGCGCGAACTCCTCGACCGCGGCACGCATCTTGGCGTACGTGGGTGAGTCCACCGGCGCCTGGAGGGCGACCTCGCGGTGGAGGAAGTCCCAGTCGACGTCCGGGCCGGTGAGCTCGTCCAGGGTCGCGCGGAACTCGTCCTCGTGGCCCGCGAGATGACGTCCGTCGACGTGGGCGACGGCCTCCCCGGGGACGACGTTGACCTTGTAACCGGCGTCCAGCATGGTCGGGTTGGCGCTGTTGCGGATCGTGGCCTCGACCAGCTGGGCGGCCGGGCCGAGCTTGCCCAGCAGCGCGTCCACGTCGTCGAAGTCGGGCTCGACGCCGTACAGCGCGGCGAGTTCGGCGAGCGCGGCCCGCACGGTCGGGGTGAGCCGTGTCGGCCAGCTGTGCTCGCCGATGCGGGTGACGGCGGCGGCGAGCCGGGTCACCGCGTTCTCCCGGTTGACCTTGGAGCCGTGTCCGGCCCGGCCGCGCGCGGTGAGCTTCAGCCAGCCGGTGCCGCGCTCGCCCGCGGCGATGGGGTAGATCTGCCGCCCGGAGCCGTCGTGGAAGGTGAAGGCGCCGGACTCGCTGATGCCCTCGGTGCAGCCCTCGAACAGCTGCGGATGGTGGTCGGCGAGGAAGCCGGAGCCGTCCTCGGCGCTGGCCTCCTCGTCGGCGGTGAACGCGACGACGATGTCCCGCCGGGGCCGGAAGCCCTCACGGGCCCAGGCGCGCACGACGGCGAGGATCATCGCGTCCATGTTCTTCATGTCGACGGCCCCGCGGCCCCAGACGACGCCGTCGCGCACCTCCCCGGAGAAGGGGTGCACGCTCCAGTCCCGCGCCTCGGCGGGTACGACGTCCAGGTGGCCGTGGACCAGCAACGCGCCGGCGGAGGGGTCGGTGCCCTCGATACGGGCGACGACGTTGGTGCGGCCCGGTGTCCGCTCCAGCAGCACGGGCTCCAGCCCGGCGCCGGCGAGCCGTTCGGCGGCGTACTCGGCGGCGGGCCGCTCCCGGCAGTCGCCGCCGCCCCGGTTGGTGGTGTCGATGCGGATGAGACCGCAGGTGAAGTCGACGACCTCGTCCAGGGCCTGCTGGTCAGCCATACTGCTCCTCCACTGCGGCCGAGGCGATCGTGGTGACCGCCTTGAACGTGCGGATCCCCTCGTACATGGTGTCGCTGGTGTACGCCACCTTCCGCTCCCCGATCCGGCCGACGCCCGGCACGACCGTCGCGGCCATGGCCAGGTGCTCGGCGTCGAACTCGACCGCCACGGTGAACGGGCCGGCGTCGGACGGCGGCTGACGGACCGCCAGCCGTGCGGCCTCCTTGGCGGCGGCGCGGATGTCGGCGGCCGTGCGGGCCGGGGTGCGGCAGACGGCGGCGTACCGGGACACATGGTCCTTGACGGCGACTTTCAGCGCCTCGGGCGCATAGCCGAGGGCGTCGTCGCAGGCGACGTCGTCCCCGGTCACCAGCACCACGGGCACCCCGTACTCGGCGACGACGTGCGCGTTCAGCAGGCCCTCGCTGGCCCGGACGTCGTTCAGCCAGACGCCGGTGATCTGGTTGGCGAGGTAGGTGTGGGCGAGGACGCCCTCCATGCCGGCACCCGCGTGATAGCCGACGAAGGCGATGCCGTCGATGTCGCCGTGCTGCACGCCCTCGACCATCGACAGGTCCTTGTGCCGGCCGGTGAGCATCTGCGCCCGCTCGTCGAGCCGCTCCAGCAGCAGGTTGCGCATGGTCGAGTGGGCCTCGTTGACGACCACTTCGTCGGCGCCGCCGTCGAAGAAGCCCCGCACGGCGGCGTCCACGTCGGAGGTGAACATCGCCCGGCACCGCTCCCACTGCGGCGTCCCCGGCAGCACGTCGGCCGGCCAGGTGACCCCCGTGGCCCCCTCCATGTCGGCACTGATGAGGATCTTCATGCTCCGCCACGTTACGCGCCGCCCGCCCCACCGGCCAGGCTCCGGCCCGGGGTGTCCCGAGCCCGGCGCGCCCCGACCCGCCGCCTGCCGCCCACGCGACGCCGACGGCCCCGCCGAGCACATGGGGGCCGGGGCACGTTGCCGCCCGGCCGCGAGTACCCGCGGCCGGGCGTGTGGTGATCACGGGATCCGCCGTGGCGGCCAGGCGGCCAGACGGTCAGGCGGTCAGGCGGTCAGGCCCAGGACAAGGGACGCGACCGCCGGTGCCGCGTACACCAGGGGGAACGGCACGTGGGAGAACCAGCGGGCGCGGATCACGGTGATCGCCGCGCCGAGGAAGTACAGGATCAGGCCCACCGCGGCCAGCCGTCCGATCACCGGCACCGCGAGACCGACCAGCAGGCCCACCGCTCCGGCGGCCTTGGCCGCGCCGAGCCAGGGCCACCACGCGCGCGGGACGCCGTAGTCGGCCAGTGGCTTGACCGTCCACTCGGCGTGGAAGAAGACCGAGCCGGCGGAGAAGGCCGCCATGACGGCTCCGAGGACGGTGACGACGACGTAGGCGGTGGACATGGCTGCGGCTCCTTGGCTGGGGTGGCTGGGGCGACCCTGCGGTGCTGTCACCGGTCTGACGCGCCGCGCGCCGTGGATGTGACCGGTACGGGGCCACCCTTTCCCGTGGCCTGGGTCACACGGACACGCGGGCCAGCACGAACCAGTGCGCCGGCAGCTCCAGCAGGCTGCCGTCGGGCAGGTACTCGGTCTGCGCCAGTGCCGTGTCGCCCTCGGCGAGGATCTCCAGACCCGCCGCGCCGAGCAGCTGCCGGATCTCCTCGTCGGGCGCGTCGGCCGGCTTGAGCCCGTGCTCGAAGACCCGGCGCAGCTTGGGCCCCGGCCCGCCCGGCCCCTGCGCGGCCCGCCGCAGCACCTCGCGGGAGCCGGAGGTCAGCTCCACGACGAAGGCCCGGCCCCGCTCACCCGTCAGCTCGGCGACGGCCGCCGCGACCGCGGGCCGTGCCTGTGGCTCGCTCTGGTGGATGACCGCCCGCATGTAGACGTTGGTGTCGCCGAGCCGCTCGTGCAGCGCGCGCACGGCGTCCGCGTCGGTCAGGTCGAGCTGCTGGAACTCCACCCCGTCGCCCTCTCCGCCGCGCCGCGCGTGCTCGACGGCCGCGTGCGACAGGTCGACGCCGACGGCCCGCGCGAACCGGGTCGCGAGATAGCGGGTCTGGGTGCCGTTGCCGCAGCCGAGGTCGACCACGGGCAGGTCCGGGTCGGCGTGGGGCAGCAGCAGCTCGCTGTGCGGCACGGCGGTCAGCTCCACCCCGGCGTCCCAGATCGCCTCACCCGGCTCGTCGGAGGTCTTCTCCCAGTAACTCTCCCAGGCGCTGCGGTAGTTGTCCGAGACGTTCATACGTGCTCCCCAGGTCGGCGTCGTGATCGACATATCGCGACGCGCCCGGGCACGGCAAGGGGGCGAGGGAAGGCTTTCACCCGGTGTTCGACGTCGGGGTCAGGACGTCAGCGCCTGTTCGAACCACACCGTCTTGCCGTTGCCCTGCACACTGGCGCCCCACTCCCGCGCCAGCCGGCTGACCACCCGCAGCCCTCGCCCGTACTCCTCGTCCTGCCCGCGGGCGAGCAGGGCGGGCAGCTCGGCGCCCTCGTCGGTGACCTCGACGAGCAGCGCGTCCGCGAGGACGAGCCGCAACCCGATCCGGCGTCCACCGCTGTGGCGTACGGCGTTGGTGACGACCTCGCTGACGAGCAGCTCCGCCGTCTCCACCATGTCGGCCAGGTTCCAGCGCAGCAGCTGATCGCGGACCAGCCGGCGGGCCCGGCCGGCCTCGCGCGGGTCGTGGTCGAGCGGCCACTCGGCGATGTGTCCGGCGGGGATGCCGTTGAGCCGGGCCAGCAGGAGCGCGACGTCGTCCTTGCGTTCGCCGTGGGTGTTGAGCGCCCGGATGATGGTGTCGCAGGCGTCGTCCATGGAGGCCGCGGGATGGGCGGCGGACTCGCAGAGCGCGGCAAGACCTTCCCCGATGTCCGCGCCGCGCACCTCGACGAGCCCGTCGGTGCACAGCACGAGCCGGTCGCCGGGCGCCACCCGCACCACGGCGGTCTCGAAGGGAACGCCGCCGATACCGATGGGCGCGCCGGTCGGCAGGTCGAGCAGCTCGCTGCGGCCGTCCTCGGCACGGACCAGCACCGGCGGGATGTGCCCGGCGTTGGCGATCCTCAGCTCGCCGTGGATCGGGTCGTACACCGCGTACAGGCAGGTGGCGAGGTAGGTCTCGCCGAGCCGCCGGGCCAGGTCGTCGAGGTGGCGCAGCATCTGGGCGGGCGGCACCTCCATGGCGGCCATGGTCTGCACGGCCGTACGCAACTGGCCCATCATGGCGGCGGAGTTCAGACCGTGGCCCATGACGTCGCCGACGACGAGGGCGGTGCGGGCGCCGGGCAGTTTGATCGTGTCGAACCAGTCGCCGCCGACCCGTCCGAGACGGGTGCCGGGCAGATAGCGGGTGGCGGTGTCGCAGCCCGCCATGCGCGGGGCGACCTGCGGCAGCATGCTGTCCTGGAGGGTCTCGGCGACGTTCTCCTGGTAGGTGTACATACGGGCGTTGTCGAGCACGAGGCCCGCGCGTGCGGCGAGTTCGGCGCCGGTGGTGCGGTCCATGTCGTCGAAGGCGGCGCGGTCGGGGCGGCGCATGAGCACCATGAAGCCGAGGACGACGTTGCGCGCCTTGAGCGGCACGATCAGCAGGGAGCGGCCGGTGATCAGCGGCCGCAGATCGCGTTTTTCGAACTCGCCGGAGATCCGCTCGCTCAGCTCCGGACTCACCCGCTCGATGAGGACCGGTTCTCCGGTGACCATGCACCGGTAGAAGGGCGTGTGCTCGGGGAAGGCGAAGGTCTCGCCGACCGGGACGGTGTCGTCCCAGCGGCCGGGTTCGTCGTTGTGCTCGACCCAGACGCGGTGCATCACGGTCTGCGCGTCCGGCGGCCCGTCCGGGAACTCCTCACCGGCCAGGACGGCGGCCCGCAGATGGGTACCGGCGAAGTCCGCGAAGCGGGGCACCGCGGCGCTGGTGACCTCGCGGATGGTCGCGTCGAGGTCGAGGGAGGAGCCGATGCCCCGGCTGACCTCGTTGAGGAACTCCAGCCGCTCGCGTACGGCCGCGTACTCCAGCTCCGACTCCGCGCCCGCCGGTACGGCCGCAGGCGCCGGCGCCCGGGTCCGCTCGGCGAGCACCGCGGCCGACCGGTCGGCGCGGCGCGGCACGCCCCAGTCCGGGGTGACGGGCACCCGGTCGAACTGGCTGAACTCCAGGACGGGATAGCCCAGTTCGAGGACCTGCGAGATGATCCGGGCGCTGCGGCCGGGGCCCATGTTGGGCAGGATCTCCGGCAGCCGGCGGGCCAGGCCGTCGGCGTCGGGCAGTTCGGTGTGGCGGGTGAAGCCGGGTGAGATCCGCTCGATCAGCTCGTCGTCGTAGCCGCGCTCGGCGTGCAGCCGTGCGGCGTCCGCGGCGAGCACCAGCAGCCGCGCGGAGCCGGGGCCGACCAGCGGGTAGGCCCACCACAGGACGTCGAGCCGGTCGCCGCGGCCGGGGTGGGCGACGCGCGCCCGGCCCGCCGCCGGGTAGGCGGTGCGGCCGCCGAGCGAGGCGCCGAGGCCGGGGCCGAGACCGTCGTACGCGTCGTAGGCGTCGAGCGTCGGGCCGTCCTCCGGATCCTCGGGCAGCGCACCGGAGACCGGCAGCAGGTCGACGGCCGGGCGGCCGACGGCGTCCTCGCGTGCGGTGCCGAACAGCCGCCGCGCTCCGGTGCTCCAGTGGGACACCAGTCCGTCCCGGTCTATGACGACCACGGCGAGCGGAATCCGCCCGGCGTCCGCCCGTGCACTCTCGCCGTCGGCCGCGCGGCCGGTGTGCACGCCCGTTTCGGTGCCATGGTCCATGACCCAGGCCCCTTCTCCCCCTCGACGTCACGTGGGTTCCCCGTGGGTGCCGCGCCCTCAAGATCTGCGCCGCTCTCCCACGGTACGGTGACCGCGCGCCGCGGTGTGCGGCAATCACGGGATTTCCCGCGGCCGGACGCGCCGCCCCTCGCCCTGCGGCTCAGTCCTCGTGGCCGAGTTGCAGGTCCCGTTCGGTCCGGCCGCCGCCGGCCACCTGCAGCACGGTGGCGACGGGCGGGTAGCCGGCGGCGATGACGGTGTACTCGCCGGACGACAGGTCGACGAAGCGGAACGTGCCGTCCGCGCCGGTGGTGAGGGTGTCGACGACGTTGCCTGCCGCGTCGAGCAGCGTCACGCGCGCGTCCTCCACCGCGCGTCCTCCGCTCGCCCGCACGGTGCCGCGCAGCACGGCGCCGCCCGCGAGTTCGATGTCCTGCCGGGTCTCGCGGGAGGCCTGCACGCTGACCGGGAGGGCGGCGGGGCGGTAGGCGGGGGCGCTGGCGGCGAGGGTGTACTCACCGGCGACGAGTTCGGTGATGACGTAGCCGCCCTCGCGGGCGCTGCGGGTGGTGGCGACGACCTCGCCGTGCACATTGGTGAGGGTGACGGTGGCGTCGCGCACCGGGGTGCCGTCGGCGGTGAGGACGCTACCCGCGAGGCGTCCGGCGCCGCCGAGGACGACGTCGAGCTCGACGGGCCGCTCGCCGACGGTCACGGAGACGGCCTGCGGCTGGTGGCCGCCCGCGGCGGCGATCAGGACGTACGCCCCAGGGCCGGGCGTGGCCAGCGCGTACCGCCCGTCCTCGCCGCTGGCGCCCCGGCCGATCTGCTGCCCGGCGACGTCGATGAGGGTGAGCGCCGCGCGGGGCACGACGGTGCCGTCGGGATGCTGCACGGTGCCGCAGACGGCGATGCCGGCGGTGTGGGGGGCGCGGGCCTGCGGGACGCTCGGGTGCCGGGGCCCGGTCTCCGTCTCGGGGGCGGGGGCGTTGTGGGACTCTGCGGTGGTCAACAGGGGGGTCTCCTTGAGGAAGAAGGCGATGAGCAGGCCGAGGACGAGCACCGGCACCAGGTAGAGGAAGATCCGCGGCATGGCGTCGGCGTACGCCTGGATGTAGGCGTCGCGCAGCGCGGGCGGCAGCCGGTGGACGAGCTGCGGGGTGATGGACTCGGCGTCGGGCAGGGCGCCGCCCGCGCGTGCCGGGAGGCGGTCGGCGAGGGCGTCGGTGAGGCGGTCGGCGAAGAGGGTGCCGAAGATCGCGGCGCCGACGCTGCCGCCGATCTGCCGGAAGTAGTTGTTGGCGCTGGTGGCGGTGCCGAGGTCGGCGGGGCGCACGGAGTTCTGCACGGCGAGCACCAGGACGGGCATCACCAGGCCGATGCCGGTGCCGAGGACGGCCATCCAGATGCTGTAGTGCAGCCGGGGGGTGTCCACTTCGAGCCGGGACAGCAGCCACATGCCGAGCGCGGAGACGGCGCCGCCGAGCACCGGGTAGAGCTTGTAGCGGCCGGTGTGGCTGATGAGCTGGCCGGAGATGACCGAGGCGCCGACGATGCCGCCCATCATGGGCAGCATCAGCAGGCCCGACTCGGTGGCGGAGGCCCCGTCGACCATCTGCAGGAAGGTCGGCAGATAGCTGGCGGCGCCGAAGAGGGCGACACCGATCACCAGGCCGACGAGCGCGGAGACGTTGAAGACGGAGTCGCGGAACAGCCGCAGCGGGATGAGGGGTTCGGCCGCGCGGTGCTCGGTGATCAGGAACAGTACGGCGGCGACGACCGCGCCGGCGCCGAGGCCGGCGATGACCCGCGAGCCCCAGGCGTACTCGGTGCCGCCCCAGCTGGTCAGCAGCACCAGACAGGTGGAGGCGGCGGCGAGCAGCAGGGTGCCGAGGATGTCGAAGCGGGGCCGGGCGGTGGGCTTCGGCAGTTTCAGCACGACGGTGACCACGGCGAGGGTGAGCAGGCCGAAGGGGACGTTGATGTAGAAGCACCAGCGCCAGGAGAGGTGGTCGGTGAAGTAGCCGCCGAGCAGGGGTCCGGCGACGGAGGCGAGGCCGAAGGCGGCGCCGATCAGGCCCATGAACCGGCCGCGCTGCCGTGGCGGCACGATGTCCGCGATGATCGCCTGGACGCCGATCATCAGGCCGCCCGCGCCGACGCCCTGCACCGCCCGGAAGGCGATCAGCTGGTCCATGCTCTGCGCCCGGCCGGCGAGCGCGGAGCCGATGACGAAGACGACGATCGCGAACTGGAAGACGCTCTTGCGGCCGAGCAGGTCACCGAGCTTGCCGTAGACGGGCAGGCCGACGGTGGAGGTGAGCAGATAGGCGGTGATCGCCCAGGACATCCGCTCCAGGCCGTGCAGCTCGCCGACGATCTTCGGCAGGGCGGTGGCGACGATCATCTGCTCGAGCGCGGCGAGCAGCAGCGCGAGCATCAGGCCGAGGAAGACCAGGCGCACCCGGCGGGGGCTGAGCCCGGCCGGATCGTCGGGCCCGGGCGCGGGAGGTCCGGGGGGCGCCACGACCGGCGCTTCCCGCAGCTCCTCCTGCGTCAGGGTGATCCCGCCCACGTGCCGCTCCCCTCGTCGCGCCTGCCACGCAATTCCCGCGTAAGGCGACAACTACGGGCAGGCGCGACGAGTTACGGCGAATCGGCGCGTCGAACGGAGATCCACTCGAACCGGTGATGGAGTCAACCGGAGGTCAACCCCGGTGGCTCACCGGCGACTTGTCACTTCTCGACCTCGGCGGCCAGCTTGGCGAGCAGCGCGTCGTAGATCCGGGCGAGCCCCTTGGGCGCGAAGGTCTTCTCGAAGAAGCCGCCGATGCCGCCGGCGCCCTTCCATGTGGTGGTCACCTGGACCCGGGACCTGCCCTCCCCGGCCGGGGTGACGGTCCAGGTGGTGACCATGGAGGAGTTGCGGTCCTTCTCCACCAGCTGCCCGTCGGTGGGCTCGGTCACCTCCATCAGGCAGTCGCGGATGCGCTTGCTGGTGGCCTGGAGCTTCCAGTGGACGAGGGTGCCCTCGCCGTCGCCGCCCTCGCGCACCTCGTACTCGCTGAAGTGCTCGGGCAGCAGCTTCTCGCGCGCGCCGCTGTAGTCGGCGAGGGTGTCGAACACCGTCTCCGGGTCCGCCGCGACGACCCGCTCGGTAGTGGCCTCGACCTGCGCCATCGGATCCCTCCAGGACCTCGTGTTCTCGGGTTGGGGCAAGCCAACCACCCCGCCGCGCGGGCACCCAAATCGGGGTGCCGGAAGTGATCGATCGAGGGTCTTCGGATGACCGGAGATGACGTTCGCACGATCATGGGAACAAGTGTTCTATTGTGTCGGCAGAGCCACCGCGACCTACGCCAGAGCTACCGAGGAGGCGTCATGCGCTGGGAGAACCTCACCGTGGACGCGGGCGAGCACAGCCGTGCCGACGACGCCGCGCTGTTCGGCGCCGACGCGGTGGTCCGCACCACCGTCGACACACCGGAGTTCCGCGGGATCACCTTCCACGAGATCCGGGCCCGCTCGATCATCAACCGCGTCCCCGGCGCCTCCCGCATGCCCTTCGAGTGGACGGTGAACCCCTACCGGGGCTGCTCGCACGCGTGCGTGTACTGCTTCGCCCGCAAGACGCACAGCTACCTGGACCTGGACACCGGGATCGGCTTCGACACCCAGATCGTGGTCAAGGTGAACGCGCCCGAGCTGCTGCGCCACCAGCTGGCCTCACCGCGCTGGCAGGGCGAGCACATCGCGATGGGCACCAACGTCGACTGCTACCAGCGCGCCGAGGGCCGCTACCGGCTGATGCCGGGCATCATCGGCGCCCTGCGCGACCGCGCGAACCCCTTCTCGATCCTGACCAAGGGCACGCTGATCCTGCGCGACCTGGAGCTGCTGAAGCAGGCGGCCGCGGTGACCGACGTCGGCATCTCCGTCTCGGTCGGCTTCACCGACGGCGAGCTGTGGCGCACGGTGGAGCCGGGCACCCCCGCCCCCGAGCGGCGCCTGGACGTCGTACGGACCCTGGCCGAGCACGGCATCGGGTGCGGGGTGCTGATGGCTCCGGTGATCCCGTTCCTCGGCGACCGGCCCGAGCAGCTGCGCGCGACCGTGCGGGCCATCGCGGAGGCCGGGGCGACCTCGGTGACACCGCTGGCGCTGCACCTGCGGCCCGGGGCGCGGGAGTGGTTCATGGCGTGGCTGCACAGGCACCACCCGTACCTGGTGCCGCGGTACGAGCGGCTGTACGCCGCGGGCGCCTACGCGCCGAAGTGGTACCAGCGCCGGATCACCCGTCAGGTGCACGAGCTGGCCCGGGAGTACGGCATCGGCCCGGCCGGCCCGGGCCTGCCCCGCCGGATCCGGCCCGTGCGCGCCACCGGGGCCCCGGCGCCGGAGCCCACCCAACTGTCGCTGATCTGAGAGCGTTCGAGGGCATCCGGCGGCCCATCCGGGTCAAGTATCGCCGGAACACGTTCTTCGGGGGTTCCTTGCCGGGACGATGCGGCGTGGACCGTGAATCTCGCGGTCCACCACCCTCCGTCCTGGGAGGACCCCCATGAGCAAACGCGCAGCCGCGCTGTGCGGCGCCGTCGCCGTGCTGGCCGGAGCCCTCACGGCGGCGCCCGCGCAGGCCCACGCCGCGCACGGCGCACCCGCCGCCCCTCTCACCTGGAAGAAGTGCGGCACCACCGACTATCCGACGCTCCAGTGCGCGTCCCTGACGGTGCCGCTGGACCACACGGCCCCGGACGGGCGGCAGATCACCCTGGCGCTCTCCCGGGTTCCGCACACCGCCCGGGCCTACCAGGGTCCGCTGCTGGTCAACCCCGGCGGTCCCGGCGGCAGCGGACTCAGCCTCGCCGGGTTCGTCGCCTCCTCGCTGCCCAAGGCGGTGGCGGCGCAGTACGACGTCATCGGGTTCGACCCGCGTGGCGTCGGCAAGTCCCGCCCCGCCCTGGACTGCGTGCCCGGCCACTTCAAGCCGGTGCGGCCCGACTCGGTGCCGGCCACCGGCGCCCTGGAGCAGGCGAACCTGCGCCGGGCCACGTCCTTCGCGACGGCCTGCGGCAGGAAGTACGCGGACCTGCTGCCCCACATGGACACCGTCAGCGCCGTGCGGGACATGGACGCCATCCGCGCCGCGACCGGCGCGCCGCAGCTCAACTACTTCGGTTACTCCTACGGCACCTACCTGGGCGCCGTCTACGCCCGGCTGTACCCGCAGCGGGTGCGCCGCCTGGTGCTGGACTCGATCGTCGACCCCACGGGTGTGTGGTACGACGACAACCTCACGCAGGACCTCGCCTTCAACGACCGCCACCGGGCGCTGATGTCGTGGATCGCGAAGTACGACGCCACCTACCACCTGGGCACCGACCCGGAGAAGGTGGAGGCGAGGTGGTACGCGATGCGGGCGGCCCTCGCGCACACACCGGCCCAGGGCAAGGTGGGCGCCTCCGAGCTGGAGGACACCTTCATCCCGGGCGGCTACTACAACGGCTACTGGCCCTACCTCGCCGAGGCGTTCTCGGCGTACGTCACGAAGAACGACACGGGTCCGCTGGTCGAGGCGTACGACAACTTCGGTGCGGTGAGCGCCTCCGGTGACAACGGCTACAGCGTCTACACCGCCGTGCAGTGCCGGGACGCCTCCTGGCCGCGCGAATGGCGGCAGTGGCGCAAGGACAACTGGGCGGTCCACGAGAAGGCGCCGTTCATGACCTGGAACAACGCCTGGTACAACGCGCCGTGCGCGTTCTGGCCGACGTCGGCGCAGCGACCGGTGAACGTGGCCAACGCGAGCCTGCCGCCGGCGCTGCTGTTCCAGGCGACGAACGACGCGGCGACCCCCTATCGCGGCGGTGCGACCGTGCACCGGCTGCTGGACCGCTCCAGCCTGGTCGTCGAGCAGGGTGGCGGCAACCACGGCATCACCCTCAGCGGCAACGCCTGCCTGGACCGGTATCTGACGGCGTATCTGGCCGACGGCACGGTGCCGCGCGGCGGCGGGGCGGTGGACGCGGTGTGCGCGACGCTGCCCGCCCCGAAGCCGCTCGGCACGAAGGAGGCGTCCAGCGGCTCACGCGGCTCGGCGCTGCACGGTCTGCTCGGCTTCCGCAGCTGAGCGGGCCTTTGACGTCCCGTCGGGGGCGGTGACCGTCGGACCCGTGCGCCATGATGGGACGCATGAGTCACCTGACGCGGATCACCGCCCCCGACGGAGTCGCGCCCGCGGCGCAGTACAGCCATGTGGTGATCGGCACGGGCCGCCTGGTCGCCGTCTCCGGACAGCTGGCGCTGGCCGAGGACGGCAGCGTGGTGGGCGAGGGCGACGCGGCCGCTCAGGCCCGCCAGGTCTTCGACAACCTCCGCCGCTGCCTGGCCGCGGCCGGGGCGAGCTTCGACGACGTCGTGAAACTCACCTACTTCGTCACGGACATGGCCCACCTGCCGGCGATCCGCGCGGCCCGCGCGGCGCACCTGCCGGACGACCGCCTGCCGGCGTCCTCGGCCGTCCAGGTGGCGGCGCTGGTACGCCCGGAGTTCCTGATGGAGATCGAGGCACTCGCGGTCACCCCGGCCTGACGCCCGTCGGGCGTGGCACGACGGTCACCACGGGCGGCCCCGGCGCAACGGCCCCCGCGGTGCCCGCGGTACTGCGAGCGCCGGGGCTGACCCCGGCGCCACGCGGGACGGCGGTCGCTCCGGCAGCGCGGCCGGGCTCACCGGTGCCCGGGCTCACCGTCGCCCGGGCTCACCGCTGCTGCGGGATGCGGGCCAGTGCGTGGACCGCCGCCTGGGCGAGGGACGGGTGGGCCAGGGCCTCGGTGAGGACCTCCCGGGCGCGGGCGTCGGCCAGGGTGCCGAGGCCCTCCACGCAGGCGAGGGCCACCCTGCGGTAGGGGTCGTGCGGCCTCAGGCGGCGGCGCAGCGTGGTGATCAGGGCGGGCACGGACTCCGGGGCGTCCAGCGCGACCAGCAGGCGGACGGGGTGCAGGGCGTAGGCCACGCGCAGTTCGTTGGTGGCGAGGGCGGCCGCGGCGCGGGCGGTGCGCGGGTCGCCGAGGCGGGCCAGGGCGTGCGCGGCGGACGCGCAGCGCTCGGGATCGCGGTGGTTGAGCAGCAGGACGAGGGCCTCGAAGGCGCGCCGGTCGCCGGCGCGGCCCAGCCGGAAGGCGGCGAGCTCGCGGGCCCACAGCGGTTCCGCGGGCGCGGTCAGTACCCGGGCCAGCGCATCGGCGTCCGCGGTGAGCAGCCGTTCGAAGTCCGGGCCGCCTCCCGACTCCCGCCGTAAGCGCTCCGTGAGCGCTCGCAACTCTTCGTCCATGCCTGAGAGGGTAGGGCGCCCGCGGCGCCGAGGGACGTACATCACAAAGTCCGGGGGCTGGCGCGCTCGTTACCCGCCGGTTAAGCTCAAGCGAGCGAGTTACCCACTCGCACCCCTCCCCGTGACGGTTTGGTGACGCAGCCCCACGGGAGCAGTCGGTTCGGTACGTCATGTACCGCAGTGCGACCCGGCCTCGGGACAGGGCCGGTCGGTTCTCCGCCGTGCGACGGGCGTGTGCACGCCCGCCCCACCCCTCGGGTCCACCCCGAGCGGGGCACGCGACGGCACCGGGCGTGTGCGCTCAGCAGCCCGGACATCACACCCGCACTCCTGCACGCACCCGGTGCGCCCCCGCGGCGCACCCGGGCGCTCTCCTCGTCGTCACCCTCATTCCTGGAGTCCCGCGATGGCCACTCCCCTGTCCCCCAGTTCTCCCTCCGCGCTGCAGAAGATCGCCGTCGTCGGTCTCGGCACCATGGGCACCGGCATCACCGAGGTCCTGGTCCGCGCCGGCCGCGAGGTGACCGGCATCGACATCAGCGAAGCCCAGGCGGCCCAGTGTCTGGCCGCGCTGGAGGCGTCCACCGCCCGTGCCGTCGAGCGCGGCCGGCTGACCGGGCAGGAGCGCGCCGACGCCCTCGCCCGGGTCCGGACCACCACCGAGCTGTCCGCCGCGGCGGACGCCGACCTCGTCATTGAGGTGGCGCCGGAGTCGTACGAGGTCAAGCAGCAGATCTTCCGTGAGCTGGACGGGATCGTGCGCCCCGAGGCGATCCTCGCGACCGGCACCAACGCCCTGTCCGTGACCCGGCTGGCCGCCGACTCGGCCCGCCCGGAGCGGGTGCTGGGCCTGCACTTCTTCAACCCGGCGCCGGCCATGAAGCTGGTCGAGGTCGTCTCGTGCGTGCTGACCGCGCCGCAGGCCGTCGCCGCGGTCACCGACCTGGCGCTCGAGCTGGGCAAGGAGCCGGTGGCGGTCGGTGACCGTCCCGGGTTCGTGGCGGACGGGCTGCTGTTCGGCTACCTCAACCAGGCGGCCGCGATGTACGAGGCGAAGTACGCCTCGCGGGAGGACATCGACGCGGCGATGCGGCTCGGCTGCGGCCTGCCGATGGGCCCGCTGGCGCTGCTCGACCTGATCGGTATCGACACCGCGCGCACCGTCCTGGAGGCGATGTACGCCGAGTCCCGGGACCGGCTGCACGCCCCGGCGCCGATCCTGAAGCAGCTCAGCGAGGCGGGCCTGACCGGCCGCAAGACGGGCCGCGGCTTCTACACCTACGAGGCCCCCGGCAGCGCGACCGTGGTGCGGGACGCCCTGACCCCGCTGGAGGGCGGCTCGCCGACCGCCGGCCGCCCGGTGCGCTCGGTCGGCGTCGCGGGCTCGGGCACCATGGCGTCCGGCATCGCCGAGGTCTTCGCCAAGGCCGGTTACGAGGTCGTCCTCGCCGCCCGCAGCGAGGAGAAGGCGCAGACCGCGAAGGCCCGTATCGGCAAGTCGCTGGCCCGCTCGGTCGACAAGGGCCGGATGACCGCCGAGGCCGCCGCCCAGACCCTGGAGCGGATCACCCCGGCGGGCTCCTACGACGCGTTCGCCGACGTGGACCTGGCCGTCGAGGCCGTCGCGGAGGACCTGGAGGTCAAGCAGCAGCTGTTCGCGGCGCTGGACAAGGTCTGCAAGCCGGGCGCGGTCCTCGCGACGACGACGTCCTCGCTGCCGGTCGTCGCCTGCGCCCGTGCCACCTCGCGTCCGCAGGACGTGATCGGCATGCACTTCTTCAACCCGGCGCCGGCGATGAAGCTGGTCGAGGTGGTCCGTACGGTGCTCACCGCTGACGACGTGCACGCCACCGTCCGCGAGGTCTGCGCCAAGATCAGGAAGCACGCCGTGGACTGCGGCGACCGGGCCGGGTTCATCGTGAACGCGCTGCTCTTCCCGTACCTGAACAACGCGATCAAGATGGTCCAGGAGCACTACGCCTCCCTCGACGACATCGACGCGGCGATGAAGCTGGGCGGCGGCTACCCGATGGGTCCGTTCGAGCTGCTGGACGTCGTCGGCCTGGACGTCTCGCTGGCCATCGAGAAGGTGCTGCACCGCGAGTTCCGCGACCCGGGCCTCGCGCCCGCGCCGCTCCTGGAGCACCTGGTGGCCGCGGGCTGCCTCGGCCGCAAGACGGGCCGCGGCTTCCGCGAATATGCCCGCCGCTGAGCATTCCGGCGAGTGGTACGGGACGGATCCGGACCGCGCGGACTGGGGCGGGCTGCTGGATCCGGCCACCCCTCCCCCGCCCTTCACGGGCGGGGGAAGCCCCGGACCTGCACAGAGAGCCGCGCCCATGCAGTACGTTCGGGTCATGTCCCAGCCCGCCAAGTCCTCACGTACCACCGCCACGCCCGACGCGCCGGAAACCGCCGCGGGCTCCCGCGCGGCTGCCCAGCGGCTGAAAATGCGCCGAGAACTGGCGGCCGCCGCGATGGAGCTCTTCGCGACGAAGGGGTACGAGGCGACCACCGTCGACGAGATCGCCGCCGCGGCCGGCGTCGCCCGCCGCACCTTCTTCCGCCACTTCCGTTCCAAGGAAGAGGCGATCTTCCCGGACCACGACGACACCCTGGTCCGCGCCGAGGCGGTGCTCAACGCCGCCCCGGCGCACGAGCACCCGCTGGACACGGTGTGCCGCGGCATCAAGGAAGTCATGAAGATGTACGCGGCCCGCCCGGAGATCTCCGTGGCCCGCTACAAGCTCACGCGCGAGGTGCCCACCCTGCGCGAGGCCGAGATCGCCTCGGTGGCCCGCTACGAGCGTCTGTTCACCCGCTATCTGCTCGGGCACTTCGACGAGCACGCGCACGACGACGACGCCAACGACGACCCGCTGCTGGCCGAGGTCGCCGCGTCGGCGGTGGTCACCGCGCACAACCACGTGCTGCGGCGGTGGCTGCGGGCCGGCGGGCAGGGGGACGTGGAGGCGCAGCTCGACCACGCCTTCGCGATCGTGCGCAAGACGTTCGGCACGGGGATCATGGCCGGGCGGTCGGCGCCGCCCGCGCCCCCGACCGCCGCGACGACGTCCGCGCAGGGCGAGGTACTGGTGACGGTCGCCCGCACCGACGCCCCGCTGGAGGAGGTCATGCGGACCATCGAGCAGGCGCTCAAGGAGCGCTGAGCGCCCCTTCCCTCCTGTGATGACGGCCACCCTTCGGGGTGGCCGTTTTGGCATGTCACGAGCCGTTTTCGACCGGCTCTCCGGCGGCATTCGATCGATCATCGCTCATTTGTTACGTAAAGATTTCATCTGAGAGGAAGTTCTGGCACTCAGTGCCTTGTCACCTGACACGCTGTGCCATACGTTGAGAGTGTTCCGGGCGGCCGGCACACAGCGAAACCGCGATGTGCCGGCTGTCCCCGCAAGCCGGAAGGCGTGCGCGCCCGGACGCCTGCGTCACAGGCACCCTCCCGCGCCACAAAGCGCTGCCGAACCAGCACCACCCGCCGAACCGACGGCACACCCCTCGCAACCCTCAGCAGCACCGACGTACCCATCGGCGCCCCTCCCTCAGGGCGCTCACCGCCGGAGGCAACACCGTGACCATGAAGGACATCCTGGCCGCGATCCAGTCGCCCGAGTCCACCTCGGCCGACTTCGCCAACCTGCCGCTCCCCGAGTCGTACCGCGCGATCACCGTCCACAAGGACGAGGCGGAGATGTTCGCGGGGCTCAACAGCCGCGACAAGGACCCCCGCAAGTCGATCCACCTGGACGACGTTCCGGTGCCCGAGCTCGGCCCGGGCGAGGCCCTGGTGGCCGTCATGGCCTCCTCGGTCAACTACAACTCCGTGTGGACCTCGATCTTCGAGCCGGTGTCGACCTTCGCGTTCCTGGAGCGCTACGGCAAGCTGTCCCCGCTGACCAAGCGGCACGACCTGCCGTACCACATCATCGGCTCCGACCTGGCCGGCGTCGTCCTGCGCACGGGCCCCGGCGTCAACGCCTGGCAGGCCGGCGACGAGGTCGTCGCGCACTGCCTGAGCGTCGAGCTGGAGTCGCCCGACGGCCACGACGACACCATGCTCGACCCCGAGCAGCGCATCTGGGGCTTCGAGACCAACTTCGGTGGCCTCGCCGAGATCGCCCTGGTGAAGACCAACCAGCTGATGCCCAAGCCCAAGCACCTGAGCTGGGAGGAGGCCGCCGCCCCGGGGCTGGTGAACTCCACCGCCTACCGGCAGCTCGTCTCCCGCAACGGCGCGGCGATGAAGCAGGGCGACAACGTCCTGATCTGGGGCGCCTCCGGCGGCCTCGGCTCCTACGCCACCCAGTTCGCCCTGGCCGGCGGCGCCAACCCGGTCTGTGTCGTCTCCTCCCCGGAGAAGGCCGAGATCTGCCGGAAGATGGGCGCCACGGCGATCATCGACCGCAACGCCGAGGGCTACAAGTTCTGGAAGGACGAGCACACCCAGGACCCCAAGGAGTGGAAGCGCTTCGGCAAGCGCATCCGCGAGCTCACCGGCGGCGAGGACATCGACATCGTCTTCGAGCACCCGGGCCGCGAGACCTTCGGTGCCTCGGTCTACGTCACCCGCAAGGGCGGCACCATCACCACCTGCGCCTCGACCTCGGGCTACATGCACGAGTACGACAACCGCTACCTGTGGATGTCGCTGAAGCGGATCATCGGCTCGCACTTCGCCAACTACCGCGAGGCCTACGAGGCCAACCGCCTCATCGCCAAGGGCAAGATCCACCCGACGCTGTCGAAGACGTACTCCCTGGAGGAGACCGGCCAAGCGGCCTACGACGTCCACCGCAACCTGCACCAGGGCAAGGTCGGCGTGCTGTGCCTGGCGCCCGAGGAGGGCCTCGGCGTGCGCGACCACGAGATGCGCGCGCAGCACATCGACGCCATCAACCGCTTCCGGAACGTCTGAGCACCCCGAGGTCATAGATGACTGAGCGTCAGCCCGCCGAAGGCAGGCGGGAGAAGGACCGGCCGTGGCTCATGCGCACGTACGCCGGTCACTCCACGGCCGAGGCGTCCAACGAGCTGTACCGGCGCAACCTCGCCAAGGGCCAGACGGGCCTGTCGGTGGCGTTCGACCTGCCGACGCAGACCGGCTACGACTCCGACCACATCCTCGCCCGCGGCGAGGTCGGCCGGGTGGGCGTGCCCGTCGCGCACCTCGGTGACATGCGCCGGCTGTTCCAGGACATCCCCCTGGAGCAGATGAACACCTCGATGACGATCAACGCCACCGCCATGTGGCTGCTGGCGCTCTACCAGGTCGTCGCCGAGGAGCAGGGCGCGGACATCACCAAGCTCCAGGGCACGACCCAGAACGACATCGTCAAGGAGTACCTGTCCCGCGGGACGCACGTCTTCCCGCCGGGCCCGTCGCTCCGCCTGACGACGGACATGATCGCGTACACGGTCTCCCACATCCCGAAGTGGAACCCGATCAACATCTGCAGCTACCACCTGCAGGAGGCCGGGGCCACGCCGGTGCAGGAGATCGCGTACGCGATGTCCACCGCGATCGCCGTGCTCGACGCCGTGCGCGACTCCGGCCAGGTGCCGCAGGAGCGCATGGGCGACGTGGTCGCCCGGATCTCCTTCTTCGTGAACGCGGGCGTCCGCTTCGTCGAGGAGATGTGCAAGATGCGCGCCTTCGGCCGCATCTGGGACCAGGTCACCCGCGAGCGGTACGGCATCGAGAACCCCAAGCAGCGCCGCTTCCGCTACGGCGTCCAGGTCAACTCGCTCGGTCTGACCGAGGCGCAGCCGGAGAACAACGTCCAGCGGATCGTGCTGGAGATGCTGGCGGTCACCCTCTCCAAGGACGCACGCGCGCGTGCCGTGCAGCTGCCCGCCTGGAACGAGGCGCTCGGCCTGCCCCGCCCCTGGGACCAGCAGTGGAGCCTGCGCATCCAGCAGGTGCTGGCGTACGAGAGCGACCTGCTGGAGTACGACGACATCTTCGAGGGCTCGAAGGTGATCGAGGCGAAGGTGGAGCAGCTGGTCGCCGACTCCCTCGCGGAGATGGACCGGATCGAGGAGATGGGCGGCGCGATGGCCGCCGTGGAGTCCGGCTATCTGAAGTCGCAGCTGGTCTCCTCGCACGCCGAGCGCCGGGCCCGGATCGAGTCCGGGCAGGAGAAGATCGTCGGCGTCAACATCTTCGAGTCGACCGAGCCCAACCCGCTGACCGCCGACCTGGACACCGCGATCCAGACGGTCGACCCGGCGGTCGAGGCCCAGGTCATCGCCTCGCTCCAGCACTGGCGGGACACCCGCTACCAGCCGCCCTTCAACCACCCGCGCCCGTGCAAGGCGCTGGAGAAGCTGAAGGAGGCCGCGAAGGGCACCGACAACCTCATGGAGGCCACCCTGGAGTGCGCCCGCGCCGGCGTGACGACCGGCGAGTGGGCCGGGGCGCTGCGCGAGGTGTTCGGCGAGTTCCGCGCTCCGACGGGCGTGTCCTCCGCGCCCGTCGCCGTCACGGCCGAGGCGGGCTCGGCGCTCGCCGGGGTGCGCCGCAAGGTGGAGCTGACGGCCAAGGACCTGGGCGTGGGCAAGCTGCGCTTCCTGGTCGGCAAGCCGGGCCTGGACGGGCACTCCAACGGCGCCGAGCAGATCGCCGTGCGGGCCCGTGACGCCGGCTTCGAGGTGGTCTACCAGGGCATCCGGCTCACCCCGGAGCAGATCGTGGACGCGGCCCTGGCCGAGGACGTGCACGCGGTGGGCCTGTCCATCCTGTCCGGCTCGCACGCGCAGCTGGTGCCGGACGTGCTGGACCGGCTGCGTGTGGCCGGTGCCACAGATATACCCGTGATCGCGGGTGGCATCATCCCCAGCGGGGACGCCGCGCAGCTCAGGGCCGCCGGAGTGGCCGCCGTCTTCACCCCGAAGGACTTCGACATCACCGGCATCATCGGCCGCATCGTCGACGAGATCCGGACAGCGAACAAGCTCGACCCCCTGGAGGTCCCCGCATGATCACGCCTGTCAACCGCCTTCGCCCGCGGCGTTCCTGCCTGGCGGTGCCGGGCTCGAACCCGCGCTTCCTGGAGAAGGCCCAGGGCCTCCCCGCCGACCAGGTCTTCCTCGACCTGGAGGACGCCTGCGCGCCGCTCGCCAAGCCCGAGGCGCGGCACACCATCGTCAAGTTCCTCAACGAGGGCGACTGGACCGGCAAGACGAGGGTCGTGCGGGTCAACGACTGGACGACCGAGTGGACGTACCGGGACGTCGTGACGGTCGTCGAGGGCGCGGGGCAGAACCTCGACTGCATCATGCTGCCGAAGGTGCAGAGCGCCGAGCAGATCGTCGCCCTCGACCTGCTGCTGACGCAGATCGAGAAGACGATGGGCTTCGAGGTCGGCAAGATCGGCATCGAGGCGCAGATCGAGAACGCGCAGGGCCTGAACAACGTCAACGCGATCGCGCAGGCCTCCCCGCGCGTCGAGACGATCATCTTCGGCCCGGCCGACTTCATGGCGTCGATCAACATGAAGTCGCTGGTCGTGGGCGAGCAGCCGCCCGGCTACCCGGCGGACGCCTACCACTACATCCTGATGAAGATCCTGATGGCCGCCCGCGCCAACAACCTCCAGGCGATCGACGGCCCCTACCTGCAGATCCGCAACGTCGAGGGCTACCGCGAGGTCGCGCAGCGCGCCGCCGCGCTCGGCTTCGACGGCAAGTGGGTGCTGCACCCGGGCCAGGTCGAGGCGTCCAACGAGATCTTCTCGCCGTCCCAGGAGGACTACGACCACGCCGAGCTGATCCTGGACGCGTACGACTACTACACGTCCGAGGCGGGCGGCAAGAAGGGCTCCGCGATGCTCGGCGACGAGATGATCGACGAGGCCAGCCGCAAGATGGCCCTGGTCATCTCCGGCAAGGGCCGGGCCGCCGGCATGCAGCGCACGTCGAAGTTCGAGATCCCGGAGGCCTGAGCGCGATGCAGTTCGGACGCACCTACGAGGAGTTCGAGGTCGGGGCGACGTACAAGCACTGGCCGGGCAAGACGGTCACGGAGTACGACGACCACCTGTTCTGTCTCCTCACCATGAACCACCACCCGCTCCACATGGACACGAACTATGCGGAGAAGACGACGGACTTCGGCAAGAACGTCGTCGTCGGGAACTACATCTACTCCCTGCTGCTCGGGATGAGCGTGCCGGACATCTCCGGCAAGGCGATCGCCAACCTGGAGATCGAGTCGCTCAAGCACGTGGCGCCGACCTTCCACGGCGACACGATCTACGGCGAGACGACGGTCCTGGACAAGTGGCCGTCGAAGTCGAAGAACGACCGCGGCATCGTCTACGTCGAGACCAAGGGCTACAAGCAGGACGGCACGCTCGTCTGCGTCTTCCGCCGCAAGGTGATGGTGCCGACCGAGACGTACATCAAGGAGCGCGGCGGCGAGCAGCCGGGCCGCCCGGAGCTCCGTGACATTTCAAAGCGTGAGCAGGAGAAGTAGAGATGGCCCGTCTCGCCCAGACCGCCGGTCTGACCGACGTCCAGCAGGAGATCCTCTCCACCGTCCGGGACTTTGTCGACAAGGAGATCATTCCTGTCGCCACGGAGCTGGAGCACCGCGACGAGTACCCGCAAGCGATCGTCGACGGGCTGAAGGAACTCGGCCTGTTCGGCCTGATGATCCCCGAGGAGTACGGGGGTCTGGGCGAGTCGCTCCTCACCTACGCCCTGTGCGTGGAGGAGATCGCCCGCGGCTGGATGTCCGTGTCCGGCATCATCAACACACACTTCATCGTCGCGTACATGCTCAAGCAGCACGGCACGCAGGAGCAGAAGGACCACTTCCTGCCGAGGATGGCGGCCGGCGACATCCGCGGCGCCTTCTCGATGTCGGAGCCGGGTCTGGGCTCCGACGTGTCGGCCATCACCTCCAAGGCGGTGAAGGACGGCGACGAGTACGTCCTGAACGGCCAGAAGATGTGGCTGACGAACGGCGGCACGTCCTCGCTCGTGGCGGTGCTCGTCCGCAGTGACGAAGGACACCCCGAGGGCACGGCCCCGCACAAGTCGATGACCACCTTCCTCGTTGAGAAGGAGCCCGGCTTCGGTGAGGTCCGCCCCGGCCTGACCATCCCGGGCAAGATCGACAAGATGGGCTACAAGGGCGTCGACACCACCGAGCTGATCATGGACGGCCTGCGGATCCCGGCCGACCGGGTGCTCGGCGGGGTCACCGGCCGAGGTTTTTACCAAATGATGGACGGCGTGGAGGTCGGCCGCGTCAATGTCGCGGCGCGTGGCTGCGGTGTCGCGCAGCGTGCCTTCGAGCTGGGCGTGCAGTACGCGCAGCAGCGCCACACGTTCGGCAAGCCGATCGCCCAGCACCAGGCGATCCAGTTCAAGCTCGCCGAGATGGCCACCAAGGTGGAGGCCGCGCATGCGATGATGGTGAACGCAGCGCGCAAAAAGGACTCTGGTGAACGAAACGACCTCGAGGCAGGGATGGCGAAGTACCTCGCCTCCGAGTACTGCAAGGAGGTCGTGGAGGATGCCTTCCGGATCCACGGCGGTTACGGCTTCTCCAAGGAGTATGAGATCGAGCGCCTCTACCGTGAGGCCCCGATGCTGCTCATCGGTGAAGGTACCGCCGAGATCCAGAAAATGATCATCGGGCGCAGGCTGCTCGAAGAGTATCGGTTCCAGGGCTGATTGTCCGGGTACGGGGTGTTATCTCCGGGAGGAAGATCACACCCCGTAGGCACTCTTCGGACGCCGACTCGGCTTCCTGCCTTACCCAGTTGTGCCCGTGAACCGCTACGATCGCGGAAAGCCGCCGTCCCCCTCCTGAAGCGCGGCATCATCCGCTACGAAGGTCATCCATGCCCCACAGCCAAACCTCTGCATCTCGCGACAGCCGGGCCGGCGTACGCCTCGCGCGCGGAGCATCGCCGTGGCTTCTCCCGACCGTCGCCACCGCAGCCCTCAGCCTGGTCCGGGCCCGCCGCTCCGGCGCCGCCAGGGCCGTCGCCGTTCCCGCCACCGCGCTCGCGGCGGGGATGCTGTGGTTCTTCCGCGACCCCGAGCGCGAGATCACCCAGGGCCGGGTCATCTCCCCGGCCGACGGTGTGGTGCAGAGCATCATGCCGTGGAAGGACGGCCGGACCCGGGTCGCGATCTTCATGAGCCCGCTCAACGTCCACGTCAACCGCGCCCCCCTGGCCGGCACCGTGACGTCGGTCGAGCACATCCCGGGCGGCTTTGTTCCGGCTTTCAACAAGGAGAGCGAGAACAACGAGCGCGTAGTCTGGCATTTCGACACCGAACTCGGCGACATCGAGATGATCCAGATCGCCGGCGCGGTGGCCCGTCGCATCGTGCCGTACATCCCGCAGGGGACGAAGGTCGAGCAGGGCGACCGGATCGGGCTGATCCGCTTCGGCTCGCGTGTCGATCTCTACCTGCCGGAGGGTGTGGAGGTCGCGGTCGAGGTCGGTCAGAAGACCGTGGCTGGGGTGACTCGCATTGACCGTGATTGATCCGCAGACTCAGTCGGGCTGGGTGCCGGAGGCGGCCGAGGAGGACGAGGAGGAGATGCCCCTCTCCCTCCGCCTCTCAATAGCGGACACCCTGACCCTCGGTAACGCCACGTGCGGCTTCATGGCGGTGTACTTCACCACCACCGGCATCCTGATCCCGCACCTGACCGGCAGCCAGGAGTCCGGCATGGCCCGCCACAGCGCGGCCACGGCGGTCATCCTGATGCTCTGCGCGGCGGTCTTCGACCTCTTCGACGGTCTGGTGGCGCGCAAGCTGCGCTCCTCGCCGATGGGCGCGGAACTGGACAACCTGTCCGACCTGATCAGCTTCGGCCTGGCCCCGGCGTACTTCGTCCTGGTCTACGGCATGGTCGCCGACGACGCCCACCAGAGAGTGGCCGCGGTCGGCGCGATCGTCGTTCTGCTGGCGGTGGTGCTGCGTCTCGCGCGCTTCTCGTGCGTGACGGTGAAGGACGGGACCTTCCAGGGCATGCCGAGCCCCTTCGGGGCGCTGACGGTCGTGGCGATCGTCCTGCTGGAGCTGCCGTTCGCGGCGACGCTGCTGGCGATCATCGGTACGGCGTGGCTGATGGTGAGCCGCGTGGAGTACCCCAAGCCGCGCGGGCGTCTCGCGGTGGCGATGCTCTCCTGGATCGTGCTCAGCATGGGTCTGCTGGCCGCGTGGGCCTTCGGCGCGCCGAGCGGGCAGCTGCTGCTGCAGACCGGCTGCGCGCTGCAGCTGGTGATGGGCGCGGTCATCCCGCTCTTCGCCACGGCCCGGCGAGTGAACAACTTCCGCGACAACCGACGCGAGGCAAGGGCAGCGCAGCTGCCGTGACGCTCCGCTGCGAAGGGCCCCGGACCATTGGGTTCGGGGCCCTTCGCCGTGTGCGGGGCCGTGAGCCGCGGTAACTGCGTCGCGGTGATCGTGCGTCGCGGCGACCGTGGAGGCAGGCACGGTAGAGAGGCCGGGTGGGTGAGGGCACGGGGCGAAGCGCCGTTTGAGACACGGCTAGGCGCGCCAGGGCCGGACGCCTGCGGCGGGGCCGCCCGCGGGGCTCCGGGAGCGCCCCCAGGACTGCCCGGGCGGAAGGCGCAGGGAGGCCCGGCTCGGGCGGAGGCGGCGCACTCGGGCAGGGCTCGGGGCCTCGGGCGGCGGCGCAGCGCGCGGGGAAGCGGGCCGAGGACAGGGCCCGGCGCGCCGGGGCCCGGATGTCGGCGGCGGCGCCGCCCTGCGGTCAGGAGGCAGCTTCCGGGAGCGCCCCCCGGGGCTACCGCAGCCACGCGGCGTGCGGAGGGAGGCCCGCTCGGGCGGAGGCGGCGCACTCGTGCAGCGCACGGCAGCGCTGCGCGGCACCCGGGGCAGCGTCCGGCGCTCCCGGGCAGTGTCCAGCGCCGCGGGCGGCGCCGACGCGGTGCCCGGGGCGAACCGGCCGAGGACAGGGCCCGGCGCGCCGAGGCCCGGAGGCCGGCGGCGGAGCCGCCCACGATCGGGAAGCAGCGCCGGGGAGCGCGCTCCCAGGGCTGCCCAGGCGGCGTGCGCAGGGAGGCGCGGCTCGGGCGGAGGCGGCGCGCTCGGGCAGCGCGCGGCGCCCGGGCAGCGCACGGGGCAGCGTCCGGCGCTCCCGGGCAGCGCTCGGGGCCTCGGGCGGCGTCGGCGCGGCGCACGGGCGAAGCCGGCCGAGGACAAGGCTCGGCGCGCCGAGATGTCGGGGCCGACGCAGCGCACGGGGCGGCGTCCGGCGCTTCGGGCGGTGCCTGCGCAGCGCGCTCGGAGTCTGGGTGCCGGCCGGCGTAGGCACGGCGACGGCCCCGGGGGCGGTCGCCCGGAAGGCGCCGTCCCCCGGGGCCACCGGTGGATCATGAGGGGAACGGGCAGGCCCCGGGCCCCCCTGGGGGGTCAGTTCAGGTAGTCCTTCGCGATTTGTTCCGCCACGCGCTCCAGGATCGGGCCGGCGTCGGCGATGCACTTCGCCACGTCCGGCTCGATCTCCGTCAGGGGGTAGGCGCGGCGGATGCCCGCGCGGCCCAGGGCCTCGTGCGCCAGGGCCAGGCGGCCGCAGACCGCGACGACCTCCTTGTCCGCCGCCCGCGCCGCCGCGGCGACGCCCGCCGGGGCCTTGCCGTGCAGGGTCTGCTCGTCCAGGGAGCCCTCGCCGGTGATCACCAGCGTCGCCCGCTCCAGGGCCGGGGCGAAGCCCAGCACGTCCAGCATCAGCTCGATGCCGGGGCGGAAGCTCGCGCCGAGCAGCAGGGCGCCGTAGCCGATGCCGCCCGCGCCACCGGCGCCCGGGGACGCGGCGAGCTCGGTGGCCTTGGGGCCGATGGCCTTCTCCAGGACCTGCGCGTAGTGGGCGAGGGCCGCGTCGAGGGTCGCCACGTCCTCCTCGGAGGCGCCCTTCTGCGGTCCGTACACCGCGGCGCAGCCCTTCGGGCCGGTGAGCGGGTTGTCCACGTCACTGGCGAGGACGAAGTCCACGTCGGCGAAGCGGGGGTCCACGCCGGACAGGTCCGCCGAGGCGAGGTCCGCCAGCGCGCCGCCGCCCGGGCCGACCGGTACGCCGTCGGCGTCCAGGAACACCGCGCCGAGGGCGGCCAGCATGCCGGCGCCGCCGTCGGTGGTGGCGCTGCCGCCCACACCGAAGACGATCGTGCGGGCACCCGCGTCCAGCGCGGCCTTCAGCACCTCGCCGGAGCCGTAGGTCGTGGCGGTCAGGGGGGCGAAGACGCCCGCCGGGAGCAGCTGGAGGCCCGAGGCCTCGGCCATCTCCACCACCGCGGTGCCGTCGCGCAGCGCGAAGGCAGCCGTGACCGGCTCGCCGAGCGGGCCGGTGACCCGGACCTCCCGGCGTTCGAAGCCGGCCGCGACGGCGGCCGCGACCGTGCCGTCCCCGCCGTCCGCGACGGGGAGGGTCTCGACCTCCAGGCCGGGTACGACCCGGCGCAGCCCGGCCGTCACCCGCTGGGCGACCTCCACCGCCGTCAGCGAGCCCTTGAACTTGTCCGCGGCAACGAGCACCCGCCGGGTGCCCTCCACAGCAGCGTCCGCCACCTTGCTATCCCCTTGCTCTCCGGGCCCGGCGCATGCCGGGGCCAGTCGCGCCGCTGCGACCATAACCGGAGGACACCCCTTACGTCATGCCCCGCCCGCTGGCTGGAACGCCCGCCCGCCTGCGCAGACCCGGTCGCCGCGCCCGCACAGAGCCGGCCGCCCCGCCCGCGCAGACCCGGCCGCCCCGCCTGCGCAGACCCCGTCGCGAGCGGGTACCCCTTCCCCATGACCGCTGTGGGCACGACGCCGGAACTGGCCGACCGCATCCTCGGAGGCTGGCTCGGCCGGATCGCCGGCAACATGCTCGGCAAGCCGGTGGAACAGGGCGAGGTGTGGACCCGGGACCGCATCGACCGCTACCTGCGGCGGGCCTCCGCGCTCCCGCTGACCGACTACCTGCCCGAGCCCGCGGACGGCGGTGAGCACGACCCGCCGCTGCGCCCGGAGTGGCGTGACTGCGTGCGCGGCCGCATCCACGGCAGCTGCCGGGACGACGACATCGACTACGCGATCCTCGGACTGCACCTGCTGGAGACGTACGGCTTCTCCTTCAGCACCGAGCAGGTCGGCGATCTGTGGCTGCTGCGGCTGCCGTATCTGCAGACGTTCACGGCGGAGCGGGCGGCGTACCGCAATCTCGCCAACGGGCTGAAGCCGCCGCTGACGGCGACCTTCGACAACCCCTACCAGGAGTGGATCGGCGCCCTGATCCGCGCCGACGTCTTCGGCTGGACCTGCCCGGGCGCCCCGCGCCGCGCGGCGCTGCTGGCCCGCCGGGACGCGGTGCTGTCGCACACCGGCAACGGCGTGTACGGCGCGATGTTCGCGGCCGCGCTGATCTCCGCCGCGTTCGAGGCGGGCGGCGTGCGCGAGGCGCTGGAGAGCGCGCTGGCGGTCGTACCGGCGAGCAGCCGTCTGGCGCGGACCGTACGCCGGGTGATGTCCCTGCACGGGACGCGGCTGCCCTGGGAGGACACGCTGGCCACGGTCGGGGAGGAGACCGCGGGCCTGGGCTGGATCCACACCGTGCCGAACGCCGCCGTGCTCACCGCGGGTCTGCTCTACGGCGACGGGGACTTCACCCGCACCATCGCGCTGACCGTGCGCGGCGGCCTGGACACCGACTCCAACGGGGCGACGGCCGGTTCGGTGGCCGGGGTGCTGGCCGGTGCCGCGGCGATCCCGGAGCAGTGGAAGGAACCCCTGGAGGACACCGTGCGCAGCGCGGTGTTCGGCTTCGACGGGGTGCGGATCAGCGAGCTGGCCGAGCGGACGCTGCGGCTGGCCGGGACGCAGGTCTGAGGCGGGCGCGGGCTGGTTACCCTTCCTGGATGACCACAGCTGACTTCGCCACGTACATCGCCTCCCTGCCGCGCGTGCTCGCCGGGGCCGCCGCGCTGTTCCGGGACGCCGAGGGCCGGGTGCTGCTGGTGGAGCCCAACTACCGCGAGGGCTGGGCGCTGCCGGGCGGCACGATCGAGTCCGACGAGGGTGAGACGCCGCGGCAGGGCGCGCGGCGCGAGACGCTGGAGGAGATCGGTCTGGACCGGCCGCTGGGCCGGCTGCTCGCCGTGGACTGGTCGCACGGCCCCGGCCGGCCGCCGCTGGTGGCGTATCTGTACGACGGCGGTGTGCTGAGGGAGGACGACTTCGACGCCATCCGGCTGCAGGAGGAGGAGCTGCTGTCCTGGCGGCTGGTGCCGCGCGAGGAGCTGACCGGCTATCTCCTCGACCCGCTGGGCGCCCGGGTCCTGGCCGCTCTCGACGTCCTGGCGGAGGGCGCGGGCACGGCGGAACTGGAGAACGGGCGGCGGGTCGCCTGAGCGGCGGCCGCCGGCCGGCCACCGGGCCGGTGACCGACGGCATCGAGCGGGACTCTGACCTCGGCCGCGG
The DNA here is from genome assembly GCF_055583185.1 of Streptomyces sp. NPDC104814. NCBI lineage: Bacteria > Bacillati > Actinomycetota > Actinomycetes > Kitasatosporales > Streptomycetaceae > Streptomyces > Streptomyces sp. NPDC104814. Next base: position 532,387 of record NZ_JBVJOL010000001.1, on the reverse strand, counting down.
CACCGGCCTGCGGCACGGGGGACGCGCGCGTCCTCAGCGGTGCGCGGAGGGGGCGCGGAGCCGGTACACGACGCTGCGGCGCAGCGGGCCGTCGGGGACGGCCGGGTCGTCGAAGTCGTCGGCCGGGTCGTGGGTCATGCCGAGCCGGCGCATGACGGCCTGCGAGCGGACGTTGGCGGCCGCCGTCACCGCGAGGATCTCCTCCAGAGAAAGACGCGCGAAGCCGAAGTCCAGCACCGCCCGGGCGGCCTCGGTGGCGTAGCCGTGCCCCCAGGCCGGGCGGGCCAGCCGCCACCCGGCCTCCACCCCGGTGAACGGCATGTCCTCCTCCACCGGGTCCAGCCCGGCGAACCCGATGAACGCGCCGGTGGCCCGCACCTCGACCGCCCACCAGCCCCAGCCCCGTCCGTCCAGGTCGGCCTGGAAACGCGCCACGGAGGCGTCGCTGCGCTCGGGTGTGAGGACGTCGGGGAAGTAGGCGCGCACCTCCGGGTCGGCGTTCATGGCCGCCCAGGGGGCGAGGTCGGACGCGCGCCAGTGGCGCAGCAGCAGCCGGTCGGTCGTCAGCTCGGGCATCGGGCCAACGTAACGCGACCACGCCGGCCCGGACGACTGCTTATCACCGGCCCCGCCCGGGCCTTCGCGCCTCGGATACTCGTTCGCTCCGCGCGCACGGGCGTCCTAGTCTCGGCCCCATGACCAGGCCCCTCGTAGCGATCCTCAGCGGCGCGGGCATCTCGACCGACTCCGGCATCCCCGACTACCGCGGCCCCCAGGGGCTGTGGCGGCGCGATCCCGACGCCGAGAAGCTCGTGACGTACGCGTACTACATGGCGGATCCGGAGATCCGGCGGCGCTCGTGGCTGATGCGGCGCGAGAGCGGCGCGCTCGGGGCGCGGCCCAACGCCGCGCACCGGGCCGTCGCGGAGCTGGAGCGGGCCGGGGTGCCGGTGCGGGTGATCACCCAGAACGTGGACGGGCTGCACCAGCTGGCCGGGATGCCCGCCCGCAAGGTGCTGGAACTGCACGGCAGTGCCCGCGGCGTGGTGTGCACCGGCTGTCGGGCGCGCAGTTCGATGGAGGACGCCCTCGCCCGGATCGACGCCGGTGAAACGGATCCGCCCTGCCGGGACTGCGGCGGCATCCTGAAGTCGGCGACGGTCATGTTCGGCGAGCGGCTCGATCCGATGGTGCTCGGTGAGGCGTCCGCGATCAGCAAGGCGTGCCAGGTGTTCATCGCCGTCGGCACCTCGCTCCAGGTGCATCCGGCGGCCGGACTCGCGGGTGTCGCCGTCGACCACGGGGCGCGGCTGATCATCGTCAACGCCGAGCCGACGCCGTACGACGAGGTCGCGGACGAGGTGATCCGCGAGCCCATCGGTACGGCCCTGCCCGCGCTGCTGCGCCGGATCGGCGACGCCGGGAACGGCTGAGCCCGCGGACCGCGGCCGCCGCCCGTCCGGGCGCGGTCGCGGTCCGCGGGCGTCAGGCGTCGCTCAGAGCGCGACCTCGACGCAGACCTGGGCCTGCAGGCACGCCTCGCCGGTCCCCGCGGCGCCGACGGCGAGCCCGGCACCGAGGCCCACACCGGCGTGCACAGCGAGACCACCGGCGACGTCGTCGAGTTCGGCCTCGGAGATCTCGGCGGTCTCGACCTGGTAAACGGAGTTCATGACTGTTCCCTTCGTACTGGCTGCCGGAAGATCCAAACACGCATACGGAGGGCAGTCGTCCGGTCCTCGTGGGTCTGCGGTGAATCTGCACAGCACGTGCGCACGGCGGTCAGAACAGCGCCGCACCGCCTTCGAAGTCCAGCAGTTGACGCTTGCGCGACAGGCCGCCGCCGTATCCGGTGAGGCCGCCGCCGGCGCCGACCACGCGGTGGCAGGGGACGATGATGCCGATCGGGTTCCTGCCGTTGGCGAGACCGACGGCGCGGGAGGCGCCCGGGGTGCCGAGGGCGGCGGCCAGGTCTCCGTAGGTGCGCAGCTCGCCGTAGGGGATCGCCCGCAGCCGGTCCCAGACCTTGCGCTGGAACGGCGTGCCGTGCAGGCGCAGTTCGAGGGTGAACTCCTTCAACTGGCCCGCGAAGTACGCCTTCAGCTGTTCCTCCGCCTCGGCGAACGGGGTGGGGTCGCGGTCGCCGAAGGTCTCCTCGGGCGGGCGGTGGCGCTGTTCGGTCATGTACAGCCCGCACAGGACACCGTCGTCGGCGACGAGGGTGAGCGGGCCGCAGGGGCTGTCGATGACGGTGTGCTGCTTCATGGACGTCCTCACACGGGCAGGAAGTTGATGGGGTGGTCGTCGGTCGCCCACAGGTACTGCACGGCGTAGGCCCGCCAGGGGCGCCAGGCCGTCGCGCGGGCGGTGAGGGCGGCCGGGGTGGCGGGCAGGCCGAGCTCGGCGGCCGCGCGCCGGATGCCGAGGTCGGTGGGGAGGAAGGCGTCGGGGTCGCCGAGGGCGCGCATGGCGATGACGTCGGCGGTCCAGGGGCCGAAGCCGGGCAGGTCCAGCAGCCGGGCGCGGGTCTCGGCCCAGTCGCTCTCGACGCCCAGGTGCAGGGAGCCGTCCGCCAGGTGACGGACCAGGGTCGTGAGGGTGGTGCGGCGGGTGCGGGGCATCGCCAGGGTCTCCGGGTCGACCGCCGCGAGGGCCTGCGGGGACGGGAAGAGGTGCGTCAGGCCGCCCTCCGGGTCGGTGACCGGCTCGCCGTGCGCCGTGGTGAGCCGGGCGGCGTGGGTGCGGGCGGCGGCCGTCGACACCTGCTGCCCGAGCACGGCCCGCACGGCGAACTCCGCCTCGTCGACCGTGCGCGGGACGCGCCGCCCGGGTGCCTTGTCGACCAGGGGGGCGAGCAGCGGGTCGGCGCGCAGCGCGTCGTCGACGGCGACCGGGTCGGCGTCCAGGTCGAGCATCCGGCGGCAGCGGCTGATGGCGACGGTCAGGTCGCGCGGGTCGGTGAGGGTGAGGCGGCAGGCGATGTGGTCGGGCCGGGGGGTGAGGGTCACGATGCCGTGCCCGTACGGCAGCCGGAGCGTGCGCCGGTAGGAGCCGTCCCGCCACTCCTCCACGCCGGGTACGGCGGTCGCGGCGAGGTGACCGAAGAGGTTGTCGGGGTTCAGCGGGGCCCGGAAGGGCAGGCGCAGCGACAGGGTGCCGGGGGCGGTCGGCGCGGCGCTCTGCGGTGCCCGGGCGCGCAGGTCGCTCGGGGCCAGGCCGAACACCTCGCGGACGGTGTCGTTGAAGGTGCGGATGGAGGAGAAACCGGCCGCGAAGGCGATGTCCGCCATCGGCAGCGGTGTCGTCTCGATGAGCAGGCGCGCGGTCTGGGCGCGCTGGGCCCGGGCCAGGGCGAGGGGGCCCGCGCCCAGTTCGGCGAGCAGCTGGCGTTCGATCTGGCGGGTGCTGTAGCCGAGGCGGGCGGCGAGGCCGGGCACGCCCTCGCGGTCAACGACACCGTCGGCGATCAGCCGCATGGCGCGGGCGGTGAGGTCGGCGCGCTGGTTCCACTCGGGCGAGCCGGGGCTGGTGTCGGGGCGGCAGCGCTTGCAGGCGCGGAAGCCGGCCTGCTGGCAGGCGGCCGCGCTCGGCTGGAAGGTCATGTTCTCGGGCTTCGGCGGCACGGCCGGGCAGCTGGGCCGGCAGTAGATGCCGGTGGTCAGGACGGCGGTGAAGAACCAGCCGTCGAAGCGCGCGTCCTTGGACTGGACGGCGCGCACGCACCGCTCCCGGTCGGTGTGCATCCCGTTCTGCATGCCTCAAGCATCGGCCACGCGCGCGGGCCGGGCTGGCGGAAATCCGACATCAACGCGGCGTGGGCTGGGCCGCGACGGATCGCGGCCGTACGCCTGCGCCCGCTGCCGTCGTCGTTACGATACGGCCATGGCCCACGGAGTCGTCACCGGCCGCCGGCCGGCACCGGAGCACCCCCGGCGGGGCAGCGGTGACGTCGCCCGGTGAGCCGGCGCCGCGCCGGGCGCGGATGCCGCTGTACGCGGCCGGTTTCACCACCGCCTTCGGGGCGCACGGCATCGCCGCGAACCTCGGTGCCGCCGACGCGGACGCCGTGACCTCCCTGCTGGTCCTCGGCGCTCTGCTCGCGCTGTACGACGGCGCGGAGGTCGTCCTCAAACCGCTGTTCGGGACGCTGGCCGACCGGGTCGGGGCCCGCCCGGTGCTGCTCGGCGGGCTGCTGGCGTTCGCGGCCGCGTCCGCCCTGTACGTCGCCGTGGACCGGACCGGATGGCTGTGGGCGGCGCGGCTCGGGCAGGGCGCGGCGGCCTCCGCGTTCTCCCCGTCGGCGTCGGCGCTGGTGTCCCGGCTGAACCCGGCGACGGCGCAGGGCCGTGCCTTCGGCGGCTACGGCTTCTTCAAGTCCGTCGGCTACACGCTGGGCCCGCTGCTGGGCGGGGTGCTGGTGTGGGCCGGGGGGCTGCGGCTGCTGTTCGGGGTGCTCGCGGTGCTCGGCGCCGCCGTCGCGCTCTGGGCGTGGGTGGCCGTGCCGGTCGTGGCGCCGCTGCCGAAGGAGCGGCAGACCGTGGTGGATCTGGCGCGGCGGCTGGCCGATCCGGTGTTCCTGGTGCCGACGGCGGCGCTGGCCGGGGCGACGGCCGCGCTGTCGGTCGGGGTGGGTTTCCTGCCGGTGTCCGGGCGGGCGGCGGGGCTCGGGCCGGTGGCGACGGGCGCGGCGGTGTCGGTGCTGGCGGCGTGCGCGGCGGTGGTGCAGCCGCGGGCCGGGCGGGCGCTGGACGCCGGGCGGCTGCGCACCGGGCCGGGGCTGGGAGCGGGGCTGCTGCTGGCGGCGGCCGGGGCGGGGTGCGCGATGCTGCCGGGGCTGGTGGGCGTGCTGCTCGCCGCCGCGCTGATCGGGGCCGGCACCGGGCTGATCACGCCGCTGGGGTTCGCCGCGCTGGCCGCGGGGACGCCGAAGGAACGGCTGGGGCAGACCATGGGGGCGGCGGAGCTGGGCCGGGAACTGGGTGACGCGGGCGGGCCGTTGCTGGTCGCGGGTGTGGCGTCGGCGGCGACTCTGACGTACGGGTACGCGGTGCTGGCGGTTCTGCTGGCGCTGGGGCCGGTGCTGGCCCGGTGCGGCGCCCGCCCGGGCGGGCGGGCGCCGGTGACCCGGCCTAGAAGTTGATCATGTGGCCGGCCAGTCCGTGGACGGCCTCCTTGACCGCCTCGCCCAGCGTCGGGTGGGCGTGGACGTTGCGGGCGACCTCGTGGACGGTGAGGTCCCACTGCTGGGCCAGGGTCAGCTCGGGCAGCAGCTCGGTGACGTCGGGGCCGATGAGGTGGCCGCCGATCAGCTCGCCGTACTTGGCGTCGCTGATCAGCTTGACGAAACCGGTCGCGTCGCCGAGGCCGTGCGCCTTGCCGTTGGCGGTGAAGGGGAACTTCGCGACCTTCACGTCGTAGCCGAGGTCGCGGGCCTGGGCCTCGGTGTAGCCGAAGCTGGCGATCTGCGGCTGGCAGTAGGTGGCACGCGGGATCATCGCGTACTCCAGCTCCATCGTCTCGGCGTCCGCGATGGTCTCGGCGGCGATCACGCCCATGGACTCGGCGGCGTGCGCCAGCATCAGCTTGGCGGTGACGTCGCCGATGGCGTAGATGTGCGGCACGGAGGTGCGGCAGCGGCCGTCGACGTCGATCGCCCCGCGGTCGGTGACCTTGACGCCGGTGTTCTCCAGCCCGTAGCCCTCGACGTTCGGGGCGAAGCCGATGGCCTGGAGCACCTTGTCGGCCTCCAGCACCTGCTGGGAGCCGTCCTTGGCGGTGACGGTGACGCGGACCTGCGGGCCGGACTCGTCGATGGCGTCCACCCGGGTGGAGGTGAGCACGTCGATGCCGAGCTTGCGGTACTGCTTGGCCAGCTCCGCGGAGACCTCGGCGTCCTCCAGCGGGGCGACGCGGTCCAGGAACTCGACGATGGTGACCTTCACGCCGTAGTTGTGCAGCACGTAGGCGAACTCGATGCCGATCGCGCCGGCGCCCGCGATGACGATGGACTGCGGGAGGTCCTCGGCGAGGATCTGCTCCTCGTAGGTCACCACGCGCGCGCTGCGCTTGGTGCCGGGCAGCAGCTTGGGGGTGGCGCCGGTGGCGATGATGCAGTTGTCGAAGCCGATCGTGCGCGTGTTGCCGTCGTAGTCGGCGACCTGGAGGGTGTTCGCGTCGACGAAGGTGCCGCGGCCGTCGAACTCCGTGATCTTGTTCTTCTTCATCAGGTAGTGGACGCCCTTGACCCGGCCGTCGGCGACGCGCCGGCTGCGGCGGAAGGCCTCGCCGTAGTCGAAGGAGATCGGGCTGTCCGACTTGATGCCGAAGGTCTTCGCCTCACGGGTGACGATGTGCGCGAGCTCGGCGTTGCGCAGCAGCGCCTTGGTGGGGATGCAGCCGACGTTCAGGCAGACGCCGCCCCAGTACTTCTCCTCGACGACGGCGACGCGCTTGCCCAGCTGCGCGGCGCGGATCGCGGCCACGTAGCCGCCGGGGCCCGCGCCGAGGACCACGACGTCGAAGCGCTCGTCCTGCTCGACCATGAGGACTTCCTTTTCGGGTGTGCCGTGAAGTGCTGACCTCCGGATTGTTTCTCCCCCACCGCCTCCCCGCCACGCCGATCACGGATCTCGCCCGGCCGGATGGTGTGATCTTGGTCCTTGTCACGCGGCGGCGGAGGGCACCTTCGTCGGGGAGGCCGCCCGGGTCAGACGGTTCCGGTGGGCCGGCGGGACAGGGACGTCGCCCGGTCCACGTCCGTGAGGGGGCGCAGGCGGTAGGTGTACGCGTAGTCGCGGTCGGCGAAGAGTTTGTACTCGTCGTGGGTGTGGGCGCCCCAGCTGTTGTCACCCCCGACGCCCATCTGGCGGTGGTTGACGCGCAGCACGACCTCCTCGCGCGGGGTGAGCTGGTAGTCGTGGCGGACCCCGAGGGAGAGGTCCTCGGGGGTGAAGCGGGAGGCGTTGACCTCGATTCGCGGCTCCCCCGCCACCAGCAGGCCGCGGCCGGCGGCGTCCGTGAGGGCGGCCCAGCGCACGTCGGTCTTGTTGCCGTTCTCCTGGGGGCGGATGTAGGAGGTCCACTGCTCGGCGACGGTCCCGGAGTACAGGCCGACGTCGGTGCCGTCGTTGCGGTCCCAGTAGTTGTCCTCGGGGCCGCGGCCGTAGTAGTGCAGGTGCTCCAGCCGCTCGGGCAGGAACAGCATGGTGCCGACCTCCGGGAGGTACGGCAGGCTCGCGGCGCCCGGGTGGAGGGTGTGGTCGACGCGGATCTCGCCGTTGCCGAAGACGGTGTACGTGGTGGAGTACGCCGACGCCACCGTTGTGGGCAGGGTGCCGGTCACCTTGATCTCGACGGCGCGGTCCCGCAGGGGCCGCACGCTCACCCCGGTCACGGCGCGGCGGGCGCCGGCGTCGCGCCAGGTCTGGTTGCGGGTGTGCTGCCCGTTGCCGCGGTCGTTGTCGGTGGGGGCGCGCCAGTAGTTGGGCACGGGGCCCGAGGTGAGCAGGCGCATCCCGGCGGCCTCGTAGGTGGTGATGAGTCCGGTGCGCTTGTCGACGACGACGGTGAGGTCCGCGCCGGTGACGGTGACGGACGCGGCCGCATCCGTGTACCGCAGCGCCGGGACGGAACCGAGCGGGGCGGGGGTGACCGCCGGGCTGCCCGCGTCGAGCGGGATCTGCTGCCGGGCCACCTCGAAGCCGGCCTTCGCCCAGGGCGTGGCCTCCCGTGCGGTGAAGGACAGCTCGAGGAAGTGCTCCGTGCCGGGCGCGGGGCTCCGGGGCAGGGTCAGCGGCACGGTGACGTCCTGGTGCGTGAGCGGCGCGACGTCCAGCTGGTCCCGGGTCAGCTTTCCCTTCTGCACGACGACGCCGTCGGCGACGAGCGACCAACTGCCGTCGAATTCCCGCAGGTTGGTGAACAGGTACTCGTTGGTGAGCGTCACCCTGCGCGGGTCCCCGCCGGCCGGGGCGGCGTTGATCGCCTGGTAGATGCGCTTGACCTCGGCGGCCTTGCCGGTGTGCCCGCGGTCGGCGGTGACGATGCCGTCGGCGACGAAGGCGCCGTCGTTGGGGTTGTCGCCCCAGTCGCCGCCGAACGCCAAGAACGTCTTCTGCTTCGGCTGGACCTCGGTGAGCCCCACCGTGGCCGCGTCGAACCAGAACCGCACCCCGGCGTCCTGCGGCCCGCGCCCCTCGGCGGCCAGCTCTCCGGCGTCCAGCGCCCGGGCATGGACCCGCGCCCGCCGGATCGTGCCGCTGAACTCCCGGGTCGGGTTGTCCACGTCGGTGGCGAGCGAGAGCGGCGCACTCGTGCTGGTCGGCCGCAAAGCGGTCGTCCGGGTCGCCCTCACCACGCCGTCGACGTACAGCGTCACCGTGCCCGCGTCCGCGTCGAAGACACCGGCGACATGATGTTCGCGGCCGGTCCAGTCGGCGGGCAGCGCCCAGCTCGCGGTGATCCACTGACCGGCGCTGTGGATGAAGAACTCCAGGGTTCCGTCGGTCTGTTTGAGCGCGTACTGGGTGTCGCCCTTGGCGAGGATCGGCTGGTGGTAGCCGGTGACGCGCGGGGTGATCCAGGCCTCCAGGGTCAGCGATCCGGTCAGGTCGAGACGGTCGTCACGGGCGAAGACGGTACCGCCGCTGACACCCTTGGCCCGGTCGAAGCGGCCGTGCGCGGGCAGGATCTCGCCGCGCAGCCGGCCCGGCCCGGTCTCGGTGAGCAGCGTGCGCGCGGGGGTCGGCCAGCTCAGCGACTGGTCCACGAAGTCCCAGATCCAGCCGCCCTGCAACACGTCGTGGCGCCGGACCAGGTCCCAGTACTTCTTGAGGTTGCCGTTGGAGTTCCCCATCGCGTGGGCGTACTCGATCATGACGTACGGCCGGGTGTCGGTGGTGTCCTCGGCCCGCTGCTGCACGCGCGCCGGGGTGTCGTACATCTCGGAACGGATGTCGCTGACGCCGGGGCGGTCGTCGCCCTCGTACTGGATGACTCGGGTGGGGTCGTAGGAGCGGATCCAGTCGTGCATGGCGGAGAACGTGCTGCCGCCGCCGGCCTCGTTGCCGAGGGACCAGATGACGACCGAGGCGTGGTTCTTGTCGCGGTGGACCATGTTCTGCGCGCGGGCGACACAGGCGGCCGTCCACTCGGGATGGCTGCCGGGGTACTGGCCGCGGATGCCGTGCGTCTCGAGGTTGGTCTCGTCGACCAGGTAGAGGCCGTACTCGTCCGCGAGCTCCAGCCACTGCGGGTTGTTCGGGTAGTGGGAGGTGCGGACGGAGTTGATGTTCATCCGCTTGATGATCTCGATGTCGCGCACCAGGTCGGCGCGGGTGAGCGCGGTGCCGCGGTCGGGGTGCATCTCGTGGCGGTTGGTGCCGCGGAAGGACACCGGCCGGCCGTTGATGCGCATCAGTCCGTCCTTGAGCGCGAACTCCCGCAGGCCGACGCGGTGCGAGAGCGTCTCGGTCACCTTCCCGGCCGGATCCCGCAGCCGCAGGACGGCGGTGTAGAGATACGGACGCTCGGCCGACCACAGCTGCGGATCGGGTACGGCCCTGGCGGCCTGCACGGTCAGCTCGCCGCCGGAGCCCAGCTCGGCGCTCAGCTGCAGGGGGCGCGGCCACACCGGGTGGCCGCCGGCGTCGTACAGCGTGCACTCGACGGTGTGCCGGCCGCCGCCCTCGCCGCCGTAGTCGCGCACGCTCGCGGTGACTTTCAGCTCCGCCGACCGGTAGCCGTCGCCGAGCGGGGTGTCCAGCTTGAAGTCGCGCAGGTGCACGCCCGGCGTGGAGTACAGGTAGACCGAGCGGAAGATGCCGCTCAGCCGGATCATGTCCTGGTCCTCCAGCCAGTCGCCGTCGGAGTAGCGGTAGACCTCGACGGCGATCTGGTTGGTGCCGGCCTTCAGGTGGTCGGTGATGTCGTACTCGGCGGGGGTGTAGGAGTCCTCGTGGTAGCCGACGAGCTGCCCGTTGATCCACACGTAGTGCGCGGACTTGACGCCCTCGAAGTGCAGGAAGGTGCGGCGGCCGGACCAGTCCCCGGGGACGGTGAAGGTGCGCCGGTACTGGCCGACGGGGTTGTAGCGGGTCGGGGCGGCGGGCGGCTGGGGGTCCTCGCCCAGGCCGTTGGGTCCCCAGTAGGGGTAGGTGATGTTGACGTAGATCGGGAAGTCGTGGCCGTGCAGCTGCCACACGGAGGGGACGGGGATGGTCTCCCAGTCCCGGTCGTCGAGGTCGGTGCGGTGGAAGTCGGCGTCCCGGTCGGCGGGGCGGTCGGCGTAGGCGAACTTCCACGTCCCGTCGAGGCTCATCCGGTACGGCGAGGCGGTGCGGTCGGCCTTCAGCGCCTGGGCGAGGTTCGCGTACGGCATGAGCGTGGTGTGCGGGGGCTCGGTGCCCACCTGGAACAGGTTCATGTGCCCGTTCCACTCCGCGCGGTCGTCCGCCGCCGCGCTCCTGCTTGCGGCGTACGCGGCGGCGGACGGGCCGGGCAGGGCGAGCGCGCCGAGCACGGCGGCGGAGGCCTCCAGGAGACGACGGCGGCTGACGACCGTGCGCTCGGAGCGGGCGGACGGGGACGCGTTCGGGTGCGGCATGACCGGGGCCTTCCTGACGACCGACACGCAACTCATGGTGACCGTGCGGCTACTGAGCCACCGTCACCCTAGAACCCGAACACTTTCCTATCAACGATTCTGTCGGAGTTTGTGTGATCCTGATGGACGCGCGTCGCCCATCAGGATCAGCGCGGCGACAAAACCGGGTCGCGTCGGCGCGGGAAGCTGCCTCACCGCGGCGCGGCCCCCTTGGTTCCCCGACTCGGGACCGGTGGCGGCCGGCGCCAAAGCGGCTACGCCTCGGCCTCGGCCTTCACTCCGGCGAGCGTCGCCTCGATGCCGGTACGCAGCAGGGCGAGACGGCCTTCGATGATCTGCTCCTCACGCTCGGGGTACTTCTCCACGAAGTCGTTCAGCGGGCCGCGGCCGGCGCCGATCCGCATGCCGTGCCGCAGCCGGGTGGCGGACCCGCCGGCGACCGGCTCCAGGGTGTACGTCCACCGGGCGAGCGCCTCTCCGTCCCGGTCGCTGTGCCGGACGACCTCCCAGGCGTAGGTGTGCGGTTCCTCGAGCACCGTGATGCGGCTGACGGTGCTCCACTCCCCTATGTGCTCGTTGTGGTTGCGGCCGGAGAAACACGCCCCGACGGCCGGCCCCCGCGCCCCGTCGAGCCACTCCACCTCCTGTAGCTCGGGGCTGTACTTCGCCGAGGTGGCGATGTCCGAGACGACCTTCCACACCTGCTCCGGCGCGGCCGCTATCTCGATCTCGCACTCCACCCCGGGTCCATCGGCAAGACGCATCGCTTCGACCTCCATACGGGAACGGCTCCAGTGCGTGCACCGGCCGGTGATCACCGGCGCAGGGCGCGGCCAGGCTAGCGCGTGTCTTTGACTCGTCGTCAGCGGCCCTCGACCCGGCGGGACCGCGCGTCCCCGGGGGGCCTCGGCGTCAGCCCAGCTGCCGGGCGAACGCGGCGTAGGCGCCGTCGTCGAAGAGGACGAAGCGGACCTCTTCCACCGCGGTGGGGGTGGCGCGGACCGTCTCCACCGCGATGCGGGCCGCGTCGTCCATCGGCCAGCGGTAGACGCCCGTGGAGATCGCCGGGAAGGCGACGGTCCGCGCGCCGAGTTCGTCGGCGACGCGCAGGGACTCCCGGTAACAGGAGGCGAGCAGGTCGGAGCGGTCCTCGCTCGCGCTGTGGACCGGGCCGACGGTGTGGATCACCCAGCGGGCGTCCAGCTCGCCCGCGGTGGTGGCGACCGCCCGGCCGGCGGGCAGGCCATTGCCGTACCGGGAGGCGCGCAGCTTGCGGCAGTCCTCGAGGATCGCCGGGCCGCCGCGGCGGTGGATGGCGCCGTCGACGCCTCCGCCGCCCATGAGGGAGGAGTTGGCGGCGTTGACGAGGGCGTCGGCGCTCTGCCGGGTGATGTCGCCCTGGACCAGGGTGATGGTGGTCATTCCTGTCTCAGTCTCCTCCACACGGCCTTGGCCGCGTTGTGCCCCGCCATCCCGTGCACGCCCGGGCCCGGCGGGGTGGACGAGGAGCAGATGAAGACGGCCGGATGGGGGGTCGCGTACGGGAACAGGGTCAGTCTGGGGCGCAGCAGCGTCTGGAGGCCGGACACCGCGCCGGAGGCGATGTCGCCGCCGACGTAGTTGGCGTTGCGGGCGGCCAGTTCGGGCGGGCCGGCGGTGGCGCGGGCGAGGACACGGTCGCGGAACCCGGGGGCGAAGCGCTCCAGTTGGCGTTCGATGGCGTCGGTGAGGTCGCCGGTCCAGCCGTTCGGGACGTGGCCGTAGGCCCAGAAGACCTGTTTGCCCTCGGGCGCGCGGGTGGGGTCGACCACGCTCGGCTGCACGGTGATCAGGAACGGCCGCTCGGGGGCGCGCCCCTCGCGGGAGGCCGCGCGCAGCGCCGCGCCGATCTCCGCGCTGTTCGCGCCGATCTGCACGGTCCCGGCGGTGCGGGCCTCGGGCGCGGTCCACGGGACGGGGCCGTCCAGGGCGTAGTCGATCTTGAAGGCGCCGGGGCCGTAGCGGAAGCCGTCGTAGGCGCGGCCGAAGCCGGCGATGCGGGCCAGGGCGGCGGGCGAGGTGTCGAAGACGTAGGCGCGGGCCGGGGGCAGGTCGTCGAGCCGCTTGACCTCGTAGTCGGTGTGGATCTCGCCGCCCAGGTCGGTCAGGTAGGCGGCGAGCGCGTCGGAGATCGCCTGGGAGCCGCCTCGGGCGACGGGCCAGCCGCGGGCGTGCGCGGCGATCGCGAAGACCAGGCCGATGGCGCTGGTGGCGACGCCGCTGAGCGGGGCCATGACGTGCGCGACGAGACCGGCGAACAGGGTCCTGGCCTTCTCGTCGCGGAAGCGGCGCGTCAGCCAGGTGGACGGCGGCAGGCCCACCAGCCCGAAGCGGGCGAGCGTCACCGGGTCGCGGGGCAGCGCGGTCAGCGGCAGGGACATGAAGTCCCGGACGAGGGTGTCCCAGGTGTACAGGAACGGCTCCACCAGCCGGCGGTAGGCCCCGGCGTCGCGCGGGCCGAAGGACGCGGCGGTCTCGGCGACCGAGCGGGCGAGCACGGCCGCGCTGCCGTCCGGGAAGGGGTGCGCCATCGGCAGCTCGGGGTGCAGCCACCGAAGGCCGTAGCGCTCGAGCGGCATGGCGCGGAACGCCGGTGAGTTGACGGCGAGGGGGTGGGCCGCGGCGCACGGGTCGTGGTGGAACCCGGGCAGGGTCAGCTCCTCGGTGCGGGAGCCGCCGCCGACGGTGTCACGGGCCTCGAACAGGGCCACGGAGAAGCCCCGGCGGGCCAGCTCCACGGCTGCGGTCAGTCCGTTCGGCCCCGCACCCACCACGACCGCATCGAGCATCGACGGCACCTTCGGACCCCTTCGTCAGCCGATGGCCTGCCTGAGGGGATCAGGATATGCCGGGGCACCGACAGGCCCGGCGGCGCGGTCGGCTCCCACCCCGGCCCGCGGCCGTCACCCCTCGCGCAGCGGCGCGATGCTCACGCCCCCGGGGTCAGCAGCGTCCGTATCCGGCGCGCCGTGGCCGCGTCGCGGGCCGCGGTGAACGGCAGGGCGTTGCCGCCGGTGATGCGGAACGGCTCACCGCTGACCGTCAGGTGGACACCGCCCGCCTCCTCGACGAGCAGCAGGCCGGCCGCGTGGTCCCACGCCGCTTCCCAGGAGAAGGCGACGGCGTCGGATTCGCCGCGTGCGACGGCCAGATACTCCAGACCCGCCGAACCGCAGGCGCGCGGAGCGACCCCGGGCGTCCACAGGCCCAGCAGGGCCCGCTTCTGATCCTCGGTGGTGTAGTCGGGGTGCGACGTGGCGACCCGCAGGTCCTCACCCGGGGCCGGCACCCCGGCGTACAGCCGCTGTCCGTCGAGGTGGGCGCCGCCGCCCCGCACCGCGGTGGCGAACTGGCCGCGGGCGGGGGCGAACGTCCAGGAGGCGCGCAGGACGCCGCCGTGGACCAGCGCGACCAGGGTGCAGAAGCCGTCCTCGCCGTGCACGAACTGCCGTGTGCCGTCGACGGGGTCGACGATCCACACCGGTGCCGTGCCCCGTATCGCCTCGTACGTCGCCGGGTTGGCGTGCACGGCCTCCTCGCCGACCACCACGGAGCCGGGCAGCAGGGCGCTCAGGGTCTCGGTGAGATACAGCTCGGCCTTGCGGTCGGCGTCCGTCACCAGGTCGTGCGGCCCGCTCTTGACGTCCACCTCGTGGTCGGCGAGCTGCCGCCAGCGGGGCATGATCTCGGCCGCGGCGGCCTCGCGGACCGCCTCCTCCACGTCGGCCGAGCGGCGGGCGAGAAACTCCTCGATGGTTCCCGTGTCTTGGATCATGCCTCCATCACAGCATGCGGCACTGACATTCCTCACCCGGCCCGTGCACACCGGGTGGAATCGGCATGAACGTGCGGCTCCGCTCATCGTGCGCGGGGCCGCGGAGGTTCACCGTCCCACCGCGTACCCCTGCATCCCCCGCGGGTTGGCCGCCGCCGACAGCACGCCGGTGCGCGGGTCCCGGGCGACCGCGCACAGCCGGCCCTCGGACCAGGCCGGGCCGAGGCTCACGTCATGGCCGCGGCGCCGCAGCCCGGCGACGACGGCCGGGTCGGTGCGCCCTTCGACGGTGACGGCGCCCGGCCGCATGGCGCGCGGGTAGAAGGAGCCCGGGAAGCTGTCGTTGTGCCAGTTCGGGGCATCGATGGCGCCCTGCAGGTCGAGGCCGCCGCGCACCGGGGAGCGCAGGGCCGCCGCGAGGAAGAAGTGCAGCTGCCACTGGTCCTGCTGGTCGCCGCCGGGGGTGCCGAAGGCGAGGACCGGCACGCCGTCGCGCAGCGCGAGCGACGGCGTGAGCGTGGTGCGGGGGCGCCGGCCCGGCGTCAGGGAGTTCGGCAGGCCCTCCTCCAGCCAGGTCATCTGCAGCCGGGTGCCGAGCGGGAACCCCAGCTCGGGCACGACCGGGTTCGACTGGAGCCAGCCGCCGCTGGGCGTGGCGGAGACCATGTTGCCCCAGCGGTCGACGACGTCGAGGTGGCAGGTGTCGCCGCGGGTGGCGCCGTCGGCGGCGGCCATCGGTTCACCGGGCACCGGGGAGGCGGCCGGTCCCGCGACGGTGGGCTCGCCGACGCCGAGCGCGGCCAGCGGATCGGGGCCCTGGGGCACGGTGGCGGCCACGCGCGCGTGCGCGCTCAGCCGTGGGGTGCGGCCGCCCGGACTGCCGGGCCGCAGCTCGGTGGAGGCCGTGTCCCCGATCAGGGTCCGGCGTGCCGCGTTGTAGTCGTCCGACAGGAGCACGTCGACGGGCACGTCGGCGGCGTCGCCGTACCAGGCCTCGCGGTCGGCCATGGCGAGCTTGCAGCCCTCGACGAGCAGATGCACGTAGTCGGCGGAGCCGTAGGGCGGCAGCTGCGGCGGGAGCAGGGCGAGTTGCTGGAGCAGGACCGGTCCCTGGCTCCAGGGGCCTGCCTTGCACAGGGTCCAGCCGTTCCAGTCGTACGTCACCGGCGCCTCGTAGGTCGCGGACCAGCCGGCGAGGTCGGCGGGCGTGAGGGTGCCGGTGTGGTGCTCGCCGCTGGTGTCCAGCGTGGGCCGTCCGGCCTGCCGCACCAGTGCCTCGGCGACGAACCCGCGGCGCCACACCTCCCGCGCGGCCGCGATCCGCTCCTCCCGGTCCCCCGCCCCGGCGGTCTCGGCCAGCAGCCGCTTCCAGGTGGCGGCGAGCGCGGGGTTGCGCAGCAGCTCGCCGGGGCGGGGCGCGCGGCCGCCGGGCAGGTAGACCTCAGCCGACGAGGTCCACTCCGTCTCGAACAGCTCCCGTACCGTCTCCACGGTCGCGCCGACGTTCTCCACGGGCGCGTGCCCGTGCTCGGCGTACCCGATGGCGTACTTCAGGACGTCGGCGAGTGTCTTGGTGCCGTGGTCGCGCAGCAACAGCATCCACGCGTCGAAGGCGCCGGGCACGGCGGCGGCGAGCGGGCCGGTGCCCGGGACGAGGTCCAGGCCGAGCCCGCGGTAGTGCGCGACGCTCGCGCCCGCCGGGGCCACGCCCTGTCCGCACAGCACCCGCACCTCGCCGCCCGCGGGGGCGAGCAGGATCGGCACCTCGCCCGCCGGCCCGTTCAGGTGCGGCTCCACCACGTGCAGCACGAACGCCCCGGCCACGGCGGCGTCGAAGGCGTTGCCGCCGTCCTCCAGGACCGCCATCGCCGACTGGGAGGCCAGCCAGTGGGTGGAGGACACCATGCCGAAGGTGCCTTGCAGGGTGGGCCGGGTGGTGAACACGCGCGCCTCCTGGGCTCGGGTACGTCTCCCGGGTGGATCGTACGAGCGTGATCACGCTCCGGGGAACACGGCGGCCGCCCGCTGCGTTGATCCGGTACGGCAGGACGGGAGGCCCAGGAAGTGCACGGTGAGTACAAGGTCCCCGGCGGCAAGCTGGTCGTCGTGGACGTGGACGCCGAGGACGGCGTGCTGCGGCACGTGCGCGTGGCGGGCGACTTCTTCCTGGAGCCGGACGAGGCCCTGGACGCGGTGAACGGCGCGCTGGAAGGCGCCCCGGCGGACACCGACGCGGCGGGGCTCGCGGCCCGCGTGGACGCGGCGCTGCCCGAGGGCACCGTGATGTACGGGCTCACCTCGGAAGGCGTGGGCATCGCCGTGCGCCGCGCCCTCGCGCACGCCACGGACTGGACGGACTACGACTGGCAGCTGATCCACGAGGGCCCGCAGCCACCGGCGCTGCACATGGCGCTGGACGAGGTGCTGACCGCCGAGGTGGCCGCGGGACGGCGCCCGCCGACGCTGCGCGTGTGGGAGTGGGGCGCACCCGCGGTGATCATCGGCAGCTTCCAGTCCCTGCGCAACGAGGTCGACGCCGAGGGCGCCGCGCGCCACGGCGTGCAGGTCGTGCGCCGGATCTCGGGCGGCGGCGCGATGTTCGTGGAGCCGGGCAACACCATCACCTACTCCCTGTCGGTGCCGGAGGCGCTGGTGCAGGGCCTGTCCTTCCAGGACAGCTACGCCTACCTCGACGACTGGGTGCTCGGCGCGCTCGGCGACATGGGCATCCGGGCCTGGTACCAGCCGCTGAACGACATCGCCACCGACCAGGGCAAGATCGCGGGCGCCGCGCAGAAGCGGCTCGTGGCCCCGCACGGCGGCTTCGGCGCCGTACTGCACCACGTGACCATGTCGTACGACATCGACGCCGACAAAATGGTCGAGGTGCTGCGCATCGGGCGGGAGAAGCTCTCCGGCAAGGGGACCACGAGCGCGAAGAAGCGGGTGGACCCGCTGCGCCGGCAGACCGGGCTGTCCCGCGAGGCGGTCATCGAGCGGATGATCGACTCCTTCGGCACGCGGTACGGCCTTACCGAGGGCAAGGTCACGGACGAGGAGCTGGCCCGCGCCGAGGAGCTGGCCCGCACCAAGTTCTCCTCGCCGCAGTGGACCGCCCGGGTGCCCTGAGCAACCCGGCAGGACAGTCTTTTCGCCCAAGTCCGGCGTCCGTCGACACGCCAGCGTCACGGCACCGCCACGGAGCGAGTTCGCCCTTCCGCCCCACAGGCAGTCATGTGACACTGTCGTCCCGTCCGCACTGCGGACGCCCCTCACAGCCTCCCCCCATGAGAAGTGCGCCGTGCGTTTGCTTCCTCTGCCGCTCGCCCTGACCGCGCGCCTGTCCCCGGTGGCCGTGCTGGCCACCGCCGGCTGGGCCCTGTCGTCCGGCCCCCTCGCCCCGGCCCCGGCCGCCGCCGGTCACGAAGCCGCGCAGAACAAGACGGCCACCCAGTCGGCCACCGCCCCCTCCACGACGACGGAGTCGAAGTCGTACGCCACGGCCCCCGCGCCGTGCACCAGCATCGGCACGAAGACCATCGCCTCGCTGGTGCCCGGCGCCGGGACGGGCGGCAAGGAGATCCCCTCCACCGACGCGAAACTGCGCCGCACGTGCTCCTGGAACGCCCTGAAGGGGTACGACTACCGCTGGCTCGACGTCTCGTTCGAGATCATGGGCTCGGGCGAGCAGGCACAGAAGTCGTACCAGGAGCGCACGACGGAGAAGAGCGGCGGCGGGGCGGTGCCCGGGCTCGGGGACGAGGCCTACTCGGTGGTGAACCTGACCACCGAGGACAAGCAGCAGACCCGGGAGGGCGAGGTGATCGCCCGCGCGGACAACGCGGTGGTGGTGGTCACCTACAACGGCAGCGACTTCGAGACGAAGAAGGCGCCGAGCACCGACGAGATCAACAAGGGCGCGATCAAGGCGGCCAAGGAGGCGATGGCGGCGCTGAAGGGCGGCCAGGCCGGCTGACCGCCCCGCGAGGGATCAGGCAGCGCCGCGGCCACGCGGCAGCATCAGCGCCAGGTAGACCACCAGTGACGTGCCGAGGCCCACGGCCCAGCCGTAGTCGGCGAGCGAGGCCAGCGCCGGGATGGGCCGGCCGTCGATCAGCGGGTGGAAGTCGGCGCCGCCGACGGCCAGCACTCCGCCCGCCGCGAAGGCGGCCACGGCCCGCCAGTTCCAGCCGCGCGCGTACCAGTAGCGTCCGCCCGCCCGGTACAGGTCGGCGAGGTCGAGGCGGGCGCGGCGCAGGATCCAGTAGTCGGCGACGAGGATGCCGGCGACGGTGCCGAGCAGTCCGCCGACCAGCCCGAGCCAGGTGAAGATGTAGCCCTGCGGGTCGGCGTACAGCTTCCACGGGCAGATCAGCACGGCCAGCACGCAGGTGATCAGCGCTCCGGTGCGGAAACTCACCCGGCGCGGCGCGACGTTGGAGAAGTCGAACGCCGGGGAGACGAGGTTCGCCGCGATGTTCACCGACAGGGTCGCCACCAGGACCGTGACGAGGGCGTACAGCAGGCCGACCGTGCTGTCGGTCTTCGCCGCGAGCTGCACCGGGTCCCAGACGGGCCGGCCGTACACCGCCTGGGAGCCGGAGGTGACCAGCACCGACAGGAACGCGAACAGGGTCATCGTGGTGGGCAGTCCGAGAGCCTGGCCCCAGGTCTGCGCCTTCTGGCTGCGGCCGTAGCGGGTGAAGTCGGGGATGTTCAGCGACAGGGTGGACCAAAAGCCGATCATGCCCATGAGGGAGGGCGCGAAGAGTTTCCAGAAGTCGGCGCCCCAGCCGAGCTTGGACGGCTGGTCGAAGAGCGGGCCGAGACCGCCGGCCTTGTCGCTCATCCACCACAGCATCACGAACGCGCCGACCAGCACGAAGGGCGCCGCCCAGTTCTCGAAGCGGCGGATGGTCTCCATGCCCCGGTGGATGATGGCGACCTGGAGCACCCAGAACAGCGCGAACGACAGCCACATGGTCCAGGCGTGGCCGCCGATGTGGGACGCCTGCGACCAGCCGGAACCGATCAGCTTCCCGGCGAGGAAGTAGATCGCCTCGCCGCCGATCCAGGTCTGGATGCCGAACCAGCCGCACGCCACCAACGCCCGCACCACGGCGGGCAGGTTGGCGCCGCGCAGCCCGAACGAGGCGCGTGCGAACACCGGGAAGGGGATGCCGTACTTGGGTCCGGCGTGCCCCGTGAGCAGCATCGGCACGAGCACGATGACATTGGCGAGGGCGATGGTGAACACCGCCTGCTTCCAGTCCATCCCGACGGCGATCAGCCCGGAGGCCAGCGTCCAGGAGGCGGTGTTGTGGGCCATGCCGACCCACAGCGCGCAGAAGTTGTACGTCGTCCAGGTGCGCCGTGCCGTCGGGACCGGCAGCAGGTCCTCGTTGGCGTAACGGCCGCCGGGCGGCGCGGAGTGAGGCGCGAGCTCGACCCGGCCGTCGGGCAGGGTGACCTGGCCGGTCGGGGGTATGGCGGAGGGAGCGGTCTCGGTCATGGCAGCCCCATGGGGTGAGGTGGGACGGGGTGGGTGCGGGCACCGGCCCCTCCCCCGGGAGGCGGGGAGGGGCGACCAAGGGCTTGAAGGCGGGGGCCGGGCGGCCGGGGGTCAGGCCGTCAGGCGGTCAGGCGGTCAGGCGGTCAGGGCGGGGATGACGTGCTGCCCGTAGGCGTCGATGACGGCTTCCTGCGCGTCGTGCATGTCGTAGACGGCGAACTGGTCGACGCCCAGCGCGCGCAGCGCCCGCAGTTTCTCGATGTGCCGCTCGACCGGTCCGATCAGGCAGAAGCGGTCGACGATCTCGTCGGGGACGAAGGCGGTGTCGGGGTTGCCGCTGCGTCCGTGGTGGGAGTAGTCGTAGCCCTGGCGGGCCTTGATGTAGTCGGTGAGTTCGTCGGGGACGGCCGCCGAGTGCTCGCCGTACTTGCTCACCAGGTCGGCGACGTGGTTGCCGACCATGCCGCCGAACCAGCGGCACTGCTCGCGGGCGTGGGCGAGGGCCTCGGGCGAGTCGTCGTCGGTGACGTAGGCGGGGGCGGCGACGCAGACGGTCACCTTCGACGGGTCGCGTCCGGCGGCGGTGGCGGCGTCACGGACGGCCTTGACCATGTACTCGGTCAGATAGAGGTCGGCGAGCTGGAGGATGAAGCCGTCGGCCTCCTCGCCGGCCATCTTCAGCGCCTTCGGCCCGTAGGCTGCCATCCACACGGGCAGTTCGGCGCCCGGCTTGATCCAGGGGAACCGCACGACGGTGCCGCCGCCGAGGTCGGCCTCCCGGCCGCCGGCCAGGGCCCGGATGACCTTCATCGCCTCGCTGATCCGGGCGAGCGTGTTGGGCTTGCGGCCGGCGACGCGCATGGCGGAGTCGCCGCGGCCGATGCCGCACACCGTGCGGTTGCCGAACATGTCGTTGAGGGTGGCGAAGGTGGAGGCGGTGACCTCCCAGGTGCGCGTCCCCGGGTTCGTCACCATCGGGCCAACGGTCAGTGTCTGCGTCTGGGCCAGGATCTGGCTGTAGATCACGAACGGCTCCTGCCACAGCACGGCGGAGTCGAAGGTCCAGCCGTGGCTGAAGCCGTTGTGTTCGGCCCGTTTCATCAGGTCGATGACCCGGGAGGCGGGCGGGTCTGTCTGCAGGACGAGCCCGAAGTCCATGGGCGCCACTCCTCGTTCGGCTAGTTCAGGTACTGACAGGTGGAGCGGGGCAGGTAGACGCCGTGACCGGCGTGCCCGGTGTACTCCCGCTGGTCGATGACGAGTTCACCGCGCGAGAGCACGGTCTCGACGCGGCCGGTGACCCGTTTGCCCTCGTACGCCGAGTAGTCGACGTTCATGTGGTGCGTCTCGGCGGAGATCACCTGCTCGGCGTGCGGGTCGTAGATCACGACGTCCGCGTCGGCGCCGGGCGCGATGGTGCCCTTCTTCGGGTACAGGCCGAACATCCGGGCCGGGGTGGCGCAGGCGATCTCGATCCAGCGGCGCCGTGAGATGTGCCCGTCGACGACGGCCTGGTGCAGCAGGTCCATCCGGTTCTCGACGCCCGGCAGCCCGTTGGGGATCTTGGAGAAGTCGCCCAGGCCCAGTTCCTTCTGGCCCTTGAAACAGAACGGGCAGTGGTCCGTGGAGACGACCTGGAGGTCGTTGGTGCGCAGGCCCTTCCACAGCTGGGCCTGGTGCTCCTTGGGCCGCAGCGGTGTGGAGCAGACGTACTTGGCGCCGTCGAAGCCGGGCTCGGCGAGGTTGTCGGTGGACAGGAAGAGGTACTGCGGGCAGGTCTCCCCGAACACCGGCAGTCCCTCGTCGCGCGCCCGGGCCAGCTCGGCCACCGCCTCCGTCGCCGAGACGTGCACGACGTACAGGGGCGCCCCGGCGACCTGCGCGAGCCGGATGGCGCGATGGGTGGCCTCCGCCTCCAGCAGCGCCTTGCGGACCTCACCGTGGAAACGCGGGTCCCGCTCGCCGCGCTCCAGGGCCTGCTGGACGAGGACGTCGATCGCGATGCCGTTCTCGGCGTGCATCATGATCAGCCCGCCGTTGCCGGCGGAGCGCTGCATGGCCCGCAGGATCTGGCCGTCGTCGGAGTAGAACACGCCCGGGTAGGCCATGAACTGCTTGAAGGAGGTCACGCCCTCCTCCACCAGCAGGTCCATCTCCTTGAGCGTCTTGTCGTTCACGTCGGAGACGATCATGTGGAAGCCGTAGTCGATCGCGCAGTTGCCCTCCGCCTTGGCGTGCCAGGCGTCAAGGCCCTCGCGCAGGCTGTGGCCGACGCTCTGCACCGCGAAGTCGACGATCGTGGTGGTCCCGCCCCAGGCGGCGGCCCGGGTGCCGGTCTCGAAGGTGTCGGAGGCGAAGGTGCCGCCGAACGGCAGCTCCATATGGGTGTGGGCGTCGACGCCGCCCGGGAGGACGTACTTCCCGGTGGCGTCGATCGTCCGCTCCGCCGTCCACGCCCCGGCGGCCGGGGTGCCGGAGGCGGCGAGGGCGGCGATACGGCCGCCCTCGATCAGGACGTCGGCGTGGATCTCGTCGGACGCGGTGACGACGAGGCCACCGCGGATCACTGTGCGGTCGCTCATGTCTGGGTCGCTCCTCCCGGTGGGTCTGTGCCGGTTGTCGGTGGCTGGTCGCGCCCGCGGCGCGCCCGGGCGTCTACGGCGCCGTCAGCGGTTCGTACGCCCCCGGCGCGCGGTCCCGGTAGAACTGCCAGCGGTCGCGCACCTCCCGCAGCTTGGCCAGGTCCAGGTCGCGGACGACCAGCTCGCTCTCCTTGTCGCTCGCGACCTCGCCCACGAACTGCGCCTCGGGGTCGACGAAGTAGCTGGTGCCGTAGAAGTCGTTGTCGCCGAGGTCCTCGACGCCGACCCGGTTGATCGCGCCGACGAAGTACTCGTTGGCCACGGCCGCCGCCGGCTGTTCCAGCTGCCACAGATAGCGGGACAGGCCGCGGGAGGTGGCCGACGGGTTGAACACGATCTCGGCGCCCGCGAGGCCGAGGGCCCGCCAGCCCTCCGGGAAGTGCCGGTCGTAGCAGATGTAGACGCCGATCCGGCCGGCGGCGGTGTCGAAGACGGGCCAGCCTCCGTTGCCGGGGCGAAAGTAGAACTTCTCCCAGAACCCCTTGACCTGGGGGATGTGTGTCTTGCGGTACTTGCCGAGGTAGGAGCCGTCGGCGTCGATCACGGCGGCGGTGTTGTACAGGACGCCGGGCTGCTCCCCCTCGTACATCGGCAGGACGAGGACGATGCCGGCCTCCCGTGCAAGGGCCTGGAAGCGCTGCACGATCGGGCCGTGCGGGATCTGCTCGGCGTACGCGTAGAAGGCGGGGTCCTGCACCTGGCAGAAGTACGGCCCGTAGAACAGCTCCTGGAAGCACAGCACCTGGGCGCCCTGCGCGGCGGCGTCGCGGACCGCCTGCTCATGGACCTGGATCATGGACTCCTTGTCGCCCGTCCACGCGGTCTGGAAGAGGGCGGCGCGGATCACTCGGCTCATCACGTTCCTCCGCTCGGTCGGTGTGCGGCGAGCGTAGAAAGTCCGCGGGCGCGCGGTGAGGTGCACCGTGTCACGTCCGCGGGGGTGCGGCGTGTCACCGTGTCACCCTTCGCCTGGCGCATGGGTCACCGCCGTTTCCCGGGTGGTCGTCGTGTGTCAGGGGTGCTGCGCGTCGTGCGCGAGGAGGGCTATGTGCACCGAGGCGGCCTGTTCGAAGTCGTCCAGGTCCACGCCGAGGCGGGTCTGTATCGCTTCCAGCCGGCGGTAGAGGGCGGGCCGGGAGACATGGTGGAGCCGGGCGGTGCGGGACTTGTTGCGGCCGGTGGCGAGGTAGGTGCGCAGGACGGCGAGCAGGTCGTCGTCGGTGGTGCCGAGCAGCCCGTCCAGCTCCCGCTCCGCGAAGGACTGCACATGCGGGTCGTCCCGCAGCAGCCGGATCAGGCCGCGCAGATGGACGTCCCGCAGGCGGACCACGGGCGGCAGGTCGAGGGCGGCCGCCGAGCCGGCGACGGCGTCGGAGACGTGCCGTGCCTCGCGCAGTCCGGCCGGTACGTCGTCCCAGGCGGTGCGCGGATCGGCGGCGGCGACCACGGCCGGGGCGTGGTCGTCCGGCCCGCCCGCGGGGTGCGTGGCGCGCAGCCGGGTCGCGAAGTGGGCGGTGAGCGCGTCGGCGTCCTGGTCGCGGGCGAGGCTGAGCAGGACGGCGGTGGTGTCGTCGGCGAGTCCGGCGACGAGGCCCGGCAGCCCCAGCAGCCGCAGGACACGGTCGAGTTGTACGGCGTCGCGGTCGCGGACGACCAGCGGGACGAAGGTGCGCCGGTTGACGGGCAGCCCCGCGGCGCGCGCCCGGGGCAGCAGGTGCCGGGCCGGTACGACGCCGCTGACCAGGTCGGTGAGCAGGCTCTGCGCGGACTGCTCCTCCCAGGTGCGGGCGGCCGGACCGGCGAGCATGCGGTGCAACACGAGCGCCTCGGCGGCCCGCTCGGCGAGCAGGCGGCCGGTGGCCTGCTCGCCCCGGTGGCCGCACAGCACGAGGCGGCCCCAGCGTTCGCCGTGACCCCCGAGTTCGGCGCGGACCCAGCCGTCGGCGTCGGCGGCGCCGGCCTGGCGTGCGATGCGCTCCCAGTCGCGCAGCACGTCGTCCACCGCGGACCGCTCCCCCGCCGTGGCCAGCACCCGGTGGGCGAGGTTGGTGACGACGACGGGGCAGCCGCAGTGCCGGGCGATCTCGTCGAGGAGGCGTTGCAGCGGGGCACCGGAGGTGATCAGGGCGGTCAGCGCGGTGCGCACCGCCTCGGACAGACTGACCGCGGCGAACTCGCGCCGCACCAGCCGGGCCTGCACCTCTTCGGTCAGCTGCGCGAAGGGGAACGGCCGGTGCAGCACGACCAGCGGCAGCCCGCACCGCTCGGCGGCCCGGCGCATGACCTCCGGCGCGGCCGGGAACGCCCGTCCGAGGCCCAGGACGACCGCGGCCGCCTCGGCGCGGTGCAGGGAGCGGATGTAGTCGGCCTGCTTGTCCTCGTCGCCGGCGAGGAGCACGCCGGTGGTGAGCACGAGTTCGCCGCCGCTGAGCATCACGCCGACGTCGGGTGCCTCGGCGACGTGCACCCAGCGCACCGGACGGTCCAGCCGGCCGGCGCCGGCCACCACCTCGGGCTCCCCGGCGAGCACCCGCTCAAGGGTGAGGATCTGCCGTACCGACAGGGCCGCTTCCACGGGTTCCCAGGTGGTGGTCATGGCGCCTTCCCCGCTCCGTGTCGACGCTCCGTCTCGCCGCTCCGTGTCGCCGCTCCGTGTCGCGGCTCGTCCGGCCCCGCCCGGCTTCGTGTTCACCGTGCGGCTACTGGATGCTCCTGAGGGCGTCCTCGAGGATCGCGGCGCCCTCCTCGGCCTCCGCGACGGTCAGGGACAGCGGCGGGGCGATGCGCAGCGCGGAGGTGTTGTGTCCGCCGCCCTTGCCGATGAGCAGCCCTTCGGTGCGGCACGCCTCCAGGACGGCCGCGGCGGCCTGCGGGTCGGCCTCGTCGGTGCCGGGTCGCACCAGCTCGACGCCGATCATCAGCCCGCGTCCGCGTACCTCCCGTACGGCCGGGACCTGGGCGGCGATGCCGCGCAGCCGCTCGAGGAGCAGACCGCCGACGCGCCGGGCGTTGCCCTGCAGGTCGTGCTCCAGCAGATAGCCGAGGTTGGCCAGGCCCGCGGCCATGGTGACCTGGGTGCCGCCGAAGGTGGAGATGCTGTTGGCGTCCAGGCAGTTCATGATCTCGGCGCGGGCGATCACGCCGCCGATGGACATGCCGTTGCCGATGCCCTTGGCGAAGGTGACGATGTCCGGCGGGCCGCCGCGGGCGTGCGCCTGCCAGCCCCAGAAGTGGTCGCCGGTGCGGCCCCAGCCGGTCTGCACCTCGTCGGCGATCCACAGCACGCCCCGCTCGGCGAGCACCTCGCGGAAGGCGGCGTACAGGCCGTCCGGCGGCGAGGTGAAGCCGCCGACGCCCTGGATCGGCTCGGCGATCAGCGCGGCGGGCGGCCGGGTGTGGCCGAGGAGGTCCTTCAGGTCGTCCACGCATGCCGCGATGAATTCGGCGTCGCTCAAGGAGGCGTACGGGCCGCGGGTGCGCACCCCGCCGTGCACGTACAGCGTCTGCAGCGGGGAGAGCGAGGTCGGCGACCAGCCGCGGTTCCCGGTGATGCCGACGGCGCTGAAGGAGCGGCCGTGGTAGCTGTTGCGCATCGCGAGGATCGTGTTGCTGCGCCGGTGGGTCGTGGCGAGCAGCAGGGCGGTGTCGTTCGCCTCGGTGCCGGAGGTGGTGAAGAAGACCCGGGCGTCGGGGATGCCGCTGAGCTGGGCGATGCGCTCGGCCAGCTCGACCATCGGACGGTTGAGGTAGAGGGTGGAGGAGTGGATGATCCGCCCGGCCTGCTCGCTGACGGCCTTGGTGACCTCCGGCAGGGCGTGCGCGGTCGTCGTCGTCAGGATGCCGCCGAAGAAGTCCAGGTAGCGACGGCCGGCGGAGTCCCAGACGTGGCGGCCCTCGCCGTGTGTGATCTCGATCGGGTCGTCGTAGTACAGCGCGAGCCAGTCCGGCATCACGCGGCGGTGGCGGGCGTACAGGTCGCTCACGGCTGCACCAGTCCTTCGTAGGCGTCGGGGCGGCGGTCGCGGTAGAAGGCCCACTGCTGCCGCACCTGGTCGATCAGGTCGAAGTCGAGGTCGCGGACGATCAGTTCCTCCTTGGAGTCGGAGGCGGGCCGGCCGACGAACTGTCCGCGCGGGTCGACGAAGTAGCTGGTGCCGTAGAAGTCGTTGTCGCCGTAGATCTCCTGGCCGACGCGGTTGATCGCGGCGACGAAGTACTCGTTGGCCACGGCCGCGGCGGGCTGCTCGAGCTGCCACAGGTAGCTCGACAGACCGCGGTGGGTGGCGGAGGGGTTGTAGACCAACTGGGCTCCGTTGAGCCCGAGTTGCCGCCAGCCCTCCGGGAAGTGCCGGTCGTAGCAGATGTAGACGCCGACCTTGCCGACGGCCGTGTCGAAGACGGGCCAGCCGAGGTTGCCGGGCTTGAAGTAGTACTTCTCCCAGAAGCCCCGCACCTGCGGGATGTGATGCTTTCTGTACTTCCCCAGGTAGCTGCCGTCGGCGTCGATCACGGCGGCGGTGTTGTAGTAGAAGCCGGACTGCTCGACCTCGAACACCGGGACGACGATCACCATGCCGGTCTCGCGGGCGAGCTCCTGCATACGGCGCACGGTCGGGCCGTCGGGGACGGACTCGGCCCAGCGGTAGTGCTCGGGCTCCTGGACCTGGCAGAAGTACGGGGCGTTGAACACCTCCTGGAAGCCGATCACCTTGGCTCCCTGCCGGGCCGCCTCGCGGGCGTGCTCCTCGTGCTTCGCCACCATGGACTCGGTGTCGCCGGTCCAGGTGGCCTGGACCAGGGCGGCACGGACGACGTTCGCCATGAGCTGCTCCTTCGACGCGACGTCAGAGCCTCTACGCCCGTAGAAGCAGGCCGTAGAGGCACGAACGTAAGCCTCCCGGACGGGCTTGCCAAGACCATCGTCGCCAACCCGCTGAGTCGAGCACGATTGACACTCCTGTGGGTGATGCCTGGGGCTGATGGGGCGGGTGTGGCGGCTTGCGGGGGCGGAGGTGGGTGCCTGCGTGCGGGGGTCGGTGGCTGGAGTGGTGGGGTGGGGTGGGGTGGGGCGGCATCGGGGGAGGGCGTCGGTGGTCTGTGGTGGCCGCGGGTGCGGGCGTCGGTGGCGTGCGGTGGCATCGGGTGCGGGCGTCGGTGGCGTGCGGTGACCTCCGGTGCGGGTGTCGGTGGCGTGCGGTGACCTCCGGTGCGGGTGTCGGTGGCGTGCGGTGGCATCGGGTGCGGGCGTCGGTGGCCGGGGGTGCGGGGTCAGTGGGCGACGCCGGCGACGCGCAGGGCGTGCAGGAGGTCCCAGTGGCGCTCGTCGGTGTCGCCGCGGGCGGCTTCCAGCAGCAGCGGCACGAGGAGTTCGGGGTCGGCGGCGGCGCTGCGGGCGGCCTCCTCGGGGGTGCGGACACGGACGTAGGCGCCGAGCAGCGCGCGCACCTCGCGGTGGCGGCCGGCCGTGTGCAGCGCGCACACGGCGGCGCCGATCTCCTCGGCGGGCCGTACGACCCCTTGCCGCAGGATGTGCTCGCCGTCGGTGTCCCGGCCGGCCGCGACGAGCGCGTCCGCGGCGGCCACGAGCCGCTCGGCGGGCAGCGATGCGGCCTCCCACAGCAGCGTCGCCCAGTCCGCGCCGAGCCCGGCCCGGTGCAGCTCGGCGGCGAGCAGCGGGAAGCGGGCGGCGGGCCAGTGGGCGAGCTCCACGAGCAGCACATGTGCGTCACCGCTACGACCGTCGGCGCGCAGCCGCGCGAGCCGGTCCACGGCGTCCTGGACCGCCCGGCGGTCGGCCCCGTCCACCGGCTCGGGCGAGGGTGCCGCCCCGACGCCCTGCCCGGCACCCTCGCCGGCCCCGGCGAACCGGGCCCCCCGCGGGGTACGGCCGGCATCGACGACCGGCGCCGGCGCCGGCGCCGCGGCGAGCGCGGCATCCCCCTCGTCGACGGCACCGGCGAACCGAGCACCGCCCCGACGCCGCTTACGCGTCCCGGCATCGGGGACCGTGGAGCGACCGACAGCCCGGGCATCGACGGGAGGCCCGGTGGGGACCGACACAGGCCCGGCCGACCGCGAAGCACCCGCCTGCACGGCGGGCGGAGCCGGGGGGACGCCGGGCCGGCCCAGAGGGACGGCGGGCTGGGCCAGGAGGGCACCAGGCTGGGCCGAGGAGCCCGGCTCAACCGGCGGGCGGCCAGGCCGGGCAGGCGGCGGCACGCCGGGCTGGGCGATGGGGGCACCGGGCCGAGCAGGCGGGCCGCCAGCCGGGGCCGGGGGAACGCCGGGCTGGGCCGCGAAGCCCGGCTCAACCGGCGGGACGCCGGGTCGCACCGGTGGGGCGTCGGCCGACGGTTCGGCGGGACGGTGTGGCGCGGGGGGCGACGGCGCACGGTCCAGGCGCGCCATCCGCGTCCGCAGTTCCGCGCAGCGGGCCGTCGCGCGGTCGTGGTCGTCCCGGGACCAGGCCAGGTCGAGTCGCACGGCATCGGCCTCCTCGCGGGTCGCGGCGCAGGCGAGCGCCCGGGCCAGGCCCGCGCAGCGCTCCGCGGCGTAGCGCTGTTCGCGGAGCATCACATCGAGGCGGTCCGCGAGCGCCCCCCGGCCACCGGGGCGGGCGTCGTAGGCGCGGACCGCGGCGGCGTGCAGGGCGCGGGCCCGCTCGGACTCCTGTGCGGCGGCCCGCGGCCCGTCACGCCCGGCGAGGTCCTGCAGCAGTGCCTCTACGACGTCCCACGGCGGCATCTCGCGGCCCTCACTGCACGCGCGCATGCCGTCCGGATCGCGTCGCAGGAAGACGGCGCACCAGCCGTCGCCCGGGTCGAGACGCCCCAGCAGGACGTCGAGGTACTCCACGAACTCCCGTACCGCGCCCGGGAGCTGCTCCACCACCATCGCCCGACTCCCGCCCGAGGGGATCACTCCGGAACCTCAGCCAACACCGGTTGTGTTACGGCACGGCTACACGGAGTTTTCGCCCGGGAGGCGGGGACCTCAGCTCCCCGCCCGGGCAGCGGTGACGCTCAGGCCGCCGCGAGGTCCAGGCCCGCCTGCGCGCAGCGGACGGCCAGCTCGTCCAGCGACAGCCCGAGCGCGCCGGCCAGCGCGGCCACGGTGAAGAAGGCCGGCGTGGGGGCCCGGCCGGTCTCGATCTTCCGCAGCGTCTCCGCGGAGATCCCGGCATCCGCCGCGACCCGCGTCATGCTGCGGTCGCCGCGGGCCTCGCGCAGCAGCCGGCCGAGCCGCTCGCCGCGCTCGCGCTCTTCGGGTGTGAGAGGGGTACGCACCATGGCGCCCATTCTAATACCGGTATAGTAATTGGCATGGTGGAACTGAAGACGGACACGTCGATCGACGCGATGTACGAGGCGGGCCAGGTCGTCGCCCGCGCCCTGACGGCCGTACGGGAGGCCGCCGACGTCGGCGTCTCCCTGCTGGAACTGAACGAGGTGGCCCACGACGTGCTGCGCGAGGCGGGCGCGACGTCCCCCTTCCTGGGCTACCGGCCCTCCTTCGCGCCGACCCCGTTCCCGGCCGTGCTCTGCGCCTCCGTGAACGACGCGATCGTGCACGGCATCCCCACGGCGTACCGCCTGCGCGACGGCGACCTCCTCTCCGCGGACTTCGGCGCCGAGCTGAACGGCTGGGTCGGCGACTCCGCGATCAGCTTCACCGTGGGCCGCCCGCGCCCGGCGGACCTGAAGCTCATCGAGACCGCCGAACGCGCCCTCGCGGCCGGCATCGAGGCGGCCGTCGTCGGCAACCGCATCGGCGACATCGCCCACGCCATCGGCACGGTGTGCCGTTCGGCCGGTTACGGCATCCCGGACGGCTTCGGCGGACACGGCATCGGACGCCGTATGCACGAGGATCCGGGTGTCCCCAACGAGGGCCGCCCCGGACGCGGCCTGCCCCTGCGCCACGGCATGGTCCTGGCGATCGAGCCGATGCTGATCGCCGGCGGCACCGACGGCTATCACGCGGCCCCCGACGGCTGGACCCTGCGCACCGACGACGGCACCCGCGCCGCCCACGCGGAACACACCGTGGCCATCACGGAAGCCGGGCCCCGCATCCTCACGCAACGCTGAGCGGCACCACCCGGACCGGCACCCCCCGGGCCGGAAGGCGCCCCCCGCCAGAACATGCCATCGTGGGCATGACCGACCCCACCCCCGGTTACCCGCCTCCGGAACGTCTCAGTGAAGGAACGGAGCGCCATGACCAGCGGCTACCTCGGCCCGGAGGGCGACCCCTTCGGAGAATTCCTCGCCCGCTTCTTCGGCGGGCCCCGCCCGGGGCCCCGCCAGATCGACATCGGCCGTCTGCTCAGCCAGCCCGCCAGGGAACTGGTGCGCGGCGCCGCGCAGTACGCCGCCGAGCACGGCAGCCGGGATCTGGACACCGAGCACCTGCTGCGGGCCGCGCTGTCCAGCGAGCCCACCCGCAGTCTGCTCAGCCGGGCGGGCGCGGACCCGGACTCGCTCGCCTCGGAGATCGACGAGCGGTCGGGCCCCGTCCAGCACCCGCCCGGCGAGGCGCCCGCGCCGACCTCGCTCTCCCTCACCCCCGCGGTCAAACGGGCCCTGCTCGACGCGCACGAGATGGCGCGCGCCGGCGGCGCCGGCTACATCGGCCCGGAGCACGTGCTCAGCGCGCTCGCCGCCAACCCGGACTCCGCCGCCGGCCACATCCTGAACGCGGCCCGCTTCGCCCCCTCGGGCCCGCCGGCGGCGCCGGAGGCCCCGCAGATGCCCCGCTCCGAGCGGGCCCGGCCCACGGGCACGCCGACCCTCGACAAGTACGGCCGCGACCTGACCGACCTGGCGCGTCAGGGCCGAATCGACCCGGTGATCGGGCGGGACACGGAGATCGAGCAGACCATCGAGGTGCTCTCCCGGCGCGGCAAGAACAACCCCGTGCTGATCGGTGACGCCGGCGTCGGCAAGACCGCCATCGTGGAGGGGCTGGCCGAGCGCATCGCCGACGGAGACGTGCCGGACATCCTGATCGGGCGGCGGGTGGTCGCCCTGGATCTGACCGGGGTGGTCGCGGGCACCCGCTACCGCGGTGACTTCGAGGAGCGGCTGAACACCATCGTCGAGGAGATCCGCACCCACTCCGACCGGTTGATCGTCTTCATCGACGAGCTGCACACCGTCGTCGGCGCCGGGGGCGGCGGCGAGGGCGGCAGCATGGACGCGGGCAACATCCTCAAGCCCGCCCTGGCCCGCGGCGAGCTGCACATCGTCGGCGCGACCACGCTCGAGGAGTACCGGCGCATCGAGAAGGACGCGGCGCTCGCCCGCCGCTTCCAGCCGATCCTCGTGCCGGAGCCGTCCGTGCCGGACACCATCGAGATCCTGCGCGGGCTGCGCGACCGCTACGAGGCCCACCACCAGGTCCGCTACACCGACGAGGCGCTGCTGGCGGCCGTCGAGCTGTCCGACCGCTATCTGACCGACCGGCGGCTGCCGGACAAGGCGATCGACCTGATCGACCAGGCCGGCGCGCGGGTGCGGCTCCAGGCACGCACCAAGGGCACCGACGTACGGGCCATGGAGCGCGAGGTCGAGCAGCTCAGCCGGGACAAGGACCAGGCGGTCGCGGACGAGCAGTACGAGACGGCCACGCAGCTGCGCGACCGGATCACGGAGCTGAAGCAGCGGATCGCCGAGGCCGGCGACGGCGAGGCCGACGAGGGCCAGAACCTGCAGGTCACCGCGGAGGCGATCGCCGAGGTGGTGTCCCGGCAGACGGGCATCCCGGTCAGCAGCCTCACCCAGGAGGAGAAGGAACGCCTGCTGGGCCTCGAGGAGCATCTGCACCAGCGGGTCGTCGGGCAGGAGGAGGCGGTCGGCGTCGTCTCCGAGGCGGTCCTGCGCAACCGCGCCGGTCTGTCCGCGCCGGGCCGGCCGATCGGCTCGTTCCTCTTCCTCGGCCCGACCGGCGTCGGCAAGACGGAGCTGGCGCGGGCGCTGGCGGAGGCGCTGTTCGGCAGCGAGGACCGCATGGTCCGCCTGGACATGAGCGAGTACCAGGAGCGGCACACGGTGTCCCGGCTGGTCGGCGCCCCGCCCGGGTACGTCGGCCACGAGGAGGCCGGGCAGCTCACCGAGGTGGTGCGCCGGCACCCGTACTCGCTGCTGCTGCTCGACGAGGTGGAGAAGGCGCATCCGGACGTCTTCAACATCCTGTTGCAGGTGCTGGACGACGGCCGGCTGACCGACTCCCAGGGCCGCACGGTGGACTTCACCAACACCGTGATCGTGATGACCAGCAACCTCGGCTCGGAGGCCATCACACGGCGCGGCGCCGGGATCGGTTTCGGCGCGACCGGCACGGACGCCGACGAGGAGGCGCGGCGCGAACAGATCCTGCGGCCGCTGCGCGAGCACTTCCGGCCGGAGTTCCTCAACCGGATCGACGAGATCGTCGTCTTCCGCCAGCTGACCGGCGACGAACTGCGGCAGATCACACGGCTGTTGCTGACGCAGACCCGCCGGCTGGTGCAGGCGCAGGGCGTCACGGTGGACTTCACCGACGCGGCCGTGGACTGGCTCGCCGAGCGCGGCTACCAGCCGGAGTACGGCGCCCGGCCGCTGCGCCGCACCATCCAGCGGGAGGTCGACAACCAGTTCTCCCGGTTGCTGCTGGACGGCACGATCAGCGAGGGCGGCCGGGTGACGGTCGACGTGGAGGACGGACGGCTGGCGTTCCGCACGCAGGCGCGGCCGGCCCCCGAGCTGTAGAGCCCACGGCCGCCGGCCCTGTCACCGGCCCGACGGCCGTCACGCCGAAAGAACGGACGGACGGCCGTCACGCCGGAACGCGGGCGGACGGCCGTCGCACCGGGCAGGTCCGGGCCGCAGCCCGGGTCCTAGGGCGCCGGGCGGACCACCATCGCCGAGCCCCCGCCGCGCCGTACCTTCTCGGCGGCGGCGAGCCAGCGCCCGTCCGGCAGCCGCTGCACGCCGGTTCCGGCGCCGATCTCCGGGTTGAGCTTGAAGGAGTGCCCGAGCTTCTCCAGCTGTGTCCTCAGCTCGCTGTTCCACAGGCCCGGTTCCAGCTCGGTCTGCGCGGCGTTGCGCTGGCTGGCGCGCGGCGCGGCGATCGCGTCGACCAGCGGCAGCCCGCGGTCGAGGAACTCGGTCAGGGTCTGCAGCACGGTGGTGATGATGGTCGCCCCGCCCGGTGAACCGAGCGCCACGACCGGCTTGTCGTGCCCGTCCAGCACGATCGTCGGGGAGATCGACGAGCGGGGCCGCTTCCCGGGGCCGGGCAGGTTCGGGTCGTGCACGGCCGGGTTGGCGGGGGCGAAGGAGAAGTCGGTCAGCTCGTTGTTGAGCAGGAAGCCGCGGCCGGGCACGGTGATGCCGCTGCCGCCGGTCTGCTCGATGGTGAGCGTGTAGGCGACGACGTTGCCCCACTTGTCGGCGACCGTGAGATGCGTGGTGTTCTCGCCCTCGTACGTCGTCGGCGCCGCGGTGCCGCGGGCGGCGCAGTCGGCGGGGTGGCGCGGGTCGCCGGGCGGCACGGGGCTGGTGAGCACCGCGTCGTCCTTGATCAGGCAGGCCCGTGAGTCGGCGTACCGCTGCGAGAGCAGTTCCTTCGTCGGTACGTCCTCGAAGGCGGGGTCGCCGACCCAGCGCCCGCGGTCGGCGAACGCGATCCGGCTCGCCTCGATGTAGCGGTGCAGGTACTGCGCCTCGGTGGCCTTCGACAGGTCGGTGTTCTCCAGGATGTTGAGCGCCTCGCCGACGGTGGTGCCGCCGGAGGAGGAGGGCGCGATGGAGTACACACCGAGTCCGCGGTACGACGTCTTCGTGGGCGCCTGGTACTTGGCGCGGTAGGCGGCCAGGTCCCGTGCGGACAGCGCGCCGGGGCGTGCGTTCCAGCCGGAGGCCGCATCGACGGGCGGGTGGTTGACGGTGTCGACGATGTCCCGGCCCAGGTCGCCGTGGTAGATCGCGCCGACGCCCTTGCGGGACAGCTCGGCGTAGGTGGCGGCGAGGTCGGGGTTCTTGAACGTCGACCCGACGACGGGCAGCTGCCCGCCCGGCAGGAACAGCTTCGCGGTGTCCGGGAAGTAGCGGAACCGGGTCTCGTTGGAGGCCGTCTGCGAGCGGAAGGTGTCGTCGACGGTGAACCCGTCCCTGGCGAGCCGCTCGGCGGGCTTCAGCACGCTCGCCAGCCGTTTGCTGCCCCAGGCGTCCAGTGCCGCCTGCCAGGTGGCGGGGGTGCCCGGGGTGCCGACGCTCAGTCCGCTGCTGACGGCGTCGGCGAAGGCCAGCGGCTTGCCGTTCTCCGTGAACAGGTTCTGATCGGCACTCAGCGGCGCGGTCTCGCGGCCGTCGATGGTGTGCACGGTGCGCGACCGGGCGTCGTAGTAGACGAAGTAGCCGCCCCCGCCGATGCCGGCGGAGTAGGGCTCGGTGACGCCGAGCGCTGCGGCGGTGGCGACGGCGGCGTCGACCGCGTTGCCGCCCTTCCTCAGCACCTCGATGCCGGCGGCGGAGGCGTCCGCGTCGACGCTGGCGACGGCGCCGCCGTAGCCGACGGCGAGGGGGACCTTCTGGACGGGATCCCGGTGCGCGGCGGGCGGTGCTGCCGCCCCCACCGACACCACGGCGGCCGAGACCGCCAGAACGGACAGTTTCCGGGCAACAGGACGACGCATCCGCACCTCCGGTTGAGGGACCGTTCGCGCAGCCTATTCCACCATCATGGTCACGTCAGTCACGTAACATGCGCGCCCATGAACGACGACGTGCGCAACATCGTCCTCGGGGTGATAGCGGCCGGCATCAGCGCCGCCCTGGGATGGCTGGCCCGCACCTGGCTGTGGCAGCGGAAACTCCGGCGCAAGCAGGCGTTCTTCGGGCTGCCGGACGACTCCGAGTCGCTGCTGGTGGTCAACCGCAACGCCGGCGGGCCGGAACTGGCCGTGATGCGCCACGACGTGTTCGCGCTGCTCGAACTGGCCGCGCTGATCAAGGACTGCCGCGCGCACGCCCAGGTGCTGGCGCACGACACGGCCCGTCAGGGCTTCGGGGAACGCACCGAGTTCTGCGTCGGCGGGCCGGCCTCCAACCGCCGTATGGCCGCGCACCTGTCGTCGCTGCTGCCCGGGGTGCGGGTCAACGTGGACGCCGAACCGGGCCCGGACCGCGGCGTCTTCCAGATCGGCTCCGAGCGGTACCGGCTGGAGGCCGGCCGGGCCGAGTACGTGCTGCTCGCGCGGCTCACCGTGGACGGCAGCCACGGCGACCGGCCGGTGTTCCTCTTCTGCGGTCAGACCGCGATCACCAACCAGGCCGCCACCCGCTACCTCGCCCGCAACCACGAGCGGCTCGCCCGCAAACACGGCAGGGACTCCTTCGCGCTGCTGCTGAAGGTGGTCAACTCGCAGGCGTACGGACCCGACGTGGTCGAGCTGGTCGCGGACGTCACCCGGGCCGCGCTGGCCCCGCTGCCCGCGGCGGCGAGGACCTCGCACCGGGCGCAAACCTGACGCCGTGTCGTGCGAGCGGGGTCACGTCCCCGGAACGAGCACAACCCGACCGGCGCGCGGCTGACCTTCTCCTCGCGGCGGGCGGCCCCTGGCGTGGGTCGCTGCCGCCGCGTGCAGTGATCTGCGGCCGCGGCCGGGCGGGTATGGCCCTGTGTACTGCTGCCCCCTACGGACGAGGGGCCGTGGGGGGACCCACCCCCGGCAGCAGCGTTCGTGGTGCGGCCGCACCGGCGGGTACGGCCTCGGTCGTCACCACAGGGATGAACGGCACATCGTAGTTGAGAACCGCCGTGCGGGCACAAGCGGTACGGACCATGCGGAGCGCTCCTCGTTCGATTCCGCGCAGGGGTCGGCACCCTGAGGGCCTGAACTCCCTCAATGCTTGAGGATCTTGGAGAGGAAGTCCTTGGCGCGGTCGCTGCGCGGGCTGGTGAAGAACTCGTCGGGGTTGCGGTCCTCGACGATCCGGCCGTCCGCCATGAACACCACGCGGTTGGCGGCGGAGCGGGCGAAGCCCATCTCGTGGGTGACGACGACCATGGTCATGCCGTCGTGGGCGAGTTGCCGCATCACCTCCAGCACCTCGTTGATCATCTCCGGGTCGAGGGCGGAGGTCGGCTCGTCGAACAGCATCACCTTGGGGTCCATGGCGAGGGCCCGGGCGATGGCGACGCGCTGCTGCTGGCCGCCGGAGAGCTGCGCGGGGTACTTGTCGGCCTGTTCCGCCACCCCGACCCGGTCGAGCAGCTCGCGCGAACGCCGGTCGGCGTCGTCCTTCTTGCGGCCGCGCACCTTGACCTGACCGAGCGAGACGTTCTGCAGCACGGTCTTGTGGGCGAAGAGGTTGAACGACTGGAAGACCATGCCGACCTCGGCGCGCAGCCGGGCGAGCTCCTTGCCTTCTTCGGGCAGCGGCCGCCCGTCCAGCAGGATGGTGCCCGAGTGGATGGGTTCCAGCCGGTTGACGGCCCGGCACAGCGTCGACTTCCCCGACCCGGACGGGCCGATGACCACGACCACCTCCCCCCTGCCCACCGAGAGGTCGATGTCGTGCAGGACGTGCAGCTCCCCGAAGTACTTGTTGACGTTCCGCAGCTCGATCAACGGATCGACGGCCATGCGCAGCCCTACTCACTCTCAGCTGTGTCGTGGTTGCCGCAACCTATCCAGCGGCCCTGCGCCCGGGGACACGACACGCACTTTGCGGGCATAAGCCGTATTTAAGCCGGAGGTTGGGCCATGACCTCACCCTCGGATTCCCCGGGGTCAGTCCTCGGCGACCTCCGCGTACAGCTGTGACAGCTCCGGGACCCCGCTTTCGGCCCAGTCCCGGCCCGCGGCCACCACGTCGATCTCCCGTCCCGAGGCGAGCCGGACCACCGGCGGCCCGCCGGGGCGGATCTCCCACGCGGCGCCGGGCACCGTGCGCACGACCACCGTGCCGAGGTACAGCCCCGCGTCGTTGCCGAGCCAGGGCAGCATCTCCGCGTCGTCCCGCCAGCGCGGCACCACCTGGTCCAGCGCCTCCAGCGAGGCCGCCGTGTCGTCGAGCCGTACGCCCGCCTCGGCGGCCTGCGAGCGCAGCAGCTCGCACTCCGACAGGAGCGCCGCGACCGCCTCCGGGGCCGCAGTGAACCGCGCCTCACCGATCTTCCTGCGCCCGATGCCCAGAAAAGGGAGATTCATACGGACAGCGTGACATTCGCACCCACGTGCGCACCACAGGCGCGCGGGCCTCCTTTGCTCCCTCACATGCGCCGCCGTCCGGCCCCTTTCGCTTCCCTCCCAGGCATGGCGCGTTGACGGGTTCTGGACCCCTTCCTAGCTTCGCGGTGGGCGGGCGCGGCCGGGGCCCGGGTGAGCCGAGGAGCGCGGGAGGAGCGGGTGCGGGTGATGCGCCGAGGCGTCGGGGGGCTGGTGGCGGCCCTCGTCCTGACCACGGCCGGTCCACCGCCGGCCGGGGCGGCTTCGACGGCCGGCACGGTGCCGCTGCCGCCGTCCGCTGCGGTGGGGGCCGCGAGCACCGTGCCGCTGCCGTTGCCGCTGGAGCGGCTCTACGACAACGCCGCCGTCAGCGACGACGCGCGGCCGGGCGGCGCGGACTTCGACGGGGCCGGGGCGTCCCTGTCGGCGCAGGACCTCGCGGCCGCCGGCTGGACCCCGGGGCGGGCACTGACCGTGCAGGGGACGCGGCTGACCTGGCCGCGGCGGGCGCCGGGCGAGGCGGACAACGTACGGTCCGCCGGGCAGTGGGTGCGTCTGCCGGGGCGTGGTGACGCGCTGGCCTTCCTGGTGACGGGCACGGCCGGGCACGTCACGGGCGGGACGGGCACGGTCCGCTACACGGACGGCACGACCACGCCGTACGCCCTCACCGTCCCCGACTGGCGCACCGGGCCGCTCGCCACGAAGACGGTGGCGCTGCCGCACGTCAACACACCCGGCGGCCGCCTCACCCAGCGGGCCCGGCTGTACGTCGTGACGGTGCCGCTCGCCGCCGGGCGCACGGTGGCGGCGGTACGGCTGCCCGTCGCCCCGGCGCTGCACGTGTTCGCGGTCTCGGTGCGCTCGCCCGCGCCGGGCTGGACCGGCAGCTGGGCCGCGTCGACCGGCGGCCTGCCCGCCGTCGGCCCGTGGACGGACCGCACGCTGCGGCTGGTCGTGCACACCTCGGCGGGCGGGCCGCGGGTGCGCCTGCGGTTCGGCAACACCTTCGCGGGCACCCCGGTGCGCATCGGCGCGGCGTCGGTGGCGGTGCGGGCGTCGGGAGCGGTTCCCGCGGCACCGCCCGTGGCGCTGACCTTCGGCGGGGCGGCCGGGGTGGTGATCCCGGCGGGGGCGCAGGCGGACAGCGATCCGCTGGACTTCACCGTGCCGGCCGACGCCGATCTGCTGGTCAGCTTCCATCTGCCGGGTCCGGTGACGGCGGCTGCGGTGCACCGGCTCGGGCAGCAGCGGTCGTATCTGAGCGAGCCGGGCGATCACACCGCGGACGTCTCCCCGGCGGCCTACACCGCGACCCTGACCAGCCGGCCGCTGCTGACCGGGGTGGACGTCGGCGGCGGGAGCGGGGCGGTGGTCACCCTCGGCGACTCGATCACCGACGGGGACCGTTCGACACCCGACACGAACCGGCGCTGGCCCGACATCCTGGCCGGACGGCTGCGCGGACAGAGCGCCGTGCCGCACTACGGCGTGCTGAATCACGGCATTTCCGGCAACCGTGTGCTGACCGACCGCTACCCCGGCGACGGTGTGTCGGCCGAGCAGTCCGGGGTGAGCGCCCTGCACCGGCTCGACCGGGACGTGTTCGCGCAGACCGGCGTGCGCACGCTCGTCGTCTTCGAGGGCGTCAACGACCTGCTCGACTCCGTCGCGGCCGCCCCGCTGATCGAGGGGCTGCGCACGATCGCCGGCCGGGCGCACGCACGGGGCCTGCGCGTCCTCGCCGCGACGATCCTGCCCTGCGAGGGCCACGCCCGCTGCCCGGCCGCCGTGGACACCGAGCGGACGGCGGTCAACCGCTGGATCCGCTCCACCGGTGTCTTCGACGGCGTGCTGGACTTCGACGCCGTGGTCCGCGACCCGGTACACCCGGCGCGGATGCGGGCGGCCTACGACAGCGGCGACCATCTGCACCCCGGGGACGCGGGGCTGGCCGCGCTGGGCGACTCCGTGGACCCGCGGCTGCTGTGAGCCGGGCCCCGTCGCGCCGGCCTTGTCGCCCCGGCCATGTCGCCCCGGCCCCGGCGGCGCCGGGACGATCCGGACGCCGGGGTCTACACGTCCAGGTCGACGACGACCGGCGCGTGGTCCGAGGCGCCCTTGCCCTTGCGCTCCTCCCGGTCCACGTAAGCGTCCTTGACGGCCTTGGCGAACGGCTCGTTGCCGTACACCAGGTCGATGCGCATGCCGCGGTTCTTCGGGAAGCACAGCTGGCGGTAGTCCCAGTACGTGAACGGGTGCTCGTACTTCAGCGGGCGCGGCACCACGTCGTTCAGCCCGGCCTCGCGCAGCGAGGCGAGCGCGGCGCGCTCCGCCGGGGTGACATGGGTGGAGCCTTCGAAGGCGGCCACGTCGAAGACGTCGTCGTCGGTCGGCGCGACGTTGTAGTCGCCCATCACCGCGAACGGCCTGCTGCCCTGGGCGTCACCGGCGACGGCCGCGCGCAGCGCCTCGAACCACTGGAGCTTGTACGCGTAGTGCGCGTGCTCCACCTCGCGGCCGTTCGGCACGTAGACCGACCAGACGCGGACCGGGCCGCAGGTCGCCGAGATCGCGCGGGGCTCGACCCCGCCGTCGAAGCCGGGGTCGCCGGGCAGGCCCTTGACCACGTCCTCGATGCCGACGCGGGAGAGCACGGCCACGCCGTTCCACCGGCCGGTGGCGTGCACCGCCGCCTCGTAGCCCAGCTCGCGCAGCTGCTCGAAGGGGAACTGGTCCTCGGCGACCTTGGCCTCCTGCAGGCACAGCACGTCGGTGCCGCTGCTCTCCAGCCAGGCCAGCAGCCTCGGAAGGCGGGCGGTGATCGAGTTCACGTTCCAGGTCGCGATGCGCATGCCTCACAACCTACCCGGACCCACTGACAACGCTCCCCCGCCCGGGTCGGGCCTAGGCAGCGTCTTGTCGATCACGTCTCGAGCCAGATGAGTGTGCTGGCCAGGGTGATGGCGGCGAGGTAGCGGCCGGGCTGTTTCTCGTATCGGGTAGCGATTCCGCGCCACTGCTTGAGGCGGTTGAAGCAGCGCTCGACGACGTTGCGGCGGCGGTAGACGGTTCTGTCGAGAACACAGGGCCGTTCACCGGCGACGGAGTCGGCCCGCAAGCTGGTCGACGCGCTCGGGGATGGTCGCCTTGATTCCGCGTCTGCGCAGGTAGGCGCGGAAGGTCCGGGCCGAGTAGCCCTTGTCGGCCACCACCCGCTCAGGCCGGACCCGGGGCCGTCCCGGTCCGGGCTGCGTGACGCGGATCTTGTCAATGACTGCTTCGGCCTGGGTGCAGTCGTTGCGGGTGCCGGCCGTGACCGTGAAGGACAGTGGCCGGCCCCGTCCGTCGCAGGCCAGATGAATCTTGCTGGTCAGCCCGCCGCGGGAGCGTCCGAGGCCGCGTTCCTCGAGCCCCCTTTGGCCGCGGTGTGCTGATGGGCCCTGACGATCGTGGAGTCCAGCGCGACCAGCCAGTCCACCTCCGCTCTCCCCTGGGCCGCGGCCAGCAGCCGATCGAAGGTTCCGTCGGCGGCCCAGCGGGCGAAGCGTCCGTGCACGGTCTGCCAGGGCCCGAACCGCTCCGGCAGATCTCTCCAGGGCACCCCGGTGCGGAACTTGAACACGATGCCCTCGAGCACCTGGCGGTGATCCCGCCACCTGCCCCGGGCGCGACCCGCAGGCGGCATCAGCGGCTCGATCACCGCCCAAGCGGCGTCAGTTATCTCCCCATCCCTCACGACCAACACAACGATCGGATGATCGGAAAGACACCCCCTAGGGCCTGTCGTTTGGATCATCCCGGCGTCGCGTGGTCTGGCACGCACTCCCCCTAGCTCTTCGAGCAGGGGGGACCCCCAGCCGCGTTGTCGTCGGTTGCCAACTCCCCCTAGCTCTCCGAGCAGGGGGGACCCCCACCGCGTTGGCGCCCTCCTCCGCCTTGCAGCTGCACGCACCAGACCCCGCTCGGGTCGGCCGAGACGCACCGCAGCTCGAGGCCGGCCTGATCCAAACGACAGGCCCTAGACGTCGGTGCTGGTCCCCGGCGTCAGCCGGCGGTGGTCCGTGCCGCCCAGCTGCCCGATCTGGCGGTCGTAGATCGGGCGGGCCAGGTCGGTCAGGAGGGCGTCGTGGACGTCGTAGGCGCGTCGCGGCTTCACCTCGCGGACGTAGTCGATGACCTCGGAGATCTTGTTCCAGGGGGCCATGACCGGCAGCATCAGCGTCTCGACGGGGTGGTCGGGGACGGTGAGCGCGTCGCCGGGGTGGAAGACCGCGCCGTCGTCGATCAGGTAGCCGACGTTGGTGACGCGGGGGATGTCCGGGTGGATCACGGCGTGCAGCTCGCCGTGGACCCGCACGTCGAAGCCGGCGGCGGTGAACGTGTCGCCGTGGCCGACGGTGTGCACACGGCCCGGGAAGGCCGCGGAGATCCGCTCGGCGACCGAGCGCAGGGTCCAGATCTCGGCGGCGGGATTGTGCTCCAGCGCGGCGCGCAGCCGCCCCTCGTCGAAGTGGTCCGGGTGCTCGTGCGTGACCAGGACGGCGTCCGCGCCGAGCGCGGCGTCCTCTTCGCTGAAACCGCCGGGGTCCAGGACGAGCGTCCGGCCGTCCTTCTCCAGCCGGACACAGGCGTGCGACATCTTCGTGAGCTTCATGCGTCCCATCCTGCACGCAGGAGCGGTGAGGGTGTGCGGTGGCGGGGTGCGGCGGTGCGCACCCCGCCGGCGGCGGCGTCGGTCCGGCGCCGGCGTCACTCCGCCAGCGTGGTCTCCTCGAGGATGACCTGCTGCACCACGCGGAAGGCGCTGTTCGCCGCCGGGATGCCGCAGTAGACGGCCGCCTGGAGCAGGACCTCCTTGATCTCGTCCGGGGTGAGGCCGTTGCGCAGGGCCGCGCGGGTGTGGAAGGCGAGCTCCTCCAGGTGGCCGCCGGCGACGAGCGCGGTCAGGGTGACGCAGCTGCGCGAACGCCGGTCGAGTCCGCGCCGGTTCCAGACCTCGCCCCAGGCGTAGCGGGTGAGGAGTTCCTGGAAGTCGCCGGAGAAGTCACCGGCCTGCGCCAGCGCCCGGTCGACGTGCGCGTCGCCCAGCACCTCCCGGCGCACCTTCAGGCCCGCGTCGTACGGGTCCGGCCGCCCGGCGGGCTGGGGCTGCGCCACGGGCGGCGCGATCTCGGCGATCGGCGCCGTGGGCTGCGGCGGCGGCGCGGCCGGCACCGGCTTGACGGGCGCGGCCGTGATCGCGATCTGGCCGGTGCCGGGGTCGATGACGGGCTGCCAGGCGGTCGAGAAGTGCGTGACCAGCAGATCGGTCACGGCGGCCGGCTGCTCCACCGGAACCAGGTGGGAGGCGCCGGGGACGACCGCGAGGCGGGCGTCCGGGATGCCGGCGACCAGCGTGCGCGCCTCGGCGGGGCCGGTGACCTGGTCCTCGGAGCCGACCAGCACGAGGGTCGGCACGCCGACGCGGCCCAGCTCGGGACGTACGTCGAACGCGGCGAGCGCCTCGCACGCGGCGATGTAGCAGCCGGGGTCGGTGGTGCGGACCATCTGCACCGCCCACTCGGTGATCGCGGGCTGGGCGGCGGCGAAGCCGTGGGTGAACCAGCGGTCGGGGGACGTACGGGCGATCGGGTCGAGGCCGTTGGTCCGGACGATCACTCCGCGCTGGCGGAACTCGTCGGCGGTGCCGAACCGGGGGGAGGCGGCGATCAGCACGAGCGAGGCGACCCGCTCGGGGTGGCGCAGCGCCAGCTCGACGCCCACGGCACCGCCGAGCGCACAGCCCGCGTAACCGAAGCGCTGCACACCGAGCGCGTCGAGGGTGGCGAGCAGCCGGGCGGTGAGTTCGGCGACGGAGCCCGCCGGGTGGGCGGGCGCGCCGCCGTGCCCCGGCAGGTCGAACCGCAGGACGCGCCACTGCTGGGCGAGCTCGGGAACCTGCCGGTCCCACATGTGCCATGTGGTG
The DNA here is from genome assembly GCF_055583185.1 of Streptomyces sp. NPDC104814. NCBI lineage: Bacteria > Bacillati > Actinomycetota > Actinomycetes > Kitasatosporales > Streptomycetaceae > Streptomyces > Streptomyces sp. NPDC104814. The sequence goes on along the minus strand of NZ_JBVJOL010000001.1, from coordinate 488,631 downwards.
CCCAGTGAGGGACCCAGGATCAGGACCGGGGCGTCTTCCGGCCCGTCAAAGCGGTATTGCAGGGTGTTCGACGGTGTCTCACTCACGCCCCAGACCCTCTCACGTCTCACGACTGCCCCTATAACGAGGGTTGCGGCTGCACAGGTCTGACCAGGTGGAAGAAAGGGCCGCGTTCGCCTGCCGGTCGCCGCCGCGGTTGAGGTGCCGGTACTGCCGACTGCACGAGGAGCGCTCGACGGGGCTGACCCCGCGCAGCGCCGCGAACGACGCCTCACCCGCCAGGCGTCCCGAAGGACCCGGTACCTTCCACTCCGGCCCGCTGGACCGACATCCTGCTCGACGCGAACGGCGTCCTCCTCGGCCAACTCCCGCTCAGCCGGGAGTTCGTGGACGGTCGCAGTACGCCTCAACCGGCCCGTAGACCGACCGCCAGCGTCAGTTCAAGGACCCGGTGGGGCGATGCGAGATCCGGAAACAGCTCCCGCAGCTGCGACATCCGGTACCGGACTGTCTGGGGATGGACGAACAACGCCGCCGCCACCTCGTCCCGCCTGCCCTGGTGCAGCAGCCACGCCCGCAACGTCTCCTCCAGCCGCCGTGCGGTCGCGACGGGCAAGGTTCGCAACGGTGCGAGGGCTCGGGCACGCAGGTCGGCGAACGCGTCCACGTCGGCGCTCAGCACCAGCTCGGGCAGGTGGTCCTCGGTGTCGCGAATATCAGAGGAGAGGGAGCGCGCGCGTACGGCTCGTGCGTACGAGGCCGACGCACGGGTCCATGGCCGGGCCGGGCCGACCACGGCGGTGCGGTCGGTCAGCTGCCGCAAGAGATGTGATCGGTCGGCGTCGGGGACGAGCAGCACACCGGTGGCGTCCGGCAGATCGTCGAGGACGAGGGTGCTCGGGTCGAGCGCGCGGTAGGCAGGCCGGGCCTGGGCGGCGGGCAGCAGGACTGCCGTCAGCGAATCCGGAGGCTGCCATCCGGCCCGTTGAGCAGAGGCCAGCAGCACGTCCGGGCTCACGCCGGCGAGGAGGTCGCGGGCCAGGTGTTCCAGGTGGCGCTCGTGGGCCCTGCCCCGGGCGGCCAGTTCGTCGGCGTGGCCCGCGGCGCTCGCGGCGGAGAGCTCGTCGATGTAGGCGAAGGTCAGCTCGGCGAACTTGGCGACCTCGGCGGCGGGCAGACCTGCGGACACGGCGCCCGCTGCCAGGCATCGCCAGGCCACGCGGGCGCCGACGCGGTAGGCGCTGAGCAGAGCGTCCATCGAACGGCCGTCGCGCACCTCGCCGCGGCCCAGCTCGTAGGCCGCGTCACCGCCGTCGCCGCCCGTGGCGTTCCCGCTCGCGAGGTCCAGGTAGTGTCCGAGGGCGGTGCGAACGGCTCGGCGGATGGTGCCGCCCATGCTGCCCGAAAGGGCGTTGGCGTAGGGAGGGACCTCGTCGATGATCGCCTGGACGACCTCGTCGGCGGTGGCCTTCAGCGCGGCCCGGAGTGCGGTGACCGTCGTCTCATCCAGGGCCAGTTCGCTGGCCCACTGGGTTACACGACTCACGTTTTTATTCCCTGCGAACAATTCCACTCACCAGATTCACGTCCTACGGTCAGGACTTTACGCCCTGAGACGCAGCAAGCTGGAGTCATGACGAGTGCAGCCCTTCGCAGCGGGGCGTGGAAACTGCTGGAGATGGTCACGACGCCGCTGCTGCCGTCGGACTACCTCGACCTGGTCAGCCCGCTGCGTGCGGGCGCTGACCTGCGGGGGCGCATCGAGGCTGTGCACCCCGAGACGGATGACGCCGCGACTGTCGTGATCAGGCCGGGACGGGGCTGGCGCGGCCACACAGCCGGTCAGTACGTGCGGATCGGGGTCGACGTCGACGGGGTGCGCCTGTGGCGTGCCTACTCCATCACCTCGCCGACGAACCGCCAGGACGGCCGCGTCACGATCACCGTGAAGGCGATCCCGGACGGCAAGGTCAGCAACCACCTGGTCCGCAGGGCGAAGCCGGGCACGTTGATCCAGCTCGACCAGGCGACCGGTGACTTCGTGCTGCCGCAGGCCAAGCCCGCCAAGGTGCTCTACCTGACGGCCGGCAGTGGCATCACGCCCGTGATGGGCATGCTGCGCGACAGCGAGTTCGACGACGTCGTCATGGTCCACTGCGCGCCACGGCCGCAGGACGTGATCTTCCGTAGCGAGCTGCACGCTCTGGTCGCGGACGAGAAGCTGCGGCTCATCGAGGTGCACACCGACACGGACGGCGTGCTCGACATCGCCCGCCTCGGCGAACTCGTGCCCGACTGGGCCGAGCGCGAGACCTGGGCTTGTGGGCCCGCGGGCCTGCTCGACGCCGCCGAAGAGCACTGGAGCGGGCACGGCATCCAAGAGCGCCTGCACACCGAACGCTTCCGCCCCGGCATCGTCGTCGCCGGCGACGGCGGCGAGGTCACGTTCAGCGCCACCGGCAAGACCGTCGACGCGGACGGCGCCACACCGTTGCTGGACATCGGCGAGGAGGCCGGCGTGCTCATGCCCTCCGGGTGCCGCATGGGCATCTGCTACGGCTGCATCACGCCGCTCAAGGCGGGCGCCGTCCGCGACCTGCGCACCGGCGAGATCACCGAGGCCGAGCCGGGCGTCCTCATCCAGACCTGCGTGTCCGCCGCGGCGGGCCCTTGCGACATCGAACGGTAGGAGCACTTTGACCGCCATCGACCCCACCGCCCACCTGACGGCGGAGCAGATCGAGGAGCTCGGCCGCGAGCTGGACGCGATCCGCGACGAAGTGATCGCCGGACGCGGCGAGAAGGACGCCGCCTACATCCGTAGGGTCATCTCGGCGCAGCGCAAGCTCGAGCTGGTCAGCAGGGGCGTGCTGCTGTTCTCGATCTTCCCGCCCGCGTGGCTGCTCGGCACCGCCGGTCTGTCCGTGGCGAAGATCATGGACAACATGGAGATCGGCCACAACATCCTGCACGGCCAGTGGGACTGGATGCGGGATCCGAAGATCCACTCCACCACCTGGGAGTGGGATCACGTCTCGCCGGCCGACCAGTGGAAGCACTCGCACAACGAGCTGCACCACACGTACACCAACGTGATCGGCAAGGACAACGACCTCGGCTACGGCATCATGCGGGTCGACGAGGACCAGAGGTGGCACCCGATCCACCTCGGCCAGCCGCTGTGGAACTTCATCAACGCCTGCTTCTTCGAGTACGGCATCGCGGCGTACGACCTGGAGCTCGGCAAGAACCTGAACAAGCGCCGCCGCAAGAACCCGGAGTTCCGCGCGCGGGCCAAGGCCGTGGGCCGCAAGATCCGCAAGCAGGTGCTCAAGGACTACGTCATCCACCCGCTGCTGTCGGGCCCGTCGTTCCTCCCCACGCTCGCCGCCACGTTCACCGCGAACCTGGTCCGCAACCTCTGGTCGCACTCGGTGATCATGTGCGGGCACTTCCCCGAGGGCGTGCAGGTCTTCGAGCGCCGGTCGATCAAGGGCGAGACGCGCGGCCAGTGGTACCTGCGCCAGATGATGGGCTCGGCGAACATCAGCGGCAGCAGGGCCATGCACTTCATGACCGGCAACCTGTCGCACCAGATCGAGCACCACCTGTTCCCGGACCTGCCGAGCAATCGGTACGCCGAGGTCGCGGTGAAGGTGCGCGCGCTGTTCGAGAAGTACGAGCTGGAGTACGTCACCGGACCGCTGCCCAAACAGGTGTTCTCCGCGTGGCGCAAGGTCTTCCGGCTCTCGCTGCCGAACAAGAAGCCCAAGGTCAAGACGCTGGGCCGTGAGCAGGAGCTCGTCGCCGCCTGATCGTTACCAGCGCCTGGCTCACGAACCCGAGGTCAGGCGCTCGCCCTTGCCCGCAGGCTCCGCTATCGCCACGCTGGTGGTGCGGGATGCCCGGCACAGCGCTCGCCACCGGGCCGCCCCGGCCGACCCGGTGGGCCGGTGGGCCGGTGGGCCGGTGATGAGGCTGGACATCAGGACCGACTCGTCACCGGGTTTCACCTCGTGCACATCGGCGTCCGCCCCACGGGACGCCTGCCGGACTGTGGCTCAGGCGTCGATGATGACGGGGATGATGAGGGGCTTGCGGCGGTGGGTACGGAACGCCCAGTTGGCGACGGCCCGAGCGAGGAGCTGTTCGAGTTGGCGCGCGTCCCCGACGCCTTCCTCGGCTGCGGTGGCCAGGGTCTTCTCGATGACGGGGATGACCGGCTCGAAGGTGGCGTCGTCATGCACGAAGCCCCGGGCCAGGAAGTCGGGGGGCTCGGCGAGGGCGCCGGTGTCCGCGTCGACGATCGCCACCACCGTCACGACACCTTCGGCGGCGAGGGTGAGGCGGTCCTTCAGGGACGCCTCGGTGGCTCCGCCGACTTCCATGCCGTCCACGTAGACGTTGCCGGCGGGGACCTTGCCGGTGATGGACGCGCGTCCGTCGACCAGGTCGACGACGACGCCGTCCTCGGCGATGACGACCCGGTCGGGGTCGACACCGGTGCGGATGGCGAGGTCGCCGTTGGCCCGCAGGTGGCGCCATTCGCCGTGCACGGGCATGACGTTGCGGGGCTTGACGATGTTGTAGCAGTAGACGAGCTCGCCGGCGCTGGCATGCCCGGAGACGTGCACCTTGGCGTTGCCCTTGTGGACCACGTGGGCGCCCCAACGGGTGAGTCCGTTGATCACCCGGTAGATGGCGTTCTCGTTGCCGGGGATGAGGGAGCTGGCGAGCAGGACGGTGTCGCCCTTGCCGATGCGGATCATGTGGTCGCGGTTGGCCATCCGTGACAGCGCGGCCATCGGTTCGCCCTGGGAGCCGGTGCACACCAGGGTGATCTTGTGGTCGGGGAGCTTCTCCAGCTCCTTCGTGCTCACGACCAGACCGGAGGGGACCTTCAGATAGCCCAGGTCACGGGCGATGCCCATGTTGCGGACCATCGACCGGCCGACGAAGGCGACCTTGCGGCCGTGCTGGTGGGCGGCGTCCAGGACCTGCTGGATGCGGTGAACGTGGCTGGCGAAGCTGGAGACGATGACCCGGCGCGGCGCGGTCCGCAGCACCTGCTCGATCGCCGGGTTCAGCTCACGCTCGGAGGTGGTGAAGCCGGGTACCTCGGCGTTGGTGGAGTCGGTGAGGAACAGGTCCACACCCTCCTCGCCGAGGCGGGCGAAGGCGCGCAGATCGGTGATGCGGTCGTCGAGAGGGAACTGGTCCATCTTGAAGTCGCCGGTGTGCAGCACCATCCCGGCACCGGTGCGGATCGCCACCGCGAGGCTGTCGGGGATGGAGTGGTTGACCGCCACGAACTCGCAGTCGAAGGGCCCGAAACCACGCCGGTCGCCCTCCCGCACCCGCACCGTGCGCGGCCGGATGCCGTGTTCCTTGAGCTTGGCCTCCAGGAACGCCAGCGTCAGCTTGGAGCCGACGACCGGGATGTCCCTCCGCTCGCGCAGCAGGTACGGCACGCCGCCGATGTGGTCCTCGTGGCCGTGGGTGAGGACCACGGCCACGATGTCGTCCAGCCGGTCCCGGATCGAGGTGAAGTCCGGCAGGATCACGTCCACGCCGGGCTGGGTCTCCTCGGGGAACAGCACGCCGCAGTCGACGACGAGCAGCTTGCCCGCGTACTCGAAGACGGTCATGTTGCGGCCGATCTCACCCAGACCACCCAGGGCGATGACCCGCAACCCTCCGTCAGCAAGGGGCGGGGCGGCTTTCAGTTCGGGGTGTGGATGACTCATACCCTGACGGTACCCGGAGAGCGGGACAGGTGATCCATTACCTCCTCCCGACAGGGTCTGGCCGCCACGAGGTGATCTTGGAGTACTGGCGGCTGGCCGGCGGCAGCGCATGTCACGCTCGGCTTGGCCCTCGTGGCCGGCGGCGAGGCGAAGGGTCCGATGACGTCGGCGATGTCACGCAGGCGGATCCGGTCCGTGTATCCGGAGCCGTCACGAACGGCCGTGAGCCGGTCCCGGGTGACCAGGCCGGTGCGCATACCGTCCTCGTCGCAGACGACCAGCTGACCTGTACGGGCGGCGGCCATCACGGACAGTGCCACCTCCACGGTCATGTCCTCCCAGACCTGCGGTCCGGCCGTGTCCGCGGGATCGGCCGCCGTCTGCACGGCATTGGTACGTGTTGAGCGGAACTGCGTCTGGTCCAGCGTCAAAGGGTGCCTCCGGCGAAGTGGGGCGGGCTTCCTGACACAAAGGTTCTATGCCGTCGCACCGGCAGTGGACTGCCGTACGGGCGCGCGGCCGGCCGCCGGGACGGGACGGCGTCGGCCGCGTGAGGTGGCGCCGCGCTTCTTGGGGCGTTCGACCACCGGTGCGGTGATGACGACCGGGATGCCGGAGGGGGCCTGGGCGCCGGTGATGCGGTGCAGGGCCTCTTCGCCGACGCGGACCTGCGTGGTCTGCGGCACGATGCCGGCCGCTGCCATGAGGCGGGTCATGCCGCGGCGCTGGTGGGGGGTGACCAGGGTGACGACGCTGCCGGACTCTCCTGCGCGGGCGGTGCGGCCGCCGCGGTGGAGGTAGTCCTTGTGGTCGGTCGGCGGGTCGACGTTGACGACGAGGTCGAGGTTGTCGACGTGGATGCCGCGCGCCGCGACGTTGGTCGCCACCAGCACGTTGACGTGTCCGGTCTTGAACTGTGCCAGCGTGCGGGTGCGCTGGGGCTGTGACTTCCCGCCATGCAGGGCGGCGGCCCGTACCCCGCTGTTCAGCAGGTGTTCGGTGAGGCCGTCGACGGCGTGCTTGGTGTCGAGGAACATGATCACGCGGCCTTCGCGTGCGGCGATCTGGGTGGTGGCCGTGTGCTTCTCGGCACCGTGAATGTGGAGCACGTGGTGCTCCATCGTCGTGACCGCGCCGGCCGAGGGGTCGACGGAGTGCACGACGGGGTCGCTGAGGTAGCGGCGCACGAGCAGGTCGACGTTGCGGTCGAGAGTGGCGGAGAACAGCATGCGCTGGCCTTCGGGGCGGACCTGGTCGAGGAGGGCGGTGACCTGCGGCATGAAGCCCATGTCGGCCATCTGGTCGGCCTCGTCCAGGACGGTGATGGAAACCTGGTTCAGTCGGCAGTCGCCACGGTCGATGAGGTCTTTGAGGCGTCCCGGCGTGGCGACGACGACCTCGGCGCCGGCGCGCAGCGCGCTCGCCTGTCGGCCGATCGGCATTCCGCCCACCACCGTGGCCACCCGCAGCCTCACGGAGCGGGCGTACGGGGCGAGCGCGTCGGTGACCTGCTGCGCCAGCTCACGCGTGGGTACGAGGATCAGCCCCAGCGGCTCCCTGGCCTCGGCGCGCTGCCCGCCCGTTCGGGCCAGCAGCGCCAGCCCGAAGGCGAGGGTCTTGCCGGAGCCGGTGCGGCCACGGCCCAGTACGTCGCGGCCGGCGAGGGAATTCGGCAGGGTCGCGGCCTGGATCGGGAAGGGCACGGTCACGCCTTGCGAGCTGAGCGCGCCCAGCAGCGCCCTGGGCATGTCGAGATCGGCGAAGCCCTCCACGGCGGGGAGCGCCGGAGTGATCGTCCTGGGCAGCGCGAACTCCCCCTGGACCGCGGCGGGCCGGCGGCCGTGACCACCGGAACGGCCCGAGCCGCCGGAGCCGCTCCTGGCCGACGAACCGAATCGGCTGCCGCCCCTTCCGGATTCGGCACTGCCGTTACGGGTGCGGTTGAAGCGGTCGTTCGTGCGTGTGCGGTTCATGCGGAACCTTCCTCGATGCGGCACATATCAAGGAATTCCCGCAGCGATCAGCAGCACAGAGAATTGCAAGAATGGACCGGTGGAATGCGACAGCGAATCTGTCCGACGAAAAATCCGTGCGGCACAGGAGCTGGAATGAGTGGCGCGAAGCGGACGCAATGTTCGGGCGTCCGCCGCGATGAAGCTGTGAAGGGATGCGTGCACCCCTGCCGGATGCCCCGTACGCGGTGAGTCTACGGGTTCTCTAGTCGTCGTCCGCAGGCGAAACCACTGCGGGAAAATGCGAGTAGCCGGGGCCCGCACCCCGAAGGACGCGGGCCCCAGCTACAAGTATGCGACGTTCAGCGTCAGGCGAGAACGATGTTCTCGGCCGTCGGGCCCTTCTGGCCCTGCGCGATGTCGAAGGTCACCTTCTGGCCCTCCAGCAGCTCGCGGAAGCCCTGGGCGGCAATGTTCGAGTAGTGGGCGAACACATCAGGCCCGCCACCATCCTGCTCGATGAAGCCGAAGCCCTTTTCCGCGTTGAACCACTTCACGGTGCCAGCAGCCATGTCATTTCTCCTTTGGGGCAGTGCATCGGAATCCGCGCTGCGCGGACCCTGTGTCGCCGCGATGATCACCCCGCCCGGAAAAAGAACCGGATCACAAAAGCGCGTCCAGTGGCACAGATGCCGACCGGACGACACTTGAAATTTGGGAACCACAACTGCAACTGACGTCGACAGTAGCACGCCGACGCGGTCTGTGTACGGTGAAGAAATCCACCCCACTTAATGCGATAGAGAATCTGTCTGCCTGTTCCGTTGAAATCTGTGCTCGCGGGCACAGGTATTGACCCAGCCGGAGCGCAACGTTCAGGAAGCGTTGGGGGCGCGCCCCGTGTAAGGGCTGCTCCCCCGAGGTATGGTGCGGGCGGGCGTGGACCACACACACGGAGCGCGCGGCGTCCAGCGGCTCCTGCAAGCCGGTCACCACGCAGCGAAGCCGGTGCCTCGCCGACCGGCACACCGCGTCATTCCGAAGAAACGCGAAACTCGAATTCGGGACGGTCCCACGGCACGGCGGGCGGGTTCGCGTACGCGGTCCCGGTCCGCACTGCACCAGCGCGGTGGTAGAAGCCCTCGGCGGGAGGATGCGACACGACCTTGACACGGTCGAGCCCGGCGGCACGGGCCTCGGATTGCATGTGCGCGACGAGCAGTCGTCCAATACCCCGTCCTTGCGCTTCGTCGGCGACGAACAGCAGGTCGAGCTCCGGTGGAGCGAGGACGAGCGAGTAGAACCCGAGGACCCGGCCTCCATGCTCGTCGGCGCCGACGGCCACAAAGACGCGGTGGGCCTCGATGTAATCAGGCCCGACCCGGTAGCCCGCGACTGCGGCTGCGTACTTACCCGCGTAGGCGCCTGAACCACGCACGAGCCGTGTGAGCCGTTTGGCGTCCCGCGCGACGGCCCTCCGTATCGTGATCGGCCGGCCGACCGGGAAGTTGCCTGAACTCATCGGGAGAGTATTTCGCACCGCAGCGTGCCGCCGTGCGGGCGGGTCGGCCGCACGCGCAGGTCAGCAAACGGATGGGTCCTGGTTGATCGCACCAAGTCGCCGGGGCGTGTGTTGCGCATCGGCCGTATGACGCGGTTCGGGCGGCCGGCCCGGGAACCGTCGGCTCAGGCGGGGGTGGGGAGCGGGAAGCGGACGCCGGTCAGGTGCTCGGACAGGCGCCACAGTCGGTCGGCGGTCCGCGGGTCGGTGGCGCGCCGGGCCAGTTCGACCCGGCGGGGCGCGCCCCGCAGCTCGCCGGGGCCGTCGGGGCCGTAGAGCTCGCCGCCGCGGGCGTCGGGGGCGGTGGCCGCGTACAGCTGGGGCAGCGCGCCCTGGTCGGCGCTCTGGGCGAGGGGCAGCAGCAGGCGGCCGAAGAGGAACTTCACCCGGGCCACGGGCGCGCTGGTCTGGAGGTTGGTGGCGGTGTAGCCGGGATGGGCCAGCACGCTGCGGACCGGGCTGCCGGACGCGCTCAGCCGCCGGTGCAGCTCATGGCCGAAGACCGCGCCGGCGAGTTTGGACCGGTTGTAGTGGCCCATCGGCGAGTACGACCGCTCACCCGCCGGGTCGTCGAAGGACAGCCGCGCCCGGCGGTGGTTGGCCGACGTCACCGTCACCACGCGCGGGTCGTCGCCGTCGGCCAGCGCGTCGAGCAGCAGGCCGGTGAGGGCGAAGTGGCCGAGGTAGTTGGCCGCGAACTGCAGCTCCACGCCCTCGGCGGTGACCGTGCGGGGCGACGCCATCACACCGGCGTTGTTGACGAGGACGTCCGGGCGTACACCGTCGGACGTCAGCCGGTCGGCGAAGGCGTGGACCGACGCGGTGTCGGACAGGTCGAGCGGGCGCACCTCCAGGTCGGCGTCCGGATGTCGGGCCGTGATCCGGGCGACCGCACGCCGCCCCTTCTCCTTGTCCCGCACGGCGAGGATCACGCGGGCGCCCTTGTGGGCGAGGGCCTCTGTCGTCGCGAGTCCCAGGCCACTGTTCGCTCCGGTGACGACGAAGACCCGTCCGTCCTGGTCCGGTATGTGCTCGGCAGTCCAGCGTTCTGCACGTGTCATGTGACTCAGCGTGGCGTTGATGACATCAAGTGTCAAGCATGGCACTTGGAGGCTTCGTCGGCACGGTGCGTACGATGGCGTCATGACCTCACGCCCGGCGGAGACCCTGGCCCAGCGCAAACGGCAGCTTGTAGCCGATGAGTTGACGCAGGCCGCGCTGACCCTGCTGGCCCGTGACGGCTTCGACGCGGTCACGGTGGACGAGATCACCGCCGCGGCGGGCGTGTCCAAGCGGACTTTCTTCCGCTACTTCGCCTCGAAGGAGGACGTGGTCGTCCAGTTCCTGGCCGGCATGGGCACCGCCATGGGTGAGGAACTCGCGAGCCGCCCCGCCGGGGAATCCGCGTCGGCGGCGCTGCGGGCCACCGTGTGGCGCTCCATCGACGCCTGCGCGGGACATGCGGAGCGTGCCCTGCCCGTCGTACAGCTGATCCTGCGGACGCCCGCCCTGCTCGGTCGTTTCCTGGAACGCCAGGCGCAGTGGCGGGAGGTGCTCGCGCGGGAGGTGGGGCGCCGGGTCGGGCTCGACCCGGTGACGGACCTGTATCCGCAGCTGGCCGCCGGGATGGCGCTCACGGCCTTTCACGCGGTGCTGCAGCGCTGGAGCGACAGCGACGGCGCCGAGGATCCGGCCGCGCTGACCGACCGGGCCTTCGCGGTCGTCGCACCGGCGCTGGACGGCGGCCCGGGAGCCGAGAGGGCCGGTGTGCCGCAGCACCGATGAGTTCTCGCGCGTGAGACGGTCTCACCCTCGTCGGCGCGACATGGGAAGGACCCGATTTCATGACTCAGCTGCTACGTGTGCAGAACTTCAACGTCTCCAGTGACGGATTCGGTGCCGGTGAGGGCCAGAGCCTCGAGCGGCCCTTCGGCCACGCCGATCCGGCGCAGCTGTTCGCGTGGGCGGGGGCCACGGCGAGCTGGCCGATGCGCACCGACCCCGGGGGCAGCCGGGGCCTCGACGACTACTTCACCCGGGACTACGCCCGCAACATCGGCGCCGAGATCATGGGCCGCAACAAGTTCGGGCCCCAGCGCGGGCCCTGGCAGAACCACGAGTGGCGCGGCTGGTGGGGTGACGAGCCGCCGTTCCACACTCCCGTGTTCGTCATGACCCACCACCCGCGTCCTTCCTACGCCCTCTCCGACACGACCTTCCACTTCGTGGACGGTGATCCGGCCGACGTCCTGGCGCAGGCGCGGGAGGCGGCGCAGGGCAAGGACGTCCGGCTCGGCGGCGGGGCGACCACCATCCGGGAGTTCCTGGACGCGGGCCTCGTCGACACCCTGCACGTGGTGGTCTCGCCGGTGAAGCTCGGGTCCGGCGCACGGCTGTGGGAGTCGCCCGAGGAGCTGCTCGACCGCTACCACCTGGACGTCGTGCCCAGCCCGAGCGGTGTGACGCACCACCTGTTCTGGCGCAAGTGAGGTGGGGCGCCGCCGGGCCCCGCACCCTTGGAGGTGAGGCGGCCCGGCGGTGGCCGTCAGCCGATCGTCTCGGACCGTCGTGGTCGGACCGTCGTGGTCGGGCCTGGTCTTCAGCCGGTGGCCAGCAGCGCCTCCAGAGCGTCGGCGGTCTGCGGATGGCGGGCGAGCAGAGCCGCGCCGGCCGGGGCCGGTCCCGGTGTCTGCCAGGGGTCCGCGCAGCCGAGCAGATCCGCGACCGCGTCGCAGGTCGCCGGGTGGGCCGCCAGCAGGGGCAGGCCGCGCGCGCCGGTCGCGCGGTCGCGGGAGAGGCGGGGCGCCGCGGGGGCCGGGGCGGCCCGCCACGGTGGTGTCCATGCGTCGAGGTCCGCCAGCCGGCCCGGGAAGATGCGGCCGGCCTCCCGGATCAGCAGGGGCGCGAGGTCGGCACCGCCGCCGCGCAGGGTGGTGAGCAGGGTCGGCAGCCAAGGCAGCAGCACCGGGTCCGGCAACTGCGCGAAGGCCCGCGAGACGGCTTCCACGACGAAGTCGGCGAGGCCGGGCACCGGTTCCAGTGCGTGCAGGAAACCGCTGAGGTAACGCGGATAGGCCGGCACCACCAACGGGTTGCCCAGCAGCTCGGCGCACCGTGTGCGCAGCTGCGCCCGGGAGAGCCGGCCCAGCTGCGTCTCGGCCGCCCACAGCAGCGCCGTCTTGGCCGGGTCCTCGGGATGCGACTGCGCGACGGCCAGCTCCAGCTGGCTGCGGTCGCAGCCCAGGGACAGGGCGAGGCTCTCCATGCTGAACAGGAAGCCCAGCATGGCCGCGACCTGGCCCACGCCCGCGTCCTCGTCGGTGAACGCCGTGGGCAGCAGTGTGCAGTAGTGGGCGTAGCCGGTCTTGACGAACGACTCGATCCACGACGGGAGCGCCGGCTCACTGGTGCGGTAGTACGCCAGCAGTGCGCGCACCCGGCGCAGCACCTCGGGCGCGCCGTCGACGCTGCGCTCGGTCGCCAGCACCTCAAGAGCGCGCTGCCCGAGCTCGTCGGCCAGCCGGCGGCTGTTCAGGTAGAGGGTGGCGTCCTCGACGGCCTCGAGGACACGAGCCGTGGTGGCCTGCGGGCCGTAGGCGACGCGCCGCAGCCGCTGTTCGAGGACCTGCTCGATGCTGACGCCCTCGTAGCCCAGCTCGATCAGGGCCCGCTGATGGGTGCCGAGGGCCAGGTCCCAGGACTCCTGGATCGGCCGTTCGCCGAGCCGACGCTCCCCCATGATGGGGCGGGCGGCGCCGTGCGGCATCAGGTAGCGCAGCATCCACAGCACGTCCGAGCAGCGCGCCAGCTCCGGCCGGGACGCCATGTCGAGCAGGGCACGCCGCACGCCGCGCTGTTGCAGCTTGAGGTTCAGCGGGGCCAGCCGGTCGTGCACGTCACGGGCGAGCGGCGGCAGGGCGTCGTAGCCGACCTGGCCGACGCGGTCGCCGCCGAGCATGATCTCCACCAGCCGGCGCACGTCCCGCCGGCCCGGCACGGAGTCCTTCTCGATACAGGTGACCGCCGCGTCCTGGAAGTCGTACGGCGTCGGCTTGGCGCGCTCCCGCATCCCGGCCAGGAGGATCGACGTCTCGAACACCGCGATGGCGTCGGCGGTGGACGCGAGATAGCCGTTGCGGCGGGCGGCGCGCACGATCTCCACGGACCAGCCGAGCAGCTCCGCCTCGTCCAGACGGTCCAGGACGGGTGGCCGCTGCAGGAACCCGGTGAGTCTGTCGGAGGCGTCGAGCGGTGCCGCCGGGGCCGCGGCGGGCACGGTCGGGGCCGCCTTCTTCGGCGCCTTGGTGCCCGCCTGCCCGGCCAGCCGGTACGGCTTGACCCGGGTGCGCTTGACGTTCTTCGCCCACTCGGTCGCGGCGATGGACACCGAACCGGCGGCGAGGCCGAACTGCGCCTCGATCGCCGCGTGACTGGACGGGATCAGTCCGTGCTGCCACGTGGTGGCACTGGGCGGGCTGATCTCGAAGGTGTCCGCGCCGTGGACGCCGAACTCCTCGACCCGGCTGGCCGCGTGGAAGGCGCCGCACACATAGAGCGCGTCCGTGGGGTCGGTGCCGGTCGCCGCGAGGTGGGCGCGCATCCGCGTCCACATGTACCGCTCGCGGTCCTCGTCCACCCGCACCCGGCCCGGATCGCCGGGCGCGAGACGGCGGAAGAGGCTGCCGATCAGCAGCATGACCTGGCGGTAGGTGGCGTGGTCGGCGTCGCCGAGGGGCAGTTCGACGTACTGGTGCCACCACTCCGACCAGTGCCGCACCCGCCCGTGCCGCAGCAGGTGCTCCTCCAGCTCGGCGAAGCGCGGGCGCAGGTCGCCGATCTCCACGCCGACCGCGTCGCCGTGCAGCGCGGCCTCCTCCTCTGCGGCAGGTGCGTCCGGGTCGGCCGTATCCGGGGTGCCGTCGGCGTTCTCCTGCCACTGGAAGACGTGGTCGGAGGAGCGGTCGACGAGGACCAGCTCGACGCCGGGGGTGTCCAGGGCGTAGGCGATCGCCTGGTACTCGGCGGACGCCTCCGTGATCGGCGCGACCACCGACAGCGGCGCCCACTCGGCGGGGAAGCCGTCGACCTCGGTCGCGAACGCCTGCACCGCGACGGGAAGCCGGCAGTTGCGCAGCTCGGTCAGCAGGGGCGCCATGTCCTCGCACAGCTCCAGGTACACCACCTTCGGCTGCTTCTCGCGCAGCCGGCGCGCCATGGCGAGCGCCGAGGCGGGCGAGTGGTGGCAGACCGGGAAGATCTCCAGCGGTTCGCGCACCGCGCGGTCGACGTCGTCGACGATGCCGAGAAGGATGCCTTCCAGCGCGTCGGGGCCGTCGGCGAACGCGGTCGCCGCTTGCTGCAGTTGGCCGCGCAGCGCGGCGAAGGTTCCCTCGGTCATGGCGCTCACGACAGGGTGGCGATCGCGTCGCGGCCGCCCTCGTAGAACTCCGGCCAGGAGCCGCCCTCCTCCTTGCCGCGCGGCTCTACGACGCCGTGCAGGTACTTGTTGAGGATGGCCAGGTCCTCGGGCTCGCGCCGGGCGAGGGAGCCGACGAGGGAGGAGGCGAGGGTACGGGCGGTCAGGGCGCGCTCGCCGAAGAAGTTGCTGTGCAGGATGGCGTCCTCCAGCACGCCGATCTGCTCGGCGGTGGACAGCGCCGACTCCAGCTTCTCGTCGTCGCTCGCGGCGGCGGCCGCGGAAGCGCGCAGATCGGCGAAGCTCTGCAGCAGCACGTCCAGCAGCGTGGGCGGCACATCCAGCTCTATCCGGTGGCGGCGCAGCAGTTCCTCCGTGCGGAAGCGGACGATCTCCGCCTCGCTCTTCTTGTTCGTCACCACGGGGATGCGGACGAAGTTGAAGCGGCGCTTGAGGGCGGACGACAGGTCGTTGACGCCGCGGTCGCGGCTGTTGGCGGTGGCGATGACGGAGAAGCCGGGCTTGGCGAAGACGATGTTGTCGCTGTCGAGTTCGGGAACGGAGATGTACTTCTCGGACAGGATGGAGATCAGCGCGTCCTGGACGTCGCTGGTGGAACGCGTCAGCTCCTCGAAGCGGCCGATGACACCGGCCTCCATCGCCGTCATGATAGGCGAGGGGATCATCGAGTCCCGCGACTGGCCCTTGGCGATGACCATGGACACGTTCCACGAGTACTTGATGTGGTCCTCGGTGGTGCCGGCCGTGCCCTGCACCACCAGTGTGGAGTTGCGGCAGACGGCGGCGGCGAGCAGCTCGGCCAGCCAGCTCTTGCCGGTGCCGGGGTCGCCGATCAGCAGGAGCCCGCGGTCGGAGGCGAGGGTGACGATGGCACGCTCGACGATGCTGCGGTCACCGAACCACTTCTGGGAGATCTCCCGGTCGAGGCCGTCGGCCCGCTCGGAGCCCAGGATGAACAGCCGGATCATCTTCGGCGACAACCGCCAGGAGAAGGGCTTGGGGCTGTCGTCGACGGACTCCAGCCAGTCCAGCTCCTCGGCGTACTTGATCTCGGCGGGGGCGCGCAACAGGTCGGACACGTCAGGGCCTTTCCATGAGGAAGAAGGAAGGAAGCGAAGAAGACAAGGAGGCGACGAGGGGAGCAAGAAGGGGGGCGCAGGCGGCGAGCAGGAGACGAGAACTGGGGCCGGTGAGGCGCCTTAAGGGAGGAACGTCTTCAGCTCGTGCACGAGCTTGCGGATGTGGCCGGATATGACCGGCGTACCGAGATCCTTGAAGCGTTCCTTGAACCACGGATTGACGCTGCCGCGCCCGGCGCTGGTCACCGAGCCGACCGGGATGAACTTCGCACCGGAGCGGTGGATGGCCGCCATGCTCTCGAACAGCGGCTCGCAGCGCCATTCGTAGAAGTCGGAGATCCACACCACGACGGTGTTGCGCGGTTCGGCGATCTTCGGCTGGGCCAGGGCCATGGCGACCGTGCCGTCCGTGCCGCCGCCGAGCTGGGTACGCAGCAGGGTCTCGAAGGGGTCGTTCACCCAGGGCGTGAGGTCGAGCGCCTGGGTGTCGTAGGCGATCAGGTGGACGTCGACCTTGGGCAGCCCGGCGAAGATCGACGCGAGGATGGTGCAGTTGACCATCGAGTCGACCATGGAACCCGACTGGTCCACGACCACGATCAGCCGCTGCGGTGTCGTCTTGCGCGCGGTGTGCCGGTAGTAGAGACGGTCGACGTAGAGCCGCTCCTCCTCCGGGTCCCAGTTGGTGAGGTTCTTCCAGATGGTGCGGTCGAGGTCGAGGTTGCGGAAGACCCGCTTCGGCGGCACCGATCGGTCCAGGGCGCCCACGGATGCCTTCTCGACCTGGGTGCGCAGCACTTCGGCGACCTCGTCGACGAAGCGGCGGATCAGGGCCTTGGCGTTGGCGAGGGCGACACCGGAGAGGTTGTTCTTGTCGCGCAGCAGCTGTTCGATCAGCGACATGCTCGGGGTGAGCTGCGCGGCGAGCTGCGGATCGGCGAGGACTTCCCTCAGCCGCATCCGCTTGACCATGTCGGCTTCGATGGCGCCGAGTTCGGGTCCGATCGCCGGGATCAGGGTGCCGAGGTCGGGGGCCGGGAAGCCGGCTGCGGTGCCGGTCGGGCTCACTCCCCCGCCGGCGCCGGACCGGGCGGCGCCGGTGCCGCGGCCGCCGCGCAGGTCGCCCGGGGTGCAGCCGAGGGCCCGCTCCAGCCAGCCGGCGTCGGCCTGCCAGCGGGCGAGCTGCCCGGCGGTGACCGTACCGGTGCCGGAGGCGAAGACGTTGAGCAGCACCTTGGACGCCAGGGCGGCCCGGCGCACCTCGGCGGCCCGGTCACGGCCCTCCTCCTCCGGCTCGGGCACCATCAGGCCGTCGAACTCGGCGGCCAGCTCGGGGTGGCGTTGCACGATGGCGTCGACGGACGCCTGCGGGTCCAGCAGCGCGGGCGGCAGCCCGATGTCCTCGACGACGGCGAGGGAGGCGGACTCCAGACCGGCCTGCTCCTCGGGGTCGAAGAGACGGGCGAGCAGGCGCCAGTACAGGACCTGCCGACGGTTCTCGTCGGGTGTGGGGAGCGAGGGTGCCTGGGGTCCCTCAGGGCCGGTGGCGGTCGGTTCGGGGGCGGTCGGTTGTTCGGGGGCGGTGCCGGTCGAATCGGGGGTGGTACCGGTCGGTTCGGTGGTGGTGTGGTCGGTCATGAGCGCAGCAGCCTTCCGGCGCGTTCGCGCAGTACGGCCACCGCGTCGGTGGCTGCCTTCTCCGCCTTGACCCCGGCCTTGTCCGTCGTGCCGCCGGCCCAGGCGCCCGCGTGCACCGCGACCGTCTTCTTGCGCACGGTGGTCTCCACGGCGAGCGGCTGCAGAACCCACCGCCCGGCGTCCCAGCGCAGCAGCCCGATGCAGGCGCTGGAGGTGGCGACGGCCTGCGGGGTGAGCGGTCCGGCGACCGGGGCGCGGTCGGTGTCGACGGCCAGGTGCTGCCCGGTCAGGCTGAACGTGACCGTGTCGCCGTCCTGTTCGACGCCGTAGCCCTCCAGGAACACCAGGTGGGTCAGGCGCACCGGGTGCCGGTCCAGGGGGACGGTCCGGGAGGCTTCGGCGGTGGGCAGGGCGACGCGGGCGGTGGCGAAGGGGTCGGCGCTCTCGCCCGGGCGGGCGTGCTCGTCCTGCCAGATCAGGTCGCCCTCGGCGGTGACCGGCATGTCGGTGAGGTCCATGCAGCGGCCCTCGCCGACGGCGGCCAGGAGCGACATGTGGGGGCGCAGCAGCTGCCAGAGACCCGCGCCGAGGACCGTGTCGGGCTTCGGCACGGACACGCTCGCCCGCACCAGCCGGGCCGCGGTGCCGTCGGCGGGCTCGAGCACGGCGTGCACCTGCGCCTGGGCCGCGGTGGCGTGCTCCTGGACGTCGACGCCGAGGGGCAGCAGCCGGCCGGTGACGGTCCGGGTGACGGGCGCGGCGGCGCCGGGCACCGTGAGGAGCATGCCGCGCGCCCACAGGTCGGCCCAGCGGCGCACGGGCACGCTGTGCAGGGAGGCTCCCGGGCAGGATGCGGCGAGTTCGGCGGCGAAACCGTCGAGGAGGGTCGCAAGGCGCCGCAGCGCGGGGTCGGGGAGCATCGCGGAGACCACTGGAGCGGAGCCGGCGACCACGTCGTGTTCGAGGCCCTGCCAGCCGGTTCGGGCCAGGTCGCAGAGCCAGGAACGGGCGGCCGCCAGCAGGTTCGGCGCCTGCTCGCCGGTGGCGGCCGGGGCGGAGGTCTCGGCACGGGTGCGGCCGGTGGCGTCGTCGGCGCGCTCGGCGAGCGCGTCGTGCGCGGCGCCGAGCAGGGCGGTGCGGGCCGCGGCGAGCGCGAGGAAGTGGTCCTCGCCGGCGGCGCCGGCAGCGGCCTTCTCGGCGGCCTCGGCGACCCGGGAGGCGAGCGGGCTCGCGGCGACCGCGTCGGCGAGGGCCGTCAGACCCTCGGCCTGGGCGGGCTGGGGGCGCAGCAGGCCCCCGAGCAGGGTCCGGTCGAAGGCGTCGACGGCGGCCAGGGTCTCGTCGAGACCGTCCACCGGTTCGGTGAGGAGATCCATGCGCATCAGGCCACCGCCCTCGTCGGCGGGAACCACTGCATCTCCGGCAACGGCACGGTGGTGGACGCCATTTCGAGGTACGCCAGGTGACGCAGGAAGCGGCTGAAGACGGAGGCGGCGGCCTTGCTGTCCGCCGGGGACGGGCGGGTGCTGCTCATCGTGAGGCGGATCGCCTGCGCACCGGCCTCGCTCTCGCCGAGGTCGACCCGCAGATAGCGGGCGACGCGCTCGGCGCCGTACTGGAGCACCGATTCGTTGATCAGCGCGCCGATGTGGTTGCAGAAGCCGCCGCGGGCACCGCCACAGGGACGGTTGTTGTTGGTGCTGCACGCGTAGGCGTACGTCCCGGCGGCGACCGAGGAGACGTAGACCCGCTCGATGTCCGAGCCGCTGGAGACGACGCCCTGCAGGCGTCCGTCGGCCAGTTCGACGAACGGGACCTTGGCCAGTTTGCGCGGCCTGGCGGGTTGGATCACCCGCGTCGTGCTCGACCTCTCGACGTCGGACAACGCACCATCTCCTTTGCAGCACGAGGGAAGCCCATTCGCCGGACCGGCGGGACACCAACGAACTTAGCGGGGACCACTGACAACGCCCCTTCGACGAACGGCCGGTGGGGACCCAGGCCAGGCCGGGGCTGGGGAGCGGGCCGGGGGCGGGGGGGCAGGGGCGCGGACCAGGAGCCGGGGTGCGACCGGGGCCGGGGAGCAGGCCGGGGCCGGGGTGCAGGCCGGGGGGACGCGGGTGCGGTGGGTCAGCCGTCGCTGCGGGGCTCGCCGGCGCACGGCCGGAGGCGGGCGTGGGCGGCTCAGCGGCCGCTGCTCGGCTCGCCGGCGCACGGCGGGAGCCAGGTGTGCACGGCTCAGCGGCCGCCGCTCGGTCCGCCGGCGCCCGGTTCGAGCCGGATGCGGTCGGTCAGAGGTCGTCCGTGGTGCCGAGGCCCGTGAGGGCGCCGACCGGGTCGGAGTCGGGGGTGCCGCGCGGCCACCAGTCGTCGGCGCCGGGCTCGGACTCGTAGGCGTACCACAGGCCGTCCCGGCCCAGCCGCAGCTGGACGTGTCCGCGCGGGTGGGTGAGGCGGTTGCGCCACGGACGGAACGCCGGGAGATCGGCGGCCAGGAGCGCCGGACGCGCCCGGTCGAAGCGTCCCGCCGGCGGATCCCACGGCTCCTCCAGTACGTCGAGCCCGTCCGGGCCGCCCTGGCGCCACGCGGCGACGGCGCGGGCCAGCTCGGCGGAGGTGCGGCCGGCCGCGGAGGCGAGCGAGGAGTACAGGGCGCGCGAGCCGGCGGTGAGCCCCGAGCCGGGACGGGCCGCGGCCAGCCGGATCGCGTCCTGCCACAGGGTCAGTTCGCCCACCTCGTCATGCCCGGTGGCGAGCAGGGCATGGGCACGGGCTGCCGCGTCGGTGGCGAGCTGGTCGAGCGCGATCGGGTCGGGTCCGCCGGGGGCCGCCGGGTAGACGGGCGGCTGCTCCGGGTGCGGGGGGAGCGGCAACGGTGCCGGAAGCGGAGGGAGTTGACGGGGTGCGAGCGCTTCGGCGGCCCGGACACCGGGCAGTGGCGCGGGCTCCCGGTCCTGGGCGGCTCTGGCCGCGCGGGTGGCGCTCAGCCGGGCGAGCGCGTCGAGCAGCTCCCGCTCGCCGCGGCCGCGCAGCAGGAGCAGCACGAAGGGGTCGGCGTCCAGCAGGCGGGCGGTCTGGTAGCACAGGGCGGCGGCGTGTTTGCAGGGGTGGCCGCGGTCGGGGCAGCTGCAGCGGGGCTCCAGGTCGCCGGGGCCGGGCAGCAGCCGGACGCCGCAGTCGGCGAGGGACTGCGGCATCTCCTTGTCCAGCAGGGCGGCGATGTGGCCGGGCCGCTCCGCCGCGGCGTCCAGGAAACGCGCCCAGTCGGCGTCGTCCAGGGTGCGCAGCCGCACCTGCACGCGGTAGGGGCGCGGCCGGCTGCCCTGCACGTACGCGAGCACCGAACCCGGGGTGACGGTGATCGCGTCCACGTGGCCCTGCTCGGCGTAACCCCGCCCACGGACCAGTCTCTTCGGGTCGAGCGCCCCCTCCTCCAGCGCCGTCACCCAGGCGTTGCCCCACCAGGTCTCGGCGAACCGGGAGTCCGCGCCCGCCGGCAGGGGTGCGAAGGGCGGGAAGGTGCGGCGCAGGTCGCCGTCCCGCGCGGGCGCGGCCATCGAGCGGGGCAGGAGGGGCGCGGGGGCAGGAGCCTCGGGCGGCGTACGGCGGACGGGGACGTCGTCCTCGTGCGCGGGCCACGGTTCCACCGGCGGCGGGGTGGCCCTGCCCGGCTGCTCAACCGGGCCGCCGGCCTCGTCGGCGGTTTCGTCCGTGGTCGCCTCGGTGGGCATACGGAAGGCGCCCGACAGCAACTGCCGCAGTTCCCGGGCTCGTTGTCCGGCCTGGGGGTTGCCCATGGGCCGGCCGGTGCGCCGCTCGGCAGCGGGTTCGGAGGGGCGGAACGGTCTGCGCCGCGGGGAGGACGGGCGGTCCGCCTGTCCCGCGTCGGCCGCCTTGCGCTGCGCCTCGGCGCGGGCGGCGCGCAACGCCTCACGGGCACGATCGGCGGGGGCCGCGTCTTCGGCCGGGGGCTCACCGGCCGCGGCCACAGGGGATGAGCGTCCACCGACCGCGGACGCATCGGCCGTGGGCCCACCAGCCGTGGCCCCATGAGGTGGGAGTCCACCGGCCGTGGCCCCATGAGGTGGGAGTCCACCGGCCGCGGACGCATCGGCCGTGGGCCCACCGGCCGTGGCCACATGAGGTGGGAGTCCACCGACCGCGGACGCATCGGCCGTGGGCCCACCGGCCTTGGCCCCATGAGGTGGGAGTCCACCGGCCGTGGCCACATGAGGTGGGAGTCCACCGGCCGTGGCCGCATCGGCCGGGACTCCACCGGACGCGGTCGCATCGGCCGCGGGTCCCGGCTCCGCGGGTGCGGCAGCGGTCTGCTCCTCCGGGGGAGCCGGGTGCCCTGCGGCTTCGTCGTCGGCCGGCACCGCCGTGCGCCGCTGGGCCACCGCGCGGCGCAGCGCCTCGCGCGCGACGTCGCCCGGCCGGGACTGCTGCCGCCCGCCGCCCGCCGGTACGGCACCGGCGGCGGTCCCACGTTCCGGCTGTACGCCGTCGGCGGCTGCCGCCTGCTCCGGCCGCCCGGCGTCGGCAGCTGCCGCATGATCCGGGCGTACGGGGCCGGCGGCTGCCGCGTGGCCCGGGTGGACCGGGGCAGCCGCTGCCCCGCGCTCCGTCTGTCCGGCACCGGTCGCTGTCGCGTGCTCCGCCCGCGCGGGCTCGTGGTCGTGCTCGTGCTCGGGGTTTCGCCGCTCCCCCGCGCCGGTCCCCTCCGCCGTCGCCGCACCGCGCTCCCGCGCCTCACGCAGGGCCCGCCGTGCCGCCTCCGCGGGGCCGGAGCCGGAGCCGGGGCGGGGACCTTGAACGTCGGCCCTGCCCTCGGCCCTGGTGTCCGCCGTGCCGTCGTCGTCCGTCGGGGTCATCACGCCTCCCTCCGCAGTGAGACGAGGTCGGACAGTTCACGGTCCGTCAGTTCCGTGAGGGCGGACTCGCCGGAGCCGAGGATGGCGTCGGCCAGGGCGCGTTTCGCGGCGAGCATCTCGGCGATGCGGTCCTCGACCGTGCCCTCCGTGATCAGCCGGTGGACCTGCACCGGCTGGGTCTGGCCAATGCGGTAGGCGCGGTCGGTGGCCTGTTCCTCCACGGCGGGGTTCCACCAGCGGTCGAAGTGGACGACATGGCCGGCGCGGGTGAGGTTCAGGCCGGTGCCGGCGGCCTTGAGGGACAGGACCAGGATCGGTGTCGTACCGCTCTGGAAACGGTCGACCATGCGCTCGCGTTCGGGGACGGGCGTGCCGCCGTGCAGCAGGTCCACAGGGACCGCGCGGGCGGCGAGGTGCGCGCTGATCAGGCGGGCCATGCCGACGTACTGCGTGAACACCAGGGCGGAGCCGTCCTCGGCGAGCAGGGTGTCCAACAGCTCGTCCAGCAGGGCCAGTTTGCCGGAGCGGGCGGCGAGCCGGTCGCCGGCGGCCGGGCCGTGGTCCTCCTTCAGATACAGCGCCGGGTGGTCGCAGATCTGCTTCAGCGAGGTGAGCAGTTTCAGCACCAGGCCGCGGCGGGCCATGCCCTCGGAGACCTCGATGGCGAGCATCGACTCGCGCACCACCGCCTCGTACAGCGCGGCCTGTTCGCGGGTGAGCGGCACCGGGTGGTCCGTCTCCGTCTTGGGCGGCAACTCGGGCACGATGCCGGGGTCGGATTTCTTGCGCCGCAGCAGGAACGGCCGGACCAGACGGGCCAGGCGCTGCACGGCCTCCTCGTCCTCGCCGGTCTCCACGGCGCGCGCGTGCCGGGCGCGGAAGGACTTCAGGGGGCCGAGCAGGCCGGGGGTCGTCCAGTCGAGCAGGGCCCACAGCTCGGAGAGGTTGTTCTCGACGGGGGTGCCGGTCAGCGCCACGCGCGCGGGCGTGGGGAGGGTGCGCAGCGCCTTGGCCGTCGCCGAGTAGGGGTTCTTCACGTGCTGGGCCTCGTCGGCGACCACCATGCCCCACGGCTGCTCGGCCAGCGTCGGCGCGGCCGAGCGCATGGTGCCGTAGGTGGTAAGGACGAAACCGCCGTCGAGGCCGTCCAGGCTGCGGTCCGGGCCGTGGTAGCGGCGGACGGGGACGCCGGGCGCGAACCGGGTGATCTCCCGCTGCCAGTTGCCGAGCAGGGACGCCGGGCAGACGACCAGGGTCGGTTCGCTGCGGGCCCGTTTGAGGTGGAGGGCGATGACGGTGATGGTCTTGCCGAGGCCCATGTCGTCGGCGAGGCAGCCGCCGAGGCCGAGGGAGGTCATCAGCTCCAGCCAGGCGAGGCCGCGCAGCTGGTAGTCGCGCAGGGTGGCGTGCAGGCCGGCGGGCGGCTCGGCCGGGGTCACACCGGCGGTGAGGCGGTCGCGCAGGGCCGCCAGCGCGCCGGCCGGAACGGCCTCGACCGTCTCGCCGTCGACCTCGGCGGTGCCGGTGAGGGCGACGGACAGCGCGTCGACGGGGTCGAGCAGGCCCAGATCGCGCTTGCGGGCCTTGCGGACGAGCGCCGGGTCGACGAGGACCCACTGGTCGCGCAGCCGCACGACCGGGCGGTGGGCCTCGGCGAGGGTGTCCATCTCGGTCTCGGAGAGCGGGTCGCCGCCGAGGGCGAGCTGCCAGCGGAACTGGAGCAGGTCCTCGCTCTCGAAGAAGCCGGTGCCGTCGGTCGCCGAGCCCGGCGCGGACCGGACCACGGCGCTCGCGGTGAGGTCCTGCGCCAGGTCGCGCGGCCAGTGCACGGCGACCCCGGCGGCCGCGAGCCGGGTGGCGGCGACGCCGAGCAGGTCGCCGAGTTCGTCCTCGGACAGGGCCAGCGCATCGGGGGCGTCCTGTTCGGTGAGCCGGGCGAGCGGCGGCCACACGCGGGCGGCGCGGCGTACGGCGAGCGCGGCGTCTACCCGCGCGCGGGGGCCGAAGGCGGCGTCGGCCTCGCCCGCCCACAGCGCCGCCGCGTCGGTGATCAGGGTGGGGTCGGCGAGGCTGTGCACCTGCACGATCGCCGCTCCGGCGCCGCGCGCGCCCGCACCGCCGGAGCCCTGGTCGAAGAGGTCGGTGGCCGACAGGTCCAGGCGCAGCGAGATCCGTACGCCCGCGTCCATGCCGGCGGCGACCTCGGCGGCCCAGTCCTGCGCGCCGGGCAGCCGGACCGGCTCCCGGGCGGCGAAGGGGCGCCCGGAGGCGTACGGCGCGGCCGGGGTGCGGGGCAGGGTGTCGGCGACCGCGTCGAGGAAGGCGCGCAGGAGTGCCTCGGGTTCGGGCAGCCGCAACGGGCCGGGGCCGGGCAGGGGGACGGCGTGGCCTTCGGCGGGCAGCGCGGCGGCGATCGCGCGCAGGTGGGCGATGTCGTCCGGGTCGAGCGGCCCGGCGCGCCAGGCGTCGTGGCCGGCCGGGGTGAGGCCGGGCAGCAGACGTCCGCGCGCGGTGAGCCGTAGCGCGTGCAGGGCGGCCGCGCCCCAGCAGGCGGTGGCGGGGTGCGCGGCCGGGTCGCGGCGGGCGCGCACGAGCAGCGGCAGGGCGGTGTCGAGCGGGAGGGACAGCGCCGGGGTCTGCCTGCGGCGTACGGTCGCGCCGTGCGGCCGTACGACGGTCAGGTCGACCGGCTCCGCGGTGGCCGGCCCGGGCAGGGGGGCTTCGTCCGGGTCCCAGAAGGCGACGCGGCTCTCGCGCGGCAGAGGGGCCGGGAGGAAGACGGCCGCGAGCCGCACGGGAACCTGTTCCACGGTCGCGGGCGGGCCGGCCGTGCGCTCGGCACGGTCCGCCACCGCGGGCACCTCGCCCATACGCTCTGCCACCTCCCGTCCGCGTGTCGGATCAGACGTCTTCGACTCTACGGGCGGGGTCTGACAATCGGCTCCGGCGGCCGGGGCGAGCCGGGACGTCTCGGCCGCGGCCGGGCTCAGGGCACGGTACGGGAGACGACGTACACCATCGGGTTGTCGGGGTCGGCCGTGTTCACGACGATGTCCTGGGTGGGCGCCGGGTTCTTCTGCTCGTGCACCAGGCCGCTCCACGGACCGGGACCGGTGAACTTCCAGCCGGTGATCTTCTGGTCGCGGTCGCTGATGGCGATGTCGCCGGCGCGCAGGTCGCTGTGCCGGGCGCCGATCCACCGCAGGAAGTTGTCCAGATTGGCGGCGGAGGTCTGGAACTGCACGTAGAGACGGCTGGTCTTCCAGTTGTTGGTCTCGTAGTAGGCGACCTCGTGCGACTGCCTCGGGATCGGCACCTGGTACAGGCGGCGCTGCACCCCGGACGGCCAGCCCGCGGTCAGGCCGGTCGCCGAGTACTTCGCCTCCTTGTCCTTGCCGCTGTCGCGGCTCTGGTTGGCCGAGATCACCAGATAGCCGGCCGGGACACCGATGAGCAGCACGATGATCAGCAGAGTGAGCGCCCGGCGGCGGATCCGGTGCCGGCGGTCCTCGCCCGGCTGCTCCGGCTCGTCCGCGGGCGGCGCCTGGTGGGGAAGCGAGGCGGTCATGCGGAGTCCCGGGCCGCGCGGCGCGCCTCGACGTACCGCTCGTAACGTTCATGGCGCTCCACCCGGCGCCGGTTGGCGCGGCGGAAGCGCCGGGCGACCAGCCGCGCCAGGTCGGCGGCGCCCACCATGCCGGCCTCGGGGCCGAGCTGGGCCCGCACGATCCGCGCCTCGGGGCGGTAGCCGCGCCCGGTCAGGTGCCGCTTGAAGGCGTCCCGCGCGGGGCCGATCAGCAGGTCGTCGGCCGCGGAGACACCGCCGCCGATGACGAAGCAGGAGGGGTCGAGGGCGGCGGCGAGGTTGGCGATGCCGACGCCGAGCCACTGGCCGATGTCCTGGAGCAGCTCCACGCACATCGCGTCGCCCTCGCGGGCCAGCTCGGTGATCATCGGGCCGTTGATGTCGGCGATGTTGCCCTTGACGTGCTCGATGACCCCGTAGGCCACCGGGGAGTCGGCGGCGGCCATCTCCCTGGCCTCCCTGACGAGGGCGTTGCCGGAGCTGTACTGCTCCCAGCAACCGCGGTTGCCGCAGGGGCAGCGGTGGCCGCCGGGCACGACCTGCATATGGCCGAACTCGCCGGCGACGCCGTACTTGCCCCGCTTGACCTGGCCGTCCTCGAGGATCGCGCCGCCGATGCCGGTGCCGAGCGTGATCATGACGAGGTGGTCCTCGCCACGGCCGGCACCGAAGCGCCACTCGGCCCAGGCGGCCGTGTTGGCGTCGTTGTCGACCAGCACCGGCACCGACAGGCGGGCGGCGAGGCGGTCGCGCAGCGGCTCGTTGCGCCAGGACAGGTGCGGGGCGAACAGGACACGGTTGCGGTCGGCGTCGACCCAGCCGGCCGCGCCGATGCCGACGGCGTGCACGTCGTGCCGGTCGGACAGGTCCAGCACCAGCTCGACGATGGTGTCCTCGACGACCTTGGGGCTTTTGGACTTGTCCGGGGTCTCCGTGCGGAGCTTCTCCAGGATGTTGCCGTCGGCGTCCACGACACCGGCCATCACCTTCGTACCGCCGATGTCGATGCCCACGGTGGGTACCCGCGGGGCGGTCAGGTGGGACCGGCGCTCGCGGGTGCCGACCGTTCGCAGCGCGGTCGCCCGGCGGGAGCCGATGGGGGCCGTGAAGGTGCCGTAGGTGCTCATCGCCGCCGATTCTGCCCCACGGGTGCCTTCGGCGACGAACGGGGAATCGAGGGGGTGGTTGATCATTTACGCCGGGTGTGGGTGCTTTGTGGTTGCTCGCGCCCATGCGGCGGAGCCGCCTGTCGGCGCTGCCCCGCGCCCCTTACCGGCGCTGCAGCTCGTGCCGTAGTTCGTCCAGGTCGCTTCCGCCTGCCATTTGGCTCGTCAGCTCGTCCAGGGTGATCTCTTGGCGTGTGTGGTTGCCCACCATCGTGCCGCGCTTGAGGAGGACGAATCTGTCGCCCACCAGGTAGGCGTGATGGGGGTTGTGGGTGATCAGTACGACACCGAGACCCTCGTCACGTGCCGCGGCCACGTACTTGAGGACCACGCCGGACTGCTTCACGCCCAGCGCGGCCGTGGGCTCGTCCAGGACCAGGACCTTCGCGCCGAAGTGGACGGCCCGCGCGATGGCCACGCACTGGCGTTCGCCGCCGGACAGGGTGCCGATGGGCTGGTCGACGTCGCGCAGGTCGATGCCCATGCGCAGCAGCTCAGCGCGCGTGGTGCGGCGCATGTGGTCGACGTCCATGCGCTTGAACGGCCCGGTGCCCTTGCGCGGCTCGGAGCCGAGGAAGAAGTTGCGCCACACCGGCATGAGCGGGACGACCGCGAGGTCCTGGTAGACCGTGGCGATACCGCGGTCCAGGGCTTCGCGGGGCGAGGAGAGACGGGTCTCCTCGCCGTCGATACGCAGCACACCCTCGTCATGCTGGTGCAGACCGGCAATCATCTTGATCAATGTTGACTTGCCGGCGCCGTTGTCGCCGAGGACGCAGGTGATCTCCCCCGCGTGGACCTCGAGGGACACGCCCTCCAGGGCGCGGACGTTGCCGTAGTGCTTGCTGACGTCCGACAGCTCGACGAGTGCCGTGCGGGCCTCGGGGTGCGTCATGTCGTGGCCTCCGCGCGCTTGCGGACCCAGGCGTTGAGCAGGGTCGCGAGGAGCAGCATCGCTCCGAGGAAGAACTTGAACCAGTCGGGGTTCCATTCGGCGAAGACGATGCCCTTGCTCGTCATGCCGAAGATGAACGCCCCGACGGCGGACCCGACCGCGCTGCCGTAGCCGCCGGTGATCAGGCAGCCGCCGATGACGGCCGCGATGATGTAGATCAACTCGTTGCCGACACCTTCGCCGGACTGGACGACGTCATAGCTGAACAGCAGGTGTTGACCGGAGATCCAGGCACCGAGGGCCACGCCCATGTAGAGGCCGATCTTGGTCTTGGCGACGGGGACGCCGACCGCGCGGGCCGCGTCCTGGTTGCCGCCGACCGCGAAGATCCAGTTGCCCGTGCGGGTCCGCAGCAGGATCCAGGAGGCGACGGCGACCAGGGCCAGCCACCACAGGATGGTGACCTTGATGTCGACACCGCCGACGGTCAACGTCGACGCGAAGACGTCGTGAGCGCTGGGGAAGCCCTCCATGTCGGCGATGGTCTTCGTCGACACCGTGCCGTCGATCAACTTGGTGAAGCCGAGGTTCATGCCGGTCAACATCAGGAAGGTGCCCAGGGTGATGATGAAGCTGGGCAGCTTGGTGCGGGTCAGCATGAACCCGTTGAAGGCGCCGATGGCCAGCGTGACCAGCAGGGAGACACCGACGCCGACCCAGACGTTCGCGGTCGTCTGGAAGCTGAACATGGACGAGATCAATGCCGACGACGTCACCATGACGCCGGCCGACAGGTCGAACTCTCCGCCGATCATCAGCAGCGCGACCGGGACGGCCATGATGCCGATTGTCGAGGACGCGTACAGGACCGTGCTCAGGCTGGAGGCGCGCAGGAAACTGTCGGCGAAGAACGCGAAGAAGACGAAGACCGCGACGGCGCCGACCACCGAGCCGAGCTCGGGACGGGCGAGCAGCTTGCGCAGCGGCGAGGTCCGAAGGAGCCGTTCGTCGGCGGTGACGGCGGTCATCGGGTGCCTCGCTTCGTGTACTCCTGCAGCGCGGCCGCCTGGTCCTTGGTGATGATCTGCGGACCGGTGAGCACCGGGCGGCCGCCACCGAGGACATCGTTGTTGTACTTGTAGAGCCACAGCAGGTCCACGGCCTGGTAGCCCTGGAGGTACGGCTGCTGGTCGACGGCGAAGCCGAGGGTGCCGTCCTGGAGTTCGGTGGCGACCTTGGCGTTGAGGTCGAAGGTGTCGATCTCGGCCTTGCTGCCCGCGTCCGCCTTGGCCTTCACCGCGGTGTCGGCGTAGGGGGCGCCGAGGGTGACGACGGCGTCGATGGACGGGTCGGCCTGGAGCTTGGCCCCGACGCCGGACTGCACGTCGGGCATGTTGGTGCCGTTGACGTACACGCGTTGCAGAGTGCCGTGGAAGGTCTTGGCGATGCCGTCGCAGCGCTGCTCGTGACCGACGTTGCCCTGCTCGTGCAGCACGCACAGGGCTTTCTTCTTGCCGCGCTTGTTCAGCTCCTCGCCGACGGCCTCACCGGCGATCGTCTCGTCCTGTCCGACATGGGTGAGCGCGCCGAAGGCCTTGGACTCCGCCGAGCCGGAGTTCACGGTGATCACCGGGATGCCGGCCTTCTCGGCGCGGGCGACGGCGGCCTTCATGGCGTCGGGCTTGGCGAGCGTGACGATGATGCCGTCGACCTTCTTGTCGACGGCGGCGTCGACGAGCTGCGCCTGCTGCTGGGCCTCGTCGTCGTGCGAGTACAGGAAGTTGATGTTGTCCTTGACCGCGGCCTGCTTGGCGCCGCTCTGGACGATGTCCCAGAAGGTGTCGCCGTCGCCGGAGTGCGTGATCATCGCGAAGGTCCAGCGGGGCGTGTTCACCGCCGCCCGGCCCTGCGCGGCCGCGGCCTTGCGGGCGTCCTCGGCGCGTTTGCCGCCGGTGCTGCTGCACGCCGACAGGGACACACACAGTGCCCCTGCCAACGCGATCCCTGCCCAGGTCCGAAACCGTGCCACGAGGCGGTGCCCTTCTTGCTGTGTGCTGTGCGGTGTCCTGCGAGGGGCGCCCGGTGGTCTCTTCAGCCTCATCAGCCTCACGAGTCCCACCGGCCCCAAACACACCAGTATCGGGCACGGGGCTGCCGGGGACGGCGCCCGGGGAGCACAGACGGGTCTTATTGTCCGGACATAGAGACGAAACCGGCCCCGCGTCGGAACGGCGACAGCGCCGTCAGGACCGTACGAGCAGCTGGAATTCGAAGGAGTAGCGGCTCGGGCGGTAGATGTGGTCGCCGAACTCGACGGCGCGCCCGGTGTCGTCGAACGTAGTGCGCTGCATGGTGAGCAGCGGGGCACCCTCGCTCTCGGTGAGCCGCTCGGCCTCGTCGGCGGTCGCACCGCGGGCCCCGATCGACTGGCGGGCGCTGTGCAGGGTGATCCCGGCACTGCGCATCAGCCGGTACAGGCCGGTGGCCTCCAGCTGCGCGGTGTCCAGTTCGAGCAGCCCGGTCGGCAGGTGGTTGCACAGGTACGCCATCGGCTCGCCGTGCGCGAGCCGCAGCCGCTCCACCCGGTGGACGTCATCGCCCTCGGCGACCCCGAGGGCGGCCGCGACCTCGGCGGACGCCGGGACCACCGCGTTGACCAGGACCTTCGTCGCCGGACGCTGCCCGGCCGCCTCCAGGTCGTCGTAGAGGCTGCTGAGCTCCAGCGGCCGCTTGACCTGGCTGTGCACGACCTGCGTGCCGACCCCGCGGCGGCGCACCAGCAGACCCTTGTCGACCAGGGACTGGATGGCCTGGCGGACCGTCGGACGGGACAGGCCGAGCCGTGCGGCGAGCTCGATCTCGTTGCCGAGCAGACTGCCCGGCGTGAGGGTGCCGTGCTCGATCGCGGCCTCGAGCTGCTGCGAGAGCTGGAAGTACAGCGGCACGGGAGAGCTGCGGTCCACACGGAGTTCGAGCTGCACGGTCGGGTCCACTTCTGGTTTCGGCACGGCCCGAGCGTAGCCCCGTGCGCTGTTGACGGGAAGTTGTGTAGTTCGGTTGTCCGGACATACGCATTGACAGGGGCCGGACCGCGACCTCACTTTGTTTCCATGCGCATCGGGGTCATCGGTACCGGCCGGATCGGCACCATCCACGCGAACACCCTCAGTCGCCATCGCGACGTCGGCTCACTGATCCTCACGGACGCCGACCCGGCACGGGCCCAGGAGCTCGCGCTGCGGCTGGGCGAGACGGCGGCGCCCGGGGTGGACGAGATCTTCACGTGGGGCGTGGACGCCGTGGTGATCACCACGGCGACGCAGGCCCACGCGGAGCTGATCGGCCGGGCGGCCCGCTCGGGGCTGCCGGTGTTCTGCGAGAAGCCGATCGCGCTCGACCTGCCGGGCACACTGCAGGCGATCGCGGAGGTCGAGGCGGCCGGCACGGTCCTGCAGATGGGCTTCCAGCGCCGTTTCGACACCGGCTACGCGGGTGCCCGGGAGGCGGTGCGCTCGGGGCGGCTCGGGCGGCTGCACACCGTGCGCGCGGTCACCTCCGACCAGGCGCCGCCGCCCGCCGCGTGGCTGCCGCTGTCCGGCGGGCTCTACCGGGACACACTGATCCACGATTTCGACGTCCTGCGCTGGGTCACCGGCCGGGAGGTGTCCGACGTGTACGCCGCGGGGTCCGATGCCGGGCCGGCGATGTTCCGGGAGGCCGGGGACGTGGACACCGCCGCGGTGGTGCTCACCCTGGACGACGGCACCCTCGCCACCGCCACGGCGACCCGGCTGAACGGCGCCGGGTACGACGTGCGCATGGAACTCGCCGGGGAGCGGGACCAGATCGTGGTGGGGCTGGACGACCGCACACCGATCGCGTCCACGGAGCCGACCGGGCCGCCGGCCGCGGACAAACCGTGGACCGGCTTCCTGGAACGTTTCGGGCCCGCGTACGAGGCGGAGCTGATGGCGTTCGTGGAGGTGGTCCGGGGAGAGCGGGCCAACCCCTGCGACGGGCGCGAGGCCCTGCAGGCGCTGCGGATCGCCGAGGCCTGCGAGCTGTCGCGACGCGAGCGCCGTCCGGTGCGGCTGGGGGAGGTGGCGGGGGCGTAGGGCCTACGGCGGTGGACGGGCCGTGTGGTGCGCCCGCGGCCGCGCGACCGCGCCGACGCGCACCGTGCCCCCGGCCGCGCGACCACACCGTTTCGCACCGCGCTCCCTCCGCCGCCGACGCGCAGCGGGACCCGCCACCGCGGCGGCTCCACGTCCTACCAGCGCACCGGCAAGCTCCGAACCCCTCGTATGAGCGTGCCCGGGAGCCAGGGGCCGGGTGGGGCGGCCAGGGCGAGGGCCGGGGTGCGCTGCAGCAAGGAGCGCAGGGCGATGTGGGCCTCGAGGCGGGCCAGGGGGGCGCCGAGGCAGTAGTGGATGCCGTGGCCGAAGGCCAGGTGGCCTCGGCTGTCGCGGCGGATGTCGAAGCGGTCGGGCTCGGGGAAGCGGTCCGTGTCCCGGCCCACGGCGGTCAGCCCGACGAGCACCGGCTCGCCCCGCTCGATCCGCCGGCCCGCGATCTCCAACGGCTCGGCGGCGAAGCGGAACGTCGTGTTCTCCACCGGTCCCTCCCAGCGCAGCGTCTCCTCCACCGCGCCGTCGACGAGGCTCCAGTCGGCGCGCAGGGCGGCGAGTTGGCCGGGGTGGGTGAGCAGCGCGTGCACGGCGTTGGTGATGAGGTTGACCGTGGTCTCGTGACCGGCGATGAGCAACAGGAAGGCCATGCCGCGCAGTTCGTCCGCGGAGAGCCGGTCGCCGTCCTCCGTCACCGTGCGGATCAGGTCGCCGAGCAGGTCGTCGCTCGGCCCCGCGCAGCGCTTGTCCTCGATCAGGTCGGAGAGGTACGCGCCGAGCCGGGCGAACGCCTCCTGCTCGCTCGCGGCGCTGCTGGGCGCCACGGCCTCCGTGGACATGCGGCGGAACCGGGCGCGGTCCAGCTCGGGCACCCCGAGCAGTTCGCAGATCACGGTGATCGGCAGCGGGTAGGAGAAGGACTCCACCAGGTCGGCCCGGCCGAGCGGCAGCATCGCGTCGAGCAGGTCGTCGGTGATCTGCTGGATCCGCGGCCGCATCCGCTCCACCCGGCGCATCGTGAACGCGCGGGAGACCAGCCCGCGCAGCCGGGTGTGCTGCGGCGGGTCGGTGGTGAGCAGGTGTTTGCCGATGTACTCGTCGTCGAGGAAGGTCAGCCCGATCCGGGCGGTGTCCTTGACCAGCCGTGGATCGGTGAGCGCGGCCCGCGCCTCCTCATGGCCCACGACCAGCCACGTCTCCTGATACCCCTCGCCCGTGGGCAGCCGCACCCGGTGCACCGGGCCCCGCTCGCGCAGCGCGGCGTACGCCGGATGCGGGTTCTCGGTGAACCCGGTGCCGAACTCCTCGACGTCGATCACTTCGCCCACGGCTCTCCCCCTCGCTCGGGCCGGTCGGTCCCGTCCGGCCACCGCGGGCCGGCCGCTGCACGGCCTTGACTCTCCTTCCAACGCGCGAGCGCCGCCGTCAGTGCCCGCCGCGGCCGGTTTCGTCGACCAGTCCGGCGTCGTACGCCAACAGGGCGATCTGGACCCGGTTGTTGAAGCCCAGGCGGGCCAGGATGCGGGAGACGTGCGCCTTGACGGTGGCGACGCTCATGAACAGCTCGGCGGCGATCTCCGCGTTGGACAGGCCGCGGCCCACCGCGACGGCGACCTCGCGTTCCCGCTCGGCCAGCGTGGCGAGCCGTTCACGCGCGCGTGCGCCGCGCGTGTCGGCGGCGGTGCCGGCCGCGTGGAGCATCAACTGCCGGGTCACGGCGGGCGACAGGACCGGGTCCCCGGCGGCCACCTTGCGGACCGCGTCGATGATCTCGGCGGGCGGGGTGTCCTTCAGGACGAACCCGGCGGCGCCCGCACGCAGGGCGCGCAGGACCTGGTCGTCGGCGTGGAAGGTGGTCAGCAGCACGACCTGGGGCGCGTCCGCGCGGCCGCGCAGCTCCTCGGTGGCGGTCAGTCCGTCCACGGACGGCATGCGGATGTCCATGAGCACGACGTCCGGCCGGGTGCGGTCCACCAGTTCGGCCACCTCGCCGCCGTCGCCCGCCTCACCGACGATCCGGATGTCGTCGGCCCCGCCCAGCATCAGCGACAGACCGGCCCGCACCAGCGGGTCGTCGTCGACGAGGAGCACTCTGATCGCAGTCATGGGCCCTACGAAACCACGTGCGCCGCGCCACTCGCGCGTGCCTTCACGCAGGGCGCCGCTCCGCCCCCATCGTCGGCGAGCCCCTCGCATCGTCACGCACCGCCGCTTCGCCACGCACCGCCGCGCCCGCACCCCGACGCACCGCCAGGCCCGCTCCGCCAGAGCCTCACATCGCCACGCGCGCAGGCGTGTGTGCCTCCGCACGCTCCTGCACCCCCGCGTCGAGGCACGCGCGCCCCGTCAGGCCCGCAGCACCACCCCGCAGCGGGTGCGCAGCCGGTGGATCTCCCACCAGGCCACCGCCGTGAGCGACGCCGGGCCGCCGAGCAGGGAGCACAGCTGAAGGACCGGCGGCCCGGGTGGAGACCCGTCGGCGACCAGGCCGATGGCCGTGAACTCCCAGAGCAGGACGCCGGTGAGGAGGGCGGGCAGCGCCGGGTGCACTGCGCGGTGTCGAAGGCGCTGCGGACCGCTGGGCCGGAGGCGAACCCCACCGGCCCCTGACCCCGCTGCGTGAACTGCGTGGCCCAGGCCCCCGCCGCGCCCACCAGCGGCACCGAGGTGAACGCACCGAAGTACCACAGCACCGACCGCCCGGCGGCACGCAGACGAGGCCGCATCGCCTGCCGAGCCTGCGGCGAGGCCCGCCGGAAGAGGATCGCCACCACCACGGGCGCGCTGAGCAGCAGCAGCCACGGAGTGATCACCAGCAAGCAGGGGCACGGTCAGCCCCCAGACGCAGGGCAGCAGCAACAGCGCCCACACACAGCCGTGCACGCGCTGCCGCCCCACCCTCAGGACCTCACCGAGCGGCGGCCACTCGTCGTCGCGCAGCCGGCGCCACAGCGAGGTGTGCGCCTGCCGCGGACCGTACAGGGAAGGCCCGGGCTGCGGCGGGACGTAGGGCGGTCAACTGACAGAACAGCTGCCGATCATGACATGGCGTCAAGTCGGCGTGGCAAGGGTGCGCAGCAGAGGGCGCCCCGTGCGCCGGCTCATCCCCACGGCAGCCACGCGCGTACCTCGAAGCCGCCGTCCGCGCGCGGGCCGTGTTCCAGGTGGCCGCCCGCGAGGGTGGCGCGTTCGGTGAGGCCGATCAGCCCCTGGCCCGAGCCGGGAACCGGTGGGGGCTCGTGGTCGGGGGGCGGGTTGCGTACGGCGATGGTGAGGCCGTCGCCCGGGGCGCCGGTGACCGTGACGGTGACCTCCGTGCCGGGGGCGTGCTTGCGGGCGTTGGTCAGGGCTTCCTGGGCGATGCGATAGGCGGTGCGGCCCACCGAGGCGGGGACGCCGGCCGCGTCGGTGACGCGCTGGTCCAGCGTGACCTTCATGCCGGCCTCGCGGGACTCGGCGACCAGCGCGTCCAGCGCGGCGAGCGTGGGCTGCGGACGGCCCCCGTCCTCGCCGTCGCCCGCGCGCAGGACGCCGATGATCTCCCGCAGGTCCTGCAGTGCCTCGTGGGCGCTCTCCCGGATGACACCGGCCGCCCGCGCGATCTCCTCGCCGGGGGCGTCGGGGCGGAATTCCAGTGCCCCGGCGTGCACGCTGAGGAGGGTGAGCCGGTGGGCGAGCACGTCGTGCATCTCCCGGGCGATGGCCTCACGGGCGAGCCGCTGCGCCTGGTCGGCGCGCAGCCGCGCCTCCGTCTCGGCGCGCCGCGCCCGATCCCGCAGGGTCAGCAGCAGTTGCCGCTTGGAGCGCACGAACATGCCCCAGCCGACTACGGCGACGGTGAGGACGTAGATGAAGGCGACGGCGGCGGGGTAGGACAGGTCGGCGTCGGGCCGGAGCCAGTAGTAGACCGGGATGGCGACCAGTTCGGCGGCGCCCACCCAGGCCACGTACCGGAAGGGCCGGTGCACGGCCAGGGTGAACAGGGCGATGAGGTAGGCGCCGCCGGCGGTGTCGGAGACGAAGTTGACCGCGGTCAGGGCGATGGCGAGGGCGACGGGCCAGCGGCGGCGCAGCCACACGGCCGCGCAGGCCGCCGCGCCGAGCCCTTGGTCGGCGACGGCCAGTGCGTGCGGGACGTGCGGGTTGTCGCCCACCGACTCGGCGGCGGTCAGCCCGATGACGACGGCCAGTGCGAAGCAGGAGAAGTCGACGGCCCAGTCGCGCGCGGTGCGCCGGGGCCGCCCGGCGCGGCCGGTGACCGGGTCCAGTTCATGGGTCAGGGCGGACGGCAGCCACCACCGCCGCCCGGGCAGGACCGGCGCGTGGGCCTCGGCGTCGTCCTTCGCAGTCCACTTCACAAGCGACCAATCTACGGAGCGCCGGCGGGCCGCACCCTCCGGTGCGGGCGGTCGTCGACCGAAGTCGCCCGGGTGCCGACTTTGGTCGCACCCGGCCCGGTACCGCCGCCACCTGCGTCGCGCGTGACGCGCCACGTGGCCGATGCGGGCGGAGGGCACGCGGCGCGAGGCTCGTGCCCATGAAGACGTTGCTCGAGACTCTCGGATTCCTCGCCCTGGTGCAGGGCGCCATGGGCCTGCTGCACGAGTTCACCGACTGGCATGTGGGCCTGGTGCAGCGGATCGGCCTGCTCGACGGCCACGAGGTGTACGCGAGCGTCGCGCTGATCGTGGCGGCGATCGCCCTGTTCGCGGCCGCCGAGCGCTTCAAGGCGCGGTGAGGGCGGCTGGGCGCCACCGGCTCTGCGGCTGGGCGCCACCGGCTCTGCGGCCGGGCCGGCCCGGAAGCGGTCGGCCCGGCCGCTCGCTCGGCCCGGGGCGAGTGGTGGCGGCGCTCCCCAGCCCCGGGCCGGGGGCTCAGCAGCCGTGGTCGACCAGGTCGAACGTGGCGTAGTGGTCGGCGGTGTAGTAGTCCTCCTGCCGCTCCTCACCGGTGACGATGCGGCGGGCGCCGCGGGTGGGAGAGCCGGGCGTGATCACCGTGTACTCGTGGTAGTAGCCGCTCGCCCGGCTCGGCAGGACTCCTTCCCTGTTCTGGAAGACGACGCCGTCCTGGTCGTACGGGAAGGGGCCGCCCTGTGCGATCAGGTTCAGGGTGTCGTGGGCCTGGGACGGCAGGTCGCTGTAGCAGATGGTGCCGACGGACGCGGTGGCCGCGCCGGCCGGGCCGGCGGAGACGGTGGCGCCCATGAGCAGGGCGGACAGGACCGCGGCTGCGGCGCCGAGGCGCGAGATGCGTGGGGGGAATCTCATGGCGGCATGATGACGCGCGTAGAGACTGGCATGTCAATGACAATCACGGGGTCTCCTCCTTTCCCTCCCGTGTGTTCGCGGGCCGTTAACCGAGCGGCGGCAGGACCTCGGCCGGGGAGACGAAGGGCTCGGTGTCGTCTGGGCCGGCTCCGGCAGCGGGCGGTCGCCGGGGCCGGGTCTCCGCCCGGTGCCGGGCCGGTTGCGCACCGCGTGGCCCGCCGACTCGATGTCCGTTGGCCGCCGGTCATCGCGGAGCGGGGCCGGTGGGATGGAGGCATGACGGAGAACAGAAGTCTTCACGGCAAGGCGGCCCTCGTCACCGGTGGCAGCCGGGGCATCGGGGCGGCCACGGCATTGCGGCTGGCCCGCGAGGGCGCGGACGTGGCGCTGACCTACGTACAGGGGAAGGAGGCGGCCGAGGACGTCGTACGGGCCGTCGAGGCGCTCGGGCGGCGGGCGGTGGCGCTGCGGGCGGACGCGGGGGTCGCGGACGAGGCGGCCGGTGTCGTGGGCCGGGCCGCCGACGCGCTGGGCGGGCTGGACGTGCTGGTGAACAACGCGGGGGTGGGCGTGCTCGGCCCCCTGGAGAGCCTGCCCGTCACGGGCGTGGACCGGGTGCTCGCGGTGAACGTGCGCGGAGTGTTCCTCGCCTCGCAGGCGGCGGCCGCGCGGATGGCCGACGGCGGGCGGATCATCACCATCGGCACCTGCATGGTCCAGCGGGTGCCGGGGCCCGGCGGCACGCTGTACGCCATGAGCAAGGCGGCGCTGGTCGGGCTGACGAAGGCGCTGGCGCGGGAGCTGGGGCCGCGCGGGATCACGGCGAACATCGTGCACCCCGGCCCGATCGACACCGACATGAACCCCGCCGACGGGCCGTACGCGGACGGCCAGGCCGCCATGACGGCCCTCGGCCGTTTCGGCCGGCCGGAGGAGGTGGCCGCAACGGTCGCCCACCTCGCGGGCGCCACGTACGTCACCGGCGCGGAGTTCTCGGTGGACGGCGGCCACGCGGCCTGACCGGAGTCCCCTTAGAGAGGGGGCACGCGCGTGGGGCGCCCGGTGTGGGAGGCCGCCCTTCAGAGCGCGCATGCGCCTGGAACGCACCGGTGCTGTCAGGCCGCCCCTTGCGAACGGGCAGGCGCGTGGAGCGCACCGGTGCTGTCAGGCCGGTGCGCCCCACGGGTCCTTCGGGGGCTGTGGGTCAGCCGCCCAGTTCCTGGTGGCGGGCCGCCAGGCGGGTCGCGCCGGCCTCGGTCAGCGAACCGAACAGGCGCAGGCGGGAGATGCCGCCGTCGGGGAAGATGTCCACGCGCGCGTGCGTGCCGACGGCCGGGGCCGGCAGGACGAAGCGGTGGTTGGTGTCGGGCTGCATCCGGGTGCGCGGGAGGATCTCCACCCACTGGCCGTCCTCGCCGTCCTTGACGGAGACCGACGCCCAGCCCGCGCTGTTGCCCTTGAGGTAGGCGGTGTCGATCTCGATCGCGCGGATCTCGGACTGGGCGACCAGCTGGTAGCGGATCCAGTCGTTGCCCTGGTCGCGGCGGCGGCGGGTCTCCCAGCCGTCGTCCATCTTGCGGGAGCGGCCCGGCTGGATGGTGTTGGTGGCCGGCGAGTAGAAGAGGTTGGAGGCGTCCTCGACCCGGCCGCCGTTCTCCAGGGCGACCACGTCGAAGGTGCCGAGCACCTCGAGCCACTTCGGGTCCGGCACGACCTCGCCGTACACCCGCAGGCGCGCGATGCCGCCGTCGGGGTGCTGCTTGAGGCGCAGGTGCGTGAAGCGCTGCTCGACGTCGACCGCGAAGCCGTTGGCCGCGTGGCCGCCGACCGCGGTGCGCGGGACGAGCGTCGTCCACTTCACGTCGTCGGCGAGCAGTTCCTCGGGGGACGGCGAGCCCGCCACCGAAGTGGCCTCGACGGAGACGGCCTGCGGGTAGTTGCCGCGGAAGTGGGCGGTGTCGACGACGACGCCGCGGACCACGCCGGGGGCGCCGAGGCGGATCAGCGCCCAGTCGTGGTCGTTCTCGGTCGGCCACGGGTGCTCGGCGGAGGCGCCGCGCCGACGGCGGGTCTCCCAGCCGTCCATGACCTTGCCCTTGTGCCCGAAGTGCTCGGGGTCGAACTCGGCGGCCTCGGGGACCAGCAGGTTCTCGCGCTGGGCGAAGAACTCGTCGTTGGCGGCGATGACACCGGCGCCGAGCTGCCGGTCGGCGAGGTTGGCGTGGTGGGTGAAGGGGAAGTCGGCGGTGCGGTAGTCCGCGTACGGGTCGCCGCCGGAGTAGGGGTTCGCGTCGCCGGTGAAGCTGGGTATCGCCGTCACGGTGATCAGGTCCTGCCTTTCGGTTCTACAAGTCGCTACGGGGGTCGAAGTGGCCGATGGCGCTCCTTCGGTCAGGCGGACCGGTTGAGCAGACGGCCCCGGGGCTCGGTGAACTCGCCGTCGGCGACGATCCGCTCGCCGCGCAGCCAGGTCGACCTGACCACGCCGTACAGGGTGCGGCCGGCGTAGGCGGTGACACGGTTGCGGTGCTGGAGCCGGTCCGGGTCGACGGTGAAGGTGTCGTCGGGGGCGAGGACCGCGAAGTCGGCGTCGCGGCCGACCTCGATGGCGCCCTTGGAGCCGAGGCCGACCAGGGCCGAGGTGCGCTCCGACATCCAGCGGACGACGTCCTCCAGGGTGTGGCCGCGCTCGCGGGCGGCGGTCCACACGGCGGACAGGCTGAGCTGGAGGCCCGAGATGCCGCCCCAGGCGGTGGCGAAGTCGTCGGTCTTGAGGTCGGCGGTGGACGGCGAGTGGTCGGTGACGATGCAGTCGATCGTGCCGTCGGCGAGCGCCTCCCACAGCAGATCCTGGTTGGCGGCCTCGCGGATGGGCGGGCAGCACTTGAACTCACTCGCGCCGTCGGGGACTTCCTCGGCGGTGAGGGCCAGGTAGTGGGGGCAGGTCTCGACGGTGATCGCCACGCCCTCCGCCTTGGCGGCGCGGATCAGCGGCAGCGCGTCGCTGGAGGACAGGTGCAGTACGTGCACGCGCGCGTTCAGGCGCTTGGCCTGCGCGATGAGGTTCGCGATGGCGGTGTCCTCGGCGTCGCGCGGGCGGGAGGCGAGGAAGTCCGTGTACTTGGGGCCGCCGTGCTGCGGGGCGGCGTCGAGGTGGTGCGGGTCCTCGGCGTGCACGATCATCAGGCCGTCGAAGCCGGCGATCTCGGCGAGGGACTGGGCGAGCTGGTCCTGGTCGAGGTGCGGGAACTCGTCCACGCCGGACGGCGACAGGAAACACTTGAAGCCGAAGACGCCGGCGTCGTGCAGCGGGCGCAGGTCCTTGACGTTGTCCGGCAGGGCGCCTCCCCAGAAGCCGACGTCGATGTGCGCCTTGGTGCGGGCGACGTCCTGCTTGACGCGCAGGTTGTCGACCGTGGTGGTGGGCGGCAGGGAGTTGAGCGGCATGTCGATCAGGGTCGTGATGCCACCGGCCGCGGCCGCGCGGGTGGCGGTCCAGAAGCCCTCCCACTCGGTGCGGCCCGGGTCGTTGACGTGCACGTGCGTGTCGACCAGACCGGGCAGCAGGACGTCGTCGCCGAAGTCCTCCAGGCGGGCCGTGGCCGGTACCTCCGCGTCGTGGTCGAGTACGGCGGTGATCGTGCCGCCCGTGACCACGACGGACGCGGGCCGCGTCCCCTCGGGAGTGATGACGCGCCTCGAACGCAGGACCAGTTCAGCGTCGGACACCCGGACCCCTCTCTCTGCCGCCGTGGGCCGCCTCGGAGGCTCGGTGGCCTCCGCGCGTCTTCCACACAGCGGAATTTCAACGAACTGTTGAAGCTACTTCGGGAGTCTTCACTCCCGCCTTCGCGTCGTCAAGGGCACACTCATCCACAGTGCACCCGATCCGCCCACCCTGGACGTTTCCACAAAGCGGAATTAGAATTCCGTCAGATAGAACGTAGCTACGCACAAGCGGGGAGTCAACCGGCTGCCGGGTAGGCTGCTGCCTCTTCAGTCAGTCCCGAAAGGAACGCGCCGTGCCGACGTCCAGCGCCAGCACCACCGACTCCGCCAAACCCGCCGCCACGGGGGGTGTCCAGTCCCTGGAGCGCGCCTTCGACCTGCTGGAGCGCATGGCGGACGCCGGCGGCGAGGTCGGCCTCAGCGAGCTGTCCGCGAGCAGCGGACTGCCCCTGCCGACCATCCACCGCCTCATGCGCACGCTCGTCGCGTGCGGGTACGTCCGCCAGCAGACCAACCGGCGCTACGCCCTCGGTCCGCGCCTGATCCGCCTCGGCGAGTCCGCCTCGCGCCTGCTCGGCACCTGGGCGCGGCCGTACCTCGCCCGCCTGGTGGAGGAGACCGGCGAGACGGCGAACATGGCGCTGCTGGACGGCGACGAGATCGTCTACGTGGCGCAGGTGCCGTCCAAGCACTCGATGCGGATGTTCACCGAGGTCGGCCGCCGGGTGCTGCCGCACTCCACGGGCGTGGGCAAGGCGCTGCTGGCGGGCTACCCGCCGGAGGAGGTGCGGGCGCTGCTGTACCGCACGGGCATGCCGGCGGCCACGGACAAGACGATCACCACGCCGGACGACTTCCTGGCCTCCCTGGAGGAGGTACGCCGGCTCGGCTACGCGATCGACGACAGCGAGCAGGAGATCGGCGTCCGCTGCCTGGCGGTCTCGGTGCCGAACTCCCCGACGGCCGCCGCCATCTCCATCTCGGGCCCGGCGGGCCGCGTCACGGAAGCCGCCACGGACAAGATCGTCCCGATCCTCCAGCAGGTCGCCGAGGAGCTCTCCGAGGCCCTGACCAACTCGGGCAACAACGGCGGCTGACCCCTCCGGGCCTCTCGGCGGGGCTGCGCCACCGGCGCCTCGTACGCGCCGCTGACCTGTGATGCGCACCGGGGCGCCGGCCCCCAGGCGTCCTGGCGGGACGGCCGGCACCGACCGCCTGCCCGAGGCGCAGGGCACCCGGAGCAGGACACAAGCCGGTCGGGCCCTCTGGGGCCCGAGGCCGCGACAGGCCCCGCCCCGGGCGGGCGGGCGCGCGCGTTCCCAGCCCCGCGCCCAAACACACCCCCCGCGGGCCTCACAAGCCGACGTAAGCCCAGCCCGCCCCCGCAGGCGAACGCGCTCCAGACCACTCCCCCCCACGCCGGGCAGGCCCCGCCGCCCCCCTGGGTGACGCCCGCCGGGCACGCAGGCTCCGCCGGCCCAGGCGACGCCGTGCCGCCGATCCGCTCCCCGTCCGCAGGCGAAGGTCAGGATTCGAGAAGCGCTCGCCCCCCGTTCCCACGTAGCGTGAACGGCACGGGCATCCGTGGGGCGTCGGTCGGGCCGGCGGGCGCGGAGGGTGGCCGTGATCGAGGGTCTGAACGGATGGAGACACCATGACCAAGGCCACGGGGACCGGCCACGCCGCCGACAGCCACGACCTGATCCGCGTGCACGGGGCGCGCGAGAACAACCTCAAGGACATCAGCGTCGAGCTCCCCAAACGCCGGCTGACGGTCTTCACCGGTGTCTCCGGCTCGGGCAAGAGCTCCCTGGTGTTCGACACGATCGCCGCCGAGTCGCAGCGGATGATCAACGAGACGTACAGCGCCTTCGTACAGGGCTTCATGCCGACCCTCGCCCGCCCCGACGTGGACGTGCTGGAGGGCCTGACCACCGCGATCACCGTCGACCAGCAGCGCATGGGCGCCGACCCGCGTTCCACCGTCGGCACCGCCACCGACGCCAACGCGATGCTGCGCATCCTCTTCAGCCGCCTCGGCAAGCCCCACCTCGGCTCCCCCAAGGCGTTCTCCTTCAACGTCGCCTCGATCAGCGGGGCCGGCGCGGTCACCGTGCAGCGCGGCGGGCAGACGGTGAAGGAGCGCCGCCAGTTCAGCATCACCGGCGGCATGTGCCCCCGCTGCGAGGGCCGCGGCTCGGTCACGGACATCGACCTGACCCAGCTCTACGACGACAGCAAGTCCCTCAGCGAGGGCGCGCTGATGGTCCCCGGGTACAAGTCCGGCGGCTGGAACCACCGCCTGTACACCGAGTCCGGTCTCTACGACGCGGACAAGCCGATCCGGAAGTTCACCAAGCGGGAACTGCAGGACTTCCTGTACCGCGAGCCGACCCGGATGAAGATCGCCGGCATCAACATGACCTACGAGGGTCTCGTCCCGCGCATCCAGAAGTCGATGCTCGCCAAGGACAAGGAGGCGATGCAGCCGCACATCCGGGAGTTCGTGGAGCGGGCGGTCACCTTCACCACCTGTCCCGAGTGCGAGGGGACCCGGCTGAACGAGGGCGCCCGGTCCTCGAAGATCAAGGGCCTGAGCATCGCCGACGTCTGCGCGATGCAGATCAGCGACCTGGCCGCATGGGTACGCGGCCTGGACGAGCCCTCGGTCGCGCCGCTGCTCGCCTCCCTGGGCGACACCCTCGACGCCTTCGTGGAGATCGGCCTCGGCTACCTCTCCCTCGACCGGCCGGCGGGCACGCTGTCCGGCGGCGAGGCCCAGCGCGTGAAGATGATCCGCCACCTCGGCTCCTCCCTCACCGACGTGACGTACGTCTTCGACGAGCCCAGCATCGGCCTGCACCCGCACGACATCCAGCGCATGAACGACCTGCTGCTCCAACTGCGCGACAAGGGCAACACGGTGCTCGTGGTGGAGCACAAGCCGGAGCTGATCGCGATCGCCGACCATGTCGTCGACCTCGGCCCCGGCGCCGGCACGGCGGGCGGCACGGTCTGCTTCGAGGGCACCGTGGAGGAGCTGCGGGCGAGCGGCACCCTCACCGGACGCCACCTGGACGACCGGGCCCGGGTCAAGGAGAGCGTCCGCACGCCCACCGGGAAGCTGGCGATCCGGGACGCCACCACGCACAACCTGCGGTCCGTGGACGTCGACATCCCGCTCGGCGTGCTGGTCGTCGTCACCGGGGTCGCGGGCTCCGGCAAGAGTTCGCTCGTGCACGGCTCGATGCCCGCCGACGCCGGTGTGGTCTCCATCGACCAGACCCCGATCCGCGGCTCACGGCGCAGCAACCCGGCGACGTACACCGGGCTGCTGGAGCCGGTCCGCAAGGCGTTCGCCAAGGCCAACGGGGTCAAGCCGGCGCTGTTCAGCGCGAACTCCGAGGGTGCCTGCCCCACCTGCAACGGCGCCGGCGTCGTCTACACCGACCTGGCGATGATGGCCGGGGTCGCCACGACCTGCGAGGACTGCGAGGGCAAGCGCTTCGAGGCGTCGGTGCTGGAGTACAAGCTCGGCGGCCGCGACATCAGCGAGGTGCTGGCGATGTCCGTGGCCGAGGCGGAGGAGTTCTTCGCCGACGGCGAGGCGCGTACGCCGGCCGCGCACAAGGTCCTGGACCGGCTGGCCGACGTCGGGCTCGGTTACCTCACGCTCGGGCAGCCCCTCACCACTCTGTCGGGCGGTGAGCGGCAGCGGCTGAAGCTGGCGACACAGATGGGCGAGAAGGGCGGGGTCTACGTCCTGGACGAGCCGACGACCGGGCTCCACCTGG
This sequence comes from Streptomyces sp. NPDC104814, assembly GCF_055583185.1. Lineage (NCBI taxonomy): Bacteria > Bacillati > Actinomycetota > Actinomycetes > Kitasatosporales > Streptomycetaceae > Streptomyces > Streptomyces sp. NPDC104814. The sequence goes on along the minus strand of NZ_JBVJOL010000001.1, from coordinate 443,776 downwards.
CCGACGTCGAGCAGCTGCTCGGGCTGCTCGACCGGCTGGTCGACTCGGGGAAGTCGGTCGTCGTGGTCGAGCACCACCAGGCCGTCATGGCCCACGCGGACTGGATCATCGACCTGGGGCCGGGCGCGGGGCATGACGGCGGGCGGGTCGTCTTCGAGGGGACACCGGCGCAGTTGATCGCCGGGCGGTCGACTCTCACCGGTGAGCACCTGGCGGCGTACGTCGGCGGATAGCCTCCGGCGGTTCGTGGCTTGCCCGGTGCCTTCGGCCCGGGCAGGCGCCTTCTGGTCTGCCGGGTGCTGTGGTCGTGCGGGAGCGGGTGGACTGTGGCTGGTCGCGCAGTTCCCCGCGCCCCTCAGCGGCACTGCACTGCCCGGCGAGCCGGGTCAGCCCGGGGCGCTGAATGCCTCCACGGCCGCCCGGAGTTCGCTCAGTGCCGTCGACAGGGCGCTCACCGAGCCGATCGCCCCTGCTATCAGCAGCAGGGCGCGGTGCAGCGGGGCCGGCTCCGGGATGCCCCGGGTGGCCATGGCCGTCAGTGCGGCCAGCTCTTCCTCGGCTATGTCCCGGTCCCGTAACTCGGCCCTGTACGCGGCCAGTTCGCGGTGCAGACGGGATGCCGCCGCGCGCAGTCGGCCCGCGCGCAGATCCTCTTCGCCGCCGGTGACCGGCTTGTGCTGAACGCTCCGCAACACAGCCCTCCCCCTCGCACTCCGTCGTGCGATCTCCCTGAGCCGTCCGGCCCGCGCCGGTGCGGTGAGCCGGGGCGGGGGAGACAGTAAACGACACCTCGGCCGCGCCGCGCCAGTCCGCTGCGTCATCGAGTTGCTGCACAGCGTGAACCCGTGGCCCGCGTGGTGCGGTATGCAGGGCGTATGACGACACCTCGCCCCACGGGCACCAGGAATCCCACCGACCCGGTCGCCGGGCTGCTGCTCGCCGCAGGGGGCGGCCGGCGGCTCGGCGGGCGGCCCAAGGCGCTGCTGGAGCACCGGGGCCGCCCGCTGGTGGAGCACGCCGCCGGGGTCCTGCGGGCGGCCGGGTGCACGCGCGTGCACGTGGTGCTGGGGGCGGCCGCCGACGTCGTACGGCAGCGGGCGCGGCTTGAGGGGTGCGTGCTCGTGGAGAACCCGGAGTGGGAGGAGGGCATGGGGTCCTCGCTGCGGGCCGGGCTCGCCTCGCTGGCCGGGACCGGGGCGCGGGCCGCGCTCGTGTCGCTCGTGGACCAGCCGGGGATCGGGGCGCGGGCCGTCGCACGGGTGCTCGGCGCCTACGAGGACGAGCGCAGCCTTACGTCGGCCGCCTACGACGGCGTGCGCGGGCATCCGGTCCTGCTGGGCGCGGCCCACTGGACGGGCGTCGCGGAGAGTGCCACCGGCGACCGCGGGGCACGCGCGTATCTGCGGGAGCACGCGGGTGAGATACGGCTCATCGAGTGCGGCGACGTGGCGCGCCCGTACGACATCGACACCGAGGCCGACCTGGGCCACCTTCAGTGAACGGGGTGGCACCGAGCGCCACCTTTGCTCGACTCAGAGAATCTCGACATCAACAAACCATTGAACTTCCACCATGCGATAACTACTATCCACTGTTCAGAAGCACCCGACCGCACAGCGGGTGCGAACCGCCCCATTTCTGCATCTAGGCACCCCGTGCCAGGGCAGAGTGGCGTTGCACGTGGTTCGCTGAAACAGCCCCCCGTAAGGAAGTGACCGCTCATGTCCGCACCAGCGCCGTCCACGCTGGCCATCGTCGACGCCGAGCCCCTGCCCCGGCAGGAAGAGGTCCTCACCGACGCGGCGCTCGCCTTCGTGGCCGAGCTGCACCAGCGGTTCACGCCGCGCCGCGCGGAACTCCTCGCCCGCCGTGCCGAGCGCCGCGCCGAGATCGCCCGCACCTCCACGCTCGACTTCCTGCCCGAGACGGCCGCCATCCGCGCGGACGACTCCTGGAAGGTCGCCCCGGCCCCGGCCGCGCTGCAGGACCGCCGTGTCGAGATCACCGGCCCCACGGACCGCAAGATGACCATCAACGCCCTGAACTCGGGCGCGAAGGTCTGGCTCGCGGACTTCGAGGACGCCTCCGCCCCCACCTGGGAGAACGTCGTCCTCGGCCAGCTCAACCTGATCGACGCCTACACCCGCAGCATCGACTTCACCGACCCGAAGTCGGGCAAGTCCTACGCGCTCAAGCCGAACGACCAGCTCGCCACGGTCGTCATGCGGCCGCGCGGCTGGCACCTCGACGAGCGCCACCTCCTCGGCGCCGACGGCACCCCGGTCCCGGGCGCCTTCGTCGACTTCGGCCTGTACTTCTTCCACAACGCCCAGCGCCTGCTCGACCTCGGCAAGGGCCCCTACTTCTACCTCCCGAAGACGGAGTCGCACCTGGAGGCCCGCCTCTGGAACGACGTCTTCGTCTTCGCGCAGGACTACCTCGGGATCCCGCAGGGCACCGTCCGCGCCACCGTCCTGATCGAGACCATCACGGCGGCGTACGAGATGGAGGAGATCCTCTACGAACTGCGCGACCACGCCGCCGGGCTGAACGCCGGCCGCTGGGACTACCTGTTCTCCATCGTCAAGAACTTCCGTGACGGCGGCGAGAAGTTCGTCCTGCCGGACCGCAACGCGGTGACGATGACCGCCCCGTTCATGCGCGCGTACACCGAACTCCTCGTGCGCACCTGCCACAAGCGCGGCGCGCACGCGATCGGCGGCATGGCGGCGTTCATCCCCTCCCGCCGGGACGCCGAGGTCAACAAGGTCGCCTTCGAGAAGGTCCGCGCCGACAAGGACCGCGAGGCGAACGACGGCTTCGACGGCTCCTGGGTCGCCCACCCCGACCTGGTGCCGATCGCCATGGAGTCCTTCGACAAGGTCCTCGGCGACAAGCCGAACCAGAAGGACCGCCTGCGGGAGGACGTCGACGTCAAGGCGGCCGACCTGATCGCCATCGACTCGCTGGACGCCAAGCCCACCTACGGCGGTCTGGTCAACGCCGTCCAGGTCGGCATCCGTTACATCGAGGCGTGGCTGCGCGGTCTCGGCGCCGTCGCGATCTTCAACCTGATGGAGGACGCGGCCACCGCCGAGATCTCCCGCTCCCAGATCTGGCAGTGGATCAACGCCGGTGTCGTGCTCGACAACGGTGAGAAGGTCACCGCCGACCTCGCCCGTCAGGTCGCCGCCGAGGAGCTGGAGAACATCCGCAAGGAGATCGGCGACGAGGCCTTCGCCGCCGGCAACTGGCAGCAGGCGCACGACCTCCTGCTCCAGGTCTCCCTCGACGAGAACTACGCCGACTTCCTCACCCTGCCGGCGTACGAGCAGCTCAAGGGCTGACACACGGCTCCCGATCCGAGCGGCCCCGGGGCGTCCCCGGGGCCGCTCGGCCCGTTCAGCCCAGGTGGACGGACCAGTCCTGCTGCGCGGCCGGCTTGCCGTGCAGGTCGGGGACCCGCTTGAGCCAGTCCGGGCGGCCCGCCTGGGTGCGCGCCGCCCGCCGGGCCTCGTCCGCGGCCAGCTCCTGCGGGCCGGGGAAGTCGGTGGGCAGCCACTTCGCCGAGGCCCGCACGCGCGCGTACAGATACGCCACGTACGCCTCACGCGTCTCCTCGGGGCTCGCGAAGTCCGCCAGCCAGGCGTCCGGGACCTCGGCGACGATCGCGCGCAGCAGTTCCTCGGTGACCCGCGGCGCCAGTTCGGCGTCGGCGGCGCGCACGTCGGGGCCGTAGTGGCCGAGGGCGTGGTGGCGGAAGTCGTAGGCCTTCTCGGGGTCGGCGCCGTCCCAGCGGTGGTGGAAGACGAGAGCGGCGCCGTGGTCGATGAGCCACAGCCGTGGCGGTGCGACGCCGAGGGTGGGCCACACCATCAGGTTGGAGCTGTGCACCGTGCGGTCGACGTTCGCGGTGAGCGCGTCGAGCCAGACGATCCGGCCGGCTTCCGAGGGGTCCACGGAGAAGGACCGCGCGACCTCCGGAGTGAAGTCGACCGCGCCCGGCAGATGGTCCATGCCGAGGTTGAGCCCGTGGCTGGCCTCGTGCAGGTCGCGCACCTCCTGGTGCGGCTCGGCGGCGGCGATCGCCGGGTCGAAGTGGACCAGCACCAGCTCGGGGAAGCGCAGGCCCAGCGCCCGGGCCAGCTCCCCCACGATCACCTCGGCGACCAGCGCCTTGCGCCCCTGCGCCGAGCCGGTGAACTTCACGACGTAGGTCCCCTGGTCGTCGGCCTCGACGACCGCGGGCACCGAACCGCCCGACCTCAGCGGGGTCACGTATCGAACAGCGGTCACGTCGCGCAGCACACCGGCCAGCCTACGGCAGGTCAGGCATCCGCCAGCGGGTTGGGCAGGGGCCGGTAGCGGGCCGCGGCGCCGTCCGCCCGGGTCCAGCGCAGCAGCAGGTTGGTCTTGCCGGGCAGGGTGGGCGAGGCCGGCAGCGCGGCGACCTCGGGCAGGTCGTGGCGGGCCAGTTCGCGGCGGGCCGCCGGCCATGGGTCCAGGCCCGGGTGGCGCTCGGCGAGCGCCGCGGCGACCTCGGTGAGGTGGTTGACGACCAGGCAGTACACCAGCCGCTCCCAGCCGGCCCGCGGTGTCACGTCGGGCAGCAGCTTCACGCCCTCGGCGTCCCGGAAGAGGGCCTGTACGGGCATCCCGGCCGCGTCGACCGCGACCAGCGTGTTCTGCAGGTGCGCCTCAAGGACGACGCCGTGGTCGGCGTACACGGCGAGGGCCGGCGGCACGACGGCGCGCAGATACGCCTCCCACCAGGCCGCGGGATCGGGGGCGGCGGCGAGCGGGTCGCCGTCGAAGCCCTCCACCAGGCCGGCCGCGAGCAGGGGGGTCGCGCCGGGCAGGACGGCCCCGCCCAGGCCGTCGCGGACGACGACGGCCAGCTCCTCGACGGCGAAGCCGGCGGTGCGGTACCCCCGGTCGCTCAGCCAGGCCGCCGGGCCGCCGAGCGCCGCGAAGGCGTGCGTGACGGCCTTGTCCGTACGGCGCAGCCTGCGCAGGTCGTGCTCCCACAGCCGGCGGATGTCGTTGGTGATCCGCACATCGAGGCTGAACTTGAGGAACAGGTCCTGCTCCGGCGCGTACACGGTCCGGATCGCGGCCGTCGGCCACACCGGGAACGCGGTCGCGCCGAGCCGGATCAGCCGCCCGTCGGCGAAGGCGTCCGCGAGGGCGGGCGCGGCCAGCCGCAGCTGCCAGGGGTGGGCGGGCAGCAGCCGGTAGCCGGGCGGGGCCTCGCCGAGCGCGTCGAGGGCACTCGTGTCGCCCTCCTGGACGACCGTGTCCGCGCGCACGCCGAGCAGCGTCAGCGGGAAGCGGGCGTGCGCCTCCGGGGCGTACGGCAGCCAGTCGGCCGGCGGGCCGCCGCCCCGCGCCTTCGGGGCGGGGTGGTGGGGGTGGCCGGTGATCAGGGACTGCTCGGAGCGCAGATACGGGCCGGCGGGCGGGGTGGCGTCGGCGCGCGCGGCCAGCAGGGCGGCGACCACGTCCCGGCTGTCGGTCATCTCGGCGGGCAGCTCCGCGTTGTCGAGACCGGTGTGCCGGCGCAGTTCGTCCGCGACGAGCGCGACCAGGTCACGGTGGTCCAGCGGCCGCCAGACGCCGTCCGCCCGGATCTCGGGACGGGCGGGCCGGCGTGTGCCGCGCACCCGCAGCAGCCGCCCGGAGGCGGCCAGCCGGTGCACCCGCCAGACGCCGTCGGCGTCCACCGGTTCGGCGACCTCGCGCAGCAGGCAGTTCAGCAGGGGCGCCGCCGCGTAGGCGTCGGCCCGGGCCGCGAGGTCGTCGCGCGGCGGGAAATCGCCGATGGTGGGAGGCAGGAGGTCCACGCGATCCACTCGTTTCCCTACGGTCCTGTCGGTCGGAGACGATCAGTATCCCGCCGTCACGGCCGCCGTGACGCCGTCCGCGTACCCGAGGAGCCCGCCCGTGCACCGACCCCCCACCGCCGAGGCGGAGGTCGCCGCCGAACTCGCCGCCGCGCGTGAAGGCCTGGTGCCCCGGTACCGGGCCGCGCTGCCCGGCGCGCGTGCCGCCGTGCTGACCCGGCTGTGGCGCGGCCTCGGACACGATCCGCTGCCCTGGATCACGCGCCGCGAGGAGAGCGGCGACGGTCTCACCCTGCACCTGGCGGACGGCCGCCGGCTGCACGGCCCGGTGCCGGACCCGTACGCCACCGACGCGTACGTCGGCGCCGTACACCTCGACGGTGTGGCCTACGAGCGGCCGGAGCGGCTGATGACGGACCTGGCGGTGCCGCACGCGGCGGGTTTCGCGGTCGAGCTGGGGCACAGCGTCGCCTCGCTGGCGCTGTCCCGGGCCGGGCAGGAGGGGCGGCCGCAGGGGCGGCCCGCGCGGGGCTGGGAGTGGGAGCAGCGGGTCGTGGACGGGCATCCCTACCATCCGTGCTGCCGCTCGCGGCCCGGTTTCTCGGTGGCGGAGCAGCTGGCGTACGCGCCCGAGCACCGGCCGGTGGTGGAGCTGGAGCTGCTGCCGGTGCCGGCGGACGGGTGCCTGGTGACGGGGGGCTGGCCGGGGTGGCTGCGGGACGGGGAGCGGCTGCTGCTGCCGGTGCATCCGTGGCAGGCGGAGCATGTGCTCAAGCGGACCGGGCAGGGCACTCTCCCCGCGCATCCGCTGATGGCGCTGCGCACCCTCGCCCTGCCCGGCGGCCCGCATGTGAAGACGGCGCTGAGCGCCCGGCTGACGTCCTCGGTGCGGGACATCTCGGTCGGCTCGGTGCGCATGGCGGCCTCGCTGTCGGAGTTCGGCGAGCGGCTGGCCGCGCACACGGACGGGCTGCTGCACGTCACGCGCACGCTGGGCGCGGTGACGGCCCACTCCCCGGACCTTGCGGCGCAGCTGCGCGAGGCGCCGGAGGTGTACGCGGGGCCGGGGGAGGACGTGGTGCCGGTGGCGGCTCTGCCCGGTCCGCGCTCCCCCGCCTGGCTGGCGGACTTCGCCCGGCTGGCGTTGTTCGTGGGGCTGCGGGTGCTGGAGCTGGGCGCGGCGCTGGAGGCGCACGGGCAGAATCTGCTGGTGGTGCTGGGGCCGGCGGGCGAGCCGCGGCGGCTGGTGTACCGGGACCTGGCCGACATCCGGGTCAGCCCGGCCAGGCTGGCCCGGCACGGCATCGCGGTGCCCGGTGACCTCGCGGGCCGGATCGTCACGGACGACGTGACGACGCTGCGGCGCAAGCTGTTCGGCTCGCTGGTGGGGGGTGCGCTGGCCGCCGCGGCGGGCGACGGCCCGTCCCTGCGGGGGGCCTTGGCCGCGGCCGTACGGGATCTGCCGCGCACCGGCGACCTGGTGGCGCTGTGTCAGGAGCCGTTGCCGGTGAAGGCGCTGACGCTGATGCGGCTGACGCCGGACGTGCCCGGGGACCAGTGGACGGGGCTGGAGTGCCCGTTCGCCTGACGGACCGTTTTGGAGCCGGACCCCGGAGATCAATAAGATCCGCCGATGATCAGAAGACAACGGCTGGCGGCGGGCGTCGGCGCCCTGCTCGCCGCGCTCGCGGCCGGGCTCGCGTGCCCGGCCGGGGCGGTCGCCGACGAGACCACCGCAAGCGCGCCGAAGGTCGACCTCGTGATCGACGTCAGCGGGTCGATGCGGACCCGGGACATCGACGGGCAGTCACGCATGTCGGCGGCCAAGCAGGCGTTCAACGAGGTGCTGGACGCGACCCCCGAGGAGGTGCAGCTCGGCATCCGCACGCTGGGCGCCACCTACCCGGGCGACGACCGGCAGACCGGCTGCAAGGACACCGCGCAGCTGTACAAGGTCGGCCCGCTGGACCGCACCGAGGCCAAGACGGCGGTGGCCACGCTCAACCCGACCGGCTGGACGCCGATCGGACCGGCGCTGCTCAAGGCGGCCGGGGACCTCGACGGCGGCACCGGCTCCAAGCGGATCGTGCTGATCAGCGACGGCGAGGACACCTGCGCCCCGCTCGACCCGTGCGAGGTGGCCCGCGAGATAGCCGCCAAGGGCATCGGCCTGACCATCGACACGCTCGGCCTGGTGCCGAACGTGAAGATGCGCCGGCAGCTCAGCTGCATCGCCGAGGCCACCGGCGGCACCTACACCTCGGTGGAGCACACCGACGAACTCACCGACAAGGTGAACCAGTTGGTGGACCGGGCGGCCGATCCGGTGGTCACGCCGGTCGCCACCGACGGCGCGTCCTCGTGCACCAAGGCTCCGACGCTGAACTCGGGCCTGTACACCGACCGCGAGGAGTTCGGGCAGCAGCGCTGGTACCGGGTGGACGTGAAGCCCGGCCAGGAGCTGCGCGCCTCGGTGAGCGTGGCGGCGGACCGTTCGATGCACCCGGACTACGGCGTCCTGCTGCGCGCGGTCACGGTGCACGGCCGGGAGATCGTGCGCGGTGAGGCGGCCGGCACCGGCCGTACCGACGTGGTCTCGACGGGGTTGCGCTATCCGAAGGCCGACAGCGACGACGACAACGCCCCGGCGGAGACGGTGTGCCTGGCGGTGACGAACGCCTTCTCGGCAGCGCCCGGTGTGAAGGCCACGCCCGGCATGCCGCTGGAGCTGACCGTTGACGTGGTCGACGGCCCCTCGCAGGCGGACGACGTGGCGTCCTTCGGTCTCGGGCGCGGCTGGTGGCTGCTCGGTCTGCTGGTGCTGATCGGCTTCCTCGCGGGTGTGGTGTGGGGCTGGCTGTCGCGCTGGCGTGTCGCGGTGTGGAGGACGAACTGATGAGGATCACCACCGCGTTGGGCGCGGCCCTGCTGACGCTCGGCCTCGCCGCCGCCCCCGCCGCGGCCGACTCCTCGCCGTCGCCGAGCCCGTCCGGGTCGAGCGCGGCGCCGGCGTCGGCGGGCACCTCGTTCCGTACGGCGACGGAGGTGGAGCAGGGCCAGACCGCCACCGCGAGCGCCTCGACGGGTGATTACCTGTACTGGTCGTTCCCGGCGGACGCGAAGCAGCGGCCCACCGTGAAGGCGACGGTGAAGCTGGCGCAGACGCACACGACGCAGACCTGGCAGGTCGACGTGTACGACGGCCTCAGGCGCCGTCAGGCCTGCCAGTACGGCGCGCAGACCCGCACGGCGGACGCGGGGACCTCCTCGCTGGAGCTGACCTGTGTGCTGCGCACGGTGCGCGCCTGGTCGGAGCCGTGGGCGAACGACCCGCTGCCGGGCACGTACTACGTGCGGCTGACGGCGGTCGGGGTGCAGACCGCCGACCTCGGGCAGCCGGTGAACGCCGAACTGCGCGTGGAGTCCAAGGACATCGGCGGTGCGGCCGCCGTGGACGGCTGGCTGGCCGAGCCGCTGGTGCCGGGCGTCGCCGTCACCGAGCAGCAGGACAAGGGCGGCTCGAAGAAGGCGGCCGTGCTGGCGAGCGTCGAGCCGGACGGCGGCTGGTCGTCCGGCTGGTGGTCGGATCGCTGGGTGTGGACCGCGATCGGCGGCGTGCTGGCCGCGCTCGCGGGTATCGGCGGATACGCGTTGACGCGCGGACGGGGACGCCCGTCCCACGTGCCGCCGAACGTCTGACGAGCCGCCGGGAGGGCCCGCCGCATGCGCTATGCGGCGGGCCCTTCGCGCAGTTCCTTGGCGAGGGTGCCGTCACCGGTCACCTCGACGCGGCCGAGGCGGATCGCCTCGGCGAGACGCATCTCGCCACGGGAGAGGGCCGCACAGGTCGCCGAGTCCATCACGAGCCGGGCGTCGGGCGCGCCGGGCGCGGCGCCGTCGCCGTAGACCGGGCCGTCCTCGGCGCCGGCGTGCAGATGGAACACGCCCTCCTCCAGCCGTACTTCGACCAGTCCCTCGCCGTGGATCGAGCGCAGCAGCGGCAGGGCGAACCAGTGCGCGCGGACGGCGTCGGTGGGCCGCCGCTCCCCCAGTTCGGCCTCCCCCCAGGCGCCGAGGGCCTGCAGGACGGGCAGCAACTGCTGTCCGCGGACGGTCAGTTCGTAGACGTAGGCGGCGCCCGGCGGGGGCAGCCGGCGCCGGGTGGTGAGGCCGCCCTGCTCCATGTCCTTCAGCCGGGAGGCGAGTACGTCCGTGCTGACGCCCGGCAGGTCGGCGTGCAGGTCGGTGTAGCGGCGCGGTCCGGCGAGCAGCTCCCGGACGATCAGCAGGGTCCAGCGGTCGCCGACGAGGTCGAGGGCGCGGGCGGCGGAGCAGTACTGGTCGTAACTACGGCGCGTGCGGGGTGACATGCGACGCAGTCTAGACCGCTTGTTGGACTTTCCAAGCTCCCGCTTGGTAAAACCAAGCAACACGAGTTTCCGGAGGGGCGCATGGAGTTCCGGCAGTCGAACAAGCTCAGCGAGGTCTGTTACGAGATCCGCGGGCCGGTGATCGAGCACGCCAACGCGCTGGAGGAGGCCGGGCACAGCGTGCTGCGGCTGAACACCGGCAACCCGGCCCTCTTCGGCTTCGAGGCGCCGGAGGAGATCCTCCAGGACATGATCCGGATGCTCCCCCAGGCACACGGCTACACCGACTCGCGCGGCATCCTCTCCGCCCGCCGCGCGGTCGCCCAGCGCTACCAGACCCTCGGCCTCCCGGTCGACGTGGACGACGTCTTCCTCGGCAACGGCGTCAGCGAGCTGGTCTCGATGGCCGTGCAGGCGCTGGTCGAGGACGGCGACGAGATCCTCGTTCCTGCCCCGGACTTCCCCCTCTGGACGGCCGTGACGACCCTCGCGGGCGGCAAGGCGGTCCACTACCTGTGCGACGAGCAGGCCGAGTGGTACCCGGACCTCGCCGACATGGAGTCGAAGATCACCGGCCGCACCAAGGCGCTCGTCCTGATCAACCCCAACAACCCCACCGGCGCGGTCTACCCGAAGGAGATCGTCGAGGGCGTCCTCGACCTCGCCCGCCGGCACGGCCTGATGGTGTTCGCCGACGAGATCTACGACCAGATCCTCTACGACGGCGCCGTGCACCACTCGGCCGCCGCGCTCGCCCCCGACCTGGTCGTCCTCACCTTCTGCGGCCTGTCCAAGACGTACCGCGTGGCGGGCTTCCGGTCCGGCTGGCTGGTCGTCACCGGGCCCCGGCAGCATGCGAAGGACTACCTGGAGGGCCTGACCATGCTGGCCTCCATGCGCCTGTGCGCCAACGCGCCCGCCCAGTACGCCATCCAGGCCGCGCTCGGCGGCCGGCAGTCCATCCGCGAGCTGACCGAGCCCGGCGGCCGGCTGCGCGAGCAGCGGGACGTGGCGTGGGAGCGGCTGAACGAGATCCCGGGCGTGTCGTGCGTGAAGCCCAAGGGGGCGCTGTACGCCTTCCCGCGGCTGGACCCCAAGGTCCACAAGATCCACGACGACGAGAAGTTCGTCCTCGACCTGCTGCTGCGCGAGAAGATCCAGGTCGTCCAGGGCACCGGCTTCAACTGGCCCGCGCCCGACCACTTCCGCATCCTGACCCTGCCGCACGCGGAGGACCTGGAGGCGGCGATCGGCCGGATCGGGCGGTTCCTGAGCGGGTACCGGCAGTAGCGGCCGCGTCCGGTCCGCGCGGGCACCCGGCGGGCTGCGACGCCGCGCGGCCGGCGGAGCCGGCCCGTAGCCTGTGAACCGTGGGTGATCTCTTTCTGGTCCGGCACGGCGAGACCGAGTGGTCGCGGTCCGGCCGGCACACCGGGTGGACGGACGTCCCGCTGACCGAGCACGGGCGCGAGGAGGCACGGCGGCTGGTGCCGCTGGTCCGCTCGCACCGGATCGGGGCCGCGTTCGTCAGCCCCCTGCAGCGGGCGCGCGAGACGGCCGAGCTGATCGGGGTGCCCGACGCGCGGGTGGACACCGATCTGCGCGAGTGGGACTACGGCGGGTACGAGGGCATCACCACGGTGGAGATCCAGCGGGAGCGGCCGGGGTGGTTCCTGTTCACGGACGGGGTCGTGCCCGGGCCGCCGGATCATCCCGGGGAGAGCCCGGAGCAGGTCGGCGAGCGCGCCGACCGGATGCTGGGCAAGGTGGACGCCGCCCTCGCCAACACCGAAGGGGTCGTCCTGCTCGTCGCCCACGGGCACTTCCTGCGGGTGCTGACCGCCCGACGGCTGGGGCTGGCGCCGCAGCACGGGGCGCTGTTCCAGCTGGCGACGGGCTCCCTGTGCCGGCTGGGCACCGAGCACGGCCGCCCGGTGATCGCCGGCTGGAATGTCAGACCCCCGGCGTAGCCTGCGAAGCGGCTGACCTCCCGGCCACGGGAGCCGCGCAGGAAGGAGAACGCCGTGACCCGACCGCCGACCACCGCGCAGCGGCGTGTCATCGACGCCGCCGACCCCGTCACCGGACGGCTCCGGGGGACACCGGCGCAGCTCGCGACGCTGGTCAGGCAGGGCCTGGCGTTCCGGCACCCGCGGCCGCCGCACGACCACTTCCTGACGCCGGCCGGGCACCGGATACGTCTCACGCCGGTCACGGCGCCGCCCGAGCCGGCTCCCGCGCAGCCCGCGACCGGTGTGTTCCTCGCGCGGACGGGCGCCGAGGAGGAGCCGCCGGACACGGGCCCGGCCCGGGCGCGTGAGGTGCACAGTGCCTGGCAGGGGCTGCTGGAGCTGCGCCGGATGACCCATGCGGACGGGGCCGTGGACCGCCCGTGCGGCTGGGAGCGCACGCATCTGGTGCAGGCCGCGGCCCTCGCCCTGGAAGCGGCCGGGCAGCGGCCGGCCGGGGGCGGGCGGGACGGATACCGGGTACGGGCGACGGAGCAGCCGGAGGCGGTCGCCGTGCACGCGGACGACCCGGACGCCCTGCGCGGCTGCGCGGCGGCGCTGGAGGCGGCCGGCTGGCAGGCGGGCGAGTACACCGAGCCCCGCACCCGGGCCCGGTACCTGCTCGCTTCCCCGCGCCGGGTGTGAGGAGTCCCGGCGTCCGCGGTGCGGGGCATGCCAAGATCGCTGGACAGTGCAAGGAAGGCGAAGGGGAAGTGATGAGCGAGCCGTTCTCCGTCCGGATCAGCGTCCGCGGATACGAGACCGACGTCCAGGGACACCTGAACCAGAGCGTGTACCTCAACTACGCGGAGCACGCGCGCTGGTCGCTGCTGCAGGCGGCCGGCATCACCCAGGCCGGGCTGATCGCCACGGGCATCGGACCGGTCGCCCTGGAGACCACCATCCGCTACCAGCGGGAGCTGCTCGCCGGCGACGAGGTCGACGTGACCTGCGCCTTCGAGTGGGGCAGCGGCAAGACCTTCCGCATACAGCAGACGATCCGCAAGACGGACGGCACGGTCGCCGCCGAGATCACGGCGGTCGGCGGACTGATGGACCTGAAGGCCCGCCGTCTGGTGGCGAACCCGCAAGGCCACTTCAAGGAACTGGCGGAAAACCCGGGCCTGTTCGGCCTGTGACACCGGGCCGGCCTCACCCGGGGCCTGACGCCTCCCGACGGCCGTGCGCCCCGTCACGGCACGGCTGCGCCGTCATCCCTCGCCGGGCCGGCTGAGTCCGCCCATGGAAACGGCCGGGGGTGACGGCGTCTGCCCCGTCTCCCCCGGCCGGTTAGGGTCTGTCGTTTGGATCAGGCCGGCCTCGAGCTGCGGTGCATCTCGGCCGACCCGAGCGGGGTCTGGTGCGTGCAGCTGCAAGGCGGAGGAGGGAGTCGACGCGGAGCGTCGGCGAGTGACGACAACGCCGCAGATGTGCGTGCCAGACCCCGCGACGCCGGGGTGATCCAAACGACAGGCCCTTAAACCCTCACCGCCGGTCTCAGTGCGCAGCGGCGATCTCCTCCCCCGCCTCCATGGGGTGGGTGACGTCCTGGGCGTCGCGGCTCTTGCCGAGGTGGTTGAAGAGGAGGTTGAGCACCACGGCCGTGACACAGCCCGTCGAGATGCCCGAGTCCAGGACGATCTTCGCGGTCTCCGGGAAGGAGTGGTAGAACTCCGGCGCGGTGATCGGGATGATGCCGACGGCGAGGGAGACGGCCACGATCAGGACATTGTTGTCCCGCTCGAGTCCGGCCCGCACCAGGGTCTGGATGCCGCTCGCCGCGACCGAGCCGAACAGCACCACGCCGGCGCCGCCGAGGACCGGGCGGGGCACGACCGCGATCAGCGAGGCGGCCATCGGGCACAGGCCCATCAGCACCAGGAAGCCGCCGCCGGTGGCGACGACGTACCGGCTGCGGATCTTCGTCATCGCGACCAGGCCGATGTTCTGGGCGAAGGCGCTGCACATGAAGCCGTTGAACAGCGGGCTGAGCGCCGAGCCGAGGGTGTCGGCGCGCAGACCGGCCGCGATGGTCTTCTCGTCGGCCGGACGCTCGACGATCTCACCGAGCGCCAGCATGTCGGCGGTCGACTCGGTCATCGAGACGACCATCACCACGCACAGCGAGAGGATCGCGGCGAGCTGGAACTGCGGGGCGCCGAAGTGGAACGGGGTCGGGAAACCGACGACGGCGGCCTCGCCGACGGGGCTGAAGTCCGTCACGCCGAACGGTATGGCGATGATCGTGCCCGCGATCAGACCGAGCAGCACGGCGATCTGCTTGACGAAGCCGGTGGTGAAACGGCGCAGCAGCAGCACGATCAGCAAGGTGATGCCGGCCAGGGTGAGGTAGGTCGTCGAACCGTAGTCGTCGGCCTTGGGGTTGGGGCCCTGGGCCCAGCCGAAGGCGACCGGGAGCAGCGACACACCGATCAGGGTGATCACGGTGCCGGTGACGACCGGCGGGAAGAAGCGGAGCGCCTTGCTGAAGATGGGAGCGGCGAGAAAGCCGAGCAGACCGGCGACGATGACCGCGCCGAAGATGATCGGCAGCGCGTCGGACTTGTCGTGGGTGGAGGCGACCACCGCGGTCATGGGGGCGACACCGGCGAAGGTGACGCCGTTGACGAACGGCAGCCGGGCACCGATCTTCCAGATGCCGAGGGTCTGCAGGAAGGTGGCGAGGCCCGCGGTGAACAGGCAGGCACCGGTGAGGAACGTCAGCTCGGCGCCGGAGAGGCCTATGGCCGCGCCGACGATCAAGGGTGGGGCGACGACTCCGGCGTACATGGCGGCGACGTGCTGCAAGCCGCTGGTCGCCATTTTGAGTGCGGGGAGTTTTTCGTCTACGGGATGGGCGGCCACAGCTGCTCCTCCGGGCGGCTAACACATCGTGGGGCGACGTGGATTTCAGGGAGGTGGTGCGGGGGTCGTGCGGGACCCTGACGGGGGTGGCGCGGGTGAGCGGTGAGACCGTTCCGGGGCGCGCGCGTTCACGCGCGCCCCGGAGACGGCTGCCGTGGATCCCGCTCGGATCCACGGTTCCCGGCCGGGAGCCGTCCCTCTCGGCCGGAGACTTGGGGGGATCAGCCCTGCGCGCTGATCCGGGCGAGGCGCTGTGCCTCCTCGCGGGTGGAGCGGGCGACGGCGTCCTCGTCGACGGTGAGCAGGCGCCCGTTGTCGACGATCTGCCGGCCGTTGACGAACGACGCGGTCACCGGGGCGGCCGCTCCGAAGACCAGCGCGGTCACCGGGTCGGCGATGGAGGCATGGGCGAGGGTGTCCATCCGCCACAGCACCACGTCGGCCAGCTTGCCCGCCTCCAGCGAGCCGATCTGGTCGGCCCGGCCGAGCACCCGCGCGCCGCCGTGGGTGCCGAGGCGCAGCGCCTGGCGGGCGTTCAGCGCGGCCTCGCGGTGCGCGCCGAGGCGGTTGATCAGCAGGGCGTTGCGCAGCTCGGTGTGGAGTTCGCCGGACTCGTTGGAGGCGGTGCCGTCGACGCCGAGGCCGACCGGGACGCCGGCGGCGAGCAGATCGGGGACGCGGGCGATACCGGCCGCGAGGCGGGCGTTGGACGACGGGCAGTGGGCGACGCCCGTCCTCGTCCGGGCGAACGCGGCGATGTCGTCGTCGGTCATGTGGACGCAGTGCGCCATCCACACGTCCTCACCGAGCCAGCCCGTCGACTCGAAGTAGTCGGTCGGGCCCATGCCGAACAGCTCGTGGCAGAACTTCTCCTCCTCCACGGTCTCCGAGCCGTGGGTGTGCAGCCGCACGCCGAGGCGGCGGGCCAGTTCGGCGCCCTGGCGCATGAGTTCGGTGGACACGGAGAACGGCGAGCAGGGCGCGACGGCCACCTGGGTCATCGCGTCGAAGGAGGCGTCGTGGTGCTTGGTGACGGTGTCCTCGGTCGCCGCGAGCGCGCCCTCCAGCGTCTCCACCGCGAAGTCCGGCGGCAGCCCGCCGTCCTTGACGCTGCGGTCCATCGAGCCCCGGGCCAGCGTGAAGCGCACCCCCATCTCGGCGGCGGCCTTGATGATCGCGCCGGACAGGTCACGGGAGCCGTGCGGGAACACGTAGTGGTGGTCCATGGCGGTGGTGACACCGCCGCGGGCCATCATGGCGAGCGATCCCTGCGCGGCCGAGTAGCACATCTGCTCGTCGATGCGCGCCCACGTCGGGTACAGCGCGACCAGCCAGTCGAACAGGTTGTGGTCGGTGGCCAGGCCCCGGGTGATCCACTGGTAGAAGTGGTGGTGGGTGTTGACCAGACCGGGCGTGGCGAGGTGACCGCTCGCGTCGATCCGGCGCCCCACGTTCTGCAGGCCCTCGGGGGCCTTTCCGGCGCCGACCGACTCGATCCTGTTCCCGGCGAGGACGAGGTGCCCCGACACGTACTCGGTGTCGTCCGCGTCCACGGTGGCGATCGCGCAGTTCTCGATGACGATGCGCTGGGCTGCCGATGCTGCCATCGTTCTTCCTTGTCTTTCAGTGGCGGCCCGTGGACGCCAGGTGCGTCCACGGGGAGGGCACGGCAGGGCCCCTAGGAGGATTTGAGTGCCGGGGCTGTCTGGCCGCTCCGGGTGCCGAGATGGTGGAAGAACAAGTTGAGCATGACCGCGACGAGCGCGCCTGCGCTGATGCCGGAGCCGAGCACCGTCTGCGCCCAGGCCGGGAAGTCGGCGTAGAAGGTGGGGGCGGCGAGCGGGATGATGCCCGCGCCGAGCGCCACGGCCACCAGGATGATGTTGGAGCTGTCGTCCAGGCCGGCTTCCGACAGGGTGCGGATGCCGCTCACGGCGATCGAGCCGAAGAGCACGATGCCCGCGCCGCCGAGGACCGGCATGGGGACCAGGGAGACGACCGCGCCGAGGACGGGGAAGGCACCGAGGACCAGCAGGGTCGCGCCGGCGACGGCGACGACGTACCGGCTGCGCACGCGGGTCAGCGAGACGACGCCGACGTTCTGGGCGAAGGCCGAGGTGGGGAAGCCGCCGAAGACCGGTCCGAGCAGCGTGGCGATGCCGTCGGTGCGCAGGCCCCGCGTGATCGTCTTCGCGTTCGCCCGGCGGTCGCAGATCTCACCGAGGGCGAGCATGCCGGCGCTCGACTCGGTCATCAGTACGAGCATCACGATGCACAGCGACAGGATGGCCGCGGGCTGGAACTCGGGCGTGCCGAACGCGAACGGTGTGGGCAGCGCGGCCACGGGCGCCGACTTGAAGGCGGTGAAGTCGGCCATGCCGAAGGGGATCGCGACCAGGGTGCCGATGAGCAGGCCGAACAGCAGGGCGACCTGCTTGACGAAGCCCTTGCCGAAGCGCTGGATCAGCAGGATCACGGCGAGGGTGAAGCCGGCCAGCGCGAGGTACTTCATGGCGCCGAAGTCCGCGGCGGTCTTGTCGCCGCCCTGCGCCCAGCTGACGGGCACGGGCATCAGGGTGACGCCGATGAGGGTGATGACGACACCGGTGACCAGTGGCGGGAAGAAGCGCAGGAGCCGCCCGAAGAAGGGCCCGACGGCCAGGCAGAAGACGCCGGCGACCATCACCGCGCCGTAGATCGCGGGGAGTTGGTGGCCCTTGTCGTTGGTCTCGGCGATCGCCAGGATCGGCGCGATACCGGCGGAGGAGGCGGCGTTGACGAAGGGCAGCCGGTTGCCGACGAAACCCTTGACGCCGATGGTCTGGAGAATGGTCGCGACGCCCGCGATGAGCAGGGACGCGGCGATCAGCCGGGTGCGGGCCGCGATGTCGAGGCCGCAGGCCTGGCCGATGATGAGCGGAGGAGTGACAACGCCTGCGTACATGGCGGCGATGTGCTGGAGCGCGGCGGGGACGAGCCGCGAGAGGTGGAGCTTCTCGTCCACCGGGTGCACGGACGTGACGGCGTCCTCGGTGTGCACCGGCGGGGTGGAACAGGAGCCTTTCACCGGCTCCATTGCAGGCTGTGCCATTGTGTTCCCTCCGGTGTGGCGTGTCCCCGGGCCCGGCGGCCGGGTCCGGGGACACGCGCCCCGCGTCAGAGGTTGGTCATGTCGACCGGGATGAGCTGCTCAGCGCCGTCCCGCAGGATGGTGGCCTCGATCAGGCCGTACGGGCGGTCGGCGGCGTAGTACACCGCACCGTCCTTCGCCTCGTTGTCGATCCCGAAGGGCGACAGGTCGGAGCGGAAGTGGTGCTTGTTGGGCATCGAGAAGCGGATCTCGTCGACCTCGTCGCGCGAGTTCAGCACCCGCACACCCATCTCGAAGAGGGTCTGCTGGAGCGAGTACGAGTAGGTCTCGGCGAACGCCTGCAGCGCGTGCTTGCGCACCCCGTTGTACGAGCGGTCCCAGTCCGGGGCGTGCGAGTCGATGCCGTCCCAGTTGTGCCGCCACCAGGTGGAGACGGTGGTGGCGAGGATCCGGTCGTAGTCCTCCTTCAGGGTGGTGTACTTGTCCTTCAGGTAGCCCCAGAACTCGGAGTTCGTGGTGTTCAGGACGGTCAGGTCCTTGAAGCCGGAAAGCACCTGGATGCCGTGGCCGTCGTAGGTGATCTCCGCGACGCGGGTCTCCTGGCCCTTGCGGACGAAGGAGTGGGCGATCTCGTCGGAGCCGACGAAGCGGGCGCCGGACTGCGAGGTCTCGATCCGCTCCCAGCCGTACTCCTCGATGCGGATGCGGGCCCGGCCGATGGAACCGGTGTTGTCCACGAAGTGGCGGGCGAGCTTGACGCCGAAGTCCTCGGCGCTCTCGATCCCGTGCTCCTTGGCGAACGCGTACACCGTGTTCTTGGTGGTGTCGGTGGGCAGGACGTTCGCGTTCGAACCGCTGCGGTGGACCTCCTCCATGTCGCCGGACAGGGCGACGGAGACGTTCAGGTCCTTGATGTGGTGCGTGTCGCCGTCACGCGTGATCTTTACGACGCGGTTCTCTGCCTTGCCGTACTGGTTCTGTCCCAGGACGAAACGGGTCATGGTGTCGGTCAGCTCCCTCGGTAAACGGAGTAGCCGAACGGGTTGAGCAGCAGCGGAACGTGGTAGTGCTCACCGGGCACCACCGCGAAGGCGATGGTGACCTCGGGGAAGAACACCGGCCGGCTGTTCTCGCTGTCCCGGAGCGCGGGGGCGTCCTGCTGGGCCGCGGCTTGTTTCTTGGCGAAGTACGTCTCGGTGTCGAAGTCGAGCCGTACGTGGGTGGTCCCCTCCGGCAGGGCCGGGAGGTCCTTGCACCGCCCGTCCGCGTCGGTGGCCGAACCGCCGAGTTCCTGCCAGTCCGCGTCGAGCCCGGAGCGGGCCGACAGGCGGACGGCGACGGCCTCGGCGGGCCGGCCGACGGAGGTGTCCAGGATGTGCGTGGACACCGAGGCGGTGGTGCTGGTGCTCATGGCTGCTGTCAGTCCTCTTCGACGAGTCGTGCCAGTCGGATGCGGTTGATCTTGCCCAGCTCGGTGCGGACGATCTCCCGCTCCTGCTCCGGCGAGTTACCGATCCGCTCCTTGACGGCATCCCGCATCTGCTCACCGGTCCTGCCGGTGGCGCAGATCAGGAAGACATGACCGAACTTCTCCTGGTAGGCCAGGTTGAGTTCGAGCATCTCCGCCCTGAGCTCCTCGGATGCGCCGGCCATGCCGCGCTGTTCCCTCTCGGAGGTGGGATCCCCCGGCTTGGGGCGGCCGATCGGCGGGTGCCCGGCCATGGCCTCCTCGAGGTCCTGCGCGGTCAGCTCCGCCATGGCGGCGTCGCTGGCTGCGTAGAGTTCTTCGAGGCCGGCGTAGGGGCGGGCGGCCAGCAGCCGCTGTGCCCATGCCGTGGAGCTGCACGCCTCGAGGAGCGCGGCGCGAGCCGTGTCGTCCTCGGAAGCGTTGAAGCGGGCCAGGCCCGGCGGCGTGGAAGTCGAAGTCACGGGTGCCTCCGTGGCCTTGTGCTGAACGGGCTGCGGATAGCTAACGCTCTCGGAAACACGACGTCAACAGTTTGTTGAAAATTCGGCGTAACAAATACGAGGCCTTGACGAACGACTCCCCGCGGGGGTGGCGAGAGGATGCCAGACCGCCCGCGTGCCGCCTCCCCCACCGAACGGCCCCGGGGCGCCGGCCCCCGACACGCCCATGGTCCCGCACCGCCCAGCCACCCGGCCAGGACCGGGACACACCGGGAGGGCGCGGCCGCCGACAGGGGCGCGCCGGCAGGGCGGGATCTGCACGGCCGGGGAGCGCGCGGGCGCCAGCCGGGACCTGCACGGACCGGAGCGCATCGGGAGGGCGCGGGCACCGGCCAAGGCAGGCCGGCAGGCCAGGGCGCCGGCCAGGACTGCGACACCGGCCGGGGCGCGACGGCAAAGGTAGGCCCCGCCGGGCGAGGCCCAGCGCCGCGAGGTCCGGGCCGGCGTCCCGACGTGGACGGGGTGAGCGGGAGGAGGCCGACAGGGCCCAGGTGACTCCCATCCAGTGCCGCAGGCCGGGCCTCCCAGGCGGCCGCCGAACGAACCAGGCAGACCGGAGCCCCCGAGGACCTGCTGGTGGGGGCCCCGCGCGGCGGCCCGGCGGGCCGGGGTCACCGGCCCGCAAGGCGCAGAGACACCCTCGCCGGACGGTCACAGGCCGCGCGGGCCCGGCGACTTCCGGGCGCGAGTCGCAGTCTCTCGCCCAGAGGGCGCACGGCCGGCCGCGCTCGGCCGAGCCGGGTGCGGCCGGCACTCGTGCGTGGGCTGTCGAGGGCGGGGCAGAGCGGCCGGGTGCAGGGCCGCCTGGGGCCGGGCGCGGGACGGCCGGGTGCGGGGTGATCGGGAGGCGGGTGCGGGCGGAGGTGTTACGCGTCTTTTTGGCGGTTCAGGTAGTTGTAGACCGTGAAGCGGCTGACGCCCAGGGCTCCGGCGACGGTTTCGACGCCATGGCGGACCGAGAAGGCGCCCCGGGCTTCCAGTATGCGGACGATCTCCTGCTTGGCCTTGCGGTCCAGGTCGGCGAGCGGCATGCCCTTGCGGCGCTCCATCGCGGCCAGGATGTGGTCGAGGGAGTCGGCCAGCTGCGGCAGCCGTACGGCGACGACGTCCGTGCCCTCCCAGGTGAGCACCACGTCGTCGGGACGCGCCTCGTCCGGCGGCATCATCTCGCCGCCGATCGCATCGATCAGCGGCTTCACGGCCGCGATGAACGGCTCGTCCCCGGTACCGGTCACTCGTCCTCCCCGATCCCGTCGATCACGTTGACCTGCAGCGAGACGCGGGTGGCACCGGCCGCGAGCGACTTGCGCAGCAGCGCGTCCACCGCCGTGAGCACGGCGTCCGCACCGCCCTCCGCCGTGTTGCCGAACGGTCCGACGTCCACGGCGTCCAGCTCGGCCGCCTCGATGACCTCACGGGCGACCACGGCATGCTGCGGCGCCTCGTCCAGATCGAAGGGCTCGGTCGTGAACTCCACTCTCAATCGCACGCGCACAACCTAACGCCCGGCACCCGTTTTCGTGCAGCCTCCGCCGAGGCCGGACCGAGCGGCCGGCGGGCCCGTCCCGCGTGCGCGGAGGGGTCGCGCACGTCGTCCCGGGCCGTCCGTCAGCCGGGCCCCTCTTGACAAGGGGCGACACACGACGGCAATCTTCCATTACGCAGAAACGAACTTCCGTAATACGGAAACTCGACTAACGGAAGGGAGCGCGGCCCCAGATGGGATTCGCAGACCAGCGCTTCAACGTCAACCTGTCGATCCTCTTCACGGAACTCCCGCTCCTGGAGCGTCCCGCGGCCGCCGCCGCGGCCGGCTTCACCGCGGTCGAGCTGTGGTGGCCCTGGATCGAGACCCCCACTCCCGAGCAGTCCGAGCTCGACGCCCTGAAGAAGGCGATCGAGGACGCGGGCGTACAGCTCACGGGCCTGAACTTCTACGCCGGGCAGCTGCCCGGCCCGGACCGGGGCGCCCTGTCGATCCCGGGTGCGGAGTCGGAGAAGTTCCGCGCCAACATCGACGTGGCCATCGCCTTCGCCCAGTCCCTGGGCTGCACCACGTTCAACGCCCTGTACGGCAACCGCGTCGACGGCGTGGACCCGGCCGAGCAGGACGCGCTCGCCCTGGAGAACCTCGTCCTTGCGGCCCAGGCCGTCGGCCGGGTCGGCGGCACGGTCCTGATCGAGGCCCTGAACCAGCCCGAGTCGCCGAAGTGCCCGATCGTGAGCGCACCCAAGGCGATCGAGATCGTCGACAAGGTGAACGAGGCGACCGGCCTCGGCAACGCCAAGTTCCTCATGGACCTGTACCACCTGTCCATGAACGGCGAGGACCTGCCGTCGGTCATCGAACAGTACGCGGCCAAGACCGGCCACGTGCAGATCGCCGACAACCCGGGCCGCGGCGCCCCCGGCACCGGCTCGCTGCCGCTGGAGGACCTCCTCGACCAGCTGACGAAGGCCGGTTACGACGGCTGGGTCGGCCTGGAGTACAAGCCGGGCGACAAGCCCAGCGCCGAGGCCTTCGAGTGGCTTCCCCGCGAGGCCCGCGCCGCCCGCTGACACCCGGGGCGCCCTGTCAGCCGGCGCCACCTCACCGACGTAGCACAGCAGTTAGAGAGGCACCCCCGTCATGAGCAACCTTCCCAAGATCGCCTGGATCGGCCTCGGCATCATGGGTTCCCCCATGTCCGAGAACCTGATCAAGGCGGGTTACCAGGTCACCGGCTTCACCCTCGAGCAGGACAAGCTCGACCGCCTGGCCGCCGCCGGCGGCACCGCGGCCGGCTCGATTGCCGAGGCCGTCAAGGACGCCGACGTCGTCATCACGATGGTGCCCGCCTCCCCGCAGGTCGAGGCCATCGCCTACGGCCCGGACGGCATCCTGGAGAACGCCAGGTCCGGCGCCCTGCTGATCGACATGTCCTCGATCACCCCGCAGACCTCCGTCGACCTGGCCAAGGCCGCCAAGGACAAGGGCATCCGCGTCCTGGACGCCCCGGTCTCCGGCGGCGAGGCCGGCGCCATCGAGGCCGTACTGTCGATCATGGTCGGTGGCGAGCAGGCCGACTTCGAGCAGGCCAAGCCGATCCTCGAGGCCCTCGGCAAGACCATCGTGCTGTGCGGTCCGCACGGCTCGGGCCAGACCGTGAAGGCCGCCAACCAGCTCATCGTCGCCGTGAACATCCAGGCGTGCGCCGAGGCCGTGGTCTTCCTGGAGAAGTCCGGCGTCGACCTGAAGGCCGCGCTGGACGTCCTCAACGGCGGCCTGGCGGGCTCGACCGTGCTGACGCGCAAGAAGGACAACTTCCTCAACCGCGACTTCAAGCCGGGCTTCCGCATCGACCTGCACCACAAGGACATGGGCATCGTCACCGACGCCGCCCGCAACGTCGGCGCGGCCCTGCCGGTCGGCGCCGTGGTCGCCCAGCTGGTCGCCTCGCTGCGCGCCCAGGGCGACGGCGGTCTGGACCACTCGGCCCTGCTGCGGGCCGTCGAGCGCCTCTCCGGCGCCCAGGTCTGACCCTCCCGGAACTTCCGGGCCGTGGCGGCGCCGACACCTGTCCCGTCGCGCCCATGCGCCGCCACGGCCCG
This sequence comes from Streptomyces sp. NPDC104814, assembly GCF_055583185.1. Lineage (NCBI taxonomy): Bacteria > Bacillati > Actinomycetota > Actinomycetes > Kitasatosporales > Streptomycetaceae > Streptomyces > Streptomyces sp. NPDC104814. The sequence continues at coordinate 420,039 of NZ_JBVJOL010000001.1, read as the reverse complement.
GAACCACGCATGCCCACCACTTCAACAAAACGTTGAAATTGACTTCAACAAACTGTTGACGCTCCTGGTCAGGCGTCCTTACGCTCACTGCACCGTCACCAGCTTCAGCAGTCCCGTTCGGAAGGTCCACATGTCGAAGCGCGTGCTCACCACCGAGTCCGGCGCCCCCGTCGCCGACAACCAGAACTCCGCCTCCGCCGGCGTCGGCGGTCCGCTCCTGATCCAGGACCAGCAGCTCCTGGAGAAGCTTGCGCGCTTCAACCGCGAGCGCATCCCGGAGCGTGTGGTGCACGCCCGCGGCTCCGGCGCCTACGGCCACTTCGAGGTCACCGACGACGTCACCGGCTTCACCCACGCCGACTTCCTCAGCGAGATCGGCAAGCGCACCGAGGTCTTCCTGCGCTTCTCCACCGTGGCCGACTCGCTCGGCGGCGCGGACGCCGTCCGTGACCCGCGCGGCTTCGCAGTGAAGTTCTACACCGAAGAGGGCAACTACGACCTCGTCGGCAACAACACCCCGGTGTTCTTCATCAAGGACCCGATCAAGTTCCCCGACTTCATCCACTCGCAGAAGCGCGACCCGTTCACCGGGAAGCAGGAGCCGGACAACGTCTGGGACTTCTGGGCCCACTCCCCCGAGGCCACGCACCAGATCACCTGGCTGATGGGTGACCGCGGCATCCCGGCGTCGTACCGCCACATGGACGGTTTCGGCTCGCACACCTACCAGTGGACGAACGCCAAGGGCGAGGCCTTCTTCGTCAAGTACCACTTCAAGACGAACCAGGGCATCCGCACGCTGACCGGCGAGCAGGCCGCCGAGCTCGCGGGCAAGGACCCCAACTCGCACCAGACGGACCTGCTCCAGGCCATCGAGCGCGGCGTGTTCCCGTCCTGGACCCTCTACGTCCAGATCATGCCGGCGGCCGAGGCGGCGAACTACCGCTTCAACCCGTTCGACCTGACCAAGGTGTGGCCGCACGGCGACTACCCGCTGCAGCGCGTGGGCCGCCTGGTGCTCGACCGCAACCCGGACAACGTCTTCGCCGAGGTCGAGCAGGCCGCGTTCTCCCCGAACAACTTCGTGCCGGGCATCGGCCCGTCGCCGGACAAGATGCTCCAGGGCCGTCTGTTCGCCTACGCCGACGCCCACCGCTACCGCCTGGGCGTGAACCACACCCTGCTGCCGGTCAACTCGCCGAAGGCGGTTCCGGGCGGCGCCCGCAACTACGGCCGCGACGGCTTCATGGCGCTCAACCCCCAGGGCCGCGACGCGAAGAACTACGAGCCGAACTCCTACGACGGCCCGGTCGAGACCGGCCGCCCGCTGTCGGCTCCCCTCGCGGTCTCCGGCCACACCGGCACCCACGAGGCCCCGCTGCACACCAAGGACGACGACTTCTTCCAGGCCGGTGAGCTGTACCGGCTGATGTCGGAGGAGGAGAAGTCCCGCCTGATCGCGACCATCGCCGGCGGCCTGTCGCAGGTCACCCGCAACGACGTGGTCGAGAAGAACCTGGCCCATTTCCACGCCGCCGACCTCGAGTACGGCAAGCGCGTGGAGGAGGCGGTCCGCGCCCTGCGCGAGGACTGACCCTCCAGGCCACGAGGCTGCGTCCGGACCCGGCGGGGAGGCCGGGATCCGGACGCGCAGGACCCGCCGCCACGCGATCCGGATGAGGGGTGATCGCGGGCATGCGGGCAGGGCGAGGACCGCGGCGGCGTGCGAGCCAGTGCGGTGGTGAAGGAACGTGACGCGACTGCCGACGTGAGGCAGGAACGTACGGCTCCGTCGCATCCGCCGCGGTCCCAGCCACTCCCCTCCGGGGGGAACCTGATCCAACGGGGGCGCCTGCCCCGGCGGCAGCCCTTGGCCTCCGCCGGGCGCTCGCTCCCGCGGCAACTCCTGGCTCCCGTGCGGGTCCGGTGCTCCAGCGGAGCCCGTTCCCCCGGGGCCGTAGAGCCCCTCGGGGCCCACAGACTCCGTCCGGCGGCGCGAATGTCCTGTCGCGCCCAGTCTCGCGCCGTCGGGCGGCCACAACCGAAGATGCCTCACCGGCCGAGCGGCGCCGGATGCGGACGGTCCCGCATCCGGCGCCGCTCGGCGTTTTCCGGAGTGCCGTTCCGCGCCGCTCCCGACGCCCGGCTTCTGTCCGGGGTGCGGTGGTGGCGGGGCGGCAGCAGCCTGGAAGACATGACGCACGCAACGGAGCACCCGCACGTCGTGGTGCACCCGCCGGCGCTGGACGGCTCACGGCGGGTCACCGAGGGCGACGAGACGCTGGGCGTCGCCACGCACATCGACGACGTCGCCGAGATCCTGCGGCTGGCCGACCTGTATGTCACGGACGTGGCGGAGAGCGACTTCGTCGAGTGGCAGGGCGGCGGCCCCGACGACTGGCCGGGCCTGTCGGAACACCACGAGCCCACCGGGGACGTTCGCCAAGGGCCGTAGCGGTCCCGCGCAACCCTCGACTCCAGCTCCGAACCGGCCCCACGAAGGCTTCGGCACCCTGGCGGCGGGCACTTACGGCGCACACGGCTTGGTGCGGCCCGGGCCGCGTGCCGCCGCCAGCGTCGCCCTGGTCGCCTGTATCTGCGCGGCGCCGTCGACGCCGGGCGGCCGGGAAGCATGCGCGCCGGAACAGGCGGGGCCGCCGTCCGGCATCCCGTGGAGAAGGCCGTACGCACCGCCCTCCACCGTCCCGCCGGACCGCGGGAGTTTGCCCGCCCGTCCCCCCGTGCGCCGGGCCCTGGAGGGGCCGCGGGCCGCCCTCACCACCGCCAGGATGCTGCGCCCGCTGCTGCCACACTTCTCCCGCACGGCGGGACTGACGGGCCGGGGGCGCCCTCGCGGACGAGGATGACGCGGCCCTCGGCAGGGGCAGATCACCGGCGGTGAGGCCTACGTCGTCCCAGCCGACGCCGGAAACGCCGGCGCCGCCGGCGACCAGACGGCGACCGGACCGCCCGCGGCGCCCCACCGTACGGGCACCACGGCGGTCACGGCGGCGGGGGTACGCAGGCCGCGCGGGGCGCCCGGGCATGCAGAAGGGCGGCCCGTCCCCCCACGGAACGGGCCGCCCTCGCTCAGGCCGGTCTCTCGGACCGGTGTGCCGGCCGGTGTGTCAGGCCGGCACGTCAAGCCGCGCTCGTCAGACCTTCAGCGGCTTGATCGACGTCGGCGCGTGGCCCGGCTCGGTGGCCAGGTCCTCGAACTCGCTGATGTCGCTGATGTCCATCGTCCTGCTCATCGCGATGTTGGTGATTCGCTCCAGGATCGCCTCGACGACGACCGGCACCTGGTACTCGGCGGCCAGCTTCTTCGCCTGCTCCAGGGCCGCGCCCAGCTGGTCCGGCTCGGTGACCCGGATCGCCTTGCAGCCCAGACCCTCGGCGACCTTGACGTGGTCCACGCCGTAGACGCCGATCTCGGGCGAGTTGATGTTCTCGAACTCCAGGTTGACCTGGAAGTTGATGTCCAGGCCGATCTGCGCCTGGCGGATCAGGCCCAGGTAGGAGTTGTTGACCAGCACGTGGACGTAGGGGACCTTGTGCTGCGCGGCGACCGCCAGCTCCTCGATCATGAACTGGAAGTCGTAGTCGCCGGAGAGCGCGACGACCGGGGACTCCGGGTCGGCCTTGGCGACGCCGATCGCGGCCGGGATGGTCCAGCCGAGCGGGCCGGCCTGGCCGCAGTTGATCCAGTGGCGCGGCTTGAAGACGTGCAGCATCTGCGCGCCGGCGATCTGGGAGAGGCCGATGGTGGTGACGTAGCGCGTCTCCGGGCCGAAGGCCTTGTTCATCTCCTCGTACACGCGCTGCGGCTTCATCGGCACGTTGTCGAAGTGCGTACGGCGCAGCAGCGTGGCCTTGCGCTCCTGTGTGGAGGCGACCCAGGCGCCGCGGTCGGGGAGCTTGCCCTCGGCCTTCAGCTCCTTCGCCACCTCGACGAACAGCTCCAGCGCGGCCTTGGCGTCGGAGACGACACCGTAGTCCGGCGGGAAGATCTTGCCGATCTGGGTCGGCTCGATGTCGACGTGGACGAACTTGCGCTCACCGCGGTAGACGTCGAGCTTGTAGCCGGTGTGGCGGTTGGCCCAGCGGTTGCCGATGCCGAGGACGAAGTCCGACTCGAGGAAGTTGGCGTTGCCGTAGCGGTGCGAGGTCTGCACACCGACCATGCCGGCGTTCAGCTCGTGGTCGTCCGGCAGCGCGCCCCAGCCCATCAGGGTCGGGATGACCGGGGTGTTGGTGATCTCGGCGAACTCGACCAGCAGGTCGGCCGCGTCGGCGCCGATGACGCCACCGCCGGCGACGATGACCGGGCGCTCGGAGGCGAGCAGGTAGGAGATCGCCTTCTCGATCTGCGCACGGGTCGCGGTCGGCTTGTAGACCGGCAGCGGCTCGTACGTGTCGATGTCGAACTCGATCTCGGTGAGCTGGACGTCGATCGGCAGGTCGATCAGGACCGGGCCGGGACGACCGGAGCGCATCAGGTGGAAGGCCTGCTGGAAGACGCCGGGGACCTGCGCGGCCTCCAGGACGGTCACCGCCATCTTGGTGACCGGCTTGGCGATCGACGCGATGTCGACGGCCTGGAAGTCCTCCTTGTGGATCACGCTGGTGGGCGCCTGGCCCGTGATGCACAGGATCGGGATGGAGTCACCGATCGCGGAGTACAGACCGGTGATCATGTCGGTGCCGGCGGGGCCGGAGGTACCGATGCAGACACCGATGTTCCCGGGCTGGGTCCGGGTGTAGCCCTCCGCCATGTGGGAGGCGCCCTCGACGTGACGGGCGAGGGTGTGGTCGATCCCGCCGCCCTGCTGCAGCGCCTTGTAGAAGGGGTTGATCGCTGCGCCCGGCACACCGAACGCCTGGGTGACACCCTCGCGCTTGAGGATCTCGACTGCCGCACGGGCAGCGGTCATACGAGCCATGGAGTTACTCCTGCTTCGGCTGTCGGATTCGCTCTCCCCGTCGCGCCCTGCGGTGAGTTCGTGTCCGCGTCCAGTCCAGCTCCGCCGTCCGGCGTCCGGGGCTTCCCGAACTTCCGTATTGCGGAAACTAATTTCTACTATCTGGAAGCAATGTAAGGGGCTGGACGAAGACCGTCAAGAGACGGACAGACGGTGGACAGGTGGAGCACCATGGGAGCGCCGAGCCGACGCGACACCTGGGAGGGGGCCATGCCCGAGAGCGTTCCGGTGCGCTGCCCGTCCTGCCGACGCGAGCGGCGCTTCACCGTGCCGGTGTATCCCTGCGCGTGCGGCGCACCCGTCGTACCGCCGCTGGACCCGCGCGGGGCGCCCACGGCCGTGACGCACCGGGTGTGGGACGAGGAGTGGGTGTCGCTGCGCTGCGGGGCGTGCGGGCGCGACGGCGAATGGCCGCAGCCGGAGCTGGGGTGCCCGTGCGGCACGATGGTGCGGCTCCCGGTGGCCCGCGGCGAGCCCGGGCCGTGGGACGACGTCGTCGCGGCCGCGCGACTGCTGCACCGGCTCGGCCACCGCGACGTGCGCCGGGCCCGCCGGCTCCCGCCGAGGGGCATCGGCCTGGTCGCCCCCGGCCTGGTGGCTCATGTCGACCCGGGCGGGCGGCCGTCCTGTCTGCGGGACGTGGAGTGCCTGTGGCTGACGGCGATGATCCGCTCGGCGCGGGGCGTCCACTTCTCCCGGGCCGGTTACACCGCCGACGCCCGCGCCCGCGCGGACGGCCTGGACATCCCCCTGTTCGGCCTCGACCCGTCCGGCACACCCCGCCCGCTCAACGACGCCGCCCGCGCCTTCGCCGCACCGGGAACGGCACCCTGAGGGCCTGAGGAGCGGCCCCGTTCCCGCACCGCGCCCCGGGCCCGACCGGACCCGCGCCGCGGTGGGCCCGCGTCGCCCGTCCCGAGCGCTCAGGCCTCGGCCCGGCGGCGCCGCCAGTAGTGCACGGTGACCGCGCCCAGCGGCGGGCCCCAGGCCAGCAGCGGCAGATAGCAGGCGTTCATCAGCCACAGACCCCACCGCGTGATGTCCATGTCGGCGTGCAGGGTCGTCCACACGAACAGCACGCCGTAGACGCCGCAGGCCAGGGCGCCGAGACCAGCCGGTACGGCGGCTGCGAGCACGGGGACCGGGCGGCCGCCGAGGACGGGAAGCCACCGGGGCCATCTCTCGCCCCACGGGCAGACCAGGCCCAGCGTCAGCGCGGCCAGCGCCTCCTGCATCAGGGTCAGCAGCGGCAGCGCGAGGTAGCCCCAGCCGGGGAGCAGCATCGCGTCGTACTCGGAGTCGCCGAGCCCCAGCGGCACGCCGAGGACGACGGCCAGGCGCCACAGCCCGGAGGGCAGGTTCACCCAGACCACGGCAGCGGCGGTCCGCCGCGCCCAGCGGGGTACGGGCGCGGCGGTACGGGCCTGGTCGGGGGCAGGGTGTGCGGCGACGGCCATGGGGAGGCTCCTTCGCGTCGGGTGACGTGCGGTGACGCACCCGATGCTGTCGTCCACGCCTGCTCTGCCGCGTCCGGCCGGGGGGCGATCCCCGCTCCGCCGCGCGGCGGAGGCCGGCTCAGCCGGCGTACCGCTGCCGCAGTTCCACCTTGCGCACCTTGCCGGACACCGTCATCGGGAAGGCCTCCAGGAGCTGGAGCCGGCTGGGGATCTTGTAGTGCGCCAGCTGCCCCTCGCAGAAGGCGCGGACGTCCTGAAGGGTCGGCGGGTCGGCCGGGTCGCGCGGGATGACGCAGGCCAGCACCTCCTCGCCGTACTTCTCGTGCGGGACGCCGACGACCTGCACGTCGCGGATCTTCGGGTGGCCGTAGAGGAACTCCTCGATCTCGCGCGGGTAGATGTTCTCCCCGCCCCGGATGATCATGTCCTTGATGCGGCCGACGATCTCGACGTACCCGTCCTCGCGCATCACCGCGAGGTCCCCGGTGTGCATCCAGCGCCCGGCGTCGATCGCCTCGGCGGTCTTGTCGGGCTCCTGCCAGTATCCGAGCATCACGCTGTAGCCGCGCGTGCACAACTCCCCCGCCTCACCGCGGGGTTGCGTGATCCCGGTGGCCGGGTCGACGATCTTCACCTCCAGGTGCGGCAGGACGCGGCCGACCGTGCCGGTGCGGTGCTCCAGGTCGTCGTCCATCCGGGTCTGCAACGACACCGGGGACGTCTCGGTCATGCCGTAGCAGATGGAGACCTGCTCCATGTGCATCTCGGCCACCACCCGCTTCATCACCTCCACCGGGCAGGGCGAGCCGGCCATGATGCCGGTGCGCAGCGAGGTGAGGTCGTACTCCGCGAAGTCGGGCAGGTTCAGCTCCGCGATGAACATCGTCGGCACGCCGTAGAGCGAGGTGCAGCGTTCCTGCTGGACGGCCTCCAGGGTGGCCTTCGGATCGAAGGACGCGGCCGGGATCACCATGCACGCGCCGTGCGAGGTGGCCGCAAGGTTGCCCATCACCATGCCGAAGCAGTGGTAGAAGGGGACCGGGATGCAGATCCGGTCCTGCTCGCCGTAGGCGATCAACTCACCCACGAAATAGCCGTTGTTGAGGATGTTGTGGTGGGAGAGGGTGGCCCCCTTGGGGAAGCCGGTGGTGCCCGAGGTGTACTGGATGTTGATGGGGTCGTCGCAGGACAGCGCCTCGTACGTCACGTCCGCCGCGGCGCGTGCGAGAAGCGCGTCCCAACTCGGGTCACCGATGTACACGACCTCGCGCAACTCCCGGCATCTGCCGCGCACTTGGCCGATCATCGCCCGGTAGTCGCTCGTCTTGTGGCTGACGGAGGCGACGAGGAGGCGGACGCCGGACTGGTTGAGGACGTACTCGACCTCGTGGGTGCGGTAGGCCGGATTGATGTTCACCATGATCGCGCCGATACGGGCGGTGGCGTACTGGACCAGCACCCACTCCGGGCAGTTGACCGCCCAGATGCCGACCCGGTCGCCCTTGGCGACGCCGCTCGCGACGAGCGCCCGCGCCAGCGTGTCGACGTCGGCGCCGAACTGCGCGTACGTCCAGCGCCGGCCGGACGGCACGTCGACGAGTGCCTCGCGTTCGGGCCAGGTGGCGACGGCCCTGTCGAGGTTGGCGCCGATGGTGTCGCCGAGCAGGACGGTCCCGCTCGTGCCGTGCGTGTAGGACGGTTCGGTCACCGGAAGTCCTCCTCGCGGTACTCGTCGTCCGACCCGGCGGCCGTCGCCTCGCGCAGCTCGATCCGGCGGATCTTGCCGGACACCGTCTTCGGCAGCGCACCGAACTCCAGCCGGCGGATGCGCTTGTAGGGCGCCAGCACCTGACGGGAGTGCTCGAAGATCACCTTGGCGGTGTCCGGGCCGGGCTCGTAGCCCTCGGCGAGGACGACGTACGCCTTCGGCACGGCCAGGCGCAGCTCGTCCGGCGCGGGCACGACCGCGGCCTCGGCGACCGCCTCGTGCTCCAGCAGCGCGCTCTCCAGCTCGAACGGGCTGATCTTGTAGTCGCTGGCCTTGAAGACGTCGTCGGCCCGGCCCACGTAGGTCAGGTAGCCGTCCTCGTCGCGGGCGGCGATGTCACCGGTGCGGTAGTAGCCGCCGGCCATCACCTCCGCCGTACGGTCGGCGTCGCCGTGGTAGCCGGTCATCAGGCCCACCGGGCGCTCCGCGAGGTCGAGCGCGATCTCGCCCTCGCCGGCACCGGGCGCTCCGGAGACCGGGTCGAGCAGCTCGACGCGGTAGCCGGGAGTGGGCCGGCCCATGGAGCCGGTCTTGAGGACCTGGCCGGGCGTGTTGGCGACCTGCACGGCGGTCTCCGTCTGCCCGAAGCCGTCCCGGATGGTGCGGCCCCAGGCGCGCCGCACCTGCTCGATGACCTCGGGGTTGAGCGGCTCTCCCGCGGCGACGACCTCGCGGGGCGGGACGGCCAGCTGGCTCAGGTCGGCCTGGATGAGCATGCGCCACACGGTCGGCGGGGCGCAGAACGTGGTCACACCGGCCCGGTCCATCTCGGACATCAGCCGGGCCGCGTCGAAGCGGGTGTAGTTGTGGATGAAGACGGTCGCCTCGGCGTTCCACGGCGCGAACAGGTTGGACCAGGCGTGCTTGGCCCAGCCGGGCGAGGAGATGTTCAGATGCACGTCCCCGGGCTTCAGACCGATCCAGTACATGGTCGCCAGATGCCCGATCGGGTACGAGGTGTGGGTGTGCTCGACCAGCTTGGGGCGGGCCGTGGTGCCGGAGGTGAAGTAGAGCATCAGCGGGTCGTCGGCGCGGGTCGGGCCGTCCGGAACGTATCCGGCGGACGCGGCGTAGCCGTCCTCGTACGGCTCCCAGCCCTCCGTGGGCAGGCCGCCGACGCTGATCCGGGTGTAGGCGCCGGGCACCTCGGCGAACTTCTCCGTGTCCTCCGCGCGCACGATCACGTGCTTGACCCGGCCCCGCTCCACACGGTCGCGCAGGTCGGCGGGGCCCAGCAGCGGAGTGGCCGGGATGACCACGGCCCGCAGCTTCATCGCGGCGAGCGCGGTCTCCCACAGCTCGGCCTGGTTGCCGAGCATGACCAGCACCCGGTCCTCGGCGGCCACGCCGCGGTCGCGCAGCCAGTTCGCCACGCGGTCGGAGCGGTCGGACAGCTCGGCGAAGGACAGCCGGGTCTCGGTGCCGTCCTCCTCGACGATGTGCAGCGCCGTGCGGTCGTTGCCGTCGGCGATGACGTCGAACCAGTCGAGCGCCCAGTTGAAGTACTCGGGCCGGGGCCAGCGGAACCCCTCGTAGGCGCCTGCGTAGTCCTCGCGGTGCTCCAGCAGGAAGTCCCGTGCCCTGCGGAAGTCGTCCGTCGCCGTCATCTGTCCTCCTGTGTGCCGGACCATTGCCGGGCGGCTCGGGTACATCGTGTAATCCGTGATGCAGATCTCACTACCCCCGAACGGGGGTGGGGGCCGCGAAACAGCGCAGTGAGGGGTCGAGCAGGTGACAGCGGACGCGTCCGACATGGTGGAGATACGCGGTGCGCTGGCGCGGCTGCGCCGCGGCACCGGGCTGCCGGTGGCCTTCGGCGGGCTGGTGGACGCCGGGCACCGCCGCATCCGGATCAGCGAGCTGAGCGGCAACGACACCTCCGCGCTGCGCTCGCTCGCGGTGATCTCCGGCAACGGGCTGGGCGGCAAGGCGGTGGCGCTGGCCCGGCCGTGCGCCGTGTCGGACTACTCCTCGTCCCGGCAGATCAGCCACGAGTACGACGCGGCCGTCGCCGAGGAGGGGCTGCGCTCGGTGCTCGCGGTGCCAGTGGTGGTACGGCGGCGGGTGCGCGGGGTGCTGTACGGCGCCCTGCGCAGCGCTCAGCCGCTGGGCGACCGGGCGCTGAGCGAGGCCGTGGCGGCGGCGCGGGACGTGGAGCAGGCGCTGGTGGTGCGGGACGAGGCGGGTGAGCTGCGCGAGCTGGTGGAGGCGGGGGTGCGGGGGGCGCGGTCCGCGGGCGTGCGGTCCGCGGCGACGCGGCTGGCGGGGGTGCGTGACGCGGGCGTGCGTGTTGCGGGTGCGGGGCCTGAGGAGGTGCGTGGTGTGGGGGTGCCTCCCGCCGGGGGCTGGGAGCAGGTGCGGGAGGCGCACGCTGCGCTGCGGGCGCTGGCTCCGCGGATCACCGATCCGGCGCTGCGGGCGGAGCTGCTGGGGGTGTGCGGGCTGCTGGCACCGGGGGGTGCCGAGGCGCCTGCGGTGACTTTGGCACCGCGTGAGCTGGACGTGCTGGCCTGCGTGGCCGCGGGCGCCACCAACGCGGTGATCGGTGAGCGGCTCGGGTTGCGTGCGGAGACGGTGAAATCGTACTTGCGGTCGGCCATGCGGAAGCTGGGGGCGCATACCCGCGGGGAGGCGGTGGCGGGCGCGCGGCGGGCGGGCCTCCTGCCGTAGCCTCCGGCGGTTGGCCCGGGGGGTGCCTGCGGCGCGGGTGCCTGCGGCGCGGGTGCCTGCGGCGCGGGTGCCTGCGGCGCTGGGTGCGTTGTCGGCTGCGGGTTTCTTTGTGGCTGGTCGCCGTTGCCTGCGGCGCCTGGCTGCGGGCCGGTGGGGGCTGGTCGCGCCGTTCCCCGCGCCCCTTTTTTGCCTGCGGCGGCCCGTTGCCGGCCGGTGGGCGGTTGCTGTCCTCGCCTACGGCCGGTGGTCAAGGCGGGGCCGCGGTGGGGGGTGTCCGTCCTCGGTCCGGCCGGCCGTGTCCGACACGGGTGCCGTGTCACGGTGCCGGACGCTGCGGGCGGACACCCCCCACCCCCGGCCCCTCACCGCCGTATGCGGGTGCAAGCCGTTGTGGTGTGCGGTGTGGTGTGGGATGTCTCTGGGCAGGGGAAAGAGGGGGCGGCAGCGTTGTCATTCAGGGAGACGGCGCTGTGATTTTTTCGTTGCGCAAGGGTGTTGTTATATCCCTCACGACATCGTCCGTCCGAATTTCCTGCGCGGTTGCCTAGAATTTGGCCCGGACACGACACACGGAGGGGAGCGGTAACCGTGCGACGGGACTTCCAGGAGCCTGCCCGATGCCGCCCCGACCTGGTCATCGGCCGGGAGGAGCTGTTCAACACGGCGCGTGAGCGGCTCGCGTCCGGAGGCAGCGTGCTGCTGCACGGGCCGGCCGGAATAGGAAAGTCGACCGTGCTGCGGGCATTGGCCGCGGAAAACTGCTTCCAGTCGGGCACCGTCTTGCGCTGCTCGGCGACCGAGTCCGAATCCCATCTGCCCTTCCTCGCCCTCGCCGACCTGTTCGGGCTGGTCCTCGACCGGATCGCCGACCGGCTGCCCGGCGCGCAGCGCACCGCCCTGGAATCGGCGCTGACCGGCCGGGGCGAGTCGACCCTGCAGCGGGACGGTCTGGCGCTGCGGCTGGCCGTGCTGTCGGCGCTGCGGGCGCTGGCCGAGGACGGGCCGGTGCTGGTGGTGGCCGACGACTTCCAGTGGCTGGACTCGGCCAGCGCCGAGCTGCTCGGTTTCGCCGCCCGGCGCCTCGGCGACACATCGGTGCGCATGCTGTGCGCGGTGCGCACCGAGGCGCAGGAGTACGACCGGTATCTGCGGGCGTGTCCGCCCGACACGCTGGCGGTGCGGCTCGGTCCGCTCACCCGTGCGCAGGTGTCCGCGCTGCTCGGCCACCGGGGGTACGGCGGCTTGCCGCGGTCCACGGTGCGCGACATCCACCGCACCAGTGGCGGCAATCCGCTCTTCGCCCTGGAGCTGGGCCGGGCGCTGGCCGAGAACCCGACGCCGCCGCGGCCGGGCGAGCCGTTGCCGGTGCCGACCTCGCTGCGCGCCCTGGTGCTGAGCCGGCTGAACCTGCTGTCCGACGAGGCCCGCCGCACCCTGCTGGTGGCCAGCGCCGGTGCCCGGCCGACGGCGGCGCTGCTGCACGCGGCCGGCCGGGACCACGCCGAGGCCGAGTGCGCCCAGGCGGCCGAGCTGGGGCTGCTCGCGACCGAGCCGGAGGCTCCGGCGGTGCGGTTCGCGCATCCGCTGATCTCCGCCGCGCTGTACGCGGAGGCGCCCGCGCACGAGCGGCGCGCCGCGCACGCCGCCCTGTCCACGGCCGCCTCGGACCCGATCGAGCGGGCCCGGCACCTGGCGCTGGCCACCATCGGCACCGACCCGGACGTCGCCGCGTCGCTGGCGGAGGCCGCCGCGCTCGCCCGGGACCGCGGGGCCCCGTCGGTGGCCGCCTCGCTCGGGCTGCTCGCCGCCCGGCACACACCGGCCGACGGCAATCCGGACGAGCGCCGGTTGCAGGCCGCCGAGGACGCGATCACGGCCGGGGAGGTGGACCTCGCCCGGGACATCGCCCGGGAGGTGCTCACCCGGGCCACCGTGCCGGCGGAGCGGGTGCGGGCCTGGATGGTGGTGATCGAGGCGGCCGGGCAGGCCCTCGGTGACGTGGACGCCGTCTTCCCGCAGGCGCTGGCCGATGCCGGTGACGATGCCCGGCTGCTGGCCCTGGTCCACTACCAGCTGGCGTGGCGCGCCCTGGTCGTCGAGGGCGACTTCGCCGAGGCCCGGCAGGAGGCCGCGCACGCGGCGGAGCTCGCCGCGCGGGCCGGGAACCGGCGTACCGAGCTGATGGCGCTGTCGTTCCAGGCGTCCACCGAGACGCTGATGGGCCACCCGAGCGCCCCGGTCACCGTCAAACGCGCGCTGCAGGAGCCGCAGGACCCGTATGTGGCGTGCCATCACAACGGCGCCGGCGCGGCCCGCTTCCGCTGGCTGCTGATGAGCGATCAGCTCCCCGAGGCCCGTACGACGATCAGCGCGCTGCTGCGCGAGGTACGCCGGCGCGGCATGGTCGAGAGCGAGGTGCACTTCCTGCGGGCGCTGGCCGAGACCGAGTTGCTGTCCGGGCACTGCGGGCGGGCCCTGGATCTGGCCCGCGAGAGTCTCAGGCTGGCCCGTGACTCGGGGATCGGCGAGGGCGCCTCGGCGATGCTCGCCTCGCTCGCCGAGGCGTCCGCCGGGGACGTCGGGCATGCGGAGGCGCTGGCCCGGGAGGCCGCCGCGCACGCCGAGGAGGACGGCGACCAGATGTACCTCTCGCGGGCGCTGGCCGCCCTCGGGCAGGCGCAGCTGGTCGCCGGGGACGCACGCGGGGCCGTGGTGTCGCTGCGCCGGGTGCGGGAACTGGAGACGGGACTCGGCATCACCGACCCGGCGCGTGGCCGCTGGCACGGCGACCTCGCCGAGGCTCTGGTGCGGATCGGCGAGGTGGGCGAGGCGCAGGAGGTCATCGGCACCGCCCGCGAACACGCGCTGCGGCTGCACCGGGAGAGCGTGCTCGCGGTACTGGACCGGGCCGGGGCGCTGGTGCGGGCGGCCCGGGGCGACACGGAGGCCGCGCTCGCTCAGCTGACGTCCGCTCAGGACCGGCTGGCCAAGCTGGGGTACGGCCTGGAGGAGGCGCGGGCCGCGTTCGAGCTGGCCCGGCTGCGCTCGGGGCGGCCGGGACCGACGTCGTATGACGAGGCGGCGCGGCTGTTCAGACGCTGCCGCGCGCTGCCGTGGCTGCGGCAGGTGGAGGCGGCCGCCCAGGACGCCACCGCCGCGGCGGCCCAGCGGCCGGCGCCCGCGCCGGCCGGACTGCACAGCGCCCTGGACTCGCTGGCCTCGATGGAGCGTCAGGTGGCGGGCCTGGTCATGGAGGGCGCCACCAACCGGGAGATCGCCGCCCGGCTGTTCATCAGCGTCAAGACCGTGGAGGCGACGCTGACGCGGGTCTACCGCAAGCTGGGGATCCGCTCCCGGGTGGACATCGTCCGGCTGGCGGCGGGGCGTCACGCGAAGTGAGGTCGGCGCGGGTTAACTGCCTTCGTGGGTCAACGGCGGGGCGACCGAGGGTTTTCCCTGCCCGCCTCCGTTAGGGGGTTCCCTCATTGGGAGGGCGGTGGCGCGGGTTCTAGCGTGAGGGACGTGCCGCTCGCCCGGGCACACGGGGGTCGGTCCCGCGTCTCCCACACACCCGTGCGAAACCCCCCACCGGCCACCCACCGAGGAGACTGATGTTCGGGCTCACCCGTGCGAGATCGACCGTCGGCAGGACCGCCGCGGCCATCGCCGTCGCCTCCGCAGCAACGCTCTTCAGCACTCCCGCCGCCGTCGCCGCCCCGCAGCCCGTCGTGGGCGGCACGACCACCACGACGACGGCGTACCCGTTCATGATGCAGATCACCGACGCCTCGCAGAACCAGTTCTGCGGCGGCACTCTCGTCGCCCCGACCAAGGTGGTCACGGCCGCGCACTGCATGGCCGGCGAGACCACGTCCAGCGTGCGGGTCGTGGGCGGCCGCACCTTTCTCAACGGCACCAACGGCACGGTCGGCCGGGTCAGCAGGATCTGGGTCGACCCCGACTACACGGACGCCTCGAACGGCGACGACGTGGCCGTGCTGACGCTGTCGGCGCCGATGCCGTACACGCCGGCGAAGTACGTCGCGCCGTCGGACACGGCGGTGTACGCGGCGGGCACCACGGCCCGCATCCTCGGCTGGGGCACGACCGCGGAGAACGGCAGCTCCTCCAACCAGCTGCGCACCGCCACGGTCCCGATCGTGTCCGACGCGAGCTGCAAGACTTCCTACGGCTCTGACTTCGTGCAGAGCGACATGGTGTGCGCCGGGTACTCATCCGGTGGCGTGGACACCTGCCAGGGCGACAGCGGCGGTCCCCTGCTCATCGGGGGCGTCCTGGCAGGGATCACTTCCTGGGGGGAGGGCTGCGCGGAGGCGGGTTACCCGGGTGTGTACACCCGGCTGACCACCTTCTCCGGCCTCGTGACCGCGCAGGTCACGTCATGACGCGCTCATGACCCCAGAAGACTCCTGAGTATCCCTCAGGTGATTACCAGGGGGGCGTTGCGGGCTTCCACGAGCAGCCCGCACCGCCCCCCTTCCAATGCCCGCAAAGGGACCTCGGGGCCGAGGGCCGGCCCAGGGGGTCCGCCGCTCGCGTGCTCGCCTTCGCCGGCCTCGTCGTCACGGCCGTACCGTGCCGAAGCGGATGTCGTACGACGAGTCCGGGTGCAGCGTCGCCAGCATGCGTTCCGCCTCGGCCGTGATCCGCGCACGCGGGCCCTTGCCCAGGGCGGTGAACGGCTCGATGACGAGCGCGTCCTGTTCCAGCGCCCACAGGCCCGCGAGGAAGCCGTCCAGGAGGAGGGTGCGGTAGGCCTGGTTGCCCTGCCAGCTGCGGCCCCAGTGCTCGGGCGGGATGACCCGGCTGCGGTCGGCGTGCGACAGCAGCAGGTTGTCGAACTCCGGCAGGAAGCGGGGCGGGGCCGGGGTGTCCGGGTCGGGGCGGGGTGCGTCGGGCAGGTCGAACAGCTCCACCCCCTGCTCGTCGCGGAAGGTGAGCAGCCGGGGCCTGAGCCGTTCGAAGGCGTCGCGCAGCCGGGTCAGACCCGCCCAGGTCTGCATGTCCTTGACCGAGGCGGGGCCGAAGGCGGCGAGGTAGCGCAGCACGGTCGCGTCGGGGCCGGCGGGCGGTTCGGTGGGCCGGCCCAGCCAGTGCTCGGCGGTGGTGAGCGCGACCTGCCCGCTCGCGCCCCACACTCCGCGCGGGGTGACCTGGACGAGCGGCAGGGTGCAGCGGGCGGCGATCCCGAGGGCCTGCGGGTCGGCGTCCGGCCAGTACCGGTGCAGTGCCTCGCGCAGTTCCTTCAGGGTGCGCGGCCGCTCTTCGACGAGGTCCCGGGCCAGTACGGCGAGCCGGCCGAGGTCGACGCCCGTCAACCCCTTGCGGAAGGCGGTCAGTTCGCGTTCGCGGGCGGGCTGCACCAGGGGGCGCAGGGTGAGGCAGTCGTCGGCGGTGTGGGTGTGGATCGTGGAGCGCAGGGTGACGATGCGGGCGACGGAGCGGTCCTCCATGAGCCGGGAGAGCTGCTCGGGTGCGAAGCCGTCGAGGCGGGCGGCGAGCGCGTAGTACGGCGGTTTCACGTTCTGCGCCTGCAGTCCGAGGAGGTGGGACACCGCCTGCTGGACCGGCAGCGGCGAGCGCCGCAGCAGCAGTTGGCGCTCCAGGGTCGCGCGGTTGAGGGCACGGGCGCCGAGTACGGGAGCCGTCGTCGTCTTGGCCATGAACCGCACGTTAGCGCCCGTTGCGGACAGCTGCTGTCCGCAATCGCTTCCCTTGTCGCCGGGTGCCGACCCGGCGGGCGCCCCGCCGGTCGCCGGGGCGGGCGGCGTCGCGGCCGGTTAGCCCCTGCGGCGGGCGGGGCACCCGCGAGGGGCACCCCTGCGGCGTTTCCCCTGGGGCACCCCCGAAGTACGCCCCTCCCGACGTTTCCCCCTGGAGGCACCGTGTCGATCGGCCGACTCCCCGACCATGAACAACGGATACTGGACGACCTGGAGCGTGACCTGCGGCGCGACCGCCGGCTCACGCGCCGGCTGCGCACGCTCCAGCAGCGGCGGCGGGCGTCCTGGCCGGCCCGGCTGGCCGCCTACCGGCCGCGTCCGCTGACCGTCGCCGCACTGCTCGCGGTGGCCGTCGGACTGATGGTGAGCGGCATCAGCACCTCGCATCCCGCGGTGATCTGGGCCTTCGCCCTCGTCTGGCCGGTGACGCTGTTCGCGGTGTTCCGGCTGCTGTGCCGGTGGACGGAGCCATGAGAGCTCCCTCGGCGCCGTGAGGCGGGAGCGGGGCCGCCGCCTCGACGGTGACCCCGCTCCCGCTCGTCGCGTACGGGGCACCCTGCTCCTCAGCGATCCTCAGCGCTCCTCAGCCCACGTAGCGCCGGGCGTTCGAGCGCCGCTGGGTGTCCTCCAGCAGCCGCATCCGCGCCTCGATCTCCGCGGGCAGCACCTTCCGCTCCCGCAGGACCCACGGCAGCTCCCGCAGGACCCACGGCAGCGCGGCGGCCTCGGCGAAGGCGCGCAGCGACACCGTGTCGCGGGGAACCGTGCGCGCGAGGTGCACGGTGCGGCGCAGCGCGGGCCGGGCCGGCCGGCGCAGCCAGGTGAACCACAGGGTGTTGCGGATGCCGTGCGCCCGCCGCAGGGTGGCATCCCGGTTCCGGGACGGCTGATGATGGATCGTCAAATGCTCGGCGTACGTGAGCCACCAGCCGTTCGCGGCCAGGTCGGCGGCGAGCAGCTCCTCCTCGCCGCCGAGCCACAGCCGTGGAGGGAAGCCGCCCGCGGAGCGGAACGCCTCGGTGCGCAGCACGGTCGCGGCGGCCAGGAAGGAACCGGGCGCCGGGCCGGGCAGCCAGCGGGGGCCGCGGAGCGGAGAGTTGCGCAGTTCCTCGGTGATCGGGTCCTCGGTGGAGCCGGGTTCGAAGAGGATGCGCGCGGTGACGGTGCCGAGCGCGGGATGCCGGTCGAGCAGGTCGGCGGCGCCGGAGCGGGCGCCGGGCGACCACCAGGAGTCGTCGTCGCACAACGCCACATAGGGGGTGCGGACTTCACGGACCGCGAGGGTGCGGCCGACGGCGCCGAGGTTGCGGCCGGGCCGCAGCCGGCCGTATCCGCGGATGCCGTTCGGCGACGGCTTCGGCGGTGCCGTCGGCGGAGGCGTTGTCCACGACGGTCACCGGCGGCTTCTCGGGGAGCTGTGCCAAGTGACCGAGGGTGCGCAGGAGTTCGGCGCGCCGGTGGTGGGTGATGACGACGACGGTGGTGCGCGGGTCGGTCATGGGCGGGCTCCGTCGAGGGTCCGGGCGGCACGCTCCAGGTGCGGCGGCAGGAGGCGGCGGGCGCGCAGTGCGGCGGGCAGACGGGCGAAGGTCTCGCGCAGCGCCTGCCGGGCGACCGGGTCGTGGCGGGCCTGCCCGGCCAGGTCGCGGGTGAGGGCCAGGGCGCGCGGCAGGGGGCGGCGCAGCCAGGCGGTGAGGACGTCGTTGCGGCGCTGGGCGGCCGGGCGGCCGGGGCGGGGCGACGCCGGGTCGGGGTGGTGGTGGGCGACCACGTCGGGGCAGTGGGTGACGCCCCAGCCGCGCGCGGCGAGGTCGTAGGCGAGCACGGTCTCCTCGCCGCCGAAGAACAGCACCGGGTGGAAGCCGTCCGCGTCCAGGTAGGCGGTGCGCCGCACCACACTGGCGCAGGCGAGGAAGCCGAGCACCTGGACGCCGGGCAGGTCGGCGGCGGGGCCGAGCGGGGAGCGGGCGAGGAGGCCGTTGAGCGGGTCCTCCTCGTCGGCGGGGCCGACGAGGGTGCGTGCCGCGATCAGCCCGAGCCGGGGATGGGCGTCGAACAGTTTGCCGGCGAGTTCCAAGGCGCCCGGCTCCCACCACGAGTCGTCGTCGCTGAAGGCGATGTACGGCGTGGACAGGGCGCGCACGCCCTCGGTGCGGGCGAGCGCGCCCCGGTTCTCGGCCAGCGTGAGGACGCCGACGTGCGGGAAGTCGCGGGCGATCAGAGCGCGGGTGTGGTCGCGGGAGGCGTTGTCCACGACGAGGATCTCGGGCCGCTCCGGCAGGGCGGTCAGCCGGCGCAGGGTGCGGGCCAGGCGGTCCGCGCGGTCGCGGGTGGCGATGACGATGCCGAGGTGGGTCATGACGGCAGCCGGTCGTGGGCGTGCAGGACGTCGTCGGGGGTGATCCGCAGCAGTGCCGGGTCGGGCCGGACGCCGTGCGGGTCGCCCTCGTCGGGGCCGGGGCACCACAGGACCTGGTGGCGCGGGTCGTCCGGCGGTCCCCAGCGGCTGGGCGCGACGGGCCCGAACAGGGTCACCGAGCGGGTGGCGTGGGCGACGGCGAGGTGCGCGATGCCGGTGTCGCCGCTGATCACGGCGCGGGCGCCGGCCACCAGGGCGGACAGGCGGGCGAAGGGCAGCCCGCCGCCGAAGGTGTCGGTGTCGGGCAGCCGGGCCGCCTTGGCGAGCCGGGCGACGAGGTCCTCCTCGCCCTCTCCCCCGGTGACGACGACGCGCAGGCCGCGTTCGCGCAGGGCGGTCGCGACGGCGGCGTACCGCTCGATCGGCCAGCAGCGCGACGGCGCCCCCGCGCCCGGGTGCAGGACGACGGCGTCCGGCGCCGGGGACGGTCCGGGCGGTGCAGGCAGCCGCAGGTCGGCGGGGTCGGCGGGGACGCCGTGGAACTCCAGGAAGCGGCACCAGCGGTCCCGTTCGTGTTCCTCGGCCCACCACGGCGGGCCGTCGGGGCGGGCGAAGGCCCACAACCGGCGCGGGTGGAGAGCCTGGAGCACGTCGCGGCTGGGCGGCCCGTTGCCGTGCAGGTCGACGGCGACGTCGGGCGGCGGCCCGGTCCAGTCGATGCGCCGCGGTACGGCCCGGCCGGGCGCGGCGGCGGGCAGCAGCCGGTCGACGGCCCCCGTGGCGTCGGCGACCGGCGCGAGCGCGGCGGGAGCGGCGAGGATCAGTTCGTGGCCGGGGAAGCCGCGGCGCAGGGCGCGCAGCGCGGGCACCCCGGCCAGCAGGTCGCCGAGGCCGAGGGCGCGCAGGACGAGCAGCCGGGGGCGGGTCACCGGGCACCCTCCGCGGCGCGGGCGATCAGCGCGGTGGAGGACCGCCCGTCGAGGTAGGGGAGCAGGACGGCCTGTCCGCCCCACTCCCGCAGCAGCGCCGCCTCGGGCAGGTCGGCACCGGTGTAGTCGCCGCCCTTGACCCAGACGTCGGGGCGCAGTCCGGCGAGCAGCCGCTCGGGGGTGTCCTCGTCGAAGACGGCGACCGCGTCGACGCAGCCCAGCGCGCGCAGCACGCGGACCCGGTCGGCGAGCGGGTTGACGGGGCGGCCGTCGCCCTTGCGGCGGCGCACGGAGTCGTCGGAGTTGACGCACACGACGAGGCAGTCGCCGATGCGCCGGGCGGCCTGGAGCAGGCCGACGTGCCCGGCGTGCAGCAGGTCGAAGCAGCCCCCGGCGGCGACGACGGTCCCGCCGGCGGCGCGGACCCGGGCGGCCACGGCGAAGGGGCCGTCGGGTGCTGCGTCACCGGCCGGCGGGGCGGGGGCGGCGGGGGACGGCGGGGTGATCGCGGTGGCGCCCCCGGCCCCGACGAACGCGGTCGCCGCGGCGACGGCTCCCTGGAGCGCCTCGCCCACGAGCAGCCCGTCGGCTAGGAGCCCGGCCGCGGTGGCGGCGAAGCGGTCGCCGGCGCCGCACGGGTCGCCGTCGTGGGCGGCGGGCGCGGGCACGAGCAGCGGGTGGTCGCCGTACGACAGCAGTGCGCCGCGCACGCCGAGGGTGACGGAGACGGCGCCGACCCGCCAGTGCCGGACGAGGGCGGCGGCCTGCCCGGCGGTCCGCCGCAGCTCCCCGCCCGGCGTGCCCGTCCCGGCGTCCGTCTGCCGGGCGAAGCCCTCCGCCTCGGAGCGGGCGGGCGTGACGAGCCGGGTGCCCGGCACCGGCGGGCCGCCGCGCGGATGCGGGTCCCAGACCAGCGGGGGGCGTTCGGCCAGCGCGTCCCGCAGGGCGTCGGCGGCGCCGCGGCCGTAGTCGGACACCAGCACGGCGTGGGCCGCCCGGAGCGCGGCGCGGGCCTCGTCGGTGGCTGCGCGGACGCGTCCGTCGCCGCGGTCCAGGCGGACCACGGGGCGGCCGCCGGCCAGCACACGGGTCTTCTCGGACAGCGCACCGGTCAGCGGCAGTTCGATCAACTCCAGCTGCCCGGCGACAAGTTCGCGCAGCCGCTCGCTCGCCGGGTCGTCGCCGAGGCCGGTGATCAGGGTGACGGGCCGGCCGTCGGCGGCCGCGAGGTACGCGGCGAGCGCGGCGCCGCCGGGCCGGACGCGTTCCTCGCAGCCGGCGACGACCGGCACCGGCGCGTCCGGCGCGAGGCGGTCGGCGCTGCCGGTCAGGTCCCGGTCGAGCAGGGCGTCGCCGACCACGACGAGGGGGGCCTTGGAAGAGCCGTGCGTCATCGTCCGCTCACCTCCCGTGGATGCGCTCCACTGCCGCGTCGAACGCCTGGCAGATCATGTGCACCGCGACCAGATGGAGTTCCTGCACGGTCGCCGTGGACGCGGCAGGCACGCACAGCGCCTCGCCGCTGCCCGCCATCAGCGGATTGGGGGCCGCGCCGGTCAGCGCCCACACGCTCAGCCCGGCCTCGCGGCCCGCGTCGGCGGCGGACAGCAGATTGGCGCTGGCGCCGGACGTGGACAGCAGCATCAGCACGTCGCCGGGGCGGCCGTGCGCGCGGACCTGGCGGGCGAACACCTCGTCCACGCCGTAGTCGTTGGCGATGGCGGTCGTCGCTGAGGTGTCGGCGTGCAGGGCGATCGCGGAGAACGGCGGCCGGTCGTCGCGGTAGCGTCCGACCAGCTCGGCGGTCAGGTGCTGGGCCTGCGCGGCGCTGCCGCCGTTGCCCGCGGCGAGGAGGCGTCCGCCGCCGCCGAGCACCTTGGCGAGCTGCTCGCCCCACCGCTCGGTGAGGCAGGAGCGTTCCTTGAAGTGGGCGAGCGCGTCGAGGAGTTCGTCGCAGTGCGCGGCCACCGGCGACGGTGCGTGGGTGCTCATGCCGCCCCCTTCCGTGGGTGCGGGGGCGCTCGTGGCGCCGCCCTTCGTGGGTGCGGGGGCGCTCGTGCCGCCGCCCCTGGTGTGTGCGGGGGCGGTCATCACGCCACCTCCGTGCGCAGCCCGCGTCCGACGGCGACCTGGCGGTAGACCTGCTCCACGCCGTCCGCGACCCGGTGCCAGGTGTAGCGGGCGAGGACGCGTTCCCGCCCCGCCTGGCCCATACGGCGGCGCAGGCCGTCGTCGCCGAGAAGGTCCCGTACGGCCGCGGCGACCGCCCAGGCGTCGCCCGCCGGGACCCGGCGTCCGGTGACGCCGTCGGCGACGGAGTCCTTGTGGCCGCCGACGTCGGTGGCGACGACCGGCACACCGCACGCCATGGCCTCCAGCGGCACGATGCCGAACGGCTCGTACACCGGTGTGCACAGCACCAGGTCGGCGCTGCCCATGACGGCGGGCATGTGCGCGGGGTCGACGGCGCCGATCAGCCGCACCCGGTCGGCGACACCGGCCCGTTCGGCGAACTTCAGCAGCCGCTGGGCCTCCGGGTCGGTCTCCAGCAGTCCGGGCGGCGGGCCGCCGGCGATGAGGAGTTCGGTGTCGGGGATCCGGGTCAGGGCGCGGATCGCCTTGTCGTAGCCCTTGCGGCGCACGAGGCGTCCGCAGGACAGGATGCGGTGGCGCTGCTCGCGCGGCGGCACATGGCGGCGGTCGCGGGCGCCGGGGTGGAAGTGGTCGGCGTCCACACCGCACGGCACCACGGACACGGTCTGCGGCAGGACGCCCATGCCGGCGAGTTCGTACACCTCGTCGGTGCAGGTGGCCAGGACGCGGCTGCAGGTGCGGCCCAGCTGCCGCTCGATGCCGATGCGTTCGAAGGGGCTGGTGTCGCGGCGGCCCTGGTGGCGCCGCTTGACGGTGCCGAGGGCGTGGAAGGTCTGCACGACGGGGACGCCGTGGGGGTGGGCACCGATGCGGGCGGCCATGCCGGACATCCAGAAGTGGGCGTGCACGGCGTCGGGCCGCTCGCGCTGCCACGCCCGTGCCAGGTGGGCGCCGAATCCGGGCATGTACGGGAACAGCTCGTCCTTGGGGAGGGGCCGCGGTGGCCCGGCCGCCACGAGCTCGACGACGGTGCCGCCCGGCATGGTCACCCGGTCGGGCAGGTCCGTGGAGTCGCGCCGGGTGTGGACGGTGACGTCGTGTCCGCGCGCCGCCAGCTCCTCGCTGAGACGGGCCACGTACACGTTCTGGCCACCGGCGTCGACCCCGCCGAGCACCGCGAGCGGGCTCGCGTGCTCGGACACCATGGCGATCCTCATCGGGTCACCTCCTTGAGCAGCCGCTCCCAGTCGTCGAGGAAGCGGGTCAGTCCGTAGCGGGCGAGCACCGCGGCGCGTGCGCCCTCGCCGACCGCGCGGGCGTGCAGGGGGTCGGCGGCGAAGTCCCGTACGGCGTCTTTCAGTACGTCGATGCGGTTGGAGACCACGCCGGCTCCCTCGGGCACCGCCTCGGTCACCTCGGTGGTGGCGAGCGCCACGACCGGCATCCCCAGGTGCATCGCTTCCAGCAGGGACAGGCCGAGGGAGGTCCAGCGGACCGGGTGGAGGTAGAGCCGGCGGCGCGCCATCTGCGCGTGCAGGTCACGCTGCGGCAGGTCGAAGGTCGCGACGCCGGGCAGCGCCAGCCGGTCGGTCTTCATGCCGAAGACGTCCAGCGGGGCGGCCTCGGCGAAGAAGGGCAGCAGGTCCGTGCCGGTGGTACGGCCGCGGCGGACGGGCTCGTTGACGACGACGGCGGCGTGCGCGACCTCGCCGGTCCACAGCGGGCCGGGATCGACGATGCCGTGTTCGACGACGGCGGTCGGGGCGCTGCCGTTGTCCCACATCAGCCGGTTGAAGTGGGTGACGTGCACGATCGGGACCGCCGACTGGTCCGCCATCGGGTGCCGGGTGTCGGGCACGTCGCCGTGCGGGGCGTTGTGCTCCAGGTAGACCATCGGCGGGCGGCGGCCCAGCCATGCGTCCACGAGGGCGAGTTCGTGCGGGCGTTGCAGGACGACGAGGTCGATCTCCTCCTCGCGCAGCCGCTCGGGCGCCACCTCGAGCACGCTGTCCGGCCAGTCGAAGGTGCGGGCGCGGCCGAGGCCGTCGGGGCCGCGGTCGGGGGTGACCGGGACGAGGTAGGTGTGCGGGCCCTGGACGAAGGACGTCGTCCACGAGCCGTGCACGTGCCAGATGAGGATCCTCATGCCTGCATCACCTTCTCCGCTGCGGCGACCACGTCGTGGGCGGTCACGGACTGAAGACACGGGTGGCCGGGGACGGGACAGGTGCGGGCCCGGCTGCCGGCGCAGGGCGCGCTCTGGTCGCCGAGCAGCACGTACGGCACGCCGTAAGGGCGCCAGCGCTCGGCCGGGACGACGGGGGCGAACAGGGAGACGACGGGGGTGCCGACGGCGGCGGCGAGGTGTGCGGGGCCGGTGTTGCCGGTGACGACGGCGCGGGCCCGGGCGAGGACACCGGCGAGCGTCGGCGCGTCGGTACGGCCACCGAGGTCCAGGCCGGCCTCCCCGGCGACGTGCGCGGTCAGTTCCCGCTCCCCGCGCCCGCCGGTGACGACGACGCGGTGTCCGGCGGCGGCGAGTTCGCGTACGGCCTCGGCGCAGCGGCCGGGGCTCCAGGCGCGGGCGGGGACGCTGGCGCCGGGGTGCAGCACGACGTAGGGCTGCTCGCCGGTCAGTTCGCGGGTGTCGGGCGGGGGCAGGACGGCGAGGCGTCCGTCGTCGACGCGCGGGAAGCCCGCGGCCTCGGCGAGGTCGAGGGCGGCCTCCGCCTCGTGGGCGTGCGGGGCGCGCCGGTGGCGTACGTCGAGCAGGGAGCCGGGGTGGTCCACGCTGTCGGCGGCGAGGTGGCGGACCCCGGCCAGCCGCAGCAGGAGCGCGGTGGGCAGCGGTGACTGGTGGAAGGACGTCAGGATCAGCCCGGTGTCGGCGTCGAGGGTGTCGGCCAGCGCGTCGATCTCGGCGCGCCGTACCGGCGGTGGTGCGAATCCGGCCCAGGGTGCGTCCCAGACGACGACCTCGTCGACGCCGGGCAGCATGCGGGCGGCGGGCTCGCCGAGCGGCCCGCACAACAGGGTGACGTGGTCGGCGCGGGCGGCGACGGCACGGATCGCGGGCCCGGCGAGGAGCACGTCGCCGAAGCTGTCGAGCCGGGTGACGAGCGCTCTCATCGCGCCTCCCAGTAGGCGTGGGCGACGGGGCGTTCGTCGAGCAGGACCCGGCCCCGCGGCGGCCCGTCGAGGAGGGCGCGGACGGCGGTCTCCAGGTTGGGTGCGACGTGTGCGGCGCTCGCCGTCTCCTCGGGGCGGGTGACCGGAGTCGGGACGAGGATGCCGTGGGCGCCGGCCCGGCGGGCGGCCTCGACGTCGGCGCCGATGTCGCCGACGACGGCGAGCCGGCCGGCGGGTGTGCACAGCCTTCCCGCGGCCCACAGGATCATCCCGGGCTGCGGCTTGCGGCACCGGCAGCCGTCGTCGGGGCCGTGCGGGCAGAACGCGAACACGTCGAAGGGGCCGAGGAGTTCGTCCACGCGCTCGTTGACGCGGCGCACGTCGGCCTCGGTGATCAGGCCGCGGGCGACACCGGACTGGTTGGTGACGACGCCGGTGCGGATGCCGTGGGCGCGCAGCAGCTCGACGGCCTCGCGGGCGCCGGGCACGGGGCGCACCCGGTCGGGGTCGCCGTTGTAGGGCACGTCCTCGACGAGGGTGGCGTCGCGGTCGAAGAGCACCGCGCGGATCGCGGTCACAGCGCCACCTCCCGCCAGGGCGCGGCCCCGCGATGCCGGACCAGGCCGTTCAGCCAGTGCCAGGTGGCCGCGGGCGGGATGAGCACGCTGGTGGCGAGCATGGTGCCGACCTCGTGCCGGGTGCGCGGTCCGGGCGCGATGCGCGCCCAGGCGAACTCGGCGGTGCCGGCCGCCCAGCCCAGCGCGGCGAGGACGGCGGCCTGCCGGTGCCCGGTGAGGGCGCAGCCGACGGCGGTCAGGGCGGCGGCGGTGGTGGCGATGTGGCCGCGGATGCGGCCGCGCGGGGCGAGCGCCCGGTGCCACCAGTCGGGGCCGTGCAGGTACCGCATGAGCGCGTCGTCGGCGTTGCCGCGCTGCTGGCGCAGGGACACCCAGCGGTCGGCGGGCCGCACCGGGTGCCGGGTGGTGCGCCGGCCCTGCCGGATGCGCCATCCGGCGTCGAGCACGCGCAGGGCGAGGTCGGCGTCCTCGCGGAAGGCGCGCCGGAAACGTTCGTCGAAGCCGCCGACCTGCTTGAGTGCCTCGGTGCGGTAGGCCATGTCGGCGGTGATCCAGCGGGCCTGCGCGAGGCCGGCGGTGGCGCGTTCCCAGTCGGTGGGCCGCCGGTGCCCGGGCAGGGGAACGGCGATGACGCCCTGGACCGCGCCGGTGTCGGGGGTGGCCTCTTCCAAGTCCTGCACCAGCTGGGCGCACCAGTGCGGGCCGACCTGGACGTCGTCGTCGAGGAAGGCGACCCAGGGGGCGGTGACGGCCTGGGTGCCGGTGTTGCGGGCGGCGGCGGGTCCGCGTCCCCCGCTGGTCACGACGAGGGTGCGCTCGCGCAGGTCGCCGAGGACGCTGAGCGGGTGGTCCAGCGCCGCGGGGTCCGGGTCGGGGCCGGGCCGGTCGTCCACGACGACGATCTCGTCGGGATACGGTCCGGTCGCGGCGGCGAGCGCGGCGAGGCAGTCGGCGAGCGTGTCGCGCACCAGCGACGGGATCACCACGGCGTAGGCGGTCATGCGCCGTGTCCCTTCGCACAGGCCCGGCCGCGGCGCACCGCGTACGGGCCGATGGCCAGCAGGTCCACGGGCGCGGAGCCGAAGCACTCCAGCGCGTCGCGCGGGTCGTCGACCATGGGCCGCCCGGCCGTGTTGAGGCTGGTGTTGACGACGACGGGAAGTCCGGTTCGGCGCTCGAACGCAGCAAGCATGCGGGCGACGAGCGGTTCGCGGCGTTCCTCGACGGTCTGGATGCGGGCGGTGCCGTCGACGTGGACGACGGCGGGGATGCGGTCGCGCCAGTCGGGGTGCACGTCGTGCACGAAGAGCATGTACGGGCTGGGCAGCGGCCCGTCGAACAGGTCGGCGGCGCGTTCGGCGCGGACCATGGGCGCGACCGGGCGGAACTCCTCGCGGCCCTTGACGTGGTTGAGCCGCTCGAGGTTCTCGGCGCGGCCGGGGTGGGCCATCAGCGAGCGGTGGCCGAGCGCGCGGGGGCCGTACTCGCTGCGGCCCTGGAACCAGGCGACGATGCCGTCCCGGGCGAGTTCCTCGGCGACCGTTTCGGCGATGTCGTCGGGCCGCTCGTAGGGCACGCCGGCCGTCTCCAGCCAGGCGCGCAGCTCGTCGTCGCTCCAGCCGCGGCCCAGGTCGGCGCCGGGCATGGGCTCGGTGTCCTCGGCCTGCGCGGCGAGGAAGAGGGCGCCGCCGAGGGCGGTGCCGGCGTCTCCGGCGGCGGGCTGCACCCACACGTGCCGGAAGGGCCCGCGCTGGGCGATCCTGGAGTTGGCGACGCAGTTGAGGGCGACGCCGCCGGCCATGGTGAGGGCCTCACCGCCGGCCTCCCGGTGCAGCCAGTGCACGAGTTCCAGCAGGGTCTCCTCCAGCACGGCCTGGGCGCTGGCGGCGAGGTCGGCGTGGTCCTGCGTCCACGGCTCGTCCTTGCCGCGGGCGGGGGCGAAGGCGGCCCAGTCGACGCCGTGGGCGCGAAAACCGCCGTCGCCGGTGGCGTGGACGTGCTGCCTGAGCCGGTCGAGGAAGCGGGGGGTGCCGTAGGAGGCGAGCGCCATGACCTTGAACTCGTCGCTGGAGCGCAGGAAGCCCAGGTGCGCGGTCAGCTCCTCGTAGACGAGGCCGAGGGAGTCGGGCAGGGCCTGGGTGTGCAGGGTGTCGAGTTTGCCGTCGTCGAAGCGTCCGGCCAGGTGGGAGGCGGATTCGCCGCGGCCGTCCAGGACGAGGACGGCGCTGTCGGGGTGGGGTGAGGCGGGCCCGGCGGAGGCGGCGTGTGCGACGTGGTGGGGGACGAAGACGACCCGCTCGGGGTCCAGGCCGGGCAGCGCCTCGGCCAGGAACTCGGGGGCGCGGCGGGCGTACTCCAGGCGCAGCGGGTCCCAGGGGTCGTCGAGCCCCATGTCGGCGGCGGGCCGGGCGAGCTTCGGGTCGAAGGAGTACGTGACGGCGTCCAGCTCCTCCGGCCGCAGCCCGGCGTGTTCCAGACACCAGCGCGCCGACAGCTCGGGCAGTTCCCAGGCGGAGAACGGCAGGGGCCGTTTGCCGTGCTTGCGACGGCTGAAACGCTCTTCCTCGGCGGCGGCGACGGTGCGCCCGTCCACGACCAGAGCGGCGGCCGGGTCGTGGAACAGGGCGTTGATTCCAAGGATGCGCATGGGGCTTGCTCCGTCCCGGGAGGCGGTCGGGGGCTCTGGGCTGAGCGGGTGCCGCGGTGCAGCTGACTCAAACACTTGGAGACAGCTACGACCGAAATCCGCTGATATTCCACCCTGAGTAAGGACAAATCGACCCCGCGCAAAGCGGCTCAGGCGGCCACGGACCGCGAGAACCAGCCAATCGTGCGCTTCAGGCCCTCGGTCCAGTCGACCTGGGGCCGCCAGCCCAGCAGCTCGCGGGCGAGCAGGGTGTCGGGGCGGCGGCGGCAGGGGTCGTCGACGGGGCGCTCGACGAAGCGGACGCGGGAGGCGGAGCCGGTGAGGTCGATGATCCGGCGGGCCAGCTCCAGCATGGTGATCTCGTCGGCACCGCCGATGTTGACGGGTCCGGTCTCGCCGGAGGCGGCGAGGGCGAGGATGCCGGTGACCGTGTCGTCGACGTAGCACAGCGAGCGGGTCTGGCCGCCGTCGCCGGCGACGGTGAGGGGCATGCCGTCCAGTGCCTGCGCGATGAAGGTGGGCACGGCGCGGCCGTCGCCGGTGCGCATACGGGGGCCGTAGGTGTTGAAGATGCGCACGATGGCGGTGTCGGTGCCGTGGACACCGCGGTGGGCGGTGACGAGGGCCTCGGCGAAGCGCTTGGACTCGTCGTAGACGCTGCGCGGGCCGTTGGGGTTGACGTTGCCCCAATAGGTCTCGCGCTGCGGGTGCTCCAGCGGGTCGCCGTAGACCTCGGAGGTGGAGGCGAGCAGGAAGCGGGCGCCGTCGGCGTGGGCGCGCTCCAGGGCGAGGCGGGTGCCGGTGGAGCCGACGTCGAGGGTCTCCAGGGGCAGCCGCAGATAGTCGGCCGGGGAGGCCGGGCAGGCGAAGTGCAGCACCAGGTCGAACCGGCCGGGCAGGGCCCGCCAGGCGGCGGGCTCCGTGGCGTCGCCGCGCACGAAGCGGAAGCCGGGGCGGGTGTTCAGCTCGGCCACGTTGGCCCGGGAGCCGGTGGCGAGATTGTCCAGGCAGACGACGTCGCAGCCGCCGTCCAGCAGCCGGCCGCACAGATGGGATCCGACGAATCCGGCGCCACCGGTGACCAGCACCCGGCGCCAGGGGTGTGCGCTCACGGGGTCTCCTCACTCTCGCCATTCACTTGCGTGTCCGCGCGAGTAACCCCGTGAGCACCGTCACATACATGCGATCGGGTAGCGATCATGGACTATACACCCTGCGTATACACGCTATGTATAGTCGCCCCATGCCTTCACTGACCAGGAAGACGACAACAACGGGGGCCGCGTTCCGGGGGGCGGCGATTCTTTCGGCCGCCGCCGCGGTGACGCTGGCGCTGAGCGGCTGCACACGGCTGGACACCACCGCGCCGAGCACCGCCCGCGCGCATCCCACGGCCACCGCCCAGGCGGCCCGGTACGGCGCCGTCGACTGCCGCCAGGCCAGGTGCATCGCGCTCACCTTCGACGCCGGGCCCAGCGAGAACTCCGCGCGGCTGCTGGACATCCTGAAGCAGAAGCAGGTGCCGGCGACGTTCTTCCTGCTCGGCGAGCGGCACATCGAGAAGTACCCCGAGCTGGTCAAGCGGATGGCGGCCGAGGGCCACGAGGTGGCCAGCCACACCTGGGACCACAAGATCCTCACCCAGATCGAGCCGGACGAGATACGCGACGAGCTCAAGCGCCCCAACGACGCGATAGAGAAACTCACCGGGCGCAGACCGACACTGATGCGTCCGCCGCAGGGCCGTACCAACGGCACGGTGAACGAGATCTCCAAGGAGATGGGCCTCGCGGAGATCCTGTGGAGTGTCACCGCGAAGGACTACACGACGAACGACTCCGCGCTCATCCAGAAGCGCGTGCTCGACCAGGCGTCCCGGGACGGCATCATCCTGCTGCACGACATCTACCCCGGCACCGTCCCCGCGGTCCCCGGCATCATCGACGCCCTGAAGGAACGTGGCTACGTCTTCGTGACGGTGCCCCAGCTCCTGGCCCCCGGGAAGGCGGAGCCCGGGAAGGTCTACCGGCCCTGACGCCTCGCGGCACACCACCCCGGGAGGCGCAAGGGTGAGCGGGCGGTGGCCGGGCCGCCGGAGGGGACACGCAGGGGGGTCGAACGGACGGGACGGGCCGCCGGACCGGCCGGGTTCTCTAGGATCGCGACGTGGTCCACTTCCGCCTCGAACGCACGGTCCCGCTCCCCCAGGCGGAAACCTGGCGCCGCCTGACCCACTGGCCCCGGCACGGCGACACGGTGCCGCTGACCCGGGTCGGCGCGGTGCCGCCGGGACCGACCCGGCACGGCACGGTGATCGTCGCCCGCACGGGGCTCGGCCCGCTCGGCTTCGCCGACCCGATGGAGGTCACGGCCTGGCAGCCGCCGACGGACGACGCACCCGGCCTGTGCCGCCTGGAGAAACGCGGCCGTGTCGTCCTCGGCTGGGCGGAACTCACCACCCACCCGGGCCCCGGCGGCCGTACCCGGGTGGAGTGGCGCGAGGAACTGCGCGTCCGCTTCCTGCCTTCCCTCGCCGACCCCCTGCTGCGCACGGCATGCCGAAGCGTCTTCGGCCGCACGCTGAACCACCTGCTCAGAACGCCGGACTGACCGCCCGGCTCAGAAGCGGGCCTACGCCGACCCGTCCTGCGGGCGGGGGGACGGCGTCTCCAGCTTGTCCTGGCGGTCGCGGTCCCCGTCGGTGCGGGTGCTGAGGATCGTGTCGCAGACCTCGCGGAGCTTGTCCGTGGCCTGCTTGGAGAACAGCCCGCACAGGCCCGCGATCCCGGCGAAGCCGTAGGGGTTGGTGGCCCCGGGGCCGGAGCTGCCCGTGAACAGGCCGCCGCGCAGCAGGAAGTACACCAGCAGCGCGAGCGCGACCCCGATGCCGGCGCGCAGCAGGTACCACCACAGCCAGCTCGCGTACAGCCGCCGGTTGCCGACGTACGTGGCGAACGACGTGGCCGCGTGCACGAAACTGCCCAGCGCGCTGCAGCAGACGACCGCGAGCAGCATCGCCGTGTCGGCCGTGAGCGCCCAGCCGCCGAGCCCGAACGGCGACCACCGCGCCGTGGCGCCCGGTGCCGCGCCCGCCCGGGCGACGTGGAGCAACGCGGGCCACAGGCTCAGCAACGCCCCGCACACCACGACGAGGTCGGCCAGCAGGAAGACGCCGAGAACCGTGGTCGCCCAGCCCGGCATCCGGCGTATCCGTCCCGGCCCGTGCGCCTCGCCGCCCGGTTCGTCCGCGCTCGGCCCCGGCCGGTCCGCCGCACGCGACCCGACCACACCCTGTTCCTCCGGCACCCCACTCCCCCGTCCCTCCGGTGACAGACGGCTCACCTTGCAGGCCGGCAAGCGGGGCACGCAAGTTCGACCACGAGCCTTCAGGCCACGGCGGCGACCCGGGCCGCGGAGGGTGACGCCTAGGGCCTGTCGTTTGGATCAGGGCGGCCGTGAGCTGCGGTGCGACTCGGCCGACCCGAGCGGGGTCTGGTGCGTGCAGCTGCAAGGCGGAGGAGGGCGCCAACGCGGTGGGGGTCCCCCCTGCTCGGAGAGCTAGGGGGAGTTGGCAACCGACGACAACGCCGCTGGGGGTCCCCCCTGCTCGAAGAGCTGGGGGGAGTGCGTGCCAGACCCCGCGACGCCGGCGTGATCCAAACGACAGGCCCTAGACGGACCCGAACGCCGAGACCGCCCTCGACGATGACGTCGGGGCGGTCGGCAGGACCCGGCCGGTCGATCCGCGGCCGGTGACGATCCGCGCGACCGCCACGGCCTCCCCGCGGGCGGCGGCGGCCGACGCGGTCGCGAGCGCCGGGCGGGCCGTTCGCCGGCCCTCGGGGGTGACGAGGATGCCGGGCACGCCGTCACGGGTCAGGGCCGACGGCGAGGGCATCCACGTCGCTGTGCCCGAAGCGCTCGGACACGGTCTTCCGTCCCCGAGCGCCTGCCGGCACAGCTCGTCGTGGGTCGGGCGGTCAGTGCACGCCCAGCAGGGTGCGCAGTGGGTTGAGGGCGAAGTAGATGATGAAGAGGGCGGTCAGGCCCCACATGAACGGGCCGATCTCCCGCCACTTGCCCTGAGCGACCTTGATGGCGGTGTAGGAGATCACGCCGGCGGCGACACCGGGGGTGATCGAGTACGTGAACGGCATGATCACGACGGTCAGGAAGACGGGGATCGCCACGGAGCGGTCGCCCCACTCCACGTGCCGGGCGTTCATCATCATCATCGCGCCGATGGTGACGAGGGCGGCCGAGGCGACCTCTCTGGGCACGATCGCCGTGAGCGGCGTGAAGAAGAGACAGAGGGCGAAGAACCCACCGGTGACGACCGAGGCCAGACCGGTGCGGGCGCCCTCACCGACGCCGGTGGCGGACTCGATGAAGACGGACTGTCCGGAGCCGCCCGTGACACCGCCGATGACACCGCCGGCGCCGTCGATGAACAGGGCCTTGGACAGGCCGGGCATCCGGCCCTTCTCGTCGGCGAGGTTGGCCTCGGTGCCGATGCCGATGATGGTGGCCATGGCGTCGAAGAAGCCGGCGAGCACGAGCGTGAAGACGATGAAGGTGACCGTCATGTAGCCGACGTCGCCCAGACCGCCGAAGGACACCTTGCCGATGAGCGAGAAGTCCGGCATCGACACCACGCTGCCGTGCAGCGCGGGGCCCTCGCCGTTGGCCCAGGCCTTGTCGTCGACGAGGCCCGCGGCGTTGACGATCATGGCGAGGATCGTGCCGGAGACGATACCGATGAGGATGGCGCCCGGAACGTTCCGGGACTGGAGCATGAAGATCATCAGCAGGGTGACCGCGAAGAGCAGCACGGGCCAGCCGACGAGCTCGCCGCCGTTTCCGAGGGTGACGGGCGTGGCCTGGCCGGCGTGCACGAACCCGGCCTTCACCAGGCCGATGAACGCGATGAAGAGGCCGATGCCGATCGTGATGCCGTGCTTCAGGGGCAACGGGATCGCGTTCATGATCAGCTCACGCAGCCCGGTGACGACCAGGAGCATGATCACGACGCCGTAGGCCACGCACATGCCCAGGCCCTGGGCCCAGGTCAGGTCCTTGTTGCCCATGACGAGGCCGGCCAGCACGCCGGAGACGGAGAGTCCGGCGGCCATGGCGAGCGGGACCTTGCCGAACCAGCCCATGAGCAGGGTGCAGAACGCCGCGCCGAGCGCCGTCGCGGTGATCAGCGCCTTCTGGCTGAGGGAGTCCCCGGACTTGTCCGCTCCGGAGAGGATCACAGGGTTGAGCAGCAGGATGTACGCCATCGCCATGAAGGTGGTGACGCCGCCGCGCACTTCACGCGCGACAGTGGATCCCCGCTGGGATATGTGGAAGTACCGGTCGAGCCAGGACCGTCCGGCCGGGACGCGGCTTCCCGAGCCCGCGTCTTCGGCGGTGGTCCTGGGCTCCACTGACTGCTGGGTCATGGTGCCATCTCCCAAGGTTCACAGGGGCACCCGCGTGGGAACCGACGGCGCCGGATTGGGCCGCGGCTGCGGGATTTGGGAATGGACGCCCGGGGGACGGCCCGAGACGAACGAACTGCAGGTACTTCAAGGCCCGCGAGCGGAGCGGAACTCAAAGGGGGTTCCCCCGGGCGGCGCGTGGAGGGTGTGACGTTCCCTGCGCCGCCCGGAGAGTCTGTGGGTTACGCCGGGCGGGCCGGCTGCCCGGGCCGCACCGAAGCGAGGTCCGGATCGGGGACCGGCGCGGCGGCGGACCGCCGCGCGCACGGCCGGCGCAGGCGAGCGGGCCGGTACCGTCGCGGTCCGTCCGTCTTCGGGACGGCGCGGGTGCCCTGGACCACCGGCTCCACCGCGTGCGCACCGGGGGCGCGCGGGACGAGGTGGGCGCGGCCGGTGGGAGAAGCCGTGCCGAGGCTGCCGCCGGCGCCGCCGCGGTGGCGGATCAGGGGGGAGGCGACCGTCCGGGCGGCGGACGCGCGGCCGGGCAGCTCGGCACGGAGACTGTCGGCGATCTGCGGATACGGGACACGGGCTCCGACCATCACGTCGGTACCCCCGATCGGCACCAGGCCGGGGTGCTCGGCCGTGACGTCGAGCAGTCCCTCCCGGCTGGTGGGGCGAAGGCAGTCCATGACCGGCTCTCTTCTACGTCTCGTGGTCGTGCAGATCAAGTCAATCGGCGTCCGGCGGGGCTGGCTCGTTCACGTCGTGTTCACCGAAGTGGACTCAGTACACCGCCGACAGCTCCATGCGGGTCAGTCACGGAAACCATGAAGGAGTTGGGTGGTCAGAAGAGCCATCTTGTAGATTCGTATGAAGTGAGGGGCTCGGTAACCCCCACGTCTTCCTCTGGCAACAGAAAACACAGCCCAGAAGCCCACGGGGCGTAATCGCCCGGCCTCGCGCCCGGCTCCTCGGCACAAGACTGATCCGAAGCTTTCGAGACAAAGAACGGCGGCGACGAGAATGCGGCTGCGCGCACTGCTGGACACCGATGCGCTGGGCCTGAGGCTCCTCGGCGGCGAGGACGAACTGGACCGCACCGTGCGCGGTGTGATGACCACGGACCTGCGCGACCCCAGCCGCTACCTCTCCGGCGGCGAGCTGGTGCTCACCGGTCTGGCCTGGCGCCGGGACGCCGACGACTCCGAACCGTTCGTCCGGATCCTGGTGCAGGCCGGTGTGGCGGCGCTGGCGGCCGGCGAGGCGGAGCTGGGCGATGTGCCCGAGGACCTCGTCCTGGCCTGCACCCGCCACCGCCTGCCCCTGTTCGCGGTGCACGAGTCGGTGGCGTTCGCGACGATCACCGAACACGTCGTGCGGCAGGTCTCCGGCGAACGCGCCGGCGACCTCGCGGCCGTGGTGGACCGGCACCGCCGCATGATGACCTCGGGTCCCGCGGGCGGCGGCCCCGACGTGGTCCTGGACCTGCTGGGTTCCGACCTCGACCTGCGCGCCTGGGTGCTCTCCCCCACCGGCCGGCTGATCGCCGGCTCGAAGGAGGCCGCACCGGCGCTCCCCGCCGAGGTGTGCGGCCGGCTCGCGGCCCAGCACCTGGCGGCGACCCGCACCGGCCGCCGCGGCCCGCACCGGGTGACGGTGAGCGCGACGACGTACTCCCTGTTCCCGGTGCGCAGCAGCGGCCGCTCCCCGCAGGCCGCCGCCCGGGACGTGCGCGAGACGGTGCTGTCGGACTGGCTGCTCGCGGTCGAGGCGGACGCGTCCGACTGGGCCGAGGAGCGCCTGGACCTGCTGCAGGGGGTCACCCAGCTGATCGCGGTCGAACGGGACCGCCGCGACGCGGCCCGCACGGTCCGCCGCCGCCTGGCCCAGGAGGTCCTCGAACTGGTCCAGACGGGCGCGGCCCCGGCGGAGATCGCCGCGCGCCTGCGGGTGGCCGCCCCCGTGCTCCTGCCCGGCCTGGGCGCGGCACCGCACTGGCAGGTCGTCGTGGCCCGTGTGGAGTGGGACGGCGGGGACCTCGAGGGCGGCCCGGTCGCCCAGTCCCTGCTGGAGGAGATCCTGGTCGACCCGCAGGCGACCGGGCCCGAGCCGTCCGACCGCATCGCGGTCGCCCACACCGGCGACGAGGCGATCGCCCTGGTCCCGCTCCCGGCCGTGGCCACCGAGCACGACGGCACCGAGACCGGCATCCTGGCCGACGCGCTGCTCCAGACCGTACGGGACCCGCTGGCCGCCGGGCTGGACGGCGACGGCCGGGTGACGCTCGGTGTGAGCGCCGCCGTGCACTCCGCGGAGGGGCTGCGCGGCGCGCTGGAGGAGGCACGGCACGCCCGCCGGGTGGCCGCGGCCCGCCCCGGCCAGGTCTGCGCGGCCGGTCACCAGGAGCTGGCGAGCCACGTCCTGCTCCTGCCGTTCGTGCCGGACGACGTCCGCCGCGCCTTCACCGCCCGCCTGCTGGACCCGCTGCGCGACTACGACCGCCGCCACCGCGCCGAGCTGATCCCGACCCTGGAGGCGTTCCTCGACTGCGACGGTTCCTGGACCCGCTGCGCCACCCGTCTCCATCTGCACGTCAACACGCTGCGCTACCGGGTCGGGCGAATCGAGCAGTTGACGAGCCGGGACCTCTCGCGCCTCGAGGACAAGCTGGACTTCTTCCTGGCGCTGCGCATGAGCTGACCGAAGAGCGACCCGACTTTGTGAATTCCTTCACCCACCCCCTTGGCCCGGCACCGCGATTGGTGCTGGAATGCCGCCACTACTCATAGCTCGATGGCGTGCTCGGGGAGGGCAATGTGGCGCATACCGCCATGTCTGGTACCGGAACGACCGCAGCTGACGATCCCCTCCAGACCGCGGTATGGCGGCTGCGCTCCCGCGCATGCTGGTCCGACGCGGCGGAACTGCTGAAGCCGGACACCCCCGCCGCGGCTCTCCAGCGGGCCGCGCTGCTGGCGGAACGCTGCCTGTACACCGAGCGGGGCTGGGAGGACGCGGAGGACGCGCTGCGCACCGCGGAGGCGCTGGCCCACACGGACGAGGAGCGCGGGGCGGCCGCTTGTGAACGCGGGTACGTGGCCTACGCCGCGACCCTGCACGGGGTGCGCGACCGGGCCGACGAGGCGCGCGCCGCGCTCGGCCGGGCGGCGGCCCTGATCCCCCGCGACTCCCACGCCCGGGCGCTGCTGGACTTCCGCCGCGGTCTGGTCGCCCAGAACCTCGGCGACGCGCCTCAGGCGGCGCACGCGGCGTTCCGGCGGGCCCACGCGGGCGCCACCGCGCACGCCGACCCGCTCCTGCTCTCGTTCACCTGGCGCCATCTGGCGGGCCTCGCCCTGCGCGAGGGCGAACTCTCCGAGGCCCGCCACGGCTTCACCGAGTCCCTGCGGCTGCGGGAGGAGCTGGGCTACCTCGTCGGTACGGCGCCGGCGCTGGCGTCCCTCGCGGACACCGAACCGGAACCGGAGGCGTCCCGTCTGCGCGAGGAGGCCCGCCGCCTCTTCCGCCTCCTCGGTGGAGTCCCCACCTGGCTCGCCAAACAGCTGACCCCTCCCCCGGCGACGGAGCCGGCGACGGCGTAGCGACGCGGACGGGCCGGCCGGTGCCCCGCGGCACCCGGCCGGCGCCCGGCTCACCCGTGGGCGACGTCCCGGCGGGGCCGGAAGTCGTGGAGTTCGTCCTGGCCGGGCTGGACGACCCCGTAGCTGCTCTCCGGGACCTCGTTCCAGGCGCCGGGGAGGTCGCCCAGGGGTTCGGACACCACGAGGCGGGTCTCGTCCGAGAGCTCCCTCAGGAACGACACGTCCGGGTGCAGTGCGCGCAGGGCGTCGACCTGCGTGCTGTAGAACAGCGACCGGGAGGCGCGCTCGCTGGAGTAGCGGAAGGCCCATACGCGTGCGCCGTCGGCGACCGCGACCGTCATCTGGAGCGGCTGCGGCACGCCGTGGCGCTCGGCCGTCTCCTCGACCAGGCCGGCCATCCGCGCCACCGCGGCCGGCGGATCGTCCTGCAGGCCGAAGGTGACGGCGAGAAAGAACATCAGTTCCGAATCGGTGGATCCCTCGATGTCCGGGTACAGGGCGGGGTCGACGGCCAGTGCGAGATCCCGGCGCAGGCGGAGGTAGTCGCGGATCGCCCCGTTGTGCATCCACAGCAGGCGGCCGTGCCGGAAGGGGTGGCAGTTGGTCTGCTGCACGGCCGTTCCGGTGGTGGCCCTGATGTGGGCGAAGAACAGCCCCGAGCGGACGTGGTGGGCGACCTCCTGGAGGTTGCGGTTGCTCCAGGCCGGGCCGATGTCCCGCAGCACCGCGGGGGTCGTCTCCTCGGGCGCGTACCAGCCGACGCCGAACCCGTCGCCGTTGGTCGTCTCGACGCCCATGCGGGCGTGCAGACTCTGGTCGATCAGATTGTGTTCGGGTTCGAACAAGATCTGGCTGAGGGGGACGGGCGTACCGGAATAGGCGATCCAGCGGCACATGGAGGCTTCCTTCCGCCGACAGGGGGCGCTGTGCCCGTCGGCGGGTGCGGTGCGACGGCGCCGAGGCCGGCGGACAGGGGTGGTTCCGAGCCATGACCAGTATCGGCCACCCGGGTGAACGGGGCATGCCTGGACGGGTCAGGCGCGCGCGTAGTGCCTCTCCACCAGGGCGCGCACCCGGTCCAGGTCCCCGGCGACCAGGGCGTCCAGCAGGGTGGTGTGTTCGGTGGCGTCGGCGAGCAGGTCGCCGTGGCCCGGACGGCCGGCCCCGGGCCACTGTCCCCGCCGGTGCACGTCGTCGGCGATCCGCACCAGCTGCGCGTTGTCGGCCAGCGACAGCACCGCCCGGTGGAACGCCCGGTCCGACTCCGCGTACGCCGCACGGCAGCCGGTCGCCGCCGCCTGTACCGTCGCCTCGGCCAGCGGCCGCAGGCGGGCCCACCGCTCCACCGGCACCGCCCGCGCGAGCCGCAGCACCACCGGCACCTCGATCAGCGCCCGCACCTCCGCCAGTTCGGCCAGCTCACGTGCGTCGCGCACCACGACCCGGAACCCCCGGTTGGGCACGACCTCCACCGCGCCCTCGAGCGCCAGCTGCTGCATGGCCTCGCGCACGGGCGTCGCCGACACGCCGAACCGCTCCCCCAGCGCGGGCGCGGAGTACACCTCACCCGGTTTCAGCTCGCCCGCGACCAGCGCGCTGCGCAGCGCGTCCAGCACCTGTCCGCGCACCGAGGCGCGCTGCACCACCGGCCGCTCACCGTGCGTGTGCTCACCCCGCACCCGCTCCTCCCGGCCGGCGGCCACCCGGTCCACCTCCGCGGCGGTCGGCTGCTGCGGCACGTACAGCCCCCGGCCGGCGGGCATCCCGGTCCCGGCGGAGTCCTGCGCGCCCTGCTTCACGGGCCCTCCTCCGGGCTGGTCGGTATGTGGGGTCATGACGACAGGTTGTTACTCGTCCGTCAAGCACCTTAGGGCCAGAACCCACCAGCTCAAATCTCGATCACCATCGCGTAAGGTAAGCCTTACCTCAATCCCGCCCAGGATCGGTGGTCAGCCGTGCCCGTCATCTCCTCCCCCACCGCGGACGCCTACGCCCGCCTCGCCGAGGTCCACCCCGGGCTGACGATCACCGAGCGGCACCCGCACGACCCCCTCCCCGACGGCGGCGCCTGGACCCCCGCCGCCGCGCTCGCGCACGACCCGGCCGCCCTGGACGCCTTTCTGGCCTGGGACGACGCCCAGGTGGTGCGCGACTACGGCATCCGTGCCCGCCCGGACGTCGTCGCGAGCTTCGCCCTGCACCGCTACGCCTGGCCGGCCTGCCTGCTGATCACCGTCCCCTGGTTCCTGCAGCGCCGCGTCCCGCGCCTGCCCGTGACCCACGTCTCGTACGACCGCACCGGCGGCCGCATGGCCGTACGCCCCGTCTCCTTCGCCTGTCTGCCCGGCGACCCGGCGGCCGCCCACCCCGCCGCCCGCGTGGTCCCGGACGAGGAGGCGCTGCGGGCCGAGGTGCGCGCGGCGGTCGCCGAGCACGCCGAACCGCTGCTCGCCGCGTTCGGCCCGCGGATGCGGCGCCGCGGCCGCGCGCTGTGGGGCATGGTGACCGACGAGGTCGTGGAGGGCCTGTGGTACGTCGCCCATCTGCTCGGCGAGGAGGAGCGGGCGCGCCACGAACTGGAGCTGCTGCTGCCCGGGGCGACGAAGCCCTACGCCGGCTCGGCGGCGTTCCGCGAACTGACCGGCCCGGACGGCGAGCGGCTCCCCACCAGGGACCGGGTGAGCTGCTGCATGTTCTACACCGTCCGCCCCGAGGACACCTGCGCCACCTGCCCCCGCACCTGCGACACGGACCGGCTCACCAGACTGCTGCGGACCACGTCCGTCTGACACCCGGCGGCGGCCCATCGGACGTTCCTCCAAGCACATCTGACGCCCCCTCGGCCCCCTCCCCCCCGCCAAGTCCCCACCCGCATCCTCTAAGATCAGCCGCGAGTGGGACACGCGCACGGACACAGCCGTTTCACGCCTTCCTCACCACGCGCAGGAAGTTCCCGTGGAACCACCCGTACGGGTAGTCTTATTCGAACTCAACTCCCGCCCCTCACGCGGCAGTTCGAGCAGAACGCCGTCCTGGGCATCCCCTTGCACCTCCTTGGCGGCCTCTTGCCCCGAAACCCCCTGAGGGCCGGCGGGATTGGGCCACTATGGCGGGCGTTACGCCCTATCCCAATGCAAGGGACCCGTGATGAGACTGACCGACATATCGCTGAACTGGCTGCTTCCGGGCGCCGTACTGCTCCTGGGCATGCTGGCGGCGGTGGCGGTGCTCGCGCGCGGAAAGCGCTCCTCCGGGGAGAACGCGAGCG
Organism: Streptomyces sp. NPDC104814; assembly: GCF_055583185.1. Lineage (NCBI taxonomy): Bacteria > Bacillati > Actinomycetota > Actinomycetes > Kitasatosporales > Streptomycetaceae > Streptomyces > Streptomyces sp. NPDC104814. Next base: position 379,383 of record NZ_JBVJOL010000001.1, on the reverse strand, counting down.
CGGACGACTCGTGGGAGCGCGCCGAGGAGCGCCGCAGGCGCAAGGAGGCCCTCTACGGCACGGTCTCCTATGTGCTGCTCTTCTGCTGCGCCGCGGTCGCGGCCGCGCTCTCCTTCCACGGACTGGTGGGCTTCGGTGAGCAGAACCTCAACCTGACCGGCGGCTGGCAGTACCTGGTCCCGTTCGGCCTGGACGGGGCGGCCATGTTCTGCTCCGTGCTCGCGGTGCGGGAGGCCAGCCACGGCGACGCCGCCCTCGGCTCCCGGCTGCTGGTGTGGATGTTCGCGGCGGCGGCCGCCTGGTTCAACTGGGTGCACGCGCCGCGCGGCATCAACCACGCCGGTGCCCCGCACTTCTTCGCGGGCATGTCCCTGTCGGCGGCCGTGCTGTTCGACCGGGCGCTGAAGCAGACCCGCCGGGCGGCACTGCGCGAGCAGGGGCTGATCCCGCGGCCGCTGCCGCAGATCCGGATAGTGCGCTGGCTGAGGGCGCCGCGCGAGACGTACAGGGCCTGGTCGCTGATGCTCCTGGAGGGCGTGCGCAGCCTGGACGAGGCCGTGGACGAGGTGCGCGACGACAAGCGGCGCAAGGAGGAGTCGCGCCGGCTGCAGCGGGAGAAGGACCGCGTGGAGCGGGCGCAGCTCAAGGCCATCAGCCGCGGGCACGGCGGTTACGCCGGCCATGGCACCGGCCGCGAGGTGGAGGTGCAGGCGGTGGAGCGCGGCGGCAACGAGCTCTCCGCGGAGCCTGCCATATCGACGCCGGAGCAGCTGCCGGTGCGCGCGCGTCCCTCCCTGCAGCCCGTCCGCCGGGCGTCTGACGCGATCACCGTCGACCTCACCGCGGAGGACGACACACAGGCCCTGCCGCGGCTCGACTCCCTGGAGCGCAAGCTCAAGGACCTGGAGCAGCAGTTCGGCTAGAGGCGCTGGGCGCAGGAGTACATGACGGGGCGGGGCCGCGACCGGACAGGGTCGCGGCCCCGCCCCGTGGTGGGCTTCGTGCACCCGTGTCCGCTCACACGGCGTGCAGCTCGAACCAGACCGCCTTCCCCACCCCGTGCGCCCGCACGCCCCAGGCGTCCGCGAGGGACTGCACCAGCATCAGCCCCCGGCCGTGCGTGTCGCAGTCGGCGTCCGCCACGCGCAGCCGTGGTCTGCGGCCGACGAAGTCCCGCACCTCGACGCGCAGGCCGCGCGGCCAGATCGTCGCCGTCAGCACCGCCTCGCGATCGGTGTGCACCAGCGCGTTGGTGACCAGTTCGCTGGTCAGCAGCTCCGCCGTGTCGGCTCCCGCGGTCCTCCCCCACTGCCCGAGCAGCTCCCGCAGGGCTCTGCGGGCCTCGGGCACGGCCCGCAGGTCACGTCGTGCCAGCCGGCGCCGCAACTGCGGCGCCGGTATGCGGTCCCCGCCGCTGTCCGTCCTGTCCTCCACTGCCTCGGCCGAGTAGGCCCCCGTCGTCACCGGTACGCTCCTTCGTGCCTGCCTGGTCATGACCCCCGCCTGCGTGCCGATGGCCGTATCCCTCCTGCTCGAACACGTTCACGGGATGCATGCCCGGCCGGTCGGGAGGCAGTCATCCGGGCTCGGTGACAACCGGATGTTCGGCCACCGCGCGGCCGGGCGGCGTACGCGCTCGCCGAGCCGCCGGGACGGTCACGCCGTGCGCGCACACCCTCCGACCGCCCCCTGCGCGGCGCGCCCGCGGAACGTGGGGCCACAGGGGACACACGGCACCCGGTTCCCGTCCCCGGAACTTGGCCGGATAACGACGTTACGGACGGCGGACGGGACACCTAAGGACGCGGCACATTGCGCAGGTTGGAGCGGGCCATCTGGAGCATGCGGCCGACTCCGCCGTCCAGCACCATCTTCGAGGCGGACAGGGCGAAGCCGGTCACCATCTCGGCGCTGATCTTCGGTGGGATGGACAGCGCGTTGGGATCGGTGACGACGTCGACGAGCGCCGGGCCCTTGTGCCGGAAGGCTTCCTTGAGCGCACCGGCGAGCTGCTTGGGTTTCTCCACCCGGACCCCGTGGGCACCGCAGGCACGGGCGACCGCCGCGAAGTCGGGGTTGACGTTGGCGGTGCCGTAGGAGGGGAGACCGGCGACCAGCATCTCCAGCTCCACCATGGACAGGGCGGAGTTGTTGAAGAGCACGACCTTCACCGGCAGGTCGTACTGGACCAGGGTGAGGAAGTCGCCCATCAGCATGGAGAAGCCGCCGTCGCCCGACACCGACACCACCTGCCGGCCCCGGTCGGTGAACTGGGCGCCGATCGCCATCGGCAGCGCGTTGGCCATCGAGCCGTGCGAGAAGGAACCGATGATCCTGCGGCGGCCGTTGGGCGAGAGGTAGCGGGCGGCCCAGACGTTGCACATCCCGGTGTCGACCGTGAACACGGCGTCGTCGTCGGCGAGTTCGTCCAGGACGGCGGCGACGTACTCGGGGTGGAGCGGGACGTGCTTGTCGACCTTGCGCGTGTACGCCTTCACCACCCCTTCCAGGGCGTCGGCGTGTTTCTTCAGCATCTTGTCGAGGAAGCGCCGGTCGTCCTTGGTCCGCACGCGCGGGATCAGGCAGCGCAGCGTCTCGCGGACGTCCCCCCACACGGCGAGGTCCAGTTTGGAGCGCCGACCGAGGTGTTCGGGCCGCACGTCGATCTGCGCGATCTTCACGTCGTCGGGCAGGAACGCGTTGTAGGGGAAGTCGGTGCCGAGCAGGATCAGCAGGTCGCACTCGTGGGTGGCCTCGTAGGCGGCGCCGTAGCCGAGCAGCCCGCTCATCCCGACATCGAAGGGATTGTCGTACTGGATGAACTCCTTGCCCCGCAGGGCGTGTCCCACGGGGGACTTGATCTTCCCGGCGAACTCCATGACCTCGGCGTGCGCCCCGGCGGTGCCGCTGCCGCAGAACAGGGTGACGCGTGCCGCGCCGTCGATCAGGTCGACGAGCCGGTCGATCTCGGCGTCGCCGGGGCGGACCGTGGGCCGGGCCGTGACCAGGGCGGACTCCGCGGCCCGCTCCGGCGCGGGTTCGGCGGCGATGTCACCGGGCAGGGTGACGACGCTGACCCCGCTGCGCCCCACGGCGTTCTGGATGGCGGTCTGCAGCAGCCGGGGCATCTGCCGGGGGTTGGAGATCATCTCGCTGTAGTGGCTGCACTCGCGGAACAGCTGGTCGGGATGGGTCTCCTGGAAGTAGCCGAGGCCGATCTCGCTGGAGGGGATGTGGGAGGCGAGGGCGAGCACCGGGGCCATGGAGCGGTGGGCGTCGTAGAGGCCGTTGATGAGGTGGAGGTTGCCGGGCCCGCAGGAGCCGGCGCAGGCGGCGAGCCGGCCCGTGATCTGGGCCTCCGCCCCGGCGGCGAAGGCGGCGGTCTCCTCGTGGCGGACGTGGATCCAGTCGATGGCGGGGTTGCGCCGGACGGCGTCCACGACCGGGTTGAGGCTGTCGCCGACGACGCCGTAGAGACGTTTGACGCCGGCGCGGACGACGATGTCGACGAACTGTTCGGCGACGTTCTGCTTGGCCATGGCTGCTCGTTCGCCCCTTCGCTGTCCGGTGATGACTCCCGCCTTCCATGGAGGCACAGCGGGCGCGGTTACGCCTCCCACACGGCGGCGGCCGTACGGTCGTCGGCGTACCCCTTGACCCGCACCTGGGCGTCGGCGAGGAAGGCGGCGAGGCCCGGCGGTCCGGGGGCGGACCACCGGCCGCCGAGGTGGGAGGCGAGGTCCGGCTCGCCGAGGAAGGGCTCGGCGAGGCCCGCGGTGCACATCAGCAGCACATCACCCGGTCGGGCGAGCGAGGCCCGGAACCGGAACGGCGCGCGGGGCGGCTCCGGGGCGGGCTCGTACGGGCTGGGCGGTGTCGGGATGCCGAGGTCCATGGTGAGCCGGTCGCCCTGCGGCGTCTCGGCCGGCGGCGACCCGAACCCGACGACGGCCTCCCCCGTCGGCACCTCGGTCACCCGCGGCTCCAGGTCCTGCCACTCGCCGCCGCGCAGCCGGAACAGTCCGCCGTCGCCGACGCCGAAGAAGACGCGGGTACGGCAGGCCGGGTCGGCGGGCAGCAGCAGGCAGCGCAGCGTGGCGGAGTACTCCTCGGGGGCCAGGCCCTGTTCGGCGGCGGCGGCGCGCAGCTTGCCGAGGCTGCGGTCGGTGAGCCGGTGCAGCCCCGACTTCAGGTCGCCGCGCCGGGCGTTCCGCAGATCCTCGACGAGCCGGACATGGCTGCGGCCCACGGCCCGGCCGATCCACCGGCACACGTCGGCCGCCGCCCGGTGCGCACCCGGCGTGGCACGGGCGCCGGACGCCATCGCCACCAGCAGCAGGGCGTGTTCTCCCTGGCCGAACCGGGCGGTGAGCAGCGCGTCCCGGCGCGGCTCCCCGCGAAAGCGCGCGGAGTCCCCGCGCACCGACACGGCCCGCACGGTGCACACCCCGTACCGGGCCCCGTCCAGCACGGTGTCCGGTACGAGGTCGTCCAGGTCGTCGGGGTCGGCCGCGGGCAGAGCGGTGGGCTCGGCGTCGTAGGTGGGCGGGCCGGAGCCGACGTACGGGCGGGACGCGGGGAGCGGGACCGGGTGGATGGACACGACACCTGTGCCTGCCACGGGGACACCCGGCGCGGAAGCGTCCGCCGTGGCGTCGTCGCTCTCGCGTCCACCACCCACGTCGTACGCCGCCGGCCGCCCTGCCCCCTCCTCGGAGCCGGACCGGACCGGACCCGGCGGGAAGGTCACGGGGCCGGCCGGTGCCGCGGGCGGCGGTTCCCAGGGGGCCCGGGGCCCGGCGGACGGCCGCTCCCACTGCGGCGGCACGGCGGGCGGCGGTGGCACGGCGGGCGGTGGCACGGCGGGCGGCGGCGGCACACCCGGCGCGGGCGGCGGACCGGAGGTGTCCGGGGTGCGGGCGCCCGGGACGCGGGCGGTGTCCGGAGGTTTCGTGTCGGCCGGTGCCTTTTCCCCTCGGTGGCCGAGCGTGCCCGACGCCGAGGCGAAGCGGTCGTCCAGCGAGTCGGGCGCCGCCGTGGGGCCCGTGTCCGTCGTGGCGTCGTCGTACAGCTGACCCCACCAGTCGTCCTCCCGGCCGGTGGGCCTTCCCCCCTGCTGGCTCATGCCCCCAATTGTCCACCGCACGGCCCGGATGAAAACGGGGCATCCGGAAAATGCCGTCCCCGGGGGCGTGTTGGACGGCGTGTCGGGCGACCCGTCGAACACGAGGGCGAACGCCCGCACATCACCCGCGACTTGACGGCCGCCGGGCGGCCCCACCCCCCACGGGAGGACCGCCCGGCGACGACGGGGTGACCGGGCCCCGGATCCCCTGCACGCGGATGCGCGTCCCGGGCCCCGGTCACGTCGAGAGGACGGCCGCGCGGCGGATCGCCGGATGATCACAGGAAGCGGCCGTGGCCACACCTTGGCAGAGGGAGCGGTTCTGCGGCGATGATGTCGGGCGGCGGGTTTGCGCCGTGGCTGTTTTCCGCCACGGCCGGGCACGCCACGGGCTGGTGGATTTCCGACGGGAGGGGCGCACGCTGATGCTGGCGGCGATCGGGCTGGACGAGACGGACGAGTCGGCGTACCGCGCCCTGGTGTCGCTGGGCGCGGCCGACGTACCGGACCTGTCGCGCCGGCTGTCACGGGCCGAACGCGACACCGAGCGTGCCCTGCGCCGTCTGGAACGGCAGGGTCTGGCAGCCCAGTCCTCCGGCCGGCCGGGCCGCTGGGTGGCCGCCCCGCCCGGCGTGGCGCTCGGCGCGCTGCTCACCCGGCGGAGGCACGAGCTGGAGACCGCGGAGCTGACCGCGGCCCTGCTGGCGGAGGAGTACCGGGCGAGCGCCGCCGAACCGGCCGTGCACGACCTGGTCGAGGTGGTCACCGGGGCGGCGGCCGTCGCCCAGCGTTTCCTGCAGTTGCAGCTCGGCGCGACGGAGGAGGTGTGCGCGCTGGTCACCGGCAACCCGATGGTCGTCTCCGGCATGGACAACGACGCCGAGGAGCAGGCGGCCGGCCGGGGCGTGCGCTACCGGGTGGTCGTGGAGCGGTCCGTGCTGGACCTGCCGCACGGCTTCACGGAGCTGACCGCGGCGCTCTCCCGCGACGAACAGATCCGGGTGGTGGACGAGGTCCCGACGAAACTGGTGGTCGCCGACCGCGCCCTCGCCCTGGTGCCGCTCACCTCCCGCCGCGCGGAGCCCGCGGCGCTGGTGGTGCACGCGAGCGGGCTGCTGGAACTCCTCTCCGGCCTGTTCGAGTCGGTGTGGCGGACCGCGCTGCCGCTCAGGCTCGGCCCCGGCGGAGTGCGCGAGGAAGGCCCGGACGGCCCCGACACGACCGACCTGGAGATCCTCTCCCTGCTGCTCGCCGGGCTCACCGACGCGAGCGTCGCCAAACAGCTCGACCTGGGTCTGCGCACGGTCCAGCGCCGCGTGAAACGCCTGATGGAGCTGACCGGCGTGACCACGCGGCTCCAGTTGGGCTGGCACGCGTACGAGCGGGGCTGGGTGGCCCGGGACGCGTAGACGGCCCCGCGCCGCCCCTCCCCACCTGCGCCTTCCCGCTCGCTCCGGCACTCTGGGCAGATGGGAGTGTGGGAACTCCTCCTGGTCGGGGTGGTCCTGCTGCTCGGCCTGTGCGGAGTGCTGGTGCCCGGCGTGCCCGGCTCATGGCTGGTCTGGGCCGCCGTGCTGTGGTGGGCGCTGAAGGACCCCCAGCCGGTCGCCTGGGGCGTCCTGGTCGGCGCCACCACCGTCCTCCTGCTCTCTCAGGCGGTGCGCGGACTCCTGCCGCCACGCCGGCTGCGCGACGCGGGCGCCACCCCCCGCATGGCCGTGTACGCCGGCCTCGGCACGCTGGCCGGTTTCGTACTGCTCCCCGTCCTGGGCGCGATCCCCGGCTTCCTCGGCGGCATCTACCTCGCCGAACGCCTCCGCCTGGGCCGCCACGGCGAGGCCCGGGCGGCCCTGCGCACGGCCATGCGCGCGGGCGGCTGGAGCGTACTCGCGGAGCTGTACGCCTGCCTCCTGATCACAGCGGCCTGGCTGGGCGCGGTCCTCTGGGCCTGACCACCCCACCCAGCGCCCGCCACGACGCTGGTGCACCCGCGTACGGCGGGAAGGGGCCGGGGTGGGGGGTGTCCGCCCGCAGCGTCCGGCACCGTGACACGGCGCCCGCGTCGGATACGGCCGGCCGGACCGAGGACGGACACCCCCCACCGCGGCCCCGCCTTGACCACCGGCCGCAGGCGCTAGGCACGCCACGGCGCGACCAGCCCCCACGCACCCGCAGCCGACAACGCACCCGGCGCCGCAGGCAACGGCGACCAGCCACACCGCACCCGCACAGGCACCGCAGGCAACGGCGACCAGCCACACCGCACCCGCAGACGACACCGCCCCTAAAGAACCCCCTCCAAAGCCAGCAGCCGCGTCTTGCGTTCGAGGCCGCCCGCATACCCCGTCAGCGCCCCGTTCGCCCCGATCACCCGATGGCACGGCCGCAGCACCAGCAACGGATTCGCGCCGATGGCGCCGCCGACGGCCCGCACGGCGGCCCGAGGCGCACCGATCCGCGCGGCGATCGCGCCGTACGTCGTGGTCGCCCCGTACGGGACGGAGTCCAGTGCGTCCCACACCCGCTGCCGGAAGGCGGTGCCGTGTGCCCGCAGCGGCAGGTCGAACTCCGACAGGTCGCCGGCGAAGTACGCGGCGAGCTGCTCGGCCGCCGCGCGGAAGGGGCCGTCGTCGTGCCGCCAGTCCTCCTGGACGGTCCGGCCGCCCTTCTGCTCCGGCACGGACAGCGAGGTCAGCGCGCCGTCCGGGTCGGCGGTGAGCAGCAGCGGCCCGATCACGCTGTCGAGGCGGGTGAAGTACGTCGGGGTGGTCATCGGTTCTCCAACTCCCCTGCGGCGAGCAGGTGCTGTACGGCGTAGGTGCGCCAGGGGCGCCAGGTGTCGGGCAGGGGACGGCCGGGCGGGGCGACGTCCGGGTCGCCGAGCGCGCGGGCGCGGATCACGGCGACGGTGGCGGCGTCGATGCCGGGCAGTGCGCGCAGGGCCTGCTCGGCGTCGTCCCGGTCGACGCCGGGGTCGAGCCGCAGACGGCCGTCGGCCAGGGCGGCGGCGAGCGCCCCGAGGGGGCCGCCGGGCTCGGCCTGCGCGAGGACGGCCGGCTCGGGGAAGAGACGGGTGAGGCCGTGGCAGGGCGCGTCGAGCCGTTTGCCGTACGCGAGGACGAGCCGCTCGGTCCGCTCCCGGCCGGCCAGGGCGCGCACCGCCACCTCTTCGGGGTCGGCGGCGCCGGCTGAGCGCAGCCCGGGGCGGGCGGCGACCAGCGGGGCGAGCCGCGGGTCGGCGCCGAGCCGCTCGTCGACGGCGTACGGGTCGGCGTCCAGGTCGAACAGGCGGCGCAGCCGCTGGACGGCGGTGGTGAGGTCGCGCGGGTCGGTGAGATGGAGCCGCACGTCGAGCCAGCCGCCGGGGTGGGCGGCCGAGGCCCGGGTCTCGGTGCCGGTGCGCTCGGCGACGGCGGCGATTCCGGTGCCGTACGGCAGCCGCAGGGTGCGCCGGTAGGTACGGGCGCCGGGCCGGCCGCTGACCTCCTCGACGCCGGGCACGGCCTCGCGGGCCAGCAGGTCGAAGACGGGGCCCGCCTGGTAGGGCCCGCGGTGGGCGAGCCGCAGCGGGATGCCGGCGCCGGGCGTGTCGCCCCGCCGGGCGCCGGGTGCGGCGGCCCGCAGTTCGCTCGGCGTGGAGGCGTAGATCGCCCTGATCGTGTCGTTGAACTGGCGGACGCTGGCGAATCCGGACGCGAACGCGATCTCGGTGATCGGCAGCTCGGTGGTCTGCAGCAGCACGCGCGCGGTGTGCGCCCGCTGCGCCCGGGCCAGCGCGACCGGCCCGGCGCCGAGTTCGGCGGTGAGCTGCCGCTGCACCTGCCGGGCGCTGTAGCCGAGGCGTACGGCGAGCCCGGCGACGCCTTCGCGGTCGACCACGCCGTCGCCGATCAGCCGCATGGCGCGGCCGACGACGTCGGCGCGGACGTCGTGGTCGGCCGAGCCGGGCACGGCGTCGGGACGGCACCGCCGGCAGGCCCGGAACCCGGAGCCCTGCGCGGCGGCGGCCGTCGCGAAGAACCGCACGTTGCGGCGTTTCGGTGTCACGGCCGGGCAGCTGGGACGGCAGTAGATCCCGGTGGTCTCGACGGCGAAGAAGAACTCCCCGTCGAACCGGGCGTCCCGGCTCCGCACGGCCTCGTACCTGCTGTCCTCGTCCATCACGCAACCCAGTCTCCGCCATCCGGCGCGCCCCGACTGGCGGAAATCGGACGTGAAGGTGATCCCGCGCCCGCGCCCCCCGAAGGGGCCTTCGGGGGGTGTCTCGCCGATCACGCCGGGCTCGCGACGTCCGGCCTGATCGACGAGGCACCGCCTAGCGGTGGCGCCCCCGCTTCGCCTCCATCGCCGCCTTGCCCTCCGCTCCCCGTCGCTTCCACTCCTTGCGGAGCTCCGCGCGCAGCCGGGCGTCGGTCTTGGCGACGATGTACTGGTTCTCCCGCTGGAGCTTGCGGTAGCTCTCCAGCCGCCGCTCGGGCAGCTCGCCCGCCTCCAGGGCGGCCCGTACCGCGCATCCCGGCTCGGTGTCGTGGCCGCAGTCGTGGAACCGGCACTCCTCGGCCAGTTCCTCGATCTCGGCGAAGACCTGGCCGACCCCGTTCCCGGCGTCCCACAGGCCGACACCCCGCAGGCCGGGGGTGTCGATGAGGACCCCGCCGCCGGGCAGGGCGAGCAGATTCCGGGTGGTGGTGGTGTGCCGGCCCTTGCCGTCGAGGCCGCGGACGGCCTGGACGTCCATCACGTCCGCGCCGAGCAGCGCGTTGGCGAGGGTGGACTTGCCGGCGCCGGACTGCCCGAGCAGGACGGAGGTGCCGGCTCCGACGACGGCGGCGAGCACGTCGAGCCCGTCTCCCCGCTCGGCGCTGACGGTCAGCACGGGTACGCCGGGCGCCGCGGTCTCGACGTCCTGGACGAGGTGTCCGAGCGTCACCGGGTCGGGCACGAGGTCGGCCTTGGTGAGCACGACCACGGGCTGCGCCCCGGACTCCCAGGCGAGGGCGAGGAAGCGTTCGATGCGGCCGAGATCGAGTTCCACACCGGCGGAGACGGCGACGACGGCGTGGTCGACGTTGGCGGCGAGGATCTGCCCCTCGGACCGCTTGGAGGAGGTGGAGCGTACGAAGGCGGTGCGGCGCGGCAGGTACGCGCGCACATAGCGGGGGTTGCCGCCGGGTTCGACGACGGCCCAGTCGCCGGTGCACAGGACCCGCAGCGGGTCGTGCGGGGTGACGAAGGCGGTGTCGGCGCGGACCGTGCCGTCGGCGGTGACGACGTCGCACTGACCGCGGTCGACGCGCACGACACGGCCGGGCAGCAGCCCTTCGGCGGCGTACGGCGCGAACGCGTCGGCCCAGTCCTCGTCCCAGCCGTAGGGAGCGAGAGCGGAGAAGACGGAGGAGGTGGAGAAGGAAGCAGAGCTGGCGCTCAAGGGGTGACCCTTCGCAAGGGGCGGCCCCGGCAGGCGCGCGTGTTCGGCGCGGCGGATTCGGTCAGCCGGTGGCCACGGAGGTGGACGTGATGGATTCCTGGATGCGGGCAGCGCCCATCGCAACGACAGCCATCGGTCGACACCTCCTCGTCCTCACATCTGCGGTGGCGGTGGCCGGAAGGCCACCGCTCGGATCGCTCCTCACCCTAGGGAAGACGGGAGTCGGGGCGCCACCGGTTTTCTCGCGGGGCACGCGTCTCCTCTCCGGTTGCGCGTGCCGCCGGGCCCGGCGACGCTGGGCCGGGCGCACTTCCGGGAGGTGACGTGACCGTGGCAGACGGAACGGGCGCGCCGGGCCGGCGCCGCTTCCTTTGTCTGTGCGCCGGCGCGGGCCTCGGCGCCGCCGCGTGCACGGCCGGGCCGGACGGGCACCGCTCCGCCGCGCGCGACGCGGGGCGGCACCGGCCCGAGGCGGAGCGGGACGCTCCGGGTACTGCCGACTGGCGGCTGGGTGCGACGGGGCCGCAGGACGCGGTGGCCGGTTACACCGACCGGGTCAGCGTGACACCCGGCGAGGAGTTCGCCCTGCACGTGTCGACGACCGCCCCGTCCTTCCGGGTCGCCGCGTTCCGGGTCGGCTGGTACGGCGGACGGCAGGCCCGGCTGATCTGGGCCTCGGACCGCATACCCGGTCATGCCCGGCCCGCGCCCCGGCTGCTGCCGAAGACCCGTACCGTGCACGCCGACTGGCCGGCCACCCTCACCGTGCACACCGCCGGCTGGCCCGAGGGGGCGTATCTGCTGCGGCTGGAGGCGGAGAGCGGATACCGGCGCTACGTCCCGCTGGTCGTCCGCTCCGCCGAGGGCGCGGGCCGCACGGTCCTGGTGCACGCCCCGGCCACCTGGCAGGCGTACAACCGCTGGGGCGGCAGCAGCCTGTACGCCGGACCGCTCGGGGACTACGCGTCCCGCTCACTCGCGGTGACCTTCGACCGCCCCTACGACGGCAGCGGCGCCGAGAAGTTCCTGGTGTACGAGCGGGCGCTGGTGGTGCTGGCCGAGCGCGTCGGCATTCCCCTGGCGTACACCACCGGCCTGGATGTGCACCGGGACCCCTCGGTGCTGCGCGGCGCGCACGCGGTGGTGTGCCTGGGGCACGACGAGTACTGGACGCCCGAGCAGCGCGCCCATGTCACCGCCGCCCGGGACGCGGGCACGAACGTCGCGTTCCTCGGCGCCAACACCTGCTTCCGCCGGGTCCGGCTGGAGCCCGGCGCGGCGGCGGACGCGCGCACGGTGGTCTGCTACAAGAGCGCCTTCCGCGCCGACCCCTGCTACGGCTCCCGTCCCGCCCAGGTCACCACCGACTTCCGGCTGCCGCCGGCGCCCGACCCCGAGTCGTCGCTGACCGGGGTGCTCTACGAGGGCTTCCCGGTCGACGCGCCCTACGTCGTCCGCGCGGCCGATCACTGGCTGTACGACGGCACGGGGGTGCGCCCCGGGGAGGGCTTCCCCCATCTCGTCGGCGTGGAGTACGACCGGGTGCCCGAGGGCTCCCCCGCTCCGGGCCCGCTGGAGATCACCGCGCAGTCGCCGCTGGTGTGCCAGGGCCGGGCGAGCCACAGCGACTCGGCGTACTACACGGTGGCGAGCGGCGCCGGGGTGTTCGCGACCGGCACGATGCGCTGGGTGGAGGGCCTGGTGGCGGGCACCGGCGAACTCGGGCACGACCACGGCATGGACGGCCGTACCCGCGCCTTCGTCACGCGGACCACCGAGAACCTGCTGCGCACCTTCGCACTGGGCCCCGCGGCCCACCACGCACCGGCGCCGCGCCCCGACACGGCCACGGTGCACGGCGCCTGAGGACCGGCGCCGTGCCGGCGGCGGGGACCCTCAGCTCACCGGGGCGGTGTCCTGTGCCGGAAGGCTGTCCATGAAGGAGGAGACGGAGAAGACGGCGCGGCCGGGGCCGGGCGGGCCGTAGCCGGGGGGCGAGGAGAGGCCGAAGTCCTCCATGGTCTGCCGGTAGGCCTGGAGCAGCCGGATGTGGTACTCCAGCGGCGCGCCCTGCGGGTTGGCCTTGCCGAGCGGTGTGGTGGGCTCGGGGCACCAGGTGGTGAAGCGGGGCGTGATGCCGTTGGACATGAAGAAGCGCAGGCCCTCGGTGGTGGAGGCGATGGCCTCGTCGACCGTCTTGAAGCCGAAGGGCTCGGCCATCTCCACGCCCGCGACGAAGTTCGGGATGACGTTGCGCGCGCCGAACACGTCGGCCGAGTCGAGGATCCGCCTGTGCCACTCGTCGCGGCCGACGTACCGCTCCTTGCCGGGGCAGTACATCTTGAACAGGTACTCGTCCCACACCTCGTAGTTGGGGTGGTAGATCTGCACGCCGTAGTCCTTGAAGCGCTGCACGTCCGCCTTGGGCAGCGCCTGGGCGACGACCTTGCCGATCCAGCGGCCGGGGAAGCGCTCCTCGATGGCCTTGGCGTAGTGACCGTAGAAATCGGCCTCGTCGCGTCCGGAGACCGTCTTGGTGATCGCGCCGCCGGTCAGCGTGTAGGCGGTGGACGCCTTCTGCGTGTCGTAGCGGTCGATGATCTCCAGGGCCTCGAGGACCTCCTCGACGTCCTTGACCCCGGTGTAGGGCCGTCCGGCGGCCTTGTGCTGGCGCCAGTTGTGGTTGATGTCGCAGTACTGGCACTCCTCCTTGGCGCCGAAGTACTGGCAGACCCGGAAGACGGTGAGGTAGATCAGGTAGCCCCACTGGATGGTGGGGGCCACCTCCATCACGGACTTGCCGTTGGAGAGCTTGTGCCGGTAGTACTCCGGCATCGGCGGCACGCCGACGTCGGCGATGCGCCTGCCGTCGAGGTAGAGGCCGAGCACGCCGTCCTCGCCGGCGGCGACCCGGTAGGGCGAGGCGGGGTTCACCCGGACGGAGACGACCGTGCGGCGCAGGTCGTAGGGGCCTCCGGTGAGGATGATCTCCTCCGGGGGCCGGCGCAGCGCGGCCTCGCCCAGCTCCGGCAGGGTGCCGTGGTCGAAGGAGAAGATGAAGTAGGACTTCGGCTTCACCTCACCGCTCTCGTTGTCGCTCAGCGCCGACGGGTCGAAGGCGACACCGCCGCGCAGCAGGTCCTCCTTGAAGACGGCTTCCCGCGGCACCTGCGGAAACCGCTCCATCAGATCCTCGACCAGCGCTGTACGGCTGCCCATTCGACTCTCCTCCCGGTTCAGGCGTACGACTCCTCACGGTATGCCCTGCCTCTGACATCAGCCGTGCCGGGTCCCCTCCCGCGCCGCGATGTGCCCCGGTACGGGGGTGCCGGCGGCAAGGAGCGGATCGGGAACGGGCGCGCCCCAGACCTGGGTGAGCGGCAGGGTGCCGGCCCACAGGCCCAGCCCGGCGTCGGGTCCTTCGCCGTCGTCGGGCGCGCCGGTGCGGATCTTGACGGAGGCCTCCTCCAGGGACACGGCGAGCAGGGTGGTGGCGGCCAGCTCCTTGCGGCTGGGGCGGCGCGCGTACGACCACTGACCGGGAGCGCAGTGCTCGGTGAGCAGGCGCAGGCCCTCCAGTTTCTCCTCGGAGTCGGTGACGGTGCGGGCCTCGCCGTGGATGACGGCGCTGCGATAGTTGACGCCGTGCTCGAAGACGGAGCGGGCGAGGACCAGGCCGTCCACGTGGGTGACGGTGACGCACACGGGGACGGAGCCGGCGAGGCTGCGGCTGGCGACGGAGCCGTGGACGTACAGCGCGCGCTCGTCGCGGCCGTAGACGGTGGGCACGACGAGGGGACGTCCCTCGATCACCACGCCCAGATGGCAGACGAATCCGGCGTCCAGGATCGCGTCGAGATCGGCCCGGGCCAGGCTGCCCTGATCCCGCAGGCGGCGGTGCCGGGTGCGGTCGGTCTGCGGGAGGGCGGCGGGAAGCGGCTGTGGCGTCATACGGGAAAACTATCGAATACGTACGCCACAGGCGATGGGCACGATGAAAACAGCAGTCTTGCGGCAGGAAAACTACGGAATCAGCAGATGCGGAGGGGCGCCTCGATGGCCGAGAGCGTGACGAACTGGGCGGGCAACATCACGTACACCGCCAAGGAGCTGCACCGGCCGCGCACGCTCGACGCGCTGCGCGCGGTCGTGGCGGGCGGCGACCGGGTGCGGGTGCTGGGCAGCGGGCACTCCTTCAACACCGTCGCCGACCCCGGCCCCGAGGGCGTCCTGCTGGCGCTCGACGCCCTGCCGGCCGAGGTCGAGGTCGACACGGCGGCGCGGACCGTGCGGGTGGGCGGCGGGGTGCGCTACGCCGAACTGGCCCGCCGGGTGCACGCCCACGGGCTGGCCCTGGCGAACATGGCCTCCCTGCCGCACATCTCGGTGGCCGGCTCGGTGGCGACCGGCACCCACGGCTCGGGCGTCGGCAACGGGCCGCTCGCCGACGCCGTACGGGAGGTGGAGATCGTCACGGCGGACGGCTCCACCGTGACCGTCGCCCGGGGCGACGAGCGTTTCGGCGGCGCGGTCACCTCGCTCGGCGCGCTCGGTGTCGTCACCGCGCTCACCCTCGATCTGGAGCCCGCCTTCGAGGTCGAGCAGCATCTGTACACCGAACTGCCGCTGGAGGGGCTGGACTTCGAGTCCGTGGCGGGCTCGGCGTACAGCGTCAGCCTGTTCACCGACTGGCGGGCGCCGGGCTTCACCCAGGTCTGGCGCAAGCGGCGCACCGACCAGCCGCTGCCCGGCTTCCCGTGGGCCGTGCCGGCCAAGGTGGCGCTGCACCCGGTGCCGGGGATGCCGGCGCAGAACTGCACCGGCCAGTTCGGCGTGCCCGGGCCCTGGCACGAGCGGCTGCCGCACTTCCGCGCGGAGTTCACCCCGAGCAGCGGGGCGGAGCTGCAGAGCGAGTATCTGCTGCCGCGGGAGCACGCCCTGGGCGTCCTGCACGCGATCGACGGCATCCGGGACACGGTCGCGGCCGTGCTGCAGATCTGCGAGGTGCGCACGGTCGCGGCGGACGCGCAGTGGCTCAGCCCGTCCTCCGGGCGGGACAGTGTCGCGGTGCACTTCACCTGGGTGGCGGACACGGCCGCCGTCCTTCCGGTGGTCCGCCGGCTGGAGGAGGTCCTGGCGCCTTTCGCGCCCCGCCCGCACTGGGGGAAGGTGTTCACCACCCCGGCGTCGGCACTGCGCGCGGGCTACCCACGGCTCGCGGACTTCCGCGCGCTGGCGCGGGAGCTGGACCCGGCGGGGAAGTTCACCAACGCGTTCGTGGGGGAACTCTTCGCGGACTGAGCACGCGCCCTCGGGCAACCCGGTCATCACCTCCTCCCGCACCGCACACCCGTCCTGACGGCGCCGGGCCGCGCGCCGTCGCTCACCGACCGGAGACCGCACACCCACCGCCTGGAGACCGATCACCTTGCGCACGACCACCGTCGAGTACCTCGAGAACGTCTCTCCCGGCGACGGCTCCCTGCCGCCGCGTGCCTGGTACGCCACCTCGGACGCGGCACGGCTGCCGCTGAACGGCACCTGGCGGTTCCGGCTGTCGGGGACGGCCGACGCCGAAAACGACGCGTTCGCCGAGCTCGGCCACGACACCCGTGACTGGGCGGAGGTCACGGTCCCCGGGCACTGGGTGCTCCAGGGCCACGGCGCGCCCGGCTACACCAACCACCTCTACCCGTTCCCGGTCGACCCGCCCCGGGTGCCCACCGAGAACCCGACCGGCGACCATCTGCGCGTCTTCGACCTGCCCGGCGACTGGCCGGCCGGCGGCGGCGCCGTGCTCCGTTTCGACGGGGTCGAGTCCTGCGCCCGGGTGTGGCTCAACGGCACGGACCTCGGCACCTTCCAGGGTTCACGGCTGCCGCACGAGTTCACCGTCGGACATCTGCTGCGGCCCAGCGGCAACGTGCTCGCCGTCCGCGTGCACCAGTGGTCGGCGGGCTCGTATCTGGAGGACCAGGACCAGTGGTGGCTGCCCGGCATCTTCCGTGACGTGACCCTGCTGCACCGCCCGCCCGGCTGCGTCGCGGACTTCTTCGTGCACGCCTCCTACGACCATGTGCGCGGCGAGGGCACGCTGCGCGTCGACTCCGACACCGACGGCCGGGTCACGGTGCCGGAACTGGGCGTCGACATCGCCACCGGCGAGTCGGTGACCGTCCCGGTGCTGCCGTGGTCGGCGGAGGCACCGCGCCTGTACGACGGGGTGCTGGCGACGCCGGGCGAACGGGTCGCGCTGCGCATCGGGTTCCGCACGGTGGAGCTGCGCGACGGCCTGATCCAGGTCAATGGCAAACCGGTCCTCTTCAAGGGCGTCAACCGGCACGAGTGGCACCCGGACACGGGCCGCGCGCTGGACACGGCCACCCTGCGCGAGGACGTGCTGCTGATGAAGCGGCACAACATCAACGCGGTGCGCACCTCCCACTATCCGCCGCACCCGGCCTTCCTGGACCTGTGCGACGAGCTGGGCCTGTGGGTGATCGACGAGTGCGACCTGGAGACCCACGGCTTCACCGCGCAGGAGTGGCGGGGCAACCCCGTCGACGACGACCGCTGGACGCCGGCCCTGCTGGACCGCGCCGCCCGGATGGTCGAACGGGACAAGAACCACCCGTCGGTCGTGCTGTGGTCGCTGGGCAACGAGGCGGGCACCGGACGCGGCCTGACCGCGACGGCCGAGTGGATCCGCGGCCGCGACACCTCCCGTCTGCTGCACTACGAGGGCGATCGCAGCTGCCGTGACACGGACGTCTACTCGCGGATGTACGCCTCCCACGAGGAGGTCGAGCGGATCGGCCGATGCCTGGACGGCGGCCCGGACAAGCGGCGCGCGCTGCCCTTCATCCTGTGCGAGTACGCCCACGCCATGGGCAACGGTCCGGGCGGACTGGCCGACTACCAGCGGCTGTTCGAGCGGTACGAGCGGTTGCAGGGCGGTTTCGTGTGGGAGTGGATCGACCACGGCATCACCCATCCGGGGCTGGGTTACGCCTACGGCGGTGACTTCGGCGAGGAGCTGCACGACGGCAACTTCGTCTGCGACGGGCTGCTGTTCCCCGACCGGCAGCCCTCGCCGGGCCTTGCGGAGGTGAAGAAGGTCTTCGAGCCGGTCGGCATCGAAGGAGAACCGGACGCCGGCGGCGTGCGGGTGACGAACAAGCAGGACTTCGCCGACCTGTCCGCGCCGGCCTTCACCTGGTCGTTCGAGGTGGACGGCGAGAGCGTCGCACAGGGCCCGCTGGACGTCCCCGCCCTGGGACCCGGCGAGTCGGCCGACGTGAAGCTGCCCGAGCCGCCCGAGGTGCGGCGCCCCGGGGCCGAGACGCAGTGGACGGTGCGCGCCCGGCTGGCGGCGGACACGGCGTGGGCGCCGCGGGGTCACGAGGTGGCCTGGGGACAGTGGACGGTGTCACGGCGCCCGGTGCCGTACGTCGCCGCGTCCGCCCGCCCGCTGCCCGGCGGCGGCCGGATCACGCTCGGCCCCGGCGTCTTCGACGCCCGCACGGGCGCGCTGCTCGCCGTCGGCGACGTGGCCGTGAAGGGGCTGCGTCTGGACGTGTGGCGGGCGCCGACCGACAACGACAACGGCGCCTCGTGGCAGGACCGTGTCCGCCACGGCCCGCTGTGGCGCACGCTCGGCCTGCACCGCATGCGGCACCGTCTCGACGCGGTGGAGACGGCCGACGACGCGCTGACCGTGCGCACCCGGGTCGCGCCCGCCGGACGGGACCTGGGGCTGCGCACGGTCTACCGGTGGACGTCGGACGGGGACCGGCTGAAGCTGACGGTGTCGGTGGGCCCGGAGGGCGACTGGACGGTGCCGCTGCCGCGGCTCGGGATCCGCTTCGGCCTCGGGGCGGCCGACGAGGTGCGCTGGTTCGGCGGCGGCCCGGGTGAGGCGTACCCGGACACCCGCGAGGCGTCCGCGATCGGGCGGTGGCAGTCGACGGTGGACGCGCTGCAGACGCCGTACGTGCGCCCGCAGGAGAACGGCGCCCGCGCCGACGTGCGATGGGCGGAGCTGGGCGGGCTGCGCATCGAGGGCGACCCGGAGTTCTGGCTGACCGCGCGGCGCTGGACGACGGAGGAGCTGGACGCGGCCACCCACCGCACCGGTCTCACACCGGGTGACACGGTCTGGGTGAACCTCGACCACCGCCAGCACGGCATCGGCTCCCAGTCCTGCGGCCCGGGCCCGCTCCCCCGGTACGTCCTGCACGCCGGGCCCGCCGAGTTCGCGTTCGTGTTCTCCGCGAGCGCCTGACGCCCGCGCGCAAGGGCTCCCGCGGCCCAGGGCTCCCGCGGCCGGGGCGCGCTCGGTACCGGCCACGGGGGCCTCGGCCGTTCGTGCTTCACTCGGCGACCTTCCTGGGCTAGGCTCCTACCTAGGACCTCTAGGAAACGGAAGGTGCCCATGGCGCGTGCCGGTCTCACCGCCGACCGTCTCGTCGCGGCCGCGGCCGAACTCGCCGACGAGGCCGGGTTCGAGAACGTCACCCTGTCCGCGCTGGCACGGCGCTTCGGAGTGAAGGACGCGAGCCTGTACTCGCACATCCGCAACCTGCAGGACCTGCGCACCCGCCTCGCCCTGTTGGCCGGCGGCGAGATGATCGACGCGATCGCCACCGCGGTGGCGGGCCGCGCCGGCAAGGACGCGCTGGCCGCCTTCGCCGGCGCCTACCGCGCGTACGCCCTGGCCCATCCCGGACGCTACGCCGCCACCCAGATCCGCCTCGACCAGGCCCTGGTCACCGACTCCCCCGCGCTGCGCCGCACCGCGGAGATCACCTACGGCATGCTGCGCGCCTACGGCCTGCAGGAGCCCGACCTCACGGACGCCGTGCGTCTGCTGCGCAGCACCTTCCACGGCTACTGCGCCCTGGAGGCCGGCGGCGGCTTCGGCGCCCCCAGGGACGTACAGCGGTCCTGGGAGCGGGCGATCGAGGCGCTGCACGTGGCCCTGGAGAACTGGCCCCGCGAAAAGGGCCCGCATGACTGAGCCCTTTCACGACGTGCACGGCAGCGGGCCGGTCCTGCTGGTCGTGCCGGGCGGCGCCGGGCACCCCATGGGGCTGGACGCGCTGACGCGGCGGCTGGCCGAGCGCTTCACCGTCGTCGTCCTCGACCCGCTCGGCCTCGCCCATGGCCGCCTCGGGCACCCCGTCGCCGAGCAGCGGGTCGCGGACTGGAGCGAGGCGGCGCACCGCGCCCTCGGCTCCGTGCTGCCGGCGGACGGGTCGGCGTGCGTCCTGGGGTTCAGCTCCGGCGCCATCGCCGCCCTCGACCTGCTCGCCCGGCATCCCGGGCGGCTGCGGCACGTCGTCGCGCACGAACCGCCGTGCGTGGCCGCGCTGCCCGACGGACGGCTGCGGCACGAGGGGTTCCGCGCCGTGTACGACACCTACCGCCGCGCGGGGCTCGCCGCCGCCGGCGCCCGGCTGGCCGCGGAACTGGACGGACGCCCGGCGCCCGAGCAGGCCGCGGGCCTGCCGCCCGCCGAGGACGAGGAGACGCGGACGCCGATGGGCGTCTTCCTCACCCGTGTCCTCGTCCCGTTCTCCGGGTACGTGCCTCCGGCGGACCTGCCCGGCGGGCGCCTCACCCTCGCGGCGGGCACGGCCTCCCGTGGTCAACTGCCGCACCGGACGGCCGCCTTCCTCGCCGAGCGCCACGGCAGCCGCTTCCTGGAACTGCCCGGCGGCCACCTGGGAGCGGCCGAGCACCCGGAGAAGTTCGCGGACGGCGTCGCCGCAGCGCTCGCCGGCGCTCACTGAGGCGCCGCCAGGGCGCGGATCGCGTCGTACGACGGCGCGGTGCCCTCGGGCGGCCGCCCGGACCGCACCCGCAGCGCCGTCTCCACGGCCGCGCCCAGCGCGTGCCGGTACAGCAGCGAGCCGAGGCTGATCCGGCGTACGCCCAGGTCGGTGAGGTGGGCGATGCCGGGGCCGCCCGGCGTGTACAGGATGTTCAGGGGCGCGGACACCTGCCGTACCAGGGCGGAGATCGCCCGGGGCTCGCTCAGTCCGGGCACGAAGACCCCGTCGGCGCCCGCCTGCCCGTAGAGGTCGAGGCGGCGCAGGGTCTCGGTGAGGTCGCCGCGGTCGCCGTCGCCGAGCCAGTGGGTGTCGGTGCGGGCGTTGACGAAGAGGCCGGGCACCGCGGCCTTGACCGCGGCGATCTTCCGGGCGTGCAGCGTGGCGGACCCCCGCCCGTCCTCCAGATTGATCCCGACGGCTCCGGCCGCCCACAACCGGTGGGCCAGTTCGGCGACTTCACCGGGGTCGTCGCTGAAGCCGCCCTCGGCGTCCACGGTCAGCAGGAACGGGCCCGAGCCGAGGGCGAGCGCCAGCCGCAGGGTCTCCTCGCGGGTCGCCGCCGCCGCGTCGGGCCTGCCCGCGGCCGCGGCGACACCCAGGCTGGTCGTGCCGATCGCCGGGAAGCCCTCCCCGGCGAGGGCGTGGGCCACGGCGTGGTCCCAGGCGCAGGGCAGCAGCATCGGCTCGCCCGTGCGGTGCAGTGCGGCGAACGCGGTCACGTCAGCTCACCCACCGCGTCCGCGTAGTACGCCGACTCAGCGACGTGGAGGGCGAGTTCACGGAAGCTCCAGCCGTCGCCCGGCGAGTGGTCGAGCCGGTCGTCGGTGAGCGCGTCCAGCCGCACGGCCCAGATGCGGGCGAGCCGGGTGAGCCGGCTGCGGGCCTCGTCGAGGTCCTCGCGGGTGAAGGGGGCGAGGTCGGCCGGTGTGGTGACGGCGGAGGCGTGCCAGTGGTCGGGCAGCGGCGGCTCACCGGCCGACCGGGCCTCCAGCTCGGCGAGATGGTCGATCAGATGGTCGGCGACCCGGCGGATCGCCTTGTGCGGGGTGTACAGCCGGCCGTCGGCATGCGCGGGCGTACCGTCCCAGGCGGTCCAGCCGGCGGCGAGCGCGAGCACGTGGTCGACCATGCCGGTGACGGCCTGGGCGGGGGTGCGGTGGTGGGGATCGGTGCGTCGGTTCACACCGGCACGCTAGGCGCGGAACGCTTCGGCACCGGCCGAAGCGTCCGCGCTCCCGCGAGGCCGGCCGACGCAGCTCAGCTGCCCGCGGCGCGCTCCGCGGCACTGCGCTCGACGCAGAACTCGTTGCCCTCGGGGTCGGCGAGAACGGCCCAGCCGGTGCCGTCCGGGTTGCGGCGGTCGGCGACGAGGGTGGCGCCGAGGGCAAGCAGCCGCTCGACCTCCTCCTCGCGGGTGCGGTCCTGCGGCTGGAGGTCGAAGTGCAGCCGGTTCTTGAGCGTCTTCGCTTCCGGCACGGTGACGAACAGCAGGCCGGCGCCCTCGATGAGGGCCTCGGGGTCCCCCGGCTTGTCGTCGTCGTGCAGGGGAAGGCCCAGCACCTCGGACCAGAAGTGGGCGAGCCGGTAGGCGTCGGCGGAGTCGATCGTGGTGTGGCGGATGGCAGAGGTCACAGAGCGATTGTGGGGGACGGCGAGCGGGCGGACCAGGAAATGACGCATGCTGCGGGTGCGGCCGCGGTGGCCGCGGACGGGAGATGGCCGCGGTCATGGGTGACAGGGGATACACGACGGCCGAGTACGGCGAGGTCACCGTGCTCGTGGGTGCCGAGCGGGGTGCGTACCCGTACGCACACTCGCTGCTCGTGCGGGGCACGGCGGAGACCCTGGTCGTCGACCCCTCCCTCTCGCTCGCCGAGGACGCGCCGCCGGCGGACCTGGTGCTCGTCAGCCATGCCCACGAGGACCACATCGCCGGGCTCGGGAGTTACGACGTGCCGGTCCACGTCCATGGAGACGACCTCGCCGCGCTGCGCTCGCGCCGGGCGATGATCGACGCGCTCGGGCTCCCGCCGGACGCGGCCGCCGAGCTGGACGTCACGTTCCGGGACAGCTTCCATGTGCGGGGCCGTGCGGACGCCCGTGCCTTCGCGGACGGCACGGTGTTCGACCTGGGCGGGCGCACGGTGACCGTGGTGCACCTGCCCGGGCACACCGCGGGGCACTGCGGGTTCCTGATCGAGCCGGACGGTTTCCTGTTCGTCGCGGACATCGACCTGACGTCGTTCGGCCCGTACTACGGCGACGCCGGCAGCAGCCTCGCCGACTTCGAGGCGTCGATGCGCCGCTGCCGGGACATCGACGCCCGCTGGTACGGCACGTCCCACCAGAAGGGCGTCATCGAGGGCGCGGCCGAGTTCCGGCGCCGGCTGGACGCCTTCGCCGCCGTCGTGGACAGGCGCGAGGCGGCACTGCTGGCCTTCCTCGGCGAGCCGCGCACCGTCGAGGAGATCGCCGAACACCGGCTGGTCTACCGTCCGCACGTCGAGGGCCCGCACGTGCGGCCGGTGGAGCGCAGGACGGCGGCGCTGCACCTGGACCGGCTGGTGGGCGCGGGGCTCGTGGAGCGGGTGGAGGAGGACCGGTTCCGCGCACGGTAGGCCGTCACGGCATCACCGCCCCGGCATCACCGCCCCGGAGCCGCTCGCGCCCTCCGCGTCCGACCGCACCGGTGTCCGGCGAGGAGGCCGGCGGGTTAGCGTCGGGGCATGACGAGCGACACCCCTCCCCCTCTCGCCGATGCCCTCGCCACCGGGACGGTCGTCCTCGACGGCGGGATGTCCAACCAGCTTCAGGCCGCCGGGCACGATCTGAGCGACGAGCTGTGGTCGGCGCGGCTGCTCGCCGAGCGGCCCGAGGCGATCACCGAGGCGCACCTCGCCTACGTCGAGGCGGGTGCCGATGTGTCGATCACCGCGAGCTACCAGGCCACGTTCGAGGGCTTCGCGGCGCGCGGGATCGGCCCCGAGGAGGCGGCCCGTCTGCTCGGGCTGAGCGTGGAACTGGCCCGGCGGGCATGTTCCCGGGCCCGGGAGAAGGGGGTGACCCGGCCGCTGTGGGTGGCCGCGTCCGTCGGCCCGTACGGGGCGATGCTCGCCGACGGTTCCGAGTACCGGGGGGCGTACGGGCTCACGGTGGCCGAGCTGGAGCGTTTCCACCGCCCCCGGCTGGAGGTGCTGGCGGCGGCCCGGCCCGACGTGTTCGCGCTGGAGACGGTCCCCGACACCGACGAGGCCGCGGCGCTGCTGCGGGCGGTGCGGGGTCTCGGGGTGCCGGCGTGGCTGTCGTACACGGTCGACGGGGACCGCACCCGGGCCGGGCAGCCGCTGGAGGACGCCTTCGCGCTCGCCGCCGACGCGGACGAGGTGGTCGCGGTCGGCGTCAACTGCTGCGCCCCGCAGGACGTGGCCGCCGCCGTCGCCACCGCGGCGCGGGTCACCGGCAAGCCGGTCGTGGTCTACCCCAACAGCGGGGAGCGGTGGGACGCCGAGGCGCGCGCCTGGGACGGCAACTCCACCTTCGCGCCCGAACTGGTGCAGGACTGGCGGAAGTCGGGCGCCCGCCTGATCGGCGGCTGCTGCCGGGTCGGTCCGCAGGCGATCGGGGCCATCGCCCGCACGCTCGCACGGTAACGGGCAGCGACCCGGACCAACTCCCGCCCTTGCAAGGGCTGTTTCAGCGGCGCCGCAGAGCTGACGGCGGCTGCTGCCGGGTCGGTCCGCGGGCGATCGGGGCCATCGCCCGCACGTCGAACGGTGCCAGGCAGAGGCCCGGACCAACTCCCGCCCCCACAGGGGCTGTTTCAGCGGCGCCGCAGGGCTGACGAGCGGCGCAGCCGGCGGACCGCGGAGCGCAGTTCCACGGTCCGGGTGGCCGGGCCGGCCGCCGGGGGCGGCCCGGCGACGGCCGCGGCCGCCTGGGCGGCGGCGTCCAGGCGCCACAGGGCGATCTCCCGGTCGCGCGGCCCATGGGCCGTGTACGGGTCGCGCAGGACGTCCGGACGGCCCTCCTCGCGTGCTTGTGCCGGTTCGCCGAAGATCCGCACCGGATGCGAGAGGTCCCACGGCTCCCAGCCGGGGTCGCCGTCCGCGACGAAGCGCACCCAGGCGCGGTGCATCTGGTCGGCCAGCTCCTGCGGCCCGCCCTCACCGGCCAGTTTGGCCGACTCCGGGACCTCGCCGGTGTCGAAGACGAAGCCCAGTTCGAGGGCGTGGCAGGCGCCGAGACCGGGCAGCAGCGACGGCCAGGCGAACTCGTAGACGTACGACGAGCCGGGCCGGGCGTCGGCCAGGCGGTGCAGCGGGATGCGCAGCAGGTGGTCGGTGACGAGCTGGCCGACGATTTCCGCGGGTCCGGCGTCGGGGTGCAGGGCACGGTAGCCGCGGACGACCTCGTGACCGCAGTGGCAGCGGGCCATGGCCCCGGCGAGGGCGACCGGGCCGAGCCGGTCGACGCGTTCGACGAGACCGCCGGGGACCAGCCACAGCCGGTACTCGTCGCGGGTCCAGCCCATCAGCAGCTCGGCACCGGACGCGGCGTCACCGTCGATCAGGGCCTCCAGCGGGTCGCGGGGCACGAGGTCGCCGTCGACGACGATGCCGAACGACGGCCCGCCCAGCACCGGGCTGCCGAGCCGGCCGACCTCGGCCTGGGTGCGCAGCAGCAGTGCGGGGTCGACGGCGGCGAACGCCTCGGCGGTGGCGGGCACCTTCAGCCGGGCCGCCATCCGGCGCACCATGCGCCGTACCTTGTCCCGGTCGGCGGACTCCGGCGGTCCGCTCTGCATCACGGCCCGCCGGAACAGGCCCTGGGCCTGCGGGGCGGCGATCAGCGCGCCCATGCTGATGGCTCCGGCGGACTGGCCGGCCAGGGTGACGCGTTCCGGGTCGCCGCCGAACGCCGCGATCGCCTCGTGCACCCAGTGCAGGGCGGCGAGCTGGTCGCGCAGGCCCGGGTTGGCGGGGGCGTCCGGGAACAGGCCGTAGCCCTCCACGCCCAGCCGGTAGTTCACCGACACGAGCACCACGCCGTCGCGGGCGAAGGGGCGGCCGCCGTAGACGGGCACGGCCGAGGAGCCGCGGGTCAGGGCGCCGCCGTGGAACCACACCAGCACCGGCAGCCGGGCGGCGGGGTCCGGGTCGGGGGTCCAGACGTTGAGGTTGAGGCAGTCCTCACCCGGCACGACCGGGTCGGACAGATACTTCTCGAAGGCCTCCGAGTACGGCGGTTTGGGCGGCGTCGGCCCGAAGGCCCCGGCGTCGCGCACCCCGTCCCACGGCTCCGGCGGCGCGGGCGGCCGGAACCGGCGCGGCCCGAACGGGGGTGCCGCGTACGGGATGCCACGGAAGACGGCGACGCCGTGCTCGTAGCGGCCGCGTATCCGCCCGTGGGGAGTCGCGACCACCGGGTCCGTCCGGTCCGCCGTCATACGCCCACCAGCCCTTCGCCGCGTTCGTGCTCCGGTCTCACCAGAGCACCACAGCCGCGCGCGGTATTCCGTCGCAGGAGGGCAGCATTGGGCTGTTCGGCGTACGCCGCCTTCCGGCAGCGGGGGTGCGCGCGGGCCGGCGCCTCCCGGTGTCCTCACCTCCGCGGGGCCGCCGCCCTGGAATAGCAAGCGCTTTCAGCCTGCCCGGTGTCGTGTCCGGTCGGCGCCGGCAGGCCCGGCGCCCGGGGGCGACAGCGTCCGGCGCGGAGGATTCGGCGCCGGACGGTGTCGGTGGGTCACCCGTTTTCGTGCCTGCCTGTCGCGCCGACGAGGGCCTGCATCAGGTCCACGGCGCTGCCGTCGTGGTCGCTGCCGGCGGTGCCGCTGCCGGTCTGCAGGTTCGCGGTGCGGTCCACTTCCAGGACCGAGTCCGCCCGGGAGTTGTCGATCACCGTGATCAGGCTGCCGTCGGCCGCCGCGGGGACCGCCGAGGCGCCGAGCACGGCCGCCGCGAGGGCCGCGCCCAGACGCAGCCGCGCGGCGGCCGGGCGGGCCCCGGTCACGCCGGGACGCCCTCGGACTCGGCCTGCGCGACCGCGACCGCGGCCTCCGCCTCGGCGACGGTCTGCCCGGCCGTGGGTGCCGTACGCAGCCGGGCGATGTTGCGCTCCAGCAGCCGGGTGGCGGCCTTGACGCCGACGCCGCTCGCGGCGTCCACCTCGGGCAGCCGGCCGTCGGCCTCCTTGAGCCCGGCGAGCGCGGAGTCCATCGCCTCGTGCGCGGCGAACAGACACGGCGTGCTGTAGATGGCGACGTCGACGCCCAGACCGGACAGCTCGCTCAGCGAGAGCCGGGGCGACTTGCCGCCGGCGATCTGGTTGAACAGCAGCGGCTTGCCGCCGACCACCTCGCGGATGCGGCGGATCCACTCCACGCTGCGCACGCCGTCGACGAGGACCACGTCGGCGTCGGTGGCGGCGAGCCGCTCGGCGCGGTGCAGGATGTCGTCCTCGTCGGTGGCGTCGGTGCGGGCCACCACGACCAGGTCGCGGCGCGTCTTGAGCACCTGGTCCAGCTTGTCGAGGTACTCGTCCAGCGGCAGCACCTGCTTGCCGTCGGCGTGACCGCAGCGGCGGGGCCGCTTCTGGTCCTCCAGGATGACCCCGGAGGCGCCGATGCGCTCCAGACCCTCGACGACATGGCAGGCGACCTCGGGGTCGACGTAACCGTCGTCGATGTCGACGAGCAGGTGGTGGTGCGGGAAGGCGCCCCGCAGCCGCTGCACGAACGCCACCATGTCCGGCCAGGCGATGAAGCCGATGTCGGGCAGGCCGTAGTAGGACGCGGCGAAGCCGAACCCGGAGACGAACATCCCGTCGTAGTGCCGGGCGGCGATCGAGGCGGAGTACATGTCGTACACGCCGATCAGCGGGGTGGTCCCGGGTGCGGCGATCTGCTCGCGCAGCTTGTTCCCGTAAGTCAACGTCCAGCTCCTTGGGTGGGGTTGAACACGTGCGCCCGAAGGACGGCCGCGGGGACCACGGCTGTCCTTTACCAAGACAAAAGAATTCCTATACCGAGCACCTACCGTCTTGTTGAGCGCGCTTTACTCACCCCAATGGCGGAACCGGTTCACCGGAGAAACGTCACTGAAGGGCCGTCCGCCGACCGGTCACGGGGCCGCCGCCGCGGCACCCCCGGCGCCCGGCGCCGACTGCGCGGGACGCTCGACCCGGCACACCAGGGCGTCGTTCACGACGTCCGCGACGATCGTGTCGCCGGGGTCCGCCTCGTCGGCCAGCAGCAGCGAGGCGATCCGGTTGTCGAGTTCGGCCTGGATGGTGCGGCGCAGCGGGCGGGCGCCGAACTCCGGCTGGTGGCCGTGCGCGACGAGCAGCTTCTTGGCCGCCTCGGTGACCTCCAGCTCCAGGCCCTGGGCGCGCACGCGGCGCCGGCTGGCGTCCAGCAGCAGCTCCACGATCCGGTCCAGGTCGGCCTCGGTGAGGGCGTGGAAGACGACGATGTCGTCGATCCGGTTGAGGAACTCCGGCAGGAACCGGCCCCGCAGATCCTGCATCAGCTCGTCCTTGATGGCGCCGACGTCGCCGTGGTGGGCGAGGATGCGCTGGGCGCCGATGTTGGACGTCATCACGACGACGGTGTTGCGGAAGTCGACCGTGCGGCCCTGGGCGTCGGTGAGCCGCCCGTCGTCGAGGACCTGCAGCAGCGTGTTGAACACGTCCGGGTGGGCCTTCTCCACCTCGTCGAACAGCAGCACGCTGTACGGCTGGCGGCGCACCTTCTCGGTGAGCTGGCCGGCCTCCTCGTGGCCGACGTATCCGGGCGGGGCGCCGACGAGCCGGGAGACGGTGTGCTTCTCCTGGAACTCGCTCATGTCGAACCGCACCAGCCGGTTCTCGTCGCCGAACAGCAACTCGGCGAGTGCCTTGGCCAGTTCGGTCTTGCCGACGCCGGTCGGGCCTAGGAAGAGGAAGGAGCCGACGGGCCGGTTCGGGTCGCCCATGCCGGCCCGGTTGCGGCGTACCGCCTGGGCGATCGCGGTGACCGCCTCGTCCTGGCCGACGACCCGGGAGTGCAGGGCGTCCTCCAGTTTGAGCAGGCGCTCCTTCTCGGTCTCCGTCAGCTGGGCCACCGGGATGCCGGTGCGCCGGGAGAGGACCTCGGCGATGTCGGCGGCGGTGACCTCCATGACGCCCTCGCGGCGTTCGGCCACGCCGGCGATCTCGGCCTCCACCTCGGCGATGCGGTCCTTGAGTTCGGCGGCCTTCTCGAAGTCCTCGGCGGCGACGGACTGGTCCTTCTCCCGGTTCAGCTTGGCCAGCCGGTCCTCTCGCTCGACGACCTCGGTGGACTTGCCGAGCGAACGCAGCCGCACCCGGGCGCCGGCCTGGTCGAGCAGGTCGATGGCCTTGTCGGGCAGGAAGCGGTCGGTGACGTACCGGTCGGACAGCTCGGCCGCTGCGGCGAGCGCGTCGTCGGTGTAGCGGACCTGGTGGTGGGCCTCGTAGGAGTCGCGCAGGCCCTCCAGGATCTGCACGGTCTCCTCGACGCTCGGCTCGGGCACCATCACCGGCTGGAAGCGGCGCTCCAGCGCGGCGTCCTTCTCCACGTACCGCCGGTACTCGTCGAGCGTGGTCGCGCCGACGACGTGCAGTTCACCGCGGGCGAGGGCGGGCTTGAGGATGTTCCCGGCGTCCATCGAGCCCTCGCCGGTGGCACCGGCGCCGACGACGGTGTGCAGCTCGTCGATGAACAGGATCGTCGACTCGGCGGCGCCCTTGACCTCGTCGATGACGTTCTTCAGCCGCTCCTCGAACTGCCCGCGGTACTGGGCGCCGGCGATCAGCCCGGTCAGGTCGAGTCCGACGACCCGCTTGTCCTTCAGCGTCTGCGGCACGTCCCCGGCGACGATGCGCTGCGCGAGGCCTTCCACGATCGCGGTCTTGCCGACGCCGGGCTCGCCGATCAGGACGGGGTTGTTCTTCGAGCGGCGGGAGAGGATCTCCACGGTCTGCTCGATCTCCTCGGCGCGGCCCACGACCGGGTCGAGTCTGCCGGCCTTGGCCTCCTCGGTGAGGTCGCGGCCGTACTCGTCGAGGGTGGGTGTCGTGCTCGCCGGGCGCGTCTCGGCCCGTTCCGGGCGTGCGGCGGTCTCGGCGGCCCGGCGCAGCCCGTCGAGTTCCATGCCGGAGCCGGTGAGCAGTCTGGCCGCCGCCGAGTCCGGCGAGTCCAGCAGCGCGCCGAGGACGTGCTCCGGACCGATGTACGACACGCCGGTCGCCTGGGAGCGGGCGTGGGCGCGCAGCAGCACCCGTTTGGCGGCCGGGGTGAGGCCGGGCTGGGCCGAGGGGGTGCCGCTCTCGCCGGGCAGCACGGCGGCGATCCTCTGGGCCAGGTCGTCCGGGTCGATTCCGGCCTGGGTGAGCAGCCCTCGGGCCGGCTCCACCTGGGTGCAGGCCCACAGCAGGTGCTCGGTGTCCAGGTCGGCGCTGCCGTCCTCGGCGGCCTTGCGGGTCGCGCGGTTGATCAGGTCCTGCGCGGACTCGGTCAGCAGCCGCCCGATCGGCACCCGCTGCACCTGCGGCGGGGAGGCCCCCGGGGACATCCCGAAGAACCGGTTGAGGATCTCCGAGAAGGGGTCCTGGCCGCCGTAGGAGGCACCGAAGGGGGACATCGTCATGATCGCCGTCCGGAACGTGGTGGGGGCAGGGAAAAGGGCGGGCAGGAGCCGCGGCGGGCGAGGTCCGTCGGCGCACCGCGCGCACACGGACCGGGCCGGGGCGGCCGCACTCCAGTGGAACAACAGCCCGCCGCCCCCGCAACGCGAGCACCGACGGGAGGGCCGGGGCTTGCTCGCCCCGCGGGCGGGGGGCCGACGGCCGACGAGGGCCCGCGGGGTCGCGGCACGACGGGGAGGCGGACGGGGGGCCGGGCTTGCCCCGCACCCCGAGAGGCGACCGGCATCCGCGGCAGCGCGCCGGCCGACGGCCCCGACGCGCACCCCTCCGGGCCGGTGCCGCTGAGACATGTCCGATTCCTTCAAGACCGGCGGACGGCCCCGTCCCTACGGTGGCCGTATGACTCCACGATTCGATGCCATCGGGCTGGTGGTCTCCGACATGGCCGCCTCCGTCACCTTCTACCGGCGGCTCGGGTTCGCGTTCCCCGAGGGGGCCGAGCGTGAGCCGCACGGCGAGGCCGAGTTGCCCGGTGGGCTGCGGCTGCTGCTGGACACCGAGGACACCGTGCGCTCCTTCCACCCCGGGTGGCGGCCGCCCACGGGCGGCTCCCGGGCGGGCCTCGCACTGCGCTGCGCGAGCCCGGAGGAGGTCGACACGGTGTACGAGGAGATGGTGGGCGCCGGGTACCACGGCGAGCTGAAGCCGTGGGACGCGTTCTGGGGACAGCGGTACGCGGTGCTGCACGACCCGGACGGCACCGGCGTCGACCTGTTCGCGCCGCTAGCCGAGGGCTGAGCCGCGCAGCAGCTCACCGAGCGGCATGCCCGCCAACTCCTTGACGTCCCGGGCGAGATGGGCCTGGTCGGCGTATCCGGTGCGGGCCGCGGTGTCGGCGTGGGGGAGGCCGGAGCGGGCCAGGGCGAGGGCGCGCTGGAGTCGCAGGACGCGGGCGAGGGTCTTCGGGCCGTAGCCGAAGGCGTTCAGCGAGCGACGGTGCAACTGGCGGGCGCTGAGGCCGAGTTCGTCGGCCGTGGCACCGACAGTGCGGCCCGCGTCCAGCGCGCCGACCAGGTGCCGCAGCAGCGGATCGGGGAACTCGCTGTCGGCCGCGCACCGCAGCGCCGTCTCCTCAAGGGCCCGCGCGGGGTCACCGGCGGCGGCGATGCGGGCGGCCAGCCGCCGTACCGTGGCGGCGGCCCACAGGTCGGCCAGGTCCACGCGCCGGTCGCGCAGCGCGTGCGCGGGGACCCCGAGCAGGGCCGGCGCGGTGCCGGGGAAGAAGCGCACGCCGACGTAGGGGGCGGGCGGCCCGGCCGGGACGTACGCGCGGGTGTCGGGCCCGGCGACGATCAGCCGTCCCTCGCTCCACATCAGGTCCATGCACCCGTCGGGCAGCACGGGCAGCGCCCCGCCGCCCGACGGACGGTTCGTCCACACGACGGCCCCGGGCACCCGCGACACCCACTCCGCGTACACACCGCCAGGCTACGCGCGCCTTTTCGAAGACCGACGACCGACGACCGACGGCCACCGAGCCCACCGCGGCGTCCACCGGGACGGGGACGTCATGGCTCACCCGTGCGGTACTGCTGCGGGCTCATGCCGTAGGTCCGTTTGAAGGCTGTGGAGAGGGCGAAGGCGCTGCCGTAGCCGACGTGGTGGGCGATCGCGGCGAGGGTGTCGTCGGTGTCGCGGAGGCGGTCGGCGGCGAGGGCCAGGCGCCAGGCCGTGAGGTGGGCCATCGGGGACTCGCCGACGAGTGCGGTGAAGCGGCGGGCCAGCGCCGCACGCGAGACGCCGGTCCTGACGGCGAGCGCGGCCACCGTCCAGGGGTGCGCCGGCTCGTCCTGGAGCAGCCGCAGCGCGCGGCCGACGACGGGGTCCGCGAGCGCCCGGTACCAGGCGGGGGCCTCGGCCGCCGGACGGGCGAACCACGCCCGGAGCGCGGCGATGACCAGCAGGTCCAGGAGGCGGTCGAGGACGACCTCCTGGCCGGGTTCGTCGCGCACGATCTCGTCCGTCAGGATCGGCGTGAGCGGGCACGGCCACTCGTCGGCGGTCAGCGTCAGCAGCGGCGGCAGGGCGTCCAGCAGACGGCCGGAGACCTCGCCCCGCAGCGGATACGTGCCGATGAGCAGGACCGTCGCGCCGTCGATCCGGCTGCCCCAGCTGCGCACACCGAGGTCCATGGAGCCGTTCAGGGCGCGGCCGTCGGGATAGGTGCAGTGGCCGCCGGGCAGGATGACGGCCTGCGGCCCGGTCGCGGGGTCGTCGGCGCAGACGTAGGCGTCGGGGCCGCGTGCGATGGCGAGGTCACCGGTCCGCAGCAGGACCCGCTCCCCCGTGTCCGGCACGATCCAGGTGTCGCCGCGCACCGCCAGCATCACCGTCAGCGGCGCGCGGTCCTCGACCCGTACGCTCCAGGGCGGGTCGAAGCACGCGCGGATCATGAACGCGCCACGGGCGCGGGGCCCCTCCAGGAGCGATGCGAGGGCGTCCATGGAGGGCAGCGTAGACGGCCGTGAGCGGAACCGGCCGTTCATCCCACCGGGGGCGCCCGGCGGCCGCCGACTCCCGGATCCCGGACTCTTCCGCTCACCGCGCCCGCGACGCCGGGGGCGCCCCCCCTTCCGCTCACGCGCCCGCGGCGCCGGGGCCGGCCCGACCGCTCCGGCCCGCCCGGTCCGGCGCCCCGCCGGGCTCACTTCTCCGCCGCGCCGTCCTCCCCGCCCAGGGGCCCGTGCGGGCCGTGCGGCTTGTGGGTGCTCTTCGCGTGGGCGCGCAGGCGGCCCGTCACGTCCTCCGGGGGGAGGAAGCGGGACCAGCGTTCGGGGAACTCCGACGGCATGTCGGGGTCGTCGGGGTCGAGCTCGCGCGTCGCGGTGGCCCGGGCGACGTAGTCGGCGACCTGGGCCTCGCGCACCCGTTCCTGCGCGGCGCGGGCCGCTGCCGTGGCGGCGGCCGGCCACACCCGGTCGATCGCGGCGTTGACCGCGGCCCCGACGAGGACGGCGAACGCGGACACCCCGATCCACAGCAGCACGGCGACCGCGGCCGCCAGCGAGCCGTAGATCGTCGCGCCCTCGATGGTGTGCTGGAGGTAGATCCGCAGCAGGAAGCTGCCGAGCACCCACATCGCGAGGGCGACGAGCGCGCCGGGCACGTCCTCGATCCACGGCGAGCGCACCGGCACCGACACGTGGTACAGCGTGGTCAGGAAGGCGATCGACAGCACGATCACCACCGGCCAGTAAAGGACTTGGACCACCGTCGTCGACCACGGCAGGATGCCCACCACCGCGTCCGGGCCCGCGACCATCAGCGGCAGCGCGATCGAGCCGATCAGCAGCGCCACCACGAACAGGGCGAACGCCATCAGCCGCGTCTTGACGATGCCGCGCACGCCGTCGAGGCCGTACATGACCGTGATGGTGTCGATGAAGACGTTCACCGCGCGCGAGCCCGACCACAGGGCGAAGACGAAGCCGACGGAGATGACGTCGGGCCGGCCGCCCTTGAGGACGTCGTCGAGGATCGGCTGGGCGATCTCCCGTACGCCCCGGTCGGACAGGACGGTGCGCGAGGCCTCCAGCAGGTTGTTCCTGAGGCTGGTGATGGTGTCCGTGCCGGTCCAGGCGTCGACGTAGCCGAGCAGGCCGATGAGGCTCAGCAGCAGCGGCGGCACCGACAGCAGCGAGAAGAACGCCGCCTCGGCGGCCAGGCCCAGGATGCGGTACTCGATGCAGGAGTTGACGGTGTCCTTCAGCAGCAGCCAGGCGGTCCGGCGCTTGGAGACGTTCCGGTAGAGGGCACGCGCCCGGTGCAGACGACCGGAGGGGCTCGGCGGGGGCTCGGGTGACTGACTTGCTGACTGCACGCCCTAAAGGTATCCGCCGCGGGAGGCTGGGCTCACATCGCAGGTCGCCCCGGCGCCGGACGGGCCGGGGCGAGGGGCGCACGGCCCCGTGTCGGGCGGGTCATGAGCGTGCGACCGGCGGGTAGGTTGCCGTACATGGCAGGCAGCACGCACACCGTGACCAACCAGCCGGAGCCGCTGGCCGGGTACGACGTCTTCTCCGCCGACCGCGCGCTGGTGGCCGCGGTGCGGCGGCACCTGGATCCCGGCCTGCACGAGGAGGCTCTCGGCGATCTGTCCGGGCTGGGCCGCTCGGCGGGGTCGGCGCAGGTGCAGGAGTGGGGCGCGCAGGCCAACGACGACCCGCCCCGGCTGCGTACCCATGACCGCTACGGCAACCGGATCGACGAGGTCGCCTTCCACCCGGCCTGGCACCGGCTGCTCGGCAAGGGCGTCGGGGCGGGCCTGACCTCGGCGTGGAACCGGCCGGGCGGCCATGTGCGGCGGGCGGCCGCGTTCGTCGTGTGGACGCAGGTCGAGGCAGGGAACACCTGCCCGCTGTCGATGACGCACGCGGCCGTGCCGGCGCTGCGCACCGACCCGGAGCTGGCCGCCGAGTGGGAGCCGCGGCTGACGTCCACCGTGTACGACCGGGGGCTCAAGCCGGCGGCGGACAAGGCGGGCGTGCTCTTCGGGATGGGCATGACCGAGAAGCAGGGCGGCAGCGACGTCCGGGCGAACACGACGGCCGCGCGGCCGCTCGCCGAGGACGGGACGTACGAGCTGACCGGGCACAAGTGGTTCTGCTCGGCGCCGATGTCGGACGGCTTCCTGGTGCTGGCCCAGGCGCCCGGGGGTCTGACGTGCTTCCTGGTGCCGCGGGTGCTGGCGGACGGATCGCGCAACGTCTTCTTGATCCAGCGGCTGAAGGACAAGCTCGGCAACCGGTCGAACGCCTCCGCCGAGGTGGAGTTCGCCGGGACGTGGGCGCGCCGGGTCGGCGAGGAGGGGCGCGGGGTGCGGACCATCATCGGGATGGTCGCGGCGACCCGGCTGGACTGTGCGCTGGGCTCGGCGGGGCTGATGCGGCAGGCCGTCGCCCAGGCGGTCCACCACTGCTCCCAGCGCGAGGCGTTCGGCGGGAAGCTGATCGACAAGCCGCTGATGCGCAACGTTCTGGCCGATCTGGCGCTGGAGTCGGAGGCGGCGACGACGCTGGCGCTGCGGCTCGCCGCGGCCTGCGACGAGGACTCCGAGCAGGCGCGGGCGCTGCTGCGGATCGCGGTGCCGGCGGCGAAGTACTGGGTGACGAAGCGGTGCGCCCCGCTGGTCGTGGAGGCCGCCGAGTGCCTGGGCGGCAACGGGTACGTGGAGGAGTCCGGGCTGCCCCGGCTGGTGCGCGAGTCGCCGCTGAACTCGATCTGGGAGGGCGCCGGCAATGTGCAGGCCCTCGACGTGCTGCGGGCGCTGCGGCGCGAACCGGCCGCGCTGGACGCGTATCTGCGGGAGGTCGGGCAGGCGCGCGGCGCGGACCACCGGCTGGACGCGGCGATCAAGGACCTGCTGACGGAACTGGCGGACCTGGAGGGTGTCGAGGCGCGGGCCCGGCGGATCACGGAGCGGCTGGCCCTGGTCCTGCAGGGATCGCTGCTGGTGCGGTTCGCGCCGCCGGCGGTGGCGGACGCGTTCTGCGCCGGGCGGCTGGGGAGCGACGCAGGCGCGGCCTTCGGGACGCTGCCGCACACGCTGGACCTGGCGTCGGTCGTGGAACGGGCCCGGCCCGTCTCCTGAGGGCTGGGTACGGGGGGTGGTGCTGCGCCGACACGGCACCACCCCCGCGCAATGGCCCATGCAAGGCCAGGTACGCCGCTCGGGGACGGCGTGGCTCAATGTTCAACGAAACGGGTGACGGTCCACCAGGGTTGCAGGGGGTTGCAACTTGTCCGGAGTCGGTCCCTCCGTCCCCGGTGCTCGGCAGTATGAATCCGATGCGGCACGAGCAGCGGAACAGACCGGAAAGCGATCCCCGTTCGGGGTTGACATCCGGTGTGCACGACCTTTCCTGGAGGACCCAGTGGCGAACTCGCCGATCAACGTGACGCACCTCGCCGCCGTCGACGCGGCGCGCGCGGCGCGGGTGCTCAGCGAGGTGCGCGCGGCCGCGCTGGCGGGACAGCGGACCCGGGTCGCGCCCCGTCCGGTGATCGAGGAGTCCTGGGGGCGCATGCTGCGCAGCGGGGTCGATCCGGAGCACGACTTCCGCTCCGATCTGCTGAGCGACGAGGAGCTGCGCCGGCGCCGGGAGGCATCGCCGCTGAAGCAGGTGCTGCCGGTCCTGCGTCAGGGGCTGCTGTCGGTGGCGGACGTCGCCCGGCACATCATGGTGGTGGCCGACGCCGACGGCCGGGTGCTGTGGCGGGAGGGGTGCGCGCCGGTGCTGCGCAAGGCCGACGGCCTCGGCTTCCAGCTCGGCGCGGACTGGCGCGAGGACGTCGTCGGCACCAACGGCGTCGGCACCCCGGCGGTGGTGCGGCGGCCGGTGCAGGTCTTCGCCGGCGAGCACTTCGTGCGCAGCCAGACCTCCTGGACGTGTACGGGCGCGCCGATCACCGATCCCCGTGACGGGAAGCTGCTCGGCGTGGTCGATGTCAGCGGGCCGCTGGAGACGATGCATCCGGCCACGCTGGCCTGGGTGGACTCGGTGGCCAAGCTGGCCGAGGCGCGGCTGCGCGAGGTGCACGTGGACGCGCTGGAGCGGCTGCGGGCGGTGGCGGCGCCGGTGCTGGCGCGAGTGGGCGGCCGGGCGCTGGTGGTGGACCGTGACGGCTGGACGGCCGCCGTGACGGGGATGCCGTACACCGGGCGGGTGGCCCTGCCGCGGGGGGTGCGGACGGGGCGGCGGTGGCTGCCGGCGCTCGGGATGTGTTCGCTGGAGCCGATGGCGGGCGGCTGGCTGGTGCGGGCCGTGGACGAGCCGCTGCCGCCGGGCGCGACCCGGATCGTGCTGGACCTCGCGCAGCCGCGCCGCTGGTCGGTGACCGTGTCCTCGTCTGCCGGCAGCTGGAGCCACGAACTGAGCCCGCGGCACGCGGAGTTGCTGTATCTGCTGGCGGTGCAGCGGACGGGGCGCAGTGCGGCGCAGCTGGCGCGGGACATGTTCGGCGACCCGGCGCGCACGGTGACGGTGCGGGCGGAGATGTCCCGGGTACGGCGGTATCTCGGGGGCTTCCTCGCCCACCGGCCGTATCGTTTCAGCGAGGACGCCGAGGTCGAGCTGCTGCTCCCCGGCGACCCGCGGGATCTGCTGCCCCACTCGACGGCGCCGGGTGTGGTGCGCGGGCGCGGCACGTCCGCCGTGCCGTAAGGGGGCTTTTCGGGCAACTGGGCCGTCTGCGCCCGGCGGCGGCCTCCGCTGCCGTAGCATCCCTACGGGTCACCCCACCTGCTCCTGACTCAACGTGAGGATCATCAGGCGCAGTTGGCCCGCCTCGGGAGGACGGCATGGGACATCGAGGACGGCACCGCCGGCGCAGGCGGGGTGCGGCGGTGCGCGCGGTCCTGGCCGGGACCGCCCTCGCGCTGACCGCCGCGGCCACCATGATCAGCGCCTCCCAGGCCACGGTCGCCGACGACCCGGGCGCGCTGAAGCGGCTCGCCTCCCCGGCCGCGTCCGACGCGCCGGCGCTGGCCGCCGAGCCGGTACCGCGGGGCACCCTGGACCGCCTCGCCACGGCCGTGGGACGGCCGGTCGGTGTCGACGCGGTGCTGCGCGGCGCCGACCACACCCTGCGCTCCGCCGACGGCTGCTCGGCGCGGGAGAAGCGGGCGCTGCCCGTCGCGCCCGCCGCCACGCGCGCTTACTGCTTCCCCTCCGCCGACACCGCGGGCTGGCGGCCCGGCGCGGTGACCGTGTCCGGGGACGGCAGCGGGCGGGTGCTGGCCTCCGCCTGGTCGCGCGACGCTCTGGCCAAGGTGGCGTTCGTCGACGCGAGCGACCCGCGCCACCTCGCCTACAGCTGGGCCCTGCTCGCTCTCCCGGTGGACGGCGGCCGCGACTACCGCGCTCTGACCTCGGACGTCTCCGGCATGGTCTGGGACCACGACACGCTGCTGGTCAGTGCCGGCCCGCGGGAGAGGCCGGCGCTGTACGCCTTCGACGTGCGCCGCGCTCTGCGGGCGGGCGTCGACAGCGCGGCCGTCGGCCGGCTGCCCGGCGGCTGGTCGGCGGCCGGGGCCCCGTTCGTGCTGCCGGCCATCGCCTCCTATGTACCGGCGGGCGACGCTCCGCGGGCCGCCGGGCTGGGTCTGGACCGCACCGGGGCGCGGGACGCGCTGGCCGTGTCCGAACGGGTGCCGGCCGGTGAGCACCGTCCGACCCGGCTGTGGCGCTACCGGCTCGGCGCCGACGGGCTGCCGCTCACCGACACCGCCGGCCGGGCCGTGCCGGACGCGGTGTACACGACGAAGGCGACGGAGGTGCGGGGCGTCCTGCCCTACGGCTCCCGCTGGTACGTGGCCCGCGCGGGCGACAGCGCGGACGACGGGCGGGGCATGCTGTGGCGCCAGGACGCGGACGGGGCGCGCACCACGGCGTGCGGCGCCGACGACACCCACCTGTGCTGGAGCGACCCGCCGCGCTCCCTGTCCTACGCCCCCGCCACGGGCGAGCTGTGGTCCGCCTCCGGCACCACGCTCTTCGCCGTCCCGCTGAGCGCGGTGGACTCCGCCCTGCGCTGAGCGACGCCGAGCGCGCGAGCGACCGGCGGTGCTGCGGCGGGCCCGGCCGGGCCGCTGCCCGTGGTGCCCGTACCCGCGTCGACACGGCCGCGGCCGGGATGGTTCCCTGTCCAGCATGGCCAACATCCCCGTGACCACCTGGTCCCTCGAGCAGACGTCCCCGTCCGATCTCCTGCCGGCCGCCGCGCCGGAGGGTGACGTGCGGATCGTGCGCGCCGAGGTGCCCTCGCCCGAGTTCAGCCGTTTCCTGTACGCCTCGGTCGGCGGCGACATCCGCTGGACGGACCGGCTCGGCTGGAGCCACGCGCGGTGGATGGAGCACCTGGACCGTCCCGGGGTCGAGACCTGGGTGGCGTACGACCGGGGGACGCCCGCGGGATACGTGGAGCTGGAGGCGCAGGACGACGGTGTCGTGGAGATCGTCTACTTCGGTCTGATCCCCGCCTTCCGCGGACGGCGCATCGGCGGTCATCTGCTGTCGTACGGCACCGCGCGCGCCTGGGACCTGGCGGAGCGCCGGCCGGGCCTCACGCCGACCAAGCGGGTGTGGCTGCACACGTGCAGCAAGGACGGCGAGTTCGCGATGGAGAACTACCAGCGCCGGGGCTTCACGCTGTTCGACACCAAGGTGGAGGAGGAACCGGATGTGCCCACTCCGGGCCCCTGGCCGGGCGCCTACCCTGCCTGACCTGCGCGGACAAGCCCCCTCGCGCATCTTGTGACCGACGACACCCTTGTCTCGCAGAACGAGACAAGGGTGTCCGCATGATGGACGAAGCTGGACTGTGTCCAGATCGCCATGCCACGCTTCCATCATGTCCGGAACTGGAATCGCCTTGGTGAGTCGGCGTCACGTCGACCTCGGCCGCATGTCCAGCGCCATCTGTCCGATGCGCTGAGAGCACACAGCGCCCCCGGTTCCCCGTCTTCCGTCGCCTCCTCGCGCAACGACGCGCACGCATGCCCGCGTGCGCTCGGACGCGCAGGTCAGACCGCTTTCCGCCTGTCCCGAAGGACGTATCAACCATGGCCGCCACCCCACAGAACCCCGCCGCCTCAGCGCCCCGCCGCAAGGTGAGCCGTCACCGCGGCGAGGGTCAGTGGGCCGCGGGGCACTTCACCCCGCTCAACGGCAACGAACAGGTCAAGAAGGACGACGACGGTCTCAATGTGCGGACACGCATTGAGACGATCTACTCCAAGGCGGGCTTCGACTCCATCGACCCCAGTGACCTGCGCGGACGTATGCGCTGGTGGGGGCTGTACACCCAGCGCAAGCCCGGGATCGACGGCGGCAAGACCGCGATCCTGGAGCCGGAGGAGCTGGACGACCGCTACTTCATGCTGCGCGTGCGCGTCGACGGCGGCGCCCTGACCACGCAGCAGCTGCGGGTGATCGGCGAACTGTCGCAGGAGTTCGCGCGCGGCACGGCCGACATCACCGACCGGCAGAACGTGCAGTACCACTGGATCCGGATCGAGGACGTGCCCGAGATCTGGAACCGTCTCGAGGCCGTGGGCCTGTCCACGGTCACCGCCTGCGGTGACACCCCGCGTGTGATGATCGGCTCCCCCGTCGCGGGCATCGCCG
Source organism: Streptomyces sp. NPDC104814 (assembly GCF_055583185.1). Lineage (NCBI taxonomy): Bacteria > Bacillati > Actinomycetota > Actinomycetes > Kitasatosporales > Streptomycetaceae > Streptomyces > Streptomyces sp. NPDC104814. The sequence continues at coordinate 339,162 of NZ_JBVJOL010000001.1, read as the reverse complement.
AGGACGAGATCATCGACGGCACGCCGGCGCTGGAGGAGATGAAGCGCCGCGTCCTGAACAACCCGGCCTACTCGAACCTGCCCCGCAAGTTCAAGACCGCCATCTCCGGCTCGCCGGTGCTCGACGTGGTGCACGAGATCAACGACGTCGCCTTCGTCGGTGTCCGCCACCCCGAGCACGGCCCCGGCTTCGACGTGTGGGTCGGCGGCGGCCTGTCCACCAACCCCAAGCTGGGCGTGCGGCTCGGCGCCTGGGTGCCTCTCGACGAGGTCCCGGACGTGTATGAGGGCGTCATCTCGATCTTCCGGGACTACGGCTACCGCCGGCTGCGCAACCGCGCCCGCCTGAAGTTCCTTGTCGCCGACTGGGGCCCGGAGAAGTTCCGCCAGGTCCTCGAGGACGAGTACCTGGGCGGCCGCAAGCTGATCGACGGCCCCGCTCCCGAGCAGCCGGTGCAGCAGTGGCGCGACCACATCGGCGTCCACCGCCAGCGGGACGGCCGCTTCTACGTCGGCTTCGCCCCGCGCGTCGGCCGCGTGGACGGCTCCACCCTGACGAAGATCGCCGACCTCGCGGAGGCGCACGGCTCGGGCCGGGTGCGCACCACCGTCGAGCAGAAGATGATCATCCTGGACGTCGAGCAGGACCAGGTCGACTCGCTCGTGGACGAGCTGGAGGCGCTGGACCTCACGGCCCGCCCGTCCTCATTCCGGCGCGGCACCATGGCCTGCACCGGCATCGAGTTCTGCAAGCTCGCCATCGTCGAGACCAAGCAGCGCGGCTCCACGCTGATCGACGAACTGGAGCGCCGCCTGCCGGACTTCGACGAGCCGCTCACCATCAACCTCAACGGCTGCCCGAACGCGTGCGCCCGTATCCAGGTCGCGGACATCGGTCTCAAGGGCCAGCTGGTCCTGAACGACGCGGGCGAGCAGGTCGAGGGCTACCAGGTGCACCTCGGCGGCGCGCTCGGTCTGGAGGCCGGCTTCGGCCGCAAGGTACGCGGCCTGAAGGTGACGGCCGACGAGCTGCCGGACTACATCGAGCGGGTGCTCACGCGGTTCCAGGCCGGACGCCAGGACGGCGAGCGGTTCGCGACCTGGGCGGCCCGTGCCTCCGAGGAGGACCTGTCGTGAGCGAGCGTGCGGCGCCCTTCTACTGCCCGTACTGCGGCGAGGAGGACCTGCGCCCCAGCGAGGCCGCGGAAGGCCGTCACGGGGCGTGGGAATGCGCGGCGTGCAACCGAGCCTTCCAGCTGAAGTTCCTCGGGCTCCTGGCCCGGGGGCTGAAGCAGGCCGACAACGGAGGGGACCCGATATGACGACGGCTCAGCAAGAGCGCACGGCCGATGAGTTGAAGGCGCTCGCCGAGCAAGCCGGCCGTGATCTGGAGGACGCCTCCGCGCTGGAGATCCTCCAGTGGGCGGTCGACACCTTCGGCAAGGGCTTCTGCGTGACCTCCTCCATGGAGGACGCGGTCGTCGCACACCTGGCGTCCCGCGTGCTCAAGGGTGTGGACGTGGTGTTCCTCGACACCGGCTACCACTTCGAGGAGACCATCGGCACCCGTGACGCGGTGGAGGCGGTGATGGACGTCAACGTCATCACGCTCACCCCGCGTCAGACGGTCGCCGAGCAGGACGCCGAGTACGGTCCGAAGCTGCACGACCGCGACCCCGACCTGTGCTGCAAGCTGCGCAAGGTGCAGCCGCTGGAGGAGGGCCTGAAGAACTACCGGGCCTGGGCGACCGGCCTGCGCCGCGACGAGTCCCCGACCCGGGCGAACACCCCGGTGGTCGGCTGGGACGAGAAGCGGCAGAAGGTCAAGATCTCCCCGATCACGCGCTGGACCCAGGACGACGTGGACGCCTACGTCACCGAGCACGGCGTGCTCACCAACCCGCTGCTGATGGACGGTTACGCCTCCGTCGGCTGCGCCCCCTGCACCCGGCGGGTGCTGGAGGGTGAGGACGCGCGCGCCGGCCGCTGGGCGGGCCGCGCCAAGACCGAGTGCGGGCTGCACGGATGACGACCAACCATCAGGAGACTGACGTGACGAGCGGAGCCACCGTCTGGCTCACGGGTCTGCCGAGCGCCGGCAAGACCACCATCGCGTACGAGCTGGCCGGGCGGCTGCGGGCCGAGGGCCACCGGGTGGAGGTGCTCGACGGCGACGAGATCCGCGAGTTCATCTCGGCGGGCCTCGGCTTCTCCCGCGAGGACCGGCACACCAACGTGCAGCGCATCGGCTTCGTCGCCGAACTGCTCGCCCGTAACGGCGTGACGGTGCTCGTCCCGGTCATCGCGCCGTACGCGGACAGCCGTGACGCGGTCCGCAAGCGGCACGAGGCGAACGGCACGACGTACCTGGAGATCCACGTGGCCACGCCCGTCGAGGTGTGCTCCGTGCGGGACGTCAAGGGCCTGTACGCCAAGCAGGCCGCGGGCGAGCTGAGCGGTCTGACGGGGGTCGACGACCCGTACGAGGAGCCCGAGACGCCCGATCTGCGGATCGAGTCGCAGAACCAGACCGTGCAGGAGTCGGCAGCCGCCGTGCACGCCCTGCTGACCGAAAGGGGACTCCTGTGAGCGACGCACGCGCGGCCGCCGGGCCGCAGACGACCACGAAGGCCGCACGTCTGCGCCGCGCGGGCGGAGAAGCGAACGAAAGGGGTGCAGCGTGACGACCGTCGCCACCACCGCCCAGGAGGGTACGGACACCCCGTACGCCCTCTCGCACCTGGACGCCCTCGAGTCCGAGGCCGTGCACATCTTCCGCGAGGTCGCGGGCGAGTTCGAGAACCCGGTGATCCTGTTCTCCGGCGGCAAGGACTCGATCGTCATGCTGCACCTGGCGCTGAAGGCGTTCACGCCGTCGCCGGTGCCGTTCGCGCTGCTGCACGTCGACACCGGGCACAACTTCCCCGAGGTCCTCGACTACCGCGACCGCACCGTGGCGAAGCACAGGCTGCGGCTGCACGTCGCCTCGGTGCAGGACTACATCGACCGCGGGGTGCTCAAGGAGCGCCCGGACGGCACCCGCAACCCGCTGCAGACGCTGCCGCTGACGGAGAAGATCCAGGCGGAGAAGTTCGACGCGGTCTTCGGCGGCGGCCGCCGCGACGAGGAGAAGGCCCGCGCCAAGGAGCGGGTGTTCTCGCTGCGCGACGAGTTCTCCCAGTGGGACCCGCGCCGCCAGCGCCCCGAGCTGTGGAACCTGTACAACGGCCGGCACGCCCCCGGCGAGCACGTCCGCGTGTTCCCGCTGTCCAACTGGACCGAGCTGGACGTGTGGCAGTACATCGCCCGCGAGGGCATCGAGCTGCCGCAGATCTACTACGCGCACGAGCGCGAGGTGTTCCAGCGCGCCGGCATGTGGCTGACCGCCGGCGAGTGGGGCGGCCCGAAGGACGGCGAGACCGTGGAGAAGCGCCTGGTGCGCTACCGCACGGTCGGCGACATGTCCTGCACGGGCGCCGTCGACTCCGACGCCGACACGATCGAGAAGGTGATCACGGAGATCGCCGCGTCCCGGCTGACCGAGCGGGGCGCCACCCGGGCCGACGACAAGATGTCCGAGGCGGCGATGGAAGACCGCAAGCGCGAGGGGTACTTCTAGAGATGAGCACCATCACCACCGAGGAACTCTCGGCCACCACCCTGCTGCGGTTCGCCACCGCCGGTTCCGTCGACGACGGCAAGTCCACGCTGGTGGGCAGGCTGCTGCACGACTCCAAGTCGGTCCTCAGCGACCAGCTGGAGGCCGTGGAGCGCGCCTCCGCGAGCCGCGGCCAGGAGGGCCCCGACCTCGCGCTGCTCACCGACGGCCTGCGCGCCGAGCGCGAGCAGGGCATCACCATCGACGTCGCCTACCGCTACTTCGCCACGCCCCGGCGCCGGTTCATCCTGGCCGACACCCCGGGCCATGTGCAGTACACGCGGAACATGGTCACCGGCGCCTCCACCGCCGAGCTGACGGTGATCCTCGTCGACGCCCGCAACGGCGTCGTCGAGCAGACGCGCCGGCACGCCGCGATCGCCGCGCTGCTGCGCGTGCCGCACGTGGTGCTCGCCGTGAACAAGATGGACCTCGTCGCGTACGACGAGAACGTCTTCGCCGCGATCGCCGAGGAGTTCACCGCGTACGCCACCGAGCTGGGCGTGCCCGAGGTGACCGCAATCCCGATCTCGGCGCTCGAGGGCGACAACGTCGTGGAGCCGTCCGCGAACATGGACTGGTACGGCGGCCCCACCGTGCTGGAGCACCTGGAGACCGTGCCGGTCGCCCACGACCTGACGCACTGCCACGCGCGGCTGCCCGTGCAGTACGTGATCCGTCCGCGCACCGCCGAGCACCCCGATTACCGCGGCTACGCGGGCCAGATCGCCGCCGGCACCTTCCGGGTCGGCGAGTCCGTGACGGTGCTGCCGTCCGGGCGGGCCACGAAGATCGTCGGGATCGACCTGCTGGGCGAGTCCGTCGACGTGGCCTGGACGCCGCAGTCGGTGACCCTCCTCCTCGCGGACGACATCGACATCTCCCGCGGCGACCTGATCGTGCCCAGCACGGACGCGCCGCCGACCACGCAGGACGTCGAGGCGACCGTCTGCCACGTCGCCGACGCCCCCCTCACCGTCGGCCACCGTGTGCTGCTCAAGCACGGCACCCGCACGGTCAAGGCGATCGTGAAGGACATACCGTCCCGGCTGACGCTGGACGACCTGTCCCTGCACCCGCACCCGGGGCAGCTCGTCGCCAACGACATCGGCCGCGTGAAGATCCGCACCGCCGAGCCGCTGCCGGTCGACTCCTACGCCGACTCGCGCCGCACCGGTTCGTTCATCCTGATCGACCCCAGCGACGGCACCACGCTGACCGCGGGCATGGTCGGCGAGTCGTTCGCCGCGCCCGAGCCGGTCAAGGACCTCGCCGACGACGGCGGTTGGGACTTCTGAGACATGAACTTCTACGACTACTACGGGACGTTCGCCAAGGAGGGCGGCCGCGTCGGCAGCGGCGCCCTCGGCAGCGGACAGGGCGGAGTGACCCGATGTGCGCTCTGACGTACGCGCACCGCTTGCGCGCCCCGTCCCCCCACGCTGGGGATTCCCCCTGCTCGAAGAGCTTCAGGGAGTCCCGGAAGAGACGAAAACCCTTTGCCGACTTCCCGGCCACGACCTAGAAGACCGTGACCGCCGGGCCTCCGAGAGGACACCCTCCCGTGCCTGCCACCCGCTCCACCCTGCTTCGCCGCGGCACAGCCGTGGTCGCCGCCCTTCCCCTTCTCACCCTCGCCGCCTGCAGCTACGGGTCGAAGGCTGACGAGAAGCCCGCCGCCCAGAAGGTCGCCGCCGGCGCCCAGAAGATCGACGGTCTCGACTCCGTCAAGATCGGTTACTTCGGCAACCTGACCCACGCGACCGCGCTGGTCGCCCGTCAGCAGGGCCTCTTCCAGAAGTCGCTGGGCGCCACCAAGGCGGACTACCAGATCTTCAACGCCGGCCCGTCCGAGATCGAGGCGCTGAACTCGGGCTCGATCGACATCGGCTGGATCGGCCCCTCTCCGGCGATCAACGGCTACACCAAGTCCAAGGGCAAGAACCTGCGCATCATCGCCGGTTCGGCCTCCGGCGGTGTGAAGCTCGTCGTGAACCCGAAGAAGATCTCGTCCGTCAAGGACGTCAAGGGCAAGAAGATCGCCACCCCGCAGCTCGGCAACACCCAGGACGTCGCGTTCCTGAACTGGATCGCCGAGCAGGGCTGGAAGGTCGACGCGCAGAGCGGCAAGGGCGACGTCTCCGTGGTCCGCACCGACAACAAGGTCACCCCGGACGCCTACAAGTCGGGTTCCATCGACGGCGCGTGGGTGCCGGAGCCGACCGCGTCCAAGCTGGTCGCCGAGGGCGCCAAGGTGCTGCTGGACGAGTCCGACCTGTGGCCGGACAAGAAGTTCGTGATCACGAACGTCATCGTGTCGCAGAAGTTCCTCACGGAGCACCCGAAGGCCGTCGAGGCGGTACTGAAGGCCTCCATCGAGTCCAACAAGTGGATCAACGCCAACCCTGAGCAGGCGAAGGCCGCGGCCAACAAGGAGCTGGAGGCCGACTCGGGCAAGGCGCTGCCGGCCAAGGTCCTCGACCCGGCCTGGAAGTCGATCCAGTTCATCGACGACCCGCTGGCCGCGACCCTCGGCACCGAGGCCGACCACGCGGTCAAGGCCGGTCTGCTCAAGCAGCCCAAGCTGGACGGCATCTACGACCTCACCCTCCTGAACAAGGTGCTGAAGGCCGAGGGCAAGCCCGCTGTCGCCGACGCCGGACTCGGCGTCAAGTAAGCCCGACCACCCGTTCAGTCCCCAGGAGGTGACGACCATGGCCACCGCGATCTTGAAGGCCGAAGGCGTCCAGGCAGTCGAGTACGCCGCGCGTATCGAGCACGTGTCGAAGTCCTTCGCCGGGCCCGCCGGGCAGCAGCTCGTGCTGGACGACATCAGCCTCGATGTCGCGCCGGGCGAGTTCGTCACCCTCCTGGGGGCGTCGGGCTGCGGCAAGTCGACGCTGCTCAACCTGGTGGCGGGCCTGGAGCGGCCCACCGCCGGCAGCATCGACACCGACGGGCGTCCGGCTCTGATGTTCCAGGAGCACGCCCTGTTCCCGTGGCTGACCGCGGGCAAGAACATCGAACTCGCCCTGAAGCTGCGGGGCGTACCGAAGAACGAGCGGCGTGAGCGCGCCGAGGAACTGCTCGAACTGGTCCGGCTGAAGGGCTCGTACGGCAAGCGGGTGCACGAGCTGTCCGGCGGTATGCGCCAGCGTGTGGCGATGGCCCGCGCGCTCGCACAGGACAGCCGGCTGCTGCTGATGGACGAGCCGTTCGCGGCGCTGGACGCCATCACCCGCGACGTGCTGCACGACGAGCTGACCCGGATCTGGCAGGAGACGGGGGTGTCGGTCCTGTTCGTCACGCACAACGTGCGTGAGGCGGTCCGGCTCGCCGAGCGCGTGGTGCTGCTGTCCTCCCGGCCGGGCCGGGTGGCGCGCGAGTGGCGGGTGGGCATCCCGCAGCCGCGGCGCATCGAGGACGCGCCCGTGGCCGAACTGTCCCTGGAGATCACCGAAGTACTGCGTGGGGAGATCCGCCGTCATGGCCAGCACTGACACGACCGACACGACGGCGGGCAGTCCCGCCCGGGCCGGCGCGGACAGCGCCGGCCGGGCGGGCGGTCTCGGCGGCCTGGAAGCGGGCCTGGACGCCCTGGAGTCCTCGGCGAGCGGCCGTCCGCCGTTCCGGGAGACCTTCGTCAAGAAGATCCTGCCGCCGATCGTCGCGGTCGCGGTGGTCCTGGTGGTCTGGCAGGCCCTGGTCTCCCTGAAGATCGTCGACGACCCGACGAAGCTGCCCACGCCCGCCGAGGTCGGCGCCGAGTTCAAGGACGCCTGGCTGAAGGGCGAACTGCTCGGCTACATCTGGACGTCCGTCTCGCGGGGTCTGCTCGGCTTCCTCTTCGCGCTCGCCATCGGCACCCCGCTGGGGCTGATCGTGGCGCGGGTGAAGTTCGTGCGGGCCGCGATCGGCCCGATCCTGTCCGGTCTGCAGTCCTTGCCGAGCGTGGCGTGGGTGCCCCCGGCGGTGATCTGGCTGGGTCTGGACAACTCGATGATGTACGCCGTCATCCTGCTGGGTGCGGTCCCCTCCATCGCCAACGGCCTGGTGTCCGGCATCGACCAGGTGCCGCCGCTGTTCCTGCGGGCGGGCCGCACGATGGGCGCGACCGGCCTGCGGGGCGCCTGGCACATCGTGATGCCGGCCGCGCTGCCGGGCTATCTCGCCGGTCTGAAGCAGGGCTGGGCGTTCTCCTGGCGGTCGCTGATGGCCGCCGAGATCATCGCCTCCTCCCCCGACCTCGGCATCGGCCTGGGCGCGCTGCTGGAGAACGGCCGCAACGCCAGCTCCATGTCCATGGTGTTCGAGTCCATCATCCTGATCCTGTTCGTCGGCATCGCGATCGACCTGCTGATCTTCAGTCCGCTGGAGCGGTGGGTGCTGCGCAGCCGCGGCCTGCTGGTGAAGAGCTGAGTCCCATGTCCCACTCCCCCGTTCTCCTCGTCATCGCCCACGGCAGCCGCGATCCGCGGCACGCGGCGACCGTGCACGCCCTCGTGGAGCGCGTACGGTCGCTGCGGCCGGGCCTGCGCGTGGAGACCGGGTTCCTGGACTTCAACATCCCCTCGGTGCAGGGAGTGCTGGAGTCCCTGGCGGCAGAGGGTGTGCGGGACGTCGTCGCCCTGCCGCTGCTGCTGACGCGGGCCTTCCACGCCAAGGCGGACATCCCGGCGGTGCTGCGGGACGCCCCGCGCGGCCTGCGGATCCGGCAGGCGGACGTCCTCGGTCCGTCGCCGCTGCTGCTGTCGGCGCTGGAACGGCGGCTGTACGAGGCGGGGCTGACCCCCGCCGACAAGTCCTCGACCGGGGTCGTGCTGGCCTCGGCGGGGTCCACCGACCCGGAGGCGATCGCAGTGATCGCAGCAATCGCGCGGGAGTGGCGGCACACCGGTTGGTGCGCCGTGCGGCCTGCGTTCGCCTCCGCATCCCTCCCCCGGACGGAGGACGCGGTGCGCGAGCTGCGTGCGCAGGGCTGTTCCAGGGTCGCGGTCGCGCCGTACGTGCTGGCTCCCGGGTTCCTGCCGGACCGGATCGCGCGGGGTGCGGCCGCCGCGGACGCGGATGTTCTGGGGGATGTGCTGGGAGCCTCTCCTGAAGTGGCGCGGGTGCTGTTGGAGCGGTACGAGGCGGCTGTCGTGCCGTTGCCTGCGGCGCTGGGGGCGTGAGCGCTGCGCTGCGTCTGCCGGGTTCTGTTGTCCTCCGGCTGCGGCTGCGTTGCCGGCTGGTCGCGCCCACGCGGCGGAGCCGCATATCGGCACAGCCCCGCGCCCCCTTCGGGGCGCGCTTCAGTCGGCCCTCACTGTGATGTGGCGGTCTGTGTCCGGGTTCTCCAGCTCGTCCAGTATCGCCACGGCCAGGTCCTCCGCGCTGATTCCTGAGGTGCCGTCGGGTGCCGTGAGCAGGGTGTCGGTGCCCCGGCGGTAGCGGCCGGTGCGGGGGCCGGGGGCCAGCTCCGCCGGAGGGCTCAGGTAGACCCAGTCGGCACCTCCGTGCTCCCGGCAGGTCTCCATCTGGGCGATCCCGGCGGCCGCCACGGCCCGGTACTCGGCGGGGACGTACGCGGGGTTGTCGGCCACCAGGAGGCCGGCGTTCCCCGGGCTGCGCAGCGCGCCCGCGCCGCCGACGACCAGGACACGTGTCCCGTGCTCCGCGGCGGCGTCCAGCACCGTGCGGGTCGTGCCGCTGAGGAACTCGGGGTCGGCCGGGAAGGTCCGTACGGCCAGGACGACGGCGTCGGAGCCGGCCAGCGCCTCGTACAGGGCGGCCGGGTCGCTCGCGTCGACCGGGACCGGTGTGACGCCGGGGTCGTCGCTCGTGGGCTTGCGGGACAGGGCGCGCACCCGGTGTCCGCGGGAGCGGGCCTCTTCGATCACCCGGCTGCCGACCATCCCGGTGGCGCCGAGCACGGCGATCGTCATGGGGGTCTTCATCGGAACTCTTCTCCTGACATCGAGTTGGGCCGCGAGCATGGCGGCCAGGGCGAGGACGAAACCGGCGGTCTGCGGCCAGGTCAGCGACTCGCCGAGGGCGAGGCCGACGACGGCGGCGACCAGGGGCGACAGCAGCACCAGCGGGGCGGACGCGCCGACCGGGAGCCGGCCGATCCCGCGGAACCAGAGCGTGTAGGCGATGAGCCCGCCCATGCTGCCCAGCCACAGATAGCCGCCGGCCGCACCGGCGTCGATCCGCTCCGGCACTCCCTCGACGGCGAACGTGAGCGGGAGCAGCAGCAGTCCGCCGGCCGTGAGCTGCCAGCCGGCGAAGGCGAGCGGGCCGACGCCGTCGGGGCGGCCCCAGCGCTTGGTGAGGACGACCCCGCCGGCCATCCCGGCCGTGCCGCCCAGGCCGGCCAGCACCCCGACGGTGTCCAGCCGGGCCTGCGGGCCGAGGACGACGAGGGCGACCCCGAGGACGCCGAGGACGCCCCACGTCCAGCGCCAGACCGTCGGCCGGTCGTGCAGTACGGCGATGGCGAGAGCGGCGACGAGGAGCGGCTGGGCGGCGGCGAGCGTCCCGGCGACTCCGCCGGGGAGCCGCTCGGCCGCCACGAACAGCAGCGGGAACAGCGCGCCGATGTTGAGCACGCCGAGGACGGCGGCCCTCCACCACCACTGACCGCGCGGCAGTGTGCGGGTGAGCGCCAGCCCGGCCAGCCCGGCGGGCAGGGCGCGCATCAACGCGGCGAACAGGGGGTGTCCGGGCGGCAGGAGCTGGGTGGTGACGGCGTAGGTCGTGCCCCACGCCGCGGGGGCGAGCGCGGTCAGGGCGACGGTCGCCGCCCGCCGCGTGGACGAGGAGTGCATGTCCAGAAGTCTGGTCGGCGGCCCATCATGCGTCCAACGCATGGTTGTCATGGCAGCCATGAACCAGGACCATGGATCGGTGGACCTCCAGCAGATGCGCTACGTCGTCGCCGTCGCCGACACCCGTAACTTCACCCGGGCCGCCGAGCGCTGTTTCGTGGTGCAGTCCTCGCTCAGTCACCGCATCGCGGCCCTGGAAAGGGAGTTGGGCGTGAAGCTCTTCGCCCGCTCCAGCCGTCGCGTCGAACTCACCAGCGCGGGGGCCGCGTTCGTCGCCGCCGCGCGTGAGTGCCTGGCCGCCGCGGACCGCGCGATCACCGACGCCTCCGCCGCGACCGGGGTGGTACGGGGCCGGCTCGCGGTGGGCGTGATCGTCACCACGGCGGCCGTGGACGTGCCCGAACTGCTCCAGCGCTACCGGGCCCTGCACCCGGACGTCCGGGTCGGCCTGCGCTCCGGCCGCAGCGACGAGCTGGCAGCGGCGATCCGCGACGGCGACCTGGACATCGCCTTCCTCGGCATGCCGGAGGACGAGCGGCCCACCGGGGTGGAGACGGTCGTCCTCGACCGGGACGAGCATGTGCTGGTGGTGCCGGCCGGGCACCGGCTCGCGGGCGCCGGGCGGGTCACCCTCGGGGAGATCGCGGAGGAGACGTTCGTGGACTTCATCGAGGGCACGCCTGCCCGGGCGCAGTCGGACCGGGCGTTCGCCGCCGCCGGGCTGGTCCGTGACGTGGCCTACGAGGCCGGTGTGGTGGAGATGATCACCGGGCTCATCGCGCGCGGCCTGGGACTGGCGCTGCTGCCGTCGGCGTACGTCGGGCCGCTCGCCGCGGGCGATCCCCGTCTGGTGCTGGTGCCCGTGGCCGACGGGCCGCGCCGGGTGGAGTATCTGGCGTGGAGCCGGTTCAACCCCAGCCCGGCGACCCGGGCGATGCTCGACGTGCTCGGGGTCAGGTGAAGGACAGTCCGCCGGTGCGGGTCCGCTTGAGTTCGAAGACGTCGGGGTCGGCGGCCAGGACCCGGAAGCTGTCGAAGAGTTCGGCCGCGCGCTGCCCGCGCGGGATCGCCCGCAGGACGGGGCCGAACCACACCGTGCCGTCGACGTGGATCGTCGGGGTCCCCACATAGGCCCCCGACTCCGCTTCGGCGCCGGCCTCGTGGCTGCGGCGCACCGCGTCGTCCCAGGAGGGGTCGTCCGCGGCGGCGGCGAGGTCGGCGGGCAGGCCGAGTTCGGCGAGGGACTCGGCGATCACCGCGTCGAAGTCCTCCTGGCGCCGCTCGTGGATCCGGGTGCCGAAGGCGGTGTACAGATCGCGCAGGACCTTTTCGCCGTGCCGTTCGGCGGCGGCCACGGCCACCCGCACCGGGCGGATCGACTTGTCGACCAACGTGCGGTACCAGTCGGGCAGTTCGTTGCCGATGTTGTGCAGATACAGGCTCATCACATGGAAGCGGAGGTCCAGCGGGCGCTGCCGTTCGACCTCCAGCAGCCAGCGCGAGGTGATCCAGGCGAAGGGGCAGGCGGGGTCGAAGTAGCAGTCGACGCGGGTGGGCGAGGTGGCGGTGGGCGAGGTGCTCGTCATGGCAGTGACGCTATCGGCCGGGCGGCCCGGAGGAACGGGCCACTTCGGGGCCGATTCCATGGGCCACCTTGGGCAATCGGGCCCCGCATGTGCGGCGCCGGAGGTACGCTGCGCAAATGATCGATCATATATTCGCTCTCGGTGGCGATATGCCGGTCCGGCGTCTGGGCTACGGCACCGCCCAGCTCACCGGCCCCGGCTACTGGGGACCGCGCGGCGATCCGGCCGACGCGGTGGCGGTGCTGCGGCGGGCGGTGGACCTCGGCGTCACACTGATCGACACCGCCGACAACTACGGCCCGTATCTGGCCGAGGAGCTGGTCGCCGAGGCGCTGCACCCCTACCCGGAGCAGCTGGTGATCGCCACCAAGGGCGGCGTCGTCCGCACCGGCGACAGCGCCTGGCACATCGACGGCCGCCCGGAGCAGCTGCGCGCGGCCTGCGAGGCGAGCCTGAAGCGGCTGCGCCGGGACACCATCGACCTGTACCAGCTGCACCGCATCGATCCCGGGGTTCCGCCGGCCGAACAGATGGGCACGCTCGACGAGTTGCGGGCCGAGGGCAAGATCCGGCACATCGGTCTGGACACCGTCACCGCCGACCAGCTCGCCGAGGCCCTCGCCTCGACGCCGGTCGCGTCCGTGCAGAACCGCTACAACCTCTCCGACCGCGCGTCGGAGCCGGTGCTGGCGCTGTGCGAGCAGCACGGCATCGCGTTCCTGCCGTGGTTCCCGCTCGGCAACGGGGCGCTCACCCGGGACCCCGTCTGCGCCTCGGTGGCCGCGGCGCACGGCGTCACCCCGGGCCAGGTCGCGCTGGCCTGGCTGCTGCACCGCTCCCCCGTGCTGTGCCCGACGCCCGGCACGGGCAGCCCGGCGCACCTGGACGAGAACCTGGCCGCGGCCGCCGTACGGCTGACGGACGCGGACCTGGCCCGGCTGGACGCGCTCAGCCCCGGGTCAGCTCCACCAGCTTGACCACGGTGTTCCAGTTCCGGGTCGTGGCGATCAGGCCCTTGTTGACGCGCGGCCGGGAAAGGGCCTCGGCGAGCTTGGAGCGGCCGAGGCCCTCCGGGGCGTACAGATACAGAGCCCGCTCGCCGAGGCGGAACTCCTCCGGGGCGTAAGCGGCCGGGTCGATCTCCGCGAACCGCTCGGGGCCGACCTCCTGGGAGAAGTACGTGACGTGCAGTTGCTTGGCCTCCAGCTCGGCCGCCGGGAACGGGCAGGCGTCGGCGACCGCGCTCAGATAGGCGTGGTCGCGCACGATCACGTCGACCCGGAAGCCGAACTGCCGCTCGATCGCGGCGGTGAGGTCGGCGGCCAGGGAGTCCTCGTCGCCGTGCGCCGAGGAGAACACGGCCTGCCCGCTCTGCAGATAGGTGCGTGCGTCGTCCAGGCCGAGGCCGGTCATCAGGGTGCGCAGGTCGGCCATGGGCAGCTTCCTGCTGCCTCCCACGTTGATACCGCGCAGCAGCGCCGCATACGTCGTCATCCGCTCACCTTAGAGCGGCCGCCGTGCCCCGTGGGGGCGGGCACGACGGCCGGGGTCCCGGGAGGGATTGCGCGAAACTCTGGCCGATGAGGCGGGCGCAGATCAACATCTCCACGCAGCTGTGACTTGTTCAACGACCTTTTGTAATCACAAAGCGGGCTCCTGTCGGCGGATCGGACACGCCCGGGCCTGGGCCTGTCCCCCGGCCTCGTCCGTGCTGCCCTGATCCACGGCCCCACCTGATCCACGGCCCCACCTGATCGACGGCCCCACCCTGATCGACGGCCCCCAGCTCCGGCGACAGATGTAAGGGGCACCCTCCGTCCCTGTGGGGAGGGCGCGGGGGTCCGGGGGGAGGAGCGGGAGCGGCAGCGGTTCACCGGGCAGCACGACGAGATGGCTTTATCCGGCCCCTACCGTCGAGGTGGAAGGTGGCGGCAGGGGGCCGCCACCGTGCACAAGGGGGCAGGCCCGTCATGGACAGAGGAGAATCGCGGGTGCGGGGGTTCGCCGCCCGGGCGGGCGGCTGGAGCGCCCGGCACCGGTGGGCGGCGGTCGGCATCTGGGTGCTGTTCGTCGTCCTGGCGATGGGGCTGGGGTCCGCGGCGGGCCGCGTCGACGTCGACGACAGCGACCAGCTCAAGGGCGAGACGCACACCGCGGCGCAGATCATCAAGGATGCCGGGATCAAGGAGCCCGCGAGCGAGACCGTCCTCGTCCAGGCGAAGGACGGCCGGCTGACGGCCGCCGACGCGGAGTTCAGGTCCGCGGTCGACGCCGTCGTCAAGGCCGTCGACGGCACGGGGCAGGTCACGGGCGTGACGTCGCCGTACACCACGCACACGATCTCCAGGGACCGGCACAGCGCGCTGGTGCAGTTCGACATGCGCGGTGACGCGGAGACCGCGGGCGACCGGGTGGAGCCGGTGCTGAAGGCCGTCGAGGGGGTGCAGAAGGAGCACGCCGGCACGCTGCGGATCGAGGAGATCGGCAGCGCGAGCATGCGGAAGACGTTCAGCGACGCCTTCGGGGACGACTTCAAGAAGGCCGAGTACTCGGCGGTGCCGGTGGCGCTCGGCATCCTGCTCATCGCCTTCGGCGCGCTGGTGGCGGCGCTGCTGCCGGTGGCACTGGCGATCACCGCGATCATGGCGACGATGGGCCTGATGGGCATCGTCAGCCATCTGCAGCCGATGAGCGACACCGCCAACTCCGTGATGCTGCTGGTCGGTATGGCGGTCGGCGTGGACTACTGCCTGTTCTACCTGCGCCGCGAGCGTGAGGAGCGGGCGGCCGGACGGGACCCGCGCACGGCCCTCAGGATCGCCGCCGCGACCAGTGGCCGGGCGATCGTGGTCTCGGGTGTGACGGTGTGCGTGGCCATGGCTGGCATGCTGTTCACCGGGCTCGCCACGTTCGAGGGGATGGGGCTGGCCTCGCTGATGGTGGTGGCCGTCGCCATGGTCGGCTCGGTGACCGTGCTGCCGGCGCTGCTGTCGCTGCTGGGCGAGCGTGTCGACAAGGGCCGGCTGCCGTTCCTGGGCCGTCGCCGGCGCACGGGCAACGGGGAGAGCCGGTTCTGGTCGGCCGTCCTCAAGGGCGTCCTGGCCCGGCCCGCGGTGTCCGTGGTGGTCGCGCTCGGCGCGCTGCTGGCAGTGGCGGCGCCCGCGCTCGGCATGAAGACGCAACAGCTCACCCTGGACCAGGAGTTCGGTGACTCGCTGCCCATCGTGCAGACCTACAACCGGGTCAACGACGCCTTCCCGGGCGGCTCGGAGCCGGCCCAGGTGGTCGTGAAGGCCAGGGACATCGACGCCCCCGAGGTGAAGGCGGCACTCGCCGACTTCCGTGACCGGGCGATCTCCTCGGGCGCCTCGCGCGGCCCGGTCGACATCAGGGTCCACGAGAAGCAGAACGTCGCCTTCGTCTTCGTCCCGCTGGTCGGCGGCTCCGACCAGGACAAGGCGGGTGCCAGCCTGGAGACGCTGCGCGACGACGTGCGCCCGGCGACGCTCGGCAAGGTCGCGGGCGTCGAGGCGCCGATCACCGGTCAGGTCGCGGGCTCGCACGACTTCAACGACCAGCTGGTCGGCTCGGTCGTGCCGGTCTTCGCCTTCGTGGTGGTGTTCGCCTTCGCGCTGATGCTGCTGTCGTTCCGCTCGCTGACCGTCGCGATCACGTCGATCCTGCTGAACCTGCTGTCGGTGGGCGCGGCCTACGGCATCCTCGTCGCGGTGTTCCAGCACGGCTGGGGCGCGTCCCTGGTCGGCGCGGAGGGCGTCGGCGCGATCGTCACCTGGCTGCCGCTGTTCCTGTTCGTGATCCTCTTCGGGCTGTCGATGGACTACCACGTGTTCGTCGTCTCCCGGATCCGCGAAGCGCGGCTGCGCGGCCGGACGACGAAGGACGCGATCACCCACGGCGTGGTCACCACGGCCGGCGTCGTCACCAGCGCCGCGGTCATCATGGTCGCCGTCTTCGCGATCTTCGGCACGCTGTCGATGCAGTCGATGAAGCAGATGGGCGTCGGCCTGGCGGCCGCGGTCCTCATCGACGCGACCGTCATCCGGGGCGTGCTGCTGCCGGCGGTGATGGCACTGCTGGGCGAGCGCAACTGGTACCTGCCGAAGTGGCTGCACCGGCTCCCTGACCTGACCCACGACGAGGCGCCGGAGGCCATCGCGGCCGAACCGGCGCGGGGCGAGGGCGAGCCGCTGCGGGTGTGACACCTCACGGCAGTACGAGGGCCCGCCGGTCGTCACCCGATGACCGGCGGGCCCTCGCACATGCACGGCGTGCCGGGCGGCCCTGGCCCGCGTACGGCGTGACGGGCGGGGCCTGACTCCCGTACGGCGTGCCGGGCGGCCCACCGCGTACGGCGTGCCGGGCGGTGGCGTGACCGGCGAGCCGCCTCCCCGTCGTCGCTCAGTGGCCGCGCGCGGAGAGCTCGGCCTCGATCAGGTCGGCCGCCCGCAGGGTGCCGCCCTCCTCGGCCATGCCGGCCTGGATCTCCTTCAGCCGCCGGGCCACCTCCGCGTCGCCGAGCAGCGCGAGCGCGGTCTCGCGCAGCGCCTGCGCGGTCGCCTCCTCGGTCGCCAACCGCCGTGCCACACCGAGCTGCTCAAGCATCTCGGCGTTGCCGAACTGGTCCACCGCCTGCGGTACGGCGATCATCGGCGTACCGGTGGCCAGCCCCTCCTGGCTGCCGCCGGCCCCGGCATGGGTGACGAACAGGTCGGCCTCCTTCAGGACCGCCAACTGCGGCACCCAGTCCCGGACTTCCACGTTCTGCGGTACGGCGCCCAGCTCGGCGGGGTCGACGTGCTTGCCGATCTGCAGCACCGTGTGCCAGCCGGACAGGTCACCGAAGGCGCGCACGCACTCCCGGTAGAACGCGGGCTGCCGGGTGAAGGCGGAGCCCAGCGACACCAGCACCACCTTCTCGGCGCCTTCGGGCCGCTGCCAGGTGCCCTGTGCGCTGCGGTCGCTCTGGCACGCGCCGACGAAGGTGTACACCCGCTCGTCGACCCGGTCGGCGTGCGGCTGCAGCGCCTTCGGGATCAGCACCAGGGAGCGGGCGGGCCGGCCGGTGAAGTCGTCGGGGTGCTGCGTGATGCCGTTCTCCTCCAGCCAGGCGTGGAAGCGGGCGTAGTACGCCCGGCCGCGTGGCGTCTTCCTGGGCTCCGCCCACATCGGCTCGCCCACCTCCTCCTCGTAGCCTTCCCAGGCGACGAGGTTGGGTGACAGGGAGACGGCGGGGACGCCCCAGCGGTGGGCGAGGACCCGGGCCGGGTAGGACGTGATGTCGTGCAGCACCAGGTCGGGTTCGTCGCCACGGTAGGCCTCGATCAGCTGGGGCAGGGCCTGGATGGCGTCGTTCAGGAACGGTTCGACGTTGTCCAGCAGGGTGTCGCCCCACGCCGACGGGTCGTCGTCGGGTGAGGGCAGGGTGGAGTTCCAGAGTCTGGGTTCGGCGCCGGTCTCGGCGACCAGGTCCGCGAAGACCGGCGGGATGGCGTACGTGACCCGGTGCCCGCGCGCGACGAGCTCCCGGATCACCTCGAGGCTGGGGTTCACATGGCCGTGGGCGGCGATGGAGAACATGGCGATGTGGGCGCGACTGGTCATGGGCAGCACCCTAGTACGAGACGAGACGTCTCGTCCAAGTCTTTTCCTTCGGCGCCTGCCGGGCGATCTGCTGACGGCAGGAGAAGCCGAGCGGCAAATCGCGTACCGGCCGCCGAAGAAGCCGGGCAGGGTGTCGGAGCCGCCGCCGAGGGGGGAGCGCGGGGCCGGCCGCGTCACCTACGCCACTGCCGTCACGGAATCAGAGAATGCGAGACTGACGCACACACGGTTCGGGAACGCGACACGGAGGCGGACGATGGACGAGGCGCGGGCGCGGGAGGTACTGGCCGCGGCGAAGGTGCTGCCGCAGGCCGGGGACGCGCGGCTGCTCGCCCTGGGCGAGAACGCGGTGTTCGCCTGCGCCGACCTGGTCGTCAAGGTGGGCCGGGACGCCGAACTGCTGGACCGCGCCCGCCGCGAACTGGACATCGCGCTGTGGCTCGACGACGCCGGCGTCCCGGCCGTCCGCGCGGCCGAACCGGAGCCGCTGCTGGTCGAGGGGCACCCGGTCACCGTGTGGCACCGGCTGCCGGACGCCGTACGGCCCGCCGAGCCCCGCGACCTGGCCGCACTGCTGCGGATCGTGCACGCCCTGCCCGCGCCCTCCTTCGCGTTGCCGCGCCGGGAACTGCTGGGCGGGGTGGAGCGCTGGCTGCGGCTCGCGGGCGACGCGATCGACCCGGCCGACGCGGCGTATCTGCGCGAGCGGCGCGACGGCTTCGCCGCGGCGGCGGCCGCGCTCACCCCGCACCTTCCGCCCGGCCCGATCCACGGCGACGCCCTCCCCCGCAACGTCCACATCGGGCCCGACGGCCCGGTCCTGGTCGACCTGGAGACCTTCTCCGCCGACCTGCGCGAGCACGACCTCGTCGTCATGTCCCTCTCCCGCGACCGCTACGGCCTGGCCGCCGAGGCGTACGACTCCTTCACCGCCGCCTACGGCTGGGACGTGCGCGAATGGAACGGCTGCGCGGTGCTGCGCGGCGCACGGGAGACGGCCAGCTGCGCCTGGGTCGCCCAGCACGCGCCGAGCAACCCCAAGGCACTCGCCGAGTTCCGCCGCCGGGTGACGTCACTGCGCGAGGGCGACACGACGGTGCGCTGGTTCCCCTTCTGAGCGCGCCGTGGAGAGCCGGGCGGCCGGGGCGCTTCGGCCTCCGCCCGCCCACTCCTAGAGAGTCACCGGATCACGCTGCCGGATGGTCCGTGATGCGCGCCGGAGTTCGGCCACGACCGTGCGGACGGCCGCTCTCGCCGTGCGTTCCGGGCGGCACAGCACATCGATGTGGCGGCTGGCCCGCACCCCGCTGAGCGGTCGCAGCACCAGGTCGGGATGCGGGCGCACGGTCCAGCGCGGCAGCAGCGCGATGCCGCCCCCGGCGGCGACGGCCTCGGCGACCACCGCGAACTCGTTGATGCGGTGCGCGAGGTGCGGCCGGCGCCCCGCTGCCGCGGCGATCGCGTCGATGACCGCCAGGACCGGGAAGCCGTCGTGCACGGTGATCCACGGTTCGTCGGCCACGTCCCGAGGACTCAGCCGCCGTTTGCCGGCGAGCGGGTGCCCGGCGGGCAGCGCCACGTCGAGCGGCTCGCGCAGCAGCGTCGTCGCGGCGACCGTGCCCGGCCAGGGCGGGGCGTGGTCCAGACGGTGGGCGAGCACCAGGTCGTAGAGGCGGGTCAGCCGGGGGAAGTCCTCCTGTGGCACGTCCTCGTCGGCGAGCGCGAGCCGGGGGTCGCCGGGAGCGGCGAGGGCGCGCAGCAGCAGCGGGAAGAAGGCGGAGCCCGCGCTGTGGAACGCGGCCACCGACACCTCCGCGTCGCCCTGCCCCACGAAGTCCTGCACGGCGTGCCGGGCCCGCGCCAGCGCCGTCTCCACGTCGACGGCCGCGGCCGCCAGCGCCTGCCCGGCGTCGGTGAGCACGAGCCGCCGGCCCTGCCGCTCGGTCAGCGGCACCGGCATCGTGCGCTGCAGCAGCCGCAGCTGCTGGGAGATCGCCGACGGGGTCACCAGCAGCGCCTCGGCGACCGCGCTGACGCTCCCCAGTTCCCCCAGCTCCCGCAGGATCCGCAGCTGCCGTTCGTCCATTCCCGCAGTGTAGAGGCATGGTGTAGGACTGCTAAAAGATCGTTGAAGAAGCTGGTGGTGGGCTTCAGGGTCGTCTTCGGTGCACGGTGGGCGGGTGTCCGACGCCCGCCGTACCGATGCGGTACTCCTCCTGGTCGCACTCGTCTGGGGCTCCAGTTATCTCTCCGCCCAGACGGCCACGACCGCGCTGCCCGTCCTGTCCGTCCTCTTCGCTCGCTATGCGCTCTCCTTCCTGGCGTGCCTGGCCTGCCTCGTCCTGGTCTCCGGGCGCCGCGGCGCACTGCGACCGCGTCGGGCCGAGTGGCGTGCCGGGCTGCCGCTCGGCGTCACCCAGGCCGCGGTGCTGGTGGTGGAGACCTACGGCGTCGCCCACACCACGGCCGCCAACGCCGGGTTGATCATCAGCCTGACCATCGTCCTCACCCCCCTCCTCGACCGCTCCGGCCACCCGGGCGGTCTGCCCGGCTCCTTCTACGCCGCCGCCGGCGTGTGCGTGCTCGCCGTCGGGTTGCTGATGTCCGGCAACGGTTTCCACGCGCCCCGTCTCGGCGACCTGTTGATGCTGGCTGCCGCCGGGGTGCGGGCGGTGCACGTGGCTCTCGTCGGGCGGCTCACCGCACGCCGGGCCGTACGTCCGCTGCATCTGACGACCGTGCAGACGGCCGTCGGCACGGCGCTGTTCCTCCCCGTGACCGCCGCCGGACTGCCGGGCCTGGTCCACGCCCCGGCCGCCACCTGGACCCAGCTGCTCTACCTCGCCCTGTTCTGCAGCGTGTTCGCCTTCCTCGCGCAGACCTGGGCGGTGCAGCGCACCTCCGCCAGCCGGGCCAGCCTGCTGCTGGGCACGGAGCCCGTGTGGGCCGCGGTGGTGGGCGTCGCGCTCGGCGGCGAACACCTCACGGCGCTCACGGGACTCGGCGCGGCGCTGATGGTCGCGGGGACGTACTGGGGGCAGGCGGTCGAGCGGCGGCATCGCGCGACCCCGGTGACCGCAGACACCCCACCGAACGCGACGACCGATGGACCGCCGTGCGCGACAGCCGACGCACCATCGAACGCCGCAGACCATGAGCCGCCGAACGCGACAGCCGGCGCACCGCCGGACGCAGGGCTCGCCCGCCCGGCTTCGACGCTCGCCGGAAGCTGACGGCACATCACTCGGTCTGCCGGTCGTCGACGCTCCCTCACCCGGCGAGGGCGGGGCCGACGGCGGGGGCGGGGGCGGTCACACCCGTTCGCCCGCCACCTCCCGCACCGGCCATCTGCCGTCCACCACCGCGTCCGCCTCCCCCTTGCGGCGCAGGAACGCCTGGAAGTCCGCCGCCCACTCCGCGTACCACTCGACCTGGCGGTGGTGCAGTTCCGCCGGGCCCAGGGCCGCGATCTTGGGGTGGCGGTCGGCTATCGCACCGGCCAGGCGGGCCGCGGCCAGGGCGTCGGCGCAGGCGTCGTGCGCAGCGTCGAGCCGGACGCCGTACTCCGCGCAGACCGCTTCGAGGTTGCGCTTGCCGCGGCGGTAGCGGTCGGCCCAGCGGTCGATGGTGTACGGGTCGACGACGGGGGCCGGGGCCTGGCCGCCGAGCCGGTCGCGCAGCGACGGCAGGCCGTGCCGCAGCAGTTCGGCGGAGAGCAGCGTGAGGTCGAAGGCGGCGTTGTAGGCGACGACCGGGACGCCCGTCTTCCAGTATCCGGCGAGGACGTCCGCGATCGCGTCGGCGACCTGGTCGGCCGGCCGGCCCTCGGCCGCCGCGCGCTCGTTGCTGATGCCGTGCACCGCCACCGCGTCCGCCGGGATCTCCACGCCGGGGTCCGCGAGCCATTCCCGCCGCCCGAGCACCTGCCCGGCCCTGACCTCGATGACGGCGCCGGTGACGATGCGCGCCTCACACGGATCCGTGCCGGTGGTCTCCAGGTCGAAGCCGATGAGCAGCTCGCGGTGCCAGGCCATGGCGGCCCCCCTTCTCGGTGGTGCTGTCCCCCAGTGGCCTCCACCATCGCACGGCCCACTGACAATCGACCGGCGGCCCGTTCACCCGGCGCCGATGGAGGGACACTTCAGGACACGGGGCGCGAATCAGCCCAAGCCATCTCGAACTCCTCGCGGTAGGTGGAGAAGAGCCCGCCGTCCTCGACGCCCTCCGACTTCACCACCCGGTTGCCGCCGCGCAGCACCAGCACGGGCGCCTCCATGCCCCGCGCCCGCCGCAGATAGGACTGCACGACGGCGATGCCGTCCGCGCCGTCGCCGTCGACCAGGTAGGCGGTGAAGCGCGGGGTGTCGTCGTAGACCTGGATCTCGAAGGCTCCGGGATCGCGCAGCCGGGCGCGGACCCGGCGCATGTGCAGGATGTTCATCTCGACCGCGCGGCTCAGCTCGCCCCGCTTCATGCCCAGTTCCCGCTCGCGGCGCTTCACGGCGCTGGAGGCCGGGTTCAAGAAGAGCAGCCGGATCCGGGCGCCGGCCTCGGCGAGGCGCACCAGGCGGCGGCCGGAGAAGTTCTGCACGAGCAGGTTGAGGCCGATGCCGATGGCGTCGAGCCGGCGGGCCTGGCCGAAGATGTCCTCGGCCGGGAACTGGCGCATCAGCCGCACCCGGTCGGGGTGCACGGCGACGACGTCCGCGTACCGGTCGCCGACCAGGTCCTCGACGGCGTCGACGGGCAGCCGGCGCGCGGAGGGCACGTCGCCGCTCGTGCCGAGCATCTCCAGCAGCCGTGCGGAGGCCCGCTCGGCCTGGCCGAGGACCGCCTCGGACAGGGCGCGGTTGCGGGAGACGACGTTGCGGGTCACCTCCAGCTCGTCCAGGGCGAGCTCGACGTCACGGCGGTCGTCGAAGTACGGCTCGAAGCACGGCCAGTGCTGCACCATCAGCTCCCGCAGCTGCGGCAGGGTCAGGAAGCTGATGACGTTGTCGTCGGCGGGGTCCAGCAGATAGCCCTTGCGGCGGCTGACCTCGCGGACGGCCGCGGCGCGCTGCACCCACTCCTGTCCGGCGGGTCCGGCGGCGGCGACCACCCAGTCGTCGCCGTGGACGGGCTCGTAGACGGGCCGCAGCACGGCGGCCACGACGGCACGCAGCCGCTGTTCGACGAGGTTCAGCCAGATGTAGGCCCGGCCGGCCCGCTGGGCGCGGGTGCGCACCTCGCGCCAGGCGTCGGCGTCCCAGTCCAGCTCGGGTCCGATGGCGCCCGTCTGCATGGGCCTGGCCAGCGACACCGCTCCGGGCGGGACCTCTGCGGAGTTCCCCTCAGGACCCTCGTCACCAGGGGGTAGCTCCAGCTCTCCCGAGCCCACCCGCGCACCGCCTTCCGCTCCCCCGAGCACTCCCCGCTCCCAACGATCAAGGAAGGGTACTCCGCAAGCGCCCGGCGGTGCAGCCCGATGAGCGCGGTCACTTCTCAACTGCGCGGATTCCCGGGGCCGTTCCGCCTCTCCGTGTGCAGGGAGTGAGCGGATTCATAGCGCCGGCCGACACCCCGTCACATCGCACGCACGTTCCCCTGACCCTCGTCGACCCCATCGCCGACCTGGCGCCCCACCAATCCCACCACCCCCTCGCGCCCCATTTGGCGCACAATCGACGTTTGATCCCGCTCGTCCGGCAAAAAGGGCGTACGTCACAGGTGGTTCCCGCAGTTTGCGGGAGACTCGCTGGCAAGGCGCTCCCTCAGGCGCCATACACCTGAAAGAGTCGTATCCATGCAGGTCTGGCCTGGCGAGGCGTATCCACTCGGCGCCACCTATGACGGCGCCGGAACGAATTTCGCGGTCTTCACGGAGGCCGCGGACCGAGTAGAGCTGTGTCTGCTGCACGACGACGGCTCAGAGACGGCGATCGAGCTGCGCGAGAGCGACGCGTTCGTGCGGCACGCGTACGTGCCCGGCGTGATGCCCGGACAGCGCTACGGCTACCGGGCGCACGGTCCGTACGCGCCCGAGCGCGGGCTGCGGTGCAACTCCGCGAAGCTGCTCCTGGACCCGTACGCACGTGCGATCAGCGGCTCGATCAACTGGGGCGAGGAGGTGTACGGCTACCACTTCGACGCCCCCGACAAGCGCAACGACCTGGACTCGGCGCCCCACACGATGACGTCGGTGGTGGTCAACCCGTACTTCGACTGGGGCGACGACCGCCGGCCGCGCACCGAGTACCACCACACGGTGATCTACGAGGCCCACGTCAAGGGGCTGACCATGCGGCACCCCGGGCTGCCGGAGGAGCTGCGCGGCACCTACGCGGCCCTCGCGCACCCCGTGATCATCGATCACCTGGTGGAGCTGGGCGTGACCGCGCTGGAGCTGATGCCGGTGCACCAGTTCGTCAACGACCACCGGCTGGTCGACATGGGGCTGAACAACTACTGGGGCTACAACACGATCGGCTTCTTCGCCCCGCACAACGCCTACGCCTCCTGGGGCGACCGCGGGCAGCAGGTGCTGGAGTTCAAGTCGGCGGTGCGCGCGCTGCACGAGGCCGGGATCGAGGTGATCCTCGATGTCGTCTACAACCACACCGCCGAGGGCAACCACCTGGGCCCGACCCTGTCCTTCAAGGGCCTCGACAACCCGCGCTACTACCGGCTCGCGGACGACCCGCGCTACTACATGGACACCACCGGCACCGGGAACTCGCTGCTCATGCGGTCCCCGCACGTGCTGCAGCTGATCATGGACTCGCTGCGGTACTGGGTGACGGACATGCACGTCGACGGGTTCCGTTTCGATCTCGCGGCGACCCTGGCCCGGCAGTTCCACGAGGTGGACCGGCTGTCGTCCTTCTTCGACCTGGTCCAGCAGGACCCGGTGGTCTCCCAGGTGAAGCTGATCGCCGAGCCGTGGGACGTCGGTGAGGGCGGCTACCAGGTGGGGAACTTCCCGCCGCTGTGGACCGAGTGGAACGGCAAGTACCGCGACACCGTCCGTGATCTGTGGCGGGGCGAGCCGCGCACCCTGGCGGAGTTCGCCTCCCGGCTGACCGGGTCCTCCGACCTCTACCAGGACGACGGGCGCCGGCCGCTGGCCTCGATCAACTTCGTGACCTGCCACGACGGCTTCACCCTGCACGACATGGTGTCGTACAACGACAAGCACAACCAGGCCAACGGCGAGGACAACCGGGACGGCGAGAGCCACAACCGGTCCTGGAACTGCGGGGCCGAGGGCGAGACCGACGACGCGGACGTGCTGCGGCTGCGCGCGCGGCAGATGCGCAACTTCATCGCCACGCTCATGCTGTCCCAGGGTGTGCCCATGATCAGCCACGGGGACGAGTTCGCGCGCACCCAGAAGGGCAACAACAACGCGTACTGCCAGGACAGCGACCTGTCCTGGGTGCACTGGCCCGAGGACGGCGGGCACCCGATGCTCGACTTCACGCGGGCGATGGTGTGGCTGCGCCGCGACCACCCGGTCCTGCGGCGGCGCCGCTTCTTCCACGGGCGTCCCGTCGAGGGCACCCACGACGATCTCTCCGACATCGCCTGGTTCACCCCCGAGGGCCGGGAGATGACCCAGCGGGACTGGGAGTCCTCGACGGCCTCGGCGCTCGCGGTGTTCCTCAACGGCAACGCGATCTCGGAGCCGGGGCCGCGCGGCGAGCGCATCACGGACGACTCGTTCCTGCTGCTGTTCAACGCCTCGCCGAAGCCGCTGGACTTCGTGGTGCCGGTCGACCACGGCCGCCAGTGGCAGGTCGTCGTCGACACCGCCCTGCCGGAGGGCGTGCCGCCGGACACCGCCCCGAAGGTACAGGCGGGCGAGAAGCTGACCTTGGTCGACCGCAGCCTGACGGTCCTGAGGCGACCGGTCTGACACCGCTGACGCGTGGCCGGGCCGGCCGGCCACGCGCGCGGGAAGGGCGCGGCGCGCGGGAAGGGCGCCTCGATCGGCGGTGCGGGCCGCCGCCATGGTGCCCGTGGTGCCCGCCCCCGCGGTCCGTATCGGGCCACGCGCGCGTACAGGTGGACGAGCCGGTGACACGAAAGGCGGCGGGGCGGGTACGTACGTTTCCATGACACCCGAGCGAAACGCCCCTTCCGTGCCGACGGCCACCTACCGGCTGCAGCTGCAGCCCGCGTTCCCGTTCGCCGCCGCCGCGGCAGCCGTGCCGTACCTGGCCTCGCTCGGCGTCTCCCACCTGCATCTGTCACCCGTGCTGCAGGCGGTGCCCGGCTCCGCGCACGGCTACGACGTGGTGGACCACGCGCGCGTACGCGACGAGCTGGGCGGCGAGGAGGGGCTGCGCGCCCTCGCCCGCACCGCGCGGGAGCACGGCCTCGGGTTGATCGCGGACATCGTGCCGAACCACATGGCCATGGCCCCCCGCCACAACCGCGCCCTGTGGGAGGTCCTGCGGGAGGGGCCGAAGTCGCCGTACGCGCGCTGGTTCGACATCGACTGGGAGGCGCAGGGCGGGCAGCTGCTGCTGCCCGTGCTGGGCGGCCCCCTGGGCGACGTGATCGCGGACCTGCGCGTCGACGGCGATCTGCTGCGCTACCACGACCACCTCTTCCCGCTCCGCGAGGGCACCGAGGACCTGCCGCTGCCACAGCTGCTGGACGCCCAGTGGTACCGCCCGGTGTGGTGGCGGCTGGCCCGCACCGAGCTGAACTACCGGCGGTTCTTCAGCATCTCCGAGCTGATCGGAGTGCGCGTGGAGGACCCGGAGGTCTTCGACGCCACCCACGGCAAGATCCTCCAGCTGCTCGGCGAGGGCGTCCTCGAAGGGCTGCGCGTCGACCACCCGGACGGTCTCGCCGACCCCGGCGCCTACCTGCGGCGGCTGCACGAGGCGAGCGGGGGCCGCTGGACGGTCGTGGAGAAGATCCTCGCCGACGACGAGCACCTGCCGGCGTCCTGGCCTGTCGCCGGCACCACCGGCTACGACGCCCTGCGCCACATCGACGGCCTGTTCGCGGACCCGGCGGGCGCCGCCGACCTCACCGCGGCCTACCGGCGCTTCGCGGCCCCGCAGACCGACCGTGGCGGCGACTGGGCCGCGACGGCCCGCCGGGCGGCCTACGGCGTCCTCACCCACGAGCTGGCCACCGAGGTCGACCGGCTCACCCGGGTCGCGCACCGGGTGTGCGCCGGCTCGCCCGACCCGGCGCTGCGCGACCGCGCCCCGTGGGCGCTGCGCACGGCGTTGCAGGAGCTGCTGGTGCGGCTGGAGGTGTACCGGCCGTACACCACGGACGACGCGGCGAGGGTGATCACCGAGGAGGCGGCCGCGCAGGCCCGGCAGGCGTTCCTCGTCCCCGAGGAGGCGGCCGCGGTGGACGTCGTGCGCGACCTGCTGCTCGGGCGGTACAGCGACGGGCCCGACGAGGTGGAACTGCGCACCCGGTTCGCGCAGACGGCGTCCGCGCTGCGCGCCAAGTCGGTGGAGGACACGGCGTTCTACCGGTACGTGCCGCTGCTGTCGGCGACCGAGGTGGGCGGCGAACCCGATGCCCCGGCGGTGTCCCCGCGGGACTTCCACGGCTACTGCGCGCGCGTGCAGCGGGACTGGCCCGCGACCGGGACAGTGGTCTCCACGCACGACACCAAGCGCAGCGCGGACGTCCGCGCGGCCCTCGCTGTGCTCACCGAGTGCCCGGAGCGCTGGGTGGAGCTGCTCGACGGCGTCACGCGCGTGGAGGAGGGCGTGCCGGACGGGCAGCTGGCGTGGGCGGCCTGGCAGACGGTGTTCGGGCTCGGCCCGGCCGACCCGGGGCGGGTGCGGGAGGCGCTGCTGAAGCATGTGCGGGAGGCGGGCCTGTACACGAGCTGGACCGAGCAGGAACCGCCGTACGAGGAGGCGGTGGCGGCGTTCGTGACGGCGGGCCCCTGCGGGGTGCCGGGTGAGCGGGTCGCCGCCTTCCGCGAGGAACTCGCGGCGCACATCCGGGCCAACGTGCTGGGCACCGCCCTGGTGCAGCTGACCATGCCGGGCGTCCCGGACGTCTACCAGGGCACCGAGGCGGAGTACCGGGCCCTGGTCGACCCCGACAACCGGCGGCCGGCGTCCTTCCCGCCGGCCGACCCGGGTGTCAAGGGCGCGGTGACCGCGGCCGCGCTGCGGCTGCGCCGGCGGCGGCCCGAGGTCTTCGGCACGTCGGCGACGTACGAGGCGCTGCCGGCGGACGGGCCGGCGGCGGACCACTGCGTGGCGTTCGCCCGCTCGGGTCAGGTGATCACGGCTGTGACCCGGTTGTCGCTGCGGCTGGCCCAGGCCGGCGGCTGGCGCGAGACCGTGCTGGCGCTGCCGCCCGGGCGGTGGGTGGACACGCTGGATCCGGAACGGGCGTACGAGGGGCACGCGCGCGTGGCGGAGCTGTTCGGGCAGCTGCCGGTGGTGCTGCTGGAACGGGTCCGGGAGTGAATCCGTGAGGGCGCCGTCACGGCCGCTCCCGGCTCCTTGACAGGGGCACGCGTCCGTGGGGTACTGCCAGGGCGAGGCCGGGACGACGAGTCGGGGGTGAGTCTCCTGCCGGAGCTGCGCTACCCCAGTGTTCCCGAACTGGAGGCGTCCGCACGGGCGCTGGCCGCGGAGCGGCCCGGCCTGTGCGCGCTGCGCCAGGTGGGCGTCTCCCGGGCGGGCCGGCCGCTGCACCTGCTGTCCGTGGGCCACGCCCGGCGCGCCGTCCTGGTCGTCGCGGGCGCCCACGCCAACGAGCCGACCGGCGGCGCCACCCTGCGCTTCCTCGCCGAACGGGTCGTGGAGGACAGATCACTGCGGGACGGCGTCTCCTGGCACTTCCTGCTGTGCGCGGACCCCGACGGGGCGAGCCTGCACGTCACTCCGGCGCCGCGCAGCCTGTTCGACTACCACCTCGGCTTCTTCCGGCCCGCCGGGCACGAGCAGCCCGAGTGGTCCCCGTCCGTGCTCCCGCCGGACCGGCTGCCGCCCGAGACCCGCGCGCTGACGCGGGTGATCGACGAGGTGCGCCCCTATCTGCAGGTCACTCTGCACGGCACCGACCTGGGCGGCACCTGGGTGCAGCTGACGAAGGACATCCCCGGGCTCGCCGAGCCGTTCGCGAAGTCCGCGGCGGAGCTGCACATACCGGTGGAGGCGGGCGCCTCGGACGCGGCGGGCTGGCCCGCCTCGGGGCCGGGCGTGCACGTGATGCCGGCGCCGGGCGCGGGCGCGGCGTACCCGAGCATGCCGGACGACGCCCGGCACAGCACCTGGTACCACGCGCACCGCTACGGCGG
Organism: Streptomyces sp. NPDC104814; assembly: GCF_055583185.1. Lineage (NCBI taxonomy): Bacteria > Bacillati > Actinomycetota > Actinomycetes > Kitasatosporales > Streptomycetaceae > Streptomyces > Streptomyces sp. NPDC104814. The sequence continues at coordinate 310,204 of NZ_JBVJOL010000001.1, read as the reverse complement.
GCTGACCGCGATCGTCGAGGTGCCGATGTGGGCGAGCGACCTGGTCGGTGATCCGGCGCCGCACCCGGCGCCGGCCGCCGCGCTGAGCCGGCTCGCGCACCGGCTGCGCGGCGACGCGCTGCTCGTGGAGGACGTACTCGCCGAGGCACAGCCGCGGCTGGCGGGTGAGGAGGGTGCGCTGCTGCGGGCGGCCCGGTGGACGCTGGCCCTGGTGCCGGGCCTGGCCGAGGACTGGGTGCGCACCTCGCCGGCCGACACGACGATGGCGTACGTCGGCAGTGTGGACGCCTTCGGGCGACGGCTGCCGCTGCGGGCGGCGGCGATGCTGCTGCGGGTGCTGCGCGAGGGCGACGACCGCGCGGCACCGCGCCTGGAGCGACTCGTGGCGTACTGGAGCGAGAACTTCGCCCGCCGCTTCCACGCCCGCTGGGTGCCGCTGCGCGACCAGATGGAACACCAGGCGCGCACGGTCGTCACAGCGGCCCAGCAGGCCCGGGAACAGGCGGACTGAACCGGCGGAACGGCACGCGCGTGGCGCCCGGCACGCGCGGGTGCTCCGGCAAGCGCGCTCCCGTCACGCGGCGGTCGTCTGCCGGCCGGGAGCGCCGACCACCCCGGTCGCATGCCGACCGCCGCACCGCCCCGCCCGCCCGCCGACGTGACCACCGCCCCGGTCGCCTGCCGGCGCCGAACGCCGCCCCCGTCACCCGTCGATCGCGAACACCGCCCCCGTGCGTGCCCGCATCTCGCAGCGGTTGGCGAAGGTCTGCCGGTAGGCGACCGGGCGGCCGTGCCAGCGGCCGCGCGCCTCGGCGGTCACCGGGGCGTAGATCATGCTGCAGATGGTGCCCTTGGCGGCCGGGAAGGCACCGATGTCGCCGTCCACGGCGGCCAGCTGCGCGCAGGCCTCCGCCGCGCGCGGGTGGCCCTGGGGCGGGTCGCAGCGCAGCAGGGCGCCCCGGGCGTCGCCGGCCCGGTCCTCGCCGCGGCTGACGGTGATTCGGAGCCAGTCGCCGTGCCGCGTCCGCAAGGCGTCGGCGGGGGCGGTCGCGGTCAGGACGGCGGCCGCCGTGAGGAGTGCGGCCACCGCCGATCGTGTCAGGTACGTCATTCCCGGTGCATCGGCACGGCCCGGCCGGAACACCAGCCCGGCTCACCCGAACGGGAGCGCGCGGACGCCTGTTCGCCTGCCAGCTCGAACGCGGCGAGCACCACGCCGGCCTGGTACTCCGCCTGGCGGGCGACGGGGATCCAGCGCGCGCCGCACTCGTCGTGGTAGTCGGCGCAGCCGGCGTCGATGAAGCGGTCCAGTTCGGGCAGGGCGTGCGCCGGGTCGTGTCCGCTCGCGGCGACCAGCCGGTGCAGCAGCCCGGCGGTGCGCAGGACGAGCCGCCGCCCGGCGATGCGCAGGGCGGTCAGATGGGCGGTGCTCAGCGGCGGCAGCGGACGGTCGGGGACGGCCGTGCCGGGGTCCCAGGCGTCGGCCAGGCCGGGGCAGACGAGCAAGTAGTCGTCCACCGGGGCGAGCAGCCGGGCCGCGTCGGCCGTGCCCGTGACGTGCGGCCGGATCCGGGCGAGGAGGCGCTCCAGGAGCCGCGTCTCGCGCCGCAGCGTGGCGCTGACCGCGCGCAGTTGCGCGTCGGCGTCGGCGGGCGCCGAGCCGTCCTCGACGGCGCTCACACCCCACATGGGCGCCTCGACGACCGCGGTGACGGTGCCGTACCGGTGGGGGTGGAACCACGTGGACTGCACGGCCGCCTCGGTGATCGCGGCGGCCAGACCGCTCGGGCGGGGCGGCGGGATGCGGTAGACGGCCGGGCCGAGGCTCGGCCAGTACAGGGTGTCGTAGGGGCCGAGTTCTCGGGGCACGCCGAGGCGGGCCGCGGCGTGGGCGACCCGCAGGTCGAGGCCGGGCAGCTCGTGGGTCACCTCGACGAAGCCGCCGCCGACGTCGACGCCGTGCAGGGAGGCCTGGAAGAAAGGTTTCAGCTCGTCCTGGAGACCGAGCAGTGCCCGCGTCTCCGGCAACGCGGCGGCCTGCGCGCCGTCCGGCAGCCACTCGGGCTGCTCCAGGAAGCCCGGGCGGAAGAAGTGCCGGAAGTAGCGGCCGAGCGTGTACGGGCCGGACAGCCAGCCCTCGTTGCGGCTGAGCCCGTCGGGGTCGAGGCAGAGCAGCAGGTTCCAGGTGGCGTCCGCGCCCTCGGTGAGGCTCGGGTCGGCGAGCGCCCGCTCGGCCAGGCGCAGCGCGGTGGCGCCGCCGGCGGGTTCGTTGGCGTGCGGTCCGGCGACCACGAGGGCCTGGCGGCTGCCGTGGCCGACGCTGAGCAGCCACAGCGGCCGGCCCGCGCGGGAGGTGCCGACCTCGCGCAGCCGGACGTTCCGGGGGTGGCGGGCGGCCAGCGCGGCGGCGCGCGAGGCCAGCTCGTCCACGCCGGGGTAGCGGAGGAGCGGCGGCAGGGCACACCTCCACGAGTGGGACCGACGGTTCACCTGGTGTCCATGGTGTACGCACAGTCAGTCACGGCTTCGCGGGTACGTCAACACCACCGCCCGGGGGCCCACTTGGCCCCGCAGAAGGTGTCCGTCCTCACTGCCCCGAGAGCCGGAACGCCATCTGCCCGAAGGCCACCAGGTCGCCCTCGCGCACGACCGCGACGCCGATGACCCGGCGGCCGTTGACCGTGGTGCCGTTGGTCGAGCCGAGGTCGCGCAGCACCCACATCCCGCCCTGGCGCCGCAGCTCGGCGTGCACCCGGGAGACCGTCTCGTGGTTCAGCCGCAGACCGCAGGCGGGGTCGCGCCCGATGCGCAGCGGATGGCCCGCGCCGGGATGCGGCAGCAGCAGCTTGGGCAGCCGCTCGGCCTGCCAGGCCCTGCGCAGCCGTACGGTGAAGCCCGAGACGGCCTCCACGGCGCCGAACAGGGCGCGGGAGAGCCGGCCGTCCTGGGGCAGGTCGGCGGTGAGCGCGGCGAGCTCGTCGGCGTGGCGGGCGGCCAGCGCGAGTTCCATGCGCCGCACGAAGGTGTCCTGCGACAGCCGGCCCAGGGCGACGCCGTCACGCAGCACCTTCAGCGCCTGGTCGCGCTCCGCGTCGGACAACCGCGCCGGGTACGTGGGGAACTCGAAGGACGACGTCACGCATGTGATTGTCGGTCAGCGGACACAGGGTGTCCAGAAAACCGTGCATCGGCCGTCACGCGCGCGTGCCCCTCGGCTTCCCCGCGCGGCGACACCCCGCGAAAGGCAGGATTCGAAAGCGGATTCACCGGGTGTGACGCACCATGGACGGGCTACATCACGGTGAGCAGACGAAGGGGAACCGTCCGTGCAGTTCGAGGTGTGGGCACCACAGACCGATCGTGTGACGCTGATGTGCGACGGCGCCACGCGCGCGATGGAGCGTGATCCGGAACGCGCGGGGTGGTGGACCGGCGAGGCGGAGGCGCAGGAGGGCTCGCGGTACGGCTTCGTGCTGGGCGACGGGCCCGTGCTGCCCGATCCGCGCTCGCGGCGCCAGCCGGACGGCCCGGACGGCCTGAGCGCCGTCGTCGACCAGGGGCGGTACGCGTGGCGGGTCCCGTGGGCCGGCCGGCCGCTGCCGGGCGCCGTCCTGTACGAGCTGCACGTGGGCACGTACACCCCCGAGGGCACGCTGGACGCGGCCGCCGAGCGGCTCGACCACCTCGCCGAACTCGGTGTCACGCACATCGAGTTGATGCCGCTGTGCCCGTTCCCGGGCCGGCACGGCTGGGGCTACGAGGGTGTCTCCCTGTGGGCCGTGCACGAGCCGTACGGCGGCCCTGAGGCGCTGAAGCGGTTCGTCGACCGGGCACACGAGCTGGGTCTCGGCGTCGTGCTCGACGTGGTGCACAACCACTTCGGGCCGTCCGGCAACCACCTCCCCGCCTTCGGCCCCTACCTCACCGACACCCACCACACCCCCTGGGGCGCCGCGGTGAACCTGGACGCGCCCGGCTCGGACGAGGTGCGCGCCTATCTGGTGGGCAGCGCGCTGGCGTGGCTGCGCGACTTCCGTCTCGACGGGCTGCGGCTGGACGCGGTGCACGCCCTGATCGACACGCGCGCGTACCACTTCCTGGAGGAGCTGACGGCGGCGGTGGACGCGCTGGCCGAGGAGACCGGCCGCCCGCTGTTCCTGATCGCCGAGTCCGACCTGAACGACCCGCGGCTGATCACCCCGCGCGCGGAGCACGGCCTCGGGCTGCAGGCGCAGTGGAACGACGACTTCCACCACGCCCTGCACACCGCGCTGACCGGCGAGTCGCAGGGCTACTACGCCGACTTCGCCCGCGCCCCGTTCGCCGCGCTCGCCAAGACCCTCGGCGGCGGCTACTTCCACGACGGCACGTACTCCTCCTTCCGCGGCCGCTCCCACGGCCGGCCGCTGGACCGGTCGCGGACGGCCGCGCACCGGCTGCTGGGCTACAGCCAGACCCACGACCAGGTCGGCAACCGTGCCCAGGGCGACCGCCTGTCCGCGTCCCTCTCCCCCGGCCTGCTGGCCTGCGCCGCCACACTGGTGCTCACGGCGCCGTTCACGCCGATGCTGTTCATGGGCGAGGAGTGGGGCGCGTCCACGCCCTGGCAGTTCTTCACCGACCACACCGATCCGGAGCTCGCGGAGGCGGTACGGCGGGGCAGGCGGCGGGAGTTCGCGGCGCACGGGTGGGCCGAGGAGGACGTGCCCGACCCGCAGGACCCGGCGACCCGCGACCGCTCCTGCCTGGACTGGGCCGAGCGGGAGCGCGAGCCGCACGCACGCGTGCTGGCCTGGTACCGGCAGCTGATCGCCCTGCGGCAGACCCATCCGGACCTCACCGACCCGGATCTCGCCGACGCGAAGGTGGCCTACGACGAGGACGCCCGCTGGCTCGCCTTCCGGCGCGGGGACGTCCGCGTGGCGGTGAACCTGGGCAAGGAACCGGCGGCGATCCCGCTGGGCACGCGCCCGGCCCGCGTCCTCGCCGCGTGGGACCCGGTGGAGGGACCGGACGAGCGGGGGGTGCTGCACCTGCCCGGGGAGTCGAGCGTGGTGCTGGAGCAGGCGTAGCCGAGCGCCGCGCCGGAACGGGCGTGGCCGAGCGCGGCGCCGGGGCGGGCGTGGTGGGTGCCGCGCCCGAGCAGGCGTGGTGGGCGCCGTGGCCGAGCAGGCGTGGTGGGCGCCGTGGCCGAGCAGGCGTGGTGGGCGCCGTGGCCGAGCAGGCTAAGCGTTTGCGCGAGCGTTGGCGTGCGGGTTCGGGGCGGGCCGTCGGCGGCCGGCCGTGCTACTCCTCCCGCAGCTCCGTCACCCGCTCCAGCAGGATCGCCTCCCAGGCCCGCTGCAGCTGGGTCTGGAGGAGTTCCAGGGGACTGTCGTCGCGGCCCTCGAGGCGTCCGGCGAGGCGGATGACGGTGTCGCAGCGCGCCAGCCACAGGCCACGCAGGCAGGGGCGGGCGCCGTACCCGGCGAGGGTGGCGGCGCGCACGGCGGCGCCGGAGCCGACGGCGAGCGCGAGGCCCGCGATGTCCTCGGCCGGGTCGCCGAGGACGGCGCCGGTCCAGTCCAGTACGCCGCGCACCCGGCCGTCGGGGCTGACCACGAGATGCTCGCCCCTGAGGTTGTGGTGGACGAGGACGGCGCTGCCCGGCTGGGCGGCGAGCTGGGCCGCGCCGGGCGGGGTGAGCTGTGCCAGGCGCGCGGGGTCGAACTCCTCGGCGGTGGCCAGGGTCCGGGCGGCGGGTACGGCCATCCGGCGCAGCGCCTCCAGGGAGCGGGGGGCGGCGCGCGGCACGCCGAGCGTCTCGGCCTGCCGGGCGGGCACCGCGCGCATCCCGGTCAGGAACCCGGCGAGGTCGGCCTCGCCGATGGCGGACACGTCGTGCTCCTCGGCCGTACCGCCCGGCACCGCGGTGTCGAGGGTGTAGGTCAGGCCGGGACTCCACTCGCCGTGGGACACGCTGGTGGGCACGGCGACGGGCACGTGCGGGCGGACGAGATCCCGCAGCCGCAGTTCACGGCGCTGCCGCAGGGCGGCGTCACGGTCCGGGGCGAGGCGCAGCACATGGCGGGTGCCGACCCACCACGTGCGGTGCTCGCCGCCCTCGGCGACGGGCCGGACGTCGGGTCCGGAGAGGCCGTCCCCGGATTCCTTCAGCAGGGTTCGGACCAGTGCGCGGACGGTGTCCGCGGTGGGTGTCGGTGCCTGGGTCATGGTCGCGCCGTCGTCACTCGTTCGATGGGTGATGGTGGTACCAGTGTCGCCTTCAGTCCACTATGACCATCTCGCGGGTGGTGTTGTTGAGGCGCCGGCCGCCGTCCTCGGTGACGGTGACGATGTCCTCGATGCGCACCCCGAACCGGCCGGGCAGGTAGATCCCGGGCTCCACGGAGAAGCACATGCCGGGCACGAGCGGCTGTTCCTCGCCCTCGATCATGTAGGGCGGTTCGTGCGTGGTGACGCCGATGCCGTGGCCGGTGCGGTGGATGAAGTACTTCCCGTACCCGGCGTCCTCGATGACCCCGCGGGCGGCGCGGTCGACCTCCTGGCAGGCGACGCCGGGCCGTACGGCGGCACATCCCGCCTCCTGCGCGGCGCGCACGACGTCGTGCACCCGGCGTTCCTCGTCGGTGGGTTCGCCGACGTGGACGGTGCGGGTGGTGTCGGAGCCGTAGCCGTCCTTGAGTCCGCCGAAGTCGAGGACGACCATGTCGCCCCGTTCGATGACGCGGTCGCCGACCTCGTGGTGCGGGTTGGCGCCGTTGGGGCCGGAGCCGACGATCGTGAAGTCGACCTGGGAGTGGCCGAAGCGGCGCAGCAGGCCGGCGAGGTCGGCGCCGACCTCGCGTTCCCGGCGGCCCGCGAAGGCGACCTTGCGGATCTCCTCGAAGGCCGCGTCGGCGGCGGCGCCCGCGGCGGCCAGGAGTTCCAGTTCGGCGGCGTCCTTGACGGCGCGCAGCATCGGCAGGGCGTCGGTGAGCGCGGCGTAGGAACTGCCGGGCAGGGTCCGCTGCAGTCCGAGCAGGTGCATCGCCCAGGTGTTGTCGCTGATGCCGAACCGGCCGCCGGAGCCCAGCAGGGCGGCGGTGGCGGCATAGGGGTCGGTGCCGTCGGTCCAGTCGCGCAGGGTCAGGGCGGGGGCGCCGGCCGCGTGGGCCGCGTCCGGGGCCTCCAGGGTGGGGACGACGAGGACGGGATCGCGGCCCGGGACGAGGACCAGCAGGGTGAGGCGCTCGGTGACGGCGGTGGGCGCGTAGCCGGTGAGCCACACCAGGTCGGGACCCGGCGCGACGAGGAGCCCGGCGAGGCCGGCGTCTGCGGCGGTGCGCGCGGCACGCTCCATCCGGGCTCGGTAGTCGTCGGCGCCGAACGGTGCGGGCGCGGTGCCGGTCATCGGCCTCTCCTGTCTGACGAGGGGTCTGCCCGGAAGTCTGGGACCGGACTCCCTGAAGGATCAGTCTCGCCTGCCAGCATCCTGCCCGCACCGCCGTGCCCACGCGAGCCGGTTTCCCCACCCGTGACCAACGGCGACCCACCGTCCCACCGTTCCGTTCGGTGCTTCGATTCCCGGGTCACGTCCGGGTGGTCATGTGACGATCCCGGGTACGGCCGTCAGCTGCTGGTAGCCGCCGCTGCGGTGGCGCACCGTCAGCACGACCGGCGTGCCCGGGCGGGTTCCGGCGACGAGGCGCCCCAGGTCTGCGGCGCAGTCGACGCGGCTCCGGCCCACCGTGAGGACGACGTCCCCGCGGACCAGGCCGGCCGCGTAACCGGGGCCGGGGACGTGGACGCCGACGACGAGGGCGCCCGCCTTCTCGCCGTCCATCACCTCCACCCCGAGGGACGCCCGCGCCGGGCCGGGCGATCCGGCGGGCGTGGGGGACGCGTTCGCGGCGCCCCGGGAGGGGGCCGTGCCGGAGGGGTGGGCGGCGCCGGGCGCGGGGGCGTGTGCGCGCAGGTCGGCGAGTTTGCCCAGGCCGATCACGGTGGCGCCGACGGTGCCGAGTCCGACACCGGTCAGCACCAGGACCGCTCCGACGAACAGTCCGAACAGCCAGGTGGTGAGCCGCCGGCCGCGGCGCCGGGCGGCGTGCGGACGCCGGGGCTGTCCCGCGGGGCGGGCACCGCCGGGGTCGCGGCCCGGCATCGGTTTGGGACGCAACGCGGTGTGTTCCATGGTTCGCCTCCGGCCGGTGACCTACCCGGCGCACCGGCGCGGAACGTGCCACGAACGAGTGAGACTGACCCGGCGTCGGCGGCGGGAAGCAGGGCGCCCGGTCCGCGCTCGCAGCGGCTCACGGCCGTGTCCCGAGGGCGTCGGCCAGGGCCGCCGCCGCGCCCCGGGGTGCCCCCGCGTACAGCAGTTCCGTCCGGTGCACGAGCCGGGGGCTGCTCACCGGCACGGCGGCCGCCCCGGGCACGGCCGCGGCCGCCGAGCGGGGCAGCAGGGTCAGGCCGTGCCCGGCGGCCGCCAGCGCGGTCAGGGCGCGCAGGTCGGTGCCCTCGTAGCGCAGGGAGGGGCGGAAGCCGTGGCCGCCGTGCGCGGCCCGCAGATGGGCGAGCGGCAGACCCGCGTCCGGCGCTTCCAGCCAGCGCGCGTCGGCCAGGTCGCCGAGCCGCACCTGGGGGCGGCGGGCCAGCGGATGCGCCGCCGGCAGCAGCACACAGACGGGCTCCTCCCCGACGCCGTACGCGGTCAGGGGCGCCACGTCGGGCAGCCGGAGCGGGTCGCTTGGCGCGGCGAGGCCGTCGGCCAGTCCCAGGTCGGCCGCGCCGGTGGCGACCGCCGCGGGGACCGCGTCGCGGGGCAGCACGCGCACGGTGACGCCCGCGCTCGGCAGTGCCGCCACGACGGCCGGGCCGAGCGCGGTCGCGGTGGCCGCGAGGGTCAGCCCCTGCTCGGGGGCGGCCGCGATGCGCGCCACGTCGGCGCGGGCGGCGTCCAGGCGCAGCAGCAGCCCGCCCGCGTGTTCCAGCAGCCGCTCCCCGGCCGTGGTGGGGGCGACGGGCCGGCGGGTGAGCAGCGGGGCGCCGAGGTCCTGTTCCAGGGCCGCGATGTGCTGGGAGACGGCCGACTGGGTGTAGCCCAGGTCGCGGGCCGCCGCGGAGAAGGAGGCGAGGCGCGCGACGGCGACGAAGGTGCGCAGCAGGTGCGGGTCCATGCCGCCCAGCATGGCATCAGCGTTCCTTATGGACGGTGCAGGGATCATCGTTGGACGTGAACCGGGCGGCGCGCCCAGGATGAGGCCCATGACCGACACCATCAGCCCCGTCGCGAGGGTCGCCCTGGTCGGCGACCGGTCCCCCGACGTCGTCTCGCACACCCGTATCCCCGAGTTGCTGCACACGCTCGCCGCGCAGGACCGGCTCGTCCTGGACGCCTACTGGATCCCGTCGCAGGACGCCGCGGCCGGGGGAGCCGTGCGCGGCTTCGACGCGGTGTGGGTGGTGCCGGGCAGCCCGTACCGCAGCGAGGCGGGTGTCCTCGCCGCGATCCGCACGGCGCGCACGGAGGGCATCCCGTTCCTCGGCACGTGCGGCGGCTTCCAGCACGCGCTGCTGGAGTTCGCCCGGGGCGCCTGCGGGCTGACGGAGGTGGCGCACGCGGAGAACGACCCCGACGCCGACGACTTGCTCATCGAGCCGCTGGCCTGCTCACTGGCCGGGCACGAGGACACGGTGGTCCTGGAGGCGGGGTCGCTGGCCCAGTCGGTGATGGGTGCGGAGCGGACCGTGGAGCGCTACAACTGCCACTACGGCCCCTCCCGTCACCTCGATACCCTGCGCCGGCACGGGCTGCGCTTCAGCGGTCACGACGCACAGGGGCAGGTCCGCATCGCCGAACTGCCCGGCCACCCCTTCTTCCTGGCCTCCCTCTTCCAGCCGGAGCTGTCCGGCGACGGCTCGCACGCGCACCCGATGATCCGGGCGCTGGCGCGGGCCGCGGTCGACCATGCGGCACGCGGAGCCCGTCGGACCGCGTGAGGCGCAGCCCCTTCGGGGAGAGCCGCCCCGGCGCGACGAACGGCCGCGGGACGGGCGGCCGCGGGACGGGCGGCGTCACGCCGAGCGGCGTTGTCAGTGGGTCCTGTTACGTTCTGTGACATGACCGATCACGCGCTGCGGAAGCTACGGGACGACCCGCGTCTGGCCGAACTGGCCGCCTTCCCCTTCGACTTCGACGTGGACCGCGCGGCCCACGGCCATGTGGAGCCGGTGCGGCTGGCCTCGGGCGGTCCCCTGACCGTGGTGGCCGGGGACGACACGGGGGGCACCTACTTCGTGTGCGCCGACGGCTGCGTGCTGCACGCCGACTCCGAGGGCGGGGCGTGCCTCGTCGGCACGAGCGTCGACGAGGCACTCGAGGTGGTCATCGGGCTCGCCGACTGGGGCGCGTTCGCGGACCTGACGCCCGACGACGGCGAGGAGCGCATCCTCGCGCGCAAGGCGGAGGTCGAGGAGGAGATACGCGAGCACTACGGCATCGACGACGAGCGCGAGGAACTGCTCGCCGGGCTCGGCCTGCCGCGGCGCTCACCGGTGGAGCTGGTGGCCCTGCTGCACCGGGCGCTGACGCACACGGAACCCGACCATGTGCTGCTCAACGCCGCGGAGCTGAACGCCTACCGGTTCCTCCACGACCACGACGGCCTTCCGCCGCTGTGGGAGTACCTGGGCGTCGGCACGCAGGGGTACGCGGACCCGGCCGCGCAGCCGATGTCGACCTGGACCCGCCCGGTCCTCGCCCGGGGAGGGACGGAGGCGGTGCGGGTCGCCCTCATCCGCCGCCTGGACGCCTTCGTCATGAACCAGAGCCTGCTGGGCAGACCGGGAGCGTCCGGGCAGCTGGACACCTCACCGCTGCGGGAGCTCGTGGAGGAGTTCGCGCACCTCGGTGACCTCCCCCAGGCGCTGCGCGCCCAGCGCCTGTACACCGCGCTGCAGGACACACCGGCGGAGCGGGCGGCCGCAACCGCCGTGCGCGACCGCCTGGAGGAGCGGGTACGCCGGTCGCCCCAGGTGCCGGTCGTCGGCTGAGCGGCGGGACGTACAGGGTGACAGTGCAGGTCGCCGGCGGGGTGCGCGGGGTGCCGGGTCGTCAGCCGAGGGTCAGGGCCGGCACGGCGGGCGGGCGGTCCGGCAGGAAGCCGTGGGCGCGGCGGGCCAGCCACTCGGCCTTGTAGCGGTCCACGCTGCGGTGCCAGTTGAGGATGCCGGCCATCCAGTTCTGCAGGTCCGTGACATAGCCGTGCACGGCCGCGCGGGCCTCGGCGGACAGCGCGAAGTCGTCGTACAGCACGGGCAGTTCGTGTGCGACGACATGCTCGAACTGCTTCATGCGCTGGGTCGTCAGGTCGTGGACCACGCCGAGCGCCTGCGGATGGTCACAGCCGAAGAAGTTCTGGACGACAAGGATCGCGTTGTGGATCTCTCCCTCGTACTCGATCTCCTTCTGGTAGGAGAAGACGTCGTTGACCAGGCATCCGTAGTCGATGGCGGCGTTCTCCAGGGAGCGCACCGGGCCGCTGGCGTACACCTCGGGCGGCACGGCGGGGCCGTACCCCATGCGGCACAGGCTGAGGGTGAGGTCGGAGCCGAAGGTCCGGCGGCGCATCTCCAGGTAGTCGACCGGGTCGGGGACGCGGTTCTGCAGCCGGTTGGACAGCTCCCACACCCAGCTCTCGGTCATCACGTCGACGGACGCCTTCATCGTGCGCCGCTGCTCGGGTGTCATCCGGGCCGTGGTGCGGGCCCACAGGTCGACGAGGGCGCGCTCCAAGGCGTTGGCGGGGGTGAGCGGTTCCTCGCCGTCGACGGGCATGCACGCCGACAGCCGGGCGGTGGTCAGCCGTGCCCCGGCCAGGTCGCGGCGGTGGCCGTGGACGAGCGGGTAGTAGTCGTCGCCGTAGGTGCCGAAGGCGAGCCACTGGGCGCTGAGATCGAGGGCCTCGGGGGTGGCGTCGGGGTCGAGGCCGGCCGAGCACAGGGCGGGGTCGAAGGCGCGGAGCTTGTCCTCGTCCCAGACCCCTTCCCCCAGGATGCCCATCGCCCGGCACCAGTCGCCCAGGCTCACCCGCGTCCGGTCCAGATGCGGGCTGAGCCCGAGCGGGAACGGCATGTACAGGTCGGGGATGCGGGACGGCCCGACCTTCCGGAAAGGCGTGTTCCGGTAGGTGCGCAGCCGGTCCTGGGCGGCCGAGGCCAGCAGCGCGCCCACGTCGGCGGCGGAGGTCCCGGGCCCGGTGAGGGCCTGCCACGGCGCGTCGGTCCGGGCGCCCTTGTTCATGTAGCGGCTGGAGCGCATGTGCCACTCGTGGCCGCCGGACTGCCAGTCCTGCAGCCCCTTGGTGTAGGCGGCGACGGCGGCGACCTCGGCCGGGTCCAGCCCCTGATCGAGGGCGAGTGCGGGCACCTCGGTGAGGGCCGTGTGCTCGAACTGGTGCAGCCGCGAGGTGAGGATGTCGTTGACGGTCTCGGCGGCCTCCTGGGTCGTGCAGCCGAAGAAGGTCTCCAGCACGAGCACGCCGTTGCTGTTCTCGCCCTCGTCCTCCACCTCGCGCTGGTAGGAGAAGAGGTCGTTGCGCAGGTGCACGGCGTCGGAGAAGGTCTCCATCAGCACCCGCAGCGGCCGCGCGGACGCCACCGACGCCGGGACCTCCGCCGTCGCGTACTCCACGAGCCCCGCCGACCAGGGCGCGCCGCCCACCTTGCGGCGCATCTCGATGTACTCGACCGGGTTGGCGATCCGCCCCTCGTTGATGTTGGACAGCTCCCACATCGACTCGTTGAGCAGATGCTCGGTGGCGACGGAGAAACGGCGCCGCCAGTCGACCGACATGGAGGGCACGGTGCGCTGCCACAGGTCCTTGAGTCCGGCCTCCACCGGGTTCTCCGGCTCGGGCACGGCCGCGGCGGGGTCCAGCGGCATGAACAGCGGCAGCCGGTCCAGGTGGGCCTTTCCGGCGGCGCGGTCCTGGGTGCGCTTGAACATGTCCAGGAAGTGGTCGTCGAAGAAGAACACCCACACGTACCAGTCGGTGATCAGCGACAGGGCGGGTCCGTCGCAGTCGGGGTGGGTGTAGGCGCAGAGCAGTCCGTAGTCGTGCGCTTCCAGGTCGGGCTGCTCCCAGATCCCCGACCCCTCCAGCATGCCCATCTCGCGCGCCCAGCGCGTGGAGTGCTCCCGGGCCTCCTCCAGATGGGGGTTCAGCCGCGCGGGATACGGCATGTAGAAGTGCGGGAGTTCGAACGGCTGCGTCATGGCCGGGGCCCTACCCAGGGCCCGCGGAGGGCATCCGGGCGGGCGGACATGATCACACCATCGCGTGAACCCCGGCCCGAACAGGCCCGAACGGAGCGCGGAGTTGCCCCCTCGCGCCCCCTGGACGCCGCGCGGCCGTGCGTCCACCGTGGTCGCATGACGACGTTCACGCTCCCGCACGAGTTGCTCGGCGACGGCGCCCACAAGGTGTTCGCCGTGCACGGCTGGTTCGCCGACCGCTCCGCCTTCGCACCCGTACGCGCCGACCTCGACACCGTGTCCTTCACCTACGCCCTGGTCGATCTGCGCGGCTACGGCGGGGCGCGGGACGCCGGCGGGCCGTTCACCACCGGACAGGCCGCCCGGGACCTGGTGGCGCTGGCCGACCGGCTCGGCTGGGACCGGTTCTCGGTGGTGGGCCACTCGATGGGCGGCGCCGTCGGGCAGCGGCTGCTCCACCTCGCCCCGCACCGCCTGCGGCGGCTGGCCGGCGTCTCCCCGGTGCCCGCCTCGGGGCTGGCGCTGCCGCCCGGGCAGTGGGAGCTGTTCGCCGACGCCGCGCACCGGCCGGAGAACCGGCGCGCCATCATCGACATCACCACCGGCGGACAGCGGCCGGCGGCCTGGCTGGAGCGGATGGTGGCGCGTTCGCTGGAACGCAGCGACGACAAGGCGTTCCGGGCCTGGCTGGACTCCTGGGCCGGGGAGGACTTCCACGCCGACGTGCTGGGCGCGGACCACCCCGCGCTCGCCGTCGCCGGGGCACTCGACCCGGCGCTCTCGGCGGACCTGCTGCGCCGGACGTGGGGTGCCTGGTACCCACGCGCGGAGGTCCACGAGCTGCCGGGCGCCGGGCATTACGCGATGGACGAGACGCCGCTGGAACTGATCCGCGTCGTCGAGGACTTCCTGCGCGCCGACGACACACAGGACGGCGACGGCACAGGGGACGCCTCGCGGGACGGCGGCAGCGCGCGGGCCTACGACGCCGGTGCGACGGAAACGGCCGGCGAGGGCGAGGGCGCGTGACCGCTCCCACCGCACCGCCCGTGCCCGACGTGTTCGACCCCGTGCAGTACGCGGACGGCGTTCCGTACGCCGCCTACCGTGTGCTGCGCGACCACCATCCGGTGGCCTGGCAGGCCGAGGCGGAGGTGCTGGGCTGGCCCGCGGGCCCCGGCTTCTGGGCCGTGACCCGGCATGCGGACGTGGTGCGGGTGCTCAAGGACGCGACGACGTACTCCTCACACCTGGGCGCCACCCAGATCCGCGACCCCGACCCTCGGGATCTGCCGTTCATCCGGCGGATGATGCTCAACCAGGACCCGCCCGGGCACGGCAGGCTGCGCCGGCTGGTCAGCCGGGCGTTCATCCCGGGGCGCGTCGAACGCTTCACCCACGTCGCCCGGGACCGGGCCGGCGACCTGCTCGGCCGGGCGTTGGCCGGGGTCCCGGCCGGCGGCGGCACCGTGGACCTGGTGGCGGCGGTGACCGACGACTACGCGCTGCTCAACCTGGCCGATCTGCTGGGGGTGCCGGAGAGCGACCGCGGGCTGCTGCTGCAGTGGACGCAGCGGGTCATCGGCTACCAGGACCCCGACGAGGCGGGCCCGGCGGTGCGGGACGCGGCGGGCCGTCCCGTGAATCCGCGCTCCCCCGCGATGCTCGGGGACATGTTCGCGTACGCCCGGCAGCTCGCCGCGTTCAAGCGCAGCCATCCGGCCGACGACATCATGACGACCCTCGCCCACGACGCCGAACTCACCGGTCCGGAGCTGGAGATGTTCTTCTTCCTGCTCACGGTCGCCGGCAACGACACCGTGCGCAGTGCGGCCCCGGGCGGTCT
Source organism: Streptomyces sp. NPDC104814 (assembly GCF_055583185.1). Taxonomy (NCBI): domain Bacteria; kingdom Bacillati; phylum Actinomycetota; class Actinomycetes; order Kitasatosporales; family Streptomycetaceae; genus Streptomyces; species Streptomyces sp. NPDC104814. The sequence continues at coordinate 295,097 of NZ_JBVJOL010000001.1, read as the reverse complement.
CCTGGCGCTCGCCGAGCACCCGGAGCAGTACGAGGCGCTGCGCACCGGGAAGGCCGGCCTCACCACGGCCGTGGACGAGTTGCTGCGCTGGCACCCGCCCGTGCTCACCTTCCGGCGTACCGCGCTGCGGGACACCGAGCTGGCCGGGCGGCGCATCCGGGCGGGCGAGAAGGTGGTCGTCTTCCACGCCGCCGCCAACCGCGACGAGCGGGTCTTCGCCGAGCCCGGCCGGCTGGACCTCACCCGCTCCCCGAATCCGCACGTGTCCTTCGGGGACGGCCCTCATGTCTGCCTGGGCGCGCACTTCGCGCGGCTGCAATTGCGGCTGCTGTACGGCGAGGTGCTGCGGACGCTGCCCGCACTGCGGACGGCGGGACCCGCGAGGCGATTGGTGTCGAACTTCATCAACGGCATCAAGGAGCTGCCGGTGCACACGGGATGAGCGGCCCTCCCTTGCCTGGCTCGGGCGTCACCGCCGGACCTGGATGAGCGCATGGGTGCCGCTGGTCCGCCACCGCGGCCCCTCGGCGGCGTCGAGCGCGGCCACGGCGGCGGCGTCGAGGCCGGTCACGACGTCCGACTTCAGGGTGCGCAGCGCGGCGACCGGTCCCGGGAAGTGGGCAGTGACCTCGGCGAACGGGGTGGTGGCGGGCCACATCCGGTCGCCGACCAGGCGCCGGTAGTTGAGGTCGCCCTTGACCACGGTCAGGGTGCAGGCGGCGAACTCGGCACGCAGATCGCCGGGCATCCGCGCGTACGGCAGCGGGCCGGCGGAGAACGGGTGGGCGCGCACGGCGAGGGTCCCGTCGGTCATGGCCTGCCACAGCCGCCGCCCGTGCGTGCCGGCCGCACCCGGAGCGCTGGTGAGCCGGCGCAGGGCGTCGACGACATCGGCGGTGGTGGCGTCGGAGACGTAGTACGGGTGCGGTTTGACGTGCAGCAGGACGCGCGCGACGTGGCCGTGGGCGAGCAGGTGGGAGATCAGCAGCAGGTCGGGGACGAGTTCGCGGCCGGCGTTGTCGGCGACGAGGCACAGCGTGCCGTCCGCGCGGCCGGGCGGGAGCAGTTCCCACAGGGTCGCGCTGTCGTCGGCGAGCAGGGCCGGGGTGGTGTCCCGGGCGGCACCGTCGGCCGTCTGGAGGCGGAAGCTCAGGTCGGCGCGGTTGCCCCACAGGGAGCCGTGCAGCAGCGCGGTGGCCTGCTCGTCGGGGGCGAGGCCGGCGAGCCGGTCGAGCGCGGCGAGTTCCTCGTCGGTCTCGGGGGCGTCGAGTTCGGCGCGTTTGGCGGGCCGGAACGGGTCGATGTCGTGCCAGGGACCGTCGCCGAAGTAGCCGACGCTCTCCAGAAGCAGGCGGTAGAAGTAGCTCTCCGACCACAGCCAGGGCACGTCGAACCAGGAGCGGCCGGTGTACGTCCGGAGCCCCCAGGCCAGCCAGTGGTCACGGTCCGGGGCGTGGGGCGGGAGCGGTTCGATCACGCCGCCCGTGCACTGGGCGAGCAGCGCGTCGAGGGCGGCGTGCTGCTCGGGGCCGTACGGGAAGGAGTCGCGGACCTGCTTGACGATCGCGGGGTGCCGTTCGGCGAGCACGCTGTGCGGGAAGGAGCCGGGCTCGTCGGCGCGCAGCTCCGGGGGCTGCGGGGTGTCGGGCATGCCACTCACCGTACCTCCGGCCCGCCGGCCGAGCCGTACGCGCCGCTCGCCGTGCCACCAGGCCACCAGGCCACCCGGCGTCGGCGGGACGGCCGGGAGACGGGAGACCGGGAGACGGGAGACCGGTGTCAGACGGCGGCGGCCGCCGCGGTCTCGCGCTCCAGGCGGGAGACGAGCGTCAGATAGCGCGGGCGGCGCGGTACGGGCACCAGGCCGCGGATGAGCAGGTGCCACATCTCGGCCATCCGGCGGGGCAGCCGGGCGACGGGTTCCAGGGAGCGGCCGACGACACGGGTGCCGACGAAGAAGGAGACGAGGGAGTGGGTGACGGCATCGATGTCGACGTCCGGGTGGAGGTCGGACTCGCGGACCGCGCCGCGCAGCCGCCGGGAGACCAGCTCTCGCCACTCGGTGAAGGGGTGACGCAGCGGCGGGCGGACCGGGACCGGGCCGGTGGCGAGCCGCAGACCGGCCCGGGCGATCGGGCCCTCCACGGACAGCCGGGCGAAGCCGAAGGTGATGCGCATCAGGGCTTCCAGGGACGGATACCCGTGGCCGTCGACGTCGCCGGCGACCTTGCGGGAGGCCTCGGACTGGATCTCGAGGATGGCGTGCGCCAGGTCTTCCTTGGCGGCGAAGTGGAAGTAGAGGGCGCCTTTGGTGACCTTGGCGTGCTCGACGATGTCGCTGAGGCTCGTCGATTCGTAGCCGTGCCGGTCGAACAGGTCGGCTGCGGCGGTGAGGATCGTCGCGCGGGTCTGTTCGGCGCGTAACTGCCTCGGCATCGACAGGTCACTCCTGGGGGTACGGAAGAGAACGGACCATGCCGTTTGTTTTACTCGTGTTACTCACTCCCCGTACATGCTAGCTCACCGGCCACCCCGGCCCGCGTGGCCACCAGGCCCCCGCGAACCCGGGCACCCCACGTGAGTCCAGCACTCGGCGCGCGGCACGAACGGCGTACCGTCCTCAACTCCCGCTGGTCACAGGGTATTCCGCGCCCCACGAGAAGGGAGCGGCACGCCGACGAGCGTCCCGCTCCCGAGCTGATACCCACTCAACTCCCGCTCGAACGGGACGGAGAATACGGGGCAAGCGGTCTGTTACCCGGGCGGCTCAGCTCAGGCCCACCGACTTCAGCCAGGCCTGAGCCACGTCGAGCGGGTCCTTCTTGTCCAACTGGACCTGGGCGTCCAGGGCGAGCAGCGTCTTGGTGTCCAGCTTGGCGGAGACGGCGTTCAGTGCGTCGACGCCCGGCTGCGGCAGGCCCTTCTTGTAGACGAGGGGCTGCACGTTCTGGAAACCGAAGAGGTTCTTCGGGTCCTGCAGGACGACGAACTTCTCCTTCTGGACGGTGGTGTCGGTGGAGAAGAGGTCCGCGACCTGGACGTCGTTCTGCTTCAACGCCGCCTGGGTCAGCGGGCCGCCCGCGTCGAGCGCCTTGAACGACTTGAACTCCAGGCCGTACACCGACTTCAGGCCCTCCAGGCCCTGCTGCCGCTTCTGGAACTCCGGCGAAGCGCCGACGACCAGGTCCCCCGCGATGTCCTTGAGATCGGCGATGGTCGAGGAGGACGTCAGGTGGTACTTCGCCGCCGTCTCGGCGTTGACCGCCAGCGCGTCCTTGTCCTCGGCCGGCGAGGGCTGGAGCAGCGTCAGCTCCGGATCGAGCTTGCCCGCGATGGCCCGGGTGGTCTCCTCGGCGGACTTCGGCGTGGCCTTGCGGTCGAGGTAGGCGAGCAGCGCGCCGTTGTACTCGGGCAGGACGGTCAGGGAGCCGTTCTTGATCAGGCCGTACGTCGTCTCACGGGTGCCGATATTGGGCTTGTAGGTGACCTTGACGCCCTTGGCCCGCAGGGCCTCGCCGTAGATGTCGGCGAGCAGCGTGGACTCGGGGAAGTTGTTGGAGCCCACGACCACCGTCTTGCCGTCGGAGTCGTTCTGTGCGAGCGGGTTGTCGCCCTTGCTGTCGGAGGAACACCCTGCCAGCAGCACCGACGTCGCGGCGAGCACGACGGCGGCGGCGCCGGGGAGGGTCCTGCGGGGCCTGCTGCGCTGGGCGGTAGTAGTCACCCACTGATCCAATCCAGCCACTTCTCCCCCGTCAAGGCCATTTGTGTTACCAATGCGCTTCGCCATCAGGCCGGTTGCCGACGCCATCCGCCCCGGGCCACCTCAGCAGCGCCACTCCGGCCGCCCGCCTCAGCTGCGTCGCCTCAACCGCCCCTGCCGACCGCCGCCTCAGCCGCGTCGGCGTACCCCCGGCGACACCGCGTAGCGGCCGGCGGCCCAGAACAGCACGAGGGTGACGAGGGCCAGTCCGGCCACGAGGGTGGCGCCGCCGACGACCTTCTCGTAGTCGTGCTGGTAGAGGCCGTCGATGACGTACCGGCCGAGGCCGCCGAAGCTGACGTACGCCGCGATGGTCGCCGTCGAGACGATCTGGATGGCCGCCGAGCGCAGGCCGCTGAGGATCAGGGGAAGGGCGACGGGCAGTTCGACCCGGAAGAGGATGCGTGTCTCGGCCATGCCCATGCCCCGTGCCGCGTCCACCGGGGACGGCTCGACGGAGCGCACCGCCTCGTAGGTGGTGACGAGGATCGGCGGGATCGCGAGGACCACCAGCGGGATCATCACGGGCAGCAGACCGAAGCCGAGCAGGATGAACATCAGCACCAGCAGCCCGAAACTGGGCAGGGCGCGGGCCGCCGTGGCGATCAGGGCGAGCGCGTTGCCGCCGCGTCCGGTGTGCCCGGTGAGCAGGCCGGCCGGCAGCCCGACGGCGGCCGCGATCACCAGCGCGAGCAGGGAGTACTGCACGTGTTCGCGCAGCCGGGTGGGGATGCCGTCGTAGCCGTGCCAGTGGGCGCTGTCGCTGAAGAAGGCGTTCACGAAGTGCAGGACGTTCACCGCGCGGTCTCCTCGGTGGCGGACACGGCCGGTTCGGGGCGCGGCCCGGCGGCGACCGTGCGGGTGCCGCGCGGCATCCACGGCGTCAGCAGCAGGCGTACGGCGACGAGCGCGGCGTCGGCGAGTACGGCGAGGACGGCGGTTCCGATGACCGAGAGCCACACGAGCCGGGGCTGCTGGTAGGTCATGCCGTCGTTCAGCAGGTTGCCGAGGCCACCCTGGTTGCCGATCAGCATGCCGACGCTGACCAGCGAGATGCTGGAGACGGTCGCGACGCGCAGCCCGGCGAGGATCGCGGGCACGGCGATCGGCAACTGCACCGTCAGATAGCGGCGCACCGGCCCGATACCCATCGCGGTCGCGGCGTCCAGGGTCTCCTGCGGCACCGAGCGGACACCGTCGACGACGGCCGGCACGAGCACCACCAGGCTGTAGAGGCCGAGCGGGATCATCACGGTCGTCTCGGTCTGACCGGTGTAGTCGATCAGGAAGACGATGAACGCGAGGGACGGGACGGCGTACAGCACGGTCGCCGCTCCGAGCACCGGCGGGTACAGCCAGCGCAGCCGCACGCACAGCTGGGCGAGGGGCAGCGCCACCAGCAGCCCGGCGAGGACCGGGATCAGCGCCTCGCGCAGATGCATGCCGACCAGGCCGAGGTAGGTGTTCTGCAGATCGCTGGGGAGGTGGAACAGGCCGTTCATCGCAGGGCCTTCGGCGTGCTCGGGGTCTGGGCGTGCGCGGCACGGATCGCCGCCCCGATGGCCTGCTGCGACACGACCCCGCGCACGCGCCCGGTGTCGTCCACGGCGACGGCCCAGCCGGTCGGCGACAGCACGGCGCAGTCCAGCGCGGCCCGCAGCGAGTCGGTGCCGGCGACGAACGGCCGGCCGTACGGCAGCAGCCGGGCCGGATCGACGGACCCGGCGGTCAGCGTGCCGGGCTCGCCCCAGCCGAGCGGCCTGCCGTCGGCGTCGGTGACGAGGAGGTGGGGCGCCTCACCCTCCGCCGCGGCGGCGAGCTGCTCCGCCGAGGCGTCCACGGCGACGACCGGCGCCGTGAGCAGTCCGAGGCCGGCGGAGGGGAAGAAGGACAGGCGCCGGATGCCGCGGTCGGCGCCGAGGAAGTCCTCGACGAAGGCGTCGGCCGGCTGGGACAGCAACTCGGCGGGCGGCGCGTACTGGGCGAGCCGGCCACCGGTGCGCAGGACGGCGACCATGGTGCCGAGTTTGACGGCCTCGTCGATGTCGTGGGTGACGAAGACGATGGTCTTGCCCAATTCGTCCTGCAGGCGCAGCAGTTCGTCCTGGAGGCCCTTGCGGACCACGGGGTCGACGGCGGAGAACGGCTCGTCCATCAGCAGCACCGGCGGGTCGGCGGCGAGCGCCCGGGCCACGCCGACGCGCTGCTGCTGGCCGCCGGAGAGCTGGTGCGGGTAGCGCCGGGCGAGCGAGCCGTCGAGGCCGACGCGCTCCATCAGCTCCCGCGCCCGCTCACGGGACTTCGCCTTGCTCCAGCCGAGCAGGCGCGGGACGGTGGCGATGTTGTCGACGATCGTGCGGTGCTGGAAGAGCCCGGCGTGCTGGATGACGTATCCCATGGAGCGGCGCAGGGTGTGCACCGGCTGCTGCTGGAGGTCGGTGCCGTCGAGCAGGATGCGGCCCTCGCTGGGCTCGACCATCCGGTTGATCATCCGCAGGGTCGTCGTCTTGCCGCAGCCGGAGGGGCCGACGAGGACGGTGATCGCCTTCTCGGGTATCTCCAGCGTGAGCCGGTCGACCGCCACCGTGCCGTCCGGGTACCGCTTGGTGACTGATTCCATCCGTATCAAAACGCCGAACGCCCTTCGGTTTGGCAGCACGTGCCTGGCGGCGGGCGCCGTCCGTACGTGCGTACGGACGCCCGCTGCCGGGAGAGTCTAGACGTCATGGACCTCCCTACCCGGTGATGCCGTTGTTATGGACCGGTGAACGGTGCTGTCTTTGGCCCTGTCCGGGGGGCCAACGCGCGGGCAGGGTGGGACGCCTCGCCCTTTCCGCGGAGGTTTCCTTGAGCGTCACGTTCCTGCTGACCACCCTGGTCGTGGTCGTCACCCCCGGCACCGGCGTGGTGTACACGCTGGCCGCCGGGCTCACCCACGGCCGGCGGGCCGGCGTGGTGGCCGCGTTCGGCTGCACCCTCGCCGCGCTGCCGCACCTGCTGGCCGCGGTGACCGGACTGGCCGCCCTGCTGCACGCGGGCACCGTCGCGTTCACCGTGGTGAAGTACCTCGGTGTCGCCTACCTGCTGTACATGGCGGGGGCGATGCTGCGCGACCGCTCGGCCCTGGTGGTCGACCGGGAGGCCGCGCCGCGCTCCGCCTCCCGGCTGATCGGCTCGGCCGTCCTGGTCAACCTGCTCAACCCCAAACCCGCCCTGTTCTTCCTGGCGTTCCTGCCGCAGTTCGTCGCGGCGGGCGACGTCGGGGCGATGCTGCGGCTGGGCGGCGTGTTCATGGCCCTGACCTTCGTCGTCTTCACCGCGTACGGCCTCGGCGCGGCCGCGCTGCGCGAGCGGCTGCCCCAGCGGCCCGGGCTGCTGACCGGGATGCGCCGGGGCTTCGCCGCCTGCTTCGTCGCCCTGAGCCTGCGGCTGGCGGTGGCGTGACCATGCGTTTCCGGCACGCGGACGCGATCTGGTCCGTCCACCCGCGGCTCGCCGCCGGCGTGCTGTACGCCGACGGGATCGACGCGCACGCGGACACGGGCCCGCGAGCGGCGGCCCACATCGCCCGGGCCGCGGCCCGCCTGGCGGGTGCCCCGGAGGGCGAGTTCCCCGAAGTGGCTGCCTGGCGCCGCGCGTTCTCCCAGCTGGGTCTGCGCCCGACGCAGTACCGCTGTGCCGCGGAGTCGCTGCTGCGGCGGCTGCGCAAGGAGGGCGCGTTGCCGCGCATCCACCCGCTGGTGGACCTGTGCAACGCGCTCTCGGTGGCCCATGCGATCCCCGTCGCCGCCCTCGACGCGGACCGTATCGCAGGCCCGCTGCTCGAAGTGCGGCCCGCCAGCGGCGACGAGGTGTACACGGCGTTCGGCGGTGCAACGGAGCATCCCGCGCCCGGCGAGGTCACGTTCGCCGACTCCGCCGGCCGTGCGCACGCCCGGCGCTGGACCCACCGGCAGAGCGGGTACTCCGCCGTCGGTCCGGACACCCGCCGCGTGCTGGTGGTGACCGAGGCGATGCACGACGGCGGCGAGCAGACCGTGCGGTCGCTGCTGAAGAGCGTCACGCAAGAGCTCGCCGCGCACTGGCCGGTGCGCACCACGGACGCCGTTCTCACCGCCGGGGCGCCGGAGTTCGCCTTCGGGGACTGAACGGCACGTGACAGCATGAGCCCGATGAACGCAGCGCCCGGCGGCTCCGACTTCCTGCAACTGGACATCGGTACGGCACCGGCCGGCGGCAAGGCGCGGTGGCTGACCGAGTGCCTGCGCGGGGCCATCGCCGACGGCCGGCTCACGGTGGGCAGCAGACTGCCGCCCACCCGGGTGCTCGCCGCCGAACTGCGCGTGTCCCGGGGCGTGGTGACGGAGGCGTACCGGCGGCTGGCCGAGGACGGCCATCTGGAGGGACGCCGGCGCGGGGGCACGGTGGTGGTCGCGGTCCCGCAGGAACGGGTACGCGGCGCCGCCCCCGGCACGGCCGGCCCGGGCACGGCCGCGTTCACCGGCGACCCGGGCCCGGAGGTCTTCGACGCGCTGCGCGCGGCCCCCGCCCGGTTCGACTTCACCCCGGGCCGCCCCGACCTGGCGGCGTTCCCGCGCGCCGCGTACCTGCGCGCCGAACGCGCGGTCCTCGCCGGGCTGTCGGCGGACGGCCTCGGCTACGGCGACCCGCGTGGCGCGCCGGTGCTGCGCCGGGCCGTGGCCGACTGGCTCGCCCGCAACAGGGGCGTGCGGGTGGCGCCCGACGACGTACTGATCGTGGCCGGCATCGCGCAGGCGCTCACCCTGCTGCACACCGTCCTGCTGGCCGACGGCATCGACGCCGTCGCGCTGGAGGACCCCGGTTCGCTGGGCTCTCGCCAGCATCTGCGCAACGGCGGGCTGGCCACCCCGCCCGTAGCGGTGGACGAGGCCGGGATCCGCGTCGACGCCCTGCGCGCCTCGGGCGCCCGCGCGGTCCTGCTCACGCCGGCCCACCAGTTCCCCACCGGGGTCGTCACGAGCGGCGAGCGCCGCCGTGAGCTGCTGCGCTGGGCGCGGGAGGGCGGGCTGATCCTGGAGGACGACTACGACGCCGAGCACCGCTACGACCGTCCGCCGGTACCGGCGCTGCGCGAGCTGCTGGCCGACCGCGTCTGCTACATGGGCAGCGTGTCGAAACTGCTCGCGCCGGCCCTGCGGATCGGCTGGCTGATCCCCCCGCCCGCCTACCGCGCCGCCCTCATCACCGCGAAACGCTTCGCCGATCTGGGCAACGCGGTGCTCCCGCAGCTCACGCTGGCCCGGCTCATGGACGGCGGCGACCTGGAACGCCACCTCCGGCTGCTGCGCGGCCGTCACCGCCGCCGCCGGGACGCCATGATCGAGGCTCTGGCCGCCCATCTGCCGGGCGCTGTGGTGCACGGCGCGGCAGCGGGCCTGCACCTGACGGTCACCTACGCCGCCGACGTCCCGGACACCGCCCTGGCCCGGGCCGCACTGGCCCACGGAGTCAAGTGCCATCCTCTCTCCTGGCACCGCCAGCGCCCCGGCCGGCCCGGCCTGGTCCTCGGCTACGCGGCGACACCGGCCGGAGTGATCACCGAGGGCGTGGCCCACCTGGGCAAGGCGCTACGGGAGAGCACCTGACCGGCCCCGGACGACGCGGCACCCGCGCACGGCGGCAACGGGACACGCCCCGCAGGTCGCCCCGACGACCCGCGGGCGCCTCAGCCGAAGCCGGACGTCGCCCGGACCCGTCAGAGGCCGACCCGCACCACCGCCAGCGTGATGTTGTCCGGCCCGCCGGCCTCGATGGCCGCGTGCCACAGCTCGTAGGCCGCGCGGCCGTCGTCGTTGTCGCGCAGCACCGCCTCGAGCACATCCTCGGTCACCGGGTCGGTCAGCCCGTCGGTGCACACGAGGTAGCGGTCGCCGGGGCGCAGGGGCACGGCCGTGACGTGCGGCCGGACGTCACGGTGGGCGACGGAGCCGCCCAGGCACTGCGTGACCAGGGAGGTGGTGCGCTGCCCGGGTTCGAGGGGCGGACTGTCGTCCACGCTCACCTGGCGCAGCCCGTCGGAGGAGGCGGCGAAGACCCGGCTGTCGCCGACGTTGAAGACGAGCACCGAGTCGTGCAGCAGCACCAGACCGGCGACGGTCGTGCCCATGGCGGTGAGGTCGCTGCCCTCGGCGGCCTCGTACACGGCGCGGTTGCAGTCGCCCAGCGCCTCCCGTACGGCGTCCTCGCCGTCCAGCACCGGTCCGGCCCGGGCGAGCAGGCGGGCGACGAGGGCGCTGGCCACGTCACCGCCGGGGTGACCGCCGAGCCCGTCGGCGACGGCGACCACGACGGGCGAGCGCAGCGGGAAGACCAGGGTCTGCGGGCTCTCGGTCACCGTGGCGCACAGCGTCCACGGTCCGGCGACGAGGCTGTCCTCGTTGCGTTCGCGCACCAGTCCCGGATGGCTCAGCGCACTCACGGCGACGTACGGCATGCAGGCCCACCGCCTTCCCGCTTCGGACCATGCCGGTCTGCGCCGGCCGCGGGCCGGGCCTCCCCTGTCAGTCTAGGTCGGCCCGGTGACCCGCTCAGCCTTCTCCGGACAGGCGCTCAGCGTTCCCCGGGGCGCGCTCAGCCCTCCTCGGGGCGCGCTCAGCCCTCCTCGGGGCGCGCTCAGCCCTCCTCGGGCTCCAGGCGCAGCGCGATGCTGTTGATGCAGTAGCGCTGGTCGGTCGGGGTCGGATAGCCCTCCCCCTCGAAGACGTGCCCGAGGTGGGAACCGCAGCGGGCGCAGCGCACCTCGGTGCGGACCATGCCGTGGGAGCGGTCCTGCACCAGCTCCACCGCGTCCGTGTCCTTCGGGTCGTAGAAGGACGGCCAGCCGCAGTGCGACTCGAACTTGGTCTGCGAGGTGAACAGTTCGGCACCGCAGGCCCGGCAGGAGTACACGCCCTTGGTCCTGGTGTCCGTGTACTCACCGACGAACGCGGGCTCGGTGCCGGCCTGGCGCAGCACCGCGTACTCCGCCGGGGTCAGCTCCGCGCGCCACTGCTCGTCCGGCTTCTCGACGTCGTACGACATGTCGGCCAACCCCTTCACTACTGCGCGAGACGGTCCAGGATGCGCGGTCCGAGGTCCGTGACGTCGCCCGCGCCCATGGTGAGAACGAGATCACCGGCCCGTGCCATTCCCGCGACCACGTCCGGCACCTCCGCCTTGTCGTGGACGGCCGTGACCTCGGCGCCCGCGGCGCGCGCGGCCTCGATGATCAGCTCGCTGGTGATGCCGGGGATCGGGTCCTCGCGGGCCGGGTAGATGTCGAGGACGACGGAGGCGTCGGCCAGGGCCAGCGACTGGCCCATCTCCTTGCCGAGCTCCTGCGTGCGGGAGAACAGGTGCGGCTGGAAGACGACGAGGATGCGCGCGTCGCCCGCGGCGGCCCGCATGGCCTCCAGGTCGGCGGTCATCTCGGTGGGGTGGTGGGCGTAGGAGTCGATGACCTGGACGCCGGCCGCCTCGCCCTTGAGCTGCAGGCGCCGCTTGACGCCCGTGTACGCGGCGATGGCCGGGGCCAGCTCGGCGGCCGGGATGCCGAGGGCGGCGCCCGCGGTGAGCGCGGCGACCGCGTTGAGGGCGTAGTGGCGGCCGGGGACGGAGACCTCGAAAGTCAGCTCCTGGCCGTCGAGGACGACGGTGACCTGGCTCTTGAGGCCCTGCGGCACGATCGACAGCACCCGCACGCCGGCGTCCTCGGCCTCGCCGTACGTCACCACGCGCACGTCCTTGACGCGCCGGGTCAGCTCGCGCGCACCCTCGTGGTCGGCGGAGATCACCAGCGTGCCGCCGGGGACGATCTTCCCGGCGAAGGTCTCGAAGGACTCGTAGATCTCGTCCATCGAGGCGTAGTTGGCGTGGTGGTCGAGCTCGACGTTGAGGACGATGGCGACCTCGGGGGCGTACTTGTGGAAGCTGCGGTCGCTTTCGTCGGCCTCGGCGACGAAGATCTCGCCGTCGCCGTGCAGGGCGTTGGAGCCGGGCGCGTCGAGGTCGCCGCCGATGGCGTACGACGGGTTCAGGCCCAGGGCGGTCAGGGAGACCGCGAGCATCGACGTGGTGGTGGTCTTGCCGTGGGTGCCGGCGACGGCGATCGGACGCAGGCCCTCCATCAGCGCGGCGAGCGCGTCGGAGCGGTGCACGACCGGGATGCCCAGCTCGGCGGCGCGCACCAGCTCCGGGTTGTCCTTGCGGATCGCGGAGGAGACGACCACACAGCTCGCGTCGTCGGCGAGGTGCTCGGCGGCGTGCCCGATGTGCACGGTCGCGCCCAGCGCGCGCAGCGCCTCGGCGGTGGCGGACTCCTTGGCGTCGCTGCCGGCCACCTTGGCGCCGCGCTGCGCGAGGATCTTGGCGATGCCCGACATCCCGGCGCCCCCGATGCCGATGAAGTGCGGTCGGTCCATGGCGGTAGGAAGGCCGGGTGCCATGCGTTCTTCTCCCATACGGTGCGGACGGAGCGTGCCTAGCCTATGCGGTCGAGCGCCGGGCTCCTTGCAACGCAGGGCACTGGTCCGACGCAAGGGGCGCGGGGAACTGCGCGACCTGCCACGACGGCGCCGCACCCGCCCACGCACCGCGCAGAACGCACCGCACCGCACCGAACGCCCCGCACCGAACGCACCGGACCGCACCGCCCCTGGCGATCAGGCTTTGCTGTGGGAGAACAGCTTCAGCACCGGCACCCCCACCTTGTGCCGCGCCCGCGAGGCCCAGTCACGGTGGAAGAACTCCTCCACGTAGTGCGGATCGGTCAGCACGATCACCTCGTCCGCGCCGACCTCGTCCACCAGGGTCCGCAGAGCATCCAGCGGATGGTCCTCGACGAGCCGGCCCTCGGCCGCGCTGCCGGACGAGCGCAGGGCGGTCAGGGAGACGTCCAGGGCCTGCCGGCCGACGCTCTTGGCCTCGTCGCCCTCGGGCGTCTCCCCCTCTCGCGCGGCCTCGTCGATCTCGCCGAGCGCGATGTCGTCGATGGCTCTCAGCAGCCGGTCGGCCTGGTCGCCGCGGGGCTGGAGCAGGACGTGGAAGGCGACCGGCTCGTCCCCGTGCAAGCTGGTGACGAACTCCACGTCGGCGGACGTCAGGGCCTTCTCGATCATCAAAACGCTTGTGAACACCAGGCGCCCCTTCTGCTGCGGGGGTCCGGGCCCCCTGTCCTGCGTGGGCCGTGCCAGGCCCTGCGGAAACCATCCTGCCCCGTGATCGCACGGGTACTGCCGGATTTAGTGTGCCCGCCCGAAGCGAAACGGAACGGCAGATTCCGCTGATGTCGGTGCTCCGGGCACCCGCCCGCCCGCCAGGGGGCCGACGAGCGGGTGCCGGGCACCGCACTCAGGGCTGCGACCTGCAATAACGGCTGTAGAGGAAGCCGTCCTCCTCCAGTAGGGACACCAGTGCGAAGCGGTGCGGAACGGTGACGGAGGGCCCTCCGGCGATGCGCTGGGCGTCCCCGGCGGTGAGCATCGGGGAGACCGTCAGACACAGCTCGTCGAGCACCTCGGAGGCCACCATCTGTCCGAGCAGCCGGGGGCCGCCCTCGGTCAGCAGACGGGTGTGGCCCAGCTCGGCGAGGGCCTGCACGACGCGGACCGGGTCCACGCCGACGCCGTCGCCGGCGATGACGACCTTCGCGCCCGCCTTCTCGGCCGCGGCCCGGCGCTCCGGGGAGGACGCGGCGCCGGTGAGCACGAGCGTCGGCACCACGGGCGAGGTGAACAGGGGCAGCGAGAAGTCGAGGTCCAGACTCGCGGTGACCACGGCGACCGCCGGCACCGGGTCCTGCCCGGCGGCCTCGCGCATCCCGGCGAACTCGGCACGCACGCGTGCCGGGCGGTAGCCCTCCTGGCGCACCGTCTCCGCCCCGACGACCACCACGTCGGCCAGGGCCCGCAGGGTGCCGAAGATCCGCATGTCGGTGGCGTTGGAGATGGGCTGGGAGCGGCCCTCGTGCTGGGCGGCGCCGTCGAGGCTGGAGACCATGTTGGCCCGCAGCCACGGCCGGCGCTGCCCGGCGGGCGGCTCGGGGTAGGCGTACGCGGCGGCCAGCTCGGCGAGGCCCCACTCACGGCCGTCGGCCCCGCGGGCGAACGTCGGCAGCCCGACGGGCCCCCCGCCGGACGCGGTGCCGTCACCGGACGCGGTGCCCCGACCCGCCACGGGACCCGCAGCGCCACCGCCAAGGGTCCCCTCGTCCGATCCGTCCGCCGCCGCGCCCTCCTCGGAAGCCCCCCGCAGGGTCTGGGCTGCTGTTTCTTCGGTCACAGGGAACAGGCGTCGCATGTCGTGCAGTCTGGCACGCCCCGTAAGCTGGGGAACCGTGTCGTCCTCCACCTCCGCCTCCAGCCTCGCCCCGATAGCCGACGCGGCCCCGCTGTCCCTGTGCGCCCGTGAGCCGCATGTCCCCGCGGACCGGCTGGTGGCCGAGATGGTGCCGCCGCCGCGGTTCGACTCGGTCCGTTTCAGCACGTACATCCCGGACCCGAACCAGCCCAGCCAGACCGAGGCCGTGCAGGTCCTGGAGAGCTTCGCGGCCGGACTCGACGGGGCGGGTGCGGGCGGCGGCGCCAAGCGCGGCCTCTTCGGCTTCGGCAAGGCGAAGGCCAAGGCGGCGAAGGCCCCGGCCGGCCCCCGCGGCGTCTACCTCGACGGCGGCTACGGCGTCGGCAAGACCCACCTGCTCGCCTCCCTGTGGCACGCCACCCCGGCCGAGCCGGCGAAGAAGGCGTTCGGCACCTTCGTGGAGCTGACCAACCTCGTCGGCGCCCTGGGCTTCCAGCAGACCGTGCAGACCCTCTCCGGCCACCGCCTGCTGTGCATCGACGAGTTCGAGCTGGACGACCCGGGCGACACCGTTCTCGTCTCCACGCTGCTCGGCAAACTGGTCGACGCCGGTGTCGCGCTCGCCGCCACCTCCAACACGCTGCCCGGCAAGCTCGGCGAGGGCCGTTTCGCCGCCGCCGACTTCCTGCGCGAGATCCAGGGGCTGTCGGCCCACTTCCGCACTCTGCGCATCGACGGCGAGGACTACCGCCACCGCGGTCTGCCTCAGGCGCCCGCGCCGTTCACCGCCGAGCAGGTCAGGCGCGCCGCGCACGCCACCGCGGGTGCCTCGCTGGACGCCTTCCCGCAGCTCCTGGAGCACCTGGCCAAGGTGCACCCCAGCCGCTACGGCGCGCTGACCGACGGGCTCGCGGCGGTGTGCCTGACGGACGTGCGTCCGGTGCCGGACCAGTCCACCGCGCTGCGGCTCGTCGTCCTCGCCGACCGGCTCTACGACCGCGAGGTGCCCGTCCTTGCCTCGGGGCTGCCGTTCGACCAGCTGTTCAGCGAGGAGATGCTGAACGGCGGCTACCGCAAGAAGTACTTCCGGGCCATCTCCCGCCTCACGGCCCTGGCCCGCGACGCCAAGGGCCTCGTCGAGAAGCCGTAGGGCCCGGCCGGCCTTGCCGCACCCCTGGCCGGGCGGCGATGCTGGGCCGATGCCAGGTCAGCGCAAGAGGAAGCGGCGGCAGCAGGCCGAGAGCCGGCGGGCCGCCGCGCGCTTCGCGCCCGAGGCGGGGCACTGGGAGGTGCTCCTGGAGACCCGGGACGAGTCCGAGCTGCACGCCCGCCTCGACCTCATCCGCGCGAGCGAGCCGCACCTCGACTGGTCGACGACGCGTGTCGACCTGCTGTGCGGGCGGCTGACGCAGCCGACGACGTACCGGCTGAGCCGCTTCGTGCCGCCCGCTCCCGCGACGCCCTGACCTCGGGTCAGGAGCCGGTTCGCGCCAAACCACCCTCTGTTTTCAGGCTCTCTTCAGCTTGTAACGCGTAGTTAACCTTGCAAACGCCCTTTCACCGCTACCGTGTTTCTTGACCATCTATTGACCAAGCATTGGTCTGCATATGACGCGCGAGTCGAGCGGGGGGAGGGACATGTTCCGTGGTACGACGGGCCGGACGGCCCTCACCATGCTCATCACGATCCTGCTCGCCCTCCCCTTCTTCACCGGTATCGATTCCTTCGCACTCGCGCACACGACCGGTCATGCAGAGGCCAAGGCTCGCCCCGGCGCGGCGCTCCCCGTCGCGGTTCTGCGCGAGGAGACCGTCTCCTCCCGGGACTGCGGACACCTCCCCGGGCCGGCCGACCCGCTGCGCCCCCGCGACCGTCAGCGCACGGCCGACTCGGCGCCCCAGGCATCCGAACGCCCGCTGTCGGCCCCGGACCCCGCCGCCCCGCGCACTTCCGCGGCCGGCAGAGCCCCGCGGCACTCCCCCAGACCCTCCCCGGCCCCCTCTCCGGCCGCACTCCAGGTCTTCCGCTGCTGAGAACAGAGCCGTACCCGGCACCTCCGCCGCGCGCGGAGGCAGTACACCCCACCTCTGTCCTTGAAGCCCGACGCGCCCCCCACGGCGCGCCAGGAGGAGTCACCACACATGCAACCCCTCATCGACCACGCCCGTGCCTTCGGCCAGCGCCCTGAGGAGTTCGCCCCGCTGGCCCAGGGCCAGTCGCCGCAGGTCCTGTTCATCACCTGCTCCGATTCCCGGGTCGTCCCGGCCCTGATCACGGGCGCCGGCCCCGGTCAGCTCTTCGAGCTGCGCACCGCCGGCAACATCGTCCCGCCGTACAGCCCCGGCCGGCCCACCTCGGAGGCGGCCACCATCGAGTACGCGGTGAACGTCCTCGGCGTGCGGGACGTCGTCGTCTGCGGCCACTCGCACTGCGGCGCCGTCGGCGCCCTGGTACGCGGCGACGACCTCGACGCCGTACCTGCCGTACGGGACTGGCTCGCGCATGCCGCCGAGGGCCCCGAGGCGGCCGATCCGCAGGACCCCACCGTGGCCGGGGCGGTGCAGCACCATGTGCTCGCCCAGCTGCTGCGGCTGCGCTCCTACCCGTGTGTGCAGGAGCGCCTGACGGACGGCCGGCTGAATCTGCACGGCTGGTACTACGAGGTGCACACCGGTGCCGTGCGCGAACACCGCGCGGCCACCGACTCCTTCGAGGCACTGTGAGGTCCGGCATGCGCGCGTTTCCTCATCTGCGGCAGGACTTCCTCGCCTCCATAGTCGTGTTCCTGGTCGCGGTGCCCCTGTGCGTGGGCGTCGCGGTCGCCTCGGGCGTCCCGGCCGAACTGGGCCTCGTCACCGGCATCGTGGGCGGTCTGGTCACCGGGCTCATGCCCGGCAGCAGCCTCCAGGTGTCGGGGCCGGCCGCCGGCCTGACGGTGATCGTCTTCGAGGCCGTCAGCGAGTTCGGGGTGGGCACCCTCGGGGTGATCGTGCTGCTCGCCGGTCTGTTCCAGCTCGCCATGGGCTTCTTCGGGATCGGCCGCTGGTTCCGGGCGATATCCGTCTCGGTCGTCGAGGGCATGCTCTGCGGCATCGGCCTGGTGATCATCGCCGGGCAGATCTACGCGGCCGCGGGGCTGACCGCCCCGAAGACCGGCATCGGCAAGGTCACGGGCCTGCCCGGGGCGTTCGCCGACGTGCTCGGCAGCACGGCGGCCCTCGCCTCGCTCGCGATCGGCGCCGGCACCGTCGCCGTCATCGTGCTGTGGAAGAAGCTGCCGAAGGCGGTGCGGTCCGTGCCCGGCGCGCTGGCCGCGGTCGTCCTGGCCACGGTCGCCACCCTCCTCCTCGACCTGCCGGTCGCCACGGTGAAGGTGGAGGGCCTGCTCGGGGTCGTCCAGCTGCCCGGTGCCGCCGCCTTCGGTGACCTGGCCCAGCCGGCCCTGTGGGGCACCGTCGTCGCGTTCGCGCTGATCGCCTCGGCCGAGAGCCTGTTCAGCGCGGCGGCGGTCGACCGGCTGCACGACGGTCCGCGCACCCAGTACGACAAGGAGATGATCGCCCAGGGCGCCGGCAACACGGTGTGCGGTCTGCTGGGCGCGCTGCCCATGACGGCCGTGATCGTGCGCAGCTCCGCCAACGTCCAGGCGGGCGCCAGGACCAAGGCGTCGCGCGTGCTGCACGGCGTATGGCTGCTGCTGTTCGCCGCCGCGCTGCCCGCCGCCCTGGCACTGATCCCGATCCCCGCGCTGGCCGGAATCCTCGTCCACGCGGGCTGGAAGCTGATCCCGTTCCGCCAGATCTCCGACCTGTGGCGCGGCCACCGGGGCGAGGCGCTGATCCTCGTGGTCACGGCCGTGTCGATCGTCGCGGTGAACATGTTCGAGGGCGTGCTGATCGGCCTGGCCCTGTCCGTGGTCAAGACTGCCTGGGAGGCCTCGCACGTCCGGCTGGAGATCGTCGACAAGGGCGCCGGGCCCGTCCAGGCGCATCTGTCGGGCAACGCGACCTTCCTGCGGCTGCCGAAGATCCTCGACAGCCTGGAGGCGCTCCCCCAGGACCGGCCCGTCGAGCTGGACCTCTCGGGGCTGCACCACCTGGACCACGCCTGCCGTACGGCGCTCGAGTCGTGGGCCGAGCGGCACAGCGCGGTCGGTACGGAACCGGTGAAGCTGGTGAAGGTGACGACGGCGGCGTAGCACGTGCCGCCGCCCGCCCTCCGGTCCCGGGCGTGGCCCGGGACCGGAGGGCGGGCATATCGTTGCAGGAGTAGACGGAACGGACCTCTCGGTGAGGGGGTCGGCATGGTCGAGGAGCTGGTGGGGGCGATCGTGGCGGGCGGCGTGGCAGGGCTGGTGTACCTGTCCGCCGCGGCGCGGGTGGTCAAGCAGTACGAGCGCGGAGTGGTCTTCCGGCTCGGCCGGCTGCGCGGTGACGTGCGGCCCCCGGGGCTGGCCCTGATCCTTCCCGGGGTCGACCGGCTGCGGAAGGTCAACATGCAGATCGTGACCATGCCGGTGCCGGGCCAGGAGGGCATCACCCGGGACAACGTCACGGTGCGGGTGGACGCCGTCGTGTACTTCAAGGTCGTGGACCCCACCGCGGCGGTCGTCAACGTGGAGGACTACCGCTTCGCGGTCTCCCAGATGGCGCAGACCTCGCTGCGGTCGATCATCGGCAAGAGCGAGCTGGACGACCTGCTCTCCGACCGCGAGAAGCTGAACCAGGGCCTGGAGCTGATGATCGACAGCCCGGCCGTCGGCTGGGGCGTGCAGATCGACCGGGTCGAGATCAAGGACGTCTCGCTGCCCGACACGATGAAGCGGTCGATGGCCCGGCAGGCCGAGGCCGACCGCGAGCGGCGGGCGCGGATCATCAACGCCGATGCCGAGCTGCAGGCCTCGAAGAAGCTGGCCCAGGCCGCCCAGGCCATGGAGGACACGCCCTCCGCGCTCCAGCTGCGGCTGCTGCAGACGGTGATGGCGGTGGCGGCGGAGAAGAACTCCACGCTGGTGCTGCCCATTCCGGTTGAGCTGCTGCGCTTCCTGGAGAGGGGCGCCGAGCGGACCGAGCAGACGCCGAAGGACCACGTCGCCGAGGAGGCACCGAGGAGTCTCACCGACGAACAGGTACCGAAGAGTCTCGCCGAAGAACAGGTACCGAAGGGTCTCCCCGAAGAACAGGTGCCGATGGGCCTCGACGGCCGGCCGTCGCCGAACGGCGTCGTCGACGAGCAGGCACCGGAGGGCCACGTCATCGAGCAGTGAGGCGGCGGCGTCACGCCCGGTGACACGTGCTACACGCGTGGTTCCCGCGCACGGCGGCAGATGGTAGACACGGCGGGGTCAGTAGGAGTTCCTGTGCATTTCCTGTCCGCCAGCAGGAAGGTTGCTGCCGCATGTCTGCAACTCGACGTCAGGTTCTGGCCCGTGCGAGTGCCCTGGGAGCGGGCATCGCCTTCACCGGGGCCCTGTCCGAGCTCTTCGCGGGCACCGCCGCCGCGCAGAACCCGGGCCGCACCGGCTACGGCCCCCTCGTCCCCGACCCGAACGGACTGCTCGACCTGCCGGAAGGTTTCCGCTACACCGTGCTCTCCCGCGAGGGCGACCCGCTGCGCTCCGGTGAGGGGCCGGTCCCCTCCCACCACGACGGCATGGCCGCGTTCGCCGGCCGGGCGGGCCGCACCCATCTCGTGCGCAACCACGAGAACCGGGTCACCGCGGCCGTCCCCGTGCCCACGATCGAGGGCCTCACCTACGACCCGGCGGGAAAGGGCGGCTGTACGGCCCTGACGCTGGACCCCCGGGGCCGCGTCCTGTCCGAGCATGTCGCCATCGCCGGCACGGCCGTGAACTGCGCCGGCGGCCACACCCCTTGGGGCACCTGGCTGACCTGCGAGGAGACCGAGGACAAGGCCGGCACCAACGGCTACGCCAAGGACCACGGGTTCGTCTTCGAGGTCCACCCGAGCGACCCGCACCGCACCGGCGCCGTCCCGCTGACCGCGATGGGGCGCTTCCAGCACGAGGCGATCGCGGTCGACCCGCGCAACGGTGTCGTCTACGAGACGGAGGACGCCTTCCTCAAGCCGTTCGGCCTGTTCTACCGCTTCCTGCCGGACAAACCGCTGGGCGGCGTCGGTTCGCTGCGCGCGGGCGGCCGGCTGCAGGCGATGCGCGTGCCGGGCGTACCGGATCTGTCCCCGATCCAGGAGACCGGCGCGCACTTCGACGGCGTGGAGTGGGTCGACGTACCCGACCCGCTCGCCGCGTCCACCCCGACCCGGCTGCAGGACTACGGCCGCGGGGGCATCACCCACGCGCAGAAGCTGGAGGGCTGCTACTGGGGCGGCTCGTGCGTGTACTTCGTGTCCTCCTTCGCCCGCAGCGCGGACGGCTCGGGCGCCGACCACTACGGCCAGATCTGGCGCTACGACCCGAAGCGGCGCCGTCTGACGCTGGTGATCGTCTTCGGCCCGGACACCGACGTGCAGTTGCCCGGCGAGTCCCCGGACAACATCTGTCTGGCGCCCAGCGGCGGGCTGATGGTGTGCGAGGACGGCAACGGCGCCCAGTACGTCTTCGGGGTCACGCGCCAGGGCGAGGTGTACGCCATGGCACGCGGCCGCCAGGCCATCACACCAGCCGCCACCGCGGCGGGCGGCACCCCCGGGCAGCCCGAATGGGGCGAGTTCGCCGGGGTCACCTTCTCCCCCGACGGCGACACCATGTACGTCAACTGCTACACACCGGGAACGACGTTCGCGGTGACCGGCCCCTGGCGCCGATAGCGGGACGGTCGCCGGCCGTGATCATGCCGGGACGGGGTACCCGCCCCGGCATGACGCGGAAAGAGCAGGTCAGCGGCTCGTACTGGCTGCAGACGGAACCCGGCGGCACCCCTCGGCCCACCCTGACGGAGGACCTGACGGTCGACGTCGCCGTGATCGGCGGCGGGATGGCCGGGCTGAGCACGGCGTGGGAGCTGACCCGCGCCGGGCTCGGGGTGGCCGTTCTGGAGGCGGACCGGGTCGCCGCCGGGGTGACCGGCCACACGACCGCCAAGGTCACCGCCCTGCACACCCTGATCTACGACAAGCTGCGGCGCACCCGTGGCGAGGAGGCCGCGCGGCTGTACGCCCGCTCGCAGTCCGAGGCGATCGAGCGGGCCGCCGGGATCGTGGCCGAGCTGGGCATCGACTGCGACTGGGAGGAACGCAGCGCCTACACCTATGTGCACGACGCCGGCCGGGTCGAGGAGCTGCGCGCGGAGGCGCGGGCGGCGAAGGAGGCGGGGCTCCCGGCGTCGTTCGTGACGGAGACCGGGCTGCCGTTCCCGGTCGCGGGCGCGGTGAAGGTGACCGGGCAGGCGCAGTTCCATCCGCGCAAGTACCTGCTCGCCCTGGCCGGGGACCTGGAGGCGCGCGGCGGACGGATCCACGAGTACACGCGCGTGACCGGGCTGACCGAGGGCGAGCCGTGCCGGCTGACGACGGACGCGGGGGTCACGGTGACCGCGCGGAAGGTGGTCGTCGCCACGCACTACCCGGTGTTCGACCGGGCGCTGCTGTTCACCCGGCTCTCCCCGCGCCGCGAGCTGGTCGTGGCCGGGACGATCCCCGCCGACCGGGACCCGGACGGCATGTACATCACCCCGGACGAGAACACACGGTCGGTACGGACCGCGCCGTACGGCGACGGGCAGCGGTTCCTGGTGGTCACCGGCCAGCACTTCACGCCCGGCACCGGCGACACCCCGGCGCTCTTCGAGGAGCTGACGGACTGGGCGGCCACGCACTTCCCCGGCGTGTACGTCACCCATCGCTGGGCCACGCAGGACAACGACCCCACGGACACCGTGCCGATGGTCGGGCTGATGCACCCCGGCGCGAAGCACACCTACGTGGCGACCGGCTTCGGCGGCTGGGGGCTGAGCGGCGGGATGATGGCCGGGCGGCTGCTGACGGCGCTGATCCGGGACGAGGGGTGCGCGTGGAGCGGGCTGTACGACCCGCGCCGGCTGGGCACGGTGGTGCGTGAGGCGCCGACGTTCCTGAAGACGCAGGCCAAGGTGGGGCGGCACTTCGTCGGCGACCGGCTGCGTCCGGCGAAGTCCCTGGAAGACGTCGCCCCCGGTGAGGGCGCGGTGGTCCGCGCGGGCGGCGACCGGGTCGCGGCGTACCGGGACGAGGACGGCGAGCTGCACGCCCTGTCCGCCCGCTGCACCCACCTGGGCTGTCTGGTGAACTTCAACGCCGCCGAGCGGTCGTGGGACTGCCCCTGCCACGGGTCCCGGTTCGGGATCGACGGGGAGATCCTCCAGGGCCCGGCACTGCGGCCGCTGAAGCGGCACAAGGGGTGACGCCGGGGTGCGTCGGGGGTTCGGGCTTGTGCGTGTCAGCGGCTGCGGGTGAGTGGGGGCTGGTCGCGCAGTTCCCCGCGCCCCTCTCGGTCCGCCGACTCGGCCTGTGCCTTTGACGCCGGTCGGCCGTCTCGCTCGGTGCCGTTGACGCCGGGTGGGTGATGTGGTGTCGCGTCGGGGGCGGGCGGGGCGGGGCGGGTCGCTCGCAGTCATATCGTCGTACCGTGATCGTTCCCCTTCGCCGTCTCACCGCGCTGTGCGCCCTCGGCGCCGCCCTCGCCGCCTGCGGCACCGCACGGACCCCCGCGCCGCACGCCGCGGCCCCGCACACCGCCCGGCCGGCGCCGAGCACGGCGTCCCCGTCGGCCGCGGTGTCCCGGCCGCCGACGCTGGCCCCCGGCCCGGCCGGGCTGACGCCCGTCTTCAAGAACGGCCCGCGCACCGGGCACGGCAAGGTCGTCGCGCTGACCTTCGACGCCGACATGACCGCCGACCAGGGACCGCGCGCTGCGGCGGGCGAGCACTTCGACAACCCGGGGCTGATCGACGCCCTGCGCACCCTGAAGGTCCCGGCGACGGTCTTCATGACGGGCCGGTGGGCGCAGCAGTACCCGGCCGAGGCCCGGGCCATCGACCGTGACCCGCTGTTCGAGATCGCCAACCACTCCTACAGCCACTACGCCTTCACCGGCGACTGCTACGGACTGCCCAGGGTCGACCCGGGCCGGATGCGCGAGGACGTCGAGCGGGCCTACACCGCCTTCCGCGCGGCCGGGGTGAAGGACGCGCGGCCGTACTTCCGCTTCCCGGGCGGCTGCTACGACCGGGACGCGCTGAAGGCGCTCAGCGGCACCGGTGTGACGGCCGTGCAGTGGGACGTGGTCAGCGGCGACGCGTTCGCGACGGACGCGGACGCGGTCGTGCAGCAGGTGCTGGACGGTGTGAAGCCGGGGTCCGTGGTGGTCATGCACTGCACCCGCAGCGCCGCCCCGACCACCGAGCGGGTCGTGCGCGCCGTGGTGCCGGAGCTGCGCAAGCGCGGCTACACCTTCGTGAAGGTGTCCGAGCTGATCGGCGAGGCGAACGGCCGGCCCTGACCCCCGGCCGCCCGCTCGCCCCGTCCCACGCCCTCGTACGACCGCTCGCATCCGATCCGCTCGCATCCGAACCGCTCGCATCGGGACCGCTCTCGTACGCTGGACGCATGAGCGACGACGACGCGGCTGTCGACTACTGCCTCATCGACGCGGCCCGGCCCCCGAAGGCCGACGGCCCGCCGTACGCCGAGTGCGTGCTGTGCCGCGAGCCCACGGAGTACCCGGAGTCGTACAAGGGCATCACGCTGTGCCCCGTCTGCGAATGGCAGGAGGCGCAGCGCACCGCCTGCTCGGGCTGAGACGCACGGGCGGGCGTTCCGCGGCGGCTTGGCAGACTGGACGGCGTGAACACTGAACCCACCCCCGTGCAGGACAGCCCCTTCCGCTCCGAACCCGGTGACCGCGACCTCGCCCCGCAGTACGTGCTGCCGCTGGTCGTGCGGCTGGAGAAGGCCGCGCCGCCCGCCCGCACCGACGCCCTGGAGACGGCGGCCCGCGCGGTGCTGGTGATGCTGAGCGACGAGCGTTCGCTCGGGGACGGCGAGTGGGCGCAGGCGATGCGGGACTGGCAGGACGCGCGCATCCGCAAGGTGGTGCGCCGGGCGCGCGGAGCGGAGTGGCGGCGCGCCCAGGAGCTGCCCGGTATCACGGTCACCGGGAAGTCGGCCGAGGTGCGGGTGTTCCCGCCGGTGCCGCTGGACGGCTGGCCGAAGGAGCTGGCCAAGTTGCAGGTCTCCGGCACCGAGCTGGACGACCCGGAACCGCCCGCCGAGGCGGACCCGGCGGGGCCGGTCCTGTGGATGAGCCCCGAGGTGGAGATGTCGGCCGGCAAGGCGATGGCACAGGCCGGGCACGGCGCCCAACTGGCCTGGTGGGAGCTGTCGGACGAGGAGCGGGCCGCCTGGCGGGACGCCGGTTTCCCGCTGGCCGTGCGCACCGCCGCGCCCGCGCACTGGCGTGAACTGACCCGGGCCGGCCTGCCGTTGGTGCGGGACGCGGGCTTCACCGAGATCGCGCCGGGCAGCTGCACCGTGGTCGCGGAGCACCCGGCGCTGCGTTGATCACACGCTGGATGCGCAGGCGCCCCACCCGGCCCCGTGCCGGACACGGATCCGCCCCGCCCGGCTCCGTTCCGCCGTGGAACCGCCCAGGCGTCCCGGCGGCTCGCGACAGCGCCGTCCAACCTCAAATGTTGCTCTGAACCCCCGGCCCGCGCGGTTCGCCGCCCGCTGCCGGGGCCATACCCCCGTCACATCGACCGCCCGCGGTGAGCGACGAGGAGGGGGACCCATGGAGCGACTGGGCACGGGCATCGGCTGGCGGCCCGAGATCGCCGAGGCCGTCGAGCGCATGCCGGGCATCGACTGGGTCGAGGTGGTGGCGGAGAACGTCTGCCCCGGTCACCTGCCCGACTCGCTGCGCCGGCTGCGCGAGCGCGGCGTCACCGTCGTGCCGCACGGCGTCTCGCTGGGCCTCGGCGGCGCCGACCGCCCCGACCCGCACCGGCTCACCGCGCTCGCCGAACGCGCCGAGGCGCTCGGCTCGCCGCTGGTCACCGAGCACATCGCGTTCGTGCGGGCGGGCGGCGAGCTGACTGCCTCGCCCCGGCTGGAGGCCGGCCATCTGCTGCCGGTGCCACGTACCCGGGACGCCCTGGACGTGCTGTGCGAGAACATCCGCGTCGCCCAGGACGCGCTGCCCGTGCCGCTCGCCGTGGAGAACATCGCCGCGCTGATCGGCTGGCCCGGCGAGGAGCTGACGGAGGGCCAGTTCCTGTACGAGCTGGCCGACCGCACCGGGGTGCGGCTGCTCGTCGACGTGGCGAACCTGCACACCAACCACGTCAACCGCGGCGAGGACCCGGCCAAGGCGCTGGCCGAGCTGCCCGTGGAGGCCCTGGCGTACGTCCATGTCGCGGGCGGCGTCGAGCGGGACGGCGTATGGCACGACAGCCACGCGCACCCGGTGCCGCAGCCGGTTCTGGACATCCTCGCCGACCTGGCCTCCCGCACCAGCCCGCCGGGCGTCCTGCTGGAACGGGACGACGACTTCCCCGCGCCGTCCGAACTGGAGCGTGAGCTGACCTCGATACGCGCGGCGGTGGAGCGGGGCCGGGCGTCGGCGAGCACGCCGGACGTCTCGCCCACCGGGCCCCAGCCACATCCACAGCCCCAGCCGCAGCCGCAGCCCGTCGCCCTTCCCGGCCTGCCGGCCGTCCCCGACGCCACCCGGGCGCGGCTCGCACTGGCCGAGACCGCGCTGCTGTCGGCGCTGGTCGCGGGCACACCCGTGCCGGAGGGTTTCGACCGGGCGCGGCTGACCGTGCAGGCACGGGCGCTGGCCGCCAAACGGGCGGACGTGGTGGCCAAGGTCGCCCCGGAGCTGCCGGGCATTCTCGGCGCCGTCTACCGTCCGGCGTTCCTGGCCTACGCCCAGCACCACCCGATGAGCGGCGGCTACCGCCTGGACGCGCTGGAGTTCGCCGGGTCGCTGCTGCGCACCGGCGCGGTGGCGGACGAGCGTGCGCGGGGCGAGCTGCACCGGTGGTGGCGGGAGCGGTCCGGGCCCCGGCCGCCTGCGCAACGCCCGGCGGCCCGGCTGGCCCGCGCCACCCGGCGGGTGCTGCTGCGCCGGTGAGATCCCCGGACCGGCGGCCGGGTGGTCCGGTCATCCGCTGTCGTGGCGTCGCTCGCCGGCGCCGGAAACGGAACGTCAGATACCCACACCACAGTGTCCGGATGGTGAACAACCCGTGGCGGACCGTGGAGTCCGTGGCATAGAAACACGGCATGGTCTGGGTCCTCCTCCTGCTGCTCGCCTGGGTCGTCACCGCCGTGGCGTGCACGCGGCTGTGCCTGGCCGCCGTCCGCGCGGCCGCCGTCGAGGCGCAGGAGACCACCGGGGTACGCGCATACGATCTGACGCTGTACGAGGCCGCGTTCCTGTCCGGAGGCCCCGGCCGGGTCGCCGATCTCACCCTTGTGTCGATGGCCCGCCAGCGCCGGCTGCTGCTCGCGCACACCGGCTGGGCGACGGTCGTCGACCCGTGCGGGCGGGACGAGATGGAGCGGTCGGTGATAGGGGCGATAGGGCCCGAGGGCCAGTCGAGGATCGCGCCGGTCCGCGCCGCCGCGTCCGCCGCCGACGCGGTGCGCCACCTCGCCGACCGGCTCGTGCGGGCGGGTCTGGCCGTACCGGACGGGGGGCGCACCTCGGTCGCGGCCGGAGTGCGCCGGGTGCGGCTGGCCGCGCTGGCCGTGGCGGCCCTGGGTGCGGCCGCGTTGCTGACGCCGGGGCCGACCGGTGTGCCGCGGACCCTGGTCGCGATGTGGTTCGGGCTGCCGCTCGCTCTGGCCCTCGGCTGCCTGGTCCTCGCCCGGATCGAGGCGCACCCCTACTCCCGCTGGGCCTCACCGGCCGGTCAACGGCTACTGAGCGCCCTGACGCGGGGAGCCGGCGGCGCCGGTGACGACCTGGGCCACCTGATCGCCGTCGCCGTACGCGGCATCCGTGCCGTCGGCGAACCGGATCTGCGCGCCGCGCTCGCCCACCGCGACCGGCCCGGCCCGGACCGGGTCTAGGGCCTGTCGTTTGGATCATCCCGGCGTCGCGGGGTCTGGCACGCACTCCCCCTAGCTCTTCGAGCAGGGGGGACCCCCACCGCGTTGGCGCCCTCCTCCGCCTTGCAGCTGCACGCACCAGACCCCGCTCGGGTCGGCCGAGACGCACCGCAACTCGAGGCCGGCCTGATCCAAACGACAGACCCTAGGGGGGCGCACTGGGGGCATTGGCGCCGACACCAGCCGGGCGGTGCTTGCCTTCACCATCAGGCGGACGAACATCCCTTGTGTTGCAGACGCGCACGAAAGGGATACGCCATGAGAGCCGCCGCCCTCTGCTCGGCCGCCGGGTCACTGCTGCTGACCGCCCTGGCCGCCGCCCCGGCCGGCAGCGCGCCGGGCGCGCCCCCGGCCGTGCCGCCCGCACTGACCGGGACCGCCGCCCGGGCCGCCGATTCCCGGGGCGCCGTGGCCGCGCGGGCGGAACGCGCCGCCGAGACCCGCGGAGTGGTGGTGGCGGCCGCCCGGGCCGCCGCGCGCGGCATCGAGTTCGGCGCCTGCTCGGACGCGTCCGACATGCCGGGCAGCATGCAGTGCGGCACCGTGACGGTCCCGCTCGACTACGCCCACCCCGAGGGCCTGCAGATCAAGCTGGCCGTCAGCCGGGTCCTGGCCACCCACCGCGACCCGCTCAACAGCAAGCGGCGCGTGCCCCGCCAGGGGTCCCTGGTCTACAACCCGGGCGGTCCCGGCGGCGACGGCCTGTACTTCCCGCTGGTCGGCCTCACCCCGCAGTGGAAGCGCATCGCCGCCGCCTACGATCTGATCGGTTACTCGCCGCGCGGGGTGGGCCGCTCCGCTCCCCTGTCCTGCCAGGACCCGGGGCACTTCCTCAAGGCTCCGTCGCAGGCGCCGACGTACCCTTCGGCCGCGTACAAGCAGGAGCGGATCGCGCAGGCGAAGGCGTACGCGCGCGGATGCGCCCAGCGGGCCGGCGGCGCGCTGGCGCACTACACCTCGCTGAACAACGCCCGCGACCTCGACGTCATCCGCGCCGCGCTGGGCGAGAACCGGCTGACGTTCCTGGGCGCCTCGTACGGCACCTACTTCGGCGCGCTGTACGCGACGCTGTTCCCCTCGCATGTGCGCCGGATGGTGTTCGACTCGGCGGTGAATCCCGACCCGGCGAAGATCTGGTACCGCGACAACCTCGACCAGTCGGCGGCGTTCGAGGGCCGCTGGGCGGACCTGCGGGAGTGGATCGCCCGGCACGACGACGTCTACCGGCTCGGCGACACCCCCGAGAAGGTGCGCGCCAGCTACGAGCGGGCCGCGGCGAAGCTGGCCGCGGCACCGGCCGGCGGGAAGGTCGGCCCGGCGCAGTTGCAGAACGCGTTCCTGCAGGCCGGGTACTTCGACGACTACTGGCCGCAGCGGGCGCACGCGCTGTCGGCGTACCTCAGGGGCGATGCCGGGCCGCTGATCGAGCAGGCGGCACCGGTCGCGGAGGCGGCGGCCGAGGCGGAGAACGCGAACGCCGTCTACACGGCCGTGGAGTGCAACGACGCGCCCTGGCCGACCGACTTCCGCGTCTGGGACCGGGACAACACGCGGCTGGCGCGGGTGGCGCCGTTCGAGACGTGGGACAACGTGTGGGCGAACCTGCCCTGTGCGTACTGGCTCGCCCCGCGTCAGCGGGTCCTCGATGTACGGACGGGGCCCGGTGAGTTGCCGCCCGTGCTGATCCTGGCCGCCGAGCGGGACGCGGCGGCGCCCTACGAGGGGGCGCTGGAACTGCAGCGGCGGCTGTCGGGGTCGGTGCTGGTGACCGAGCGGGACGCCGGGACGCACGGGGTGGCCGGGGGCCCGAACCGGTGCGTCAACGGCTACCTGGAGGCGTATCTGCTCGACGGGCGGCTTCCCGTGCGGCGCGCGTCGTGCGCGCCGCACGCGGAGCCGAAACCCCGGTAGGCGGCCCTTACGCCAGGCCCGCGATCAGTTCGCCGACGTCCTTGCGGCGGCCCGTGAAGAACGGGACTTCCTCGCGGACGTGCATACGGGCCTCCGAGGCGCGCAGGTGGCGCATGAGGTCGACGATCCGGTACAGCTCGTCGGCCTCGAAGGCGAGGATCCACTCGTAGTCGCCCAGCGAGAACGAGGCGACCGTGTTCGCGCGCACGTCCGGGAAGCCGCGGGCCATCTTGCCGTGGTCGGCGAGCATGCGGCGCCGGTCCTCGTCGGGGAGCAGGTACCAGTCGTAGGAGCGCACGAACGGGTAGACGCTCACGTAGTTGCGGGGCGTCTCGTCGGCGAGGAAGGCCGGGATGTGCGCGCGGTTGAACTCGGCGGGACGGTGCAGCGCCATGTTCGACCACACCGGCTCCAGCGCGCGGCCGAGCTTGGTGCGGCGGAAGAGGTTGTACGCCTCCTGGAGCTGGTCGCTGGTCTCGGCGTGCCACCAGATCATGAGGTCGGCGTCGGCGCGCAGACCGGACACGTCGTACGTGCCGCGGATCGTCACGTCCTTCGCGGCGAGCTGGTCGAACAGCTCCTGGACCTCTTCGGCGTAGCCGGTGCGGTCCTCGGGCAGCACGTCCTTCAGCTTGAAGACGGACCACAGCGTGTAGCGGATGACCTCGTTGAGGTCCTTGGCCAGCTTGCCCTTGTTCGGAATCCGGTCCGGGGCAGTGGTGGGGGCGTCGTCACTCATGACCCTATTCTCCCGCTCCGCCGTGCAGGCTCTGCACCGGGTGGGCGGTGAGCTCCTGCACAGCGCGAAGATCGCCGCCGAGCTGGTCGACGGCGGCGTACGCGCTCGCGATGCACGCGGGGATGCCGACACCGTCGTACTGCGCGCCGCACACCGCGAGGCCGGGCAGGCGGGACACGTGCTCGCGGACGCGGGCCACGCGCGCGTGATGGCCGACGGGGTACTGGGGCAGGCCGTCGTCCCAGCGGGTGACGCGGGTGGCGAGGGGGGTGGCGTCGAGCCCGGTGGCCTCCTTCAGGTCCTGCCGGGAGACCTCGACCAGCTCGGCGTCGTCCCGCTGGAGGATCTCCGTCTCGCCGTGCCGGCCGACCGAGGTGCGCAGCACGAGCACGTCGGGATCCTCGTCGGCGATCCAGCCCCATTTGTTCGAGGCGAAGGTGGACGCCTTGATCGTGCGGCCGTCGACCGGCGGGACGAGGAAGCCGCTGCCGTCGGGCAGCCGGGTCCCGGCGCGCCGGTAGGCGAGGGTGATCAGGGCCATGGAGGCGTACTCCATCGTGCGCAGCTCGGCCGCGGCCTGCGGGGACTCGGCGGCCAGCAGACGGGCGGCGGCGGGCGCCGGGACGGCGAGGACCACGGCGTCCGCGGGCAGGGTCCGCTCGCCGGCCGTGACGCGCCAGCTGCCGCCCGGCTCCCGGCGCAGCCCGGTCACGGGCGCGCCGGTGGTGATCTCGCCGCCGCGCGCCCGTACGGCGTCCGCGACCGCGAGGGGCAGGGAGCCGATGCCGCCGGCGATGCCCATGAAGACCGGCCCGGTCTGCTGGTTCGCGGCGGCCCTGGCCTGGATCTCGCGGACCGCCTCGGTCAGTGAGGTGTGGGTCTGCGCGGCCTGGAACAGCTGGGGGACGGCCGAGCGCAGGGAGATGCGGTAGGCGTCGCCCGCGTAGACCCCGCCGAGCAGGGGCTCGACGAGGCGGTCGACGACCTCGCGGCCCAGGCGCCGCGCCACGTACTCCCCCACCGCCACGTCGTCGCCGACCTCGGTGCGCGGCAGCTCGGCGTCCCGCTCGATGCGGGCCAGTCCCTCGTCGGACAGGACGCCCGCGAGGGCGGAGGCGGTGCCGGGGACGCCCATGACGTGGCCCTTGGGCATGGGGCGCAGGGCGCCGCGGGTCCAGATCGAGGCCGTCGCGGTGGACGGGGGCTGGAGGCGGTCTGCGAGGCCGACCTCGCGGGCGAGGCCCACCGCCTCGGGGCGGCGGGCGAGCATCGACTCGGCGCCGAGGTCGACGCGGACACCGGCGATCTCGCCGGGCAGCAGCTTGCCGCCGATCCGGCCGGAGGCCTCCAGGACGGTCACGCGCACGCCGCGGTCCAGCAGCCGGTGGGCCGCGGCCAGCCCGGCGATCCCGGCCCCGATGACGACGACGTGCTGCGTACCCGTTGCGCTCATGTCCCCACTCTCTCAAACACCACTGACAGCGCCGGTGTCCGGGCCGAGTCCGGACCGTGACCGCTTCGGAACCGCCCGCCGCAAACGCCGGACCCCGCCCGGGCGTCGAAGGAGCGTTCCGTTTCCGACCCGGGGGGTTCGACCCTGATGCGCTCACCACACTTCGTACGACGGCCCGTGCCCGTTCTGACCGGGCTGCTGCTGGCCGCCGCCCTCGCCCTGACGGGGTGCGGCGCCGCCGGTGACTCGGGCGGCGCGAAGAGCGACACCGCCGCCGCTCCCGCCGCCGGACCGGAGGGCGCGGCGGCCGGTTCGGCGCAGGCCGCGGACGGCGCCGCTGGGGACGCCCGGAAGGCCGGGGACGAGGCCCGCAAGGCCGGCCCGCCGCCGCTGCCCGCCGCGGACCGGATCATCCGCACGGCGACCCTGACCGTGCAGGTCAAGGACGTGCCCAGGGCCCTGGACGGCGCGCGGGCCGTTACCGAGAACGCGGGCGGTTACGTCGGCGACGAGACGACGACCCGGGACGAGGACGGGGGCGAGCAGACGCGCGTGGTGCTGCGCGTGCCCGTGGAGAAGTACGACACGGTGCTCACCGCGCTGCAGGGCGCGGGCCGGCTGATGGAACGCCAGTCCAAGGCGCAGGACGTCACCGACCAGGTCGTCGACGTGGAGAGCCGGATCAGGTCGCAGCGGGCCAGCGTGGCGCGGGTGCGGGAGCTGATGGACCGGGCGACGAAGCTCAGCGACGTGGTGGAACTGGAGGGCGAGCTGAGCCGCCGGCAGGCCGATCTGGAGGCGCTGCTGGCCCGGCAGGCGTCGCTGAAGGACCGCACGAGCCTCGTGACAATCACGCTGTCGCTGCACGGGAAGCCCGTATCGACGGCTGCGCGGGACGACGACTCTCCCGGCTTCGTGGACGCGCTGGCCGGCGGCTGGGGCGCGTTCGTGACGATGCTGCGCTGGATCGCCGTGGCGCTGGGCGCGGCGCTGCCCTTCCTCGCGGTGGCGGCGCTGCTCCTTGCGGCCTGGCTGCGGCTGGTGCGGCCCCGGCTGAGGAGCCGTGGGCAGGACTGAAATGCCGTGTGCGTCTAGCGTGTTCGCATGACCATGACGGATGCGGCACGCGGTGCGCGAGAACGACTGGTGGTGATCGGCGGCGACGCCGCGGGGATGTCCGCGGCGTCGCAGGCCCGCCGGCTCAAGGGGCCGGACGAGCTGGAGATCGTGGCGTTCGAACGCGGTCACTTCACTTCCTACTCGGCGTGCGGCATCCCGTACTGGGTCGGCGGTGACGTGGCCGAGCCCGACGAACTGATCGCCCGCTCCCCCGAGGAGCACCGGGCGCGCGGCATCGATCTGCGCATGCGCACCGAGGTCGTGGAGATCGACGTGGCGGGGCGGCGGGTACGCGCGCGTGACGTGGACTCGGGGGCCGAGTCGTGGACGTCGTACGACAAGCTGGTGATCGCGACCGGGGCGCGACCGATCCGGCCGGAGATGCCGGGGATGGACGCGCCGGGGGTGCACGGTGTGCAGACCCTCGACGACGGGCAGGCGCTGCTCGACACGCTGGCACGCACGCGTGGGCGGCGCGCGGTGGTGGTCGGCGCCGGGTACATCGGCGTGGAGATGGCCGAGGCGCTGATCAACCGCGGCTACGAGGTGACCGTCGTCAACCGGGGCAGTGAGCCGATGTCGACGCTCGATGCGGACATGGGCCGGCTGGTGCACGAGGCGATGGTGGGCCTGGGCATCACCATGGTCGACGACGCCGAGGTCGCCAAGGTGCTCACCGGGGACGACGGCCGGGTGCGCGCGGTGGCCACCGGGGCCGAGGAGTTCCCGGCGGACGTGGTGGTGCTCGGCATCGGTGTGCGCCCCGAGACGACGCTGGCGCGTGCGGCGGGCCTGCCGCTGGGCCGGCACGGGGGGCTGCTGACCGATCTGTCGATGCGGGTGCGCGGGCACGAGGACATCTGGGCCGGCGGCGACTGCGTCGAGGTGCTCGACCTGGTCTCGGGGCAGGAGCGGCACATCGCGCTCGGCACGCACGCCAACAAGCACGGGCAGGTCATCGGCACCAATGTGGGCGGCGGGTACGCCACGTTCCCCGGGGTGGTCGGCACGGCGGTCAGCAAGGTGTGCGATCTGGAGATCGCGCGGACCGGGCTGCGGGAGAAGGACGCCCGCAGGGCCGGCCTGCAGTTCGAGACGGTGACGATCGAGTCGACGAGCCGTGCGGGCTACTACCCCGGCGCCTCCCCCATGACGGTGAAGATGCTCGCCGAGCGCCGCACCGGCCGTCTCCTGGGGGTGCAGATCGTCGGCCGCGAGGGCGCCGCCAAGCGGGTGGACATCGCGGCGGTGGCCCTCACGGCCGGGCTGACGGTGGAGCAGATGACGGCGCTGGACCTCGGTTACGCGCCGCCGTTCTCCCCGGTCTGGGACCCGGTGCTGGTGGCGGCGCGCAAGGCGGCGGCGAAGGTGCGCTCCGGCCCGTCGGCCGACTGATCGCGGCCGGACCGCCGTCCCACCGCCCCCGGCCGCCCGCCGTCCGTCCGGCCCCATCCGGACCGCCGTCCCACGTCTTCGGCGCGGTGCGCTACGCCGTCCCGCTGATCCTCGGCAGCGCCGACACCGCCGCGGCCGGCTGTTCCCCGGCCGGCTTGGCGTGCGCGGCGACCGGCCGGGAGCGCAGCCGGTGGCTCACCGCCTCGTCCAGGGTCACCGGCCGCTGCGCCTGGGCCGCCAGCCGCCCCGCCTCCTGGCCCAGCCGGGCGACGTCCTCCCAGGGCAGCCGGAGCACCACGGCCAGTTCCGCCTCGCCGTCGGGCAGCGCGTGCATCGCGGGAGTGACTCGGTCGTTCATCTGTGTGTCCCCTCGTCGGCCCCGCGGCGTGCCTTCCCCGCGCCGCGGGCGGTTGAGCAGACATACGCGGGACGCACCGCGCACGTTCACCGATTCGCCCGCCGCTGGGCGGGCAGTAGTGTCACGTGGTCATCCCCGTCCATGACGTGAACCCCGTGCGCCGCACCCCCTGGGTGACATACGCGCTGATCGCCGCCAACGTCCTCGTGTTCCTGTTCACCCCCGGCCTCGCCGGGTCGGTGGCGGGCGAGAGCAGCCAGGCACAGCTGTGCCATCTGCACGCGTTCCTGGATCACTGGGCGGCCGTGCCCCGCGAGCTGATCCACCACCGGATGCCGCAGCTGGTGCCCACCGGGGAGGTGGGCATCGGCCCGCACGGTCCGGGCTGTGTGATCGCTCCTCCGGCCTACGGCAAGTCGCCCGTGCTGAGCGTGTTCACGGCGATGTTCCTGCACGGCAGCTGGCTGCACCTGCTGGGCAACATGCTGTTCCTGCTGATCTTCGGCAACAACGTCGAGGACCGCATGGGACACGTGCGCTTCGCGCTCTTCTACGTGGTATGCGGCTACGCGGCCGGCTACGGCTTCGCCCTGCTCAACTCCGGCTCCGGGGAACCGCTGATCGGCGCGTCCGGGGCGATCGCCGGAGTGCTCGGGGCGTATCTGGTGCTGTATCCGAAGGCCAGGGTGTGGGTCCTCGTACCCTTCCTGATCTTCCTGCCGCTCAGGCTGCCCGCCTGGCTGGTGCTGGGCTTCTGGTTCGTGCTCCAGGCGGTGTACTCCGCCGGCGAGGGCGTCTCGGCGGCCGGCACCGTGGCGTACGCGGCGCATGTCGTCGGCTTCATCGCGGGCATGCTCATCGCCCTGCCGCTGCGCCCGGGCACCCCACCACCACCGGAGCCGCGCGGCCTGCTCTTCGGCAGGAACGCGCGGCCCCGTCAGACGTGGTGAGCGCCCGTCAGCGGGCGGTGTGCGTGTGGACGTACTCCACGAGCCGGGTCAGGGCGTCGGGGTCGGTGGACGGCATGACGCCGTGACCGAGATTGAACACGTGGCCCTCGAGGGAGGCGGCCGCCTCCAGCACCTCGCGGGTCTTGGCCTCGACGGCGGACTGCGAGGCGAACAGGACCGTCGGGTCGAGGTTGCCCTGGAGCGCCTTGCCGGGGCCGACACGGCGGGCGGCCTCGTCGAGCGGGACGCGCCAGTCGACGCCGACGACGTCCGCGCCGGCCTCGCCCATCAGGCCGAGCAGCTCACCGGTGCCGACGCCGAAGTGGATGCGCGGCACGCCGTAGGACGCGACGGCGTCGAAGACCTTGGCGGAGGCGGGCAGCACCGAGCGGCGGTAGTCCACGGGGGCGAGGGCGCCGGCCCAGGAGTCGAAGAGCTGCACGGCGGAGGCGCCGGCCTCGATCTGCACCTTCAGGAAGGCGGACGTGATCTCCGCGAGCCGGTCCAGCAGGTCGGCCCACAGCTCGGGGTCGCCGTACATCATCGCCTTGGCGTTCTCGTACGTGCGCGACGGACCGCCCTCGACGAGGTAGCTCGCGAGGGTGAACGGGGCGCCCGCGAAACCGATCAGCGGGGTGGCGCCGAGCTCCGCGGTGAGCATCCCGATCGCCTCGGTGATGTAGGGGACGTCCTCGGGGGTGAGGTCGCGCAGCTGCGCGAGGTCGGCGCGGGTGCGGATCGGCTGCTGCACGACCGGGCCGACGCCGGGCTTGATGTCGAGGTCGACGCCGATGGCCTTCAGCGGTACGACGATGTCGCTGAAGTAGATCGCGGCATCCACGCCGTGCCGGCGCACCGGCTGCAGGGTGATCTCGGTGACCAGGTCGGGCCGCATGCAGGAGTCGAGCATGCCGACGCCCTCGCGCACCTTGCGGTACTCCGGCAGGGAGCGCCCGGCCTGCCGCATGAACCACACCGGCGTGTGCGGCACGGGCTCGCGCCTGCACGCCTTCAGGAAGGCGCTGTCGTACGTCGCTGTCGGCTGCTTGCCCGAGGGGCTTCCGTTGGCACTCACGACGGCAAGTCTCGCATGGCGCACATGGCCCGCCGCCCGCACCCGCCCGGCAACCGGGTCGGCCGACGGGGGGTGTCTTGCCCTGCGCGAGGGCCCGCTTCCCCTTACTCTTCCCCGCATGGCTGCGGCTCAGGGACGACTGTCGGACGGCGCTGACGGAATGGACGACGCGAGGGACACGGGGGAGGCACGAGGGGGGCCGGCGGTTCCGCTGCCCTTCCGGGCCGCCGTCGACGCGCTGCGCACGGCGCGGCTGCGCCCCCAGGTGGAGATCGAGCCGACCCCTGCCCCGCAGCGGCTCGCGCCGTTCGCGTACGCGCTGGAGGCCGCGGTGGTCGACGGCGAGCAGGACCTGGCCGACGGGCGGCTGGTGCTGCTGCACGATCCGGCCGGGCACGACGCCTGGCGCGGCACGTTCCGGCTGGTGACGCTGGTGCGGGCGGAGCTGGAGGCGGAGATGGCCGCCGATCCGCTGCTGCCCGAGGTGTGCTGGTCCTGGCTGACCGGGGCGCTGGCGGCGCGCGGGCTGGCGTACGGCGAGCCGAGCGGCACCGTCACCCGGGCGGGCTCCCACTACTTCGGGGGGCTGTCGAGCCGTCCGCCCGCCTCGCAGATCGAGATCCGCGCGTCCTGGACGCCCCGCGAGGGGCTCGGCGGGGTGCCGGACACGGCGGCGCATCTGGCCGCCTGGTGCGATCTGCTGGCCCAGGTCGGGGGTCTGCCGCCGGCCGGTCCCGGCGACGCGTCGGTGGTCACGCTGCCGCAGCGGCGGGGGCCGCAGTCGCGCTAGCGAGTCCGCTCTCCCCCGCCGGCACGCCGGCCTCTTTGCGGTTCAGCCACGGGCCGACGGCACTCCGGCCTCTCTCCGGTTCACCCACGGAACGGGTTTGTGGCGGCCGCTTGACCGTCACTTTGTCGATACGGCCACTTTCAGTCACGAGCGCCACTCGAACGAACCGATTCGTGCACCGAACGATCGACCGCATGTCCGAATTGCACAGATTGTTACTCACTAAATCGTGATCTTTCTCTAAAGGGCCCGGGCTTCGCTGCCGAAGACGACTGTGACCTTGAAAGCCGTCCCGCCCCTCAGGAGGCCTGGTGTCCGTTCTCCTCGAGCAGCCCTCAAGCCTGGTCGCCTACCGTCCGAACAAACCCACCGCCATGGTCGTCGTCGCCGACCCGCGCGTGCGCTCCACCGTCACCCGCCACCTGTGGGCGCTCGGCGTCCGCGACGTCATCGAAGCCTCGTCCATCGCCGAGGCCCGCCCCCGAGTCGGCAACCCCAGAGACATCTGCGTCGCCGACGTCCACCTGCCGGACGGCTCCGGCCTCACCCTGCTGTCCGAGACCCGAGCGGCCGGCTGGCCCAACGGACTCGCCCTCTCCGCCGCCGACGACATCGGCGCCGTGCGCAACGCCCTCGCGGGCGGCGTCAAGGGCTACGTCGTCACCGGCACCCGCACCGCCGTCGGGCTCCCCACCCGGCCCGGTGCCGCCCCGATCGGCGCGGCCGCCGCCCGCCTCCACCGCCGCCCCCCGGGTGCCCCGAGCCACCCGGGCG
This sequence comes from Streptomyces sp. NPDC104814, assembly GCF_055583185.1. Lineage (NCBI taxonomy): Bacteria > Bacillati > Actinomycetota > Actinomycetes > Kitasatosporales > Streptomycetaceae > Streptomyces > Streptomyces sp. NPDC104814. Next base: position 257,375 of record NZ_JBVJOL010000001.1, on the reverse strand, counting down.
GCTACCGCGAGCTGTCCGGCCGCGAGGTGGAGGTGCTGCGGCTGGTGGCGGAGGGCCAGTCGAACAAGGCCATCGGCGTCTCCATGGGCCTGTCCGCGCTGACCGTCAAGAGCCACCTCGCCCGCATCGCCCGCAAGCTGGGCACGGGCGACCGCGCCGGGATGGTCGCCGTGGCCCTGCGCACCGGCATCATCCACTGACCGGCCCCGCCGATCGTGCACCGCTCCCGCCGCACCGATCCCCCTCCCCCGCCGCACCGATCGTTCACCGGCGTGAACGGGACCGCTCCCCGCTCCCGGCCCACGCCCCCAGCGGATCGTGAACCCGGCATGACAGCCGGCTGACCGGTTTACGACCCTTCGGCGCCCGTCGACGGAACGTTCCGTCGACGGGCGCCGTCCATGCATGGATACCCTTGACACGTGACCGACGCCCACGACACCGCAGCAGACACTTCACTGCGAACCACCGGAGGCGCCCCTCCGGACGACGGCGGATCTTCTGCTACGGAGGCGCCGATCCCGTTGCTGGAGCCCCGCGAGGGCATTCCGCCCGTCGTCGCGGACCAGGCGGCGCTGGCCGAGGTGGTCGCCGCCTTCGCGGCCGGCTCCGGACCGGTCGCCGTCGACGCCGAGCGCGCCTCCGGCTACCGCTACGGCCAGCGCGCCTACCTCGTGCAGCTGCGCCGCGAGGGCGCGGGGACGGCCCTGATCGACCCCGTCGCCTGCGGCGACCTGTCGGAGCTGGGTGCGGTGCTGGCCGGCACCGAGTGGGTGCTGCACGCCGCCACCCAGGACCTGCCGTGCCTGCGCGAGATAGGCATGGTGCCGACCAGCCTGTTCGACACCGAGCTGGCCGGCCGGCTCGCCGGCTTCCCGCGCGTCGGTCTCGGCGCGATGGTCGAGACCGTCCTCGGCTTCAGCCTGGAGAAGGGCCACTCCGCCGTCGACTGGTCCACCCGCCCGCTGCCCGAGCCCTGGCTGCGCTACGCCGCCCTCGACGTCGAGCTGCTGGTCGACCTGCGCGACGCGCTGGAGAAGGAGCTGGAGCGGCAGGGCAAGCTGGAGTGGGCCCGCCAGGAGTTCGACGCGATCGCCTCCGCCCCGCCGGCCGAACCGCGCAAGGACCCCTGGCGGCGCACGTCCGGCATGCACAAGGTCCGCCGCCGCCGGCAGCTGGCCGTGGTGCGCGAGCTGTGGCAGACCCGGGACCGGATCGCGCAGCGCCGTGACGTCTCGCCCGGCAAGGTGCTGTCCGACGCGGCCATCGTGGAGGCGGCACTGGCCCTGCCGTCCCATGTGCACGCGCTCGCCGCGCTCGGCGGCTTCGGGCACCGCGTGGGGCGGCGCCAGCTCGAGCAGTGGCAGGCGGCCGTCGACCGTGCCAAGGCGCTGCCGGAGGCGGAGCTGCCGCAGCAGGGGCAGCCCGTGACCGGTCCGCCGCCGCCGCGGGCGTGGGCGGAGAAGGACCCGGCGGCCGCGGCGCGGCTGTCCGCCGCGAAGGCCGGGATCTCGGCGCTGGCCGAGCGGCTGAACCTGCCGCAGGAGAACCTGATCACGCCGGACACCGTGCGACGGGTCTGCTGGGAGCCGCCGAAACCGGCCGACACGGCGTCCGTCGAGGCCGCCCTCGCCGGACGCGGGGCGCGGGCCTGGCAGATCGAGCTCGTGACGCCGGTGCTGGTGGAGGCCTTGTCCGCGTAGGCGCGTAGGCGGCTAGGCGCGGGGCGTGGGGCGTGGGGGTCGTAGGGCGGGTGCCGGTGCGTTCCGGTTGCTCGCGCGGTTCCCCGCGCCCCTTTCGGGGACGCCGGTGCCCGGCACGCACAGAGGGAGCCGTCCGGATCGCAGCAGGGGAGCCGTCAATCGCCCAGCGGGAGCCGTTCGGATCTCGCCAAGATCCCGTGTCCCGCACACGATCCCGGTGTGACCTTCGCCGCTCCGGTCGTGGGGACTGGGCAGCTACGTTACTCATAAGTAGCATGGGGCTGAGCGCGCGCTCAGTGCATGCGTGCCGCAGCAGTGCCACCCCGCACCCTGGAGGAGAGCCATCGTGCCTCGTACCGTCAGGGACGTCGTCTTCGTCGACGGCGTCCGCACCCCGTTCGGCAAGGCGGGCCCGAAGGGCATCTACCACGAGACCCGTGCCGACGACCTCGTCGTGAAGGCGATCCGGGAGCTGCTGCGCCGCAACCCCGGCCTGGACCCGAAGACGATCGACGAGGTCGCCATCGCCGCGACGACGCAGATCGGTGACCAGGGCCTGACCCTCGGCCGCACGGCCGGCATCCTCGCGGGCCTGCCGCAGTCCGTGCCCGGTTACTCCATCGACCGCATGTGTGCCGGTGCCCTGACGGCCGTCACCTCGGTCGCCGGCTCCGTGGCCTTCGGCGCGTACGACGTCGCCATCGCCGGCGGTGTCGAGCACATGGGCCGCCACCCGATGGGCGAGGGCGTGGACCCGAACCCGCGCTTCGTGAGCGAGAAGCTGGTCGACGAGTCCGCCCTGTTCATGGGCATGACCGCGGAGAACCTGCACGACCGCTACCCCTCGATCACCAAGCTGCGTGCCGACGAGTACGCGGTGCGCTCGCAGGAGAAGGCCGCCAAGGCGTACGCCAACGGCAAGATCCAGGCCGACCTGGTGCCGATCTCGGTGCGCCGCACCAGCCCCGAGGGCGGCGAGACGGGCTGGGGCCTGGTCACCGCCGACGAGCCGATGCGCCCGGGTACCACGCTGGAGAGCCTCGCGGGCCTGAAGACGCCGTTCCGGGTGCACGGCCGGGTCACCGCGGGCAACGCGGCCGGTCTGAACGACGGTGCCACCGCGTCGGTCATCGCGAGCGAGGAGTTCGCCCGCGAGCACGGCCTGCCGGTCAAGATGCGCCTGGTCTCCTACGCCTTCGCGGGCGTGGAGCCGGAGGTCATGGGCTACGGCCCGATCCCGGCCACCGAGAAGGCCCTCGCCAAGGCGGGCCTGTCCATCTCGGACATCGGCCTGTTCGAGATCAACGAGGCCTTCGCCGTGCAGGTGCTGGCCTTCCTCGAGCACTACGGCATCGCCGACGACGACGCCCGCGTCAACCAGTACGGCGGCGCCATCGCGTTCGGCCACCCGCTGGCCTCCTCCGGCGTCCGTCTGATGACGCAGCTGGCCCGCCAGTTCGAGGAGCAGCCGCACGTCCGCTACGGCCTGACCACCATGTGCGTCGGCTTCGGCATGGGCGCGACGGTCATCTGGGAGAACCCGCACTTCGACGGAGGCGACAAGTGAGCACCACCGCTGAACTGCTGAAGGGCGCGGCCGAGCTGTTCCCGGACGAGGTCGTCACGCAGGCGCACGTACGCCACTTCGACCTGCCGCTGGGCGCCGGGCGCTTCGCGCTCATCACCCTGGACAACGGTCACGACCACACCAAGCCGACCACTTTCGGCCCCCAGTCGCTGGCGAACCTGAACACCGCCATCGACCAGGTCGAGAAGGAAGCGGCCGAGGGCGCCATCGTCGGCGTCGGCATCACCGGCAAGCCGTTCATCTTCGCCGTCGGCGCCGACCTCAAGGGCGTCGAGCTGCTGAAGGAGCACAAGGACGCGCTCGCCATCGGCAAGGGCGGCCACGACGTCTTCAAGCGCCTCGCGGGCCTCGCGGTCCCGACCTTCGCGTACTACAACGGCGCGGCCATGGGCGGCGGAGTCGAGGTCGGCCTGCACTGCACCTACCGCACGGTGTCCGCGGCGCTGCCGGCGTTCTCGCTGCCCGAGGTCTTCCTCGGCCTGGTCCCGGGCTGGGGCGGCTGCACGCTGCTGCCGAACCTGATCGGCGCCGAGAAGGCCGTCACGGTCATCATCGAGAACAGCCTCAACCAGAACAAGCAGCTCAAGGGCAAGCAGGTCTACGAACTCGGCATCGCGGACGCGCTGTTCGAGGGCGCGGACTTCCTGGAGCAGTCGCTGATCTGGACGGCGGCCGTCCTCAAGGGCGAGATCGTCGTCGAGCGTCCGGCCATCGACCGCGGTGAGGGCTGGGACCAGGCCGTCGCCAAGGGCCGGTTCATCGCCGACTCCAAGGTGCACGGCGCGGCCCCGGCCGCCTACCGCGCCCTGGACATCATCGCCGCCGCCAAGAACGGCGACCTGGAGCAGGGATACGACGCCGAGGACCAGGCGCTCGCCGACCTGATCATGGGCGGTGAACTGCGCTCCGGCATCTACGCCTTCAACCTGGTGCAGAAGCGCGGCAAGCGCCCGGCCGGCGCGCCGGACAAGTCGCTGGCCCGCCCGGTGACGAAGGTCGGCGTGGTGGGCGCGGGCCTGATGGCCTCGCAGCTCGCGCTGCTGTTCCTGCGCCGCCTGGAGGTCCCGGTCGTCCTCACGGACATCGACCAGGAGCGCGTCGACAAGGGTGTGGGCTACGTCCACGCCGAGATCGACAAGCTGCTCGGCAAGGGCCGCATCAACCAGGACAAGGCCAACCGCCTCAAGGCGCTGGTGACCGGTGTCCTGGACAAGGCCGAGGGCTTCGCGGACGCGGACTTCGTCATCGAGGCCGTGTTCGAGGAGATGGGCGTCAAGCAGAAGGTGTTCGCGGAGGTCGAGGCGGTCGCCCCGGCGCACGCGATCCTCGCCACCAACACCTCCTCGCTGTCGGTGTCGGAGATGGCGTCGAAGCTGAAGCACCCCGAGCGGGTCGTCGGTTTCCACTTCTTCAACCCGGTCGCCATCCTGCCGCTGCTGGAGATCGTCCGCGGCGAGCAGACGGACGACGCCTCGCTCGCGACCGCGTTCGCCGTGGCCAAGAAGCTGAAGAAGACCGCGGTCCTCACCAAGGACGCCCCGGCGTTCGTCGTGAACCGCATCCTGACCCGCTTCATGGGCGAGATCCAGAACGTCATCGACGAGGGCACCCCGGTCGAGACCGCCGAGAAGGCGATCGAGCCGCTCGGCCTGCCGATGTCCCCGCTGGTGCTGCTGGAGCTGGTCGGCCCGGCGATCGGCCTGCACGTCTCCGAGACGCTGCACGGCGCATTCCCGGACCGCTTCAAGGTCTCCCCGAACCTGAAGGCGGTCGTCGAGGCGGGCAAGCGCGGCTTCTACGTCTACGACAGCGGCAAGCCCGAGCTGGACCCGGAGGTCGCCGCGCTGCTGAAGCAGGGCGATGTCGTCCTGACGGAGGAGCAGGTGCGCGCCCGCGTCCTGGACGCCGTGGCGCAGGAGATCGGCCTGATGCTCGAGGAAGGCGTCGTCGCCGAGGCCCAGGACATCGACCTGTGCCTGATCACCGGCGCCGGCTGGCCCTTCCACCTGGGCGGCATCACGCCGTACCTGGACCGCGAGGGCGTCTCGGAGCGGGTCAACGGCAAGAAGTTCCTGGCCCCGGGTCTCGCGTCGGTCCCTGCGTGACCCCGAACAGCTGAGGAGGGCCCCCGCGTCGAGCGGGGGCCCTCCTGTTTTTTGCGTACCCGCGCCGCGGTCAGGACTTGGGGACGACGACCACGGCGTTGCTCAATTTCCGCTCGACCGGGGCCTTGCCCCAGTCGTCCATCGGCCTGTTCACCAGGGAGCCGCCCACCACCATGGTGGCGTCGCCCCCGCTGCCCAGTCCGACCGCTTCCGTGGCTCCCAGCCACTTCATGACCGCGGCCGCCTCCGGCCAGGTCACACCGACGCTCGTGCCGGGGTCACGGCCGTCGACCGTGACCAGCAGCAGTTCGCCGGTGGCGGTGACGCCGGCCATGCTGCGCGGATGGCGCTGCACCAATGTGTTGTTCGGACTGCCGTCGAAGCCGGTCATGCCGTTGGCCTTCGTGTTGAGATACACGTTGCCGTCGCGGACCAGTGCGGGGCCACCGCCCGCGACGGCGGAGAGCGTCGGAGACGTCACCGAGGCGCCGGTCGCGTCCTTGATCGACGCTCCGGGCTTGAAGACGGCGCCCACCGAGGCGTGCCGCCGGAGCCAGTCGGCGCCCTCTCCGATGCCCTGGAGAATGCGGCTGCCTGCCGGAATCGGCCCGCCGGCCGGGGAGCGGAGCTCCTGGACGACCCAGTTGCCGTTCATGACGACATCGACGCTGTCGGTGACGCCGGCGAACGGCCCCGGTGTCGAACTCCCCCACTCCGGGCGGAAGATGACGATCTCGTTGTCGTCCAGGCACAGCTGGTTGCGCCAGGGCGCGAGCATCGGCGTCGGCTTCTTGTCGATGGTGATCCAGTCGCCGCCCACGCCGCCGCAGCCGAGGACGCGGCCCGGCACCCGGTTGACGCCGTCCAGGACGCGTACGTCCCCGTTGGGTGCGGTGACCTGGAGGGTGGAGGTGACCTCGGCGATCCGTGCCCGCGCTCCGGCACCCTCCAGGAGCAGGGCGGTCCGGCCGTTGTTGGCGCCACCGAGCAGTACGTTGTTCTGGACGTACAGGCCCTGCGGAACGCCCTCGTAGCCGGAGAAGCCGGGGAAGGTGTGGATGTCGAACTCCGAGCCGTTCACCGCCGCCAGCGCGCCGCTCGCCGTCGCCATGTCCCGTACGGTCTCCGACGTGCTCACGTCCTTGCCGTGCATGGCCTTGAACGTCACCGCGGCCGTGGGGGCCACCCGCACGACGTGCACGGACCAGGGGCCGGTGCTCGGCTTGCCGTCCTGGGCGGTGTAGACGACACGCGCCCCGAACCCGGCCGTGCGCACCCACTGGGCGAGCCGGTCCGCGTCCGCCTTCCGGTCGGTGGAGAACCGCCCGACCCGCACGCCGTACCCGACCACATCCCCGGGGGAGTCGGCGGAGGGCGGGGCCGTGAAGGTGTCGACGGCGCCGCTGAACCCCTCGGCGGCGAGCTGCTGCACGAAGGCCGCCGCAGCGTTCGGGTTGCCGAACGTCTCGGTGCCGTTGGACTGGGCCCACACGGTCCACTGGTCCGACGCCTTGCCCTGGGTGTACGTCTGATAGGTGACGCCGGCCGCCAAGGTCCTCGGCTCTCCCGCCGCCATGACGAGATCGTCCGGCCCCAGCGGCATGCGGCCCTCCGCGGCGGCCTGCGCCGGGGCCGAGGACGTCTGCGGCAGCAGCAGGCCGCCCAGACACAGCACGGCGACACCCAGACCGCGCGAGATGCGGCCCGCCTTCCGGAACATCGCTCCGGGCATTCCGCCTCATTCTCTCGTGTGCTTCGTCTCATCCCCGGGGCGGTCCGGCACGGCCCGTGCCGTGAGCACCCCGCAGGCCGTTTCCAGGGCATCCGTGATCGCCCCTGAAGGGTGCTCAGTAGCCGGGCGAGCCCGCCCCGGTCGACACTGCGACGGTGGTGAAGGGGATACGGGTGATCGAGGTTTCGCCACCCGTGGGGTCCACGCCGAAGACGTCGACAACATGCGTGCCGGCGCTCCAGGCCCAGCCGCTGTCCCACGACCACATGCCGTCCGGACCTACGGCAGCGGCGCCGAGCAGGGCTCCGTTCTCCCGGAACCCCACCTGTACCGCTCCCGGCGCGGAGCCGGTGAAGAGGACGCGGGCGTCGAACAGCTGCTCGTGCGCCATGGGGGCGAACACCACGGGAGCGCCCCCCTCCGCGGCCGTGGCCGGCGCCATCGACAGGGCGTCGCCCATCGGGTGCCCGGCGAACCCGGCCGGCAAGGCGCCGTGCACCGGGCCGTCGACCGCCGTGAACTGCACCTCGGTCCGCTGCGACTGGTAGCCCACCCGGTCGATCCCGTACACCTTGACGGGGTGCTGCCCCTTGCTCCAGGCCCGGCCCAGCTCCCAGGACCAGGTGCCGTCAGGGGCCACATCCGCCTGCCCCAGGTATCTGCCGTGCTCCCAGATGCTCACGCGCACGGCCCCGGGCGCGAACCCGCTGAACCGTACGGCGCTCCTCGCCACTTCGGAGCGGGCAGCCGGCGCGGTCACGACGGGCGGCGGGAACTCGGCCCCCCTGACCACCGCGGTGGCCTTGAGGTACGAGCCGATGGGCGTCCGGTCGCGGTCGGGTTCCTCGTAGCCGTTGCGGACATGACCCAGTCGGGGCGGCAGTCCGTCGACCAGGAGGTTGAGGATGCCCAGCAGCGCGGGCACGTTGCGCCGGGTGACCTGGGTGTGGTCGGTGATGAACGGCGACTCGCTGTAGATGAAGTTGAAGTTGTCGTAACCGTGGAACAGGTCGAGGAAGGGCTCGACCTGCTCGGGGTACTGCTCGTCCTGCGGCGAGGACAGCAGGTAGATGTTCGCCGTGCGGTTGACCTGCGAGCGCACCAGGTCGGGCAGGATCGCGTCAACGATCCGCACGTTCTCCTCCGGTACCGTCTCGCCCAGCATGAACCGGGCCACCTTCGGATGCACCCGCTGCACGTACGACCCGACCAGGAACTGCGGCACGATCGAGACGATGTTGCGGAAGCCGTAGCGCAGGCCGAAGTACAGCGCCGCGCTGCCGCCCTTGGAGCCGCCCCACAGGGTGACGTCCTGCGGGGTCAGCTCGAGCGCGTTCATCACGTTGAAGATGAGCGCGGCCACGGACTGCTCCAGCGAGAAGTCCATGTCCTTGCAGAGGTAGTAGCTGTTCATTCCGTCGAACCGGTCACGGATCCACAGAATGTTGGCGCGCACGTTGTCGAGTACGCCGTTCGACCATCCGTAGTCGTCCGGGGCCGAGAAGTTGGCGAACACCACGACCAGGTGCCGGTTGCCGCCCTTGGCGTGGGTGAACCTGTACGGGACGGGGAAGGCTCCCGAGGCCTCGATCCCGGTGAGCAGCTGCCGCCCGTTCGCGGGTGCTGTGGACATGTGCGGTATCACTCTCTGCTGTGCGTCGGAAACGGGCGATGGCGGAGCCAGGCGCTCAGTAGGCGGAGGTGCCGGAGCCCACCGGGGTGTTCATGACGGTGAAGGGCACGACCGCTGCCGGGGACTCCACTCCCCTCTCGTCCACCGTGAACACCTCGACCGCGTAGGGGCCGTGCGGCCAGATCCGGCCGGCGTCCCAGACCCAGTTGCCGTCGGGGCCGACGGCGCTCGCCCCGAGCAGGACGCCGTTGAGCCGGAATCCCACCTGAGTGGCCCCGGGGGCCGCGCCGGCGAAACCGACCGCGTCGGCCTGCACCTGATCGTGCGCGCGGGGGGCGTGCACCAGCGGTGCCGGCGCCGGCTCGTGGCCGCTGTGCGCGGGCAGCACGTGCTCCGACACGGTGAACTGCACGTCGGTGCGCTCGGACTGGTAGCCGTCGGGGTCGACGGCGAAGAGCCGCACCCGGTGCTCGCCCGGGCTCCACGGCTGGTCCCGTTCCCAGGTCCAGGCGCCGTCCGCGCCGACCGGGGCGGACGCCAGGTACTTGCCGTGCTCCCAGATGCTGACGCGGACCGCGCCGGGGGCCCAGCCCGTCAGCCGCACGGCGCCCGCGGGCAGCAGATCGTGCGCCGCCGGGGCCGTGACGACCGGCGCGGCGAACGAGCTCTGCACCACGGACGTGGACTTGAGGAACATCTCGATCCCGGTCCGGTCGGCGTCGGGCTGCTCGTACCCGTGGCCGGTGACGCCCAGACGCGGAGCGATCCCCTCGACGAGCAGATAGGCGATCCCCAGCAGCGGCGGTGTGTTGCGCTGGGTCACCTTGCCGTGACCGGTGATGAAGGGGGACTCGCTGAAGAGGAAGTTGAAGTGGGGGTACCGCTCGAACAGTCCCAGGAACGGTTCGACCTGGGTGCTGTACTGCTCGTCCTGCGGTGAGGACACCAGATACAGGTGGGCGTCCGGGTTCGCTCCGGCGGCGAGCAGGTCGGGCAGGATCGCGTCCAGGGCGGCGACGTTCTCGTCCGGCATGGTCTCGCCCAGCATGTGGCGGCCCACGTCCGGGTAGACCTCGCGCACGAAGGTCCCGATGCGCAGCTGCGGGACGCTGGCGACGATGTTGCGGAAGCCGTAGCGCAGGCCGAAGTACAGGGCCGCACTGCCTCCCTTGGAGCTGCCCCACAGGGTCACGTCCTGCGGGGTGAGCCCGAGGGACGTCATCACCTGGGAGATGAGCCCGATCACGGACCGCTCGACACCGAAGTCCATCTCGTGGCACAGGTAATAGGTGTTCCGGCCCTCGAACCGGTCACGTATCCACAGGACGTTCGCCCGCAGGCTGTCGAAGACTCCCGTGGCCCAGCCGTAGTCGTCGGGTGCGTAGATGTTGGCGAAGACGACGACGAGGTGCCGGTTGCCGTTGCGGGCGTGGGCGAACCGGTACTCGACGGGACGACCGCCCGAGGTGTCGATCCCCTTGATCACCTGGCGTGCAGATCCTTTTGACATCTACGCTTACACTCCCCAACGGGTTGACACGCCAGGCCTGTGGCGCTTTTGCAGCAGGTCAGCCATCATGTCCTGATGCTTCCGACCGTCCTGCGGGCCGTGTCCCGGCGCCCCGGACGACGCGGCCGGCGCATGCTTGCCGCACTGGCGGCACTCCTGGGGCTCGCCACCGCCACGGCCCTGGTGCAGGTCGGCCAAACCCCCTCCGCGGCGTCGGGCCGCACCCTCACGGTGGCGACCTGGAACATGTGCGGGGTCCGGCAGTGGGGCTGCGCCGGCACCGGCAGCCGTCACACCAAGAAGTCCCGGGTGGAGCTGCTCGTCCGCGCCAAGGGGGCGCAGGTGGTCTTCCTGCAGGAGGCCTGCGCCGCCGACGTGGAGGCGGTGCGCGCGGATCTCGGCGACGACTGGCACACCGCCTTCCACTCCTACACCTGGCGTGACCGGGCCGGCCGCGTCAGCACCGTGCACTGCGCCGAGCCGGACCAGGGGGCCGCCGGGCTGGCCATCCTCTCCGCGTTCCCGCTCTCCGGCGTCGGCACGGTCAGGGCCCAGCAGCCTTCCGTGGGTCTGCGGCGAGGCATCCTGTGCGCGTCGCTCGCCGCGCAGGCCGTCCGGCTGTGCACCGCACATCTCAGCCCGGCGGGCAGCGATCGCGCCCACCCGCACTGGGAATTCCGCGACGACCAGCTGAAAGCGCTGGTGTCCGCGGTGCCCGAGCGGCGCACGGTCTACGGCGGCGACCTGAACGTCCGTCCGCCGGGCTCCGGCAACCCGTCCACCTGGGTGTGGCCGCGCGGCCCCTACACCGTGCAGCGGGAGTGTGACCAGCGTTCCGCCACCGCGCGGTCGGCGCGGCCGACGCATCGCTCCGGGCACAAGCTCGACTACCTGTTCACCGGACTTCCCAGGGCCGGGTGCCAGGTGTACGACACCGGCGCCTCGGACCACTCGGCCCTGCTCGTCGAGGTGCGCACCGCCTGAGACCGTGCGGGCCGAGCGGACAGGTCGCCGCCAGCCCGTGGGACCGGTCGTGGGCCTCACACGATCACGCCCTCGACGGCCCTGCCGTCGGACGGCAGCGTCGCGGGGTAGTGCTCGCCGAGCCGCTCGAGATCGGCGCGCTCCGGGTATCCGGCCTGCATCTCCTGCCGACGTGCCTGCTGCGGTGGTGCGGGGATGAACACCGCCGCCGACTCGCCGCGGCTGGGCTGGCCCGGCAGCGCGTCCATCAGCCGGTGACGGCCGTCCCCGTGGCCGTCCAGGGTGGACCGCTGCGGGGAGGACCACTGCCGAGGGGCCCGCGCGAGCGGCGTCAGCGGGCGGACGGCGTGCCGGGTGTCGACGGTTCCGACAGCCGGGGCCCGGGCGGCCTCGGGAGCGAGGTCACCGCCGGCGACCAGCATCCGGTCGGCGAGGCGTGCCGAGGCGTAGCCGTCGTCCAGGTCGCAGAACTCGCCCTGGAACCAGGCGTAGCGCTCGGCGTAGGTCTCCTGGATGCGGTCGACCTCGCGAATGGCGGACACCAGTTCCTGCGAGGTGTACACCAGGGGGCCGGGGGCGCTCTCCGCGAAGTCGAAGTAGAAACCGCGCAGGGTGTCGCGGTAGTGGTCCAGGTCGTAGGTGAAGAAGAGGATGGGACGCCCGGTGTTGACGTAGTCGAACATCAGCGACGAGTAGTCCGTGATCATCACGTCGGTGATCAGGGACAGGTCGGCCATGTCCGGGTAGTCGGAGACGTCGAAGACGAATCCGTCGCCGGCGCCCGGCACCGGGTCGACCACATTGGGGTGCCGGCGCACCAGGAGCACGTGGTCGGCTCCCAGACGGGCGCGCGCGTCGTCGAGGTCGATACGGAAGTCCAGCTTGTACTTGCCGGGCGCGTAGAACTGGTCGTCGCGCCAGGTGGGCGCGTACATCACGACGCGCTTGCCCTGCGGCAGGCCGATGCGCCGCCGGACGGCCTCTTCCCGCTCGGCCGTGCCGGACCGGCGCAGGATGTCGTTGCGGGGGTAGCCGGACTCGACCATCTCACCCGGGAAGCCGAAGGCGCGTCGCAGGATCGGCGTGGAGAAGCTGTTGGGCGAGACCAGCATGTCCCAGTTCTGCACCTCCTTCTCGACCCGTTCCAGATAGCGCTGGTCGGCGAAGTGGATCGCCTCGATGTCGTGGCCGATCTTCTTCAGCGGGGTGCCGTGCCAGGTCTGCACGACGATCTGGCCGTCCCGCTTCTGGAACCAGTCGGGCAGGTGGTTGTTGGCGACGACATACCGGCTGGTGGCGAGGGCGTCGTACCACTCCGGCGACCACATGCGCACCGGCGTGGCCGTGGGCGGCACCTGGACCTGGTCGTCACGCACGACCCACAGGTGTTCGAGCTCGGCGCCGCGCCGCACGAGTTCCTCGTGCAGGGCCCGCGGGCTGTCGGAGTACTGGGTGCCCTTGAAGGCGTCGAAGAGCACGGCGGGGTGCACCTTCTTGCGGCGGGCCGCGGGGTACGCCTTGGTGCGCAGCAGCTTCTGCCGGTAGGGGCCACGGGCGTGGTCGGGCATGGCCGAGTGGACCAGCAGGGAGAGCCTGTCCCAGGCCTCCGCCTGGAGTTCGTACCGGCGCTCGTCGTGCGCGTACTCCTGCGGGAAGGAGCCGATGAGGTCCTGGTCGAGCTTGACCATCAGATCGTCCAGGCGGTCCTCGCGTGCGACCGCCGAGAGGTCCTGGCGGCGCAGGAAGAAGTCCCAGCGGCCGGCGGCGAGCGGGATGTCCCCGGCGAGCGTCCGCATGGCCGCGGGGGCCAGGACGCCGTGGAACTGGTTGCCGTCCCAGGTCAGCGGCACGTTGCGCTCCGCGCCGTGGGCACGTGAGCGCACCACGAGGTGCGCGGCGCGGTACTGCTCGGGAGTGAGACGGTCGGCCGCCCGGTACCGTCCGTGGATCTCCAGGGAGCCGTCCTCCCCCCAGTTCACCTGTGCGGCGGTCGGCAGGGTCGCGCGCTCGAAGAGCACCAGGTAGCCGGAGCCGTTGCGGTGGACCACGACCTCCCGGTCGCCGTCACGGGTCTGGAGCGTCGCGGGCACCCGGTAGTAGCCGTCCGGGGTGTCCTCGGCCATGACCGGATAGATGGCCGCCTTGCGGCCCTCGACATGGAAGGTGGTCTTCCAGCCGTTGCTGCCCATGTTCCAGGACTGCGGTATCTCCACCCCGTCCTTGGCCGCCGCCCGGAACTTGGGGACGAGCACACGCACGGGGACCTTCGCCGTGAAGGTGCACCAGCCCTCGCCGCCGGGCTTGAAGTGCACGCGGGCGTCGTGGCGTCCGGCGCCGACCATGCTGGTCACCCGGAGCTTTCCCCACTCCGGCACCTTGGGGCCGAGGTACACACCGCGCATCTCCACGTGGTCGCCGACGAGGCGGTGGCCGGTGATCCGGCAGCGCACGATCTCCACGCGCAGCTTGAGGGATCCCTGCAGGAAGACGGGGAGGATGCGGGTGTTCTTGTCGACGTACCGGTACGGCGGGTTGGCGGCGCTCCCGGCGCCTCCCCGGCCGATGCCCTTGTACCGGAACAGTCCGCGGCTGAGGACGCCCGCCGCGACGTCCCAGGTGCCCTCGGCCCACTGCCCCTTCTTCTTCAGCCGCGTCGTGTCGATCCGGACCTCGAAGCCGGCCCAGTCGTAGCAGTAGCGGCTCTGGTTCGAGTGCTCCGTGGCCTGCGGCGCGTAGGTGGTCTTCGCCGGGACGACGACCATGCGGCCCTGCTTCTTGTTGCGCAGGGCGATCGCCTTGACCGACATGTGTCGCTTGTGCACGTTGATGAACCGGACGTAGGCGGTTCCGGTGAGGGTCAGCAGGTCCGAGTCGGTGTTCCACCTGGCTCCCGTCAGGGAGCCGTGCAGGGAGAGTTCCTTGTCCAGGCGGAAGGCCTTCTTCTCGAGACCGACCTCCCGGTCGCCGAGGTAGGGGTAGTTGAGGTAGCGGCGGAAGCGGCGCTGGACGGGTATGGGGCCGCCACGCCGTTCGAACTCGATGACGTCGATGAGCTCCGGCAGCCGGCCCTCACGCACCAGGAGCCACTTCACCCGCGAGTCGGCGGGCAGTTCGTCGATGATGCTGACGTCGGCCTCGTCGAGGAAGAGGTTGGACCACTGCATGAAGGCCCGCTGGTACTCCTCGTCGGCGTCGGGCAGCACCTTCAGATGCTGCATCAGGTCCGACTTCAGGCAGGCGAGGTCGTACTTGCGCTTGGCGTCCTGATACTGGCGGGAACGGTGTTCGGCGAGGAAGCGGCTGACGGTCTGTACGGCGACGACGCGGTCATGGAGGTTGGACAGTTCCGTGTAGCGCTGGGTGATGGAGGGGGCGGCGCCACCCTCGCGCCGACGCCAGTAATAGATCACGTCGGTGATGACGTCGACCTTGGTTGCACGGTGGTGCGCGTACATGTTGACCCAGGAGTCCTCGTACATGACTCCCTCGGGGAACCGGATGAAGTTCCGGTCCCAGAAGGACCGCCGGAACATCTTGTTCCACACCGTGCGGTCGTAGATCAGCGCGTCGAACTTCGTGATGTGGGTACCGCGCCGGTTCTTCTGCATCGGACCCTTGTGCAGCGGTGACTGCCACTTCTTCTCGGAGTTCATCATCTGCACGTTGCCGGAGACGAAGTCCGCGTCGGACTCCTCCAGGGTGCGCACCAGAAGCTCGTAGGCGTATTCGGGGATGACGTCGTCGCCGTCCACGAAGGCGAGGAACTCACCCCTCGGATGCAGCGAGCGCAGACCGGTGTTGCGGGCATGGCCGGGACCGTGCGCGTGCTGGCGGATGAGCTTGAAGCGGGGGTCGGCGGCGCAGTAGTCGGCCGCGATGCGGATCGACCCGTCGGTGGAGCCGTCGTCGACCAGGATCACCTCGAAGTCCCCGAAGGACTGGCGGGCGACCGATTCCAGGCACTCGGCGAGATACGCCTCGACGTTCTGGAAGGGAACGACAACGCTAAGACGCGGCTGAACCGCCAACTTCAACTCCTGCCCAAATCCCGCCCACGGGGACATCAACCGATACCCATGCGGACGCCCGCCCCCGCATGGCGGCCCGCCCTCGCGGCCTCCCGGCCGGATCGGCGGTACCGCCGCCGTGACCTGGGCAAATCCCCCTCTACCAAGATTCACAGCTTCGCTACATCTTATGTCACACTTACGAGTGGTCAAGGACTCTTAATGTGACGTTCATTTCGATCTCGCAGTATGGTCACCCGCTCCCCAAGACGGTGCTTCCCGTTGCCTATAGTTCTGACACTGCTTGACAGGAACAGTGGGCCGGCCTCCCCCCACCCGGGCCCGAACCCTCCGCCGAGGCGGAGCCCGTGAGGAGAGGAACGCAAGGCAATGACGCAACGCGCCACCAGCGAGCCCCGGCGTGCCCGCCGGTCCCCGGCGAACGGCAGCCGGCGGCGGCAACAGGGCGGCAAGCGACGCTGGGGCCGCATCGTGCTGCTGTCCCTCGTCGTCCTCCTGCTAGCCGCGGGCGGTACCGGCTACTGGCTCTACCGGGACCTCGACGGGAACATCAAGGGCGTCGACATCGACCGGGCGATCGGTGACGACCGGCCCGCCAAGCTGCCGACGTCCGGTCAGAACATCCTGATCCTGGGCTCCGACTCACGCGCCGGCGCCAACGCCTCCCTCGGCACGGGCAACGTGGCCGGGGCCCGTTCCGACACCGCCCTGGTGATGCACATACCGCAGGGCCGCACGCGAGCCGTCGCCGTGAGCATCCCGCGCGACACCCTCGTCACCCGGCCCACGTGCACGAAGAAGGACGGCACCGAGGTGGCCTCCGCCAGGCGCGTGATGTTCAACTCCATTTACTCGCAGGTGGGTCCGGCCTGCGTGGTCAAGACGGTGGAAGCTGTTTCCGGGGTCCGCATGGACCACTACGTCGAGATCGACTTCGCCGGTTTCAAGGGCCTGGTGGACGCCATCGGCGGCGTGACCGTCACCGTCGACCAGGACATCCACGACTCCTCCAGCGGCCTGAACCTGACCGCGGGGACCCACCGGTTGGACGGGACGCAGTCGCTGCAGTTCGTCCGCACGCGCCACGGCATCGGCGACGGCAGCGACCTGGGACGTATCGGTCTCCAGCAGAAGTTCATGCTCGCCCTGCTGTCCGAGATAAAGAAGCAGGACCTGCTGGGCAGCCCCACCAAGACGTACAAGATCGCGGACGAGCTCACCGCGGCGCTCACCACCGACTCCGACCTGGCCTCGCTCACCAAGCTGGCGGAGTTCGGCCGCAGCATGAACGGCGTCGACCCGGCCGACATGGAGACGATCATGCTGCCGGTGGCGTACGACAAGGTCGACCCGAACCGGGTGGTGGCCGCCGAGCCCCAGGCGTCGCAGCTGTGGAAGGCGGTCCGCGCCGACGACGACATTCCCGAGAGCGCGAAGAAGTCGCCCGCCAAGGGCGGTTGAGCCGCTCCTCCCCCGCGGGCTCAGCGCTCCCCGCTGCCGGTCCGGCGCATCACAGCCGGGACCACCGGGTGAGACTGAGCCCCGGGCCCTCCTCCTGGCGGGCCACCTTCGGTACACCATCGGTGCCGATCAGCGCCATCACCACGTGTCCGCGGCCGTCGCGTGCCAGGGCGGGCGCGCCCTGGCACGACTCTCCCAGCGCGTACCACCAGAACCCGCCGGCTTCGTTCTCCGTGGCACCCATGCCGAACACGGCGGAGCCGTCCGGGTCCGCATAGGCGAGCACGACCCAGTCGTGACCATCGAGCGGGGTGCGCAGCGCGGCATAGGGGCGCCGGGCCCAGGACGCGCCGAGCGTGGCCGGCCACTGACCGATCCGCCAGGCCGCAGCGGCGCCGCTGTCGGCGTCCGACCAGAAGAACGTGGCGCGCTCCGGTCCGGTCTCCAGGGCGGTGACCGTGCCCGGCGCCGGGCGCAGCGAGAAGCCGCGTGGTCCCGTGAAGTCGCCGCCCGGAGTCGCCTGACGCCAGATCAGAAGCCCTGTCTCCGCGGCGGCGCACACCTCCAGCCGCCCACCGCTCAGGGCGATCGGCACCGGCAGCGCGTCGATGCCGTTGCCCCCGAGGTCCTCCCAGGCCCGCCACTTGCCGTTCGGGGCTTCCCGACGCAGCATCAGCGCGCCGAACGCCCCGCGCGCGAAGACGTGCACGATGCCGTCCGCGGCGACCGCGCCCACCGGTGGGCCCAGCTCACGTCCCTGTTCCCGGTCCGCGTGGGGGTTGCCGAGCGAACGCCAGTCGGTGACGGCGAAGCCGGTCTGGTACTGGATGGCGTGCACGAGGTCCACGGTCCGCGCGCCGTCGGCTCCGGCCCGCTCCCTGCGGCCGAGCAGGTGGACATAGGTGTCCGCACCCTGCACCACGGTCAGATCGGTGAGCCCCGGCGCGGCGATGAAGTGCGGGTCGCCCCAGTCGGGGCCGCCGACCGCCGTCTCGGTCCATCTCAGGAGTCCGCCGTCCGCGGGGGCGTACAGCGTGAGCCGGCCGTCCTTGCCCCGGGTGAGCCAGTTTCCATGGGCCGCGCCGGACGCACGGCGCGTCCGCTCCTCGACCGAGCCGGCGGCGCCCGTGGGACCGGTCGGCTTTCTCCGCATGGCCTGGTGCACCTTCCTGAATCCCGCCGCATCCGGCACCGGGGAACCTGAGACGGGGACATCATATGCAGTTCGCTCAGACGTTCCCCCAAGGCTGCCGGCCGTAGGCCCCGCGGCCCCGCCGTGCTCATGAGAGCCACGTGGGCGCGCGCCGCGCCCCCCCGCCCGTCCCGCCCCTGCTCCGGCCCCGCGTGCGAGGCTGGGCTCATGGACGACAGCGCTCCCCTGCTCGTGATCGTCGACGGTGCCAACGTCGTCGGGTCGGTGCCCGACGGGTGGTGGCGTGACCGGCGCGGGGCCGCCGAGCGGCTGCGGGACCGGCTGGCGGCGCGGGGGCTGCCCGGGTACGGCGGTGACGGCGGCGCCGTGGACATCGTCCTCGTCGTCGAGGGCGCCGCCCGCGGTGTGGCCTCCGTGCCCGGCGTCCATGTCGAGGACGCCCCCGGCAGCGGCGACGACCACATGGTCGACCTGGTCGCCCGCGCCGCGGGCAGGCGCTGTCTGGTCGTCACCGCCGACCGCGAACTGCGCCGCCGGGTCACGGAACTGGGCGCGGAGGTCACCGGGCCACGGTCGGTACGCGACTGAGCCGCGCTCAGGTCCGGCTGCCGGGCCCGGCCCCGGGGGCGTGCTCCGCAGGGGCCCGTTCGCCCCGGGCCAGACGGCTGTGGCTGCGGCCGTACAGGAAGTAGACGACGAAGCCGATCGCCATCCAGATGCCGAAGCGGACCCAGGTCTCGGCCGGCAGGTTGAGCATCAGCCACAGCGAGGCCAGCACCGACAGGATCGGGATCACGGGCACCCACGGGGTGCGGAAGGCGCGGGGCAGCTCGGGGCGGGAGCGCCGCAGGATGATCACACCGATGGCGACCACCACGAACGCGAACAGCGTGCCGATGTTCACCAGCTCGGCCAGCTCGCTCAGCGGGGTGAAGCCGGCGAGGATCGCGATGAGCACACCGAGCAGGATCGTCGGCCGGTGCGGGGTCCTGAACCGCGGGTGGACGTGCGAGAAGAAGCGCGGCAGCAGTCCGTCGCGGCTCATCGCGAAGAAGACCCGGGTCTGGCCCAGCAGCAGGATCATGCAGACGGTGGTCAGGCCGACCGCGGCGCCGAAGCTGATCAGGCCCGCGAACCACGGGTGCCCGGTGGACTTGAAGGCGTCGGCGAGCGGCGCGGTGATGGACAGCTTGGTGTAGTGCTCCATGCCGGTCACGACGATCGACACGGCGACGTAGAGCGCCGTGCAGATGAACAGCGAGCCGAGGATGCCGCGCGGCATGTCGCGCTGCGGGTTCCTGGTCTCCTCGGCGGCCGTGGCGACGACGTCGAAACCGATGAAGGCGAAGAAGACGACGGACGCCGCGGTGAAGATGCCCATCACACCGAAGTTGGACGGCGCCCAGCCGAAGATGAGCTGGATCAGCGGCGCCTTGAGGTCGCCGCCCGCCTCCACCGGCTTCTGCGGCGGGATGAAGGGGTGGTAGTTGTTGCCGTTGACCAGGAAGGCACCCGCGATGATGACGATCAGGACGACCGTCACCTTGATCGCGACGACGACCGAGGTCACCCGCGCGGAGAGCTTGGTGCCGACCACGAGGATGCCGGTGAGGACGAGGACGAGCGCGGCCGCGAGGATGTCGAAGCCGAAGCCGTGGGCGCCGTCGCGTGTGCCCAGCGCCGCGGGCAGGTGCCAGCCGGCGTTGTCCAGCAGCGAGGCAATGTAACCGGACCAGCCGACGGCCACCACCGCCGTGCCGAGCGCGAACTCCAGCACGAGGTCCCAGCCGATGATCCAGGCGGGGAACTCGCCCAGGGAGGCGTAGGAGAAGGTGTACGCGGACCCGGCGACCGGGACGGTGGAGGCGAACTCGGCGTAGCACAGCGCGGCCAGGGCGCAGACCACGCCCGCCACGACGAAGGCGAGCGCCGTCGCCGGACCCGCGTTGTTCTTGGCGACCGTACCGGTGAGCACGAAGATGCCGGTGCCGATGATCACACCGACGCCGAAGACGGTCAGGTCCAGCGCCGACAGGGACTTCTTGAGCGCATGCTCGGGTTCCTCGGTGTCGGCGATCGACTGTTCGACCCTTTTCGTCCGGAAGAGGGTGCTGCTCACGGTGACCTCCCACGCTGTGTCGTCCTCGACAGGGTCGAGAGGGGGTGTGGTGCGTATGCCCCACCGTGGGCCTCATCACGCAAACGGGCCGGTCGCACCACTCTTCACAGTGGCGCAACCGGCCCATTCCGGCACGTCGGCGGTCAGTCGCGGACCGGCTCCACCTCGGCGGCGGCCCGTTCGAACCGGCCGTCGAGCTTGGCCACGAGGCCCGTGACCTGGCGTGCGATGTCCGGCGCGGTCAGCCCGATCTCGGCCAGCACCTCGGCGCGGGAGGCGTGGTCGAGGAAGCGCGGCGGGATGCCGAAGTCGCGCAGCGGCACGTCCACCCCGGCGTCGCGCAGGGCCTGCGCGATCGCGGAGCCGACGCCGCCGACGCGGCTGTTGTCCTCGACGGTGACGACGACCCGGTGGCGCTCGGCGAGGGGGGCCATCGCCTCGTCCACGGGCTTGACCCAGCGCGGGTCGACGACGGTGGTGGAGATGCCCTGCTTGTCCAGCAGGGCGGCGATCTCCAGGCACATCGGGGCGAGGGCGCCGACCGAGACCAGCAGCACGTCGGGCCGGTCCGTGCCCGGCTCGCGCAGCACGTCCATGCCGCCGACCCGGCCCACGGCCGGTACGGCGGGGCCGACGGCGCCCTTGGAGAAGCGCACGACGGTCGGCGCGTCCTTGACCTCGACGGCCTCCCGCAGCTGGGCGCGGACCTGGTCGGCGTCGCGCGGCGCGGCGAGCCGCAGGCCGGGCACGACCTGGAGGATCGACATGTCCCACATGCCGTTGTGCGAGGCGCCGTCGGTTCCGGTGACGCCGGCCCGGTCCAGCACGAACGTCACCCCGCACTTGTGCAGGGCCACGTCCATGAGGACCTGGTCGAAGGCGCGGTTGAGGAAGGTGGCGTACACCGCGAAGACGGGGTGCAGCCCGCCGTGGGCGAGGCCGGCCGCGGAGACGGCGCCGTGCTGCTCGGCGATGCCGACGTCGTAGACCCGCTCCGGGAACGCCTTGGCGAACCGGTCCAGGCCGACGGGCTGGAGCATCGCGGCCGTGATGGCGACGATGTCCTTGCGCTCCTTGCCGAGCTTGACCATCTCGTCGCCGAAGACGCTCGTCCAGTCGGCGCCGGAGGTGGCGATCGGCAGGCCCGTGTCGGGGTGGATCTTGCCGACGGCGTGGAAGCGGTCGGCCTCGTCCTGCAGGGCGGGCTGGTAGCCGCGGCCCTTCTCGGTGAGGCAGTGCACGATCACCGGGCCGCCGAAGCGCTTGGCGCGGGCCAGCGCGGACTCCAGGGCCTCGATGTCGTGGCCGTCGATCGGGCCGACGTACTTCAGGCCGAGGTCCTCGAACATGCCCTGCGGGGTGATGAAGTCCTTCAGCCCCTTCTTCGCGCCGTGCAGCGTGTCGTAGAGGGGGCGGCCGACGACCGGGGTGCGCTCGAGGAGGTCCTTGGTGCGGGCCAGGAAGCGCTCGTAGCCGTCGGTGGTGCGCAGGGTCGCCAGGTGGTTCGCGAGGCCGCCGATGGTCGGCGCGTAGGAGCGCTCGTTGTCGTTGACGACGATGACGAGCGGGCGGTCCTTGGCGTCGGCGATGTTGTTCAGCGCCTCCCAGGCCATACCGCCGGTCAGCGCGCCGTCACCGATGACGGCGGCGACGTGGGCGTCCCGCTTGAGCAGCTGGTTGGCCTTGGCGATGCCGTCGGCCCAGCCGAGCACCGTGGAGGCGTGGCTGTTCTCGATGACGTCGTGCTCGGACTCCGCCTGCGAGGGGTAGCCGGACAGGCCGCCCTTCATCTTCAGCTTCGAGAAGTCCTGCCGGCCGGTGAGCAGCTTGTGCACGTAGGACTGGTGGCCGGTGTCCCACAGCACCTTGTCCTTGGGCGACTCGAAGACGCGGTGCAGGGCGATGGTCAGCTCCACCACGCCGAGGTTCGGACCGAGGTGGCCGCCGGTCTTGGAGACCGCCTCGACGAGGAAGGTCCGGATCTCCCCGGCCAGCTGGTCCAGCTCCTCCAGGCTGAGCCGGTCCAGATCGCGCGGTCCCGTGATGCGGGTCAGCAGCGGCACCCGTGCCTCCTTGCAGTAGAGCTGATCGAGCAATTGCCGGGCTTGTCGAGTCTAATGTTCCGCCCGCGGAAACGATGTCCGCCCCCATGACACGGCAGTCGCCCGGTGCCTGACAGGCACCGGGCGACTTGACCCTCTCAGGGGCGCGGGGAACTGCGCGACCAGCCACGGACTACCCGCACCCGGCGTACCTCCGCACCCCTACGGCTCCCCGGGGAACGCTATGCGCGACCCGCGGTCTTCTGCGTCTTACGGGTGATGGAGTCGATGACCACCGTGGTCAGCAGCACAGCCGCCGTGATCATGTACTTCACCGGCTCCGCGATGGACTCCAGCTGCAGCCCGTACTGGATGGACACGATCACCAGCACACCGAGCAGCGCGTTCCACGTCCGCCCACGGCCGCCGAACAGCGATGTACCGCCGATGACGGCCGCGGCGATCGCGTTCATCAGCAGGTCACCGGTGCCGGCGCTCTGGTTGGCGGAGGCGATCTTCGAGGCCAGGAACAGGCCGCCGATCGCCGCGAACCCACCGGAGATCGCGAACACGGAGATCCGCACGGCGGTGACGTTGATACCCGCACGCCGGGAGGCCTCGACGCTGCCGCCGAGCGCGAACACCTTGCGGCCGTAGGTGGTACGGCGCAGCAAAAAGTCCGTGGCGATCAGGAACACGAGGAAGATAACCGTGGCCAGCGGCAGGCCCTTGTACTGGTTGTACATGTACGCCGCGGCGAAGGAGATCACCCCGAGCAGCACCGTCCGCAGCACGGTGTCGCTCAGCGGCCGGGACGGGATGCCCGCGGCCTCGCGGCGCCGGTTGCCGAGGAAGGAGGAGAGGAAGAACACGACCACGATCACCGCGGCCAGCCCGTAGGCGGCGGCCACGTCCGTGAAGAAGTACGTGGTCAGCTTGCCGATGAAGCCCTCGCTGTCGAGGTTGATCGTGCCGTTCTCGCCGAGGATCTTCAGCATGAAGCCGAGCCAGAACAGCAGACCGGCCAGGGTGACGGCGAAGGCCGGGGCGCCGAGGACGGCGAAGAAGAAGCCGTGTGCGGCGCCGATGGCGCAGCCGGCGACGACGGCGAGGACCACGGCCGCCCATTCGGGCCAGCCCTGGTTGACGGCGAGGACCGCGGCGATGGCACTGGCCGCGCCGCTGACCGAGCCGACCGCCAGGTCGATCTCGCCGAGCAGCAGCACGAACACGATGCCGACGGAGATCATGCCCGTGCCGACCATCGTGACGGTGATGTCGCTGATGTTCTGCGAGGACAGGAACTCGGAGTTCAGGCTCTGGAAGACGACACAGATGATGATCAGGCCGAGGATGACGGGCATGGAGCCCAGCTCGCCCGCCTTCAGCTTGCGCTTGAACTCACCCAGGTAGCCCGCGAGACCCTGCTCACGGACGAGGAGGCGGGGGTCGACGGCGACGTCGGCGCCGGCGGCCGCCTCGGGGTTCACGACCTGCTCGTCCTGCGTGGTCGCGGAGGTCTTGTCGATACTCACTTGGAAACCTCCCCGGTCGCGCTGGTCGTGCGGGCCGCACGGCGGGTCACTGCGTTGTCGGTGGCGCCGGTGATGGCGGAGATGATCTCTTCCTGCGAGGTCGTCTTGACCTCGAAGACACCGTTGTTACGGCCGAGACGCAGCACCGCGACCTTGTCGGCGACGGCCTTGACGTCGGCCATGTTGTGGCTGATGAGGATGACGGCGTGCCCGCGCTCGCGCAGCCGCTCCACCAGGTCGAGCACCTGTGCGGTCTGCTCGACGCCGAGGGCGGCGGTGGGCTCGTCGAGGATGACCAGCTTGGGCTCGCCGAGCATGGAACGCGCGATGGCCACGGTCTGGCGCTGACCGCCGGAGAGCGAGGCGATCGGGATCCGGACGCTGGGTATGCGGATCGAGAGGGTGCGCAGCAGTTCCTGCGAGCGCCGCTCCATCTCGACCTCGTCGAGGACGCCCCACTTCCTCAGCTCACGGCCGAGGAAGAGGTTGCCGACGACATCGATGTTGTCGCAGAGCGCGAGGTCCTGGTAGACCGTCGCGATGCCCAGGGCCTGGGCGTCGTGCGGCCTGCCGATCGAGACCTTCTTGCCCTCCCATTCGATGGCGCCCTCATCGATGGGGTGCACGCCGGCGATCGTCTTGACCAGCGTGGACTTTCCGGCGCCGTTGTCGCCCACCAGGGCGACCACTTCACCGGCGTGGACCTCAAGCTCTACGTCGGTGAGCGCCTGAACGGCACCGAACCGCTTGGAGACCCCGCGCAACGCCAGCACGGGCGTAGCGGACACGTGAACCATCTCCTTCGCCGCCTGACCCGGCGGAAGGGTTGTGCAGAAGAGTTATGGGGGGTGTTCCGTCCGGCGCCCCGCCACTGAGCTTGCGGGGCTGTCCGATGCGCGGGGCGCCGGAGGAGCGGGGAAGCAGCGTGTGCTGCTTGTGGGGGGCCGGTCCGCGTGCGCCGGGCTGCTCGGGGCGGCTCGGCGGGCGCGGACGGCCGCGGCTTACTTCAGACCGATCTTGTCGCAGGCCGCCTTGTACTTGGCGGTGCAGATCTCGTCGACGGTGTAGATGCCGTCCTTGACGACGGTGTCCTTGATGTTGGCCTGGGTCAGCGAGGTGACCGGGACCAGGACGGACGGGACGTCCTTGGCGCTGGCGCTGTTGACCTTGTCCTTGGCGATGGAGTCGAGCGACTTGCCCTGGGCGAGCGCGACGGCCATCTCGGCGGCGGCGTCGGCCTCCGGCGCGTACGGCTTGTAGACGCTCATGTACTGGTCGCCGGCGACGATGCGCTGCACGCCCGCGAGCTCGGCGTCCTGACCGGTGACCGGGACCTGGAGACCGGCGGCCTTGAGGGCGGTGATGATACCGCCGGCCATGCCGTCGTTGGCGGAGTAGACGCCCGCGATGTTGTTCTTGCCGACCGCGGAGATCGCGGCCTCCATCTCGGAGTTGGCGTTGTCCGGCGACCACTCCTTGGTGTCGTACTCCTTGGCGATGGTGACCTTGGGGTCGAGGACCGAGTGGGCGCCCTGCTTGAACTGGGCCGCGTTCGGGTCGGTGACCGAGCCGTTGATCATGACGATCTTGGAGGCCTTGGTGGCCTTGTTGCCCAGGGCCTTCAGCAGGGCGTTGCCCTGGGTCTTGCCGACCTCGACGTTGTCGAACGAGGTGTAGCCGCTGATCGGGCCCTCGGCGAGGCGGTCGTAGGCGACGACCTTGATGCCGGCGTCGACGGCCTTCTTGACGGAGTTCTGGATGGCCTTGGCGTCGACCGCGTCCAGGATCAGCACGTCCACCTTGTTGGTGATCATGGTGTCGACCTGCTGCGCCTGGAGGTTGGCGTCCTGGCGGGCGTTGTTGTACTGGATGGTCGCCTTGCCGCCGGTCAGCTCCTTGATCTTCTTCTCGATCAGGGGCCGGTCGAACTTCTCGTAGCGGGCGGTCTTGTTCTCCGGCAGGAGCAGACCGACCTTGATGTTGCCGCCCTTGGCGGCGGCGGAGCCGGACGACTCGGTCTTGCTGCCGCCGGACTCCTTGGCGCTGCCACAGGCGGCGAGCGAAACAGCCATTGCACCAGCGGCCACGGCCACGGCGGCACGACGCATACGCGTGTTCACTTCAAAAACCTCCCTGACGAGGCCGCGTCGTTGCGGCCGAGGTGGCTGGAAGTCAACTCGGCCACACGTACGACGTCAAGAAGTAAATCCTTAACGAGATGGCAACGGTGCCATCCGTTCTCTAAGTGAAGGCAGGCACTGCCGCAGTCGGCGTGCCGTCCAAAAGTGTCGAATCGCCCATCTCGCTGAGTGCGAGCGCGAGCGCTCCGAGCACCTCCGCACGGCCCCCAAGTGCCCCCGGGAGAACGGACAGTTGGCGCGCCGCGCTGGGGATCGCGTAGCGGCCGACGGACTCCCTGATCGGCCCGAGCACAAGCTCACCGGCCTCGGCGAGATCACCGCCCAGGACCACCCGGCTCGGGTTCAGCAAGTTGCAGAGATTGGCCACTCCACTGCCGATGTGGCGGCCGACGTCGGCGATCACCCGACGGCAGCCCGGGTCCCCGTCCCTGGCCAGCCGTACGACGCCCTCCATGGTGAGGTCGGTGCCGTGGCTGGACTGGAGCAGCGGCAGCACATAGCGCGCGGCCGCGAAGGTCTCCAGGCAGCCGCGGTTCCCGCAGCGGCAGACCGGTCCGGATTCATCAAGAGTAATATGTCCGATTTCTCCCGCAGTGCCACCCGGGCCGCGGTAGATCTTGCCGTCGATCACCAGACCGGCGCCCACGCCGCTGGCGACCTTGATGTACGCGAGGTCGCGCACGCCCCTGCCACTGCCCCAGACCAGCTCGCCGAGGGCACCGAGGTTGGCGTCGTTGTCCACGTACACGGGCACGCCCAGGCGGCCCTTGAGCTCCTCGGCGGGCTTGGTGCCGGTCCAGCCGGGCAGGATCGCGGTGGACCCCAGGGTGCCGGACTCGACGTCGATCGGCCCCGGTACGCCGAGGCCCACGCCGGCGACTTTGGACCGGTCGACCCCCGTTGCTGCGATCAGGCGATTCACCAGCTCCTCGGCCCGGTCCAGGCCCTGCGCGGAGGAGGCGTCGACGTCCAGCGGCTCGGACTCCTCGGCGAGCACCTGGTGGGCGAGGTTGCCCACGGCGACCCGCAGGTGGGTGTGCCCGAAGTCGACGCCGACGACGATGCCCGCGTCGCCGCTGAGGCTGACGCTGCGGGCCCTGCGCCCGCCCGCCGAGGTGGGCGTGACCTCGACCGTTCCGCCGTCCTTGAGTTCCCGGACGATGTTGGAGACCGTTGCCGCGGACAGGCCCGTGGTCCTCGCGATCTCCGCCTGGGTGAGCGATCCCGCCAGCCGAACGGCGCGTACGACCCGCTCCAGGTTGGCTCGGTGCAGCGACGACTGCGACCCCGGAGTCTCCACGACGACCTCCTGCGCACGGGACCGCTTCGATGAGGCCCCGCTCTATGTCCAACTAGTGAACTCTAAGCTGAGCTGTTCGGGGTGACTCCCGTCAAGAGGTTGAACACTTTCCACCTCCGTGCACAACCCCTCACGGGGAGTCTCCGACGGCGGAACGGCACGCGTCCACACGGTCGCACAGGGCTACGGAGAGCGTGGGGGCGGGGGCGCCGTCCGGGCCGGTGATTTCGGCACCGGAGTACCCCGAAACGCCCCGGAGCACCCCTCGCACGCGTACGCCGCCCCCTGAGGAGCGGCGTACGTCGTCCGGTGCGGCCCGCCGGCCGCCGGGGCTACTTCAGCGCCCCCGCGGTCAGCCCCTGGACCACCTGGCGCTGGAAGACGATGTACGCCGCCAGGACCGGCAGCATCGCCATCACCAGGCCCGCGAAGAGACCCGACCAGTCGCCCTTGTAGCCCTGGCTCACGGCCAGCTGGACCAGGCCCTGGGTGAGGACCCGCTTGTCGGGGTCGGTGTTCAGGACCGTCGGGAGCATGTACTGGTTCCACTGGCCCAGGAAGTTGAAGATGCCCACGCTGATCAGGCCCGGCTTGGCCATCGGGAGCATGATCTGGAAGAACGTCCGGCTGTGCGAGGCGCCGTCCACGAACGCCGCCTCCGCCACCGACGACGGCAGCGTGCGGAAGAACGCGGTCAGGAAGAACACCGTGAACGGCAGCGAGTACGCGATGTACACGAGGATCAGGCCGTGGATGGTGTTCAGCAGCCCCATGTTGTTCACGACGTAGAACAGCGGGACCAGCGCCAGCATGATCGGGAAGCTCATGCCGCCGACGAACAGGTAGTAGATGAAGCGGTTGCCGGGGAAGTCGAACCGGGCCAGCACGTACGCCGCCATCGAGCCCAGCACCAGCGTGCCGATGAGCGAGCCCCCGACCACCAGGACGGTGTTCAGGAAGTAGTCGCTCATATGGGCGTCGGTCCAGGCCCGCGCCCAGTTGTCGAAGTGCAGCTTGTCCGGCAGCGACCAGGGCGAGCCGAAGATGGAGCTGTCGTCCTTGAAGGACGTCATCACCGCCCACAGCAGCGGCATGACCACCATGATCGCCCAGATGACCAGGATGCCGTGCGAGAAGACGTTGAGGGCGCCGCCCTCCTTCTTCGCCGCGCGCGGCTTGTTCGCCGGTACGTCCACCTTGGTGAGCGGCAGGCCCGACTCGGCCGGGATCGGGGCGGGGGACTCGGTCGTCTTCATCAGAACTCCAGCCGCTCGCGCCGGCCCAGCCGCATCACGACGGCCGCGAAGGCCAGCGTGACGACGAGCAGGGCGACGCCGATCGTGGTGGCGTAGGCGGCCTGCCCGTCACGGAACGCCTTCTGGTACACGTACAGGACCATGACGGTGGTCGAGTAGTCGGGGCCGCCCGGTCCGGTCGTCATGATCTGCACGACCGCGAACGACTCGGCGCCGAGCGCCAGGATGCCCATGTACACCCAGCCCGACTGCACGGTGTCCCACAACAGGGGCAGCGTGATTTGGAAGAACGTGGTGAAGCGGTTCGCCCCGTCCAGCAGCGCCGCCTCGTACAGGTCCGCCGGGATCGACGCCATGCCCGCGGAGAACAGCACCACGAAGAAGCCGACCGTCGACCAGACCAGAACGGCCATCACGCACCACAGGGCCAGGTCCGGATCGCCCAGCCACAGCGGCTGCACGCTGTCCAGCCCGATGCCCCGCAGGATCGAGTTGATGGCGCCGCTCTCCGGGTTGTACGCGAAGGCGAAGAGCAGGGCGACGATCGCGATGGAGAGCACCTGCGGGAAGAAGTACACGATTTTGTAGAACGACGACCCCCGGACGCCGGTGATGACCGGCCCGCCCTTTCTCCGCCGGCCGCCCACATTGATCATGAAGGCGAAGAACAGCGCCAGACCGAGTGTCACCAGCGGCAGCACCAGGGCGAACAACAGGCTGTGCTGCAACGACTTCCAGAAGATCTCGTCGTCGAGCATCCTCTTGTAGTTGTCGAAGCCGACCATCTTGAATTCGGGGCTCAGGCCCGTCCAGTCCGTGAACGAGTAGTAGATGGACTGGATGAAGGGCCACACCACGAACAGGGCGTACAGCCCCAGGGGAACCGCCAGGAACCCCACGATGAACCGGTATTTACCGTGCTGCATTACTACCGACCCCGATCTCTGGGCGGGCACTGCCGCCAGAACCGCCCGGGCTGGTCAGGGCGCCGGGCGGAATCTGGTGACGGTTCGTCACTGGTGCTTGTAGTGCTTGATCGAGCTGTCCTTGGCGGCCTCGTCGGCGAAGCCCTGGATCTTCTTGATGGCCTCGGCCGGGGTGAGGCGGCCGGCCATCATCTCGCCGAGACCGGCCACGCCGATCTTCTCCTTCTGCAGCTGCACGTACCAGTCCTGCAGGCGCGGGTTCACCACGTTCTGTCCGGCCTTGTCCAGCGCCGCCACGCCCGACTTCAGACCGGGCGTGAGGGTGATGCCGTCGGTGCCGCCGTTGTACGCGGTCAGCGACTTCACCTTGGCGGTGAAGTTCTTCGAGGAGGCCTCGCTGAGCATGATGCGCAGCTGCTCCATGCCGCCGGTGCCGTTCTTGGCCTTGGCCGGCACGATGAACGGCTCGCCGCCGGAGGCCCAGATGGTGCCGAAGGGCATCTTGTCGGAGGCGTCCAGGCCGGTCGGCGCGGACACGGCGAGGTTGAAGTCGGCCGGGATGACGTTGGCCGACTCGTTCTCCACCCAGGAGCCGTTCGGGATGAACAGCGCCTTGCCCTTGGCCCACGCGGTCTGCGACTGGATGTGGTCCAGGCCCGGGGTGCCCTGGAGGACGTAGCCCTTCTTGTACAGCTCGTAGTACGCCTCGAAGCAGGCCTTGACGGCCGGGTGCTTCCAGGCGTTCGGCTCGAGGTTGTCGATGGCGTCGAGGACCTCGCGGCCGCCGACCTTGCCGATCATCGGGTACAGGGAGAAGGGCAGGTAGTAGGGGTACTTGCCGGCATACGTCCAGCCGGCCATGCCCTTCTTCTTGGCCTTCTCGCACACCGCGAGCATCTGGTCCCAGGTCTCGGGGTACTTCTCGTCGAGCGAGTCCAGCGCCTTCTGCGAGTACCAGACGCCGTAGACGGTGTAGGCGTAGTACAGGATCCAGACCTGCTGGCCGTCGAACTGGCCCATCTCCACGATGCCCGGGCGCAGGGTGTCGCGGACCTTCTTCTTCGGGTCGTCGAAGGACGGGGCGTCCAGCAGCGGGGTGAGGTCGGCGAGCTGGCTCTTGCCGACCAGGACGCCCATGTCCATCTGCTCGGCGCCGGAGTTGTCGATGAGGTCCGGCGGGTTGCCCTGGTTGAAGCGGGGCTGCAGGGTGGACTGGATCCTCTGGGTGGCGGAGAACTTGACGTGCGCCTTGGGGAAGTTCTTGGCGTAGATCTTCGTCGCGTCCTCGGCGTACTCCTTGCCGAAACCGCCGTCGAAGAGGACGAACTCCATCTGGGCGGTGTCATTGACGCCCAGCGGATTCTGGGCCGTCTTCTTGCCCGCCTTCGCCTTCTCGTTGTTGTCGCTGCCGCCGCCGCTGGCACACGCGGACAAGAAGCCCATCGCGGGCACGGACACCAGGCCCAGCGCGGCTGACCGCTTGATCAGAGCGCGTCGGCCGACACCGCCGGTGCCGTTGTTTGCTGCGGAAGTGGATCCCATGCTCAAGTCCTCGCCTTCTCACAGGACTCAGGCGGTGAACCGGATCCTCCCCGGCACCGCGGTCGGGTCAAGCAGGGTGAAGCAGGTGGAACAGCAGTGGAACAGGGTGGAGCGGGGGTACAGCAGGAGGTCGCGCGAAAGGTCGTAAGCGGGTGTGCTGCGAGGTCGTGCAGATCGTGTGAATCGCCGACAGGTATAGTCCACTTCCGGCCGCCGGAGCAAGATCGAATGCAAGGTTGGCCATGGGTCTTTTCCGAGTTGAGACCTCGCGGAAATATGAACCGCCTGTGGATCCCGTGCCGGAAAAAGTACCGACATAGCCCCCGAACGGCGCACTCAACACCCTTGACACCCCTGGCCACTTCACCCCCTACTGGTTCCTGCGCGATGAACCTGACAACGTTGTCCACTGCGCAGGGAGGGTGTGTCGTCGATGCAGCGCAGAACTCGGCACAGATACGGTCCGGCGGTCGTTCTCACGGCCGCCTTCGTCATGACGGCAGGCGCCCAGGGGGCGGCGGTGGCGCTCCCCCGGCAGGCCCCGGCCACCGAGAAGTCCTTCGCCTCGTCCTTCGAGGCGGGCGATCCGGCGCCCGACTGGCTCAACACCGTGGACACCGCGCCCGACGGCGGCAAGCGTGCGTCCGGCGTGGACGGCGGCTACGCGAGCGGCATACCTGGCAACGTCACCGACCATGTCACGGACGTGCGCGCGAGCGGGGAGAACACGGGCGCGGGCGAGGTGAAGGAGAACCTCGTCGACGGCGAACCGAGCACCAAGTGGCTCACCTTCGAGCCGACGGGCTGGGTCGAGTTCGACCTGGACAAACCGCAGAAAATCACCACGTACGCGCTCACCTCGGCCAATGACGCCGCCGAACGCGACCCCAGGGACTGGACCCTGAAGGGCTCGACCGACGGCAAGGACTGGAAGACGCTCGACACCCGCTCCGCAGAATCCTTCGGCGAACGGTTCCGGACGAAGACGTACGACCTGGCCGAGCCCGCCGAGTACGCGCACTTCCGGCTCGAGATCACGCGGAACAACGGTGCGGACATCCTGCAGATGGCCGACGTGCAGTTCTCCACCGGCGCCGCGGACGAGCCGGTGCCCCGGGACATGCTCTCGCTCGTCGACCGCGGCCCGAGCGGATCGCCGACGGCGAAGGCGGGCGCCGGATTCACCGGAAAGCGCGCCCTGCGTTACGCCGGACGCCACACCGCCGACGGCCGGGCCTACTCCGTCAACAAGGTCTTCGACGTGAACGTGCGCGTCACCCGGGCCACGCAGCTGTCCTACCGGATCTTCCCGTCGATGGCCGACGGCGACCGCGACTACGACGCCACGAACGTCTCCGTGGATCTCGCCTTCACCGACGGCACGTATCTGAGCGGCCTGGGCGCCACCGACCAGCACGGGTTCGCCCTCACCCCGCAGGGCCAGGGCGCGGCGAAGGTGCTCTACGTCAACCAGTGGAACAACGTGGTCGCGGCGATCGGCTCGGTCGCGGCCGGCAGGACCGTCGACCGGATCCTGGTGGCGTACGACTCCCCGAAGGGCCCGGCCCGCTTCCGCGGCTGGCTGGACGACATCGCCCTCAAGCCCGTGGCGCCCGAGCGCCCCAAGGCGCACCTGTCGGACTACGCGCTGACCACCCGCGGCACCCACTCCAGCGGCGGCTTCTCCCGCGGCAACGACTTCCCGGCGACCGCGATGCCGCACGGCTTCAACTTCTGGACGCCGGTCACCAACGCGGGCTCGCTGAGCTGGCTGTACGACTACGCCCGGATGAACAACGCCGACAACCTGCCCACCGTCCAGGCGTTCAGCGCGAGCCATGAGCCGAGCCCGTGGATGGGCGACCGGCAGACCTTCCAGGTGATGCCGTCGCTCACGCCCGGCACCCCGGACACCTCGCGTGCCGGGCGGGCCCTGCCCTTCCGGCACGAGAACGAGACCGCGCGGCCGTACTACTACGGGGTGCGGTTCGAGAACGGCCTGAAGGCCGAGATGGCGCCCACGGACCACGCGGCCGCACTGCGCTTCACCTTCCCCGGTGACGACGCGAGCGTGCTGTTCGACAACGTCACCGAGCAGGCGGGCCTGACCCTCGACAAGGAGCACGGGACCGTCACCGGCTTCTCGGACGTGAAGTCCGGGCTGTCCACCGGCGCGACCCGGCTGTTCGTGTACGGCGTCTTCGACCGGCCGGTGACGGCCGGTTCGTCGAGCGGCGTGCAGGGCTGGCTGCGCTTCGACGCCGGGGAGGACCGCACGGTCACCCTGCGCCTGGCGACCTCCCTCATCAGTGTCGACCAGGCCAAGGACAACCTCCGCCAGGAGATCCCCGATGGCATGTCCTTCGACGGGGTGAAGAACCGCGCCCGCAAGGCCTGGGACGGTCTCCTCGGCCGCGTCGAGGTGGAGGGCGCGACCCCGGACCAGCTGACCACCCTGTACTCCAGCCTCTACCGGCTGTACCTGTACCCGAACTCCGGCTTCGAGAAGGTCGGCGGCAAGGACCGGTACGCCTCGCCCTTCTCCCCCATGCCGGCCCAGGACACCCCGACGCACACCGGCGCGAAGATCGTCGACGGCACGGTGTACGTCAACAACGGCTTCTGGGACACCTACCGCACCACCTGGCCGGCGTACTCGTTCCTGACGCCCACGCAGGCCGGCGAACTGGTCGACGGGTTCGTGCAGCAGTACAAGGACGGCGGCTGGACCTCGCGCTGGTCCTCCCCCGGCTACGCCGACCTGATGACCGGCACCTCCTCGGACGTGGCGTTCGCCGACGCCTACGTCAAGGGCGTCCGCTTCGACGCGAAGGCGGCGTACGACGCGGCCGTGAAGAACGCCACGGTCGTCCCGCCCGTCTCGGGCGTGGGCCGCAAGGGCATGGCGACCTCGCCGTTCCTCGGCTACACGAGCACCGACACGCACGAGGGCCTGTCCTGGGCGCTGGAGGGCTACCTCAACGACTACGGCATCGCGAAGATGGGCCAGAAGCTGTACGCGCAGACCGGTGAGAAGCGCTACCAGGAGGAGTCGGAGTACTTCCTCAACCGCGCCCGCGACTACGTCGACCTCTTCGATCCCAAGGCCGGCTTCTTCCAGGGCCGGGACACGAAGGGCAACTGGCGGGTGGCGTCGGAGAAGTACGACCCACGCGTATGGGGCTACGACTACACCGAGACCAACGGCTGGGGCTACGCCTTCACCGCCCCGCAGGACAGCCGGGGCCTGGCCAACCTCTACGGCGGCCGCGCGGGACTCGGCGACAAGCTCGACCAGTACTTCGCCACCCCGGAGACCGCCTCGCCCGAGGTCGTCGGTTCCTACGGCGGTGTCATCCACGAGATGACGGAGGCCCGGGACGTCCGCATGGGCATGTACGGGCACTCCAACCAGGTCGCCCACCACGTGATCTACATGTACGACGCGGCCGGGCAGCCGTGGAAGGCGCAGGAGAAGGTCCGCGAGGTGCTGTCCCGGCTGTACGTCGGCAGCGAGATCGGGCAGGGCTACCACGGCGACGAGGACAACGGCGAGCAGTCGGCCTGGTACCTGTTCTCCGCGCTCGGGTTCTACCCGCTGGTCATGGGCAGCGGCGAGTACGCCGTCGGCTCCCCGCTGTTCACGAAGGCGACCGTGCACCTGGAGAACGGCCGTGACCTGGTGGTGAAGGCGCCGGAGAACAGCGCCCGCAACATCTATGTGCAGGGCCTGAAGGTGAACGGCCGCACCTGGACGTCCACCGCGCTCCCCCACTCCCTACTGGCCCGCGGCGGAGTGCTGGAGTTCGACATGGGCCCGCGCCCGTCGGCGTGGGGCACCGGCGAGAACGCGGCGCCCGCTTCGATCACGACCGACGACAAGGCACCCACCCCGCGCGCGGACGTGCTGAAGGGCGACGGCGCCCTGTTCGACGACACCTCGGCGACCGAGGCCGCGGTGACGACGGCCGACCTGCCGGTCACCGGCCGCACCGAGGCCGTCCAGTACACCCTGACCTCGCCGAAGGACCACACGAAGGCACCGTCCGGCTGGCGCCTGGAGGGCTCCGCCGACGGCACCACCTGGCAGACCCTCGACGAACGCTCCGGTGAATCCTTCACCTGGGACCGGCAGACCCGGGCGTTCACGGTGGGCCACCCCGGCGCGTACGAGAAGTACCGCCTGGTCCTGACCGGTGAGGCGACGCTGGCGGAGGTCGAACTGCTCGCGGGTCCCTGACGGTACGGCCGGCACCGGCCTCGGGCATCGGTGCCGGCCGTCCCACGGTCAGCCGTACAGCTGCACGAGGGCCGCCAGCAGGAGGGCCGCCGCGGTCGACAGCGCCAGGACCCGGTAGCGGTCCCAGACGGCGAGGGCGAGGGCGGAGCACCAGAGCCCGCCGGTGAGGACGACGGCGCCCGGACCGGCGAGCGTCTGGGCGGCGGCCAGCGGCACCGGCGCCAGAAACACGGTCGGCGGGACGATCACCAGGCGCGGTCGGATGTCCAGCGCCTTGTAGACGGTCACCAGCACGGCTACGGCCACCATGACGGTGAGCGGCACGAACGCCAGACCCCACCAGGTGACGCACAGGCTGTCGGTACCCCCGCACTCCCGGCTGTTGCGCCGGTCGGTCCAGGCCCTGAACTGCTCGGCCCCCAGGGCCAGAACCGCCCCGGTGACCGCCACGCCGACCAGGCGGGGCAGCACGGGGCGGATCCGTGTGCGGACGGTGTTCATGCCGCCAGCTTTCCCGAACGGCGGCTACGGGGCCTGAGTACGGATACTCAGGCCCCCGCCTCAGCCGACGGCCAGCGTGAACACGTGCAGGTCCGTGTTCTTCGGGAGGGTCACGGAGGCGATGCGCTTGCCGTCGGGCGCCGTGAACGGCTCGGTGGCGAAGACGTACGTCGCCACCGGGTCGCGGTCGGCGCCGGCGACGTTGCGGTACGCCGTGCGGGCGACGACCTCATTGCCGTACTGGACGGTGCCGCCCCCGCCGCCGACGGTCCAGTCGGTGAAGGCCAGATCGGCCGTGCCGGTGGTGCCGTCGGTGTACGTGACATTGGCCTTCGCCTGCTGGTTGCCGTTGACGGCGCTGCCGACGAAGGACAGCCGGGCCGCGGAGGACGGCAGCCGAAGGGTCTGGCCGGCCGCGGAGGCGTTGTCGGGGCGGCCGGCCGGGGAGCCGGGCCAGGTGAAGGTCAGCCCGGCCACGCTGCGCTCGGCGCCCGGGGTGAGGCCCGCCGCGGCCAGGGCCTGGCGTGAGTAACTCCAGCCGCCGCCGTCGTAGTCGGCCTCGGCGTGGTCGCCCGTGTCGTCGGAGACGCCGATGGTGTCGTAGGCGGCGAGCAGGCTGCCGGGCGCGGCCACGGTCAGCGTCACCGGCTGCCGGTACGCCGTGCCGTCGGAGGTCACCGTGATCCGCGCGTCGTAGAAGCCCTGCGCGGTGTCCGCCCCTGCGGTGAGGGTGATTTCCTGGGCGCCGGAGGTGACCGTGCCCTCGGCCGGGGTGGCGGTGACGCCGTCCGGGGTCTCGACGCGGAAGCGCACGTCGGGTCCGCTGCCGCCGTTCAGCGCCACGGCCCGCACGGTCGTCGTCATACTGCCGCCCGGCGGGATCGTCGCCGTGGTCGGCCCGACGCCGATCTGGTACGGCTGCTCCCCCTCCCGGAAGGACGGCGGCGCGTCGGCCGGGTCGCTCCCCCAGGTGCGGTCCGGGGTCGGGGACAGCGTGTAGTCGAGGTGTCCGCCCCGCTGGACGAAGGACGCGGGCAGCCACGGCCGTTCGCTGCCGCGCCCGTCGACGCGCAGGGAGTGGACGTACGGGGCGTCGGCCGCGGCGCCCCGGGCGCGCACGGAGATGTCGTTGCCGTAGGGGCGGTGGATCTCGATGCGCTCGAACAGCGGCGAGGCGAGGACCAGTTCGGCGCGGGAGGGCACCTGCGGGTACATGCCGAGGGCGGAGAAGACGTACCAGGACGACATCGCGCCGAGGTCGTCGTTGCCGGGGATGCCGCCGGGCTCCGTCGACCAGAGCTGCCGCATCGCAGCCCGCACGGTCTCCTGGGTCCTGTAGGGCGCGCCCGCATAGGCGTACAGGTAGGGCACGTTGACCGACGGTTCGTTGTCCAGCTCGGACTTCTCACCGCCGGCCCCGGTGAACGCCCATCCGCCGTCGGCGGTGTGGAAGAAGGTGTCGAGGCGCTGCACGGCCCGGTCCCGGCCCCCCATCGCGGCGAACAGACCGGCGG
Organism: Streptomyces sp. NPDC104814; assembly: GCF_055583185.1. Taxonomy (NCBI): domain Bacteria; kingdom Bacillati; phylum Actinomycetota; class Actinomycetes; order Kitasatosporales; family Streptomycetaceae; genus Streptomyces; species Streptomyces sp. NPDC104814. The sequence continues at coordinate 220,362 of NZ_JBVJOL010000001.1, read as the reverse complement.
GGTCGTGCGGGACCATCCAGGTGTACTGGGCGGCCGTGCCCTCCACGAAGCCGGTGCCGGTGGCCGGGGTGAAGCCGGTGACCCAGCTGCCGTCGGCCCTGCGGTCGGCGATGTAGCCGTCGCTGCCGTGGGCCGCGATGTCGAAGTTGTTCTGCCACCACTGGGCGCGGCGGGCGAAGGCGGCCGCGGTGTCCCGCTCCCCCGCGGCTGCGGCGAGCTGGGAGAGCGCGAAGTCGGCGGTGGACATCTCCAGGGTCTCGGCCGCGCCACCCCAGGCGTTGGACACCGACGGCATGTAGTGCAGCTTCAGATACTTGTCGAGGGAGGGGCGCTGGCCGACGGAGAGCACGGGCTTTCCGGCGGCGGACAGGTCCTGCCCGGTCGGCACCGTGGCGGCCCGGACGAGGGACTCCAGCGCGCCGTCGAGGTCGAAGCGCGTGCCGCCGAAGGCGTGGATGCCGGCCAGGGCGGGCGCCGAGGGGTCGCCGTTCATGACGTGGGTGCCGGCCGCGCCGTGCAGCCAGCGGTCCCAGACGCCGCCGTTCTGCCGGGCCAGTTCGTACAGGGACTGGGCGATGTCCGAGCCGATCCGCGGATCGAGCAGGGTGAGCAGCTGGACCTGGCCGCGGTAGACGTCCCAGCCGGAGAAGGTGCCGTACTGGGCGCGGTGGCCGGCTGCGACGGTGTGCACGCGGCCGTCGGGGCCGCGGTATCTGCGGTCGGCGTCGTCGATGACGTTGGGGTGCAGCAGGGCGTGGTAGAGCGCGGTGTAGAAGGTGGTGCGCTCGGCGTCGGCGCCGCCGCCGACCCGGACGGCGCCGAGGCGGCTTCGCCAGGCACGGTGGGCGGCGTCGCGGACGGCGTCGAAGGAGCGGCCGGGCGGGTTCTCGGCGGCCAGATTGGCCTCGGCGCCGGCGCGGCCGACGTAGGAGATGCCGACCTTGACGTTCACCTCGCCGGTGCCGGGCGGGAACTGCACATAGCCGCCGGCGCCCTTGCCGGCGACGGGCCGGCCGCCGTGCGCGAAGCCGCCGGTGGAGCCGGAGGCGCTGCGGGAGCCCGGGCTCAGCTGGTCGTCCTGCCAGGTGCCGGTGGTCTCGAAGGGCCGGTCGAAGCGGGCGGTGAAGTACAGGGTGTAGTACGAACGCCGGCCCTCCGGGTCGAGGTAGCCGCAGAAGTTCCCGGAGGTGACGGACCCGGAGACGGTACGGCTCGCCGGGTCGATCTCGACGGTCGAACCGGTCGAGCCCACCTCGGAGTTGGCAGTGCGCACGAGGAGCGAGGCGGGTTTGCCGGCGGGGAAGGTGAAGCGGGCGGAGCCGGTGCGGGGGGTGGCGGTGAGGTCGGCGGTGACGCCGGAGTCCAGGCCGACCCGGTAGTGGCCGGGCTCGGCGCGCTCGTCCTCGTGCCGGAAGCCGGCGGCGTACACCGCGTCCTTGGTGTCGCTCGCCGGGGAGGAGGTGACCTCTCCGGCGTACGGGAAGAACGGGATGTCGCCGCTGCCGCCCGCGCAGCCGGTGCCGGACATGTGGGTGAGGCTGAAGCCGCGGATGCGGGTGGCGTCGTACAGGTAGCCGCCGGGTGCGGCGGTCCTGGTGGCGTCGCCGCGGGTGTTCTCGGGGCTGAAGGAGAACATGCCGAAGGGCACGACGGCGCCCGGGAAGACATTGCCGCCGTTCTTGGTGCCGATCAGCGGATCGACATAGGGCGTGGGGTCATCGACGAGGTCGGGGGGAGCGGCGGTCGCCGCGAGGGCGGGGGCGGCGCCGCCGGTCGCGAGCAGAGCGGCCAGCAGCAGGGACATGGGTCGAAAGCGCATGACGCGGCCCTTCCTCCTTACGGACGGGTCGCGCACCACCGGTCGCACAAGCCGCAGGGACAGTAGCGTGCGCCACTGGTACCACGGAATACCGCGTACGCCCGCGCAGGCGCACGGCCGGGTACCGCAAGTGGGTTGACACCGTTGTCGGTTGACACAGTAAAGTCATGTACAGACCATAAGACAACGTTGTCGAGCACCACCGATCACACAAGCCACTCTGTTCGCACCCGCGGCGCCTTCCACCCGGTCCGCCCCGAGTACGACCCCCCACCCCCGGCTCCGCGCGCAGGTGTTGGTGTGACTCCTGTGACGAAAAGAGACTCTGAGGCATATGCGGCGCCGAGAGATGCGTCCATCTCCTGGACCGGCATAGTCACGGGCATCCACCGGTGCTACAAATGCCGCATGTCGGACCGATTTGCCCGATTCAGGATCACGCCACGTCGTGCCATGGGCGGCAGGAGCCCTCGCAGCGTCGCCGGGCAGGTCTTCCTCCTTCAGGTGCCGCTGGTGGTCCTGCTCGTGGTCTGCGGCGTCATCGCTCTCGTCCTGCAGTCGGAACGGGACACCAGCACGGAGGCCAAGCGCCGTTCCGTAGCCGTGGCGCAGACCTTCGCGCACTCGCCCGGCATCGTGCAGGCACTGCGCACCCGCGACCCGTCCACGCTGCTCCAGCCGCTCACCGAGGCGGGACGCAAGTCCGCGGGCGTCGACTTCATCGTGGTCATGGACACCAAGGGCATCCGCTACACCCATCCCATCCCGAGCAAGATAGGAAAGCGGTTCGTGGGTGCCATCGGGCCGTCGCTGGCCGGGAAGGTCTACACGGAAAGCGTCCACGGCCCGCTCGGCCACGAGGTGCAGGCGACCGTCCCCATCGACGACGCCCACGGCCACGTCGTCGCCCTCATCTCCGCCGGGCTGAAGGTGCGCAACGTGACCAGCCAGGTGGACCGGCAGCTGCCGATCATCCTGGCCGCCGGTGCCGGAGCGCTCGTGGTGTCGACCGGCGGTACCGCGCTGGTCGGCAGGAGGCTGCGGCGGCAGACCCACAGCCTGGGTCCGGACGAGATGACCCGCATGTACGAGCACCATGACACGGTGCTGCACTCGGTGCGGGAGGGCGTCCTCATCGTCGGTGAGGACGGGCGGCTGCTGCTCGCCAATGACGAGGCCAAGCGCCTGCTGGAGCTGCCCGGCCAGGCCGAGGGACAGTATGTGCGGGACCTGCCGGGCCTCGACCCGGCGACGGCGGAGCTGCTCCGGTCGGGGCGTGAGGCCAGCGACGAGGTGCTCTTCGCCGGAGGACGCCTGCTGGCGGTCAACCAGCGGCCCATGGACCGCGTCGGAGGCCCCAGGGGCACCGTGGTGACGCTCCGGGACTCCACCGAGCTGCGGGCGGTGTCCGGCCGGGCGGAGGTCACACGCGAGCGGCTGGAGTTGCTGTACGACGCGGGCCTGGGCATCGGCACCACCCTCGACGTGGTCCGCACGGCGGACGAGCTGGCGCAGGTCGCCGTCCCCCGGTTCGCCGACTTCGTCACCGTGGACCTGGCCGACGCCGTGCTGCACGGCGAGGAGCCGGCTCCCACCGCGACCGACATGCGCCGCGTCGCCGTCAGCGGCATCCAGGACGACCATCCGCTGTACGAACAGGGCCGGCTGATCGACTTCCGGCCGTCCACACCCCAGGCACGCGGCTACGGTTCCGGCCGCTCCGAGCTGGTGACCGACCTGTCGGACGCGGAGGGCTGGCAGGCACAGGACCCGGAACGGACCCGGCAGATCCTCGACTACGGCATCCACTCGCTCGTCGCCGCCCCGATCCGGGCCCGCGGTGTCGTGCTCGGCATGGCGAACTTCTGGCGCTCCAAAGGGGAGCCCTTCGACGAGGAGGAGCTGTCCCTGGCGGAGGAGCTGGTGGCCCGTGCCGCGGTCAGCATCGACAACGCCCGCCGGTACACCCGCGAGCACGTCGTGGCGGTCACCCTCCAGCGCAGCCTGCTGCCGCGGGCCCTGCCCGAGCAGAGCGCTCTCGATGTCGGCTACCGCTACCTGCCCGCCCAGTCGGGCGTGAGCGGCGACTGGTTCGACGTCATCCCGCTGCCGGGCAGCCGGGTGGCGCTGGCCGTCGGCGACGTGGTCGGACATGGCCTGCACGCCGCGGCGACGATGGGCCGGCTGCGCACCGCGGTGCACAACTTCTCCACGCTCGACCTGCCGCCCGACGAGCTGCTCAGCCATCTGGACGAGCTGGTCAGCCGCATCGACCAGAACGAGGCCTGCCCGGAGAGGGCCGGGGAGATCGTGGGCGCCACCTGCCTGTACGCGATCTACGACCCCGTGACGCGCCGCTGCGCCATGGCCCGAGCCGGGCACCTGACGCCCGCGCTGGTCTCGCCGGACGGCACCGTCGTCTTCCCCGACGTGCCGGCCGGACCGCCGCTGGGCCTCGGCGGCCTGCCGTTCCGGACGGCCGAGCTGGAGCTGGCCGAGGGCAGTCAGCTCGTCCTGTACACCGACGGCCTCATCGAGGACCGCACGCGTGACCTGGACGAGGGGATGGAGCTGCTGCGCCTGGCGCTGGCGGGGCACCCCGGCCGGCCGCCGGAGGAGAGCTGCCAGGCGGTCCTGGACGAGTTGCTGCCCGAGCACCCCGAGGACGATGTCGCCCTGCTCATCGCGCGCACCCGGGCGCTCCCGGCGGAGAACGTCGCCGACTGGGACGTCCCCCGCGACCCGGCAGCCGTGTCCGGGATGCGCCTCGCCGTGTCCGACAAGCTCGCGGAGTGGGGCCTGTCGGAGCTGGGCTTCGGGATGGAACTCGTGCTGAGCGAGCTGATCACCAACGCCATCCGCTACGGCTCCGATGCGATCCATGTGCGGCTGATCCATGACCGCACGCTGATCTGCGAGGTGGCCGACGGCAGCAGCACCTCGCCGCATCTGCGGTATGCCGCGACGACCGACGAGGGAGGCCGGGGCCTGTTCCTGGTCTCGCAGCTGGCCGAGCGCTGGGGCACCCGGTACACGCCGCACGGCAAGGTGATCTGGGCCGAGCTGGCAGTGCCGGACCCCACGGCGTTGCTCGGGGAGTGAGGGTTCAGGCGGGGCTGCGGTGGCCCAGAGGCGGGGAACGGGGTTCAGAGGACTCAGGCCGGGCCTCCCGAGCGGGCCCGAAACCGGGGGGTGAGGACTCAGGTCCGTGCCGGTCCGCCGGGGGAAGCCTGTGCTCCGGCTGAGGGCCGGATGACCTCGGGCGCGCACGGCGGAGGGCCGCACCCCCGACGCCGGGGATGCGGCCCTCTCGTCAGCCGCCCTGCCGCTTACTTGCGGATCAGGCTGCGCAGCACGTACTGCATGATGCCGCCGTTGCGGTAGTAATCCGCCTCACCGGGGGTGTCGATGCGGACGACCGCGTCGAACTCGACACCGGTGTCGGTGGTGACCTTGACCGTGCGCGGCGTGGTGCCGTCGTTCAGCTCGGTGACGCCGGAGAAGGAGAAGGTCTCCTCGCCGGTCAGACCGAGGGACTCGGCGGACTGGCCCTCCGGGAACTGCAGCGGCAGGACGCCCATGCCGATGAGGTTCGAGCGGTGGATGCGCTCGTAGCTCTCGGCGATGACGGCCTTGACGCCGAGGAGCGCGGTGCCCTTGGCGGCCCAGTCGCGGGACGAGCCGGAGCCGTACTCCTTGCCCGCCAGGACGACCAGCGGGATGCCGGCGGCCTGGTAGTTCTGCGAGGCGTCGTAGATGAAGGAGACCGGGCCGCCGTCCTGCGTGAAGTCACGCGTGTAGCCGCCCTCGGTGCCCGGCGCGATCTGGTTGCGCAGGCGGATGTTGGCGAACGTACCGCGGATCATGACCTCGTGGTTGCCGCGGCGCGAGCCGTAGCTGTTGAAGTCGCGGCGCTCGACGCCGTGCTCCGTGAGGTACTTGCCGGCCGGGGTGTCGGCCTTGATCGCACCGGCCGGGGAGATGTGGTCGGTGGTGACCGAGTCGCCCAGCTTGGCCAGGACGCGGGCGCCGGTGATGTCCTCGACCGGGGCCGGGTCCATCGTCATGCCCTCGAAGTACGGGGGCTTGCGGACGTAGGTGGACTCCGCGTCCCACTCGAAGGTGTTGCCCGTCGGGACCGGCAGCGACTGCCACTGGGCGTCGCCCGCGAAGACGTCCTGGTAGGACTTGTTGAACATGTCCTCGCCGATGGCGTTCGCCACGACGTCGTTGACCTCGGCCTCGGAGGGCCAGATGTCCTTCAGGAAGACCGGGTTGCCGTCCTGGTCGGTGCCCAGGGCCTCACGGGTGATGTCCACCTTCATGGAGCCCGCGATGGCGTACGCGACGACCAGCGGCGGGGACGCCAGGTAGTTCATCTTGACGTCGGGGTTGATACGGCCCTCGAAGTTCCGGTTGCCGGAGAGGACCGAGGTGACGGCGAGGTCGTGGTCGTTGACGGCCTTGGAGACCTCCTCCGGCAGCGGGCCGGAGTTGCCGATGCAGGTGGTGCAGCCGTAGCCGACGAGGTTGAAGCCGACCTTGTCGAGGTACGGCGTCAGACCGGCCTTGTCGAAGTAGTCGGTGACGACCTTCGAGCCCGGGGCGAGGGTGGTCTTGACCCACGGCTTGCGGGTCAGGCCCTTCTCGACCGCCTTCTTCGCCACCAGCGCGGCGGCGACCATGACGTACGGGTTGGAGGTGTTGGTGCAGGAGGTGATGGCCGCGACCGTCACCGCACCGTGGTCCAGCTCGTAGGTGGTGCCGTCGGGGGCGGTCACCTGGACCGGGTTCGACGGTACGGCGCCGGTGCCCTGGCCATGCTGCGGGGCGCCCGCGCCGTTCTCCTCGTGGCCGTAGGCCGGAGCGTCGGAGGCCGGGAACGACTCGGCGCTGGCTTCGTCGACCGGAGAGGCGGTGGCGGCCGTCTGGGCGACGGGGGCGTCGACGTAGTTGAGGACGTCCTTGGCGAACTGCTGGGCGGCCTCGGCGAGGACGATGCGGTCCTGCGGGCGCTTCGGGCCGGCGATGGACGGGACGACCGTGGACAGGTCCAGCTCGAGCTTCTCGGAGAAGTCCGGCTCGGCCTTCGGGTCCAGCCAGAGGCCCTGCTCCTTGGCGTACGCCTCGACGAGCGCGACCTGCTGGTCGGAGCGGCCGGTCAGCCGCAGGTAGTTCAGGGTCTCGTCGTCGATCGGGAAGATCGCGGCGGTGGAGCCGAACTCCGGCGACATGTTGCCGATGGTGGCGCGGTTGGCCAGGGAGGTGGCGGCGACGCCCTCGCCGTAGAACTCGACGAACTTGCCGACCACGCCGTGCTTGCGGAGCATCTCGGTGATGGTGAGCACGAGGTCGGTGGCGGTGGTGCCGGTGGGCAGCTCGCCGGTCAGCTTGAAGCCGACGACACGCGGGATCAGCATGGAGACCGGCTGGCCGAGCATGGCGGCCTCGGCCTCGATGCCGCCGACGCCCCAGCCCAGCACACCGAGGCCGTTGACCATGGTGGTGTGCGAGTCGGTGCCGACCAGGGTGTCGGGGTAGGCCTGGCCGTTACGCACCATGACCGTACGAGCGAGGTGCTCGATGTTCACCTGGTGGACGATGCCGGTGCCGGGCGGGACGACCTTGAACTCGTCGAAGGCGGTCTGGCCCCAGCGCAGGAACTGGTAGCGCTCCTTGTTGCGGCCGTACTCCAGCTCGACGTTCTGCTTGAAGGCGTCGTTCGTGCCGAACTTGTCGGCGATGACGGAGTGGTCGATGACCAGCTCGGCCGGGGCGAGCGGGTTGATCTTCGCCGGGTCGCCGCCCAGCTCCTTCACGGCCTCACGCATGGTCGCGAGGTCCACCACACACGGCACACCGGTGAAGTCCTGCATGATCACGCGGGCCGGCGTGAACTGGATCTCCTGCGACGGCTGGGCCTGCGAGTCCCAGTTGCCGAGCGCGCGGATGTGGTCGGCGGTGATGTTCGCGCCGTCCTCGGTGCGGAGGAGGTTCTCCAGCAGCACCTTCAGGCTGTAGGGAAGGCGCGCGGAGCCCTCGACCTTGTCCAGCCGGAAGATCTCGTACGACTCGTCGCCCACCTGCAGTGTGCTGCGGGCGTCGAAGCTGTTCGCCGACACGACAGTCTCCTTCATTGATGTGCGCGTACCACCGTCAATCGTGCCGCCACGCCGGCTTGGCCGTCCGGTAAGGTCAGACTAAGTTAGGGTCGCCTTACTGGAGTGGCGGCTACGGTGCGCCTCGGCAGATATCTCGATGTCGAGATAACAGTAGTACATGGGCGCTGGTTGGTCATGCCCGACCCAGGCCGGGGGCCGGGCATCGCGCACCTCGCCGGGACCGCTACCAGTCGAGCTCGGCGGTCATCTTGGCCGGGGCCAGGACTTCCACATGGCCGTGGTCGCCGTACAGGGACTTCCGCCAGTGGGCGAACACCCGGGCGGTGCGGTCGAGCGGGTCCTGCTGTCCCACGTCGTAGTCGGCCCGGACCCTGGCGAGGGTGCGGGCGCCGCCCTGGGTCGTACAGACGCTCACGCTGTGCACACGGGCGGCGAGGGCGGCATCCGCCTTCGGCGCGCTCGTCCTCAGATAGGCGAGGAACTCACGGGTCATGGAGTACCAGCGGTCCGAGAGGTCCCCGTCCTCCTCGGTGTCCACCGGGGGCGGGCCCTGGTCGTCGGAGGTGGTGTCGGGGAGGGTTTGGCCACCGCCTTGATCGTCCGACGTGGTGTCCGGGAGGGTCTGGCCGCCTTGGTCGTCCGAGGTCGCGTCCGGGAGGGTCTGGCCACCGCTTTGGTCGTCCGAGGTCGTGTCCGGGAGGGTCTGGCCGCCCTCCTCGTCGGTGTTCTCCGGGACCTGCGGGTCGCAGGACGTGTCGGACGTGGACGGGCGCGGTGACGCCGGCGAGGCGGCGACCGCGGGCCCGCCCGCGCGCTCCGTGCCGCACGAGGTCAGCGCGCAGCAGCAGGCGAGCGCCGCGGCGACGGCGAGCCGCCGCAACTGGATGTTCATCTGTGTCCCCCTTTCGGGGGAAGAGAGGGGCCCGTACGGACCGGGGTTCCATGCCGCATGAAGGGTGTCATCAGAACATCGGGCGATTTGCCCGTATCTTTCGGATGCCGGGCGCCCATCGCCCAGGCGGTCTTGACGGGCCGTCATGCGACTCACCCGAATGGACCCCCCGACGAGCGCCATCTCATATCTGAGATAACCTCAACCTCATGGCAGACGACTACCTCGTACGCATCGGCAAGCTCATCCGTGACGCCCGGCAACACCGTGGCTGGACGCAGACGCAGCTCGCCGAGGCGCTCGGAACCAGCCAGAGCGCCGTCAACCGCATCGAGCGCGGCAACCAGAACATCAGCCTTGAGATGATCGCTCGCATCGGTGAGGCGCTGGACAGCGAGATCGTCTCGCTCGGTTACGCCGGCCCGATGCACCTGCGGGTCGTCGGCGGCCGCCGGCTGTCGGGAGCCATCGACGTCAAGACGAGCAAGAACGCCTGTGTGGCCCTGCTGTGCGCGTCCCTGCTCAACAAGGGCCGCACGGTGCTGCGCCGGGTGGCGCGGATCGAGGAGGTGTACCGCCTGCTGGAGGTGCTCAACTCCATCGGTGTGCGCACCCGCTGGATCAACGACGGCGTCGACCTCGAGATCGCGCCGCCGGCCGAGCTGGACATGGGCGCCATCGACGCCGACGCCGCCGTGCGCACCCGCTCCATCATCATGTTCTTCGGTCCGCTGCTGCACCGCATGGACCGCTTCAAGCTTCCCTACGCGGGCGGTTGCGACCTCGGCACCCGCACCATCGAACCGCACATGATCGCGCTGCGCCGGTTCGGTCTGGACATCGCGGCGACGGAGGGTCAGTACCACGCCCAGGTCGACCGTTCCGTGCGCCCGGACCGCCCGATCGTGCTGACCGAGCGCGGCGACACGGTGACCGAGAACGCGCTGCTCGCCGCCGCGCGCCACGACGGCGTGACCGTCATCCGCAACGCCTCCTCCAACTACATGGTCCAGGACCTGTGCTTCTTCCTGGAGGCGCTGGGCGTGCGGGTCGAGGGCATCGGCACCACGACGCTCACCGTGCACGGTGTGCCGGACATCGACGTCGACGTCGACTACTCCCCGTCCGAGGACCCGGTCGAGGCGATGAGCCTGCTGGCAGCGGCCGTCGTCACCGAGTCCGAGCTGACGGTGCGCCGCGTCCCGATCGAGTTCCTGGAGATCGAGCTGGCGGTCCTGGAGGAGATGGGCCTCGACCACGACCGTACGCCGGAGTACTTCGCCGACAACGGCCGGACCCGGCTGGTGGACCTGACCGTGCGCCCCTCCAAGCTGGAGGCGCCGATCGACAAGATCCACCCGATGCCGTTCCCGGGCCTGAACATCGACAACGTCCCGTTCTTCGCGGCGATCGCGGCCACCGCGCAGGGCAAGACCCTCATTCACGACTGGGTCTACGACAACCGGGCCATCTACCTGACGGACCTCAACCGCCTCGGCGGGCGCCTGCAGTTGCTCGACCCGCACCGGGTCCTGGTCGAGGGCCCGACGCGCTGGCGCGCCGCCGAGATGATGTGCCCGCCGGCCCTGCGCCCCGCGGTGGTCGTCCTGCTGGCGATGATGGCGGCGGAGGGCACGTCGGTCCTGCGCAACGTGTACGTCATCAACCGCGGTTACGAGGACCTGGCGGAACGCCTGAACTCGATCGGCGCACAGATCGAGATCTTCCGGGACATCTGAGGGCCGTCGAAGGACCTCTGAAGGCCGTCGAAGGACCCCTGAAGGCCGTCGAAGAGGGAGGCGTCGCCACTGCCCTGCCGTGCCGCGTGACCACGGGGCCGGTGAGGGCCGTGGCGGCGCCTTCGCCATGGGGTGAGCGGACCGGGTGTTGCGCGGGCGGCCCCTCAGCTGTCCAGTGCGTACTGAAGGATGTGCGCATGCTGGATGACCTGGACCGTGCCCTGATCCACGCGCTGCACATCGACGGCCGCGCGCCTTTCAGCCGGATCGCCACCGCCCTCGACGTCTCCCCGCAGACCGTCGCCCGCCGCTACCGCCGGCTGCGCACCGAGGCGTCCTTACGGGTGGTGGGGCTGCCGGACCCCCATCAGGCGGGTCGGACACAGTGGCTCGTCCGGCTCACCGCGGCGGCCGGTTCCGCGCAGGACCTCGCCTACGCCCTCGCCCGCAGGCAGGACACCTCGTGGGTGAAACTCGCCTCCGGCGGCACCGAGATCGTCGCGATCATCCACACGCCGACCGACGGCGGCGCGGGCAACTCCCTGCTGCTGCGCGACATTCCGCGCACCAACAACATCACCGCCGTGTCCGCGCACTGCATCCTCCACACCTACCTGGGTGGATCGACGAACTGGCGCCGCAGCGCCGACACGCTCGACGAGGAACAGCAGCACATCCTGCGCGAGCACGGGGCGGCCGACACCAGCTATGTGCCGGTGCCGCGCCAACTCGTCGATGCCGACGCCGACTTGCTTCTCGCTCTGCAGAAGGACGGGCGTGCCACCCACGCGGAGCTGGCGCAGGCGACCGGCTGGTCGCCGGTCACGGTGGCGCGCCGGCTCGCCGATCTGCGGGCGGGCGGCGCGATCTTCTTCGACGTGGAGGTCGACACCGGGCACTTCGGGGTCAACACGAGGGCGCTGCTGTGGATGTCGGTGAGCCCCGCGCATCTGGAGAGGGTGGCGACGACCCTGGCGACTCACGACGAACTGGCCTACGTGGCCGCGACCACGGGCCCCACCAACCTGGTGGCCCAGGCCCTGTGCCGTGACCCCGCCGACCTGCACCACTACCTGACCCGGCGGCTGGGCTCACTCGACGCCGTCCACGCCCTCGAGACCACCCCGGTCCTGCAGAACCTGAAGGCGTCGAGCCCTGTCATCGCGGATCTGACCCGGTTCAGACGACCGACCGCACCGGTCCGCCCCCGCGTGTGACGGCTGGTGGCCCTGGCCCGCGAGCACGCCGAAGCGGCGGCCCGCAGGCCGCCGCACGCACGGGGGAAGGCTCGGCTGGTGTCACGCTCCCGGCTCGGCCGGTGCGGTCCTTTCCGCCATCATCCGGCTCGTCGCGAAACCGGCCACGAGAAGCGCGACGGCGACCCAGAACGCGACCTGGACGGCGTGCAGGGCGCCCGGGGCACCGCCGTCGCCGGCGCTGCCGAGGTAGACGCTGCCCAGGACGGCGACCCCGAGGGTGGCACCGAGCTGCTGGACCGCGTTGAGCAGGCCCGCGGCCGAGCCGATCTCCTGAGGCCGCAGCGGCTGCAGGGCGATGGTGAAGAACGCCGGGCTGAACAGACCGACTCCGATCCCCACGCCCCCGAGCGCCAACAGCAGCTGCGTCGGGTACATGTGCGGGTCCGCCGCGTGATAGACGGCGATGGCGGCCAGCGCGCCCACCAGGAGGACGGCCAGTCCGAGGCTCATCATGCGGTGCCCGTAGCGCCTGACCAGGTGCGCGCCGGCCACCCAGGAGGCGACGGCCAGACCCACCGACCACGGCGCGAGCGTCAGGCCCGCTTTCAGCACATCGGTGCCCAGACCCAGCTGGAGCTGGAGGACGACGACCATCATCAGACCGTTGGTGACCGCGAAGAAGAAGGTCGACGTCACCAGCGCGGCCGGAAAGCCGCGGTGGGCGAACAGGCCGGGCTCCACGAGCGGGCTGCGCCCGGCGGCGGCCACCGCGCGCTGGTGCACGGCGAACACGGCCATCAGGCACAGTCCGGCCGCGATGGCCGCCCAGCTCCACCCGGACAGGGCGGTCAGGTCGGCGCCGATCAGCGGGTACACGACCAGACCGATCCCGGCCATGCCCAGCAGGGTGCCGGCCACATCGAGGGTGGGGCGCTGGGGGGCGCGGTTCTCCCTCAGCCGGGGCGAGATCGCGAGGACGAGCAGCGACACCGGGACGTTCACCAGGAAGGCCGCCCGCCACGAGGAGCCGAACAGGTCGGCGTGGGTGAGGAGACCGCCGAGCACCGGCCCGCAGACGGCGGCGAGGCCCATCACCGGACCGATGCTGCCCAGCGCCCTGGACATCTCGGGGCCGGAGAACATCGTCTTGATCAGGCCGATGGTCTGGGGAATGATCACGGCCGCCGCGGCTCCCTGCACGGCCCGGAAGGTGATCAGCAGCCCCACCGTGGGCGCCAGGGCGCAGGCGGCGGAGGCGACCATGAATCCGGTGACACCGAGCACGAACAGCCGCTTGCGGCCGGCGATGTCGCCCAGCCGCCCACCGGTGATCAGCAGCACCGCGAACGGCAGCGTATAGGCGGTCGTGAACCACTGGATGCCGGAGACCGAACCGCCCAGGTCGGCATGGATCTTCGGTGCGGCGACCTGCACGATGGTCGCGTCCAGCAGGTTCATCGCCTCACCGAGCAGCAGGGCGGTGAGCGCCGGCCACCGCCATCGGTACGGCGCGGGAGTCGGCGTCAGCACACGCTCAGCGGTCATCGGGGTTCCTCTCCACCGTCGTCGGCATGCCGGCCCGGCCCCGGCCGTCGGGGCGTCGGGGCCGACCACGGCTCAGCGTGGGAGGAGAGGAACAGGGATTCCAGCCACAAGCGGTGGAGAGAGGATTTCTTCCGTCCGCACCGCGCGCGGTGACGATTTCCGCCGCCTCGGTCAGGTGTGGACGCGCCGCCGACGTCATAGTCGTACGGCCTCGTATCCGCGCTCACGCACGGACCGCACTTGCGGCGCGCCGCATCCATGCGCTCTGGCATGTGCGAGCCCTTTGGGCGGATGGGCCGCCGCAGCGCCTCCCGCAGCCGCACCCGGACGGCCCTCTGGGACACCTCGTGAGCTGTGCGGATCCCTGTACTCGGACCCTTGACCGACCGGCCCGGCGCATCGTATTTTCGAACGAACCGACTTGAGAAACTGCTGGAAGGAGGCGAAGTCGGATGTCGATCATCTCCGACCTGCATCGCCTCGCCCAGCGGACCGTCTGGGTCCCGGGTCGCGTAGCACACGGCTGCTGAACAGCCTTCTTCCCCGGCGTGCCCGTTAGCGGCCCCGGTGCCTTCTGATGTCTTCACCCGCCTGCGGCACGTCTGCGCGTGCTGATTTCCGCTGCGGGTTCTTACGCTTCAGCTTCGCCGCCGAAAGAGAAAGCCCTGAAATGGCGACTAGCATCATCTGTACGACCGCGCTCCGAAATGAGGATGTGCCATGGTAGCGGCGCGGATCACGGTCAATGGGGAGACCACTCCGATTTCCCCGGCCGCACCCCACACGACGGTTCTTGATTTCCTCCGGGACCGTGGCCTCACCGGCACCAAGGAAGGCTGCGCCGAGGGCGAGTGCGGTGCGTGTTCGGTCCTGGTGGCCCGTCCCGGCGTGAACAAGCCCACCGACTGGGTGGCGGTCAACGCCTGCCTGGTGCCGGTCGCGGCCCTGGACGGTCAGGAGATCGTCACCTCCGAGGGCCTCGCCACCCCCGGTGAGCCGGGTACGCCGCCCACGCTGCACCCGGTGCAGGAGGAGATGGCGGTCCGCGGCGGTTCCCAGTGCGGTTACTGCACGCCGGGCTTCGTGTGCAGCATGGCCGCCGAGTACTACCGGCCCGACCGCTGCGCGCACCACACGGACTCCGACGCGGCCGAGGGCACCGACGCCGAGCACGGTCCGAACGGCTTCGACCTGCACTCCCTGAGCGGCAACCTGTGCCGCTGCACCGGTTACCGCCCCATCCGCGACGCCGCGTTCGCCGTCGGCGAGCCCACCGAGGACGACCCGCTGGCGCAGCGTCGCGAGCAGGCCCCGCCGGAGCCGGTCGCCACCGAGTACGCCCAGGACGACAGCACCTTCGTGCGGCCGGCCACGCTGGCCGACGCGGTGCGGGTGCTGCGCGAGCGCCCCGACGCCGTCGTGGTCGCCGGCAGCACCGACTGGGGCGTGGAGGTGAACATCCGCTCCCGCCGGGCCGGGTTCGTGGTCGCCGTCGACCGCCTGCCCGAGCTGCGGGAGCTGCGTGTCGAGCCCGACCACATCGAGATCGGTGCCGCGCAGACGCTCACCGAGATCGAGCGCCGTCTCGACGGCACCGTCCCGCTGCTGGCCGAGCTGTTCCCGCAGTTCGCCTCCCGCCTCATCCGCAACAGCGCCACGCTCGGCGGCAACCTCGGTACCGGCTCCCCCATCGGTGACAGCCCGCCCGTGCTGCTCGCGCTGGAGGCGTCGCTGGTGCTCGCGGACGCCGACGGCGAGCGCGTCGTCCCGCTGGCCGAGTACTTCACCGGCTACCGGCAGAGCGTGCGCCGTCCCGGCGAGCTGATCCGCGCGGTGCGCATCCCGCTGCCGCTGTCGCCCGTCACGGCCTTCCACAAGATCGCCAAGCGGCGCTTCGACGACATCTCCAGCGTGGCGGTGGCCTTCGCCCTCGACATCGAGGACGGCGTCGTCCGCAAGGCACGCATCGGCCTGGGCGGCGTCGCCGCCACCCCGATCCGTGCCCTCGCCACCGAGGCTGCCCTGGAGGGCAAGCCGTGGGTGACCGAGACCGTCGAGGCCGCGGCGAAGGTGCTGCGCGGTGAGGGCACGCCGATGGACGACCATCGCGCCAGCTCCCTCTACCGTTCCGCGATGCTCGGCCAGAGCCTGCTGAAGCTGCACGCACAGACCCCCGAGGCGGTGTCGTCATGAGCCATCTGTCCGAGCGTCCCGAAAAGCCGGTCGTCGGCGTCTCCATGCCGCACGAGAGCGCGAACCTGCACGTCACCGGCACCGCGCTCTACACGGACGACCTGGTCCACCGCACCAAGGACGTGCTGCACGCCTACCCCGTCCAGGTGATGAAGGCCCACGGCCAGATCATCGCCCTCAACACCGAGCCGGCCCTCGCCGTGCCCGGTGTGGTGCGCGTGCTGACCAAGGCCGACGTGCCCGGCGTCAACGACGCCGGCATGAAGCACGACGAGCCGCTGTTCCCCGACGAGGTCATGTTCCACGGCCACGCCGTGGCCTGGGTGCTCGGCGAGACCCTGGAGGCCGCCCGGCTCGGTGCCGCGGCCGTCGAGGTGGAGCTCGACGAGCTGCCCGCCCTGGTCACGCTGCAGGACGCGATGGCGGCCGGCAGCTACCACGGAGCGCAGCCCGTGATGGAGGCCGGCGACATCGACGCCGGTTTCGCCGACTCGGCGCACGTGTTCACCGGTGAGTTCCAGTTCGCCGGCCAGGAGCACTTCTACCTGGAGACGCACGCGGCGCTCGCCCAGGTCGACGAGAACGGGCAGATCTTCATCCAGAGCAGCACCCAGCACCCGTCGGAGACCCAGGAGATCGTCTCCCACGTGCTCGGTGTGCCCGCCCACGAGGTCACCGTGCAGTGCCTGCGGATGGGTGGCGGCTTCGGCGGCAAGGAGATGCAGCCGCACGGGTTCGCGGCCATCGCCGCGCTCGGCGCCAAGCTGACCGGCCGGCCCGTCCGGTTCCGGCTGAACCGCACGCAGGACCTGACCATGTCCGGCAAGCGGCACGGGTTCCACGCCACGTGGAAGATCGGCTTCGACGCGGACGGCCGTATCCAGGCGCTGGACGCCACCCTCGTCGCCGACGGCGGCTGGAGCCTGGACCTGTCCGAGCCGGTGCTGGCCCGCGCGCTGTGCCACATCGACAACACGTACTGGATCCCCAACGCGCGGGTCGCCGGTCGCATCGCCAAGACCAACACGGTCTCCAACACCGCGTTCCGCGGCTTCGGCGGACCGCAGGGCATGCTGGTGATCGAGGACATCCTCGGCCGCTGCGCGCCGCTGCTCGGCCTGGACCCCCTGGAGCTGCGGGAGCGCAACTTCTACCAGCCGGGCCAGGGCCAGACCACGCCGTACGGCCAGCCGGTCACGCAGCCCGAGCGGATCTCCACCGTCTGGCATCAGGTGCTGGACGAGGCCGGCATCGCCGACCGCAAGCGCGAGATCGCCGCCTTCAACGCCGCGCACCCGCACACCAAGCGGGCGCTGGCGATCACCGGCATCAAGTTCGGCATCTCGTTCAACCTCACCGCCTTCAACCAGGGCGGCGCGCTGGTGCTGATCTACAAGGACGGCTCGGTCCTGATCAACCACGGCGGCACCGAGATGGGCCAGGGCCTGCACACCAAGATGCTGCAGGTGGCCGCGACCACGCTGGGCATCCCGCTGCACAAGGTGCGGCTCGCGCCCACGCGGACCGACAAGGTGCCCAACACCTCGGCCACCGCGGCCAGCTCCGGCGCGGACCTCAACGGCGGTGCGATCAAGAACGCCTGCGAGCAGCTGCGCGAGCGGCTGCTGCAGGTGGCCGCCTCCCAGCTGGGTGCGAACGCCTCGGACGTCCGCATCGTCGAGGGCGTCGCCCGCGCGCTCGGCAGCGAGAAGGAACTGGCCTGGGACGACCTGGTGCACACCGCGTACTTCCAGCGGGTGCAGCTGTCGGCGGCCGGTTACTACCGCACCGAGGGGCTGCACTGGGACGCCAAGTCGTTCCGCGGCTCGCCGTTCAAGTACTTCGCGCACGGCGCGGCCGCGACCGAGGTGGAGGTCGACGGTTTCACCGGCGCCTACCGCATCCGGCGCGTGGACATCGTGCACGACGTCGGTGACAGCCTCTCCCCGTTGATCGACATCGGTCAGGTCGAGGGCGGCTTCGTGCAGGGCGCCGGCTGGCTGACGCTGGAGGACCTGCGCTGGGACACCAGTGACGGTCCGAACCGGGGCCGGCTGCTGACCCAGGCGGCGAGCACGTACAAGCTGCCGAGCTTCTCGGAGATGCCCGAGGAGTTCAACGTGACGCTGCTGGAGAACGCCACCGAGGAAGGCGCGGTGTTCGGCTCCAAGGCGGTCGGTGAGCCCCCGCTGATGCTGGCGTTCTCGGTGCGCGAGGCGCTGCGGCAGGCCGCGGCGGCGTTCGGCCCGGCCGGCATCAGTGTGGACCTCGCGTCCCCCGCGACGCCGGAGGCCGTGTACTGGGCGATCGAGAACGCCCGTAAGGGCGACGCGCAGCGGGGCGGCGTCGCCAAGCTCGACGGCGAGGTCCGCGACAGCCACACGGTCCGTGCCGGTGTCAACGCTCTGAGCAATGCCTGACATGACCTGGGTGGCCGCGGTCGCGCGGTTGCGAGCCCACCGGGAACCCGGTGTGCTCGTGACCGTCGCGACCGTGCGCGGTCACGCACCACGCAAGGCCGGCGCCAAACTCGTCGTGGGACAGTCCGAGACCTGGGGTTCCATCGGCGGCGGCAACATCGAGGCGGTCGCGATCGACCGGGCGCGCGAGCTGATCGGCACGCCCGACGCGGAGCCGGAGCTGATGGACTTCAAGCTCAACGACAAGGTCACCAGCCGGCACGGCGTGCAGTGCTGCGGCGGAGCCGTCTCCGTGCTGCTCGAACCGCTCCCGGTGGTGCCGGCGGTGGCGATCTTCGGCATCGGCCATGTGGGGCTGGAACTGGCCCGCATCCTGGCCCGCCACAACCTGGATCTGCATCTGACCGACACCCGCGCCGACATGCTCACCGACGAACGGCTCGGCGTGCTGCTCGCGGACGCGGTGGCGCAGGTCCATGTGCACCACATCCCGCTGCTCCCGGAGGAAGTGCTGGCGGAGCTGGCGCCCGGCACCCATGTCCTGATCATGACGCACGACCACGCCGAGGACGCCGCGCTGGCCGACGCCGCGCTGCGCACCGAGGGGCTCGGCTCGATCGGGCTGATCGGGTCGTCCGCCAAATGGGCGCGGTTCCGGCACCGGCTGTCCACCGAGGGCGGCCACGACGACGCCACGATCGACCGGATCAAGACGCCGATCGGGCTGACCGAGATCACGGGCAAGGAGCCCGCCACGATCGCGGTGAGCGTCGCCGCGGACCTCCTGCTGACGTTCGAGAAGGAAGGCCGCTGAGCGGCCACTGAGAGCGCCGTCCAGCGGTCCCGACTGCCACCCGAGGAGCCACTTCGTGGCTCCTTTCGGTTTTTGCCGCACCGGGCGTCCGGTGGAACAACAGCCACACGGAGGACGACTTCCGGGTGCACAGCACTTGTAGAAGTCTACGAAGACCCCGCCTCAGCCTGCGGGGTCTTCGTGCCTTCCACCCCTAGCTGACACCCCTTGATTGGCGGTGTACTCCTGACACGAGTTGCAACGCGTCGTAGATCCGATCGGCACCCGCAATGCGATGGTCATTTCGGACTGCCCCATCTGTTCCCACCGCATCCGAAAAGGAGTGGCCGTGACCGCGCACATTCAGGAAACGAGCATCCAGGACCTCAAGCGCGCCTGGATGGAAGAGGCGATCAGCCTGGCCACCAACAGCGTCGCGAACGGCGGCGGCCCGTTCGGCGCGCTCGTCGCCAAGGACGGCGAGATCGTCGCCCTCGGGAACAACCAGGTCACCGCCTCTCTTGACCCGACGGCTCATGCCGAGGTCAGCGCGATGCGGGCCGCCTGCAAGGAACTGGGCGACTTCTCGCTCGCCGGCTGCATCCTGGTCACCTCGTGCGAGCCGTGTCCGATGTGTCTTTCCTCCGCCCTGTGGGCGCGCGTCGACGCCATCGTCTACTCCGCCGACCGCCACGACGCCGCGGTGGCCGGTTTCGACGACCGCAAGTTCTACGACCTGTTCGAGAAGCAGCCGCAGGCGAAGTGGCCGACCCGGGTCGAGCACCTGGACCTGCCGAACCGTACGGCGCCGTTCGACGCGTGGCTGGCCAAGGCCGACCGGATCGACTACTGAGCCCGTTCGCCCGCTGAGCCCGTCCACCGGGCCCGGGCGCCCCGAGACGCACAGACGACCGATGCCCCGGCGGGACTCACGCCGGGGCACCGGCGTACCCGGGTGCTCCGCCGGGGCGGCGGGCGGTCAGACCTGCGTCAGCGTGATGTCCTGCTGACGGGCCGCGTGGAAACGGGGCAGCGGGAGACCGCCCTGGGGGCGCAGCTCCAGCACGGTGGTCTCGACGTGGGCCGCGCCGGGGCGCAGGGCGTCGGTGGCGACCTTGCCGGTGTTCTGCCAGGTGTGCTCGGCCCCGTCGCAGACGGCACGGGTGCCGCCGATGCCGTAACGCATCGTGGAGGCGTACGGGCCGTCGGCCGGCGCGCTCTGGGAGACGGCGGCGCTGATGAAGACCGGGCCGGAGCTGCCGAGGCAGCTGTAGGTGCCGGACAGGGTGACGGTGCCGTCGGCGGTGATACGGCCGACCGGGTCGACGGTGATCGTCTCGTACGGGTCGGCCGCGGCCGGGGCGGCGGGGGCCGCGGCCAGCAGGGCCAGCGCGGCGGCCGCCGTACCGAGGACGGTGCGCAGCGAGGTGCGGCGCAGTGGGGACGGGGACAGGGTCATCGGAAACCTCCTGAGGTGGGGGTTTCCACTGGTACCGGCCCGGTGCGCCCGCGCGCGTGATCGTCACCCCTTCGGTGGCGCGTCCCGCGGCTTTGCGGGTGGTGTCCCCTCTGCCGTCTGCGCGTCTTCGTCCGGCACCGGCCGTCGCGGGACGGTCCCCGGTATGTCGTAGGGCTGTCACGCTTCCAGGCCCGGCCTTGGCGGGCGCGGTCCGGCGGGCGCATGGTCGAGCGGTACGGACGGTCACCCGACCGGCCTCATCGCGTGGAGGTGCGCCATGTGTTCCCACCGCTCCTCGTGCCCCGCGGCCGACGGCCGCCCCGCACACGTCGTGACCGCCCACCCCGAGCAGGGCTGGACCCTGCTGTGCGACGGCACGATCGTCTTCGACGACACCGGCGAACTCCGCCCCGACGGCCACCCCATCGCCCCCCACCGCCCCCTGACAACCCACCTCACCCCGGCAGCGTGACCCCTGCAGGGGCTGCGCACGCCCGCGGCTCCGGGGGCCGCGTACGACGCGGGTCGGGGGTCTGCGCAGGACCCGGGTCCGGGGTCTGCGTACCCCCCGGGTCCGCGGGCGCGGCACCTGCCTGGGGTGGGCGGGCGACGCGGGCCCTGTGCACGGGTGCCCCTGCCGGGGGGCAGAGGGCCGCGGTCCGAGGCCTGGTCAGGGGCCCCAGGCCGGGGCCGGTGGGGTCGGAGCCGGGGGCCAGAGACCCGGGTCGGCAGCTGGGGCCGGTAGCGCGGGCCAGATACCCGAACCGGGGCCCCCGGCCCGGGCGCCGGGCCCAGGGGGCGGGTCAGGCCAGAGGCCTGCGGGCGCGGCCAGGGGCCGGGGAGAGTGCTCCCCGGCCCCTGGCGTTCTCACTTGCCCAGGTCGCCCGGTCCCTCCGGGGGGCCTGGCCGCAGCTGGTTGAGGTAGGCCGCTTTCGCCGGCGGGCGGTGCGCCGCGTTGTCGGCTCGCCCAGGCCGGGCGCGCACCCGCCGGGGGCCTTGGCTCACAGCTCGCCCGGGCCGGGGCCGGCCCCGCCCGGGCGACGGCGCACTCCGCCGTCGGTGCCGCGCGGGCGGGCGTCACGGTAGGACCGCGAAGCCGTCCAGTTCTATGAGGGCTTCCTCGTCCCACAGGCGTGCGACCTGGACGACCGCCATCGCCGGGTAGTCGCGGCCCGCCGAGGCCCGCCAGATGCGGCCGAGTTCGGCGGCGTGGGTGCGGTAGTCGGCGACGTCCGTGGCGTAGACGGTGACGCGGGCGAGGTCGGCCGGGGTGCCGCCCGCCGCCCGCAGCGCGGTGAGCAGGTTGGCCAGCGCCCGTGCGAACTGCTCGGGCAGCGTCGCGCCGGTGACCTTGCCGTCGGCGTCCAGGGCGGTCTGTCCGGCGAGGAAGACCACCCGGGAGCCCGTGGCGACGACGGCGTGGGAGAAGCCGGCGGGCGGGGACATCCCGGGCGGGTTGATGCGCTCGGTGGTCACTCGGTGGCCTCCTGACGGGCGTACAACTCCTTGGCGATGATGCCGCGTTGGACCTCGCTCGCGCCCTCGTAGATGCGCGGGGCGCGTACCTCGCGGTAGAGGTGCTCCAGCAGGTGCCCGCGCTGCAACGCGCGGGCGCCGTGCAGCTGGACGGCCGTGTCGACGACGAACTGCGCGGTCTCGGTGGCCAGCAGCTTCGCCATCGCCGCGCGCTTCGGCACGTCGGGCGCCTTCTCGTCGTACGCCGAGGCCGCCGCGTACACCAGCAGCCGGGCCGCCTCGGTGCGCAGGGCCATCTCGGCGGCCTGGTGGGAGACGGCCTGCAGGTCGCTCAGCCTGCCGCCGAAGGCGGTGCGGCGGGCGGTGTGGGCAAGGGTGGCGTCCAGGGCGGCCTGGGCCATGCCGACGGCGAAGGCGCCGACACTGGGGCGGAAGAGGTTCAGGGTGCCCATGGCGACGGCGAAGCCGCGGTCGACCTCGCCGAGGACGTCGTCGCCGGTCACGGGGACGGCGTCGAAGCGCAGGGCGCCGATGGGGTGCGGGGAGAGCATCTCCAGGGGGCTGCCGCTCAGTCCCGGGCGGTCGGCCGGGACCAGGAAGGCGGTGACGCCGCGGGCGCCGGCCGCGGGGGTCGTTCGGGCGAAGACGGTGTAGAAGTCTGCCTCGGGGGCGTTGGAGATCCAGCACTTCTCCCCGGTGAGCCGCCAGCGCCCCGAACCGTCGGCCTCGGCGACCGTCTCGTCCGCGCGACCCGTCAGCCGCTCGGAGTCACGCGGCACGTGTGCCGCGACGCCTTCGGCCCAGCGTCCGGGCCCAGTCGCAGCCGCAGCCGCGTCACCGCCGCCGGGGCGCGCCTCGGGCTCCGACGCCGCCCGGCCGCCGCCGGGTCGCGAGTAGGCGCCGGCCGGGGCCGCTCCGCTGTCCGGCCGGCCCGGCGGCTCGGCCCGCCCCGCACAGCTCTCACCCGGCTGCCCGACGGACCCGGATGACGCCACACCGTCGCCCAGCCGTCCCTCCCCCTCCGCCGCCAGGCTCAGCGCGCCCGCGTCCGAGCCCGCTCCCGGCTCGCTCAGGGCGAAGGCTGCGATCGCCGTGCCGTCGGTGACCGCCGGGAGCCAGCGGGTGCGCTGGGCCTCGGTGCCGTAGGCGTGCACGGGGTGGGCGCCCAGGCCCTGGAGGGCGAGGGCCGTCTCCGCCTCGGTGCAGGCGTACGCCAGGGACTCCCGCATCAGGCACAGATCGAGCGCGCCGGAGGTGAACAGACGGCGCAGCAGGCCCAGCCTGCCCAGCTCCGCGACGAGGGCACGGTTGACGTGGCCGGGCTCGCCCTTCTCGGCGAGCGGGCGCAGCCGCCGCGCGGCCAGGGTGCGCAGCTCGGCACACCAGGCGGTCTGTTCCGGTTCGAGCGAGAATGCGGGCATTGCCGGTCCTCTCTCCCACGAGCTCGACCGCGAGGTCGGCGACGAACTCGGCCACGACCTCGGCCACGAGCTCCACGGCGGGCTCGACCACGGGCCCGCACCCGACGATATCGCGTACCGTTGACTGTCGTCACCAAGGCGATACGCTCCCGATAGCGAGCCCGGTAAGCGAGCCCACCACCACGGCCGACTCGGCAAGGGGGCGAACCGCCATGAACACCTCGGCGCACCTCGACACCTTCGCGCGTGACCACCTCCCGCCGCGCGAACAGTGGCCCGAGCTCCGCTTCGACCTCCCGGAGCTGCGCTACCCCGAACGGCTGAACTGCGCGGACGCCCTGCTGACCGGTCCCCCGGACGGCCACCCCGCCTTCCGCACCCCCACCGGGGCCCCCTGGACCTACGGCGATCTGCGCGCCCGCGTCGACCGGCTCGCGCATCTGCTCACCGGGGACCTCGGTGTCGTCCCCGGCAACCGGGTCCTGCTGCGCGGCCCCACCACCCCGTGGCTCGCCGCGTGCTGGCTCGCGGTGCTGAAGGCCGGCGCGATCGCCGTCACCGTGCTGGCCCAGCAGCGCCCGCACGAGCTGGCCACGATGTGCGGGATCGCCCGGGTCCGGCACGCGCTGTGCGACATCCGCGCGGTCGACGACCTCGCCAAGGCCGAGATACCGGGACTCGCGATCGCGACCTACGGCGGCGACTCCCCCGACGACCTCCTCAACCGCCCCGCGCCCGAGGGGCCGTACGAGGCCGTGGACACCGCGGCCGACGACGTCGCGCTGATCGCCTTCACCTCCGGCACCACGGGCCGCCCGAAGGGATGCATGCACGTCCACCGGGACGTGCTCGCCATCGCCGACACCTTCTCCCGGCACGTGCTGAAGCCCACCGCCGACGACGTGTTCACCGGCTCTCCCCCGCTCGGCTTCACCTTCGGCCTCGGCGGTCTTGTCGTCTTCCCGCTGCGCGCGGGCGCCAGCGCGCTGCTGCTCGAACAGGCGCACCCCAAGCAGTTGTTGCCCGCGATCGCCGAGCACCGCGTCTCGGTCCTGTTCACCGCGCCGACCGCGTACCGGGCGATGCTCGCCGAACTCGACGGCCACGACGTGTCGTCGCTGCGCCGCTGCGTGTCGGCCGGCGAGAACCTGCCGGCCGCGACCTGGCACGCCTGGCACGAGAGGACCGGACTGCGGATCATCAACGGCATCGGCGCCACCGAGCTGCTGCACATCTTCATCTCCGCCGCCGACGACGCCGCCCGGCCGGGCACCACCGGTGTCCCGGTACCCGGCTGGCAGGCACGGGTGCAGGACACCGAGGGCCGTGAACTGCCCGCCGGAGAGCCCGGACTGCTCGCCGTGCGCGGACCCGTGGGCTGCCGCTACCTCGCCGACCCGCGCCAGCGCGAGTACGTCCGCGACGGCTGGAACATCACCGGCGACACCTATGTCCGCGACGACGACGGCTACTTCCGCTACGTCGCCCGCGCCGACGACATGATCATCTCGGCCGGGTACAACATCGCAGGACCCGAGGTCGAGGACGCCCTGCTGCGCCACCCCGACGTGGTCGAGGCGGCCGTCGTGGGCCGGCCCGACGAGGACCGCGGGCAGGTCGTCGTCGCCCACGTCGTCCTGGAGGAGGGCGCCGTCCGGGACGCCGAGGCGCTGCGCGCCCACGTCAAGTCCGAGCTGGCGCCGTACAAATGCCCGCGCGAGATCGTCTTCCTGGACGCGCTGCCGCGCACCGCGACCGGCAAGCTCCAGCGGTTCCGGCTACGCGCGGACGAGTGAGGTGACCCGAAGTGACCAGCAGCGATACCGACGACCTAAAATGATCAACGTGTCCGACCAGCACGCTCCCCGGTCCCTGATCGTCACGCTCTACGGCGCCTACGGCCGCTTCGCCCCGGGCCCGGTGCCCGTGGCCGAACTGATCCGGCTGCTGGCCGCGGTCGGCGTCGACGCGCCCTCGGTGCGCTCCTCGGTGTCCCGGCTCAAACGGCGCGGGCTGCTGCTGCCCGCCCGCACCGAGCAGGGCGCGGCCGGCTACGCGCTCTCCCCCGAGGCGCGGCAGCTGCTGGAGGACGGCGACCGCCGTATCTACGCCACCGCTCCGCCCGAGGACGAGGGCTGGGTGCTGGCGGTGTTCTCGGTGCCGGAGTCGGAGCGGCAGAAACGGCACGTGCTGCGTTCCCGGCTGGCCGGCCTCGGCTTCGGCACGGCGGCGCCCGGCGTGTGGATCGCCCCGGCCCGGCTGTACGAGGAGACGCGGCACACGCTGCAGCGGCTGCACCTGGACGGCTACGTGGACTTCTTCCGCGGCGAGCACCTCGGCTACGCGCCGACCGCCGAGGCGGTGGCCCGCTGGTGGGACCTCGCGGCCATCGCCAAGGAGCACGAGGCGTTCCTCGACCGCCACGAGCGCGTCCTGCACGCCTGGCAGCAGCGTGCCGACACCCCGCCCGAGGAGGCCTACCGCGACTACCTCCTCGCCCTGGACACCTGGCGCCACCTGCCCTACGCCGACCCCGGCCTGCCGTCGCGACTGCTGCCCGCCGACTGGCCGGGGGTGCGCTCGGCGGCGGTGTTCCGCGCCCTGCACGAGCGCCTGCGCGACGCGGGCGGCGCGTTCGCGGGCGTGACCCCCGGCCTGCCGGCGGTCTGACGCACACCGCCCCCGCGACGCCCCCCCGGGGAGCAGGACGGCGCGGTTCAGCGGCCGCCGCCCAGCGCGAGCCGGGGCTTCGGCGCGTCCGTACGGCCCGTCTGCGGGCGGCGGCTGCCCGCGCGGTACGGGGCGGGCCAGACGGCACCCGGGCCGGTGTAGCCCTGCTCGGCGGCCGCGTGCAGGGTCCAGTGCGGGTCGTACAGGTGCGGGCGGGCCAGCGCGCACAGGTCGGTGCGCCCGGCGAGGATCAGGGAGTTGACGTCGTCCCAGGAGGAGATCGCGCCGACCGCGATCACCGGGACGCCCACCTCCTGCCGGATCCGGTCCGCGTACGGCGTCTGGTACGACCGCCCGAAGTCCGGCCGTTCCTCGGCGACGACCTGCCCGGTGGACACGTCGATCGCGTCGGCGCCGTGCGCGGCGAACGCGCGGGCGATCTCGACGGCGTCCTCGGCGGTGGTGCCGCCGTCGGCCCAGTCGGTCGCGGAGATCCGCACGGTCAGGGGCCGTTCGGCCGGCCACACCTCGCGGACGGCGTCGAAGACCTCCAGCGGGAACCGCAGCCGCTTGCCGAGGCCGCCCCCGTAGGCGTCCGTGCGGCGGTTGGTCAGCGGGGACAGGAAGCCGGAGAGCAGGTAGCCGTGCGCGCAGTGCAGTTCGAGCAGGTCGAAACCGGCCCGGGCGGCCCGCACGGCGGCGCCGGTGAACTGCTGCCGGATGTCGGTCAGCTGGGCCCGGGACAGCTCGCGCGGCACCTGGCCGCCCGGCTTGTACGGCAGCGGCGAGGGCGCCAGCACCGGCCAGTTGCCGTCGGGCAGCGGCTCGTCCATGCCTTCCCACATGAGCCTGGTCGATCCCTTGCGGCCGCTGTGGCCGAGCTGCACACCGATGGCCGTACCGGGCGACTGCGCGTGCACGAAGGACACGATCCGTTTCCAGGCGGCCGCCTGCCGGCCGTCGTACAGGCCGGCGCAGCCGGGGGTGATGCGGCCCTCGGCGCTCACGCACACCATCTCGGTCATCACCAGGGCCGCGCCGCCGAGCGCCCGGGCGCCGAGGTGGACGAGGTGGAAGTCGCCGGGGACGCCGTCGACGGCGGAGTACATGTCCATCGGGGAGACGACGACCCGGTTGCGCAGCGTCAGTCCGCGCAGCCGGAACGGGGTGAACATGGGGGGCGTGCCCGGTGGGCAGCCGAACTCCTGCTCCACGGAGGCGGTGAAGCGGGCATCACGCAGGCGGAGGTTGTCGTGGGTGACGCGGCGCGAGCGGGTCAGCAGGTTGAACGCGAACTGCAGGGGCGGCTGGTCGAGGTACAGCGCGAGGTTCTCGAACCACTCCAGGCTGGCGCGCGCGGCACGCTGGGTGGAGGCGACGACCGGCTTGCGTTCCTCCTCGTAGGCCGACAACGCGCGGTCGAGCGAGGGCTGTTCCTCCAGGCAGGCGGTCAGGGCGAGCGCGTCCTCGACGGCGAGCTTGGTGCCGGAGCCGATGGAGAAGTGCGCGGTGTGGGCGGCGTCGCCGAGCAGGACGACGTTGCCGTACGACCAGCGGTCGTTGACGACCGTGCGGAACGTGGTCCACGCGGAGTTGTTCGAGCGCAGCGGCCGGCCGCCGAGGGCGTCCGCGAAGATCTTGGCGCAGCGGGCGATCGACTCGCTCTCGGTCAGCTCGTCGAACCCTGCGGCCCGCCAGACCTCCTCGCGCATCTCCACGATCACGGTGGAGGCGTCGGCCGCGAAGGGATAGCCGTGCAGTTGCATCACGCCGTGCTCGGTCTCGGCGATCTCGAAGCGGAAGGCGTCGAAGGCGAAGTCGGCGGCGAGCCAGATGTAACGGCAGCGGTGCGAGGTGATGCGGGGGCGGAAGGCGTCGGCGTACCGCGCCCGGGTGGTGCTGTTGACTCCGTCGGCGGCGACGACCAGGTCGTAGGCCGCCGCCAGGGTGTCCACGTCCGGTGCCTGCTCGGAGAAGCGCAGCTCGACGCCGAGTTCCCGGCAGCGGTCGTGCAGGATCTGCAGGAGGCGTTTGCGGCCGAGGGCGGCGAAGCCGTGTCCTCCGGAGGTTTGCCTGGTTCCCCTGTGGACGATGTCGATGTCGTCCCAGCGGGTGAAGTGGCGTTGGAGGGCTTCGTAGACCACCGGATCGGCGTGTTCGATGCCGCCGAGGGTTTCGTCGGAGAGGACCACGCCGAAGCCGAAGGTGTCGTCGGGGGCGTTGCGTTCCCAGACGGTCACCTGCCGGTGGGGGTCCAGGCGTTTCAGCAACGCCGCCGCGTACAGGCCGCCGGGGCCTCCGCCGATGATCGCGATGCGTTGGGCACCGCCCCGCGCCCCTGAAGTCGGCACCGTGCCCTTGCGAGGGAGCATCTGCCCTACCTCCCCTGCCACTTGGGAGGTCGTTTCTCCGTGAAGGCCGCGTGGAATTCCGCGTAGTCCTCGCCGTTCATCAGCAGGGCCTGGGTCGAGGCGTCCAGCTCGATCGAGGCCGCCAGCGGCATGTCCAGTTCGGCTGTGAGGAGGGCCTTCGTCTGGGCGTACGCCAGGGCCGGGCCGTCGGCCAGGCGGCGGGCCAGGGCCTGGGCCGCCTCGTCGGCGCGGCCGTCCTCCGTCAGTTCGCTGATCAGGCCGATGCGCTCGGCCTCCAGGGCGCGGACCGGGTCGCCGAGCATGAGCAGGCGGGTGGCGTGGCCGAGGCCGACGACGCGGGGCAGCAGGTAGGCCGCGCCCATGTCGCCGCCGGACAGGCCGACCCGGGTGAAGAGGAACGCGAACCGGGCCGACGGGTCGGCCACCCGGAAGTCCGCCGCCAGGGCGAGGACCGCTCCGGCGCCGGCGGCCACGCCGTGCACCGCGGCGATCACCGGGAACGGGCACTCGCGGATCGCCCGCACGACCTGGCCGGTCATCCGGTTGAAGTCCAGCAGCTGGGCGGTGTCCATGGACAGCGTGGCGCCGATGATCTCGTCGACGTCGCCGCCGGAGCAGAAGCCGCGGCCCTCGCCGGCCAGCACCAGGGCCCGCACGGACCGCTCGCGGGACAGTTCGGCGAGCAGGTCGCGCAGATCGGCGTAGGCGCCGAAGGTGAGCGCGTTGAGCTTGTCGGGGCGGGCCAGGGTGACGGTGGCGACCCCGTCGGCGTGCTCCACCCGCAGATGTTCCCAGGCGGGGGTGCGGGCGGCGGAGCCGGTGAAGGGACTCATGCGGGCGGCCTCCTCACTGAGCGCTACCCCATGAAGCTATCACCGATCCGTGACCACCGTCACGAGGGCGCGATACGCCGTCCGGGACATTGGCCGAAGAACGTCACGGCTCTTCGATGGCCCGGTAACAGAGGGGCTCGTGGGGCGAGGCGGGGCGTGCCGGAGGGTAGGTCGCGGGTGCCGGGGCCGACGGACCCGGACGCCGCCCGGCCGAGGGTTCGGAGGGGCGGCGCCGTATCCTTCATACGTTGAAAGCAGGACAGCCTGCTGATGAACGGACTCGCTGTGTACGAACCCCCCACCTCCTCGGCCTCCTGGCGCATCGCGCTGCCGCACACCGCGGCGGCCGTGCCGGTGGCGCGCGCTCTGGTGCGCACGGCCCTGGCCGAGCTGGAGCACGGGGCGGACAGCGACACCGCGGAGCTGCTGACGGCGGAGCTGGTCGCCAACGCCGTGGAGCACACCGCCGGGGGCGCGCCGATAGAGCTGGTCGTGGAGCTGCTGCCGAGCGGCTGCCAGGTGGAGGTGCACGATCCGGACCCGGCGCCGCCCGGGGATCTGACCCGGCCCGCCCTGACCGTGCCCGATCCGTGGCAGGAGGGCGGGCGCGGGCTGCTGCTGATCCGCGCGCTCAGCTCGTCGTGCGGGCACCGCCCCACCGAGTCCGGCAAGGCGGTGTGGTTCAGACTCCCAGTGGTTCCCGCTCAGCGGCGTCCGGCGTGACCTCGTCGGCCGGGCGGCGGGCGAGCCGCGAGTTGCGGCGCCCGTAGGCGGCGTACACGCCGAGACCGACGGCGAGGAAGACGGCGAACTGGAGCCAGGCGTTCCAGCCCGTCTCGTACATCAGGTAGAGGCAGAAGCCGACGCCGAGCAGCGGCATGACCGGGTAGAGCGGCACCCGGAAGGTGCGGTCGAGACCCGGCTCGCGGCGGCGCAGGGCGATGACGGCGATGTTGACCACGGCCATGATCGCGAGGGTGCCGATGGTGCACAGGTCGACCACCGCGTCCAGGGAGGCGAACGCGGCCGGGATCGCGAAGACGACGGCGATGATCATCGTGCCGGCGACGGGCGTGGCGGTGCGCGGGGAGACCTTCTCGAAGACGCGCGGGACCAGTCCGTCCCGGGACATCGACATCAGGATGCGGCTCTGGCCGTACATGACCGCCAGCGTCACCGAGGCGATCGCGACGACCGCGCCGAAGGCGATGATGCCGCCGCCGACCGTGGAGCCGGTGACCTCGTTGACGACGTAGGACAGGGCGGCGGGGCGGCCGCCGACCTCCTTGCCGCCGACGGCACCGGTGGCGGCGAGGGCGACCGCGCAGTACAGCAGGGTGACGATGCCCATGCAGACCAGGATGGCGATGGGGATGTCGCGGCGCGGGTTCTTGGCCTCCTCGCCGGCCGTGGTGATCGCGTCGAAGCCGATGTAGGAGAAGAACGCGGCCGTGGTGCCCGCGCCGATGCCGCCGAGGCCGGCCGGCGCGAACGGGGTGAGGTTGCCGTCCTTGAAGGCGTAGAAGCCGATGGCGCAGAACGCGAGCAGGATGGCGAGCTTGACCGCGGCCATCGCGGCGGTCGCGCGGGCGCTCTCCCGCACTCCGCGCACCAGCAGCACGCAGGCCAGGGCGATGACGATCACGGCGGGCAGGTTCACGATCCCGCCCTCGCCGGGCCCGGCGGACAGGGCGGCGGGCAGCTGCAGGCCGGTGAGGCTGTGCAGCAGCTCGTTGACGTACTGGCTCCAGCCGACGGCGACGGCGGAGATGGACACGCCGTATTCGAGGAGCAGGCACCAGCCGACGAGGAAGGCGGTGGTCTCGCCGAGACCGGCGTAGGCGAAGGAGTACGACGATCCGGAGACCGGGATCGCGCCGCCCAGCTCGGCGAAGGAGAAGGCGGTGAAGACGCAGGTGATCGCGGCGAGCAGGAAGGAGACGACGACGGCGGGGCCGGCCTGGGCCACGGAGTCGGAGAGGCCGACGAAGATGCCGGTGCCGACGATCGCGCCGACGCCGAAGCAGATGAGCTGGGACAGACCCATCGTGCGCTTCAGGCCGTGGCCGTCCCGGTCGGCGCCGGATTCGGCGACCAGGAGCGCGGGGGACTTGATGCGGGGCATGCGGGTGGTGCTCGTTTCTGGGGACGGATGCGCCGGGTGGGGCGCGCGACGGCCGCGGAAGGGGTGGCTCCGGGCCGCCGGACAGCATAAGGCCTGCTGGGCAGGCCGGTCCGGTACGGAGGGCCCGCTGGGCAGGCCGGTCCGGTACGGAGGGCCCGCTGGGCAGGCCGGTCCGGTACGGAGGGCCCGCTGGGCAGGCCGGTCCGGTACGGAAGGTCAGGCGAGGGTGGCCACGAGAACGGCCTTGATGGTGTGCAGCCGATTCTCGGCCTCGTCGAAGACGACCGAGTGCGCGGACTCGAAGACCTCGTCGGTGACCTCCAGCGAGGTGAGGCCGTGGGTCTCGAAGATCTCGCGCCCGACCTTGGTGCCGAGGTCGTGGAAGGCCGGCAGACAGTGCAGGAACTTGACGTCCGCGTTGCCGGTGGCGCGCAGCACGTCCATCGTCACGGCGTACGGGGCGAGGGCGGCGATGCGCTCGTCCCAGACCTCCTTGGGCTCGCCCATGGACACCCAGACGTCGGTGGCGACGAAGTCGGCGCCGCGCACACCCTCCTCGAGGGCCTCGGTGAGGGTGACGCGGGCGCCGGTCGACTCGGCCAGCTCGCGCGCCCGGTCGACGATCTCCTGGGCCGGCCAGTAGGACTTCGGGGCGACGATGCGTACGTCCATGCCGAGCAGGGCGCCGGTGACCAGGTAGGAGTTGCCCATGTTGAAGCGGGCGTCGCCGAGGTAGGCGAAGGCGATCTCGGTGAGCGGCTTGGCGCTGTGCTCGGTCATGGTGAGCACGTCGGCGAGCATCTGGGTGGGGTGCCAGTCGTCGGTGAGCCCGTTGAACACGGGCACACCGGCGCAGGCGGCCAGCTCCTCGACCTTCTCCTGGCTGTCGCCGCGGTACTCGATACCGTCGAACATCCGGCCGAGCACCCGCGCGGTGTCCCGCACGGACTCCTTGTGGCCGATCTGGGAGCCCGACGGGTCGAGGTAGGTGGTGTGGGCACCCTGGTCGGCGGCGGCGACCTCGAACGCGCAGCGGGTACGGGTGGAGGTCTTCTCGAAGATCAGCGCGATGTTCTTCCCGCGCAGGTGCTGCGTCTCGGTCCCGGCCTTCTTGGCGGCCTTCAGCTCGGCGGCCAGCTCGACCAGCCCGCGGAACTCCTCGGGGGTGAAGTCCAGCTCCTTGAGGAAGTGGCGGCCGGCGAGGGCGGTCGGGACTGTCGCCATGGGGGCGCTCCAGAGGGACGGGGGACGGCTGACTATTGGAAGTCTATACGACACTCAGCATTTATATACAGACGCCCCCCATGGCCCGCTGCTATACGGCGTCCCGCTCCACCGGACAGCTCATGCACCGCGGGCCTCCCCTGCCCCGGCCCAGCTCGCTGCCCGGGATCTCGATCACCTCGATGCCCTGCTTGCGCAGATGGGTGTTGGTGGTGGAGTTGCGCTCGTAGGCGACGACGACGCCCGGCTCGACCGCCAGCACGTTGCAGCCGTCGTCCCACTGCTCCCGCTCGGCGGCGTGGACGTCCTGCGTGGCGGTGAGCACCCGGATCTCGCTCAGCCCGAGCGCGGCGGCGATCGCCCGGTGCATGTGCTCCGGCGGATGGTCGGTGACCTTCAGCTCGTTCTCCCCGGCGCCGGGTTCGATGGTGTACGAGCGCAGCATGCCGAGGCCCGCGTACTGGGTGAAGGTGTCCCCGTCGACCATGGTCATCACGGTGTCGAGGTGCATGAACGCCCGCCGCTTGGGCATGTCGAGCGCCACGATCGTACGGGCCGATCCGGCTGCGAACAGCTTGTGCGCGAGCATCTCCACGGCCTGCGGTGTGGTGCGCTCGCTCATGCCGATCAGCACCGCGCCGTTGCCGATGACCAGGACGTCACCGCCCTCGATGGTGGAGGGGTAGTCGGCCTGCCCCTCGGACCACAGGCGGAACGGTTCGTCGCGGAACAGGGGGTGGTGCCGGTAGATCGCCTCGAAGTGCACGGTCTCGCGCTGCCGGGCGGGCCAGCGCATGGCGTTGACGGAGACGCCGTCGTAGATCCAGGCGGAGGTGTCGCGGGTGAACAGGTGGTTGGGCAGCGGGGCCAGCAGGAAGTCGTCCAGCTCCATGACGTGGAAGCGGACGGAGACCGGCTCGGCGTGTTCCTGGAGGAACTCGCGCTTGGTCATGCCGCCGACCAGTGCCTCGGCCAGCTCGCGCGCGGGGAGTGTCTCGAAGGCGGCGCGCAGGTGGTCGGTGGCGAGCGGGCCGTACTCCTTCTCGTCGAAGACGCGCTGCAGGACGAGCGAACGGGCCGCCGGGATCTCCAGCGTCTCGGTCAGCAGGTCGCCGAAGAGGTGCACGGTGACCCCGCGGTCACGCAGGACGTCGGCGAAACCGTCGTGCTCAGCGCGCGCCCGGCGCACCCAGAGCACGTCGTCGAAGAGGAGGGTCGTCTTGTTGCTGGGCGTGAGCCTTTTGAGCTCGAGGTCCGGCCGGTGCAGGATCACGCGGCGCAGCCGCCCGGCCTCGGAGTCGACGTGGAATCCCATGCCTCCATCCTGACCACCGGCTCCCGTCTTGACCCGCCACTCGCACGTTTCTCTTCTCCTCGATGTGCGGAGATCTCCGCTGCCGCTCGCGCGGAGGGAGTGCTTTCGGCCAGGGACCGGTGGTCACGCGGTGGGCTGGGGCTGGAGTCGTTCCGGGCGGGCGAGCAGGTGGCGGGCGGTGCGGCCCGGGTGGGCGGCGGCCCGTGCGACGATCCAGCCGGCGAGGGTGTGCGGCTCCGCCGGGCGGGCGGCCAGCAGCTCGGAGTAGCCGGTCAGCGCGGCGGCCGGGTCGCCGGCGGCGAGGTGTTCGTCGGGGGTGCTCGGGGCTTCGGGCGCGGCGGCGAAGGCGTGGGTGCGCAGATCGGGCCAGAAGGTGCGGTCCGCGCGGAAGCGCAGCGGGTGCGGCGTCCTGGACGAGGCCGGTGCCGCCACGTTGCGCAGGCGCCACTCCGTGCGGTGCAGCAGGGCCGCCGTACGGGCCCGGGCGAGGGCGGCCGCGGGGACCGGTTCGCGCAGCCAGCCGTCCAGCGTGGCCGCGAGTCCCGAGACCAGGGCGCGGCCCTGGACGGTGAGGCGGCCGCTGGTGAGCAGGGTGCGCACGACGAGCCGGCTCTGCAGGCGGCGCAGCGCGAAGTGGTAGCCGGCGGTGTCGGCCGCACGGTCCTCGCGGGCACCGGCCAGCTGGTCCCGCCAGAACCCGGCGACACCGGTGAAGGCGTACGCCCCGTGCAGCAGGCCGGTCAGATGGCGCGGGTCGGCCCGCCAGGGGGCGTAGTAGCGCTCCTCCCGGTCGTCGTCGAGCAGCGGGAAGAGGTGCAGCAGGGCGGCCAGCTTGCTGTGCTGGAACTCGTGGACGAGCGTCTCGGCCAGGGCGAGCGCCGAGGACGGGCGGGAGATCACCATGCCGCCGTAGGAGTCACCGCTGGAGGCGGACACCCGCACGGCCGGCGGCGCGGGCGGGGTGGCGGCGGTACGGCCGTAGGGGACGACCGAGCGGATCAGGGCCGCGTCCATCCGGCCGGGGCCGGGCCCGCCGGAGGCGTCCAGCACGGCTGCGGCCTCCTCGAACAGCCGCTGCCAGGCCCGGGCCTCGGCGTCCTCCAGCCGGGCCGGGGGCAGCGGGTCGTCGAGGTCGCGGTAGGGGTCGAGATCGTCCAGCGGGACGGCGACCGGGCCCGCCGGACGGTCGAGGGTGAGGGTGCGCAACGGGAGCCAGCCGTTCTGCGCCGGTGTCTCCCCGGCCGGTCCGTCCACGGCCGCGGTCGCGGGGCGGATCGTCAGCGCGGAGGCGCCGCCCGCGGTCAGGGTCAGTTCGCCGTCACGGGTGACGGCACGGGCGACCGTCGGCCCCGGTGCCGCGTCCGGCAGCCGGGCCAGTCCGAGGCCGGGCAGCGGCAGACGGCCGCCGGTGAGCGGCACGCGGAGGTCCGCCGCCGTACCGGCGAGCAGCGACGCGGAGACGGCGAGAGCGTTCAGGTGACCGGCCTCCGCCCACAGCGGCGGCCCCGACGCGGTGCCGTGCAGCCGGCGCAGCACATGGGCCAGCCAGCCACCGGTGGCCGGGGCGAGCAGCAGCCGGTCGACCTCCTCGGGTGCGCGGGCGGCGGCGTCCTTGACGACGCGCCAGGCGTCGGCGACCGATGTCTCGGGCGTGGGCAGGTCCGCGGCGCGGTCGAGCAGCGTGCGCAGGAGCAGCAGCCGGCGGGCGCGCTCGGCCCGCTCCAGGAAGGCGACGGCCGCCGCCGAACCGCCGCCGGCGGCGAGCTCGGCGAAGAGAGCGTCGGGCATGCGCAGGGGCGCGGGGCGCTCGCTCGTCATGGGCGGGACCTCCGGTCACGGGTACGGGGGCCTCCGGCGGGCGAGCGGACGACGCACGGCCGCACTGCGGCACGCACGCGCCCCCTCACTCCGACACGGCGGCCGAGCGGACGTGGCGGCTGGGGGGACGGTGGCTTGCGGGGGCGGGCAGGGGCTTGCGGGGTGGGCAGGGGCTTGGTGGGGCGGACAGCCGGCCACCGCGCCCACGGCTGCTCGTTCCACGGAGCTGCTCTGCTCGCGGGGCCGCTCGGCTCGCGCAGCCACTCGGCACGCGCTGCCGCACTGGCTCGCGCAGCCACTCGGCTCGCGCGTCCACTCGGCTCGCGCGTCCACGCCGCTCGCGTGGCCGCTCCCCGCGGCGCGGCACTCCGGCCGGCCGCGCTATTCGGCCCGGGCGCCGCCGGGGCCGTCGCTGCCGCCCTTGACGCCGCTGCGGGCGCGCAGGACCTCCTCGAGCAGGCGGGCGGTGGACGACAGCGGCGCCAGCTCGTCCACGGCGGTCAAGGGCAGCGCGGCGACGTCCGTCAGATCCGACTCCCAGACGAGGGCGCCCGCGGCGCGGTCCGGATCACGGACGGCTGCGGCGTGCTGCAGAGCGGGCGGCTGGTCCAAGATGCTCCCCCTTCTCGCACGGTGGCACGCAATGCCCCGCGTCCTGTTCCATCATGGCCATTCCTGCCCCGGTCGAAAACCGTACGATCACGCCACCCGATCATCCACGACCGCGCGAGGACCCCTGCGCGGCGCCGAACTCCCGGAGTGCGTCCGCCAGTTCTGCCGCCCGCCCGGTGTCGTCGTCGACGGACACGACCGCGTCGTACAGCTGCCACAGGGCCTGCTCCCCCTGCCGGGCCAGGCCGCCCAGGATTCCCACGGCGTCCGCGCGGGCCCGGGTGTGACGGGCCAGCGTCCCGGTGACGCGAGGGTCGAGCGCGCCGACCACCATCTGCCGTTCGACGGGGTCGGCCATCAGCGGATAGGCCAGCAGGGCGTCCACCGCGCGCTGCAGCGGGGAGGTGGGCCGGGGAGCGCCGGGCGGCGCGGCGGCGGTGATGATTTCGCCACGCTCGGGGCTTTGCAGCCGGATCTCCGGATACTGCAGAGTTCGGCCCGCTTCCCTGAGGGCGGCGATGCGTGCCCGGACGGCCGGAAACAGTTCCTCCGGATCGGGCGGCGCGGGCAGCGCCCGTGTGTGTTCGGCCAGCAGGCCGAGCAGGACGTCGGAGAACAGCCCGGTGCCGCGCACGGGGTCGTTGGCGGCGGCCCGGCCGCGCCCGGCGGCCCGCAGCACGGTCTGCCGGTGTACGAGCGTGCGCCGGCCCACGGGCAGCGCGTCCGGCGGCAGTGGTTCGCGCAGCGCGAGGTCCTCCTCGAAGGTCTCGCAGGCGTCGACGATCCACAACTGCCCGGTGAGGGACGGCACGGCGTCGCTGCGGTACCGCTCCAGTGCGGAGTCCAGGTCGATGCCGAGCTTGTCGGCGGTGGTGGCGTCCGCGCAGAACAGCCGCAAGTGCCCGGACCGGTCCAGCGCGCCGTGGCCGCCCCACCACACCCACAGCACCTCGCCCTGCTCCCGCGGCAGTTCCTGGACGAGGGCGCGGCGCAGGGTGGCCTGGTCGGCGGGGGCGTACGGGACGCCGGGACGGTAGGGCGGCAATGGCGCCAGGTGCAGGCGCAGTTGGTCCTCCGGTACGCCGGCTGCGCGCAGCAGGGCGTGGAAGCGGACCGCGTCGCGGGCCGGCCCGGGCAGGTCCCAGGCGGGCCCGGCGGCGTAGGACTCGATACCGACGACGAGGGCGTGCACACGCGCCGGGTCGACGCGGGGGGTGTGCGGGGAGGGACCGGTCACGGCAGGCGGTCCACGATGTGCCGGTACACGGCCGGGTTGGTCCAGTAGGCGCTGTGCGCGGCCGGGAACGGCTGGCGGCTGTCGACGGCGACGTCGGTGACCCGGCCCGGGAAGAGACCGGCGCCGAGGTAGGAGAGCAGGTCGCGACGGTCGTACAGATTGAGCCAGGCGGGGACGTGGGGCGGCAGCGGGGCCGGGTGCTCCAGCGTGGGCAGGGAGCCCGACTCGTACAGGAACGGCCCCTGGGAGCCGGCCGTCACCAGCAGCCGGACCTGCGGCAGCGGGGCGGAGACCAGTGTGTCCAGGGCGATGATGCCGCCCAGGCTGTGACCGAGGAGCACGACGGGCTCCGCCAGGCCCTCGACGAGGGAGCGCAGGCCCGCACGGACGGCGGCGCCGCGGGCGAGGTAGCGCAGCACGTCCCCGGCGGCGGGGTGCGCGGCCTCGGTGAGGGCGCGCCGGCGGCGCACGACGGCGCGGGAGGCCGCGGACCCGGCGGTGCGCAGCAGCAGGGAGCGCACGCCGCGCTGGGTGCCCCGGGGTGGTGCACCGAGTGCCTCGGCGAGCGCTTCGGTGACGGTGTCGCGGGTGTCGCCGACCGGGACGAGCGGGGTGTCGGCGTCGAGGGCGTCGGCGATGACGCGTGCGGTCAGGCTGCGGGCGGCGACGGCGGCGAGGTCGTCGGGGTCCAGGGCCTCGGCGGCGGGGGCGAGCAGGGGGTGGGCGGCGAGGTCGGCGGCGGCACGCGCGAGGCCGGGGCCCAGCTCGGCGGCGGGCGCGTCGCCCTGGGCGGCCAGCGCGGTGAGCCGCGCCTGAAGCTTCTGCGCGGGCGGTACGGAGCCGGGGGGCCGCTCGGCGGTCCGGTCCGCCGCTCGCTGCGCGGCGAGGGCGAGTTCGGCGTACGGGTCGACGTAGAGGGCGGCCCAGGCGACGGTGTCGTCGTCGGGGTCCGCGGCGCCCGGCGTCTCGCCGGACCCTCGGGCCGGGCCGGCGGTGGGCGCCTCGGCGAGGCCGCGGGTGGTGCCGGTGGCCGGGGGCAGGCTCGCTCCGCCGGCGGCGAGCGTGGCGCCGTGCGTGCCGCCCCAGTAGTACGGCACGATGCGTAGTCCGTCGCGCAGCGCGGTCAGTCCGGCCGCGACGCGCCCCGCCGTCGCAGAGAAGTCCGGTTCGCGAACCCCTGTCCCATGGATGAAGACGACCGCCGTCATGTGCCCCCCGTGACACTGGTGCAGCGCCCTGTACGACTGCCGCTGGGACGTCAAGTTACCAGTACCATAAGGAGATTGGGGTCGAGAGCGGGTGCGATCCCCGTCGGCGGCCGGGTTGCCGGCCCGGCCCACCGGACCACTGGGGGACACCATGAGCCCTGACGCGCTCGTCCTGCACATCGTGGGTGCCTCGGCCCTGATCCTGGTGGCCGCGCACGCCGCCGGCTGGCTGGCGCGCCGGCTCGGACAGCCGTACATCGTGGGCCAGTTGACCGCGGGCATCGCGCTCGGGCCGTCGCTGCTGGGCAGCGTGGCGCCCGGCGTGCACGACACGCTGTTCCCGAAGGGCATCTCACCGGCGCTGACCGGTTTCGCGCAGATCTCCCTCGTCGTCTTCCTGGTCTTCGTCGGGTACGAACTGGATCTGCGGATCCTCGGCGACCGGGCGCGGTCGGCGGTGGCCGTGGCGGTGGCGGCGTTCGTGGTGCCGATGGCGGTGGGCGCGGGCTGCGCGCTGCTGTTCCGGGAGCAGTTGCGGCACCTGGGGATGGACCGTGCCCTCTCCCCGGCCGTGGTGGTGTTCGCCGGGGTCGCCCTGTCGATAACGGCCGTGCCGGTGCTGACGGCCATAGTGCGGGAGAACGGCCTGGCCCGTACGGTGCCCGGGGTGGTGGCGGTGTCCGCTGCCGGGCTGCTCGACGTGCTCGGGTGGACGGTGCTGGCGGGGACGCTGCTGAACAGCGGCGCCGGCGACGAGGCGCTCGCCTGGCAGTGGCGGGCGCTGCTCGCCGTGGGCTTCGTCGTGCTGATGCCGCTCGTGGCGCGGCCGCTGCTGCGCCGGCTGCTGTGGCGGACGGCGATGGAGCCGTCGCTGCGGATGGCACTGCTGCTCGGGTTCGCGCTGGGGTCGGCGTGGGTGACGCACTACCTGGGGCTGCACGTGATCTTCGGTGCGCTGCTGGCGGGAGCGGTGCTGCCGCGGGAGCAGGACGGCACGCTCGATCCCGACCTGGTACGGCCGCTGCACGACGTGAGCTCGCTGCTGCTGCCGTTCTTCTTCGTCGTCTCGGGCCAGTCGGTCGCGCTGAACTCCATGAACGCCACGGGCTGGATCGCGCTGCTGGTCGTGACGGTGCTGGCGGTGGCGACGAAGGTCGGCCCGAGTACGGCGGCGGCACGGCTGAGCGGTCTGGACCGGGACGACGCGCGCACGGTCGGCGTCCTGATGAGCACACGGGGCCTCACGGAGCTGATCGCCCTGAACGCGGGCTACCAGGCCCGCCTGCTGAGCGAACAGCTCTATACGGTCCTGGTCTTCATGGCCCTGGCGACGACCCTCCTCACCCAGCCGCTCCTGCGCCTGGCCGGCCGGCTGTCCCGCCCCGGTCGCGCCCGCGGCGACACCCCCGACCCCACCCACCCGAACCCGACGGAAACCCCCCTCCCGGGAGCCTGACCCGGCCGACGGCCCCGCCGGACCCCACCCCGGCGGGCCCCGCCCCCGCCTCGACGAGACCGGAGACCGACGCCACTTCGGCGTGAGACCGACGACCCCTTCGGCGCGAGGCCGACGCCCCCTCGGCGTGGAGCCGACGACACCCCCGGCGGGCGGCCGACGACACCTAGACGTGAAGCCGACGACCCCGTCGACCGGGCGGCCGACCACTCACCCCGGCCCCGGCCCGGCCCCGCCCCCGCCGCCGCCCCCGGCCCCGGCCGTCCGGAGCCGGGGCTGCCGGGTCACGTCCCGGACGAGCCCCTCACGGCCGCCGGCAGGCTACAGCGGCATCGGGGCCATGTCGCACTCGATGCGGCGGCGCTTGCGGGCCGACTGGAGCCAGGGGTGGTCAGGGCGGACCACTCCGCCGGAGAAGCCGTCGACCGCCTTGCGTTCCAGTTCGTCCGCCTCCCGGCCGCGGCCCAGCCCCCGCAGGTCCAGCGCCAGGTTGGCGGTGCAGGACAGGGTCAGCGGGTGCATCTCCCCCGCGACCTCCGTGAGCAGCGGCAGGTTGGCCTCGTCGATCTCGCGTGCCCGTTCGAAGTCCAGTCGCGCGTACGCCGTGTTGGCCTGGCCGATGGCGACGGTGAGGGCCGTGACATGGCGCGGCCCGACCGTCTCCGCGAGCCGCCGCGCCGCGTCGTCCTCCAGCTCCTGCGCCTCGTCGAGCGCGCCGAGTGCCCGCAGCGTGGCGGCCAGGTTGGCCTTGGTCAGCAGGGTGTAGGCGTGGTTCTTGCCGAGCCGCTGCTCGTAGCGCAGCAGGGTGACCTCGGCGAGCTGCCGGGAGCCGTCCAGGTCGCCGGCGAGACGCAGATCGACGGAGACGTTGGTCGCGGTGGCCAGCGAGTCGAAGTGGTCCTGCCCGTAGCGGCTGGTGAACCGGCGCAGGGTCTGGGCGGCCAGCTCCGCCGCGTCGCCGAGCGCCCCGTCGCGGCGGCGGCACACCGCGAGGTTGCGCGCGATGCGCAGGGTGAGCGGATGCTCCTCCCCCATGGTGTCGCGGGCCCGCCGGTGCACGTCCTCCTGGAAGTCGCGGGCACCCGGATAGTCGCCGCGCTCGCGCATGTCGATGGAGAGCGCGTTGAGGGTGTTCAGGGTGTAGAAGCTCGCCGGCCCGAACAGCAGGTCGCGCAGCCGGGCGTTCTCCTGGTCCAGGGCCAGCGCCTCCCCGAACTGACCGCACAGCCGCAGCTCCACGCCGTAGGAGTGGGTGGCGCGCAGGGTGATGGGGTCGTCGGTGCCGAACAGGGAGCGGGCGAGTTCGTACGCCTCCTTCGCCACCTCCCGTGCCTCCTGGAAGCGCCCCTGGTAGCCGTAGGCGTCGGCCATCTCGCACAGGGAGTCGATCAGGACCTCCGGCTCGGCGTCGATGCGCCGGGAGATCTCCAGGGCCCGCTCGGTGAGCGGGAAGGACTCGCCGACCTCGCCGATCTGGCGCAGCAGCCACGCGAAGCACTTCACCATCCGGATGACCTGGATGTCCTCCTCGCCGGAGGCGGCCACCCAGGCGGTCCACGCCTGCCGGGCGAGCGCGGCGGCGCCTTCGTGGTCGCCCCAGTAGTAGAGGAACCACACGGTGTCGGCGACCAGGTCGCGGACGTAGTCGTCGGTGCTGGTCACGGCCTGCGAGGCGAGCACGTGCGGCAGCAGCGCCTGGTACGCGCGCCATTCGAGGGACGAGCCGGGCTGGCCGGGCTTGGCGGCCGACAGCAGCTGGTGGGCGGCGTCGCGCATCTGCTCGCGCTCGTCGGCGCCCAGCTTGGCCAGGAGCACGGTCTGCAGCAGGCGGTGCATCTGGAGCGTGTCGGAGCGGGGGTCGACCCTGATCAGCGAGAACTGGCTGAGGTCGCGGATGGCGCGGTTCAGTTTGATCGACTCGCGCAGCAGCGGGTCGACCTCCGAGGTGATGCTCACCCCGCGGCTGCCGCGCAGCATCGAGCGCGGGATCGGCTCGGGGGCCATGCTGGCGCAGATGTCGAGGAGTTGCCGGGCGCCAGGGTTCTTCTCCTGGATCCGGTCCAGGGAGATGTTCCAGGCGGCCGCGACGGAGACCGGGTAGTCGGGCGACGGGTCGAGTTCGAGGATCTCGGGGCTGCGCTGCGCGAGGGCGTCGAGGTATTCGTCGACCTGCATGCCGGTCACCGCCCGCCAGGCGCCCGCCTGCTCGACGGCGAGCGGCAGGTCGCCGAGGGCCTCGGCGAGGCGGTCGGCGTCCTCGGCGCTCAGGTCGGGCGAGCGCTTCTGCAGCAGCTCGACGGACTCAGCGCGCTCGAAGACGTTCACCGGCAGGGAGGTGGCCACCCGCTCCCAGCCGCGGTTCCGGGAGGTGACGATGACCTTCCCGGGTCCGTTGGTCGGGAAGTAGTTGCGGACCTTGTCGATGTCCTCGGCGTTGTCGAAGACGAGCAGCCAGTTGTCGTACGGCTTGCCCGTGCGCAGCGCCTCCAGGACGGCCGGCACGGCGGTGTTCGCGGCGGGGGCGGCGGCGCTGTCCTGACCGGTGGGGGCCACGCCGAGCTGGGCGGCGAGGCTGGCCAGCGCGGCAAGGACGAGGCTTTCGCGCTCGGCGGGGATCCAGCAGATGACCCTGTAGTCGTGCTGGTGGGTGTAGATGTACTCCAGCGCCAGCTGGGACTTGCCGACACCGCCCAGGCCGTGCAGCGCGTTGGGCAGCACGGCCGTCGTGTCCTGGGCGCTGAGCTGCTCCTCCACGGCCCTGAGCAGCGCCCGGCGGCCGACGAACGAGGTGTTCCTGAGGGGAACGTTCACCAGGAGGGCCGGCGTCGCGGTCGTGGTGCTCTGCATGAGCGGTTCAGCCTCCGGGGCTTGTGGTTGGGTAGCGTCGGTCACCAGGCTCACGTGGTCTCCAGCGGTCTCGGGTTCTCTCGACGCTGGATCACTGCCTTCCGGACCCGGGGGAGCGAGCACCGCGTCCCCCTGGTTCACCGCTGTGGGTGAAGCATTCGACAAACCGGTGCCCACCCGTTCAGCCGTACCGGTGTCGCCGTCGGCCGCCAGGCCGTAGAACCTGGACAGCCGCGGTTCGATGCGGCGCGCGCGCTCGCCGTACGGCCCGGACAGCGCCCGCATGACGGCGAGTTCGCTGCGGGCCCAGCCCCGGGCGGCCGGGTTGGGCAGCCGGGCGCCGCCGGGGTCGCGCAGCGCGGCCCGCAGCGCCACGCCCCGCTCCCCCGCGG
Source organism: Streptomyces sp. NPDC104814 (assembly GCF_055583185.1). Taxonomy (NCBI): domain Bacteria; kingdom Bacillati; phylum Actinomycetota; class Actinomycetes; order Kitasatosporales; family Streptomycetaceae; genus Streptomyces; species Streptomyces sp. NPDC104814. Next base: position 177,175 of record NZ_JBVJOL010000001.1, on the reverse strand, counting down.
CCGGCAGGTCGCCCACCATGCTGACTGTGCGGGCGAGTTGGGAACGGGTGGTGGTGGCGAGCAGCGCCTCGCGCACCCCCTCGGCGAACTCGGGGTGCTCCTCGCCGCTGTCCCAGTCGATCAGCCCGCCCATCAGGATCTCGGCGAGGTGGTCGGGCCGGGTCTCCGGCATGGTGCGCCGGCGCAGTTGCTCCACGAGGTCGAAGTCGAAGGGGATCGCGGCGAGTTGGGCGGCCAGGGCGCGGGCCGCGGGGGTGGCGAGGGTGAGGAACCGGCGTACGGCGGCGGCTGCGGCGCGCGGGAAGCGCGGGGCGCGCAGTCCTGGGGCGGGCGCGCCCTTGGCGAGGGTGCCGGCCAGGACGACGGGCAGCGCGCGGCGCACTCCGCGTTCGCCGGTGACGAGGTCGGCCCAGGCGGCGAGCGAGCCGTGGCGCAGCGAGAGCAGGGGCACGGGGACGGCGCCGTCACCGGCGGCGGGCAAGGGCCGCAGCGGGTCGGGGCCGCCGGGCGGCGCCCAGTGCCGCAGCGCGGCGTTGGCGGCGCCGAAGCCGCCGGCCTCCAGGGTGGCGTCGTAGGGGTTGAGGGAGGTGCGGTGGCGCAGGTGGGGCGGCAGCAGGTGGACGACGGCGGTGGGGCCGGCGTGTGCGAGGCGGCCGAGCAGGGCGTCGGCGGCGGGCGCGGCCCAGCCGTGGGCGAGTCCGTCGGTGACGAGGAGGAAGACGCGGTCGCCGCGGCCGTCGAGGAGTTCGGCCGGGTCGGCGGCCACCCGCCCGGTGGGCCAGCGCAGGGTGGCGGTGCCGGTGCGGGGCACGGTGACACGGAGGGTGCGCACCCCGCGGAAGGCGCCGCTGTGCTCGGCGGCCTCGGCGAGGCGGGCGACGGCGTCCTCCCAGATCCGCATGGTCGGCCCGGCGTCGACGAGGAGCACCAGGTCGAAGGCGCAGGTGCGGGCGGGGCGCAGGAAGGGCAGCCACATGCCGTCCACGACTCCCTGTTCGGCGGTGGTCTCCTCGTCGAGTTCGAGGGTGTCGCGGGAGGGGATGCGGCGGGCGAGGCGGTGCAGGGCGCGGGCGAGCAGGGCGGTGGCCCGGCCGGGTCCGGGCTGGGGCGGCTCGTCGGGGGGCAGCAGGGGGCGGCCGACGTGCAGGGTGCGGGCGCCGAGGGGGTCGGGTAACAGCCGGGCGGTGAGGGTGGCTTCACCGGTGATGGACCCGGGCAGGGGGACGCCGTCGGCCGGTGTGGGCGGGGGTGGCTCGGGCGGCAGTGCGGCGGACGGGTCGCGGGCGAGGCCCTGGGCGGGGGGCGGGGGGACCGGGGGGCGTTCGGCCGGGGTCGCCGCGTCCGCGGGGGTGCGTTCCGGGCGGCCACCGGTGTCCGCCTCCGAGCCGGGAGCCGGTCCCGGGCCGGAAGCCGGTCCCGGGCCGGGGTCCGGGTCGTGCCGGGTCCAGTGCGCGGCGAGCCACACCGCGTCGGCGATCTCCTGCCAGTGCGGCAGGGAGGGCTCCGGTTCGGGGAACGCCGAAGGAGGCGACGACGACCCCGTGACGGGTCCGCCGTCGCCCAGTCCGGATGCGCGCTCCCTACCGGTCAATTCAGCGGCCCTTCGCGAGGTCGCGGAGCAGCGTTTCGACGAGCTTACGCCCGTCGCCATCGGTCTGGAAACCACCCGCAGTAGTCATCTGGACGGCGTTGAGTAGCTGATCCAGGCTGTGGGTGCCGCCCGCCTGGACGCGGTGGACGAACTCCTCCACCAGCTCCTCGGCACCCTCGGGCAGGGTGCCGAGGTGTCCCTCGATCATCGCCAGCAGCCGCTCGCGGCCGGGCGGACGCATCTCCAGGGGCAGGCACCGGCGCCGGAAAGCGGCCGGAAACTCACGTTCGCCGTTGCTGGTGATCACCACGACGGGGAACTCCCGGCACTCCACGCGCCCGTGCCGCACCTCGGCGCGGCCCCCGGGGTCGCTGGTGTGGACGCGTGCCGTGTCGGCGGCGTCGCGCACCAGCTCCGGGACGTCATAACTTCCGTTCTCCAGGACGTGCAGCAGGTCGTTGGGCAGGTCGATGTCGCTCTTGTCGAGTTCGTCGACAAGCAGCACCCGGGGACGATCGTAGGGCAGCAGGGCGGTGCCCAGGGGCCCCAAGGTGACGAAGTCACCCAGTTGAGGCGGGAGTTGACTCTCTCTTGGGTCTGCCGCGGCATCGGCGCCCGGCAGTGCGGCCTGCCAGGCCGCGATCGCCTGGGCGCGGCCCATGGCGTCATGGACGTACAGGCCGTCCCTGAGGGTGGTGCGGCTGACGATGTTCCACTCCAGCACCCGGCCGAGGCCCAGTTCGCGGGCGATCAGATAGGCGAGGGTGGACTTGCCGACGCCGGGCGGGCCTGTGATCAGCAGGGGCCTGCGCAGCACCAGCGCGGCGTTGACGACGTCGATCTCGTCGGCGTCGAGCTGCGGGGCGAGGTCGCCGGGCCCCAGGCGGCGCTGGGCGGCCTCGGGGTCGTCGGGCGGCGCCGGCTGCGGCGGCCCGCCGCGGAACCGGCGCCAGGGCGGGGGTTCCGGCAAGGGGGGCGGGGCGGCCGGGGGCCGGCCGGTGGCGTCGAAGACGCGCCAGCCGCGGCCTGCCGTGTGCTCCTGCGCGCTCATGCCGGTGCCTCCTCGCCGGCGATGTCGCCGGGATCGGTGGTCTGAAGGTCGACGAGCCGGGTCGGATCGTCCCAGAAGAAGCCGATGTGCCGGCCGAGAAGTCGGCCGGGCCCCTGGGTGTGGCGGGCGGCGCTCTGCCGCAGCCGGTGCACCACGGCGGGGATCTGTGCGGGGGTGGGCACGGCGGCGAACACGGCGGTCACCACCTCCCGCCGCTCCTCCGGGAACGCTCCCCTGCGGTCCCAGACGGCGAGCCCTATTCCTTCCGCGATGGCGGCCTTGAGCGCCTCCAGCGCGGGTGCGGTGTCCGGGGCGTCCAGTACGACCGCCGTGTGGGAGGTCTCCCCGGCGAGTTCGGCCTGCCACGCGTCGAGCCGCTCGGCGTCCGGTTCGCTCCAGTGGTGCACCCCGACGCCGCCGTGGCGCAGGGTGTCCCAGCGCTGCTGCCACTGTTCGCGCACCGCCCCGTCCCGCGAGCGCATCCGCTCCAGGGACCGCAGATGGATCCCGTAGCGGGTGCCGAGCGCGAGCGGGCGTCCGTCGCCGATCCGGTGGGGCAGCGCGGCCACATCGTGGTTGAGCAGGTCGTAGGGCAGGACGAACTCGACGTACGGCGGCGGGGGCCGGCGTCCGCTCGGGTGCGGCTCGGGCGGCACGGTCCACAATCGGGCGCCCTGCCGCAGGGCCGCTTCGACGGCGGGGCCGAGGCCGTCGAGGGTGGTGGTGACGGGCTCGCAGGGCTGCGGGTCCCAGTGGCCGGGGACGGTGTTGAGCCAGGGGCGCACCAGCACTTCGCCGGTGCCGTCGCGGGCGGGTTCGACGGCGACGACGAGGCAGCGCGGGATGTCGGGGTCGCCGGCCGCCGCGGGGCGGGTGCCGCGGCGCTGTTCGAGCTGCGCGGTGAGACCGGCGCGGCGGGCCCAGTCGTCGGCCCAGCCGGACAGGGCGGTGCGGTGGGCGGGCGTGGTGGCGAGGGCGGCGGCCCGGTCGAGGAGGAGCACGGCGGGCGGGAGGCCGTCGGGCTGGGCGTTGCACTCCAGGACGTAGCCGAAGAGCTGGTCGGGAGTGAGGCCGAGGGGCAGGAAGAGTCCGTTGAGTTCCTGGACGAGGTCGTCGCGGAGCCGGCCGGCGGGCAGGTCGCCCTTGGCGAGGACGGCGCGTGCGCTGTTCTCGTCGACACGGGTGAGCGGGCCGGGCAGCAGGTCGTCCTGCACCGGCGGGGCGGCGGGTTCCAGCAGCCGGTCGAGCCGGTCGCCGGCCGGGCCCCCCTCGAAGACGCGCACCATGCCCACGAGCACGCGCTCGCCGCCCTCGACGTTCAGTGCGGCGCGCACCAGGGTCACGACGTCCTCGCGCTGTTTCACACCGCGGAGGTCGATCGGGCGGCGCAGGTGGTCACCGAGGATCGCGGCGAACTGGACCCGCCCCTGCGCGTCCTCCATGCAGCTCAGCTCGCACAGCGCGTCGGTGAGACGTAACAGCAGGCCCACGCCCTGCGCGTACCCGGATGCGTCCTCGGGTCCGACCGACCCCGCGCCTGTATTCACCGACTTTCCCCCTGAGCCGGTTCACCTGCCTGACCGACCAGCGAAGTTAGCACGGCTACCAGCGGTTAACCAGGGACGAACGGGACCTGCGTCACGATGTCCGGCCAGGACCGCCCCAGCGGGGACGACCTGGCCGGAACCGATCGCTCGGGCGGCCGGTTACCGCCGGGCGCCGGCCACGCGCCGAAGGGGCGCGGGGAAGTGCGCGAGCAGCCACAACCGGCCCGCGCCCGCCCGTCGGCAGGGCCACGCACGGCGGAGGGAACACGGCGGCCGCCGCCGTGACGGCTCACAGACGCGGGTCCACCGGCTCCGACTCCAGCGCCAGTACACCGAACACCGCCTCGTGCACCCGCCACAGCGGCTCGCCCTCCGCGAGGCGGTCCAGGGCCTCCAGGCCCAGGGCGTACTCGCGCAGCGCCAGCGACCGCTTGTGGTTGAGGAACCGCTGCCGCAGCCGCGCCAGCTGCTCCGGACGCGTGTACTCCGGGCCGTAGATGATCCGCAGGTACTCGCGGCCGCGGCACTTGATGCCGGGCTGCACCAGCCGGCCCTCCGGGCCGCGCACCAGCGCGCCCAGCGGCTTGACGACCATGCCCTCGCCGCCACGGCCGGTCATCTCCAGCCACCAGTCGACGCCCGCCCGCACCGACTCCGGGTCGCCGGTGTCGACGTACAGCCGCCGGGTGGTCTGCAGCAGACCGGTGCTGTCGTGCTCCACCAGCCGGTCGAGCAGGGCGAGTTGCTCGTCGTGCGGCAGGGCGGCGAGGCTGCGGCCCTGGACCGCCAGGATCTGGAACGGCGCCAGGCGTACCCCGTCCAGTCCGTCGGTGGTCCAGCAGTAGCGGCGGTACGCCTCGGTGAACGCGGCGGCGTCCGCGGCCCGTTCCCGCTGGCGGGCCAACAGGTCCGTGACCTCGACGCCCCTGCTCGCGGCGGCCTCCAGCGCGGCCAGCGCGCCGGGGAACACCGCGCCCGACGCGGCGCCGACGGCGGCGTACTGCGACCGCAGCAGCCCGGACGCCTTCAGCGACCACGGCATCAGCTCGGCGTCCAGCAGCAGCCAGTCGGTGTCCAGGCCGGTCCACAGGCCGGCCTCGCCGATCGCGGTGCGCAGCCGGTCGAGGATCTGCTCGGTGACCGACTCGTCGCCGAAGAACGGCCGGCCGGTACGGGTGTAGAGGGACCCGGTGGGCCCGTCCACCCCGAACCGCTTGCGGGCGGTCTCCGCGTCCCGGCACACCAGGGCCACGGCCCGCGAGCCCATGTGCTTCTCCTCGCACACGACCCGCTCGACCCCGTCCGCCGCGTAACTCGCGAACGCCTCCACCGGGTGCTCCAGGTAGCCCTCGAGCTTGCTGGTCGGGGTCGGCGCCATGGTCGGCGGCAGGTACGGCAGCAGCCGCGGGTCCGTCGCGAAGCGGCTCATCACCTCCAGCGCGGCGGCCGCGTTCTCCTCACGGACGGCGACCCGTCCGGCGTGCCGGGTCTCCACCGCACGGCGGCCCTGCACGTCGGCCAGGTCCAGCGGCCGGCCGTCGTGGCCGCCGGGCGCCTCGGCGCGCAGCGGCTTGACCGGCTCGTACCAGACCCGCTCCGCCGGTACGTCGACCAGCTCCCGCTCCGGCCAGCGCAGCGCGGTCAGCTTGCCGCCGAACACGGCGCCGGTGTCCAGGCAGATCGTGTTGTTGAGCCAGGTGGCCTCCGGGACGGGTGTGTGGCCGTAGACCACGGCGGCCCGGCCGCGGTAGTCCTCGGCCCACGGGTAGCGCACCGGCAGCCCGAACTCGTCGGTCTCGCCGGTGGTCTCGCCGTACAGGGCGTGCGAGCGGACCCGGCCGGAGGTGCGGCCGTGGTACTTCTCCGGCAGACCGGCGTGGCAGACGACGAGCCGGCCGCCGTCGAGGACGTAGTGGCTGACCAGGCCCTCGATGAACTCCCGTACCTCCCGCGTGAACTCCTCGCTCTCGCCGTCCATCTGCGCGATCGTCTCGGCGAGACCGTGCGTGTGCTGGACGGCGCGGCCCTTGAGGTGTCGGCCGAACTTGTTCTCGTGGTTGCCGGGCACGCACAGCGCGTTGCCCGTCTTCACCATGGACATCACACGGCGCAGCACTCCCGGGCTGTCCGGTCCGCGGTCGACGAGGTCGCCGACGAACACGGCGGTACGGCCCTCGGGGTGGACGCCGTCGACGTAGCCCAGCTTGGACAGCAGCGCCTCCAGTTCGGCGGAGCAGCCGTGGATGTCGCCGACGATGTCGAACGGGCCGGTGAGGTGCGTGAGGTCGTTGAACCGCTTCTCGGTGACGACGGTGGCCCGCTCGATCTCGTCCACGCCCCGCAGGACGTGCACCTTGCGGAAGCCCTCGCGCTCCAGGTGGCGCAGGGAGCGCCGCAGTTCGCGGATGTGCCGCTGGATGACCCGGCGCGGCATGCCGGCCCGGTCGGTGCGGGCGGCGTTGCGCTCGGCGCACACCTCCTCGGGGACGTCGAGGACGATGGCGATCGGCAGCACGTCGTACTGCTTGGCCAGGTCGATCAGCTGCCGCCGGGCGTCCTGCTGGACGCTGGTGGCGTCCACCACGGTGCGGCGGCCGGCGGCGAGCCGCTTGCCGGCGATGTAGTGCAGGACGTCGAACGCGTCGCGGGTGGCGCTCTGGTCGTTCTCGTCGTCGGACACCAGACCGCGGCAGAAGTCGGAGGAGATGACCTCGGTGGGCTTGAAGTGGCGGCGGGCGAAGGTGGACTTGCCCGAGCCGGAGGCGCCGACGAGAACGACGAGGGAGAGGTCGGTGACGGGCAGCGCCCGGCCTTCGGTGCTGGTGGTCGCGCTCATGCCGCCGTCGCCTCCTTCTTGTGCCTCTCGCTCGTCTCGCGGCTCTCGGTCTTCCCGGTGTTCTCGGTGTTCTCGGTCTTCTTGAGGAACACGGCCATCTGGGTGGGCGGGCCGACCTCGGGGTCGTCCGGGCCCACGGGCTGGAACTGCACGTCGTACCCGTGCCGTGCTGCGACCGTGGCCGCCCAGGCGCGGAACTCCTCGCGGGTCCACTCGAAGCGGTGGTCGCCGTGCCGGACGTGCCCGGCCGGCAAGGACTCCCAGCGCACGTTGTACTCGACGTTCGGGGTGGTCACGACGACCGTGCGGGGGCGGGCGGAGCCGAACACCGCGTACTCCAGCGCGGGCAGCCGGGGCAGGTCGAGGTGTTCGATCACCTCGCTGAGCACGGCCGCGTCGTAGCCCTTGAGCCGGGTGTCGGTGTACGCCAGCGAGCCCTGGAGCAGCGTGACGCGCGCCGCCTGCCGTTCGCCCATCCGGTCCAGCTTCAGCCGGCGGGAGGCGATGGTGAGTGCCCGCACCGACACATCGACGCCGACGATCTCGGTGAACCGCGCGTCCTTCAGCAGTGCCTGCACCAACTGGCCCTGCCCGCAGCCGAGGTCGAGCACGCGGGCGGCCCCCCTCTCCCGCAGGACGGCCGTGATGGCGTCGCGGCGCTGCACCGCGAGCGGGGCCGGCTTCTCCTCCTCCTCGGCCTCCGCGGCGACCGCGTTGTCGATCTCCTCGACGTCCGTGTCATCGGACTCGGCGAGCCGCACCAGCTCCAGACGCTCCAGCGCCTGCCGGGTGAGCGACCAGCGCCGTGACAGGAAGCGGCTGGTGATCAGCTTGTGCTCCGGGTGGCCGGGCAGCCAGCCCTCGCCGGCCCGCAGCAGCTTGTCGACCTCGTCGGCGGAGACCCAGTAGTGCTTGGCGTCGTCCAGCACGGGCAGCAGGACGTACAGGTGACGCAGCGCCTCGGACAGCCGCAGCGCCTGCGACTCAAGGACGAGACGGACGTACCGCGAGTCGCCCCACTCCGGGAACTCGGCGTCCAGGGCGACCGGTTCGGCGCTCACCGTCCAGCCGAGCGGCTCGAAGAGCGCGCGTACGACACCGCTGCCGCCGCGGGCGGGCAGCGCGGGTACCTCGATGCGCAGTGGCAGCGGCTCGGCGGCGCGCTCGGGCCGGGCGGTGCACACCCCGCGCATCGCGCTGGAGAACACACTGCTCAGCGCGACGGCCAGGAGGGAGGACGCCGCGTACGGGCGGTCGTTGACGTACTGCGCGAGGGCCGCGTCGGGGGCGCCGCCGCGGCCCTTGCCCTTGCCCCGCCGCACCAGCGCCACCGGATCGACCTCCAGCAGCAGCGCCGCCGTGCAGCGCTCGGCGTCCGCCTCGGGGTACAGGACGTGCGCGGTGCCGTAGGAGGTGGAGAACGCCTGCGCCTTCCCGGGATGCTTGTGCAGCAGGAATCCGAGGTCGGTCGCGGGGCGTTCCGCCGAGCCGGTGGTGCTGATGGTCAGGAACATGTGAGCGAGTTTCCCGGCCGTCAGGCGGCCGGGCCACCGGTTTTCGCCACGACCTCCGGGAGCGTCTTGTGCAGGGCCTCCGCGAACCGGGTGCCGATACGGCGGTGGGTGGCGCCGTCCGGGTGCAGCCCGTCGGGCAGCGGCAGCTCGGCGTGGTCGTCCTCGCCGTACAGTTCACGGCCGTCGAGGTAGCGCAGGTGCGGGTCGTCGGCGGAGCGCTCGGTGACGATCCGGGACAGCTCCTCGCGGATGACGGCGAGGGTCAGTTTGCCGGTGGCGACCTCCGCCGGGTCGCCCGTGGCACGGAAGTTCAGCCGGCCCTCGGCGAGCGCCGCGAAGTCGAAGGCGCCCGGTCCTGGCGTGTCCTCGTGCATCGGGCAGTACAGCGGGGAGACGACCGTGAGCGGTGTCGTCGGGTGGCCCTCGCGGACGGTGTCGAGGAAGCCGTGGACGGCCGGCCCGAAGGCGCGCCGGCGCATCAGATCGAGGTTGACGATATTGATCCCGATCTTGAGGGTGATCAGATCGGCGGGGGTGTCCCGGATCGCGCGGGCGGTGAACGGGTCGAGCAGCGCGCTGCCGCCGAAACCGAGGTTGATCAGCTCCACTCCGGCGAGCCGGGCGGCGAGCGCCGGCCAGGTGGTGGTGGGCCCGTCCGCGTCGGAGCCGTGGCTGATGGAACTGCCGTGGTGCAGCCAGACCGGGCGGCCCAGGTCGGGGGCGGGCTCCACGGGGGCGTCGGTGCGCAGGGCGACGAGCTCGGTGTGCTCGTTGTGCGGCAGCCAGATCTCGACGTCCTTGTCCCGGTCGGGCAGACCGGTGAAACGCAGCGTGCACACCGGGCCCGGGCGGATGTCGGAGGCGCCGGTGGACAGGTCGATGGTGACGGTGTTGCCGTCGTCCGCGGTGGCGCGGCCGGCCGGACGGCCGTCGACGAGCAGCTCGTACACGCCGTGCGGGCGGGGCGGCGCGCCGCGGTAGACGCGCTTGGTCGCCAGCACGTCCAGCTCGACCACGGTGGCGCGGGTGCGCAGGGCCAGGCGGACGCCGCTGGGCTGCGACTCGGCGAGGGCGAGCTGCGGGTCGTCGTTCTGGGTGCGGGCCCGGGCGGGCAGGCGGTGCGGCAGCAGCCCGTGCGCGGTGCGCTCCAGCTCGAGGGCTCCGCGTACATGGGCGGGGGTGAGGGGGGTGGTGACGGGGGTGGTGATCCGGTCGGCGGTCATCGGGGTCCTCCGGGTGCGGGCCAGTTCCGCAGCAGGGCGTCGAGGGCGTCCAGGACGCGTTCCCAGCTCTCCTGGCTGTCGGGGGCGCTGTGCGCGAAGCCACCGGCCAGCTCGAGGCTGACGTAACCGTGGAAGACGCTGCCCAGCAGCCGGACCGCGTGGGTCTGGTCGGGTTCGGTCAGGTCGTAGCCGCGCAGCAGCGCCCGGGTCATGCGCGCGTGCCGCACGCCCGCGCTCGCCGCCGCGGTCTCGGGGTCGAGGGGCAGGCGGGTCGCGGCATAGCGGCCGGGGTGTTCGCGGGCGTAGTCGCGGTAGGTGTCGGCGAGGGCGGTCAGGGCGTCCTTGCCGGCCCGGCCGGCGAGCGCGTCGGCGGCCCGGTCGGCGAGTTCGTCCAGCGCGAGCAGGGCGATGCCCGTCTTGAGGTCCTGGGAGTTCTTCAGGTGCGAGTACAGGCTCGCGACCTTGACGTCGAACCTCCGGGCGAGCGCCGAGACGGTCACCTGCTCGAAACCGACCTCGTCGGCGAGCTCGGCGCCCGCACGGACGAGACGCTCGGCGGTCAGCCCTGCGCGTGCCATGACGCTCCCTCCTTCTACCGATAGCGATTATGCCGGTGCCTAAAGCTTTTAGGCAAATGAACCCAGCCATAAGGGAAGGAGGGAGGCTGTGAGCGAGGGAGGTGGTGACCGGACGGGGTCGGGCCCGCGCGCAGCGGGCCCGGCCGCGGGGGACCTACGACAGCTGGGACTGCACCTGGGACGAGATCAGCTCCAGGTGGTCCAGGTCGTGCAGGTCGAGGACCTGGAGGTAGACGCGGCGTGAGCCGATCTCGGCGTACCGGCCGATCTTGTCGACGACCTCGGCCGGGGAGCCGGCCAGACCGTTCGCCTTCAGCTCGTCGACCTCGCGGCCGATGACGGCGGCGCGGCGGGCGACCTCGGCGTCGTCACGGCCGACGCAGACGACGAGGGCGTTGGAGTACACGAGGTCGTCGGCCTTGCGGCCGATCGCCTCGGCGGCGGCGCGCACCCGGCCGAACTGCCGCTCGCTGTCCTCGACCGAGGCGAAGGGGATGTTGAACTCGTCCGCGAAGCGGGCGGCGAGGCGCGGTGTGCGGGTGGCGCCGTGGCCGCCGATGAGGACCGGGATCTTCCTCTGCGCCGGCTTGGGCAGCGCGGGCGAGCCGGTGAGCTCGTAGTGGGTGCCATGGAAGTCGAAGGTCTTGCCCTGCGGTGTCTTCCACAGGCCGGTGACGATCTCCAGCTGCTCCTCCAGGCGGCCGAACTTCTCCTTCGGGAAGGGGATGCCGTACGCGGTGTGCTCCTCCTCGAACCAGCCCGCGCCGAGGCCGAGTTCGACGCGGCCGCCGGACATCTGGTCGACCTGGGCGACCTGGATGGCGAGGACGCCGGGCAGCCGGAAGGTGGCCGCGGTCATCAGCGTGCCGAGCCGGATACGGCGGGTCTCGCGGGCGAGGCCGGCGAGGGTGATCCAGGCGTCCGTCGGGCCGGGGAGGCCGTCGGCGTCACCCATCTTCAGATAGTGGTCGGAGCGGAAGAAGGCGTCGAAGCCGAGGTCCTCGGTGGCCTTCGCCACGGTGAGGAGGGTGTCGTAGGTCGCGCCCTGCTGGGGTTCGGTGAAGATGCGAAGGTCCATGTCCTCCATCCTCCACGCCGCGGGCGCCGGCCTCGTCACCGGTCCCCGGCGCCCGGTGCGTCTCTCCCCGGCCGGGTGAAAAACGTCAACGCCGCGCACGGGCGACCACCGGGCCAGTGACCGCCCCCGGCGGTGATCGTTGGCTCGGGCGGAGCCGGACCGCCCGGCGCCCGCGCCGGCGGTGGCCGCCGTCGCGTCACCGTGCCGGTCCCCGTGCGGGGGGCCGCGGGCCGAGGAGGCCGTCATGTCCGAAGAGTCCGTGCCGGGCGTCGCCCAGCCGAAGGGGCTGCTGCAGCAGATGGAGGAACTGATGTCGGCGCTGAACGCGGACCTGTCGGCACTGGACGCGGACCTCCAGTCGACGGCAGGCACGCCACACGCTCCCGGCGTTCCACGCGCTCCACGCGAAGACCCGGAGCCGAGCTGAGCCGTCCGGGCGGGGGCGGGAGCCGGCTCCACCGGCACGGTGACACCACAGGCGGGAGCGTGACACCACAAGGCGAGCGTCGGGCCGTCGGCAGCAGGCGGCCCGGCGCGCGGTCGGCCGAGTGGCGGGCGCAACGGCGATGCGCACCCGCCTCCGCGGCTCACCGTTCCGGTAACGCCTCCTCGCGGCCCGCCAGTTTGCGGAGCATCCAGTGGACCCGGTCGCGGGATTCGTCCGTCGCGTCGATCGCCTCCATGCACTGCCAGTACGTCCCCTCGTCGTCCGCCCCGCTGGCGACGCCGACGAGGGCGATACCGACGTCGGCGAGCAGGGCGTCGAGCGCGAGCAGCGTCTGCCGGGCGTCGTCGAGGGCGGTGAGCTGGGCGGCGCGTAACGCGTCCGGGTCGAGGTCGGGCGGGTCGAGCACCCCGCAGCCACGTCCCGCCAGTTCCGTCAACCCCAGTGCCTCACCGCGCAGTTCGGGCGGACCCGAGACCGCGAGGCGGCTGCCGATCGCCTGGGTGAGGGCCTGCGCCTGCCAGACCTCCCGCAGGGTCCGCGACGGATCGCTGCTCGCCGCCAGCGCCCGTCTGCTCGTCAGGATGAGCCTCACCGCGTCCATACGCGCCCCCGGGTGACGATCCGACATGCCGTTCGCACGTCTGCCCGAACTCCCTTGTTCACTACCCAGCGTGAAGGCATGTGGGGCGAAAAGCCAGAGGAAGGCGGAAATCTGCGGACAACAAATCGGTTTCGGGCACCCGGCCGACTGCGGAGAGTGAAAGTGGAAGAAATTCCTCCAACCTCAGTCGGTATCGCCACCCTTGACCTGTCCGCCCCCATCCCCCGGCGCCGGGAACCGCTCCTCGTTCCGCTCGATCTTCTCCGCCAGAGCCGTCAGCGGATCGACACCGAGCACCTCGCACAGCTGAAGCAGATACGCGAGCACGTCGGCCACCTCGTCGCGGACCCGGTGCGCGGTGTGCGGGTCGCCCATCACCCCCGCCGACTCCTCCGGCGTCAACCACTGGAAGATCTCCACCAGTTCGGCGGCCTCCACGCTCAGCGCGGTCGCCAGGTTCTTGGGCGTGTGGTACGGCTGCCAGTTGCGGGCGGCCGCGAACTCGGCCAGCCTGCGCTGCAACTGCGCCAGATCGAGGTGCTTCGTCACGGGTTCAGGTGTACCACCGTGACGCCGTCGATCCCCGCCGCCCACGAGGCGTCGGCCACCGCGCCGACACAGCGCAGATGGCCGCGCTCGCCCATCCGCACCGCCAGCCGGGCGAGTTCGGCACGCTGACCCGCGTCCAGGCAACGGTCGAATCCGTCGGCGAGCACGGTCAGCGCCTGCAGAGCCGACGGCACCTCGCCGGCCGGGTCGACCTCCAGGATGCCGGGCCCGGTGACCAGCACCAGGGCGAGCGCGAGAAAGCGCAGCTCGCCGTCGCCGAGCCGGGCCAGATCCGTACGGGTGCCGCCGTCCCGTTCCAGCCGGGCGCGCACCGTTCCGTCGCTGTGGGGTTCGGCCACCACGTCGGCCGCCGGCACGGCGCAGCCGGAGCGCAGGGCCGCGACGAGTACCGCGTGCCGGCGGCCGCATTCGGCGCGGGTGCGCCACAGGACGTCGGCGAGGTTGTCGCAGCCGGTGAGCAGCCGGCCGGAGCCGCTGGGCACGGGCGCCCGCATCCGGGAGGGCCGCGGGTCGCAGGCGAACACCGAGCGCAGCGCGACGACCAGTTGTTCGGCGGCGGCCAGCACCCGGCGCTGCCCGTCGGTCTTGCCGGCGACGCGCAACGGCAGCAGGGCGGTCCCGAGCCGGTCGTCGGGCAGCGGGGCGCGTGTCACGGGGGCGGCGCCGGCGGTGTGCCAGGCGGCCTGCACGGCGCGCCGCCCGGGATCGACGAGCGCGGTCTCCAGCAGGACGGTCCCGCCGGCGGTGAGCCGCTCGCCCACGACGCGCAGGTCGGGCTCGACCTGGACGGCGAGATCGAGCCGTACCGGACCGACGGGACCGTCCGCCGTACAGCCGATGCGGAATCCGCGCCGCCGCTGGGCGTCGGGCCGGGCCCGCTCCGGCACGCACGAGACCGGGTCCGGGAAGGCCTCGCCGAGTTCGGCGCCACCGGCGAGCCGCGCGAGTGCCGCGTAGGCGCGCAGCGCGGTCGACTTGCCGCTGCCACTGCGTCCGGCGAGCAGCGTGAACGCACCGTCCAGGGGCAGGACGACCCGCCGGTGCACGGCGAAGGCGGACAGCCGCACCTCGGTGACCCGCGGCCGAATCGGCCTCACCACGTCCGGCTCCTCGAAGACGGACAACGACGAAACGGAAGAAACGCCCATACGGCGGACGCTAGGCCCGCGCGGGTCCAGCGAACCGTTCCGCCGAGGTCATCTTCCTCCTAACGGGGGACGAGGAACGTGGACGCGACGCGGGCCCCCGACCGCGGCGTCCGGGCTTCCTCGTCCCGACTTCGCGTCCGGAACTCCCCGTCCGGGGATTGCGCGTCCGGGATTCCTCGCACCGCCCGTGCCGGGCACCGCACCCCCGCCGACCCCGCCGGCTCAGCCCCCCGAGAGCCCCGTGTTCTCCATCAGTCCGCTGACCTCCGTGCCGTGCGGGGTGAGGAGGAACACGTTGCGGTCGACGCGGTGCATGCCGCTGGCCAGGCCGAAGACCACGCCCGTGGAGAAGTCGAGGACGCGCTTGGCGACCTCCGTCTCGGCGCCGGTCAGGTCGAGGAGGACCGGGATGCCGGCCATCAGGGTCTCGGCGACCTCACGGGCGTCCGCGAAGACGTTGACACGCAGCACCACGAAACGGCGCCGCATCTCGGTCTCCGCCTCCGGCATGGAGCGGTGGTTGACCGCTGACGGCCAGGAGTCGCGTCCGCGCAGGGGTACGACCTGGGCGAGCCCTTCCCACTGTTCATCGGTGACGTCGTAGCGGTTCACCGTTCCCCCGTTCCGACTCGCACTCATCTCCTGCACCAGGCAATTCTTACGCCAAGTCACCTGTTCGGCCCAACAGCGACACGGTCCGCGACCGGACGAGCCGGTCACACCGTCCCGTATGCCGACTTCCTCCCGGACCGGCACCGCTCATCTCGGGCACACCGGAATCTTCACCTCCGGCCGTGCCCCGTTCACCGGCCGCTCTTAGCGTTCCCTTCCGTGCACATGGCAGACACCCAGCCGGCGGCTCCCGCTCTCCGGCCACGGCCCGCGCCGGCCGCCCGCCCTCAGGAGCCACCGCCCGCGCAGTGGCACCGCGTTCTCACCCTGCTCGCCGTCATCAGCCTCTTCATCGGCACCCGTACGGTGTGGACCCAGGCGGCCACCCACCGGCTGCCCGTGGCCCTGGTGATCACGGGCTGCTACGCGTCGATCCTGGCGTGCGGGGTGCTCACCGTGGTGACCCGGCGCCATCGCACCCTGGCCCGCCTGGACCTGGCCGTCCTGCTGACCGCCCTGACGCTCACGCTGTGCACCTGGGCGCTGAACCACAACGGCGCCGACGAGGCCGTGCTGACCACCCAGGCAGCCCGCGAACTCGTCGCCGGGCACCCCGTCTACGGGCAGCCCTGGCCCTGGCTGTTCGGCCCCGGCATCGCCCTCACCCCCACCGTCGACGGCGGCTACGACTACACGTACGGCTATCCCCCGCTGGCCCCGCTGCTCACCGCGCCGTTCCTGTGGCTGGGCCACGCCGGCACCCCGGCGACGGCGGTCACCACGGCGGCGCTGCTGGTGGCCGCGGTCACGCTGTGGCGGATGCTGCCGGTGCCGTGGCGGTCGGCGGCGACGATGGTCTGCCTCGGCTTCGGCTTCCTGCCCTCCTACGCCCGCCTCGGCTACCCGGCGATGCTGGGGCTCGCGCTGCTGGTCCCGGTGGTGGTGCGCTGGCCCCGGATCGGGCGGGGCGGACGGCTCGGCGCCGCCGGGACCGCCCGGGCCGTGTGCCTGGGCGCGGCCTGCGCGGCGCAGCAACTGCCGTGGTTCGTCACGCCGTTCCTGCTGGCCGGCCTCTACGCGGTACGCCGCGGCGAGCTGGGCGGGCGCGGGGCCGGGCGCCTGATGCTGCGGATGCTCGGGATCGTCCTCGCCACCTGGCTGCTGATCAACACGTACTTCGTCGTGCACGAGCCGCGCACCTGGTTCGAGGGGATCCTGCTGCTGATCACGCAGGGCGCGGTGCTGCACGGCCAGGGCCTGAACGTCGTGTCGCTGCTGCTGACCGACGGCAGTGACCGGCTGGACTGGTACGGGCACGCGAGCATGCTGCTGCTGGCCGGACTGCTGGCGGTGTTCGTGCTGTTCGTGCGGCGCCTCGGGCCCGCGGCGACCGTGCTGCCGTGGTGCGCCTTCTATCTGGCGACGCGCTCCCAGGACGGCTACTACCTGCTGATGACACCGCTGTGGCTGGCGGCCGTGGTCACCGCGCCCGCGGCCGAGTTCGCTGGCGCCTGGCAGCCGCGGCCCCGGTGGCTGCCGGCCGGCCCGCGCCGCCGCGCGGCGCTCGCCGCGGCGGGCGCGCTGCTGCTGGCACCGGCGCTGGTGAGCGCCCTGGTCGCGGCCACGGGAAGCCCACCCCTGCGGATGCGGGTCACCGAGGTACGGCACGCGACGCCGAGCAAGGTGTCGCTGCTGACGGTCCACGTGACCAACTCCGGCGACCGTCCCCTCACCCCCCACTTCATGCTCACCACGGGTGAGGGCATGGGCCGGTACTGGACGGTGGCGCGCGGCCCGGCCACCCTGCCCGCGCACGGCACGGCCGTCTACGCCCTGCGCCCGCCCCGGGGCACCTTCCCCGTCTCCCGCAGCAACGCCAAGGTCCGGATCCGGCTGCGCGCGTTCACGGGCGACCCGCAGACCCTGTCCAGCGTCGACGTACGGCACCTGCTGCTGACGCCCCGCAGATGACGTACGCCGTGGTGAAGGGCCCGTCCCGAGCCCCATGGACGGTGCCACACTGGATCGCGTGGCGGAGACGGATCGGCAGCTCGTGCAGCGGCTGGAGCAGGCCATCATGAGCCTGCTGGAGCGCCGCGCCGACACGGCGTCGATCTGCCCCTCCGACGCCGCGCGCGAGGTCTACGACGGTGACGACGACGGCTGGCGGGCCCTGATGAAACCGGCGCGCCGAGCGGCCTGGCACCTGGTGGCGTCGGGCAAGGCAGAAGTGACCCGGGCCGGCCGCCCCGTCACGGAGAGCGAGGCCCGCGGTCCCTTGCGCATCCGCCGCACACGGGGGTAGCGGCCCCCGCGCCGGGCGGCGGAGCCGCGACGGTCACAAGCACGGCCGGCCCCGGACGGACGACCGGCTCAGTGCCCCTTGTCCGAGGGCTCCAGAATCGCCACGCACTCCACGTGGTGCGTCATCGGGAACAGGTCGAACGCCCGCAGGGTCCGCACCCGGTAGCCGCCGTCGCGGAAGTAGGCCAGGTCCCGGGCCAGCGCGGCGGGGTCGCAGGCGACGTAGGCGATGCGGCGGGCGCCCAGGGAGGCCAGGTGGGCGACCGTCGCGCGGCCGGCGCCCGCGCGGGGCGGGTCGAGGACGATCAGGTCGACCTCGGTGATGCCCGTACGCGGCAGGACCGACTCGACCTTGCCCTGCTCGATGCGGACCCGGGGGAAGTCCGCGAGGTTGTGCCGGGCGTCCTCGACGGCGCGCTTGCCGGTCTCGATGCCGAGCACCGCGCCCTGCTCGCCGAGCCGGTCGGCGAGCGCGCCCGCGAAGAGGCCGACGCCGCAGTACAGGTCCAGCGCCATCTCGCCCTTGCGGGGCAGCAGGCCCTGCATGACCGCCGTGACGAGGGTGTCCGCGGCCTTCGGGTGGACCTGCCAGAAGCCGCCGCTGCCGACCCGGTAGGTGCGGTCGTCCGCGCGCTCGCGCACGAAGGGGCGGCCGTGGACGCGGTGCACGCCGCCGTCCTTCTCGTCCACGCGCATCACCGAGACCGGACGGTCCAGTTCGACCAGGGGCAGCCGGGCGCCCGCGCGCGGGGTCAGGATCACCTGGCGGTCCTGGGAGCCGGACGCCGCGATCGCCTCGACCGACTCCATGCCGGCCCAGTCGCGCCGCTCGATGCCCAGCTCGCTGACGCCCTCGGCCGCGATCATGCAGTGGTCGATGCGCTCCACCTCGTGCGAGCGGTGGCGGCGCAGACCGGCGTGGCCCTCGGCGTCGACGGCGTACTGCACGCGGGTGCGCCACTGCGGGACCTGGCCGGCGGGCAGCTTGTCGCCCTCGGCCGGGACCACCGTGCCGTCCCAGCCGGCCTCCTCGGGCGTCAGCCCCGCGAGCCGCTTGAGCTGCTCGGCGATGACCTCGCCCTTCAGCCGCCGCTGGGCGCCCGGCTTGGCGTGCTGCCAGTCGCAGCCACCGCAGCGGCCGGGACCGGAGAAGGGGCAGGGCGCCTCGATGCGGTCCTTGGAGGCCTCCAGCACTTCCACGGCGTCCGCGCGCAGGAAGCGCGCGCCCTCCTCGCCCTCGGTCACCCGGGCCACGACCCGCTCGCCGGGCAGCGTGTGCCGGACGAACAGGACCTGGCCCTCGGACGTGCGGGCGATGCAGTGACCGCCGTGGGCGACGGGGCCGATCTCGACCTCGTACTCGGCCCCGACCAGCGACCCCGCCTGCGACTTCTTCTCTTCTGCCTGCATGGCGGGGTGACTCCAGATCGAGTGAGGGGGGACGAGCGGACAACAGCCCACCAGTCTACGTGGTCGCGGGAGGGCTACTGCCGGTTCTCTGCCTCCTTCGCCCGCTCCGCCTGCGTCAGCGGACCACGGCGGACCGAACCCGGCGCGTTCCACTCCTGCCGCCTGCGGGCGCGCTTCTTGGCCGCCTCGGAGGACTCCAGCTGGTAGGGCACCGAGGTGACCATGATGCCCGGCGTGAACAGCAGCCGGCCCTTGAGCCTGAGCGCGCTCTGGTTGTGCAGGAAGTGCTCGTACCAGTGGCCGACCACGTACTCAGGGATGATCACCGAGACGGCGTCGCGCGGGCTCTCCTTGCGCAGGCCCTTGACGTACTCGATGACCGGCCGCGTGATCTCGCGGTACGGCGAGTCCAGCACCTTCAGCGGTACGTCGATGCCGCGCCGCTCCCACTCCTCGCGCAGCGCCTTGGTCTCGGCCGGGTCGACGTTGACCGTGAGCGCTTCCAGGGAGTCGGAGCGCATCAGCTTGGCGTAGGCGAGCGCGCGCAGCGTCGGGCGGTGGATCTTGGAGATCAGCACCACCGAGTGGACGCGCGAGGGACGGACCATGTCGTCGCTGGGACCCTCGGGTGCGGCGATCTCCGCGGCCACGGCGTCGTAGTGACGGCGGATCGCGGTCATCGTCACGTAGAAGATGCACATGCCGAGCAGCGCGACCCAGGCACCGTGCGTGAACTTCGTGATCAGTACGACGACCAGCACCAGGCCGGTGAAGAAGGCACCGAAGGTGTTGATCGCGCGGGAGCGGATCATGTGGCTGCGCTTGGCCGCGTCCCGCTCGGTGGCCAGATGGCGGTTCCAGTGCCGGACCATGCCGATCTGGCTGAGCGTGAACGACACGAACACGCCGACGATGTACAGCTGGATCAGCCGCGTGGAGTCGGCGCCGTAGATGAGGACCAGGAAGGTCGCCGCGCCGGCCAGCAGCACGATGCCGTTGGAGAAGGCCAGGCGGTCGCCGCGGGTGTGCAGCTGACGCGGCAGGTAGCGGTCCTGGGCGAGGATCGAGCCGAGCACCGGGAAACCGTTGTAGGCGGTGTTGGCGGCGAGGAACAGCACCAGGGCGGTGGCCGCCGCCAGGACGACGAAGAAGAAGCTGCCCTTGCCGAACACCGCCTCGGCGACCTGGGTGATCACCGGGTTCTGGACATAGCCGGGGCCGATGCCGACGCCGTTCTTCAGCAGGTCCGTGGCCGGGTTCTCGGCCATGCGGACCTTGGTGACCAGGGCGAGGACGATGATGCCGCAGAACATGGTGACGGCGAGCAGGCCCATCATGGCCAGCGTCGTCGCCGCGTTCTTGGACTTGGGCTTGCGGAAGGCGGGCACGCCGTTGGAGATGGCCTCCACACCGGTGAGCGCGGCACAGCCGGAGGAGAAGGCGCGCAGCATCAGGAAGATCAGCGCGAAGCCCGCGAGCCCCTGGTGCTCGGCCTTGATGTGGAAGTCGGCGGTGGGCGCGCGCATGGTGTCGCCGAGGACGAGACCGCGGAAGGCACCCCAGGCGATCATGATGAAGACGCCGGCGACGAAGACGTACGTCGGGATCGCGAAGAGCTTGCCCGACTCCTTCACGCCGCGCAGGTTCATCACGGTCAGCAGGATGACCACGGCGACGGCACACGCCACCTTGTGCTCGACGACGAACGGGATCGCCGAGCCCAGGTTCTCGATGCCGGAGGAGATCGACACCGCGACGGTCAGGACGTAGTCGACGAGCAGGGCGCTCGCCACGGTGAGACCGGCCTTGGGGCCGAGGTTGGTGGTGGCGACCTCGTAGTCGCCGCCGCCGCTGGGGTAGGCGTGCACGTTCTGTCGGTACGAGGCGACGACCGTGAACATCAGCACGACCACCGCGAGGGCGATCCAGGGGCTGAAGTGGTACGCCGACACGCCCGCGATGGACAGGACCAGCAGCACCTCCCCTGGCGCATAGGCCACGGAGGACAACGGGTCGGAGGCGAAAACGGGAAGGGCGATGCGCTTCGGCAGGAGCGTTTCGCCCAGCCGATCACTGCGCAGTGCGCGCCCGATGAGGATCCGTTTGGGCACGTCGGTCAGTTTGGACACAACAGAGGATCGTAAGCCTTCGAACACGGGCTCGCCCACCTGCCGTGGCCGATCTGCCGCACGAGTGGAATCGGCGCTTCACAGCGCTACGGATTCCGCAGGCCGGGCGGTCGCCGTGCCTAGATGGCTGGACTCCCGCCCCCGCCGCACCTCGGAGGTCACCGTGCCCGCCACCGCAGAGCTGATCGGCGCCGCCGTCGCACTCCTCGGCCTCGGATTCCTCACCCTGCGCAGCGTGCGCAGCATCACTCGCCGACGGGCCGCGCAGCCCCGCTAGCCCCGTCGCAGGGATCTTCCCGGCCTCGCCCGGCCCGGCCGCAATCGCCGCAAGGGCAGGCCCAACCGGCCCCGGGGGTGCACAGCCCGCGCCACCCCTGTGTAGCTTGGTCGCCGGTCTGAGACCCTGTTGAAGCCAAGTGAGATCTCTTGACACCGGAAGGACGGTCGTGCACATCGTCATCATGGGCTGCGGCAGAGTGGGTTCCGCTCTCGCCCAGACCCTGGAGCAGCAGGGGCATACGGTCGCTGTGATCGACCAGGACCCCACCGCCTTCCGACGCCTCGGTTCCTCGTTCGGGGGCCGCCGGGTCACCGGGGTCGGCTTCGACCAGGACACCCTGCGCGAGGCCGGCATCGAGGAGGCGGGCGCCTTCGCCGCGGTCTCCAGCGGCGACAACTCCAACATCATCGCCGCCCGCGTGGCCCGCGAGATGTTCGGTGTCGAGAACGTCGCGGCCCGTATCTACGACCCCCGCCGCGCCGAGGTCTACCAGCGCCTGGGCATCCCCACGGTCGCCACGGTCCGCTGGACGGCCGACCAGATGCTGCGCCGTCTGCTGCCGTCCGGCTCCGAGCCGCTGTGGCGTGACCCCACCGGGGGCGTGCAGCTCGCCGAGGTGCACGCGTCGGCGGCCTGGGTCGGGCACAAGATCAGCAAGCTGCAGGAGGAGACGGGCGTCCGGGTGGCGTTCCTGACCCGCCTGGGCGAGGCGATCCTGCCCACCTCGCAGACCGTGCTGCAGGAGGGCGACCTGGTGCACGTGATGATGCGCACCGACGAGGTGGAGAAGGTCGAGGCGGCGTTCGCCAAGGGCCCTGAAGAGGAGGGCGGGCACTGATGAGGGTCGCCATTGCCGGTGCCGGCGCGGTGGGCCGCTCGATCGCGGGCGAGCTGCTGGAGAACGGCCACGAGGTACTGCTGATCGACAAGGCGCCGACCGCCATCTCGGTCGAGCGCGTCCCGCAGGCGGAGTGGCTGCTCGCCGACGCCTGCGAGATCACCTCCCTGGACGAGGCGGCGCTCCAGCGCTGCAACGTCGTGATCGCCGCGACCGGCGACGACAAGGTCAACCTCGTCGTCTCCCTGCTGGCGAAGACGGAGTACGGCGTTCCGCGCGTCGTGGCCCGGGTGAACAACCCGAAGAACGAGTGGCTCTTCAACGAGTCCTGGGGCGTGGATGTCGCCGTCTCCACCCCGCGCCTGATGTCGGCACTGGTCGAGGAGGCGGTGAGCGTCGGCGACCTGGTCCGGCTGCTGCGCTTCAGCCACGGCGACGCGAACCTCGTCGAGCTGACCCTCCCCGAGGAGTCCGCGCTGGCCGGCACGCAGGTCGGCGACGTGGAGTGGCCGCAGGACACCTCGCTGGTCACGATCATCCGCGGCACCCGGGTGCTCACGCCGTCCCGCGACGACTCCCTGGAGCCGGGCGACGAGCTGCTGTTCGTGGCGGCCCAGGCCCGCGAGGGCCAGCTGGAGGACCTGCTGTCGGTGCGACGCGACGACAGCTGACGTTCCGCTCCGCTTCCCTTACGGCGATGGGGCGCCCGGTGAACGCCGGGCGCCCCATCGCCGTAGGTGAGGACTCGTCGGCGCCGCGGGCCTTGTGTCCGCGCCGCCGGCCTTGTGTCCGTGGCGCCGACCTTGTGTCCGTGCACAAGCCTTGTGTCCGTGACGCAAGCCTTGTGTCCGCGCCGCGAGTCGCAGGTCCGCGCCGCGCGGGAAGCGTTACGCCTGCCTGCGGTGGCGGCCGCCGGTCGGCTCGGTGGCCTCGTCGGCGCCCATGGCACCCGAGGTCTCCGCACCTTCGCCGCGCTCCGCGGCCAGGGCCGCCGCCTTGCGCTCCTCCTCGGCCTTCTCCTCGGCCTCCATCTCCGCGAACACGTCGATCGGCGCCGGCGCCTTCGCCAGGAAGACCCACGTCAGCCAGACGGCGAGCAGGAAGGGCGGGATCTTCAGCGCCACCAGCACCCAGCCGAGCTGCGTGGTGTCGGCCCACCAGTACAGCGGGAAGAGGATCGCGCACTTCGCGAGCAGGATCAGGCCCCAGGCCCAGCTGGCCTTGGCGTACGCCTTCTTGCGGCCGGGGTTGCGGGTGCGCCAGGAGAGGTTCTCCTTGAACACCGGGCCGAGGATCAGACCGATCAGCGGGACCCCGGCGAGCGTGGTCACGATGTACGCCAGGGCGAGCCCGAGGGTGTAGAGCATGCCCGGCAGATAGAAGTCCTTGGCGTTGCCGGTCATCATCGCGAAGACGACACCGAAGGCGACGCCGAAGACGCCGCTGAAGGCGTGCTTGACGGTGTCCCGCATCGCGAGCCGCACCACGACCAGCACCAGGGACACGGCGACCGCGGCGATCGCCGACAGATGCAGGTCCTTGTCGATCGTGTAGATCGTGACGAAGAGGAGGCCGGGGACCACCGTCTCGACCATGCCCCGCACTCCGCCGAACGCCTCGAACAGCGCGGCCTCCGTCACCGCCCGGGCATCGTTGGCAGATGTGTCGTCGGTCGGCTTGTCGAGTGACGTCACCGGCTACTCCCGTCCGAGGGGTCGCAGTTCGTATTTGGGGTTGAACAGCACCCGGCGGCCCCGGCTCATCGAGATCCGGCCGGACGCGATCAGCTTGCGCCCCGGTTCTATCCCGACGATGGAACGCCGGCCGAGCCACACCACGTCCAGCGCGGCGGTGCCGTCGAACAGCTCCGCTTCCAGAGCCGGGACACCCGCACGCGGACGCAGCGTGACCGTGCGCAAGGTACCAGTAACGGTAACGATCTGACGGTCCTTGCAGTCACCGATCCGGGTACAGCCCGCCGTCTCGGCGTCCTCGCGCAGCTCCTCGGACTCCAGGTCCTCCTGCGACGAGGAGAGCCGGTCGAGCATCCGCCGGAACCGGCCCGCCGGCTTTTCGGAACGAGGAACAGCACTCATATCTGAAGCGTACCGGGGTGCACTGACCGCTACGTAGTCCCCGTGTCGCCCCTCACACCCTGCCCGGCCGGCAGCGGGGCGGCCGGCGCTAGCGCTCGAACCGGTACCCCATCCCCGGCTCGGTGATGAAGTGCTTCGGGTGCGAGGGGTCGGCCTCCAGCTTGCGGCGCAGCTGCGCCATGTACACGCGCAGGTAGTTCGTCTCGGTCCCGTACGACGGCCCCCACACCTCCTGCAGCAGCTGCTTCTGGCCGACCAGACGGCCGCTGTGGCGCACCAGCACCTCCAGCAGATGCCACTCCGTGGGTGTCAGGCGTACGTCCCGGCCGCCGCGGTGGACCTTCTTCGCGGCCAGGTCGACGGTGAACTCGGCCGTCTCCACCGTGACCTCCTCCTCGCCGGCCCCGACGGGCTCGGCGCGGCGCACGGCGGCCCGCAGCCGGGCGAGCAGCTCGTCCATGCCGAAGGGCTTGGTGACGTAGTCGTCGGCGCCGGCGTCCAGCGCCTCGACCTTCTCGTCGGAGGAGTGCCGCGCGGAGAGCACGATGATGGGCACCCGGGTCCAGCCGCGCAGCGCCGTGATCACATCGACGCCGTCCATGTCCGGCAGGCCCAGGTCGAGCACGACCACGTCGGGGTGGCGGGCGGCCGCGAGCTTCAGGGCGCCGGCGCCGTCGTGGGCCGTGTCGACCTCGTACTTGCGGGCCTTGAGGTTGATCTCGAGGGCGCGCACGATCTGCGGCTCGTCCTCGATCACGAGCACCCGGGTCATGTGACCTGCCTTTCCGAGGGAACCGACTGCACCGCTGTGTGCCCCGCCGGCTCCCGCGGGAGGGGGCCGGTGGCCGCACGGAGGCTGAGGACCATGGTGAGACCGCCGCCGGGCGTGTCCTCGGCGTCGAGGGTCGCGCCCATCGCCTCGGCGAAGCCGCGTGCCACGGCCAGGCCGAGGCCGACGCCGGCGCCGCGCGGTGCGTCGCCGTAGCGCTGGAAGGGCGCGAAGATGCGTTCCTTGGCCTCGTCGGGGACGCCCGGGCCGCGGTCGACGATCCGCACCTCGACACGGTCGGCCATCGCGCTCGCGGCCACCAGCACGGGCAGCGTGGGGGGACTGTACTTGACGGCGTTCTCCACGAGGTTGGCCACCGACCGCTCCAGCAGCCCGGCGTCGACGGCGACCATGGGCAGCGTCTCGGGGATGTCCAGCTCGACACTGCCCTCGGGGACCCCGCCGAGCGCCATCGGCACCACCTCGTCCACGTCGATCTCGCGGACGATCGGGGTGACCGTGCCGGTCTGCAGCCGGGACATATCGAGCAGGTTGCCGACCAGGTGGTCCAGCCGGTCGGCGCCCTCCTCGATCGCGGCCAGCAGCTCCGCCTGATCCTCCTCGGACCACTCGACGTCGTCGGAGCGCAGCGAGGAGACGGACGCCTTGATCCCGGCGAGCGGGGTGCGCAGGTCGTGGCTGACGGCGGCGAGCAGCGCGGTGCGGATGCGGTTGCCCTCGGCCAGCTCCTTGGCCTGGTCGGCCTCCTGCTGCAGCCGCCGGCGGTCCAGGACCACGGCGGCCTGCGCGGCGAACGCGGCGAGCACCCGGCGGTCCTCGGCGGGCAGCACCCGCCCGGTGAGCGCCAGCGCCATGTGGTCACCGACGGGCATGTCCACGTCGGCGTCCTCGGGCCGCTCCACGGGTCTGCCGAGTCCGGCCCGCCCCGCGCAGGTCCACGGCGTCACGTCGCTCTCGCGCTCCAGCAGGGCCGCGGACTCCATTCCGAAGGTCTCCCGCACCCGCTCCAGCAGCGCCTCCAGGCTGGTCTCGCCGCGCAGCACGTTCCCGGCGAGGAAGGACAGGATCTCGGACTCGGCGCGCAGCCGGGACGCCTGCTGGGTGCGCCGGGCGGCGAGGTCGACGACGGAGGCCACCGACACCGCCACCGATACGAAGATCACCAGGGCGAGGATGTTCTTCGGGTCGGCGATCGTGATCCGGTGCACCGGCGGCGTGAAGAACCAGTTCAGCAAGATCGAGCCGAAGGCCGCCGCGGCCAGCGCCGGCAGCAGTCCGCCCACCAGGGCCGCGGCCACCGTCAGCCCCAGGAACAGCAGCATGTCGTTGGTGAGGCCCAGCGAGGCGTCCGCTGCGGTCAGCAGCAGTGTCATCAGCACCGGACCGGCGGCGCCCAGCAGCCAGCCGCCCACCAGCCGGGAGCGCCCGAGCCGGGCGCCGCGGGCCATGGGCAGCCCGCGGCCCTTGGCGACCTCCTCGTGCGTGACGATGTGCACGTCGAGGTCGGGCCCGGACTCGCGGGCGACCGTGGCGCCGACCCCGGGCCCGAAGACGTACTGCCAGCTCTTGCGGCGCGAGGAGCCGAGCACGATCTGAGTGGCGTTCACCCCGCGGGCGAACGCGAGCAGGGCGGCGGGGATGTCGTCGCCGACGACGTGGTGGAACGTACCGCCCAGGTCCTCCACGAGCGTGCGCTGCACGACCAGCTCCTTCGGCGAGGCCGCGGTGAGGCCGTCACTGCGGGAGATGTACACCGCGAGCACCTCCCCTCCCGCGCCCTTCTCCGCCAGCCGCGCCGCCCGCCGGATCAGCGTGCGTCCCTCGGGCCCGCCGGTCAGGCCCACCACGATCCGCTCGCGCGAACCCCATATCGCCGACACCCGGTGCTCGCTGCGGTACCGCTGGAGATAGGCGTCCACCCGGTCCGCCACCCACAGCAGCGCCAGCTCGCGCAGGGCTGTCAGGTTCCCGGGCCGGAAGTAGTTCGACAGGGCGGCGTCGACCTTGTCCGGCCGGTAGATGTTGCCGTGCGCCATCCGCCGGCGCAGCGCCTCCGGAGACATGTCCACCAGCTCGATCTGATCGGCCCGGCGCACCACCTCGTCCGGCACCGTCTCCTGCTGCCGTACGCCCGTGATCGACTCGACGACGTCGCCGAGCGACTCCAGATGCTGGATGTTGACCGTGGAGACCACGTCGATGCCGGCGGCCAGCAGCTCCTCGACGTCCTGCCAGCGCTTGGCGTGCCGCGAGCCGGGGACGTTGGTGTGGGCCAGCTCGTCCACCAGCGCCACCTGCGGGCGGCGGGCCAGCACCGCGCCGACGTCCATCTCGGTCAAGCGTGCGCCCCGGTACTCCAGCTCCCGGCGCGGCACGGTCTCCAGGCCGGTCAGCAGCGCCTCGGTGCGCAGCCGCCCGTGGTGCTCGACGAACCCCACGACGCAGTCCGTACCGCGCTCGACCCTGCGGTGCGCCTCGGACAGCATCGCGTACGTCTTGCCGACGCCGGGTGCCGCTCCCAGGTAGATCCGAAGCTTGCCGCGTGCCATGAATCCATTGTCTTCCGGTGTGACTGCCCTACGCAGCGTCGACCTTACGACCCACGGGAGCGACAAAAGGGATGTGCGGGAGGGCGGCGGACACCTTTGACGCGACTCTGACGCGCGGGAAGGCCGTCAGGCCCCGGCGTCCGCCTCGACGATCTCGCCGTCTCTCAGCTCCAGGACCCGGTCGGCCAGGTCCAGCAGTGTGGCGTCGTGCGTGGCGACCAGAGCCGTGACGTTCTCGCTGTGGACGACCGCGCGCAGCAGCTCCATCACGGCGTGGCCGGTCTCGGCGTCCAGCTGCCCCGTCGGTTCGTCGGCTATGAGGAGCGCCGGCTCGTTGGCCAGGGCCCGGGCGATGGCCACCCGCTGCTGCTGGCCGCCGGACATCTCACCGGGGCGCTGCGCGGCGTGCTCGGCGAGGCCGACGAGGGACAGCAGCAGCTCCACTCGCTGTTCCCGCTCGCGCGGGTCGGCGCGGCGCAGGCGCATCGGCACGCCCACGTTCTCGGCGGCGGTGAGGATCGGGATGAGGCCGAAGGACTGGAACACGAATCCGATCCGGTCCCGGCGCAGGGCGAGCAGCCCCTCCTCCCCCAGGTCCGACAGGTCGCTGCCGTCGACGGTCACCCGGCCGCCGTCCGGCTGGTCGAGCCCGCCGACGATGTTGAGCAGCGTCGTCTTGCCGGAGCCCGAGCGGCCCTTGAGGGCGACGAGTTCGCCGCGCGGGATCTCGAAGGAGACTCCCCTCAGCGCGTGGACGGCGGCCGCGCCCTCGCCGTAGGACTTGTGCACGTCCTCGACGCGCACCATCGTCTCGGTGACGACCTTGGTCATGTGTGCTCCCCCTGTCCCCCGTGGACCCGCTGTGTGCGGGCCGGGCGTCAGTATCACCAGCCGACGCCCGGTCCCTCAATGCTTCTCGCTCCCGTTCCGTGCTCTCACTTCCTCATCGGACGAGACCCCCTCGGCGGTTCACGCGGGATTGTCGCCGTGGGTGAGGGTCTCCCAGGCCACGAAGAGGTTGTTGCTGCCGGCCGGGCGGTTGCGCTCGGTCAGGGCCTGGGTGTTGGTCATGGCGACGCCGAGGCGGTTGTGCAGCGCGTTGTACCCGACCTCGGTGACCGGGCCCAGCCCGAGCTTGAGCGAACCGCCGCACAGCCAGCTGGGGACGGCCGTGCCCAGTTCGTACCGGGACTGGAAGCCCAGTGCCTGGCGCAGCCGTTCGCCGACGTCGGTGCCGTAGAGGTCCTGTCCCTGGATGCGGCTGGTCTCGGCGACGTGGGAGATGGCGGAGATGCCGTAACCGGTGTGCACGAAGTCGCGGCAGGTCTCCTGGGTGAGGCCGGTGACGAAGGTGGACTGCCCCTGCCAGTACTTGACGATCTTGTCGCGGGTGTCGAGGTGCTGGCCCGGGACGGTGTTCGGCAGGTCACCGTCGGAGGCAAGGTAGACGTAGGCGGCGGTCCGGGCCCGGAAGGCGGCCATGGCCCTGTCGTACGAGGTCCGGTCCTCCAGGAAGACGGAGATCCCGGTCGCGGCCTCCATCATGGACAGCTCCCAGTTGCCGTTGGAGTTCGAGCCGTTGATCACCTCGGGCAGGTAGACGGTGCGCAGCATGGTGGCGAAGCGGCCGGCGCCCGGCCAGCCGCCCGGATACGTGTACTTGATGATCTCGGCGGCGCGCGGCCACGTGGAGCCGGCCCATCCGGTCTGCAGGGGTGCGTTGCTGTCGGTGTGGTCCTGGATCACCGCGGACCAGGCGTCCATGAGCTGGATGGCCTTCTTCGCGTACCGGTCGTCGCGGGTGACGTACCAGGCGAGCGCGTCGGTGTAGGCGGCGAGGGCGTCCTCGCGTTCGTCGGTGCAGCCGTGGTCGGGGTTGGAGTACGAGCCGCACTCGACGATCGCGCGGGGTTTCGGGGTGCGGTTCGGATCGGCGTACTTGCTCGCCAGCAGCTGGTCGAAGGCGCCCTTCCAGGGCTGCGCGCCGGCCAGTACCCGGGTGCGGGCGTAGTCCAGCTGGCCGCGGGAGACGGTGACGCCGGGGTGGACGAAGGAGGCGGGGGCGGAGTGGGCGGCGGGCGCGGTGAAGGCGCCCAGGAGCAGGGAGGCCACCACTGCGAGCAGTGCGGCACGACGCATAGCGACTCCGTTCCAATATGTGAACGTGGAGCGCCTTTATGAACGCAGGCGTTGGCCGGAGACCATAGGTACGGACCAATGGACCGTCAAGGGGTCACGCATGCGAAAGGGCCGCACCCCGGTGCGGGGTGCGGCCCTGGTGTCGCTCGATCGAGCGGGCGGTCTAGCGGACCTCGGTGATCTCCGGTCCGCGCTGCAGCTGGCCCATGCCGCCGGAGAAGCGGGAGCCCTCCTCCTGCTGCTGCACGCCCTCGGGCACCATCTGCGCGTCGTTCGGCAGCTTCAGGACGATCGGGTCGCGCGGTGCCATCGGCCCCTCGCCTCGGACCACGACCGTGTCCCGGAAGATCTGCTCCAGCAGGCCGGCGGCCTGCGGCTGCACCGCGCCCTGCCCGGAGATCACACCGCGCAGGAACCAGCGGGGCCCGTCCACACCGACGAACCGCACAACCTGGAAGCCGCCCGTGCCGTCGGGCAGCTGCACCGGAACCTGGGCGCGCAGCTCCCAGCCGAGCGGGCCCTCGACCTCGTCGACGATGCCACCCTGCTGGGTGATGCCGGAGCCGATCTCCTCGCGCACCTCGCCCCAGATGCCCTCGCGCTTGGGCGCGGCGAAGGCCTGCAGCTGGATCGCGCTGTCGCGCAGGACGACGGTCGCCGCGACGATCGCGTCGCCCGCGACCTCCACACGCAGTTCCATGCCGTCGACGCCCGGCACGAACAGACCCCCGAGGTCCACGCGGCCCTCGGCCGGGTCGCGCACCTCGGAGACGTCCCACGGCCCGTCGGGCCGCGGCTCCGGCTCGAGCCGTACGCGCTCGCGCTCGCCCTCTTCGTCCGCCTCGGTGCCGACGCTGTCGACGACCTGCTCGGCCTCGCCGGCCGCGTCCTCGGCGGCGCCCTTCTTATTGCGACGTCCGAACACGTCACTGTCCTTCCCGGTCGGATACGACCGAAGCGTATCGATTCCCACCCGTCGGGCCGCCCTCGGCGACCTGACCGCTCGTGCCGCTCTCACCGCCCACCGCGGCATGGCCCCCGGTGGACCCGAAGCCCCCCTCGGCCCGTGCCGAGTCGGGAAGTTCCGCCACCTCCTGGAAGCGGACCCTCTCGACCTGCTGGACGACCAGTTGGGCGATCCGGTCGAAGCGCTCGAACCGCACGGACTCGCGCGGGTCGAGATTCACCACGATCACCTTGATCTCCCCACGGTACCCGGCATCAACCGTCCCCGGGGCATTCACCAGGGCGACACCGCAGCGGGCGGCCAGGCCGGAGCGCGGGTGCACGAAGGCCGCGTACCCCTCCGGCAGGGCCACAGACACCCCGGTGGGCAGCACCGCGCGCTCACCCGGGGCGAGTTCGCAGGCCTCGGTGGTGCGCAGGTCGGCCCCGGCGTCCCCGGGGTGCTCATACTCCGGAAGCGGCACGTCCGGATCGATCCGGCGCAGGAGCACCCGCAGCGGCTCGCGGCTCACGGGTTCACCTCGAAGGCGCGGGCCCGGCGCAGCTGGTCCGGGTCGTCCATGGCCGCCTGGATCTCCTCCTTGCGGCCGTGGTCGATGAAGTGGTCGACCTTGACCTCGATGAAGAGGGCGTCGGCGCGCACGGCGACGGGTCCGTCGGGGCCGCCGATGCGGCCGGTGGCGGTGGAGTAGATCTTCCGTCCGGCCACGGCCGTGACCTCGGCCTCCAGATACAGCGTGGTCCCGACCGGCACCGGCCGCACGAAGTCGGTCTCCAGCCGTCCGGTGACGGCGATCGTGCGCAGCAGCCAGTTCAGCGAGCCCAGCGTCTCGTCGAGGGCGGTGGCCAGGATGCCGCCGTGGGCGAGGCCGGGCGCACCCTGGTGCGCGGGCTGCACGGTGAACTCCGCGGTGATGCTGACGCCGTCGCCTGCCCGGGCCGCGAGGTGCAGTCCGTGCGCCTGCCCGCCGCCGCAGCCGAAACACTGTTCGTAGTGCGCGCCGAGGAGCTCACCGGGTGCGGGAGCGTCGGGATGCCGCACGGGTGGCGCGGCGTCGGCCGGGGGCTGAAGAGCTGGGGAAGTACCACTCACAGGCGCAGACCTTACCCGCCCGCCCGTCCCCCTCGGCCAGCCCCGCCCGGCGCCCGGCGGCCACCGCCGCCGGCGGGGCGGGCGCGGGGTGCGGCGCCTGATTGCGGGGACGTCCGCGGACCGTGCCAAGCTTGGCTCCATGCAGCTTCCCGCCACCCCCTACGAAGAACGCCTCACCGCCCCCCGTACGTGGTGGCTGGTCTCCTTCCTCGTGGGCCTCGCGCTCGCCCTGGTCTTCCTGCCCTTCGGCACGCTGCCGACGCTCGGCGGCCTGGTCGGCGGTACGGCCGTGTCGGCGGTCGTGGCCAGCGCGTACGGCTCGCTGCGCATCCGCGTGGTGAACGGCTTCCTGATCGCCGGCGAGGCGAAGGTCCCCGTGTCCGCGCTGGGCGAGGCGGTGGTCCTGGACGCGGAGGAGGCGCGCGCCTGGCGCACCTACAAGGCGGACACGCGCGCGTTCATGCTGCTGCGCGCCTACATCCCGAAGGCCCTGAAGGTCGAGGTCACGGACCCGGCCGACCCGACGCCGTACCTGTACCTGTCGACGCGCGAGCCGGAGCGGCTGGCCGAGGCGCTGACGGCGGCGCGGGAGGCGGAGGCCCAGCAGGGCTCGTAGCCCTCCCAGGGGCCCTCGGCCGCGGCTCGGGGGCCGGGGGGACCCAGGCGGGCCCCGGGGAGCCCGGGGATGCAGGTAGACCCCGGGAAGGCCCGGGGATGCAGGTGCGCTCCGCAGGGCCCTTGGCTCAGTTCTCCAGGTCCTCGGTGAGCTCACCCATGGCCAGGGGCCTCTCCGGCTGTTCCAGGGGCGGCAGCTCGGGCAGGGCCTCCCAGGGCACCTGCACCTTGCGCAGGTCGGTGCGGATACGGCCGGCGAGTCTGCGGGTCTCGCGGCGGTTCATGACCGCGCCGACCGCGGCGCCGACCATGAACGGCATCAGATTGGGCAGATCGCGCACCAGGCGCTTCATGATCTGCTGGCGCAGCTCGCGCTTCATCCGGCCCCCGAGGGCCGCGTCGAAGGTCGACGGCTTCGTCACGTCGATGCCCCGCTCGCCGGACCAGGAACGCAGATACACCGCGCTGCGGTCCTTGAGAGAACCGGGCGGTCGTACGCCGTAGACCTCGTGCAGCTCGGCGATGAGCTTCAGCTCGATCGCCGCGACGCCGGTGATCTCGGCGGCCAGCTCGGTCGGCATGGCGGGCGGCACGGGCAGCATCGCCGCGGCGCCCACTCCCGCTCCGACCGTCGCGGTCGCTCTGGTGGCGCCGGCCACAAGCTTGTCCGCCAGCTGCTCCGGACCGAGGCCGGGGAACTGCGCGCGCAGCGTCGCGAGATCGCGTACGGGCACGCGGGGTGCGAGGTCGATGATCCGGTCGGCGAGGTAGCTCAGGCCCGCGCGGGCACGGTCCTTGCCCTTGCTCGCGCTGGTCCTGGCCAGCTCCGTGACCTTGGTGCGGGCAGCCGCTGCCCGCCTTGTGGCGACGGGCGTGATCCGCCCGGTCCGGCCACGCGGGCCGGTCCGGTCGTCCGCGGCTTCGAGCGAGGCCGACCCTGCCGCGTCCGTCGGGGACGCAAGGGGTGAGCCTCGCTCGTCGTCACGCACGCCGTGGGGGCCTTCCAGCGGCCCCGGGTCCGCTCCCCTTCGGGAGAAGCGGCGCTTCCGAGAAGGGGTCGAGCCAGTCACGGCCGACCCGTCCTCAGTCGCAGTCGCGGCAGATCGGCTGGCCGTTCTTCTCTCGGGCCAGCTGGCTGCGGTGGTGCACCAGGAAGCAGCTCATGCAGGTGAACTCGTCCTGCTGCTTGGGCAGCACCCGGACGGCCAGCTCCTCGTTGGAGAGGTCCGCTCCGGGAAGTTCCAGGCCTTCTGCGGCCTCGAACTCGTCGACGTCGACGGACGACGCCGACTTGTCGTTGCGCCGGGCCTTCAGCTCCTCAAGGCTGTCGGAATCGACGTCGTCGTCGGTCTTGCGTGGGGTGTCGTAGTCAGTTGCCATGTCGCTCTCCCCCTCTGGGTGTCTGCGGTGTCTCCAGCGCACGTAACGCGTGAGAGGCCGGACTTGTGCCCGCCTCGAGGCGGAGATTTTGCCTCACATCAAGGTCTGTTACTCAATCGACACCCAACCGGACACCTCAAGAGTGATCGGCTTGGATGGCGATCGGGACCGTACACGGTCCGAATGTCGCACTTCAAAGGCGTCCCACCGTGTACTTCCCGTGATCAAGACCCCTGAAAACCCGGATTTTCCGGGCTTTCCGACCACCTTCATGATCACTCAGAGTAGATGGCCGGAAAATCGCCTTTGTGATCGATCACACATCGGAGGGTTGGACGAGGGCCCGGAAAATTCCGCGCAAAGCGAACATCCTCCGCGTGTGTCGCGAGGGTCTCACAGCGGCAGCGTGACCCGCATGACGAGCCCACCCCCCTCGCGGGGCGTCGCCGTGATGTGCCCGCCGTGGGCCCGCGCCACCGACCGCACGATGGACAGGCCGAGGCCGACCCCCTTGTCGCTGCCCGTGCGCTCGGTGCGCAGCCGCCGGAACGGCTCGAAGAGGTTGTCGATCTCGTACGCCGGGACCACCGGGCCGGTGTTGGACACCACCAGGACCGCCTGGCCGTGCTCGGTCTGCGTGGTGACCTCGACCCAGCCGCCCTCGGGGACGTTGTACCGCACGGCGTTCTGCACCAGGTTCAGGGCGATCCGCTCCAGCAGGACACCATTGCCCTGGACGACCGCCGGCTCGCGCTTGCCGCGCAGCTCCACGCCCTTGTACTCGGCCTCGCCGCGCACCTGGTCGATGGCCTGCGAGGCGACCTCGGCGAGGTCGACCGGCTTGCGCTCGACGATCTGGTTGTCGCTGCGGGCGAGCAGCAGCAGACCCTCTACCAGCTGTTCGCTGCGCTCGTTGGTGGCCAGCAGCGTCTTGCCGAGCTGCTGCAGCTCCACCGGCGCGTGCGGGTCGGACAGGTGCACCTCGAGCAGCGTGCGGTTGATCGCCAGCGGCGTGCGCAGCTCGTGCGAGGCGTTGCCCACGAAGCGCTGCTGGGCGGTGAAGGCCCGCTGGAGGCGCTCCAGCATGTCGTCGAAGGTGTCGGCGAGCTCCTTCAGCTCGTCGTCGGGGCCGTCCAGCTCGATCCGGCGGGAGAGGTCCGATCCGGCCACCGCACGCGCGGTGCGGGTGATCCGGCCCAGCGGCGACAGCACCCGGCCTGCCATCGCGTACCCGAACGCGAACGCGATCACCGCGAGGCCCAGCAGGGCCAGCAGGGAGCGGCTGAGCAGGCTGTCCAGGGCGTGCTGGCGCTGCTCGTTGACGCAGGTGTTCATGGCGCTGTTGAAGACGTCGGGCGACGCCTTGTCCGGCAGGTTGCAGACGTTGCTGGTGACGCTGCCGCTGGTGATCTTGAACGGCAGCTCGCTGCCCACGTTCAGTGCCTGTGCGGCGAGCAGGTAGATGATCGACAGCAGCAGGATGCCGGCGATCAGGAACATGCCGCCGTAGAGCAGCGTCAGCCGTATCCGGATGGTCGGACGCAGCCACGGGAACAGGGGCTGCGGCCGTCGGGGATCCCAGGTGGGCTTCGGTGGCGCCTGGGGAGGCGCGGGGGTGGCCGTCACGTCGATCAGATCCGGTAACCCGAGCCGGGCACGGTGACGATCACCGGCGGCTCGCCCAGCTTGCGGCGCAGCGTCATCACCGTCACGCGCACCACGTTGGTGAACGGGTCGGTGTTCTCGTCCCAGGCCTTCTCCAGCAGCTGCTCGGCGGAGACCACGGCGCCCTCGCTGCGCATCAGCACCTCCAGGACGGCGAACTCCTTGGGCGCGAGCTGCACCTCGCGGCCGTCCCGGAAGACCTCGCGGCGGTTGGGGTCGAGCTTGATGCCGGCCCGCTCCAGGACCGGCGGCAGCGGCACACTGGTGCGCCGGCCGAGCGCACGCACGCGTGCGATCAGCTCGCTGAACGCGAACGGCTTGGGCAGGTAGTCGTCGGCGCCGATCTCCAGGCCCTCCACGCGGTCGCTGACGTCGCCGGAGGCGGTGAGCATCAGCACGCGCGTGGGCATGCCCAGCTCGACGATCTTGCGGCAGACGTCGTCGCCGTGCACGAGCGGGAGGTCGCGGTCGAGGACGACCACGTCGTAGTCGTTGACGCCGATGCGTTCCAGAGCGGCCGCACCGTCGTACACGACGTCGACCGCCATGGCCTCCCGGCGCAGTCCGGTGGCCACCGCATCGGCGAGCAGCTGCTCGTCCTCGACGACGAGTACGCGCACGTCGCTTGTCCTTCCTCAAAGCCGCCGGGGCACGCCGCATCGGCGCACACAGGCGGAATCCGTACCGGGGTCTACGCCTCCATCCTGCCGCGTTGGCCCATAAACCGGTTGTAAGGCACCGCTCGGCCCCTATGGTCACCGTCCCGGCCCACCGGTACGAGGGCCGGTGCGAGGGGTATGCAGCACCCGCTGCTCGGCGGCTCCGGCCCGGCCTCTCCAGCCCCACCGGCCCCGCCGGCCCCGGCCCGTCGGATTCCGGCCACCGCCGGAGGCATATGCAGCCACATGCGGTCGCGGGAAGATTTATCGGCTCGCCGAGGTTTCCCCGGATGTCCGCAGGGGGAGGACGGCTTTACACCCCGCGATCACGCTCTGCTTGTGCCGCAGCACCATGCGGCATGACAGGCCGCTTCCGCAGAGCGGGCGTGGGTGTCCGGCACCGTCGCCGCCCAGCAGGGCAGCGCTGGGCACCCGCGAAAGACGTGATCGCCCCTTCCCGACCCGGCACACCCCCGTGCCATCGACCCACGACCCAGGACGAGGGGGCGCAGCATGGACGCTTTCACCGCAGGACTTCTGCAGCGCATAAGGGCAACCGAGTCCGACCTGTCGCGGGCTCGTGACGAAGGCGACGACTTCCTCATCGACGTGGAGCAGGGCGAGCTCGACGACCTGCGCCGCCTGGCCGCCGAACATGGCGTGGAAGTCGGCCTGTCCGGCGTCTGACCAGCCCGTGGCACGACCCCCCAGCAGGACCCGGTGAATCCAGCACCGGGTCCTGCTGCTTGTGGGGGCCGGGGTGCCCGCGAGAGCCGGAGCCTCGTCAGTCGTGCCAGGCGCCGAAGTCCTCCAGGAGCCGCTGGAGGGGCTCGAAGACGGCGGGAGTGGCAGCGATCGTCAGGTCGCCCGAGAGGGGCTCTCCGGGCCGTCCACCGGTCATGGCGCCCGCTTCCCGGGCGATCAGGTCACCGGCGCGGAAGTCCCACGGGTGCAGCCCCCGCTCGTAGTAGCCGTCGAGACGGCCCGCGGCGACGTCGCACAGGTCGATCGCGGCGGAGCCGCCGCGGCGGATGTCCCGCACGAGCGGGACCAGCCGGCGGACGACCTCGGCCTGGTGGTCCCTGACGTCGGCCACGTAGTTGAAGCCGGTGGAGACCAGGGCCTGCTCCAGGGGCGCCGCCGCACGGCAGGTCAGCCGGCGCTCGCCGTCCCAGGAGCCGGTGGCCCACGCCCCGCCGCCGCGCACCGCGTGGTACGTCTCCCCGCGCATCGGGGCGGCGACGACACCGACCACCGTCTCGCCGTCCTGCTCGGCGGCGATGGAGACCGCCCATGTCGGCAGGCCGTAGAGGTAGTTCACCGTGCCGTCGAGCGGGTCGATCACCCAGCGGATGCCGGAGCTGCCCTCGGTGGTGCCGCCCTCCTCGCCGAGGAAGGCGTCCTCGGGGCGGCGCTCGGAGATCAGCCCGGTGATCAGCTTCTCGGCGGCGATGTCCATCTCGGTGACGACGTCGACGTCGCTCGACTTGGTCGCGGCGACCGAGAGGTCGGCCGGCCGGCCGTCGCGCAGCAGGGTGCCGGCCCGGTGGGCGGCCTCCCGGGCGAGCCTGAGCAGGTCCACGTGCAGGGGGTCGGTCACGGCTCTCCTCACGCGTAGGGGCTGTCGGCGCCCGCGGCCGCGGGACGCGGGGCCCGGGACGGGCAGCAGCCCACCGGGCACAGCTGGTGGCTCGGGCCCAGGGCGCCCAGCGCGCACGGCGTGACCTCCTGGCCGCGCTCGGCCCGGGCGCGCTCCAGGACGAGGTCGCGGACCGCGGCGGCGAACCGCGGGTCGGCGCCGACGGTGGCCGAGCGGCGCACCGGCAGGTCCAGTTCCTCCGCCTTGGCCTTGGCCTCCGTGTCGAGGTCGTAGAGGACCTCCATGTGGTCGGAGACGAAGCCGATGGGGGCCATGACGACCGCCGAGGCCCCGGCGGCCCTGCGCTCCTCGAGGTGGTCGCAGATGTCGGGCTCCAGCCACGGGATGTGCGGGGCTCCGGAGCGGGACTGGTAGACGAGCTGCCAGGGGAGGTCGAGGCCGGTGCGCTCGCGGACGGCGTCGGCGATCAGCTGCGCGACGTCCAGGTGCTGCCTGACGTAGGCGCCGCCGTCGCCGTGGTCCTCGACCGGTCCCGAGGTGTCGGCGGCCGCGGTCGGGATGGAGTGGGTGGTGAAGGCGATGTGGGCGCCGGCGCGGACCTCCTCGGGGAGGTCGGCGAGGGACTCCAGCACACCGTCGATCATGGGCTCGACGAAGCCGGGGTGGTTGAAGTAGTGCCGCAGCTTGTCGATCTTCGGCAGCTCCAGGCCCTCGGCCTCCAGGGTCGCCAGGGCGTCGGCGAGGTTCTCGCGGTACTGCCGGCAGCCCGAGTAGGAGGCGTAGGCGCTGGTGGCCAGGACGAGGATGCGGCGGTGGCCGTCGCGGACCATCTCGCGCAGGGTGTCCGTGAGGTACGGCGCCCAGTTGCGGTTGCCCCAGTGGACCGGCAGGTCCAGGCCGTGCTCGGCGAAGTCCTTGCGCAGGGCCTCCAGCAGGGCGCGGTTCTGGTCGTTGATCGGGCTCACCCCGCCGAACAGGAAGTAGTGCTGCCCGACTTCCTTGAGGCGTTCGGTCGGGATACCGCGGCCGCGCGTCACGTTCTCCAGGAACGGAACCACGTCGTCCGGGCCCTCCGGGCCGCCGAACGAGAGCAGGAGCAGGGCGTCGTAGGGGCTGGCATCGAGCACGTCTGGCATGAGGTCGATCCTGCCACCCGTCACTGACAGCGGGGAAACGACGGGTGACCGGGGCGTCGGCCTGCGCTCCGGCGGCCTGGTTGCTCGTGTGCGTGAGGACGCCCTGACTCGTAAGCTGTAGCGGCTGCCCTCGCACCTTACGGAGGCGCCACCCACTCACACGGCCCCTCCCCCGGCCGTTCCGGACCCCGGAGACCACGTGCCCAGCCCCTACCGCGCCCTGTTCGCCGCTCCCGGCTCCAAGGGCTTCTCCGCCGCGGGCTTCGTCGGCCGGATGCCGCTGTCGATGATGGGCATCGGCGTCGTCACGATGATCTCGCAGCTGACCGGCCGCTACGGCCTCGCGGGCGGGCTGTCGGCGACGATCGCGCTGGCCGCCGCGGTGCTGGGTCCGCAGATCTCACGGCTGGTCGACCAGTACGGGCAGCGCAGGGTGCTGCGCCCGGCGACGCTGGTCACGCTCGCCGGGGCGGCCGGGCTGCTGCTGACCGCCCACTTCCACTGGCCGGACTGGCTGCTGTTCGTGTGCGCGGTGGGCATCGGCACCGTGCCGAGCCTCGGCGCGATGATCCGGGCCCGATGGGCCGAGGTGTACCGGGGCACCGAGAAGCTGCACACCGCGTACTCCTTCGAGTCCGTGGTGGACGAGGTGTGCTTCATCTTCGGGCCGATCATCTCCATCGGCCTGTCCACGGCCTGGTTCCCGGAGGCGGGTCCGCTGCTCGCCGCGTGCTGCCTCGCCGTCGGCGTCTTCTGGCTGACCGCGCAGCGGGCGACCGAGCCCGCGCCGCACCCGCGCGAGCAGCACGGCGGCGGCTCGGCGCTGCGCGCGAAGGGGCTGCAGGTGCTGGTGGCGACCTTCGCGGCCACCGGCACGATCTTCGGCTCGGTCGACGTCGTCACCGTGGCCTTCGCCGACGAGCAGGGCCACAAGAGCGCGGCGAGCGTCGTCCTGGCGCTGTACGCGGCCGGGTCGTGCGTCGCCGGGATCGTGTTCGGTCTGCTGCGCTTCACCGGGCCGCCCGCCCGCCGCTGGCTGCTGGGCGTGTGCGCCATGGGCGTGAGTATGATCCCCCTCCTACTGGTCGGAAACCTGCCGTTTCTGGCCGCGGCGCTCTTCCTTGCGGGCCTGTCCATCGCTCCGACGATGATCACGACGATGGCCCTCATCGAGGAGCACGTACCACGCGCGCATCTGACCGAGGGCATGACCTGGGTGAGCACCGGGCTCGCGGTCGGGGTCGCGCTCGGCTCCTCGGTGGCCGGCTGGGTGATCGACTCGGCCGGCGCGAGTGCCGGGTACGGGGTTCCGGCGGTGTCCGGAGCGGTCGCGGTGGCGGTCGGTTTCCTCGGGTACCGCCGGCTCAGCAGGCCGGTTCCGCGTCGGGGAGGCACCGTTGAGCAGCACAGCGAGCGGGAAGAACGGCACGTGGCGTAACTGGGGCGGCAATGTCTCGGCCCGCCCCGCGCGGGAGGTCACGCCCGCCTCCGTCGACGAGCTGGCCGCCGCGGTGCGGCGTGCCGGCGAGGACGGTCTGACGGTGAAGGCCGTCGGTACGGGCCACTCCTTCACGTCGATCGCGGCGACCGACGGCGTGTTGATACGCCCTCAACTGTTGACCGGTATACGCACCATCGACCGTGCGGCCGGGACCGTCACGGTGGAGGCCGGCACCCCGCTCAAGAGACTCAACATGGCGCTCGCGCGCGAGGGGCTGTCGCTCACCAACATGGGCGACATCATGGAGCAGACCGTCTCCGGCGCCACCAGCACCGGCACGCACGGCACGGGCCGCGACTCCGCCTCGATCGCCGCGCAGATCAAGGGACTGGAACTGGTGACGGCCGACGGCTCGGTGCTCACCTGCTCCGAGAAAGAGAACCCCGAGGTCTTCGCCGCCGCCCGGATCGGCCTCGGCGCCCTCGGCATCGTCACGGCGATCACCTTCGCGGTCGAGCCGGTCTTCCTGCTGACCGCGCGCGAGGAGCCGATGCCGCTGGATCGGGTGCTCGCCGACTTCGACGAACTGTGGGCCGAGAACGAGCACTTCGAGTTCTACTGGTTCCCGCACACCGGCAGCACCAACACCAAGCGCAACAACCGCAGCGCGGGCCCGGCCCGGCCGGTGAGCCCGGTCAAGGGCTTCATCGAGGACGAGTTCCTCTCCAACGGCGTGTTCCAGGTGGCCAACTGGGTGGGCCGGGCGGCGCCCGCCGCGATCCCGGCGATCGCGCAGATCTCCAGCAAGGCCCTGTCCGCGCGGACCTACACCGACATCCCCTACAAGGTCTTCACCTCACCGCGCCGGGTGCGGTTCGTGGAGATGGAGTACGCCGTTCCGCGCGCGGCCCTGACCGGGGCGCTGCGCGAGCTGAAGGCGATGGTGGACCGTTCGGGCCTGCGCGTCAGCTTCCCCGTCGAGGTGCGCACCGCCCCGGCCGACGACATCACCCTCTCCACCGCGTCCGGCCGCGACAGCGCCTACATCGCCGTGCACATGTTCCGGGGCACCCCCTACCAGCGGTACTTCACGGAGGCCGAGCGGATCTTCACCGCGCACGAGGGCCGGCCGCACTGGGGCAAGGTGCACACCCGGGACGCCGCGTACTTCTCGCAGGTGTATCCGCGCTTCGGCGAGTTCACGGCGCTGCGGAACCGGTTGGATCCGCAGCGGCGCTTCCAGAACGACTATCTGCGCCGGGTGCTGGGGGCGTAGCCGTCGCGGACGCGCCGGGCGTGGCGCCGGTGCCGGCCGAGCCGTCCTGCGTGGCGCCGCCGCTCGGGGTCGGCGTCGGCGTCGTACCGGAGGTCGCACCCGGCGTCGTACCGCCGGAGGCGGAGGGTGCCCCGCTCGGCGCGGTGCCGCCGTCCGCCGGCGGCGCCCCCGAAGGCGAGCCGGCGCCGTCGTCCCCCGGGCCCGAGGACGGGGACCGCGTGGCCGGCGAGGAGGCGTCCCGGCCGGTGAACGCATGACTGACGGTCGTACCCGTGCCGCCGCTGAAGCTGCTGCCGGAGACGAGTTCGAAGGCGGTGACGCCGGCCATCGTCACGCCGAAGACCACCGCGGCCGCGACGAGCGGCCGTCGCCAGCTCTTGACCCGCGCCCGGTAGACCGTGCCCTGGGTGTACTCACCGGGCGCCGGCGGCCGGGACCGCTCCCTCGGGCGGCCCGGCACCGTCACCGTGCGCAACTGCTCGCCGGTGTGCTTGAAGAAGTGCTGGAAGACCGTTCCGCCGCAGGTGGCGATGATGCTGACCACCCCGGCGCCGAGGATCGTGCCGTAGACGCCGAAGGAGGAGGCGAGTTTGGCGGCCACCACGGCGGCCACGGCGCTGCCCGCCACCTGAGGGAGACTCAGGTCGATGCGCTTCTTGTCCTGCCTCTGCGTCACCTGTCCGTTCCCTCTCATTCTCGTACGTGATCGACTTTTCCTGCTTGATCGACCAACTGCACGACAAAGGGACGTACGAACGAAACCAATAGTTCCGTTTCTGCTGATTGCGTGAAGTACGCCACGTTCAAGATCGCGAAAACCGGTTACCGGCGGCCAAGTCCCACCTCTTGCCAGAAGTTGAGCGGCGCGCCAATCCACGCGCATGGCCCGAATGGAGTACTGTTGCGAGCCCTGGGCCCGGTCTCCCGCCAGGATGTCCGGGGCCTTGCTGGACCGCCGGGAGGGGGGCTTGTTGCACAGGGTGACAGGGTTGGTCACTCAGCGTGGCGAATAGGTAACCGTGCCATAACGGCGATCCAGGGCCCGTGCCCGACACGCCGGGCAACTCGGCAAGGTTGTGGCAGGCTGCACCCGGGCAGGCCACACTCGACTAGCGGAAGCAGCGACGCACGTGACGTCGGCAGGCACCACCCGGGAGGTCCCCATGCCCGAACTGCGTGTCGTGGCCGTCTCCAATGACGGCACACGGCTGGTGCTGAAGGCTGCGGACAGCACGGAGTACACGCTTCCGATCGACGAACGGCTCCGGGCCGCCGTGCGCGGCGACCGTCCCCGCCTCGGCCAGATCGAGATCGAGGTGGAGAGCCATCTCCGCCCCCGCGACATCCAGGCGCGTATACGCGCCGGCGCGACGGCGGAAGAGGTCGCGCAGATGGCCGGCATCCCCGTCGACCGCGTACGCCGGTTCGAGGGCCCCGTCCTCGCCGAGCGTGCCTTCATGGCCGAGCGGGCACGCAAGACACCCGTCCGCCGCCCCGGCGAGAACGCCGGGCCGCTGCTCGGCGAGGCCGTGCAGGAGCGGCTGTTGCTGCGCGGCGCCGAGAAGGACACCGTGCAGTGGGACTCCTGGCGCCGCGACGACGGCACGTGGGAGGTGCTGCTGGTCTACCGCGTGGCCGGCGAACCCCACTCGGCGAGCTGGACGTACGACCCGCCGCGGCGGCTCGTGCAGGCGGTCGACGACGAGGCGCGCTCCCTCATCGGCGAGTCCGACGACCTCGCCCCGCCGGAGCCCAGCTTCCCCTTCGTCCCCCGCATCGCCCGTCTGCCGCGGGACCGTCCGCTGGACCGCGCACTGGACCGCGCACTGGACCGTTCGCTCGACCGGGAGCGGCCGAGCCTGCCCGCGCAGGCGTCGGAGCCGGCCGAGGAGAGCACGGCCGGCGAACGCGACTCGCTGACCAGCCTGCTGGAGGCGGTGCCGAGCTTCCGGGGCGATCTGGTGGTGCCGGAGCGCTCGTCGTCCGAGGAACCGGACGACGACGAGCCGGACGCCGAGCCCGCGGCGGAGGAGCCGCCCGCGCCCGCCGCCTCGGCCGGTGCCGGGTCCGCCTACGCGGACGTCCTCATGCCGCGCTCCGTCGGCAGCCACCGGGACCGCCTGATCGGTGCGACCGACCGCCAGGCCGAGGCCGACGGCGTCCGCCCCGGCCGCCGCGCGGCGGTACCGAGCTGGGACGAGATCGTCTTCGGCACGCGACGCAAGAAGCAGGAGTAGCCCGCGGGAGCGGGGCCGCGGCCCCGTGGACGACGTGACCGCCCCGCCCCGGTGTACGGCGCCCGGGCGGCGGTACGACGTCGGTCGCGCGGGCGTCTCGGGCGGTAGGGCCCGGCGGTAGGGGCCCGGCGGTACGGCCCAGGAGCTGGACCGCTCGCGCCGCGCCCACGAGGTGCGCGGTAGGACGACATGCCCGCACGCGCGTGTGAACGCTCCGGCGGGGCAGCGGACCTGCGCCCGGCGTCGGCACTCTGCACGTGCGGGTATGCGTGCTTAGCCGCACGCGGGCGTGCCTGCCCGGGTTTCACGCGCGCGTGCGTGCCCGGGCTTCACGCGTGCGTGCGTGTCCGCCGAGTCGCGCGCGACCCGGGGCGGAGGGCCCCCGCCCCGGGCGCTGGGTGGTCACTGCGGGTCCGGGCCCACCGCTACCGGCCGGTCGGGGTCCGACGACCACTCCGACCACGAACCGACGTACAGGGCCGCCGGGATGCCCGCCACGGCCAGCGCCAGCACCTCGTGCGCCGCGGAGACGCCCGAGCCGCAGTAGACCCCTACCTCGGTGTCGTCGGCGGCTCCGAGGTCCTTGAAACGGGCGCCGAGCTCCTCCGCGGGCAGGAAGCAGCCGTCGGGACCGACGTTGTCCGTCGTCGGCGCGGAGACGGCGCCCGGGATGTGGCCGCCGATCCGGTCGATGGGCTCCACCTCGCCCCGGTACCGCTCCCCCGCCCGGGCGTCGAGCAGCAGACCGGAGCGGGCGAGCGCGGCCGCCGCGTCCGCGTCCAGCAGCCGCACGGCTCCGGCAACCGGCTCGAAGTCGCCCTCCGGCGGCTGCGGCACCGCCGTCTCCAACTCGCCCTGCCACGCCGTCAACCCGCCGTCGAGGACCCTCACATCCGGGTGACCCGTGTAGCGCAGCAGCCACCACGCGCGTGCCGCCGCCCAGCCCTGCCCGCCGTCGTACACGACCACGGGCCGCGACGCGGACACGCCGGCGCTGCGCATCGCGGTACCGAAGACGTCGAGGTCGGGCAGCGGGTGGCGGCCCGCCGGGCCGGGGGCGGCGGCCAACTCGCCGTCCAGGTCGATGAAGACGGCACCGGGGATGTGTCCGTCCTCGTACTCGGCGCGGCCGTCGAACGGAGGCTCGCCGGCCGCCTTGGCCGTGCTCAGCTGCCAGCGGACGTCCAGCAGGACCGGCGGGTTCTCGCCGGTCAGCTCACCAGCGAGTTCGGATGCGGAGATGATGGCGTTCATGACCCCCATCCTTGCGCACAGGGTGGCCGCGTCGTCCCGGTCCGGCTACTCTGCTCGGCCGGACAGGCTCGGTCACCA
This sequence comes from Streptomyces sp. NPDC104814, assembly GCF_055583185.1. Taxonomy (NCBI): domain Bacteria; kingdom Bacillati; phylum Actinomycetota; class Actinomycetes; order Kitasatosporales; family Streptomycetaceae; genus Streptomyces; species Streptomyces sp. NPDC104814. The sequence continues at coordinate 132,443 of NZ_JBVJOL010000001.1, read as the reverse complement.
TGCGTACGGGATCGAGCACATGCCGTACCATCCATCGACACCCGCCGCCGGTACACGCGACGCGCGGGACACCGCGCTCCGGGCACAGCCCGACGTACCGACCGCCCCGTACCGCGCGGGGCGGGCCCGGCCGCGGCTGGTGTGCGTACCCCGCACGCGTCCGGTGAGCGGAATGGGACACGGCCACCGCGAGGGGCCGAGAAGAGAGTGACGATGACCGAGGCAGGCGGGTCGGCCGACCGGAACGGTGCGGCGCACGCCCGGTACGCGCCGGGAACACCCTGCTGGGTGAGTCTGATGGTGCACGGGGTCGCCACGACCCAGGAGTTCTACTCGGAGCTGTTCGGCTGGGAGTTCCAGCCGGGCCCGCAGCAACTCGGCCCGTATGTCCGGGCCCTTCTCGACGGCCATGAGGTGGCCGGCATCGGACAGCTGCCGCCCGACCGTCATCTGCCCATCGCCTGGACGCCCTACCTGGCCTCCGACGACGTGGACATCAGCGCCGAGACGGCCCGGCTGTGCGGCGGCACCATCGGCGTCGGCCCGCTGGACGCCGCCGAGGCGGGCCGGATGGCGATCGGCTCCGACCCGTCCGGCGCGGTGTTCGGGATCTGGCAGGCCTCGGCCCATCTCGGCACCGGCCTCACCGGCGTGCCCGGCACGCCCGTCTGGAACGAGCTGGTGACCTTCGAGACGGAGAACATCGCCAAGTTCTACGAGACGGTGTTCGGCTACGAGGAGGAGCCGCGGGCCTCCGCCGACGAGGACCGCGTGGTCCTGCGCGTCGGCGGCCGGGCGGTCGCCGGCATCCGCGGCGTTGGGCACGCGCTGCCGCGCGACCGGGGCCCGCACTGGATGACGTACTTCCAGGTGGCCGACGCGGACGCGGCGCTCGCCCGGGTCACCGAGCTGGGCGGCCATGTCCTCGGCGCGGTGCGCAGCAGCCCGTTCGGGCGCATGGCGCAGGTGTCCGACCCGGAAGGGGCGCGCTTCGCGCTGCTCCAGCCGCCGGACGGCGACCCCGCGTAGTCCGCACGGGCACGACCGCGCGATGCGGGCCGGGAAGGCCGGCGAGCAGCGCGGCCAGGCGGTGCGGGCAGCCGGCCGGTGCGGGCCAGCCGGGTCAGGCCGGTGGGACCGGCAGAACGTCCGGGGACAGGGCCGCCGCGTTGGCCGTCGCGGCCGTCATACGGCGCCGGTGGTGGCGGCGGCACAGCACCTCGTAGCCGACCTCGTCCGCCGACCGGTTGACGTCTCCGACGACTACCTGGGCGCCCTCGACGACCATCACGCCGCCCACCGTGCGCGCGTTGTGCGTCGCGCGGGCGCCACACCAGCACAGGGCCTCGACCTGGAGCACCTCCACCCGGTCGGCCAGCTCCACGAGCCGCTGCGAGCCGGGGAAGAGCTTGGAGCGGAAGTCCGTCGTGATGCCGAAGGCGTAGACGTCGAGCTCCAGGTCGTCGACGACACGCGCGAGCTGGTCGATCTGCTCCGGCGCCAGGAACTGCGCCTCGTCCGCGATCACGTAGTCCGCGCGCCCGCCGTGCGAGAGGTGGTCGACGACATAGGCGTACAGGTCCATGCCGTCCACGACCTCCACCGCGTCCGTGACCAGCCCGAGGCGGGAGGAGAGCTTGCCCTCGCCGGCCCGGTCGTCACGGGTGAAGATCATGCCCACCAGGCCGCGGGCGGAACGGTTGTGCTCGATCTGCAGAGCCAGCGTCGACTTCCCGCAGTCCATCGTTCCGGAGAAGAACACCAGCTCGGGCATGGGGGGATGGGCACCTTTCGGCAGGACGTCGGGACTTGCTGCGGCCGCGGGGACGGGTGCGGCTTCAGGGCTTCAGGAGCGTACTTCGAGCAGCGGGACCAGCTGCTCGGCAGGGGTCATCGAGCCGTGGTTGCCGACCATGGCGGACTCGTTGGGCTCCCGCTCGGAGGCGATGAGGAGCACGTCGTCGTGCGCGGCGGCCACGACATCGCCGATGCGCCCGTAGACCCGGTCGTCGATGTGCGGGCCGAACCAGCCGGCCGCGATCGCCTCGTCCCGGGACGCCACCCAGAACCGGTCGCCGAGCACCTCGCGCCAGCAGGTGAGCACGTCGTCCTCGGCGCCGGAGACCGCGTACACGTGCCGGGCGCGTCCCTCTCCGCCGAGCAGGGCGACGCCGGCGCGCAGCTCCCAGTCCTCGTCGAAGTCGATGCGGTGGTCCTCGTCGAACGCGATGTCGACCATGCCGTGGTCGGCCGTGATGTACAGGGCGCTGCGCGGCGGCAGCTGCTCGGCCAGCCGCTGGGCGAGCCGGTCGACGTACATCAGCTGGCCGCGCCAGGTGTCGGAGGCGACGCCGTAGCGGTGGCCGGAGCCGTCCAGCTCGGCGTAGTACGTATAGACGAGGGCGCGGTCGGCGGCGGCCAGTTGCTCGGCCGCCAGGTCCATGCGCTCCTCACCGGTGAGGCGTCCGTGGAACGTGCCGCCGCTGAGGGCGACCTTGGTCAGCGGGGTGTTCTGGAAGGTGGGCGAGGACACCTGCGCGGCGTGCACGCCCGCGTGCTGGGCCAGCTGGAAGACCGTCGGATGCGGCTGCCAGGCGCGCGGGTCGGTCCACGGGTTCCAGCGCAGCTGGTTCATCAGCTCGCCGGTGGCAGGGTTGCGGGCGGTGTAGCCGGGCAGGCCGTGCCGTCCCGGGGGCAGGCCGGTGCCGACGGAGGCGAGGGAGACGGCGGTGGTGGCCGGGTAGCCGGCGGTGATCGGGCGGCCGGTGCCGCCGCGGGAGGCCGCCATCAGGGACGTGAGGAAGGGCGCCTCGTCGGGGTGGGCCCGCAGCTGCTCCCAGCCGAGGCCGTCGATGAGGAAGACGCAGTTCCGGTCGGCTGCCGTCAGCTCCGGGATGGCCGCGGTCATGCCGGGCACGCCCATGCCGGCGGCGAGGGTGGGGAGCACGTCGGCCAGGGAACCGCTGCCGTACTCGGGGACGGGAGCGGAGTCGAGGGCGAGGGGTTCCGGGTGCGGTTCCCAGGCGATGTGGACCATCAGCGGGTGATGTCCGCCGTGGCCTCGGAGATCGCCTGGGCGAAGGCGAGCGCCTGGCGGACGGTCTCCGGTCCGTCGCCCGCCTCGCTGACGCGCAGGCTCAGGTCGTCCGCGGTGGAGCTGCCGGTGTAGCCGTGGTCGGCGTCGCAGTTGGGGTCGCCGCAGGCGGCCGGCTCCAGGTCGATACGGGAGACGGCGCCCCAGCCGATGGTCAGCACGACCTCGCGGGGCAGGGTGCCCGGGGTGTACGACTCGGGGTTGGCGACGACGCGGCTGACCACGACCGACGAGATCCGGTCGATCTTGACGGACTCCGTGGACGTCGTGGCGTACGGGGTCGGGGACGTGCTGTCGGCGCTCTGCTCGTCGGTGTGGCTGACGAGGAAGCGGGTGCCGGTGAGGACGAGCACGGTCACGTGCCGCCGCACTTCGTTCTGGTCGAAGGTGGTCTCCTGGTGGACCAGGTACGACCGGATGGGCTCGCCGCCCACGGCGGCCTCCACCGCCTCGGCCACGAGGGCCGGGTAGTAGCCGCTGCGCTCGATCGCCGCACGCAGCCCCTGGGTCGTCGTACTGGTCTTGGCCATGGGCCCCATCCTACGGGGGACCACTGACTGCGAGGGACCCGTCACGGGGTCCCGGTGGCCCGGGCAGGGGACCTGTGGGCGCGGTGAGGTCCGTGGACGGGTGCGAGGGGGCGGGCCCGGGGGCGGTGGCCGGGAGCTGTGGGGGCGGTGAGGTCCGGGGGCGGGTGCGGGCCGGGGTCGTGCGGGCCGTCAGTACGCGGGGAGGGTGCGGGGGCCGAGGTCGTCGCGGGCGGGGGGCGGCGCCAGGCGCACGGAGGCCCCGAGCACGCTCAGGCCGTGCGGGGCGACGACGACCGGTTCCAGGGTGACCGCGACGACCTCGGGGTGGTCGTCGACCAGCCGGGAGACCCGCAGCAGCAGCTCTTCGAGGGCGGGCGTGTCCACTGGCGTGGAGCCACGCCAGCCGAACAGCAGCGGGGCCGTGCGGATCGAGCGGACCAGGGAGGTCGCGTCCCGGTCGGTGACCGGTATGAGCCGGTGCGCCATGTCGCCGAGCAGCTGGGAGGCCGCTCCGGCGAGACCGAAGGACAGCACGGCACCGGCGGCCGGGTCGATGACCGCGCGTACGACGGTGTCGACGCCGCGCGGCGCCATGCCCTGGACGACCGGCCGCAGCTCCTCCGGCTTGCCGAACAGGTCGGTCAATTCGGCGTACGCCCGGCGCAGTTGCTCCTCGTCGGCCAGGTCGAGGCGTACGCCGCCGAGGTCGGCGCGGTGCCTGAGGTGCGGGGCGGTGGCCTTGAGGGCGACCGGGTAGCCGAGGGCGCGGGCGGCTTCGGCGGCGTCGTCGGGGCTGGGCGCGGGCAGGGCGCGGCGGACGTGGACGCCGTAGCGGCCGAGCAGTTCGCAGGTGTCCTCGGTGGAGAGGGTGAGGCCCTGTCCGCGCGCGAGCAGCGCGTCGATCAGGCGGGCGGCACCCTTGACGTCGATGTCGTCGTACTCGGGGACCTTGCCGGGGTCGGCGGCCTCGCGCCGCCACTGGGCGTACCGGACGGCCTCGGACAGGGCCCGTACGGCCCGCTCGGCGGCGGGATAGGCGGGGATGAGGTGGGTGTCCTCGGGGGCGTCGGCGGGGGCCGGTGACTCGGCGGTGGCCGGAGGTTCGGCGGAGGATGCGGTCCCGGTGGGCGGGACGGGTGGCCGTGTGTCTTCCGGGACTGCCGCCGCATGCGCGTCTTCTGGCGTCGGCGAGCCCTGTGCGTCCCCCTGGCCCGCCGTGAGCGGCACGCGCGTGTCCGCCTGGGGCGCCGTGCTCGCCGCAGCCGAGAGCGCCTCCGCGAGGCCGCCCAGCTCGACGTGGACCACCAGGACCGGCTTGCCGGGCACGGCCGCCGCCGCGGAGCGCAGCGCCTGCGCCAGCTCGGCGTCGCCCGGTGAGCCCTCGCCGATCGCCGGGATGGCGGTCACGACGACGGCGTCGCAGGTGTCGTCGGCGAGCGCCCGCGCCAGGGCCACGCGGAAGTCCTCCGCGGAGGCGGCGGTGGTGAGGTCCAGCGGAACGTGCGGACGCAGCCCGGCGGCCAGGCACTGGTCGTACGTCAGCACGCCGAGGGACTCGGAGTTGCCGAGGATCGCCACGCGCGGGCCGGCGGGCAGCGGCTGGCGGGCCAGCAGCAGACCGGCGTCGACCAGTTCGGTGATCGTGTCGACGCGGATCACGCCGGCCTGGCGCAGCAGCGCGGACACCGTGGCGTGCGGCAGGCGTGTCGCCCGTACGGCGTGTCCCTGGGGCGCGGATCCGGCGCCCTGGACGACGACGAGGGGTTTGGCGGCCGCGGTGCGCCGGGCGAGGCGGGTGAACTTGCGCGGGTTGCCGAGGGACTCCAGGTACATCAGGGCGACGTCGGTGTCCGGGTCGTCGTACCAGTACTGCAGGACGTCGTTGCCGGAGACGTCCGCGCGGTTGCCGGAGGAGACGAACGTCGACACGCCGGTGACGCCCGTGACGCCGCCGCCACGCCGGTGCAGCCGGGAGAGCAGGGCGATGCCGATGGCGCCGGACTGGGCGAACAGGCCGATGCGGCCGGGGCGCGGCATCTCCGGCGCCAGGGAGGCGTTCAGCCGGACGTCCGCCGAGGTGTTGATGACGCCGAAGGCATTGGGGCCGATGATCCGCATGCCGTACGTGCGTGCCTGGCGGACGAGTGCGCGCTGGCGCTCGCGTCCTTCGGGGCCGCTCTCGGCGTATCCGGCGGAGATCACCACGAGTCCCTGCACACCGTGCTCGCCGCACTCGGTGACGACCTGGGGCACGTGGTCGGCGGGCACGGCGACGACGGCGAGGTCGACCGGTCCCTCGATCTCCCGCACGGAGCGGTGGGCGGGGACGCCGTCGATGTCGGTGACGTCGGCTCCGAAGGCGCGGTTCACGGCGTGCAGACGGCCGGTGTAGCCGCCCTCGCGGAGGTTGGCGAGGATGCTGCGGCCGACGCCGCCGGGGGTGCGTCCGGTGCCGACGACGGCGACCGAGCCGGGCATCAGCAGCCGTTGCACGGAGCGGCCCTCGGCGCGCTGTTCGCGCGCGTACTGCACCGCGAGGGAGCGCTCGGTGGGCTCGAGGCCGAACTCCAGGCGCACCACGCCGTCCTCGAAGCTGCGCTTCTGGGTGTACCCGGCGTCCGTGAACACCTTGATCATCTTGCTGTTGGCGGGCAGGACCTCGGCGGCGAAGCGGCGGATGCCGCGCTCGCGGGCGACGGCGGCGATGTGTTCGAGCAGTGCGGAGGCGACGCCGCGGCCCTGGTGGGCGTCCTGGACGAGGAAGGCGACCTCCGCCTCGTCGGCGGGTGCGGACGCGGGCATTCCGTTCTGACCGATCCGGTCGTAGCGTACGGTTGCGATGAACTCGCCGCCGATCGTGGCCGCGAGTCCCACCCTGTCCACAAAGTCGTGGTGTGTGAAGCGGTGGACGTCCTTCGCGGACAGACGCGGGTAGGGCGCGAAGAAGCGGTAGTACTTCGACTCGTCCGAGACCTGCTCGTAGAAGCTGACCAAGCGGTCCGCGTCATCGACGGTGATGGGGCGGATCCGCGCGGTGCCGCCGTCGCGCAGCACCACGTCGGCCTCCCAGTGGGCGGGGTACTCCTGCCTGTCCGACGCGCTCTGCATGGGGCCCAGAGTACGGCTCGCGTACGACAACGGCGCGGGGCACTCTGTGGAGGACGGATGCCGGGTCGAGGCCGAGGCCCGGTGATCGCGTCCGGTGGGGTCGCAGGACCCCTCCGGGCATGCTTCACCATATGGGAAACTGGTCTAGACAACCCTGAGAAACTGAAGGGCAGCAACACATGGCTGAGCGCCGCGTCAACGTCGGCTGGGCCGAGGGCCTCCATGCCCGCCCCGCCTCCATCTTCGTCCGAGCCGCCACGGCCACAGGCGTCCCCGTGACGATCGCCAAGGCCGGCGGCACCCCCGTCAACGCGGCCTCCATGCTGGCCGTCCTCGGCCTGGGCGCCCAGGGTGGCGAGGAGATCGTCCTCGCCTCCGACGCCGAGGGCGCGGACGCCGCCCTGGACCGTCTGGCGAAGCTGGTCTCCGAGGGCCTCGAGGAGCTCCCCGAGACCGTCTGAGTCCCGCACGGCCGCTTGAGTCACGCCTGAGGGTCTGATTCACGCACAAAGAAGCCGCGTCGGCCTTTCGAGGCCGGCGCGGCTTCCTTTTTCCACCCTCCGCGAACCCCGGAGGAAATGTGCGGCGCGAACGAGAAATGCGAAAAGGGCAGCCCTTTCAGCGGGCTCACGTGTCCCTCTCTTTGTATACGGCGCTCGCGTTAATGCCGTGGGCCCGATGTGTTTACGGGATGTTGCGAACTCCTCACCGGCTCGGCTCGCTCCCCACCGAAGCGGCGCAGCCGATACGCGCCGGCGGAGCGTTCGGCGTGCAGGGCCGCGACGGCCCGGGCCCGCTCCCCGTCGCCGCGCGCCACCGCGTCCGCGAGGGCGCCGTGCTCGGCCCAGGTCCGGACGGGGTCGGCCGACGGCTCCACGGCGTACATCCAGGCGATCTTGTGGCGCAGCTGGGTGAGCGTGGCGGTCAGCGCCGGGCTCCCGCACGCCTGCACGAGCGTCTCGTGGAACCAGCCGCCCAGGGAGCGCAGCTCGTCGCCGGTGCCCTGCTTGGCCCGTTCCTGGCCGAGCCGCACCAGGCCGCGCAGCACCTTCAGATGCGCCTCGGTGCGTCGCTGGGCGGCGCGGGCAGCGCCGAGCGGCTCCAGCAGCATCCGCATCTCCAGCAGGTCGGCCGCTTCCTGCTCGGTGGGTTCGGCCACGCACGCGCCCGCGTGCCGTCGCGTCACGACGAACCCCTCGGCCTCCAGGGTGCGCAGCGCCTCTCGCACGGGCACCCGGGAGACGCCGTAGCGGCGGGCCAGCACTTCCTCGGTGAGCCGGCTGCCGCGCTCATGGACACCGGCGACGATGTCGTCCCGGATCGCCGTGCACACCGAGTGCGCCGGAATGCGCATGTCCGACCTCCGCTTCGGGCCCCGTGAAACGCCGACGATGGACGCGTTTTCGTGACTCTATTCCAAGGGGACGCCATTTCCGATGGCGGAGCGGATTCCATGGATATTTTTTGGTCACCTCGCCGGATTTCTCCGGGGCGAGGCGCGGGGAAACGGCGAAAGCCCCGGCGCGGTACGCCGGGGCTTTGCGGGGCTGGTGCCGTTCTCGCGTGTCAGACGTTCACTCCGTGCGCGCGCAGGTAGGCGACCGGGTCCATGTCGGAGCCGTACTCGGGGCTGGTGCGCGCCTCGAAGTGCAGGTGCGGGCCGGTGGTGTTGCCGGTGTCGCCGGACAGGCCGATCTGCTGGCCGGCGACGACCTGCTGGCCCACCACGACGCCGATGGACGACAGGTGCCCGTACTGGGTGTACGTGCCGTCGTGCATGCGGATGACGATCTGGTTGCCGTAGGCGCCGCCCCAGCCGGTCTCGACGACGGTGCCGTAGCCCACGGCGTGGACCGTGGTGCCGGTGGCGGCGTGGAAGTCGATGCCGGTGTGGTGGCCGGAGGACCACAGGGAGCTGCTGGCCTCGTAGCCGGTGGAGACGTAGGAGTGCGCGATCGGGGCCACGAAGGTGGTGAGGCGCTTGCGCTCGGCCTCGCGGGCGGCCCGCTCCTTGGCCTCGTGGGCCCGCGCGGCGGCGGCCTCGCGAGCGGCCTGCTCGATGGCCGCCTGCTCGGCGGCCTGCTTCTGGGCCTCGGCCTGGGCGTCGATCTGCGCGGCGACGGCGTCGTCGACGCTGATGACGGGGAGCAGACCGGTCTGCTCGGCGGAGCTGTCGGCGGCGAGGGCGGGCGCCGCGAGGGCGCCGATGACGCCGGTGGTGGTGAGCGCGGCGATACCCGCGGCCTGCGCGGTGGTGCGCTTCATCCGGCTGGGACGACGGTGCTTCCCGGTGGCGCTGACGAACGCCATGTGGCGGCTTGTCCTTTCCTTCCCTCTCGCCTACCGGGTTAGCTGACGGGTTCGGAGCAGGAAGGTCTCCTACGGGCCCCCTCTCGGGCGCCCGATTCACCCCAGGGACGTGTGGGTCCCCGGCTCCCCTGGCTCGCGCCGTACGGGGACTCGGCGATGACTGTCCGGTGCCGCGGGTGCGGCGCACTGCCTGACGAACAGCCCGGACGAAGCTACGGTGATCGACCTTCAGTCCTCAAACGAATCAGGGGTTTTGTAAGCCATCCCACAGGCCAGACAGGCAACCTCCGCCCCAATTCGGGCATATGTGGGATGCAGCGCCTTCGATCACAAACAGACCTGCGGACAGGGCGGGGGCCCTGGTGCTCCGTCAGACACCAGGGCCCCACGCGCATGTGCGGCTACTCCGCGCTCACCACGGTGACGTCACCGATGCCGAGGGCCTCGACGGGCTCCTTGATCTGCGCCGCGTCACCGACCAGCACGGTCACCAGACGGTCCACCGGGAAGGCGTTCACGACCGCCGCCGTGGCCTCCACCGTGCCGGTCGCGGCCAACTGCCGGTACAGCGTCGCCTGGTAGTCGTCGGGCAGATGCTGCTCGACCTGGTCGGCGAGCGTGCCCGCGACGGCTGCCGCGGTCTCGTACTTCAGCGGGGCCACCCCGACGAGGTTCTGCACGGCGACGTCGCGCTCGGCGTCGGTCAGGCCGCCCTCCGCCAGGGTGCGCAGCACCGTGAAGAGGTCGTCCAGCGCCGGGCCGGTGTTGGGCGTGTCCACCGAGCCGCTGATGGCGAGCATCGCCGCGCCCGTGCCGTCGGGGGCGGAACGCAGCACCTGGCTGAAGGCGCGCACGCCGTAGGTGTAGCCCTTCTCCTCGCGCAGGACCCGGTCCAGGCGGGAGGTGAGGGTGCCGCCCAGGCAGTACGTGCCGAGCACCTGGGCGGGCCAGACGCGGTCGTGCCGGTCGGGGCCGATCCGGCCGATGAGCAGCTGCGTCTGGACGGCGCCCGGCCGGTCGACGATGACGACGCGGCCGGTGTCGTCGGCCGTCACCGCGGGCACGGGGCGCGGCTCGGTGCGTGAGCCCGTCCAGGCGCCCAGGGTGTCGCCGAGCAGGTCGTCGAGGTCGAGGCCGGTCAGGTCGCCGACGACCACCGCGGTCGCGGTGGCGGGGCGCACGTGCCGCTCGTAGAAGGCGCGTACGGCCGCCGCGTCGAGGGCCGCGATCGTCTCCTCGGTGCCCTGCCGGGGGCGCGACATGCGCGAGGAGGCCGGGAAGAGCTCCTTGGACAGCTCCTTGGCGGCGCGCCGGGCGGGGCTGGCCAGCTCGTGCGGGATCTCGTCGAGGCGGTTGCGCACCAGCCGTTCGATCTCGCTGTCGGCGAAGGCGGGCGCCCTGAGGGCGTCGGCGAGCAGGCCGAGGCCCTTGGCCAGCCGGGAGGCGGGCACCTCCAGGCTGAGGCGGACCCCCGGGTGGTCGGCGTGCGCGTCGAGGGTGGCGCCGGCCCGCTCCAGTTCGGCGGCGAACTCCTCGGCGGAGTGCTTGTCGGTGCCCTCGGAGAAGGCGCGCGCCATGATCGTGGCGACGCCGTCCAGGCCGGCCGGCTCGGCGTCCAGGGGAGCGTCCAGGAGCACCTCGACGGCGACGACCTGCTGGCCGGGCCGGTGGCAGCGCAGCACCGTCAGGCCGTTGTCGAGCGTGCCGCGCTCGGGGGCCGGGAACGCCCACGGCTTGGCCTCGCCCGCCTGGGGCCGGGGGTGGAAGTCCATCGTGGCGAGCTCGGTCACTTGGCCGTCTCCTCGTTGTCGTTGCCGGCCTCTAGGGTCGCTTCCTGCTCCGGGTCCTCGGGCACGTCGGCGTCCGGTGCGGCCTGCGGGGTCTTCGGCTCGTACACGAGCACTGCGCGGTTGTCGGGGCGCAGGCGGGCCTTGGCGACCTCCTGCACCTCCTCGGGCGTCACCTCGAGCACGCGCTGGACGGCGGTGAGGGCGAGCTGCGGGTCGCCGAACAGGACCGCGTAGCGGCACAGTTCGTCGGCGCGGCCCGCGACGGTGCCGAGCCGGTCCAGCCACTCGCGCTCCAACTGCGCCTGGGCGCGTTCCATCTCCTCGGCGGTGGGGCCCTCGGCGGCGAACCGGGCGAGCTCCTCGTCGATGGCGGTCTCGATGACCGGGACCTCGACGTCACCGGAGGTCTTCACGTCCAGCCAGCCCAGCGAGGGCGCCCCGGCCAGCCGGAGCAGGCCGAAGCCGGCCGCGACGGCCGTGCGGTCGCGGCGCACCAGCCGGTTGTACAGGCGGGAGGACTCGCCGCCGCCGAGGATCGTCAGCGCGAGGTCGGCCGCGTCGCACGCGCGTGTGCCGTCGTGCGGCAGCCGGTAGGCGCCCATCAGGGCGCGCGCCGGGACTTCCTCGTGGATGACCTCGCGCAGCTGGCCGCCCATGACGTCGGGCAGCGTGCCGTCACGCGGCTCGGGCTTGCCGTCGTGGGAGGCGATGGAACCGAAGTACTTCTCGACCCAGGCGAGGGTCTGCTGCGGGTCGATGTCGCCGACGATGGACAGGACCGCGTTGTTCGGCGCGTAGTAGGTGCGGAAGAACTGGCGCGCGTCCTCCAGGGTGGCCGCGTCCAGGTCCGCCATGGAGCCGATCGGCGTGTGGTGGTAGGGGTGACCCTCCGGGTAGGCGAGGGCGGTCAGCCGCTCGAAGGCGGTGCCGTAGGGGACGTTGTCGTAGCGCTGGCGGCGCTCGTTCTTGACGACGTCGCGCTGGTTCTCCATGGACTCGTCGTCCAGGGCGGCGAGCAGGGAGCCCATGCGGTCGGCCTCCAGCCAGAGCGCGAGCTCCAGCTGGTGGGCGGGCATGGTCTCGAAGTAGTTGGTGCGCTCGAAGCTGGTGGTGCCGTTCAGCGACCCGCCGGCGCCCTGCACCAGCTCGAAGTGACCGTTGCCCTTGACCTGGGCGGAGCCCTGGAACATCAGGTGCTCGAAGAGGTGAGCCAGACCGGTACGCCCCTTGACTTCGTGGCGCGAGCCGACGTCGTACCAGAGGCACACCGCCGCGACCGGGGTCAGGTGATCCTCGGAGAGCACCACGCGCAGGCCGTTGGCCAGGCGGTGCTCGGTTGCTGTCAGTCCGCCGGAGCCTGCCTCGGCTGTGGCCGTGTGACCCATGGGCATGTACGTCCCTTCGATCGCGGAAGCGGTCGTGAAACCGCGCGTTTCCTGCCGTCCTGCCACTGTATGCAAGCCTGCGGACCGGCGGCGAAGTTCCCGCACGGCGTACGCCGACAGCGAGATCGCGTAGCCTTCGGGCGATCGTCGTGCGCGGGCCGGGCCGACCGGGGTCCGGCGCCCCGGCCCGGGTGCCCCGGGGCGGCGGCGGTCGGGTGCTCGGGAGCCGCCGCACACCACCGGAATCCGGGTGCCGAGGCGCCGCTTCGTACGCCGGGGCCGGGTCCGCGCCCGGCTTGTCAGTCCCACGGTCCACAATGGTCCGCGTCAGATACCGTTCACGCTTCAGCAAGGAGCCAGGCAGCGATGGCCCGCCGCAGCACGAAGACCCCGCCGCCCGACGACTTCGAGGAGAAGATCCTCGACATCGACGTCGTCGACGAGATGCAGGGCTCCTTCCTCGAGTACGCGTACTCGGTCATCTACTCCCGCGCCCTGCCGGACGCCCGGGACGGCCTCAAGCCGGTGCACCGCCGCATCGTCTACCAGATGAACGAGATGGGCCTGCGCCCCGAGCGCGGCTACGTCAAGTGCGCCCGTGTCGTCGGCGAGGTGATGGGCAAGCTGCACCCGCACGGCGACGCGTCGATCTACGACGCCCTGGTGCGTATGGCGCAGCCCTTCTCGATGCGGGTGCCGCTGGTCGACGGCCACGGCAACTTCGGTTCGCTCGGCAACGACGACCCGCCGGCCGCCATGCGGTACACCGAGTGCCGGATGGCCGAGGCCACGGGGCTGATGACGGAGTCGATCGACGAGGACACCGTCGACTTCCAGCCCAACTACGACGGCCAGGAGCGCGAGCCGGTCACCCTTCCCGCCGCCTTCCCGAACCTGCTGGTCAACGGCTCGTCCGGGATCGCGGTCGGCATGGCGACGAACATGCCGCCGCACAATCTGCGCGAGGTCATCTCCGCTGCCCGGCACCTGATCAGGCACCCGAACGCCGATCTCGACGCCCTGATGCGGCACGTCCCCGGCCCCGACCTGCCCACGGGCGGCCGGATCGTCGGCCTGGCCGGCATCCGCGACGCGTACGAGACGGGCCGCGGCACCTTCAAGATGCGCGCGACGGTGTCCGTGGAGGACGTCACGGCGCGCCGCAAGGGCCTGATCGTCACGGAGCTGCCCTTCACGGTGGGTCCCGAGAAGGTCATCGCCAAGATCAAGGACCTGGTGGGCTCGAAGAAGCTCCAGGGCATCGCCGACGTCAAGGACCTCACCGACCGCGAGCACGGGCTGCGCCTGGTCATCGAGATCAAGAACGGCTTCGTGCCGGAGGCGGTCCTGGAGCAGCTGTACAAGCTGACGCCGATGGAGGAGTCCTTCGGCATCAACAACGTCGCCCTGGTCGACGGCCAGCCGCTGACGCTGGGCCTGAAGGAGCTGCTGGAGGTCTATCTCGACCACCGCTTCGAGGTCGTCCGCCGCCGCTCGGAGTTCCGCCGGACCAAGAAGCGCGACCGGCTGCACCTGGTGGAGGGTCTGCTGACGGCGCTCGTCGACATCGACGAGGTCATCCGCCTGATCCGCTCCAGCGAGAACTCCGCGCAGGCCAAGCAGCGCCTGATCGAACGCTTCTCGCTGAGCGACATCCAGACCCAGTACATCCTCGACACGCCGCTGCGCCGGCTGACCAAGTTCGACCGCATCGAGCTGGAGGCGGAGAAGGACCGGCTGAACGCGGAGATCGAGGAACTGACCCGGATCCTGGATTCGGACGCCGAGCTGCGCAAGCTGGTCTCCAACGAACTCGCCGCGGTCGCCAAGAAGTTCGGCACCGACCGGCGTACGGTGCTGCTGGAGTCCGCGGGCTCCCCGGCGGCCACGGTGTCGCTGCAGGTCGCCGACGACCCGTGCCGGGTGCTGCTGTCCTCCACCGGGCTGCTGGCTCGCACCGCGACCGCCGATCCCTTCGAGGACGGCGAGGGCCGGCGCAGCAAGCACGACGTGATCGTCTCGGCGGTGCCGGCGACGGCGCGCGGCGAGGTCGGTGTGGTCACCTCGGGTGGCCGTCTGCTGCGGCTCAACGTGGTCGACCTGCCGCAGCTGCCGGACACGGTGGCGGCGCCGAACCTCTCGGGCGGGGCCCCGCTGGCGGAGTTCGTCTCGCTGGAGGGCGACGAGCAGGTGGTCTGCCTGACCACGCTCGACGAGTCCTCCCCCGGTCTGGCGCTGGGCACCGAGCAGGGCGTGGTGAAGCGCGTGGTGCCCGACTACCCGGCGAACAAGGACGAGCTGGAGGTCATCACCCTCAAGGAGGGCGACCGGATCGTCGGCGCGGTCGAGCTGCGCACCGGTGAAGAGGACCTGGTCTTCATCACGGACGACGCCCAGCTGCTGCGTTTCCAGGCGTCCGTGGTCCGTCCGCAGGGCCGCCCGGCCGGCGGCATGGCCGGCATCAAGCTGACCGACGGCGCCAAGGTCATCTCGTTCACCGCGGTGGACCCGGCGGCCGACGCGATCGTCTTCACGGTCGCGGGCTCGCGCGGCACGCTGGACGACTCCGTGCAGACGACGGCCAAGCTGACCCCGTTCGACCAGTATCCGCGCAAGGGCCGGGCCACCGGCGGGGTGCGCTGCCAGCGGTTCCTCAAGGGCGAGGACTGCCTGTCGCTGGCCTGGGCGGGCCCCGCGCCGGCGAAGGCGGCGCAGAAGAACGGCACGCCGGCCGAGCTGCCCGAGACCGACCCGCGCCGCGACGGCTCGGGCGTGTCCCTGCCGAAGACGGTGGCGGCGGTGGCGGGACCGGTCTAAACCGACGGCTCGCCGGTCTCCACCGACGGCTCGGCGACAGTCCCGGGTTCGTCCTCGGGTCCGTCTTCGGGTGCGTCCTGCGGATCGCGGACGTAGCGAAGGACGCCCCACATGCCGTGCTCGTCGGCGTGCGGGGCGCCGTTCTTGCAGCTCTCGAGCTGCCCCGCGAGGGCGTCCGCGTCGATGCCGGCCCCGATGAGGACGAGCTGGGTCAGCCGGGCGTCCGTCGCGGCCCACGGCTCCGGGTAGAAGCGCAGGAACCGCCCGACGGCGTGCACGGCATACCGGTTGTGCCGGTCGTACGGTCCGAAGTCGACGTATCCCTTGATCCGGTACAGCCCCTCGGGGCGGCTGTCGAGGAACTCCATCAGCCGCCGGGGGTCCATCGGCAGGTCGGACGTGAAGGAGAGGCTGTCGTAGCCGGTGTGCAGATGCCCGGCGTGGTCGGCGGCCTCGTCGGCGTCATGCCGGTGCAGGTCGTCGAACGACAGCTGCCCGACGCGCTCTTCGCTGGGCCGGCAGTCGAAGAGGAACTCCGGGTCGATACGGCCGTAGGTGGCGGGTACGACAGCGGCCCGGTCGGTGAGGGAGCGGACCAGCCCGAGCACGCGCTCGCCGTCGGCGGCCCGGTCGAGCTTGTTCACGACGACGAGGTCGGCGAGGGCGAGGTGCCGGTCGATCTCGGGGTGGCGCGCGCGGGTGTCGTCGAACTCCGCCGCGTCCACGACCTCGACGAGTCCGCCGTAGACGACGCGGGGATTCTCGCTGGCCAGGAGCATACGGACGAGTTCCTGCGGCTCGGCGAGTCCGCTGGCCTCGATCACGACGACGTCGATGCCGAGGGACGGCTGGACGAGCCGGTCAAGATATTGATCAAGTTCGTCGGCGTCCACGGCGCAGCACAGACACCCGTTGCCGAGGGAGACGGTGGAGTCGCCGAGCGCGCCGGCCACCGCCATGGCGTCGATCTCGATGGCGCCGAAGTCGTTGACGAGCGCGCCGATACGGCTGCCGCCGCTGCGGTGCAGGAGATGGTTGAGGAGGGTGGTCTTTCCGGAGCCGAGGAATCCGGCGAGCACGACGACCGGGATCTGCTGCGGACTCGGGCTGTGCCCCACGTACGACCTCTCTCGCGCCTGTGCGTACACCGGCTCGCGGGACGGCGTACGTCTGAGGATTGGATGCCGCCCCAGGATACGAGCCGTAAGAATCACGGCGAAGTGAACGATTGTTAGCAGCACTTGCGGGGCAGACGTTGGGAAGGCGCCGGATTGTGCGACCCTCGCTTCCCTCCGTGCGCCTCCTCTCCGCCTCCCCGCCGATCAGAGCCGCTCGGCACCCTGGAGGCGGCAAGCGCCGCCCATCGCTCGCCGGTCCCCATCAGTCGCCCCACACCGACGGCCGGCGGACGGTCGCCTGATTCGGGGGTTGACATGGCCACACGGAAATTCACGGCAGGGAGGTTCGGCTCCGCGGCCGGCTTGCTGCTCACCGCGGCCGGCATGACGCTGGCCGCGTGGCAGCGACGGCTGGAGGCGGAGCGGTCGGAGACGGAACGGCTCCACGTGAAACGGCTCGAACTCGAGGAGGTCGCCTCGCTGCGCCAAGCCCTCGCCCATCAGCAGCGCATGCACTGGGAGCTGCTGACGAAGGCGATCGACGACCCTTCCCTGGCCCCGGTGATCGACACCTACGACAAGGACATCCCGGCGGAGAAGCGCCGCCAGTTCCTGTACGCCAACGCCTGGTACGCCTACCTGTACCACAGCCACCGGGCGGGGCTCCTGGACCGGGAGGAGCTGTACCGGCACATGCGGGAGCTGCTGCAGAGCCAGGCCTTCCGCGAATACTGGGAAGCCTCCCGGCACATGCGCGCCACCCTGAACGAGGCCTCGGAGGAGGCCCGGCTCGGCCTCATGATCGACGGCCTGGTCCAGGAGCTCGACGACGCCGACACGGACGAGTGGTGGGTGGTCGGCAACCCGCCGACCGGCTGACACGACGGAACGGGTGGTGCGCCACCCGCCGACCGGCTGACACGACGGAGTGACTTTTGACCGTCCGACCACACAGAGCACACCGACACCACTAGCGTGATCCCCACCACTCTGCCCCGACTTCGTGCTCTGTAAGGACCGGTACCTTTGAAGATCGTGCGCCGCATCGGTGTGCCGCCCAGCGCCCGAGGCAGTAACTCAGGAGCCACCTGCCCGGACGTGTTCGAGCTGAGCGACGGCAACTTCGCCGTCATCGGCACCGAGGCCACCGAGGCGCTGGACCCCGAACTCCCGGCGGACGCCGCGCGTGCGGACTACGAACGCATCGTCGTCGTGAGCCGGGAGACGCTGATCCGCGCCAAGGCGGACATCCCCGACGCCTGACGTCGCCCCGTGGCGGCACGTCCACCCTTGACGCGCCCGCCTCCGCACCTCCGGCCGTACGCCAACCGCGCCCGAGCCGGACGAGTCATCCGGCGAGCAGCCCGGTACCCCGCTCCTGCTCGACGCCCCACCGATGAGGCCTGGCGCCCAGAACGGCACCAGGCCGCACGCCTGTCCAGACACCGCCGCGGGCTGGTGCAGGCGCCCGCCGCGGGCTTCTCAACGCCTCTGCTGTCGTCCCCTGTTCAGACGGCTTCGGGGACGGCCACCGGCGCCTGCGGGCCCACGTACCGCGCCACGGGCCGGATGATCTTCGGGTCCTCCGCCTGTTCGAGGATGTTGGCGCTCCATCCCACCACCCGCGCCGCCGCGAAGGTGGGGGTGAACATCTCACGGGGCACACCACACCGCTCCATGACGACGCCCGCGTAGAACTCGACGTTCGTGTGCAGTTCCCGTCCGGGCTTCAGTTCGGCGAGGATCGCCTCGACCCGGCGTTCCACCTCGACGGCGAAGTCGACGCGCGGCCCCCCGAACCGCTGGGCGATCTCGCGGAGCATCCGGGAGCGCGGGTCCTCGGTGCGGTAGATGGCGTGGCCGAAGCCCATGATCCGCTCACCGGCGAGGACACGCTCGCGGATCCAGCCGTCGATGCGGTCGGGACTGCCGATCGCGTCCAGGGTGTCCAGCGCCCGGCTGGGCGCGCCGCCGTGCAGCGGCCCGGACAGCGCTCCGACCGCGCCGACCAGACAGGCGGCCACATCCGCCCCGGTCGACGCGATGACACGCCCGGTGAACGTTGACGCGTTGAAGCCGTGATCAATGGTTGAGATCAAGTATTGCTCGATCGCCCGGGCCTGCTCCGCGTCGGGTTCGGCGCCGGTCACCATGTACAGGTAGTTCGCGGCGTACGACAGGTCCTCCCGGGGTTCCACCGGCTCCAGCCCGCGGCCCAGCCGGTACAGCGCGGCCAGCAGCGTCGGTACGGCGGCGGCGGCCACCAGCGTGTCGTCCCGGCGCCTTGCGGTGTCGATGTCGTAGACCGGGCGGAAGCCCTTGGCCGCGCCGAGCAGCGACAGGGCCGTGCGCATTCCGGCGAGCGGCCCGGAGGCGGAACCCGCCGCCGCGATGGCCGGCAGCACCGAACGCACCTCGTCGGGCAGCCGGCGCAGCGAAGCCGTACGCGCGCGGAACGCGGCGCCACGCTCGGTGTCCGGCAGTTCACCGAGGACGAGCAGGTGCCAGACGTCCTCGAAGGAGCGGGTCCAGGCGAGCTCCACGGCCGAGTACTGCCGGTAGTGGTAGAAGCCCTCGCGACCGCGGACGTCACCGATCTCGGTGTCGGTCACCACGACTCCGGCGAGTCCCCGGGGCGCCTCGATCAGCGGAGAGGCCGGCCTCATGGCAGATGCATTGACGGACATGTTTCCCTCCTTGGCATTGATTCGACTGTCTATGCTTGACTTAGTTACTGTCAATATTGATTCGATCAATGTGGAGAGGGGACGGCTACGGTGACCCCCATGCGTGACCATGAACCCCACCCCGGCCATCCGGGACGGCGACTGACCACCAAGGAGGCCGCCGAACTCCTGGGCGTGAAGCCCGAGACCGTGTACGCGTACGTGAGTCGCGGTCAGCTCAGCAGCCGCCGCGCTCCCGGCGGGCGGGGCAGCAGCTTCGACGCCGCGGAGGTCGAGGCGCTCGCCCGGCGCAACAGCAACAGGCGCGAGAGCGCAGGCGGTTCGGGGTCCGGTGGCGAGCTGTCCGTCCGCACCCGGATCACCCTGATCGAGAAGGACCGCTACTACTTCCGCGGCGTCGACGCGACCGACCTGGCCGCCCGGTACTCCTACGAGGAGATCGCCGAGTGGCTGTGGACCGGCCGGCTGCGCCCCGGTGTCACGTTCAAGGCCCCGGAGGCGTCCGTTGCGGCGGCCCGCCACGCCGTGCGCTCCCTGCCCGAACACGCCGGCCCGGCCGACCGGTTGCGGGTCGCAGCGATCGCCGCGGCCGCCGAGGATCCCCTGCGTTTCGACCTCTCCGAGGAAGCCGTGCTCGGCACCGCGCGGATCCTCATCCCCACGCTGGTCGCCGCCCTCGCCCCCGCGCACCGCTCCCCCCTCGGGACCGGGCCGCTGGCCCACCGCCTGTGGGCCGCGCTCACCGTCCGGGAACCCGACGAGGCCTCCCTGCGCACCCTGGACGCCGCGCTCTGTCTCCTCGTCGACCACGACCTGGCCGCCTCCACGCTCGCCGTCCGCGTCGCCGCCTCGGCCCGCGCGCACGCCTACGCGGCCGTCTCCGCGGGCCTCGGCGTCATCGAGGGGCCCCTGCACGGCGCGGCCAGCGGGCTCGCCCACCGGCTGCTGCAGGAAGTGCTCGACGAGGGCAACGCCGGTCCGGTGATCGCGGAGGAGCTGCGCGCGGGGCGTCGTGTCCCCGGGCTGGGCCACCGGCTCTACCCCGGCGAGGACCCACGCGCGCGTGCCCTGTTCGCCCTGCTGGAACAGGTCCCGCAGGCCGAGCCCGCCCTGGCCGCCGCCCGCGACATCGTGGCCACCACCGCCCGCCACGCCCCGCTGCACGCCAACGTCGACCTGGCGCTGGCCGTGTTCACCGTCGCCCACGGGATGCCGCCCACGGCCGGCGAGACGATCTTCGCGGTGGCCCGTATCGCCGGCTGGATCGCGCACGCCCTGGAGGAGTACGCGGAGCGCCCGCTGCGGATGCGCCCGAGCGGGCACTACGTGGGGCCGAAACCGCCACAGCCGTTGCCGGAGTGAACCCGCGGGTACTCGGCCGGACCAGGACACGGACGCGGCCGGAAGTCACGCCATGCGAAGTCAGGTTAGGCTCACCTCTGTGAGTACGTGCGCGACCGTCTCGCGGGCCCTCGACGAGCCCGTTTCCGGAACCGCGGCCACGGCGACGACCTGGCTGCTGCTGGAGCAGCCCGGCCCGTGGGGCGCCAAGGCGCTCGTTTCCAGCCACCTGGACCCGGCGCTGGGCCGCGCCCTGGAAGCGGCCGCCGAGGGCACCGGTGTCCGCATCGCACTGATCCGGCGCCCGGGCCGCCACGCCGACCTCGGCACGCCGGACGTACGGCAGGTGTACGCCGCCCACACGGTCCCCGGGAACGTGTGGCTGCACGGCGCCGCACTCACCGCCCCGCACCGCCTGCTCGACCTGGACTTCACCGCGCTCGGCCAGGGCGACCACACCGGCTTCGACACCGTTCTCGACGGCGGCCCGAACACCGGCGGACCGCTGGCACTGGTGTGCACCAACGGCAAGCGCGACCGGTGCTGCGCGCTGCTCGGCCGGCCCCTCGCCGCCGAGCTCACGGCCTCCGGCGTGGCGGGCGTCTGGGAGGTCACCCATCTGGGTGGACATCGTTTCTCGCCGACGGTGCTCGTGCTGCCGTACGGCTACGCCTACGGCCGGGCGCAGGCGCACGCCGTCAAGGAGGTGCTGCACGGCGTCCAGGAGGGCCGGATCGTGGTCGAGGGCTGCCGGGGCGCGTCCGCCTGGGAGCGGCCGGGTCAGGCGGCCGAGCTGGCCGTGCGCAGCGTCGTGGGCGAGTACGCCGCGCAGGCGCTGCGCGTCGTGCGGACGGACGGTGCGGCACCGCACTGGGAGGTGCTCGTCGCCCACGTCGACGGCCGCCGCTGGCGGGTCGCCGTCGACCAGGGCGAGGGGCTGCCGCCGCGCCCCGAGAGCTGCGGGACCGCGGTGCTGGGCACGCCGGCCCGGATGGACGTCGTGGCCGTGGAGGAGCTGACGGCGACGGGCGGCTGAGGGTCCCGCCCCGACTTCGTCCTGAGCATCTGGCCGACTCATGATTGATCGCGTCAACCATCTGCCTTGATTCGTTCAGTGAAGATCTGCGATCAAGGGTCAGGTCAAGCGCGGGTCAAGAGATCCAGGCCACACCCCCTACGGTTCAGCCGTCCCCGCCACGTACCGTCATGGGTATGAGCCCCACTCCCCCCGCACGCCGTCTGCGCCTCGGGCTGCCGCGGCGGGTGTTCTCGCAGGTGCTGCTGATGCAGGTGGCGATCGCCGCGGGCGTCGCGGTGCTGGCGACCGGGCTGTTCCTCGCGCCGCTCAGCCACCAGCTGGACGACCAGGCGATGCGCCGTGCCCTCGCCATCGCGCAGACCACCGCGCAGCAGCCGCAGATCGCGAAGGACCTGCAGACCACCGCGCCCAGCGTCCACGGCCCGGTGCAGGCGGAGGCGGAGCGCATTCGCAAGGCCACCCATGCCGAGTACGTCGTGATCATGAACGAGCACGGCTACCGCTGGTCGCACACCGACACGAAGCAGATCGGCCGGCACGTCTCGACCGATCCCCGCGACGCGCTGGCCGGCCAGGAGGTCATGGAGATAGACAACGGCACCCTCGGCCGTTCCGCCCGCGGCAAGGTGCCCTTGCGCGACGCGAGCGGGCACATCATCGGGGCGGTGTCCGTCGGTATCGCCTACGACAGTGTGCGGGCGCGGCTGATCAGCGCGATCCCCGGCCTGCTCGCCTACGCCGGCGGGGCGCTGGCCGTGGGCGCGCTGGCCGCCTGGTTCATCTCGCGGCGCGTCCAGCGGCAGACACGGGACCTGGCGTTCTCCGACATCTCGGCGCTGCTCGCCGAGCGCGAGGCGATGCTGCACGGCATCCGCGAGGGCGTCGTCGCCCTGGACCGCGCCGGCCGCGTCCGGCTGCTCAACGACGAGGCGCAGCGCCTGCTGGGCGTCGGTGAGGAGGTGGTGGGGCGCTCCCCCGACGAGGCGCTCGGCGAGGGACGTACGGCCGACGTGCTGGCCGGACGGGTCACCGGCACCGATCTGCTCACCGTGCGCGGGCACCGGGTGCTGGTGGCCAACCGGATGCCCACGGACGACGGCGGCGCGGTGGCCACCCTGCGCGACCGCACCGAGCTGGAGCAGCTGGGCCGCGAACTGGACTCGACGCGCGGTCTGATCGACGCGCTGCGTGCCCAGGACCACGAGCACGCCAACCGCATGCACACCCTGCTCGGCCTGCTGGAACTGGAGATGTACGACGACGCCGTGGAGTTCGTCGGGGAGGTCGTCGGCGACCACCGGGCGACCGCGGAGCAGGTCACGGAGAAGATCCAGGACCCGCTGCTCGCCGCCCTGCTGGTGGGGAAGGCGACCGTGGCGGCCGAGCGCGGCGTCGCCCTGTGGATCTCGGACCGCACCCGGTTGCCGGACCGCCTGGTGGACCCGCGGGGGCTCGTGACGATCGTGGGGAACCTGGTCGACAACGCGCTCGACGCCGTCGCGGGAACGCCACACGCGCGCGTGGAGGTCGAACTGCGCGTCGAGGACCGCACCGCGGTGCTGCGCGTCCGGGACACCGGGCCCGGTGTCCCGGAGGAGCAGCGGGAGCTGGTGTTCACGGAGGGCTGGTCCACCAAGAAGCCGCCGGCGCACGGCAAGCGCGGCATCGGACTCTCCCTGGTGCGCCGGCTGGCGGAACGGCAGGGCGGCAGCGCGACGGTGGCCGAGGCGGAGGGCGGGGGCGCGCAGTTCACGATCGTGCTGCCGGAGGCGCTGGCCGAGCCCGACCTGGAGCTGCAGCCCGCCCGGGCGGCCGCGCCGGCGGACACGGCCGTCGAGGAGGACGCGCGATGATCGAGGTCCTGGTCGTGGACGACGACGCCCGGGTCGTCCGGGTCAACTCCGCCTACGTGGCGAAGGTGCCCGGTTTCCACGTCGCCGGTGAGGCGCACAGCGCGGCGGAGGCGCTGCGGCAGGTGGAGGAGCTGCCCCGCCTGGACCTCGTCCTCATGGACCACTACCTGCCCGACGAGACGGGTCTGGAGGTCGTCTCGGAGATGCGGCGGCGCGGCCACCAGACGGACGTGATCATGGTGACGGCGGCGCGGGACATCGCGACGGTACAGGCGGCGATGCGGCAGGGCGCGCTGCAGTACCTGGTCAAGCCGTTCGCCTTCGCGGGCCTGCGCGCCAAGCTGGAGGCGTACGCGGAGCTGCGCCGCAGGCTGGACGGCGGCGGCGAGGCGGAGCAGGCGGACGTGGACCGGATCTTCGGCGCGCTGTCCGCGTCGTCGGAGCCGGGGCTGCCCAAGGGGCACTCACCGAGCACGGCGGAACTGGTCCGGCAGGCGCTGATGAACGCCGACGGGCCGCTGTCGGCCCAGGAGATCGCCGAGCGGACGGGACTGAGCCGGCAGACCGCGCAACGCTATCTGAAGCTGCTGGAGCGCACCGGACGCGCGCGGCTGACGCTGAAGTACGGCGACGCGGGCCGCCCGGAACACCGTTACGTGTGGGCGACCCGCGCCTGAGGCACGGCCGTGGGGCGATGGAAGGGGCCGTGCCCGCACAGGAGTACGGGCACGGCCCCCGGCCTTCTCGATCCCCGGTGGCGCTGCTCCCGGTCGTCAGCCGACCGCCTTCTCCACGAACTCGGTCGTGTAGGTCTTGGCGAGGTCGACCTTGGCGTTCTTGATGGTGGGGTTGAACGCCTTGAGCACCTTCTCGACGGTCTCGGGGCCCTTCGCCGGCATCACGCCGTCCTTGGTGAACATCGGCAGCGTGCTCTTGATGGCGGCGGCGTACAGGACCTTGTTGCCCTTCGAGTAGTCGGCGGGCATCTTGTCGGCGATCTCGGAGGCGCTGTGGGTGGACATCCACTTGAGCGTCTTGACGAATGCATTGGCCAACTTCTGGACGGTGTCCTTGTGGCCGTTCACCCAGTCCGTCTGCATGTACAGACTGGACGACGGGTACGGACCGCCGAGCGCCGCCTGCGAGCCCTCGGGCGTACGCATGTCGATCAGCACCTTCCCGGCGTTCTTGTCCAGGATGGTCGCGACCGTGGGGTCGGTCGTCATGCCGCCGTCGATCGCGCCCTGCTGGAGGGCGGAGATGAAGGTCGGTCCGGCACCGACGGCGACCGGCGTGAAGTCGCTGACCTTCACCCCGTTGGTGACCGCCAGGTACTTGGTGAGGAAGTCGGTGGAGGAGCCGAGACCCGTGACGCCGAGCTTCTTGCCCTTGAAGTCCTTGGGCGAGGTGATGTCCTTCTCGGCCTTGGTGGAGACGACCTCCACCTCGCCCGGCGCGTGCGAGAACTGCACGACGGACTCGACGGACTTGCCCTTCACCTGCAGGTCGAGCGTGTGGTCGTAGAAGCCGACGGCGCCCTGGACCTGGCCGGAGACGAGCGCGGTCTCGGCCTGCACACCGGCCGGCTCGCTCAGCAGCTCCACGTCCAGGCCCTCGGCGTCGAAGTAGCCGAGGCGCTGGGTGAGCATCGCCGGCAGGTAGATGACCTTGTCCAGGCCGCCGACCATGATCTTGACCTTCACGCCCTTGCCGTCACCCTTGCTGCCCGCGGCGGCGGAGGTGTCGGCGGCGTCGTTGGCGCAGGCGGTGAGCGAGGTGAGGGCGAGCAGGCCGGCGGTGGCCAGGGAGGCGTATCTGGCGATCCGACGAGGGTTCTTGCGCATGAGGGTTCACGTCCTTGGAAGTGGGCCGGGCGGCGGGGAGGGAGAGAGGCGCAGGGGCGCGGGGAGAGAGGCGCAGGGGCGTGGGAGGGGCGGTGACGGACCGGCGTCAGCTGTCGGAGCGCGACGGCTTCCAGCGGAAGATGCGCCGCTCGGCGAAGGTCAGCAGCCCCTCGGCGAGGAGGGCGACGACGGCCAGGATCACCATCGCCGCATACACACCGGCGGCGTTGAAGGTGCCCTGCGACTGCGCGACGAGCAGGCCGATGCCCTTGGTCGCGCCGATGTACTCGCCGACGATGGCGCCGATGAGGGCGAAGCCGAAGCTGACGTGCAGGCTGGTGAAGATCCAGGACGTCGCCGACGGGATGACCACCTGAAGGGTCACCCGGCGGTTGCTCGCACCGAGGATCCGGGCGTTGGCCACGAGGTTGCGGTCGACCTCGCGGGCGCCCTGGAAGGCGTTGAAGAACACCGGGAAGAAGACCAGGACGACGGCGGAGGCCACCTTCGAGACCGGGCCGAGGCCGAACCAGATCACGAAGATCGGGGCCAGGACGATCCTGGGTATCGAGTTGAGCACCTTGATGTATGGACCAAGGACATCGGCGAGGAAGGCGATCCGTCCGAGGGCGATACCGAGCACCACACCGGCGATGACTCCGACGACCCATCCGACGAGCGCCTCGTAGAGGGTGTACCAGATCTGCTCGCCGAGGGAGCCGAGCGCCGTCCCGTGCAGGACCCAGGTGGAGATCTGGTCCCAGATCTGCGAGGGCATCGAGAAGTTGAACGGATCGATGACCTTGGCGCGGGAGAACGCCTCCCACAGACCGAGCACCGCGACCAGCAGCAGGGCACGGACGGCCGTGACGACGACTTTGCGTCTGCGGGCGGCACGCGCGCGTGAGTGCGCGCGGTCCGGGGTCTTGGCCGTGTCGACGACCGGCGTGCTGAGCACCTCAGGCGACATGAGCGGCGCCCCTCTCACGGGTGATGCGCACCTCTTCGCCGAGGCACTCCCAGATCTCCCGGTAGATCTCCAGGAAGCGCGGTTCGAGGCGCACCTCCTCGACCTTGCGGGGCCGCGGCAGGTCGATGTCGAAGACCTGCTTGACGGTGGCGGGACCGGCCGTCATCACGACGACCCGGTCGGCCAGGGCGATGGACTCCTCCAGGTCGTGCGTGACGAAGACGACGGAGGCACGCGTGCCCTCCCACAGCTCCAGCAGCTCGTCGGACATCAGGGCCCGGGTCTGCACGTCGAGCGCGGAGAAGGGCTCGTCCATCAGCAGGATCTCGGGGTCGTTGACGAAGGTCGCGGCGAGGGCGACCCGCTTGCGCTGGCCTCCGGAGAGCTGGTGCGGATAGCGGTCCTCGAAGGCCGCGAGCCCGACCCGGGCCAGCCAGGCGCGGGCCTTCTCCTTCGCCTCGGCCTTCGGCACACCGCGGAAGCGGGGGCCCGCCATGACGTTGGACAGCACCGTGCGCCAGGGGAAGGTGGCGTCCTGCTGGAAGACGAAGCCGACCTTGTCGCCGACGCCGCGCACCGGCTCACCGCCGACCAGAACCTCGCCCTCGCTGGGCTCCTCCAGGCCGCTGACCAGCGTCAACGTCGTCGACTTGCCGCAGCCGGTGGGGCCGACGACGGCCACGAACTCGCCTTGCCGGACAGTCAGGTCGAGATCCCTGACGGCCGTGTGCAGACCACCGGACGGCGTCCGGAAGGTTTTGCCTGCGCCCCGCAGTTCGATGGCGGGGCTGGTGTCTGTGCTCATGGGCCGGGACCGTAGATGTGGCGGGTGCCACAGCAGCAGTCTTGTGAGCACATGCGTTTCTTTTGCTTGCAACAGACTGTTGTGCTCGTTTTGCTCGCGCTACAACAACGGAGCCGAAACACGGGCGTAACGCCCGCCTGGCCTTGACAGAAAGAGGCCCGATGATTGACGTCCTGGTGGTGGACGACGACTTCCGTGTCGCCGAGATCAACGCCAAGTACGTGGGAAAGGTTCCCGGCTTCCGGGTGGCCGCCCGCGCACACAGCGCTGCCCAGGCCCTGGCCGCCGTCGAGCGCGGCGGGATCGACCTGGTGCTGCTCGACCACTACCTGCCCGACCAGACGGGCCTGCAACTCGTCCACCGGATGCGCCAGCAGGGCCACGGCACCGACGTCATCATGATCACGGCGGCCGGCGACGTCACGACCGTGCAGACCGCCATGCGTCTCGGCGCGCTGCACTACCTGGTGAAACCGTTCACCTTCGCCGCGCTGCGGACCCGCCTGGACTCCTACGCCGCCCTGCGCCGCACCGTGGACCGGGTCGGCGGCCGAGGCGTCGCCGGCCAGGAGCAGGTCGACCGCATCTTCGGCGCCCTGCGCACCGCCCCGGTGCCGTCGTCGCCGGGGCTGCCGAGCGGTCACTCGGAGCCCACCACGGACCTGATCTGCTCGGTGCTGCACCGCTCCGACCAGCCGCTGTCGGCCCACGAGGTCGCCGTCCGCACGGGTCTGAGCCGTTCGACCGCCCAGCGCTACCTGCGCCACCTCGAACAGGCCGGCCGCCTGCGGCTGTCCCTGAAATACGGCGACACGGGCCGTCCGGAGCACCGGTACGCGTGGGTGGCGCCGTAGAGGCAGACCCTCGCCCGTTTCGCGTTACCGGGGACCTGACCCTTGCGGCCGAGGGGGCCGCCTTACGTCGTACTCGCTGACCGCGCCTCGTGCTCGCGCGCGATCCGCGCGGCCTACGCCTGCCCGGCGGGCTTCCACTCCCGGGCGAGGAGCCCGAGCAGCACCTCGTCCAGGAACTCGCCCATCACCCAGGCCGAGGAGCGCAACACGCCCTCGCGGACGAAGCCGTTGCGCTCGGCGGAGCGCAGCATCGCGGCGTTGTCCGCCAGCGTCTCGATCTGCAGCCGCTGCAGACCGCGTACGACGAAACCGTAGTGGCACAGCACCGCCACGACGTCCGTGCCGTAGCCCTTGCCGCGGGCGGAGGGCAGCAGTCCCAGCCCGATGTGCGCGGAACGGCTGTGGTTGTCGATGCCCCACAGCGTCGCCATACCGACGAGCGTGCCGCCGTCCAACTCCACGACGGAGAAACGGACATTCGACTCGTCCTTGTCGTCCGAGACGAGCCGCGCATCCTCCGCGCCGGGCGTCGTGGGCCGCCACGGTCGCCCTTCCGCACGCGCCGACGTGAGCACGTCGTCGAGGAGCTCGGCGCGCAGCACCGGGATGTCTTCCTCGTGCCGGGCCCTGAGCCCGACCTTGCTGCCCCTAAGCATGCGATCTTCCTATAGGGCTGCGCCGGCCACGGCAACCGAATAGACGCGCCGGCGTCCGGTGAAAGGGCAGCCCTAGGCGGCTCCCGCACCGGTCAGTGAACGCACCTCGGTCTCCGCGTGCTTGGCCTCGTCCGGGACCTCCCTGGAGGTGACCGTACCCAGCCAGCCGGCGAGGAAGCCCAGCGGGATCGAGACCAGACCGGGGTTCTCCAACGGGAAGAACTGGAAGTCGACGCCCGGGAAGAGGGAGTTCGGGCCGCCGGAGACCACCGGGGACAGGATGACGAGCAGTAGGGCGGGGACCAGTCCGCCGTACACGGCCCACACCGCGCCGCGCGTGGTGAAGCCGCGCCAGAACAGCGAGTAGAGCAGCACCGGCAGGTTCGCGGATGCCGCCACGGCGAAGGCCAGCCCCACCAGGAACGCCACGTTCAGGTCACGGGCGAGCAGCCCGAGGGCGATCGCGACCACGCCGATGCCGACAGCGGCGGCCCGGGCGACGGCGACCTCACTGCGCTGCTTGCCCGTACGGCGGCGCAGCGAGGCGTACAGGTCGTGGGCGACGGAGGCGGACGAGGCCAGCGTGATGCCGGCGACCACGGCGAGGATCGTCGCGAAGGCGACGGCGGTGACGACCGCGAACAGCACCGTGCCTCCCGTGGAGTCGAGGCCGCCGCCCAGGTCGAGCGCCAGCAGCGGCACCGCCGTGTTTCCGGCCGCGTTGGACTGCCGTACCGCCTGCGGGCCGACGATCGCGGCGGCGCCGAAGCCGAGGACGATGGTCATCAGGTAGAAACCGCCGATGAGCCCGATCGACCAGATCACCGAGCGGCGGGCGGCCCGGGCCGTGGGCACGGTGTAGAAGCGGGACAGGATGTGCGGCAGTCCGGCCGTGCCCAGCACCAGCGCCAGGCCGAGGCTGATGAAGTCCAGCCGGGCGGTCCAGTTCGCGCCGTAGCGCAGCCCGGGGGCCAGGAAGGCGTCTCCGTGCCCGCTGCGGTCTGCGGCCGTGAGCAGCAACCGGTCGAAGTCGCCGTGGAAACGGACGAGGACGAGCACGGTCAGTGCGACCGTACCGCCGAGCAGCATGACCGCCTTGACGATCTGGATCCATGTGGTGGCCCGCATCCCTCCCAACGACACGTAGATCACCATCAGTGCGCCCACACCGATGACGGTCCAGGACTGCGCCGCCCCGCTCGTACGCCCCAGCAGCAGGGCGACCAGACTGCCCGCGCCCACCATCTGCGCCACCAGATACAGAACGGACACGGTGACCGAGGAGGTTCCCGCCGCGATCCGCACGGGCCGCTCCCGCATACGGGCCGCGACCACGTCCGCGAGGGTGAACCGCCCGCAGTTGCGGACCAGTTCGGCGACCAGGAAGAGCACCACCAGCCATGCCACGAGGAAGCCGACCGAGTACAGCAGGCCGTCGTACCCGTACAGCGCGATGAGTCCGGAGATGCCGAGGAAGGAAGCGGCCGACATGTAGTCGCCGGAAATGGCAAAACCATTTTCCATCGGGGAGAAGAGCCGACCCCCGGCGTAGAACTCCTCGGCAGAACCGTGGCGGTGGCGGCTCACCCAGGTCGTGATCGCCAGCGTGACGAGGACGAACACGCTGAACAGCGCCAACGCCAGCGTCTGGTGGTTTCCGGTCATACGGCACCGCCTCGGGCCCCGCGGGTCATCTCCTGGGTGTCCCAGCGCAGTTCCAGCGCGGCCCTGTCCCGGCGCAACCGGGCGTGACGCGCATAGGCCCAGGTGAGCAGGAACGTGCTGAGGAACTGACCGAGGCCGGCGACCATCGCCACGTTCACCGCACCCACCACCCGGTGTGCCATGAAGGCGGGCGCGGCCGTCGCCGCCACGACGTAGCCGACGTACCAGAGGAGGAAACCGGCGACCGCGGGCACCACGAACCGCCGGTAGCGGCTGCGGACCTCCTGGAAGGCCGCGCTGCGCTGCACTTCGAGGTAGACGTCGGCCGCCGCCACGTGCGTGCGCTCCCCGCGCGCGGGCGGCACGACGGCGGCCGTCGCCGTGCCGTCGACCGACTCGCCCCACCCCGAGGCGAGCGCGTCGTACCAGGGGTCGTCGTGCCGGGCGCCCTCGGGAGTGCCGACGGCAGAGGGGGCGGGGCGTTGCTCGTGCGCGGCGGAACCGTCTGGACCGCCCCCGCGTGGACGACCGTTGCTTGACTGCATGTCCAAGGATGGACAGAACGGGAAGATCCCTGACTCTTCTTCCCTCAGCTCTTCACCCCATCAGGTGACTTCCCCCGGCCGGCGGCCGCGCCAGCCCCTTCGCGTACGCATAACGCACTGCCTGCGCGCGGTCCTTGAGACCGGTCTTGGCGAAGAGGTTGTTGATGTGGGTCTTCACCGTCGCGGTGGACACGTGCAGTCTCTGGGCGATCTCCTGGTTGCTGAGGCCCTCCGCGATGAGCAGCAGCACCTCCGTCTCCCGCACGGTGAGACCGTCCGGCGGTGCCTCGGCAGGCGTCTGCTGCCGGGGCTCGGGCCCGGACAACCGCTCGAGCA
Organism: Streptomyces sp. NPDC104814; assembly: GCF_055583185.1. Classification (NCBI taxonomy): domain Bacteria; kingdom Bacillati; phylum Actinomycetota; class Actinomycetes; order Kitasatosporales; family Streptomycetaceae; genus Streptomyces; species Streptomyces sp. NPDC104814. The sequence goes on along the minus strand of NZ_JBVJOL010000001.1, from coordinate 101,696 downwards.
GGCGCCGCTGGATGCTCGGGGACAGCCCGGCGTCGCCGGACAGCACACTGTGCACGGCCCGCACGATCTCGTCCCCGCCCGCGTCCTTGGTCAGATAGCCGCGTGCACCCGCGCGCAGCGCCGGGAACAGGGAGTCGTCGTCGGCGTAGGTCGTCAGCACCACGACCTGGGTGCGCGGATGCTCCGCGCGGATCCGCCGGGTGGCCTCCACCCCGTCGCAGCGGGGCATGCGCAGGTCCATCAGCACCACGTCGGGGTCCAGTTCCGCTACGAGTCTCACCGCCTCGTCCCCGTCTCCCGCCGCGCCGACGACCTCGACACCGGGCAGCAGGCCCAGCAGCATCACGATGCCTTCCCGGACGACGGTCTGGTCGTCGGCGACCACGACCCGGGCCGACACCGTCTCCTCCCCCTCGGTCATACCGGCACCTTCAACGTGACCACGAACCCTTCCTCGCCCGGCCCGGCGTCGAGCGATCCGCCCAGCAGCTCGGCCCGCTCCCGCATCCCCAGCAGACCGTACCCGCCGCCCGACCCGGTCAGCTCCCCCGCTCTGCCCCCCGAGTCCCGTACCCGCAGGGCCACTTCGTGCTCGGAGTAGTCCAGCCGCACCTCGACCTTGGCCCCGGGAGCGTGCTTACGGACGTTCGTCAGGGCCTCCTGGGCGACCCTGCGCACCGCCTGCGAGGCCTCCGCCGGCAGCGGTCGGCTGTCACCCGAGACGGTGACCTCCGCGCCGTCGGTCTGCCTGACCAGCTCTCTGAGGAAGTCCTCCACCGGGGTCATTTCTCCGCGCAGCGCGGAGAGCGCCTGCCGGGTCTCGGCGAGCCCCTCCCTGGCCATGCCGCGGGCCGCCACGACCCGTTCCAGGATCTGCTCGCGGTCGGCGCCGCGTTCGACGAGCAGCCGGGCCGCCTCCAGATGCACGAGCTGGGCGGAGAGGCTGTGGGCGAGCACGTCGTGGATCTCCCGGGCGATCCTGGCCCGCTCCGCCAGGGCCGCCGACTCCGCCTCGGCAGCCCGGGCGGCACGCTCCTGCGCGAGCAGCCGCTGGGCGTTGCCGCGGGCCTCGGCGTCCAGCCGCAGGGCGTACCCGCCGAGAGCCAGGCCGGCCGTCGTGACGAGCGTGGTCATCCACGCGTCGTTGTTGACGGTCGCGTACGCCTGGAAGGACAGCCAGGTGACGGGCAGCGCCGCCGCGAGGGGCAGCCGCTCCAGCGCGGCCACGCCGCAGCCGCACCAGATGACCAGGGCCGGCACCTTGAATTCGGTGGCCTGCGCGCCGACGGCGAGCGCCACGAGCAGCAGACACAGGACGACGGATGGGACGAGCCGGTGGGCGAGCGTGGTCCGGTAGAACGCCCAGCCGGCAGCGGTGGCCGCCAAGACGACCCCTGCGGCGGCGGCGATGCCCCAGCCGTGGACATGGCCGCCGGTGAAGGAGCTGTACAGCAGCGCACCGATCGCGACGAGCCTCACCGCCCAGGCGAGCAGGCGCCGGGCCCGGGAGATGCCCTCACTGCCCAGCGCTTCCCGGGAGGGCCAGCGCGTCCAGGCGTTCTCCGTCACACGCGTTCCTTCCGGGCCGGGCGGATGATGTCGTCACCGTACGCCGCGGCGGGGCCGGCCCCCGGGGGCAGGGACCGGGCCCGCACGACCAGGATCGCGGAGCGGACGAGCAGCGTGCACGCGAGGCCGAGCAGGAGGGCGGAGCTGTTCTGGTGTATGCCCAGCAGCACGCCGAGGCCGATGAGTCCCAGGCGCAGGGCGACGCCGGCGGCCCAGGCCGCCCCGCTGGCCTTGGTGCTCTTGCTCCACACGGTGCCGTCGCTCTCCGTCCACATGCGGGTCGTCCAGGCCCAGCCTGCGCCGGTCGCGGCGGCTATGAGGAGTTCCGCCGCGAGCAGCGCCACGGATCCGGCGCGGTGGTTGGCGTCCAGCAGACCCGGCGAGCGCAGCGCCATGACCCCGAGGACGACGGGCACCAGCCACCAGCGGCGGTCGGCGCTGACGCGGCGGGCGCTGAACTGGCGCACGATCACCAGCACGGCGACGGCGACCATCACCAGCACATTGACGAGCCCGGACATGCAAGCCTCCGTGAGCGGAAAGAGGACCGGCGGCGGGGTGCCGACGACGCCTACGAAGCTACGGAAAAACCCAGGTCGGACGGATCGGAGCGGGGGTGGAAAAGCGGGTGGAACCGCGGCGGGCGCTTTCTCCACCCACGGGTGGAGAGCAGACGATCGGTCGGGAGCGGTCGCCGTCCGCGGAGCGGCTCGGGCGAGGCGGGGCAGACCGGATCGGGCGAGGCCGGGCAGACCCCGGGGCCCTTGGCCGGACGCGGGTCACACGTCCGGCCAAGGGCCCCGGTTCGTTCAGCCAGGCCAGGTCGCTCAGCTCGTTCGGCTCGTTCAGGCCGTCGGAACCGCCCGAGCCCAGCGCAGCGGTCAGGCGTCGATGCGGGAGCGGTCCAGCGTCGCCGCCGAGCTGGAGATGAACTCCTTGCGGGGGGCGACGTCGTTGCCCATGAGCAGGTCGAACACCTGCTCCGCCGACTCGAGGTCGGTGAGGTTGATCCGGCGCAGCGTTCGGCGGCGCGGGTCCATCGTCGTCTCGGCCAGCTGGTCGGCGTCCATCTCACCGAGACCCTTGTAGCGCTGGATGGAGTCCTTGTAGCGGATGCCCTTGCTCTGGAACTCCATCAGCTTGTCCCGCAGCTCGCGGTCGGAGTACGTGTAGACGTACTTGTCCTGGCCCTTCTTCGGCTGGACCAGCTCGATGCGGTGCAGCGGCGGCACGGCGGCGAACACCCGGCCCGCCTCGACCATGGGCCGCATATAGCGGTGGAACAGGGTCAGCAGCAGCGTGCGGATGTGGGAGCCGTCGACGTCGGCGTCGGTCATCATGATGATCTTGCCGTAGCGGGCCGCGTCGAGATCGAAGGTCCGCCCGGAGCCGGCTCCTATGACCTGGATGATCGCGCCGCACTCGGCGTTCTTCAGCATGTCGGTCACGGACGACTTCTGGACGTTGAGGATCTTGCCGCGGATCGGCAGCAGCGCCTGGAACTCGGAGTTGCGGGCGAGCTTGGCGGTGCCGAGCGCGGAGTCGCCCTCGACGATGAACAGCTCGCTGCGCTCGACGTCGTCGCTGCGGCAGTCGGCCAGCTTGGCGGGCAGCGAGGACGACTCCAGGGCCGTCTTGCGACGCTGGGCGTCCTTGTGCTGGCGCGCGGCGATACGCGTGCGTGCCGCGGCGACGGCCTTCTCCATGACCACCCGGGCCTGGGCGGCGGCGTCGCGCTTCGTGGACGTCAGGAACGCCTTGAGTTCCTTGGTGATCACGTTGTTCACGATGCGGCGGGCCGCCGAGGTGCCGAGGACCTCCTTGGTCTGGCCCTCGAACTGCGGCTCGGCCAGCCGCACGGTGACGACCGCGGTGAGGCCCTCCAGGGCGTCGTCCTTGACGATGTCGTCCTCGGCGACGCGCAGCAGCTTCTTGGCGCGCAGGACCTCGTTCATCGTCTTGGCGACGGCCTGCTCGAAGCCGGCGACGTGGGTGCCGCCCTTGGGCGTGGCGATGATGTTGACGAAGGACTTCAGCGTCGTGTCGTAGCCGGTGCCCCAGCGCATCGCCACGTCCACGCCGAGCTCACGGGTGACCTCGGTAGGGGTCATCTGGCCGTGCTCGTCCAGGACCGGGACGGTCTCCTTGAAGGTTCCCTGGCCGACGAAGCGGAGGACGTCACAGACGGGCTTGTCGCTCGCCAGGTACTCGCAGAACTCGCTGATGCCGCCGTCGAAGCGGAACGACTCCTCGCCCTTGCTGCCGCCCTCGCCCAGGCCGTACTCGTCCCGGACGACGATGGTGAGGCCCGGGACCAGGAAGGCGGTCTGGCGGGCACGCTGGTGCAGCGTGTCGAGGGAGAGCTTGGCGTCCTTGAGGAAGATCTGGCGGTCGGCCCAGTAGCGCACGCGCGTGCCGGTGCGGGTCCTGGGGATCTTCTTGGCCTTGCGCATGCCGCCCTTGGCCTCGAACTTCGCGTCCGGGCCCTCGCCGGCGAAGGCACCGGGGACGCCGCGGCGGAAGCTGATCGCGTGCGTGTGGCCGGCGCGGTCGACCTCGACGTCCAGCCGCGCGGACAGGGCGTTCACCACGGAGGCGCCCACGCCGTGCAGACCGCCGGACGCCGCGTAGGAGCCGCCACCGAACTTGCCGCCGGCGTGCAGCTTGGTCATGACGACCTCGACACCGGACAGACCGGTCCTCGGCTCGACGTCCACGGGGATGCCGCGGCCGTTGTCGCGCACCTCCACGGAGCCGTCGTCGTGGAGGATCACCTCGATGTGGTCGCAGACGCCGGCGAGGGCCTCGTCCACGGAGTTGTCGATGATCTCCCAGAGGCAGTGCATCAGGCCACGGCTGTCGGTGGACCCGATGTACATGCCCGGACGCTTGCGCACGGCCTCGAGCCCCTCGAGGACGAGCAGGTGCCGCGCGGTGTAGTTGGATCCGTCCCGCTCTGCTCCTGCCAGCAGCGCTGTGGACGACACGGACGTCTCGGCGGTCACGCGGTTCGCTCCTCGCTGAATTTCAGATGGGGCCCTTATGGGTAAGGGGCCGGCTTCGGTCACCGGTGAGAGGGTACCGAGGCCTGGTAGAGCCGTTGTAACGCCACCCTCGTGCTCGGATCAGAGTAGTGCAGGGTCGCATGCTTGTTCGATCCCTCGTTGGGGTGAAGTGCACATCACGTTCCCTGGGAGGCATGAACCGTTTAGGCTCCGGGCACGTCCTCATGAACAAACCGGCAATCCAGCCGGGAGGGCGAACCATGACCGACCGAGCGAAACCGTAGGACACGACAGACACGCAATACGGCACATTCGCCGCCAACCCGGCAGCAGCCAGCCGCCTCGGAGATTTTTTTCGAGGAAAAGCCGCGAGCGGGAACGTTTTGGGGCTGGTTGGATGTTGACCCTGGTACGACAGCTCGTCGAGCTAGAGAAGAGGCGACGTGACTACTGTTCTGACTTCCGCGAGCCCGCTGACGGCCGCTGATCGCTGCGACCGCTGCGGCGCCCAGGCGTACCTGCGCGTCGTCCTGCTGAGTGGCGGAGAACTGCTCTTCTGCGCCCACCACGGTCGCAAGTTCGAGCCGGAACTCAAGAAGATCGCCGCTGAGATACAGGACGAGACGGAGCGGCTGACCTCCGTTCCGGCATCCGCCTCCGAGGAAGAGCGCTGACCGAAGAGCGCTGACCCTGCGCGACCACGACGAGCGAGCTCCGGCACAGGCCGGCGGCACGGGCGGCCGTCCCCCCAAGGGGGCGGCCGCCCGTCCTTGTCGCGGTACAGAGAAGCGGCCAGGGCCCCTCAGGGCCCCTCAGCCGAATCAAGGGTGGTGAGGCTCCGCGCGGAGGCCCTCAAGGGCTGCACGGGCCCTTCCATGGCCGTCACCCGCGGTGGAGCGTCCGTACGACCTCGGACACCCGCGTATAGACGCCCGGGCTCCCCGCACGTCCGCAGCCGCTCCCCCACGACACCAGGCCGATCAACCGCCCCTGGGCCACCAGCGGGCCGCCGCTGTCGCCCTGGCAGGCGTCCCGGCCTCCGGACTGCTCACCGGCGCACACCATGCTCTCGGCGTTGTACGTGCCGTCGCCGCTGCCCGGATACGCCTGCTCACAGAGCGCGTCCGACAGGACACGCACGGGCGCGGCCCGCAGACTGGCGGCATAGTCTCCCGCTCCTGTGATGTCACCCCAGCCGTAGACCATCGCGCGCGTGCCGGCGGCGTACGCGGGGTCGCCGTCGGCGGCCATGGCGATCACGGCGCTCTCGGGCAGGGGCCGGGAAAGGGTGAGGACCGCGAAGTCGCCGGCGTTGCTGCCGGCGTCGTAGCCCGGGTTCACCCAGGTCTCGCGGACCGGGATCTCACTGCCCTGGTCCGACAACAGATGTGTGCGCCCGGCGATGACCTTGAAGTCCCGCAGCCGCTCCGGCGGCCCGCCCAGGACGTCCTCGCCGAGGCAGTGGGCGGCGGTGAGCACGGCGGTGCGGCCGATCGCCACGCCGCCGCAGAACTGCCCGGCCCGCGTACCCCCGAACCGGTCACGGCTGGACAACGCGACCGTCCAGGGACTCTGCGCGACATCGACGGGGAAGCCCCCGACCACCACACTGTCGGCGGAGGCGGGGGCGGCGGACATCAGCGGTATGGCCCCTGCGGCAGCCGCCAGGACCAGCGGCCGGATCAACGCGCGGGCAAGGGAACGACGCATGCACACTCCTCACTCGGGGTTCGCCATGGAACACCCAGAGTGATCCAGCTCGGGTCGCCCCGCACCCGCTGCACCATGGAGAAGGCCCGGCTCCCTCACGGGAGACCGGGCCTTCTGCGTCGTACGACCGCGACCTAGTCGAGGTAGTCGCGCAGCACCTGGGAACGGGACGGGTGGCGCAGCTTCGACATCGTCTTGGACTCGATCTGACGGATGCGCTCGCGCGTCACGCCGTACACCTTGCCGATCTCGTCGAGGGTCTTCGGCTGACCGTCGGTGAGACCGAAGCGCATGGAGACGACGCCCGCCTCGCGCTCGGACAGGGTGTCCAGGACGGAGTGCAGCTGCTCCTGCAGGAGCGTGAAGCTGACGGCGTCGGCGGGGACGACCGCCTCGGAGTCCTCGATGAGGTCACCGAACTCGCTGTCACCGTCCTCACCCAGCGGGGTGTGCAGGGAGATGGGCTCGCGGCCGTACTTCTGGACCTCGATGACCTTCTCCGGGGTCATGTCGAGTTCCTTGGCCAGCTCCTCCGGGGTGGGCTCGCGGCCCAGGTCCTGGAGCATCTGGCGCTGCACACGCGCGAGCTTGTTGATGACCTCGACCATGTGCACCGGGATACGGATGGTGCGGGCCTGGTCGGCCATGGCGCGGGTGATCGCCTGACGGATCCACCAGGTGGCGTACGTGGAGAACTTGTAGCCCTTGGTGTAGTCGAACTTCTCGACCGCGCGGATCAGACCGAGGTTGCCCTCCTGGATCAGGTCCAGGAAGAGCATGCCGCGGCCGGTGTAGCGCTTGGCCAGGGAGACCACCAGACGGAGGTTGGCCTCCAGCAGGTGGTTCTTGGCGCGGCGGCCGTCCTCGGCGATGATCTCCAGCTCGCGCTTGAGCTTCGGGGCGAGCTTGTCGGAGTTGGCGAGCTTGTCCTCGGCGAATAGACCCGCCTCGATGCGCTTGGCGAGCTCGACCTCCTGCTCGGCGTTGAGCAGGGGGACCTTGCCGATCTGCTTGAGGTAGTCCTTGACCGGGTCGGCCGTGGCGCCGGCCGCGGCGACCTGCTGCGCGGGCGCGTCGTCCTCGTCCTCGTCGGAGAGGACGAAACCGGCACTCTCGGTGCCCTCGGGCTCGTCGCCGACCTTGGCCTCCTCGAGGACCTCTTCCTCGATGAGCTCGGCGTCGTCCTTCTTGCCGGCCGCCTTCTTGGCCGTCGCCTTCTTGGCGGGGGCGGCCTTCTTCGCCGCCGCCTTCTTGGCGGGGGCGGCCTTCTTCGCCGCGGCCTTGTTCTCGGTCTCGGCTTCCTCGGCGGGATCGGCTGCGGGGTCGGCCGGTACCGCCGGGGCAGCCGCGGTCGTGGCGGTGGCCTTGCGGGTGGTCACCGTCTTCGCCGCGACCGTCCTGCTGGCGGTGCGCTTGGCCGGGCTCTTCGCTGCGACGCTCTTGCGGGTGCGCTTGGGCTCTGCGGCACTGACCATCAGCGTCACACCCTCTTCCTCGAGGATCTGGTTGAGGCTGCGCAGTACGTTCTTCCACTGAGTGGCCGGGATCTGGTCAGCTTCGAAGGCCCGACGCACATCGTCGCCGGCGATCTGCCCCTCAGCCTTTCCCCGCTCGATGAGCGCCATGACAGAGACGGACTCGGCAATCTCCGGCGGGAGCGTACGGGATGTGCTGGCCGACACGAACAACCTCTCGGAACGTTGGAAAACGGCTTCCGGCCCCGTCCACTACGGACAGGAGCCGACCACCGGCTTGGGGATGGGCCGACGGCGCGGGCGGGCGCCGGGAAGATGCACAGCGCCTTGAACGGCGTCCGTATTCCCTCCGCGGCTGTCACCTCTTAGGTCATCGCGTTGTTTCCATGAGCGTTACGCCCAATCTTCGTGGCCCGAGTCACACCCCGTAAGCGCTCAAAAACGGTCAGACACGGGCACACATGGTCACCTGTACCCGTGAGCGACGCGCCGAATCCCCGTTCGCCAGGGGTTCATGGGCCCTCCCCGGCATCGCCGGGTCGGCCGGCAGTCACGGACACCGCCCGGCCTGGGGCCGGGGGGACCCACTGGACCGATCTTCAGGCGCATGCACGGCAGGCGGAGGGCCTACCGATCGACAGTCGCGGACTCCGCCGCGTCCGGTCGGTGACCGCGGGCACCGCTCCAGGGGGATCGGCAGCCCCGTCGCCTGCACCTCACCGCCGGATCCGGCGAGCCGCCCGGCCGCCGGTCCCCGCGCCTCCTGCTGGGGCTGCGGGGACCGGCGTGGCGGCGGACGGCCGGGGGATGCCGCAGGAGGGGGGCGGCATCCCCCGGCCGGGCCGTCCGCGGAACGGGGTCAGTGTTCGCGCGGTGCGGGCACCACACGCTCCACCTCGGGGTGGACGGTGAGCAGTTGCCGCATGGCCGTCTCGGCAGCGGAGCCGTCGGCGGCGGCGAGGGCGTCGACGATCCTGCCGTGCAGCGCCAGAGACGCCTCGTTCGGCCGGTCGCAGCCGGTGACCGGGCCGCCGGAGACCTGCAGCGCCGCGGAGACGATCCCGGACAGGTGCTCGAGCATGCGGTTGCCCGCGATCTGGATCAGCAGGGTGTGGTACTCGGCATCGGCGCGGGCGAAGGTCAGCGCGTCGCCCTGCGCCAGGGCGTGCCCCATGATCTCGACCATGTCGGCCAGCCGCTGCTGGATGTCCTCACGCCCGTGCCCCGCGGCAAGACGCGCGGCCAGCGGCTCGATCGTCCAGCGCAGCTCGTTCAGCTCACGACGCTGGTCGTCACGCTGCGGCCCGAACGCGCGCCATTCGATGATGTCCGGATCGAGAAGGTTCCAGTCGCTGACGGGGCGCACGCGCGTGCCCACGTTCGGGCGGGCGCTGACCAGCCCCTTGGCCTCCAGCACACGGAGCGACTCGCGCACGACGGTGCGGGAGACCTCGAAGCGCTGGCCGATCTCCTCGGGCACCAGAGGGCGGTCGGCGCCCAGGTCACCGGAGACGATCATCTGTCCCAGCTGCTGGACGAGTTGGCCGTGCAGCCCGCGGCCGCGGTTGCCCGCGGACCGCCGGCCCACCCGGCCCAGCTCGGGGTCCGCTCCTTCCCAGACGGGCGCGCCCACGCGGTCGGCGTGGGCCTCGGCGTAGGGATAGCGGTCGAGTTCGCCCGGGCCGGCGAGGCCGGAGTCGGCGGAGCGGGCGGCGGTCATCATGGTGTGCGCAAGGGTACTCACGGATTCCTTTCTCGGCGCTGCTCTCAACTCCCTTGAGGGCTTTGGTGAAAAGCACACGAAAGGGTGATCGCTCACCCCGTCGCAATTGACGCCTTATCGGAAAGAAATGGGCTTCCCTCGGGGGACTTGCGCACAACTCGTGCAGGGGCGGGCACGGACGGTCGTCAGCGGACCCTGCTGCGCAGGTGCGTGAGCACATACGCGCAGAGCAGAGCGGTGAGGGACAACGTGAGCGCGCCCCCGACGGGTTGGGCGATCAAGCGCACCGCGGCGAGCAGATAGCGCTCTCCGCCGAAGGGCCACTGCACCAGAAACACCTCACGCATCCGCGCGGACAGCCCGGCGAGCTCTCGCACGGACGCTCCCGCGACGGCCTGGTGTACGAGGGGTACGACGACGACCGGTACGGCGACCACAGCGGCCAGCCCGGCCGTCGTGGACCGGAAAACACCGGCGGCCAGGACGCCCGCCCACGCACACCCGACGACCAGCCCGGCCCAACTCGCGGACATCACAAGCCAGTCCCCGGGAACTTCCGTGAGCTCCCGCCCGTAGAACAGGTACAGCACTTCGGCGTCGCAGCCCACGGAGAGAAAGGCCAGCATCAGACCCGTGACCGCGGAGACCAGGAGCTTGGCCGTGAGCAGCCCCAGCCGGCGGGGCACGGTGCCGCGGTCCGCCGCCAGAGCGGGGTGGCGGAACTCGTCACCGAACGCGAGCGCGCCCAGCAACCCGGCACCGAGCGCCGCGGGCGGCCAGGGCAGCTCCTGTGGCCAGGCGGCGAGCAGCCGGTGCTGCGGAGTGTGCCCGAGGCGAGCCAGGACCACGGAGGTGACAGCGGAGATGATCAGTACAGCGGCGCAGGTGACGAAACCGGTGCTGATACCCGTGGCGCGCCGCACCTCGTAGCGGAGCGGACGCAGCGGGCTGGGCGCGGGGCGGACGGAGATGGGGGGTGGGAGGGGAGGGAGGGGGGCCCGGGCCCCGGGGATTCCCGGACCGCTGCGGTCGCCGCTGTGGCTTCCGTCATCACCGTCCGGCTCCTCTTCGGCGTGGGACCGCGCCTCCGGAATCACGGTCATGCCCGGCGCTTCGCCCACTGATGCTTCTGGGGCGGCGGTCATGTCTGGCACTACGCCCACCGATGCTGCCGAGGCGCCGGTCATGTCCGGCGCTTCGCCCACCGATGCTGCCGAGGCGACGGTCATGTCTGGCGCTGCGCCGGCTGATGTCTTTGTGGCCGGTGTGACGTCGTTTGCCTCTTGATGTGCTGGAGACGAAATGACCGGCCCCTGGTTCAAGCCACCCGGCGCCTCGACCTCCGCGGCCCCGAGAACTGCGGGAAGTTTCTCGCCATCGACGCCGTACGCCTGCTCAAGCTTCGCGTGATCGACGTCGTTCCCGGCCTCATCCCGTGGCTCCGCGGCCGCACCGGCGCCCATGTCGCCGATCTCGTCGGCGAGTTGGTGGACGAGGATGCCGTATCGGTAGGCGATCTCGCCGACCTCGGCGCAGGTGCTGCCGTACACGGAGAGGCGGTTTCCGGCCTCCGGCACGACCTCCACGGAGCGGCGGGTCGTGCGGGCCTCCTTGGCGAGCAGGGCTGCCAGGCGGGGGGCGTGCGGACTGCGCACGGCCACGCGGGGACGCAGCCGGGTCCGGGAGAAGTCCGCGGCCTCCTGGTCGGCGACGACCTTGCCCTCTTGCAGGGTGACGACCCGGTCCGCGGTGCGGGCGGCTTCCTTCGGGTCGGTCGTGGTGAGCAGAACCGTGCCGCCCTGGGCGGTGTGCGCGCGCAGCATTCCGTGCACCCAGCGGCTCTCGCGGGTGGAGAGACCGTCGGTGGGATGGTCGAGGACGAGGGTGTGCGGGTCGGCGAGGAGGGCGCAGGCCAGTCCGAGCCGGCGGTCCATGCCGCGCGAGAGGGTGCCGAGGCGTTCTTCCCGCAGGCTGACGAGTCCGACGGCTTCGAGGACTTCGTCGGCCCGTCGCGCGGGGACGCCGGCGGCCGCGCACAGCATGCGCAGATGGCCGCGGACGGTGCGGCCGGGGTGCCCGGGTACATCGCCGAGCACCACTCCCACCTCGCGGGACGGATGGGCGAGGCGGTGCAGTGGACGGCCCCTGAAGTAGGTGATGCCACGGCCCTGTTGGAGTTCGAGCATCAGTCTCAGCACGGTGGTCTTGCCGGCACCGGGTGCGCCCAGCAGCGTGGTGACGCGGCCCGCGTGCGCCTCGAAGGAGACGTCGTCGACGACGGGGGGAAGGTCCTTGCGCGGATTGCTGGTCAGTCCGAAGGCCTGGATCACCGCAGCAAGATAGCGCGCCATTTAGGGTTTTTCGGGCATCACGGGCGCGTTCGGGCGCCGGTCGCCGCCGTACGGCTGTGTGCGGGTCCCAGAGCGCTCGCCCGCGCACCCCCTACACGGGATGGCTGGTGGAACACGCGGGTGCCGGGGGCAGCGCATTGCTCCCGAGGCAGGTCTGACAGCCCCAGAGGCAGGTCTGACAACCCCCGGCTGCGATGCACTCCTCCCGAGGCTGTCAGACCTCGGGGCGCAGCATCGGCGGGTTGAGCAGGGTGGCGCCGCCCGCGCGGAAGAGCTGGGCGGGACGACCGCCCTGCCGGGTGGTGGTGCCGCCCGTGGGGACCAGGAAGCCCGGGGTGCCGGTCACCTTGCGGTGGAAGTTGCGCGGGTCGAGCGCGACGCCCCACACCGCCTCGTACACCCGGCGCAGCTCACCGACCGTGAACTCGGGCGGGCAGAAGGCCGTGGCCAGCGACGAGTATTCGATCTTGGAGCGGGCCCGTTCGACGCCGTCGGCGAGGATCTGCGCATGGTCGAAGGCGAGGGGGGCGACCGGCTCCCCGTTGCGGCCGTAACCGCCCTGCTGCAGCAGTTCCTCGACGGGGGCCCACCGTGCGTTGCTGGCGTCACCGCCCGCCCGGGGCGCGGGCAGATCGGGGGCCAGCGCCAGGTGCGCGACGCTGACGACACGCATCCGCGGGTCGCGCTTGGGGTCGCCGTAGGTCGCGAGCTGCTCCAGGTGTGCACCGTTGTCCTGGACGGGAGCCGCGGGGTCGTGGACGCGCAGCCCCGTCTCCTCAGCGAGCTCCCGCGCTGCGGCCTGCGCCAGGTCCTCGTCGGCCCGTACGAAACCGCCTGGGAGCGCCCAGCGTCCCTTGAACGGCGCCTCGCCCCTGCGCACCGCCAGCGCGCACAGGGCATGGCGGCGCACGGTCAGCACGACCAGGTCCACGGTGACGGCGAAGGGCGGAAAGGCTGACGGGTCGTAGGGCATGCGGCGATCATAGTCGTCTGCCTGACGATAAACACGCCCTTCGTCGGCCGCTACGCCCTCTGATCCACTTCCGTTCGCCGTGCGGTGCATCGTGCGTCCGGCGCCTTTCCGTTCTGGGTCTGTCTGTGCCGTCTTCTGGCTGGTCTGCCGAGGTCAGGATGGCAGTACGGCGGAGTCGGGCGGGTGCGGGGCGGGGCTGGTCCGGTGCAGGGGGCGGCTTGGAGCACGTACGGCCGCCCGGCCCGCGCCGTCGTGATCCGGCGCGCCGTGGACCGCCGTCCTGTCGGCCTGCGCTCAGCGATTTTGTGATCAGGCGGGTGACCGGTGCGGTCGCCTGCTGGGCGGATCACGGCTGAGACGGAGCGGCCGTGTGCCGGGCTGTTCAGGAGCCCAGTTGCAGTCCGTCGGCCGCCTCCTCGACCATGGCCAGGCCCAGTCTGCTGACCCGCACCGAGAAGGGGGCGTCGGCCACTCTGAGGCCCGTCAGGACGAGTTCGCCCAGCGGCGCGCTGGGCATGGGCCGCAGGGTCACCGTGCGGGCCGCGGCGTCGGGGCGGATTCCGGCGAGTGTGCTCAGCAGCAGTGCCCCCGCGGCGGCCGCGGTCGCCGCGGGACGGCAGGCGGCCGGATGCGGCAGCGGGAGCCCGCCCTCTGCGCGCTGCTCACCGCCGTACATCTCGGGCAGCCGGTACCCGAACGCCTCCGACGCCACGAAAAGCCCGCGCAGCAGGGAGGACGCCTCCTTCTCGTAGCCGGCCGCGGCCAGTCCGGCAACGGCCACTGCGGTCTCGTGGACCCGCACGGCGCCGCTGCGGTGGCCGAACGGGTTGTATCCGGGTTCCTTCACCGACAGTCCGCGCAGTCCCCAGCCCGAATCCATGACGGGGCTGCCGAGCAGCCGGGCGAGTTGTTCGGTCTGCACGCGGTCCAGCAGCCCCGGGGCCTGCTCTCCCCCGCCGAGCAGACCGGTGTCGAGGAGGTGGGCGGCGCTTGCGCCGAGGTGTGTGATCAGTCGGCCGTCGGGGGCACGAGCGGCCGCCGGACGTCCGCCACCCGGATCGTCCGCCCAGAACTCCTCCCGGAAGGCTGTGCGCAGGGCCGCTGCCCACTGCCGTAGTTCGTCGGCTCCGGGCCTGCCGTGGGCGTCGAGCAGGTCGGCTCCGAGCAGTGCGGCACGGTGGGCATGAGCTTGCGTCTCACAGCGGGCCAGGCCTCCCTGCTGCGGGTCGCACAGATACGTACCGTCGCCCACGGCGGCGCGCAGCCAGTCCAGACACCGTTCGGCGGCGGGCAGCAGGTGATCCGTCTGCTGTTCGGGCAGTCCCCAGCGGCGGGCTTCCGCCAGAAGCACGGGGTAGAGCAGGGTGGCCTCCGTGCCCGTGCAGCTCGGTGGCAGGTGGGGGCCGGCGTCCCGGCGCGGTCCGGGGATCATTCCGTATCGCGGTCCGGCGCCGGTGACTTGGGTGCGGGCGAGGACGCGCAGTGTGCCTGCGGCGAGCCGGGTGCCCAAGGGCAGCGCCATGCGGGCCGCGGCAAGCGCTTCTGCGGGGGCGACGCCACAGCGCCAGGGGGCGCCGGCCGCGAGGTAGGTGTCGCCGGGATGCGCCGGGTCTCGGAGCAGGAGCGCTTGCAGGTCTTCGACGCTTGTGCGCAGCAGCGCCTGTGCTCGCGGGTCGTCGCCGTCGGCGTGTGCCGATGCGAGCGGACTCGTGGCCGTACGGCCCGCCGCGCGAAGGGGGGCCGCCCCGTCCGGCCGGACACGCAGCTCCACGGTGGCGCTCTCCCCCGGGCGCAGTTCCAGGTCCCAGCGCAGCAACCCGGCCGAGGCCAGCGCGTCGGAGGGCGGCGGATGGGCGGTGACCGAGCTGGCGCCGGAAGGCGAGGTCCAGCGCAGACCGCCGGCGTGCACCGTGGCGGGCAGCTCCGGGCCGGTGTCGCCGGAGGCGATGGCCGCCAGGTCTGCCAGGTCCGTACCGAGGGCCACTTCGAGAGGCAGCCGCAGGGGGCGCGGGGCGGTGCTGTGCAGGGTGATCCGCTCGGTGCCGTCGGCACAGCGGGTTCGTTCGACGACGACGTCCGGGTCGGGACCGCTGTGCGGGGAGGCGCGCAGTGTCGCCACGAAGCGGGCACGGTCGGCGGAGGTCGTCCGCGCCTGCACGGTGAGCGGTTCACGCCCGGCGACCCGGACCTGGCAGCGGGACAGCAGACGGCGGCCGGCGCGGTAGATACCGTCCAACCCTCGGCCGGTGAGCTGCCCGTCCGTCGAGATGGCGAGCCCCGGCAGGGCGACGCAGACCAGGCTGGCGTGAACGGGCGGGACGTCGGCCGGCCGCCGGGCAGCGGCGGGCCGGGCGGGCGGCGCGGTGTCGCGGGAGGCGGGTCGACCGGCGGTCGCGGTGCCGCCGGGGGCGGTTGGTGGGACGGCCGGCGCGGCGGTACGCGCTGTATCGGGCGGAGCGGCGGCCGCGGCAGGAAGTGGTGTGCCCGGTGGTGCGGTCGGTGTGAGGTGCGGGCTGCCGGGTGACGAGTACGACGGGGCCGTGGGCGTGCCCGGCAGGGCCGTGGGCTTGTCCGGCGGGGCCGCGGACGGCGGCGTGGGCTGCTGCATGCGAGGGCTCTTTTGCGCGCGGTGCGTCTCGGGCGTGGTCGGCGCCGGATGGCGGGCTGCGACGGAGCAGGGTCGGTGCGGCCGTGCACCTCGCCTTGGCGTTCCGCCACTCAGGTGAACGGAGCGGGGCTCGCCGGGGTCACGCCCACACAAGAGTGGCTCTGGCATGGGTCGAGGGTGGCCCGCCCCCTCTCGTGCCCCTCGGAACGGCCCGCAGGTCGATCGACGCCCGCCCGCGCCAGGCTCGCCAGCGGCTTCACGCCGTGCGTCGCCGGTCTTGCGCTGTGCGCCGCCAGCCTCGTGCCCTGTGCCGGAGGCCTCACGCCCTGAGACACCGGCTTCGCGCCCTGTGCCGCCGGTTTCCCGCTCCGTGCCGCCGGTTTCCCACCCCGTGCCGCCGGTTTCCCGCTCCGTGCCGCCGGTTTCCCGCTCCGTGCCGCCGGTTTCCCGCTCCGTGCCGCCGGTTTCCCGCTCCGTGCCGGCGCCGTTCGGGCAGTTGTCGTGACCCCTGGCCGCCGGCAGCGGCTCGCTCACTCTTCCCCCTCGATGTCTGCGCCGGCCGACAGGGAGTCGTCCCCGGCCGCGCCTTCACGGCGGCCGACCGCCTTACCTGCGGCTCGTGCGCGTGTACCGGCCGGCCGTGCGGGCCGCGGGCGGGTTCCGGCACGCCCGCGTCCGGTTCCGGGGCGTCGTCGCCGCTCGGCGGTGCCTGACCTGCGCGACGCCTGTACCTGGGTACCGGTGGCAGGCTGTGCGGCGTCCGCGTCGGAGGCATCCGCCGGGCAGAGGCTCAGCGTCGCGGACGGCTGGTCGGCGCACGGTCCGTCCGTGCTGCGCCGGCTCTCCGCCACGACGTCGACAGGCTCCGGTGAGGCCGCGCCACGTGCGCGATCGTCCCGTTCCCTGCGCAGGCAGCGCCGGACCGACTCGGGGTCCAGCCCTTCGTTGACGGCCTGGTGGAGGAGGCGCGCGAAGACATACCCGGGGTCTGCGCCGAGTGCCATGGCGAGGGCTTCGCGGGCTTCGATCTCATCGCCCGTCGACCAGGCGACCCATCCGGCGAGGGTGAGAGGAGCCGCGGCGTGCTCCCCGTAGGGTCCGACGCACCGGCGCGCGAGTGCTCGCCACAGGCGGAGCGCGGGGGCGGCTTCGTCGCCCTCCATCCACTCGGCCAGCCGGTCGCGTGTGGTGCGGTCCTGCAGGCCGAGAATCAGCGCCGCGGCTTCTTCGTGGTCCAGCAGTTCGTCGTCGCGCCGGTCCGCTGCGGCGGCGTCGGGCAGCGGTGGCACCGCCGCCAAGCGCCGCATGACCTGTTCGGCCGAGGTGACGGTCTCCACGGCGACCTCGCGGCCCGCGCCGTCGATGATCCTCGGGACCAGTGTCATGCTGGCCGTGTCCAGGGCCACCTCCTGTGCGAGGGCGGCGGACGTCTCCCAGGGCAACAGGCGTGCCCGCAGCTCACGCAGGGTGCCGCGGACCCGGACGCCGGCGTAGGCGGCCGCGGCGGCCAGGACGGAGGTTCCGGGCAGCCCCATCGGGGCGCCTTCCGGGGGGCAGCACTCGCGCTGGCAGATGTACGACCAGTAGCGGCCGTCCGAGATGCACAGCGCCTCGGTGACCGGTACGTCGAACGACCCGCATTCGGTGCGGAGTTTCTGGGCGAGCCGCTGCAGGCGTTCCATGACCTGCCGGCCCGTCTCACCCTGCGCGGGCTCCTGGCAGAGGTAGGCGACGATCTGCTCCGGCGGGGCGCCGCGCCGGCGGCTTCCGGTGATCAGCCCTCGGGCCAGCTCCCGGGCGATCGCCGGCCAGTCGTCGGGGTTGCGGGGGATGCCGAGCCGGGCCCGGCCGCCGAATCGGCCGCGTCCTCCGTGGTCGTGCAGGGCCACCAGGACGATGCTGTCCTCGGGGCGGTAGCCGAGGAGGTAGGGCAGGGCGTCGGCCAGCTCGGCGGGGGTCCGCAGGGTCACCTGGTGTGCGGGGCGGTCGTCGGGTCCGAAGGGGCCGACAAGGTGGCGGAAGGCGTCGTTTTCGAAGGATCCTGTGGTTTCGCCGTGGTTCGTCATGCGCAGACGATCTCGCGGATTTCGATGTTCCGGTTGGGGCTGTGGATAAGTCCGGTCAGGGACGCGTCAACGAATTTCGTCAGGCCCATTCGTCACGCGCCCTCGCGGACGGCCCAGCAGAGTGCTCCGGCGCCCGTCACGCAAGGGCTCCCAGCCCGAGCGGTCGCCCACCGCCCACGGCTCACCCGAGCGAGCCGCCGGCCGCCGTGCCCGGATTGTCAGTGGCGTCCTGTTGGATGGACGCATGGAGCACACGAGCAACGCGGATCTCCGGAAGGCCGCCGACGCGGTCCTCGCCCGCCTCGTCGGGGACCCCACCGGCGCGGCGCGACTGCGCGAGGACCAGTGGCGGGCGATCGAGGCGCTCGTCGCGGACAGACGGCGTGCCCTGGTCGTGCAGCGCACGGGCTGGGGAAAATCCGCTGTCTACTTTGTGGCGACCTCTCTCTTGCGGGCCCAGGGCAGCGGGCCCACGGTCATCGTCTCCCCGCTGCTCGCGCTGATGCGCAACCAGGTGGAGGCCGCGGCCCGGGCCGGCATCAAGGCCCGCACGATCAACTCCGCCAACACGGAGGAGTGGGCGACCGTCCAGGCCGAGGTCGCGGCCGGTGAGGTGGACGTGCTCCTGGTCAGTCCCGAGCGGCTGAACAACCCCGACTTCCGCGACCAGGTGCTGCCCGCGCTCGCGGCCGCCACCGGCCTCCTCGTGGTGGACGAGGCGCACTGCATCTCCGACTGGGGGCACGACTTCCGGCCGGACTACCGGCGGCTGCGGACCATGCTCGCGGACCTGCCCGCAGGAGTGCCGGTGCTGGCGACCACGGCCACCGCCAACGCCCGGGTGACCGCCGACGTCGCCGAGCAGCTCGGCACCGGCGACGCCTCCGACGCCCTGGTGCTGCGGGGTCCGCTGGACCGGGACAGCCTGACGATGGGCGTCCTGCGGCTGCCGGACGCCGCGCACCGGATCGCGTGGCTCGCGGACCATCTCGACGATCTGCCGGGTTCGGGCATCATCTACACGCTCACCGTGGCCGCCGCGGAGGAGGTGACCGCGTTCCTGCGGCATCGCGGCCACACCGTCGCGTCGTACACCGGGCGGACCGAGAACGCGGAGCGGCAGCAGGCCGAGGACGACCTGCTGGGCAACAAGGTGAAGGCCCTGGTCGCCACCTCGGCGCTCGGCATGGGGTTCGACAAGCCGGACCTCGGCTTCGTCGTCCACCTCGGTTCACCCTCCTCACCGATCGCCTACTACCAGCAGGTCGGCCGCGCCGGCCGCGGCGTGGAGCATGCCGAGGTACTGCTCCTGCCCGGCAAGGAGGACGAGGCGATCTGGGAGTACTTCGCCTCGCTCGCCTTCCCCTCGGAGGACCTGGTGCGCCGGACGCTCGACGTCCTCGGGCGAGCCGAGGGGCCCGTGTCCCTGCCGGCGCTCGAGCCCTTGGTGGAGCTGCGCCGGTCGCGATTGGAGACCATGCTCAAGGTGCTCGACGTGGACGGGGCGGTGAAACGGGTCAAGGGCGGCTGGATCGCGACCGGGCAGCCGTGGACGTACGACGCGGAGCGTTATGCCTGGGTCGCGCGGCAGCGCAAGGCGGAGCAGCAGGCGATGCGCGAGTACGCGTCGACGACGGGCTGCCGCATGGAGTTCCTGCAGCGGCAACTGGACGACGAGGGCGCCAAGCCGTGCGGCCGCTGCGACAACTGCGCGGGATCCCGTTTCACGGCCGACACCTCGGCGTCCGCGGTGGACGCGGCGCGCGTCGACCTCGGCAGGGCCGGTGTCGAGGTCGAGCCGCGGCGCATGTGGCCGACGGGCCTGGCGGCGATCGGCATCGAACTCAAGGGGCGCATCCCGGCCGGGGAACAGGCAGGTCCGGGGCGAGCCTTGGGTCGGCTTTCGGATATCGGCTGGGGCAACCGGTTGCGGCCGCTGCTGGCACCGCAGACGCCCGACGGGCCGGTTCCGGACGATGTGGCGAAGGCAGTGATCGGTGTGCTCGCCGACTGGGCCAAGGGACCCGGCGGCTGGGCCTCGGGAGCCGCGGACGCCCCGGCCCGCCCGGTCGGGGTGGTCACCCTCGCCTCGCGTAGCCGACCGCAGTTGATCGGTTCCCTGGCCGCGCGCATCGCCGAAGTCGGGCGGCTGCCTCTGCTGGGGTCGGTGGAGTACACGCCCGAGGCCGCCCCGGTCGCGCGCAGCAACAGCGCCCAGCGTCTCAAGGCGCTCACTAGCACGCTCACGGTGCCGTCGGCGCTGGCCGCCGCCCTGGAAGAAGCCCAGGGCCCGGTCCTCCTCATCGACGACTTCACCGAGACGGGCTGGACCCTGGCGGTCGCCGCCCGGCTGCTCCGACGGGCCGGAGCGCCCGGGGTGCTGCCGCTCGTCCTGGCGGTGCAGGGCTGAACCATCGGTCCGGCGCGGAAAGCGGAGCCGGCCGCAGCAGCGGCCCGCCCTCCGCGCCGGATCGCCCGGTACCAGCGCCGGGCCGCCGGTGACGTCGCCGGGCCGCCGCCGTCGTAGCAGTCGGTGCCTACGTTGCCGCCGTTGCCGCGGCCGTTTCTCACTCTCCGTGGTCCCTTCCGGCCGGGCCGTGGCGGTGCATCAGCGGCCGGGAACGGGGGAAGAAATACAGCGCCGAGATATAAGCCCCACACCAGCTCATACCGGTCTGTGGCCCCAATTGCTCGTTGCCGCATCCAAGTTCGACAGGAAGAATTGAAGTCCGCTCCCCGCGCGGCCCGCCCGTGGTCCGGCAGAGCTCTGCTGCGGTGTGGGCTCCCCCGAATCCGACTCGCCCGCAGTGTGGGCGCGTAGCCGAAGGGAGGAACGTGACCTTCGGATTCGCTCCGTCCTCCGCGGCGTCCTTGTCGACGTCCGCGTCCGCCGCGTCCACCGGCCGCATGCTCGAACCCGCCGAATGGGCCGCTGCGGGAATCCCCCTGCTGCGCAACCCCAGAGAAGTCGTCAGCGGACTGCACGCCCGGCACCGGCCCGGGCCCTCGACCGCGATCGTGGCCGTTCTCGACCCTGACGAGCGGCTGCGGGCGAGCGCGTCCTTCACCCGTCGCCCGGCACCGGCGGACGGCTGGCAGTTCCGCAACGCGCTCCTGTCCCAACTGCGCCGGGTGATCCCGCACGATCTGCGACGCCGCACGCCGGTGCGCACCGCCGTGCTGCTGTACTGCCGTGAGGGCGACGCGCGTTGGACGGAGGAGGACGGCGCGTGGATGTGGGGCCTGCGTGACGCCTGCACCTTGCACGGGCTGCGCTGCGGGGCCTACATCACCCTGACCCGCGACGGCTGGCAGGTCCTCGGCGAAGGGCGCGGCGGCCGCCGTCCCCACGCCTCCTCGGCGCCGGAACCTTTCGCGACGGCCGAGGCACCACCTCACCTGCCTCGCACGGGCGGCGTCGCGTCGGAGATCCTCCGCCGGGCCGCGGCCCGCTGACACATCCCGACCGACCGAGCCGACGGAACCGACCGGATCGAGCGGGTGACCGTTCCGACCGGACCGACTTGGCTGACCCCGCCGACCGGGCCGACCGGGCCGACCGGAGTTCATCGAAGACCTGCCGAAGCCGTCGAGCACACCCGGCCCCGGACCCACCTTCGCGCGCGGCGCCAGGGATCAGTCCTCGCACGGCTCGGACACGCACCCACTCCCCTGCCGAGGCCCTGTCATTCGCCTGCCGGGCTCCTGCGCCGAGCCCGGCCGGTCGAGCGGACGCAACCGCCGTGTCCCCGCGGGTACGGCACGCCCCCGGGCCGGCGTCGCCCACGGGAGGCCGCCTGGCAACCCTCGGCCACCCCACCCGTCGGCTCCCGCCCGTCACGGGGCCGCGGACGGTGTGGTCGAGGCCGTCAGCGGACCGTCAGACGGTGTGGTCGACGCCGTCGGCGGACCGTCAGACTCCCGCGCCCAGCACCGCGTTGATCTTCTGCGGGTCGCCGCAGACGATCAGCAGGGCGCCGGCCTTGCCGTGCGCGATGGACAGCGCGGTCGCGGCAGCGGCGTCGGTTCCGCCATTGAGCGCGACGACGACCACGGGCCGTGAGGCAGCACGGCCGACCAAGGCGGCGTCCATGTAGAAGACGTCGTCGCGCGCGTCGTGCTGCGCCCAGTACGACGTCTCGCCGAACGACAGCTCGTGGGTGGCCCACGGGTGCGGCTCACCGGTGGTGACCACCAGCACGTCACCAGGGGTGCGACCGGAGTCGAGCAGCAGGTCCAGGGCCTCCTCGGCGGCGTCGAGGGCACCCTCGACCGAAGCCGGGATCAGCTGGATCTGCGGGGCGACCGGGGCGGCCGCCGCCGGGGTCGGCTGGGCCGGAACCCCTTCGCGGGGCGTGCGCTGCACCGGAGGCGCGGGCCGCACCGGTCCGGGACGGCCGGGACGGGCCGGAGCCGCGGGGCGGGGGCCGGGTACGGGGCGAGGGGTCGGCGCGGTGCGGCCACTGGCCGGAGTGGCGCGGGGACCCTGGGCACTCTCGTGAATCTGAGGCTCCTCGGGAATGAGAGGCATGGGCTGATATTTATCAAACGTTGGTGCGGCTCACGTGAACGGGGGGCACATGAGTGCGAGCGAAACGGTCAGAAATCGAAGCCGAGCTGGCCCTCGATCTCCGGAACGCTTCCGTCCGCCCAGCTGCGGGCCTTCTTGAGGTGCCGCCACTGGGGCAGCGCATCAAGATACGCCCACGACAGCCGGTGGTGAGGGGTGGGCCCCCACTCGGCCAGTGCGGTCTTGTGCACGGGCGATGGGTACCCGGCGTTGTCCGCAAAACCGAAGTGTGCATGTTCGACACCCAGTTCGGCCATCATTTTGTCGCGCTGGACCTTGGCGATGACCGAGGCCGCCGCGACCGCCACGCACGAACGGTCCCCCTTGATCACCGTGCGAACCCGCCAGGGTGTGCCCAGGTAGTCGTGCTTCCCGTCCAGGATCACCGC
Organism: Streptomyces sp. NPDC104814; assembly: GCF_055583185.1. Classification (NCBI taxonomy): domain Bacteria; kingdom Bacillati; phylum Actinomycetota; class Actinomycetes; order Kitasatosporales; family Streptomycetaceae; genus Streptomyces; species Streptomyces sp. NPDC104814. Next base: position 79,257 of record NZ_JBVJOL010000001.1, on the reverse strand, counting down.
GTCGGGGCGTACGGGCAGGGCATCCAGGGCCCGGCCCGCGGCAAGCCGCAGCGCGGCGGTCATCCCCAGGTCGTCGATCTCCTCCGGGGTGGCGTGCCCCAGGGCGTACGCCGTGACCCAGTTCCGCAGGGCCAGCGAGAGCTCATTGCGTCGTTTGACGGTGAGCAGTTTGGAGTCGGTGAGCCCCTCGGGGGGACGACGCAGTCCGGTGACCGCCGCGCAGACGGTGACGGGACCGGCCCAGGCGCCGCGCCCCACCTCGTCGACACCGGCGATGACCTTCGCTCCGGTCGTGGCGCGCAGGGAGCGCTCGACGGTGTGAGTAGGTGCTTCGTACGGCATGGCGCCCTTAGCGTACGCCGCCGTGATCCTCGAGCGACACCCCGGCCCCCCTCCCGGCGACAAGCCCCCGTGAGGGGCCCGCGGGCCGCCGTCAACCGCCGTCCGGTCGCAGCAGCGGAAGCATCAACTGGTCGACCATCTCTTCGATGTCCTGGTCGCCCCATTCGCTGGCGCACATCTTGGCGCGGTACATCATCATGGCCGGAATGGCGTCCAGGACATAGCTGTTCGCGGCGCCGGCCCGCACCTCGCCCCGCTCGATGCCGCGCTCGATGACCTCGCGCAGCAGCTCCAGCATCGGCTGGACCACTCCTTCGACGATGACCGCGTGGAAGCGCTCGGCCTGCATCGGATCGCATTCGTGAATCACCGATCGCAGCGCAAGGCCGGGCAGCGAGAACATGGCGTCGCGGGAGCGCCGGCACAGGGCCAGCAGATCCGCCCGCACGCTGCCGAGGTCCGGGGCGTCGTCCAGCGCCGGCAGCCCGGCCTGCAGGGCGTCGGCGACCAGGTCCTCCTTGGACGGCCAGCGGCGGTAGACCGCCGCCTTGCCGGTCTGGGCGCCGGCGGCGACGCCCTCCATGGTGAGGCCCTTCCAGCCGACCGTGCCGAGCTGCTCCAGCGCTGCGTCGAGGATCGCGCGTTCGAGCACGGCGCCGCGCCTACGGGGAGCGGCCGTCCGAGCGGGGGCGGCCGTCCAGCGCGAGGTAACCATCCGAGTGTCTCCAGCGGGCAGAGAGAGCGGGTGCAGCGGGGCAAAGGGGCGCGGTACGGCAGGGGCGGGGGACACGCCGAGCAGCCGACCACTAAGTGAACGCTTGCGTTCTCTAAGGCGGCTCACTACCGTGGACGCGACAGTGAACGGCATCGTTCACTAAGGCTCTTGTGGGGGACCCATGGCCACTACCTCTCAACTCGTTCAGGAACAGAAACCAGGTGCGGCCCGCCGGGAGGGGCATCCCGGCATCGCGCTCGCGGTCATCGCGGCCTGCCAACTCATGGTGGTACTCGACGCGACGATTGTGAACATCGCGCTTCCGCACATTCAAGACGCGCTCAAGTTCAGCACCACCGACCTCACCTGGGTGGTCAGCGCCTACACGCTCACCTTCGGCGGTCTTCTCCTGCTCGGCGCGCGGGCCGGCGACATCCTCGGCCGGCGCCGCGTCTTCATGACCGGCATCCTGCTGTTCACCTTCGCCTCCCTGCTGGGCGGGCTGGCCCAGGAGCCCTGGCAGCTGCTGACCGCCCGGGCCCTGCAGGGCGTGGGCGGTGCCATCGCGTCGCCGACCTCGCTGGCGCTGATCACGACGACGTTCCCGGAGGGGCCGGAGCGCAACCGGGCCTTCGGTGTCTTCGCCGCCGTCTCCGCGGGCGGCGGCGCGATCGGCCTGCTGGCCGGCGGCATGCTCACCGAATGGCTGGACTGGCGGTGGGTGCTGTTCGTCAATGTGCCCATCGGACTGCTGATCGCCGCGCTGACGCCGCTGTACATCAGCGAGTCCCAGCGCCACCCCGGGCGCTTCGACATCGCCGGGGCGCTGACCTCGACGGCCGGTATGGCGTCCCTGGTGTACGGCTTCATCCGGGCCGCGGAGAAGGGCTGGCGGGACGGTCTCACCCTCGGCTCGTTCGCCGCCGCGCTCGTGCTGCTGGTCGCCTTCGTGTTCACCGAGCGGCGGGCGAAGGAGCCGATCACGCCGCTGCGGATGTTCGCCGACCGCAATCGTTCCGGCACGTACGTGATCATGCTGAGCCTGGCCGCGGCGATGTTCGGCATGTTCTTCTACATCGTGCTGTTCGTGCAGAACGTGCTCGGTTACAGCCCGATCAAGGCAGGTCTCGCCTTCCTGCCCGTGACGGTCGCGATCGCCGTCGGCGCGGGTCTGTCGCAGCGCTTCCTGCCGGTGCTCGGCCCGAAGCCCTTCCTGCTCACGGGGTCGGCGCTGGTGGCGGTCGGGCTGGCCTGGCAGGCCCTGATCGACCCGGACAGCACCTACGTCGGTGGCGTCCTCGGACCGATGCTGATCTTCGGCTTCGGCATGGGTCTGAACTTTGTGACGGTGACGGTCACGGCCGTCTCCGGTGTCGCCCAGCACGAGGCGGGGGCGGCGTCCGGGCTGCTGAACGCGACGCAGCAGGTGGGCGGTTCCCTCGGGCTGTCCATCCTGACCACGGTGTTCGGCTCGGCGAGCAGGAACGAGGCGCAGAAGCAGGTGCCCGATTTCCTGGCCAACGCGACGGCACAGCAGAAGGCGGAGTTCGCCAGGACGCACCAGCTGCCGGCGCCCTGGGGTCACGAGGTCCTTGCCCACGGCATTTCCGCGGCCTTCGTCCCTGCCGCGGCCATGGCGGCCCTCGCCCTGGTCACCGCGTGGGTGGTGATCCGGGTCCGCAAGAGCGATCTGGAGGCGCTGGCGGGGACGGCCGGACCGATGGCCTGATTCGGAGGGGCCCGCACAGGAGAGCGGACTGCCGTACCGCGCCCGGGAGACCGACGGCGCCGGTCCGGCCGTCCGCACCTCGCCGTTCGGCCACCGACCCGGCCCACAGGGCGACCACCCACGGACGTACGACAGCGCCGATCGCAGGGCCGCCATCAAGACCGCCGCCAGAACCAAGACCAGCATCCGCATGACCACCCCCGATCCGCCGGTGCCGCCGGCCGGCGCGGCATCTACCGCGCCGAGATGCGCAGCGACTGACGGAAGAACGCACGGCAGTTACACAGAGTTCCCGACCCACACGCAGAGTTCTCGGCCGCACACAGGGTTCTCGATTCTCGGACGCCTCAGACGGACACCGGCACCCAGTCCGGCAGTGCCTCCGTCCGCTCCGCCCACTCCCTGGGCGGTACGCCGGCCTTCCCGCCGCCCAGCACTCCGCCGACGATGGCGCAGGTGGTGTCGACGTCACCGCCCACCTGGGCGGTGGTCCAGAAGGCCTCCTCGAAGTCTCCGAGGGACCGCGCGGCGGACCAGAGAGCGAAGGGGACCGTGTCGTGGGCGCTCGTGCGCCGACCGCAGCCGAGCACCGCGGCGACGGTGGCGGCGTCGCCGTAGTCGAGCATGTCCCGTGCCCGTCGCAGGCCCTGCCCGACAGCGCTCTTGGGTACCAGCGCGACCACCCCGTCCAGCAGCGCCTCGGCGCTCGGCGGACCGCCCGGAGCGGCGGCCAGCGCGGCAGCGGCGGCCACCGCCATGGCCCCGACCACGGCTTCGCGATGCTGGTGCGTCGGATATGCGGAGATCTCGGCCTGGTGGGTGGCCTGCTCGGGGTCGTCGGCGTACCAGGCGCCGAGCGGCGCGATCCGCATGGCGGCGCCGTTGCCCCAGGAGCCCTGTCCCTTGAAGAGCGCTGCGGACAGCTCACGCCAGTCGCCGCCCTCGCGGATCAGCCGCAGCAGTCGGTTGACGGCGGGGCCGTATCCGCGATCGAAGTCGTGGTGCTCGGCGAAGGCGCGGGCCAGAGCGTCCTGGTCGATGCGGTGGTGGGCGGCGAGGACGGCGACCACGGAGCAGGCCATCTCCGTGTCGTCCGTCCACTGCCACGGGCCCGGCGGCAGATCGCGGCTCTTGAGCAGCGGATAGTTCGCGGGAACGAAGAACTGGGAGCCCAGCGCGTCCCCCACCGCCAGTCCGCGCAGGCTGTTCAGGGCACGGACCAGGCGCCCGTCGAGAGAGGAATCAGCGGTCATCGCCCTGCCACTCTATCCGGTGATCCCGTACGGTTCCGGATCTCGCCAACGGTCGAACGGCCGGTCGAGCGTGTACTTGCCGTCGTCACCGAGAACGAGCATCCGGGTCTCGCCGTTCCCCGGGTTCGACAGCGACTCGAAGTCGGCGACGGTCCAGTGGAACCAGCGCATACAGAACAGGCGCATGGCCAGGCCGTGCGTCACGATCAGCACGTTCGGCGGGTGGTCCGGGGCTTCGAAGCTGCGGAACAGGCTCTCCAGGAAGCCGCCGACCCGGTCGTAGACATCGGCGCCGCTCTCCCCCTGGGCGAAGCGGTAGAAGAAGTGGCCGTAGGCGTCCCGGTAGGCCTTCTGGAGGCGGACGTCGTCGCGGTCCTGCCAGTTCCCCCAGTCCTGCTCGCGCAGGCGGGGCTCCTCGCGCACCCGTATGAGCTCCTGATCGAGGTGGAAGGCGCGCAGCGTCTCGTGCGTACGGCGGTAGGGGGACACGTAGACGCTCACCCGCTCCTGGCCGAAGAGTTCGCGCAGTCCTTTGCCGGTCTCCGCGGCCTGCTGCCAGCCCCGCTCGGTGAGCGCGAGGGCGTGGTCGGGTTCGCGTTCGTACACGGTGTCATCAACGTTGCCGGTTGACTCACCGTGCCGGACAAGGACGATGCGCCGTGGTCGTGCCATGCCGAAACCCTAGATCGGGTGCGGACCGACCCGGTAATCGAACCGGGCCCATACGGCGTAGGTCACATCGAGCAGCCACCGGCGGGGCTCACAGCAACGAGTGCGGGGGCACGGAGCGAGGGGGCGCCGCCCGGTCACACGGTCCAGGTCGGTTCCAGTTCCACGATCTCACCCGACAGGGAGGCGATGTCCGCTTCGGTCTGGGCGCGCAGGGCCAGGCGTTCCACTCGCTCGGTGCGGTATTTGCCGTGCTCGGCGGCCGACCGCCACATGGACAGCACGAGGAACTCGTGCCCCGGAGCCTCCGCGAACAGCCCGCGGATCATGCCGGGTGAGCCGGCCATCGCCGGGTTCCACACCTTCTCCTGCATCAGGGTGAAGTGCTCGACGCGGTCCTCGTTGACCCGGCACAGGGCGGCCCGGATCAGGTCGGCGTCCGTGAAGCGGGGTTCGAATCCCGTCTTGACGTCGAAGCGGTAGTCGAACAGCCGGACCTGCGCGTCCTTGAAGGTGCCCGCCTGCGCAGCCGCCAGCCGGTCGTGGGAGCGGGCCATGAAGGAGTCGTAGAAGGCGCGGCTCTCCCAGAAGGCGAAGAGGTTCGCCACCTCCGGGCGTTTCCGGCTCCAGCCACCGCCCTGCCCCCTGAAGCCCGGCTCCCCCAGAAGCCCCGCCCATTTCCGCTGCCCCCGCTCGAAGCCGCGGCGGTCCACCACGGTGCAGCGAATCCACTTGACCAGCACCGCGCCATCGTAAGGCCAGGAAACGTGGCACGGGTCACTGTCCGGCCGACTGTGCTCCTACGAGGAGGTACGCGCGCGTGGCAGGATGGACAACCGGCCCTGCCCGGACGGCAGTTCGGGCGAGGATGGTCGGGCAGTCGGGAAGGGGGAGTCCGTGAACGGCCTCAGCAAGGGAATCCGCAAGGTCGAGGTCGCACTCAAGTGGGATCCGAGTCCGGCGGGGCAGCCACCGGCCGACCTGGACCTGGTCGCCGCGACGTACACGGCGGACCAGCCGTACGGCGATCCGGCGTACGTCGTCCACTTCGACAGCCGCTCACCCGACGGCACGATCTATCTCAACCGTGACAGCAGGGACGGCAAGGGCTTCGGCTGGGACGAGGTCATGACGCTCGAGCTGGACCGGCTCGACAGCCGGTACGCGCGCGTGGTCGTCGGTGCGGTCATCCAGCAGCGGTCGGCGCACCGGACGTTCATCGGGGTGCTTCACCCGGGTCTGCGGATCCGCGAGGGATACACGGATCTCTTCGAGGACGACTTCGGTGACGTACTCGGGGCCACGGCGGCGACGGTCGCGGAGTTCGTCCGCGACACCTCCGGCGAGTGGGGGTTCCGGCCGGGCGTCCACGGTTTCGAGGAGGACCCGGCGGACTTCGCGCGGGTGATGGGTCGGGTACCGCCTTCCTGAACCCGGCGCTGCCGAGCACCGCGGGGCGGTGGAACCGGACATCCGGTTCCACCGCCCCGCGGTCAGTCGATGCGCGCCGTGCCGGCGCTCATCTCAGCTGCAGCCGCTGGTCGAGCCGCAGCCCTCGCAGATGTAGCAGGAACCGGCGCGCTGCATCTTCGTGCCGCAGGAGAAGCACAGCGGGGCGTCGGCCTGGATGCCCAGCTGCATCTCCACCAGTTCCGCGTTGGTGTGCGCCTGCTGCGGGGCAGCCTTGGTCGCGGCGGCGTCCGTCTGCGGCGTGGCCACGGCCTTCAGCTCCTGGGCGCGCGGCGCCGACTGGGCCAGTCCCTCGACGTCGACCTCGTCCTCGGACGGCTCGTAGGAGCCGGTCTCGAGGTGGCGCTGACGCTCCTCGGCGGAGTGGATGCCGAGGGCGGAGCGGGTCTCGAAGGGCAGGAAGTCCAGCGCCAGGCGGCGGAAGATGTAGTCGACGATCGACTGCGCCATCCGCACGTCCGGGTCGTCCGTCATGCCGGCCGGCTCGAAGCGCATGTTGGTGAACTTCGAGACGTACGTCTCGAGCGGCACGCCGTACTGCAGACCGACGGAGACGGCGATGGAGAAGGCGTCCATCATGCCCGCGAGGGTGGAGCCCTGCTTGGACATCTTCAGGAAGACCTCGCCGAGACCGTCGTCCGGGTAGGAGTTGGCGGTCATGTAGCCCTCGGCACCGCCGACCGTGAAGGACGTGGTGATCCCGGGGCGGCCCTTGGGCAGGCGCTTGCGGACCGGACGGTACTCGATGACCTTCTCGACCGTCTCGCGGATGGTCGCCTCGGCCTTCTCCGTGACCTCGGCCTTCTCCTTCTCCTTGGTCTTGGCGGAGAGCGGCTGGCCGACCTTGCAGTTGTCGCGGTAGATCGCGAGCGCCTTGACGCCGAGCTTCCAGGCCTCGAAGTAGATCTCCTCGACCTCTTCGACGCTCGCCGTCTCCGGCATGTTGACCGTCTTGGAGATGGCGCCGGAGATCCACGGCTGGATCGCGGCCATCATGCGGACGTGGCCCATCGGGGAGATGGCGCGCTCGCCCATGGCGCAGTCGAAGACCTCGTAGTGCTCCTGCTTCAGACCGGGGGCGTCGATCACATTGCCGTTCTCGGCGATGTGGGCGACGATCGCCTCGATCTGCTCCTCCTGGTAGCCCAGGCGGCGCAGGGCCTGCGGGACGGTGCCGTTGACGATCTGCATCGAGCCGCCGCCGACGAGCTTCTTGAACTTCACGAGCGCCAGGTCGGGCTCGACACCGGTGGTGTCGCAGGACATCGCCAGACCGATGGTGCCGGTCGGAGCGAGGACGGACGCCTGGGCGTTACGGAAACCGTTCTTCTCACCGAGGCGGACGACGTCCTGCCAGGCCTCCGTGGCGGCGGCCCACACCGGCGTGTCCAGGTCGTCCATGCGGACGGCCGTGCCGTTGGCGTCGGCGTGCTGCTTCATGACGCGCTTGTGGGCGTCGGCGTTGCGGGCGTAGCCGTCGTACGGGCCGACGACGGCGGCCAGCTCGGAGGAGCGGCGGTAGGCCGTGCCGGTCATCAGGGAGGTGATGGCACCGGCGAGGGCGCGGCCGCCGTCGGAGTCGTAGGCGTGGCCGGTGGCCATCAGCAGGGCGCCGAGGTTGGCGTAGCCGATGCCGAGCTGGCGGAAGGCGCGGGTGTTCTCGCCGATCTTCTGGGTCGGGAAGTCCGCGAAGCAGATCGAGATGTCCATCGCGGTGATGACCAGCTCGACGACCTTCTGGAAGCGCTCGGTCTCGAAGGACTGGTTGCCCTTGCCGTCGTCCTTCAGGAACTTCATCAGGTTCAGCGAGGCCAGGTTGCAGGACGTGTTGTCCAGGTGCATGTACTCGCTGCACGGGTTCGACGCGGTGATCCGGCCGGACTCGGGGCAGGTGTGCCAGGTGTTGATGGTGTCGTCGTACTGGATGCCCGGGTCGGCGCAGGCCCAGGCGGCCTCGGCGATCTTACGGAAGAGCGCCTTGGCGTCGACCTCCTCGATGACCTCGCCGGTCATACGAGCGCGCAGGCCGAACTTGCCGCCCCGCTCGACGGCCGTCATGAACTCGTCGTTCACACGGACGCTGTTGTTGGCGTTCTGGTACTGGACGGACGTGATGTCGTCGCCGCCCAGGTCCATGTCGAAGCCCGCGTCGCGCAGGACGCGGATCTTCTCCTCTTCCTTGACCTTGGTCTCGATGAAGTCCTCGATGTCGGGGTGATCGACGTCGAGCACGACCATCTTGGCGGCGCGACGAGTGGCGCCACCGGACTTGATGGTGCCGGCGGAGGCGTCGGCGCCGCGCATGAAGGAGACGGGACCGGAGGCGTTGCCGCCGGAGGACAGCAGCTCCTTGGAGGAGCGGATGCGGGAGAGGTTCAGGCCGGCGCCGGAGCCGCCCTTGAAGATCATGCCCTCTTCCTTGTACCAGTCGAGGATCGACTCCATGGAGTCGTCGACGGACAGGATGAAGCAGGCGGAGACCTGCTGGGGCTGCTTGGTGCCGACGTTGAACCAGACGGGGCTGTTGAAGCTGAAGATCTGGTGCAGCAGGGCGTAGGCGAGCTCGTGCTCGAAGATCTCGGCGTCCGCGGGCGAGGCGAAGTACTGGTGGTCCTCGCCGGCCTTGCGGTACGTCTTCACGATGCGGTCGATCAGCTGCTTGAGGCTGGTCTCGCGCTGCGGCGTGCCGACGGCACCGCGGAAGTACTTGCTGGTGACGATGTTGACCGCGTTCACCGACCAGAAGTCGGGGAACTCGACGCCACGCTGCTCGAAATTGACCGAGCCGTCGCGCCAGTTGGTCATGACGACGTCACGGCGCTCCCACGCCACCTCGTCGTACGGGTGCACGCCGGGGGTGGTGTGGATGCGCTCGATACGCAGGCCCTTGGTGCCCTTGGCGCCCTTTGCTCGGGAACCTCGTGCCGGACCGCTCGCCGTCTCTGTCATGCCGCCTCCCTGTACGGGCAAAAACGCCCTGAAGTGCCCCGATGTTCCCGTGGCACGGTGTTCTGTCTGGTGCTGCGGGCGCCCTCTCGCTGCCGCCCGCAACAGGTCTTCGTGTCGCCGCCGCCGACCGGACCCGGAAGGTTTCTCCCGCGTCCGGCACGTCGGTCAGTCGGCGGCGCTCGCGGGTTCGGGGACCTGGACCGCCCCCGAGGACCCGCGTTCGTCTTCTTGGCTCCCCGCGCCGGCATCTGCGCCGGCGTCGCCTTCGCGGTCCTCGTCGACCGCGGCGGGGCCTCCCGTCTGTTCCCTGAGCTCCGCGATGGCGGCCTCGAAGTCCTCGAGCGATTCGAACGCCCGGTAGACCGAGGCGAACCGCAGATAGGCGACGAGGTCGAGCTCCTGCAACGGGCCGAGTATGGCCAGACCCACGTCGTGGGTGGTCAGCTCGGCGCTCCCGGTGGCCCGCACGGCCTCCTCGACCCGCTGGCCGAGCAGGGCGAGCGCGTCCTCGGTGACAGGCCGTCCCTGGCATGCCTTGCGCACACCGTTGATGACCTTGGTACGGCTGAAGGGCTCGGTGACTCCGGACCGCTTGACCACCATCAGTGAGCACGTCTCCACCGTCGTGAAACGACGGGAGCAGTCAGGGCACTGACGGCGTCGACGGATGGACGTGCCGTCGTCGGTCGTACGGCTGTCGACGACACGGCTGTCGGGGTGCCTGCAGAAGGGGCAGTGCATGGACTCCCAACCCTCCTCACAGCAGACTCAATAGCCTCGCCGGGCCTCATGAGCCCCGCGAAGCAGCCCCAAGCATAGGCGATCGCCGCGGGCTCGGAGACCAGGGGGACCACAACTTGTGGGCTGCTGTAGCCATCCAACCACTAGATGTGGGGATTGGCGCATACATCCACACCACGCGCGCGTGTCGCGCCAGGTGACGGCGTTGCGCGGCCCGGGAACCGGCCTGGCCGACGCCGGGAATCGGCCTCCGCGGCCCCGGGAACCGACCTCGGTGGCGCCGGGCGGCGACCCCTTGCACCGCCCAAGCGGTTCTGCCGGCCCCCCGCAGGGGGCCTTCGTGCGCCGCCGAAGCGGCTTCGCGGACCCCCGTCGGCGGCGCGCTGCGCGCCACCGGGAAGCGGCTTCTGCCGCCCGCCGGGAGCCGGCCACACCGGTCGGCGACACGCCTCCGGCGCGACACGCGGGGCCGGAACGATTCGGCGGGCCGCACGGCCGTTTCGTTCCGGCACATCACGGAGATACCGTGGGCGCCGCACGAAGATGGGGTGGCACTCCCGAGCAGGACGGGGCCGGTACTCGGCGCCCGGGACACCGGGTGGCAGACTGGGGCGACACCCTGAGGTCGGCACCCCGGCGGTGAAGAGTACAGCAATGGGCGCTTTTGCCCGCCAGGGGCCGCGTCAGCCATACACCCGGACACACGATCGCGTCACGCGAATCACGGTTTTTCACTCGAACGTGTGTTTGGCGCAACCTTTCGAAAGCAACTACCGTTGTGCTGGCAGGGAGACCACCGAGAGGGGCCGACGTGACCACCACCGCAGACAGCGCCACCATCACCGCCCAGGACCGCTCCCAGGGCCGACTCGAGCCGGTGCATGTGATGAACGAATCCGTGAACCCCGAGGGGCCCAAGCGCTCCCTGCCGGGGCGACCTCCAGGCATCCGGGCCGACAGCTCGGGGCTCACCGATCGCCAGCGCCGGGTGATCGAGGTCATCCGGGACTCCGTGCAGCGCCGAGGCTACCCGCCGTCGATGCGGGAGATCGGCCAGGCGGTCGGCCTGTCCAGCACGTCCTCCGTCGCCCACCAGCTGATGGCACTGGAGCGCAAGGGCTTCCTGCGTCGCGACCCGCACCGCCCGCGCGCCTACGAGGTACGCGGCTCCGACCAGGCCGCCCCGATTCAGCCGACGGACACCGCGGGCAAGCCGGCCGCGTCGTACGTCCCTCTGGTGGGCCGGATCGCAGCCGGTGGCCCGATCCTCGCCGAGGAATCCGTCGAGGACGTCTTCCCCCTGCCGCGGCAGCTCGTGGGCGACGGTGAGCTGTTCGTGCTCAAGGTCGTCGGTGACTCGATGATCGAGGCGGCCATCTGCGACGGCGACTGGGTCACCGTGCGCCGCCAGCCCGTCGCGGAGAACGGCGACATCGTGGCCGCCATGCTGGACGGCGAGGCCACGGTCAAGCGCTTCAAGCGCGAGGACGGCCACGTCTGGCTGCTCCCGCACAACTCCGCTTACGAGCCGATCCCCGGTGACGACGCGACGATCCTCGGCAAGGTGGTGGCCGTTCTGCGCCGCGTCTGACCGCGGATGCGGCAGACACTCCGGTACGGCCGCGTCGACGCCGCACCGCAGCCGGGCGGGCATCGCCGACCCGCCGCTCCCTGACTGGGCCCCGGGACCTCTGCGCCGGTTCCGGGGCCCTTGTGCTGCCCTTGGCACGACCACGCGCCTGGGCCGCCGGCAGCCTCCCCGCGCCACCAGGGGTCCGGTCCGGCCGGGTGGCATGCCTCAGCAGTCAGGCAAGCCACTCCGGCTCACGCGGTCGCGGCCCCGCGCTCACACGGCCTCGGGCTGCTTGCCCGCCGTCTCCGTCTGCTCGCTCGTCGTCTCCGCCTGCCCGCTAGCCGTCTCGGCACCCGCGCTCGCCGTCTCGGCTTGCTTCGCGGTGGCGTCGATGGCCGCCAGCGACCTGCGGACCTGGTTGCGGTCGGTCGTGTACCAGAAGTCAGGCATGGACGCCTTCAGATAGCTGCCGTAGCGGGCCGTGGCCAGACGCTGGTCCAGTACGGCGACCACCCCGCGGTCGCCCGAGGCGCGTACGAGGCGGCCGGCGCCCTGGGCCATCAGCAGTGCCGCATGCGTGGCCGCGACCGCCATGAAGCCGTTGCCTCCGGCCTCCTCGACGGCCTTCTGGCGGGCGCTCATCAAGGGGTCGTCCGGGCGCGGGAACGGGATCTTGTCCATGACGACCAGCTGGCAGCTCGGGCCCGGCACATCGACGCCCTGCCACAGCGAGAGCGTGCCGAACAGGCACGTCTTCGGGTCGGCGGCGAAGTTCTTGATCAGCTCGCCCAGGGTCTCCTCACCCTGCAGCAGGATGGGGAACTCCGGGATCCGGCTGCGCAGCTCCTCGGCAGCCAGCTGAGCGGCCCGCATCGAGGAGAACAGGCCGAGGGTGCGGCCACCGGCGGCCTGAATCAGCTCGGTCAGCTCGTCCAGCATGTCGGCGCGGTCGCCGTCGCGCGCGGGACGCGACAGATGCTTGGCGACGTACAGGATGCCCTGCTTGCGGTAGTCGAACGGCGAGCCGACGTCGACGCCCTTCCACTGCGGGACGTCGTCCCCCTCCGTGCCCTCGGGAGCGAGCCCGAGGGAGGCGCCCACGCCGTTGAAGTCGCCGCCCAGCTTCAGCGTCGCGGAGGTAAGGATCACCGAGCGATCCGTGAACAGCTTCTCCCTCAGCAGGCCGGACACCGACATCGGGGCCACTCGCAGGGAGGCGCCGAAGCGGTCGTGCCGCTCGTACCAGACGACGTCCCACTCGGAGCCGTTGACGATGCGCTCCGCCACGTCGTGCACGTTCTCCACCGACGCGAGCGCCTGTTTGCGGACCGCGTCCTCGTCCTGGACGGACTTGTCGCGGGTGGCGCCGATGGCGGAGATCACCGTGCGCGCCGCGTCGCGCAGCGCCATCAGGGCGTATCCGAGGTCCTCCGGAATCTCCTCCAGGCGCCCCGGCAGCGCCAGCTCCATCAGCCGCTCGAAGCCCTCCGCGGCGGTCTGCAGCTGATCGGCGGCCTTCTCGTTCACAAGCTTCGCGGCACGGCGCACCGCACGGTTGACCTGGCCCGGGGTGAGCTCGCCGGTGGCGACGCCGGTGACCCGGGAGACCAGCTCGTGCGCCTCGTCGACGATCAGCACCTCGTGCTGCGGCAGCACGGGAGCGCCCTCGATGGCGTCGATCGCGAGCAGCGCGTGGTTGGTGACGACGACCTCGGCGAGCTTGGCGCGCTCACGGGCCATTTCGGCGAAGCACTCGGCACCGTAGGCGCATTTGGTGGCGCCCAGACACTCCCGCGAGGAGACCGACACCTGCGCCCAGGCCCGGTCGGAGACGCCCGGGGTGAGATCGTCCCGGTCGCCGCTCTCGGTCTCGTCGGACCAGTCCCGCAGCCGCAGCAGGTCCTGGCCGAGCTTGCTGGTCGGCGCCGCGGCCTCGAACTGGTCGAACAGGCCCTCCTCCTCGTCCTGTGGCACGCCCTCGTGCAGGCGGTGCAGGCACAGGTAGTTCGACCGGCCCTTGAGCATGGCGAACTCCGGGCGGCGGCGCAGCAGCGGATGCAGGGAGTCCACGGTGCGCGGCAGGTCGCGCTCCACGAGCTGACGCTGAAGGGCGAGGGTGGCGGTCGCGACGACGACCCGCTCGCCGTGCGCGAGCGCGGGCACGAGATAGCCCAGCGACTTTCCCGTACCGGTGCCGGCCTGGACCAGCAGATGCGAGTTGTCGTCGATCGCCTCGGCAACAGCTTGGGCCATGGCCACCTGGCCGGGACGCTCCGTACCGCCGACGGCAGCGACCGCCGCGTGCAGGAGTTCGGGAAGTGAGGGCTTCGTCATAGCGCGACCACCCTACGGCTCGGCACTGACAAACGGCGGATCGCGGTGGAGACGGGGGACGGGATCAAGGGCGTGAGCGTTTCCTGACGAAGACGACGGAGGCCGGGACGCGTGCCGGTGAAGAAGTTGGTCAGGGGCGGGAACCAACGCCCCGGGAGGGACGTTCTCCGTGTGACAGCGCTGCTACGCAGCGTCACAACAGACTCCGCAGGGACCGGTCCCGGATCATGAGCGCGGCCCGCTTCCCGGGCAGGTCCACCTCGGCGGAGAACCGGAAACCAGCGTTGAGGAACGCGGCAAGGGAGGGGACATTGCGTACATCCGGTTCCGCGACGACACGGGTACAGGCCGGACGCCGGTCCAGGACCAGGTCGGCCACGGCTCTCAGCAGGACGCTGCCGACTCCGCGTCCACGATCGTCGACACCGCCGAGGAGAAGGTGGATACCGGTGTCGTGAGGGCGGGAGGGATAGTGCCGGGCCAGCGGATCCAGGTCCGCCCGGTAGAGCTCCCAGTAGCTCATTGGGGTGCCGTCCAGGACACCTAGGCAGGGCACGCTGCGTCCGTCGCTGGTCAGCTGCGCGGCGAGGTGCGCCTCCGTCACGTCGGCCGGACCCGCCAGTTCCCAGAACGCCGCGACCGCCGGGTCGTTCATCCACCGGCTGATGAGCGGTACGTCCCGGTCGGGGCGGACAGGGACCAGCTGGAACTCCCCCGCGGCTGTCGTGGCCGGCCCCCACTCCGCCACCTGGTCGAGCAGGTCGCCGCCGAGCAGCAGCGGGAGAGCCGTGCCCCGCACCGGCGAGAGGTCCGGCGCGGACGCGGCCTCCAGCGCGGACGCGGTGTCCAGCGCGGACCCGGCGTCCTGTCCGGTCTCGGCGTCCTGTCCGGTCTCGGTACCCCGCTCCGCCTCGGTGCTCCGCTCCGTCTCGGCGCCCTGTCCGGTCTCGGCGCTCTGCCCGGCTTCCGCGTCCTGTCCGCCGCCAGGCTGCCCGGTGGCGCGCAGCGCGAGGAACTCGGCGGGGAGCTGGAGGTCGAGGGTGTCCTCGGAGTCGGTGGTACCGGTCACAAGGGAGTCGGTGGGAGCCACGGCGGCTCTCCTCTCAGAGGATCAGGGGATCAGAAGGGGGTTGGCGATGGTGACGTACACGGACTGGGTGTCCACCGGACCGACGAGCTCGTCCAGTCCGTGCAGCCGGGTGAGCAGGTTGGCCTTGCACCGCAGGGTGGGCGAGTCGAGCAGCCGGCCGGGCAGCGAGCTGCGCAGCCGTGAGGGACCGGATGCGACGGCGTCGAGGAAGCGGCGGAAAGCGGCGAGCAGCAGCCGTTCGTCGGCGAGACCCTGCGAGCCGAACGCACCGATGAGACCGAACACGTTGTTGATCACGAGGTAGTAGGTGAAGCGCTCGTCGGTCACGTCATCGGTGACGAAGGTGTCGCTGCGTGCGCCGATGCCGGGGAGGAGGGTGTCCAGTTCGGCGCGGCGGGACTCGCGGAAGTAGTAGCCCTGGTTGTCCCGGTAGCGGGCGCCGGCGGGCCAGCCGTCGGGGTCCAGCAGGAGCAGCGTGTTCTGCTGGTGGGCCTCCAGCGCGACACCTGCTTCGCCGTCGAGCCACAAGACGGGGCGGACGACGTGTTCCAGGTAGCGCAGGAACCACTCGGCGGCGACGGCTCCTCGCGGGCGTCCCGTGCGGTGCGCCAGGCGTGTGATCACGTCTGCCAGGCGGGAGCCCGGTGCCGCGCCGGCGGACGGCCGCGGGGCGACCAGCCCTGCGACGCAGGAGACGTCGTCGCCGGGGGCGAACGGGTTATGCCGGAGCACCACGTCGAGTCCGGTGACCGGTTGGCCGGCCTGGTCGTCGACGGCGAGCCAGGCGGGGTCGCGGACGATGTCGAAGGCGGGGTGCACGGCATGCCACCGCAGGGCGAGTCCCGAGCGCAGCAGCCGGTGGACCTCGACGCCACGGTGGAGTTCCTTGCGGAGGTTCTCCCGGCGGGAGTTGGTGATGCGCAGGCCCAGGGACAGCTTGAGCATGGCCGGCGCGCCGGGTCGGTAGAGGGTGCGGACGGAGGAGGTGGGGTGCCACACGGGGCCGTGGGAGCCGAGGTCGCGCAGCAGGCCGGAGTCGAACAGGGCGGCGACTTCGGGGCGTTGTCGGGCTTCGCGGAGCTGCCAGGGGTGCACCGGCAGGGCCGCGTAGCCGTCGGGCAACGGCACGGCGGGACCGGCGAGCCGGGCGGTGAGCCGGTCGGCGGGAACGACTCGGCCGCGCTCGGTCCAGGCGGAGTCGGTGGCGAGCACGGAAGGGGCGACAGCGATCCAGTGGAGCGGAAAGGAGCCGTGCGACTCGGGTGAGTAGAGCCGGGTTTCCGCCTCAGAGAGGCCTTCACGGCTCTTTGGGGTCGGATGCAGCGGGTGACCCAGCGTCAGGGCCTGCTCGGAGGAGAGGAACAGATCCGGCCCGTCGGCGGGGCGGGCGCGGCGTTCGCTGAGGAAGGAGGTGGTGCGGCGCACGGAGTCCACGACCCGGGCGACCAGGTCGGTGGCGTCGGCTTGGGCGGTGCCGCCGGTGGTGTGGCTCTCGCGGGTGAGCAGGGCGGCGACGGTGACGGCGTCGGCCGGCGGGGACGCTTCGGGGGTGTCGGCCAGGCGCGGTGCGCCGAAGCGGTGCCAGCCGGTCGGGGACCAGTGGCGGACGGGGACGAGCAGGGCCGTACCGGTGGCCGGCAGTGGGATGCGCAGAGTCGCTCCGGTCGGGGCGGGGACTCCGGTCTCGCGGACCCAGCAGCGGAGGAGGTTCTCCACCGCCGCGGCCTGGGCGGCCGTGTGCGGATCGGGGTGGGCCACCGGATCCGCAGGCTCGGGCCGGGGCTGCGCGTCGGCGAAGGCCGGGCGGGCGCGGTATTGCGGGGCGGGCGTGCCGGCGGGCACCGGAGGGGGCGCGACGGTGACCGCTTGCGCACTGCCGGAGTTCGCCGCCGGCTCGGGGGTGCCGTGCTGGTGCCCGTACGGGCCTCGCTCGCGCCGCGGCCCTCCTTGCCGAGGGACGGACGCGTCGGCGGGGACGGCCGGGGTGAGGGGCTCGGGTCCGGCGGCGGCGGAGTCGGAGGTGGAGTTCGGGGTCGGGGCCGGGATGGGGTTCGAGCCCGAGACAGAGGTGGAGGCGGAGATGGGGTTCAAGGAGGTTCCTCGTGACGTGGTGCGGTGAGGGGCTGCGCGGTGTGGCCGGACTATCAGCGCGCCTGTGGGCAGCGTGCGCCGCGCTGCTCGCTGTACTGGTCGCGCTCCGGGGCGGTCGAGGCCGTACGGGCGGCTGCGGCCACCGCGTCGGCGAGCCGGTCGAGGACCGCGGCGGCCTGTTCGTCGGTGATCGTCAGGGGTGGGAGCAGCCGGACGACGCTCGCGTGCCGGCCGCCGAGTTCGACGATCAGTCCGCGGTGCAGGCACTCGCGCTGGACAGCGGAGGCGATCCGCGGGGACGCCGGGCGAAGGCGCCGGGCGTATTCCGGGCGGGGGTGGGGGATCTCGGCCGACGCGAGTCCGCCCACGCCGGACGTGTCCCCCGCGGCACCGCTCGCCGCCACCCCGCTCTCCGCGGCCCCGTTCTCCACGAGCCCGCTCTGCGCGGCGTCCGCCTCCGGCTCGACCATCTCCATCCCGATCATCAGCCCCCGCCCCCGCACGTCGCCCACGCAGGTGAAGTCGTCGGCCAGTCGGCGGAGTTGTGCCAGCATCCGCGAGCCCAGGGTGGCCGCGCGTTCGGCGAGGCCGTGGCGGCGGACGTAGGCGAGGGTCGCCGTGCCCGCGGCCATGGCGAGCTGGTTGCCGCGGAAGGTGCCGGCGTGGGCGCCGGGTTGCCAGACGTCGAGGTCGTCGCGGTACACCACGACGGCCAAGGGGAGGCTGCCGCCGATGGCCTTGGACAGGACCATGACGTCAGGGGTGATGCCGCTGTGCTCCACGGCCCAGAAGGCGCCCGTGCGGCCGACGCCGGTCTGGACCTCGTCGGCGATGAGCGGGACGGACCGGGCGGCGGTGATCTCGCGGACGCGCCGCAGCCAGCTGTCGGGCGCGGGGAGGACACCCCCCTCGCCCTGGACGGGTTCGACGATGAGCCCGGCGGGGTGCGGGACGCCGGACTTGGGGTCGTCGAGCACGGACTCTGCCCAGCGGGCGGCGAGTTCGGCGCCCGCATCGCCGCCGACGCCGAAGGGGCAGCGGTAGTCCTGCGGATACGGCAGCCGGGTCACTGTGGCGCCGGCGCCGTGTCCGGACATGTCCGCGGCGTGGCCGGAGAGTTCCTGGGCGCCCTTGGTCATGCCGTGGTAGGCGCCGGTGAAGGCGAGGATTCCGCTACGGCCGGTCGCGGTGCGGACGAGTTTGAGCGCGGCTTCCACGGCGTCGGTCCCGGCCGGCCCGCAGAACTGGATGCGGGCACGGCCCGCGAGGCCGGGCGGCAGGGTGCCGAGCAGCTCGGTGACGAAGGCGTCCTTCACGGGTGTGGCGAGGTCGAGGGCGTGCAGTGGAGCGCCGGAGTCGAGGACGTCCCGGATCGCCTCCAGGACGACGGGGTGGTTGTGGCCGAGGGCGAGTGTCCCGGCACCGGAGAGACAGTCGAGGTAGCGGCGTCCGTCGGCCCCCTCGATGGTGAGGCCCCGGGCCCGTACCGGCACGATCGGCAGGGCACGCGCATAGGTGCGTGCCGCCGACTCGCGTGCCGCCTGCCGTCGCAGGATCCCCTCGGTGACGCCCACGGCTTGCTCTCCTCCCGCCATCCGGAGGCGAGTTGTCGCTCACAGGCTGTGGCCCGCCCCCTCACCCGGTATGCCGGAGCCGGACGGCGGCACACCGCGGCCCCGCGCCCCACCGCTACCAACAGCGCACCGGCGCACTGGTTACGGGTGGCGCGGCACCCCGCCGATGACGCCGCACACCGCGCAGCGCACGACTCCCCGCTGAAGACGTCGCGGCCCCGGTCGTACGACGTGTCCCGGTTGACCGTCTGTAGCCGAACCGTTGCCGTTCCACCGGAAGTCCCCCACAGCGAGCGCATAGTGTGTGATCCCGTTCCGGACGCCGTGCGCCCGCCCCGAGCAGCGAGAAGGTGCAGTGCGACGGCGGCAGTACGTCCACCCCAGGGGGAGTCAGCAGCATGCGATCCATACGGCCGTCGTTCACCGTTCGCCGGGAGGGAGGCGCACGCCGCGGAGCAACCCCTGGGCTGGCCGCGCTGGCCCTCGTCTCGGCGCTGGCACTCACCGCCACCGCCTGTGAGAACGGCGACGACAGCGCCGATGGCCGGCCCACCGCCGCCGCGACCGCCTCCGCGGCCGGTGACGCGAAGGTCAAGATCCCGGAGGACCTGAAGAACCGGCTCAGGGAGCACGGGATCGATCTCGACAAGTGGAAGAACGGCGCCTGGAAGAACTGGGACAGGGACCAGTGGCTGCGCGAGGCGCAGGACTTCGTCAACCCGATCATCAAGGGTCTGTGGGACCCGGACCGGATGCGGGACGCCGAGGACCCGGACCGGGGTGTCGACGACAACGACCTCTCCGGTGACCAGGGCGTCACCGATCCGACTCCGGCACCGGTGCAGGCCAAGGCCGTCGCGCCGAACTACCACGCCAACGCGCCCGAGGCGGGCAAGGTGTTCTTCGACTCGCCCGAGGGCACGATGGTCTGCTCGGCGACGGTGGTGAAGGACCCGGCGCACCCGGGCAAGTCCAACCTGGTGTGGACGGCCGGGCACTGCGTCCACGCGGGCAAGAAGGGCGGCTGGTACCGCAACATCGCGTTCGTGCCGTCGTACAACGACGCCGGCAGATCGGTCGCACAGCTGCAGAACGCCACCCGGCAGGAGGTCGCTCCGTACGGCGTGTGGTGGGGCGACTGGGCGCAGACCTCGGACCAGTGGATCGAGCAGGGCGGCGAGACCGGCGGTGACGGGGCGTCGTACGACTACGCGGTGATCCATGTGACGCCGGAGGAGGGAACCGGCGGCAAGTCGCTGGAGGAGACGGTCGGTTCGGCGCTGCCGGTCGACTTCGACGCTCCGGCCGTGCCGAAGGTGAAAGGCCTGACGGCGACCGGCTACCCGGCGGCCAAGCCCTACGACGGGCAGAAGCTGTACCAGTGCCAGGACAAGCCGGGGCGGCTGTCGCTGAGCGCGACCGACCCGACGATGTACCGCATCGGCTGCACGATGACCGGCGGTTCCTCCGGCGGCGGCTGGGTCGCGAAGGGCTCGGACGGCAAGCCGGCGCTGGTGTCCAACACCTCGATCGGCCCGGTGACGTCGGGCTGGCTGGCCGGTCCGCGGCTGGGCAAGGTCGCCAAGGGCGTGTACGACGCGGTCAGCAAGAAGTACGCCGGGCAGTAGCCGCCCGCCGAGGGTGAGCGGCGGTGGGGTCCCTCGGGAACCTTCACGGTCTCGCCGCCGTTCGCCCTCATCCGACCGTGCATGATGACAGCGCTCCACTCATATCGGCTCAACGACAGCACATCAACGGGGGTACACGCACCATGCGTTCCACGTCCGCACCACCCAGCACCACGCCACAGGGCCGGCGTCGCCGTAGGGCGCTCGCCGCTGCCGGCGTCGTCGCCGTTCTGGCGCTCACCGCGACCGCGTGCAACGGTTCCGACGACAAGGCGAGCGGCACGCCCGGCGCCGCCGCCTCCCAGAGCGCGGACCCGGGTCAGGTGAAGATCCCGGCCGATCTCGCCGACAAGCTCAAGAAGCACGGCATAGACGTCGACCAGTGGAAGAACGGCGGCTGGAAGAACTGGGACAAGGACAAGTGGCTCAGTGAGGCCAAGGACTTCGTCAACCCGGTGATCCAGGGGTTGTGGAAGCCGGAACGGATGAAGTCCGCGAAGGAGGCCGACAAGACGGTCACGGCCAAGGACGCGCGCGCCGACCAGGGCGTCAGCGACCCGGAGCCGGCCCCGGTCCAGGCTCAGCCGGAGAAGACGCCGTACCACCGCAACGCGGCGCCGGTCGGCAAGGTCTTCTTCGACTCGCCCGAGGGCTCGATGGTCTGCTCGGGCACGGTGGTCACGGACGTGAACCACCCGGGCAAGTCCAACCTGGTGTGGACCGCGGGCCACTGCGTGCACGCCGGCGGCAAGGGTGGCTGGTACCGCAACATCGCCTTCGTGCCCGCCTACAACGACCTCGGCAAGTCCGACGCCGAGCTGGCGAACGCCCCCGCGCAGGAGGTCGCCCCGTACGGCGCCTGGTGGGCGGACTGGGCCTCAACCTCCAACCAGTGGATTCAGGGCGGCTCGGAGACGGGCGGCGCGGGTGCCGCGTACGACTACGCGGTGCTGCACGTGAAGCCGGAGCAGGGCGCGAAGTCCCTGGAGGAGACGGTCGGCGCCGCGCTGGACGTGGACTTCTCGGCGCCGACCGCGCAGCAGGCGGGCACGATGGGCGCCTGGGGTTACCCGGCGGCGCCGCCGTACAACGGGCTGAAGATGTTCAAGTGCCTCGACCGGCCCGGGCGTTTCTCGCTGTCCCCGTCACTGCCGAACATGTACCGCATCGGTTGCACCATGACCGGCGGCAGCTCCGGCGGCGGCTGGTTCCGGGTGGTCGACGGCCGGACCAAGCTGGTGTCGAACACCTCCATCGGCCCGACGGACAACACCTGGCTGGCCGGCCCGCAGCTGGGCCCGGAGGCCGAGGCGCTGTACCAGAACATGAGCAAGACGTACGGCGGTCAGTGACACGCCGGCACCATGGAACACGCCGAAGGCCCGCCCCCGGCGAGGGGGCGGGCCTTCGGGCTTCGGGCTTGCGTCTACGCGTTGACGCGGTGGCCGGCGGTCAGGCAGCCGGCGCCGGGACGTACGGCGCGAGGTCGGCGGCCAGTTCCTCGTGCACCCGCACCTTGAGCAGGGTGCCCTCCGCGGTGTGCTCCTCGGAGATCACCTCGCCCTCGTCGTGGGCACGGGCGACCAGCTTGCCGTGGGTGTAGGGCACGAGCACCTCGATCTCCACGGACGGCCGGGGCAGTTCCGCGTCGATCAGGGCGAGCAGCTGGGCGATGTTCTGCCCGGTGCGCGCCGAGACGGCGATGGAGTGCTTCTCCACCCGCAGCAGCCGCTGCAGCACCAGCGGGTCCGCCGCGTCCGCCTTGTTGACCACGACGATCTCGGGCACATCGGTGGCACCGACGTCCCGGATCACCTCGCGGACCGCCGCCAGCTGCTCCTCCGGGTTCGGGTGCGAACCGTCCACCACGTGCAGGATCAGGTCGGACTCGCCGACCTCCTCCATGGTGGAGCGGAACGCCTCGACCAGGTGGTGGGGCAGATGACGCACGAAGCCCACGGTGTCGGCCAGGGTGTACAGCCGGCCGCTCGGGGTCTGCGCCCGGCGCACGGTCGGGTCCAGGGTCGCGAACAGGGCGTTCTCGACTAGGACGCCCGCGCCGGTGAGGCGGTTGAGCAGCGAGGACTTGCCGGCGTTGGTGTAGCCCGCGATGGCGACGGACGGCACCTTGTGGCGCTTGCGCTCCTGGCGCTTGATCTCGCGGCCGGTCTTCATCTCCGCGATCTCCCGGCGCATCTTCGCCATCTTCTCGCGGATCCGCCGCCGGTCCGTCTCGATCTTGGTTTCACCGGGACCACGGGTGGCGAGGCCGCCGCCCTTGCCGCCGCCCATCTGCCGGGACAGCGACTGGCCCCAGCCGCGCAGCCGCGGCAGCATGTACTGCATCTGCGCGAGCGCGACCTGCGCCTTGCCCTCGCGGGACTTGGCGTGCTGGGCGAAGATGTCGAGGATCAGGGCCGTTCGGTCGATGACCTTGACCTTGACGACGTCCTCGAGGTGGATCAGCTGGCCAGGGCTGAGCTCACCGTCGCAGATGACGGTGTCCGCGCCCGTCTCCAGGACGATGTCGCGCAGCTCCTCGGCCTTGCCGGAACCGATGTAGGTCGCCGCGTCGGGCTTGTCGCGGCGCTGGATGACGCCGTCGAGCACGAGCGCACCCGCGGTCTCCGCGAGGGCGGCGAGCTCGGCCAGCGAGTTCTCCGCGTCGTCGACGGTCCCCGAGGTCCAGACACCGACGAGCACGACCCGCTCCAGGCGGAGCTGGCGGTACTCGACCTCGGTGACGTCCTCGAGCTCGGTGGAGAGGCCCGCCACACGGCGCAGAGCCGCGCGCTCGGAGCGGTCGAACTGGTCGCCGTCCCGGTCTCCGTCGATCTCGTGGCTCCAGGCGACGTCCTCTTCCATCAGGGCATCGGCCCGAAGTCCTTCGGGGTAGGTGTGCGCGAGGCGCTTGGTGGCCTGGGAAGAGGAAGAAGAGGAGGTCATTGGGTCCTTACGTCGATGGGGATTCCGTCACTGGTCACAACGCGCGAGTACCCCGGGAGATTCCCGTGCCCCGTGTCGCGGCGACCCGACGATGGTCGCACGGAACGGCCCGTCTCGTCACCGGCTTATTTGTCCGCTGTCTTCCTGTCCGCCGTCTTCTGCGAGACCCCTGCTTCGCGCGGCGCCGCCGCCTTCCAGTCGGGGTGCCCGGGCATCGGCGGGGTCTTCGCGCCGTACAGCCAGGCGTCGAAGAATCCGCGCAGGTCACGCCCTGAGATGCCGGAGGCCAGGCGGATGAAGTCGGCCGTGGTGGCGCTGCCGTCCCGGTGGTTCTGCACCCAGACGCGTTCCAGGCGCTCGAAGGCGGGCCGGCCGATCTCCTGGCGCAGGGCGTACAGCGCCAGCGCCGCCCCGTCGTAGATGTTGGCCCGGAAGATGCCGATCTTCTGGCCGGGCTGCGGCGGCTTGGGGGCCGCGGGCGGCCCGCCGGCCGCGCGCCAGCGGTCGGAGGCGGCATAGGCGGCCTTCATGCGGGCCTCCATGGGCTTGTGCGCCTTCTCCTCGGCGTACAGCGCCTCGTACCAGGTGGCGTGCCCCTCGTTGAGCCATACGTCGGACCAGGTCCGCGGGCTGACGCTGTCGCCGAACCACTGGTGGGACAGCTCGTGCACCATGATCGATTCGACGTACCAGGCCGGGTAGGCGGGCTCGGTGAACAGGTCCCGCTCGAAGAGGGAGAGCGTCTGCGTCTCCAGCTCGAAACCGGTCGCGGCCTGGGCCATGAGCAGCCCGTACGTCTCGAACGGATAGCGCCCGACCTTGCTCTCCAGCCAGGCGATCTGGTCCGGGGTCTTCTTCAGCCACGGCTCCAGGACCTTGCGGTCCTTGGTGGGCACGACGTCCCGCACGGGCAGGCCGTGCGGACCGTCGCGGTGCAGGACGCTGGAGCGGCCGATGGAGACCTGCGCCAGCTCGGTGGCCATGGGGTGCTGCGTGCGGTACGTCCAGGTGGTGGACCCGCCCGCCCGGTCGACCGTGGTGGGCAAGCCGTTCGCGACGGCGGTGTAGCCGTCGGGCGCGGTCACCCGGAAGGTGAACATCGCCTTGTCGGAGGGGTGGTCGTTGCACGGGAAGACCAGATGGGCGGCGTCGGCCTGGTTGGCCATGGCGAGGCCGTCCGCCGTGCGCACCCAGCCGCCGTCGCGGCCCTGGACCGGCCTCGGGTCACTGGTGTGCCGGACGGTGATCCGCGTCCAGCTGCCCGGCGGGAGCGGCCGCCGCGGGGTGACGACCAGGTCCTCACCGGCCTTGGTGAAGGAGGCGGGGCGGCCGTCGACCTCGACGGAGGACACCGTGCCGTGCGCGAAGTCCAGGTTCAGCCGGTCTAGGGCCTCGGTGGTCCAGGCGTCGATGGTGGTGACCGCCTGGAGGGGCTTGTCGTTGCTGCCGGGATAGGTCAGGGACAGGTCGTACGACGCGACGTCGTACCCCGGGTTGCCGAGGTTCGGGAAGAGTCGGTCGCCGACGCCGAGCGGGGCGGCCGGGGCGCTCGCGGCGACGAGGCAGACGGAGACGGCGGAGGCGAGCAGCGCCGTCTTCAGGCGCCGGGTGGTCTTCGTGCGGGGGGTGCGCGGCATGGAACACCGCTACCAGCGCACGCGCGCGTGGCGGCGACGGCGCGCGCCCGGCCCACCCGAAAGAGGGGCACGCCGGGTGGCCGGGCGGACCTGCCTTGTCGGCCGGCAGGGCTCAGATCAACGGTGGGAGGTACGGGCGGGGCTCAGATCAACGGTGGCGCGTGGTGCTGGGCGCGGTCCACGTCGTAGACGCCGGGGACGTTGCGCATCGCACGCATGAGGGCGGGCAGGTGGGCGGCGTCCGGGAGCTCGAGCGTGTAGGTGTGGCGGACGCGCTGCTGGGTCGGGGGCTCGACGGTCGCGGAGACGATCTCGGCACCTTCGAGCGCGATGGCCTCGGTGAGGTCGGCGAGGAGGTGCGGACGGCCGAACGATTCGGCGACCAGGGTCACCCGGCATGCCGTGGTCTCGCCCCAGCGCACGTCGACCTCCGTGCGCCCCCCGCCGCGCATGCGCGCCACGGCGGCGCACTCCACGCGGTGCACGGTGACGGCCCCGCCGCGCACGGCGAAGCCGGTGATCGGGTCGGGCGGTACCGGAGTGCAGCAGCGGGCGAGCCGTGCGGTGGCCCCGTCACGGCCGAGGACCGTCACGTCGGCGGCACGGGGGCGCGCGGCGCGCGGGTGTGACGCACGGCGTGCACCGGAGGTGGGCCGCTCCTCGGCGAGGCCGCCGTTCTGGGTGCGGCGCGCGTCCGTGGTACGGCGGGGCCCTGCGGCGGCGGGAGCTGCCGAGACGTCGTACGGCATGCCGGCCCCGGCGGGGCCGCCGGCGCGAGCTGCGTTCCCCGCCACGGGGACACCGGAGGTGCTCGACGGCAGGGACGGCTGAGGTTGTGCGCCCCCTTCACCGTTTTCCGCGCCCGTTGCGCCGCTGGCGCATCCGTCCGCGCCGGCTGCTCCTTCGCGCGCCGGGCGCACGCCAGGCGCATCGGCGCTTGCGTCGGCGCTCGGATCGCCGCTCGCAGCGCGCCGATCCGCGCCTGCGCGCTCCGGCTCCCCCGCTGCCCCTGCCTCCGCGCCGTGGGCTTCCGGCCCCGGGTGCGACGCCAGCCACCGCTGGATCGCGATCCGTGCCGCGGGCGTGTGCGCGTACTCCAGCCACTCCCGTGACGGCTCGGAGGCCGGGTCCTGTCCCATGAGCGGCTCCACGGTGTCGCCGTCGCGCAGCGCCGTGCCCAGTGGAGCCAGCAGGCCGTTGAGGCGGGCCCCGATGCAGGCGTGGGCGTCCTCGCCGTACTGCGCGTAGGCGGCGTCCACGCAGGTCGCGCCCTCGGGCAGCCCGATCGGGCCGCCGTCGGGCCGGAAGACGGTGATCTCCCGGTCCTGGGCGAGGTCCTCGCGCAGGGTCGTCCAGAAGGTGTCGGGATCGGGTGCGGCCCGCTGCCAGTCCAGGAGCCGGGAGAGCCAGCCGGGGCGGGTGGGGTCCGCGCGCTCACCGTCGGGCGGGGACTGCTCGTCCGACGGTGGCGCGTAGGGATTGCCGAGGGCGACGACACCCGCCTCGGCGACCTTGTGCATCTGGTGCGTGCGGATGAGGACCTCGGCGACCTGGCCGTCCGCGCGGGCCACCGCGGTGTGCAGCGACTGGTACAGGTTGAACTTGGGTACGGCGATGAAGTCCTTGAACTCCGACACGACCGGCGTCATACAGGTGTGCAGCTCGCCCAGCACCGCGTAACAGTCGGCGTCCTCGTTGACCAGCACGAGCAGCCGTCCGAAGTCGGCACCGCGCAGCTGACCGCGTTTGCGGGCGACGCGGTGCAGGGAGACGAAGTGGCGGGGCCGGATGAGGACTTCGGCGGGGATGTCGGCCTCGCGCAGCACCCGGCGCGCCTCGTCCGCGATCTCGGCGAGCGGGTCGTCGGTGCGTGAGGCGTTGCCGACGATCAACTCGCGGGTGTGCTCGTACTCCTCGGGATGGAGGATCGCGAAGACCAGGTCCTCCAGCTCGGTCTTGAGGGCCTGGACGCCGAGACGTTCGGCGAGCGGGATCAGCACGTCTCGGGTCACGCGCGCGATGCGGGCCTGTTTCTCGGGGCGCATCACGCCGAGGGTGCGCATGTTGTGCAGCCGGTCGGCGAGTTTGATCGACATCACGCGGACGTCGTTGCCGGTGGCGACGAGCATCTTGCGGAACGTCTCGGGTTCGGCGGCGGCGCCGTAGTCGACCTTCTCCAACTTGGTGACGCCGTCGACCAGATAGCGCACCTCCTCGCCGAACTGCTCCCCCACCTGATCGAGCGTCACGTCCGTGTCCTCGACGGTGTCGTGCAGCAGGGAGGCGGTCAACGTCGTCGTCTCCGCGCCGAGTTCGGCGAGGATCAGGGTGACCGCGAGGGGGTGGGTGATGTACGGCTCACCGCTCTTGCGCATCTGGCCGCGGTGCGAGGACTCGGCCAGCACGTAGGCGCGCCGCAGGGGTTCGAGGTCGGCGTCGGGGTGGTGGGCGCGGTGGGCGTCGACGACATGGCTGATGGCGTCGGGCAGCCGGTCGCGGGCGGTCGGGCCGAGCAGCGCGGCGCGGCCGAGGCGGCGCAGGTCGATGCGGGGGCGGGCCTTGCGGCGCGGGGAAGGCGGCGCGCCCGGCTCGAGCGCCGCGGTGGAAGCGGGTGCGACCTGGCCTGTCACCGGGCCTTGGGTCGCAGGGTTCGTGGCCTCCGCACTCATGGGCACCTCCGGCTGCGTGGACCGGCGGACGGGGTGCCCCAGGGCGGACACGGCTCAGGGGAGGGCGACTCCCCCGTCCGAGCCGGTGCTTGATGCTACCGAGCCCACCACGCGCGTTGGACCGCCTCTCGGCGAGCGTGAAACGGATCACCCATTCGAGCGACGGTCGACGGGTTTGCGGCGTGGCGTCAACCGCCGTCCGGGCGGTACCGGTCGGCGGCCGTGGCAGGGGTCAGCCGAGCGCGCCGCGCAGCCACTCCGCGTCGATCTCGCCCTCCGCGACGATCACGGCGGGTCCGGTCATCTCGATCTCGCCGTCGGGACGCTCGGTGATCACGAGACGTCCGCCCGGGACGTCCACGGTGTACGTCGCCGGGGTGCCGGTGGCGGCCGGGTCGGCGCCGTCACGGCGGGCGGTGACGACGGCGACGGCGCACGCGCCCGTGCCGCAGGAGCGGGTCTCACCGGAGCCGCGCTCGTGCACGCGCATGGCGACGTGCCGCTCGCCACGGTCGACGACGAACTCGACGTTCACCCCGTCCGGGTAGGCGGAGGCCGGGCTGAACGGCGGCGGGGAGTACAGGTCGCCCGCGTGCGCGAGGTCGTCCACGAACGCGACGGCGTGCGGGTTGCCCATGTTGACGTTCCGCGCGGGCCAGCTGCGCTCGCCGACGCTCACCGTGACGTCGCCCTCGGGCAGGACCGCCTTGCCCATGCCGACGGTGACGTCGCCGTCCTTGGCGATGTGCACGCGCTTCACGCCCCCGCGCGTGGCGACGGCCAGGTCGCCCTCGTCGACGTGCCCGGCGTGCTGGAGGTAGCGCGCGAACACGCGCACGCCGTTGCCGCACATCTCGGCGATCGAGCCGTCGCCGTTGCGGTAGTCCATGAACCACTCGGCCTCGGCGGCCATCGCCTTCGCCTCGGGATGCGCCGCGGACCGCACGACGTGCAGCACCCCGTCGCCGCCGATGCCCGCGCGGCGGTCGCACAGGGCGGCGACGGCGGCCGGAGACAGATCGAGGGCGTTCTCCGGGTCCGGGACGATCACGAAGTCGTTCTCGGTGCCGTGACCCTTGAGGAAGGCGATCCGCGTGCTCATGCCTCGATCGTACGGGAGGGCTCCGGCGGAGGCCGATGGGAGGCGGGGCAGGTGAGGGGCTGTGCGCAGGGGGGCGGCGGCGTACGGGCCCGCTCAGGCGGAGGCGCGCCTGGCCCGCCCGGCGCACTGGGATCCCGGCTCAGAGGGCTTGCTGGGCTCAGTGGGATTACTGAGCTTGCGGAGCTTGCCGGGCTTGCCGGTGCCGGGCTTGCCGAGCGCAGTTCAGCGGAGCCGGATCAGACAGAGGCTCACCGGGGGGCGCTGACCACCCACCCGGGCCCGCTCGTATCGGCCGCGCTCAGCGCAGCCGCGCCACCCGCCACACGGCGAGCGTGACGACCACGGCCACCAGCAGGACGTAGCCGAGGACCACCCGCCAGTCCGGGCGGCGGCCCGAGCCGCGGGGCGGCAGGCCGGGCCAGGTGTAGCCCACGCGCCGGGCGGCCATCATGCCCCAGCCGGCCGCGCACGAGCAGATCAGCAGCCCGAGCATGGCGATGACGGCCCCGCTGTCGCCGAAGTCGAAGGCGAGCGGGAAGGCGAACATCAGGGAGCCGCTCGCGGCGAGCGCGACGATCGGCGCGAGCTGCCACAGCCGTAGCCGGCGCTGCGGGCGCAGCTCGACCTCGACCTCGGGCCCGCCGGCGAACATCTCTTCCGGTTCCGGACCGTCGGCGGTCACACCGCCCTGGGTGTCGTCGAGGCCGTCCGGGCTCAGCGGGTCCCCGTCCGGGTCCGGACGGTCGCCGTCCAGGCCCGAAACCCCTGTGCCCTGCGGCTCCTCACCCCTGTCGGTGGTGAAGGGCTCGGCGTCTTGTGCGGTGTCGCGAGGGCCGGCCTCCATCGCCACGCGCCCTCCCAACTCGGACTCCACTTGGTCGATCGAAGCTCGATGATGGCACGGCGCCGGAGGCCGGGATGACGGCCTGGGCGTCCCGATGCCATGACGTGATCAGGCTGTAACCGGTCGTTCGATCAACGCCAGCGCGAGCTGCGGAAGTTCCCCGAGATCCGCTGCGGCCCCACTGAGCCAGTGCACCCGCGGGTCGCGCCGGAACCACGAATCCTGGCGGCGCGCGAAGCGTTTGGTGGCACGGACGGTCTCGGCACGCGCCTCCTCGAGGGTGCACTCCCCGGCGAGCGCCGTGAGCACCTGCTGGTAGCCGAGGGCGCGCGACGCCGTACGCCCCTCGCGCAGCCCCTGCGCCTCCAGCGCGCGCACCTCGTCCACGAGCCCGGCCTCCCACATCCGGTCGACCCGGCGTGCGATGCGCTCATCCAGCTCGGGGCGGGCCACGTCGACGCCGATCTGCACGGTGTCGTAGACCGAGTCGTGCCCGGGCAGGTTGGCCGTGAACGGCTTGCCGGTGATCTCGATCACCTCCAGCGCCCGGACGACCCGGCGCCCGTTGCTGGGCAGGATCGCCCGCGCGGCCTCGGGGTCGGCGGCGGCCAGCCGGGCGTGCAGGGCGCCGGAGCCGCGCAGTGCCAGTTCCTCCTCCAGGCGGGCCCTGACCTCGGGGTCGGTGCCGGGGAACTCCAGGTTGTCGACGGCGCCGCGGACGTAGAGGCCGGAGCCGCCGACGAGGATCGGCCAGCGGCCGGCGGCGAGGAGTTCGTCGATCCGCCGGCGGGCGAGCCGCTGGTACTCGGCGACCGAGGCGGTGACGGTCACGTCCCAGATGTCGAGGAGGTGGTGCGGCACGCCGGCACGCTCCTCGTGCGTCAGCTTGGCGGTGCCGATGTCCATCCCTCGGTACAGCTGCATGGAGTCGGCGTTGACGACCTCGCCGCCGAGTTGCCGGGCGAGAAAGACGCCGAGGTCGGACTTGCCGGCTGCGGTGGGACCGACGACGGCGATGACGCGGGGGGCGGGAGGTGCGCTGCTCACCGCACCAGTTTCGCAAACCCCGGACCCTGTCCTCGAACGAGTTACGTGACGCCGTACCGGCGAGATCGTTGCCACCTTGCGAGATCCCGTCACCGGCTCGGAGGAGCGGTGATCCCGGTGGCGCAATCGGACGCACCGGGTCACGCGGAATTTCGCCCGGACGAGTACCGTATGGAGTTGATATGGGCGTTTTTACGAAACTTTTTCGGAGGTCGGAGACCACGGCGGCGGCCGAGCAGGCCGTGAACGAACCCTCCACCGACGAGGCTGAGGCGGCACAGAACGCGCAGACCGCCGAAACGGCGGAGGCGGTCGAGACCACGGACGCGGCGGAAGCCACGGACTCGACGCACGCGACGGACGCGGCGGACGCGACCGTTGCACCGGAGGCCGACGAAGCGGCGGAGGACGGGGCGAGCGAGAAGGGCGGGGAGAGCGCGGAGGCCGCCGGCATCCCCCAGCAGCAGTCCGCCGAAGCGGCCGCCGACAGCGAGGCCGGTGAGAGCGCCCACACGTAACTGTCCCGCCAGGGAAGGTGGACCATGGGTCTGATGGACAATCTGAAAGCCAAGCTCGGCCCGGCCAAGGGCAAGGTGTCGGACCTCGCGCAGCAGCACGGGGACAAGATCCAGCACGGCATCGACCGGGCCGCGAAGGTCGTCGACGAGAAGACCAAGGGCAAGTACAGCGACAGGATCCAGACGGGCACGGGCAAGGCGAAGGATGCCATGGACCGGCTCGCGCACAAGGGCGGCGCCGCGGCCGACGGCGGCGCGGCCACCCCGCCGACTCCTCCCCCGGCCGCCCCGCCGCAGGGCCCGCCGCCCACCTCCTGACCACGGCCCACCACGGCCGGGGACGCCGGCCACGGCCGCAGCACAACGACGGACGGCCGCGCACCTTCACGGTGCGCGGCCGTCCGGCATGTGCCCTCATCGTCGCGGGTGACTCGACCGCCGAGGACTCGAACGCCGAGGACTCAAATGGCCAGGACTCGGCCGGCGAAACTCGGCCGGCGGTGACGCCCTACGACCAGGTGGCGACCAGGTAGCCCACCCCGTACGGCGCGTCTTCGTACAGCAGTGCCCCGGCCAGGTTCGCGTCCGCGGCGGCGCCCGCCAGCACCTGCCACGGTGCCCGGCCCGCGGCCTGCAGTTCCTCCGCGAGCCGCGCGTCCAGCGCCCCCAGCGCCACGACGTCCGCCGAGCCCAGCGCCCGCGCCACCTCGGTGTCGAAGGGTGCCGCGCGTTCGTCCAGATAGCCCGGCGCCTTGACGGTGCGGCAGGCGCTGGCGTCACCCATCACCAGCAGCGCGACCCGCTCGGCGCGCCCGGCGAGGTCCGCGCCCAGCTCGGCGCACCGCTCCGGCGTAAGTGTCCGGGCCACGGCCAGCCCCTCGATCGGGGCGTCCGCCCACCCGGTCCGCCCCAGCAGCCAGCCGGCCACCGCGAGCGAAACCGGCAGCACGGGGTCGGCGGCCGCGTCCTGCGCCTCGCCGAGCGTGACGTCGACGTCCACGCCGAACCCCTGGAACGAGCCCCGCGCCCCCTGCGGGTACGTCCCCGCCTCCTCGGCCGGGCCGACGACGACCAGCCGGTCGGGGCGGGCGGCGGCAAGGACCCCCAGCGCGTCCGTGCACGCGGCGCGGGCCACGTCCAGCTCAGGCGCGGCACCCGCCGCGACCTCGGGCACGAGCAGCGGCGGACAGGGGCAGACGGCTGCGGCGACAAGCATGATCAGCAGACTACGCGGTCACCGGCGGCCGGACACGCCCAGCCACCGGCCGTGACCCGCGAGCCGGGCACGGCGCGTCCGGCGGCACCGAGCGGGCCTGCCCGCGCCGTGGGTCAGTCGCAGCCGCAGCCGCTGCCCGTGGCGACCGGCAGAGGCGCGGGTGCGCCGATCTTCGGCAGGCCCAGCATCACGCCGGCCGACTTGGCCTGGTCGGCCTCCTGGCGCTTCTGCCAGGCGTCACCCGCGCGCGTGCGGCGCACGTCGAGCACCGGGCCCTCGGCGAGGAGGTGGTGCGGCGCGGCGTAGGTCACCTCGACGGTGACGACGTCACCGGGGCGCACCTCCTGGTCCGGCTTGGTGAAGTGGACGAGGCGGTTGTCGGGGGCGCGGCCGGACAGGCGGCGGGTGGCGTCGTCCTTGCGGCCCTCGCCCTCGGCGACCATCAGCTCCAGCGTGCGGCCCACCTGCTTCTTGTTCTCCGCCCAGGAGATCTCCTCCTGGAGGGCGACCAGCCGCTCGTACCGCGCCTGGACGACCTCCTTGGGGATCTGGTCCTCCATGGTCGCGGCCGGGGTACCGGGCCGCTTGGAGTACTGGAAGGTGAAGGCCTGCGCGAACCGGGCCTCACGCACCACGTGCAGCGTCTGCTCGAAGTCCTCCTCGGTCTCGCCGGGGAAGCCCACGATGATGTCGGTGGTGATCGCGGCGTCCGGGATGGCGGCGCGGACCTTCTCGATGATCCCGAGGTAGCGCTCCTGGCGGTAGGAGCGGCGCATCGCCTTCAGGACCGTGTCCGAACCGGACTGCAGCGGCATGTGCAGCTGCGGCATCACGTTCGGCGTCTCGGCCATGGCGGCGATGACGTCGTCGGTGAAGTCACGGGGGTGCGGGGAGGTGAAGCGGACGCGCTCCAGACCCTCGATGTTCCCGCAGGCACGCAGCAGTTTGCTGAAGGCCTCGCGGTCGCCGATGTCGGAACCGTAGGCGTTGACGTTCTGGCCGAGCAGGGTGATCTCGGAGACGCCCTCGGCGACCAGCGCCTCGACCTCGGCGAGGATGTCGCCGGGACGGCGGTCCTTCTCCTTGCCGCGCAGCGCCGGGACGATACAGAAGGTGCAGGTGTTGTTGCAGCCGACGGAGATCGACACCCATGCGGCGTAGGCGCTCTCACGGCGGGTCGGCAGCGTGGAGGGGAACGCCTCCAGCGACTCGGCGATCTCGACCTGCGCCTCCTCCTGCACGCGGGCGCGCTCCAGCAGGACGGGCAGCTTGCCGATGTTGTGCGTGCCGAAGACGACGTCCACCCAGGGCGCCTTCTTGACGATGGTGTCGCGGTCCTTCTGCGCGAGGCAGCCACCGACCGCGATCTGCATGCCCGGCCGCTGGGCCTTCCTCGGCGCGAGCCGGCCGAGGTTGCCGTAGAGCCGGTTGTCGGCGTTCTCCCGGACGGCGCACGTGTTGAAGACCACGACGTCGGCGTCGCCGTCGGAGCCCTCGGGGGCGCGCACGTAACCCGCGTCTTCGAGCAGGCCGGCGAGCCGCTCGGAATCGTGGACGTTCATCTGGCACCCGTAGGTGCGTACTTCGTAGGTCTTGACGTCCACTGCGGGGCTCCGGTCGCTGCTGCTCATGCCTTACAGGGTAGGCGGTTCCGGGACCACCCCGGTCCGGGCTGTGGACAACGCCCGCGAGGCCCTGTGGACAACCGGACGCGAGGCCGGTGGGAGGGCCTTGGCCAAGGGGTCGACGAGGCCGGCGGGACGGCCCGCTCAGGGATCGACCAGGCCGGCGCGGATCGCGTAGCGGGTCAGTTCCAGGCGGTCGCGCAGGCCGAGCTTCTGCAGGATGTTCGCGCGGTGCCGCTCGACCGTCTTGACGCTGATGAACAGCAGGTCACCGATCTCCTTGGAGGTGTGCCCCTCCGCGACCAGCTTGAGGATCTCCTCCTCGCGCTCGGTGACGGCGCGCTCGGGCAGGCCGTCGCCGCGGTGGAGCCGGTCCAGGTAGGAGCGGACCAGCGCACGCTCGGCGCCCGGGTAGATGAACGGTTCGTCCCGCATGGCCGCCCGGCACGCCTCCACCAGGTCGCGGTCGGCAACGGACTTCAGCACGTAGCCGCTCGCGCCCGCCTTGAGCGCCTCGAAGAAGTACTGCTCGTTGTCGTACATGGTCAGGATCAGCAGGCGCAGAGCGGGCAGCCGCCGGGACAGCTCGCGGGCCGCCTGCAGACCTGTCATGCGGGGCATGGCGATGTCCAGCACCGCCAGATCCACCTCACGCGCGCGTGCCAGTTCGACCGCCTCGGCCCCGTCGCCGGCCTCGGCGACGACAGTCAGATCGGGCTCCGACTCGAGGATGAGCCGCACGCCGCGGCGTACGAGGGTGTGGTCGTCGGCGAGCAGGACGCGGACGGGACGGCCGCTCACCGCGGGCCTCCCCCGGCCTCGGCACCACCGGCCGTGTCCAACGGCGCTCCCGGTCCGCTCGGGACACCGGACGACACTTCCGAGTCACCCAATTCACCCGATTCGCCCGGTATACCCAGCGGCCCTTCCGCACTGTGCGGGATGCGCAGCCGTACGTCCGTCCCGCCGCCCGGCGCCGGCGCGACGCTCAGCTCGGCGCCGACGAGCAGGGCCCGCTCACGCATGCCGCTGATGCCGGCGCCCTCGACCGCGCCGACCGTGCCCCTGCCGTTGTCCCGCACCAGCAGCTCGACACCGGCCGCATCGGCCCGCAGGCACAGTTCGGCGCGGTCGGCGCCGGAGTGCCGGGCGGTGTTGGTGAGGGCCTCCTGGGCGACCCGGTACAGCACGAGTTCCGTCTCGCCGGGCAGCGGTGCGAGGTCGGCGGCGAGGGTGTGGCGGACGGTCAGTCCGTGCCCGGTGAACTCGGCGGCGAGCGAGCGCAGCGCGCTGAGCAGCCCCAGCTCCTCCAGCACGGCGGGCCGCAGCCGTCGGGCGATGCGGCGGATCTCGTCCAGCCCGGCGCGGGTGGCCTCCTGCGCCTGGCCCACGTCCTCGCGC
The DNA here is from genome assembly GCF_055583185.1 of Streptomyces sp. NPDC104814. Classification (NCBI taxonomy): domain Bacteria; kingdom Bacillati; phylum Actinomycetota; class Actinomycetes; order Kitasatosporales; family Streptomycetaceae; genus Streptomyces; species Streptomyces sp. NPDC104814. Next base: position 44,094 of record NZ_JBVJOL010000001.1, on the reverse strand, counting down.
AGCTCCGCCGGGGCACGGTCGGCGACGCGCCGCAGCTGGAGCAGGACGGCGGTCAGGGTCTGGCCGACCTCGTCGTGCAGCTCGCGGGCGACGCGGTGGCGTTCCCTCTCCTGTGCGGACAGGGCACGGGCCGCGCCGGCGGCGCGCTCGGCCTCGAGCCGGTCGAGCATCGCGTTGTACGTCGTGATCAGCCCGGCCGTCTCCGCCGGACCGGCGACCTCGGGCCGTGCGCCCGGACGCAGCAGGTCGGCGGTGGCCATGGCTCCGGCCAGCCGCGTGAGCGGGGCGAGCCCTATGCGCAGGACGGCGGCGTTGACGACCAGCAGCGCGGCCAGCCCGCCGACCACCACGAGCGCCTCTTCCGGCAGCACCGGGGTCGAGACGGTGACGGGGCCGAGCAGCAGCGCGGTGGCCGTCACCAGGCCGACGGCGTTGAGGGAGAAGATCCGCCAGAACAGCGACACGCGCCCGGCCCCTCCTCTTCTTCCGTGGCCCCGCAGCCCAGTCCGGCCGTCCGCCGACGGCCCCGCGACGGCATCCGCCACCGGTCCCGCCGTAACGCCCGCCGCCGGCTCAACCGCCGCGTCTGCCGACGGCGCAGCCGTCACGTCCGCCGCCGGCCCAGCCGTCACGTCCGCGCACGGCACCGCCGTACCAGCCGCCCACGGCACTGGCGTGACCAGCTTCTCCGTCGTCCGCGTACCGCGTCCATCCGTGCTGACACCCATGTCGCCACCGTACGCAAGGGTGGCAGCATGGCCGCTCGGTACCGGCCGGAAACGATCACCGCCGGTGCCCTGCACGACCGGCGAACGAAGGAGAAGAAACGTGTCTGCGCCGCGCCTGAGGGCGACACCGCTGCCGGGGATCGGGGTCAAGTACGACCTGGTGACTCGGGAACAGGGCCATCTGTCGGTGGTGGCGCACCGGGACGGCACCCGCACCCTGAGCGTGTACCGGGCCGACGACCCCGACTCCTGCGCGCACTCACTCCGGCTGACCGGCTCGGAGGCGGACTCGCTCGTCGACGCGCTGATGCCCGCCCACCACAGCCCGAACCTGCTGCACACCACGGACCTGGGCCTGGTGGCCGAGCGGATCGAGATCGCGGCGACCTCGCACTGGAACGGCCGGCTGCTCGGCGAGACCCGGATGCGCACGGAGACCGGCGCGTCGATCGTGGCGGTACTGCGCCGCGCCGATGCCGTGCCCTCCCCCACACCGGACTTCCGGCTCGCGGGCGGTGACACGCTGATCGTGATCGGCACGCGCGAGGGCGTGGACGCCGCCGCCGCGATCCTCGGGCGGGAGTGAGCCGCCGGTGCACTCCTCCGCGGTTCTGCTCATCGAGTTCGGTTCGATCATCCTCTGCCTCGGCCTGCTCGGCCGGATGGCGGCGCGGTTCAGTTTCTCGCCCATCCCGCTGTACCTGCTCGCCGGTCTGGCGTTCGGCGAGGGCGGGCTGCTGCCTTTGGGGGCCAGCGAGGAGTTCGTCGCCACCGGCGCCGAGATCGGCGTCATCCTGCTGCTGCTCATGCTGGGCCTGGAGTACACGGCGAGCGACCTGGTCTCCAACCTGCGCACCCACTATCCGGCCGGTCTCGTCGACTGTGCGCTGAACGCGCTGCCGGGCGCGGCCGCCGCGCTGCTGCTGGGCTGGGGGCCGGTGGCGGCCGTGGTGCTCGCTGGGGTCACCTGGATCTCCTCCTCCGGGGTCATCGCCAAGGTGCTCGGCGACCTGGGCCGGGTGGGCAACCGGGAGACACCGGTGATCCTCAGCGTGCTGGTCCTGGAGGACCTGGCCATGGCGGTCTATCTGCCGATCGTCACCGCGCTGGTGGCGGGCGCGGGATTCGCGGCGGGCAGCGTGACGCTGGCGATCGCGCTGGGCGTGGCGGGAGTGGTGCTGTTCGTCGCGGTCCGCTACGGCCGCCTCATCTCCCGCTTCGTCTCCAGCGACGACCCGGAGAAGCTGCTGCTGGTCGTGCTGGGTCTGACGATCCTCGTCGCCGGTGTGGCGCAGCAGTTGCAGGTGTCGGCGGCGGTGGGCGCGTTCCTGGTCGGCATCGCGCTGTCCGGGGAGGTGGCGGAGGGGGCGCACGCGCTGCTGAGTCCGCTGCGGGACCTGTTCGCCGCGGTGTTCTTCGTCTTCTTCGGCCTGCACACCGATCCGGCCAGTATCCCGCCGGTGCTGCTGCCCGCGCTGGCGCTGGCCGCGGTCACCGCGCTGACGAAGATCGCCACCGGCTACTGGGCAGCGCGCCGCGCCGGGATCTCGATCAAGGGGCGGTGGCGCGCGGGCGGCGCGCTGGTGGCGCGCGGCGAGTTCTCGATCGTCATCGCCGGGCTCGCGGTGACGGCGGGCATCGAGCCGTCGCTGGGCCCGCTGGCCACGGCGTACGTCCTGATCCTGGTCGTCCTCGGCCCGCTGACCGCCCGCTACACCGAACCGCTGGCGGCCCGCTGGTACCGTCGCCGCGCCCGCTCACGCGCCGCGGAAGCGGCACCGGCGGGTGGGCCGGCCGAGTCGGCTGCGGACGCCGGAACGCGGGAGCGGACGGCGGTCCCCCGGGACTGAGACCCGCGTGCTCCGGCGTGTGATCAGCGATTCAGGCCGCGCTCTCACCCCCCGGCTCCCAGCCCTGCCGGCGCAGCACGCCCGCGACGTCCGGTGCCTCGTAGCTCTCCCCTTTGAGCACCTTGCCGTCGGCGCGGCGGGCGATCCGGCCGTCGGGGCCGAGCTTGGTCATGTTGGACCGGTGGATCTCGGCGATCACCTGGTCGAGGTCGATGCCGTGCACCAGCGCGGTGCCGTACGCCACGTAGACGACGTCTGCCAGCTCGTGGGCGAGCTTGTCGAGCGGTCCGGTGACCGCCACCTCGGCGACCTCCGCGGCCTCCTCCGCGAGCAGCTCACCGCGGTGGGCGGCGAGCCCGGGCGACACCTCGGTGGGCGTGCTGCGGGCGTCGAGCCCGAAGGCGAGGTGGAACTCACGGACCAGGTCGGCGGGGGAAGAACTCATACCGGCGACTGTAACGGGCGCCACTGACAGCCTCGCTCGGGCCGCCGCCCCTGGTCAGCACTGCGCGGCGCCTGGCAGGATCGCGCCCATGTCCAAGCTCCTCCCCCGTATCGGCAGGCACCGGGCCCTGACGGCCGCAGCCGCCGGCGTCGTGGCGCTCGGCCTGCTGCTGTGGTGGCTGCTGCCGCTGGGCGAGACACCGCCGAGCGGTTCGATCACGATCAGCACGGGCACGCCGAGCGGGGTCTACCAGGACTACGGCAAGCGGCTGCGCACGGCGCTCGCCAAGGACATGCCGCAGCTGAAGGTGCGCCTGCTGACCAGCGACGGCTCGCAGGAGAACGTCACGCGCGTGGCGCTCGGCCAGGCCGACTTCACCATCGCCGCGGCCGACGCGGTGGAGACGTACGCGGTGAACGGCGGCCAGGGGGCGGACCGGCTGCGCGGCGTCGCCCGCCTCTACGACGACTACGTCCAGCTCGTCGTCGCCCGTGACTCGGACATCCACTCGGTCGCCGATCTGCGGGGCAAGCGGGTGGCGATAGGGCCGCCGGAGTCGGGTGTGCGGCTGATCGCCGACCGGGTGCTGCGAGTGGCGGGCATCGACGCGGACAAGGACATCACGCCCGAGGCCGACGGCATCGGCAGTGCGCCGAAGCGGCTGCGGGAGGGCGGGATCGACGCGTTCTTCTGGTCGGGCGGTGTGCCCACCGACGGCGTGCGGCAGCTCGCCGGTTCCTTCCCGATCCGGTTCGTGCCGATCGGGCCGGACCTCGTCGCGCAGCTGCACCGCGAGGGCGACGCCTCGCGCTACTACCGCGCCACCAACATGCCGGAGTCGGCCTACCCCACCGTGCAGAACGGCGCGGCCGTCCCGACGATGGCGGTGTCCAACCTGCTGATCACGCGCGCGGACATCGATCCACGGCTGACCGAGTGGGTGACCCGCACGGTGATCAGGAGCCGCGACGGCATCGGCGCGCACGTGCACTCCGCGCAACTCGTGGACCTGCGCACGGCGATCTACACGGACCCGCTGCAACTCCACGAGGGCGCACGGCGGTACTACCGCTCGATGAAGCCGTAGCCCTGCGGACAGGAACGCCCGCCTCACCGGCCGGAACGCCGCCCCGCGGGCTCGAACGCACTCCCCTCCCCCACCGCAACACCGCCCCGTCAGCCCTGCGCGGCCCCCTGCGTGGACGTCGGTTGTGGTGCGTGCCGGGGCACGGTCACCGTCACCACCAGGCCGTGCGGCTCGTGGTGGCCGTAGGAGATCGAGGCGCCGCCCGCCGCGAGCAGCGCGCGGGTGATGGACAGGCCGAGGCCGGAGCCCTTGATGTTCTGGTGCCGGCCGCTGCGCCAGAAGCGGTCGCCGACGCGGGTCAGTTCCTCGTCGGTGAGGCCGGGGCCGTTGTCGGTGACGACGACGGTCACGGTGTCGCCGGCCGCCGCGACCGCCACCTCGACGCGCTCCCCGGCGGGCGTGAACTTCACCGCGTTGTCGATCACGGCGTCCAGCGCCGACGACAGGGTCACCGGGTCGGACCAGCCGGTCGTGGCCGGGCAGTCACCGGCCAGCTGTACGCCCTTGGCCTCGGCCGCGGGCGCCCAGGCCGCGACGCGTTCGGCGGCGAGCGCACCGATGTCGGTGGTCGTCATGTCCGCCTCGGCGTGCTCGGCGAGCGCCAGGTCGAGCAGGTCGTCCAGGACCTGCGCGAGCCGCTTGCCCTCGGCCTGGACCGAGGCGATCTCCGTGTTGCCCTCCGGGAGTTCGAATTTCAGCAGTTCGATGCGCAGCAGCAGCGCAGCGAGGGGGTTGCGCAGCTGGTGCGAGGCGTCGGCGACGAAGGCGCGCTGCTGTTCCAGCACGTCCTCGACGTGGTCCGCCATCTCGTTGAACGACTTGGCCAGCCGCTGGAGTTCCGGCGGCCCGCCGGCCGCGGCCACCCGGGATTTCAGGCGTCCGGTGGCGATGTCGTGGGTGGTGGCGTCCAGCACGCGTACCGGTCGCAGGACCCAGCCGGTGAGCCGGAGCGCGGCGCCGACGGCGAGCAGCATCGCGGCGAGCAGGCCGGCGGCGATGATCAGCCAGCCGCGCAGGATCCGCGAGCGCATCTCGCCGGTCGGTGAGTCGGTGACCACGACGGCGACGACGTCCCCGTCGCGGATCACCGGTGAGGCGACGACGAGCCGGCCGCGCTGCCAGGGCCAGACCTGCTGCGGGTCGTGGCTGCGCCGGCTGAGCAGCGCCTCCTCGAAGGCGGCCCGCACCTCGCCCGTTCGCGGGAGGAAGAACCCGGCGGGTGCGTGCGCCATGGGCGTGTCGGTGCGGTAGAAGACCCCGGCGCGGATGCCGTAGACCTCGTAGTAGCTGGCGAGTTCGTGACTGAGGGTCTCCAGCCGTTCGTCGCCGGGGTTGCGGTCGATGGTGGCGGCGGTGTCGACGTACTGCGCGAGGGCCGCGAAGCGTGCGGTGTCGTCGATCCGGTCGACGACCACCTTCTGCTGCTGGCCGGCCGCCACGCTGACGGCCAGCGGGATGCCGAGGGCGAGCAGGACGGCCGCCATCAGGACGATGAGCAGCGGCAGCAGTCGTGTGCGCAAGCCGTCCCCGCTAGGCGGCCGGGGCGACGAGGCGGTAGCCGACGCCGCGTACGGTCTCGATGAGGGCCGGCATGCGCAGCTTGGCGCGCAGGGAGGCGACGTGCACCTCCAGGGTCCGGCCCGTTCCCTCCCAGCTGGTGCGCCACACCTCGCTGATGATCTGCTCACGGCGGAAGACCACGCCGGGGCGCTGCGCGAGCAGGGCGAGCAGGTCGAACTCCTTGCGGGTCAGCTGGACGACGCTGCCGTCGACGGTGACCTGACGGGTGGGCAGTTCGATGCGGACCGGGCCGAGGTGGACGGCGGTCCGGGTGTCCTCGGTGCTCTCCTCGGAGGCGGGGCGCCGCCGGCTGACGGCGTGGATGCGGGCGAGGAGCTCCCCGGTGTCGTAGGGCTTGACCACGTAGTCGTCGGCGCCGAGGTTCAGGCCGTGGATGCGCGAGCGCACGTCGGAACGGGCGGTGACCATGATCACCGGGGTGGCGGTGCGCTTGCGGATCTTGCTGCAGACCTCGTAGCCGTCCTGGTCGGGCAGGCCCAGGTCGAGCAGGACGACGCCGAAGCCGGGGCCCTCCGGGACGAGCGCCTGGAGCGCCTCCTCGCCGTTGCGCGCGTGGGTGACGTCGAAACCGTGCCGGGCCAGGACCGCGGACAGTGCGGCGGCGACATGGTTGTCGTCCTCGACGAGCAGCAGTCTCATCCCGGCCTCCTCCGATTCATCGGGCGTACGGTTTGTCTGAGTAACAACGCGTGCACGCGCGCGTGCACCAAGGCAGTCACGCTGATGGACGAGGACGGCGTCAAGAGGGTTCCGGTTGGTCGGGGCTTTAGTTATCCGGCCGATACGTGCCCAGGTCATCCCCAGGTCACAAGTGCTACGACATGTGTCCGATTGCTATCGGATCGTGATGCTCAGATTCCCCTCAGATGTAATGACGCTGGTCGAGGCTGGTTACTACATTCCTCCGAAACCGAGGAGGACGGAGCCTGAGAGCGATGACCGAAGTATCGGTGGCCAAGCAAGACGTGGCCCCCAGCGGCGAACTCGTCGTCCTGAAGAGCGTCAACAAGCACTTCGGCGCGTTGCACGTGCTCCAGGACATCGATCTGACGATTGCGCGCGGTGAGGTCGTCGTCGTCATCGGACCCTCCGGGTCCGGTAAGTCCACGCTGTGCCGCACCATCAACCGGCTGGAGACCATCGACTCCGGCTCCATCACCATCGACGGCAAGCCGCTGCCCGCCGAGGGCAAGGCCCTCGCCCGGCTGCGGGCCGACGTCGGCATGGTCTTCCAGTCCTTCAACCTCTTCGCGCACAAGACCGTGCTCGAGAACGTGATGCTGGGCCAGATCAAGGTCCGCAAGGCCGACAAGAAGCAAGCCGAGGAGAAGGCCCGCGCCCTGCTCGACCGGGTCGGCGTGGGCACTCAGGCCGACAAGTACCCCGCTCAGCTCTCCGGCGGCCAGCAGCAGCGCGTCGCGATCGCGCGCGCCCTGGCCATGGACCCGAAGGTGATGCTCTTCGACGAGCCGACCTCGGCGCTCGACCCGGAGATGATCAACGAGGTGCTGGAGGTCATGCAGCAGCTCGCCCGGGAGGGCATGACGATGGTCGTCGTCACCCACGAGATGGGGTTCGCACGTTCGGCTGCAAACCGCGTGGTGTTCATGGCGGACGGCCGGATTGTCGAACAGGCTGCGCCCGACCAGTTCTTCAGCAACCCGCGCAGTGACCGGGCCAAGGACTTCCTGTCGAAGATCCTGCACCACTGAACCGGTCGCGCGCCCGTCGCGCCGTCCAGCGCCCCGCTTCTTTCCTCACGCAAAGGATGTCCACCATGAAGCTCCGCAAGGTCACCGCCGCCTCGGCCGTCGTCCTCAGCATCGCCCTGTCCGCCACGGCGTGTGGCGGCGGCAACAAGAACAACTCGTCGTCCTCCGGCAGCGGCGGCAGCAGCATCAAGATCGGCATCAAGTACGACCAGCCGGGTCTCGGCCTGAAGGAGCCGAACGGCAAGTTTTCCGGCTTCGACGTGGACGTGGCCACCTACATCGCGGGGCAGCTCGGCTACAAGCCCGACCAGATCGAGTTCGTGGAGACCAAGAGCGCCGACCGCGAGAACGCGCTCTCCCGCGGTGACGTGAAGTTCATCGTGGCCACGTACTCCATCACCCCGAAGCGGCAGCAGAAGGTCGACTTCGCCGGTCCCTATCTGCTGGCCCACCAGGACCTGCTGATCAAGAAGGACTCGAACATCAGCAAGGGCACGGACCTCAACGGCAAGAAGCTGTGCTCCGTGACCGGCTCCACCTCGGCACAGAACGTCCAGCAGAAGATCGCCCCGAAGGCCCAGCTGAAGGAGTACAGCGGCTACTCCGAGTGCATCGCCGGGCTGCAGAGCGGCGCCGTGGACGCGGTGACCACCGACGACTCGATCCTCGCGGGCTTCGCCGCGCAGGACAAGTACAAGGGTCAGTTCAAGCTCGCCGGTCTGAAGCTGAGCAACGAGAACTACGGCGTCGGTGTCAAGAAGGGCGACACCCAGCTGGTCGACAAGATCAACAAGGCGATCGAGAAGATGGAGAGCAGCGGCGCCTGGGAGGCGGCCGTGAAGAAGAACTTCGGCCCGGCCGACTACAAGAACGAGCCGGCTCCGAAGATCGGCCAGATCGTCCAGTAAACGCGGCCCACCGCAGTCAGCTCGGGGTCCCCCTGGTGTGCGCCGCCGCCCGTCGCCCTGCCGGCGGCGGCGCGCCCCGCCCTCCACGTACGACATCCACCCGGAAGCGCGGGAGATCGTGTTCGACTTTCTTCAAGGCTACGACGTCCTAGGGGCGTTCTGGATGACGGTGAAACTCACCGTCTTCTCCGCCGTGGGCTCCCTGATCTGGGGCACCCTGCTGGCCGGGATGCGGGTCAGCCCGGTCCCGCTGATGCGTGGCTTCGGCACCGCCTACGTGAACATCGTCCGGAACATCCCGCTGACGGTGATCATCGTGTTCTCCTCGCTCGGCCTCGCCGACATCTTCGGGGTGACTCTGGGTGCCCCCGACGACTTCAAGCTCCAGGGCTTCCGGCTCGCCGTCCTCGGTCTGGTCGCCTACACCGCGGCCTTCGTGTGCGAGGCGATCCGTTCCGGCATCAACACCGTGCCCCTCGGCCAGGCCGAGGCGGCCCGCGCGATCGGGCTGAACTTCAGCCAGACGCTGCGGCTGATCGTGCTGCCGCAGGCCTTCCGGGCGGTCATCGGCCCGCTGGCCAACGTGCTGATCGCCCTGACCAAGAACACCACGGTCGCCGCCGCCATCGGTGTGGCCGAGGCCGCCTCGCTGATGAAGTCGATGATCGAGAACGAGGCCCAGACGCTCGCCATCGGCGCCGTCTTCGCCTTCGGGTTCGTGGTCCTGACTCTTCCGACGGGCCTCATCCTCGGCTGGCTCGGCAAGCGACTGGCGGTGAAGCGATGAGTTCCGTCCTCTACGACACACCCGGACCCCGCGCCAAACGGCGCAACGTCCTGATCTCGGTGGTCTTCTTCGTCCTGCTCGCCCTGCTGCTGTGGTGGATCTGGCAGACGATGGACGACAAGAACCAGCTCACCGGCGCCCTGTGGAAGCCGTTCATCCAGGCCGACGCCTGGACGACGTACTTCATCCCGGGCCTCGGGAACACCCTCAAGGCGGCCGCGCTCGCCATGGTCATCGCCCTGCCGCTGGGTGCTTTCTTCGGCATCGCACGCATGTCCGACCACCGCTGGGTGCGGGTGCCGTCCGCCGTGGTGGTGGAGTTCTTCCGGTCCATCCCGGTCCTGCTCCTGATGCTGTTCGCGAACGAGCTCTACTCCCGCTACACGAACGTCACCAGCGAGGACCGGCCCCTCTACGCGGTCGTCACCGGCCTGGTGCTCTACAACGCCTCCGTGCTCGCCGAGGTGGTCCGGGCGGGCATCCTGTCCCTGCCCAGGGGGCAGAGCGAGGCGGCCTACGCCATCGGTCTGCGCAAGACCCAGACGATGACGAGCATCCTGCTGCCGCAGGCGGTCACGGCCATGCTGCCGGCGATCGTCAGCCAGTTGGTCGTCATCGTGAAGGACACCGCACTGGGCGGTGTGATGATCGGCTTCAACGAGCTGCTGAACTCCCGGAGCACGCTCGCGGCCAACTACGCCAACGTCATCCCCAGCTTCATCGTCGTGGCGGCCATCTACATCGTGCTCAACTTCATCCTGACCTCCTTCGCGAGCTGGCTGGAGGGCTACCTGCGGCGCAGCAAGCGCAGCACGGGCGCGGTCCTCGGCGCGGAGGACATGGAGGAGCTGAACCCGGCGGCGGTGGGCGGCACCTTCGGCACCGGCGGCGAGGGTGGTGGGCCCGCCGGCTTCACCAACACCAGCAAGCGATGACGCCCCATCAGATCGCTTGACCCACACGGAGGCAGTGGCATGATCGCCACTGCCTCCGTCACTTGACGCAAGCAGCGGCAATGGGTTGCATACGTTCTGTGATCGTGCACCCTGCTCCAACCTGTTGTTCACATACGTCGCCGAGGACACCGCTGCGAGCAGGGGGCGCCGCGCCGTGGACCCGGTGATCATCGTCGGAGCGGGGCCCGTGGGGCTCACGCTCGCCCTGGCGCTGGCGCGTCAGGAGGTGCCCTCGGTCGTGCTGGACGAGGGCCCCGGCAAGGACGAACCCCGCCTCGCCCGCACGGTCGTCCTGCGTGAGGACACCACCGCCCTGCTGGAACGGCTCACCGGAGTGGCCCTGGACAAGGCCGGTCTGCGTTGGGCCGGATGGCGGTCGATGCGGCGCAAGCAGGTGATGCGGGAGATCACCTTCGACGACGCCACCGAGCCCGCTCCCCTGCACATCGCCCAGCACCTCCTGACCGGCGCCCTGCGCGACGCCCTCGCCGGCGAGCGCCTGGTCGAGATCGCCACGGACAGCCGTCTGGACAGCGTCGAGCAGGAGACCTCCGGCGTCACCGCGCACACCCGCGGCGCGAACGGCACCTGGTGGCGCGGCAGTTTCCTCGTCGGCTGCGACGGCCCCCGCTCGACCGTACGCAAGCTCGCGGACATCCGCTTCCCGGGCCGTACGGCGGTGGAACGGTACGCCGTCGCCGCGCTGCGCACCGAACTCCCCTGGGCCGACGAGGCCGTACTGCACCGCCAGCCGCCGTGGCGCACCTCCGGCCCGACCGCCGGTGAGATCACCGCCCGCCCGCTGCCGGACGGCGTGTGGCGGCTGGACTGGCTGCTGCCGCCCGGCAAGGACCTGGTCACGCCGGAGATGCTCATTGCCCGCGTCCGGGAGACTCTGACCGGCTGGCACGCCGGCACCACACCGCCGTACGACCTGCTGGACACCGGTGTGCACACCGTCCACCACCGCCTCGCCCGCCGCTGGCGCTCCGGACGGGTCTTCCTCGCCGGGGACTCCGCCCACCTGCTGGGCGCCCTCGGCACCCAGGGCCTGGACGAGGGCCTGCGCGACGCCGACAACCTCGCCTGGAAGCTGGCGCTGGCCTGGCACCACGGACCGCGGGAGGCCCTCCTCGACAGCTACCAGACCGAGCGCCGCACCGCCGTCGCCGCCCGGCTGCGCGCCGCCGACCAGGTCCTGCCGCTGCTGCGGGGCGGCGGCGGACTGCGGTCGTACGTCCCCGGCGCGACCCGCGGACATGACGTGCTGCTCACCGAGGGCCACCTGGGCCGCGGCCCGCTCGGCGAGGCGGCCGACTATGCCGACTCCCCGCTCGCACCCCGGCACCTGGAGGCGGAGGTCCCCGTCGCCACGGCGCCCGGCACGCAGGTCACCGACGTACTGGTCACGGCGGAGGACGGTTCCTTCGTCCCGTTGCGCGAGCGGCTCGGCCGCGGGGCCCTGCTCGTCGTCCTGATCGCGCCCGGCACCGGCGTGTGGGAACGCAAGCACTGGGTCACGGCCGGGATCATGCCGCGGCTGGCCGCCGCGGTGACCGCACTGCCGCATCCGGCGGAGCTGCTGGTCGCCGAGGAGTACCCGGGTGCCGCCGCCCACACGGTGCTGCTGGTGCGCCCCGACGGCCACCTCGTCGCCGCGCTGAGCGGAGTACGCCCGGCCGACCTCTACGCCGCCGCCGAGGCGACCCTGGGCGGCCCGGCACGGACCGAGGCAACGGCCGGCTCCACCGCGAAGTGACACCGCTCGCTGTCACGAGCCGCGCGTGGGCCGCCGTCCCGACCGCCGGCCACCCCCGACCGGACATCGCTCGCCGTCACTGTGCGTCCGCATAGTGACGGTCAGTTGACCGTGCCGGACCGTCGTGGTGTACTCCGGAGCGTGACCGACACCGATGTGCGCCTGTGGCGGAGGGTCCATATGGACCTGCTCCGGTACGCAGGCTGCGTGTGTCGTCCGTCCTGCTGAATTCGCATCCCCCTTTTCTGCCGCGCGCCGTGCCCGTCGTGCCGTCGCGCGCTGCCGACGCGAACGCTCAACAGGACGGTGCCCGTGTCTGTCTTCCCCCCGCTCCCCTCTGCCCCGAACAACGTCTCAACCGCCGCTTCCGTGCCCACTCAGGCGGATCTTCTGGAATTCGCCCGGCATACGGCCGCCGACACCGCGCTGATCGACTCGCTTCCGCTCGACCCCGAGGGCCGCACCTGGGTGCGTCTCGAGGGACCCGGGGGCAGCGAGGCCTGGCTGATCGGCTGGCCGCCCGGCACCGGTACCGGCTGGCACGACCACGCCGAATCCATCGGTGCCTTCGTCACCGCGCGCGGTGAGTTGCGGGAGAACGCGCTGGCGGCGCGGCTGCCCACCGACGGCTGGAAGACGCTGGAGCTGACCGACGGGGTGGACCGGACCCGGCAGCTGCCCGCCGGCCGCGGACGCTCCTTCGGCCATCACCACGTCCACGAGGTGCTCAACCAGTCCCCCGCCGAACACGCCGTCTCCGTCCACGCCTACTATCCGCCGCTGCCTCTCATCCGCCGCTACAGTCGGTCGGGCCAAGTGCTGCGCCTGGAGCAGGTCGAGCGCCCGGAGGACTGGCAGTGAGCGACGTGGTGAGCATCGACGCGCTGCTGGAAGGGGTACGGGCCGGCTACGCGCGCGTGGAGGCCCGGGAGGCGTACGAGGTCGCCGAGGCCGGCGAGGCGCTGCTGGTCGACATCCGGTACGCGGCCCTGCGCGAGCGGGACGGTTCGATCCCCGGCGCGGTGATCGTCGAGCGCAACGAGCTGGAGTGGCGCCTGGACCCTCAGGGCAGCCACCGTCTCCCCCAGGCCACGAGTCACGACCTGCGGATCGTGGTCATCTGCAACGAGGGCTACGCCTCCAGCCTGGCGGTCGCGTCCCTGCATCAGCTCGGCCTGCGCCGGGCCACCGACCTGGTCGGCGGCTTCCAGGCCTGGCGCGCAGCGGGACTGCCGGTGGCGCCGCCGCAACGGTGAGAGCGGTATGACGGTGCCGGACCCACAGGGAGTCCGGCGCCGTGACACCGTCTGAGATCTGAGGCCGACAGGCCCGCGGTCCAGCATGGGCGCTGCCCGCGGTCCGGGGCGGGGACTGCGCGCGGTCCAGGGCGGGGACGAGGTCAGAGTCCTCCCAGGGCGGGGACGAGGTCAGAGACCGCCCTCGTCGAGGAAGTCCGTCTCCTCGCCTTCCTCTTCGAGCGCCTGCCGGACCACACGCAGGGCCATGCCTTCCGGGTAGCCCTTGCGGGCGAGCATGCCGGCGAGGCGGCGCAGGCGCTTGTCGCGGTCGAGGCCGCGGGTGGCACGCAGCTTGCGGGCGACGAGCTCACGCGCGGTCGTCTCCTCCTGCTCGCTGTCCAGTTGTGCCACGGCCTCGTCGATCAGGGCCGAGTCGACGCCCTTGGTGCGCAGCTCCCGGGCGAGAGCCCGTCGGGCCAGACCCCGGCCGTGGTGCCGGGACTCCACCCAGGCGTCCGCGAAGGCGCTGTCGTTGATCAGCCCGACCTCCTCGAACCGCGACAGCACCTCCTCGGCCGCCTCGTCCGGGATGTCCCGCTTGCGCAGGGCGTCCGCGAGTTGTTTGCGGGTGCGCGGGGTCCCGGTGAGCAGGCGCAGGCAGATCGCCCGTGCCCGCTCGACCGGGTCCCCGGAAGGCTCCTCCTCCTCGGCCCTCGACAAGGAAGAGGCGCCCTCGTCCTCGGCGGACGGTCCCCCGGGCTGCTCCCCGAAGCCGCGCCGCCGACGCCCCCGGCCGCCGCGCGTCCCCCCGGAACGCGCGCCGTCCCGTGCACCGCCCGCCCGTCGCGGCTCCCCGCTGTCGTACCCGGCGGCGTCGTCGTACTCGGTGCCGTCCGTGGTCCGGGCCGGGGCCACGCCCTGCCTCTCGGCCCGCTCCGTGAGGGCGTCGAGGTGGGCGTACTCGGCCCAGTCGGTTCGTCGTGTCACGGTCAGCTCTTGGCTGCGGCGGCCTTGGTCTTGGTGGCCTTGGCCGCCGCCAGGGCGGGCGCCGCCTTGGCCGCGTCGTCGGCACCGGCGGAGACCGCGGCGTCGGCACCCGGCTCGGCGGCCGGCTCCTCGGCACGCACGCCGACGCCCAGCTTCTCCTTGATCTTCTTCTCGATCTCGTTCGCCAGGTCGGGGTTGTCCTTCAGGAAGTTGCGCGCGTTCTCCTTGCCCTGGCCGAGCTGGTCGCCCTCGTACGTGTACCAGGCGCCGGCCTTGCGCACGAAGCCGTGCTCCACGCCCATGTCGATCAGGCCACCCTCGCGGCTGATGCCCTGGCCGTAGAGGATGTCGAACTCGGCCTGCTTGAAGGGCGGGGCCACCTTGTTCTTGACGACCTTGCAGCGGGTGCGGTTGCCGACCGCTTCCGTGCCGTCCTTCAGGGTCTCGATGCGGCGGATGTCGATACGCACCGAGGCGTAGAACTTCAGCGCGCGGCCACCGGTCGTGGTCTCCGGCGAGCCGAACATCACGCCGATCTTCTCGCGGAGCTGGTTGATGAAGATCGCCGTGGTCTTGGACTGGTTGAGCGCGCTGGTGATCTTCCGCAGCGCCTGGCTCATCAGACGGGCCTGCAGACCGACGTGGCTGTCGCCCATCTCGCCCTCGATCTCCGCGCGCGGCACGAGCGCGGCGACGGAGTCGATGACGATGAGGTCGAGCGCGCCGGAGCGGACCAGCATGTCCACGATCTCCAGCGCCTGCTCGCCGTTGTCCGGCTGGGAGAGGATGAGGTTGTCGATGTCGACGCCGAGCTTGCGCGCGTACTCGGGGTCGAGGGCGTGCTCCGCGTCCACGAAGGCGACCTGGCCGCCGGCCTTCTGTGCGTTGGCCACGGCGTGCAGGGTCAGCGTGGTCTTACCGGAGGACTCCGGTCCGTAGATCTCCACGACACGGCCGCGCGGCAGGCCGCCGACACCGAGGGCCACGTCGAGCGCGGTCGAACCGGTCGGGATGACCTCGATGGGCTCCCTCGACCGCTCGCCCATGCGCATGACCGCGCCCTTGCCGAATTGCCGTTCAATCTGTGCGAGCGCGGCGTCGAGCGCCTTCTCGCGGTCGGTTCCTGCCATGGGTTCCACCCGGTTTGCTTGAGTCGATCGCTTCACGTCAAAGACGCTAACGCCTGCCACTGACAACGCGCCCCGACGCCGGTTCGGCCTGTGGATAACTCAGGGACACAACCGCTCGAACTGGGGCGAAATCCCCTCCGTTGAGCCTCGCCGGAGCCTCCATATGAATGGATGTTCGATTTTGGTGTCAAGCGCGCCACGCGGCACCTCCGAGCGTACGCCCGCGCTCCCGCCCCGATCGGGACCGCCGCGAGGCACCGCTCACCGGGGCCGTTCCGATCGTCAGTACCGGCCTCCCATGACCGGCCTCAGGTGCCGGCGTCGTCCTCACCGCGCGTCTGTCCTCGCCCCCACAGGCCCCGCGCCCGGGTGAGCGCCCCCGCTCCCGTGCCGCGGCTGCGGTGGCCGTGCACGCGCGGGTCGTCCGTGACCGCGTACCGCTTCACATACGCGCCCAGGAACGCCTGCAGGGTGGCGACCGCCGGGATGGCGATGAGCGCGCCGACCGCGCCGAGCAGAGCGGTTCCGGCGATGACCGAACCGAAGGCGACCGCGGGATGGATGTCCACCGTCTTGGAGGTCAGCTTCGGCTGCAGCATGTAGTTCTCGAACTGCTGGTAGACCACGACGAAGACCAGCACCCACACCACGTACAGCGGGTTGACGGTGAAGGCGATCAGCATCGGCAGCGCACCCGCGAGATACGTGCCGATGGTGGGGATGAACTGCGACACCACGCCGACCCACATGCCCAGCACGGGCGCGTACGGGATGCCGAGGGCCTGCAGCATGACGTAGTGCGCGACGGCCGAGATCAGCGCCATCAGCCCGCGCGAGTACAGGTAACCGCCGGTCTTGTCGACGGCGATCTCCCACGCGCGCAGCACCTCGGCCTGCCGGGCGGGCGGCAGCACCGAACAAATGCCGCGCCGCAGCCGGGGACCGTCGGCGGCGAAGTAGAAGGAGAAGAGGCTGATCGTCAGCAGCTGGAAGAGGCCGCCGAGGACCTGTGTGGACACGTCCAGCACGCCGGCCGCGCTGTTCTGCACGTACTTCTTCAGCCAGTCGGAGCGCAGGAGCCCCTGCTGGATGTCCAGCCGCTTGAGGTCGGTGTGGAAGGTGCTGTTGATCCAGTGGATGAGCGAGTCGAGGTAGTCGGGGAAGTGCTCGATCATCTTGATGATCTGGCCGGCCAGCATCGAGCCGAGCAGGGTGACGAACCCGGCGGAGACGATCAGCAGCCCGAGGAAGACCAGGAACGTCGCGAAGCCGCGACGCAGGCCGCGTGAGGACATCCAGCTCACCGCGGGTTCGATGGCCAGTGCCAGGAAGAACGCGATGAGGATGTTGATCAGGAGCCCGGTGAGCTGGTGGAACGCCCAGCTGCCCAGCTGGAAGGCCGCGATGAGGGCGAGCGCGAGCACCATGGCGCGCGGCAGCCAGCGGGGCATGCGAGCGGCCGGCGCGGCGTCGCTCTCGGCCGGGGGCCGGGTGGGCGGCGTCGTGCCGTCGATGGATGCCTGGGGGGCGGACTGCCCGGTGTCGTCAGTGGATGCCACGGACCAAGTCTCGCCGACGCCGGCGACAACCCTTGACCGGCCTGCGCTCGGCAAGGTGAGACAGCGCCGGTGTGGGCGCGGACGGCGGCGCGTGCGCCGGGGTGTCGCCTGTGGGCGCGGGACGGCCGCGCGTACGCCGGGGTGCCGCCCGTCCCGCGGTCTTGACCACGGCGCCCGCCCGGCGCTCTTGACCGCGGCGGACCCGTTCCCGGCCGGGGCCCGTCATCCTCGGGAGCGCGCTCAGCGCCTCTCGTGCGGGACGTTCATCACCGTGCACACCACACGCCACACGTCCTTGGCCTCCCAGCCGGAGGCCAGCGCCTCGTGCACCGTGCGCTCGCCCAACTCCGACATCACGTGGTCGCGCGCGAAGGTATCGGCGTAGCCCGCCCCGAAGTGCTCCGCCATTCGCTCCCAGAAGACCGTCAACCGCATGGCACCAGTATCCCGCCCCTGAGAGTGGGCTCCGGCGCAGGACCACTCACCGAGACCGCTTACCGGCCTACGGTCGGGTTCATGGCCGAAACCGGAGCATCCCCACTCCCCTCCACGCCCCCGGCGCGCTCCCCGCTCTCGCGCGCCGAGCAGTTCGTCTGGCTCACCGCGCGCGTGCTGGAGCAGCGCCTGTTCGCGTACCACTTCCTGCGGGGCGACGCCGACCCGGTGGAGACCGCGCTGGACGCCTATCGCACCGCCGACAGCGGATACGGTCACGCCCTGGAACCGGACCTGCGCGGTCCGGTCAGCCAGCCGCTGCACACCGCGCACGCGCTGCGGGTGCTGGACCGCATCGGGCGCTGCGCCGGGCAACGTGTGGAACGCGTGTGCCGCTATCTGACCTCGGTGTCCACGGCGGAGGGCGCACTGCCCGCCATCCATCCCAGCCAGCGGGGTTATCCGGCGGCGCCGTTCCTCCCGATCGTGGACGACCCGCCGAGCGACCTGCTCGCCACCGGGCCCGTGGTGGGACTGCTGCACCGCAACGAGGTGTGGCACGCCTGGCTCTTCCGGGCCACCGACTTCTGCTGGCAGCGCATCGAGTCGCTGGAGAAGTCCCATCCGTATGAGATCGAGGCCGCCGTCGCCTTCCTGGACTCCGCGCCCGAACAGGCGCGTGCCCATGCCGCGGCCGACCGTCTGGGCCGGCTGGTACGGGAACAGCGCCTCGCCGCCCTGGACCCGGACGACCTCGACGCCTATCCGGTCGCGCCGGGCTACGCCCCGGGCGAGCACCACTTCCCCCACGACTTCGCGCCCACACCGGACTCGCTCGCGCGCGGGTGGTTCACCGAGGCCGAGATGGCCCGCTCCCTGGACCATCTCGCGACTGAGCAGCAGGAGGACGGCGGCTGGCCGGTGAGGTGGCGCCAGTGGGCACCGGGCACGGTGCTGGAGGCACGGCCCATGGTGACCATCGAGGCGCTGCGCACCCTCCGGGCGTACGGCCGCGCCATCTCCTGAGCGCGCGCCTGCGGCGGGGCGGACGATGGCGGCTGCGGGCCGGTGACGGAACAGCCCCGTCCAGCCCGCCCTGTCACCGTCCCGGAACCCCCTCGCCCCAGCACCCCACCGCCCCGAACCCGCCGCGGGTCCCCGCAGCTCAAAGCCGTTGTCAGTGGGTGGGTGCAGGATGGACGCATGGTCAGCTCCGCCCATCCGGCCCTCGACGGCTTCTCCCCCGCGACCCGCGGCTGGTTCACGGGGGCCTTCTCCGCGCCCACCGCCGCCCAGGCCGGCGCGTGGCAGGCCATCCGTGCGGGGTCGGACGTGCTGGTGGTCGCCCCGACCGGCTCCGGCAAGACCCTGGCCGCCTTCCTCGCCGCGCTGGACCAGCTCGCCTCCACCCCGCCCCCGGCCGACCCGAAGAAGCGCTGCCGGGTGCTGTACGTCTCCCCGCTGAAGGCCCTGGCCGTCGACGTGGAGCGCAATCTGCGCAGCCCGCTGACCGGCATCCGTCAGGAGTCCGTCCGCCTCGGCCTGCCGGAGCCGGAGGTGAAGGTCGGCATCCGCTCCGGCGACACCCCGCCCGCCGAGCGCCGAGCGCTGTCCACGCGTCCGCCGGACATCCTGATCACCACGCCGGAGTCGCTGTTCCTGATGCTGACGTCGGCCACGCGTGACGCACTGGCGGGCGTGGAGACGGTGATCCTGGACGAGGTGCACGCGGTGGCGGGCACCAAGCGCGGGGCCCATCTGGCGCTGTCCCTGGAGCGCCTCGACGAGCTCCTGCCGAAGCCGGCCCGCCGTATCGGCCTGTCGGCGACCGTCCGCCCGGTCGACGAGGTGGCCCGCTATCTCTCGCCGCGCCGCAAGGTGGAGATCGTCCAGCCGGAGTCGGGCAAGGAGTTCGACCTGTCGGTCGTCGTCCCCGTCGAGGACATGGGCGAGCTGGGCGGCTCCCCGGCCGCCGACGCCTCCGAGGGCGCGGAGCGGCCCTCCATCTGGCCGCATGTGGAGGAGCGGATCGCCGACCTGGTGCAGTCCCACCGGTCCACGATCGTCTTCGCGAACTCCCGCCGTCTCGCCGAGCGCCTGTGCAACCGGCTCAACGAGATCGCCTACGAGCGGGCGACCGGCGAGACACTGGACGAGCACCACGCGCCGGCCGAGCTGATGGGCGGCTCGGGCGCGGCCCAGGGCGCCCCACCGGTCATCGCCCGTGCCCACCACGGTTCGGTGTCGAAGGAGCAGCGCGCACTGGTCGAGGAGGACCTGAAGGCAGGCCGGCTGCCCGCGGTCGTGGCGACCTCCAGCCTGGAGCTGGGCATCGACATGGGCGCCGTCGACCTCGTCGTCCAGGTCGAGTCCCCGCCCTCGGTGGCCTCCGGCCTGCAGCGCGTCGGCCGCGCCGGCCACCAGGTGGGCGCGGTGTCCACGGGCGTGGTGTTCCCCAAGTACCGGGGCGACCTGGTCCAGGCGGCGGTGGTCACCGAGCGGATGCGCACCGGTTCCATCGAGTCGCTGAAGGTCCCCGCCAACCCGCTCGACGTGCTCGCCCAGCAGCTCGTGGCCATGACGGCGTTGGACACCTGGCAGGTCGACGACCTCCTCACCGTGGTGCGCCGCGCCGCGCCCTTCGCGTCGCTCCCGGAGTCGGCGTTCACCGCCGTGCTCGACATGCTGGCGGGCCGCTATCCGTCCGACGCGTTCGCCGAGCTGCGCCCGCGGGTGGTGTGGGACCGTGTCGCCGGTACGGTCACCGGCCGCCCCGGCGCGCAGCGTCTGGCGGTGACCTCGGGCGGCACGATTCCCGACCGCGGCCTGTTCGGGGTGTTCCTCGCCGGGTCCGACCCGAAGAAGGGCGGCGGCCGGGTCGGCGAGCTGGACGAGGAGATGGTCTACGAGTCCCGGGTCGGCGACGTCTTCACGCTGGGCACCAGCTCCTGGCGCATCGAGGACATCACCCGTGACCGCGTGCTGGTCTCCCCGGCGCCGGGCGTGCCCGGCCGGCTGCCCTTCTGGAAGGGCGACCAGCTGGGCCGCCCGCTGGAACTGGGCCGTGCGGTCGGCGCCTTCCTGCGCGAGGTCGGCTCCCTCGACCGCGACGACGCACGGCTGCGGCTGCTCACCGCCGGCCTGGACGCCTGGGCCGCGGACAACGTACTGGCGTATCTGGCCGAGCAGCGGGAGGCCTGCGGTCACATCCCCGACGACCGCACGATCGTCGTGGAGCGCTTCCGTGACGAGCTCGGCGACTGGCGGGTCGTGGTGCACTCCCCCTTCGGCGCCCAGGTGCACGCCCCGTGGGCGCTCGCGCTCGGTGCCCGCCTCGCCGAGCGGTACGGCATGGACGCGCAGGTCATGCACGCCGACGACGGCATCGTGCTGCGGCTGCCGGACGCCGACCTGATGGGCCTGGAGCTGCTCGACCAGCAGCCGTCGAAGGCGGGCAGCGAGTACGACGCCGACCAGGCCCCGGTCGGCGCCGCGGACGTCGTCTTCGACAAGGGCGAGGTCGACCAGGTCGTCACCGACCAGGTCGGCGGCTCCGCCCTGTTCGCCTCCCGCTTCCGCGAGTGCGCCGCCCGCGCCCTGCTGCTGCCGCGCCGCAACCCGGGCCGGCGCACCCCGCTGTGGCAGCAGCGCCAGCGCGCGGCCCAACTGCTGGAGGTGGCCAGCGAGTTCGGTTCCTTCCCGATCGTCCTGGAAGCGGTCCGCGAGTGCCTGCAGGACGTCTTCGACGTGCCCGGCCTGACCGAGCTGATGGGCGACCTGGAGTCCCGCAAGGTGCGCCTGGTCGAGGTGACCACCCCGGAGCCGTCCCCGTTCGCGCGCTCCCTCCTCTTCGGGTACGTCGCCCAGTTCCTGTACGAGGGCGATTCCCCGCTCGCCGAGCGCCGCGCGGCCGCGCTGTCGCTGGACTCCCGGCTGCTGGCCGAGCTGCTCGGCCAGGCGGAGCTGCGCGAACTGCTCGACGCCGAGGTGCTGACCGAGCTGGAGCGGGAGCTGCAGTGGCTCACCGAGGACCGGCGCGTCAAGGACGTCGAGGGTGTCGCGGACGTACTGCGTCTGCTCGGCCCGCTCACCGAGGCCGAGCTGGCCGAGCGCGGCGCCGAGCCTCAGTGGGCGCACGAACTCGCCTCGGCCCGCCGGGCCATCCGGGTCCGCATCGGCGGCAGGGACCACTGGGCGGCGATCGAGGACGCGGGCCGGCTGCGTGACGCGCTCGGCACCGCGCTGCCCGTCGGGGTCCCCGAGGCCTTCACCGAGCCGGTCAAGGACCCCCTCGGCGACCTCCTCGCCCGCCACGCCCGCACCCACGGCCCCTTCACCTCGGCCACCGCCGCCGCACGGTTCGGGCTGGGCGTCGCGGTCACCGACGGCGCGCTTCAGCGGCTGGCGGCGGCCGGCCGGGTCGTCCAGGGCGAGTTCCACCCGGCCGGCATCGGCCAGGAGTGGTGCGACGCGGCCGTACTGCGCCGGCTGCGTCGCCGTTCCCTGGCCGCGCTGCGCCACGAACTGGAGCCGGTGCCGCCGGCCGCGCTGGCCCAGTTCCTGCCGCAGTGGCAGCACATCGGCAAGGGCCACTCCCTGCGGGGCGTCGACGGACTCGTGCGGGCTGTCGAGCAGTTGCAGGGCTCGTCCGTGCCCGCGTCCGCCCTGGAGAAGCTCGTCCTGCCGTCCCGGGTCAACGGCTACACGCCTGCGATGCTCGACGAACTCACCGCCGCCGGAGAGATCGTCTGGGCCGGCGCGGGCGCGCTGCCCGGCAAGGACGGCTGGGTCTCGCTGTACTTGGCGGACGCGGCCCCGCTGCTCCTGCCGCCGCCCCACCCACTGGAACTGACGACCCTGCACGAGTCCGTGCTGGGCACCCTGTCCGGCGGTTACGGCCTGTTCTTCCGTCAGATCGCCGACCAGGTCCGCGCCACCACCCACCCGGATGCGACCGACCCCCAACTGGCCGACGCCCTGTGGGACCTGGCCTGGTCCGGCCGGCTCACCAACGACACCCTCGCCCCGATGCGTTCCCTGCTGGGTTCGGGCCGCACCGCGGGCTCCACCGCCCACCGCGCCAAACGCGCGGTCCCGCGCGGCCGCTACGGCTCCCTGACCGCCGCGGCTCGCCCCGCTTCCCGCAGCGGGCCGCCCACCGTCGCCGGCCGCTGGTCCCTGCTCCCGGCACAGGAGCCGGATGCCACGGTCCGTGCCCATGCCCTGGCCCGCACGCTCCTCGACCGGCACGGCGTGGTGACGCGAGGCGCCGTCGGCGCGGAGGGCGTCGAGGGCGGCTTCTCGGCGGTCTACCGCGTCCTGTCCGTGTTCGAGGAGAGCGGCCAGGCCCGTCGCGGATACGTGGTGGAGGGTCTCGGTGCCGCGCAGTTCGCCATGGACGGCGCGGTCGACCGGCTCCGCGCGGTGGCCAACGCCCGCGAGCGCGGAGACGCCGCAAGGGCGGCGGCCCCGGCCGGCTTCGGCGCCCCGGAGGGCGACGGTCACGGCAGCCCCGGCGGTCTGCGCTCCGACGGTTTCCCCGCCACCGACGCCGACTGGACCAAGGCCTTCGACGCGCCCGACGGCACGCAGTACCCGGACTTCCCGCTCTCCCCCGGCGACTGGGTCTCCCCGCGCGACTTCGACTCCCCCGGCGCCGGCGGACCTCGCGGCGGCGGCCCGGGCCACGGCGCCGGCGCGCCGTACGACGGCTACGGCGGCGGCTACGACCCGAGTGCCGGCGCGGCATCCGGGTACGACCGCCGTTCCGGCAACCAGGGCCCGTACGGCACGTACGGCAACCGCCGCGCCGATCCCACCGCCGCCACCCGCTCCGTCGTCCTCGCCGCCGCCGACCCGGCCAACGCCTACGGCGCCGCCCTGCCCTGGCCGGAGCCGCCGACCGGCGCCGGACACAAACCGGGCCGCAAGGCGGGCTCACTCGTGGTGCTGGTCGACGGCGAGCTGGCGCTCTACATGGAGCGCGGCGGCAAGACCCTGCTGGCCTGGCCCTCCGAGCCGGACGCCGACGCGACCGAGGACGCGCGGCTGCGGGCGGCCGCGGAGGCCCTGGCAGCAGCGGCCCGCGCCGGTTCCCTCGGCACGGTCACGGTGGAGCGCGTCAACGGCGCCTCCGCCCTGACCTCCCCCTTCGGCACCCTGCTGGAAGGAGCGGGCTTCATCGCGACCCCCCGCGGCCTTCGGCTACGGGCCTGACGGAGCCGCATGTCACCCTTGACGCATGCCCGAAGGTGACACGGTCTGGCAGGCCGCGAGGCGGTTGCACGGCGCCCTCGCGGGGCGGGTGCTGACCCGCAGCGACTTGCGCGTCCCCCGGTACGCCACGGTCGACCTCACCGGACGCGCCGTGCTGGACGTCATCTCGCGCGGCAAGCACCTGCTCACCCATGTGGAGGGCGGACTGACCCTGCACTCGCATCTGAAGATGGACGGCTCCTGGAAGGTGTACGCCCCCGGCCAGCGCTGGAGCGGCGGCCCCGCCCACCAGATCCGCGCGATCCTGGGCACGGACGAGCGCACGGCCGTCGGCTACCGCCTGCCGGTCCTGGACCTGGTGCGCACCGCCGAGGAGGAACGCTTCGTCGGCCACCTCGGGCCCGATCTCCTCGGCCCCGACTGGGACGGCGACCGTGCGCTGGCCAATCTGCTGCGGGACCCGGCTCGTCCGCTCGGCGAGGCCCTGCTGGACCAGCGCAATCTCGCGGGCATCGGCAACGTCTACAAGTGCGAGCTGTGCTTCCTGCTGGGCGTCACCCCCTGGCTCCCGGTCGGCGCCCTGCCCGCCGAGCGCGCCGCGCAACTGCCGGCGCTGGCCAAGAAGCTGCTGGAAGCCAACCGCGACCGGGCGATCCGCGCCACGACGGGCAAGCGGGGCCAGGACCTGTTCGTCTACAGCCGCGCGCCGCGCCCCTGTCTGCGCTGCGGCACCTCGGTCCGGGTGGCCGACCAGGGCGACGGCTCCCGCGAGCGCCCCACGTACTGGTGCCCCAGGTGCCAGAGGGGCCCGGCACCCGGCCCGGCCCCACGCCGCGGCCCCCGCCACCGCACGACCTCATGACTCCCTGCCACCGCAGGACCCCATGACACCCCGACACCGCACGGCCCCCTGAGCACCGCCCCCGCCCGCACGCCACGCACGGCACCCGACGAGCCAGGTATCCGTATTCACGGCGGCCCGGACTCCTCACCCGACCAAGGCGGCGACGTCGCCGCTGGATCCCCGACCGTCCCGTCGCCACCCGCCGCGTCATAACCCTCCGCGTCACCCCCCACATCCCCGCGGCGCCCCCCGCTCCCCCGCTCCGCACCCCCGCGCCACGCCTCCCGCCAGCGCCCCGTCCTCACCGCCCCAGCGGCCCGCCCCTTGGGGACGCAGTGCACCGGCAGCAGGCTCAGCCCCCATCCGCCGGCCGCCACGGCGCCCTCCAGGGCCCCCGCCCCAGGGCTGAGCGCGAGCCGGAGGACGGCCCACCACCAGACCGCGGCGAGTCCCGCCCCGGCTCCGCAGCGCGCCATGGCGCCCCAGCGCGCTGTTCGCCCCGCCATGCCACCACCACCTCCAGCCGGACACCGCAAGGCCGCCCGGGGGGCCGCCACGGCGCGCGAGCGGCCCACGGGGGTGTCTCCGGGCCCGGCCGTCAGCTGTTCTCGGCCTGGAACATCCAGTGGTGTTTCTCGAGATCCTGGGTGATCTGGATGAAGAGGTCCTGGCTGACCGGGTCGGCGTCGGCCGTGGACGTCACGCGCTCCCGCATCCGGGTGATCGCCGCGCCGAGCGCTTCCACCAGGGTCCGCACCGCGTCCGCGTCCTTGATCCAGCCGTCGGAGACCTGGCCGAGGCCGCTGCCGGCGGCCACCGTGGCGGCCCGGCCGTCCGGCGACACGCCCAGCGCGGACGCCCGCTCCGCGACCGTGTCCATGTGGGTGCGCGCGCTGTCGACGACCTCGTCCAGCTGGAGGTGCACGGACCTGAACCGTGGCCCGACGACGTTCCAGTGCACCTGCTTGGCGACCAGCGACAGGTCCACCAGGTCGACGAGGGCGCCTTGCAGTGCCTCGCCTACGGTCTTCAGGTCGGTGTCGGACAGGGGGCTCTTCACGACGTTCATCCACGCCTCCGTTGGTTCACCCGGTCGTCCCCTCCACCATGACGGCCTGGCTCAAGTCGGGCAAATGGACCAAAGCGACCGATGAACGCCGCGTCACCGAGGTCGCGGTACGCAAAAACCCCGACCGCGCTCCTCCGTTCGCTCCGGAGAAGCCCCGGCCGGGGCCACGGACAGGTGTGTCAGGCGGCGACGACGTCCACCGCTTCGCTGGGCGCCTTGATGGTCACCCGTTCCGGTGGCACACCGGTCACCGACACAGAACCCAGCATCGGGCGGACCGACGTGGGTACAGGCTCGCTGGGGGTGGCCGCAGCGGACTGCGCCAGCTCGGCGAGGGCGAGTTCGTCGCTCACTTCGCGCATGAGCTCGGACATCCGTACGTCCAGCGCGTCGCAGATGGCGGAGAGCAGCTCGGAGGAAGCCTCCTTCTGCCCCCGCTCCACCTCGGAGAGATAGCCGAGCGAGACTCGGGCGGACGAGGAGACTTCGCGCAGAGTACGGCCCTGGCGTTGGCGCTGCCGACGCAGCACGTCACCCAGCAGGCGACGGAGCAGAATCATCGGTGGCTCCCTCCTCGGACCGCGTAGCCGCATCCTTCTCGCCCCACCGTACCGCCTCGCGCCGCGGCCGTGCGGGGAGCGATGTCGTGTTCACTCAGGGCTGCAAACATCAAAACCCCCCGTTCTGTTCCGTATCCTGTGCCCGCTCATTCCCGGTCTGTTCGCCCGCTAGCTCCTTCAGAAGCAGCACGAGCACGCTCCGTACACTCTCTCTACGAATTTCCGCGCGGTCGCCGTTCAACCGCAGGGGCTCCACTTTTCCGCCACCGGCGGAACCGGAATCCCCGCCACGGGGGCCGTCCACAGCCACGAAGACCGTGCCCACGGGCTGCCCGTCCTGCGGTTCCGGACCGGCGACACCGGTGGTCGCGATGCCCCAGTCGGCGCCGAGCGCCTTGCGCACGCCGGCCGCCATCTGGGCCGCGACCTGCGCATCCACCGCTCCCCGCTCGGCCAGCAGGGTGGCGTCCACGCCGAGCAGCTCCTGCTTGAGCACGGTGGCGTACGCCGTCACCGAGCCGCGGAACGCCTTGGACGCCCCGGGCACCGCGGTGATCTCCGCCGCCACCAGCCCACCGGTCAGCGACTCGGCGACTGCCAGGGTCTCGCCCCTCACCGTCAGTAGTCGCACCACGTCGGTGGCCGGAAACGTCACGCTTGCTTCTCCTCCAACGCCGCCTGGCGCTCGGCGATTCCCTGCCGCCGCAGCACAATGGCCTGTCTGATGTAGTCCAGACCGGTCACCACAGTCAAAACGACCGCCGCGGCCATCACCCAGAACCTCAGGGTGGCCAGCCACCCCGTGAGCGCCAGCACGTACATGCCGACGGCGACGCCCTGGGTGAGCGTCTTCAGCTTGCCGCCCCGGCTGGCCGGGATGACGCCGTAGCGAATGACCAGAAAACGCAGCAGCGTGATGCCCAGTTCCCGGCCGAGGATCACGCCGGTCACCCACCACGGCAGATCGCCGAGGCCGGACAGACAGATCAGCGCCGCCCCCATGATCGCCTTGTCGGCGATGGGGTCGGCGATCTTCCCGAAGTCGGTGACCAGGTTGTAGGTGCGCGCCAGATGCCCGTCGAACAGGTCGGTGATCATGGCGATGGCGAAGGCCGCCCAGGCCAGCGACCGCCACGCCGGGTCGTACCCGCCGTCGGCCAGCATCAGCGCGACGAAGCCCGGCACCAGCAGGAGCCGGAGCATGGTCAGCAGATTGGCGACGTTCCACACGCTCGCCTGGTTGACGGCGGCCGCGGCGATCTTCCCGCCGCGCGGCGACCGGCCACCCGCCGCTGCGCCGGACGCGTCCGCCGATGCGCCGGAGGCGTCCGAGCCGGACGGCACCGGCGCCCCCTTCGCCTGGGAGGAGCCGCCCGCGGCGGACGACGCCGGGACACCCGTCATCTGCCCGCCTCCTCAGGACACGCCAGCGGCTCGGCCACGAGGTCGACACCTTCCGTACCGACCACCTTCGCCTCGACCATACGACCGACGCTCAGGCCTTCGCCGCTCGTGAGCAGCACCTGGCCGTCCGTCTCGGGCGCCTGGTGCGCCGCCCGGCCGTACACGCCCTCTTCCTCGTCGACGGACTCGACCAGGACGTGCACCGTTTCGCCGACGCGCTCCTCGGCGCGCTGGGAGACGAGTTCCTCGGCCAGCCGGGACACCCGCGCCAGCCGCTCGGCGACGACGTCCGGATCGAGCTTGTTGTCGTACGTCGCCGCTTCGGTGCCGTCCTCGTCGGAGTAGCCGAAGACGCCGATCGCGTCGAGGCGCGCCCCGTTCAGGAACCGCTCCAGCTCGGCCAGGTCGGCCTCCGACTCGCCGGGGAAGCCGACGATGAAGTTGGAGCGCACGCCCGCTTCGGGGGCCTTGCCGCGGATGGTGTCGAGCAGCTCGAGGAAGCGGTCGGTGTCGCCGAAGCGGCGCATGGCGCGCAGCACGTCGGGCGCGGAGTGCTGGAAGGACAGGTCGAAGTAGGGGGCGATCTTCGGGGTGGAGGTCAGCACGTCGATCAGGCCGGGACGCATCTCGGCCGGCTGGAGGTAGCTGACGCGCACCCGCTCGATGCCGTCGACGTCGGCCAGCTCCGGCAGCAGCGACTCCAGCAGACGGATGTCGCCGAGGTCCTTGCCGTAGGAGGTGTTGTTCTCGGAGACCAGCATGATCTCCTTCACGCCCTGCTCGGCCAGCCACCGGGTCTCGTTCAGCACGTCGCTGGGGCGGCGCGAGATGAAGGAGCCGCGGAAGGACGGGATGGCGCAGAACGAGCAGCGCCGGTCGCAGCCGGAGGCGAGCTTGACGGAGGCCACCGGGGAGCCGTCGAGGCGCCGGCGCAGCGGGGAGCGCGGACCGGAGGCCGGGGCGACGCCCTCGGGCAGGTCGGCGGGGCCGTGCCCGGGCAGGGCCACCGCGGCGGCCGACTCCTGGCGCTCGGCCGGGCTGATCGGCAGCAGCTTGCGCCGGTCGCGCGGGGTGTGCGCGGCGTGGATGCCGCCGTTCAGGATGGTCTGGAGCCGGTCCGAGATGTTCGCGTAGTCGTCGAAGCCGAGCACGCCGTCGGCCTCGGGCAGGGCCTCGGCGAGTTCCTTGCCGTACCGCTCGGCCATGCAGCCGACCGCCACGACGGCCTGCGTTCTGCCGTGGCCCTTGAGATCGTTGGCCTCCAGGAGGGCGTCCACGGAGTCCTTCTTGGCGGCGTCGACGAAGCCGCAGGTGTTCACGACAGCGACGTCGGCGTCTTCGGCGTCCTCCACGAGCTGCCAGCCGTCCGCCTCCAGACGGCCTGCGAGCTCCTCCGAGTCCACCTCGTTACGGGCGCAGCCAAGGGTGACGAGTGCGACGGTACGGCGTTCAGGCATGGGCTCAAGACTACTTCGTCCCACCGACACCCCATGTCGAAGGGCCTGGCCGATCTTGGCCGGCCCCTTCCGTGCCGCGCCGTCGGCTACCCGGCCTGCGGGTCGCCCTTGGTGTAGGTCAGGCGTTCCACGGCGCCCGGCTGGAAGTCGTCCTCGATCTTCTTGCCGTTGACGTAGAGCTGGATCGCCCCCGCGTCACCGAGGACGAGGTTGACCTTGGAGTTGTCCTGGAAGGTCTTGGACTCGCCCTGCTTGAGCAGGCCGTCGAAGAGCAGCCGGCCGTTGTGGTCCTTGGCCGAGATCCAGCTGCGCCCGTTGGTCGCGCTGACCTGCACGGTCACCTTGTCCTGCGGGGCGGCGGCGATGGCGCTGTCGGAGGGCTCCGGCTTCTGGTCGGCCGGCTTGGTCCTGGTCGGCTTCGGCGCGGCGGGCGCGCTGGTCGCGGCTTCGGAGCCCTCGGCGACCTGCTGCCCCGCGCCGCTGTCACCGCCGCCCTTGACGAAGGTGAAGCCGACGAAACCGATCACGACGACGATCGCGGCGACCATCGCGGCGGTCCAGTTCGGCCCGCGGCGCTCGGGGCGGATACGTTCCGCCTCGAAGAGGGGCGCCGCCGGCGTGGGCGCGGGACGCCCGCCATGGTCGGCGTCGTACTGGGCGATCAGGGGCTCGGGATCGAGGTGGACGGCCTTGGCCAGGGTCCGGATGTGACCGCGGGCGTAGACGTCGCCGCCACAGGGGGCGAAGTTGTCCGCCTCGATCGCGTGCACGATCGCGATACGGACCCGGGTGGCGTTGCTGACGTCGTCGACGGTCAGTCCGGCGGCGATACGGGCCTGCTGCAGGGCACGGCCGACGGAGAGGCTGGCTTCCTCGCGACCGTCTTCGAAGGGACGCTCGTCTTCAGGGGAGTTGCCGAGGGACACGGGGGCGCCTTTCGAGCGTGTAGCCACCTGTGCTGGAGGTTCAGTCTAGGGGGGGTACGAAAGGGTGGGGCAACCGGGCGGTCGGACTTTGTACGCCATCGGTATGGCCGGACACGCCGATGACGGGCCGGGCGCGGAGCCCATGATGAAACCCCTACCCGTCCTCTCGCTCAACTTGACGTGTGGCAAAGGGAAACGGTTGCCCTTCGTTCTCTAACGGGTGAGTCACGGAGAGTCCGGCCGGGTGAAGCGCGGCGACCGCCCGGGTGAAACCCGCCCGGCCGTCCGGGTGAAACCCCACCGGAACGCCCGGGACGGGCTCAGCGGCCACCCGGGCGACATGCCTCCGGCCACTCGGCCGAACGAGCACCGGCCGGCCGGGTGGCACCCCGAGCGGCCCCGGCCTGCCCACCGCAGGAACGGCGCCCCACGTGCCCGCCCCGGACGGCACCCCCGACCTGCCACCGCGGACGGCACCCCGGGCCACCCCGGCCCACTCACCCGCCGTGGACGGCACCCGGAGCAGCCGCACCCCGCACCCGCCTACCCCTCGGACTCGCCCCGGAGCACCGCCAGCACCCCGTCCAGCTCGTCGGGCTTGACCAGGACGTCCCGCGCCTTGGAGCCCTCGCTCGGGCCGACGATGTTGCGCGACTCCATCAGGTCCATCAGCCGGCCGGCCTTGGCGAAGCCGACCCGCAGCTTGCGCTGGAGCATGGACGTCGACCCGAACTGCGTCGAGACCACCAGCTCGGCCGCCTGGCACAGCAGGTCCAGGTCGTCGCCGATGTCCTCGTCGATCTCCTTCTTCTGCTTGGTCCCGACGACGACGTCGTCCCGGAAGACCGGCGCCATCTGGTCCTTGCAGTGCTGGACGACGACCGCGACCTCCTCCTCGGTCACGAACGCGCCCTGCATACGGGTCGGCTTGTTCGCGCCCATCGGCAGGAACAGCCCGTCGCCCTTGCCGATCAGCTTCTCCGCGCCCGGCTGGTCGAGGATGACGCGGCTGTCGGCCAGCGACGACGTGGCGAACGCGAGCCGCGAGGGCACGTTCGCCTTGATCAGACCGGTGACGACGTCGACGGACGGGCGCTGGGTGGCGAGCACCAGGTGGATGCCGGCCGCGCGCGCGAGCTGCGTGATGCGCACGATCGCGTCCTCGACGTCACGCGGCGCGACCATCATCAGGTCGGCCAGCTCGTCGACGATCACCAGCAGATACGGGTAGGGCTGCAGCTCCCGCTCGCTGCCCGCGGACGCCTTGACCTTGCCCTCGCGCACGGCGCGGTTGAAGTCGTCGATGTGCCGGTAGCCGTACGCGGCGAGGTCGTCGTAGCGCATGTCCATCTCACGCACGACCCACTGCAGCGCCTCGGCGGCCCGCTTGGGGTTGGTGATGATCGGCGTGATCAGGTGCGGGATGCCCTCGTACGCGGTCAGCTCGACCCGCTTGGGGTCGACCAGGATCATCCGCACGTCCTCCGGGGTCGCCCGCATCATCACCGAGGTGATCAGGCAGTTGATGCAGGACGACTTGCCGGAGCCGGTGGCGCCGGCCACCAGCATGTGCGGCATCTTGGCGAGCGAGTGCATGACGTACCCGCCCTCGACGTCCTTGCCGAAGGCGACCAGCATCGGGTCGTCGTCCTCCGCGGACTCCGCGAGGCGCAGCACGTCGCCGAGGTTGACCATCTCCCGGTCGGTGTTCGGGATCTCGATGCCGACCGCGGACTTGCCCGGGATGGGGCTGATGATCCGCACGTCCGGGCTGGCCACGGCGTACGCGATGTTCTTGGTGAGCGCGGTGATCCGCTCGACCTTGACGGCCGGGCCCAGCTCGACCTCGTAGCGGGTGACCGTCGGGCCGCGCGTGAAGCCGGTGACGCGCGCGTCGACCTTGAACTCGGTGAAGACGGTGGTCAGCGACTCGACGATGGCGTCGTTGGCCGCGCTGCGCGCCTTGCCCGGCCCACCCCTTATGAGCAGGTCGAGCGAGGGCAGCGCGTAGGTGATGTCTCCGGACAGCTGGAGCTGCTCGGCGCGCGGCGGCAGGTCGCGCGGCTCGGTGGGCGGTGTCTTGGTCAGGTCGGGGACCGCGGACCTGGTCCCGGCGGGCTCGGCCGGTTCCGGCCGCGGGGTGCGTTTGCCCGGCTGGGGCCGCGCGGCCGGCACCGGGGTGGACGCCGGCGCGGCGGCCGCACCGGGTGCCGGGGTGGGCGTCGGGGCGGTGTCCTCCCGGTCGCCGATGCGCACGCCCTGGGTGAGGTCGGCGACGATCGGCGAGGGCGGCATGCCGTGCAGGACGGCGCCGTCGAGGTCGGCGGCCGCAGCGGCGGCGATGTCCACCGCGTCCAGCTGCCGGTCCGGAGCGGGCTGCGGCACGGCGGAGCGGCGCGGGCGGCCCCGGCGCCGGGCGAGCGCTTCCTGCTCGGCGCTCTCGGGGTCGTATCCCTGGGGGGCGCTGGAGCGCCGGCGGGGACGCGCGGGCAGCGCCTCGCGCCACTGCTCGTCGTAGCGCTCGTCGTCGTCGGTGTACTCGCCGTACTCGGTGTACTCGTCGTCCGCCGGGTCGGGCAGGATGCCGAGCTTCACGCCGAGCTGGCGCAGCCGCTGCGGGATCGCGTTGACCGGGGTGGCCGTGACCACCAGCAGCCCGAAGACCGTCAGCAGCACCAGCAGGGGCACGGCGAGGACCTCGGTCATGGTGTACGTCAGCGGGGTGGCCGCCGCCCAGCCGATGAGGCCGCCGGCGTCCCTTATGGCCTGCATGCCGCCGCTGCGGGCGGGCGAGCCGCAGGCGATGTGGACCTGGCCGAGCACGCCGATGACCAGCGCCGACAGCCCGATCACGATCCGGCCGTTGGCGTCCTGCTGCTCGGGATGGCGGATGAAACGCACCGCGATCGTGCCGAGCAGGAGCGGCACCAGCAGGTCCAGCCGGCCGAACGCGCCGGTCACCAGGATCTCGACCAGGTCACCGACCGGGCCCTTGAGATCCGCCCAGGTGCCGGCGGCGACGATCAGCGCGATACCGAGCAGCAGCAGCGCGATGCCGTCCTTGCGGTGGGCGGGGTCGAGGTTCTTCGCACCCTGCCCTATGCCGCGGAAGACGGCGCCGACGGCGTGCGCCACGCCCAGCCACAGCGCACGCACCACCCGGTACAGGCCCCCGGTGGGGTTCGGCGCCGGCTGGGGCACGGGCTTCCTCGCCACAGCCTTCCGGGCGGGCGCCTTCTTGGCCGGGGCCTTCTTCGCGACGGCCTTCCTCGCCGGAGCCTTCGCGGGAGCGGCCGCCTTCTTCGCGGGCGGCTTCTTGGCTGCGGAGGGACGTGAGGCCATGGATGTGAGGTTACCGGTGGAGACGACAGCGGACACGTGTGCCCACTGCTTCACCCGTTCGTGTCGCCGTGGACTTCGGCGAAGCCGACGTGCTTGACGGCCGGCGAAACGACCTGCGTGCGGCCGGAAGGAACTGACGCCCGATCAAGGAAAACCGACGCGCCGCTCACCGGGGAAGTGACGCGCGCTCATCCGCAACTGAGCGCATCGCGCGCGTCGTTCCGCACCCGACGCCCGTCAGCCTTGCGGAGGCACCGGGGAGCCGCCGCTGCCGGTGCCCGGCTCCAGCGCGTCCAGGGCCCGGCGCAGCCCGGTGAGTTTGCGCTCCAGATGGGCCGCCGTGGCGACCGCGGCCGCGTCGGCCGACTCCTCGTCCAGCTGTTTGGACAGCGCCTCGGCCTGCTCCTCGACGGCGGCGAGCCGCGCGGACAGTTCCGCGAGCAGCCCGGCCGACTCCTTGCCGGCCACGCCGCCCTTGCCGCCGCCTTCCAACTGCAGGCGCAGCAGCGACGCCTGCTCACGCAGCTGGCAGTTCTTCATGTACAGCTCGACGAACACGGAGACCTTCGCCCGCAGCACCCACGGGTCGAACGGCTTGGAGATGTAGTCGACCGCGCCCGCCGCATACCCGCGGAAGGTGTGGTGGGGGCCGTGGTTGATCGCGGTGAGGAAGATGATCGGGATGTCCCGGGTGCGCTCCCGCCGCTTGATGTGCGCGGCCGTCTCGAATCCGTCCATGCCCGGCATCTGGACGTCCAGCAGAATGACCGCGAAGTCGTCCGTGAGCAGTGCTTTGAGTGCTTCCTCCCCGGACGATGCCCGCACCAGCGTCTGATCGAGCGCAGAGAGGATCGCCTCCAGCGCCAGCAGATTCTCCGGCCGGTCATCGACCAGGAGGATCTTGGCCTTCTGCACCATGGCCCGCCCTCCTCGCCCCGGCTTGGGGCCTCCCCTGTCCGCAGGACTTGGGGAAGCACCGGGCGCCGCCCCACTGGACGACTCCCTTGCGCCGTCCGTCCTCGTGCCGGTCATCGTAGCTGCACCCCGCCTGTCGCCACACCCTGTCACCGCGATGTCACTGTGCACGTAGCAGAAACGTAGTGGGAGACCAGAAGGTTCCCCGGATCCCGTACTTCTACACAGCCGCGCGCACCCTCTGTCAGCGACTCCCGGTGAACGTCACCGATCATTCCCCGCGCATCCACTGCTCCATCACGGTCAGCAGGTGATCGGGGTCGACCGGCTTGGTGACGTAGTCGGACGCGCCGGACTCGATGGCCTTCTCCCGGTCGCCCTTCATCGCCTTCGCGGTGAGCGCGATGATCGGCAGCCCGGAGAACTGCGGCATCCTGCGGATCGCGGTGGTCGTCGCGTACCCGTCCATCTCCGGCATCATGATGTCCATCAGGACGACCGCCACGTCCTCGTGCTGCTCCAGCACCTCGATGCCCTCACGGCCGTTCTCCGCGTACAGCACCGACAGGCCGTGCTGCTCCAGGACGCTCGTCAGCGCGAAGACGTTGCGGATGTCGTCGTCGACGATCAGCACTTTCTGGCCACCGAAGCGGATGCCGCGGTGCGGCTGCGGCGCCCCCTCCTGCTCGCTCCCCGAGAGCGCGGACGCCCCGGACGCCGTCCCGGGCCACTGCTCGGGCTGCGCCGCCGGACGCTGTTCCAGCGCCGCGGACGCGGCCCGGCGGCGGCGCCGGAAGAGCGCCGCGGCACCGTTCTGGGTCTCCTGGTACGACTTCACCTCGGCCGGCGTCTCGAAGTCCGGCCCGGACAGCTCCCGGGCCCCGTTGCGCGACGCCGCCGTCTCACCGCCCCCGAGCGCCGGCGGCGCCTGCTGGTAGCCCTGCGGCGGCAGCTCGCTCATGTGCAGCGGCAGATACAGCGTGAACGTCGAGCCACGGCCCGGCTCGCTCTGCGCGTGGATCTCACCGCCGAGCAGCTGCGCGATCTCCCGCGAGATCGACAGCCCGAGGCCCGTACCGCCGTACTTGCGGCTGGTGGTGCCGTCGGCCTGCTTGAACGCCTCGAAGATCACCCGCATCTTGCTCGCCGCGATGCCGATACCGGTGTCGGTCACCGAGAACGCGATCAGCGGCTCGTCGGGGCTGGTCAGCGAACCGACCTCCAGCAGCTGCTCCCGGATGGACTGCGGCACGTCCGCCCCGGCCGGCCGGATCACCAGCTCCACGGAGCCGGAGTCGGTGAACTTCACCGCGTTCGACAGCAGGTTGCGCAGGACCTGCAGCAGGCGCTGCTCGTCGGTGTGCAGCGTGGCGGGCAGCTCCGGCGAGACCCGCACCGACAGGTCCAGGCCCTTCTCCGCGGTCAGCGGCCGGAACGTGGCCTCCACGTAGTCCACGAGCTGCACCAGCGCGATCCGGGTCGGCGAGACGTCCATCTTGCCCGCCTCGACCTTCGACAGGTCCAGGATGTCGTTGATCAGCTGCAGCAGGT
Organism: Streptomyces sp. NPDC104814; assembly: GCF_055583185.1. Lineage (NCBI taxonomy): Bacteria > Bacillati > Actinomycetota > Actinomycetes > Kitasatosporales > Streptomycetaceae > Streptomyces > Streptomyces sp. NPDC104814. The sequence goes on along the minus strand of NZ_JBVJOL010000001.1, from coordinate 8,648 downwards.
CGGATCCCGCGCCGTGGATCGTCTCGGCGAACTCCACCTGCTTCGGCGACAGATTGCCCTCGGCGTTGTCGGCGAGCAGCTTGGCCAGGATCAGCAGCGAGTTCAGCGGCGTACGCAGCTCGTGCGACATGTTGGCGAGGAACTCGCTCTTGTAGCGCATCGACACCGCGAGCTGCTCGGCACGCTCCTCCAGGACCTGCCGCGCCTCCTCGATCTCGGTGTTCTTCACCTCGATGTCGCGGTTCTGCCGCGCCAGCAGCTCGGCCTTCTCCTCCAGTTCGGCGTTGGACGCCTGCAGCGCCTTCTGCCGCTGCTCCAACTCCGCCGAGCGCTCCCGCAGTTGCTCGGTCAGCTCCTGCGACTGCTTCAGCAGCTGCTCGGTCTTGGTGTTGACGGAGATGGTGTTGACGCTGGTCGCGATCATCTCCGCGATCTGGTTCAGGAAGTCCTTCTGGATCTGCGTGAACGGCGTGAACGACGCCAGCTCGATCACGCCGAGCACCTTGCCCTCGAACAGCACCGGCAACACGATCACCTGTGCAGGCGGCGCCTCACCGAGCCCGGAGGAGATCTTCAGATAGCCGCTGGGCGCGTTCTCCACGAGGATCGCGCGCTTCTCCTCGGCGGCCGTGCCCACCAGCGCCTCACCGGGCCGGAACGACGCCGGCATGGACCCCGTCGAGTAGCCGTACGACCCGAGCATGCGCAGCTCGTAGTCGTCCTCGCCGCCGGGGACGTCCTTGCCCTCCATCAGCGGCATGGCGACGAAGAACGCGCCGTGCTGCGCCGACACCACCGGGGTCAGCTCGCTCATGATCAGCGAGGCCACGTCCTCCAGGTCGCGCCGGCCCTGCATCAGCGCCGAGATACGCGCCAGGTTGCCCTTCAGCCAGTCCTGCTCCTTGTTGGCGATCGTGGTGTCGCGCAGGTTGGCGATCATCTTGTTGATGTAGTCCTGCAGCTCCTGGATCTCGCCGGAGGCATCGACGTCGATCTTCAGGTTCAGGTCACCACGGGTCACCGCGGTCGCCACGCGCGCGATGGCCCGCACCTGCCGGGTCAGGTTGCCCGCCATCTCGTTCACGGACTCGGTCAGGTCGCGCCAGGTGCCGTCGACGTCACGCACGCGTGCCTGGCCGCCGAGCTGCCCCTCGGTGCCCACCTCGCGGGCCACGCGCGTGACCTCCTCGGCGAAGCTGGACAGCTGGTCGACCATCGTGTTGATCGTCGTCTTCAGCTCGAGGATCTCGCCGCGGGCGTCGATGTCGATCTTCTTGCTCAGGTCGCCCTTGGCGATCGCCGTGGTGACCAGGGCGATGTTGCGCACCTGACCGGTCAGGTTGGACGCCATCTGGTTCACCGACTCGGTGAGGTCCTTCCAGGTGCCGGCCACACCGGGCACGTGCGCCTGACCGCCGAGGATGCCGTCCGTGCCCACCTCACGGGCCACCTTGGTGACCTGCTCGGCGAACGAACTCAGCGTCTTCACCATCGTGTTGATGGTGTCGGCGAGCTGCGCGACCTCACCGCGCGCCTCGATGGTCACCTGACGCGTCAGATCACCGTTGGCGACCGCCGCCGACACCTGGGAGATGTTGCGCACCTGTGTGGTCAGGTTCTTCGCCATCAGGTTGACGTTGTCGCTGAGGTCCTTCCAGATGCCCGTGACACCCGGCACGTGCGCCTGGCCGCCCAGGATGCCCTCGGTGCCCACCTCACGGGCCACCCGGGTCACCTGCTCCGCGAACGACGACAGCTGGTCGACCATCGTGTTCACGGTCGTCACCAGCTCAAGGATCTCGCCCTTGGCGTCGACGGTGATCTTCTTCGACAGATCGCCCTTGGCGACCGCGGTGGTGACCTCGGCGATGGACCGCACCTGAAGGGTCAGGTTGTTGGCCATGCCGTTCACGGACTGCGTGAGGTCCTTCCAGGTACCGGAGACGCCCTGCACCTCCGCCTGGCCACCCAGGATGCCCTCGGTGCCCACCTCGCGGGCCACGCGGGTGACCTCCTGGGCGAACGACGACAGCTGGTCCACCATCGTGTTCAGGGTGTTCTTCAGCTCCAGGATCTCCCCGCGCGCGTCCACGGTGATCTTCTGCGAGAGGTCACCGCGCGCCACCGCCGTGGCCACCTGCGCGATGTTGCGCACCTGGGCGGTGAGGTTTCCTGCCATTCCGTTCACGGAATCGGTCAGGTCCCGCCACACGCCGGCCACGCCGGGCACCTGCGCCTGACCGCCCAGCCGCCCGTCGGTGCCCACCTCGCGGGCGACCCGGGTCACCTGGTCGGCGAACGCGGACAGCTGGTCGACCATCGTGTTGATGGTGTTCTTCAGCTCCAGGATCTCGCCGCGCGCGTCCACGTCGATCTTCTGGGAGAGGTCACCGCGCGCGACGGCCGTCGTCACCTGCGCGATCTGCCGCACCTGCGAGGTGAGGTTGCCGGCCATGAAGTTGACGGAGTCCGTCAGCTCCTTCCAGGTGCCCGACACACCGTCCACGCGGGCCTGACCGCCGAGCCGGCCCTCCGTGCCCACGTCCCGCGCCATCCGCGTCACCTGGTCGGCGAACGACGACAGCTGGTCCACCATCGTGTTCACGGTGTTCTTCAGCTGGAGCATCTCACCGGAGACGTCCACGGTGACCTTCTGCGACAGATCACCGTTGGCCACCGCCGTCGTCACCTGAGCGATGTTGCGCACCTGCCCGGTGAGGTTGCGGAACGCGGTGTTGACGGAGTCCGTCAGGTCCTTCCACGTGCCCGCCGCGCCCGGCACCTGCGCCTGACCGCCCAGCTCGCCCTCGACGCCGATCTCCCGCGCCACGCGGGTGACCTCGGCACCGAACGACGACAGCTGGTCCACCATCCCGTTGACGGTGTTCTTCAGCTCCAGCATCTCGCCGGCCACGTCCACGGTGACCTTCTGCGACAGATCACCGTTGGCCACCGCCGTCGTCACGGCCGCGATGTCCCGCACCTGCGTCGTCAGGTTCCGGAACACCGTGTTGACGGAATCCGTCAGGTCCTTCCAGGTACCGGCCGCGCCCGGCACGTTCGCCTGCCCGCCGAGCCGACCCTCGGCACCGACCTCGTTGGCCACACGCGTGACCTCGTCGGCGAAGATCCGCAGCGTCTCGGTCATCTGGTTGATCGTGTCGGCGAGCTGCGCGACCTCACCGCGCGCCGGGACCGTCACCTTCCGCGACAGATCACCGCTGGCGACCGCCGTGGTCACCTCCGAGATCCCGCGCACCTGGGCGGTGAGGTTGCCCGCCATCGTGTTGACGGAGTCGGTCAGCTCCTTCCACACCCCGTCCACGCCCGGCACCTGCGCCTGGCCGCCCAGGATGCCCTCGGTGCCCACCTCACGGGCGACCCGCGTCACCTCCGAGGAGAACGCGGAGAGCTGGTCCACCATCGTGTTGACGGTGTTCTTCAGCTCCAGCATCTCGCCGGCCACATGCACGGTCACCTTGCGTGACAGATCGCCCTTGGCGACGGCCGTCGTCACCAGGGCGATGTCCCGCACCTGCGCGGTGAGCCGCGACGCCATCGTGTTGACGGAGTCCGTCAGATCCTTCCAGGAGCCCGACAGGCCACGCACGCGTGCCTGCCCACCGAGCTTGCCCTCGGTGCCCACCTCGCTGGCCACCCGGGTGACCTCGTCGGTGAACGTCGACAGCTGATCGACCAGGTTGTTGACCGTCCGCGAGACCTTCAGGAACTCCCCGCGCAGCGGATGCCCGGCCCCCTCCGGCGTCTGGGTGCGCAGCTCCATGCGCGGCGACAGATCACCGTCCGCGACCGCCGACAGCACCCGGCTGACCTCGGAGACCGGCCGCACCAGGTCGTCGACCAGGTCGTTGGAGGCGTCGATGGCGGCCGCCCACGAGCCTTCGCACGCCCCCGTCTCCAGCCGTTCCGTGAGCTTTCCCTCACGGCCCACCATGCGCCGCACCCGCGACAGCTCACCCGTGAGATGCAGATTGCGGTCCGCCACCTCGTTGAACACGGCCGCGATCTCCGACATCACGCCGTCCCCGGACACCGTGAGCCGCTTGCGGAAATTACCGTCACGCATGGACACCAGAGCCGCCAGGAGCCGGTTCAGGGCAGCCGTGTCCACCACGGTCGTCCCGCCCCGCGATGTGCGCTGGTTCTTCGCGCGCGTCTTCGTGCCCCGCGTCGCTGCGCCAGACTCCACTGTGTCCCTCCCGCAGGGATCGACCGTTACTGCCGTGCTCGTAGTGCCCCGGTCCCGCCGCTCCGGCGTACCAGGTGCCACCGCGTGTGTCAGCCCATTGCCGGCAGACCACACGAACGGGCTGCTGCCCACCCTGGCCGGACGACACTCGGCCTGCCCGGACCTTCACCGGAAGCCTGCCGCGACTTTCACCGGAAGCCTGCCCAGTGTTTCACCCTCGCCGAACCAGGCCATAACAGTTCGGCAGCTTCGCACATCGTCCGCACACCCTCCGGACGGAAACACTGCTGACCGGCATCCGCATGGACGGGGAAGGTAAGTACCCTTGCATGCGGCTGTCCAGCCGCACCGATCCGTCCGGCCTGGGCGGTGGCACAGTACGAGCGGGCATCGGAGGGGCGGCCGCAGACATGACCACCGGACTGATCCCGGGGGCACAACCCCCGGAACCCCGGCCGACGAGCGCGCGCCCGCCGCACCAGCGGAGCGAGCCCGACGACGGGGCAGCCCAGCACGTCGACGACCGGCCGAGGAGTTTCGTGATCACCGCGCGCGCGGCAGCCAGCTTCGAGCCTGTCGGGCGATCGGTCGCGACCGCCCGCTCGTTCGTCCGCGACACCCTCCAGGGCTGGGGATTCGCCGACATCGTGGACGACGCGGTCGTCCTGACCAGCGAACTGGTGACCAACGCCGTGGTCCACGCCGGCACCCACGCCGACGTGCTGTGCCTGCGCACCGAGGACGGCGTGCGCATCGAGGTCTCCGACCGCTACCCCGAGCGGGAGCTCCCCGTCCAGAGCGCCGCCGTCTCCATGGGCAGCCCGGACCGCGAGGGCGGCCGCGGCCTCCAGCTCTGCGCCGCCCTGGCCGGCCGCTGGGGCGTGGAGTACACCCCCACCCACAAGAACGTCTGGTTCCAGCTCGACCTGCCCGCACGCCCCGTCGGCACCCGCACCGCCGGCCCGGCCCTGCCGGCCGAGCTGCTGCCCATCGCCGACGGCCGGATCCGCGTCGCCGTCGTCCAGATCGACCGCGGCGGCGCGATCAGCGCCTGGAGCGAGGACGCCGAGGACCTCTTCGGGTACCCCGCCGACCAGGTCACCGGCAAGCCCCTCACCGACCTCGCCGCCTGGCCGCAGACCCCAGGCACCGGCACCGGCATCGCCGAGGCGCTCCAGCTCTCCCGCTGGGAGGGCAGCTACGGCATCCGCGGCGCCGACGGCCGCGTCATCCCCGTCTACGCCTCCCACCTCCGCGTCCGCGACACCTCCGGCGAACCCTCCACGGTCTGCCTGCTGGTCCGCGACCACGAACGCGCCGTCCTGCAGACGCCCTTGCGGGCCCCCGTCACCGATCCGGCCACCTCCGCGGACGGCCAGAGCAACGACCCCTTCGACGCCTTCATCGGCTCCCCCGCCCCCGACGACCTCGACGGCCTCCTCCAGCGCACCGTGGAACGCGCCCGCGACATGCTCGACGGCGACTCCGCGTTCCTGCTGCTCGCCACCGACGACGAGACCGAACTGGAGGTCCGCGCCTCCACCGGCCTGCCCTCCGCCCGGCAGCGCTTCGCACGCGTCCCCGTCGAAGCCGGCCCCGGCCGCTACGGCTCCGCCCGCATGCCCGCCGTCCACGACGACCTCACGGCCGTCCCCGGCGCCGTACCCCTGCTGAACGGCACCGGCATGCGCTCCGTCGTCACCGTCCCGCTCAAGGTCGAGGGCCGCCTCACCGGCTCCCTCGGTGTCGCCGCCGAAGCCCCGGGCCGCTACTCCAACGAAGAAGCGCTGCGGCTGCAGTTCGCCGCCGACCGCATCGCGCTCGCCGTCGAGTCCGCCCGCCTGGGCGAGCTGGAACGCCTGCGCCGCGGCTCCCTGAGCTTCCTGGTGGAGGCCTCCGACCTCCTCGCCGGCACCCTGGACCGCGACCAGACCCTCGCCCTCATGGCCCAGATGACGGTCCCGACGCTGGCCACCTGGTGCGCCGTCTACACGATCGCCGACCAGGCCTCAGAGCCGTATCTGTCGTACGTCCTGCACGAGGACGAGGAACTCATCGACGGCATCAAGTCGTTGCTGTCGAAGATCGCCCCGCCGGACCCGGTCCCCACGCCCGGCGCCCGCGTCTGGACGACGCCCGCCGAGACCGCCCACCAGGCGGCGCTGCGCAGCTCCATGCGCAGCCTCGGCCTGACCGGAGGCCCCATCCACCAGATGGCCTCCGGCATGGGCCCCACGCTCGCCGTGGCCTCCGCGCTCGGCGGCGAGACGGTCGTGCTGCCGCTGGTCGCCCGCAACCGCGTCATCGGCATGCTCACCCTGGGCAAGCCCACCGACGAGCACTTCCGCCAGGAAATCCTGGAACTGGCCGAGGACTTGAGCCGGCGGGCCGCTCTCGCCCTGGACAACGCCCGGCTGTACTCGGAGCGCACGGCCATCAGCCAGTCCCTCCAGCGCAGCCTCCTGCCGCCGGAGCTGCCGCACATCGACGGCGTCGAGGTCGAGGTGATCTACCGCGCGGCCGGCGAGGGCAACGAGGTCGGCGGCGACTTCTACGACCTGTTCCCGATCAGCGACGGCGCCTACGGCTTCGCCATCGGCGACGTCTGCGGCACGGGCCCCAACGCCGCCGCCGTCACCGGCCTCGCGCGGCACGCCCTGCGCCTCCTGGCCCGCGAGGGTCTGAGCGGCCCGGCCGTCCTGGAGCGCCTGAACTCCGCGATCCTCGACGAGGGCGCCCGCAGCCGCTTCCTGACCCTCCTGTACGGCGAGATGCGCCCGCAGGACGACGGCAGCGCCGAGCTGAAGGTGGTCTGCGCCGGGCATCCGCTCCCGCTGCGCCTGCGCCAGGACGGCACGGTGGAGGCGGCAGCCGAGCCCCAGCCGCTGCTCGGCGTCATGGACGACCTGGAGCTGTACGAGCAGACGGTCACCCTGGACCCGGGCGACGTCCTGCTGTGTGTCACGGACGGCGTGACGGAACGCCGTGAGGGCACGCGCATGCTCGGCGACGACGGCCTCGCCGACGTCCTGACCACCTGCACGGGCCTGACGGCCGGCGCGGTCGCCGCACGCATCATGCGGGCGGTGGAGCGTTTCGCGTCGGACGCCCCTTCGGACGACATGGCGATCCTGGCGATGCGCGTGCCGGAACCGCACAACGACTGAACAAAGGCCTGAATGCGAAAAGGCCCCCCGCCCATCGGGCGGGGGGCCTTTCTCGTGGAGCCCCCAAACGGAATCGAACCGTTGACCTTCTCCTTACCATGGAGACGCTCTGCCGACTGAGCTATAGGGGCTTGTCGCTTTTCCGAGGTTTCCCTCGCGGCAACGAAATGAAGCATACCCCGATCGGACGGGGATTCCCAAACTCGTTCAGAAGGCCGGCGTCACCAGCCCGCCGAGCGCATTACAGGCACCCACAATGCGCTGCATGTCCCGTTTCGTCAGTCCGGCATCGACCGGCAGTGAAAGCGTCTCATCGGCAGCCCGTTCCGTCACCGGCAGGGACACGCACTGCCGGAACTCCGGCAGCCGGTGCACCGGCGTCTTCACCGGCACCCGGCAGTCGATTCCCTTGGCCCGCACCGCGCGAGCGAAAGCGTCGCGATCGGGCCGCCCATTGCCGGGCACCCGCACGACGTACTGCTGATAGGTGTGCCCGTCACCGCCGTCAGGGGTCAGCACCCCCCGCAGCCGGGCATCGAGATAGGCCGCCCGCTCCCGACGCTGAGCGACCTCGTCGTACGGCGCGTGCGACTCCCCCTGCTCCAGCAGGAGCAGCCCGTGCCGCTGCCCGAGCGCACGCAGCGCCCCCAGCTCGGCCATCCGCCCGAAGCGGTGTACGACAACGACGGCAGCCGTCCGCGGAGTTACGGCCGCTTCGACGGCGGCCGTGTCCAGGCAGTACGTCACCGGGTCTATGTCAGCGAACACCGGCAGCGCACCGGCCAGGGTCACCGCACCGGCGACCTCGACGCTCCCGAAGGCCGGCACGACGACCTCGTCACCCACGCCGATACCGGCGGCCCTGAGCATTGCAGCAGCACCCATGCCACCGATGCTCGATGCGGAACCTGAACCTCAAGTGACGGCAAACAAAAAAGGGTTGGACCCTGAACCGAAGTTCGGGGTCCAACCCTTTTCAATAATTGTTCGGCGGTGTCCTACTCTCCCACAGGGTCCCCCCTGCAGTACCATCGGCGCTGTAAGGCTTAGCTTCCGGGTTCGGAATGTAACCGGGCGTTTCCCCTACGCTATGACCACCGAAACACTATGAAACTGTCGAACAATGCCGCACCACCCGGAAAAATCCCGATGGGGCTGTTCGTGGTTTCAGAACCAACACAGTGGACGCGAGCAACTGAGGACAAGCCCTCGGCCTATTAGTACCGGTCAACTCCACACGTTACCGTGCTTCCATATCCGGCCTATCAACC